>NZ_LMLA01000014.1 GCF_001421765.1 Sphingomonas sp. Leaf32 | reverse complement strand
CGCCATCGCCACTCGCTACGACCAGCTAGCCACCAGCTTTCTGGGCATGGTCCACCTCGCCACCGCAAGATACTGGCTCAAATTTGTCCACGCTGCCTAGAACCGTCGCCACAACGCGCCGGCGGCCCAACCGAAACCGACCGACAACAGCACCGCCGCCAGCCCGTACAGCAAAGAAGCCTGGTTCGCGGCGATCGCCACGAAGCGTTCGAACCCCGACTTGCGGATCTCGATCTCGCGTACCGCTGCCGCCAGCACCCGGCCGTCGCGGATCAGGAAGGTTTCGGCGGTGAACTTCCCCACCGGCACGCGCGCAGGGATAGAGATCGACGCACGGTACAGTACGTCGTCGGTGATCTCGACCGCGCCCGGCGTCTCCCGATACAGCCCTGCCCGCGCGCGCAGGTCGACGAACCCCTTGGCGAACCGTGCCTGATCCTCGGCGGATGTACCGGCGGCGGGCGACAATTGCAGGCTGTCCAGACCCAGTTCGTAGATCGCCCGCGTCCGTTCGTCGACGATCCGCTCGATCGGGCGGGCGGAGGCGATGGCGTAGAAGGACGGGGCGGAGCGATAGCGCATCCGATCGGCATTGACCCAGATGCCGGCCACCTTCTCCTTTTCCCGCACCACGATCGATTCGGGCGGGCCTTTCACCACCACGACGATTTCCGCCGGTCGGTCGCCCTGCGGCACGCGCCCGCCGGGATAGAGGATCGCGCCGAACAGCAGCAATTCGGCCCCGGTAAAGGAATAGGCGATCTGGACGTCGCGCGTCGATACATCGGGCACCAGCACCGGTGCCGCCGCCCCCATCGTCAGCGGGGCCAGCAACGCCAGGGCCAGCGCACGCCTCACGCCGGTTGCACCGTATAGATGTCGTCGGGCCGCCACCCCAACCCCAGCGCCATGCGGAACGCCACCGCCAGCACGATGATGGCGAGTGCGAGGCGCAGATATTCGGGCTTGGCCTTTTGCGCGAACCGGGCGCCGATCTGCGCCCCCGTCACCGATCCGATCAACAACAGCACTGCCAGCACGATGTCGACCGCCTTGGTCGTCAGCGCATGGACCATCGTCGCCGCCGCCGTCACGAACAGGATCTGGAACAGCGACGTGCCGACTACCACCCGCGTCCCCATGCCCAGCAGGTACAGCATCGCCGGCACCAGGATGAACCCGCCCCCGACCCCCAGCAGCACGGTCAACATCCCCGTTGCGAACCCCAGCAGCAACGGCGCCAGCGGCGAGATATACAGCCCCGACGCATAGAAACGCCACCGCAGGGGCAGCGCCGCGACCAGCGGATGATGCCGCCGCCGCGCCGGCCGGGGCGGGATCGCGCCGCGCAGCACCCGCACCGCGCCGATCGCTTCCTTCAGCATCAGTCCACCGATCGATCCCAGCATCACGACATAGAGGATGGCGATGACGGTATCGATCTGCCCGCTCGCCTGCAGCAGGCGGAACACCCCTGCCCCGGCGACTGACCCCAGCACGCCGCCGGCGACCAGCACCCATCCCATGCGGAAATCGACGCCATCGCGGCGCAGATGCGCGAACACGCCCGACACGCTGGCCCCGGTCACCTGGCTGGCGGCGGAGGCGGCGGCGACGGTCGGCGGAATGCCGTAGAAGATGAGCAACGGCGTCGTCAGGAACCCGCCGCCGACGCCGAACATCCCCGACAGGAACCCCACCCCGCCGCCCAGCAGCACGATGACCAGCGCATTGACCGACAGGTTGGCGATGGGGAGGTAGAGGTCCATGGGCCTCCCGGTTACCGCGTTCGCGGGCGGCGTGCCACCCGGCGCGTCAAAAGTCGCTGCCGATGGTCAGCGCGGGTCCCGATCCGGGTGCGGCGGTGCCCCCGATCCGCTGCCGCCAGTCGAGTGACAGCCGCACCGTACCGCGCCCGACCGGCAGGGCCGCCACCGCCGAGGGACCGATGTCCAGCCGTGCGCCCTCCCGCTGCGCCCCGCCCCAGCCGCCGATCCCCAGCCGGATCGCGCTGCGCCCGATGGTCGCGACCGGGTGCAGCAGCCGCGCGGCACCATCGGCATAGGGTTCGATCCCGTCGCGCGCGACCGCCCCCGCCTGACCATAGGCTTCGACCGCGAGATGGCCGGGCAACCCCCGATCGATTCCCGCGATCAGGCCCATGCCGGTGCCGCTCCGCCCCCGGTTGAGCGCGACACGCCGTTCGACCACCATCGCCACCGGCGCGGGCAGCGGTCGCCATTCGACGCCCAGTGCTGCCTCCCGCCCCTGCCCGACCAGTGGTGTCGCGATCCGGCCGGCGACCGCCGCGCGCCCGTCGGGCGTTACCGGCATCCGCACGCGGATCCCCGCCTGTCCGCCGCCCAGTTGCACCGGCCCGCCGCTCGCCGCGCCCGGCCGGGCCAATGCCCATAGGCTGACCGTCATGCGCGGGCCGGTCTCGGGTGGCACCGGTGGCGACAGGATCGGTGCGGCGGCCCGCTCGACCGGCTCGGCCGAGGTGAAACCGACCAGCGCCAGCAACGCCAGCTGCACCCGACCGGGATCGGGCGCGACGGGGGTAGTTTCGATCCGTAGGCCGCTGGCGATCGTCGGCATATGCTCCAATGCAAGGACCGGTCGTCCCGCGATCCGCCGTTCGCGCGGCTGCGATACGGTCGCCGTGTCACGCCCCGACGGCGTGACCGGTTTCGCGATTTGGTCGCCCTGCCCGCTTGGCAGCACGATCCGAACCCAATGTTCGGGCGGTAAGCCCTCGGGCCATAGCAACGCGACCCGCATACCGACCCAGCCGACCGTGACCAGCGCCAGGAAGCGCAACGGGCGTCCGCGTGCCGGCGTCATGCGCCCGGCAGTCCGGCGATGTCGGGAAAGTGATGCGCGGTCTTGTCCCAACGCACCGGGCGTCCGCGCAGCGTGGCGGCATAGCGCATCACCGCCCGCCGCGCGGCCAGCAGCGCGACCAGATTGCCGACCAGCATTCGCGGGATCGATCGCCACGCCTCGCCCCGGCCATAGGCATGGCGCACCAATGCCCAGCGCATCGCGGTCCGCCACACCAGGAGGCACAGGTTGATCGCCAGCACCAGTTGCAGGGCCGGGTCGACCGGTGTGGCGCTGCTCCCGCGCAGCCCATGCAGCATCCCGCTCAGCCCCCACGCGGTCAGCGCGATATAGGCGATCGCCAGTACGGGGATCGCCAGAATCGCCCGCCGGTCGCGCATCCGCATCCAGTGTTCGTGCAGGCCGCCGCCCGCCTGCCATCCGATCCGGTCCCATCCGGACAGGGCGATACCGGTCATCCACCGCGCCTTTTGCCGGACGGCGGCGTCCAGCCGCGCGGGGAAATAGGCACGCACCGCGACCGGCGGCCCGCCCGGCACCTCGCGCACCCGGACGAACAGTCCCCGCCCGCCCAGCGCGCGGACGGTCAGTCCCAGTTCGTAATCTTCGGTCAGGCTGGTTTCATCGAACGGCAATCCGCCGCGCCGATCGGCGATGCGTGCCAGCATGTCCGCCGAAATGGCGCAGCCGACCCCGGCCAGCGGCAATTCGGCGCCCAGAGCGCCGCGCACCGGCAATTGCCGGCCATGCGCCTCGGCAAATTCGTCGATATAATGGCCCGATACCCAGCGCGATGCCGGATCGGTCAGCGGCAGGACGGGAAGCTGTACCGTGTCGGCGTTACCCAGCAGGTGATCGTACACCCGCAATTCGCCCGGATGCACCACATCCTCGGCATCGTGCAGCACCATCGCGGTGAACGGTCGCCCCTCCGCCGCGCCATCGGCGACGACCGCGCGCCACAATGCGTTCAGGCAATCAGCCTTGGTCGTCGGTCCGGGAGCGGGCGTCAGCGTCAATCGCACTCGATCATCCTCAGTCGCGACCGCGACGATCGCGGCGATGGTCGCGCGGTCGTTGGGATAGGCGCCGACATACAGGCGCCAGTCGGGATGATCGAACCGCGCCAGCGTCGCGCGCAACATTGCGCCGATCACCGCCGATTCGTCCCATGCCGGCACCAGCACTGCGATTCGCCCCGTGCAGCGGTCATAGGGGAAATCGTCGAGCGTCAGGTCGGGTGCATCCCGCCACCACCGGCGGATTGCACGGAGTACAAACGCGCCATCGACCGCCAGATCGTCCAGCCCGCCGATCAGGAACCCGACTCCGGCGAACAACATGGTTTCACGCGCGATCGCGTCGATCCACGCGATGACCCCATCCATGCCCTTCCCCCGAAGCTGCCCCGGTGCGATCTAAGCCGGGGCGGGGGTGTCCGACAAGTCGTACGCACCTGCAGCATCGCGGTCATCTTTAATTTTTATGCGACGCGATTGAACCGTCGGGGGACCGGGACGTTCGCAAAAACGGTCCTTAATCCCCCTTTCGGGACTGGTGCTCGCGCACCGGCCGCGCCGAGCGTATCGACGGCGCGGCCGAACCGCGACTTACCAATAGAAGTTGCGGATCACGTCGATCACCCGCCCGCGGCGGTAATCGACCAGCACGACATCGTTATAATGCCGCACCCAGCGCTGGTTCACGCGTGCCGGCGGCAGGCGATAGCGGCCGGTATCGGCGATCCAGTAGCGCTGCGCGTAATAGGGGCGACCGATCGCCAGTCCGGGGCGAAACGTCTGATACCGGAACGGCGCGTTCCAGTTGCCGCGCGCGTAAACGTTCCGATGGCCCTCGCGATAGGTACGCCAGTCGTTGCGGCCCCACGCGCGATCGCGCAGATCCTCCCGATATTCCCGCCGCGCGCGGTTCAGGTCGCGGCGTTCGTCACGAATGTCGCGGGGGCTGCCATAGCGTTGCGCCTGACGATATTCGTGCCGCTCTTCGCGAATATCCTGTAGGTCGCGACGCAGTTCATGGCGTGACTGGGCCATGGCCGGCGTCGCAACGGCGGGAAGGGCGACGGTCGCCGCCAGCGCGGCCAGAATGATCTTTCGCATCGGGATTGCTCCTGTCCTCGTGATGAGGATGGAATGCCCGAGTCGCGCTGAACGCGCCGCGAATGGAGTTGTCAGCGTTCTGAAAGGGTCCGGGGCGGCATCGGCCCCGGAATATCCAGCCTTAGCGGTTCTGCGCCGGCCCGCCGGTGCCGGGAGCGCCGACCGTACCGATATTGCCGAACAGATCGCGGAAGAAGTTCGATTCGCGGCCCAGCGTCGGGGTCTTCTTGTCCCACGGGCTGATGCCGACCACTTGGTCAACGCCGGTACGGTCGATCTTGGTAACGTTGCCCGCCTGGTCGAACGTGACCTTCAGCGTCGTCTGATCGACGGCACGCGGGCGGTTGAACGCCAGATTGCGGCTGTCGCGCGAGAGGTAGAACCATTCGCGGTCGGAAAACTGGCCGACGAAGGTGGGCGTGCCCAGCGTCTGCAACACCGACTGGCGGGTATCGACGCCCGGCTGCACCGCGTTGACCAGATCGGGATCGATGACATAGCCCTGATGGCTGCGCAGCTTCGTGCAGCCTCCCAGGCCCGCCGCGGCACAGGCGATCATCAGCGCCACTGCGCCACGGGTGGGGAACCGAACCATAAAATCTCCGTCCAGCGAACGCGCGACCGGGCACGCGAGATTGCATCGCGCAGCCATGCGTTCAATATGACGGACCCGCGTTATCCACAAGCGCGCCCTTCACCGTCCCGTCCGGAGAGTCATGCGTCTATCCCGTCTGTTCCGTCGCGAGCCGCCGCCGCGCATTGCCGCCAAGCTGTATGACGCGGTGGTCGCGCGTGGGCGGATGCCGCACTGGTATCTGGCCGGGGGCGTACCCGACACGCTCGACGGGCGGTTCGACATGATCGCCGCCGTCCTGTCGATGGTGATGCTACGGCTGGAGGGCGAGGGGGCAGGGGCCGCGCCTGCCGCCAGCCTTGCCGAATGTTTCGTCGATGACATGGATGGCCAGCTCCGCCAGATCGGCTTTGGCGACATGGTCGTCGGCAAGCATATCGGGCGGATGATGGCGGCATTGGGTGGCCGGCTGGGCGCCTATCGCGACGGGCTGGCGGACGGTACATTCGATGCCGCGCTGGTCCGTAACCTGTATCGCGGCGTGGAGCCTGACGCAGCCGCCCTCACCCATGTCGCGACCGAATTGCGATCCTTCCGCGCCGCGCTGGACGGCGTGGCCATCGACGATCTTCTTGCCGGAACCCTGCCATGACGCCCGAATTGCACCGCCCCGTCCGCATCGACCAGATCGGGGAGGGCGCGTTGCATCAGCGAATCGAGGCTGATGGCGACGAACGCCGACTGCTGATGGGCCGTTTCGGCTTGCTCGCGCTCGATATGCTGATCGCCGACTATACCCTGCAACGCGACGCCTCCGGCATCGTCGCCACCGGGCGTGTCCGGGCCGACGTCGCGCAACCTTGCGTCGCCAGCGGCGAGCCGGTGCCCGAGTCGGTCGACGAACCCTTCACCCTGCGCTTCCTTCCCGAAGGCAGCGTGGAGGACGGCGAGTTCGAACTGGACGACGAAGCGATGGACACGATGTTCTACGCCGGATCGTCGATCGATCTCGGCGAAGCGGCGGCGGAAACGCTGGCGCTCGCGCTCGATCCCTATCCGCGCAGTCCCCATGCCGAGGAAGCACTGCGCGCGGCGGGCGTGCTGAAGGAGGAGGAGGCGAAACCGTTGTCGGCGCTGGGTGGGCTGGCAGACCTGCTGAAGAAATAGGTTCTTCCGCCAGATACGTCGCCCCAGCGCAGGCCGGGGCATCAAGCGGCTCCTGCAATGCGTCATTGCAGGAAGATCCCGCCCTTCGGTGGGATGACGTCCGGGGCGGTCCGGTCAACCGCTAAGCCCCTCTCGCCCCTATTCTCGCTCTGCCTCCTCGCGCGACCCGATCCCCCGCGCCAGCAGCGCCGCGACGGTATCCGCCACCGCCTCCGGCGTGCGATCCTCGTCCCACACGCCATAGCGCAGGCCCAGGAACACGTTCATCCCCATGATTGCCCAAGCGTGGATTTCCGCCTGGGCATCGTCCGGCCCGGTGCGGATGCGCGCGGCGATGCGTTCGGCCGTGGTCGAATAATGCCGCCGGAAACTGGCGGGATCGACGAACTCCGCCTCGTCGATGATGCGATAGATTTCCTTGTGGCTGCGTACGAAGCGGATGAATTCCAGCAACCCGGCATGTTCCGCCGCGATGCGGCCGTCCGCCTCGCGTATCGCCGGGCCGACGAAATCGCGCACCTGCGCAGACATATCGGCGACGAGCGCCCGGAACACCGCGTCCTTCGAATCGAAATAGGTATAGAAGCTGCCCAGCGCCACGCCCGCGCGTCGCGTGATTCCGCTGATCGACCCTTCGTGAAATCCCTTTTCCCCGAATTCGGCGGCAGCGGCGTCGAGGATGGCACGCTGCGTCCGGCGACCGCGTTCGGTGCGCGGCACCTTGTCCATCGGCGTAGGGTCGCCGGGACCGGCAGCGTCGGTCGCCATGATTTTTCTCCTCTCCCCGCCGGGCATAAGTTGAAACCCGGTTCAGCTTTCAGTATAGCGAAGCGCAACGGCGTACAACCCGGCCAAAGGGTGGCGTTCAAATCAGGGAGAGGTCGATGCGTCGCACATTCGGAATCCGTTCCAGCTTGCTTGTGGGGGCAGCACTCGTCGCATCGCCCGCGCTCGCACAAACCACGGAAACCCCGCCCGCCGCCCCCGCCGAAGCGGCGTCGGTGGTCGAGGATCAAGGCAATGGCGACATCGTCGTCACTGCGCGGCGCCGCGCCGAAAGCGTCATCGACGTGCCGATCGCCATGTCGGTCGTGACCGGTGACCAACTGACCCGCACCGGTGCGGTCGACATCACCGCGCTGCAGGACAAGACCCCGAACCTGACGCTGCAGATCGCGCGCGGGTCGAACTCGACGCTGATCGCCTTCAGCCGCGGCGTCGGGCAGCAGGACCCGCTCTGGGGCTTCGAACCCGGTGTCGGCCTCTATCTCGACGACGTCTATGTCGCCCGGCCGCAGGGCGCGGTGCTCGACATCTTCGACGTCGAACGGGTCGAGGTGCTGCGCGGGCCGCAGGGTACGCTGTACGGCCGCAACACCATCGGCGGCGCGATCAAATATGTGACGAAGCGGCTAGGCAACGATTATGCCGCCACCGCCCGCGCCTCCTATGGCTCGTACAACCAGTTCGATCTGGTCGGGCAGGTGACGGTGCCGATCGGCGATACCTTCGCGATCGGCGGCGCGATCGCCCGCTACAAGCGCGATGGCTACGGCACCAACCTGACCACCGGTGCCGACCAGTATGACAAGGACGTGCTGGCGGCGCGCGTGTCGGCCGAGTGGACCCCGACCGATGCGATTTTCGTCCGCGTCGCCGGCGACCGCACGCTCGACCGGTCGAACCCGCGCCACGGCACCCGCCTGACCGGGAACGGCACCGATGCACGCTATGCCCCGACCGGCAATGTCTACGATACCCGCGCCGGGATCGGCGACCGCAACCGGGTGGTGGCGCAGGGCCTGTCGCTGACCGGCGAGTTCCAGCTGTCCGACCTGCTGACTTTCAAATCGATCAGCGCGTACCGCGAAGGCGCCACCAACACCGTCATCGATTTCGACAATACCGCGCTGCCGACGCTCGACGTGCCGGCGGAATATGACGACTGGCAGTTCACGCAGGAATTGCAGCTATTGTTGCAGGGCGACCGGGTGCAGGGCGTCGTCGGTCTCTATTATCTGAACGCCGATGCGTCGGGCGCGTTCGATACGGTGTTGGGCGGGCTGAACCTGACCACGCTGACGTCGGGACAGGTGAAGACCAAGAGCTACGCCGCGTTCGGCGATGTCAGCTTCGACGTGACCGATCGGCTGAAGCTGTCGGCCGGCCTGCGCTATACCAAGGATGACAAGACCGGAACCGTCTTTCGCCGCAACTATACCGGCATCCGCTCGCCCCGCTTCGGCAATGCCAATGCGGTGCCCGGTTTGATCCGCACCGACTACACCAACGACCGCAGCTTTGACCAGTTCACCCCGCGCGTGTCGATCAGCTATGAGCCGCGCGAGGACCTGAACCTCTATGCGTCGTGGGGCCGGGGGTTCAAGTCGGGCGGGTTCGACATGCGCGGCGACGCGGTGTTCACGCCGACCACCGTCAATGGCTATGATCCCGAAAAGATCACCAGCTACGAAGTCGGCATGAAGGGCGCGTTCCTCGACCGCACGCTGTTCCTGAACATGGCCGGCTATTATTCGCGCTACACCGACCAGCAGGTCACGATCCAGGTGCCCAACGTCGCTGGCGGCATCGCCAGTTTCGTCGACAATGCCGGCAAGGCCGACATCTACGGACTGGAGATCGAGGGCCGCATGGTCCCGTCGCGCAATTTCTCGGCGCAGCTGTCGTTCGGCTACACCAATGCCGACTACAAACAATTCCTGACCTTCATCAATGGCGGGACCACGCCGGTCGACGTCGCGAACCAACGCGTGTTCCAGAATACGCCCGAATTCACCGCCGCCGCGTCGTTCACCGCCTCGACCGACTTTGCCGGCGGTTCGCTGTCGGTGACGCCCGAGGTCACGCTGCGCAGCGACTATTCGCTGTTCGAAATCCCGACGCCCGCGCTCGATCAGGACGGCTATGCGCTGGTCAATGCCTCAGCCAACTGGATTTCGGGCGACGGCCGCTACCGTCTCGGCATGGGGCTGCGCAACCTGACCGACCAGCGGTATCGGGTGGGGGGCTATAATTTCCCCGGCGCGCTCTTCGGCAATTCGATCATCGGCTATTACGGCCCGCCGCGCACGGCGACCGCGACGTTCGAGGTAAAGTTCTAAATCCTCCCCGGTACGGAGCGCCGGGTCGGATCGTCCCCCGGACGATCCTTGACCATACAGGGCATGGTCAACCCGGTGCTGGGGACCAGCGAAGCTGGTGGAGGGGGGTGTGCCCAATCGCAACCGTGGTGGAGGTGGCGACCCCTCTCCACCATGCTACGCATGGTCCCCCTCCCCGTGCCGGGGAGGAGCATGAGGGTCCCAATGAAAAACCCCCGCATCACCCTCGCCATGTTGCTGCTGGTCTACAGCTTCAACTTCCTCGACCGGCAGATCCTGTCTATCCTCGCGCAGCCGGTGCAGCGCGACCTCGGTCTCGACGATTCGCAGATGGGGATGCTGGGCGGCCTCGCCTTCGCCGCGCTCTATTCGACACTGGCGATCCCGCTGGCGCTGATCGCCGACCGCACCAGCCGCACCTGGGTCATTACCCTCAGCCTTGCCGTCTGGAGCGCGTTCACCGCGCTGTGCGGCACGGCACAGAACTTCACGCAGATGTTCCTGTTCCGCCTCGGCGTCGGCGTGGGGGAGGCGGGCGGCGTCGCCCCGTCCTATGCGCTGATCGCCGACACCTTTCCGCCCGAACGCCGCGCGCGGGCGCTGGCCATCTATTCGCTCGGCATCCCGCTGGGCGCGGCGGGCGGCGTGCTGCTCGGCGGCTATATCGCGCAGGCGGTGGAGTGGCGTACCGCCTTCTACACCGTCGGATTGGCGGGCCTCGTCATCGCTCCCTTCTTCCGGTTGTTGGTAAAGGACCCGCCGCGCCCCGCCGCATCCGCCGATCGCATCCCCGTCGGCCGCGTGTTCGGCATTCTCGCCGCCAAGCCCAGCTTCTGGCTGCTGGCATTCGGCGCGGCCGCCGGATCGATGTGCGGCTATGGCGTGGCGTTCTGGCTGCCCAGCCTGATGATGCGCAGCTTCGGCCTCGACCTGATCCAGACCGGGCAGTTCTTCGGCGCGCTGCTGCTGACCGGTGGGGTGGCGGGCATCCTGCTCGGCGGATCGCTCGGCGACCGGCTCGGCGCGCGCGACAAGCGCTGGTACGCGCTGCTCCCCGCGCTGTGCTATGTGCTCGGCACGCCGCTGTTCATCGCGGGCGTGCTGTCGGGCGGCTGGGTCGCCGCCTTCGCGCTGTTCCTGCTGCCGCAGGCGCTGGTCTATGTGTGGCTCGGCCCGGTGCTGACAGCCGTCCAGCATCTTGTCCCCGCCCATATGCGCGCCACGGCCTCGGCCTGTTTCCTGCTCATCAACAACCTGATCGGGCTGGGGCTGGGTAGCTGGGTCGTCGGCGAATTGTCGAAGGGGCTGGTGCCGACCTATGGCAGCGAGTCTCTGCGCTACGCGATCGCGGCGGCCTTGTGCCTGTATCTGGTGGCCGGTGCGTTGATGGCGCTCGCGAGCCGCCGGCTGGAGCGCGACTGGGTGGCGTGATTTGGTTCACGCGTAGGCGCGAAGAAGGAAAGAGGTTCGCGCAGAGACGCCGAGACGCAGAGAAGGGCGCTTGCCGCGACAGCGGCTCTCGCGCCTAGGGTGCAGCGGACGAGAGGCTTCGCCGGATCGATGTCAGCCGTCGCGCCCGGAACCCCTCCGCGTCTCCGCGCCTCTGCGCGAACCAATTCCTGCGTCATCGCGCTCTTCGCGGCTTCGCGTGAATCCCTCTACCGCTCCCGCGTCGCCGCGAACGTCACCTTGGAATAGCGATCGGCGATATAGCCGACCTCCCATGCGCTCTTCGCCAGAAACACCGGGTTCCCGTCGCGATCCTTCGCCATCGCGGAGCGATGCAAGTCGGTAAACGCCTTCAGGTCGGCCGGATCGCCCGCCGATACCCAGCGCGCGGTTTCGAACGGCGCCATTTCCAGCCCCGCCGCGACCTTGTATTCGACATCCAGCCGGCTCAGCAGCACTTCGAGCTGCAACTGCCCCACCACGCCGATGACCCAGTTCGACCCGATATCGGGGTAGAAAACCTGCGTCACCCCTTCCTCGGCCATGTCGTCCAGCGCCTTGCGCAACTGCTTGGTCTTGGTCGGGTCCTTCAGCACCACGCGCCGCAGGATTTCCGGCGCGAAGTTCGGCAGCCCGGTGAAGCGCACATCGGCCCGCTCCGACAGCGTATCGCCGACGCGCAATGTGCCATGGTTGGGGATGCCGATGATGTCGCCGGGATAGGCTTCGTCGGCCAGTTCGCGTTCGCGCGCGAAGAACAGGATCGGCGAATGGATCGCGATCGGCTTGCCGTGGCCGGTCGGGGTCAGCTTCATGCCGCGTTTGAAAATGCCCGAACACAGCCGCATGAACGCGATCCGGTCGCGGTGGTTGGGGTCCATGTTCGCCTGTACCTTGAACACGAACCCGGTGACGCGGTCGTCGGTCGGATCGACCGGGGCCGGTTCGGCCGGCTGCGCGCGGGGCGGCGGGGCGTGTTTGGCGATCGCGTCGATCAGCGAATCGACGCCGAATTCCTTCAACGCCGACCCGAAATAGACCGGCGTCAGGTCGCCCGCGCGATACGCTTCGCCATCGAACGACGCATAGCCGCCGGTCGCCAGCTCGGCTTCCTCGCGCAGCCGCTCGGCCGCTTCCGCCGACAGCACCGCATCGATCCGTTCATCGTCCAGCCCGGTGAACTGCTCGACCTTGCCCTGGAAATCCTTCGTCCCGACCTCGGGCTGCAACAGCCGGTTGTCGACCAGGTCGTAGATGCCCTCGAACTGCCCGCCCATGCCCGCCGGCCACGTCATCGGGCACACGTCGAGCTGGAGCATGTCGGCGACTTCGTCGAGCAGTTCGAACGGGTCGCGGCCTTCGCGATCGACCTTGTTGACGAAGGTGATGATCGGCACGCTACGCAGCCGGCACACTTCGAACAGTTTGCGGGTCTGCGGCTCGATGCCCTTGGCGGCGTCGATCACCATCACTGCCGAATCGACGGCGGTCAGCGTGCGGTACGTGTCTTCGGAAAAATCCTCGTGGCCCGGCGTGTCGAGCAGGTTGAAGGTCAGCCCGTTGCGTTCGAACGTCATCACCGACGACGTGACCGAAATCCCGCGCTGCTGCTCGATCTTCATCCAGTCCGACCGGGCGCGCCGCGCGGCCCCCCGCGCCTTGACCTCACCCGCCAGATGGATCGCGCCGCCGAACAGCAGCAGCTTTTCGGTCAGCGTGGTCTTGCCGGCGTCGGGGTGGGAGATGATCGCAAAGGTGCGGCGATCGGAAATATGGTCCATCGCCGGCCTTTAGGGCCGCGGGGGGAGGGCGGCAAGTTTGGGGTTCGCGCGAAGGCGCGAAGAAGGAATTGGTTCGCGCAGAGACGCGGAGGCGCAGAGAGAGTGCGTGCGGGGTGATGCTCCACCGCGACGGCGACGGTCGCGCATTGCCGCGATAGCAGCCGTCTGCCGAACGCGCCCGGTTGCCAACGCCGCAACCCTTCTTCGCCTCCGCGTCTCTGCGCGAAATCTACCCTCTTCTTCGCGAACTTCGCGCCTTCGTGTGAAACTCAATCCACCAGCGTGACCGACATCGCCGCCCGGTGCGTCGCTCCCGGCGCGACCCGGTGAATCCCTGGCTTGTCGAAGATGTCGCCGGCAAAGCCTTCCGGATCGGCGATCCCGTCCCACGGCTCGACGCATACGAACGCGGACCCCGACTTCGTCCACACGCCCAGCTTCGGCATCCCCGGAAAGTCGACGCGCAGCTGCGGTCCGTCCGGCGCGCCATAGGTCACGCGGTCGCTGTGCACCGGATCGAACACCAACGCATCGTCGGCAAACAGCGCGTCGGTCAAGGTCAGAACCTTGCCATCAAGCGGGCTAGGCCGCCGCTCGGCCGCGATCGTCCCGTTGGCGGCGATCGCGGCGACCGTGCCCGCTTCAGTGTCGGAAAACACCATCCGGTGCGCCGCCCGGTCGCGCCCATAGGGCAGCGGCCAAGCGAACGCCGGATGGAAACCGATGCTCGCGGGGAGGTCGCTATCGCCGCGATTGGTCACGCTCACCGCGATATGCAGCGTTGCGCCGTCCAGCCGATAATCCACGTGCAGCACGAAGCCGAACGGATACACCGCCCGCGTCTCGGCATCGTCGTTCAGCGCATACCGCACCGAAACATCGTCCTGCGCAACCTTCGCGAACGTGCGTCGCCGGGCAAAGCCGTGCTTCGCCATATGGAAGGCCGCACCATCGACCCGGTACGTATCGTCCTGCAACGCGCCGATGATCGGGAACAGGATCGGCGCATGGCCGGTCCAGAACGCCGGATCGGCATCGGTCATCAACTCGCGCCCGGCCGCATCCTTCAGCGAATGCAGCTCTGCACCCAGCGGATCGATCGTCGCCGTCAGCACGCCGTTGGTCAGTACCGCGCTCATATCCGCAGGCTCGCGCCGATCTTCTTGGCCGATGCGACGATCTTGTCCGAAATCGCCTTCAGCTCGACATCGGTGAAGCTCTTCGCCCCCGGCTGCAACGTGACCTCGATGGCGAGGCTCTTGTGCCCCGGCTCGACCCCCTGTCCGGCAAAGACGTCGAACAGCCGCGCGTCGACGATCGCCGCCTTGTCCGCGCCGCGTACCGCGCGGACCAACTGGTCGCCGGCGACATCGGTCGCCACCAGGAACGCGAAGTCGCGCGTGACCGCCTGCAATGCGGGCGGCGCATAGGCCGCGCGCATGAAGCCGCTTCCCCGCTTGGCCGGCAGGGCGTCGAGGTAGATTTCCGCCGCCACCGCGCCCGCGCCCAGGTCGAATGCCTTCGCCGTGGTCGGGTGCAGCACGCCGAAGCTCGCCACAATTGTCTTCGGCCCCAGCCGCAGCGTCGCCGACTGCCCCGGATGGAACACGTCGCCCGCACCGTCCATCACCTGCAGATTGACGACCGGCGCCCCTGCGGCTTCCAGCAGCGCCAGCACCTCGGCCTTGGCATCGAACGCGTCGAAGCCCTGCGCCTTGCCGCTGCGCCAGCCCCGCGCCGTCCGCTCGCCGGCCAGCACGATGCCCAAGGTCGCGCGCTCGCCCTCGGCCAGATAGCGGCGGCCGATCTCGAACAGTCGGACGCTGCTTGCCCCACGCTTCGCATTGCGCGCGGCGGCGCTCAGCAGGCCGGGCAGCAGCGACGGGCGCATCACGCGCATGTCGCTGGCGATCGGGTTGACCACCTCCCACGCGCCGCCGCCGAACGGGGCGGCTTCGTCGTCGGCGATGAAGCTCCAGGTGATCGCTTCGGCAAGGCCCCGCGCGGCGGCGGCGCGGCGCATCCGCCGTTCCAGCTTCTGCTCCGCCGTCGCGGTCGGCGTCGCGACCCCGGCCGGCCGATCGAGCGGGGTCGACGGCACCTTGTCCAGCCCCTCGATCCGGATCACTTCCTCGACCAGATCGGCGGTCCCGTCGACATCGCGCCGCCACGACGGGACGGTCACCTGCCAGCCATCGCCGACGCTGAAGCCCAGCCGTTCGAGGATGTCGCGCTGCCGGTCCTCGGCCACGTCCAGCCCGCCCAGCGTCGCGACACGGCCCGGCTGATGAGTGATGACGCGCGCTTGCGTCGGCGGCGAACCCGCCCTGGTCACGCCGCTCGCCTGTCCGCCGCACAGCCGCACGACATAATCGGTCGCAATGGCCAGCCCGGCATCGAGGAACGCCGGATCGACCCCGCGTTCGAACCGGGTGCGTGCATCGCTGGTCAGTGCCAGCTTCTGCCCGGTCCGCGCGATCGCTTCGGGGGTGAAGTACGCGCATTCGATCAGCACGTCGGTGGTCGTCTCCGACACGCCCGAATGCTCGCCGCCCATGATCCCGCCGATATCGTGCACCGCGCTGGCGTCGGCGATCACCGTCTCGCCACTGCTCAGCGTATAAGACTTGCCGTTGAGCGCCACGACACTCTCGTCCCGCTTCGCCTGCCGCGCGACCAGACCGCCGTCCAGCTTCGCCATGTCATAGACGTGCAGCGGCCGCCCCAGATCGAACATCACGTAATTGGTGATGTCGACCAGCGTCGAAATCGGCTTCTGCCCGATCGCGGTCAGGCGCCGGCGCATCCACTCGGGCGACTCGCCGTTGGTCAGGCCACGCACCGTCTGTGCATAGAAAGCCGGGCAACCCGCCGCATCCTCGACCCGCACGTCGGGGCCACCGCCTTCGCCAGCGATGACCGGCACCGCCAGCGGCTTCAGGCTGCCATAGCCCGCCGCCGCCAGATCGCGCGCAATGCCGCGCACGCCCATGCAGTCCTGCCGGTTCGGCGTGACGCTGATGTCGATGACCGGATCGTCCAGTCCGGCCCAGGCGGGAAAGGGAGTGCCGACCGGCGCGTCGGCGGGCAGTTCGATGATCCCGTCATGATCCTCGCCCAGCTCCAGTTCACGGGTCGAACACATCATGCCGTTCGATTCGACGCCGCGGATCGCCGCGACCTTCAGCACCATGCCGTTCGCCGGCACCGTCGCGCCCGGCATCCCGAACACGCCGACCAACCCGGCGCGGGCATTGGGCGCGCCGCATACGACCTGCAACGGGCCGTCGCCGGCATCGACCGACAGCACCTGCAGCTTGTCCGCCTGCGGATGCGGCGCGGCACTCAGGACGCGGGCAATGCGGAACGCCGAGAGCTTCTCGCCCGGATTCTCGACGCCCTCGACCTCCAGCCCGATCGCGTTCAGCGCGCCGAGGATCACGTCCAGCGACGCATCGGTGTCGAGATGCTCGTGCAGCCAGCCCAGCGTGAACTTCATGCGCCTACTCCCCCCGACAGCGTGGGGACGTCCAGCGCCGCAAAGCCATAATGTTTCAACCAGCGCAGATCGCCGTCGAAGAACGGGCGCAGGTCGTCCATGCCGTATTTCAGCATCGCCAGCCGGTCGACGCCGGTACCGAACGCGAACCCCTGCCATTCATCGGGGTCGAGGCCGCAGGCGGCGATCACCTTCGGGTGGACCATGCCGCTGCCCAGCACCTCCATCCAGCCGCCATTGCCCTTGCCCGGATCGCCGCCGACCACGCGCCGGCCCTTTTCGATGGTATAGCCGACATCGACCTCGGCCGATGGTTCGGTGAACGGGAAATAGCTGGGGCGCAGGCGCAGGACGATGTCGTCGCGCTCGAAATACGCCTTCAGGAAGGTTTCCAGCGTCCATTTGAGATGCCCCATATGGATACCGCGGTCGATCACCAGCCCCTCGATCTGGTGGAACATCGGTGTGTGGGTCGCGTCGCTGTCGCTGCGATAGACCCGGCCCGGCGCGATGATGCGGATCGGGGGCTGGTGGGTCATCATCGTGCGGATTTGCACTGGACTCGTATGGGTGCGCAGGACGTAGCGTTCGGGCGCGCCGGTGGCGGAGCCACCGTCGTCGGACGGCGCTTCGGCGCCGCCGGCCGCGCTTGCGCTGGTCTCGCCCTTCGGGCTTCGGCGCTGCGCGTAGAACGTATCATGCATCGCCCGCGCCGGATGCGTTTCCGGAATGTTGAGCGCGGTGAAATTATGCCAGTCGTCTTCGATCTCCGGCCCCGTCGCGACGGCAAAGCCCAGATCGGCGAAGATTTCGGCCAGTTCGTCCATGACCTGCGACACAGGATGCACCCCGCCTGGCGCGATGCGGTCGGCGGGCAGCGTCAGGTCGACCCGCTCGCTCGCCAGCTTCGCCGCCAGCGCGCGCGCCTCCAGATCGGCCTTGCGCGCGCCGATCGCGCCAGTCACCGCCTCGCGCAAGGCGTGGATGCCGGGCGCGACGGTCTGGCGTTCCTCGGGCGACAGGCTGCCCAGCGTCTTCAGCAGGCCGGTCACCGCCCCCTGCTTGCCCAGCGCATGAACACGCACCGCCTCCAGCGCGTCGACGCCGGCAGAGGCATCGATGGCGGCGAGCAGGTCGGCACGCAATTGGTCGAGATCGGGGGTCACGGTCGCTCCGGTGGTCGGGATAGGCGACCGGCTTTATTGCGGAACGGTGGAGAAGCCTAGCCCCGTGGCGAGGTCGGACCAGTGGGGGTTGGACGTTTCGATCAGATTCTGTTTCCAGTCGCGGTTCCACTTCTTGATCCGCTTCTCGCGTTGGATCGCCGTTTCCATCGTTTCGTGGCGTTCGAACCAGACGAGACGGTGGCAATCATGGTCCGCGGTGAAGCCGGGGAAGGTGCCGGTGCGGTGCTGGTGGATACGCTGGATCAGGTTGCTGGTGACGCCGGTATAGATCGTGCCGTTGCGCCGGCTGGCGACGATATAGACGCAGGGTTCGAAGATGCGCATTCGCCAACCCCCCATCGTCGTTCCCGCGCAGGTGGGAACCCATACACGCTGAGGTTGATAGTAGAGCCGGGACGGTAGCGTCTATGGATTCCCGCCTGCGCGGGAATGACGAAAAGGATGGCCGCACACCGCCGAACAACAAAAAAACGCCGGCGGGTCACCCCACCGGCGTTTCTTCTACCCTAAAACAGCAACCGTGCGCTTACGCGGCGGCCTGTTCCGGCAGGGCAGCCTTCGCCTGCGCGACGATCGCCTTGAAGGCGGCTTCCTCGTGCATCGCGATGTCGGCCAGGACCTTCCGGTCGAGTTCGATGCCGGCCAGCTTGCAGCCGTGCATGAACTGCGAATAGGTGATGCCTTCCGCGCGGACACCGGCGTTGATGCGCTGGATCCACAGACCACGGAAGGTCCGCTTCTTCACCTTACGGTCGCGATAGGCGTACTGACCGGCCTTTTCGACGGCCTGGCGAGCGATGCGGATCGTGTTCTTGCGACGGCCATAATAGCCCTTCGCCTGATCCAAGATACGCTTGTGCTTCGCCTTCGTGGTCGTGCCGCGCTTGATACGTGCCATTGCTCAGTACTCCTTAACGCAGACCGTAGGGCGCCCACGCCTTGACACGGGCGGTGTCGGCGTCGGCGAGGACCGAAGTCCCGCGGTTCTGGCGGATGTACTTCGCGTTGTGCGAAATCAGGCGGTGGCGCTTGCCGGCGACACCGTGCTTGATCTTGCCGGTGGCGGTC
Organism: Sphingomonas sp. Leaf32; assembly: GCF_001421765.1. Taxonomy (GTDB): domain Bacteria; phylum Pseudomonadota; class Alphaproteobacteria; order Sphingomonadales; family Sphingomonadaceae; genus Sphingomonas. The sequence goes on along the minus strand of NZ_LMLA01000014.1, from coordinate 126,876 downwards.
AGCTTGAAGCGCTTCTTCACGCCGCTCTTGGTCTTGAGCTTGGGCATTTTGGTCTCCTCGTAAATCACGACGTGCGGATTGCCGCGGCAGCCCCAGATGGCCGGGCGAATCCCGAAAGGTCGTGGAAAGAGCGCGCCCCTAACCCGCCGTCGCGCAAAACGCAACCGCCGGAACTCGTTTCGCCTGCGAATGGTTGGGGGGCGATGGCCGATGTTCCCCCGACGATCGGCACTGCCGATCCCCGCCGCCGCGACTGGCGGCGGATCGCGCTCCGCATCGTTGGCGGCGTCTTTGCAACGATCGCCATCCTGTGGCTGGTCCTGTTCGTCACCAGGGGCCGCTTCCTGAAAGGCACGTTCGAACGCATCGCGTCGTCGGGCACCGGCAGGACGGTGCGCGTCGCCGGTGACTTCCAATTCTATTTCAATCCCATCGACCTGAAATTCCTTGCCGAAGGGCTGTCGGTGTCGAACCCCGACTGGGCCGGCGGCGGCAATGTGTTCGAAGCGAAGAAGCTCGACAGTTCGACCGCGACGCTCACCTTCCTGTTCGGGCGGCGGCGGGTGAACTGGCTGGAGCTGGACGGGGCGCGGGCCGACCTGCACTGGGATGGGCCACGCAAGCGCAACACCTGGACGTTCGGTGATCCGAACAAGCCGGGCAAGAAGCTGGAGCTGCCGATCGTGCGGAGCGGCATCTTTCGCGACACGCGCATCCGCTACCGCGATCCGCAGTTCCTGCTCGACGGGACGTTCGATCTCGACACGACGACCACCGCCGGTGCGCAGTTCGAGAGCGCGATCCGCGCGACGGGCAAGGGGACGGTGCGTGGTCGCCCGTTCCGGCTCACCGGACAGCTGCAATCGCCCAACGCCACGATCCGCGGTGGCCAGAACCAGCTGACCGCCCGGATCGAGGTCGCCCGCTCCGTCGCGATCCTCGCCGGCACGCTGCCGGGTCCGACCCAGTTGGACGGATCGAACCTCGCCGTCCGGTTGCGCGGGGCGAATCTGTCCGACGTCTTCGCGACGCTCGGCATCCTGACCCCCAACACCCGCAGCTATCGCCTGACCGGGCGCATGACCAAGGACGGGGCGGACTGGAAATTCACCCGGCTGAAGGGGGTGTTCGGCGACAGCGATCTCGCCGGCAATCTGACCGTTACCCAGCGCGAACCGCGCCTGCTGCTGACCGCCGACCTGACGTCGCGCACGCTCGACATCGTCGATATGTCGGCGTTCGTCGGCTATGACCTCGAACGGGTCGAGGCGCAGGGCGCGGCGGGCGTGATCGAGCGGCAGGGCGGCGCGCCGCGGCTGTTGCCCGATGCGAAGCTGAACGTGGAGGCGCTGCGCAATTTCGACGCGAAGGTCCGCTACAAGGTCGGCACCGTCCGCGCACGCAGCCTGCCGGTGTCGAACGTCGACCTGACGCTGGACCTGAACGACCGGCTGCTGAAGCTGTCGCCGCTGACCTTTGCCATGGCGCGCGGCAATGTCGCGTCGGACATCGTGATCGACGCCCGCCGCCGCCCCGCCGTCACCGAGTACGACATCCGCCTGTCGCCCACGCCGATGGCGCGGTTGCTGGCGGGATGGGGCGTCGAGGAAGCGGGCACCACCGGCACGGTCAAGGCGCGGATCAAGCTGACCGGCACCGGCGATACGGTGCGCGACTCCCTTGCCGCCTCGAACGGGCGTATCGCGATCATCCTGCCCGCCGGCAGCTTCTGGACGCGCAATATCCAGCTGTCCGAACTCGATCTCGGCACCTTTGCCCAGAAGATGTTCGAGGGGAAGCTAAAGGAACCGGTGCGGATCAATTGCGGCCTGATCGGCTTCACGGTGCGCGGCGGGGTGGCGGCGGCCGATCCGATCCTGATCGATACGCAGAAGAACGTGATGGTCGGGCGTGGCGGCTTCAGCTTCCGCAACGAATCGATCGACTTGGCGGTGCGGGCGGATTCGAAGCGCTTCTCACTGTTGGCCGGCCAGTCGCCGGTCGGCATCGGCGGCTATTTCGCCAGCCCGCGCTATTCGGTGGTCAGTCCCGAACTGTTGGGCCGCGCCGGGGCAGGGTTGGGGCTGGCGATCGTTGCGACGCCGCTGGCCGGGGTGCTGGCGTTCGTCGATCCGGGCGACGCGAAGGGCGCGGCCTGTGGTCCGGTCCTGTCGGGCGCGACCGCACGAGCGCAGCGGACTAAAAGCGGCGAAGCGCGCGACGATGTCGGGCGCGGCACGACGGCCAAGGCAGAGGATGGGCGCTCGAACCGGGGCGAACGCAAGGAGCAACGGAAGAAGTTTCTCGGGATTTTCTGATTTTCACGCGAAGGCGCGAAGGCGCGAAAGAAGAAGGTAGATTTCGCGCAGAGACGCGGAGACGCAGAGGAGTTGCATTTTACAGCCAAGCCAGCCGCGACAGCGGCCCTCGGTCCCCGTCGCAGCGAAGGACGTCGTCTGCCGAAGGCAATCGGTCGCCATGCGTGCAACCTCTCTGCGCCTCCGCGCCTTCGCGTGAAAACTCTTCTGCTGCTCAGCCCCACGCGACCCTTACAGGATCCCCGGAAACGCCCCGCCATCGATCAACAGGCTTTGCCCGGTGATGAACCCGGCCTTGTCCGAACACAGGAACGCACAGGCCGCGCCGAACTCGGCCGGATCGCCGATCCGCTTGGCAGGAATCGATTCCGCCCGCTTCGCCTTTTCCTCGGCCGGGGTGGTGCCGTTCTTCGCCGCCGCCGCCGCGCTCATCGCCGCAATGCGCGCGGTGTCGAACGATCCGGGCAGCAGGCCGTTGATCGTGACGTTCGATCCCGCCACCTGCCGCGCGATCCCCGCGACGAAGCCGGTCAGCCCGGCACGCGCGCCGCTCGACAGGTCGAGTCCGGGCAGCGGCATCTTGACCGACCCGGAGGTGATGTTGACCACCCGGCCGAAACCGCGCGCCACCATGCCGGGCAGCACCGCCTGAATCAGCAGGGCAGGGGTGACGAAATTCGCCTCCACCCCGGCGCGGATGCCGTCGGCCTCCAGCTCGGTATAGGGCTTCACCGGCGGCCCGCCATTGTTGTTGACCAGAATGTCGGGGTCCGGACAGGCGGCGAGCAGCGCGGCGCGGCCCGCGTCGGTCGACAGGTCGCCGATGACTTCGGTCACGGTCACGCCGGTTTCGGCGCGGATCGTCGCCGCCGTCTCCGCCAGCTTGCCCGCATCGCGCCCGTTGACGACGACATCGACCCCGGCCCGCGCCAGTTCCAGCGCGCAGGCGCGGCCAAGGCCGGCGCTCGACGCGCATACGATCGCCCTGCGACCGGCAATTCCCAGATCCATCGCTCGTCCCTTATTTCTTGAGCCGCCATCCGGTGCGGAAGATCACGGTGATGACCGCGACGCAGATGCACAGAAAGCCGAAGGTCGCGCCCAGGCTCGCCCCGACCGACACGTCACCCACGCCGAAGAAGGTCCAGCGGAACCCGCTGATGAGGTACACGATCGGATTGAACAGGCTGATCGTCCGCCACACGCCCGGCAGCATGTCGATCGAATAGAACGCCCCGCCAAGGAACGTCAGCGGCGTGACCACCAGCAGCGGGATGACCTGCAACTGTTCGAACCCCCTGGCCCATAGCCCGAGGATGAAACCGAAAAGGCAGAAGGTGACCGCCACCAGCAGCAGGTAACACAATGCCCAGAACGGATGCGCCACCTGCACGTCGACGAACAGGTGGGCGGTGGCGAAGATGACCAGCGCGACGATACACGACTTGCTCGCCGCCGCCCCGACATAGCCGACCAACGTCTCCAGCGTGGAGACGGGGGCCGACAACAGTTCGTAGATCGTGCCCGACCATTTGGGCATGAAGATGCCGAAGCTGGCGTTGAAGATGCTCTCGGTCAGCATCGTCAGCATCATCAGGCCCGGCACGATGAACGCGCCATAGGGGACGCCCGACACCTCGTTCATCCGGCTGCCGATCGCGGTGCCGAAGACGACGAAATAGAGCGAGGTGGTGATGACCGGCGTCATCAGCGAGGTCCAGATCGTCCGCCCGAACCGCGCCAGTTCGAAGCGATAGATGGCCAGCACGCCATGCCAGTTGAACGTCATGCCCGGCTCTCCTCTTCGTGCACCAGCCCAACGAAGATGTCCTCGAGGCTCGACTGTTTCGTCGCGATGTCCTTCCACCCGATCCCGGCTTCGTCGACCGCGCGCAGCAGCGCCCGCACGCCATTGTCCTCGGCCTTCGCATCGAAGGCGAAGGTCAGCGCATGGCCCTCGTCGGCCAGCGTCAGCGGCCAGTGCGACAGCGCCGCCGGCACCGACTCCATCGGTTCGGACAGGGTCAGCGTCAGCGTCTTCTTGCCCAGCTTGCGCATCAGCGCGGCCTTTTCCTCGACCAGGATCAGCCGGCCCTTGGCGATCACCCCCACCCGGTCGGCCATCTCCTCGGCCTCCTCGATATAGTGCGTGGTCAGGATGATCGTGACGCCACGTTCGCGCAGGTCGTGGACCAGCCGCCACATGTCGCGGCGCAACTCGACATCGACCCCGGCGGTCGGTTCGTCGAGGAACAGGATGTCGGGTTCGTGGGACAGCGCCTTGGCGATCATCACCCGGCGCTTCATGCCGCCCGACAGCTCGGTCATCTTAGCATCACGCTTGTCCCACAAGGTCAGGTCGCGCAGCAGCTTTTCGATGAACACCGGGTCGCCATGCCGCCCGAACAGCCGGCGCGAAAAGGTGACGGTCGCCATCACCGTCTCGAATGCGTCGGTCAGCAGTTCCTGCGGCACCAGCCCGATCCGGGTCCGCGTCTCGCGATAATCGCTGACCGTGTCGAAGCCGGCGGCGGTGACCGTGCCCGCGCTTGGCGTCACGATGCCGCAGATGATGCTGATGAGCGTCGTCTTGCCTGCGCCGTTCGGCCCCAGCAGCGCAAAGATTTCGCCCTTGGCGATGTCGAGGTCGGTCGGCTGGAGCGCGACGGTGCCCGACGTGTACGTCTTGGCGATGCCCCGGATCGAAAGAATGGTTTCCATGGGAACGGCTTGTTCCACGCTTCGATGACCGGGGGAAGTCGCTATCCCAACACATCCGTCAACAGACGGCGCCAGTTGCCGCCCATGATCGCATCCACCTCGCGCGCACGGAAGCCGGAGGCCGACAATGCGTCGGCGATACGCTGCATCCGATGGATATGATTGAGCGCCGGGATGACGACATGTTCGGGCGTCCACTCGAACCCGGCAATGCCCTGCGACCGCATCGCGTGCCACCATTCCAGATATTCGCCGACGCCGCGCGCATTGTCGTTGTTCAGCTTCAGCAGGTTTTCCTGACCGCCCATCGGGAAATCATTGGCGACGCCGACCGCATCGATCCCGCCGACGCGGACGACGTGCCGGATCTGCGCGACATAATCCGCGACGGTCGGCACCGCCTTGCGCGTCAGCCAGAAGCTCATCATGAAGATGCCCATCACGCCACCGCGCTCGGCAATGGCGCGAACGACGCTGTCGGGCGCACAGCGCGGGTGGTTCACGATCGCGCGCACGGCGCCGTGGCTGAGCGCGATCGGCGTGGTCGATCGCTGCGCCGCCTCCAGCATGGTCGCGTCCGACCCGTGGCTGACATCGGGCAGGATGCGCAGCCGGTTCATCTCGGCAAGCCCCGCGATGCCGAGCGGGGTCAGGCCGCTCTGCTTCGGCTGCAGTGCGCCGCCGGCAAACCGGTTGTCGTTGTGATGGGTGAATTGCAGGACGCGCAGGCCCTTGGCATGAAACCGCGCGATCCGCCCCGGATCGTCCTCGATCATCTCGGTCGACTGGAATTGCAGGAACGTCGCGCAGCCCGGATGCTTGCCGATATCGCTACCCTTCAGCGCGACATAGGCGTGGGGCGATTGCTTCAGCCGGGCCACCGCCTTGTCGATCGCGGCATCATTGGCGCGGAATCCGCGCAGGTAGCGGGGAATCCCCGCCGCATCGCGGACCTCCTCCACCTCCGAAATGTCCGCGATCATCGCGTTCAGTCCGGCACGACCGATATCGGCGAGGTCCTTGGGCAGGAAGCTGAGCGAATCGATGAACAGCCGACGGGACGGATTGGATCGCCGGGGCGATGCGAACGCGCCCGCCATGCCCGGAATCATGCCGCTTGCGACCAGTCCGCCGAGTGTCGATCGCCGTGTTACGCCTGCCATCGCCTTGCTTCCCCCGTGTTCGACTTATCCCGGTTTTCCGGCGCGCCGTGCCTCCGCCACCGCGGTCTGCAACGCGGGCAGGGTCTGCGCCCCGCTCAGCACTTGGTCGCCGACCACCCACGACGGGGTCCCAGTAAAGCCTAGCGTCCCCGCCGTCTTCAGGTTGCGCTCGATCTCGGCGACGACCTGTGGCGACTGGATCGCGGCGCGGGCGGCGGCGATGTCCAGCCCGGCGGTCGTCGCCGCCTGCTGGATCGCGCCGGCATCCACCCGACCGCTGGCATAGAGCGCATCGTGGAACGGCTTGAACTTGTTCTGGAGCGCGGCGGCCAGCGCCCATTGCGCGGCGCTGCGGCTGTCGGGCGACAGGATCGGCAGCTCGCGATAGACGATGCGGACGTTCGGGTCGCCGGCGATCAGGCCGGTGATTGCGGGCAGGCTGGCGCGACAGAAGCCGCAGGCATAGTCGAGATAGGTGACGACGCTGACATCGCCCTTCGGATTGCCTGCGATCGCACCGGGGAACGGTTCGACGATCGCGCTGCGGTTCGCCGCCACCGCCTTGCCCGCTTCCTTCGCCTGCAACCGTTGCATCGCTTGCGGAAGAATTTCAGGGTTGGCGAGGATATAGTCACGCACCACCGTCTCGGTCGCGGCACGATCTGCCGTTCCGCGCTGGGCAAGAATCGCTCCCCCTGCGCCCGCCAATGCGGCGGCCGCCAGCATCAGCGCATTCCCGATCTTGCCCATCATTCCCCCCGACGCCGGCGATGACGGCGTTCTTCCTCGAACGCCGTCTGCGACGTCATTTGAATATCCTGCGCCCGAATCCAATCCCGCGACCCCTGCGGCAGCAGCGCCATCGCTCGCCGCGCGCTGGCCAATGCCATGCCGGTATCGCCGGCCAGCGACGCATATTCCGCCATCGCCAGCGCGACCCGCGCCGGATCGCCGCGCCGTTCGTACAGGATGCTCAGCTGATACCAGGCGAACGGGTTCTGGTTGTCGCGGGCGATCGCCTGTTTCAGCACCCGTTCCGCCTCGTCCAGCAGCGCCGGGTCCTCGGCGGCGATGAGGGCATGGCCAAAGGTCGCGGCGATCAGCGGCGACGACCGTGTCCGGTCGGTTGCCTCGCGCAGCGCGGTCAACGCATCCTTCGGCTTGCCCGACTCGAGCAGGATCTGCCCTTCGAGTTCGAGGAAATAGGGATCATCTGGCGCGACCTTCACCAGCGCCAACGTCTCGGCCGCCGCCTGCTCCGGATATCCCGATTTGTGATAGGCATAGGCCCGGGCATAATGGGCATAGATGCTCTGGTCGCTGGCGGGATAGCGGCGCAGCGTGTCCTTGGGATCGCTGACATAGCCGCGCAGCTTCGCCTGCACCCGCTTGAACCGGGTTTCCAGCGCCGGATCGGTCGCCGTCTTGAACGCGGGCGATGCCTGCACGTCCTGCGTCAGGTTCGCGATACGCTCGCCGGTCAGCGGGTGGGTGCGCTGATAGCCGTTGTCCTGCGGGATCGCGAGGCGATATTCCATGTTCTGCAGCTTCTTGAAGAAGTCCAGCATCCCTTGGCCGGAGATATTGGCGCCGCGCAGGAACCGTGCCCCTGCCGCGTCGGCCGAGCTTTCCTGCGTCCGGCTGAACGCCAGATAGCTGCCCATCGCCGCCTGCTGACCCGCCGCCAATATCCCTGCGCCGGCTTCGCCCGCGCCCGCCGCCATCGCGGCAACGCCCAGCAGCAGGCTGAGCACGGTGATCCCTGTCGCCGGGGCCATGCCGCGCCCGGCCAGCGGCACATGCCCGCCAACGATATGGCCGATCTCGTGGGCGATGACCCCCTGCACTTCGTTGGCGTCGTCGGCCGCGTCGATCAGCCCGCTATGGATATAGACCGTCTGGCCGCCCGCGACGAAGGCGTTGATCGACTTGTCCTGCAGCAGCACGACGTTGAAGTTGCGCGGGTCCAATCCGGCCGCAACCGCGATCGGACGCGACATGTCGGTCAGCAGCGCTTCCGTCTCGGCGTCGCGCAGCATCGACTGGGCGGCAGCGGGCTGGGTCAACAGGAGGATGGCGGCGACGATGCCGCCCAGCGCGCGCTTCATGAAAGTCCTTATCGGCCAGGGGGCGGACGCGGGTCAACGCCGCGATGCCGTCCGCTGGCTGAACCGCGCGTTAAGCCGAAACTCCGACGGCGTACGATGCGCCGAACAGCTTGATGCCGATGGGCGGCTGTGACAGGTCGCCATGGCGCGCACGCACCGCGAAATCGACCAGTTCCCCAACCGATTCGTACCCGCACGGCTTGGACACGACGCCCAGCGTGCCAACGATGCCGTCGTCGAGCATCGCGGGATTGGCGGTAAGAAAAATGACGGTGGTGCCATAGGTCTGCCCCAACATCCGCCCGATCATCGGCCCCGTCGGCCCGTCGCGCAGATTACAGTCGACCAGCGCGACATCGGGACGGACCGAGGCCAGCTCCAGTGCGCGCGGCATGTCGGCGGCGATCCCGACCGGACGATAGCCATGCTCCTCCAGCGATGCCTCCAGGTCGATCGCGACCAGCATCTCGTCTTCGACGATCAGGACAGTGGGGGTTTGCATGAACGTTCCGTACCTAACTCAGGATAATCGCAACGCAGCGATGGCGGGTCGGTTCCGGCGACGGTTTCATCCTTTCGATACCATGTTCCCGTAATGGCGCTTGTGTCGCCCGGTTCGTGCCGCTAATGCCCGCGGCGGGCCACGCTGTCCCAACGCAGCGCGTGCTCTCTGTGAGGAGAGACTGACATGACTGATCTTCCGCCTAAGCCGGCTACGACTCCCGCTCGCCCGTATTTCTCGTCCGGGCCTTGCGCCAAGCCGCCGGGCTGGTCTGCCGACCGCCTCAACCCCGTCAGCCTCGGCCGGTCGCACCGTTCGAAGATCGGCAAGCAGCGCCTGCAATATTGCATCGACCTGATGCGCGAGCTGCTCAAGCTCCCCGACACCCACCGCATCGGCATCGTCCCCGGTTCCGATACCGGCGCGTTCGAAATGGCGATGTGGACGATGCTGGGCGCCCGCCCCGTCACTGCGCTCGCCTGGGAAAGCTTCGGCGAGGGCTGGGTGACCGATGCAGTCAAGCAGCTCAAGATCGATCCGACCGTCGTGCGCGCCGATTACGGCCAGCTGCCGGACCTGACCGCGATCGACTGGACCAACGACGTCCTGTTCACCTGGAACGGCACGACCAGCGGCGTGCGCGTTCCCAACGCCGATTTCATCCCGGCCGACCGCGAAGGCCTGTCGTTCGCTGATGCGACCTCGGGCGTGTTCGCCTATGACATCGACTGGGCCAAGATCGACGTCGCGACCTTCAGCTGGCAGAAGGTGCTGGGCGGCGAGGGTGGCCACGGCGTCCTGATCCTCGGCCCGCGCGCGGTCGAACGGCTCGAAACCTATACCCCCGCATGGCCGCTGCCCAAGGTGTTCCGCCTGGTGTCGAAGGGCAAGCTGGCCGAAGGCGTATTCAAGGGCGAGACGATCAACACCCCGTCGATGCTGGCGGTCGAGGATGCGATCTTCAGTCTCGAATGGGGCAAGTCGTTGGGGCAGGGCGGGCTGATCGCGCGCAGCGATGCCAATGCCGCCGCGCTGGACGCGATCGTCTCGACACGCGACTGGCTCGGCCACCTTGCCGCCGATCCGGCAACCCGATCGAAGACTAGCGTGTGTCTGACCGTCGAGGGTGCCGACGAGGCGCTCATCAAGAAGATGGCGTCGCTGCTCGAAGCCGAAGGCGCTGCCTATGACGTCGCGGGCTATCGTGACGCCCCGGCGGGCCTGCGCATCTGGTGCGGCGCGACGGTCGATACGGCGGATATCGAGGCGCTCGGGCCGTGGCTCGACTGGGCCTACGCCACCGCGAAGACGGCATAAGAACCCTCTCTCCTTCAGGGGAGAGGGTTGGGAGAGGGGCTGTCACGCCACCTTTCCGCCCGCTCCCCGACTTCCCCTCTCCCCGGCCCTCTCCCCTGAAGGGGAGAGGGAGAAGGAACAAAACATGCCCAAAGTTCTGATTTCCGACAAGATGGACCCCAAAGCCGCCCAGATCTTCCGCGAACGCGGGGTCGAGGTGGACGAGATCACCGGCAAGACGCCCGAGGAGCTGATCGCGATCATCGGCGACTATGACGGCCTCGCGATCCGCAGCTCGACCAAGGTGACGAAGGCGATCCTCGACGCCGCGAAGAACCTGAAGGTTGTCGGCCGCGCCGGCATCGGCGTCGATAACGTCGACATCCCCGCCGCGTCGGCCGCCGGTGTCGTCGTGATGAACACCCCGTTCGGCAACTCGATCACGACCGCCGAACATGCCATCGCGCTGATGTTCGCGCTCGCCCGCCAGCTGCCCGAGGCCGACGCCTCGACCCAGGCGGGCAAGTGGGAGAAGAACCGGTTCATGGGGGTCGAGCTGACCGCCAAGACACTGGGCCTGATCGGGGCCGGCAATATCGGGTCGATCGTCGCCGACCGGGCGCAGGGTCTGAAAATGAAGGTCATCGCCTTCGACCCGTTCCTGTCGCCCGAACGCGCGATCGAAATCGGCGTCGAGAAGGTCGAGCTGGACCAGCTGCTGGCGCGTGCCGACTTCATCACGCTGCACACCCCGCTGACCGACCAGACCCGCAACATCCTGTCGGCGGAAAATCTGGCGAAGACCAAGAAGGGCGTGCGCATCATCAACTGCGCGCGCGGCGGGCTGATCGATGAGGCGGCGCTGAAGGCGGCGCTCGATTCGGGCCATGTCGCGGGTGCGGCGCTCGACGTGTTCGTGGCTGAGCCGGCAAAGGAATCGCCGCTGTTCGGTACGCCGAACTTCGTGTCCACCCCGCATCTGGGCGCGTCGACCAGCGAAGCGCAGGTCAATGTCGCGATCCAGGTCGCCGAGCAGATGGCCGATTTCCTTGTGTCGGGCGGCGTCACCAACGCGCTCAACATGCCGTCGCTGTCGGCGGAAGAAGCGCCGCGCCTCAAGCCGTACATGGCGCTCGCTGAAAAGCTCGGTTCGCTGGTCGGACAGCTCACCACCGGTGCGATCGCCCGCGTGTCGGTCCACAGCGAAGGCGCCGCCGCCGAGCTGAACCAGAAGCCGATTGTCGGCGCGGTGCTGGCCGGGTTCCTGCGCGTCCAGTCGGACACGGTGAACATGGTCAACGCGCCGTTCCTCGCCAAGGAACGCGGCATCGAAGTGCGCGAGGTCCGCAACGACCGCGAGGGCGACTACCACACGCTGGTCCGCGTATCGCTCAAGACCGATGCGGGCGAGCGTTCGGTGGCCGGCACCCTGTTCGGCAACGCCCAGCCGCGCCTAGTCGAACTGTTCGGCATCAAGGTCGAGGCCGATCTGGCCGGCCACATGCTGTACGTCGTCAACGAGGACGCACCGGGCTTTATCGGTCGTATCGGCACGACGCTGGGCGAGGCGGGTGTCAACATCGGTACGTTCCACCTGGGTCGTCGCGATGCCGGTGGCGAAGCGGTGGTGCTGCTGTCGGTCGACGAAGCGGTCACGCCGGAACTGGTCGCCAAGGTCCGCGCGCTGCCCGGCGTGAAGACGGTGATGCCGCTTACGTTCTGATCGGTCTGTTGCTGTGAGCGGGCGGGCTGTCGGAGCGATCCGGCAGCCCGTCTTGCGTTGGGAAGACAGCATTCGCCACAACGTCACCCCGGACTTGATCGAGGGTGACGCGTATCGGGCGTTCCGTCCCCGGTTCCACCGCCAGCCAACTCACGCTAGGGAAAATCCCATGCACGATACCGGCCTCCTCCCCGAAGGGTTTCACGACCGCCTGCCCCCCGCCGCCGACGGCCTGCGCCGTTTCGAAGGGGCGGTGCTGGGCGTGGCCCATGGCTATGGCTATGAGCAGGTCGACCCGCCGCTCGCCGAGTTCGAGGCGGGGCTGGCCGGGCGGTTGAAGGGGACGGCGGCGACCGATGCGGTGCGCTTCGTCGATCCGGTCAGCCAGCGCACGCTGGCGATCCGGCCCGACATCACCGCACAGGTCGCGCGGATCGCCGCGACGCGCATGGGGCATCACCCGCGCCCGGTGCGCCTGTCCTATGCCGGGCCGGTGCTGAAACTGCGCGCGAGCGAACTTCGTCCCCGCCGCGCGCTGCGCCAGATCGGTGCGGAACTGATCGGGCTCGACAGCGTGGCGGCTGCGACCGAGATCGTGACCGTCGCGGTCGAATCGCTGCGGGCGGCGGGGGTGCGCGGCATCTCGATCGACTTCACCCTGCCCGATCTGGTCGCAACGCTGGCCGGCGATCCGCCGGGGCCGCAGCATGACGCGCTGATCGCCGCGCTGGATGCCAAGGATGCCGGTCGCGTCGCCGCGATCGACCCCGCCTATCTGCCGCTGGTCGAGGCCGCCGGACCGTTCGCCACCGCGCTTGCCCGGCTGCGCGCGACCGATGCCGCCGGACGGCTGGCGTCGCGGCTCGACGCGATCGAGGCGGTGGTCGCGACCCTGCCCACCGATGTCGACGTGACGCTCGACCCGACCGAGCGGCACGGCTTCGAATATCAGAGCTGGCTCGGCTTCTCGCTCTTCGCCCGCGGCGTGCTGGGCGAGGTCGGGCGCGGCGGGAGCTATACCGTCTGCCACGCCGATGGGCAGGAGGAAGCCGCCGTCGGTTTCTCGCTCTATGCCGATGCGCTGCTCGATGCGGGGCTGGGCGGCGAGGACCGGCAGCGGCTGTTCCTGCCGCTCGGAACAGCGCCCGCGACGGCGGCGCGGCTGCGGGGCGAGGGCTGGGTCACGGTGGCGGCACTGGCCGCAGGCGACACGCCGCAGGCACAACTCTGCACCCATGTGTGGGACGGCGACCACACACGGGCGATCGCCTGAACCAAAAAGGGGCGACCGATCGGCCGCCCCTTTTCGCTTATTCGGCGGCCTTCGGCTTGCGGCCGCGACGGCGCGGGGCATCACCCGCTTCGGCCACGGCGGTGTCGCCGCCCTCGGTGGTCGTGCGCGCCTTGCGGCCCAGACCGATGCGCTTCGCCATGTCGCGACGGCTCTGCGAATAGGTTTCGGCGACCATCGGATAATCGGGGCGCAGGCCATAGCGCTCGCGATAGGTTTCCGGGGTCAGGCCGTGGCCGGCAAGGTGACGGCGCAGCGTCTTGTACGACTTGCCGTCGATCATTGAAATGATGTGATCCTTCGACGCCAGCGACTTGCGCACCGACACGGCGGCCACATGTTCCTGCTGCGGCGCGGATTCCTCCGGCTCCGACGTGCCCGACGCAAGGCCCAGAACGGTGGCGTGCATCGTCTGCAGGAATGCCGGAACATCCTCTGCTGCGACGCGGTTGTTGCCGTTGTTCAACCAGGCGATGGTAAGTTCGGTGGCCAGTTCGATCGCGTTGAGTTCGGAACTGTCTTCGGTCATGGAGATCTCCTCAATGGCGGCGAAATGCTACGTGCCCGGGGTCAGGTCAATGGCTCTACGGAGGATAATCTTAAAATCGATAGCATTATTGCGAAAAATCGTCGATTTTCGCTGATGGCATACGAATTGTTTATCCCCGATCGTGTGCATGGTTCGGACGATGTGGTTTTAGTCCCGTGCAGGTCACACGCGCTGAGCGGTGAATATTTTCGGTGCAGCGACATTGCCCGATCCGGGCAGGTCGACCTTGGACAAATGATGTGAACATGACAGCCGATACCATCGATCCGACATCGACGATCTGGCACGATATTGCCGATACGATGCCGATACTGACCTGGGTCGCCACCGACGACGGACGATTGCTATGGAGCAACCGCCGTTGGCAGGCCGATTTCGGCGATACCACCGGACGTGATCTGTGGAATGGCTGCGACGACGGGGCGAGCCGCGATGCGGCGCGGCGGGCATGGAGCGATGGCGTGGCGGCCGGCGGGCCGTTCGCCCTGTCACTGTCGCCTGTCGCCGGGCATATCGAGGGACCGATCGACTTCCGAGTGCGGCCGGACGGCGCGGGACGCTGGATCGGCGTCGCTTCGGCCGAAGAATCGCGCCGCCAGGCCGAAACGGCCCGCGCCGCGACCCGTGCCGAGCTCGACACGCTGACCAACGCCATGCCGCAGATGGTGTGGGCGACCCGGCCGGACGGGCATCACGATTTCTACAATGCGCAATGGTATCGTTTCACCGGTATGCCGGAGGGATCGACCGATGGGAAAGGGTGGAACGGCATGTTCCATCCCGACGACCAGGATCGCGCCTGGACGCGCTGGCGGCACAGCCTGACCACCGGCGAAGATTACGAGATCGAATACCGCCTGCGCCATCGCAGCGGCGCCTATCGCTGGGTGCTGGGCCGTGCGCTGCCGGTGCGCGACGCCGATGGAGCGATCGTCCGCTGGATCGGCACCTGCACCGACATCGATTCCGCCAAGCGCGCCGCCGAACAGAACGACATATTGAGCCGTGAGCTGAGCCACCGGATCAAGAATATCTTCGCGATCATCAGCGGGCTGGTGCGGATGTCGGCGCGGCGGATGCCGGCGGTCCGCGACTTCGCCGACGATCTAGCGCGGCGGATCGCGGCGCTGGGCGCGGCCCATGACCTTGCCCGGCCGCATAGCGACCTATCACGCCCGCTGATCGGGGAGGCGACGCTGCACCATGTCCTGCGCGAGCTGCTGTCGCCCTACGGCACCGAGCAGTGGGGGATCGAGGGCGACGACGTGCCGATTGACGATCGCGGGGCGACGCCGGTCGCGCTGATCTTCCACGAACTGGCGACCAACGCCGCCAAATATGGCGGCCTGTCGGCGCCGGAGGGGCGGGTGGATATTCGCACGTCCCTGCAGGGCGATGCGCTGCGGATCGACTGGCGGGAATCGGGTGGCCCGACGATCCCGGGGGAGCCGCAGGCGACCGGCTTCGGGACCCGGCTGGCCTCGCTCAGTATCGAACAGCAGCTGGCCGGTAGCATCCGTCGTGACTGGCGGTCCGATGGACTGGCGGTCCGGATCGATCTCAGCCGTTCGGCCCTGGTCCGCGAGGATCCCGCCCCGCCGCCCGCATAAACGCAAAAAGGGGCGGCACCCGGTCCGGATGCCGCCCCCTTTTCGTCAGGCCCCTACGATCAGTTGCCGAAGGTGCGCTGCCACCAGCCACGGCGCGGCGACGCCGAACCATCGGCCGCCGTCTCTTCCGTCGGTGCGTCCGGCGTTTCCGCCTCGACCGGGGTGGCTTCCACCACCGGCGCAGCCTCTTCCGCCGGCGCTTCTACCGGTGCCGCAGCCTTGCGGCGGGGCGCCCGGCGCTTCTTGGGCGCGGCTTCTGCTTCGACCGGAGCGGGGGCTTCTGCTTCGGCCTCTACGACCAACGCGATATCGGCCTTGCGCTTGCGGGTGCGCTTCGGCTTGGGCGCTTCCGCCGCCGGCTCGACCTCTACCGTCGGCGTTTCGACCGGTTCGGGCGTGACGATCGGTGCCGCGTCACTGGCGTCGACGGTCACCGATTCGGCCGGGGCCGCTTCGGCTACCGCCTCGACCTTGGCACGCGCGCTCGGACGACGGCGGGTGCGCTTGGGGGCAGGAGCGGGGGCCGCCTCGGCGACCGCGGGTTCGGCAACCGGTTCGGCGGCGGCCGGTGCGTCCACGACCGCGTCGGTCGCATCGTCTTCGGGAGGCAGGTCGGCAACCGCACCGGCGCCATCGGCGGCATCGAACGAACCCTCGCCACGACGACCGCCACGACGACCGCGCCGACGACGCTTGCGCTTGTTGCCTTCGTCGCCCTGCTCGGTGTCGGCGGTTGGGGCATCGGTCGAAGCCTCGGCGTCCGCCTCGTCCTCACCGGAGTCGCCTTCGCCTTCGCTATCGTCCGAATCTTCGGCGGTGTCGGCATCGTCGCCGGCATCGCCTTCTTCCCGATTGCGACCGCGACGGCCACGACGGCGACGGCGGCGCTTGCCACGCCCTTCGCCTTCGTCGTCACCACGCGGAGTGCGCGCGACTTCCTCGACCGCTTCCTCCTCGACCTCGTCGTCGATGTCGTCCTCGATCTCGTCATAGGCGTCGTCTTCGTCATCGACGACGACCAGCGGCTCGATCTTGGGCGGATGCGCCGGCGGCGGACCCGATGCCTCGACCGCCATCCGCGCGCCTTCGATCTCGGCATCGGGCACGATTTCGACGGTCACGCCGTAGCGGTCCTCGACCTCGGCGATGTCGGCGCGCTTCTTGTTGAGGACGTAGAACGCCGCCTCCTGGCTGGCGCGCAACACAATCAGCGAGCCGCGACCGCGCGCGGCCTCGTCCTCGATCAGGCGCAGCGCCGACAGGCCCGCCGATGATGCGGTGCGGACAAGGCCCGTGCCCTCGCAATGCGGACACTGGCGGGTCGATGCCTCCAGCACGCCGGTACGCAGCCGCTGACGGCTCATTTCCATCAGGCCGAACGCGCTGATGCGGCCGACCTGGATGCGGGCGCGATCGTTCTTCAACGCCTCCTTCATCGCCTTCTCGACCTTACGGACGTTCGAGCCATGGTCCATGTCGATGAAGTCGATCACGACCAGGCCGGCCATGTCGCGCAGGCGCAGCTGGCGCGCGATTTCCTGCGCGGCTTCGAGGTTGGTCGCGGTCGCGGTCTGCTCGATATTATGTTCGCGGGTCGACCGGCCGGAGTTGATGTCGATCGACACCAACGCCTCGGTCGGGTTGATGACCAGATAGCCGCCCGATTTCAGCTGCACGACCGGATTGTACATCGCGGCCAGCTGATCCTCGACATGCGCGCGCTGGAACAGCGGCACCGCGTCGGCATATTGCTTCACCCGGCGGGCGTGCGCAGGCATCAGCAGCCGCATATATTCCTTGGCGTGGCGGAAGCCGTCCTCGCCCTCGACGATCACCTCGTCGACATCCTTGTTGTAGATGTCGCGGATCGCGCGCTTCACCAGATCGCTGTCGCCATAGACCAGTGCCGGGGCCGACGACGTCAGCGTCTGTTCGCGAATGCCGTCCCACAGCCGGGCAAGGTAATCGAAGTCGCGCTTGATCTCCTGCCGGCTGCGCTGCAGCCCGGCGGTGCGGACGATGCAGCCCATCGACGCCGGCAGCGTCAGTTCGGCCATGATCGACTTCAACCGCTTGCGATCGGCGGCCGAGCTGATCTTGCGCGAAATGCCGCCGCCATGCGCGGTGTTGGGCATCAGCACGCAATAGCGGCCGGCAAGCGACAGATAGGTCGTCAGCGCCGCGCCCTTGTTGCCAC
Source organism: Sphingomonas sp. Leaf32 (assembly GCF_001421765.1). Lineage (GTDB taxonomy): Bacteria > Pseudomonadota > Alphaproteobacteria > Sphingomonadales > Sphingomonadaceae > Sphingomonas. Next base: position 109,397 of record NZ_LMLA01000014.1, on the reverse strand, counting down.
GCTCTTCCTTCACGACCTGCACCAGCAGCACCTGCCGCCGGCGGATCACGTCCTGGATCTTGTAGCGGCGGCGCAGGTTCAGCCGGCGCTGGCGCAGCGCCTCGACGGCGGCATCGTCGCCACCACCCTTGCGCGGACGGCGTGCCGGGGCTTCGCCTTCTTCTTCGTCGTGATGGTCGTCGTCTTCCTCGTCGGGTTCGACGACTTCGACGCCGCCTTCGGCATCCTCGTCATGATCGTCGTAATCGAGGTCGTCGTCATGGTCGCCGGCGCGCAGCGCGGCTTCCTCGGCGGCGTGTTCGGCCTCTTCGGCGAGCAGCGCGTCGCGATCTTCCTTCGGAATCTGGTAATAATCGGGATGGATTTCGCTGAAGGCGAGGAAGCCGTGGCGATTGCCGCCGTAATCGACGAACGCGGCCTGCAACGACGGTTCGACCCGCGTCACCTTGGCCAGATAGATATTGCCCTTGAGCTGCTTGCGCTCGGCCGATTCGAAATCGAATTCCTCGATCCGGTTACCCTTGACGACGGCGACCCGGGTTTCCTCCCGGTGGCGTGCGTCGATCAACATCCGCGTGGTCATGATAGTGTCTCCGGGCGCGCGGGACGGCGTGGCCAGTCGGCGCGCCAAAACGCGCGGCGGGGTCCATGCCCGGTGCCTGCGCGCGATTGCTGGGATATGCGTCTGCTGGCATGGGCAGTCCGGAAAGTTCCGGGCGGACAATTGTCGCCCCGACGCCGGCCGCGACAGCGGCACAGGCGGTACGGGACGGAACTTGCCACATGCGAACATCAACCTGGTTAAACCCCGTAAAGCGGGTGCGCTCTGGGGGTGTCGCGTCGGTTTCCCCGAACCCAAGTTCGGGACCGACGTAATTGCGGGCGTAGCACCCGGTTTCGCCAACGGCAACAGCGTCGGCGGGATCGTTTCGGTAGCGAAGCAAGTCCGAATAAATGGTTAAAGCCGGATTCAGCGTGCTGGTTCACCGCGGGTTGAGCCGCAGGAGCATATGAAATCGCTTCGGAAAAAAAGGGAAGCGGGCACCACGTCCATGGATTTGCGCTGGACCGAAAACGCGATTGGACGGCATAGCGCCCCGATGGGTGCCTGGCTGGCCTTTCTGTCGATCTGGTTCGGCGTTCCCGTGACCGCGCAGACGATCGACGCGGTCGATGTCGGTTCGGACCGCATCACCATCCGCCTCGACTCCCCGGCCAACAGTGCCTCCAGCTTCGTGCTGGGCGGGCCGGATCGACTGGTCGTCGACCTTGATGGTGTGCGCCCTGGCGGCCGCAGCGAATCGGGCGGCGCGGTGCGCGCGGTACGGCAGGGCGCACGCGACAGGGGCAGCCGGATCGTGTTCGATCTCGACCGGCCGCTGGTGGTCACCGCCGGGCGATTTTCGGACGATGGGCGTCGCCTGACCCTGACGCTCAGCGGCGTCGCGCCCGAACGCTATGCGCGCGCCACGACCGCCGGACGGATGCGGTTTCAGCCGCAGGTCGCGATGGCGGCGATCGTGCCGGCATCGTCCTCGGCGGCGATGATCGTCGACGCCCGGCAGCGTGCCACCGCGTCGGTCCCGGTGCCCAGCCGCCGCCGGGGTCAGCGACTGCCCCGGATCGAGGGTGACGCCGACCGGCCGCTGGTGGTGATCGATGCCGGCCATGGCGGGCATGATCCGGGTGCCATCTCACCCCATGGCGGGATGCAGGAAAAGGATTTGACGCTGAAGACCGCGCGCGCAGTACGTGACGCGCTGCTGGCGAGCGGGCGGGTGCGTGTGGCGCTGACCCGCGACCGCGACGAATTTCTGGTGCTGCAGGAACGCTATGCAATCGCCCGGCGGCTGGGGGCCAGCCTGTTCATCTCGATCCATTGCGACAGCGCCGACAATCCGCAGGCGACCGGTGCCAGCATCTACACGCTGTCCGAAGTCGCGTCCGATCGTGAGGCCGCACGCCTCGCCGCACGCGAGAACAAGGCCGATATTCTGGCCGGCGTCGATCTCGGCCGGCAGAGCGCCGACATCTCCTCGATCCTGATCGACCTGACGCAGCGTGAGACGATGAACGCCTCCGCCGGTTTTGCGCGGTTGCTGGGACGCGAGGCAACCGGTGTCATCCCGCTCAAGCCCAATTATCACCGCATGGCGTCGCTGATGGTGCTGAAAGCCCCCGACCTGCCGTCGATCCTGTTCGAAACCGGCTATCTGTCGAACGAGGCCGATGCGCAGCGGCTCGATTCCGCCGAGGGACGCCGCGCGATCGCGAAGAGCGTGGAGCGCGCGGTCGAGGTGTATTTCGCGCGGCGGATGGCGGCGCGCTGATTGGGGGGGGCGGTTTCCCCAAAGGGATCGAGGATCGGGAATGGACCGGCGCAGGGCGAAAACGTATGACGCGCTATACCGCCAACAGTCCGAGATGATTGACCATGAACATCGCTGGGCGGCTTTCTGCGCTCTTGTTCCTCGCAGTAGGGGTGAGCGGCTGTGGCGTGTCTGAACAAGACGCGACGGCAAGAGCAGCCACTTATCGGGTTGATGAACACGCGCCTATAAGATCGGAAGGATCGATCATAGTATCTGCACCGTCTCATACGGTCTGGAAATTTATTACCGATATAGATCGTTGGTCGTCTTGGCGGCCAGAAGTGAGCGCCAGTCATTTAGGCGGGGCGCTTGCTGCAGGTACGCCCTTCACATGGACTGTTGATGGCACTGGTATCAAATCGCAGATCGCGGCGGTTTACGGACAAAAACGAATTGCCTGGACTGGTCATGCCATGGGACTGACGGCGATCCATGTTTGGATGATCGAGCCGCTCGGCCCAAACAAGACATCGGTGCGGACGATCGAAACCATGACAGGCTTTCCATCCTCACTTTTCTATTCATCGTCTGATCTGCAAACGACGAACGCGAAGTGGTTGTCAGACCTTAAACGCATCTCCGAGAAGGCCGATATAGCTTCCACTAAGCAGAACTGACATTCCCGCTTGGGACCCGTAATCGGAATCCGATAAACCCAGCCATAGTCTCAAGTCGAGTTTCGATGGCTTCCCGAATTCTGGTCCCGGTGGCATTTTCCCGATACTCTCAAGCGGACATGGCATATCGGGAACGTCGCAATGAAGCTGCCGAGGCGCGTTTGCAGGGATTGCGACCGGTTCGCGGGCGTTGTTACGGCAATCCGCAGGGGCGTGAGAACGACCGTCGCCGTCCGATCCTATTCGTGGTTAGGCCCCAGCGACGGGTCGAGATCGCGCGGGCGCACGAAGCTGGTCAGATGGCCGCAGCCATCGCCCGCGCTTGCCCAGTCGCCGACGAGTTCCAGCACCGCGACGCTGGCGGTCGGGAACTTCTCCTCGACCGCACCACGCAGCGGATTGCTCTCCGCCGACAGCAGCAGCACCAGATCCTCCAGCCCCGGATTATGCCCGACCAGCAGCGCGCGGTCCGCATCGGCGGGCAGCGCGCGGATGACGTCGAGCATCGTGGCCGCAGAGGCGAGGTAGAGCATACGGTCGTGCCCCGCGTCAGGCAGCGTGCCATAGCCGCGGCGGAAATGCTCGAGCGTCTCGACCACGCGCTTGGCCGAACTGGCGACCACCGTGTCGAACGTGAGGCCAGCCTGTCGCACATGGGCGCCCATTGCGGTCGCGGCGCGTGCGCCCTTGGCGTTCAGGGGCCGTTCGTAGTCGCTGAGCGCCGGATCGTCCCAGCCCGACTTGGCATGGCGCAGCAGCGTCAGCGTCTTCATAGGGGCGGCTCCATCGGCAGGGCCTGCGCCCCATGCCCGACTTCGGTCCCCAAGGAAAGAGCGCGCGCCACCGCTTCGTCCAGCGTGCAGCGCAGGATCGGCGTGCCTTCGGGAAAGGCACCCAGCAGACGCGACGGCATGGCGGCGGACAGCAGCACGAACAGCCCGCGATCGTCGGCCCGCCGGATCAGCCGCCCGAACGCCTGCGCGAGGCGCGCGCGGACCATCCGGTCGTCATAGGCACTGCCTCCGCCGGCCAGCCGCCGCGCGGCGTGGAGGACGCCGGGCTTCACCCATGGCACCCCCTCCATCACCACCATGCGCAACGAATGGCCGGGCACGTCGACCCCGTCGCGCAGCGCATCGGTGCCAATCAGCGAGGCGCGCGGATCGTCGCGGAAAATGTCGACCAGCGTGCCGGTATCGATCGGGTCGACATGCTGGGCGTAGAGCGGCAGCCCGTCGCGCGCCAACCGGTCCGCGATCCGCGCATGGACACCGCGCAGCCGCCGGATCGCGGTGAACAGGCCGAGCGTGCCGCCACCGGCGGCGACGATCAGCCGGCCATAGGCATTGGCGAGCGCGGGCAGATCGCCCTTCTTCACATCGGTGACGATTAGCACCTCGGCCTGCTGCGCGTACGCGAACGGGCTGATCGCCTCGAAATGGGTCGGCTGACGCAGTAGGTGGGGCGCACCGACCCGGGCGTCCGCTTGCGTCCAGTCGCCACCCGCGCGCAGCGTCGCCGACGTCACCAGCACGCCATGCGCTGGTTTCAGCACGGTTTCGGCAAAGGGGCGGCTGGGGTCGAGCCAGTGGCGATGCAGCCCCATGTCATATTCGCGCCCCTCGACTCGGTCGACCGTCATCCAGTCGACGAAATCGGGATCGACCGGCCCGCCGATCCGCGCCAGCAGCCGGCCCCAGGCCGCGACCGTCTCCGCCCGCCAGCCGAGCGAAGCGATCGCCCCCTCGATCCGCGCCCGCGCCGGGCCGTCCATCCAGTCCGGCCCCTCGGTCAGCACCGCCTCCAGCCGCTTGCCCAGCGCGATCAGCGGACGCAGCAAGGCGTCGAGCGCCTGCGCGGCGGGGCCGGCCGCGTCGACCAGTTCGGGCGGCGGTTCGCTCAGTTCGGTTTCCAGGCCATAGCCCGCTTCGCCATCCTTGGCGCGGGCGAACACCGCGCCGCGGACACAGGCGAGCAGTTCCTCGACCGGGCCGAACGGATTGCCCTCCTGTATCCGCGCCAGCCAGCCTTCGGCCGGCAACGCGCGGGCGGCGTCGACGGCGGCGGCCACCGCCTCTCCGCCCGCCGCGTCATAGCTGGCGACGTCGGACAGCCGCGCGGCGAGACCCCGTCGCCGCCCGCGCCCGCCGCCCTCCGGACCCAGCACCCAGCGGCGGATCTCGATCGCCTCCATGCCGGTCAGCGCGGCGGAGAACATCGCATCGGCCGCTTCGAACAGATGATGGCCTTCGTCGAAGACATAGCGGGTCGGCCGCGTGCCGGTCTCCCGCCCCCGCGCGGCGTTGACCATCACCAGCGCGTGGTTGGCGATGACGATATCGGCCTGTGCCGACGCCCGTGCCGCCCGCTCGATGAAGCATTTGCGGTAATGCGGGCAGCCGGCATAGATGCACTCGCCGCGCCGATCGGTCAGCGCGGTCGATCCGTTGCGGCGGAACAGTGTCGGCAGCCATCCGGGCAGGTCGCCGCCGACCATGTCGCCATCGGCGCTGTACGCCGCCCAGCGCGCCACCAACTGCGCCAGCACCGCCGCCCGCCCCTGAAACCCGCCCTGCAACGCGTCCTCCAGGTTCAGCAGGCACAGGTAATTCTCGCGCCCCTTGCGCGTCACCACCTTCGCCCGGCGTTCGGCCGGATCGGGGAACACCCGTGTGCTTTCCTGCGCGAGCTGGCGTTGCAGCGCCTTGGTGAAAGTCGATACCCACACCGCGCCATCGGCAGCTTGCGCCCATAGCGAGGTGGGCGCCAGATAGCCGAGCGTCTTGCCGATGCCGGTCCCGGCCTCCGCCAGTACCAGGTTCGGCGTGTCGCGCGCCGCGCGGGGGGCAAAGGCTTCCGTCGCCGCAGCGGCAAAGGCGCGCTGTCCCGGCCGTGCCTCCGCCGCGCTGCCGGTCAGCGTCGCCAGCCGCTCGGCCACCGCATCGGGAGCGAGCGTGACGGTGCGCGGATGGGCGCGGGGCGGCACTTCGTCCCATTCGGGCAGCTTGCTGAACAGCCAGCGCTCGGCAGTCTCCGGCTTGGGCAACACCTGTCCCAGCGCCGGTGCCCATGGCCAGCGCAACCGGAACAGCGACTGCGCGGCGGTCCATGCCCCTTCCTGTTCGCGCCATGGCGCGGAGGCGGTCGCGATCAGCGCCGCCGCCGCCCGCCGCAGGAGGTCGGCGATGCCAGCCTCCTCGCCCGGCAACGGCAGGTCGAGCGCCTGGGCGATCCCCTTGGGCGTCGGCACCGCGAAATGCGCGGGATGGACGAAGGCGAACAGCTCCAGCAGGTCCAGCCCCGACAGCTCGGCATAGCCCAGCCGCTGCCCGATCAGCGGCGCGTTGAGGACGATCGTCGGCGTGTCGGCCACCAGCGAAATCGCCTCCCCCCGACTGATCTCGCGCGTGCCGTCGGCCGTCGCGATCCAGACACCCGAATGGCTGGCGTGGAGAGCGGGATAGGGGAGCATCGGCCTGTCTTAGCGCGGGGGCGTCAGGAACGGAAGTGGAACGCAAACATCTTCCCCGTGCCGGGAGGATGTCAGGGTCGCAATCTTCGCGCGTTCAGCCGCCCGGCCGTTTCTTCACCACAACACGCCCTTGACCGGCTTCAGCGGTTCGGGCGCGGGATCGCCGATCGCCTGCAACAGGTCGATCTCGATCGTCCGGCACATCCCGGTCAGCGGCAGGTCGTGCACCGTGTTCGCGAATGGGTCGGCCAGGTCCTCGCCGATCTGCAACACCGCGAGGAACATCAACCCCGCCAACCCCGAGCCAAGCGGCGTGGCGATGCCCAACGTCTCGACCAGCCCGATCGGCAGGACGACGCAGAACAGGCGCGTGAACAGCAACGGCAGGAACCGATACTGTACCGGCAGCGGCGTGTTCTTGATCCGCTCCATGCCGCCCTGCGCATTGGCGATGTCGATCAGCACGCCTTCGAGGCTGGTCTGCTGGATGCTGTCGATCCATCCACGCCGCTGCGCCTGGGCGATACGCGCGCCGGTTCCGTCGAGCAGGCCGTTGGCGACGTTGGTCCGCCCCAGCGGCTCCCCCGCCTCGTCGCGTGACAGGAAGCGGTGGACGTCGTCCTTCGAATCGAGCCGGCGCAGCTGGCAGCGCAGGGCGTTTACATAGGCGATGTGACGCAACACGATCGACCGCTTCAGGTCGCGCTTCTGCCCCTCGTCCTCGGGACCGATGAAGGAAATGGCACCACGCGCCAGGTTGCGCGAGGCGTTTATCATCAGGCCCCAAAGCGATCGCCCTTCCCACCAGCGCGCATAGGCAGAGTTCACGCGAAAGCCGAGGAACAGTGCCAGCGCCGAACCGAACAGGGTCAACGGCAGGGAAGGCGCCTTGAACGGCAGCACGAAGTAGACGATCGTGACGATCACGTCCCAGATGAACAGGGCCAGTGCCGGCTTCCAGACTTCGGCGACGATACGGGACAGGCGGGGGGCGTCGGATACGATCATCGTCCGACGCTACGCCTGGACATCGCACAAGGTTGCGTCGCAACAGGTGGAAATATTGCGACCGACCGCGTATCTGGGGCGGATGATCGACGCAGAACTCCGCAATGCAGCAATGGTTTCAAAGGCTTGGCCCTATGAGGAGGCGCGCAAGCTGTTGAAGCGCTATCCGGACGGCAAGCCGGGTGGCGCGCCGATCCTGTTCGAAACCGGCTATGGCCCCTCGGGCCTGCCGCATATCGGCACGTTCAACGAGGTTTTGCGCACGACGATGGTGCGCAAGGCGTTCATGGAATTGTCGGATCAGCCGACCCGGCTGGTCGCCTTTTCGGATGATATGGACGGCCTGCGCAAGGTGCCGGACAATGTGCCGAACGGCGATATGCTGCGCGAACATCTCGGCAAGCCGCTGAGCGAGATCCCCGATCCGTTCGGTACCCATCCAAGCTTTGCCGCGCACAACAATGCCCGGCTGCGCAGCTTCCTCGACCAGTATGGCTTCGAGTACGAATTCGCGTCGTCGACCGACTATTATCGCGGCGGCGCGTTCGACGAGGCGCTGAAGGGCGTGCTGCGCCACTATCAGGCGATCCTCGACATCATGCTGCCGACGCTGGGCGCCGAACGCCGCGCGACCTATTCGCCGGTGCTGCCGATCTCGCCGACCAGCGGCATCGTGTTGCAGGTGCCGGTCGAGGTGTTGGATGCCGATACCGGCATGGTTGCGTTCATGGACGGCGATACCCGCGTCGAACAGTCGGTCCTGTCGGGCGGCGCGAAGCTGCAATGGAAGGTCGACTGGGCGATGCGCTGGGTGGCGCTCGGCGTCGATTACGAGATGGCGGGCAAGGACCTGATCGATTCGGTGACCCAATCGTCGAAGATCGCCCGCGTGCTGGGTGCGCGTCCGCCCGAGGGGTTCAACTACGAAATGTTCCTCGACGAACATGGGCAGAAGATTTCGAAGTCGAAGGGCAATGGCCTCAGCCTCGAACAATGGCTGACCTATGGCCCGCCCGAAAGCGTGGCCTTCTACGCCTATCGCGAACCGAAAAAGGCCAAGCAGCTGCATCTGGGCGTGATCCCACGGGCGATCGACGAATATTGGCAGTTCCGCGGCAATTATGCCGCCCAGCCGATCGAGCAGAAGCTGGGCAATCCGGTCCACCATATCCATGGCGGCCCGCCCCCGGCCGAGACGCTGCCGGTCACCTTCGGCCTGCTGCTCAACCTCGTCGGCGTGATGGGGGAGGCGACCAAGCCGCAGGTGTGGGGCTATCTCGCCAACTATGTCGAGGATGCTTGCGCCGAGCGCTATCCGGCGCTCGATGCGCTGATCGACCATGCGCTGGCCTATGTCCGCGACGTCGCCGACAAGCCGGTGCGCCGCGCGCCGACCGAGATCGAACGCGCCGCGCTGGAACGGCTCGACGACGATCTGGCGGCGATGCCGGCGGATGCTACGCCCGAGGACATCCAGAACGCGGTGTACGAGATCGGCAAGACCGCCGGGTTCGAGTCGCTGCGCGACTGGTTCAAGGCGTGCTACGAAACGCTGCTCGGCACGCCCCAGGGACCGCGCATGGGCAGCTTCATCGCGCTCTACGGCATCGAGAACACCCGCAAGCTGATCGCCGAGGCGCTAGCGCGGTAGTCGTCCTATCCCTCACGGCTCCGCCACAAGGCCTTTCGTCATCCCGGCGCAGGCCGGGATCCAAGGTTCCATAAGCGCCGAAGGGTTCGGGTCCAGCGGCACGGTGGATCCCGGCCTGCGCCGGGATGACGAAGGAAGAGGCGAGGGGCGGTTATCCGCGACCGCGCCCTACTTCCGATCCTCGTAGAACTTCTTGACCACGTTCCACCCTTCCTCCGCCGTTTCGACGAAGGTGATGAGGTCGAGGTCGCGCTCCGAGATCACGCCTTCTTCGACCAGCGCGTCCCAGTTGACGACCCGTTCCCAGAACTCCCGGCCGTAGAACAGCACCGGGATCGGTTCGATCTTGCCGGTCTGGATCAGCGTCAGCAGTTCGAAGCTCTCGTCGAACGTGCCGAAGCCGCCGGGGAACACCGCCACCGCGCGGGCGCGCAGCAGGAAGTGCATCTTGCGCAGTGCGAAATAGTGGAACTGCATCGACAGCGCCGGGGTGACGTACGGGTTGGGGGCCTGTTCGTGCGGCAGGACGATGTTCAGCCCGATCGATTCGGCACCGGCTTCGTTGGCACCGCGATTGGCGGCTTCCATGATCGACGGGCCACCGCCCGAACACACGACGAAGTGGCGCTTGCCGTTGACGTCATTGGGAAACTGGCTGGCGTTGAACGCCAGTTCGCGCGCCACGTCGTAGTAACGCGACTTGGCGACGATCCGCTCGGCGATGGCGCGCGACCTGTCGTCCTGCGCCAGGTCCAGCAGCATGTCGGCCTTTTCCGGTTCCGGAATGCGCGCCGAGCCATAGATGACGAAGGTCGAGGCGATGTTCGCCTCGTCGAGCAGCAGCGAGGGCTTGAGCAGTTCGAGCTGGAACCGCACCGGCCGCAGATCCTCGCGCAACAGGAACTCCATGTCCTGAAACGCCAGTCGATAGGCGGGGTGTTCGGTCTGGGGGGTCGACAGCTGCGCGCGGGCCGCTTCGGCTTCCTGCTTGGCCCCACGGAACACGCGGGACGGTACTTTTGTATCGGTCATAGGTGACAGGGTTGTAAGCACGCCCGCGAAAACCGGCAAGCGGGATGCGTCAGCGGCACATCAGCGACAGAGCGGCCGTCCGCCCATGTCGAAATGGAAGTGATTGCGGTGCGCGGCATTATAATCGGGGCCGAGCGTCGTGACGAAACGCTTGCAGGCCGAACGATGCACGACGCGCAGGAATTCGCGGATTTGCGGATCGTCGCTGTTCCAGTCGCGCTCCAGCACGATCCGCCGCCCATCGGCCAACGTGAAGCCGCCGATGTCGATCGCATTGGCAAGGCCATGTTCCGATACCCGCCCGGCCGATCGCGGACCGCCGCCGATGATGCCGCGACAGACATAGGTGCCATAGCTGTCGATCTTCACCACCTCGCTGCCCAATATCTGCCGCGCCGCCGGACCCACCCCGTAGCGGACCCAGCCGACCAGCGCGCGGGCGGCGGGACAGCGTATCGCCTTCAGCCCCGCGACCGGCACGCCGATGTCGAGCAGCTGCACCGCGCCCAGCACGACGCAGCCCGACCCGTAATCGCGGTCGGGCAAGGGGCTGAAGCGCACCTCCGCCCTGGACAGATCGGCGAAGCATTGCTGGGTGTCGCGGGATGTCGGTCCCGGCAGCGTCACCGGGCCGGACGGGCGCTGTGCGACTGGGCGCGGCGGTGGCGGGGCGTCGCGGCGTTCGCCCCCGACACAGGCGGACACCAGCAGGGACAGGAACAGGATCGACCGGCGGAATGCAACCATCGACGGCAACCGTTCCATGCCGTCCGACCGGCGACAAGTCGTCCTGCGTCCAATCGTGCAATCGATGCGAACAGCCCTTTTGGGTAACCGCTGTCATGAAGGGATTGCTTGCACTAGTATTTTTTGAATATGTACTACTTTCGAATGACCCGGTGACGGGTGATCTTTCTCCGTGATCCGGCAACGGACCGGCTCGCACAAGGAATGCAGTGTGACCATCGTCGTTCGAACCCTGTCCGATCGCGTGTTCGAAATCGTCCGGGAACGGATCGTGAGCGGCGCGCTGGCGGAGACCATGCCGATCCGGCAGGATGCGCTGGCCAGCGAACTGGGTGTCAGCAAGATTCCGCTGCGCGAGGCACTGGCCCGGCTGGAACAGGAAGGGCTGGTCGCGGGACAGGCCAATCGCGGCTACACCGTTCGCCCGATGTCGGCGTCGCAGGCCGAGGAAATCTACGAACTGCGCATCGCGGTGGAGCCGAGCGCGGCGGCCTATGCCGCGCGCCATGCCGACGATCCGTATCGCGCGGCGGCGATCGAGGCGTTCGACCGGCTGCAGGATGCGGCGGACAGCGACCTGCTCGACGCGGCGGCACGCAACCGCGCCTTTCATGCCGCGCTGGTCGCGGCGGCGGGGCGCGACCTGACCATCGAACTGGTGCAGCGGCTGTCGGTGCTCGCCGAACGCTATGTCGTCGCCCATCTGCGGCCCGCCGGTCGCGGTACCCGTGCGCAGGACGAACATCGCGCGCTGCTGGAGGCGTGGCTGGCGCGCGATGCCGGGGCGGTCCACGCCATGCTGACACGCCACCTGACCGCGACGATCGAGGATCTGCGCGGCGAGTTCGCCGCCGCCGCCGCTGCCTGATGGCGGGGTGGGCGGTCCGGCGGTGATCCGGTATAGCGACGCCATGGTTCGTTTCCTGACCGGCTTCGCCGCCCTGCTCCTCATCGTCGCGCCCGCCACGGCGCGCGACATCCTGTTCGTCGGCAACAGCTTCACCTTCGGCGCGGGATCGCCGGTCGAGCGCTATCGCCCCGACAGCGTCACCGACCTGAACCACGAAGGGATCGGGGGCGTGCCCGCCCTGTTCCGCAGCTTTGCCGAACAGGCGAGGCTGGACTGGACCGTCTCGCTCGAAACCTCGCCGGGCAAGGATCTGGCGTTCCATTACGCCAACAAGCGCGCTGCGATCGACCGGCGCTGGGACGTGGTGATCCTGCAGGGCTATTCGACGCTGGATGCGCAGAACCCCGGCGACCCGACGCGGCACGGCATCGCGGCGGGACAGCTCGCCGCGCTGATCCATGCGCGCAACCCCCGGGCGCAGGTAAAGCTGGTCGAAACCTGGTCGCGCGCCGACCTGACCTATCGCCCCGGCAGCCGCTGGTCGGGCAAGCCGATCGCGACGATGGCGCAGGACCTGGCGGCGGCGAACCGGCGCGTCGTGCGGACCACCCCCGGCATAGCGGGCACGATTCCGGTGGGATCGGCGTGGAACCGGGCGATCGCCACCGGAATCGCTGACGCCAACCCCTATGACGGGATCGATCCGGACAAGCTCGGGCTGTGGGCCGACGATCGGTATCACGGCAGCAGCGCGGGCTATTATCTGGAGGCGCTGACGATCTTCGGTCGGGTGACCGGTTATGACGTCCGCCGGCTGGGTGCGAAGGAGCGTTCGGCCGCCGATCTCGGCCTGACCGGTAGACAGGCGACGGCGCTGCAGCGGATCGCGTGGGAAACGCTGCGCCGGAACCGCTGATGCGACTGGCGTTGACCGGGGCGTGCCTGCTGCTTGCCGGGTGCGGCGGCGGGGATGCCGATCGCGCCGGACGATTGCGTAGCGCCGGGCCGAACCCCGACCTGACGGCATTGCTGCGCGTCGCCGATGTTGGGGCGGGGCGTCGCGCCTTCGGCCAATGTGCCGCCTGCCACACGATCGGCGTGGGTGGGCAGTCGCTGGCCGGTCCCAACCTTCACGACATCATGGGACGCGGCGTCGCGAGCAACCCGCGCTTCGGCTATACCCAGGCGCTGATCGACCATGGCGGGCGGTGGGACGCCGCGCGGATGGACGCGTGGCTCGCGGCGCCGGCGCGGGCGGTGCCGGGGACGCGCATGGCCTTTGTCGGAGTGCGCGACCCGATGGAGCGGGCCGACCTGATCGCCTATCTCCAGTCGGAGAGTCGGTAGCGCTTACTATGGCCGATCGATATTCACCGGTCTATCGTCACCCCGGAACAGGTCCGGGGTGACGGAGAGGCGTCGATCAGGACCGACACCGGGCGTGGCTGGATGTCGAATCGGCCTTGGCAAACGTTGGAGGCTCCAGCCTGCGCCGGGGCGACGGTTCCCCGCAGGTGGGGCGACCCTAGAACTGATGCCCGGTACGGTCGCGCTTGGTCGCGAGATAGCGTTCGTTATGCGGGTTGGGCGGCAAATGGTGGGCGACCCGTTCGATCACGGTGATCCCGGTTGCTTCCAGCCCGGCGACCTTGGCCGGATTGTTGGTCAGCAGCCGGATTTGGCGTTGCCCCAGTAGCGACAGCATCCGCCCTGCCACCCCGAAATCGCGGGCGTCGATCGCGAAGCCCAGCCGGGTATTGGCGTCGACCGTATCGAACCCTTGGTCCTGCAACGCATAGGCGCGCAGCTTGTTGACCAGCCCGATCCCGCGCCCTTCCTGCCGCAGATACAGCAGGATGCCCCAGTTCGCATGGGCGATGGCATGGATCGCGGCGTGGAGCTGCGGCCCGCAATCGCATTTCAGGCTGCCCAGCACATCGCCGGTCAGGCATTCGCTGTGCAGCCGGACCAGCGGCGGCCGTCCGTCGGGCTGGCCGACGAGCAGCGCGACATGCTCGCCGGCGGCATCGGGCGTGCGGAAGGCGACGATCTCGCTCTGCTCGGCTCCGGCGACCGGCAGCTTTGCCCGGGCGACGATGGACAGCCGGCTCGCATCCTCATGCGCATCGATCGCCGCCGGGGTGATGGTCACCTCCGCGCCGGTGCCACCCGCGAAGAAGGCGGGCAGCAGCCCGGCCACCCGCGCCAGCCGCAGCGCGGCGGCGGCGGCCACGGGCGCGGGCGATTCGATACCGCGAAACGGCCCCTTCATCGGCGTGGCGAGGTCGAGTTGTGGGTCGGCCAGCGCGGTCGCGGCGGCGAAGTCGGTCCACGCCTCCCGCCGGATCGACACCGGCTGGTCGGGTTCGGCGGCGGCGCGCTGGTTGACGATGCGCAGCGTCTCCGCCCGGCCGAACGACAGCAGGACATGCGCCTGGCGGTCCGGATCGAACCGCGCCAGCCGTTCGGCGTCCGCCGTCTCGATCGGCAACAGCGTCAGCGGCGGCTCGCCCGGTGCATGGATCGCGATCGCCCAGCCGCGCCGCAGCGCGTCGATCGCGCGGGCAACGTCGCGGGTCTCGCTCAAAACGCGAACTCGGTCACGATCGGGATATGGTCGCTGGGTTTGAGCCAGCTGCGCGCATCCTCGTGCACGCGGTGCGCCGTCGCCCTCGCCGCAACGTCGCGGCTGGCCCACATATGGTCGAGCCGCCGACCGCGATCGGATGCCGCCCAGTCCTTGGCGCGGTAGCTCCACCAGGTGAACAGCCGCTGCGGGGCCGGCACGAACTGCCGCCCCAGATCGACCCAGTCGTTCGCCGCCTGCAACCGGGCCAGCGCCGCTACCTCCACGGGGGTATGGCTGACCACGTCGAGCAGCTGCTTGTGGCTCCATACGTCGCTTTCCAGCGGCGCGATGTTGAAGTCGCCGACCAGCAGGGTGGGGATGCCCGACAGTCCCGCCGACCACTGGGTCATGCGTTCGATGAAATCCAGCTTCTGCCCGAATTTCGGGTTCACCGTGCGGTCGGGCACGTCGCCGCCCGCCGGGATGTAGACATTCTCGATCCTGAGGCCGTTGGCCAGCCGCACGCCGATATGCCGCGCCTCGCCATTGGCCTGCCAGTCGAGCCGGTCATCCTCGGCCAGCGGCACCTTCGACACGACGGCGACGCCGTGGTGCATCCGCTGGCCGTTGATCGCGATATGGGTGTAGCCCAGCCGGCGGAGCGGATCGTGCGGGAAATCCTGGTTCACGACCTTCGTTTCCTGCAGGCACAGGACGTCGGGCCGCGCCTCGCGCAGGAACTTCTCGACGATATCCATGCGGAAGCGGACGGAATTGATGTTCCACGAAGCGACCGAAAGCGTGTCCATGGTCACGCCTGTATCGCCGCAGACGCGGCGGCGCCAGATGGTGAAACCGGTTGATCCGGGCCATGAAACGGAAAGGCCCTCGCTCCGGGGGCATGGAGCGAGGGCCGACCTAGCGTTGGTCACGCAGGCGGGCATTGGAGACCCGGGCAACAGGGGGGAAAATCCCGGACGCGCTCCAACACCGCGAAATCAGCAATAGGATCGCAAACCTGTCGCCAGGATGAACGTCATCCGTATCTCTTGGAATTCGCGACCATGGACGTTCCCGATCAGCGCCGGGCGCGGCGCGGTTCGTTGAAGCGGAAGGCGTTGTCGGCGACGGCCACGTTGAACTGCTGGTTGGTGAGCCGCACCGTCGTCCGATTCGCCTGCGCGTCGAGCGCAACCCAGCCCTGCAGCATCAGCCCGGCGGGGGCGGATGCCTGTCGCGCGAAGATCATCGTGATCCGGCCATATTCCGGACGCTTGGGATCGTAAGCCTCGACACTGACGATGCGCGGATCGTTCGACGGCACGACCCGCGCGAACTTCGATGCGTCCCGCTCCGGGTTCAGCAGGATGCCCAGCGGCGAGTTGCCGATCGGCCAGCGCTGCTTCTGTCCGACCTGATAGTCTAGGAAATAGAGTGACTTGCCGTCCGATACGAGCAGTATCGGCACGCCCTTTTCATACTGGAACCGGATCTTGCCCGGCTTCTTCAGTGTGAGTTGCCCGGTCAGCACCCGGCCGTTGCGATCGGTCTGCGAGAAATTCGCGGTCATCGTCTGCGTCGCCGCCAGATGCCGCTGGACCGAGGCGAGGTCGTTCTGTGGTGCCTGCGCGTGCAGGGCGACGGGGGCGGCAAGGGCGAACGCGAGCGCGAGGGGGCGAATGGGAAGTCTCCAGGTCATGGGGCAGGGGTTAGGATCGCCGCATTGAACGCGGCGTGAACCCATGGGTTGCGCTGCGGGACCATCCTGATGCGCGTACCCCCGCGCAGGCGGGGTACGACCTCGGCGGAGTCGCCGCCGCCCTTACAGCCGATGCTCGCCCTTCACCCAGCGCACCGTGCCCGAGCTGGCACGCATCACGACGCTTTCGGTCGTCATCTTGCCCGGCATCCGCTTCACGCCCTTGAGCAGCGATCCGTCGGTCACGCCGGTCGCCGCGAAGATGCAGTCGCCACGTGCCAGTTCGGTCAGGTCATACTGCTTGTCGAGGTCGGTCACGCCCCATTTGGCGGCGCGCGCGCGCTCGTCGTCGTTGCGGAAGACCAGCCGCCCCTTGAACTGCCCGCCGGTGCAGCGCAGCGCGGCGGCGGCCAGCACCCCCTCCGGCGCGCCGCCCTGGCCCATATACAGGTCGATGGTGGTGTCGGGATCGCTGGTCGCGATCACGCCCGCGACGTCGCCGTCGCCGATCAGCATCACGCCGCAGCCGACCGCGCGCAGTTCGGCGATCATCGCTTCGTGGCGCGGACGGTTGAGGACGCAGACGATGATGTCGTGCGGATCGACGCCCTTGGCCTTGGCCACCGCCTTGACGTTCTCGGTCGGCGATTTGTCGAGATCGATCGTCCCGGCCGGATAGCCCGGACCGCACGCGATCTTGTCCATATACACGTCGGGCGCGTTCAGCAGGCCGCCCTTTTCGGCGATCGCCAGTACCGCCAGGCTGTTGGGACCGGCGGTGGCGCAGATCGTGGTGCCCTCCAGCGGGTCGAGCGCGATGTCGATCTCGGGTCCCTTGCCCAGCCCTACCTTCTCGCCGATGAACAGCATCGGCGCCTCGTCGCGCTCGCCCTCGCCGATGACCACGGTGCCGTCCATGTAGAGTTCGTTCAGCGCGGCGCGCATCGCCTCGACGGCGGCGGCGTCGGCGGCCTTTTCGTCGCCCCGCCCGACCAGCGTCGACGCGGCGATCGCCGCCGCTTCGGTGACCCGCACCATTTCGAGGACGAGGACGCGATCGAGGGTGTTGCTGACAGGCTGCATTGGACGAAGCTCCCGGCCGTTAAACGGATTAAACGCGGCGATAGGCGACCTGCCCTTGTCGGGCAAGCCATGTTGTGGATAACCCGGCGTATCGGTTGCGAAAGGCATGGGCATGACGGCGTGGATGCTGCTGGCGGTGATGGCGCAGGACGGGGGCGCCGTGGCGGCGATGATCGCGCGGGCACGGGGGCAGACGCAGGTCGTGCAGCCGTGCCGCACCGATGCCGATCCGGACGAGATCGTGGTGTGCGCCGCGCGCCGCGCCGACCGCTTCCGCGTCCCGCTGACCACCCCGCCGGCCGAGGGTGATCCCAAGGCGGTCGACGCGCTGGGCGAGCGCGAGCGATTGCTGGCAGTGCCGCAGCCATCCTGTGGGACGGCGGCGTTCCTGCAAGGCTGTGGCTTTGTCGGGGTGACGGGCTCGACCCGCAAGGGCGGCACCATCGGACGCGCGCGACCGTTGGCGCGATAGCAACCAAAGCCCGCACAAGGCGTTCGGGACGAACGATCTTTCAGGGGGAACGCGCCGATGTTCGTATCACTGCTGCTGCTCATGGCACAGGCGGCGCCCGCGACGCCGAAGCTGGGCGTCGTCGATCCCGTCAATTGCGTGGTGACCCCCCGTGCGCTGGGCTGCCCCGAACGAAAGAACGACCGGTATCGGCTGGATGACGACGATACGCCGGCGTTCGATCACAAGGCGGACGGATTGCGGCAGGGCACGCCGCGCTGCGGCCTGATGGGAATGCCGGTCTGCCCCAGCAATGGCCGTCCGATCCTGACCAGTCGTCCGGAATAGACGGGGGCGACGCTTGGGCCGCCCCCGTCCCATTCAGATATCGGCCAGTTCGGCCTGCGCATTGACCTTGTGTTCGGCCATCGACGTCAGTTTTTCGTCGGTGGCACGTTCCTCGGCCAGTGTCTCGGCGAGCAGCGCGGCGCAATCCTCGCGACCGAGCTGCCGTGCCCAGGCGATCAGCGTGCCGTAGCGCGTGATTTCATAATGCTCGACCGCCTGGGCCGAGGCGATGAGCGCGGCGTCCAGCACCTTCTTGTCGGCGATCTCGCCCGCGACCTCGTTCGCTTCCTTGATGATGCCGTCGATTGCCGGGCAGGTGACCGCCTTCTTGGTCGCGCCGTGCAGGGCGAACACCTGTTCCAGCCGACGGATCTGCCCTTCGGTTTCACCCAGATGCTGCTCGAACCCCGCTTTCAGTTCGGGGTCGGTCGCCTTGGCGATCATCTTGGGCAGGGCCTTCAGAATCTGGTTCTCGGCATAATAGATGTCCTGCAACTGGTGGACGAACAGATCGTCCAGCGTCGCAATATCTTTTGAAAACAGTCCCATGACGTGATCCTTCGCTGGCGGGGTCGTGCATCCTCAACGATGCGGCCCGCCCCCGGTTGCGAAGAAAATCGTCAGCGACCGCGACAGCCGAGCAGCTCGACGACATCCTCCAGCCGGGCGGGGTCGCCCAGCGCGATCACCTCGCCGATGCTGCCGGCATGGAGCGGGTCGCCCGACCAGTCGCTCATCGTGCCCCCGGCGCCTTCGACGACGGGCACCAGCGCGGCGAAGTCGTGCAGCTTCAACCCCGCCTCGACCACCAGGTCGATATGGCCCGAGGCGAGCGTGCCATAGGAATAGCAGTCGCCGCCCAGCACGGTGGAGCGCACCTTCGCCTCGACATGTTCGAACCCGTGCAACTGCCCGTCGTCGAACAGCGCCGGGCTGGTCGTCGCCAGCAGCGCGTCGGCAAGATCGCGGCAGCGGCGGGTCTGCGTCGGTTGCCCGTTGAAGGTGGTGCCGCGCCCGACCGCACCGATCCAGCGTTCGCCGATGATCGGCTGGTCGATGACGCCCAGCACCGGCCAGCCATCCTCGACCAGCGCGATCAACGTGCCGAAGATCGGTCGCCCGGCGATGAACGACCGCGTGCCGTCGATCGGGTCGAGCACCCAGACGCGGCCGCTGCTCCCCTCGGACACGCCATATTCCTCCCCCTGGATACCGTCCGACGGGCGTTCGCGCTCGATCAGTCGGCGCATCGCCGCCTCCGCCTCGCGATCGGCCAGCGTGACGGGGGAGGCGTCGTCCTTGATCTCCAGCCCATAGTTGCTGCGAAACCGCGGGCGGATGGCGGCGCCGGCGGCATCGGCCAGCTGGGCGGCGAAGGTCAGGTCGGCGGCGGTGACGGGCATGGGGGGCCTTTGTGTTGAGCGGTTCGCACGTTCGGCGGTGCCGGCCGAAACCGCGCACGCACGCGCGGCTTCGAACGGACTCCAGATAGGCGGGGGAGCGGGCAAAGCGCAAACGATGCTCGCGGTTGTCGCAAATGGGTGCCAGACAGGCGACATGATCGCGTTCGCCCTGCTCGCCGCCACCGCCGCCCAACCGCACCTGCGCATCGTCGCCGAACCGCCGGCCTCGGTCGCGGCGGCCGAGAAGGGCGTGACCGTCTTCGTACTGAACGAGGGGAGCAGCGAGGCGGAGGCGGTGCCGGCGGCGATGGAGGTCGTCACGGCCGATCAGGTCCCGCTGCGGATCGTCCCCGTCAATACCGTCACCGCGCGAATCGTGCCGGGGGGCTTTCGTGCGCTGCGCTACCGCATCGCCCCGGTGCAGGTCGCCGCGCCCGCGCCCGCGCCCGCCCCGGCCTCGCCGCGTGGCGAAACCGTGGTTGCGACGGCGGCGGGGCAGACGGCCGGGCTGCTCGACCGGTTCGAGCCCCATGCACCGGTCTATGGCGCGTTCGGGCTGGGATCGGACGGGGCGAAGCTGCAGGTCAGTCTCGCCTTTCGGCCGTTCGACGGCGCGGGTGCGCTGGATGGGGTGCGGCTGGCATGGACCCAGACGATGTTCTGGGCGATCGACCGGTCGTCGGGACCGTTCCGCTCCACCAACTACAGCCCCGAAGTCTATTATCAGCGGCAGGTGGACGACCGCATCGTCGCTGCGGCGGGCTATGCCCATGATTCGAACGGGCGCGATGTAGGGTCGATCGACGTGAACCGGATCTTCGCGTCGGCCAGCTATGTCGTGCCGATCGGTGGCGACTGGCGGATCGAGGCGACGCCGAAGCTGTGGACCTATGTCGGCACCGGCTATCGCGATCTCGACCGCTATTGGGGCAATATGTCGCTGGGTGGGGCGATCGGGCAGGTCGATGGCCTGCGGGTCGCCGCGTCGCTGCGCAATCCGGTGGGCAGCCACCGCGCGGGCGAACTCTATCTGTCCTATCCGTTGGGACGGACCGGCATCTACCTCTTCGGACAGGCCTTTGCCGGCTATGGCGAGGCGATCGACGACTATGCGCTGCGCGGCTCGAGCGCGCGGCTGGGCGTCGCCTTTACCCGGTGAATCGGACATGCTGGCGCGGGGCGGGGAACCTGTTAGGGTTGCAGGAACTTCGCTCAAGGAATTTCCGATGCGTCTCGCTCTGATCGTCGCCGCCCTGACCCTGCCGTTCGCCGCGCCCTTGTCCGCCGCGCTGGCGCCGGGCGCGCGCGCGCCCGACTTCACGACCAAGGCGGCGATCGCGGGGAAGGCGTTCACGCTCAACCTGCGCTCGCAACTGCGTAAAGGTCCGGTCGTGCTGTACTTCTTCCCGGCGGCGTTCACCGGCGGCTGCAACGCGGAGGCCAAGGCGTTCGCCGACTCGGTCGACGATTTCAAGGCGGCCGGCGCGACCGTCATCGGCATGTCGGCCGACGATATCGGAAAATTGCAGGAATTTTCGAAGGCCCATTGCGCTGGTCGTTTCGCGGTGGCGAGCGCCGGTCCGCGCGTGATCCAGGGGTTCGACGTGGCGCTCAACCGTCCGGCGGGGGCCGATGGCAAGGTGCGCACGATGACCACGCGCACCAGCTATGTCATTGGGCGTGACGGAAAGATCGTTTTCGTCCATTCCGACATGAACCCGGCCGACCATGTCCGTACGACATTGGAGGCGGTGCGCGGTCTGGCGAAGCGCGGCTGAACGCCCGCCGTCCGGGCGCCGCAAACGTGCACACAGGGTAAATTTCCGGGAAACCCGATCTTAGCAAACGCGCGATAGGCCCGTTTCGTACTTTCCTGCACGACGGGTGCGGGGCGGGAGCGAAGGGGCCGGACGTGTATCTGGAAAAAATCGGAGACGGCGGGGTATCGGCCGGATATGGGCTGATTCACGCCGTCCTCGCCTTTCTGGAGGATCAGCGGCTCGACCCGACGCCGCTCAATTACAGCTTCGCCTACCGCGTCGTGAGCGAGCCGGCCGGCACGCTGGCGATGGAGGTCGCACGGCGGACCGATGGCGGCATCCGCCTGACCGGCAGCGAAGTCGAACGGCTGGGCAATGCGATCGACGGGGCGGCAGGCATCGTGGTGGCACCGGCCGGTGATGGGCCGCAGCCGCCATCGCCCGCTCCAGCCCCGACCGCGTCGGCTCCGACCGAGACGGAGGTCGCCGCTGCCGAGGCTTTGGTGACGGAGACGCTGCGCCAGGTTGCGGGCTTTGCGACCATGGTGTCCGAGATGCGCACCGAAACCCAGGATTTCGGCCGCGACCTTGCCGCCAGTGCCGATGCGTTGCAGCGCTCCGCCCGGATCGCGTGCACCGATCCAACCATCGCCGAACTGGCGCGGATCACCGCCGCGATGCAGACGCGGGTCGAGATCGCCGAGGCGCGGCTTGAACAGGCGACGCGCGAGGCGAGCGAGCTGCGCGAACAGCTGGCCGCGGCACATGACGATGCGCGCCGCGATTCGCTGACCGACCTGCCCAATCGTCGCGCGTTCGAGGAGGCGGTGGAAGCCGTCGAGCAGGGTCCGATCCATGTCGCGATGTGCGACGTCGATCATTTCAAGGCGATCAACGATCTGCACGGCCATCCGGTCGGCGACCGGGTGTTGCGCGCCATCGGGTCGACACTGGTCCGCGAATGTCCCGGCCATATGGTCGCGCGCTATGGCGGCGAGGAATTCGCCGTGCTGATCGCCGGCATCGACATCGTCGAGGCGGAAGTGTTGCTGGAACGGGCGCGGATCGCCGTCGGGGAGCGTCGGTACCGCCTGCGCGAGAGCGATACGCTCATCAACGGAATCACCCTGTCGGCCGGGATGGTGACGATCGCGCCGGGGGACAACCTGCTGTCGGCGATCGAGCGGGTCGACGCGCTGCTGTACGAGGCGAAGCGCCGGGGCCGGAACCAGCTGGTTGGTGAAATCGCCCGATAGCTGGCGCATTACGCCGCGAAATTTTCCCAATTTCGCCCGATCATTCTACGGATTGCTTGTAAAGCAGTAGCTTACGGACTTGGCACGACCCCTGCAAAACATTCGGCATCGCCGTCGGAATGGTCCGCACGGCAGCAGGGAACAGCCACCATGATCCGTACCGAAACCCTCCGCCAGCATGTTGCCGCTTTATTCGGCGCGCTGCTCGTTTCCACGTTGCTGCTGTCGGTCGCCGCGCCGGTAGTGCCGATCGCCTGATCCCATCACTTGGCGATCATGGCGCGAGCCACCGCTTCCGCGACCTTGATCCCGTCCACCGCCGCCGAAAGGATGCCGCCGGCATAGCCCGCGCCTTCGCCCGCCGGAAACAGATTGGCGGTGTTGATACTCTGGAAATCGTCGCCGCGCGTGATCCGCACCGGCGACGAGGTGCGGGTTTCCACGCCGGTCATCACCGCGTCGGGATGGTCGTAGCCGGGGATGGTGCGCCCGAATGCGACCAGCGCCTCGCGCATCGCCGCGATCGCGAAATCAGGCAGGCATTGGGACAGGTCGGTCAGCGTCACGCCCGGGCGATAGGAGGGCAGCACGCTGCGCAGCGCGGTCGAGGGCTGTCCGGCAAGGAAGTCGCCGATCAACTGCGCCGGGGCACGGTAATCGCCGCCGCCCGCCGCATAAGCGCGTTCTTCCCATTTCCGCTGAAACGCGATGCCGGCCAGCGGATGGCCGGGATAATCGCGCGCCGGATCGATACCAACGACGATGCCCGAATTGGCGTTGCGTTCGTTGCGCGAATATTGGCTCATGCCGTTGGTCGCGACGCGCCCCGGCTCGGACGTGGCGGCGACGACGGTGCCGCCCGGACACATGCAGAAGCTGTAGACCGTGCGCTGGTTCGTGCAGTGATGCGACAGGGTATAGGCCGCCGCCCCCAGATCGGGATGCCCGGCGCAGGCACCGAAGCGGGCATTGTCGATCCAGCTTTGCGGATGTTCGATCCGGACGCCGATCGAAAACGGCTTGGGTTCGAGGAACACGCCGCGATCGTGCAGCATGTGGAAGGTGTCGCGCGCGCTGTGGCCCAGCGCCAGCACCACCGGACCGTCCGCCGCCAGCGTCTCTCCGGTCGACAGCTTCAGGCCCGTCAGCCGCCGGCTGCCATCGGGCCGTTCCTCCAGCTCGATATCGTCGACACGGTGCGAGAAGCGATATTCGCCGCCCAGTTCCTCTACGGTCGCGCGCATCGATTCGACCATAGTGACCAAGCGGAAGGTGCCGATATGCGGATGCGCCTCGGTCAGGATTTCCTCCGGCGCGCCGGCCTTCACGAATTCGGTCAGCACCTTGCGGCCCAGATGGCGCGGGTCCTTGATCTGGCTCCACAATTTGCCGTCGGAAAAGGTGCCCGCGCCGCCTTCGCCGAACTGGACGTTCGATTCGGGGTTCAGCTTGCTGCGCCGCCACAGGCCCCAGGTGTCCTGTGTCCGCTGCCGCACCACCTTGCCGCGTTCGAGGATGATCGGGCGAAAGCCCATCTGAGCGAGGATCAGCCCGGCGAACAGGCCGCACGGGCCGGCACCGACGACGATCGGGCGCGGCCCGGCATAGTCGGCGGGCATCTTCGTCACGAAACGATAGCCGGTATCGGGCGTCGGACCGACATGGCGGTCGCGCTTGGTGCGGTTCAGCACCTGCCCTTCGTTCTTCACCGTGACGTCGACCGAATAGACGAGCTGGATGTCGTCCTTGTCCCGAGCATCGTGCGCACGGCGGGCGATGGTGTAGCGGATCAGGTCGCGCGGGGTGATCCGCAGTCGTTCGCGGATCGCGGCGGCCAGCGCTTCTTCGGGATGGTTGAGCGGCAGTTTCAGTTCGGTGATGCGCAGCATCGGCCCATTTAGCGCGGGAGTCGGCACATCGCCATGGCCGCGATTGTCCGCAGGCGTCGATCGCGATAGGCGAGGGGCATGATCGGATCGCTGCTCCGCTGCCTGTTGTCGCTGCTGCTGGTCGTGACGGCCGTTTCCGCCATCGCCCAGACGGGGGCGACCCCCGATTACGCGACGCTGCTCGACCGCGCGGCCGACGAACTGAGGCGGGTCGACGGTGCGCTCGACACCCGGCTGGAAGGGACTGAACGCCCGGCGTTGCGTGGCCGGGCACAGGCGGTGCGGGCGACGACGCTCGACACCGTGCAGCAACTGACCGGCGACATGGCGCGGATCGACGCCCGGCTGGCGCAGCTCGGCCCAGCAGGATCGGGCGAGGACCCGGCGATCCGCGACGAACGCACCGCACTGGCCAAACAGCGCACCACGATCGATTCGGCGACGAAGCGTGCCAAGCTGTTGTCGGTCGAGGCGCAGCAGCTGATCGACGAGATTCAGGAGGGCCAAGCCGCCGAGCTGAACCAGAAGCTGTTCGGGCGCGGTGCATCGCCGCTGACGCCGGCCTTCTGGAGCGCGATCCTGCGCACCGTGCCGCGCGACGCGCACCGGATCGAGCGATTCATCGCATCGGAGGTCGATGCGGTGCGGGGGGCGGCATGGGCGCAGGCGTGGCCGGCATTGCTGGGCTTCGTCGTTGCGATCCTGCTGCTCGGCCCGGCGCGGCTGGCGGCGGCGCGGGTCGGGCAGCGGCTGTTGATCGAGGGGGCACCGGGGCGGCGGGTGCGGCGCTCGGCCAATGCGCTGGGCCGGATCGTGGTCGGCACGCTCGCGCCCTTTCTGGCGGCAGGCGCGCTGCTAACCGGTGCGCGCTGGGCTGGACTGGTCGCACCGCGCTGGGACCCGATGCTCGACCAGTGGCTGGTGGCGATCGCCTTCGCCGCCTTTTCCAGCGCGGTGCTGGGTGCGATGCTGATGCGCGGCAGCTCGAGCTGGCGGATTGCGCCGGTCGGCGATGCGGTGGCGACGCGGTTCCGGCCCTATTCGTTCCTGCTGGCGGGACTCGCGGGCTGCACCATCGCGCTGGATGCGGCCGACAGCGCGATCGGGACCAGCGCGGCGATCCGCGTCGCGACGCACTCGCTGCTGGCGCTGCTGCATATCCTGCTGATCGCCGCCACCCTGTTCGCGCTGGGTCGGATGAGGGCAGAGGCGATTGCAACGGGGGAGGATGGGACCGACGCGCCGGCGCATACCGGGCAGGCGGCCATGGCGCTGTTCGCCTGGGGCGTGGCCGGGGTTGCCCTGCTGGCGCTGGCGGCGGGCTATACCGGGTTCAGCCTGTTCGTCGGACAGATGGTGGCATGGACGCTGGTGCTGGGCGCGGCGGTCTATCTGGTCCTGGCCGCGACCGACGACGTCGCGACGTCGGTGTTCGAACGCGGCAGCCGGCTGGGCGTCGCGCTGACTCGCGGGCTGGGGCTGCGCGGGGGCACGGTCGATCAGTTCGGCGTGCTCCTGTCGGGCGTGCTGCGCGTGCTTATCGCGGTGGTCGCGTTCGCGCTGTGGCTGTTGCCGTTCGGGGGCAGCGGCGTGTCCGATGCGCTGACCCGGCTGGGCGACCTTGCGCGCGGGGTGCAGGTCGGCGGGGTCACCATCTCGCCCGGCGCGATCCTGCGCAGCGTCGTCGTGCTGGCGATCGGGCTGGCGCTGGTGCGCGGCTTCATGCGCTGGCTGGAGGGGCGCTATCTGCCCGCCACCGACCTGGACGGCAGCGGGCGCAATTCGGTCAGCCTGGTCGCGCGCTATGTCGGGATCGCGCTGGCGGTCATCTGGGCGCTCGCCTCGCTCGGCATCGGCGTCGAACGCATCGCGCTGCTGCTTTCCGCGCTGTCGGTCGGCATCGGCTTCGGTCTGCAGGCGATTACCCAGAATTTCGTCTCGGGCCTCATCCTGCTCGCCGAACGTCCGATCAAGATCGGCGACCTGATCCGCGTCGGCACCGACGAGGGCGATGTGAAGCGGATCAGCGTGCGATCGACCGAGATCACGCTGGCCGATCATTCGACGCTGATCGTGCCCAATTCCGAACTCATCACGAAATCGGTGCTGAACAAGACGCTGGCCAGCCCGCTGGGCCGCATCCAGATTCAGTTTTCGGTGCCGATCAACGTCGATGCGGCGGCAGTCCAGCAACTGGTGATGGATGCGTTCGCCCGCGAAGCCGCGGTGCTGGCCGATCCGGACCCGACCGCGTTCATCGATGCGATCGTCAACGATCGCATCGCGTTCAACTGTTTCGCCCATGTCGAATCGCCGCGTGCCGCCTATCGCGCGCGCAGCAACATCCTGCTCGACCTGCTCACCCGGTTCCGCGCGGAGGGGATCGAGATGGGAACCGTGCCGCAGCGGCTGGAACTGGTGGCGGCATCGCCCACCGACCCCGTTCCCCCCTTGCCAGTCGATCCTGTCGGCGGCACGGCACGGCCATGATCCTGCTCAGCGACGAATTCACCGACCTACCCTGCGCCGATGGCAGCGTGATGCGCACCCATGTCTTTCGCCCGGCCGGCGAGGGGCGGTTTCCGGGCGTAGTGCTCTATTCCGAAATCTATCAGGTGACGGCGCCGATCCGACGGCTGGCGGCGTTCATCGCGGGCCACGGCTATGTCGTCGCGGTGCCGGAGGTGTATCACGAGTATGAAGCGCCCGGCACGGTGCTGGCCTATGACAAGCCGGGCACCGATCGTGGCAACGACCTGAAGTTCCTGAAGCCGGTCGCCGGGTTCGACGCCGATGCGACGCTGGTGATCGACTGGCTGATGGCGCATCCGGCCTGTTCGGGGCGGATCGGCGTGGCGGGGGTGTGTCTGGGCGGGCACCTCGCCTATCGCGCGGCGCTCGATCCCCGGGTGCAGGCGGCGGCGTGCTTCTATCCGACCGACATTCATTCGGGAACGCTGGGCGAGGGTCGCTGCGACTACAGCCTGGCGCGGATCGGCGAGATTGCGGGCGAGATGCTGTTCGTGTGGGGGCGGCAGGACCCGCACGTGCCCTATGCCGGGCGCGAAGCGATCCGGGGGGCGCTGGAGGCGGCGGGGACGCGTTACGAATGGCATGAGGTGAACGCGCAGCACGCGTTCCTGCGCGACGAGGGGCCGCGGTACGACCCGGCACTGTTCGTCACCGCGACGGGATGGATGCTGAGCCTGTTCGCGCGGGTGTTGGGGGGACGGGCTTGAGGGGCTTTCGCCAAGTCCTGTAATCTCCGTTTGTGCTGAGTAGGGGCAACTCAGCACAAACGGATGGGAGCCATGAGGCATTCTACCCGACCGCCGCGACACCCAGCCTCGGTATTTCGATCTTCGGACAGCGATCCATCACCACCTGCAATCCCGCCGCCTCTGCGCGGGCGGCTGCTGCTTCGTTGACGACGCCCAGTTGCATCCACACCGCCTTCGCCCCCGCCGCGATCGCCGCGTCGACGACCTCGCCTGCCGCGGCCGAATTGCGGAAGATGTCGACGATGTCGATCGGTTCCCCGATCTGGTCGAGGTCGCGGAACACGAATTCGCCATGGAGATGTTCGCCGGTGATCTGCGGATTGACCGGGATCACGCGGTATCCGCACTGCTGGAGATAGGACATGACGCCGTAGGATGCCCGGTCGGGTCGGTCCGATGCGCCGACCAGCGCGATGGTCCGTGCCTCGCCGAGCAGGGTGCGGATGCCATCGTCGTCGAGCATGTCAGTTCCTCTGCAGCCAGTCGCCGACCTGCGCGGCTATAGACAGGAACGGCTCGGCCTCGGCGCCGTTCCCCGCCGCCGGGGGCTGGCCCGCATCCGACGCGGTGCGGATGTCGATCGCCAGCGGAATACGCCCCAGGAACGGGATGCCGAGCGCCTGCGCCTTCGCCTCCGCGCCGCCCGTGCCGAACGGATCGGACAGGCCGCCGCAATGCGGGCAGCAATAGCCGGCCATGTTCTCCACCAGCCCGATGATAGGCACGCCAGCCTTCACGAACAGGTCGATCGCGCGTGTCGCGTCGATCAGCGCTAGGTCCTGCGGCGTGGAAACGATGACGGCACCCGCCGGCTTATGCTTCTGGATCATGGTCAGTTGCACGTCGCCGGTGCCCGGCGGCATGTCGACGACCAGCGTGTCGGCCATCTGCCAATGCGCATCGACCAACTGGGTCAGCGCGCCTGCCGCCATCGGTCCGCGCCACGCGATCGCCTGACCCGCCGGGACCAGCTGCCCCATCGACAGCAGCGGCACGCCGTGCGGCGTCGCGACCGGCACCAGCTTCTTGTCGTGCGCCTCGGCCTTGATCCCATCCACGCCCAGCAGGCGCGGCTGCGACGGGCCATAGATGTCGGCGTCGATCATCCCGACCTTCCGGCCCGATCGGGCAAGCGCGATGGCGAGATTGGCCGACAGGGTCGATTTGCCGACCCCCCCCTTGCCGCTCGCCACCGCGACGATGCGCTGCTGCACCCGCTCGCTGGTCTGCGCGACGCGCACGCTGGCGATGCCGGGCGCGGTCATGGCGGTGGCCTTCACATCGGCCTCCAGCGCGTCGCGCGCCGCCGGGGGCAGGCCGGTGACGTCGAGGATGATGCTCGCCGAATCGCCGGTCACGCGGACCGTGGCGCGTCCGGCCGCGATGGGGCCAAGCAGCGCGTCGAGCGCGGCGGCGGGGTTCGATGCGGAAGCCATAGGCGGCGATGTAGCGTTCGAACGGCGCGTTACCACTGTAAAACGGAGGATCGGTCCCTATAAAGGATGGATGCGATGGATCATGGGGCGGCGCGCACGCGCGCAAGTGCTGGGGATGAGCGACAAGGGCCCATGGGGCGGCGGTGGCGATTCCGGTAACGGATCGGGCGGCGGCGGTGGGGGTGATGACGGCCCGCGCAACCCGTGGTCGATGCCGCCTGCGGGCAAGCGCGGCAAGATCGGCGGGTCGACCTCGCTCGACGATTTCCTGAAACGCGCGCGCAGCGGCGGGCCGGGCGGCGGGCCTTCGCTGCCGGCCAATGCGGGCCGGCTGTGGCTGGCGGCGGTCGCGGCGCTGATCCTGGTGTGGATCGCCTTTACCAGCTTCCATTCGATCGGGCCGCAGGAACGCGGCGTCGTGACGATGTTCGGCCAATATACCGGGACGCTCAATCCCGGCATCCAGTTCACGCTGCCCGCCCCGATCATGCGGGTGCAGGTGGAGGATGTGCAGAACACCCGCACCGAGAGCTTCCCGGCGGGCGGCACACAAGCCAATCTGATGCTGACCGGCGACCAGAATATCGTCGACCTCGCCTATTCGGTGCGCTGGAACATCAAGTCGCCCGAGGATTACGTATTCGAAATCAAGAACCCGCAGGAAACGGTGCGCGCGGTCGCCGAAAGCGCGATGCGCGCTGCCGTCGCGTCCAAGAACCTGACCCAGGCGATCGGTTCGGGCCGTGGTGACATCGAAACCGATGTGCAGCTGCGGATGCAGACGCTGCTCGACGAATATCAGTCGGGCGTGCGCGTGCTGGGCGTCAGCATCCAGAAGGCAGCGGCCCCGGCCGAGGTCGACAATGCGTTCAAGGCGGTGACGGCGGCGCAGCAGGAGGCGCAGTCGAACCTCAACCGCTCGCGCGCCTATGCGCAGCAGGTGATCGCCCGCGCGCAGGGTGACGCGACCGAGTTCGACAAGATCTACGAACAATATCGCATGGCCCCCGACGTGACCCGCCGGCGGCTCTATTACGAGACCATGGAGCAGGTGTTGAACCGCGCCGACAAGACGATCGTGCAGCCCGGCGTCCAGGCATATCTGCCGCTGCCCGAGGTGCGCCGCCAGCGGCCGGCGACCGAGGAGCCGCCGGCACCCGCCCCGGCGCCCGAAGCGCAGGCGACGGGAGCGGCACGATGAACCGCGCGCTGCGCAATCCGATGACCGTCGGCATCGCCCTGCTGGTTCTCGCTATCCTGTTGCTCAGCACGATCGTGATCGTGCCGGAAACGCGGCAGGCGGTGATCCTGCGCTTCCAGCAGCCGGTCGGCATCCTCAACCCCTATCGCGCCGACCAGCCGTTCGGGCGGACCGGCGCGGGTCTTGTCGCGAAGATTCCGTTCTTCGACCGCGTGGTGTGGATCGACAAGCGGGTGCTCGACATCGAGCTGAACAACCAGCCGGTATTGTCGACCGATCAGCTCCGGCTGGAGGTCGACGCCTTTGCCCGGTTCCGCATCGTCGATCCGTTGCAGGCGGTGATCTCGACCGGTTCGACCGCGAATACCGAGGAACGCGTCGCCAGCCAGCTGGAACCGCTGCTGTCCTCGGCGTTGCGCGCCGAACTCGGCCGGCGGACCTTCGCCTCGCTGCTCAGCCCCGAGCGCGGGGAGGTGATGGACAATATCCAGAACGCCTTGCAGCGGACCGCGCGGCAGTACGGCGCGGAGATCGTCGACGTGCGGATCAAACATGCCGACCTGCCAACCGGCAGCCCGCTCGATTCGGCGCTGGCGCGGATGCGCTCGGCCCGCGAACAGGAAGCGGCGACGATCCAGGCGCAGGGGCAGCGTGACGCGCAGGTCGTGCGCGCCAATGCCGAGGCGGAGGCCGCGCGTATCTATGCCGCCAGCTTCGGCAAGGACGCCGATTTCTATGCCTTTTGGCGCGCGATGCAGTCGTATCGCACGACCTTCGCCGGTGCGCCGGGGCAGGGCGGATCGACGTCGATCATCCTGTCGCCGGAAAACGGCTATCTCCGCGAATTCGGTGGCCGGGAACGCTAGGGCGCGCCCGGACATTCAAACCGCGTTCAGCAACGTAGTGGCAGGTTCGTCCCCGAAGGGGTTGCGAGCCAAATTCGAGAGGACCATCCAACCGTGCGTTACGCCTACGCCATTACATCCGCACTTCTGCTGGGCGGCGCTGCCGCCACCTTGACCCTCAACCCGTCGGACGCACAGACCGCGCAGAACGAGCCGGGCGCGATCAACGCCGTGTCGGCCCCGCGTGCGGGCGCGCCGATGAGCTTTGCCGACATGGTCGCGCGCCTGTCGCCGGCGGTCGTCAACATCTCGACCACGCAGCGCATCACCGTGCCGCAGCAGACGAACCCGTTCTCGGGCACGCCGTTCGAACAGTTCTTCGGCGGTCGTGGGGGCGGCGGCGGCGCGGCGCCCCGGACGCAGGAAGCGCAATCGCTGGGATCGGGATTCCTGATCTCCAGCGACGGTTACATCGTCACCAACAACCATGTCGTATCGGCCGGTGCTGAAGGGGCGACGGTCGAATCGATCACGGTGACGCTGGCCGACCAGAAGGAATATAAGGCGAAGCTGGTCGGGCGCGACGAGCTGTCCGACCTTGCGGTGCTGAAGATCGACGGTGCGACCTTCCCGTTCGTGCGCTTTGGCGATTCGCGACAGGCACGGGTCGGCGACTGGGTGCTGACGATCGGCAACCCGCTGGGCCAGTCGGGTACGGTCACCGCCGGCATCGTGTCGGCGCTGAACCGTGTCGGCCAAGGGCCGTATGATCGCTTCATCCAGACCGATGCCGCGATCAACCGGGGCAACTCGGGCGGTCCGATGTTCGACATGCAGGGCAATGTCATCGGCATCAATTCGCAGATTCTGTCGCCGACCGGCGGCAGCATCGGCATCGGCTTCGCGATTCCCGCCGAACAGGCCAAGCCGATCGTCGACAAGCTGATGAAGGGCCAGTCGGTGTCGCGCGGCTATCTGGGCCTGACGCAGCAGGAAATCAGCGCCGACATCGCCACCGCGCTGAACATCACGAAGGATCGCGGCGCACTGGTCAACGGCGTTTCGCCGAACGAGCCGGCGGCACGCGCCGGCATCCGTCCGGGCGACGTCATCATCGCGGTGAACGGCAAGGAAATCACGCCGCAACAGTCGCTGACCTATCTGGTCGGCAACGAAGCCCCGGGCAGCCGCGTCACGCTGGACGTGTTGCGCGACGGCAAGCGGCAGCAGATTCCGGTGACGCTCGGCACGCGTCCGTCGAACGATCAGCTCGCCCAGCAGAACGAACAGTTCGATCCCGACAGTGCGCCGACGACGCCGCGCGCCAGCACCAACCTGGCGGCGACCGCCGGCCTGGTGGTCCAGCCGCTGAGCCCGGCCATCGCCCGCCAGTTGCGCCTCGACTCGACCATCCGCGGCGTCGTCGTGGCGGACGTCGATCCCAACAGCGATGCCGCGACCAAGGGGCTGCGCCGCGGCGTGGTGATCCAGAGCGTCAATCGCCAGCCGGTGACGTCGGAGGCCGAACTGGCCCGCGCGATCCAGCAGGCCCGGGCGTCGGGTGCCAAGCAGGTGCTGATGTACGCCCAGCTCCCCGGATCGCCGTTCGCGCAGTTCGTGCCGGTCGGAATCGACGGGGCCAAGTAACGACAGCAATGGGGCGGTGGGACATCCCACCGCCCTTTTTCGTACACTGGCGGCATTTGCCTGCGCCGCGATCCCGGTCCATATCCTGCGGATCATCTGGGACAGGCCATGACCGACACCGAACTCTTCCTCGGCGCGACCGCAGACGGCATCCGCCAGTCGCTGGTCCTGAAGCGCGCCAATCGCCACGGATTGATCGCCGGCGCGACGGGTACCGGCAAGACGGTGACCTTGCAGGGGTTGGCGGAGAATTTCTCCGCCGCCGGGGTGCCGGTGTTCGTCGCGGACGTGAAGGGCGACCTGTCGGGCATCGCCATGGCGGGCAGCGCGACCGCCAAGCCGCATACCGCTTTCGCCGAACGTGCGGCTGCGATCGGCGATAGCGACTGGCAATATCGCGATACGCCCGTCGTGTTCTGGGACCTGTTCGGCGAGAGCGGCCATCCGATCCGCGCGACGGTATCGGAAATGGGGCCGGTGCTGCTGTCGCGGATGCTGAACCTCAACGACGTGCAGGACGGGGTGCTGACCATCGCCTTCCACGTCGCGGACGAGGAAGGGCTGCTGCTGCTCGACCTCGAAGATCTTCAGGCGATGCTGGCCCATTGCGCCGAGCGCGCCGATGATCTCACCACGCGCTACGGCAATGTCAGCAAGCAGTCTGTCGGCGCGATCCAGCGCGCGTTGTTGCAGCTGCGCGGCCAGGGCGGCGACCGCTTTTTCGGCGAACCGGCACTCGACCTTGCCGACTTCATGCGGGTCGCCGAGGATGGGCGCGGCATCGTGTCGGTGCTGGCCGCCGACAAGCTGATGGCGTCCCCCCGGCTCTACGCCACCTTCCTGCTGTGGCTGCTGTCCGAACTGTTCGAGACGCTGCCCGAGGTGGGCGATCCCGACAAGCCGAAGCTCGTCTTCTTCTTCGACGAAGCACATCTGCTGTTCGACGATGCGTCCGACGCGCTGGTCGACAAGGTGGAACAGGTCGTCCGGCTGATCCGGTCGAAGGGCGTCGGCATCTATTTCGTGACGCAGAACCCGATCGACATTCCCGATGCGATCGCCGGGCAACTGGGCAACCGCGTGCAGCACGCGCTGCGCGCCTTCACGCCGAAGGAAGCGCGCGCGATCAAGGCGGCGGCCGAGACCTTCCGTCCCAACCCCAAGCTCGACGTCGCGCAAGCCATCACCGAACTGAAGACCGGTGAGGCACTGGTGTCGGTGCTGCAGGCCGATGGATCGCCCAGCCCGGTCGAACGCACGCTGATCCGTCCGCCCCGGTCACGCGTCGGGCCGGTCACGCCGATCGAACGCGGCGTGCTGATGCAGACCGATGCGGTCGGCGATCGGTACGACACGGCGATCGATCGCGAGTCGGCGGCGGAACTGCTCGGCGCCAAGGCGGAAGAAGCCGCCGCCGCTGCTGCTGCGACCAGGGCGCAGGCCACTGCCGACAAGGAAGCGGCGTTGCAGGCGAAAGAGGATGCGCGCCAGGCCAAGGAAGCCGAGCGCCAGCGCATCGCCGACCAGCGCGCCGCCGACCGTGCCGCGCGCGAGGACGAACGCGCGGCACGTGCCGCCGAGCGGGAGGCCGCCAACAACCCGTGGAACCGCGCCACCCAATCGGCGACGCGCTCCGCCGGGTCGGCGGTGGGACGGATCGTCGTCAACGAGATCGGCAAGCAGGTGTTCGGCACCACGCGCGGCGGCCGGGCCAAGAGCGGCGGGTTGGTCGGCGGGCTGCTACGCGGTGTCCTGGGCGGGCTGTTTCGCGGATAGCATCATGCAATTACAAGATATTACCGGCGGGACGGAGACGCCCGGCATTCCGCGCACGCTGTTCGAGATGCGGCCGGGCATGGCGATCCGCTATGACCAGCCCGATCCTGCGCTGGCCGACTATGTTACCGGCTATCATCTCTACGCCGCCAGCGGCCCGGGGGCGGCGGGGCTGGAGAACTGGTTCCTGCCCGGCACCGCCAATGTCCGCGTCACGCTGGACGCCGGGCCGATCGCGGTATCGATCGGCCGCTTCCGCAGCGATCCGCTTCCGCAGGCCAGCCTGTTCGGGCCGACCAGCCACGCGATCCACACCGTCACCAATGGCGGGGTGATGATCGGCTTCGGCATCAGCGCGCTCGGCTGGTCGCGCTTCTTCGATAGCGGGGCGGATCGCTATGCCGACCGGATCGAGCCGCTGGCCAAGGCAGCGCGACCGGGCTTCGCCGAACGGCTGGTGGCATTATTGTCGTCGGTCCGCGACGAACATGGCGTCAAGCCGGCGCTGGACCGATTCCTGCTCGCCGAAATCGGACCCAAGGCGGCAGATGAGGGCCAGATCCGCAGTATTGCGCGAATGGTGACCGACGACCTGCCCAATGCCGTGGCGGATACGGCGGCGGCGTGGAACATGTCGCCCGAGCGGCTGCGACGGCTATGCAGGCGGTATTTCGGATTCGTGCCCAAGACGTTGCTGATCCGCGCGCGGTTCCTGCGCTCGCTGGTGCCGTTGATCGAATCGAAGGGCGAGCTGGACTATTCGCGGATCGACCCCGGTTATGTCAGCGCGTCGCATTTCCTACGCGACGCACACGCGGTACTCGGCACCACGCCGCGTCGGTTCCTCCATGCGCAGACTGAATTTCTGGTCGCCAGCCTGCGTGCGCGGGCGGCGGTGCTGGGTAGCGCGACACAGGCGCTGCACCGGCTGTAGGGGCGGGGGGGGCGTGCCCTGCCTCGCCGCAAACGTCATTCCAGCGCAGGTTGGAATCTCTTGCGGTAGGCAGGACGCCCTTGCCACGGGGAGATTTCAGCCTGCGCTGGGATGACGTGTGGGGGGGGCAGGGCGACCGGCGCTCCCCCCTCACATCGCCGCGATCAGCGCCTCGATCGTCACGAACGCGAACGCGACCGAACTGTCGGCCACGCCGTACGGGATGAAGATCCGGTCACCATGGCGCAGCGCGCCGCAGGAATAGACCACGTTGGGGACATAGCCTTCGCGATCCTCGTTCGCTGCCGCCAGAATCGGTTCGCGGGTGCGGCCGATGACCTTGGACGGGTCGTCCTTGTCCAGCAGTACCGCGCCGATGGCGTATTTGCGCATCGCGCCGACGCCGTGGGTGAGCAACAGCCAGCCCTGATCGATCTCGATCGGCGGACCGCAATTGCCGATCTGCACCAGCTCCCACGGATAGACGGGCTTGAGCAGCAGCTCGCCCTCGTCCCAATGGGTCAGCGTGTCGGACTTGATGAGGAACAGGTTCTCCCCGTCCTGCCGGCCGATCATCATGTACTGGCCGTTCACCTTGCGCGGGAACAGGCCCATGCCCTTGTTACGCGCGGCGCTGCCGGTCATCGGCACCAGATCGAACGCACGAAAGTCGCCGGTGCGCAGCAGCTCCGACTGGATCATCGATCCGTTATAGGCGGTGTAGGTGCCGAGCCATTCGGCCGAGCCGTCGTCATGGGTGAAGTGGACGAGGCGCATGTCCTCCAGCCCCTTCGACTGCGCCTGGGTGATCGGAAAGATCACCGTGCCTGACAGCGTCGAATCGCGATGACGGAAGACAGTGACCTCGCCTTCCGGCGCCTCGTCCTCCTCACCGATCGCATCGGCGGCGGTGGCGAAGGGCGGCTCGGGCGCCAGTACCAGCTCGTTTTCGTCGGTGATGATGCCTTCGCGGAAGGCGACCGACGAAATATGGCCTTCGCCGACCGCACGCAGCGACATCAGGATACGCAGGCTGCCGTCGGGCATCCCCGACTGGTCGAAATGCGGCACGGCGCTGGGGTTCATCAGCGCGGCGGCGGCATAGCTGTATTCGTGGCAGAAATAGGCGCCGATCAGCTGCCGTTTCTCATCGCTGATCGTGCTGCCGTCGAGGCCGAGCACCGTCTCGATCTCGTCATAGCGCGTCATGAACACGCGGCGCGTCTGCCAATGCCGCGCTTCGAAGTCCTTCAGCACGGTTTCGAGCTGGGCGCGGGCTTCGGCGGGCGACATGGCCAGCACCTCCCCGACCAGCCGCTCGGTACGGCTGGGCGCCGAACCGTTACGCTGCCATGCGATATGAAAGGGGCGCACCACCACGCGCGAAGGGTCGGCATACAGCCGCAAGGGGTGGTTGTAGAGTTCCAGCATTCGCGCGTCCAATAGTCCCGGCCGAGGCCGTGGCCGGATCAGGCCACGGCGCGGCGCGGGTCTGCCACGGAAGCGCGACCCTTTGAAAGGGCGGAAATGGCGCAGGACGCCAATTGTAGCGCCAGAATCGACTCCGCCCCCTGATTCCGGTTCAATCCGGTCGGCATCAGCCCGTCGAAACAGCCGCCATCCTTGGCGGTTGCCAGCGGAAGGTCGAGATCGTTGGCGCCAAGATACCAGTTATAGGCCTTGATCGCCTCGTCGACCCAGCGCGTGTCGCCGGTCGCATCCCATGCCGCGATGCAGGCCTCGACCGTCGCCTGCGCTTCCAGCGGCTGCTGATCGAACGGCAGCGGTTCGGCATAGGGACGGCTGAAACTCTCTGTTCCGATGGCGCGGAACCGGCCTTCGGGCGAGGTCTGCTGCGCGACGATCCAGTCGAGCGTGTCCAGCCCTACCTTCAGGAAGTCGTCACGCTTCAGGGCATGACCGGCGCGGATCATCGCTTCGGGCAGGCGGGCATTGTCATAGGCCAGAACGATTTCGAACCAGCGCCATTCCGGGCGGCGCGCGGTATCTAGCAGCGTCACCAGTTCAGTGCCGAATCGCGTCGCGATCTCGGTCGCCAGCGCATGGCTCGGGTTGATATCGAGCATGGCGACCGCGCCCAGCATGGCGAAGGCGCGCGCGCGTGGGCTGCCCAGGTCGAGCGCGATCGACGCGGTCTGCTCGAACAGCGACATCGCCCAGTCGCGATGCTTGCGCGCCTGCGCATCGCGCGCGGTGATCGCCAGCGCCCAAAGCGTCCGACCATTCGAATCCTCCGACCCTTCATCCTCGCACCAGGTCCGGTCGAAATTCATGAAGTTGCGGAACCGGCGACGATCGGGGTTCCAGGCATATTGCAGGAACGAGGCATAGATCGTCGTCCACTTGTCCCGGACGATCGGGTCCAGATCCTCGATCTGCGACATCAGGATCAGCGCGCGGGCATTGTCGTCGATGCAATAGCCATGGCGACGGTCGGGTACCGAATAGATCGAATGCTGCAACATGCCGGTCGCATCGCTCATCCGCTCGACCGCGGCGAAATCGGGCTGCAGCGCGGTCAGATCGGTGCTGGGCCGCACCCGCAGGGGCCGGGCGGCGACCGCGCGGCCGATCTCGATCATCGCCGCTTCGGCAAGGCAGGGGAACAACATCGTCCGGCCACGGGCATAGGCACGGCTGGCCAGCGTCTCGCGCCGCGTGTCGTTACCCAGCAGGTCAACGATTTCACGCGCGAACGCCGCGGCATCGCCGAAATCGACGATAACGCCATGGTCGTCGGCAAGGATCTCGGTCGCATGGACATAAGGGGTGGAGACCACCACCTTGCCGACGCCGACCGCATAGGACAGCGTGCCCGACGTGATCTGCGCCGGATTGCTGTACGGCGTGACGTATAGGTCGGCGGCCTGCAGATAGTCGAGCAGTTCGTCTTGTTCGACGAAGCCGTCGAGGAAGCAGACATTGTCCGCAACACCGAGGGTCGCGGCCTGCGCCTTCAGCCTGTCACGATACGCTTCGCCCTCATGCGCGACCAGATGCGGGTGAGTCGCGCCCAGCACGACGTATAGCGCGTCGGGGTGCGATGCGGCCACGGTCGGCATCGCCTCGATCATCGTCTCGATCCCCTTGTTCGGGGCGAGCAGGCCGA
Organism: Sphingomonas sp. Leaf32; assembly: GCF_001421765.1. Classification (GTDB taxonomy): domain Bacteria; phylum Pseudomonadota; class Alphaproteobacteria; order Sphingomonadales; family Sphingomonadaceae; genus Sphingomonas. The sequence continues at coordinate 70,940 of NZ_LMLA01000014.1, read as the reverse complement.
AGGTCAAGATGACCGGGCGGCCGGTCCAGCCGAAGCGCGCCTTCATCGATTCGGGTCGCACGAACGGGCGATCGTGGACGCCGTGCGGGATGGTCACGATCTTGCGCGCGTCGGTGCCATGCACCCGCATCAGGATTTCGCGGCCCTTGTCGGCCATCACGACGATCTTGGCGGCGCGGCGCAGCAGTGCTTCGAGCACGCGGCGCTCGTCGGCATTGGGATGTTCGAGGATGGTGTGCAGCGTGATGACGACGGGCACGTTCACCCGGTCGAGCAGGGAGACGATATGTTCGCCGGCTGACCCGCCATAGATGCCATATTCATGCTGGACCCACACCGCCTGCGCGCCGCTCGCCTCGATCCGGCGCGCGGCGTCGAGATAGGCGATGCGGTCGTTCTGCGCGATCGCGTGGGTGACTTCCGGTGGATAGGCATAGGCGCCGGGCCGGTCATCCATGGCATAGACGTCGACCGCCATCGCTGGATAGCGATCGCGCAACGCATTGAAGGTATCCGTGGTGAAGGTCGCGAGCCCGCATTTGCGCGGCAGGAAATTACCGATCAGCGCGATGCGATCGAGCGAATCCAGGGCGACCCTCTGGTCCATCAGTGTTCCTCTTTGCGTTGCGGGGTCCGCGCGGTATCGGCGGTGTCCGCAAATAGAAACATTTCGACACGGTGAATGGTTGCAAGAATTGTGCGCTGCGACACGATTCTGTGTCAGGGCGTTTCGCCGCAGCGACGGGTCACCCGCGCCCGCGATATCCCGGCACGTCCTGATCGGGAATCCAAACCGCCTTCGGAGGTTCCCCCGACTGCCAGAAGACGTCGATCGGAATGCCGCCGCGCGGATACCAGTAACCGCCGATGCGCAGCCACACCGGCTGCATTTCCGCCACCAGCCGTTCGGCGATGCCGACGGTGCAATCCTCGTGGAAGGCGGCGTGGTTGCGGAAGCTGCCGAGGAAGAGTTTCAGCGATTTCGATTCGACGATGGTCGCGGCGGGCACGTAATCGATCACCAGATGCGCGAAATCGGGCTGGCCGGTCACCGGGCACAGCGAGGTGAATTCGGGCGCGGTGAAGCGCACCACATACGGCGTGGCGCGCGGGTTGGGAACATAATCGAGTTCGGCGGCTTCCGGCGTGGTCGGTAGCGGGCTGGCCTGGCCAAGAAATTTCGGGTCCATGGCCCCCATGTAGAAGGGACGGCGCACGAATGGAACGGGTGCTGATCCCGATACTGGGCGATCAATTGTCGCTCCAGCTGTCGTCGCTGGAAGATGCCGATCCCGACACCGCCACGATCCTGATGATGGAGGTGGTCGAGGAAGCGACCTATGTCCGCCATCATCCCAAGAAGATCGCGTTTTTGTTCGCGGCGATGCGCCACCACGCCACCGCGCTGACCGAGAAGGGGTGGACGGTCGATTATGTCCGGCTGGACGATCCCGACAATGCCGGCAGCTTTACCGGCGAGATCGCCCGCGCGGTCGAGCGGCACGATCCGACCCGGATCGTCGTAACCGAAGCCGGCGAATGGCGGGTGCAGGCGATGCTGGAGGCGTGGGAGACGATCTTCGGCATCCCCGTCTCGATCAAGGCCGACACGCGCTTCCTGTGCACCCACGACCGGTTCAGGGCATGGGCCGACGACCGGCGCGAACTGCGCATGGAGTTTTTCTACCGCGAGATGCGCCGCGAAACCGGTCTGTTGATGGACGGGGCCAAGCCGGTCGGCGGCAAGTGGAATTTCGACCACGACAACCGCAAGGCCGCGAAGCGCGACCTGCTGATCCCCCGACCCTTGTCATTCACCCCCGACGCTGTGACGCAGGAGGTGCTGGCGTTGGTCGCCGAGCGGTTCGGCGATCATGCGGGCACGCTCGACGGGTTCGATTTCGCGGTGACGCGCAAGGATGCGCTGCGCCAGCAGCGCGCGTTCCTGACCCATGCGCTGCCGGGGTTCGGCGACAATCAGGACGCGATGCTGACCGGCGAACCCTATCTGTGGCACGCGGTCCTGTCGCCCTACCTCAATGCCGGGCTGCTCGACCCGCTCGACCTTTGTCGGGCGGTCGAGAAGGAATATGCGGCGGGCAAGGTGCCGATCAACGCCGCCGAAGGTTTCATCCGCCAGATCATCGGCTGGCGCGAATTCGTGCGCGGCATCTATTGGCGCGAGGGGCCGGATTACGTCACGCGCAACTTTTTCAATGCGAAGCGCGACCTGCCGGCATTCTACTGGACCGGCGACACCGACATGCATTGCCTGGGCCAAGCGATCGGGCAGACGCTGGACAAGGCCTATGCCCATCATATCCAGCGGCTGATGATTACCGGCAATTTCGCACTGCTGATCGGCGCCGATCCGCAGCAGGTGCATCGTTGGTATCTGGAGGTCTATGCCGATGCCTATGAATGGGTCGAACTGCCCAATACGCTGGGAATGAGCCAGTTCGGCGATGGCGGGCTGCTGGGGTCGAAGCCCTATGCGTCGTCGGGTGCCTATATCGACCGCATGTCCGATTATTGCCGGTCCTGCCGTTATGACGTGAAGCAGCGTACCGGTCCCGATGCCTGTCCGTTCAACGCGCTCTATTGGGACTTCATCGCTCGCAATCGGGAGAAGCTGGGCAGCAATCACCGCATGGCGATGCCGTATAGGACATGGGATAAGATGGCCGAGGATACGCAGCAGGCGTTGCGCGGGCAGGCGAAGGGGTTTCTGAAGGCGCTGGATGAGCAGCCCCGGTACGAGGGTTGAGCGCATCCCCGCGCAGGCGGGGATCCAGAGCCAATCGCGGGCGGCCGCTTGTTCGACCCTGGACCCCGCCTGTGCGGGGGGTACGAATAGACGTGGATTAGCTGTCCCGATGCTTGACCAGCGTGCGAGGCGGCCTAAGCCTTCCTCCATGCAACCGCTCGTTTCCACCGCATGGCTCGCCGACCGGATCGGTACTTCTGGCCTGGTCGTCCTCGACGCGACCTTCGTGCCCGTACAGGGCGACCCGCCCCGCGACGAAGCCGCCGAGTTCGCCGCCGCGCATATCCCGGGCGCGCGCTTCCTCGACCTGCGCGCGCTGTCGACGGGGCAGGCGACCTCGCTGCCCGCCGCCGAGAAGCTCGCGGCGCGGCTGGGGGCGCTGGGGCTGAACGACGATGTGCAGGTCGTGCTGTATGACCATTCGCCGCACCATACGGCGGCGCGGGCATGGTGGCTGTTGCGCCGCTTCGCCCGCGCGTTGCCGGTCGCGATCCTCGATGGCGGTTTCGCCAAATGGCAGGCCGAGGGGCGGCCGGTGGAAGCCGGCGTCGATCAGGCGACACCGACCCGGTTCGATGCCGATCCCGATCTGGCGCCGGTACGGACCAAGGCGATGGTGCTGGCCGATGACAGCGCGCAACTGGTCGATGCCCGCTCGCCGGCGCGGTTCGACGGCAGCGAGCCTGATCCGCGCGGGCTGCCATCGGGCAATATTCCGGGCAGCACCAACCTGCATTATGCCCGCTTCTTCCATGACGACGGCACATGGCGGTCGCCGGAGGAACTCGCGGCGCTGTTCGCCGATGCGGGCGTCGATCTCGACCGGCCGATCACCACCACCTGCGGGTCGGGCATCACCGCCGCGATCCCCGCCTTTGCCCTGCACCTGCTGGGGCGCGACGCCGCGTTGTATGATGGGAGCTGGACCGAATGGGCCGCCGACCCGCAGACGCCGAAGGTGACGGCATGAGCAGCACCGACCCCTCGAACGCGCCGGAGACGCGGGTCGTCACCGGCGGCCGCCGCGATGAATGGACCGGGGGCGTGGTCAACGTGCCGGTCTGGCGCGCGTCGACGATCCTGTACGACGATGTCGCCGACCTGCGCGCGGCGGCAGGGGCGGATACCCACCACCGCCTCTATTACGGCCGGCGCGGCACCCCGACGCAATGGTCGCTGGCCGAGGCGCTGACCGAGCTGGAGCCGGGGGCGGAGGGCACGTTGCTCTATCCGTCCGGCGTCGCGGCGATCACCACCGCGCTGCTGGCGTTCCTGAAGCCCGGCGACCATCTGTTGCTGCCCGACAGCGCCTATGACCCGACCCGCGCCTTTGCGCAGGGTATCCTCAAGACGATCGGCGTCACCACGACGCTCTACGACCCGATGGTCGGCGCAGGGATCGCCGAGCTGATGACCCCGGCGACGAAGGTGCTGTTCCTCGAAAGCCCCGGCAGCCTGACCTTCGAGGTGCAGGACGTGCCGGCGATGACCGCCATCGCCCGCGGACGCGGCATCACCACCATCCTCGACAATACCTGGGCCACGCCGCTGCTGTTTCCGGCGATGGCGCACGGCGTCGATGTGACGATCATGGCCTGCACCAAATATGTCGTCGGCCATTCCGACGCGATGCTGGGATCGGCCACCGCCGCCGCCTCGCATTGGCAGGCGTTGCGCGACGCGACCTATCAGTTGGGGCAGCATGTCGGCCCGGACGACGCGGCGCTCGGCGCGCGCGGCCTGCGCACCATGGCGGTGCGGCTGAAGCAGCACGGCGAATCGTCGATCCGCATCGCCCGGTGGCTGGCGGACCAGCCGGAGGTCGCGCGGGTACTGCATCCCGCCCTGCCCGGTTGTCCGGGGCACGACATCTTCACCCGCGATTTCCGGGGCAGTGCCGGGCTGTTCGCCTTCGTCCTCAACGGCGGCAGCGATGCCGGCCGGGTCGCGCTGATCGACGGGCTGACGCTGTTCGGCATCGGCTATAGCTGGGGCGGCTTCGAAAGCCTCGCGCTGCCGATCGATCCGCATCGTTATCGCACCGTCACCCGCGCGGAGACCGAAGGGCCGATGATCCGGTTGCAGATCGGGCTGGAAAATGTCGACGACCTGATCGCCGACCTGTCCGCCGGCCTTGCGCGGTTCCGGGCGGCGCGGTGAACGACCTTGCCGCCGGGCTGGCCGGACAGGGACTGCCGGTGGCCGACGGGCGGGAACTGGTCGAGGCCGGCATCGTGGCGGGGCTGGTGCTGCTTGCGCTGCTGCTCGGCTGGCTGGCCGGGCGCTGGGCCGGCCCGCATCTGACGGCGCTGTGGCGCGACCGGGTCGGCGATCATGCCGTCGGCCTTGCCACCCGCATGTGCGACATCGTCCGGCATTTGGTGGCGGTCATCGCCCTCGCCCTCGTGGCGCAGGTCCGCGACTGGGGCGCGCTCGGCGATATCGTCGTCGGCCTCGCGCTGGCGGCGGCGGTCGCGCGGCTGGCGATGCAGTTGCTGCGCGGCGTCAACCTCGCCCGCTGGCTGGCATGGGCGGTGTCGTCGATCCTGTTCGTCGCCGTGCTGGCGCGGTCGGTCGGCGGGCTGGAGCCGATCACCACCACGCTCGACGCCATCGGCTTTTCGGTCGGGCGGCGGCGATTGTCGCTGTTGGCGCTGGTCAGCACGCTGCTGACCGCCGTGGTCCTCTACGCGGTGGTGCGCGTCGCCAACAAGCTGGTCGGCCATGCGGTGGGACAGGCGCGGAGCCTCGACCCCGCGCAGAAGCTGCTGGCGCAGAAGCTGGCGTCGATCGCGGTCATCATCACCGCCTTCTTCTTCGGGATCGACCTGCTCGGCATCGACCTGACGACCTTTGCGATCTTTTCGGGTGGGCTGGGCCTCGCGGTCGGCTTCGGGTTGCAGAAGACGGTCGGCAACCTGATCGCGGGTATCATCCTGCTGATGGACCGGTCGATCAAGCCGGGCGACGTGATCGTCGTTGGCGACAGCTTCGGCTGGGTGAACAAGATCGGGGTGCGCGCGGTGTCGGTCATCACCCGCGACGGCAAGGAGCATCTGATCCCCAACGAGAATCTGATGACGCAGGAGGTGGAGAACTGGTCCTTTTCCGACCGCAACGTCCGGGTGCGCATCCCGGTCGGGGTGGGGTATGAAACCGACCTGCGGCTGGCGCAGAAGCTGATGTTGCAGGCCGCCAAGGAAAGCGCGCGGGTGCTGCGCAGCCCGGCGCCCAATGTCTGGCTGATCTCGTACGGTGAATATGCCGTCGAGCATGAAGTCCTCGCGTGGATCAGCGATCCGGAACAGGGGGTCGGCAATGTCCGGTCGGACGTGCTCAACCGGTTGTGGGACCTGTTCGCCGAACACGGCATCAAGATTCCGGTGCCCCGGCGGGAGTTGATGTTCAAGGACGGGTTGAAGGTGACGAAGGACTGACCCGCTCGTCATTCCGGCAAAACCGGAATCCATGGACGGACCGATGTAGCGAACCTTGCGAAGCCGTTCGTATCCGTGGATCTTGGCCTGCGCCGGGATGACGCGTGGGGGCTACCGGAGCGTGCCGCCACCCCCTATCTTGCCCATGTGACGACCATCACCGCCCGCATCGCCGACGGCGTCCGCGCCGTGCCCGCCGACCAGTGGGACGCCTGCGCGGGCAAGGGCAATCCGTTCCTATGCCATGCCTTCCTGTCGGCGTTGGAGGAATCGGGCAGCGTCGGGCCGGGATCGGGCTGGCAACCGCTGCCGATCATCGTCGACGATGCCGATGGCGTGCCGCTGGCGATCGCACCGGCCTATGCCAAGGGACACAGCCAGGGCGAATATGTGTTCGACCATGCCTGGGCCGACGCATGGGAGCGGGCCGGGGGCGACTATTATCCCAAGCTCCAGATCGCGGCGCCCTTTACCCCCGTACCCGGTCCCCGGCTGCTGCTGCGCGATCCGGGCCAGGCGGGTACGCTGATCGGTGCGGTCGAGGCGGTGGTGCGGCAGAACGGGTTGTCCTCCGCCCACGCGACCTTCCTCGACGAAGGGCAATTGCCGGCGTTCGAGGCGGCGGGCTGGCTGACGCGGGCAGGCACGCAGTTCCACTGGGCCAATCGCGAGTATGGCAGCTTCGACGATTTCCTGAACGATCTCGCCAGCCGCAAGCGCAAGGCGATCCGCAAGGAACGCGCCGCCGCGCTGGACGGGCTGACCGTGCGGCACCTGAGCGGCCGCAATCTGACCGAGGCGCATTGGGACGCCTTCTGGAGCTTCTATCAGGATACCGGCAGCCGCAAATGGGGCCGCCCCTATCTGACGCGCCGCTTCTTTTCGCTGCTGTCGGAAACGATGGGCGACGACGTGCTGCTGATCCTGGCCGAACGCGATGGGCGGCCGATCGCGGGGGCGCTCAACCTGATCGGGAGCGATGCGCTCTACGGGCGCTACTGGGGCGCGGTGGAGGAGGTGCCGTTCCTCCATTTCGAACTGTGCTATTATCAGGCGATCGACGCCGCCATCGCGCGCGGGCTGCAGCGGGTCGAGGCGGGCGCGCAGGGCGAACACAAGCTGGCGCGTGGCTATGTCCCGGTGACGACCTGGTCGGCGCATTTCCTGCCCGATCCGGGCTTTAGTGCGGCCGTGGCCGAGTTTCTGGAGCGGGAACGTGCGGCGGTGGGGCAGGAGCAGGCGTTTCTGAGCGAGATGACCCCGTTCCGGCGGTCGTAGCGGCGGACTGATCTTTATTGGACAGGAACGTCATCCCAGCGAAGGCTGGAATCTTCCGGGTTTAGCGCGCGGCAGGAACCGCTTGAGGCCCCAGCCTTCGCTGGGGCGACGTTTGTCAGATCGAGCAGATACCAGCAGTGAACCGTTGATATCCCAGCCTGCGCTGGGATGCCGCCGTGGCGGCGGGGCGCTTCGCCCTACTTCCGGCCCATCAGCCCGCCCAGCCCACCGGGCAGCATGTCGCCGATCCCGCCCAGCGCACCGGGATTGATGTCGAGGCCCAGCAGCTGCGCGAACTGGCCCAGTGCATCGGGACCGCCGACTTCGGACAGGATCGCCTCGATCTGGTGGCGCGACACGCCGCTATGGTCGGCGGCTTCCTGCGCGGGATCGGCGTGGCCGGCGAACTTCGCCAGCAGGCCGAGGACGGTCTGCACCTGTTCCTGCGAAATCCCAGCCTTTTCGGCAATGGCGGGCAGGTCGAATTGGCCGGCCAGCTTCAGGGCGTTGTTCAGCAGGTCCATCAGTCTTTCCTTACCGGTTCGTTGGCCGCCATCTGTCGCGATGGGCGGCGGCGGGGTTTGGCGAACGGACGATTGCCCAGATCGCTCCATGTCAGCACGGGCGGCGGCACGCTATGGTCGATGCGGAACAGCGCGGAGCTGCCGTTGCGCCACAGCGGGATCAGCCCCTGTTCCAGCCGCCGGTCATATTTGGGCGGCCGGATCAGCCATACATAATCGAACGCGTCGCGCGGGAACTTGTACAGCGCCGCCGCGACCGGCCGCCAATATTCGCGCGGGCATTTGACGTCGGTGACCAGTTCCGAAGGATCGTGCGAAAACCCGCGCGCTTCCTTGTACTTGACCGTCAGCAACTGTCCGCCGGCCATCGACCATTGATCGTTGGCATAGGCCAGCCGGCGGGCGAGCGCCATGCCCGGCAAATGCTGCACGCGGGTCATGCGCCATTCGTTGTAGCAGGTTTCCCCAACGAACGTGACGAGCCGCGCGCCGACCGGCACATGGTCCAGCGCCGCCAGTTCGCGGTTGTAGTCGCGGTCGTACAGCCAGAAGCTGGCCGTCGTCGCCCCCATCCGCCCGACGAAGATCGCCAGGCCGATCGCCGCCAGCACCCCGGCGTGGCGGATCGACAGGCCGGGCTTGGGCCGGAGCGCGATCAGGCTGATCCCGAACAGATAGGGGACCAGCCGCATATCGGCATAGGCCGATCCGAACACGATGCGCGGCAACAGCACATAGACCGCGATCAGGAACAGCGCCGACAGGCCCAGATTGCGCGAATAGCCGATGTTGGGATCGCGCAACCCCTTGAACAGCACGAGGTAGAAGACGGCGACCGAGGCGAGGTCGTAGAGCTGCCAGCGGTCGCGCAGCGTCATCGTCATCCACTGCATCTTCGCGCGCCAGTTGAACCAGTCGGCGGTTTGCCCGCCGACATGGCCGCCCGAGCGCCACAACAGCATCAGCAGCGCGGGCGGCGCGAGGACGAGGCAGTGGAGACCGGCATGGAGCGCGGCGGCGAACCAGTTGCGGCGCTTGTCATGCTCGCGGATCAGCTCGGCCGAGGCGGCGAGGACGCCCAGCGTCCCCCAGCCGAACGTATGGGTCAGCCAGATCAACCCGGCTACGGGTACGAACACGACGCCGCGCAGCACCAGCCGCCCCTGCCGCCCCAGCCGCAGCCACAGCGCAAAGGCATTGAGCGCCAGCGCCATCGACAGCGCGAAATTGGCGAAGCCGAAATGGAACGGGAAACTGTAGACGATCGGCAGCGCGAACAGCGCGGTCGCGGGAATGCGGCCATGCACTTCGCGCGCGATCCAGAGCAATCCGACCGCGGTCAGCGGCGGGATGGCCAGGATGATGAGCTTGACCGCCGGTTCGAGGCCGATGAGCGGTTCGAGCAGCCAGACGAGCAGGTCGACGCCCAGATTGCCGATCAGGCTCCAGTCGAAATTATACCAGTCGTGGAACCATGGCGCCTGTCCGGTGTCCCACAGCTGTTGGACGCGATACCGGCCCATGTGGCCGGGCAGGTCGACCATCGGCGGAATGTCGGGCCACAACAGCGGCACCGCCGCCAGCACTGCCATCAGCGCGACGAACCAACGCGTCTGCCACCAGTTGAGCTGTTGCTGGGCGGAGAAAGTCATATCCTCCGTCCTTACGGGCTAGGCAGGCGGGCTCGCAAGAGGGCGAATGACCCGCCATGCCAATAGCGGCGAGTTCGGGATCGGCACCGGTTCCAGCCAGTCGAAGCGTTCGCCGTTCTCCAGCCGCGCCGACAGGCCGTGCGGGGCTTCCTTGACGAGGTTCACATTGTCGGGGTTGCCGGGGCAGCCGACGATATAGTCGATGCCATGCGCCGCGATCGGGCCGCGCGCGATGTCGGGTTTGGCCATCAGGCTCGTCAGGACGAACCGCATCCGGTCGAGATTGCGGTGGTGGCCGCTGGCGATCGGGCGCAGGTGGGTGAACAGGATGATGTCGGGGCTGATGTCGAGCGGGGCCAGCACCACGGCGCCAGCCGGCAGGACGTTCAACGCCCCGAAGTCCGGACGTTTCAGGCAATAGGGCCGCCGTCCGTCGCGGTAGCGCGCCGGGATATGCGCTTCGGCGCTGCCGGGCACGCCGATCGCCAGCAGCGCTTCGGACGCGACCGCGCCGACCGCCGCCAGGGTGAGCAAGCCTGCCAGCGCGATCGTTCGCCGGCCCGGCGCCGCGATGGTCCGCGCGATGCGCAGCCGCGCCTCGATGAACACGGCCATCGCCGGGACCGCCAGCGCGTTCGCCAGCGCGCCCGCCCGCAGCACCATCAGCGCACAGGCGGTAGCCCCGACCAGCAGGCCGAGCACTATCGCCCAGCGCCGCCGGGCGGCAGGGTCCACCGCCTGCCGCCAGCCGAGCCAGGTCGCACCGATCGACAGGAACGGCAGCGCAAAGGTCGCGACCACGACGGCCGGCCATTGTTGCCAGATCGGCAATCCTTCGGCGACATTGTCGAACCAGATGCGCCGGGTCAGCGGGTCGAGATTGCCGAACGGCCCTCCGGCGCAGTCGCGTACCAGCAGCACCATCGCGCCGAGCGTCACGATCCCGGCCAGCGCCAGCCAGCCGAAGCGGGCCGGCGCGCTGCGGGCGGGCAGCCATGTCGCCACGAGGATGCCGAGCGTGGCGGTGGCAAGGACGCCCAGCCATGCCGGCGACACCGCATCGCAGGCGGGCGCGAACATCGCCGGCCCGCGTGTCGCGACATGGAGCAGCGTCAGCGCCGCGATCAGCGTCGATGCCTGTGCGCGCAGCGCGGACCGGGCCTGCGGATCGGCGACCCACAGCAGGCCGCCCACGGCAAGCGTCAGCAATGCGAAGGGAAACCCTTCGAACGAGATCGAGACGAGGAACGCGGCGGCAACCCCCGCGATCATGCCCGCCTGCCATCCGCGCCGACAGATCAGCGCATAGGCCGCGCACAGGGCGGCTACCACCTGCCAGCCATGGTGATCGATCCGCAGCGGCTGAGCCTGGGCGATGATCGGGGCGGTCAGTGGCACCATCAGGATCGCGAGCAGCGCGCTCGGTCGATCGGACAATGCCCGCGCGATCGTGCCGACCAGCGCCATGATCGCCAGCAGCGTGAGCAGTGGGACGAGCACGATCGCGATCCGGTCGCCGACGACGGCGCCGAAGATCGGGCGCAGCACCGTCATCGCCGCCGCCAGCGGCAGGTCGACGAGGCGCGACCAGTGCATGACCTCGCCGCTGCCCGAAAAGCCATATTGGCTGACGTCCCACCAGCTTTGCCCGGCAAGCCATGCGCGGACCTCGAGCAAACGGAGCGTATCGTCGGGGTCGGGCAGTTGCAGACGGGCGATCCGCGAAGCCGCGACGGCGATCAGCACGCAGGCGGCCAGCGCCCAGGAGATCAGCAGCGGTCGCGTCAGCCCCGCATCGGGTGGGGCCGGCAGGTCCCGCCGGCCCGCTTCGCTCACGCCGCCGCCCGGATCGGGGTCGGCACCGCGCGGACGCTGGCCAGCGCGGCCTGTTCGCCTTCGCGGCCGGCCTCGTGATATTCGGCGTCCTCGTTCACCTGCCACACGTCATGGACGCGCGCGCCGGCCAGGATGTTGCGGACGGTCAACATCGCCGTCATCATCGCGTGATCCTGGTTGTTGTAGCGGTGCATCCCGTTGCGGCCGACCATGTGCAGCGTCGGGAAACGCGTTTCCAGTTCGGTGCGCAGCGCCTCCACCCGGTCGGCATAGCCTTCGTCATAGACCGGATAGGCTTTCGGCTGGCGCACGACGGCGCCGCCGACCACGTCCCGGGCATCGACCAGCCCGAGCGTCGCCAGCTCTCGCGTCGCCTGTGCGATCAGGTCGTCGTCGCTGCTGGCCCACAGCCCGTCGCCTTCGAAACAGAAATATTCGAGTCCGACACAGGCGATCGCCGGATCGGGCACCATTTCGGGCGACCAGCTGCGGAAATTCTGGACACGGCCGACCTTTACCCGGTTGTCGTGGATATAGATCCAGTTGTCGGGGAACAGGTCGTCCGACCGGATCATCAGCGCGACGGTCAGGAAATCGCGGTAGCGCAACGCGCTGGCGTCGGGCAGCGTCGCGGGCAGCGGATGGATGCGCGACGCCAGCTCGCGCAGCGGGGCCGAGGAAATGACATGGCGCGCGGTGATGATCCGGCTCGAATCATCGGCACGGTCCGTCGCGACCATCCGCCAGCAGTCTGCCACCGGATCATGTTCCAGCGTGCGCAGCGCATGGCCCATCAGCACGGTGTTGCCGCCCGCGACGACATGGTCGCGCGCCGCTTCCCACATCATGCCCGGCCCTTTGCGCGGATAGCGGAAGCTTTCGAGCAGCGTCTTGGCCGCCATGCCGTCGTTCGGCGTGCGATTGAGGCCCAGCGAGCGCTTCAGCCCGTCGAGCACCGCCGCGCCGAGGCTCAGCCCCTTGATCCGCTGTGCCGCCCAGTCCGCCGACATGGTGTCGCACGGCATCCCCCACACCTTCTCGGTATAGGTCTTGAAGAAGATCGAATAGAGCTTGTGGCCGAACTGATTGACCACCCAGTCCTCGAACGACGCGACCGTGCGGCGTGGGAACAGCTTGGCCTTGGCATAGCTTGCCATGCACAGCGCCGAGGTGAAGAGGCCGAGATTGCCCAGCGCCTCGAACGCGCGCAGCGGGTAGCTGTAGAATTTGCCGCCATAGAAGATGCGGCTCATGCGCGGGCGGTCAATGAAGTCGTCGGGCAGGATCTCGTTCCACAGCGCGACCACTTCCTGCGACTTCGAAAAGAAGCGGTGGCCCCCGATGTCGAAGCGGAAGCCGTCATGCTCGACGGTGCGGCTGATCCCGCCGACATAGCGCGGGTCCTGTTCGATCACGGTGACGGACAGGCCCGCCTTCGTCAGCAGATAGGCGGCGGTCAGCCCGGCCGGCCCGGCACCGACGATCGCCACGTCCACATTGTCGCTTGCCACCCGCATAACTCCCCGCTTCGTTCGAACCGGTCGGTGCCATGCGAGTGGCTAAAATGTAGTTAAGGCAATCTTACCCGGCGACGGGAATCAGCGATCCCGCCGGCCCAGCAGGCGCAGGCGCAGCGCGTTGAGTTTGATGAAGCCCGCCGCGTCGCGCTGGTCATAGGCGCCCTGATCGTCCTCGAACGTCACGACCTTTTCGCTGTACAGCGAATTGGGAGAACGGCGGCCGATGACATGGACGCCGCCCTTGTACAGCTTCAGCCGCACTTCGCCCGACACCTTGTGCTGGCTGTGGTCGATCGCCGCTTGCAGCATCTCGCGCTCGGGGCTGAACCAGAAGCCGTTATAGAGCAGCTCGGCATAGCGCGGGGCCAGTTCGTCCTTCAGGTGCGCGGCCCCGCGGTCGAGCGTGATCTGTTCGATCGCGCGGTGGGCGGCGTGCAGGATGGTGCCGCCCGGCGTCTCGTACATGCCGCGCGACTTCATGCCGACGAAGCGGTTCTCAACCAGATCGAGCCGGCCGATGCCATGCGCGCGGCCCAGCTCGTTGAGCTTGGCGAGCAGCGTCGCGGGCGACATGCCTTCGCCATCGACCGCCACCGCGTCGCCCCGTTCGAACGCGACAGTGATGACCTGCGGTGTGTCGGGTGCTTCCTCCGGGCTGACGGTGCGCGAGAAGACATAGTCCGGCACCTCGTCCCACGGGTCCTCCAGCACCTTGCCCTCGCTGGAGGTGTGCAGCAGGTTCGCGTCGGTCGAGAAGGGCGATTCGCCGCGCTTGTCCTTGGGCACCGGAATCTGGTGCTGTTCGGCAAAGGCGATCAGCGCGGTGCGGCTGGTCAGGTCCCATTCGCGCCACGGGGCGATGACCTTGATGTCGGGCTGGAGCGCATAATAGCCCAGTTCGAAACGGACCTGGTCGTTGCCCTTGCCGGTCGCGCCGTGGCTGACCGCATCGGCGTTGACCTGACGCGCGATCTCGATCTGGCGCTTGGCGATCAAGGGCCGTGCGATCGAGGTGCCGAGCAGGTACAGCCCCTCGTACAGCGCGTTCGACCGCATCATCGGGAATACGAAGTCGCGGACGAATTCCTCACGCAGGTCGTCGATGAAGATATGCTCGGGCTTGATGCCCATCAGCTCGGCCTTCTTGCGCGCCGGCTCCAGCTCTTCGCCCTGGCCGAGATCGGCGGTGAAGGTCACCACCTCGCAATTATATTCCTGTTGCAGCCATTTCAGGATGACGCTGGTGTCGAGGCCGCCCGAATAGGCAAGCACGACGCGGTTGATGGACTCGGCCATGGGCGGGCTCCTTCGAGGTTAAGGGTTCGGCGCGCGGTTAGGCGACACGGGCCGCACACGCAAGGACGCGCGCTTGCGCCGCGCGTTACGCGATGCAATCCTGTCGTGCATTTTCTCTTTTCGGAAAGAAGCTGACCCGATGTTGCTCGCCATCCTCGCCCTTGCGCTGCAGACCGCTCCCACGCCCGCCCCGGCCACGTCGCCCGCGCCGGTCGTCGAACCGGCAGCGGATGACGAGGCCGAGTTCTTCGCGATGTTCGACACCGACAAGGACGGCACGATCAGCAAGGCCGAGTTCGACGCGATGAGCATGAAGATCGACGCGGAGGCGGCAAAGCAGGACCCGTCGCAAAAGGGGCAGGCTGCCGCGGGCCTCGCCACCGCCTTCGCGCTGATGGACCAGAACAAGGACGGCAGGATCACGCGCGAGGAGTTTCGCGCGATCGTGAAGGCGGGGCAGTAAGGGGCGATCGAAGCCAGGACGTCACCCCAGCGAAGGCTGGGGTCTCCCGCAGCGAGGCGCGCGCTCTCTTACGGCAAGACTCCAGCCTGCGCCGGGGTGACGCGTTCCTTCATTCCGCCGCCAGCAATCCCGTCGCGCCGCCTAGGTCGACCGACACCAGCCGGCTGACGCCGCGTTCGACCATGGTGACGCCGAACAGCCGGTGCATCCGGCTCATCGTCGCGGCATTGTGGGTGACGATCAGGTAGCGGGTGTCGGTGTCGGCGGCCATGCGGTCGAGCAGGTCGCAGAACCGGTCGATATTGGCGTCGTCCAGAGGCGCGTCGACCTCGTCCAGCACGCAGATCGGCGACGGGTTGGTCAGGAACAGCGCGAAGATCAGCGCGACGGCGGTCAGCGCCTGTTCGCCGCCCGACAACAGGGTCAGCGATTGCAGCCGCTTGCCCGGCGGCTGGGCGAGAATTTCGAGGCCGGCCTCCAGCGGATCGTCCGAATCGACCAGTTCCAGCCGCGCCTGCCCTCCTTCGAACAGCGCGCCGAACAGCCGGCGGAAATGGCCGTCGACCGCCGTGAACGCCGTCAGCAGCCGTGCGCGCCCTTCCCGGTTGAGCGTGCCGATCGATCCGCGCAGCCGCTGCACTGCCTCGGCCAGTTCGGCGCGGTCGGCGGCCGTCGCGCCCTGTGCCGCCTCCAGTTCGGCCAGTTCGGTATCGGCGATCAGGTTGACCGGGCCGATCCGGTCGCGGTCCGCCAGCAGCCGGTCGTGCGCCGCCGCCTCGACCGCCGCATCGCCGACGTCCGCGCCGACGAAACCGATACGCGGCAGGAGCGGCGGGGGGCATTGGAAGCGTTCGCCCGACAGCCGCCCCATCTCCAGCCGCCGCTGCTCCTGCGCCTCCGCCCGTGCCTCCGCGCCGGCGCGCCGTTCGCGGGCGGCGGCGAGCAGTTCGGCGATCCCGCTGGCCGCGTGCTCGGCGACGCGCAGCCGGGTTTCGGCGGCGGCTTCGGTCGCGGCGGCGTCGGTTACGGCAGGGTTCAGCGTGGCAAGTGCGCCCTCTACCGCCGCCAGTTCCGCCGCCAGCGCGGCGGGCCGGTCGCGCAGGGCGGCGCGGTCGGCGGCGATGGCGGCGATCCGCGCATCGACCTCGGCGATCCGGTGGCCGGCATCGGCGGAGCGCGCTTGCCATGCGGCGACCTCCGCGTTCGCCGCCGCATGGCGATCCCGGTCGCGGGTCAGCGCGGCGTCGAGCGACACCCGCGCCGCGCGGGCATCGGCGACCCGTGTCCGCGCGGTTGCCGCCGCCGTCGCCAGCGCCGCCACCCGTCCGGCGGTGGCGCTGCGGTCAGGGAGTTGCCCAAGGGCCGCATCGGCGCGGTTGGCTTCGTCCTGCGCCTCAATCCCATCGCTGCGAATCCGCTCGAGTCGGGCGGCGACGTCGTCGGCACGGGCCTGCGCCCGTTCGATCGCGGCGGCGGCGCGGTCCTCGTCCCGCAACGCAGCGCGCGCCTGCGAATCGGCTTGGTCGAGCGTCTGACGCGCGGCGGCCAGCGTCGCGCGGGCTTCCCCGATCGCGGCATCGGCGGCGGCCAGTGCGCCATCGGCCCCATCGCGTCGCGCGACCAGCGCCGGGCGTTCCTGCCCCAGGGCGCGCAGCCGGTTGGCGCGGGCGAGGCGTTCGGCAGCCGCCGCGCCCGATCCGGCCTGGGCGCGCAGTCCGTCCCACCGGCGCAGCGCCCCGTCGAGCGTCACCAGCCGCTGCCCGACCGCCAGCGGCAAGCCGTCGTCGCGATCGACCACCAGCACCTGCGCCAGCCGCTGGGCCAGCGCCGGGGCGGCGACCTGCGCCGACAGCCGTCCGATGCCGGGCGGGATCGCCGGCCCCTCGACCGGTGCGGCGTCGGCGTCCCAATAGCGGTCGTCGCCGGGATCGGTCCCGGCGTCGAGGTCGTCGCCCAGTGCCGCCGCCAGCGCCGCCTCGAATCCCGGTTCGACCACCACCGAATCGATGACCCGCGCGCGTCCGCTGCGCCGGAGCGCCCGTTCCAGCGCGGCGATTTCGCCCTCCAGCGCGGCAAGTTCGGCGGCGGCGGTCGCGCGGTCGGCCTGCGCCCGCCCGCGTGCCTCCTGCGCGGATCGTTCGGCGGCATCGGCATGAGCGATGGCGGCGCGGGCGGTGTCGGCGGTAGCCAGCGCGCCAGCGCGACGCTCGACCGCCGTCGCCCGCTCGGCGATCAGGGGGCCGAGCGCAGGCAGCGCCGCCTGTTCGGCCAGCGAGCGCGCCTCGTCGCGGCGGATGCGGTCCAGCCGGGTGCGCGCCGCCTCCTGCGCGGCGGCGGCCACGCGTGCCTCGGCCAGTTCCGCCGCCTGCGCCGACAGCGCTTCGCCTTGCGCCGCATCGGCGACCGCCGCCGCCTCGGTCGCCTTGGCCAGTGCGGTGTCGAGTTCGGGCAGGCGGGCGGTTGCACCCTCGATCGCCGTCGCCAGCGCGGCAGTCTCCTCGGTCAGGCGCGCGACCGCACCGGCAGCGTCCGTCGCCAGTCTCGCCTCGCGCGCGCGGTCCTCGGCCAGTCGAGCGGCCTGCGCCTCCAGATCGGCCAGCCGCCGGGTCGCGGCCTGCGCCTGCGCCTGCAACCGGTCGCGGGCATGGGCGGAGTCGCCGACGCGCTGGCGCAGATCCTGTGACGCTGCCCGTGCAGTCGCCAGCGCCTGCGTCGCCGCCGCCTGTTCGGCGATGCCGTCCGCCTGTGCGGTGCCATGGGCGGCGACCAGTGCCTCGGCGGCGCCCGCCTCGGCTTTCGCCGCGGCGGCGGCGGTCGCGGCGTCGCGCCAGCGGGCATAGATGGCGCGGCCTTCGGCGATGCGGATCGCGTCGGTCAGGTCGCGGTAGTGCGCGGCGACCCGCGCCTGCCGTCGCAACACGGCGACGCGCGCATCCTGTTCCTGCGCCATCTCCCCCAGCCGGTCGAGATTGGCCTCGGTCGCGCGCAGCTTCGATTCGGCGTCGCGGCGGCGGACGTGCAGGCCGGAGATGCCGGCGGCATCCTCCAGCATCGCCCGGCGTTCGGCGGGGCGGGCGGCGATGACCGCGCCGATCCGGTTCTGGCTGACCAATGCCGGCGAATGTGCGCCGGTCGCGGCATCGGCGAACAGCAGCGACACGTCCTTCGCTCGCACGTCGCGGCCGTTGATGCGATAGGCGGAACCCGCGCCGCGTTCGATCCGGCGGACGATCTCCACCTCGTCGCCGGCCGCATCCTCGGCAAGGATCGCGACCTCGGCAAAGTCGCGTTGGGGGCGGGTTTCGGTGCCGGCGAAGATGACGTCGTCCATGCCCGCGCCGCGCAGCGACTTCGCGCTGTTCTCGCCCATGGTCCAGCGCAGCGCTTCGAGCAGGTTCGACTTGCCGCAGCCATTGGGTCCGACCACCCCGGTCAGCCCGCTTTCGATCACCAGGTCGGCGGGGTCGACGAAGCTCTTGAACCCGCTCAGCCGCAGCCGCCGAAGCGTCAGCCCCGGCGTGGGGGGAGTGGCCGCGTCGTCCGGCGCGGCCACGGGGTCAGGCGCCAGCGCCCTTCAGCGCCGCTTCAATCTGCGCCCAGGTGACGGCGTTCTCGACCTTTTCGCCGTTGATGAGGAAGGTCGGCGTGCCGGTGACGATCGCGCCGCCATCCTCGGTGATCTTGACGACCTCCTGCAACAGCTTCTGGTCGGCGAGGCACTGGCGCGCCTTGGCCTCGGGCACGCCGCGCTGCTTGACGAAATCGACGAAGCCGGCGGCATCGGCCCAGCCGGTGACCGCCTGCAGCGGCGGGATCGACTGCAACCGCGCCTGTTCGGCCTGCGGGATCGCCTGCATCCGGTCGAGCGTCGCCGCCTGATCCTGATACATCGCTTCGAGCAGCGGGAAGAAGGTGGCGGTGCCGTTGCAGCGGCCCAGCACGGCGGCGGCGAGATCGGGTGCGCCGTGCACCGCGAAGTCACGGAACTCGAAGCTCACCTTGCCGGTCGAGACATAGTTGTTGATGAGCGGTTCGTTGCCCTCACGCGCAAACGCGCCGCAGGTGGGGCAGGTGCGCGAGCCATATTCGAGCAACTTGACCGCCGCATCGGGGTTGCCGATGCGATAGCCGCCCTCGGGCGTGACCGCGACCATGTCGGTCCACTTCTTGCCGGCGGGTGCGGCGACATTGGCGACGGGCGCGGCGGCGCTGCCATTGGCACCAGTGCCGGAATCGCCGCCACCACAGGCCGACAGGGCGGCAAGCGCGATCAGGGGGAGTGCGAAACGCATGGGATCTACTCTCTTTGCAAGGATCAGGATGCGGTCAGGAACGGCTTGAGCGTCGCCCAGTCATGGGCCTCCACTTTCTTGCCATTGACCTCGAAGCTGGGGGTCGCGTTGACGCCGGCGGCCTGCGCCGCCTCGGCAATGGCGATCACCCGCTTCTGCGCGGCTTCGTCGTTCAGGCAGGCGGTCATCCGCGCATCGTCCAGCCCATGCCCGCGCAGCAAGGTGCGCAGGCCGGTGGCGGCAGCGAGCTGTTCCAGCCGCTTGCCGATGGTCGGCGTCGGTTGTTGCGCGGCCGGCGTGGCGGCGAATGCCTCCGCCTTGTCGAGCATCGCGGTCTGTTGCGCGAAGATCGCGTCATGCGCGGCAAGGAAGCGGTTCGTCCCGCCGCAGCGCGCCAGCAGGGCGGCGGTCAGGTCGAGTGCGTCGCGCGGCAGGGTGCGATATTCGACTCGCACCCGGCCCGAGCGGATGAGCGCGGTCAGTTCGGGCTTCGCCTCGCGGGCAAACGCGGCGCAGTGCGAGCAGGTATAGCTGGCCCATTCGACCAACTGCACCCGCGCCATCGGGTTGCCGACCGCGACGCCACCGGTCGGCAGCATCGTGACGCTGTTGGTCCAGTTGCGCTGGGTGGCGGCATTGGCGGATGCCTGCGCCTTGGCCGGGGGCATCCCGAACAGGGCGAACAGGAACGAGCAGAGCAGGATCAGAATGCGCATCAGCGGACCTTGCCAAGGATCGGAATGGCGGGGGGCGGGGGTGCGGCGACCGCACCGGCGAGCGCGGCGAGAACCGCGCGCAGCTCCGGATCGGCGATGTCGCGCAGGCTTTCGTGCATCTCGGCCGAAATCGGCGGCGGATCGCGACGTACCGGCACCGCGCGGCGCGGGCGGACCTCGCCGTGCCGGAACTGGAGCCGGGCGACCGCCGGATAGCCGAAGAAACGGTTCACCCGCTCGACGATTTCCGGCGCGATATGCTGCATCATCGTGCCATGCGCGCCCGATACGATCAGCGTCAGCGTGCCGTCGGCGCGCTTGCCCGGCGGGAAGCGGATCGATTCGGGGGCGGACACGCGGGCGAATCGCTCGCCGACGATCTCGCCCCAGCGGCTGACCACCGCCGACTGGACGAAACCGAATTTGCGGAACGCCGCGCCGCCGATGTCGGGCAGCAATTCGGCGACGGCCCGTGCGCCGCCACGCCGGCGGGGTTCTGGAATCGTCGCATGGGGGCGGGGGCGCGTCGTCATTGTCGGCATCCCATGCCATAGAGCCGGCGTGGACGCCAAGCATCTCTCTGTCGCCGAACGGTTGCTCGACTGGTATGATCGCAACCATCGCTCGCTGCCGTGGCGCAGCCCGCCGGGGGTCGCCGCGCCCGATCCCTATCGCGTCTGGCTGTCGGAAGTGATGCTCCAGCAGACCCAGGTTGCGAGCGTGCGCCCCTATTTCGAGGCGTGGACCGCGCGCTGGCCGTCGTTCGCGGCGCTGGCGGCGGCGGACGATGCCGATGTCATGGCGGCGTGGGCGGGGCTGGGCTATTATGCCCGCGCCCGCAACCTGCTGGCCTGTGCGCGGGTGGTCGCGGGGCTGGGGTCGCTGCCCGATACCGAAAGCGGTTTACGCAAGCTGCCCGGCATCGGCGACTATACCGCCGCCGCGATCGCCGCGATCGCCTTTGGCCGCCGGGCGGTGGTGGTCGATGCCAATGTCGAGCGCGTGGTGTCGCGGCTGTTCGCGATTGCGGAGCCGCTGCCCGGCGCGCGCCCGGCGATCCGCGCCGCGACCGATACGATCACCCCGGACGCGCGCGCCGGCGATTTCGCGCAGGCGATGATGGATCTGGGGTCGATGGTCTGCACCGCGCGATTGCCGCGCTGCCTGCTGTGCCCCTTGCGCGACGATTGCGCCGCTTATGCCGCCGGGACGCCCGACGCCTTTCCGGTCAAGGCGGCAAAAAAGGCGAAGCCACAGCGATTCGGCACCCTGTTCTGGGCGGAGCGGGATGGTCGGGTGCTGCTGGTCCGGCGGCCGGACAAGGGACTGCTGGGCGGGATGCGCGCCTTGCCCACCGGGCCATGGACCGACGGCGACCCCGGTACGCAGGGCGCACCCTTTCCCGCCGATTGGCGCAGTATCGGTCTGGTCCGCCACGGTTTTACCCATTTCGATCTTGCCTGCACCGTCATGGTGGCGGATGCAGCGGAGGAAGGCACCGCGCAGGGCGAATGGTGGCCGGTCGCGGACATTGCCGCCGCCGGGCTGCCGACGCTGTTCGCGCGGGCGATAACGGTCGTGGAGGGAATGCGATGAGGGAGACGAACCGGATGCGGAACGCACTGGCGCTGACGGGCGCGCTGCTGCTGGTACAGCCGGCGGTGGCATGGGCGCAGGCCGCGCCGCCGCGTGCCCCCGCCCGCCCCGCCGCGCAGCGTGCGCTGCCCGCGACCGAGGCGATGGTGCGCGACTATGTGGCGCAGAAGAAGGCGCCGGGCATGGTCGTCGTCGTGGGTGGTCCGGACTGGACCAGTGCCCACGCCGCCGGTCGTGTCGCGACCGACGCCAATGCCGCGCCGGCCAATGTCGACACGCTGTGGCGGGTCTATTCGATGACCAAGCCGATCACCGGCATGGCGGCGATGATGCTGGTCGAGGACGGCAAGCTGAAGCTCGACCAGCCGATCAGCGATTTCATCCCGGCGTTCAAGTCGATGAAGGTGCTGACCGATCCGGGCAACAGCCTGGCCAGCCGTCCGGCGACGACGCCGATCACCGTGCGCCACCTGCTGACCCACACTGCCGGCCTTGGCTACAGCATCGTGACCAAGGGGCCGTTGCTGAAGGAATATGAACGCCTCGGCATCGTCCCCGCCGCCGTCAACGCGCAGGCCGAAGTCGCGATGGCGCGGGCGCGGCCGAAGTCGCTGGAGGAATTCGCCAACCGCGTCGCCACCCTGCCGCTGATCGCCGAGCCGGGGACGAAGTGGAGCTATTCGATCGGCCTCGATGTGCTGGGCCGCGTGATCGAGGTGGCAAGCGGCATGTCGTTCGAAAAATTCCTGCAGACGCGGATGTTCGGGCCGCTGGGCATGATGTCGACCTACTGGACCGTGCCTGCCGCGCAAAAGGGGCGGCTGGCGACCAACTATGCGTGGGCCGGCGACAATCTGGTGCCGGTCGATCCGGGCGCGACCTCGGTGTGGCTGTCGCCGCCCAGCTTTCCCTATGGCGGGGCGGGGCTGGTCATGTCGGCCGCCGATTATGACCGGTTCCTCCACATGCTCCAGAATGGCGGCACGCTGAACGGCAAACGGGTAATGAAGCCGGCGACGGTGGCGCTGGGCATGTCGAACCTGTTACCGGCCGGCGTTACCTTTGGCGGGGTCGATGGCGCGACCGGGGGACAGGCGGGGCCGAAAATGGGCTTCGGCGCGGGTGGTTCGGTCTATCTGGAAACGCTGCCGGGCCGGCCGGGCAAGGGTACGTACGGCTGGGGCGGCGCGGCTGGCACCGTCGCGTTCGTCGATCCGGTGCGGCAGCTGCGCGGCACGGTGATGGTGAATTACTTCCCCGCCGACAAATGGCCGTTGCGCGATGATCTGGTGAAGGCCTTGGCCAGCGATCTGGCCGGGCCGGTGCGGTGATCGGCTTTACCGGCGCGGCGCTGGTCCGCGCGGATAACGAGCGCGACGACGCGCAAGCCTTCGCCCGTGCGCTGGCCGATCCGGCGGCGCGGCTGCTGGTGCTGACCGGCCTGGAACCACCGGTCGGTGACGATGGCGCGCTGGCATTGGCGGCGATGGACCCGGCGCGGGACGATGCGCTGCTGCTGGGGTATCTGGAGGGCGTGCCGCTGTTCGTGGCGGGCGACGGCGACGGCAGTGCGCCGGCGATGCGGTCGCCCGCGTTGATGGCCGCACTGGCGGTGATGCCGCCTGCCGACGTCGCGCTCTACGGCGTCGCGCGCAGCCTGATCGACTGGCATTCGCGGCACGGATTCTGCGCGCGGTGCGGCCATGCGAGCGTCGTCGCGCGCGGCGGCTGGGCGCGGTCGTGCCCGGGCTGCGGCGCGCTGCATTTCCCGCGCACCGATCCGGTCGTCATCATGGCGGTCGAACATGACGGCCGCGTGCTGCTGGGCCGCCAGCCGAGCTGGCCCACGGGACGCTATTCGGCGCTGGCCGGGTTCATCGAGGTCGGCGAATCGGTCGAGGAAGCGGTGGCGCGCGAGGTGCTGGAGGAAGCGGGCGTCGCGGTCGACGCGGTGCGCTATGTCGCCAGCCAGCCCTGGCCCTTCCCGTCGCAGTTGATGATCGCGTGCATCGCGACCGCGCCGGACGATAAGCTGCGGATCGATACGTCCGAACTGGAACATGCGTTCTGGGCGACCCGGGACGAGGTCCGCGCGGCGCTGTCGGGCGATACGTCGCGCTTCATCGCGCCGCCCGCCCATGCGATCGCGCGGAGCCTGTTGGTGGCGTGGGTGGCTTCGTGACGATCCGTTCGTCCTGAGTAGCCGCTGAGCTTGTCGAAGCGGCGTATCGAAGGACCGCCAAGGGTGCTTCGATACGGGCTTTCGACGAGCTCAATCCCTACTCAGCACGAACGGAACGTCCGAAGTTACCCCCGCTCGCGCGCGCGCCCATAGCTGCCGAGCAACCGCACCCATTTGCTGTGAAACCGCAGTTCCTCCAGCGCGCGGTCGACATGGGCCTCGCCCGGCCGTCCTTCGATGTCGCAGAAGAATTCGGTCGCGGCAAAAGTGCCGCCGCGCTGATAGCTTTCCAGCTTCGTCATGTTGACGCCGTTGGTCGCGAAGCCGCCCATCGCCTTGTACAGCGCGGCGGGCACGTTCTTCACCTCGAACACCAGCGTCGTCATGCACGGCCCCTCGGGCGGTTCCGGCGGTGCGGCGCGGGCGAGGACGACGAAGCGCGTCGTATTGTGATCGGCGTCCGCAATGTCGTCGGCCAGCAATTGCAGCCCGTACAGCGCGGCCGCCGCCGGGGGCGCGAGCGCGGCGATCGCCGGGTCGCCGATCGCGGCGACCGACG
The DNA here is from genome assembly GCF_001421765.1 of Sphingomonas sp. Leaf32. GTDB lineage: Bacteria > Pseudomonadota > Alphaproteobacteria > Sphingomonadales > Sphingomonadaceae > Sphingomonas. Next base: position 46,822 of record NZ_LMLA01000014.1, on the reverse strand, counting down.
CCGCCGCGCCCGCCGTATCGGGATGCGCCACCGGTTCGATCCCGCGCGCGCTCAACCAGTGGCGGCATTGGCCCAGCGCCTGTTCGTGGCTCATCGCCTGGCGGATGCCCTCGACCGGTCCCAGGCCCAGCAGCGCGTGCCGGATCGGCAGGAAATGTTCGCCGGTGATGACCAGTTCGGATTCGGGCAGCAGGAAATGGATGTCGGCGACGCGCCCGTGCAGCGAATTTTCGATCGGGATGATCGCGCAATCGGCCTGTCCGGAACGTACCGCATCGATCGCGTCGGCAAAGCCGAAACAGGGCAGCGGCAGCGCATCGGGAAACGCCTGGACCAGCGCGACATGCGAATTGGCGCCCGGTGCGCCCTGAAAGGCGACGGTGCGATTCGGTTCGCGGGCGGCGGCTTCGATCATCTGCGCCACCAGCGGGCGCGCGGGTGCGGCGTATTTCTGCATGGGGGACGGCGATTATCGGGCGCGGACACGGGCGGCAACCCCGTCTTGCCAGTATCGGATGCCGCCTCTAAGCATGGCCCCAAACAAAACCAACTTTAGGTGAGACGGCTAAGGGCATGGACGACCGGACGAACACCATCGCAGGTTGGGTATTGGCCGGATGCGCCGCCGCCCTCGGACTTTCCATCGCCAGCGGCATGGTGTTCCATTCGGGCGCACCGGACAAGCCGGGCTATCCGGTCGAGGGTGCCGCCGAAGCCGGGGGCGGGGCCGCCGCCGCCGTGCCGATCGCGACGCTGCTCGCCACCGCCGACGTCGCCAAGGGCGCGGAAGTGTTCAAGAAATGCGCCGCCTGTCACACGGTGAACCAGGGCGGAGCCAATGGCATCGGCCCGAACCTCTGGGGCGTGATCGGCAAGAAGCATGGCCATCTGGCCGGCTTCGCCTATTCCACCGCGCTGACGGGCGTTCCGGGCAACTGGGACTTCGACGCGATGAACGCATGGCTGACGTCGCCCCGCAAATACGCGCCGGGCACCAAGATGACCTTTGCCGGCCTTGGCAGTGCCGAGGACCGGGCGAACGTCATCGCCTATCTCAACTCGCAAGGATCGAACCTGCCACTGCCGGCCGCACCCGCCGCCGGGGCCGCGCCGGCCGCGACCGAAGCGGAGGGCAATGTCGCCGAGGGCGCTCCGGCGAACAGCGCCGACATCGTCAACGCCGCGACGCCGGCGTCGGGCGCGCCGTCGGTCGATCCGGCTGCGGCGGAGCAGGCGGCGAAGAAGGGCGAGTGACGCTGCGTTTCTTCGCGAGGGTCATAGGGATTCACGCGAAGGCGCGGAGACGCGAAGGGGTTGCGCTTTACGCGACCTTCCGTGTTTCCGCCGGGCGTGGAACAGAAGATTAGATGTCGTGCAGAGGCGCGGAGGCGCAGAGAGGTCGTTCTTGGCGCCATCTTCTCCGCGACAGCGGCCTTATCTTCGGCTGAACCCGGCGCAATTGTCTGCCGATCGGAAGCACGGCCGCAGCCAACGCACCCTCTCTGCGCCTCCGCGCCTCTGCGCGAAATCCAATCTTCTTATTTCTCCGCGCCTTGCGTGGATCGATCCCCCGGCGACGACTCAGACCGTCGCGGGTTCCAGCCCCAGCAACCGCGCCACTTCGTCGAAGCCGTGCGCGATCTCGGTCACGCCCAGCGAGCGCAGTCGTTCGTCATGGCCGACGCCGCAATGAGACCCCGCACACAGCCCGATCACCCGCGCACCCGATGCGACCGCGCCGGTCACGCCGACCGGCGAGTCTTCGAGGATCGCACACTCCTCGATCGCGACGCCCAGTTGCCGGGCGCCGTAGAGATACAGATCGGGCGCGGGCTTGCCGTTCGCGACATGCTCCTTGCCGCTATAGATATGGTCGCCGAACGCATCGCGCAGGCCCAGATGGTCGAGATGCGTCGCGATCCAGTGGGTCGTGCTGGATGACACGATCGCGCGCGGCAGGTCGGCGGGCAGCGCGCGGACGAAGGCAACGGCTCCTGCCACCGCGTCGACCCCTTCGGCCAGCACCCGCGCATCCTCGACGGCGCGCGCGTCCCAGAATCCGTCGGGCACCGGCCCGCCGACCCATTGCTCGATCGCCCGGGTGAAGTGGCTGCCCGACAGGCCCATGAAATTGGCCATCGAATCGGCGGCGCTGGTCGGATGACCGGCGGCGGTCAGGAACGCAGCGATCTGGCGGTTGCCGGCATATTCGCTTTCCAGCAGCACGCCGTCGAAATCGAACAACAGGGCCTTGGGACGGGTCATCATCATTCCTTTATGCCCCACGCGCGCCGAACAGCGCGGAGCCGATCCGGACATGGGTCGCGCCCAGCGTCACGGCGGTTTCGAAATCGTCGGACATGCCCATGCTGAGGCCGGTGAGGCCATGATCGCGGGCCAGCCTGGCGGTCAGCGCGAAATAGGGCGCGGCGTCGAGGCCGGCGGGCGGCACGCACATCAGCCCGGCGATCGGCAGCCCGGCGGCCTTCGCCTCCGCCAGCAGCGCGGGCAGGTCGGCAAGGGCGCAGCCGCCCTTTTGCGGTTCGTCGCCGATATCGACCTGCACGAAACAGGCGGGCGCCCGGCCGGTCTTCTCGATCGCCCTGGCCAGCGCCGCGACCAGCGACGGGCGGTCGACCGAATGGATCGCGTCGAACAGGCGCACGGCGTCCTCGGCCTTGTTCGACTGGAGCTGGCCGACCAGATGGAGTTCGATGCCCGGCGTCGCTTCCATCAGTGCGGGCCATTTGCCCTGTGCTTCCTGCACGCGATTTTCGCCGAACACGCGCTGGCCGGCGTCGATCAGCGGCTGGATCGCAGGCGCATCGTGCGTCTTGCTGACCGCGATCAGCGTCGTCGCGCCCCGGTCCCGACGGGCGATCGATTCGGCATGGGCGATCCGGTCGCGTATCGGGCCAAGCGGGGTGTCGGTTTTGGTCATCGCGCGCGGTATAGAGGCGGCCATGCCCCGCCGCCACCCTTTGCCGCATCGCTGGCTGATGACCGACGAACGGCTGGACGATGCGCTGTTGCCGATCGTGCGGACGATGCCACGAGGCAGCGGGATCGTGTTCCGCCACTATGCGACGCCGCCGATCGAGCGTCGTGCGCTGTTCGCGGCGGTGCGCCGGATCGCGCGGGCGCGGCGGCATGTGCTGCTGGTCGCGGGGCCGGTGCTGCCGGGCGCGGATGGGGTGCATGGGCGGCGCGCAAGGGGGGGCAGGGGGCTGGCGACCCGTCCGGTCCACAGTCGCGCGGAGCGTATCGCTGCGGAGCGGGCGGGGGTCGATGCGATCTTCGTCTCGCCGGTCTTCGCCACCGCATCGCATCCCGGCGCGGCGGCGCTGGGCCGTGTACGCTTCGGTATGTTGGTGCGTGGCGCGCGCGTGCCGGTGATCGCGCTGGGCGGGATGACGGCAGCACGCGCGCGGACGCTGAACGGGATCGCCGGCTGGGCGGCGATCGATGCCTGGGCGTCAGAACTTCGCGCGTAGCTCGGCCAGCACGGTACGCGGTTCGCCGGGGAAATGCCCCGTCTGGCGCGTGAAGCCCGAAGCGGCGTACACCTTGTCGAACAGGTTATCGACGCGCAGCATCAGCTCGGCAAAGCCCAGCGACTTGGTGATCGAGGCGTCGAAGATCGCATAGGGCCGGACCGTCTGGCCCGACCGGCTGATCCGGCGCGACACCGATTCGCCGCCGAAGGCGAAGGCGGTGCCGATCGCATCCACCTGAACCCGCGTCCAGAAGCCCAGCTTGTGCGCGGGCGCGTTGGCGAAGCGGCTGCCGACCGCGTCGGTCACCGCCTGCCCCGCGACCGTGGCGGTCACGCGCGTGTCGTTATAGCCGTAATTGGCCATCAGCACCCAATGGCGGGTCAGGTCGGTGGTCAGGTCGACCTCGAATCCCTTGCTGGTGACTTCGCCGATCGGGCTGAGCGGATCGACGCCGTTGACCGGCGTGCGCGTCGGGTCGACCTGCAACAGATTGCTGCGTACGATGCGATAGACGGCGGCATTGGCCTGCAACCGGCCGTCGAACAGCCGCGACTTGACCCCGGCCTCGACCTGATTGCCGGTGACCGGGGCGAACGGGCCGCCGGCGTCGCGGTTCTGGCTGGCGGGGGCCTGCGGATCGAACCCCTCCGACCAGCTGGCATAGAGCGACAGGTCGGTACGCGGGCGATAGATCAGCCCGCCGCGAAACGTGACGTCGCTGTCGCGATAGCCGGAATCGCTGGTCACCCGGCCGGCAGTCGCTACCCGGACCGCATCCTCGAACCGGTCCCAGCGGACGCCTGCGATCAGCAGGAGCGTCTCGGTCAGGTTGATCTGGTCCTGTGCATAGGCGCCGACCCGGCGCGAACGGGTGTCGGTGTCGGTGAAGGGCAGCGCCGCCGCCCGCAGCGCATCGCCATCGGAACGGCCATAGACCGGATTGTTGAGGCTGAGCGGCAGGACGCCGGTGCGCAGGATGCGCGATCGCAGGCCGTTATCCTCCCGATACCAGTCGCCGCCGATCTGGAACCGGTGGGCCATCCCCAACAGGCGGGTGGTAGCGGTGGCATTGGCCATGAACGACAGGCCGTCGACCGGGCGGATCTGGTCGCGAAACTCGCGCAGGACCAGATCGGGGTTGGTCGTGCTGACCCCGCGCGACTCGTGATATTTCTGGCGCTCGGTCGAGCGGAAGCGGCGCGCGCCGGCATCGAAGGTGATCGCGTCGCCGATCGTCGTCGCATAGCGGGCGGACCATGCGGTCGAGGTCAGGTGCAGCCAGTCGCTCTTTTCATTGGCGTTCCAGCGGATCGAGGTGCGGAACCGCCCGCTGTCGTCGACCAGCACGCCGCGCAGCCGGTTGGCGCGCAAATAATTGTCGTACGTCGTGACCTGCAACGTCAGCAGCCCGCCCGGATGGGTACGGATCGACAGCCCGCCATCGCCGATCAGCGTCTTGTTGAGGCTATTGGTGCGATAGGGCTGCATCGCTTCGAAGAAACCGCCGATCCGGTAGCTGACCACGCCGTCGTGGTCGATCCGGTCGGTCGCTTCGGCGGAGATGCCGGCACGGTCATAGGTGCCGCCGGTGACGACGGTGCGCAGCGAGGCGTGGTCCGATGGCGTCTTCGATACATAGTTGATGATGCCGCCCGGCGCGCCGGGACCGAAGAACAGGCCCGATGGCCCTTTCAGCACCTCGACCCGGTCAACGTTGAACAGCTGCGGCACGGTAAAGCCGATGAACGGATTGCCCCGCTGCCCGTCATAGAAGGATTCGTCCTGCCGGAATCCGCGGAAGGTGACGCCGGCATAGCTGTAGGCGCTGACGCCCGAGATGTTGCGATAGATGTCGGTCGCGTCGCGCGCGCCCTGATCGGTGAACAGGTCGTGGTTGACGACCTGCAACGCCTGCGGAATGTCCAGCGGGTCCTGCGCCGATTTGCCGACGGTGGTGACGATCGTGCGATAAAGCTGCTGCGCGCGCCCCTGTACCACGATCTCCGTATCGTCGCCGGGCGTCGCCGCCTGCTGCGCCATTGCCGGCATCGGCACGGCGACGAGCGCCGACATCCAAAACCACCGCATATCTGCCCCTTTTTTGCACATGATATTCGCTCGCATTAGCGACAGTGATGGTGATGTGCAATCGTTGCGATGGCGATACGGCCCGGGGGAACGTCGCCCGGGTCCGTCCGTTCACGGTCCGAAGGGGACGAAGGTGACAGACAAAGACGCAGGGCGGTCGACGCCCGGTTATGGCCGGGTCGCGGCGATGGCGGTGATGGTGCTGGCGATCGCCGGGACCGCGTTCCTGCTGTTCAGCATGATGCGGCTGGTGCTGCTGGTCTTTGCCGCGACGACGATCGCGGTGTTGTTCAGCGCGGTCGCCAACCGCATCCAGCGCTGGACGCGCCTGCCGCGCGGCCTTGCGCTGGCGCTGTCGGTGATCCTGCTGCTGGGCATCGTCATCGGCATCTTCTTCGGCTTCGGCGCGCAGCTGGTCGAGCAGTTCGACACCATCCGTCAGCAGATTCCGTCCGCGTTGCAGGCGATCCAGCGACAGCTCGATGGATGGGGGCTGGGCGAGCCGGCGCGCGAATTGCTGTCGCAGGGCAGCAGCGACCTGTCGACGATCATGTCGCGCGCGGGCACCTATGTCCTGTCGATCGGGTCGGGGCTGTCGGATGCGGTGCTGGTGCTGGTCGGCGCGATCTTCCTCGCGGCCGATCCCGAGCTGTATCGCCGGGGGCTGGTGACGCTGGTGCCGCCGTCGGTCGAACCAGTCGCGCGACAGGCGGTGGACGATGCCGCCGGCGGCCTGCGCGGCTGGATGAAGGGGGAGGCGGTGGCGATCCTCGTCGTCGCGGTCCTGACCGCCTCCGGGCTGTGGCTGCTGGGCGTGCCGGCCGCGATCGGCCTGGGCCTGATCGCCGGGCTGATGGACGTGGTGCCCTATGTCGGGCCGATCATCGCCGGACTGCCGGCGGTGATGCTGGCCTTCACCCAGTCGCCCACCACCGCGCTATGGACGATCGTCCTGTTCCTGATCGTGCAGCAGATTCAGGGCAATATCCTGCAACCGATCGTGCAGAAGCACGCGGTCGACGTGCCGCCCGCCGTGCTGTTGTTCTCGGTCATCGGCATGGGGCTGATGTTCGGGTTTATCGGCGTGGTGCTCGCCGCGCCGCTGACCATCGTGATGTTCGTGCTGGTGCAGCGGATTTACGTCCAGCACCTGCTGGGTCGCGATATCACGGTGGCGACGGACAAGGTGGAGGACAAGGGATAACTTCTCCTCTGGACCCCACGTCACCCCGGCTCAAGGCCGGGGTGACGGGAGTGCTAGGTGTTGCGCGTCCACAGCACCGGATCGCGTGGAACATCCGGCGCGGGGCGCCATCGTGCCGCGACGAACGCGCGGGCGATGGCGGCGATCTTTTTCCCCTTGGAGGTCGTCTGTCGCTTGTCCCACGCGGCGGGACCGGCGGCGGCGACTTTCCGTGCGATGCCGCCATAGATGTCGGCGGCGGCCAGCACCGCCCATGCCGAGCGCCAGGGCAACCGCGCCGCGCCGACGCGCGCGCTGTCTTCATGCAAGGCCGCGCGCGCCGCCATCCGCCGCGCCAGCACCGCCACCCGGTCGGGCGTCGCCATCGGGTCGGCCGGATCGATGCCCTGTTCGGCCAGCCAGTCGCGCGGCAGGTAGCAGCGCCCGGCATCGGCATCCTCCGCCACGTCGCGGGCGATATTGGCAAGCTGGAACGCCAGCCCCAGGTCGCAGGCGCGGTCGAGCGTGTCCTTCTCCGTCGCGGGCACGCCCATCACCACCGCCATCAGCCCGCCGACCGCGCCGGCGACATGATAACAATATTGGTACAGGTCACCCTCGGTCACCGGTTGCCAGCCATCGGCGTCGAGCTGGAACCCGTCGATCACGTCATGCACCAGCGCATGGGGTAGCCCGACCTCGGCCGCGACCACGCCCAGCGCGTCGAACGCCGGATCACCGGTCGCCTCGCCCACCAGTGCCTGCGCGGTGCGCGCGCGGATCAGCGCCAGCCGGTCCTGCGCATCGTTGACCCGCTGCATCCCGTGCCCCAGATCCTGACCGTCCGCCAGATCGTCGCACGCCCGGCACCAGGCATAGAGTAGCCACGCCCGTTCGCGGGTCTGCGCGTCGAACAGCTTGCTCGCCGCCGCGAAACTTTTGGAGCCACGCGCGATCGTGTCGCGGGCGTGCGCGACGAGGTCGGCGCGGGGCGGGATCAAAGGTCGGTGGCCGCCATATGGATGATCGCCTGCACCGGGACATGCGCGGCCATCTTGTCCAGCAGCACGTCCAGCGTATCGGCGACCAGCAGGATGTCGCGGTGCATCGGCCGCATGAAGCCGACCTCGGCCATCTTGTCGACGAACGCGATCAGGTGGTCGTAATAGCCGGCGGTGTTGAGCAGCCCGACCGGCTTGGCATGATAGCCGAGCTGCGCCCAGCTCATCGCTTCCCACAATTCATCCATCGTGCCGGTGCCGCCGGGGATAGTGACGAAGCCGTCGGACAGGTCGGTGAACGCCTGCTTGCGCTGGTGCATCGTGTCGACGACGTGGAGTTCGGTCAGGCCGCGATGCGCCGCCTCCGCCTTGACCAGCGCAGTCGGGATCACACCGACCACCTCGCCCCCGGCCTCGATGGCGCCATCGGCGACCGCACCCATCAGGCCGAGCCTGCCGCCGCCATAGACGACGCCGATGCCGCGTTCCGCGAGCGCGCGACCGACGGCGCGGGCGGAGTCGATATAGACGGGGTCGGCGGGGGTCGCGGACCCGCAATAGATGGCCAGACGCTTCATGGCCGCGGGGTTAGGCGATTGGCGGGAGGGGGGCAAGATGGCTGTCGCTCGCCGCTTTCCGTTTGGTTCGAGCAGCTTCGGGCCTGTCGAAAAGGTTTGTCGAGAACTACTGTCCGCACACGCTTCGTCTGCCTTCCATCCGTTCGTCCTGAGTAGCCGCTGAGCTTGTCGAAGCGGCGTATCGAAGGACCGGCGCAGGTGCTTCGATACGGGCTTTCGACTGCGCTCAATCCCTACTCAGCACGAACGGATGGTACAGGAGGTGTTCTCGACAATCGCTTCTCGACAGGCTCGAAGCTGCTCGAACCGAACGGTTGGGGTTGGATTAAAATTGGAGCAGAAGCGCTCAGCCCTCGTCGCCCAGCATCAACCCCGCCGTTGCCTTCGCACTCCCGACAACCCCGGGTATCCCCGCGCCCGGGTGCGTCCCCGCGCCCACCACATACAGGTTCGGAATATCATCGTCCCGGTTGTGCGCGCGGAAATACGCACTCTGCGTCAGGATCGGCTCCAGCGAGAAGGCCGACCCCTGATAGGCGTTCAGGTCGCGGGTGAAGTCGCTTGGCATATAGCTGAACTTCGTCACGATCCGTTCGTGGATGTCGGGGATCAGCCGGCGGCCCACTTCGTCGAGGATGCGCTTTTCGAGCATCGGGCCGATCTGGTCCCAGTCGACCGGGAACTTGCCGGTGTGCGGCACCGGGCACAAAGCGTAGAAGGTCGAATGCCCCTCCGGCGCCATCGACGGATCGGTGACGGTCGGGTGGTGGAGATAGAGCGAGAAATCCTCGCTTAGCACGCCATGGTCGTAGATGTCGGCGAGCAGCCCCTTATAGCGCGGGCCGAACAGGATCATGTGGTGGGGAATGCCCGGCCACGTGCCCTTTATGCCGAAATGGACGACGAACAGCGATGGCGAGAAGCGCTTCTTCTCCAGCTTCTGCGCCCGGCGCTGGCCGCTGCGCGATCCGGACAGCAGGTCGCGATAGCTGTGGACGATATCGGCGTTGGTCGCGACCATGTCGGCGCCGATCACCACGCCGGTCTTGGTCGTGACGCCGGTCGCGCGGTCGCCCAGCGTGTCGATGCTCTTGACCGGATCGCCGAGCATCATCGTGCCGCCCAGCTTCTCGAACAGCCGCACCAGCCCCGCGACCAGCTTGTTGGTCCCGCCTTGCGCGAACCACACCCCACCGTCGCGCTCCAGCTTGTGGATCAGCGCATAGATGCTGCTGGTCTTCATCGGATCGCCGCCGACCAGCAGGGTGTGGAACGACAGCGCCTGGCGCAATTTCTCGTTCTTCACGAACGACGACACGATCGAATAGACCGATCGCCACGCCTGATACTTGGCCAGCGCCGGCGCGGCCTTTATCATCGATGCGAAGTCGAGGAACGGCACGTGGCCGAGCTTCACATAGCCTTCCTCGTACACGCCCGCCGAATATTCGAGGAAGCGGGCATAGCCGGCAAGGTCGCCGGGATCGAGCTTGGCGATCTCCGAGCGCAGCAAAGTGTCGTCGTTGGTGTAATCGAAATTGGTGCCGTCAGGCCAGTTCAGCCGGTAGAAGGGCGACACCGGTTCCAGCGTCACGTCCTCGGCCATGTCGCGCCCGGTCAGCTGCCACAATTCCTGCAACGCTTCGGGCGCGGTGATGACGGTCGGGCCGGCGTCGAACACGAAGCCGTCGCGTTCCCAATAATAGGCGCGGCCGCCGGGCTTGTCGCGCCCTTCGACCAGCGTCGTCTGCACGCCCGCCGACTGCAGCCGGATGGCGAGCGCTAGACCACCAAAGCCTGCGCCGATAACGACTGCCGTCTTCACCCCTGTCTCCCCATCAAAGCCTGCACCGCGCGCCCGATCGGCACCGGTGGCTTGCCGATCAGCACCCGGGCCTGGTCGACCCATGTCGACCGCCCCGCATAGAAGCGTCCGATCAGCCCCGCGTCCAGCCGATAGAAGCGTTCGAGCACGCGGTAGCGTTCCACCGGGTCCGCCGCGCGGAACAACATTGTCGCGAGCATCCGGTAGAAGCCGCGCTTCTTCCACAGCGACGCGGCGAAATCATGAGTCAGCGTGTGCAGCGCGCCGCCCGACCAGTCGCTGCTGTCGGCGACCAGCTGCGCCAGGCGCACCGCATCGGGCAGCGAATAGCCGGTCAGCGGGTGGAACAGCCCGGCGCGCATCCCGCCCTTCGCCACGCGGTTGCCGCCCGATCGCCAATATTCCTCGAAATCGCCCCCCATCGCGACCGGCAATACGCCGGTCTCGCTGCGCCCGACCGTGGCGGCGTCCCAGCCCTTGGTCGCGGCATAGGCGCTGATCCGCGCGGCCAGCACCTGCGTGTCGAGGTCGGGGGTGTCGCTGTAATAGGTATCCTCGACGAACAGGGTCGAAGCATCGAAGGGCAGGGTGTAGAGGAAGCGATAGCCGTCGAGCTGCTCGACCGATCCGTCCATCACGATCGGCCGCTCGACGCCGTGGGGATAGGCGGTCTTCAGCTCCATCCCCATGAATTTCTGCCAGCCGAGGTCGAGGTGCGACAGGTCGCCGGGGCCGCGACAGTCGATCACTCCCTGCGCCTCCACCCGGTCGCCATCCGCCAGGACGACGGCGGTCGGGCTGGCGCCCAGCACCCGCGCCGACGCCATCAGCGATTCGGCAGGCAGCATGTCGCGCACGACCGTGTCGAGCCGGTCCGAGGTGATCGAATAATAGGTCGTGTCGAGCGTGCGGCTGTGCGCGGGAAAGGCGATGTCGTAGCCGCGCCAGCCATGGGCGACCAACGGTGCGACCAGCGCGCGTTGCTCGGTCGCGACGTCGCTGCCGAAGAACGACCAGACATGGTTCCCGCCGAAGTGCGCCGCGCCCTCGATCAGGCGGATTCGCGCGTCGGGCCGCCGCTTCGCCGCCGCCAGCGCGACCAGCGCACCGGACAATCCCCCGCCGACGATGGCAAGGTCGCATTGATGAATGGTTGGCATCGCCCCGCCCTAGGGGAGCGAAGTCCCGGTAGCAACGCCACAAATCCGCCTTGCCCGATGGGGTTGGGGGGTATCCTCCTCGGCACGGTGAGGGGGACCATGCGCAGCATGGTGGAGGGGGGTATCCGCAACCGGAACCGCTGCGTTGCGGGGCGCTCCCCCTCCACCATCGCCTTCGGCGACGGTCCCCCTCCCCGTGCCGGGGAGGATTCCCTGTCATCCCCGCCGACAATCCGCTACAGCGCCCCGATGTCGATCCCGCTGGCCATCCTGCTGTCCGCCGTGGCGATGACGCTGATCGTGGGCGTGCGCTACCTGCTTGCCTCCGCCGGTTTCGCCTTTGCCACGCGCGCACGGCATCCGGGGCTGTATCGCGGCCTCGAACCGCAGATCGCGAAGGAAATCCGCTGGTCGCTGCTGTCCGCCGCCATCTACGGCATTCCCGCCGGCATCGTCGCCTGGGGGTGGCAGCATCGCGGCTGGACGCAGATCTATGCCCGGGTCGATGCGTATCCGCTCTGGTATCTGCCGCTGTCGGTGCTGCTCTATCTCTTCGCGCACGACACCTGGTTCTACTGGACCCATCGCTGGATGCACCGGCCGAAATGGTTTCGCATCGCCCATGCCGTCCACCATGCCAGCCGCCCGCCGACCGCATGGGCGGCAATGGCGTTCCACCCGATCGAGGCGTTGACCGGCGCTGTGGTAATTCCGCTACTGGTGTTCGCCATTCCGATTCATATCGGCGCACTGGCATTGGTGCTGACGATCATGACGGTTATGGGCGTCACCAACCATATGGGCTGGGAAATGTTCCCGCGTTTCCTGTGGGCGGGGCGATTGGGAGGCTGGTTGATTACCGCCAGCCATCATCAGAGGCATCATGAACGCTATGGCTGCAATTTCGGGCTCTATTTCCGCTTCTGGGACCGGTTGTGCGGCACCGATGGCGGTCTCGGCGACTTCGAGAAGGAGCGCGCGCGCGCGGCGCGCCGCGCTGGCAATGCTGGCGCTGGTTGCGTTGCCGGGGGCCATGCCGACCGGCACGCTTGACGTCCGCATCAGCGAATTGCGGTCGACCAAGGGCGTGGTCCGCCTCTGCCTGACCGCCGATCCGAAGAATTTCCCCGGCTGCACCGACGATCGCAACGCCGTCACCCGCACTTTTCCCGCCGGGGCCGGCGGGGTGCGGATCGCGGGTCTTGGTCGCGGCGATTATGCGGTGTCGGTGATCCACGACGAAAACAACAATGCGAAGCTCGATACCTTTGCCGGCATCCCCCGCGAAGGCTTCGGCTTTTCGCGCAATCCGGCGATCCGCTTCGGCCCGCCCAAGTTCAGCGCGGCGGAATTCCCGTTGGCAGGTGATGTAACCATGCAACAGGTTCGGATTCGCTACCTGCTCTGACCTCCGCCATGGACCGAAGTCGGCGGGATAGCGTTACGCGGGTGTAATATGTTTTCGGAGCTACGCCCTTGCGCGCCATTCTCGCCGCCGTCCTAACTGCTGCCGCCTTCGCCACGCCCGCCCTTGCGCAGGACGCTGCCGGGCCGACGGTTCCCGCCTCCGCCGTGCCGAACGACGATACTGGCGGCGACTTCTACGTCGTTGGCCTGGGGGCCGCGGTGCTGCCCGATTACGAAGGATCGGACGACTACAGCTTCTCGCCGGTGCCCGCCGCCACGGGGCGCGTATCAGGGTTCAACTTCCTGCTGGCCGGCAACCGCGCCAGCGTCGACCTGATCCGCGACGGCGTCGGCCCCACCTGGGATTTCCAGGCGGGACCGATTGCGGTGGTGAACCTCAACCGCAGTTCGACCAAGGGCATCGACGATGCCCAGGTCCGCGCGCTCGGCAAGGTCGACACCGCGATCGAGCTTGGCGGCTATGTCGGCATCGGCAAGACGGGGGTCATCACCTCGCAGTTCGACCGCCTGTCCGCCTCGATCAGCTATCGCAAGGACGTGGCCGGCGGCCATGGCTCGACCGTCCTCGCCCCGACCGTGACCTATGTCACGCCGCTCAGCCTGAAGGCGATCGCCGGCATCTTCGTGTCCGGCGAACGAGTCGGTGAAGGCTATGCCGACAATTATTTCTCGATCAGCCCCGCCCAGTCGCTGGCCAGCGGCCTGCCGGTCTATAACGCGCGTGGCGGGTGGAAGAACTGGACCGTCGGCGCGATCGGCGGCCATTCGATCAGCGGCGACCTGCGCTCGGGCTGGCAGCTGTTCGGCACCGTCGTCTATCGCAAGCTGCTGAACGACTTCGCCGACAGCCCGATCGTCGCGCGCAACGGGTCGAACAACCAGTGGCTGGGCGCCGTGGGCGTCGCCTACAGCTTCTAAAGCGGATCGACCTGCACCCGCCTGTCATCACCCCGGACTTGTTCCGGGGTCCACGGTGCGGCAATCGGTGCAGCAAGCGCTTCTCAGGACAGCGCGAGCGGCGAGGTGGACCCCGGAACAAGTCCGGGGTGACGTCCATGGTCCTAGGGCCGATCGACATTCAGCGCATTCGACGATTGCTACGTCCCCCATCGTCACTCCCGCGCAGGCGGGAGTCCATATGCGCCAGCGTCGAAAATCCAGCCGAAACGGCAGCGGCTATGGATTCCCGCCTTCGCGGGAATGACGGAAATCCACGATTGGCGCTGCATGTCGATCGGTTCTGGGTTCAACGCCACGAAGCTCGCCCTCCAAGTACCGAAAGCGGGCAACCATAGCGGTTGACCCCCGGCGTCCGTCCGTTACTCTCCCGCAATAACAGGGGAGCCGGGGGATGATGGAGCACTTCATCGCACCGGAGGCGGTCGTTTTCACGGCGGCATGGGTGTTGATGCTGCTGATCGGCGCGATCGAGGCAGTGGGGCTGGGCAGCAGCGGCCTCGATCTCGATCTGGACCTCGACTCCGGGCTGCTCGACTGGCTCGGCATCGGGCGGGTGCCGTTGCTGGTCCTGCTGGTCGCGTTTCTGGCGGTGTTCGGCGGCGTCGGGCTGGCCGGGCAACAGGTGGCGCGCGCGACGACGGGTGCGCTGCTCTCGCCATGGGTCGCCGTCCCCGCCGCGCTGGTCGTTGCCCTCCCGCTCACCTCCGGCGTCGCCCGGCTGCTTGCGCGCCTGTTGCCGCGCGACGAGACGACCGCGTTCGAGATCGACGATCTGGTTGGGCGCACCGGCACCGTCACTATCGGCCGCGCCGCCGCCGGATCGCCCGCGCGGACCCGCGTGCTCGATCCCCATGGGCAGGCGCATCACGTGCTGGTCGAGCCCAATGATCCCTTCGAAACCTTTGCCGAGGGCGACACCGTGCTGCTCGTCCGGCGCGAAGGCCCGTCGTTCCGTGCGATCCTGCACAGCTCCCCCCGCCTCACCAACTGGATGGAACTATGACCGACATCGTCCCTGCCGGCCTCAGCGCCGTCCTGATCTATGCCGGCGTGCCGCTGGTCGCGCTGATCGTCATCGGCATCGTGATGGCCCGCCTTTACAAGCGCGCGTCGAAGGAGATCGCGTTCGTCCGTACCGGGTTCGGCGGGGAAAAGGTCGTGATGAACGGCGGCGCGCTGGTGCTGCCGGTGCTGCATGAGACGATGCCGGTCAACATGAACACCGTGCGCCTCGCGGTGGAGCGGCGCAACGGCGACGCGCTCATCACGCTCGACCGGTTGCGGATCGACGTGCGGGCCGAATTCTATGTCCGCGTGCGCCCGGACCGGGAAGCGCTGGCGACCGCCGCGCAGACGCTGGGGCAGCGCACCATGCACCCGGAGGCGCTGAAGGAACTGGTCGAGGGCAAGTTCGTCGACGCGCTTCGCTCGGTCGCCGCCGGCATGACGATGAACCAGTTGCACGAACAACGCAGCGAGTTCGTGCAGAAGGTGCAGCAGGTATCGTCCGCCGACCTCGCCATGAACGGGCTGGAGCTGGAAAGCGTGTCGCTGACCGGGCTGGACCAGACGTCGATCGAACATTTCAACGCCAATAACGCCTTCGACGCCGAGGGGCTGACCAAGCTGACCGAGCAGATCGAACTGCGCAAGAAGGCGCGCAACGACATCGAACAGGATACGCGGGTCCAGATCGAGGCGAAGAATCTGGAGGCGTCGCGCACCTCCTTCACCATCGCCCGCGACGCCGAATTCGCGCGGCTGGAGCAGGAGCGCGAGCTGGAGGTGCGCCGCGCCGAGCAGGCGAGCGAGATCGCGCGGCAACAGACCGATCGCCAGCGCGAGGCCGATCAGGCACGCATCGCCGCCAAGCAGCAGACCGACGCCGCGCAGATCGAGGCCGACCGCGCCATTCAGGAAGCGCGCATCGCGCAGGAACAGTCGTTGGCGATTGCCCGGCAGGAACAGCAGATCGCGGTCCAGAACAAGAGCCGCCAGGAGAGCCAGGCCAGGGCCGAGGCGGATCTGGCCCGTGCCGAAGCAGTCGCCGCCGAGGAACGCGTCAGCACCGCCCGCGAAACCGAGGTGGCGGAGCGCCAGAAGCGCATCGAACTGATCGACGCCGCCCGCGAAGCCGAACGCGCCGCGATCGCGATCAAGGTGCAGGCCGAGGCGGAAGCACAGGCCGCCGCCGACCGCGCCGCCGCGCTGCGCGCCGCTGCCGAGGGTGAGGCGGAGGCCGAAAAGCTGCGCGCCGAAGCCAGCCGCGTCCGTTTCGAGGTGGAGGCCGCCGGCCAACGCGCGGTCAACGAAGCCGCCAACCTGTTGTCGAACGAACAGGTCTCGCTCCAGACCCGTCTCGCCCTCCTCAACGTCCTGCCCGAACTGGTGCGCGAGGCAGCCAGGCCGTTGGAGGCGATCGACAGCATCCGCATCGTGCAGGTCGATGGCCTGGGCGGCGCAGGGGGTGCGGGCGCAGCCGGCGCCGCGTCGACCGGCGGCAGTCCTGACGGCAACCTCGCCAACGCCGCGGTCAGCGCCGCGCTACGCTACCGCGCACAGGCGCCGGTGATCGACGGGCTGATGAAGGAACTCGGTTTCGACAGCGCGACGCTGGACGGCCTGGTAAAAGGGGCAACGACCGAACCGGTCGAATGACACGACCGATCCCGTCCGGCATTGTGTCGGACGGATGTCGCCCCGCCGCCCCATGTTGCAATGGCTGGCGGTATATTGATGGGAGTTTTTCTTTCAACCGCCGGCGGATAATCGCCAGCGGGAAAATGGTGCCCAGAAGAGGACTCGAACCTCCACGACCTTGCGATCGCCAGCACCTGAAGCTGGTGCGTCTACCAATTCCGCCATCTGGGCACGGGGTAGGAGGGCGCCTCTACGGGGCGTCGTCGGGGGTGTCAACAACTTGTTTCGAGATTTTCACGGGGTCCTTGCCGTTTTGCTGCAGGAGCGGCATGGGGCCTAGGCGTAGAGACAGGCAAAGGCGGACTCGATGAAGAACCAGTTGGTGACGCTGTTCGGCGGCGGCGGCTTTGTCGGCCGCTATGTCGTCCAGGAATTGTTGAAGGCGGGCGCGCGCGTCCGTATCGCGCAGCGCGATCCGCGTCAGGCGCTGTATCTGCGCACGCAGGGCGGGCTAGGGCAGACGCAGTTCGTCGCCGCCGACCTGTCGCGGCCGGAAACGGTCGCGCGGGCGGTCGCCGGATCGGATGCGGTCGTGAACCTCGTCGGTATCCTCGAAGGGGATTTCGACAAGGTGCATGTCGCGGGCGCACGCACGCTCGCCGAAGCCGCTGCGGCGGCGGGTGCCGGGGCGTTCGTGCAGATTTCGGCGATCGGCGCCGATGCCGCATCGCCTTCGGCCTATGGCCGGTCGAAGGCTGCGGGGGAGCAGGCGGTCCTGGGTGCCTTCCCCACCGCCACCATCCTGCGCCCGTCGATCGTGTTCGGTCGCGAGGATGGCTTCGTCAACCGCTTCGCTGGCATGATTTCGGGCGCGCCGGCCGTGATTGGGCGCCCGCTGGTGCCGGTGATGGCGGCGGCGACGAAGTTCCAGCCGATCTATGTCGTCGATCTGGCGCAGGTCGTGGTGAAGGCGCTGGCCGAGCCGGAGCGCTTCGGTGGGCAGACCTATGCGATCGGCGGTCCCGACGTGATCTCGATGGGCGAACTAAATCGCTGGATCGCCGGGGCGATCGGTCGCGACGTGCGGTTTCTGGAAATTCCCAACGACCTGGGCGGAGCGATCGCGGCGATGCCGTTCACGCCGATCAGCAAGGACCAGTGGGCGATGCTGTCGCGCGACAATGTCGTGGGCGATGGCGTGGCCGGTATCGAGGCGTTCGGCGTACGGCCGGTGCCGCTGGCGACGGTCGCGCCCGACTGGCTGGTCGTCTATCGCAAGAATGGCCGCTTCAACAAGGTCGCCCGCGCGTGAACCCTGCAACCGCGTGGCTGGAAGCCGCGATCCTCGGCATCATCCAGGGGCTGACCGAGTTCCTGCCGGTGTCGTCCAGCGCGCATCTGCGCATCGCCGGAGCGTTCCTGCCCTCGCACACCGATCCGGGGGCGGCGTTCACCGCGATCATCCAGATCGGGACCGAAGCGGCGGTGCTGCTGTATTTCCGCAAGGACATCTGGCGCATCGCCATGGCATGGCTGGGCCAGTTCGCCGGGCATCAGGATAAGGCGGCGCGCGACAATGCGCGCATGGGCTGGCTGGTGGTCGTCGGTACGCTGCCGATCGTCGTGCTGGGGTTGCTGTTCAAGGATGCGATCGAGACGTCGCTGCGCAACCTGTGGTTCACCGCGTTCAGCCTGATCGGCTTCGGCATCCTGCTGGGAATCGCCGATGTCGTCGGGCGGCGGCGCTGGGGCATCGACCGGCTGCGCTGGGGCAGCGGCATCGTGTTCGGCTTCGCGCAGGCGATGGCGTTGCTGCCGGGCGTCTCGCGCTCGGGCGGGACGATCACCGCCGGGCTGTTCATGGGCTTCACCCGCGAAGCGGCGGCACGTTATTCGTTCCTGCTCGCCATTCCCGCCGTGCTGGCATCGGGGCTGTACCAGCTGCTCAAGACCTGGGGACAGTTCGGTCCTTACGGACCGGGACCGACGCTGCTGGCCACGATCATCTCGTTCGTCGTGGGATATGCATCGATCGTCGGATTCCTGAAGCTCGTGTCAACGCGCGGCTATATGGTGTTCGTGATCTATCGCGTCCTACTGGGCGGCGCGCTGATTTACCTGTTGTCGCAAGGACGTATCGCCGCGCTGGCATAGGACCGTTTCGGCCTTAAAAGTCCTTGTTGCGAATTATTCTTGATTATGAGCGTTTATGACTATGAAAACTAGGTCAGTATAGCTTACATAAAGACTGTTTGTTGCGTGACTCTGGCGTTAAAATATGCTTTCCGGGTGTCCGGAGGGCATCATGGCCGATCAAGCAATGTTGAAGTTCGTTTCGCGTCCGCAGTCCTATCCTGCAAAGCGCGAACCCGAATTGCGGGCGGAGGATTTCCGCGAGATCGCGGAGCGTTATGCCCCGCCGACCGCCGAGGATCAGGCGGGACGCTGCTCGCAATGTGGCGTCCCCTATTGCTCGGTGCATTGCCCGCTACACAACCATATCCCCGACTGGCTGCGCCTGACCGCCGAGGGGCGGTTGCAGGAAGCGTATCAGCTGTCGAACAGCACCTCGACCATGCCCGAGATCTGCGGCCGCATCTGCCCGCAGGACCGGCTGTGCGAGGGAAATTGCGTCATCGAATTTTCGGGGCACGGTGCGGTCACCATCGGGTCGGTCGAAAAGTTCATCACCGACACCGCCTGGGAAAAGGGTTGGGTCGAACCGGTCGCGGTCGGTCCGGCACGCGGGCAGTCGGTCGGCATCGTCGGCGCGGGACCGGCGGGGTTGGCGGCGGCGGAATGGCTGCGCAACCTCGGCTACGACGTCCATGTCTATGACCGCTACGATCGGGCGGGCGGGCTGCTGACCTATGGCATTCCGGGCTTCAAGCTGGAGAAGCCGGTGGTGATGCGCCGTGTCGAACGGCTGAAGGAAGGCGGCATCGTCTTCCACGAAGGGTTCGAGGTCGGCCGCGATGCCAAGCTCGACGAGCTGCGGCAAAAGCATGACGCGATCCTGATCGCGACCGGCGTGTACCGCCCCCGCGCGATCAAGGCACCGGGTGTCGGCAGCGGTGGCGTGGTCGATGCGCTCGATTACCTGACCGCGTCGAACAAGGTCGGCTTCGGCGACAGCGTGCCGGCCTATGACGACGGGTCGCTCAACGCGGCGGGCAAGAATGTCGTCGTGGTCGGCGGTGGCGACACCGCGATGGACTGTGTTCGCACCGCCATCCGCCAGGGGGCGACGTCGGTGAAGTGCCTATATCGCCGCGACCGCGCCAACATGCCCGGATCGCAGCGCGAAGTCGCCAATGCCGAGGAAGAGGGCGTCGAGTTCGTCTGGCTTTCCGCCCCCGCCGCGTTCGACGACCGCGACGGACAGGTGGTGCAGGTCCGCGCGACCGGCATGCGTCTGGGCGCACCCGATGCGTCGGGCCGCCGCGCGCCGGAGGCCGATCCGGGCAACGAGTTCGTGCTCGACGCCGATCTGGTGGTGAAGGCGTTGGGATTCGATGCCGAAGACCTCCCGACATTGTTCGACGCGCCCGAACTGGGGGTGACGCGCTGGGGCACGGTGCGGGTCGATGGCAAGTCGATGATGACCTCGCTCGATGGCGTGTTCGCGGCCGGTGACATCGTGCGTGGCGCTTCGCTGGTAGTGTGGGCGATCCGTGACGGCCGCGACGTGACCGAGCGGATGCACGCATACCTCAAGGCGAAGGCCAAGGCCGCGAAGGTGGCGGCATGAAGGCGCTCCTACTCCTCACCGCCACGCTGCTGGGCGCCACGCCCGCGCTGGCGCAGGCTCCGGTCGCACCTGCTGCCGCCGTGCAGCCGGTCGATCCGGCGCGCCTCGCCCTGGCCGAGAAGACCGTCGTCGTGCTGGTGCCGGAGGGCGTCTATCTGCGGCTGATGCAGAAGCAGTTTCCGGCGATGATGGACGCGATGGTCGCCAATATGGATGTGGCGATGCCGGGCGGCCGGGAGAAGGCGCGCGCCGCCGATCCCGCGTTCGACGAACGGCTGCGCATCATGAGCCGCGTCATGGGCGAAGAGATGGGGCCGCTGATGGCCCGCATGGAGCCGTCGCTGCGCATCGGCATGGCCCGTGCGCTGGCGCGCCGGTTCGACACGCGGCAGCTGGGCGATCTCAATGCGTTCTTCGCCACCTCCTCGGGCAAGGCGTTCGGCGAGCAGTTCATATCGCTGTTCGCCGACCCCGAGATCATGGGTGAGATGATGAAGGCGATGCCGATGATGATGCAGGAAATGCCACGCATCATGAAGAAGGTCGAGGCTGCGACCGCGCACCTGCCGAAGCCTCCCAAGCCGAAGGGCGAAGACGAATGACCGACATGACCTCCGAACGCCTCCGCCTCGCCACCGAAGGCATGTACCGCCCCGAATATGAGGGCGATGCCTGCGGCGTCGGCATGGTCGCCGCGACCGATGGCAAGCCGTCGCGCCGCGTCGTCCAGTCGGCGATCGATGCGCTGCGCGCCGTATGGCATCGCGGCGCGGTGGATGCCGATGGCAAGACCGGCGACGGCGCCGGCATCCATGTCGACCTGCCGCACCGCTTCTTCGACGATGCGATCGCCGCGTCGGGGCACAAGCCGATGCACGCACGCCTCGCGGTCGGTATGGTGTTCATGCCGCGCACCGATCTGGGCGCGCAGGAAACCTGCCGCACGCTGGTCGAATCCGAGATCATCGAGGCGGGCTGGTCGATCTATGGCTGGCGGCAGGTGCCGGTCGACGTGTCGGTCATCGGCATGAAGGCGCAGGCGA
This sequence comes from Sphingomonas sp. Leaf32, assembly GCF_001421765.1. Taxonomy (GTDB): domain Bacteria; phylum Pseudomonadota; class Alphaproteobacteria; order Sphingomonadales; family Sphingomonadaceae; genus Sphingomonas. Next base: position 25,668 of record NZ_LMLA01000014.1, on the reverse strand, counting down.
CCCGACCCGAGATCGAGCAGATCATGATCGCCGGGCCGGCACCCGAAGACATGGACGCGGCCGAGTTCGAAAAGAACCTGTATCTGGTCCGCCGCCGGATCGAAAAGCGGATCATCACCGCGCAGATCACCGGCTTCTATTTCTGTTCGCTGTCGTGCCGTTCGATCATCTACAAGGGGCTGTTCCTCGCCGAATCGCTGTCGGACTTCTATCCCGACCTGACCGACGAACGCTTCGAATCGCGCGTCGCGATCTTTCACCAGCGCTATTCGACCAACACCTTCCCGCAATGGTGGCTGGCGCAGCCGTTCCGGTGCCTGGCGCATAATGGCGAGGTCAACACGATCCGCGGCAACAAAAACTGGATGCTCAGCCACGAGATCAAGATGGCCAGCATCGCGTTCGGCGAACGCTCGGAAGACATCAAGCCGGTAATCCCGGCCGGCGCGTCGGACACGGCGGCGCTGGATGCGGTGTTCGAGACGATCTGCCGTTCGGGCCGCGACGCGCCGACCGCCAAGCTGATGCTGGTGCCCGAGGCGTGGCAGGGCGCGCCCGACATGCCGCCGGCGCATACCGCAATGTATGATTACCTCGCCAGCGTCATGGAGCCGTGGGACGGTCCCGCCGCGCTCGCCATGACCGATGGCCGCTGGGCGGTCGCCGGGCTGGACCGCAACGCGCTGCGCCCCTTGCGCTACACGCTGACCGGCGATGGGCTGCTGATCGTCGGGTCGGAAGCGGGCATGGTCCCGGTGGCCGAGGCGACGGTGGTGGAGAAGGGCCGGCTGGGGCCGGGCGAGATGCTCGCCGTCGATCTGGGCGAGGGCAAGCTCTACAAGGACCGCGCGATCAAGGACAAGATCGCTGCCGAGGCGGACTATGCCGCCATGACCGCCAAGTTCCTGACCATCGACGACCTGCCGCACCCGGGCGAAGCGCCGCTGCGCTACGACCGCGCCGAACTGGCGCGGCGGCAGGTGTGCGCCGGGCAGACGCTGGAGGACATGGAACTGATCCTGTCGCCGATGGTCGAAGGCGCCAAGGAAGCCATCGGGTCGATGGGCGACGATACGCCGCTGGCGGTCATCTCCGACAAGCCGCGCCTCATCAGCCATTTCTTCCGCCAGAATTTCTCGCAGGTCACCAACCCGCCGATCGACCCGCTTCGCGAACGCTATGTCATGTCGCTCAAGACGCGGTTCGGCAATCTGGCGAACATCCTCGACACCGCCGACCGCGCGAGCGCGGTGCTGGTGCTGAACAGCCCGGTGCTGACCAACACCGACTGGCTGCGGTTGAAGGCGCATTTTGGGGGCCAGGCGGCGGAGATCGACTGCACCTTCCCGGCGGGTGAAGGGCCGGAGGCGCTGCGCACCGCCATCGCCCGCGTTCGCGCGCAGGCCGAACAGGCGGTGCGCGAGGGGCGCAGCGAGCTGTTCCTGACCGACGAGCATCTGGGCGCGACCAAGGTGCCGATCGCGGGCGTGCTGGCGGCGGCCGCCGTCCACACCCATCTGGTCCGCAAGGGGCTGCGGTCATACGCGTCGATCAACGTGCGGTCGTCGGAATGCCTCGACACCCATTATTATGCGGTGCTGATCGGCGTCGGCGCGACCACGGTGAACGCCTATCTGGCCGAAGCCGCCATTGCCGACCGCCATGCGCGCGGGCTGTTCGGCCAGATCGGCATGGACGAGGCGCTGAAGCGCCATCGCACCGCGATCGACGAGGGGCTGCTGAAAATCCTGTCGAAGATGGGGATCGCGGTGATCTCCAGCTATCGCGGCGGCTACAACTTCGAAGCGGTCGGCCTGTCGCGGGCGCTGGTCAACGACTTCTTCCCCGGGATGCCGGCGAAGATTTCGGGCGAGGGCTATCACTCGCTCCACGTCAACGCGACGCAGCGCCACGATGCGGCGTTCGACAGCGCGGTCGTGAACCTGCCGATCGGCGGCTTCTATCGCCAGCGCGGCGGGGGCGAGGCCCATGCCTATTCGGCGCAGTTGATGCACCTGCTCCAGACGGCGGTCGCGACCGACAGCTATTCGACCTACATGCAGTTCTCGCGCGGGGTCCGCGACCTGCCGCCGGTCTATCTGCGCGACGTGCTGGAGTTCAACTTCCCCGAACAGGGGGTTGCGATCGATCAGGTCGAGGCGATCACCGAAATCCGCAAGCGGTTCGTGACGCCGGGCATGTCGCTGGGCGCGCTGTCGCCCGAAGCGCATGAGACGCTGGCGATCGCGATGAACCGCATCGGGGCAAAGGCAGTGTCGGGCGAGGGCGGCGAGGACAGCATCCGCTATCAGCCGTACGAGAATGGCGACAACGGCAATTCGGTCATCAAGCAGGTGGCGAGCGGAAGGTTCGGCGTCACCGCCGAATATCTCAACGCCTGCGACGAGATCGAGATCAAGGTCGCACAAGGTGCGAAGCCCGGCGAGGGCGGGCAGCTGCCTGGCTTCAAGGTGACCGAGTTCATCGCCAAGCTGCGCCATGCGACGCCGGGGGTGACGCTCATCAGCCCGCCGCCGCACCACGACATCTATTCGATCGAGGATCTGGCGCAGCTCATCTACGACCTGAAGCAGATCAACCCGAAGGCGCGGGTGTGCGTGAAGCTGGTGTCGTCGGCGGGCATCGGTACGGTCGCGGCGGGCGTGGCGAAGGCCCATGCCGACGTCATCCTCGTGTCGGGCCATGTCGGCGGGACGGGCGCTTCGCCCCAGACGTCGATCAAGTACGCCGGCACGCCGTGGGAAATGGGGCTGTCGGAGGTCAACCAGACGCTGACGCTCAACGGCCTGCGCGGTCGCGTGGTGCTGCGCACCGATGGCGGCCTGAAGACCGGGCGCGACATCGTTGCCGCCGCGATCCTGGGCGCGGAGGAGTTCGGGATCGGCACGCTGTCGCTGGTGGCGATGGGCTGCATCATGGTACGCCAGTGCCATAGCAACACCTGTCCGGTCGGCGTGTGCGTGCAGGACGAACGCCTGCGCGCCAAGTTCACCGGCACGCCGGAAAAGGTCATCAACCTGATGACCTTCATCGCCGAGGAAGTGCGCGAGATCCTGTCGCGCCTCGGCGTGCGGTCGCTGGACGAGGTGGTCGGGCGGACCGAGTTCCTGCGCCAGGTCAGTCGCGGGGCCGAGCATCTCGACGATCTCGACCTCAACCCGATCCTGGCAAAGGTCGATGCGGACGAGAGCGAGCGGCGCTTCAGCCTGTCGACCTTCCGCAACGAAGTGCCCGACAGCCTCGACGCGCAGATGATCCGGGATGCGGCGGCGGTCTTCTCGCGCGGCGAGAAGATGCAGCTGACCTATTCGGTGCGCAACACCCACCGCGCGGTCGGCACCCGCCTGTCGAGCGAGATCACGCGCAAATTCGGCATGTCGAAGCTGGCCGATGGCCATGTCACCGTCCGCCTGCGCGGGTCGGCGGGGCAGAGCCTCGGCGCCTTCCTGTGCAAGGGGATCAAGCTGGAGGTGTTCGGCGACGCCAACGACTATGTCGGCAAGGGGCTGTCGGGCGGGATCATCACCGTCCGCCCAATGGTGTCGTCCCCGCTCAAGAGCCACGAGAACACCATCGTCGGCAACACCGTGTTGTACGGTGCGACGTCGGGCAAGCTGTTCGCGGCGGGCCAGGCGGGCGAGCGCTTCGCGGTGCGCAATTCGGGCGCGACCGTGGTGGTCGAGGGCTGCGGCGCCAATGGCTGTGAATATATGACCGGCGGCGTCGCGGTGGTGCTGGGTCGGACCGGGACCAACTTCGGCGCGGGCATGACCGGCGGCATGGCGTTCATCTACGACCAGGACGCCAGCTTCGAACGCAACCATAATCCGGAGAACATCACGCTGCACCGGCTGGGGTCGGCGCACTGGGAATCGGTGCTGAAGGGGCTGGTCGCCGAACATCACGCGATGACCGACAGCCGCTGGTCGGGCGCGATCCTCGAGGATTGGGACCGGGCGAAGCACCATTTCTGGCAGGTGGTGCCGAAGGAAATGCTGACCCGCCTGTCGCATCCGTTGAGCGACGAAGCGGTGGCGGCGCCCAAGGCGGAGATCGCCGCCTGATCGATCGTACCGGGTCGGTCAGCCGGCCCGGTACGCCGTCCGCTCCGTGGGATGGGTTGCGAGCAGCCAGTCTTCGGCTTCGTCGAGTTCCGCGAAATAGCGGGTGTCGCGACCCTGCGCGGCGCGTCGGATCTGCATCGCCGCCAGCGAGCGTCCGACCAAGAAGGCGATCCGGCGCGAAGCGGTGCGCGGATCGGCGAGCAATTGCTGAAACGCCGCCACGCTTTGCGCCGCCTGGATGTCCATCGCACGAATGTCGACCAGCGTCAGATGCTCGTTCGCGCGCGTGCCCAGCGCGGCAAGTTCGCGGTCGCGGGCGGCCACGAACCGGGCGATGTCGGCCTCGGCGAAAAAGCCAGCCATGGTGATCCGCATCAACCCGCGTGGCGCATCATTGACGATCGAAAATGTCGCTTCCATAGCGACTGGCATAGTGAAAAAACCTTGCCAGCCGGTTAGCCGGATGCGCGTCCCGCCCCGCGCCGGATCGCCAGCCAGCCGAACGCCGCATAGACGGCAAGCGCCGGCCAGCCGCCATCGGTGGCAAACAGATAGGCGATGCCGACCAGCACCAGTGCCGCCGCCGCCAGCAGCGCGGCGCGCACCGGCAGCGCCGCTGCCAGCAGCACCGATCCGGCAAGCGTCGCCGCGAGCGCCTGCATCCCGAGCCAGACATAGGAACCGGTGGTGCCGAGCGACCCGATGCCGGGCAGCTTGACGGTCGCATAGCCGCGCATCGCGTTGGGAAAGCTGTCGGCGGCGAGGTGCAGGCCAATCCCGATCGCCAGCCCGGCCATGACCGGTCGCCAATGCCGGGCGAAGCACGCCAGCGCCAGCGGCAGCAGCGAATGGGTGAGCGCGCTGCGGTGCCCGATCGGCAGCAGCAGGTCGAGATCGGGCAGCGTCGTGCCCGCGATGCCCGCCGCGACGACCGCCGCCGCCTGTACGAAGGGCCGCTGCGACCGGTCGGCCAGGACGATCGCCGCGACCAACCACAACAGGCTTGCGAGCAACCCCACACGAATCCCCTTCCGCCGCGCAACCGCGCCGCCTAACACGGGACCATGTGGCAGCTCCTGCAATTCCCGCTATGTCCTTTTTCGCGTAAAGTCCGCCTGTTGCTGGCGGAAAAGAGCATCGGGTATCAGCCGGTGCGCGAATCGCCCTGGGCGCGGCGCGACGAGTTCCTGCACATCAACCCCGCCGGGCAGACCCCGGTGATGATCGACGACGCGGCCGGCATCCGGCTGATCGATTCGATGGCGATCTGCGAATATATCGAGGAGACGGGCGACAAGCCCGCCATGCTGAACGGCAGCGCCGCCGACCGCGCCGAACAGCGACGGCTGGTGACGTGGTTCGACACGCAATTCTATCGCGAGATCACCGGTCCGTTGCTGATGGAGCGGATGGAGAAGCGCATCGTCCACCGCCAGACGCCCGATACGCGGGTGCTGCGCGAGGCGATGAAGGCGGCGGTCGAGCATCTCGATTATATCGACTATCTGCTCGACCATCGGCAGTGGATCGGCGGCGCGACGATGAGCCTCGCCGATCTCGCGGCCGCTGCACAGATTTCGATCGCCGACTATCTGGGCGGGATCGACTTCAAGACGCACGATTTGGCGAAGCGCTGGTATGTCGGCATGAAGAGCCGCCCGAGCTTCCGCCCGCTGCTGGCCGAGCGGATGGAAGGCGTGCCACCGCCGGCGGATTATGAGAAGCTGGACGTCTGACGCCGCTTTTGCCCCTTACCGTTTGGTTCGAGTAGCGATCGAGCTTGTCGAGAGCGCGTATCGAGAACGGGGTTCCGCCGGGGTGACCTGTCAGGGTTTCGCTCAGGGCACGGGTTCTCGACGGACGCTTCTCAACAGGCTCGAAGCTGCTCGAACCGAACGGTCAGGTCCTAAAACGAATAGGACGTCATGATGAGCAGGCCGCTTTGCGACCCGCGACGGAAGCGGACTTCGGTTTCCTTGCCGGGCGGGGCCTGATTTTCCACGAAGCCGTCACCCAGAATCTGCGTGTTGACGTCGTAGAGGATGCCGATGCCGATGTTGAAGCTGGCCGAGTTCTCCTGGCGGCGACGCAGACCGATCATGACCCCGGCACCGATCGCATCGATGATGTTGTCGGTGCCCGGCTGGATCGCCATGAATGGGCCGATCCCGAAACTCTTCCGCCGATTGTCGCAATCCTCCTTCTGGTCGGGATAGTCCTTCATCTCGTCGCAGAACGCACCGCTGTAATTGCCAAGCGCGGCGGACGGCGGCGTGAAGAAATAATGCGATTCGAGAATCAGTCGTGCACGGACATTTTCGGTACGGGTGACACGGACGATATTGTCGACGATCGTCGCTTCCTTGATCCGTTCGTTGTTGCCGAGGTCATAGGTGAAGGCGACGCCGATGCCGAAATCGATGCCGCCGAACTTCTGGCGGCCGGTTTCATTGTCGGGCAGCGCGGCGGGCGCATAGGGCTTGGTTTTGACCTTCGCGCCATTGGCGTCGGTCGTGGTCGTGACGACGCCTTCCTTCGCGGCGCTGACGGCTTCCGCGCTGGGTGCCGTGGCCTGCGCGTGGGCGGCCGGCGACAGGCCGGCGAGCGCCGCCGGCAATAACAGACGAATCATGATCTTTCCCCCGATCGATGCGAACGCGGGAGATACGCCCCGGCAGGGCCATAGTCGGTTGCGGGGCACGGCGGCGGGCGGTCGATTCCGTTCCGGAGCGAACCTGCCGGAATCGCATCGGAATCGGGCCGATCGCAGCGGCGTCCGCTGCCAAAGTTCACAAAGTTCACACTCGTGCGCATTTCGCGCGCCGTGTGCACTTGCCCGTTGGGCGGAGTGGCGGATGTACGTTGGAAAGAGCGCCGCCGACGATGGCAGGGCTGTCCCCTGTAGGAAAGCCCTACCTGCCCAGCGCCTTTTGCCGGCGCCGTTGTACCGACGACCCCAGCCCGATCGCCTCGCGATATTTGGCGACCGTCCGCCGGGCGATGTCGAAGCCCTTGGCGTTCAACAGTTCGACCAGCGTGTCGTCGGACAGGATCTTCTTGGGGTCTTCGTTCGCGATCAGGGTGCGGATCGCGTCCTTGACGGCGAGGGCCGACACCGCTTCGCCGCCATCGGCCGACTGGATCGCCGAGGTGAAGAAATATTTCAGCTCGAACAGCCCGCGCGGGCAGGCGAGGTACTTGTTCGAGGTCACCCGGCTGACGGTCGATTCGTGCATCTCGATCACCTCCGCCACCTTGGCCAGCGTCAGCGGGCGGAGATGGGCGACACCGTGGCGGAAGAACGCCTCCTGCTGCTTCACGATCTCGGTCGCGACCTTCAGGATGGTGCGCTGCCGCTGGTCGAGCGCCTTCACCAGCCAGTTGGCGCTGGCGAGACAGTCGGACAGCCATGCCTTCGACGATTTGTCGCCATTGGCGCTGAGTTCGGCGAAATAGCCGCGATTGACCAGCACGCGCGGCAGGGTCGCACCGTTGATCTCGACCGCCCAGCCGTCCTTGCGCGGCGCGACGAACAGGTCGGGGACGACCGACTGCGTGCGTTCCCCGCCGAAGCGGCAGCCGGGCTTGGGATCATAGCAGCGCAGTTCGCGGATCATGTCGGCGAGGTCTTCGTCATCGACCTCGCAGATGCGGCGCAGTTGCGGCAGCGCGCCGCGCGCGACGAGATCGAGATTGTCGATCAGTCGCGCCATGCAGGGGTCGTAGCGGTCGACCTCCTTCGCCTGGATCGTCAGGCATTCGGCAAGGCTGCGCGCGCCGACGCCGCTGGGATCGAAGGTCTGGACGATGCCCAGCACGCCTTCGACCCGCACCAGCGGTACGCCGAGGCGGTGGGCGATGTCGAGCAGCGAGGCCGACAGATAGCCGCATTCGTCGATCTGATCGATGATCGCGCTGGCGATGAACAGGTCGGCCCCGGCGACGGCGGTCCCGGCCTGTTGCAGCAGATGGTCGATGAGCGAGATGTCGTCGCTGGCAAAGGCGTCGAGGTCGGGCGCATCCTCGAACCCGCCACTGCCGGTCGCCGACAGGCCGAGGCCGCCGTCGAGCGAGCCGACCCCGTCCGAGGCGCTGTCATGGTGGAAGGTGTCGCCCAGATCGATGTCGAGCGATTCGCCGCTCGCCGCACCGATCCCGAGCAGTTCGTCCGATCCGGCGGGGTCGGACGATGCGGGCGCTTCAGGCGCTTCGAACGCGGAACCATCGTCATCGCCGCCGCCGCTGCCCGAATCGAGCAGCGGATTCTTCTCGACCTCTTCGGCGATAAACCCCTCGATCTCGAGGTTCGACAGCGCGAGCAGGCGGATCGCCTGCTGCAACTGCGGCGTCATCACCAGCGATTGCGACTGGCGCAGGTCGAGGCGAGGGGCGAGGCTCATGGGCGGTTAGAGCTCGAACCCTTCGCCGAGATACAGGCGGCGGACATTGGCGTCGGCGACCAGTTCGGCGGGCGATCCGGCGAACAGCACGCGCCCGTCATAGATGATGTAGGCGCGGTCGACGATTTCCAGCGTCTCACGGACATTATGGTCGGTGATGAGCACGCCGATGCCGCGCGACTTGAGCTGGATCACCAGATCGCGAATGTCGGCGATCGAGATCGGATCGATCCCGGCGAACGGTTCGTCGAGCAGGATGATCGTCGGATTGGCAGCCAGCGCGCGGGCGATTTCGGCGCGGCGCCGCTCACCGCCCGACAGCGCCATGGCCGACGCGGTGCGCAGACGGGTGAGGCCGAATTCGTCGAGGAGCTGTTCGAGCCGCGCGGCGCGCGCCGTCTTGTCCGGTTCGGCCAGTTCGAGAACGGCAAGGATGTTCTTTTCGACCGACAGCCCGCGAAAGATCGACGTTTCCTGCGGCAGATAGCCGAGCCCCAGGATCGCGCGGCGATACATCGGCAGCGCGGTGATATCCTCGCCGTCCAGCAGGATGCGGCCGGCGTCGGGCTTTACGAGGCCCATGGCGGAATAGAAGCTGGTCGTCTTGCCCGCGCCATTGGGGCCGAGCAGGCCGACGACCTCGCCGCGCCCGACTGACATCGACACGTCGGACAGCACCACCCGCTTGTCATAGGATTTGGCGATCGACACGACCGACAGCCCGCGATCCGACGGAATCTCGGCGAAGGGGCGTGCTTCGCTGGCAGGGGTCAACAGGGTGGTGTCGGGCATCGGCAACGTCCTGATCGCTTGGGCGATGGTTACCGCGACGTTATCGCCGCGACTTTGGCAGGATTATTGCATGGGATGGTCGGAAAAGGGAAGGGTCGATCGGTGGTTCGGGTGGGGAATCCGGTGAAAGTTGCCCAATCAAAACCGTTCGTGCTGAGTAGGGGCTGAGCTAAGTCGAAGACCCGTATCGAAGCACTTGGCCAGCCGTCCTTCGATACGCCCTTTCGACAAGCTCAATGGCTACTCAGGACGAACGGAGAGTGCGCAAGTCGCTTTTCGCCGCGTCAGTTCCGCTTAGGCACCGAGAAGCGGCCGGTCACGCGTCCGCCGCTCTGCTGCACGCCGCTGCCCGGGGTGCTCACCGCACCGACGCCCGATCCGTCGATCGTCGCGCGACCGGTGTCGAGGTCGATCGACAGCCGCCCGCCGTTCAGCGTGTTGGCCCCCTGCGTCAGCCGTACGCCGCCGATCATCGTCACGACCCGGCGATTGATGTCGTAGACGGCGAAGCGCGACTTCGCGGTCTGGTCCGGGCGGGTCAGCACGACATTGCCGGTGGCGTCGATCCGCGTCGCCTGTGGCGCGCCGTCGGTGATCTGCCCGCTATAGGCGATGACCACGCGGTCGGCGGTCAGGGTCATGGTCGACTGGCGGAAGACCGCGCCGCCGGTGAAGACCGCGCGCTGCTGCTTGTCCTGCAATTCGATCGCATTGGCCGACACGTCGATCGGTGCGTTCGAATCGTGCCGCGTCTGCGCCGGGGCCGACCCCGCGATCGCGAGGAGGGCGAAGGTGGCGGCAAGGCCGGGGAGCGCGGAACGAATCATGGGCGACTATTTCGTGCGTGCGGGGTCGATGCGCAAGCGCGCATTGCCGGTCAGCCGCACGGTGCGCGCTTCGAGATCGGCGTCGAGCCGGTCGCCGCTGAAATTGCCCATCGACGTGGTGCCGGTGACCGCGCTGCCGCTGTGCAGGCGGCGGGTCTTCAGGTCGACGGTCGCGTTGGTCGTGTCGAGCGCATAGCCATTGGCCGCGCGGAACTGGATCGGGCCCAGCACGTCGACCTGTTCGGAGCGCATGTCGTAGCGCCCGCGCGGTGCCGTGAGGCGGGCGGGGCCGTCGGGCAGGCGGATGCCGGCGGCCAGTTCCTGCAACTGCACCACCGGTTCGGCCGAGCTTTTCTGCACCGCCGAGCCGGCGTCGATGACGAAGGGTTGGCCCTTGGCATCCTGTCCGCGATATTCGGCGGCGCGCAGGCGCATCCGCTCCTGCGCGACATCGACCTTGTTCTTGTCGAGGACGAAGCTGGTATCGCCGCGCATGAACAGCGGCGCCATCACCAGAAACGCCGCCAGCACACCGATGGCGATCGGGAGCGCGACCATCAGCAGCGCGATCAGCCGGTCATGCCCACTGCCAGGCGCAGCGCGGCGCTGCCGACGCGTTCGTTCCTGGCGGGCGATGTCCGACATGACCGTCCCTTACATGTGCGCGAAGATATCGGTTTCCGGCCAGCCGGCGATGTCCAGCCGCGCGCGGTGCGGCAGGAAGTCGAAACAGGCCTGCGCCAGATCGGTCCGCCCTTCGCGATCGAGCCGCTTCGCCAGTTCCGCGCGCAGGGCGTGGAGGAAGCGGACGTCGGAGGCGGCATAGTCGCGCTGCGCGTCCGACAGGACCGGGCCGCCCCAGTCGGACGACTGCTGCTGCTTGGAGATGTCCTGCCCCAGCAGTTCGCGGACCAGCTCCTTCAGTCCGTGGCGGTCGGTATAGGTGCGCACCAGCCGCGAGGCGATCTTGGTGCAGAAGACGGGGGCGGCGACGACGCCCAGATAATATTCGATCGCCGCCAGGTCGAACCGGCCGAAATGATACAGCTTCACCCGCGTCGGGTCGGCCAGCACCGCCTTCAGGTTCGGCGCGGCATAGTCGCTGCCGGGGTTGAAGCGCACCAGATGCTGGTCCTCGCCCCCGTCCGACAACTGGACGACGCACAGCCGGTCGCGCGGGGTGATGAGGCCCATCGTCTCGGTATCGACGGCGATGTCGGCGCCGGCTGCGAAGACGTCGGCGGGCAGGTCTTCTTCGTGGAAATAAACGGTCATGGATTGCGCCTAGCGGTTGGAGCGGCGTTTGAAAATGCGCCGAGGCGCATTTTGCGGTACCGGCCCGCTCCCCCACCCGGCCATCCACAGCGTATCCTGATTGGGTGGCCGGGTGGGGGAGCGGGCCGGTACCGCCTCACTTTAAGCCTCGCGCTCAATGGCTTCGCGAGCGAGGCGTTTCTTCGTCCTCGACCGGCGCGAGGCGATGTTGAGCGTCTCCACGCCGGCGGAAAAGGCCATGGCAGCGTAGATATAGCCCTTGGGCACATGCACGCCGAACCCGTCGGCGATCAGCACCGCACCGATCATCAACAGGAATCCGAGCGCCAGCATGACCACGGTCGGATTGGCGTTGATGAAGCGCGCCAGCGGATCGGCGGCGACCAGCATGATGCCGACCGTCACGATGACGGCGGCCATCATGATCGGCACCTCGTCGGTCATGCCGACTGCCGTCAGGATCGAATCGATCGAAAACACCATGTCGAGCGCGACGATCTGCGCGATGGCCGATCCGAAGCTCAGCGCGACGCCGCCCTTCTTGTCGGGCGTATCGTCGGTCGCCTCTTCATCCATCGTGTGATGGATTTCCTTCGTCGCCTTCCACACCAGGAACAGTCCGCCGGCGATCAGGATCAGGTCGCGCCACGAAAAGGCGGTTTCGAAGGTCGGACGGCCATAGCCGTCGGGCGATCCCTGTATTCCCAGGTCGAACACCGGGTTGGTCAGCGAAACGATGAACGCGATCATCGACAGCAGCAGCAATCGCATGACCAGCGCCAGGCCGATCCCGATTCGCCGTGCCAGTTGCTGTTGATGCGCGGGCAGCTTGTTCGAGAGAATCGAGATGAAGATGAGGTTGTCGATACCGAGAACGACTTCGAGCACGACCAGCGTGAGAAAGGCGGCCCAGGCGGCGGGGTCGGCCAGCAGTGCGAAAATGGTATCCATGGGGCGAATCTGTGCCGCTTTCGCCACAATTGTACAAGGTTCGGGACGACGGGAAGCATTGTTGCGGCGAAATTGGTTTGGGCCTGCGGTGTTTTAGGCTATGGCAGGGAAGTGGCACCCGGTTTGGCGGTGCCCGGACACCTGCGTTTTTCGCTCGACGCTTGGGTTTACGATGAAGTTGGGCGAACCGGGAAGACGAACAGGGCAATGAGTTTCGATCGAGGACGGCGCGGCGAGCGCGGTGGGCGCGGCAGGGACAAGCGCGACGGTTTTGGTGACGAAGGTGGTGGCAGCAGCTTCGGCGGCGGCGGCGGCTTCGGCGGCGACCGTGGCGGCTTCGGCGGCGGCGGATTTGGCGGCGGCGGCTTCGGCGGCGGTGGCAGCAGCTACGGTGATCGTGGCGGCGGTGGCGGCTTCGGCGGCGGCGGTGGTTTCCGTGGCGGCGGTGGCGGCGGCTTCGGCGGCGGCGATCGTGGCGGCTTCGGTGGCGGCGGCGGCGGCGGTGGCCGCGGGATGCCCCCGCAGGTCGTCGGCGAGGCGACCGGCGTGGTCAAGTTCTTCAACGCGCAGAAGGGCTTCGGTTTCGTGGTCCGTGATGATGGCGGCGAAGACGTGTTCGTGCACATCTCGGCCGTCGAACAGGCCGGTCTGAGCGCGCTTGCCGAAGGGCAGCCGATGGGCTTCACCCTTGTCGATCGCGGCGGCCGCATTTCGGCGACCGACCTGAAGATCGACGGCGAGCCGATGGAAGTCACCGGCGGTGGCGCTCCGCGCGAACCGCGTGATGCCGGTCCGCGTGGCGGTGCCGGTGCAGGCGGCGGCTTCGGTGGCGGCCCGCAGCGGCAGCTGACCGGCGAACGCGCGAGCGGCGTCGTGAAGTTCTTCAACGCGATGAAGGGCTTCGGCTTCATCCAGCGCGACGATGGCCAGCCGGACGCGTTCGTCCACATCTCGGCCGTCGAGCGCGCAGGTCTGCCGACGCTCAACGAAGGCGACCGGCTCGAATTCGAGCTGGAAGTCGATCGTCGCGGCAAGCACGCAGCGGTGAACCTCAACAAGCTGTGAGGTTCTCGCTTCGGCGATGAATTGGAGGCCGGCTGTCCGATGGGATAGCCGGCCTCTTTTCGTTTGGGGAGAATGATATGGACCGGGCCACGCCGAACCTGCCGTCGCGCGATTTCACGGTGACGTCCGCCTTTTATGCCAGGCTCGGCTTCGTCGAGGGCTGGCGCGATGCGGGGTGGATGATCCTGACGCGCGGTGACCTGCAGCTCGAATTCTTCGCCTGGCCGGACTTCGACCCGACGACCAGCGGCTATGGCAGCTGCCTGCGGCTGAACGATGTCGATGCGTTTTATGCGGTGGCGCGGGCGGCAGGTGTGCCGGAGAAGGCCGAAGGCTTTCCGCGTTTGCAGCCGCCGGTCCCGCAGAACGGGTTGCGGATCGGGGCGTTGCTCGATCCCGATTGCTCGCTGCTGCGGTTGATCGGGGAGGGGTGAAGCGGCCGGCCGGCGTCGCCCCGGTACCGGTCGACATTCAGTCGTTGGACTGGGTCGCCCTCTTGGCCTCATGTCGCCACTTCCGCGCAGGCGGGAGTCCATATGCGCCAACCTCACCGGCAGAATCGAATCGGTAGCGGCTATGGATTCCCGCCTTCGCGGGAATGACGAACGTTCGTCGGCGGCGCTGAATGGCGATCGATCCTAGGATTGATCGACATTCACATCTGTGACGTGTTCCGGGGTCCACTTCGCGGCTCGCACTGTCTTGAGAAGCGTTGGCCGCACCGATCGCCACAACGTGGACCCCGGAACAAGTCCGGGGTGACGATAAATGGATGAATGTCGATCGGCTCTAGCATACCGCTTTTTGTGTGCGGACAGTTAACCCCGACGTTCGCCGGAAACTTGATTTCTGAGGCGGGTTGAGGCCATCGGTACCGAGCCGGCCTAGTCATGGCGGATAGGCAGCGCGGTGTGCGATCGATCCCGCGCACAGTCCGGCGAGGCAATAGCCAAGAAAGTCGAATGCTTCCTCAGGGGTGCTGACCCACGGGTCGCCAATGACGGCCATCACCGCGCCGATCAGCGCACCCGTCATCAGCCCGAAGCGCAGCGCGTCGCGGCGTTGCTGCTGCCCCGACACGATGGCGAAATGCCACAGTGGCAGGCCGATCAGCAGGCAGAACGGCATTGCGATACATGTTCCGACCACGATCACGAACAACGACTGCTGGAGCGACAGCCAAAGAGGGACAAGCTGGACCGGGCCATCGATCAAAGCACTACGCAGACCCCACAGGCTGACGACGACCACTACGCCTGTCACTGTGGCAACGACCAACGCCCCCAGGCGCAGGCATCCCGAAGGCGGCGGCGTTTCGCTCATGCCATCCGCTCCTGGGCTACCGCGCCCACCCCCACCCGCCGCAACCCGGCCCTCGGCGGCAGATGCGCCGGTTCGTTCAGCGCGCTGACCCAGCCGATCCGTCGGAGCGCCAGCAGCAGCCACCAGCCCGGATCATGCTGTCCCGGCAGAATCCCCAGCCGCGCCGATTCGGGGAAGGCGTGATGGTTGCCGTGCCATGCCTCGCCAAAGGTGAGGAGCGCGGCAGCGGGCAGGTCGTGGCCTTGTACGGCGGCACCGTCGATGACCCAGCCGGCGGGTCCGGTGCGATGGGTGATGTGGCCGACCAGCCAGTGGCCGATGACGCCGACCGCCACCCGGACGGGCACGCCCCAGACCAGCCACGGCAACCCGCCGATCGACCAGAACAGCAGCGCCCAGGGCAGTTGCTGCGCCATCCAGCTCGCCTCCAGCCAGCGCAGGAACCGGTCGTCGCGCAGATACGGTTCGGGCACGAAGCGCGGCGGATGGTCGAGGTCGAGCCGGCAGTGCATCTGCCACCACGCATCGCGCCAGGGCGGTGCGCGATGGGCGTGGAGCGGGTGGCAGGCGCTCTGGCGCTGTGCCCAGTCGCGCATGTCGTGGAGCCGGACCATGCCGAGCGGCCCGGCCATGCCGACCAGCGTGCCGAGATAGACGAGCAGCCGTTCGAGCCAGCGCGGCGCCACGAAGCTGCGATGGATCAGCAACCGGTGCAGCCCGACCGAATGACCCGCGCACAGCGTGATGCCGCTGGTGACGAGGAACAGCAGCACGCTGCCGATCGTGACGTGGAAGGGCGCGACGGCGAGCGCGGCCAGCGTCATGCCGCCGATCCACAGCGATCGCCCCGGCGCCCAGCGGACCCGCCCCTGAACCGCGCAACTGGTGTCGGTCGCCTTCATCCGCAACGTCGAACGATCGTTCATGCCGGACTCCCTTCGGTAATTAGGAAATAACCTAAATAACGAAGCATATTTGTCAAGCGGGCCGCGTGCGCCTATCTGTGGTCCCATGCAGCGCGTGTTCGAAGCATTGGCGTCGGTGCCCCGGCGCAAGATCCTGGCCTATCTGGCCCATGCGGAACTGAGCGCGGGGGAGATCGCGGCGCGGTTCGCGATGTCGAAGCCGTCGATTTCGCAGCATCTCTCGATCCTCGAATCGGCCGGGCTGGTCAGCAGCGAGAAGCGCGGGCAGTTCGTCTATTACCGGCTGGTGCCCGACAATCTGACCAACACGCTGAACGGGTTCGTGCAGGAAGTCTGCCCGGTCGCGCGGCCGCTCAAGCGCGAAAGCGCGGCGCGGCAGGGTGGCGGGAACCCCGACACGGCATAAGCGCGTTCACCGGCGACGACTGAAAAGGAATCGCTGATGGGAATGCTGCAGGACGGGATGTGGACCAATGATACGCCGGTCGCGCCGACCGACGCGTCGGGTAATTTCCAGCGGGCCGAAAGCGGGTTTCGCGACTGGCTGACGCGCGACGGCGCACCCGGCCCGGATGGGCAGGCGGGCGTTCCGGCGGCGGCGGATCGCTATCATCTCTATGTCAGCCTTGCCTGTCCGTGGGCGCATCGCACGTTGGTGGTCCGCGCGCTGAAAGGACTGGAGGCGATGCTGCCGGTGACGGTCGTCGGGCCGATCATGGGCGTGCAGGGGTGGAGTTTCGCTGACGCGTTCGGTGGGACGGGTGATCCGGTGAACGGCGTCGATCACCTGCATCAGCTCTATAGCATGGCCCAGCCGGGGATGACGGGGAAGGTCACCGTGCCGGTGCTGTGGGACAAACAGGAGCGGCGGATCGTGAACAACGAATCGTCGGAGATCCTGCGGATGCTCAACACCGCGTTCGACGATTTGGGCGCGACGCCGGGCGATTTCTACCCGGCCGCGTTGCGCGACGACATCGATGCGGTGAACGCGCGGGTCTATGAAACCGTCAACAACGGCGTGTACCGCGCCGGTTTCGCGACGACCCAGGCGGCGTATGACAAGGCGGTGGCGGCGTTGTTCGACTCGCTCGACTGGCTGGAGGATCGGCTGACCGGCGACTGGCTGGTCGGCGACCGGCTGACCGAGGCGGATATTCGCCTGTTCACGACGCTGGTGCGGTTCGATCCGGTCTATCACGGGCATTTCAAGTGCAATATCCGCCGGCTAGTCGATTACCCCCGGCTGCGCGCGCTGACCGAACGGATCGCGGCACTGCCGGGCGTTGCGGACACGATCGATCTCGACCAGATCAAGGCGCACTATTATCGCAGCCACAAGGACATCAATCCGACCGGTATCGTACCGGCCGGGCCGGCGGTGCCGTTCTGAGCGGTTCAGCCGGCGGCAAGCATGGGGCGAGGAAGAAGATGCGCATGATCCGCTGGACACTGCCGTGGAGCCTCGCGCTCGCCACCACCGCCGCCGTCGCCCAGACCGGCGCGCCGCCCGCCGCGCACGTACCGGTCCCGGTCGAGGCGATCGGCGCGCGGATCGTCGCGCGATACCCGCATGACCGCACCGCCTTCACCCAGGGGCTGGTGTGGCAGGACGGCAGCCTGTTCGAGAGCACCGGCCAGCCGGGCGTTTCCGACGTGCGCCGGGTCCGGCTGAGCGATGGCAAGGTGCTGGCGCGCACGAAACTGCCGGGATTGCAGTTCGGCGAGGGGCTGGCGGTCGATGGCA
The DNA here is from genome assembly GCF_001421765.1 of Sphingomonas sp. Leaf32. GTDB lineage: Bacteria > Pseudomonadota > Alphaproteobacteria > Sphingomonadales > Sphingomonadaceae > Sphingomonas. The sequence goes on along the minus strand of NZ_LMLA01000014.1, from coordinate 8,277 downwards.
AGCAGATGGTCAGCATCACGTGGCAGGATGGGATCGCGCATCGCTGGGATATGAAGACGCTGAAGGCGGTCGGTCGCGCGCGCTATCCGGGCGAGGGCTGGGGGCTGGCGAGCGACGGCCGTTCGCTGATCCTGTCGGACGGGACGCCGACGCTGCGCTTCATGGATCCGAAGACGTTCAAGGAAACGCGGCGGGTGACGATCACCGCCAATGGCCGGCCGGTGCATAACCTCAACGAGCTGGAGATGATCGACGGCAAGCTGTGGGGCAATATCTGGCACCGCGATTATATCGTGCGGATCGACCCGGCGACCGGGGAGGTCGATGCGCTGGTCGACCTGGCCCCCTTGCGCGCCGAACTGGGGCCGCTCGATCCGGAGGCGGTGCTGAACGGCATTGCGTGGGATGCGGCGGGCAAGCGGTTGTTCGTTACCGGCAAATGGTGGCCGACGCTGTTCGAGATCGCGTTGGAGCCGGTGCCGCAGAACTAAGCGTATCCCCGCGCAGGCGGGGATTCAGGGTGCGAACGGTCGACGGTTTTGCTTGGCTCTGGACCCCCGCCTGCGCGGGGGTACGGTTCGTTTGGGTGGGCGGGTCGGCTCAGCTCAGCTCACCAGCTTCAGCAGCGTGGCGATCTGGTCCGCTTCCGTCGCCGGCTTGTCGGTGCGGATGCGGCTGATGCGGGGGAAGCGCATGGCGACGCCTGATTTGTGGCGTTTCGACGCATGGATCGAATCGAACGCGACTTCGAACACCAGTGTCTTTTCGACCTCACGTACCGGGCCGAAGCGGTTGGTTGTATGCTGGCGGACGAAGCGGTCGAGGTCCTTCAGCTCGGCATCGGTGAAGCCGGAATAAGCCTTGCCGACCGGCAGCAACTCGCCGCCCTCGGCCGGGTCGGCGGTCCAGCAGCCAAAGGTGTAGTCGGAATAGAAGGACGATCGTTTGCCGCTGCCGCGCTGGGCGTACATCATCACGCAATCGGCGACGAGCGGATCGCGTTTCCATTTATACCACAGCCCTACCCGCCGCCCGGCGACATAGGGAGAGTCGCGGCGTTTGAGCATGACCCCCTCGATTGCCGAATCGCGCGCGCGGCTGCGGATGTCGGCCAGCTCGGCAAAATCGGCGGCGTCGATCAGGCGGGACAGGTCGAAGGTCGTCGGGTCCAGTGTGGGCACGAACGCTTCCAACCGGGTGCGGCGTTCGTGCCACGGGCGCTCGCGCAGGTCTTCGTTGCCGTCGAACAGGATGTCGTAGAGGCGGACGAAGGCGGGAAAGTCGGCCAGCATCGCCTTCGACACGATCTTCCGCCCCAGCCGCTGTTGCAGCGCGTTGAAGCTGGCCGCGCCGGTATCGTCGGCATGGAGCGCATCGCCCTGGCCAACCCCGCGGACCAGTAATTCGCCGTCGAGCACGCCGGGCGTGCGGAAGGCGGCGGCGACTTCGGGAAAGGCGGCGGTAATGTCGTCGCCCGCGCGGCTGTACAGCCGGGTTTCGCCGCCGACATGGACCAGCTGGACCCGGATGCCGTCCCATTTCCATTCGGCGGCATAGTCGGCAAGGTCGACGATGCCGTCGTCGAGGGGGTGGGCCAGCATGAACGGGCGGAACACCGGCAGGTCGGCGGCGTGCGGCTGTTCGGCGCGCCCCTCCGCCCAGTCGAACAGCTCGGCATAGGGCGGGGCGAGGCCGTGCCACACCTCCTCCACCGCATCGACGTCGAGGCCGAACGCCTGTGCCAGCGCGGTCTTGGCGAGGCGCGCGGAGACGCCGACGCGCAGGCCGCCGGTCGCGAGCTTGAGCAGGGCGAAGCGTTCGTCCGATTCGAGACGGTCGAGCATATCGGCCAGCGCACGCGGCGCATCGGAACGCGACAGGTGGCCCAAGCGCGTCACCACCGTATCGAGGGTCAGCGGATCGGCGTCGGTCACCGTACCGGGCGGCGGTTCGGGCCACAGCAAGGCGACGGTTTCCGCCGTATCGCCGACGAAATCGCGGCTCATCGCGAATAGCACCGGATCGGTCCGTTCGGTGATGAGCGCGCGGATCGCGGCGGACTTGACCGCCGGCAGGTCGAGATCGCCGGTCAGCGCGGCGATCGCCCAGCCGCGATCGGGATCGGGCGTGTCGCGCAGATAGGTGCCGATCAGCGCCAGCTTGGCATTGCGCGACCGGGTATAGATCAGGCGATCGAGCAGATCGGCAAAGGCGCGCATCGCTGGCGAGCCTAGTCGATGGCGCGCTTCACGCCACGCCCGGCGAGCAGTCCCAGCACCAGCAGCACCGCGAAGATCGCGATGGCGACGAAGAACAGGATTTTCGCGATGCCGACGAACGCGCCGCCGATACCGCCAAAGCCCAATGCGCCGAGCACCAGACCCAGCACGAGAAACATCACGGCCCATTTCAACATGTCGTTGTTCCCGTTCGTATGGGCAGGATTGCCCCGTCCGTACAGGAGCGCGCGGGGGCGGTCGCGGTTCCGGATTCGTCGCCCTCGCAGCGAAAAGCCCGCCGGTGCGATAAGGCACCGGCGGGCTTTTCGTAGGTCGGCGGCAGGGAATCAGCCCTTGCGCGCGGTTTCGAACAGGAACCAGGCGCGTTCCTCGGCCTGATCGATCCAGTCGTCGGCGAGGCTGCTGGTCGCGGTGTCGCCGGCTGCCTCGGCGGCTTCGCGGGCTTCGCGCAGCCGCTCGACCAGCTTCAGATTGTCGTCGCGCAGCTCGGCGAGCATGTCGTCGGGCTTCACGAACTCCTTGTCATTGTCCTTGATCGCAGTGCGCCGCGCGATGTCGCCGATCGAGCGCAACGAGGTGTTGCCGGTCTTGCGCACGCGTTCGGCGATCACGTCGGTGACCGCCAGGATCTGCGCGGCCTGATCGTCGAGCATCAGGTGATAGTCGCGGAAATGCGGGCCGGAGACGTGCCAGTGGAAGTTCTTGGTCTTCAGATACAAAGTGAAGCAGTCGGCGAGGGCAGCGTTCAGGCCGTCGGCGACGCTCGCGACCTTATTGTTGGGCAGGTCGGTCGGCGTGTCGAGCGCAGGGTTGGTCACGAGGGTTTCTCCGGCAGGATATGATTCGGTTCAGCAACGATCGCGGTGCCGAATCTTTCCCGTTTTCCCCAAGCGAAAATTCCGGTCGGAACGATCGATTCGCTGGATCAAAGCAGGCGCAATGCGCCCAGACCAATGATGGCGCCGCTCAGCAGCAACAGTCCCGCCGTCACCGGCCGGACCACGCGAAACGGCAGCGCCTGCCAGCCACGTTCGCCCAGCGTCGCGGCGGCGGCGGACAGGGCGATTGCTGCCAGCGTCGCGCCGATGGTGCCCGCCACCGGATCGGGCGTGCGCGCAACCAGTGCGAAGACGAGGAACTGTCCGCGATCCCCCAGCGCGAGGATGCCGAGGCCGAGAAAGCCGGTCAGCCAGCCGGGCAGCCGCCAATGGTCGAGCCGGTCCTTGATCCGCGCGGCGAACAGCGCCGACCCGCCGGCCGACAACAGCGCGAGGGCGAGCAACAGGCCGCGCGCATTGGGCGAGAGGTGCGGGGCGACCAGCGTCCCGGCCACGGCGGCGAGCGCGAACCCGATCGCCTGCGCGACCACGCCGCCGATCGTGGCCGCCGATCCGTGCCGATCGGCAAGGATCGCGGTCAGCAACGCCGGGCGATCGCCGACCCCCGCCAGCAGGACCGCGACCAGCGCGGGAACGAGCGGGTCCATCCGTTCGCAGGATCAGCCGGCGAGACGTACCGAACAGGCGGCGGCATAGGCCTGCGCGGTCGCGACGTCGCTGCGCCCGCAGCGTACCGCATCGCGGGCGAGCGCGGTCCATTCGCCGAGCGAGGCACGTTCGCCGCGTGCGATGGCAGCATCGACCAGCGCCAGGACCGACAGCGCGGGCAGGCTGGATTCGGCAGTGGCGATGGCGCGAATCGCCTCGATCTCGGCGAACGGATGGGCATGGCCGCCCAACGTCATCGCCCGCTCCGCATCGATATGCACCGACTCGATCCGCATCGCCGCCTCTCCAACCATTTGAATCGTAACCTGCACCCCAGAGGTTACGTTCCGGTGAAGGCGTCCGGCCTTGACTCATGCACCGTATTGCCCCATGCGCCCCCAACTTGCAGCAGCCCGCGTCGTGGCGGGTCGCTTTCCATTGTCATTTGCGGGCGTCATGCCCAAGGGAATTTTGGGTCATGGCAAAGCCGACCACCGTCAAGATCAAGCTCGTCAGCTCGGCCGATACCGGCTTCTTCTATGTCACCAAGAAGAACCCGCGCAACCAGACCGAGAAGCTGACCTTCCGTAAGTATGACCCGGTCGTGCGCAAGCATGTCGAGTTCAAGGAAGCGAAGATCAAGTAAGCGCGTCCGGCCCGTACTGGGGCCGGTTCGTTCGTCAAAACCCGCCGGGGGCCGACAGGGCGCCCGGCGGGTTTTGCGTTTTGGCGGTTTGCGGACGCCTTCCTTGATCGTCACCCCGGACTTGATCCGGGGTCCCGCTTTGTACCGACCGCAGAAGAAGCGGGACCCCGGGTCAAGCCCGGGGTGACGGAGGGGTGGGTAGTCGTGCTGGGCCGGACCGAGGTTTCCGACCAGCGCCACCTACCCTCGCGGATCGCGCCCCGGATCGCGATCGGCATTGAACGCATCGACCGCGGCGTCATGGCCCGATCCGTTGCTGAGAAACACCAGCGCCATCAATGCGCCGCCCAGCATCACCGATCCGCCGACCCCGCCCAGCGTGGCAGCGGCGATGATCCAGTTCATCGACCCGATCCACCACCAGATGCCGCCGAGCGCCACCAGCGCGGCCGCGACCGATACGCCGGCCATGATCTTGAGCAGCCAGCGAAAGCGCGCCCAGGCGAACGCGGCATAGTCGGGGTCGTCCAGATCGTTCGCCATGGCTTTTCAATGCGCCCGAAGCGTGAGATTCTCAAGGCCATGGACGCGATGCGGGAGGGAACCGCTGCGCCGGAGCACAAGGAGAGAGCGATGACGATCGCAGCGATTTCGGGCGGACGCGATGTGGTGTCGGTGGGCGCCGACATGCCGGTGCGCGAGGTGGTGGCGCTGCTGACGCGGCACCGCATCGGCGCGGTGCCGGTGCTGGTGGAGGGCAAGGTCGCCGGCATCTTTTCGGAACGCGACGTGGTGCACGCGCTGGTCGAGGTCGGTGCGGCGGTGCTGGACATGGCGGTCGGCGAACGGATGAGCAGCCCGGTGGTCACGGTGCCGCCCGGCGCGTCGATCCTGGGCGCGCTGTCGCTGATGACGCAGCGGCGCATCCGCCACCTGCCGGTCGTCGAGGGCGAGGCGCTGGTCGGGTTCGTGTCGATCGGCGATCTGGTCAAGCACCGCATCGACGGGATCGAGGCGGAGGCGAACGCGATGCGGACCTATATCCAGCAGGCGTGAGAATCTGTTGTAAACGTGCCGAAGCACGTTTGCGGCACCGGCCCGCTCCCCCGCCCGGCCACCCACACGGTATCTTCGATGGGTGGCCGGGCGGGGGAGCGGGCCGGTGCCGCCTCAAAGCTCGCCCTCCGGCGAGTTTTCAGACTGGCCCCGCGTTGACCGGTAATTAAGGCGACGGCAGTACAGCGGCATCATGGCTTCTCCCTCGCTCGCCGAGCATCTCAACTGGCACGTCAAGCAACGGCTGCACCGCCGGCTGGCGCGGCGGGTGCTGCAGACCCCGCCGATCCCGCGCAGCGACGACGGCGTCATCCTGTTCTCGATGATCGGGTCGGCGGTGTTGCTGCCCTATCTGGTCACGGTGAAGTCGCTGCGGCACCAGTTGGGCCGGGGGCGGGCGGTGATCCTCGACGACGGGACATTGACCGCCGGCGACAAGGCGGTGCTGGCGCATCACCTGAACGACCCGCGCATCATCCTGATCGACGATGTCGATACCGGGCCATGCCCGCGCGGGGGGACGTGGGAGCGGTTGCTGACCATTCTCGACCTGCGCGCCGATTCCTATGTGATCCAGGCCGACTCGGACACGGTGACGCTGGGCGATGTGGCGGAGGTCCGTGAGGCGATCGATGCCGGACGCGATTTCACGCTGCGCGGGGAGGCAAGCGCCGAACTCCGTGCCGTAGCTGACCTTGCCCGCGATGCGGCCGGGGTCGATCCGCGCGGGGCCGGGCTGCATGTGCAGGACGCGGCGGAGGCGGCGATCGGATCGGTCGCGCTGTCGGGATATGAATCGCTGCGCTATGTCCGGGGCTGTGCGGGCTTTGCCGGTTTCGCGCCGGGGGGCCATGGGCGGGCGCTGGCCGAAGCGCTGTCGCTGGCGATGGACGACGCGATCGGTCGCGAAAGCTGGTCGCGCTGGGGCAGCGAGCAGGTGACGTCGAACTTCGTGGTCGCCAACGGCCACGACCCGCTGCTGCTGCCCTATGATCGCTATCTGAACTTCTGGAATGCGGCACTGTTCGGCCGGGCACGCTTTGCGACCGACCCGGCGTTCGTCCACTTCATCGGTACCTATCGCTTCCACGGCGATGCCTATCTGGCGGCGACCCGCACGGCGATCGACCGGCTGGGTTAGATCGCCTTCCGATCTGATCGGAAGGCGATCTAGGCGCGCCGCAGCATCGCCCAGGCGTCGAGGACGGTGCTGCGGGCGAAGATCCACAGGCTACCGGCATAGACCGCGCCGCCGACCGCGACCGACAGCGCCAGCATCGGCACCGGCGACAGCGGCCCTGCGGCATGGGCGGCGAGCGTGACCGCCGCCGCCATCGCCGCGCCCGCCCCGAACGCCGGCGCGACGGCGCGCGCGAAGCTGCCCGCCGACAGTCCGATCACCGGCAACGCCCGTGCCGCGACGATCGCCAGCAACAGCGGATGCGCGACGATCCACGCACCCGCCACGCCCTCGATCCCGAACCGCGCGCCGATCAGGAAGGCGATCGGCAGGATGATCGCGCCGATTGCGGTCGTGCCTGCCGTGGTGCCGGGCTTGCCCAGCGCGTCGACGGCGGGGGGAAAGAGCGCCTGCAAGGTCATGAACGGCATAGCGAGACCGAGCAGCGCGACCAGGGGCGCGGCATCCGACCATTTCGGCCCGAGGGCGATGGCCACCGCCGGCTGCGCCGTTACCGCCAGGCCGATGAAGAACGGCACCGCGATCAGCATCAGCACCCGTACCGACCGCACGAACCCCTGGGCGATGGCCGCCGGATCGTCGCGCATCCGGGCATAGGCCGAAAAGGCGACCTCGTTGATCGGCGGCACGACCTTGTTGGTGAAGATCTGCGTCAGGAACAGCGCGGTGGTGTAGATGCCGACCGCATGCGCATCGAAGAACCGCCCGGCGACGAGGATGTCGGCCTGGCTTTGCGCAAAGTTCAGCAGGCTCGCCCCCGCGACGATCCCGCCATAGCGGGCAAGATGTCCGGCACCGCGAAAGTCGAAGCTCGGCCACATCCACGCCCGTGCCGCGATCATCAGCCCGACCGCGCGCGTGACGAACGTCGTCGCGGGCGCCAGCACCAGCGTCCAGACGTCGAGACCCGCATAGGCCCCGCCGATCGCCGCCAGTGCGCCGGCCAGTGACGACAGCAGGTTGACCTGCGCCTGCCGATGGAAATCCATCCGACGCGCCAACAGTGCATAGGCAAAGGAACTGAACGGCGTGGTGAGGTACAGCAACGCCTGTACCCGCAACAGGTCGGCGACGAACGGTTCGCGATAATAGGCGGCGGCCAGTGGCGCGAGCGCGAACTGCAAGCCCCCCAACATGACGTTGAGGACGAGCAGCATACCAAAGACCTGCCGCTGTTCGCGGACGGACACCTCGCCATGCTGGATCAGCGCATTGGCCAGGCCATGGCCGTTCAGCATGTTGAGCAGCAACAGCACGACGCCCGTCATCGCGACCATGCCATAGTCGCCCGGCGTCAGCAGTCGGATGACCAGAAAGGTCGATGCCCACGACACGATCTGCCCGACGATCTGGCTCCCCGACCGCCAGATGACGGCGCGCCGCACCTGCTTTCCGAGCGGTTCGGCGGCGGCGCGGGCTGATTCGGCAGGGGTTTCCATCAGGCCACCTTGTAACCCCATGGATTGAGGGGGTGTAAACCCAAGGATTTCCGCCGATCTGCAACTTTCTCGAAACAAAATTGCAAAAAGCCGTTGACGGTTCGGAAGACCCCCCGTAGAGGGCTGTTCACCGGACGGGGCGAGTTGCTCGCTTCTACGGGGACACTGAAAAGGCGAAGCGGGCGCCCTTCCAAAAGAGGGGTAGCGA
>NZ_LMLA01000013.1 GCF_001421765.1 Sphingomonas sp. Leaf32 | reverse complement strand
CGGCTCGATCCGGCGCATCTGCGCCTTGGACAGCAACAGCAGGTCATTCATCCCGGCACCTCCGCCGACAGTGAATCAATCCGCCGCCAATCACGCAACCATTTAATAGGTCCTGATCCTAGAAACATAGCCAGATTGCCCAGATCCTCACGCTGCATATCAGGTCGCCACCAAGGGTTTCATGACGTCATATCATAGACCCAAGTGATTTACCCTGTCTAATCCCCGAGAATGCTTCAACCTAGATAGAGGTCGCCGTCGTGCCGACGCTTGATCGTCATTCACGGGCTGATGTTGGGGCATCCGCGTGCCCCCTACTAACTTCGCGCAGGAGCAGTTGTGATGGACACTCGGTCGATACAGGGAATGAAGCGGCTTTGCCTACTGGGCGCGGTCGCCCTCTCGGTGCTGCCCGTGCAGCCCTTGCTCGCGCAACAAACGCCGGCACCGCCCACCGAGACGATCAGGACGGCCGCAACGCATACCCCGACCGAGCAGCAGGTCATCGACCTGTCGAAGACCAAATGGGACTGGATGGCGGACAAGAAGGTCGACTCCCTCGCGACGCTCTTCGACGACCGGGCCATGTTCACCCATATGGGCGGAACGTGGGGCAAGACCCAGGAACTCGCCACCATCCAGAGCGGCGGCATCTGGTACAAGAAGGCGTCGATCTACGCGGTTGATGTGCGGGTGTTCGGCAACACCGCAATCGTGCTGGAAGACCTCGACCTAAAGGCCGTCGTCGGTGGTCGCACCGTCACCAATCCCTTCATGGTCACGGAAGTCTACAACAGGCAGGCTGGCAAATGGCGTCTGGCACAGCTCACCTTCTCGCGCCTCGTTCGGCCGGTGAAGACGAGCGCTGGCGGCGATTGATCCCAACCGGGATCAGGATGGGAGACGAGACGATGAAGGTAACAACCGCAACCGCTGCCGCGCTGGCGATGGCCGTGCCGGTCGAGGCGCAGGATCGTCCGTCGGTTGCGCCCAGGAACATGCAGGCAATCGCGCCAGCGCTGGCCGGCTATACCGATCGAGTGCTGTTCGGTGACGTGTGGGTGCGTCCCGAACTGGCCCCGCGCGACCGCAGCATCGTTACCCTGTCGGTACTGATCGCGACCGGCAAGACTGCGCAAATGACGAGCCATCTCAATCTTGGCCTCGATAACGGCGTCAAGCCGTCCGAGGTGGCCGGCATGGTGACGCAACTCGCCTTCTATACCGGATGGCCGAACGCAGTGTCAGCCTTGAACGAGGTCGAGAAAGTATTTGCCGCGCGCCACGTCGACCTGACGCCGCTTGCAGCGGTGCCTCCGGCCACCGCGCCACTGCCCGGCTCCGATCCCGCGCGTGCTTCGACCGTCAACCGGACGCTCGCTCCGATCGCACCCAAGCTCGCGCAGCTTACCAACGACGTCGTGTTCGCCGACTTGTGGCGACGCACCGACCTGTCGCCGCGTGACCGCAGCCTCGTCACCATCGCCGCGCTCGCCGCAGGCGGTGATGGCGACCAGCTCGCCTTCCATGTCCAGCGTGGCATCGAAAACGGGCTGACGCAGCCGCAGATCGTCGAGGCGCTGACCCATCTCACTTTCTACGCTGGGTGGCCGAAGGCGAACGCCGCCATCTTTGTCGCGGGCAAAATATTCGCCAAGCAGGAGGTTGCCGCCATGCCGAACGTTCAGGTCATCCGTCCCGGTCAGGAGCCGAAATCCGGTCCCGCCGACTATTTCACCGGCAGCGTGTCGGTCGCATCGCCCTTTAAAGGCACCGGCGATGCGCGCCTCGGCGGCGCGACGGTGACGTTCCAGCCGGGCGCGCATACGAACTGGCACACGCATCCGCTGGGGCAATTGCTGATCGTCACCGCTGGACACGGATGGGTGCAGGTCGACGGCGAGGCCGCGCAGCCGATCGCGACCGGCGACACCGTCTTCATCTCGCCGGGCGTCAAGCACTGGCATGGTGCGGCTCGCGATAGCGCATTGACCCATGTGGCGGTGTCGGAAGCGCTCGACGGTACGTCCGTGACGTGGCTCGAACCGGTCGCCGACGATCTATACAACAAGCTGTAACGGGAGCGACGGCGATGATGACCGAGATGGAGATGTCGAGGCGAGGTGTTCTCGCCGGCAGCGCCGCAGCGGCTGCGCTGGCCGCGGCCCCGCAAGTGGAGGCACAGCCCGCAAAAGCGGCTGCTCCCGCGACCATGCCGGTATCGCTCACCGTCAACGGCAAGCGTCGTGACCTCAACCTCGACACACGCACGACGCTGCTCGATGCGCTGCGCGAGCATCTGAAGCTCACCGGCACGAAGAAGGGCTGCGATCACGGGCAGTGCGGAGCCTGCACCGTCATCGTCAACGGGGAGCGGATCAATTCCTGCCTGAGCCTCGCCGTCCAGCATCAGGGCGACGAGGTGAGGACGATCGAAGGGCTAGGCACCCCGGACAAGCTCCACCCGATGCAAGCCGCGTTCGTTCGTCATGACGGCTATCAGTGCGGCTATTGCACGCCGGGCCAGATTTGTTCGGCCGTCGCGGTGCTGGACGAGATCAAGCGCGGTGTGCCGAGCAATGTCCAGGCCGATCTTTCCGCGCGACCGCAGCTGACCAACGCCGAAATGCGGGAGCGGATGAGCGGCAATATCTGCCGTTGCGGTGCCTATTCCAACATCGCCGAGGCGATGGCGGAAGTCGCGGGAGCAAAGGCATGAAGCCCTTCACCTATGAGCGCGCAAGGACCCCGGCCGAAGCCGCTGCCGCTGTTGCCCGTCAGCCCGGAGCAAAGTTCCTTGCCGGGGGCACCAACCTGCTCGACCTGATGAAGCTGGAGATCGAGACGCCCCGGCATCTGGTCGACGTCCAGGACCTGAAGCTCGATCGGATCGAGCCGACAACGGATGGCGGCTTGCGGATCGGCGCGCTGGTCACGAACACCGCGCTCGCTGCCGACACCCGCGTCCGTCGCGATTATGGCGTGTTGACCCGCGCGATCGTGGCAGGAGCTTCCGGCCAGCTTCGCAACAAGGCGACCACGGCGGGCAACCTGCTTCAGCGGACCCGGTGTCCGTATTTCTATGACCCCAACATGCCCTGCAACAAGCGCAAGCCTGGGTCGGGCTGCGCCGCGATCGGCGGCTATTCGCGCCAGCTCGCCGTGATCGGTTCGAGCGACCAGTGCATTGCCACCTATCCCGGCGATATGGCCGTGGCGATGCGCGTGCTGGATGCGACCGTGGAGACGGTCAAGGCGGATGGCACGACCCGCGCTATCCCGATCGCCGATTTCCACCGTCTGCCCGCGACAAGCCCCACCTCGACAACAACCTCGAAGCCGGTGAGCTGATTACGGCGGTGACGCTGCCCCGGCCGCTGGGCGGCACGCACCATTATGAGAAGGTTCGCGACCGGGCCTCCTATGCCTTCGCGCTCGTCTCGGTCGCGGCCGTCATCCAGAAGGACGGCAGTGGACGTGCAGCGTTCGGCGGGGTCGCGCACAAGCCGTGGCGGATCGACGCGGCCGACGCTTTGATGACTCAGGGGGTCGCAGTCGTGACGGCCAAGGCGTTCGCGAACGCCCGACCGACAGAGGACAATGCGTTCAAGATACCGCTCGCGACGCGAGCGCTTGCAGCCACCATCGCGGAAGGCAAGTCAGCATGAAGTTCGACACGCCAGCAGGCACCAACCCGATCGATCGGGCAAAGGTTGTCGGCAAACCGCACCCGCGTATCGAGGGGCCGCTGAAGACGACCGGACGCGCCGTCTATTCCTACGAGAACCACGAGGCCGCGCCGAACGCCGCCTATGGCTATGTCGTCGGTTCGGGCATCGCCAAGGGCCGCATATCATCGATGGATATGCGCGAGGCCAAGGCCGCGCCGGGTGTCCTCGCCATCGTGACGGCCGATAATGCCGGCCCGATCAAGAAGCAGGGGTTCTACGTCGCCAAGCCGCTCGCGGGGCCGGAAGTCGAGCATTACCATCAGGCTATCGCGCTGGTCGTCGCCGAGACGTTCGAGCAGGCGCGTCATGCCGCATCGCTGATCCGCGTCGATTATGCGCGCGAGCAGGGCGCGTTCGATCTTGCCGCTGCACGGGCTGGCGCAAAGCCGCATCAGCGTCAGCCGGACGTTCGCATCGGCGACTTCGACACGGCTTTCGCATCAGCTCCCGTGAAGGTGGATGCGACCTACACCACCCCCGACCACAGCCACATGATGCTGGAGCCGCACGCCACGATCGCGCGCTGGGACGGCGATCACCTGACGATCTGGTCGGCGCAGCAGATCGTCGGTTGGGCGCGGCGCGACCTGGGTAAAAAGCTCGGCATCCCGCAGGACAGGATCCGCGTCGTCGCGACCTACATCGGTGGCGGATTCGGTGGAAAGGGTAGCGTCTGTTCGGACGCGATCCTCGCGGCGCTGGGCGCTCGCGCGGTCGGCCGGGCGGTGAAGGTGACGTTGCCGCGCCCGCTGATGCCGAACAATACGTCGCATCGTCCGGCCACGATCCAGCGCGTCCGTCTGGCGGCGGGTCGCGACGGCAAGCTGGTCGCGGTCGGTCACGAAACCCTATCGGGCAATCTGCCGGGAGGCGGCCCGGAGATTGCGGCTGCGCAGACGCAGTTGCTCTATTCAGGGACCAACCGTCTCAACCTCACCCGGCTCGCAACGCTCGACCTGCCCGAAGGCAATGCCATGCGCGCACCGGGCGAAGCGTCGGGCCTGATGGCGCTCGAAGTGGCGATGGACGAGCTGGCCGAAAAGCTGGGGATGGACCCGGTGGAGCTACGCGTCATCAACGATACCCAGGTCGTACCCGGCGAGGAAGGCCAAACGCCGCGCCCCTTCTCGATCCGTCAGCTCGTCCCCTGCCTGCGCACGGGTGCCGAGCGGTTCGGGTGGAAGGACCGTCCGGCTAGGCCCGGCAGTCGCCGTGAAGGCCGCTGGCTGATCGGCATGGGGATGGCATCCGCTATTCGCAGCGCGCCGATCATTCCGGCCAGCGGGCGTGTCACGCTCGACGGCAACGGCATCGTGACCGTCGAAAGCAACATGACCGACATGGGGACCGGCAGCTACACCATCATCGGCCAGACGGTCGCGGAGATGATTGGCCTGCCGCTCGATCGCGTCGTGGTAAAGCTCGCCGACTCGAATTATCCCGAAGCCTTCGGGGGTGGCGGACAGGGTGGTGCCGCATCCGCCACGGCCGGTGCCTATGCCGCATGCGTCAAGCTGCGCGAGGCTGTGGCGACAAAGCTCGGGTTCAACTCCGCCGACGCTGAGTTCGTCGACGGCGAGGTACGTGCCGGCAATCGGCGGGCGCCGCTCGCCCAGGCCGCGAAAGACGGTGCGATCATCGCTGAAGACAGGATGGAATATGGCGACCTGTCGCAGCGGTTCTCGCAGCAGACCTTCGGCGCGCATTTCTGCGAGGTTGCGGTCGACGCCTATACCGGCGAAATTCGGATCCGGCGGATGCTGGCCGTCTGCGCGGCGGGACGCATCCTCAACCCCATTACTGCCCGCAGCCAAGTGATTGGCGGCATGGTCGGCGGTGCGGGCGCGGCGCTGATGGAAGAGCTGGCCGTCGACAAGCGCTTCGGCTTCTTCGTCAATCACGACCTCGCCGGATACGAAGTGCCGGTCCACGCCGATATTCCGCATCAGGAGGTGATATTCCTGGAGGAAACCGATCCCACCATGTCGCCGGTGAAGGCGAAGGGCGTGGGCGAGCTTGGTATTTCCGGCGTCGCCCCGGCGATCGCCAATGCGGTCTATAACGCCACCGGTGTGCGGATACGGGAATACCCGATGACGCTCGACAAGCATCTGACGAAGCTGCCGGAGATCGTGTGATGCAGGGCGCGGAGCGGTTCTCCCGTCGCGCCGTGCTAGCGATGGCGGCTCCGGCAATGCTGTCATTGGTTGGCACAGCATGTATCGGGGAGCCAAAGCAGCCGGACGCCCGCGTCGGCAAGACAATGGTCGCGTATCTCACCCGCTCGGTCCATCCGGCGTGATCGCACTGGCTGTTCGGGATGACGCCAGCCGATGCACCATCTCAGTTCCTTTGGATCGGACACCAGGCTATCTGATTGCCCCGAAGGGGATCGGCGACTGCGCTGACCGTCTGCTGAATCGCTGCCGAGCGAGGCTGCAAACTCCCGGCCAATTGTTGCAATATGTGTCCGCCTGGAAATCTTCCGGCCACCGCGCTTCCGTTGATACCTACCATGCCACAGCCAGCCAAGGACACCGTGCATCCGACCACCACCCTGCTGATCGTCGATGACGATCCCGGCATACGCGAACTGACCGCGGCGTTCCTGCACGGTCATGGGTATCGGGTCGATACCGCCGCCGATGGAGCGACGATGCGCGCTGCGATGGCGACGCGGAAGTACGACCTGATCGTCCTCGACGTGATGATGCCCGGCGAGGATGGGCTTTCGATCCTGCGGTCGATGGACAGGTCGCAGGGGCCGGCAGTGATTATGCAGTCGGTTATCGGGACCGACATCGACCGGATCGTCGGATTGGAGATGGGCGCCGACGACTATATCGCCAAGCCTGCCAACCCGCGAGAGTTGCTGGCGCGAATCCGGTCGGTCCTGCGCCGCGCGACGGGCGGCGAGACGGCAGAGGCAGCTGTTCCGGTTCGCCACTATCACCGGTTCGCCGGATGGCGGCTCGATGCCACCGGTCGGCAGTTGTTCGATCCAGACGATGTCGCGATCAACCTTTCCGACGGTGAATTCCGCCTGTTGCTGGCGTTGATCGAACATCCTCGGCGGGTGCTGAGCCGGGACCAGTTGCTCGATCTGTCACGGGGGGTAAATGCCGAGCATTTCGACCGCGCGATCGACGTGCAGATGAGCCGCCTGCGTCGCAAACTCGCTCGCGATGGTAGGGAAGAACTCATCCGCACCATTCGCAACGAAGGTTATCTGTTCACCGCCGAAGTCGCATACGGATGAGCAAGCCGCGCGCTGCGCCGTCGATCGCGCTACCGATTTTTCTGCTGGTCATCGCTGCGATCTTCGCCGCGACGGCGGTGACGTTCGCCATCACGTTCGCCGGCCCCCCGCCCCGCCCCGCCCCGGTCGCGCTGCGCGATGTCGCCGCCGCGTTGCGCGGCGAACCGCTGGCGGACGCAACGCAGGCTGATCTCATCCTATCGACTGGCAGCGCTCCCACCGCCCGCGCGAACGAACGGCCGGACCGGAACCGCGACGCGCGGTTGCGGGCGATGATCGGCGGCGGCCAATTGCGCGGCTATTATGCCGAACCGGCATTGGGGAGCAGCGGTGCGTTGCGCGGCGGCTTCACGTTGGGCTGGCACGACGGGGAGCGTTGGCGGGTGGTGCGCAGCGCTCCCGACCGGCTGTTCCGACACTGGCTGTTGGTGACGCTCGGCGGGATGGCGGCGGCGATGCTGGCCATGGCGCTGATCGCATGGTGGATCGTCCGTGCGATCGCCCGGCCGCTGCGCGAACTGGCGGCGGGCGCGCGGGCGGCGCGGCCCGGTATCGCCCCGCCGCAGGTTGACGGACCGCGAGAGGTGCGCGCGTTGAGCGCAGCGCTGAACGCGATGCACGACCGCCTTGCCGGTCATGCCGACAACCGGACCGCCATGCTTGCGGCAATTGCGCACGATCTGGGCACTCCGCTGTCACGCATCGCCTATTGGATCGAGCAACTGCCCGAACCGGCCCGGCTGCGCGCGGTCGCGGATATCGAGGAGATGCGCGCGATGCTGGGCGACGTGCTGCGCTTCGCCCGTGACGAACGCCATGCCGGCCATGTAACCGTCGATCTTGGTAGCGTCCTCGATGCACTGATCGACGATCTGGCCAGCGCAGGTGCGCCTGTGACGATCGAGCTTGGCGCACGGGCGCTTGTCCGGGGGGACCCTGCCGGGCTACGGCGGCTGTTCGCCAATCTCGTCGAGAATGCGATACGCTATGGCCATTGCGCGCGGGTCGACTGGCAGGTCGGCGATGCCCAGGTGACGATACGCATCGACGATGACGGACCCGGATTCGATCCGACGCTCGGCGACCGGCTGTTCGAACCGTTCGTCCGCGGCGATCCGTCACGCAACCGCAAGACCGGCGGAGCGGGCCTTGGCCTCGCCATCGTCCGGTCGCTGGCCGAGGCGCATGGCGGCAGCGTGACGCTGTGCTACGGTACGCGCGGCGGGCGGGTCGAGGTTATATTGCCGCGCGTCTGATCCCCGTTGCAACATGCTGCAACATTGGGGCGACACGGCGAAATATGGCGGTGCGGTTGGAGTGTCAGTGTCCAGACACGGACAAGGAGACGCCACATGCCCCAGAAAGACGCCGCAGAAGACCATGACCTCGGGCTCGTCCATGACCTAAAGGTGATCGCTGCGATGGCGGATCGCCGCAGCACGCTGCGTCTGTTCGCCGGCGTCGGCACCGCCGCGCTTCTGGGCGGCTGCGGCAGTGATTCAAGCGGTAGCAGCAGCGGCACCGTTACGACCACCGCCACCCCGACCCCAACGCCGACACCCACCCCGACCGCGACTGCCACCACAACGCCGACCGGTGCCTGTCTGGTCGATCCGACCGAAACCGCCGGCCCCTATCCGGCGGACGGCACCAACACGTCGAGCGGATCGACCTCGAACGTCCTGACCGCCAGCGGTGTGGTACGCAGCGACATCCGGTCCAGCTTCCTGAACGGATCGACCACGACCGCATCCGGTGTCGCGCTCAAGCTGACGCTGACCGTGGTCAATGTGAACGCCGCCTGCGCACCGTTGGCCGGCTATCTGGTGTATTTGTGGCATTGCGATGCGCAGGGCCGATATTCGCTCTACGATATGTCGAGCGAAAGCTGGCTGCGCGGGGCATTGGTCACCGACGCAAATGGGCAGGTGACCTTCACCACCATCTTCCCGGGCTGCTACGCCGGACGCTTCCCGCACATGCATTTCGAAGTGTTTTCGAGCGCGGCGGTCGCGACCGGCGGACGCTATGCTTCGCTTACCTCGCAACTTGCCATGCCGACTGCGGCCTGTAGCGCGATCTACAGCGGGTCGGCACTCTACAGCAGCAGCGTTGCCAACTATTCGCGGGTCTCGACCGCGAGCGACAACGTCTTCGGCGACAACACAACGGCCCAGATCGCGCAGCAGACGCCGACGCTGACGGGATCTGCTGCGGAGGGTTATGTAGGAACCGCTATCATCGGTTTGGCGCGGTGACCCCGATACGGACGGGGCCTTTCACTCCTGTCCCGATGAAAGCGGCAGCGTTCGGCGGGGACAGCGACTACTGATCCGGGATCGGCAGCGTCCCCCGGCCCTCAATGTGCCGCCCCCGGTGCCGGCGCCCGTTTGGGTCGCGGGGCCAGCCAGATGATGAGCGCCGCACCGGCAAAGATGATCGCCGACAGCAGGAACATGTGGTTGATCGCCAGCGTGCTGCTTTCCTGCGTCACCGTCATTTCGATCGCACCGCGCGCCTGTTCGGCCGATAAACCCTGCGCCTGCAACGCCTGCGCGGTCGGATCGGCGTTCAGCCGGGACACGATCTCGCTGCGCGCGACGGTCATGTTGTCGCCATAGAGCGTCATCGACACCGATGTCCCGATCGCGCCCGCCATGGTGCGCAGGAAGCTCATTACGCCCGCCGCCGATGCTGTTTCCTTCGGCTCGACCGCGCCGAGCGCAATGGTAGTGAGCGGAATGAAGAAGAACGGCATTCCGAACCCCTGCACGATCTGGGGAAAGGCGAGCGTCCAGAAATCCGCGCCCGTCGTCCACTGGACCCGCAACAGATTGACCGCCGCGATCCAGAAGATGCCGAAACACACCAGCGCACGCGGATCATGCTTCTTCAGCATCCTGGCGACGAAGGGCGACATGATGACCGCGCCCACGCCGTTGAACGCGGTGGCATAACCGGCATAGGTCGAGGTGTAGCCAAGGCTTGCCTGCAACCATTGCGGGATCAGCACGACCGAAGCGAAGAAGGTCCCGAAAGCAAACGACAAGGCCGCGACCGCGACCGTGAACCCGCGATGGCGGAACACGCGCAGGTCGACGATCGGCTGCCGCTCGGTCAACTCCCACACCACGAACACCGCCGCGCCGACCGCCGCGACCAGCGCGAGGATGACGATGGTCGGGTCCTCGAACCAGTCATGCTCGCGGCCGATGTCGAGCATGATCTGCAGCGCGCCGATCCACAGGACCAGCAGGGCGAGGCCGATCTTGTCGACCTTCAGCTTCTCGCGCTTCGTCTCAGCGGTCTTCAGCAGGCGGAGCGCGCCGAATACGCAGAAGATCGCGACCGGAATATTGATGAAGAAGATCCAGTGCCACGACCAGCTATCGCTGATCGTCCCGCCCAGGATCGGCCCAAGGATCGGCGCGGTGACGGTGGTCATCGCCCACATCCCCATTGCCTGTCCGTGCTTTTCCCGGGGAAAGATGCGCAGCAGCATCGTCTGCGTCAGCGGCATCAGCGGCCCGCCGCACAGCCCCTGACCGATCCGCGCGACGACGATCATCGCCAGGCTGGACGACAGCCCGCACAGGATCGAGAAGACGCCGAAGCCGATCATCCCGAACACGAACGTCCTGACCGTCCCGAACCGCCCGGCCAACCATCCGGTTAGTGGCACGCAGATCGCCTCCGCCACCGCATAGGAGGTGATGATCCACGTCCCCTGACTGGTCGAGATGCCGAGCGACCCGGCGATATGTCCGACCGAGACATTGGCGATGGTCGTGTCGAGCACCACCATGAAGTTGGTGAGCGCCAGTACCAGCCCGGCGAACAGCAGCTTTGGCCCGGTAAAGGGTTTGAAATCGTCCTGGCCGGTCATGCCGACTGCTCCCCTGTGCGCTTCTTCGACCCGAACCGTTCGTCCTGAGCAGCCATTGAGCTTGTCGAAATGGCGTATCGAAAGACCCGTGCCACAGGTGCTTCGATACGGGTCTTCGACTGCGCTCAGCCCCTACTCAGCACGAACGGACGAATTGCGAAGCAGCCGTTCACCGCCCCGAAACATTCACCTCGGCGGTCATCGACAGCCCGACCCTGAGCGGATGTACCGCCAGTTCCGTGGGGTCCAGCGCGACCCGGACCGGCAGGCGCTGCACGACCTTGATCCAGTTGCCGGTCGCGTTCTGCGCCGGGATCAGCGCGAAGGCCGATCCGGTGCCGCCCGAGAAACCGACTACCCGGCCATGATATTCGACATCGTCGCCATACAGGTCGGAGGTGAGCTTCACCGGTTGGCCGGGCTTCACCTTGGTCAACTGACCTTCCTTGAAGTTGGCATCGACATAGGCGCTGTTGACCGGCACGATCCGCATCACCGTGGTGCCGGCAGCGACGCGCTGGCCGACCTGGATGGTGCGGTTGGCGACGACGCCATCGATCGGCGCGCGGATAACGGTGCGGTCTAGGTCGAGCTGCGCCTGCCGCACGCGCGCTTCCGCCGCCAGCACGTCGGGCGCGTTGTTGGTCGTGGTGCCCTGGATCAGCGCCTGGTTGGCGGCAAGGTTGCCTGCGGCCGCGCTCCGTTGCGACGTCGCTTCCGCCACCGCCGCCCGCGCCTGTTCCAGCGCGCCACGCGCCGATGCCAGCGAATTGGTCGCGGCGGTCAGTTCGTCGCCCGACACCGCGCCATTCGGGGCCAGCTTCTGCCGGCGGTTGAAATCGACCTGCGCCTTGTCGAACGCTGCCTGCGCCGATACCAGCTGGGCGCGGGCACCCAGCACGTCCGCGCCTTTCGCCTGCACCTGCGCCGACAGCGCGCCGCTGGTCGCGGTGGTCTGGCCGAACTGGCGGCGCGCCTTGGCCAGATCGGCCTCGGCCGTCGCCAGCGCGATGCGCGCGTCGCTATCGTCGAGCCGGACCAGCACGTCGCCGCGCTTCACATTCTGCGTTTCCGACGCGCCGATCGCGATCACCTGTCCGGCGACCATCGGCGTGATCTGTGCGGTTTCGGCGCCGACATAGGCATTGTCGGTCTCAACATAATGACTGCCGACCAGCGTGTACCACCCACCATAACTCGCGCCGGCGATCAGCACGACGGCGGCGATGCCGGCCAGCCACTTTTTGCGCTTGGTTGGCGCAGGGGTGTCCGATGCGGCCTTGGCATCGGCGAAGCTGCGGTCGGCGGGATCGGCATCAGCCATGGGTCGGGTCCTTATCATTGCGCTGTGCAGTGGCCGGGGCGGTGAACCCGCCGCCCAACGCCCGGACGAGCGCGACATCGAGGGTAAAGGCGCGGGCCTGCAGTTCGGTGACGGCGCGGCGCGCCTGCAACACGCGGTCCTGTGCGACCAGCACGTCGGTGAAGCGCGACAGCCCGCCTTCGTAACGCAGCCGCGCGACGTCGTACCCGGCCTGCGCATCGGCCAGCGACTGTTGCGATTCGTTCAGCCGCGTGGTCAGCGCCCGCTGGCTGACCACCGCATCGGCGACCGCGCGATAGGCGTCGGTGACGGTGCGGTCATAATCGGCGACCGCCGCGTCGTAGCTGCCGCGCGCCATGCGGTACCGCCCCTGCAACTCGCCGCCGCGAAAGATCGGCAGGTTGAATGCCGGGCCGACGCTACCTGCGGTCGACCCGCCCTTGATAAGGTTGCTCAAACCCAGCGATTGCAGGCCGAACACCGCCGACAGGCTGATCGATGGATAGAAATCGGCCCGTGCGACCTTGATCCGGCTCGCCTCCGCCTCGACCCGCGTCCGTGCCGCGACGATGTCGGGCCGGCGCGCGATCAGGTCGGTGGCGGCGTTGGCGGGCACGCCGCGCGCAGCGATCGTCGCGGCGGGCGGGATAATCGACAGGCCACGATCCGGCCCCTTCCCCAGCAGCGCGGCGATGCGGTTGCGGGTCAGCGCGATTGCCTCATCGGTCGCGGCGAGATCGGCACGCGCGGCGGGAACTGCCGACTGCGCCTGTTTCAGCTCGGCGCGCGTGTCCAGGCCACCGGTCACCCGGTCAGCGGTCAGTGTCGCGGTCTGTTGCCGCACCTCCAGCGCCGACTGCGCCACCGCGCGTTCGGCGAACAACCGCGCGAGGTCGGCATAGGCATCGGCAACATTGGTCGACAGCGTCAGCGCGACCTGCGCCCGGTCGAGTTCCGCCGCAGCCTGGTCCGACCGCGCCGCGGCATAGGCCGCACGGTTACGGCCCCACAGGTCGAGGTCGAAGCCCAACTCGCCCTGTACCCGCCCGGTGTCGTTCCAGCCCTTCGGCACGAAATCGGCGGGGATGCCGTTGTTGTAGCTCTGCTTGGTCGCCGCGACATTGCCGGCGACGCCCAATGTCGGCAACCGCGCGGCCCCGGCCTGCTGTGCATAGCCTTCCGCCTGCGCGACGCGCGCGGTCGCCGCGGCCAGGTCGGGCGATCCGGCCAGCACCTCGGCGATCAGCGCGTCGAGCTGGCCATCGCCATAGCCACGCCACCAGTCCTGTACCGGCCATGCTGCATCGCCGGTCGCGGCGAGGCTGCGGTCGGTGGCGAACGAAGCCGGCGTCGCGACGTCGGGTGCGGTGCCAAGATGCGGCACCGTCGCGCAGGCGGACAGCAGCAAGACCGACAGCGGCGCTATGCGGCGTGCTGCATCCCGGGAGGTAGATCGGATCATGGCGAAAACCGTACTATTGGGTACGCTTCGCCGAATGGTCCTGCACCTTGCACCTGTCAACATTTTTCTGTACCCGGCAGTACAGTTTATGATCGAAGCCGAATGTCGTCCGCTGGGCAAACGCGAAGCCCGCAAACAGGATCGCCGCGACGCGATCGTCGCCGTCGCGCGCCGTTCTTTCCTCGAGGACGGCTATGCCGCGACATCGATGTCGGGCCTGCTCAAGACGCTGGGTGGGTCGAAGGCGACGTTATGGAGCTATTTCCGTTCGAAGGAGGAGTTGTTCGGGGCGGTCATCGCCGATGTCACCGCCGCGTTCCGCCAACAGGTGAAGAGCGAGTTGCTGACGCCGGGTGAGATGCAGGCGACGCTCGTCAATTTCTGCCGCAGTTTCATGAACAAGACCGCGCATCCGGACGCGGTCGCGGCCTGGCGCCTGGTCGTCGCCGAAAGCGGCCGCTTTCCTGAAGTCGGCCAGATTTTCTACCAACAGGCGGCGGGCCATATTGAACGCGCCCTGGCGACCTATATTAGCGAACAGATCACCGCCGGACGCCTCCGTGACGAGGGTGCGACCGACATGGCGCGGGTGCTGATCGGCATGACCGCCGCGCAACAGAACCGCCGGCTGTGGGGTGTCGCAGCGGCCGGATCGGAGGAGATGGACGTGCTGGCCCGCCGGTTCGTCGGCTATTTCCTTCGCCTCTTCGCGCTGCCGCCGGTCACGGTTCCCGTCAATTCCTCTCCCGATTGATCGACGGCAGGCGGTGGACCGGCAAATACTCGTCCGTGAAGGACGACGACCCGTTCGCCCGGACGCCAGGGCGCGACCCGGTACATGATCCGCTCGAACAGATCGGAAGCGAGATGGCCCGCGAGCCATGTTTTCAGCCATGGAAGGGGTTGGGCATCGAACCAGTCACGATCGACCGCAGCGAACTGCCGCACGAACGGCACGATCGCAGCGTCGGCCAAGCCCATCTTGACGCCGCCAAGCTGTCCGGCAGCGCCTATGCGTTGTTCCAATTCGTCCAGAAACAGCAGGCCAAGTCGGCGATGCTCGGTTGGATCGGAACCGTGACGATCGGGATATTTGTACCGGTCGAGGTGGTACTTGAACACGCCGTCGTTGCTGGCGATCAAAGCGGGATCGTCGCCCGCCAGCCAGTTTTGCGTATCGTGCGACTTTAGCGCCCAACGCATGATCGAGAGGCTTTCGTCGATCACTGCGCCATCGGCCGTCTGCAGCACCGGCACGGTGCCTTTCGGCGAAATCGAAAGCATCGCCTCCGGCTTGTCGGCAAGCCGAACCTCGCGAAGTTCGTATCGCACGCCGCTGACGGCCAACGCCCATCGCGCCCGCATCGCATAGGGACAACGACGGAAGCTGTAGAGGACGGGGTCGACCATCGCGCTGCTATGCGTTGCAAGCGGGGCATTTGAAAGGTTCGCGTGCTGTGCGCATCGGCAACCTTGCACGGGTCAGTCTGTTACGGTCGTTCGATATGGGACGTGCCACGCGCAACGCTCGTGGTTATGCTGCAGCCAACGCGGGAGGACGCCTGTGACCGGAAAATGCCGCCAGCCGGGAATCGCATGAAACGGCGCAGCTTGCGTATGGGCTTCGCGGGCCTGTTCGCAGGGCTTGTGGCGGCCTGTTCGCCGCTCGGCACGTTCGACAGGCTGGTACCGAAGGATCGTGGCGGTACAATCGTCGCAAAAGGCCTCGCCTACGGCTCGGACCCACGTCAGCAATTGGACGTCTACGTACCGCGAGGCGGTTGCGGACAACCACGACCGGTCGTGGTGTTCTTCTATGGCGGCGGCTGGAACAGCGGTACGCGGGCAGGATATGCGTTCGTCGGTCGCGCGCTTGCCGCCCAGGGCTTTTTGACCATCATTCCGGATTACCGATTGGTCCCAGAAGTCCATTATCCCGCCTTCGTAGAGGACGGTGCCGCGGCCGTGCGCTGGGCGGCCATGAACGCCGGGAAGTATTGCGGCGATGGCAGGTCTGTCGTGGTGATGGGGCATTCGGCAGGCGCGTATATTGCCGCCATGCTGGCGGTCGACCCTCGCTGGCTGAGGGGCACACGGGCGGCGGTTCGGGGGTTTGTCGGCCTCGCCGGTCCCTATGACTTCGCACCGTTCGACGTCGATGCGAGCCGTGCCGCCTTCGGTCAGGCGTCCGATCCGGCGGAAACGCAACCCGTGACATGGGCCAGCGCGGGCGATCCGCCCGCGCTCCTGCTATACGGTACGGACGATACCGTCGTACTTCCACGCAATAGCATCGCTCTGGCCGCCAGGCTGCGCGCGGGCGGCGTGGCCGTGGAGCAACGTGCGTATCGCAAGCTCGGTCATGTCGGCATCCTGCTCGCGCTCGCCCGGCCGTTTCGTGGACGTGCGCCGGTCTTGGCCGATGTTGCTACGTTCATCCGGTCAACCGCAAATCCGAACGGGACCGCCATCCCGTAAGGTTGGACGAGCGGAGTGTCAGCTGTTCAATAGGCACGATAGATTCTCTCCACCCTTGGTAAAATCGATCATTCCACGACGTCGAAGACGAAAGCGGTGCCAACGAAGTCGCCCTTGAGCGGCGCGCGCAGACCGCGCTCCATCCAATAGGCGCCGCTGGCACGGGCAGGCGTACCTTCCGGCAGCTTGCCGCCACCAAGGATGCGGACGGTATAGGTTCGGGCCGGGTCCAACCCCTGCGGATGCTCGGCGACCGGATTGTCGCGCCACATCGACGAATGCAGCATCTGGAACATCACGCCCTGCCGCCGGTCCTGCCCGACATACATCGTCGCCGACGACGCGTTGTCCTTGGTCGGCGGGTCGATGCGATAGAGTTGCCCGCGCTGCACGGTCTGGCGGATGGTCTTGTAGGCCGCGACCCACCTGGCCGCCGTCGTGAAGTCCTCCGCCTGCCATTTGTCGAGATTGGCGCCGATCCCCAATCCGCCCTGCATGGACGACAGGAAACGATAGTCGAGCGAGGTCGCGCGGGTATTCGCCCAGTTCGGGCTGTCGGTCACCCATGCCATCATCACCGACACCGGATAGGCTTGCGTGAAGCCGTCCTGGATCATCAGCCGGTCGGCAGGATCGGTATTGTCGGACGGCCACACCTCGTCGGAAAAGCCGAGAATGCCGAGGTCGACCCGGCCGCCGCCGCCCGAGCAGCCCTCGATCTCCAGCTTCGGATGACGACGGCGCAGTTCGGACAGGATATGGTACAGGTTGCGGACATAGTCGACATAGACACGCTGCTGATCCTGCACCGGTACCGCCGGCCATCCGGCTTCGGTCCAGTTGCGGTTGTAATCCCATTTCAGGAAAGCGATGTCGTTCTCGCTGACCAGCTTGTCGAGCACGCCGAGCAGGTGATCGCGCACGTCGGTCCGCGCGAGATTGAGCACCAGCTGGTTACGCCCTTCCGTTCGCGGGCGATCGGGGTAGTGCAGCACCCAATCGGGATGGGCACGGTATAGGTCGCTGTCGACGTTGACCATTTCCGGCTCGACCCACAGCCCGAAATCCATGCCGAGCGAATGCACCTTGTCGATCAAGGGCTTCAGGCCGTTGGGAAATTTCGTCCGGTTGACGGTCCAGTCGCCCAGCCCCGCCTTGTCGCTGTTGCGCGCACCGAACCAGCCATCGTCGACCACGAAGCGTTCGACGCCGATCCGGGCTGCCTTTTCCGCCAGGGCTTCCTGGCCCGCCTCGGTCACGTCGAAGGCAGTGGCTTCCCAGCTGTTGTAGACGACCGGGCGCGGCTTGGCGCGGTCGCCGCCCGGCAGGATGTGTGCGTTCTGAAACCGGTGGAAGGTGCGCGACGCGCCGCCCATGCCGCCATCGGAATAGCCGGCGTAGAAGATGGGCGTGTCCAGCGTCTCGCCGGGCTTAAGCGACCACGAGAAGTCATAGGGATTATACCCGCCCATGACGCGGACGCGACCGAGATTGTCCTGCCCCACGCTGATTCGGAACGAACCCGACCATGCCAGTGCGCCGTACCAGACCGGCCCGGCGTCCTCGCTGGTAACGCCCTCGCGTCCGATCGCGAAATAGGGGTTGTTGCCATGACCGGTCGAACCGCGCCGACTTTCCAGCAGCGTCAGCGCCGGGGTGATCGCGACGTCCTTCTTCGTCCATTCGGCAGCATGGCGACCGGTCAGATAATGCAGTCGGTAATCGTCACCGACCGGCAGCGTGAACACCGCCGATGCGATCTGGTCGATCCGCACGGCGCGGCGATCGCCGTTGCGCACCGTTGCCGACCGCGCCAGCACGCCGGTTTCCGGATCGATCGTATAGCGCAGCGTGACCGTCAGCGGTCGGCGAATATCGGCGAGTTCGACCAGCAACGTCTCACCCTGCACGCGGTGTGACTTGTATTTCAGCACGAGGTCGCGGTTGCCGTCGGCAAAGATGGTCTTGATGCCGGGATCGGAAACCAGCCCCTCCCCCTGCCCCGGATATTCCTGCAACGTTACCGATCCTGCTGGATCGAAACCGGACAGTTCACCCGGCGCCTTTACCAGCACCGGATCGCCGGTTTTCACCGGGTCGGTCGATACCAGCGGATCGCCCGCCGCCAGCGATGCCCCCCAGTAGAGCGGTTGCAGATAGCCTTTGTCATCGACTCCCAACGCATAGGTGACGCCGCCGCCATCGAGGCGAAAGACCCGGGCATCCTGTAGAGCCGTTACCTTGGCATAGGCTGGCACCGTCGCGGAAACCCCGATCAGTCCAGTCAGAAACGCGCGGCTCAGCTTCATCGCAACCTCTCCTTCCAACTGCTATTCTGCAATCGTTTGCGAAAAAATATATGATAATTGCCGAGGAGCAAGCGATTTGTGATCCAACCGTATTTTCGTACGCCGATCCTTCGCACGGACCGCTGCCGTCGTCCCGATCGCGACGCCCATCGGGTTGGAGCGGACTGCGGCCGTTCCGCCTTGCACAGCAAGGACGCAAGGCCCCTCGCCCCGTCCGGCATTCGATTGCGATACTGCAGCCTCGAACCTAGGATGGCGGAAATGCGCTCTCAAGCGCGTGAACGCTAGAGGACGCAGGGGTAGGTATGAGCGATCAGGGTTCGGCCATTCGATCCGTTGCGATCGTCGGCGGCGGCACCGCAGGCTGGATGACCGCAGCAGCATTGTCGCACGCACTGGGGTCGCGCTGCGCGATCACGCTGGTCGAATCGGAGGAAATCGGCACGGTCGGTGTCGGCGAGGCGACGATTCCGCCGATCAAGCTGTTCAACGATACGCTGGGCATCCGGGAAGCCGATTTCCTTCGCGAGACGAAAGGTACGTTCAAGCTCGGGATCGAGTTCGTCGACTGGGCACGACGCGGCCATCGCTATTTTCATCCCTTCGGCACGTTCGGCAAGCCGTTCGATCTGGTCGCGGTGCATCAGCATTGGCTGGCGGCGCGAGCCGCTGGATCAACGGTGCCGCTGGACGACTTGTCGATGGCGTGGGGCGCGGCGAAGCGGGGGCGGTTCGCCGGGCCGATGGGCGATCCGCGCAGCGTCGCCTCGACGTTCGACTATGCCTATCATTTCGACGCGGGCCTCTATGCCGCGTTCCTGCGCCGCTACGCCGAGGCGCGCGGCGTCGTCCGCATCGAGGGGAAGGTCGCCGACGTTCCCCTTGATGGCGAGACCGGGAACGTGGCCGCCGTCACGCTGCATGACGGCCGCCGGATCGACGCCGACCTGTTCGTCGACTGCACCGGCTTTCGCGGGCTGCTGATCGAAGGTGCGCTCGCGACAGGATATGAGGACTGGACGCACTGGTTGCCCTGCGACCGCGCGGTCGCGGTGCCGTGTGCGACCGGTGGCGACGGCATGACCCCCTATACCCGGTCGACGGCGCGAGAGGCGGGCTGGCAATGGCGCATTCCGCTGCAACACCGCACCGGCAATGGCTATGTCTATTGCAGCCATCATCTGTCCGACGACGAAGCCGCAGCGACGCTGATGGCGAATCTGGACGGCGCGGCGCTGGCCGAACCGCGCTTCCTGCGGTTCACCACCGGCCGGCGCAGACAGTTCTGGAACCGTAACGTCGTGGCGATCGGCCTGTCGAGCGGGTTCATGGAGCCGCTCGAGTCGACCAGCATCCATTTGATCCAGACCGGGATCGCCAAGCTGCTCGCCTATTTCCCGACGCGCGCATTCGATCCGTTGCCGATCGCCGAATATAATCGCGTCGCGATCACCGAGTATGAGCGTATCCGCGATTTCCTGATCCTGCATTACAAGCTGACGCAGCGCGACGACGCCCCGCTGTGGCGCGACTGTGCCGCGATGCAGATTCCGGAAACGCTGGCGCTGAAGATCGCCCATTTCCGGCATGGCGGGCGATTGGTCACGCGCGACATGGACCTGTTCGGACCTCCTAGCTGGGCGGCGGTGCATCTCGGCCAGCTGAACGATCCGCTGTCGCTCGACCCCCTGCTCGACACGTCCGACGATGCCGCTGCCAGCCGGAGCTTCGTCGATCGCCTTGCCGGCGCGATCGGCGCGATGGCCCAATCGATGCCCGCCCATGCGGCATATCTGCAACAGATCGGCGCAGCCGCAGAGTGAGAACCAAATAATCTATGCAAACCTTTGCATTGCCCGTTGCAAACGATTGCGGGTATGATAATGGCTGAATCGTAGCCCCCGTCAGTGGGGCGTTCAGGAGGGTTTGCCATGAAGATGCCGGTTCTGCTTGCCTGCGCGTCGCCGATCGCCATGTTGGTCGCCACGCCTGCACTTGCGCTCCAGACCGATGCGCCAGCCGCACAGACGGCGGGCGAACAGCCGGGTGCGGCCCCCGATGCGGCAGAGGCAAGCGACGAAATCGTCGTCACCGCCAGCAGCGGCGAACGCTCGCGGTTCCGCAGCTCGATCTCGGTCAGCCAGATCAGCAACGAAGCGATCCAGAATTTTACGCCGCGTTCCGAAGCCGAAGTGCTGCGCAACATCCCCGGCCTTCAGCCGAGCGACACCGCGGGCCCGGGCGGCAACGCCAATATCGGCGTGCGCGGCATTCCGGTGTCGACCGGCGGTTCGGAATATGTCGCGTTGCAGGAAGACGGCTTGCCCACCGTCCTGTTCGGCGACATGAACTTCGGCAACAACGACTACTGGCTGCGGTTCGACCAGAACGTCCAGCGCGTCGAAGCGGTGCGCGGCGGCTCGGCCTCGACCTTCTCCAGCCAGGCACCGGGCGCCGTCATCAACTATCTGAGCAAGACCGGTGACAAGGCCGGTGGTCAGGTCGCGTACAGCAACGGCATCGGTTTCCGCGAACATCGCGTCGATTTCGATTACGGCGCGCCGATCGACGACACGCTGCGCTTCCATGTCGGCGGCTATGCCCGCAACGGCGGCGGCCTGACCAACGAGCGGTTTAACATCCTGCGCGGCTATCAGATAAAGGCGAACATCACCAAGGACCTGCCCGACGGTCGCGGTTTCGTCCGCCTGTATTTCAAGCGTCTGGACGAGCAGGCCCCGACCAACACCACCACCCCGTCGATCGCGACGCTGGACGGCAACAAGGTCACCGGCTTTGCGCCGCTGCCGAACTTCGACGGTCGCGACGGGTCGTCCTATTCGATCTATAATCGCCGTTTCCAGTATCTCGACTATGACGGCGGCGGGGTTCGCTCTGCCGAGGTGCAGGGCATCCACCCGCGCGTCACCGGTCTGGGCGCACAATTCCACTATGACATCGACGACAATCTGACGATCGACAACGTGCTACGGTATCAGTGGATCAGCGGCAATTTCACGACCCAGTTCATCAACGTCGCCACGCGGACCGGTGCCGGTGGCGTGATCGGATCGACGGTCAACGGCCAGCAGGTCGGGTCGATCCGCTATGCCGCTGGCCCGAACCAGGGACAGCTCTACACCGGCACCTATCTGAACAATAATCCGAACATCAATACGTTGATGAAGAACATGAACAACTTCGCCAACAATCTGGCGTTGAACGGCAAGTACGACGTTGGCGGTGGCAAGGCGACGTTCTCGACCGGTGTGTTCGTGATGAAGCAGAACATCGAACAGGACTGGCACGTCAATCGCAACTTCGCCGAGCTGAACGGCGAGAATGCGGCGCCGCTCGACCTGTTCTCGACCACCGGCACGCAGCTTACCGCCGCGGGCCAGGCCGGGTTCAACGACAATTGGGGCAGCTGCTGCGCCCGTCGCGTCGACCTCAGCTACACCGATGTCGCCCCGTTCCTGCAGGTCGGATACGAAACCGGCGGACTGAACCTCGACGCGTCGGTGCGGTACGATAACGTCAGCGGCAAGGGCACGGCACAGGGCGGTGTCGCGGGGCCGACGACGCGGGTCTCGGACGCGCTGGGTTCGGCACTGATCCCGTCGCTGGTGCTCAGCCCCACCGTGGAAAAGATCGACTATAGCGACAACTATGTTAGCTGGTCGGTGGGTGCGCTCTATGCGTTCAGCGGCAATACCAGCGTGTTCGCGCGCGTCAGCCGTGGCGGTCGCTTCAACGCCGATCGCCGCGTGCTGTCGGGCAACTTCAACGCCGACGGGTCGCTGAATGCGCAGGGCAAGTCGACCTCGGTCAACTTCCTCAACCAGCAGGAAATCGGACTGAAGCAGCGCGGCAGCTTTGCCGGGGAAGCGTCCTACACCGTCGAAATCACCGGCTTCCGTTCGACGCTGACCGAGAACAACTACGACTTCACCCGCATCAACAATCCGGCGCCGAACAACGACCCGAACATCTCGAACGGCTATCGTTCGTTCGGTATCGAGTTTTCGAGCCGGGTGAATTACGGCAACTTCCACCTTGCCGCCGATGCGACCTATTCCAATTCGAAGATCGTCAGCAGCGTGACGCCGGCACTGGTCGGCAATCGTCCGGGCGGACTGCCCGAATTCCTCTACGTCATTTCGCCATCCTATGACGCGGGCGTGGTCGCATTAGGTGTCAGCGTTAACGGGCAGACCAGCACGCCGTCGGACGACTTCAACCTTTACTCGATCAAGGGTTCGACCTTCGTCAACGGCTTCCTGACCGTGCGCCCGGTCGATCGCATCGAACTGGGCCTGAACGTCAACAACCTGTTCGACAAGCTCGGTTTCCGTGGTGGTGGCAGCCTGAACCCGATCCTGTCGTCGACCAGTGCCGTGTTCAACAACACCGCCCTGTACGGCCGCACGGTCACCGGTTCGATCCGCTACCGTTTCTGATACTCCCACACCTTGGGGGCGGCATGGTTTCGACCACGCCGCCCTTTTTTTGCGCGGCGCGACATTCGGCCGATTCCCATCGCCGCGCGGTGCTAGGGCAACCAGCGTTGCGACCATAACATCCGCGCCGCGTTCCATATCGAACAGGCGATGGAGCGTCGTGCTGCTGCGGCGAAGGAGGGTCGAAGCATATGTTGAAATGGTTGTTCGGGGGGCGTGATCCAGTCTCCGGCCCGGCTTCCGATTCAACGGGGCCGCTGCCGGCAAGGTTGCCGATCGGCGCGGACGGCAATCCGCTGCACAGGCTGTTCGACGCCTGGCATCTGCCGTGGCGCGAACCTCGCGAGCAGGTCGAAGCGCGCGAAGGGATTCGCCGCGATTCGCTATACGATGACGATGTCATGTTCGTGCGCGATGCCGCGGTGCCACCCGGCGTTTTGCAGCCATGGAACGCGGGCATATTCGAACGCTTTGCCCCGACGCTGCCGATCACGCGCTTCACCGCGATCGCATGGTTCTACGGCGATGCGGCGTCCAACCTGCGACATATGGCAGCCGATATTGCCGCTCTGATCGGCCCTGCACCGATCGGACCGGAATATAATACCGATGTTTGCAGGTGGGAGGCAGGCGCCGCCGGACTGCAACTGATGACATGGCCACCAGAACGCCAGTCACATGGTCTGACGAATAACGCGTTCGACCGCGAACCGCGGCTGCGCACCGCAGTCCACCTTACCGTCACCACCGGCTTCCGCCTGCCATTGTCGTTGCGAGAGGACGCCTGGGTGCGCGCGTTCCAGCCAGTCGCCTTGGTGAATATGCAGCGTACCTTACCACTGGACCGGATCGCCGTTACCGCACCAAGCGAGACCGAGATCGAATATGCCCGCGATCCGGGCGATCACCTGCCGCACATCGGCAACCGCATCGGCTATCCGCCCGACGTCGCCGCGCTGATCTTCTGCACCGACCAGTTGTTCATCGTGCCGCGTGAGGACGTGCTGGGGTTCGCGGTGACGCGGATGCGCCGCGCCAAGGGGGCGGGCGGTTCGTATCTGCAGGTGCGTTGTCGGACGCCGTGTCCGGTCGCCGACAAGACGCTGTTCCTGACGCAGTCGCCAGATCCAGACGGTGTCACCGCGTTGGGTCGATCGCTGGCGGCGACCTTTGATCGTCCTTGCGAGGTCGGTCCACTGCACGACGACATATGAATGTACGTGTTTTGGACCGACGATCCATCCGTCCCAGCGATCCCTGATCTTTCGGGCGCGGCGACCGGGCGACCTGCGGGAAACTGAGAGGTCGCGCCTATTGATGCAAGCGTCTGTGTCGTGATCCCAATCCCATCCGCATGTTCGGCTCGCTCCTTGTAAACGCCTGCGCAATCGGTAAGCCTTTGGCAACGGCGGCATAAAAGCACGGCGATTTTTTAGGAGAACCACCATGCGCATGGCATTCGGCATCGGCGCGGCCCTCGTGCTGCTGGCGTCGTCCGTTCCGGCGCAGCCGGCAAGGGAACGCGTGAACGTCCTGACGGCGCAGGAACGTGCGCAAGGGTGGCGCTTGTTGTTCAACGGACGCGACCTGTCGGGATGGCGCTCGTTCGATGGTACGCCGCCGGCAAGGACTTGGACGGTGCGCGACGGCACGCTGGCCCTGACCAAGGCCGATGGACAGATGAGCGGCACCGATCTGGTGACTGCCGACATGTTCGGCGCGTTCGAACTGACGCTCGACTGGAAGGTAGAGCGCGGCGGCAATAGCGGTATCCTGTATCTCGCGCGCAAGACGCCGGACGCGCCCCTGCTGTACCAGACCGGGCTGGAGATGCAGGTTCTGGACGACGAAGGGCATTCGGACGGAAAGATACCGACCCACCGGGCAGGTGCGCTCTACGACATGACGGTGCCTCCCGCCGGTATCTCGCGTCCAGCGGGAAGCTGGAACCACGCGCGGTTGCTGGTCGAGCGCGGACGCATCCGGCAATGGCTGAACGGTGCGCTTACCGCCGATGTATCCTATGGCGATGACGCATGGCGCAAGCGGGTCGCCGCCTCGAAATTCGCCAAGATGCCGTCGTTCGGCACTTTTTCCAGCGGTGTCGTCGGCTTGCAGGACCATGGCGAACCGGTCGCGTTCCGCAACATCAAGCTGCGCCGGATCGGTGCGTCGGCGATGGGAGCGGGCAAGTGACCATGGCGGCGGCCGACGCCGTGATCGACGTCGTCATCGTCGGATCGGGCGCGGCGGGCGGGATGGCGGCGTACAGCCTGACGAAGTCCGGCCTGCGCTGCCTGATGCTGGAGGCGGGACGGAATTACGATCCGCAGGCCGAGGTCAACATGTTCGCCCCCGAAAGCGACGCGCCGCTGCGCGGCGCGGGCACCCCTGACAAGCCGTTCGGGTATTTCGACGCGACGGTCGACGGTGGCTGGCAGGTCGACGGCGAGCCGTACACCATGAAGGAAGGAACCGACTTCCGCTGGTATCGCCCGCGGATGCTGGGTGGCCGGACCAACCATTGGGGGCGGCACGTCCCGCGCTTCGGACCCTATGATTTCAAACCCTTTTCGCGCGACGGATTGGGGGTCGACTGGCCGATCGGCTATGACGACGTCGCCCCCTTCTACGACCGGGTCGAACGGATGATCGGCGTCAATGGCGGGTCAATCGGGCTGGAGAACCACCCGGATTCGCCGGCGAACTGCCTGATGCCGCCGCCCAAACCACGCGTGCCGGAGATGCTCATTACGGCGGCGGCCGAGAGTCTCGGCATCCCGGTTCGCGCGGCGCATACTGCCGTCCTGACGCGCGACATGCCCGATCCGGTTGCGCCGCGCAGCGCCTGTTTCAACGCGACACCCTGCACGCGCGGCTGCACCATCGGCGCGATGTTCCAGACGACGACCTCGCTGCTGCCGATGGCCAAGGCGACCGGCAAGCTGCGCGTGGTGACCGATGCCATGGTATCGCGGGTGGTGATGGGGTCGGGCACGCGCGCCGCCGGCGTCGAATATGTCGACCGCAATACCGGTATGCGCCACCGGGTAACGGCGCGCGCGGTCGTGCTGGCCGCCGGCACGGGCGAGACCACGCGGCTGTTGCTCAATTCGGGACGGGACGGCCGGGGCCTCGCCAATTCGTCCGGCGAACTCGGGCGCAACCTGACCGATTCGACCGGTGCGTCGTTCCGCGCCTATATTCCGGGGCTGGCGAACCGTCCGCGCTATAACGAGGACGGGATCGGCGGGCAGCATATCTACATCCCGTTCTGGCTGTACGAACAACAGAAGCGCGGCGAGCTGGATTTCGCGCGCGGCTATCATTTCGAGATCAACGGGCGGTTCGGCATCCCGCCCGAAACCGCGCTGCCACGGGTCTGGGGTCAGGCGCTGAAACAGGCGGTCCGTGCGCGATCGGGTGCGACGATCGGACTGGTGCTGCGCGGCGAGATGATCCCCAACAAGGACAGTTATTGTGAGATCGATCCGGGCGTGAAGGATCGCTTCGGCATCCCGGTGCTGCGCTTTGCGTTCAAATGGTCGCAGCATGAGGTCAATCAGGTGGCGCATGGCCGGCGTGCCGCACATTCGGTGTTCCGGCGGCTGAACGGCACGATCCTCGATCCCGATCTTCCACCGGAGAAGATCATGACCGCAGGGGGCGAGATCATCCACGAACTGGGCACCGCGCGGATGGGAGCGGACAGGCGATCGTCGGTGGTCGACGGCTATGGTCAGACCTGGGACGTCGACAATGTCGTGCTGATGGACGGCGCGACATTCGCGTCGGGGCCGCACAAGAACCCCACGCTGACCATCCTCGCGCTGGCGTTGCGGGCATCGGAACGGCTGGCCGCACGCCTGAAGTCGGGAGCGCTCGCATGACCATTACCCGCCGCACGACGCTGCAATGGTTCGCTACGGCTACCACGCTATCGCTTGCGTCGTGGACGCCTGCGTTCGGCACAGTCGCGACCGGAGTCGGAACGCCGCCACCATTCGACGTGGTCGACTGGCCGGCAAAGGTCACCCCCTTGCCGCCGGCCAAGGGCTATGGCCGCGATCCCGACCTGACCGATCCCAAGGTCCCTTGGCCGCTGACCTTTACCAAGGCGCAGCGCGCCGCCATCGACGTGCTCGGTGACATGATTCTGCCGTCCGATGCGGCGTCGCCGGGTGCCGGCAAGCTAGGCGTCGGTGCCTTTATCGACGAATGGATCAGCGCGCCTTATCCGCGCCAGCAGGACGACCGAACCACCGTCCTCGCCGGGCTTACGTGGCTCGACGCGCAGAGCCGGGCGCTCCACGGTGCAACCTTCACCGCGCTGACGGCGGCGCAACGCACCCAACTGCTCGACGCGCTCACCGTCGCCGCACCCGCCCCCGCCATGGCGAAACCCGTCGCGTTCATGGATCGGCTACGCAACCTGTTCGTGCTCGGCTTCTACAGCCTGCCCGAAGGGAAGGCGGATATGGGTTTCATCGGCGACCAGCCGACCGAAGGCCCCTATCCCGGCCCGAGCGATGCGGCACTGACACACTTCAATGCATTGATGAAGGAACTGAAACTGGACGGCAAAGTGCGAGCGTGAGATCGAGCATAATGCGGGTTGATCCAGAAAAGACCGCTCGGAACGCTCTGCGTTGCTCACAGCATCTGCCATTCGTGCTATCCTATTAGTCGAACGCCATGTTGCGTCCTCCGTCCCCAGAGCGCCGGATTGCGAGGGGCAGTCACCGATCTGAGGATCGTAAAGATCGGCGTTCACTTGCCTGACCATGACGTCTTGTTTCTGGAAAGGCCTAGCCCCTATCGCTTGTATCGATGGCTCAGAAATTCAAAGGCTGGGAGCGCTTCTGTCCGGCGATAATCGAACCACGCGGCGTTCTCCCAGTTTGATCCTTTACCCCAGCGCGTTCCGCATCGGGTCGATACCCAATTGGGTTCCCAATAGACGACGCCGATGCCGCCGCCGTCGACGACGGTCTGGGTCAGGTCGATAAGGTAGCGGCGCTGCCCATCCGGGGTCGCCGGATACCCCGCGACCAAGGTGTCGGGGCCGAGCAGGTTCGGCGACGTGTCGGCATTCTCGTTGGTGAACGGATAAGCGGTTTCCACCACGATCACGTCCTTGCCAAAGCGCTGCCGGACACGTGCGATCGTATCGCCTAACTCCTTCATCGAACGCGTCGACCATTTCTTATAGTAGCTGATACCGATCACGTCGAAGTCGCGGACACCAGCCTTCTCGGCGGCATCGAACCATGGTTCGACATTTTCGGGTTGCGCGATGTGAAGCATGATCTGCGGGGCAATCCTTGCGGCCTTGCCGGCATCGCGGACCGCACGCAGACCGGCGTCAAACAATCGTGCATTGCGCGCCCAGTCGATCGCCCGCTCTTTCACACCTCCCATCAGTTCCGGGTTGGTCTCGTTACCGACCTGCACCATCTCGGGCATCAGCCCTTGCCCGTCCAGGCGGGCGAGTACGTCACGCGTATAGGCGTAAAGGGCTTCGGCCTGCGCTGCCGTGTCCTTCCCTGCCCAAGCCATCGG
Source organism: Sphingomonas sp. Leaf32 (assembly GCF_001421765.1). Classification (GTDB taxonomy): domain Bacteria; phylum Pseudomonadota; class Alphaproteobacteria; order Sphingomonadales; family Sphingomonadaceae; genus Sphingomonas. The sequence continues at coordinate 127,906 of NZ_LMLA01000013.1, read as the reverse complement.
TACACGCTGCTTGTCGCCATCGGCCCAGTCGTCGGAGTAGTGAAAATCGAGCAGGACCTGCATCCCGGCCGCCTTGGCACGCCGGATCGTCTTGGTAACGTCGGCCAAGTCCGAATAACGGGTCCAGCGCGCATCGTTCCAGATGCGCACCCGGACGATGTTGCCCCCCTCGCGCGCGAGCAACGCAAAGGGATCGACCGGCTTGCCCCGGCTCCGATAGACGGCTCCGCAATCCTCCATCTCGTTCACGTAGGAAAGATCGGCGCCCAGATAGAGGCCGCCTTTGGGTGCGGGTACTCGCTCGCCAGCGAATGTCGGCGAGGTGGCGAGGACGGCCAGCGCCGCCGCGAGAAGGGACATGCGCATCAGAACTGATATCCTATGCCGAAAAGAAAGCGACGGCCGAACCGTTCGTGCCGGCCCTGCAAGCGGCGATCGCCATAATAGGTCTCGAACGGTTCGTCCGTCAGGTTGTTCGCCTGAAGCAGCAGCCTGACCCCATCCAGTCGCGATCCCTTGGCAAACTCGTAGCTGGTTTGAAAATCCATGACGGATTCCGGTGCCGTAAAGAGAATGCGATCGGTATCGCCCAGTTCGGTGGCATAGCTTGAGCGATAGCGGAACGCGATCCGGGCTTCGAAACCCGCTTTGCTGTAGTATAGCGTGGCGTTACCGACATGCTTCGACAGGCCGGGCAACTGGATCGCACCGATGGCGTTGTCGTCTTCGCGAACGCTGATGTTGCTGTCGGTATAGCTGTAGTTCAAATATACGCCGAGGCCATCGAACGGGGCGGGAAGGAACGTCAGCGCCTTCTGGAACAGCACCTCGACGCCCTTGATCGTCCCGCCCGATCCGTTGACCGGTTGCCGGAACGTTCCCTCCAGATCGGGACCACCCGCCGGATTGGCGACGGTGATCGGCGTCACCTGCTGCACGATAAAGGTACTCAGGTCCTTGTAGAAGCCGGAGATCGTGAGCGCGCTGTCGCGGTCGAAATACCATTCGACCGTTGCGTCGAGCTGCTTGGCCCGGAACGGCTCGAGCAGCGGGTTCCCGCCGAACGCGGCAGGAGCGCCGAAGGTGAACAGTCCGACACCGGCGCTCAGATCGTCGAGCGGCGGGCGTGAAATCGCCTCGCTCGCGCCGAACCGCAACTGCAGCTTGTCGCTCGGCCTGAACGTGAGATTCAGGTTGGGGAGCCAGTCGGTAAACGCGTTCGCCACGGCGATCGGCGTGACGGTGCTGACGACCGAACCGTCGGGCTGCTGCGTCTGCCGCAAGTCGACGCTCTTCGACAACGTTTCGGTACGGATCACCCGCAACCCAAGGTTGCCGGTAAACGGCAGGCCGAACAGGCTGCCGTCGAGATCGAGCTGCTGATAGCCGGCATAGGTTTTCTCGGCGACCTTCCAGCTCGACCGCCGGTCATCGTCCGACGTCGTCGGCGCGATCGGGCCGAACAATCGTTCGACAGCGGCATTGATGTCGATCGATTGTACGGTCGGCAGCCCGGCAAAGGCTCCCGAAAAGGCGTAGGGTCGGTTGAGCAGCGCGGACGGCGTGGCGGCACGCGCCGCCGGGTCGATGAACCCGAACTGCGTGCGTTGGGTATAGTCCTTGCTACGATCGGTGTACCGGGCGCCGAACCGCAGCCCGGCGAGCGGCCCCCGCGCGATCTTGCGGTCGGCATCCACGCTGCCCGTCCACAACGAATCGTTGATGCGTGGAGCACCCCCGCCGTTCGACGGGATCTGGAAGTCGGCGACCCGGAACACCGACGGATCGGAAAGATCGGCGCTCACCCGCATCTGCGGAACCGAATTGCGCCTCGACGTGAAACTGGTCGTGGGGATGACGCCGAACGGCTCGGTACGCAGCGTCAGGAACTGCTGGTCGCGGTGGGTCGTCGAATATCCGAGGTCGCCGGTGATCGTCCACCCACCGGGCCGCCACGTCGCGTTCAGCCCGCCCGCATAGAGATCGTCCTTGAAGAAGAATGATTCGTTCACGCCCCGCACGACCTGGCCGAAACTGGTGTTCGCGTTGGTCGTGGTGATGCCGGTGACATAGTCCTGGCTGCTGCCGCTGGTGTCGAGCGTCACGCCGCTCCCGCCCGACAGCGTGTTGCCGAAAGGCAGGTTCTCAACCCGGAAACCACGCTGGGTCTCCTCGAACTTCACATGGCTGTAGAAGACGTCGCCGTTCAGCTCGAACCGGTCGCTCGGACGCCATTGCAGCGCCGCGAGGGCGCCATGGCGGATGTCGTCACCTCCGCGAGCAAGCCCCTCGAACCCGAAAGGAATATTATCGTTCGACTGCCCGTTACCGGTCAGGTCGGCAAAGCTGTTGGTGTAGCGGAAGATGTTCGTGCGTACCGTCGCAACCGACTGCCGACGGCCCGAATAACCAACCGCCAGCCCCAGCGTATCGTCAAAAAGCTGCGTCACTAGCGATGCACTGGCGATGTATCCCCAAGGGTTCGTGTCCTGAACGTCCTCGGCCAGATCGCTGTAGATCGCGCGTGCGTTCAGCACCACGCGCGTATCCTTGTAGTCGAGCGGCTTGAGCGTGCGCAGATCGACTTGCCCGGCGATGGCCCCTTCGACCTGCGCGGCGGTCGGCGACTTGAAGACCGAAGCACCGTTGATCAGTTCGGCGGGATATTGCTCGTAGCGGACATTGCGGCTTGCCTCGGCGGAGACGATCTCGCGACCGTTGAGGAGCGTGTTGACCAAATTCGGTCCCAAGCCGCGGATCGATATCTGCGTACCGTTCCCACGGTCACGGTTGGTGGCCAGCCCGGGAAGGCGCGCCAGCGACTCCGCGATGCTCGCCTCGGGCAGCTTGCCGATATCCTCCGCCGCCAGCACTTCCTGCACGCGGTCGGCATTGCGCTTCTGGTTGATCGACGTCCGGAGCGACTGGCGGATGCCGGTGACCACGATGTCGCCGCCGGTCTCCTCACCGCCATCGGTTCCCGCTTGCGCCGTTCCGGAATCGGTCGCGTCCGTCACCTGCGTCAAAGCGGCCGGCTTGTAGGGCGACGCGCCGAGGACGACATAGGTTTGCGGTCCGTTACGCTGCGCTCTCAGGCCAGTGCCTTCAAGCAGCCGGGATAGGGCGGCGTCGGCGGTCATCACGCCCCGCACCGCATTGGTGCGTTTGCCACGGCTGAACGATCGCGCAGCGATGATCTGGATGCCTGCCTGCCTCGCGAGTGCGGCAATCGCCGTCTCCGCCGCCTGTGCCGGAATCTCGAATTGCTTCGCCTGTGCGGCTGCAGGCTGGCTTGCGACGAGTATGACAGCGCCCGTGCCCAACAGCAGTTGCCGGTTCAACCCCCTCATAATCCTCTCCCCTTTTATAGCGGGCTATTGCCCTGCCATCGAAGAGACCCTGGCAATCGATTTCCCTCCGCCGACCCGAATTATTATTTTTCGTTTGCCCCGATCCGGATCGTCTGTTCGTCGTTCGTATCGATCGCGACGTTGAAGCTGGACTGGATCGCACGCGCGAAACCTTCCGGATCATCCGTCCGAAACAGCCCGTCGATTTGTTCAGCTGCCAGAGACGCGTCGGTGAGCACCAGCTTGCGACGATTATACCGGTTGAATTCGCCGATTGCTGCGGAAAGCGTCTGGCCGTTAAGGTCGATCGCGCCGGTTCGCCATGCCAGCGCCCGATCGACCGCCGAGGGCTTCTCCTCGTATAGCTCGACGGCAGCGTTGTCGGCGACGAAGGCGCTTTGCCCGGCGGACAATTTGGTACGGTATCCGGCGGCCTGCGCGGTCCATACCTCAACGACGCCTTCGGTGACCAGAACATCGGCACCATGGTCGCGACGCCGCACCGAGAATGCGGTTCCAACAGCCTGAACCAGCACCGGCCCGGCTTCGACAACGAACGGGCGTGCCGGGTCCTTGGCGACCCGAAACCATGCCTCACCCCGCGTGAGTGTCACCATACGGCGGCGCTCGGCGAGCGCCACCTTGACCTCGGAAGCGGTATTGATCGTCGCGCTCGAACCGTCGGCCAGGGGTACGCGTCGTATCTCTCCCAATTGGGTGCTGTAGGTGGTTCCCCGGGTCAGCACGAACACGCCGCCTGCCAAGGAAGCCGCCAGCGCCCCTCCTGCTACCTTGAGCATGGTGCGTCGTTTCAGCCGGACCTCGATCTTCCCGGAACCGGCCGGCGCATCGAGCGCGATCCACGCTGCCTGCGCCTGAAGCAATGCACCGCGCCTCCGCGGGTCACCGCTTAACCAGCGCCCCAGTTCAGCCTCGTTCACATCGCTCCAGCCTTCGGCGTCCATCTGCGCGACCCAGGCCGCTGCCTCGTCGGCGACCGCTGCCGTATCTTGCATGTTCATCAGTGACGTCCTCCATGCCGCTCGGTGGTTGTCACGCGCTCGTCCGCATCCTGCTCTGCGCGGCTCCAGGCTTCCCTGAGAGCACGGACGCCGAGCCAAACCTGTTTCTCGACGGCCTTTTCCGTCGTGCCGAGATGCTCCGCGATCCGACGCTGCGACCACCCATCGATCTTGCGCAGATGCACGATCCGTCGACAGCGCTCCGGCAGGTGGGCGATCATTTCCAGTGCGCGGGCGTATGCCATGCGACCGGCAACCATTTGTTCCGGAGAGGGGCGGTCGTCGTGCAGGGCATCCACCTCGGCGATGATCTCCAGCGGCACGATCCGTTGCCGTTTGAGCCGACGGACGAGCAGGTTCCGGACGACCGAGAAGAAATAGGCATAGGCGTTGTCGATATGATCGACGTCCTCCAGCATCGCGAGGCGGCAATAGGCCTCCTGGATGATATCGTCGGCGTCCTCGGCCATCGTTCCCGAGCGTCGCAGCCACTGCCGGACACGATGCTCGTGCGGCAGAACCTCACGCGCCACCCATTTCGCCAGCGCGAGGCGACGTTCCCTGATTTCCTCACCATCCGCGCGCATGTCCGCCACCCCCACCCGACCCGATCGAGGTCGTCGATAATGGTAGAGACCCGAAGCGCAAATATCCTTCCTCGGCGGGTGCGCCCCCCTCTTCGATCGCCAGCGCGGCAGCGTTCGAACGTCCCCTTTCGCATCATCATCATGACAAATGTCACCCGATCCGCATGACAGCCGGCACTGCCATCGCTCCGCGACCACGCCCATGACGGCGGTATCACGACAGGGAGTTGCCGCCGTGCAAGTCGATCTTTCCGCCATCGCGACACTGACCGATGTGTCCAAACGCCTGGGGTCCACCCCCGTTCTCGACCGTTTCTCGCTCACCATCCGAGCGGGCGAAGTCACTGCGCTGCTGGGTCCCAATGGCGCGGGAAAGACGACGACCGTCGGCCTGCTGACCGGCCGGCTGCAACCCGATGCGGGCACCGCGCGGCTGTTCGGGCTTGACCCGGCCCGTCCGGCGGCACGGATGCGGATGGGGGTGATGTTGCAGGCGTCGGGCCTGCCCGACGTGCTCAGCGTGACGGAGGTGGTTACGCTGCAATCTGGCTATTACGCCGATCCGCGGCCCGTATCCGAGACGCTGGAAATCGCGGGCCTGACCGACCTTGCGCAGCGGCGTTGCGGTGCGCTGTCGGGCGGGCAGGCGCGGCGGGTGCAATATGCGTTGGCGATCTGCGGGCGTCCGGCGCTGCTGGTCCTCGACGAACCGACCGCGGCGATGGACCGCGCGTCGCGACAGGCGCTGTGGGCGACGGTGCGCGCCGCTGCCGACGACGGTGCCGCCGTACTGCTGACCAGCCACGATCTGGAAGAGGCCGATGCGCTGGCCGACCGCGTGCTGGTGATGGACCATGGCCGGATCGTCGCCGACGACAGCCCGGCCAGGCTGCGCGCCCGCGAAGGAGGGTCGGTCATCCGCTGCCGCACCGCGCTTGCGCCCGCGATCGTGCAAGCGCTACCCGCCGTCCGTGAAGCCGGGGCCGATGGCGGCGACTGCCGCATCGTCACCGCCGATGCGGTGGCGACGGTACGCGCGCTGTGCGCCGCCGATCCGACCCTCGCCCAGTTGCGCATCGCCGATGCCGCGCTGGAGGACGCCATCGCCATCCTGCTCGCGCCCGATCGGAGCAACGCCGCATGACCGCCACCCTGCCCGCCGGCATCTGGCGCCGCGAAGCGATCGCCGAACTCAAGCGATCGTGGCGGTTGCCGCAATTCCTGTTGCCGACCGTGCTGACGCCCGCTGCCTTCTATGCGCTGTTCACCCTCGCGATCGGTCAGTCCCCCTCCCCGGCCATCGCCGCCGCCAGCCTTGCGGGATACGGCGTGTTCGCCGCGATCGGTCCCGCACTGTTCGGGTTCGGCGCGGGCGTCGCCATGGAACGCGAACAGGGCCTGATTGAACTCAAGCGCGTGTCGCCGCTGCCGGCCGCCGCGTTCGTTGCCGCCAAGCTGGTCGCGGCGGTCGCAGCCGTCGGCGCCGCCGTCACGCTGATCTACCTTGCCGCGATCGTTGCCGGGGTGCGGCTGTCGGCGGGGCAATGGCTGGTGCTGGCATTGCTACACTTCGCCTCCACCCTGCCGTTCGGACTGATCGGCCTTGGGATCGGGATGCGGATGAGCGGCAAGGGGGCCGTGGCGATCGCCAACGCGCTGTTCCTCGGTTCGGCGGTGGTCGGCGGCCTGTGGATTCCCTCGACGATGTTGCCGGGCTGGATGCGCGCGGTCGGCGAGTTCGCGCCTTCCTATCACCTTGGCCAGTTGGCGCGGGGCATCGTCGGCACGGACACGATTGGCAGCCTGCCCGCCCATGCCATGATCGCGGTCGCCATGACGGCGGCGGCGGGGGTATGGGCATGGACCGGTTGGCGGCGGAACCCGGCTTGACGCCGCCCCCCTCGCCACGCGACGGTCGCTCGATGGTGGTCGCGTCGCGCAGAAGCTGGATCGAGGGGCCGTTGCCGTGGCTCGCCTATCTGCCCTTCTATGCGATGCCGTGGTTCTGGCGTCCGCCGGGGGAAACCGGGCTGGTCCTGTCGATCGCCGGGATCGCGCTGTTCCTTCCGGTCTATCTGCGGGCCTATAGCGCGGGACAACGCACGCGGATGGTGGCCGCGGCGATCATCCTGATGATTGGTTGCGGCCTTGCCCCCTTCGGCGGCAGTTGGACGGTGTTCCCGATCTATGCCGCAGCGATGGTCGGCTATCTGCAACCGCCGCGCCGCGCGATCGTCGCGATCCTGACCATCGCGATCGTGACGGGCGGCGTCGGTATCGCGCTGGAACAGCAGCTTCTGTGGTGGCTGCCGGGCGTGCTGCTGGCGATGATGACCGGGTTCGGCACCTTTTCGCGCGAGGCGTTCTACAACCGGACGCAGGCGCTGCTGGCTTCGCAGGAGGAGGTGCGTCGTCTGGCGGGCACCGCGGAACGCGAACGCATGGCGCGCGACCTGCACGATGTGGTCGGCCGCACGCTGACCCTGATCGCGTTGCGCGCCGACCTTGCCGCGAAGCTGGTGACGCCCGATGCCGCCGCCGCGCAGGCGGAGATGCGGGCGGTGGCCGATATCGCCCGCACCGGCCTGTCCGATGTCCGCGCCGCGTTGTCGGGGACCGGCGGGGGCAGCCTCGGCCACGAACTCGACCTGTCGCGCGACGCGCTGAGCGCCGCCGGGATCGTCGCGACCGTGACCGGCGACCCCCACTCTATTCCGCCCGATGCCGGCGCGGTGCTGGCGATGACGGTGCGCGAGGCGGTGACGAACGTTATCCGCCATGCCGGGGCGGTTGCGTGCCACATCGACCTGACCACCGACGACACCATTGCCGGCGTCCGGATCGTCGATGACGGGCGCGGCGGTTCGTTCCGCGAGGGACACGGCCTGACGGGGATGCGCCAGCGCCTTGCCGCCGCCGGCGGTACGCTGGACGTCGCATGGGTCGGACCGGGCACCTGCGTCGACGCCCGCGTGCCCGTGGGCGCGGCATGATCCGGATCGTCATCGCCGAGGATCAGGCGCTGGTGCTGGGCGCGATCGCGTCGCTGCTGGCGTTCGAGGGCGACATGACGATCGTCGGCCGCGCGCTGGATGGCGATGCCGCGCTGGCGCTGGTCCGCGACCTCGCGCCCGACATCCTGCTGACCGATATCGAGATGCCGGGGCGCAGCGGCATCGACGTCGCCGCGCGGCTGTCGGCCGAAGGGCTCGCCACCCGCGTCGTCATCGTCACGACCTTTGCCCGGCCCGGCTATCTCGCCCGTGCGCGGGCGGCGGGGGTACGCGGCTATCTGCTGAAGGACACGCCGGTCGAACGCCTCGCCACCGCGATCCGCACTGTCCATGGCGGCGGCCGGGCGATCGCCGCCGACCTTGCCGCCGAAGCGTGGGAGGCCGGCCCCGACCCGCTTACCGACCGCGAACGCGACGCGCTGCGGCTTGCCGAGGAAGGATTGCCGAACCGCGAGATCGGGCTGCGCCTTTCGCTGTCGCCGGGGACGGTCCGCAACTATCTTTCCGAAGCCGCTGCGAAACTCGGTGCTGCCAACCGGATCGAAGCAGGGCGCATCGCCCGAAACAAGGGATGGCTGTGATTCACATGCGCTTGTTGCGCATACGCCAGGGCCGATCGACATTCACATCCCATTTCGTCACCCCGGACTCGTTCCGGGGTCCACGGCGCGCCAATCGGTGCGGCAGGCGCCTCTATCGACCGCGATTGCGGCTCGGTGGACCCCGAAACACGTCCGGGGTGACGAAGGGGCTGGCGGCGTCGATCAGGAGCGACATCGGGCGTAGCTGAATGTCGATCGGCCCTGGAGGCAGCATGGGTTCCTGTCCGCGCGCATCCTTGTCACGGCGACACGAGGTCGTCGGGCGTCGTCGGTCCGCCGATCAGCTTCTCGAAGGCCGCCCAGCGCGCGGCAGGGGTCTTGCCCGCTGCCGCCATCGTCCTGGCGACCATGGCGCGACCCAGATAATAGTTGAGGACATAGCTGCGATAGGTGTCCACGAACCGTATGCCGCGTTGCGCCTCTTGCGGGGTTCGCAGGGCATAGCGTTCCATCAGTGCAACCGCCCGGTCGCGATCGATGCGCCCGTCGATATAATCGCGGGCGATCACCAACGATACCGGCGCGAGCTTCGCCTGCACGGCCTGAACCTTTTCGAACAGCGCCACGTCGGACGGATTAAGCCCGGCAAGCGGGAACAATGTTCCGCGCTCGAAAGCGATGCGTTCATCGTCCGAAAATGCCAGATCCGGACCATAATCGGCCGCCCCCTCGGCAATCAGCGCCATCGGCGAAAAGAGCGGGAACAGCGTGTATTCGATCCAGCCCCGCCGCTGCGCCATGTTCCGTTCGTACAGGGAATATAGCACGTGATGGCCGGGATACGCCTCATGGCAGCCCAGCTTGATGACATAGTCCATCTTGAGCGGCACATCGAGATTGACCTGTACCAGACTGTGCGCATGGCCCTGGAAATAATTATAGCCGGCCCATGGCTTGTCGCGGACCATCTCCAGCTTGATCGCCTCACCCGGCGGCATCGCGATATGGTTCAGCGTCCGGCGGCGGCATTCGGCGATCGTTGCCTTGATAACCGTTTCCGCCTTGTCCGGCGGCGCGGTGTAGCGGTGGCTCAACTTCTCGATGCGATCGGCGAGCGTGCCCGGTCCGGCGGGGACGAGCCGGTCGAGTTCGGCCAGAACGGGATCGAAACTGGCCAGCGGCGGCGCGGCGAATGTCACGCCGAACAGCCCCCTGGTTTCCTGATCGAAGCTGAATTTCCTGCCCGCAACCATTGCCATGCGCGTTTGCGCGGCAGTGAGCTGGAACAGAAGCGCCGCGCGCCGCTTGCGTTCGTCCGGCGCCAGGGTCTTCGGGTCGATCGCTGCCAGTCGCGCGTGCAGCTTCGCCGCATCGGCGCTCAGTTCGGACGGGGTGCGCCTGTCGAGTTTCGCTGCGGCGGCGAGGTCTTTCGGGCCGAAATAGGCATCGACATAATTGGGGTCGCGCTCGCCCGCGGCCAAACTCAGCGCCACATAATCCCTGGCGATCGCACCGACGGCATCGCTCGGTCCGCGCGCCGCTGCCGGAACGACGGCCAGCCCGGCAAGCATCATTGCCACGTACCACGTCACGCGTCGCATCCTGCCGTTCCCCCAACCCGATCGCCGACTATTTCAACCACGAGCGATCGAAATGGTCAACGACATGGCCGGCGGGTCGAGCCGCTATACGGCCTTCAGCCGAACATGATCCGGAGCGGGCCGCAGGATTTCGTTCAGGTTGCGGGCGAGATCGGCCTGTCGAAACGGCTTCGAGAGGACAGGAACGCCGGCCGGCACGTCCTCGCCCTTCGCCGCGTAGCCGGTGATGAGCAGTACGGGCGATCGATTGCCGCCCTGCCGCAGTTCCTGGATCATCTGCGCGCCGTTCATGCCGGGCATCAGGTAATCCGTCACGATGCCGTCGATCTCGATCCCGCCCCTGATCGCCGCGATCGCCTGTGAGGCCGAACTTGCTTCGGTCACGGTGTAGCCGATATCGCGAAGCATCTCGGCAGTCGCGGTGCGGACGATTTCCTCATCGTCCACCAGCAATATCCGGGCGGCGCTGCGGGCACGGACCGGTTCGGCGGAGCCGCCATCGGACTGGACGACGGCCTCGTCGGTTACCGGCAGCCACATGGCGATCGACGTGCCCCGCCCCGGCTCGCTCTCGATCCGCAACGTGCCGCCCGATTGCGCGGCGAGGCCATGGATCATCGACAGCCCCAGCCCCGTGCCCTTGCCGATGCCCTTGGTTGAGAAGAACGGTTCGGTCGCGCGCGCCAGCGTGGCCTTGTCCATGCCGGTGCCCGTATCGGCCGCGGTGATCCGGACATAGCCGCCCGCATCGAGCCCGAGCAGGTTCCGGTCGTCCACGACGATGTTCGTGGCGGTGATCGTCAGCTTGCCGCCGCCCGGCATGGCGTCGCGGGCGTTGATCGCTAGGTTCAGCAGCGCGAGTTCGAGCTGGTTGGGATCGACGCGGACGGGCGGAAGGCGTCGCGGAAGCTCGAAGACGATCCTGATCGACGGCCCCAGCGACCGCTGCAGCAGATCGGACATGCTTTCGATCAGCACACCGGCATCGACCGCCTGCGGTTTCAGCGCCTGCCGGCGGGCAAAGGCCAGCAACCGCTGCGTCAGGGTCGCGGCGCGCTCGGCCGCCTGCAGGGCACTGCCGATCAGGCGCTGCGCCTTTTCGTCCTCCTTGCTGCGACGGCGCAAGAGGTCGAGGCTGCCGACGATGGGGGTGAGCAGATTGTTGAAGTCGTGCGCCACTCCGCCCGTGAGCTGGCCGATGGCGTCCATCTTGTGCGATTGGGCCAGCTGCGCATCAGCCTCCTTGCGCTCGGTAATGTCGGACACGACGCCCGTCATGCGCACCGGCGTGCCGTCCGGCGCGTAGCGCATCCGACCTTTTGCGGCGATCCAGCGCTGGGTGCCGTTCTCGGTGCGAATGCTGCACTCGAAATCGATGCTTCCCGTCACCGGCGCAGCCTCGAACTGCGCGGCTACCATCGCACGTTGATCCGGATCGACGTGTCGCAGGAAGATCGCCACGTTCCAGTCGGGTGCCGGCCCGTCATACCCGAAGATGCGGTCGTGACGCAGGGTCCGCTGCGCGACTCCGGTGGCGAGATCGATGTCCCAGCTCCCCATGTCGGCAGCGTCCAGCGCGACCTCCAGACTGTCGCGCGCCAGTCCAAGCTGCGCGGTCCGATCCCGAACCGCATCTTCCATCGCGGCGGCAAAGTCGCGGACCTGATATTGACGGAGGCGCGCCTTGAGCGCCGATCGCACCGCACCGATCATCGCCTCCGCATGGAGCGGTCGTTCGAGCAACAGCGTGTTGCCGAGCGTCTGAAGCCGCTCGAGCGCACGTGCGCTGCGCGGCGCACGATGTCCGTTGGCCAGGACGATGAAGGGCAGGTCGGACCATGCCGGCTGTTCGGCGATCCATTCGGCCAGCCTGGCCGCATCGGCAGCCAGCAGCACTTCCTCGGTCAGCATGACCGCGCCGGCATCGACGGCAATCGCATCCAGCAACGCCGGTATGTCGGGACAGACCAGCACCGCGATGTCGTTCTGCCCGAACAGCTTGGCCGCGACGTCCGCATCTCGGCCGCGGGGGGCAAGGATCAGCAGCCGGTTCCTCACGACTGGTCAGCCAGCTCCGTCGTCGCGTCGGTACCCTGCCGCATCAGCTTCGATCCCTCGCCCGAGAAGGTCGGGATACCCGTCAGAACGCCGTGGAAGTCTCTCAGCGTTTCACCGACCGACAGGCCCTGCTCCGTGATCTGAAACTCGCGAATGGTCCGTTCGTGCCGCGCCGTGCGCGTCTTGATGACGGAGATGGCCTGACGAACTTCACCATGCGCTTCGAAATAACGCAATTGCATGACGGTATCGGCGAGGTAGCTGAGGTCCACGTCCGCCCGAATATCGCCGGTTACGCCATGCAGGCCGAGGATCAGCAGTGTCACCACGCCCGTCTGACCAAGGTAGCTCAACAGCTCATGCATCTGGAGCACGAGATGCTGTTCGTTCGGCATCGATTGGAGATAGGCGTTGAGGCTGTCGATCACGATGATCTTCGCGCCGAACGTCTCCACCGCATCGCGGACGGCACCGGCAAACTCGCCCGGCGACAATTCGGCCGGGTCGATCCCCCGGATGTCGAGCGTGCCGTCTTCGATGAACGGCACCAGATCCATGCCGAGCGACTTCGAGCGCTTGAGTAACGTCGGCAGGCGCTCGTCGAAGAGAAAATAGGCCGCCTTGTCGCCCCGTTTCAGGCCGGTGGCCATCATCTGGACGGTGGCGGTGGTCTTCCCGACCCCTGCCGGACCGGAGAGCAACGTCGCCGTGCCGGGCGCGATCCCGCCGCCCAGCAGCCTGTCGAGCTGATCCGACCCGGTCGAAACCGGTGTATCATCGTAGCTGGCGCCATGTTCGGCGGCGACGAGGCGTGGATAGACGCACAGGCCGCCCCGCTCGATCTCGAAATCATGATAGCCGCCGCGGAAGCGGATGCCCCGCATCTTCACGACATGCAGGCGCCGGCGTTGGGCGCCGAAACCGGACAGCGTCTGTTCCAGCATGATGACGCCGTGCGCGATGCTCTGAAGCTGGAGATCGCTGCCGCTGGCGCTCTTGTCGTCAAGCAGCAGGACCGTGCACTGCCGCGAGGCGAAGAAATGTTTCAGCGCCAATATCTGGCGGCGGTAGCGGACGGGCGTCTGGGCGAGCAGCCGCAGTTCGGACAGGCTGTCGATGACGACGCGGGCAGGCCGGATCGCGTCCACCTTCGCCATGATGTCGCGTACGGTCTCGCCAAGCTCGACCTCGCTCGGGTGAAGCAGCGTCTGCTCCTGATCCTCGCCGAGGCCATCGACCGGCACCATCTCGACAAGGTCGATCGCGTCAAGCGACCAACCATGGCTTTCGGCGACGGCAAGAAGTTCGACCTGCGTCTCGGCCAGAGTGACGTACAGGCCCGCTTCGCCCGCGCGGACGCCATCGAGCAGGAAGCCCAGGCCGAGCGTGGTCTTGCCGGTCCCGGGCGTCCCCTCGACAAGATAGATCCGTTCCCGCGTGAAACCGCCGACGAGGATGTCGTCCAGCCCGTCAATGCCGGTTGACGCAACGGCACGCCGATCGATCGTAAGTTCAGCCATGCCCTGTTTCCCCTTCGAATACTGCACCATAGACGGGCGGGCGCGGCGGAGCCAGCGATCATCGGAGACACGCTTTTCGCAGACTGGCGCGGTGGGCATCACGCCGACATCTGAGCCACCGGGAGCCTGACATCGCCGACAATAGGGGCGGCCGACATCCAGCCAATCCGCAGAGCGGCGTACATTCCCTTCGTCACCCCGGAACAGGTCCGGGGTGACGATAGGCCGGTGAATGTCGATCCCGCCCAAGCCACCTTCGGCTCGGCGTGCAGCACGTCCGCCGATCAACGTTCGAGAATGAAGGTCGCAATCGCCCGGGCCGGCACGGTGGCACCTGACACCGGAACGGCGTCGTGGCCGGTGTCGGTCAGGATCATCCGCACCCGCCGAGCCTTTGGTAACGTCAACCGTCGCGCGACCGGCGCCGGATTGACGTGGACCAGCACCAGCGTCCGCCCGTCCGGCGACAGCGCGCCGACCGTATCGAGATCGTCTACAGGCACGAGCCGATAGCCGGGGCGGATGTAGCGGCTGAACTGCGCCATCGCCCAATATTTGCGCGTGACCGCGATCCGGTGCGGCGCGTTCGGCGCTACGGCGAGGTCGGCCTTTACCAGACCCCAGTTCGACCCCGGCTTGCCGTCGCGTGCGCTCCAGTCCTCGACCGCCTGCCAGAATATCCAGGCCGCCGGCTCCAGCCGCTTGAGGTCGAGCACGACATGTTCGGCGAAGGCCAGCGGGCTTGCCATTCCGTCGACCGCTTCGGGATCGCCGGCCAGCGGCGCGTCGTTCTCACTCATCCACAGCCGGATGCCGCTCGCCCGCGCGACGTCGCGGACGCCGGTCTGGTGGACCGTGCCATAGCTGTGGACGTTGAGCTGTCCAATCCGCGCACGGGTCGCCGCCGGATAGCCCGCCCAGTCGCTTAGAAAGACGTGCGAATTGGTTTCGTCCGGCGCGGCGATCACGGTGGACAGCCCCCGCGCCTTGAGCGCCGCATCGGTGGCGTCGATGATCGCCGCCTGTCGCGCCGGGTTCCAGTGCGCGCCCTCCTGCTTGTTCGCCGCGAACCAGTAATCGGTGTTCGGTTCGTTGACCGGCGAAAGCGTGCGGAAGGTGATGCGGTGGCGGCGTTGCAGTTCGTCGACGCTGCGCGCCAGATAGGCGGCGAACGGCGCTTCATATCCCGGTCGCAGATTGTCGTCGGTGCCCTTTTCCGCGCCCGATACCCGGCCCGATACGGTCATGAACCATGGCGGCGAGTTGGAGAAGGCTTCGAAGATCGGCGTCTTCACCCGGTCGCGGATCGCATCCAGCCACCAGCGTTGCCGCACGTCCTGCGACCAGTCCCACATCGCCGGATCGTCGGGCCGCCACCAGTCGCGTCCGGTCGTACCCGGCGGCTGGCGCCAGAAACCGGGCACCGCGCCACCGGGGCGCAGATAGGGCGGCGTATCGGCGGCATTGCCCCCCCCGATATTGTACCGCGCGATCGTCCATCCCAAGCCATCCGGCCCATAGAACAGGTCGGCCAGCCGCGTCCGCTCCTCCGCCGGCCAGCCGCCGGTGACATCGGCGAACCAGGCGAGCGCCGTGCCCCAGCCCTCGAACACCGTCGAAGGCCGATCGATCGCCGGTCGCAGCATAATCGCGACCTCCTGCCGTTCGGGCGGCTGGGCGGCAACGGGTGCGGCGGCGGCGATGCCCAGCGCGCACAGCGCACGGACCATGGGGCGCAGCGACCGGTTCACCGGTTCACCTGCACGGTCACCATCAGCGTCTTGCCCGTCAGCGGCAGGATCAGCCCGAACGCGGTCTCGTCGCCATTGAGCAACCGGTCGCGCACGAACCGCCCGCTCTCGACATGCCCTTCCTCGACGCGCACCAGTTGCACTGACCCGTCCTGCCCCAGCGGAAGGGCGAATTTCAGGTTCGCGGCGGCACCGGTCAGCAGATAGCGGTCGGCGGCGACCTGCGCGGCGATGACCCGCCCCGACAGGTCGGCATTGCCCTGCCCGCGCGGTCCACCATAGCCGTCGCGCACCGCCCCGAACCGGGCGACCAAATCCATGCCGGCAAAGCCCATCGGGACGTTCGCCATCCCGTCCTGCTCGACCGCCACCCGCACCCGCCCTGCCTCGCGCAGCGGCAGCAGGATCGGTGCGACGTCGCGCAGCAACCGGTAATCGAGTGCGATCGGCTCCTCGGCTTCCTTGCCGTCCTTCATACCGAAATCCGTGGCGATGCCGAACTTGCCGATGCCGATCGCGTAAGGCTGCGCCACCGTCCAGAAGGCGTGGCGGGCATGGGCCATGCTGCCGCCGGTCTCGGGTACGAATAGCGGGTTGCCCGGCACGTCATAGGCGCGCGCGATCTCGGTATAGGGTGCGACATTGGTGTCGTAATTGTCGACGCCGATCACGTCGATCGCCGGGGCCAGCGCACGCCATTGCGGCAACAGCCACGACACCGCTCCGCCCGACGGCGAACTGTCGCCCGGCCGCAACAGACCGGGCTGTTCGCGCGGCCAGACATTGACGTAGAGCGGGAGGGGATAGGCGGCCTTCCCCGCCGCCGCGACCGCGCCGACATAGCGCGCGGTGTGATACGCCATGAACGCCTCCGGCGCCCGTTCGGCAAAGTTGGCGACCCAGTCACCCGGCTTCGCGCCACCCATGTCGGCGGGCACCTGCGCCCGGAACAATGCCTCGGCGGCGGGGGAATGGTCGCGGTCCGCGCCCAGCGTCCCGGCCTCGTTCTGCACCTGCACCATGATGACCGTGCCCCGCGCGGCGTCGATCGCCTTCAGATGCGCCATCAGTGCGGCGAAGGCGCGGGCGTCGGCGTCGCGGCTGGCCGTCGCGATCGGCGTCAGGACCTCGATCGGCTTGCCCTCCGCCGTCATCACCCGGGGGAAGCGCTTAGGGTCGCGCTTCACCCACGCCGGCACATAGCTCATATTGCCGTTCTTCCAGGTGCCGAACCAGAGCAGCACCAGCCGCACGTCCTGCGCCCGCGCCTCGGCGATCAGGCCGTCGACGACGGTCCAGTCGAACCGCCCTTCCTCCGGTTCGATCGTTTCCCACCCGATCGGCGCCATCACCGTATTGGCGTGGCTGCGCGCGATGGCAGGAGCAAGGCGGCGGAACTCGGCCGGAAAGCCGCTGGAATTGTTCAACTGCATACCCAGCAGCAGATAGGGCGCACCATCGACCTGCAGCACGGGCTTGGTTCCGGTCGAATACGCGACCATTCGGCTCTGTTGCGCGGTAGCGGGCAAGGCCAGCGCCAATGCAGCACATCCGGCAGCGAACCGCCAATTGCCATGGTACCCGCGTTGCCCGGCGCACACGGCGGCGAACCGGCGCGCGACGGCGCCAGCGTCGATGACGAACATCAACCTCTCCCCATTTTTATCTTGTACGACAATTACCTCGAATCACTTCGACGTCAAATGGCAGGACGACTGAAAGATTGCCGCCTGGTTCATTTGCCAGACATATTATCCGTCATCGCCGACAGGGCCATGGCGCGTTCGGTATCCTGCCGCGCCAGTTCGACCAGCGTTTCGGTCGCAGTGCGTGCGCCTGCGCCATCGCCCCGCGCGATCGCCTCGAACAACGCTTGATGCTCGCCCACCGGATCGCGCGGCGCACCGGCGCGATATTTGAAGAAGGTCGTCCAGCGTACCGCCGCTGCGATACTCGCCGACAGGCTGACCAGCAACTCGTTGCCCGTCGCTTCCAGAATGGTCGCATGGAAGCTCTGATCCGCTGCCCGGCCAGCCTCGCTGTCGAGGCCGAGACGGGCCATTTCCTCCAGCGCGTGCCCCATGCGCGTCAATTGCCGGGGCGAGCGCGATACCGCCGCCAGCTCCGCCGCAGCGGGTTCGACGATCATGCGTAGCTGGAACAGGCTGCGAACGAAGGCGAGCGGCGGCGGTTCGCCTTCGAACATCCATCCCAGCAGTTCGGGGTCGAGCAGATTCCACGCCTGCCGCTCGCGTACGCGGGTGCCCGCCTTGGGCCGGCTTTCGACCAGGCCCTTGGCAGCCAGCATCCGCAGCGACTCGCGGATCACGCTGCGCGATACGTTGAAGCTCTCCGCCAGATCGATCTCGCCGGGCAGGCCGCTTCCCGGTTCGTGTTTCCCGGTGACGATCGCCACACCGATCCTGCGCGCCAGCGCGACATTCGCGGGCTGTCCCCCTTTACGCACGGCCATTCCGGCTCTCCCCTATCGATGGCGAACATAGGCGCAAATCGATCGCCGCGTCGACCGTTCGATTTCATATTGTCAGGCAAATGATATACGGTAATATGTCAGACAAGGCTCGGGTCAGGGCCATCAATGGGGAGAGGGGATAATGAACACGATCAAACGCGCGCTTTTGGCGAGCGCTTCGCTGATGACGGTCGGTGGGTTCACCGCCGCGGCATCCGCACAGACGACGACACAGGCCACCGCCGATGCGGCGACCGAGAACCCGGACGACATCGTCGTTACCGGCGTGCGCGCATCGCTGCGCACCGCACAGGCCATCAAGCAGAACTCCGACCAGATCGTCGATTCGGTCAGCGCGCAGGACATCGGCAAGCTGCCCGACGTCAACACCACCGAAGCGCTGCAGCGGATCACCGGTGTGCAGATCCAGCGCCGCTATGGCGAAGGCGCGACCGATTTCGACCACCGCACCCAGCCGGCAGTGACCGTCCGCGGTCTGACCCAAGTGCAGAATTTCCTCGACGGCCGCGCCGTCTACTCCGCGTCCGGCGGCCGCGCCTTCGACCTTGAAGGCATTCCGCCCGAACTGCTTTCCGGCATCGACGTTTACAAGAACGCGCCCGCGAATATCATCGAAGGCGGCGTCGGCGGCGCGGTCAACCTGCGCACGCGCCGGCCGTTCGATTCGACCGGTCAGGTCATCAGCATGACCGCGCGCGGCAATTATTACGACCGCGTCGACAAGCCCGGCTATGCCTTCTCGGGCCTGTACAGCAACCGCTACGATACCAGCATCGGCGAAATCGGTTTCCTGGTGAACGCGGTCTATTCGAAGAGCCATTACCGGCAGGACGGCCTGCTCGCCGGCCCGTTCGGCGAGGCGCGTCCGGGCGCGATCGCGAATGCACCGGGCAATGCGCAGGTCCCGTACGGCTTCGAAGTCTATGACGACAAGGGCGATCGCAAGCGCTTCGGCATTGCCGCGGCCGTCCAGTGGCAGGCAAGCGACGCGGTGCTGGTTACCGCGCAGTATCAGGGCACCAAATACTGGTTCAACCGCACCGGCGCCTATTACTACGACTTCAACAACCTGCCCGGTAACCAGTACAACTCCACCGGCCAGGTTACGCAGTACAACACGCTGCCGACGCCGGGTGCCGCGTTCACCTTCAACAAGGACGGTTATGCGACCAGCGGATCGCTGTCGCCGCAGACCTTCGAAACCGGCCGCTTCGATCAGGAATTGTGGAGCGCCAGCCAGAACTACACGTTCAACGTCGGCTGGCAGGCGACCGACCGCGCCAAGGTCAATTTCGACGTCCAGTATCTGACGTCTTACTATAACGCCGACCGCAACGGCCACGTCCTGTCGCTGTACAGCCGCACCAACCAGAACGCGACCGGGCAATATGGCGGCACCGTCGCCCCGCACCCGTCGACCGTCGTATTCGACCTGCGCGGCAAATATCCGCGTTGGGACGTCACCAATCCGTCGGTGCTGAACAACCCGGCGAACTACTCGCTGCCGTTCATCGCGGATTCGCTCCAGCGCAACGATGCCGAGACGCTCGCGCTCGCCTATGACATCGAATATGATTTCGAGGGCGGCTTCCTGAAGAAGCTTCGCGGCGGCGGCCGCTATTCGGACAACAGCATCGACCTGCGCGGCACCTGGAACGGTGTCTGTCTCTATCAGGGCATCTCGCCAGGTTGCCGCGACGTGCCGGCCGGTACCCCGCTGATCCCGCTCAGCAACTTCCCGCAATTGGCGATGAAGGGTCCGTCGAAGAACTGGTTCGACGGCAACTCCGTCACCGGCGGCATCCTGTATCCGGCATTCCCGGCCGGCAAGGGCGTGTGGGAACAGACCAAGGCGCTCTATGCGCTGTTCGGTGCGCAGACGAAGGACGCGTTCACGCCGGGCGACCTCAATCGCCAGACCGAAAAGACCTACACCGCCTGGGGCATCGCCGATTACGAGTTCGCGCTCGGCGGCATCCGTTTCGACGGCGGCGTCGGCGTGCGGATCGTCAAGACGCGCACCACATCGGTCGGTACGCAGTTCAACAACGACGGCTCCAGCACCGCGATCTCGCTCGGCAACGACTATACCAACGTGCTGCCCAGCATGAACATCCGCGCCCGGCTGACCGACCAGTTCCAGATGCGTTTCGCCTATTCGAAGGGTGTGGCGCGACCGAACTTCGACGTGCTGTCGACCAACGTCACGCTGCAGAACCCGAACCAGGTCGATCCGAACAACGGCCTGCCCTTCGCCAATTCGGGCAACCCGTTCCTCCGGCCGATCAAGTCGGACAATTTCGACCTGACCGCCGAATGGTATTTCGCCCCGACCGGATCGCTGACCGCGGGCCTGTTCTACAAGAAGGTCAACGGCTTCCTGTCCAGCGGTCGCTTCATCGGCACCTATGGCGGGCGGCAGTACAATGTGAACTCGACGCTCAATTCGGGCGACGGCACGGTCAAGGGCCTCGAAGCCGGCTATCAGCAGTTCTTCGACTTCCTGCCCGGCCTGCTCAGCGGCTTCGGCATCCAGGCGAACTACACCTATGTCGACTCGAACGTAGAGAATCCGTTCTCGTCGTCGAGCAACAACCTGCCCTCGACCCTGCCGCTCGAAAAGCTGTCGAAGCACAGCTACAACCTGATCGGCCTGTACGAAAAGGGACCGGTCACCGCCCGCCTCGCCTATAATGGCCGGTCGAGCTATCTTGAACAGACGACGGGCAGCGGCGCCAACGGGCAGGGACAGTTCGCCAAGCCCTATGCGTCGCTGGATGCGTCGATCAGCGTCAACCTGAACGACCATGTCGCGGTGTCGGCCGATGTGGTGAACCTGAACAACCGCATGAACATCCTCTACATCGGCACGCCATCGGCACCGCTGCAATATCAGCTGAACGATCGCCGCTTCGGCCTGTCGGTGCGCGCGACCTACTGAGGATCGGGCGACGGTGCGCACCGCGCGTACCGTCGCCGACCGCTTCCCTCCCTGCCGGCATGGTTCGCCATGCCGGCGCTTTTCGGGCTATCGGATATTGCATGTCGTCCATCCCGATCGCCATCGCCCCGCCCGTCATCACCGTCCACCATGTCGGTCGCGAACGTGAGCCGGTCGTCGTCATCGATCGTGCGACCGGGCAGCGCGATGCCCTGGTCGATTTCGCCGCGAACCGGTCGAAATTCGTTCCTGCGACGGAGGTCGGCAGTTTCTATCCCGGCCTGCTCGGCCCCGCGCCGACCGCCTATGTCGATGCGATGGTGCGCATGGTCCTGCCGCTGATCGCCGCGCATTTCACCGGCGCATCGGTCCAGCCCGCCCGCGCTCGCGGCAATTTCTCGCTCGTGACCCTGCCGGCCGAGGCGCTGACCCCCGATCAGCGCGTGCCGCATGTCGATTCCGCGGACCGGCTGCAATTCGCGACCGTCCATTTCCTTTCGGCGACCAATGGCGACGGCACGCGTTTCTTCCGCCACCGCGCAACCGGGTTCGAGACGATCGATGCCGAGCGCCTGCCCGCCTATCGCGCGGCGCTGGATACGGAGATCGGCGATCTACCCGCCGCCTATGCCGATGGCCACGCCGGCCCGTTCGAGGCGATCGACACGATCGATGCCGCCCCCGACCGGCTGATCCTCTACCGGGCGGCGCTGCTCCATTCGGGTGCGATCACGACGCTGCCCGCCGATGCCGCCGATCCGCGATGTGGCCGGTTGACCGGCAACCTGTTCCTGCAATGCCGGACCGTGGCATGAGCGGGCGTGGCGACGGCCCGCTGCGCCGGATCGCGATCGTCGGCGGCGGCACTGCCGGCTGGATGGCGGCCGCCGCGCTGTCGCGGCTGCTGGGTCCGCACGGACCAGCGATCACCCTGATCGAATCCGAAGAGATCGGTACGATTGGTGTGGGCGAAGCCACGATCCCGCCGCTCCAGGCGTTCAACGCGATGCTCGGCATCGATGAGGACGATTTCGTCCGCGCGACGCAGGGCACGTTCAAACTCGGCATCGATTTCCACGACTGGGGCCAGGTCGGCCATCGGTATTTCCACCCCTTCGGCGTCTATGGCATCGATGCGGGGGCGGTCCCGTTCGAGGCGATGTGGCGACGGCTGCGCGCCGCCGGACAGGCCGGGCCGCTCGCCGATTATTCGATCTGCACCGCCGCAGCGCGCGCCGGCCGATTCCAGCGGCCCCAGCCCGGCAACACCCCGCTGGCCCAGATCGGATATGCCTTTCACTTCGACGCCGGCCTCTATGCCCGGTTCCTGCGTACCCGCGCCGAAGCGGCCGGGGTGGTCCGGCGCGAGGGGCGGATCGTCGACGTCGTCCGCGACGGCAACAGCGGGTTCATCAATGCGGTCGTGCTGGCCGATGGCGGGCGGATCGAGGCGGATTTCTTCATCGACTGTTCGGGTTTTCGCGGCCTGTTGATCGAAGGGGCGTTGGGCGCGGGGTTCGAGGACTGGAGCCACTGGCTGCCCAACGATCGCGCGGTCGCCGTTCCCTCCGCCAATGTCGGTGCACCCACCCCCTTCACGCGCTCCACCGCACGCGCGGCCGGGTGGCAATGGCGCATCCCGCTCCAGCATCGCACCGGCAACGGCTATGTCTATTCCTCCGCCCATGTGTCGGATGACGAGGCGGCGGCGACGTTGCTAGCCAATCTCGACGGACCGGCACTGGCCGACCCCCGCCCCTTGCGCTTCCGCACCGGACGGCGCGACCGGTTCTGGATCGGCAATTGCGTAGCGCTCGGGTTGTCGGGGGGATTCCTAGAACCGCTCGAATCCACCTCGATCCATCTGGTCCAGGCGGGCATCGCGCGGTTGCTGGAGATGCTGCCCACGCGCGTCTGTGATCCCGCAGATACCGCGCGCTACAATCGCCTGATGGCGGCCGAGTTCGATCAGGTCCGCGATTTCGTGATCCTGCATTTCCACGCCAGCGACCGGCGCGACACCGCCTATTGGCGCGACCAGGCCGAACGCCCGATCCCGGAAACGCTGGCCGAACGGCTCGCCATCTATGCCCGCACGGGCCGCGTCTATCGCGAAGGCGATGAGTTGTTCACCAAGACGAGCTGGCTGGCGGTCATGGACGGCCAGGGCCTGCTCGCGTCGACGCACGATCCGCTGGCCGATGCCATACCGCTGGACGCCGCCGCCCAGCGGTTGCAGCGGATCGGTCAGGTGGTCGCCGCCGCCGCTGCGCAGATGCCGGCGCATGACGCCTTCATCGCCCGCCATTGCGCCGCCGCCGGTGGCCCGCGCGGGTGACATTCATGTTCGACAAGAAATCCGTAAGGGGGAGAAGCCAATGCGTACCATGTTGAGGATCGGTGCCGCTGCCGTGGCGATGGCCGTCGCCGGGTCCGCTTCGGCGCAGAGTGACGCCCCCCGCGTCGATCCGGTGCAGGTCGATCCCAACCGCCCCGACTGGGAAAATCCGGCGGTAAACTATGTCGGGCGGATGCCGGCGCGCGCAACCGGCTTTCCCTTCGAAAGCCGGGCAAAGGCGCTGGACGGCGACCGGGCGAAGTCCGACCGGTTCCTGTCGCTGAACGGCGAATGGAAATTCGCCTTTTCGCCCAACACGACCGATGTGCCAGCCGGGTTCGAACGCCCAGACTACGACGTATCGGGATGGAAGAGCATCAAGGTGCCGGCGATGTGGCAGACCGAGGGCTATGACCAGGCGCGGTACAACAACATCACCTATCCCTTCCCCGCCAACCGTCCGCTGATCCCGCACGCGACCAACCCGGTCGGGTCGTATCGCCGGGACGTGACGCTGCCGACAGGCTGGTCTGGCGACGATGTAGTGCTGCATATCGGCGCGGCGGGGGCGGCCTATTATGTCTGGGTCAATGGACAGAAGGTCGGCTATGCCGAGGATTCGAAGCTGCCGAGCGAGTTCGAAGTAACCCGTTTCGTGAAATCGGGCCGCAACACCGTCGCGATTCAGGTCATCCGCTGGTCGGACGGCAGCTATCTGGAGGACCAGGATTTCTGGCGCGTGTCGGGGATCGAGCGCGAAGTCTTTCTGATGGCCGCGCCGAAGACGCGGATGCGCGACATGTTCGTCCATGCCGGGCTGGATGCCACTTATCAGAGCGGCACGCTGGCGGTCGATGTGGCGGTGACGCCGGGTGCCGCGACGACCGCGCGCTATGTCCTGCGCGATGGCGAGCGGACCGTTGCAGAGGGACGCGCGGCCGTGGCCGCCGGGTCGACAGAGCGGGTGGTAACGCTGACCGGATCGGTGCCGGGGGTGCGCCCTTGGACCGCCGAAACGCCCGATCTCTACACGCTGATCGTCGAGCTGACCGACACGCGCGGGACCGTGCTACAATCCACCGCCAGCCGCATCGGTTTTCGCACCGTCGAAATGAAGAACGGCCTCGTTTCGGTCAACGGCAAGCCGATCACCATTCGCGGCGTCAACCGCCACGAACATGATCCCGTGACTTTCCACGTCGTCAGCCGCGCATCGATGGAACACGACATCCAGTTGATGAAGCGCAACAATATCAATGCGATCCGCACCTCGCACTATCCAAACGATCCGTATCTCTACGAACTCGCCGATCGTTACGGCCTCTATGTGATGGACGAGGCGAACATCGAGAGCCACGCGTATATGGATTACGCGAACAAGCATCCCGACCAACGTGCCGAATTGCAGATTGGCTTCGATCCCGCATGGCGCGCCGCGCATATCGACCGCGTGACCAACATGATCGAACGCGACAAGAACCATCCGTCGATCATCTTCTGGTCGCTGGGCAACGAGGCCGGCATCGGACCCAATTTCGAAGCCGCCGCCGCCGCCGCAAAGGCGCGCGATCCGGGCCGGCTGGTCAGCTATCTGGGATGGGGTACCTGGGACGGCATCCACGACCACCGGCCCAACTGGTATGCCGACATCTATGCGCCGATGTACGACCCGGCGGTGAAGCTGGCGGACTATGCCAAGAACTGGAACTTCCGGCAGCCGGTGATCCAGTGCGAATACGCCCATATGATGGGCCAGTCCGGCGGCAATCTTCAGGAATATTGGGACACCATCTACGCCCATCCCAATAAGCTGCAGGGCGGTTTTGCATGGGACTGGGTCGACCAGTCGATGTACCGCTATACCAAGGACGGTCGCCGCTACTGGGGCGACGGCGGCGAATATGGGCCCAATCCGGGTGGCGATATCGAGTTCGGCGACGGGCTGCTGCAATCCGACCGGACGCCCAATCCGCAACTCTACGAGCTGCGCAAGGTGTATTCGCCGGTGCAGTTCGATGGCTTCGATCCCGCGACGGGCCGGGTGACCGTACGCAACCGGCATGATTTCCGCGACCTGTCGGGCTTTGCCATGGACTGGGAAGTATTGGAGAATGGCGTACCGGTCGCCACCGGCGCGTTGCCCACCCTTACGACCGCCGCACGCCGCGCCGAAACCATCACCCTGCCGTTGGGGACGTTCCAGCGCCGGGCGGACGCCGAATATCTCGTGACCGTCCATGTGCGGGCAAAGGCCGACGCCGTACCGCTGGTGCCCGGCGGTACGCTGGTCGGGTTCGAACAATTCGCACTGACCGCTGCCCCCACCGCCCCCCCTGCCTCCGCCGGATCCGCCACATTGCGCCAGAGCGGCGACGCCTTCGTCCTCGCCGCCGGTGCGACCACGCTGGAAATCGACCGCAAGACCGGTCTGATCCGCCGCTATGCCAGCGCGGGCCGTGACCTTGCGACCGGCGGGGCGCCGCATTTCTGGCGGGCGGTAACCGACAACGACATCGGCATCGGCACCGACAAGCAACTCGCGATGTGGAAGGGGATGAGCGACGCGCGCACCGTTACCGCGATCCGCGCCGATCGTGCCACGGGAACCGTAACGGTCAGCTATGCCCTGGGCGACGGTGCGGCGCGGTTCGACACCCGCTATGCGATGGCTGCCGACGGATCGGTCGCGGTCGACGGCACGCTGACCCCGCTCAAGGCCGACCTGCCGCCGCCGTTCCGCGTGGGGATGGCCTTTGCCCTGCCGACCGACATCACCGACGTCGAGTGGTATGGCCGCGGCCCGCATGAAAGCTATGTCGATCGCAAGGGATCTGCCCCGATCGGCCTGTGGCGCGGGTCCATCGCCGCGCAGAACCACGATTTCATCCGCCCGCAGGAAACCGGCAACAAGGTCGACGTGCGTTGGATGGAGCTGTCGGGCGCGGGACGCGGGCTGCGCGTGCAGGGGGATCGACCGCTGATGATGAACGCGCTCGCCTTCCCCTATGCCGATCTCGATCGTCATGCGCCGGGCACGTGGAAATCGAGCGACATCGTGCCCCATGGGCAGGTGACGTTGCTGGTCGATGCCGCGCAATGGGGCGTGGGCGGCGATACCCAGTGGAGCGAGTTCGGCAAGCCGCTGCCGCAATATCGCACCGGCACCGGTGCCACCCGCGTCACGTTCCGCCTGTCGCCCTTCACCGGCGCGGGCACGACACCCGACAAGGCGCGGCCCGCCAGCGCGACGGGAGAAGAATGATGCGTCGCCGCCTGATCGCACTCGCCGCCGTCCTGCTGGGCGGCGCGGCGCCGGTCGCCGACGTGCCCCGCTGGGATGCCGCCGGCGCGGCTAATCCGCTGCTGCCCGGCTACTTCGCCGATCCCTCGATCGTGCGCGACGGGTCGCGCTGGTATATTTTCGCCACGATCGATCCGTGGGGTGACGACCGGCTGGGGCTGTGGACGTCGGACAATGGCCGCGACTGGCGCTTCTCGATGCCCGATTGGCCGACCAAGCGCGCCGCGACCAGCCCGACCTCGGGCGATGCCAAGGTGTGGGCGCCATCGGTGGTGAAGGCACGCAACGGGCGCTGGTACATGTATGTCTCGGTGGGCAGCGAGATATGGGTCGGCACCGCCCCCTCCCCCGCCGGGCCGTGGCGCGATGCCAATGGCGGCAAGCCGCTGGTCCAGCGCGACTTCGCCCCCGCCTTTCACATGATCGATGCCGAAGCGTTCGTAGATGATGACGGCCAGGCCTATCTCTACTGGGGATCGGGGCTGAACTGGGTCAACGGCCACTGCTTCGTCGTGCGGCTGAAGCCCGACATGGTGACGTTCGACGGTACGCCGCACGACGTCACGCCGCGCGGTTATTTCGAGGCACCGTTCATGGTGAAGGCCGGCGGACGCTATTTACTGACCTATAGCGACGGCAACACGACCAGGGACACGTACAAGGTACGCTATGCCGTCGGTTCCACGCCGTTCGGGCCGTTCGCCGAAGCCGCCAACAGCCCGATCCTCGAAACGCACCGCGATCGCGACATCGTCAGCCCCGGCCATCACGCGATCTTCCGGTCGGGCGGCCAAAGCTACATCCTCTATCACCGCCAGGCTTTGCCCTGGCCGCAGACGGGGGACGCGGTGCTGCGCCAGGTCGCGGTCGACCCGCTGTCACTGCGCAGCGACGGTACCATCGCCAAGGTGACGCCCGGCCACGGTGGCCCGGTCGCCGGCTTCGCACCACGCCGCACGCGAGGCCTGAACTGGGAGGCAAGCGGCGACACGGCCGCCGCCCTCAACGCGCCCGCAAAGGCCGCCGACGATAACTATGCGACCCTGTGGCGCGCACCTGCCGGGGGTGACGGGTCGCTGGTCGCCGATCTCGGCCGCCGCCAGCGGATCACGCGTTCGCTGGTCCGGCCGGAATTCGCGACGCGGCCCTATCGCTTCGCGGTCGATGCCTCCGACGACGGCCGGCGCTGGCGGCCCGTCGCCGCCGCCAGCGCAAGCAGCGGGTCACCGATCCCGCTGGATCACGCGGTCACCGCCCGCTACCTGCGGCTGCGCACCCAAGAAGCCGGTACCGGTATCTGGGAATGGACGATCCTGCCCTGACCGCCCCATTGTCCCAAGCCGTGCCGCGCTCGCTGCGGATCGTGCCCACGAACGGTGAAACGCCGAGGTTGCGGACTGCGATGCTCCCATAACCACCGGGTCCGGGCTCCATCGCAGCGTGTTTCGGAGCATGAACAACAGGATGCACCCTTACCGGTCAATCCAATGCGCCGATCGACAAGACCCGTAGCACCTTGACCATATCCGTATTTATCCTAAGGTATACGATATTAGAAATGGCGGAAGCGGGTCATGCAGGCAAGTCGTCGTGAACTTCTGACCGGCGCGGGTGCGTTGGCCCTCTCCACCATGGCGGCGCCGATCGCCCGTGCCACTTCGGCCGGCACGCTGTCCGGAACGGCGAAGCCGTTGCCGTTGTCGGCGGTGCGCCTGCGCCCGTCCGATTTCGCGACGGCGGTCGAGGTGAACCGCACCTATCTCCACCGGCTCAGCCCCGACCGCCTGCTACACAATTTCCGCAAATATGCCGGGTTGGAGCCGAAGGCGCCGATCTATGGCGGGTGGGAAAGCGACACGATCGCCGGCCATACGCTGGGCCATTACATGACCGCGCTGGTGCTGACGTACCAGCAGACCGGCGACGCCGAGATGCGTCGCCGTGCCGATTATATCGTCGACGAACTGGCCGCGGCGCAGGCAAAGCGCGGCAACGGCTATGTCGGTGCGCTGGGGCGCAAGCGTAAGGACGGGACCATCGTCGACGGGGAAGAAATCTTTCCCGAAGTGATGAAGGGCGACATCCGGTCGGGCGGGTTCGACCTTAACGGCGCATGGTCGCCGCTCTACACCGTCCACAAGCTGTTCGCCGGCCTGCTCGACATCCATGCCGCATGGGGCAATCGCACCGCACTCAAGGTGGTCGAGGGACTGGGCGGCTATTTCGAACGCGTGTTCGCCGCGCTGACGCCGGAACAGGTGCAGCAGGTGCTCGGTTGCGAATATGGCGGGCTGAACGAAAGCTATGCCGAACTGTATGCGCAGACCGGCAACCGACGCTGGCTGAAGATGGCCGAGCTGATCTACGACAATCGCGTCCTCGACCCGCTGATGCAGCGCGAGGACAAACTGGCGAATTTCCACGCCAATACGCAGGTGCCCAAGCTGATCGGCCTCGCCCGCATTCACGAGGTGAGCGGCGGCGCACCGGCCAAGGCCACCGCCGCGCGCTTCTTCTGGGACACAGTCACGCAGCATCATAGCTATGTCATCGGCGGCAATGCCGACCGGGAATATTTCAGCGCGCCCGATACGATCGCGGATCACATTACCGAACAGACGTGCGAGCATTGCAACACCTACAACATGCTCAAGCTCACGCGGCATCTGTGGTCGTGGCAGCCCGACGGCGCGCTGTTCGATTTCTACGAACGCGCGCACCTAAACCACACCATGGCGGCGCAGGACCCGAAGACCGGCAGCTTCACCTATATGACCCCGCTGCTGTCGGGGGCCGAACGGGGCTATTCATCGGTCGAGGACGACGCCTTCTGGTGCTGTGTCGGATCGGGGATGGAGGCGCACGCTAAACATGGCGAGAGTATTTTCTGGGAGGGGGATGACGGCACCTTCTTCGTCAATCTCTATATCCCGGCCACGGCGGACTGGGCGGCGCGGCGGGCGCAGGTGCGGCTCGACACCCCCTATCCGTTCGGTGAGACCGCGACGCTGACCTTCGACAAGGTGGCCGGCGGCCGATTCCCGGTCGCGTTGCGCGTGCCGGGCTGGGCGGCGGGCAAGGCGCGGGTGACGGTGAACGGCGCGGCGGTGACGCCCGACCTCGCGCGCGGCTATGCGATCGTCACGCGGCGGTGGAAGGCGGGCGACACAGTCGCGATCACGCTGCCGATGGAACTCCGGACGGAAAGGGCGCCGGGCGATGCCGATACCATCGCGCTGCTGTACGGTCCGCTGGTGCTGGCCGCCGATCTGGGGCCGGTGGCGACGAAATGGGACGGGGCCGATCCGGCGCTGGTCGGCGCGGACCTGCTGGCCGGCTTCACCGCGACGGCAAGCCCCGCGACCTATACGACGCGCGGCGTGGTCCGGCCGCAGGATATGACGTTCGTCCCCTTCTATCGTCAGACCGAACGGCGCAGCGCGGTATATTTCAAGCATTTCTCGGACGCCGCCTGGGCGCAGGAGGAAGCCGCCTACAATGCCGACCAGGCACGGCGAAAGGATGTCGCGGCGCGGTCGGTCGACACGATGTTCCTGGGCGAAATGCAGCCGGAGCGCGACCACAACCTGACGTCGGACCAGAGCTATCCGGTCACCTATCGCGGACGACAGGGGCGCGACGTGCGGTCGGGCGGGTTCATGGAATTCACCATGAAGACCCGGCCGGGACCGCTGGTGCTGCAGGCGACCTATTGGGGCGGCGAACGCGGTCGCGACTTCGACATATTGGTCGACAACGTAAAGGTCGCGACCCAGCATCTGAGCGAGGATCGGCCGGGCAAGTTCTTCGACGTCGACTACCCGCTGCCCGAGGCGCTGACCCGCGGCAAGGCGGCGGTGAAGGTCCGTTTCGTGCCGCATGACCGCAACACGGCCGGCCCGGTGTTCGGCGTGCGGCTCTACACGGCCAAGCCGGGCGCGACGGCGTGAGCGAGGCCGCGCCGGTCGCGATGACGTTGGCCGAACTGCGCACCATCGCTCGTGCGAAGCTGCGTGCGGTCGGGCTGGCGGACGGTCATGCGGATGCGGTGGCCGAAACGATGGTGGCGGGCGAACGCGACGGCTGTGCCAGCCACGGCATCTACCGCCTGCTGGTCGCCGCCAACAGCGTGGCGGCGGGCGTCGTCGTGCCCGATGCGGTGCCCGTCGTCAGCGAACCGGCGCGGGCGCTGGTACGGGTCGATGGCGGGGGCGGCTTTGCCCAATTGGCCATTGCGCGCGGGCTGCCGCTGCTGCTCGACAAGGCGCGCGCCGGCGGTATCGCCGCGCTGGCCCTCACCAACGTCGTCCACTTCGCCGCGCTGTGGCCGGAGGTCGAGGCGATCGCCGAAGCGGGCCTCGTCGCGCTGGCGGTTACCCCCAGCCATGCGTGGGTCGCGCCAGCGGGCGGCACGCGGCCGGTGTTCGGGACCAATCCGATCGCGTTCGGATGGCCGCGTGCCGGAAAGCCGCCGTTCGTGTTCGATTTCGCAACCAGCGCGGTGGCGCGCGGCGAGATCGAGCTGCACCGCCGCGCCGGTAAGCCGGTGCCCGACGACTGGGGCTATGACGCCGACGGCAATGCGACGACCGATGCGCAGGCGGTGCTGGCCGGGGCGATGCGCACCTTTGGCGGGCATAAGGGGTCGGCATTGGCGGCGATGGTCGAATTGCTGGCCGGGCCGCTGATCGGTGACATGACCAGCGCCGAATCAATCGCCGCCGACAAGGCACGCGGCGGGTCGCCGATCGGCGGCGAACTGGTGATCGCGATCGATCCCGCCGGCTTCCTGGGCGACGCCGTGGCCGACCATATGGCGCGCGCCGAAACGCTGTTCGCCGCGATCGAGGAACAGGGCGCGCGGCTGCCATCGGCGCGGCGCTATGCAGCGCGCAAGGTGTCGCTGCGGGACGGCGTGCGAATTCCGGCGGGGCTGTACGAAGACATTATGCGGATCGGAACGGAATGACCGGAAACTGGCAATCGATCGTGACGATCATGGCGATGACTGTTGCTGCTCCAGTGCAAGCCGCGCCGGTGCAGGATGCCGACGGGCGGCTTACCGCGCTCACCACCGCCGAATATGCATGGCGGCAATCGGTGCTGGGACCGAACGAGGACAATAAGGACGCGCCGCCCGGCCTGCCCGATGTCGCCCCGGCGACGCAAGCAGCCAAGCTCGCCCGCTGGACGCAGACGCTTTCCGCGCTGGATGCGATCCGCGTCGCCGACCTGTCGCCGGCACAGCGGGTCAATTACGCGGTCTATCGCCAACAGATCGTCGCGTTGCTGAACGAACAGAAGTTTCGCGACTATGAAAAGCCGCTGAACTCCGACACCAGCTTCTGGGGCAATGTCGCGGAGGCATCGCGCGGCGATTTCGTCCGCGAGCGCGACTATCGCAACTATCTGCTGATGCTGCGATCGATCCCGCGCTATTTCGACCAGAATATCGCGAACATGCGCGTCGGGCTGAAGCGCGGTTTTACGCCGCCGCAGATCACGCTGCGCGGCCGCGACATCGGCGTCGCGCAGGTAATCGATGCGGGCACGGGCGAGGCATCGCCCTTCTACGCACCGTTCAAGGCCATGCCCGCTGTCATCCCCGCCGCGACGCAGGCGGCATTGCGCGCCGAAGCACTTGCCGTGATCCGCGATTCCGTGGTGCCCGCGCACCGCACGCTGCTCACCTTCCTGCGCGACGACTATATCCCGCACGCGCGCGTCGGGCTGACGGCGTACGGCCTGCCCGACGGCCGTGCCTATTATCAGTCGAAGATCGACGAATTCACCACCGAAACCCGCACCGCCGACGAGATCCACGCGATCGGCCTAGCCGAGATCGCGCGCATCCGGGCGCGGATGCAGGCGGTGATGACAGGCACCGGGTTCAAGGGCGACCTGCCCGCCTTCCTGACCTTCCTGCGCAGCGACCCGCAATTCTACGTCAAAACACCGCAGGAACTGCTCGATCGTGCGGCGTGGATCGCCAAGAGCTTCGATGGCAAGGCGAGCCAGTGGTTCGGCCGCCTGCCCCGCGCGCGTTTCGCGATCAAGCCGGTCCCGGCCGACCTTGCCCCCTTCTATACCGCCGGGCGCGGCGGGCCGGGCATCTATCTGGTGAACACCTATGCCCTGCCCTCGCGCCCGCTCTATTCGCTACCCGCACTGACGCTACACGAAAGCGCGCCCGGCCACGCGTTCCAGATGCCGCTGGCGGCCGAGAACCGGGACCTGCCCGATTTCCGCCGAGGCACCTATCTGTCGGTCTATGGCGAAGGCTGGGCGCTGTATTGCGAGGCGCTGGGGGAAGAAATGGGGATGTACCGGACCCCCTATGAGCTGTTCGGGATGCTGTCCTACCAGGCATGGCGCGCGTCGCGGCTCGTGGTCGATACCGGCATCCATGCCAAGGGCTGGAGCCGCGAACAGGCACAGCGCTACCTGCACGACAATACCGCGCTGCCCGATCATGAGATCGAGACCGAGGTCGACCGCTATATCGCGTGGCCGGGGCAGGCGCTGAGCTATTATATGGGGCAGTTGGCCATCCAGCGCGCCCGGGCGCGGGCGGAAAAGGCGCTGGGACCGAAGTTCGACATCCGCGCCTTTCACGACGCGGTGCTGGCACTGGGATCGGTCCCGGTCGGCGAGATCGAACGGCGGACCGACCAGCTGATCGCCGACGGGGGCAAAGGCCCCTATCCGGACGAGGAATGACGATGCGGCGTATCGCTCTGCTCGCGGCGTTCCTGCCTGCATCGCTGCTTGCGCAATCCGGACCCGTGCCGGAGACGATCCATTCGCGCGGGAATCCGATTTTGTCGGACGGGCGCTATTACTCCACCGATCCCGCCCCGTTCGTTGACGGCGATACGCTGTGGATTCTGGCCGGCCGCGACGAAGCCCCGGCCGGGGTCAACGACTTCGTGATGAACGAATGGCAATTGCTGGCGACGACCGATCCCAAACGCGGGACGTGGCGGCATTACCCCGCCATTGCCCGGCCGGAGGCGGTCTTTGCGTGGGCGGAGCCGGGTCGGGCCTATGCCGGACAGATCGTCAAGGGCCGTAACGGGCGCTTCTATCTCTATGCGCCAGTACTGACCCGCGACGACACCGCGCAGGACCGGTTCGCGATCGGTGTCGCGGTAGCCGACCGACCGACCGGGCCATGGCGCGATGCGCATCCTGCCGGGCCGATCGTGTCGCAGCGGGTGCCCGTCGCCAACGACATCCAGAATATCGACCCGACCGTGTTGATCGACGATGATCGCCGGGTCTATCTCTATTGGGGCACGTTCGGCCGGCTGCGGGGCGTGGAACTGGCCGCCGACATGGTGACGCCGATCGGTGAGGAGCGCGCCATCACCGGGCTGACCGGATTTTTCGAAGCGCCATGGCTGATGAAGCGCCACGGCACCTATTACCTGCTCTACGCCGCCAACAATGCCGGTCCCGACAGCCCCTGCACCCCCGCGCTGTACCATGCGTGCCAGGCCTATGGCACCGCGCCCTCGCCGCTTGGCCCGTGGACCTACCGCGGGGTGCTGCTCGCGCCGGTCAGCTCGACTACCAGCCATGCCGGCGCGGTCGCGTTCAAGGGGCAATGGTATCTTGCCTATCACACCGCCGATGCAAAGGGCGGCGGGCATTTCCGTCGGTCGGTCGCGCTCGACCGGTTGGAATGGGACGACAGCGTTTCCCCTGCCGCGATCCGTCGCGTCGTGCCCACGCGTGCGCCGCGAGCACGACCCGCGCCGACGCGCAACGTCGCGCCGAGTGCGGCGGTGTACGCGTCCAACGCGCCGATCCCGACGCAATACTGGATTCGCGCGCTGAACGACGGGCTGGTGCGCACCGCACCGCTGCCGCCCGACATGTGGGGAACATGGACCGGAGCGAACCCGCCGCGCCCGTGGATCGAATATCGCTGGCCCCGGCCGGTGACGCTGACCGGTAGCCGCATCTTCTTCTTCGCCGATCAACCGGCGGGATCGGGCATCGGCGTCGTGCCGCCCGCCGCCTGGCATTTGGAATACTGGGCAGGCGCATGGAAAACGGTCCCGGGCGCGAGCGGCTATGCAACCGGTGCGGACGCTTGGCAGGCGGTCGAGTTTCCACCGCTGACAACGCGCTGCCTGCGCGCGGTGTTCGACGCTTCGCAAGCCGGGGGCAGCATCGCCGGTATCGGCGTACAGGAATGGGAAGCGCTTGCCCCGACCGCCGCAGCCCCACGGGCAGCACCGGTCGCGCCCGTCCCACCCTGCGACGAACCGGCGATCGTCAAATGACCGGGACATTTGCCGGATCGACCAGGGGGGATGTCGCATGAAGGCTTCGATCGGCCTGACCTTGGTCGTGCTGCTTGCGGGATGCACGACCGCCCGCATCGGCCCGCCGCCGCCCGCGCTCAGGCTCGCGCCCTTCTACACCCGGTCGATCGATGCCGGCGGCATTCCGGTCAGCGGTTCGAACGCCGTTCCCGACAAGGCGCTGCGCGCCGCGCGCTCGATCATCGACGCGATGCTTGCCCGGCGGCCCGACCTGCGCCGCGCGCTGGTGGCAGAGGGGCAGCGCGTGGCGATCATGGGGCGCGAGGAAGGGACGCTCGACCTGCCCGAACAGAGCGACTGGAAAAAACCGGCGATCGACGATCCCCGACTGACCCGGTGCGAGCGCAAACATTATGAGGAACGCATCGGCCAGCGCAGCGACCGCGACTATTGGAACGCGCGCGCCCGCGGCATGGGCGGCCTATTGACCAGCGCCGCGACCGAAAACCTGCTCGGCGAACCGGGAACCCGCTATTATGGCGAGAATATCTTTGTTCACGAGTTTTCGCACGCGATCCTGGGTGCGGTGCGGACCGCCGATCCGGCGCTGTATCAGCAGGTCGAGGCGGCCTATGCCGACGCGATGCAGCGCGGACTGTGGAAGGGCGAATATGGATCGACGACCGTCGACGAATATTGGGCCGAGGGAACGCAGTTCTGGTTCGAGTCGAACAAGGTCGTGGTGATCGACGGCCGCCAGATCCTTTCCGCCGCCGATATTTCAGCGTACGACCCGGCGCTAGCCCGTGTGCTGCGGAGCGTTTATGGTGATCGCCATCATCTGAAGGCCGATATATTCTGGCGGCACCCCGCCCGCGTTCCACCCGGCGGTCCGCCGACAAGCACGGCGGAGGTTTGCTGACGCTGCAATGCAGCGCTTGCCGGGATAACATTCGGCAAGTATACGGTATTCCGGCAAATGGAGCTTATCGATGACGGGCGGTTTGGAAGGGCGGTCTCCTGCGACGACCACGCAGGTGCACAACAGCAAGCCGGATTTGTCCATAGTCGCCGACGATACCGGAAGCGTGGCCATGCCGGAACCGGCACCGCGCGGTATCGACGAGGGAAGCGGCATGATCGTCGTACGCACGCTGTCGGAACGCGTATTCGAAATCGTTCGCGAACAGATCGTCACCGGCAAGCTCGGTAACGATGCACCGATCCGGCAGGATGCGCTCGCCGCAAAATTGGGGGTCAGCAAGATTCCGGTGCGTGAGGCGCTAGCCCGGCTCGAACAGGAAGGTCTGCTGACCAGCCAGGCCAATCGCGGCTTCTGCGTCCAGCCGATGTCGGCGGCGCAGGCGGAGGAAATCTACGCGTTGCGCCTTGCCATCGAGCCGGCCGCCGCTGCCTATGCGTCCAGCCGAGCCGACGCGCGCGCCCACGCTGCCGCGATCGCCGCGTTCGAACGGCTCGACCGCGCCGCCGGCAACAATCTGCCGCAGGTTGCGGTATGCAATCGCGACTTCCACGTCGCTCTGGTGCGGCCCGGCGAACGGCTGCTCACGACGCAGATGGTGGAACGGCTGTCGATCCTCGCCGAACGCTATGTCGTCGCCCATCTGGCACCCGCCGGCCGCGACACGCGCGCACATCTGGAGCATCGCGCGCTGCTCGACGCCTTCCTCGCCCGCGATGGCGTCGCGCTGGAGGCGCTGTTGAGCGCGCATATCGGTGCCACGCTCGACGACCTGCGGGAACAATTCTCCGCCACCTAAGTCATAATGGCCGATCCGACCCATGGCTCGGGTCGTCGCGTCTTCACTTCTGCCATAAGCGGTAACCCTAGCCCGGTTGCATGGCTCAATTGTCGGTGTCTGGCGTAGGCACATCCGTAGCAAGAGCCGCTCGCTATTGACCGGTCAGCGGACGCTCCACATCAAAGCCGGGATTCTCAGCCTCCATTCGCCAGCGCGTCCTGTATCGTTCGAAAGCAGGTCATATTCGCGCATCATCGATCGATGGCGTCGCAAGCGGCGAAAGCGCCAGACCACGTACCCCTGCGGCAAATCTATCACGACTTACCTTCGCCGGATTTGATTATTTGTCCGAGTACTCGACAGCTGATAACTTTCATATGAGCGTATACGATATAAGGAATGCTGAGGGGGACTGGGACATGCGGTTAAAGGTTGCGTTGACGAGCACGACGGCGGCGGGGCTGGCACTCATGGCGATGCCTGCCGCCGCGCAGACGGCACCGACAGCGGCACAAGCTGCGGAACCCCTTTCCGGCCCGGACCGTGATCCGACCAAGGAAATCCTGGTCATCGGCATTCGCGGCAGCGTCGCGACCGCGTCGGCAAAGAAGAAGGACGCCAAGCAGATCGTCGACTCGGTGGTGTCCGAGGATGCCGGCAAGCTGCCCGACAACAACGTCGTTGAAGCATTGTCGCGCGTGACCGGCGTGCAGATCGACCGCGCGCGCGGCCAGGGACAAAGCCTGACCATCCGTGGTCTCGACGGCGTGCAGACCACGATCAACGGCAACGAAACCAGTCTGGGTGCCGGTCGCGCGCTCGACCTGTCGGTGATTCCGGCCGAACTGGTGAAGTCGATCGACGTGTACAAGACGCGCACCGCCGATCAGGTCGAGGGCAGCATCGCCGGCACGGTCAACGTCCAGTTGCGGCGTCCGCTCGAATTGAAGGAAGGCTGGACCCTTGCCGGCAGCGTGCGCGGCGCGTGGGACGAGAACAGCAAGAAGATCAGCCCCTATGCCAGCGCGCTGATCGGGAAGCGCTTCGACACCGGCATCGGCGAAATCGGGTTCCTGGTGAACGCGGCGCTGACCAAGACCTTTTACCAGGAAACCTATATCGAGAGCGAGTCGCCGGACGCCGCCCCCAATCTGCCCAACGTCGTCGTCCCCTACCGCGCGCAATATGGTCTGGAGGCGGGCAACGTCCGCAGCCCTTCGATCAACGCGGTGGTCCAATGGCAGGCGAACGACGACCTCGATTTCGTGTTCGAGGGCGGGTATATCGGCAGCCGCGAACAGCGCTCGGTCGACCGCATCTTCACGCTGAACCGCGAAGGCGGCGTCGCCTATAGCAACGTCGAACTGATGCCCGATGGCGTGACGGCGCGGAAGCTGACCGTCAGCCGTGCGACCCCCAACGCGGCGTTGCCGGTGTTCATCGACGGCCAGTACAACAGCAACTATTCCGATCTCTACACCACTAATTTCGAGACGCATTGGCGCAGCGATCGGGCGCAGGTGAACGTCAGCGCGCAGTATAACTGGAGCAAGGCAGGCAATTATTTCGTCCAGCAGATACTGCAACCGACCGGGCTGACCTCGTTCACGGTCGATTTCGCGTCACAGCAATATAATGGAGGTGTGCCGTCGATCACGTTGAACGGTGCCAACCTGTCCAACCCGGCTAATTACGGCGTCGAACGGTTCCAGGACAATTCGGGCGGATCGTCGAACAAGGAGTTCGTTTCGCAGGTCGACGTGACGCTGAAACTCAGCGAGAACAGCCTGTTGCGGTCGCTGCAAACCGGTGCCCGCTTCAGCCAGCGGATCACCAGCAACTATTACGGCTATCGCGACGGCTTCCCCCGCGTGAACGGTGCCCGCGCGCCGCTGACCGGCTTTCCGGGGGGTAGCGAAGCCGCGTTGACCGGGCCGAAGATTGATGGGGTCGATACGCTGCAATGGTATCGTATTCCCGGCGCGACCGTCCTCGACAATATCGACGCGATCCGCGCCTATATCCAAAAGACCAATCCGGGCAACGCGGCCCGCTTCGCCAGCGAAAAGCCGGCAGGCGATCTCGGGCAGACCTTCGCATCGGAAGAGAACCGCTGGGCGATGTTTGCGCAGCTAAGCTATGCCTTCGACATGCTGTTCCCGGTCGATGGCCTGTTGGGTGTGCGTTACGTCAACACTTGGGGAACTTCTAGCAGCTTCAACTACCGGCCCGGTGACGCCAGCAACGGCTTTCAGGATATCATCCAACCGTCGCCCGGTCGCGGAAATTACGAAGACATCTTGCCAAGCGCCACGGCAACCATCCATTTTACGCCCAAGGCGCAACTCCGGCTATCCTATACGACAAACGTCCAGCGTCCAGGCTTCTACGATATTCGTCCGTTCTACTATGCCGAAACGCGTGCGAACCCGCCGATTATCTTTTCCGGCAACCCGGATTTGAAGCCACAGACCGAGCACGCCTTTGACGCCAGCGCCGAATATTACTTCGGGCGTGGCGGGCAGCTAACGCTGGCGGCCTATTACAAGAAGGCGTCAAATTTTCTCTACTACGATCGGGTCCAGGCGCTCGACCTAACGGCCTACGGCTTGCCGGGTCAGGCGGGCTTCGTCGAGCAGCAGCGCAACGCGGGTGACGGCACCTTCATCGGCATCGAGGGCACGGCGCAGTCCTTCTTCGACTTCCTGCCCGGCATCCTGCGCAACTTCGGCGCCAGCATCAACGGCAGCTATGTCGCCAAGGCCCGTGTCGAATATCCGTACCCGGAAGACTTCCCCGGCGCCTTCGATTCCCTGAATACATCGAAATGGACCGCCAACGCCGCGCTTTTCTACGATACGCCGACCTTCAGTTCGCGTGTGGCGTTCAACTATCGGTCACCCTATCGCGGCGGCATCTGGTATCCCAACCCGGAATATTCCTGGTATCAGGACAATACCTACCGCCTCGACGCGGCGGTCAACTACACGCCGGTGAAGTTCATGACGCTGTCGATCGAAGGCGGCAACCTGCTCGGCAACGACGTCTATCGCTATTTCGGGCAGAATAACCTGCTGCCGCTGGGCGTCCGGTTGCAGGCGCGGACCGTGCAGGCGAGCGCCCGCTTCCGCTTCTGATCCCGGTTACAAAGCATCGAAAAGCCCCGCACCGAGCGACACGGTGCGGGGCTTTTCATTTGCCCATGGCGGCGACCGCTATTTGGGTGCCAGCACGATGTCGGTCGGGCGCGAGGACAGCTTGATGGTCCAGCCGCCACGTTCGAACGTGCCGGTCGCCGAACGATAGGCCGGGCCACCGGTCGTCGCCTCCACCATCATCCGTGCGGCAGGAGCGGCCGGCGTCGCCGGGTCGAGCGT
Organism: Sphingomonas sp. Leaf32; assembly: GCF_001421765.1. Taxonomy (GTDB): domain Bacteria; phylum Pseudomonadota; class Alphaproteobacteria; order Sphingomonadales; family Sphingomonadaceae; genus Sphingomonas. The sequence goes on along the minus strand of NZ_LMLA01000013.1, from coordinate 87,971 downwards.
CAACGTGATCCGACGCGTCTTCGTCGAATAGATCGCGCTCCGGATCTTGCCGGCCTCCAGCGTAACCCATTGCCCCACCGGCGCGACGAACAGCCGCGCACGCGCGCCGTCCGCCGGGACGATCGTCACGCTGTCGCCCGCCGTCGTCACCGCACCGCCGAAGCCGATCCAGCCAAAGGTCGGATCGTCGACCAGATAGCTGCCCGCTGCAACGGCATGGCCGTAAAAGCCCATGCCATAGTCGCCGCTATACGGGTCCCACTTCATCATGTCGGGCCAGGCGTGGAATGCGGCCGAGGACGCACCATCGGCACCGATATTGGTGATCCCGCCCATCATCCCGCCATAGGCGACGCGCAACAGGTGCAGGTCGGCGGGATTGCGGCGATAGGCGTCGAACAACGGCACGGCGTTGAGCGCCGATCCATAATGGTGAATCTGTCGCTCGACGCGGGGATATTTGCCGCCATAGAGAAAGTCCCAATAGCGGCGAGCATTGCCGTTATAGCCCCAGGACGGAATAGTCGGGTCATAGCCGAGGATCACCTCGCGCGTGATCTCCGCCTGCGGGCGGTACCCGAAATACTGCATCCACGCATAGACTTCGGGCTGGCCGGTCGAATCCCACGCCATTTCCGAACCGAAGGGATATTTCAGCGTGCGCCAGTGATCGGCACGCTGCTTCATCAGCCGCTCCATCTCAGTCGCCTGCGGGGTCAGCCCTTCGCGCTTGAGATCCTTCAGGATGTCGACGAAGACATCGCCCTCCATCAACCCGAACTGCGTATAATAGGGCGCGTCGCGCATCATCGCGACGGCGGTCTGATAGGCATGGTCGAGATACCAGCGCCAGTCGTGGCGACGGGCCAGCCCCGGATGGTTGCGGGCGGTGCGATAGAGCACCCAATGGCCGATCGCGACATGCGGATAATTGTACGCGCGACCGAGATCGCCGGCGTCCTTCTCGCTCCACGAGGTCCACGACTTCCATTTGTCGGCCGAGAACGCGCCATAGGCGTCGGGGAATTTGGCGGGATCATAGTAGAACAGGCTCTTCTTGACCGCGCCGGCGTGGGGGCTATCCTTCACCTGCAGATTGCCGACGACCGATCCGTCGATCAGCCGCTCCAGCTTGGCGATCTCCTCCGGCACCGGATTGTCGAGCTGCTTCATCGTCGCTGCGACCCAGCTGCCGCCGCCGCCCTCGTCGCTCATCCCCGCGATCCAGACGCGCGGTTCGACATCGACGATCCGCTTCGCCTCATTGTCCCACGTCAGGATCGACGGGGTGCGACCGAACCGGTCGCCCTTTCCCTCATACCATTGTTGCGTCGTCGAAAACCGGCCGAGATCGGCCATGGTCTGGTCGAGCGGCTTGGTGATGTAATAGCTGACCGTCTGCCGCTCGCCATTGGCGTAGGTCAGCGTGAGCCGGGCAGGGCCGAAGCCGTTCGCGCGCACGGCCAGCCGCGTCCAGCCCTTTGCCAGCCCCGCGCGGGTCGCCGTCAGCGCGCCCGCCGGGTGACTTTCGATCGCCGTCAGCGCGCTGGGCGCCTTCAGGAACAGCGACGCGGGCTGATCGGTCGGTACGACATAGCCGGGAATGCCGACTGCGACGGGGCGTGCCTGCGCGATCAGCGTCGGTTCGATCGCCCGGATCGATGGCGACCGGACGAACCGCACCCCGATTTCGACCGTCTGCCCGGGCGCTATGGTACGGCTGGTGGCGGCGTTCCACTGCTCACCCGCGTCCTTCCATTCGCGCGCGACATAGCCGGCGGAATGGACGGTCCAGTCGTAGAACCCCTCCGACGTCTGGCCGCGCTGGCTGCGGTCGGTGAAGATCGATCCGTCACGGTCCTCGCGCGGGTTCTTGAGCGGGACATAGGCTTCCAGCGGCGTGCCCCGCTGGGGCAGGACCAGCAACGCAGGGCCACGCCCGTTGAGGCGGGTGACCTGCAGATACCCCGCGTCGCGCCCGATATAGGGATCGACGAAGCTGGCCTGCGCATGGGCCTGATCGAGATCGCGATCGGTGATGATGTTGTCGAACACCATCGGCATCCCGAGCGAACCGATCTCGACCGGCGTCGTGCCGGCGTTCGTGAGCGCGAAGGTGAGACCGAGCGTCCCCCGATCGTTCGTCCAACGCCTCGTTATGTTTACCGGAATGCCCGAACCCATCGTCGCGGTAATGTCGGCGGCGGCGAGCGTCGCGCCGCCTGCCGGCAAAGGTCGTATGGGAGCGCGCTGGTGTGCGGAGCTATAGTCGCGCCATTCGCCGCCCGGCGTACGAAGCCGCAGATGGAGGTCGCCGATATGGTTGTAGCCGTCGCCTGCCCGCTCCGCCTCGCGCGCGGTCGGCACGAAGCTGAAGCCTGTATCGTCGGTCGGCGACAAGCGCGCCAGCGTCTGCGTATCCGTTCGCAGCGTCAGTTCGAACGCGCCGACCGCGAACGGCGTAGTGGCGATCGCAGGAAAACCGGGCTTGGCTGCCTGCGCGTCGGGCTGCGCCTGTATCGGCAGTGCGAACCCAAGCGTCACCGTCGTGGCGAGCAACGCGGCGATGTGGCGCGACTGCGGCATTCTATACCCTCCCGGTGGTCAGACGAAGCGCTGACCTACCGAAGTGTACGAGCCTAAATCACGACGAGCAATCTTATTATACGGTATAATATCACTGAAAGTGGTATTACCGGTGCGCGCTATATAGCGGCATGGCCGTAGAGCGTGGCCGGTCGATTCCGGCACCCTCTACGGCCATGTTCCCCGTGCAGGGCAGCAAAGCCCCGCCGACCGTCGATCAGTAGTGAATGCGGGCACCCACGAAGAAGGTTCGTCCAATCACGTCATACACGCCGGCCTGGTATCCGAGTTCGAAGTTCGCACCGCCCGCTTCGGCACCGGGGATACGTGGCGGCTTGCGGTCGAAGGCGTTGTTCAGGCCGCCCGACAGGTCGACGCCGGGCAATACCCGCACCCATGCGGAGAAGTCGTTGTAGAATACGTCCGGCGTATAGACCTCGTCATGCGTAGCACTGCTGATCGCGGTGCTGGCGCGCATCGGCGAGAAGTGCCGCAGCGTCCAGTTCGCGCCCCAGGTTTCGGCGGTATAGGCGGTGCGTACGACGCCCTTCCACGTCGGCGATCCGAACACGCCGCGATATTCGGTGGTGGTCGTCGGATCGGTCGGGTCGAGCGTATATTCGCGCTTGAGCAACCGGGTGTAGTTCGCGTCGATCGACAGCTTGCCCGTGATCGCCGCCACGCCCAGCCGGTCGAGCGACGTCGCATATTGCAGGCCGAGGTCGATGCCGCGCGTCAGATACTTGGCGAGGTTCAACTTCTGCGTGACGACCGACAACAGGTTGCGGTTGGCGTCACGTTGGACGAGGGGGCAGAAGATGTTGTTCAGGGTCGGCTGATCGACGCACTTGTTGATGAGCGTCTGCGCCGGGAAGGCATCGATCGAATCGCGCAGGTCGATGTTGAAATAATCGACGGTCAGCGACAGGCCAGGAATGAAATGCGGCTGCAGCACCGTGCCCACGGTCAGCGTGCGGGCAGTTTCGGGCTTCAAATCGAGGTTCCCCTTCGAAATGATGTCGCGATATTGCCAGTAGGTCTTGGTATCGCCGGGCGCTATCGTCGCGCAGTTCTTGGCGGTATATTGCGTCTTGTCGGTACGGTTGACCACGTTCCAGTTCTGGCACGGGTCGGTGATCCACATCCCACCGATGCTGCTGGCCGTGTAGAGTTCGCCGATATTCGGCGCGCGCACCGCCTGTCCATAGGTCGCGCGGAACCGGATGTCGCGGAACGGCGCCCATTCGCCACCGAACTTGTACGTCGTCGTCTTGCCCGCAGTGCTGTAATCCGACAGCCGCACCGCGCCGTCGACCGACAGCGATCGGAAGCCGGGCACGTCCTTCAGCAGCGGTACGTGCAGCTCGCCATAGACTTCCTTCACGTCATACTTGCCGACCAGCGGCGTCGCGGTGACGCCCAGCGTCGGGTCGTAGCGGCTGCTGGTCGGGTCATATTCCGCCTGAACGCCGATATCGTTGCTTTCCTTGCGATATTCCGCGCCGACCACCGCCTGCACGCTGCCGCCCGGCAGGTCGAACAGGCCGCCCGAGACATAGCCCGACACCACCTGCTGCTTCATGGTCGACCGCGCCCAGCTCGACGAGTACTGGATGTAGTCGATCATCCGCTGCGTCAGCGGCAACAGCGGGTTGATCGCCACGCAGCCGTTGTTCGGGTTGGTTAGCGTGCTGCGGCACACCGCCTGTCCATTGGCGCCGCGCGTCGAATCCAGCCCCTGATACCAACGGCGGTAAGAGGTGGCGTTGACGTCGCGCACGTCCTGCTGGGTGACGCCGTAGGAATAATAGGTCGAATAGTTCCAGTCATGGGCGAGCAGGCGGAAATCCCCCTCGGCGCCTACCGCGCTCTGGAACGTCTGGCGCCGATAGACGGTCATCGGCGTGCCGACCTCCATCACCCGGCGCGCGAAATACAGGCCGTTCGCCGGCAGCGCGCCACCGTTGGCGGCAAGGATCGCCGACGTGATGAACGGGCTGTCGGCGGGAACCGCGTCCGATCCGAATGCGGTCAGCGGCGCGTATGCCCCCTCGGACCGGTTCTGCGACAGCGAAGCGTTGGCGAACAGCTTGAGCGCCGACGACACTTCGTAATTGCCGCTGACCCGGGTCGAGAAACGCTGGCTTGGTACCGACAGATACCATCCGTCGTAGCGCCCGTGATACTCACCGCCCGAATTGGTGATGAGCGTGCCCAGCGCCTCATTGTTGGAGTTCGAGATCGTGACCGGCGTCGCGTTGGTGAAGCCGCGCGACCCCAGTTGCGGCGCGCGGAGCGACCCGTCGTTGTTGATCGCGAACAGCTTGCCATTCAACACGACCTGCGGCGAATTGGACGAATAGATGTTCTGGTTATCGTCCGAAATATAGTATTTCTGCCCCGACCGCTGGCGGGTGTAGAAGGGGTAGCCGCCCGCCGTCCATGGCCGGTCGGCACCGGTGATCGATCCGGGCTGTTCTTCATAGAAGCCGTAGAGCGTAACGTTGCCGCGTCCGTCGGCAAAGTTGCGCCCGCCGGTTAAATCCATGCTGTAGACGTTCATGTCGCCGCGCGTCGACGCGCCGTAGCGGAAATTGGCATCGACGCCGTGGAAGTCGCGCCGGGTGATGAAGTTGGCGACGCCGGCCACTGCATCCGCCCCGTACAGCGCCGATGCGCCGCCGGTCACGACATCGACCCGCGCGATCAGGCTGGCGGGCAGGTTCGACAGGTCGACCGCCGACGTGCCCGGGATGGACGGCACCTGCCGGCGACCATCCACCAGCACCAGCGTACGCTGCGTGCCCATGCCGCGCAGGTCGAGCGCGTTGATGCCGGCATTGCCCGCCAGATTGCTGGTCTGGTTCGTCTGCGTGATCGCCAGTGCAGGCAACTGGTTGATGACGTCGCCGATCTGCGTCGCGCCGGTCGCGCGGATCTGATCGGCATCGACGGTTGCCACCGGCGACGGGCTGTCGGCAGCGATGCGGCGGATGCGCGATCCGGTGACGAGGATTTCGTCGTCTTCGCTCTTGGTATCGGTTGCGGCGCTGTCGGCCTTGCCCGGCACCGTCTGCGCCATCGCCATAACCGGCGTCATCACCCCACCCAACAACAATGCAATCCGGATCGTCGCCAACCTACCCATGTCGTCCCCCTGTAATTATCCGGTATACAAAATACAGATTGGCGATCGTGTCAACTTCGTTTATTGCAACGCAACAATCGATGGATGGCCGATGGCATGGCGCAAGAAACCGAGCCGTTGGCGGGGGACGTGGGAATGGACAGGATGAACGACCGTAAATTTCGGTGCGTTGCGCGTGCCTTACGCTGCACCGCGCTGCGCGGGCTGGCTGGAAGCGGGTTGATGCTGGCAGCCGCCGTGCCGGCATTCGCACACGAAAAAACTGCCCCGAAGCCGGTACCGGTCTCCACGCCACAGCCCGTGCGGCCGCAACCCTCGATCGCCGAACGCTATGCGCGGGCGGATCGATTCCAGTTTCCGGCGATCGCCCCGCTGCTGGCCGATGCCGACGTACGCGCCACCTTCACCGACGACAGCCGCTTCCTGCTCTACTGGACCGGCATTCCGGGGCGCCGGACCCTGCAACAGCGCGACCTGTCGAGCGGGACCGTCCGGGCATTGACCGACGAACCGGGCATGGTCCGGCTGCTGACCGTCGCGATGGCCAAGCCGGTAGATGCCGACAAGCTGTCAGTCGAAAATCCGGTGTTCGACGCCACCACCGGCGCGCTGGCGTTCGATGCGTTCGACAAACGCTGGCAGTTGTCGGCTGCCGGCGTGCTGAGCGAAGCGCCGGCCGGCACGCCCGATGGTGAGGGCGCGGTGTCGCCCGATGGCCGGTTCGAAATCATCGCGCGCGATTTCAACCTGTTCGCCCGCGACCGCAAAAGCGGCCGCACCGTCGCGCTGACCACCGACGGCACCCGCGAACAGCCCTATGGGCGCAGCATCCCGCAACTGGCCGACATATTGAAGGCCGGGACCGAAGACCCGGTCATGCCGGTGTCGGTCGTCTGGTCGCCCGACAGCCGCCGGATCATCACGTGGCGGCTCGACACGCGCGACGTGAAGAAGCTCAGCATCACACAGGAAAACCCGCCGGGCAGCTTCTATCCCCGGTCGTTCCAATACGTCTATCCGCTGGCCGGTGCCGAGAAGCTGCCGCAGGCGACGCGGTTCGTCGTTGATGTCGAACGCGCGCTCAAACGCCGCCGGGCGCAACTGGTCCCGCTGGCGATCCCGTCCGAATCGATCCTGTACCCGATGCCGCCCGACATGGGGTGGCACGACGGCAAGCCGCAAATGGCATGGACCGAGCGCGGCTATGGTCAGGTCATCGTCTATCGCGCCGATCCCGACACCGGCGCGGCGCAGATGATCGCGCGCGAAGCGGTGCGTCCGCTGGTGACGGTGACCAGCAGCTTCTTTCGCGCCGCCCCCGAACTGGGTGGGGTGCTGAACGTGTCCGAGCGCAGCGGATGGGCGCAGCTGTATCTGGTCAAGGCCGACGATCCCGATGGCGGCACCCCGCTGACGAGCGGCGCATGGGAAGTCATCGGCATCGATCATGTCGATCCGGCCCGCCACAGCATCCTGTTGACCGGTGTCGGACGCGAGAAGGATCGCAATCCCTATTACCGCGCCGCTTACCGCGTCGGCAGCGATGGCGCGACTCCGCCGATATTGCTGACCCCCGAACCGGTCGACCATGACATGAGCGTGTCACAGGACGGCAAATGGCTGGTCGATGCGATGTCCAGCCCGGCGATGCCGACGCGGACGGTGCTGCGCGACGCATGGGATGGCCGGATCGTTGCCGAATTGGCGCGTGCCGACGACGGCCCGCTGCGTGCCACCGGTTTCGTTCCGCCCGAACCGTTCCGGGGCGTGGCGGCGGACGGACGCACGCCGATCTACGGCATGATCTGGCGGCCGATCGGCTTCGATCCGGCGCGGTCCTATCCGGTGATCGAGGAGGTCTATACCGGCCCGACCACGACGCAGGTCCCGACGACATGGCGCGGATCGGTCGCGGCACGGCAATCCTCGCTGGCCCAGGTCGGCGCGATCGTCGTGTCGATCGACGGCACCGGTACGTCGCGGCGGGGGCAGGCATTCCGCCTGCCCGCCTATCGCAATCTGGGCGAGGTCGGGCTGGACGACCACATCGCGCTGATCCGCCAGATGGCGGTCCGGTACCCGTATATGGATGTGAACCGGGTCGGGGTGTATGGCGGATCGGCCGGTGGCTATGACGCCGCCCGGTTCGTGCTGCGCCGCCCCGAATTCTACAAGGTCGCGGTCGCATGGGCGGGCAACCACGAACTGCGGCTGGACAAGGCATGGTGGCCCGAAGTGTCGATGGGCTATGCCGATGCCGCCACCTGGGACCGCAATTCCAACCTGTCGGTGGTCGGCAATTTGCGTGGCAAGCTGTTGCTGGGCCATGGCGACATCGACGACAATGTGCCGGTAACCGAAACGATGCGGCTGGCCGATGCGCTGATCCAGGCGGGGCGCGACGTCGACCTGCTGATCCTACCCAACAGCTCGCATCGGCCGAACCGCCCCTTCTACTGGCGCAAGATGCGCGATTACTTCGTCCGCAACCTGCTGGACGAGGCACCGCCGCCATTCGCGCCGCCGGTACCGTCCACCCTGGTGCCCACGCCAGCGCCGGCGATCGTGCCAACCACGTCGGCGGGTGCCCGATGACCGGCCGTCGCACGCTGCCGGTAGCCGTGATGGGCCTCGCGAACCTGACCTTCGGGGCCTATGGCGCGCTATGCCTGATGACCGTGCCGCAATTGCTGGCGGCGCGGGGCGTGCCGCAGGTGACGATCGCGTCGATCACCGCGCTGGCGCTGATGCCGACCTTTTGCGGGTTCCTGATCGCGCCGATCCTCGACGTGCGGTTCAGCCGCCGGGCCTATGCCATCGTGTTCGGCTTGCTGGCAGCCGGCATCGCCTTTGCCGTGATGCGCAATCTCGATTCGATCGGACGCCTGACCCCGCTGCTGGTGACGGGGTTCCTGGCGGCCAATCTCTATTACAACGCCTTGGGTGGATGGTTGGGGACGATCGTCCCGGCCGGTCAGGAAGGGCGGCTCGCGGCGGGGTTTACCGTTGGAAACGTCGGCGGGTTCGGCATCGGTGCGATCCTGTTCATGACGTTGCTGCGGGGTCTGCCGGAGACGATCGGCCCGTTGGCCTGCGCCGCGTTCATCGCGCTGCCGATGGTGTTGCTGGCGTGGATTCCGGCCCCCAAGGGCGATCGGCGGAGCGCTCGCGAGAGCTATGCGACGCTGCTGCACGAACTGGGCGTGCTGATCCGTCGCCCCGTCGTCCGGCGTACGCTGTTCCTGTTCTGCCTGCCCGCCGCCTCCTTTGCGCTGACCAACAGCCTGGGCGGGTTGGGCGGCGAGTTCGGTGCGTCGGAACGCTTCGTATCGGTCGTGGCCGGGATCGGCGTCACCGGATCGGCGATCATCGGCACGTTGTTCGTGCCGGCGCTGGTGCGGCGGATCGAACCGCTGTTCATCTATCTCGCGATCGGCGTGACCGGCGCGTGCTTCACCCTGTCGTTGTCGGTCCTGCCCCATGTCCCGGCGGTGTTCGCACTCGCGCTGTTCGGGCAGAACGTGTTCCAGGCGGCGGCGTTCGCGGTCGAAAGCACCATCGTGTTCCGCAGCATCGGCGAGGATAATCCGCTGGCCGCCACGCAGTTCGCGTTCCTACAGGCAGCGACCTGCCTGCCGATCGCCTATATGCAGGCGCTGGACGGGCAGGCCTATGACCGGGGCGGGTTGCACGCGATGCTGGCGACCGATGCCGGTGCGTCGCTGCTCGCCTGCGGGCTGCTGCTGCCGGTCGTGCTGTTCTGGCGGGCAAGGCGGCGGGCGATGACGATCCCTCCCCTGCCCGCGCCCGTCCTTTCCCCGGAGTGACCGTGCATGTCCGCTGAACCCGAGATCGTCGACATCCTCCTGTCGAGCGGCCACCGCGTCACCGGTTACCGATATGGCGACGGGCCGGAGACGATGATGCTCGCCAATGGCGGGCCAGGCCTGCCCAGCCTGTATCTGCGGTCGCCGCACGCCCGGCTGGTCGATGCCGGATTCCGCGTCGTCACCTGGGATCAGCTCGGTTGCGGCGCATCCGACCGGCCGACCGATCCGGCGCTGTGGACGCTGGCGCGCTACGTGGCGGAGGCGGATGAGGTTCGCGCGGCGTTCGGGATCGATCGGGTCCATTTCCTCGGCCATAGCTGGGGTACGTGGCTCGGCACCGAATATGCCCTGACCCATCCCGATCGCGTCGCCAGCCTGATCCTGGCCGATGGCGCGTGCGACATTCCGCATCTGGTCGAGGAATTGAAGCGACTGAAGCTGGGGCTGGGTGCCGAAACGGTGACGATGATGGCCGCGCACGAAGCGGCGGGGACGATGGACCATCCCGAATATCAGGCGGCGATCACCATCCTGAACTATCGCCACGTCTGTCGTCTCAAGACCTGGCCCGAACCGCTGACCACGGCGCTGGCCGACTGGAATACCGACCCGTATCACACGATGCAGGGACCCAACGAGTTCACCTTTACCGGCAACATGACCGACTGGAACCGCATCCCCGCAATGGGCCGGATCGCCGCCCCCGCGCTGGTGCTGACCGGAGTGTATGACGAACTGACCCCGGCCTGTTCGGAACGGATGCACCGGGCGCTGCCGAATTCGCGCATCCACGTATTTCCGAACAGCTCGCACATGCCGTTCTACGAGGAACCGGAGGCATATTTCGCCGTGCTGATCGATTTCCTGACCTCGATCGGCCGATGACCCTCGCCATCGACCTGCTGGGTACGCGCTACCGTTTCGCCGGGCTGCGCGAATTGCTGGCAGCGGCGTCGCCGTTCCGGTCGGGCGACGTACTGGCCGGCATCGCGGCGCGCGATGCGACGGAGCGGGTTGCGGCGCGGTATGTGCTGGCCGACATGGCGCTGTCCACCTTCCTGACCGATGCCGTCATCCCCTATGAAGCAGACGAGGTTACGCGGCTGATCGTCGATCGGCACGATGCGGCGGCATTCGCGCCTGTCCGGCACCTGAGCGTCGGCGGGTTTCGCGAATGGCTGCTCGCCGACGAGACCGACGGCGCGGCCATCCTGGCGGTGTCGCCGGGCATCACGCCGGAAATGGCGGCGGCGGTATCGAAGCTGTGTCGCAATCAGGACCTGATCGCCATCGCCGCGAAAATTCGCGTCGTCAGCCGGTTCCGCAACACACTGGGCGAGCGGGGAACGCTGGGCGTGCGGCTGCAGCCGAACCACCCGACCGACGATCCCAGCGGTATCGCGGCGGCGATCCTCGACGGGCTGCTGCTCGGCTGTGGCGACGCGATGATCGGCATCAATCCGGCGCGCGACGATCCGGCGGGCATGGCCGAGCTGCTCCACCTGATCGACGCGGTGCGCGAACGCTATGTCATTCCGACGCAGAGCTGCGTCCTGTCGCACATCACGACCGGCATCGACGCGATCGAACGCGGCGCGCCCGTCGACCTGCTGTTCCAGTCGATCGCCGGGTCCGAGGCGGCGAATGCCGGGTTCGGCATCACCTTGGCCCTGCTGGCCGAGGGGCACGACGCCGCCCGGTCGCTGAACCGGGGAAGCATCGGGCAGCAGGTGATGTATTTCGAGACGGGACAGGGATCGGCGCTGTCGGCGAACGCCCATCACGGCGTCGATCAACAGACGATGGAGGCACGCGCCTATGCTGTCGCGCGGGCGTTCGATCCGTTCCTGATCAACAGCGTCGTCGGTTTCATCGGGCCGGAATATCTCTACGATGGCAAGCAGATCGTCCGCGCCGGACTGGAGGATCATTTCTGCGGCAAGCTGATGGGACTGCCGATGGGGGTGGACGTGTGCCACACCAACCATGCCGAGGCGGATCAGGACGATATGGACACGCTGCTGACGCTGCTGGGCGTGGCCGGGGTCAATTTCGTGATGGGCGTTCCCGGATCGGACGATGTGATGCTGAACTACCAGTCGACCAGCTTTCACGACGCCCTGTACGCACGAAACCTGCTCGGTCTGGGGCCTGCGCCGGAGTTTGCCGCTTGGCTGCGCGCGATGGGGCTGGCCGAACCGGGCGGAGCACCGACATGCGCGACACTGGCGCAGGGTGCGGCGCATCTGCCGCTGCTGTCGGCGTTCGACGGTGCTGGACAGCCATGAGCAACGATCAGCCGCCGGGTCCTCCGGTCCCGCAGTCCCCTTATCGCACGCAGGCGCGGATCGGACTGGGCCGGGCTGGAAGGGGGATGGCGACCGCGCCGATGCTCGCGTTCCAGCTCGACCATGCCCGCGCGCGCGACGCGGTGCATACCCCGCTGGATGTCGCCGCGGTCGCCGCCGCCCTGTCGCGACCGGCGGTAGTAGTGGACAGCAACGCCGCCGATCGCCCGACCTATCTCACCCGCCCCGACCTCGGCCGCAGCCTCGCGCCCGTCCCATTGGCAGAACTGACTGCGCGGCGTGGATCGGGATGCGACCTCGCGATCGTGCTGGCCGACGGGCTGTCCGCCGCCGCGCTGCACGCACACGGTGCAGCGGTCGCCAACGGGGTGATGGCGGCGCTGTCCGACTGGCGGATCGCCGAGCCGGTGATCGCGCGACAGGCACGGGTCGCACTGGGCGATGCGATCGGCGAAGCGCTGGGCGCCGCAATCGTGCTGGTGCTGATCGGCGAGCGGCCCGGCCTCAGCGCGCCTGACAGCCTCGGTGCCTATCTCACCTGGGCGCCAGTGACCGGCCGCCGCGACAGCGAACGCAACTGCGTGTCGAACATCCGACCGCCGCGCGGCCTGGCATACGCCGATGCGTGCGACACGATCACCTGGCTATTGCAGGAAGCGCGCAGGCGCGGCGGAAGCGGCGTCACGCTGAAGGATTTGCGGCAGTCGGATCACCCGCGCGACGCGACAGATTTCATTTGCAACAATTAGTTTATATCGTATACGATAATGGCTCTATTGGAGAATGGTTGGAATATGAGTTCGAGCATGTGGACGGGGGTATATCCCGCAGCGACGACGCAGTTTGCGGCGGATGGTTCGGTCGACATCGACGCGACGCAGCGTGGGCTGGTCGCATTGGTCGAGGACGGCGTCGACGGGCTGATCCTGCTCGGCACCTGCGGTGAGAACAACTCACTCGACGTCACGGAAAAGCACGCGGTGCTGCGCGCCGGTGTCGAAGCGGTCGGCGGGCGCGTGCCGCTGGTCTGCGGCGTGTCGGAGTTCACGACGCATCGCGCGGCGGCGTTCGCGAAGGAGGTCGAGGACATCGGCGTCGACGCGCTGATGCTGCTGCCGGCGATGGTCTATGTGCCCACCCCGAACGAACTGGCGACGCATTTCCGCACCGTCGCGGAAGCGACCGGCCTGCCGATCATGCTGTACAACAATCCGCCCGCGTACCGCGTGTCGGTGGATTTCGCGACGCTCGACCTGCTCGCACCGGTCAAGAACATCGTCGCGGTCAAGGAAAGCGCACCAGATCCGCGCCGCTTCACCGACGTCATCAACCGCTTCGGCGACCGCTATATCGTGATGGCGGGTCTGGACGATGTCGCGCTGGAGGGCATGTTGCTGGGCGCGAGTGGTTGGGTTTCGGGCCTGACCAGCGCCTTCCCGCAGGAATCGGTCGCGCTGATCGCCGCCGTCTATCGCGGCGACTGGGAAGAGGCGCGCCGTATCTATCGCTGGTTCATGCCGCTCCTCCATCTCGATGCCGAGCATGACCTGGTGCAGTCGATCAAGCTGGCCGAGGAGATCATGGGTCGCGGGTCGGAACGCGTCCGCCTGCCCCGCCTGCCGCTGGAAGGCGCGCGGCGTGCCGAGGTGATCGCCATGGTCGAGAAATGCGCGGCGACGCGGCCGGTGCTGAAGGAAGCGTCGCTCTCGGCTGCCGCCGCCTGATGCGGCACACCTTCTTCTGCATCGACGGCCATACGGCGGGCAATCCCGTCCGCCTGGTGACCGGGGGTGCGCCGCTGTTGCGGGGGTCCAGCATGGCGGAGCGGCGGCAGGATTTCCTCGCGCGCTTCGACTGGATCCGCACCGGATTGTGCTTCGAGCCGCGCGGGCACGACATGATGTCGGGCGGGTTCCTGTACCCGCCGTGCGGCGATGCGGATGCGGCGATCCTGTTCATCGAGACGTCGGGCTGCCTGCCGATGTGCGGGCACGGCACGATCGGGATGATAACCTTCGCCCTGGAAAACGGCCTCATCACCCCGCGCGAGCCGGGACGGCTGCGCGTCGAGGTGCCCGCCGGAGTGATCGACATCGATTATGTCGCGGACGGCAACCGCGTCCGGTCGGTGAAGATCCGCAACGTCCCCGCCTATCTGGCGGCGCAGGGCATTCGGATCGACGTGCCGGGCTTCGGTCCGCTGTCGATCGATGTCGCCTATGGCGGCAATTATTACGCGATCGTCGAACCGCAGGGGGCCTATACCGGGCTGGACGATCTGGGCGCGGCGCGGATCATCGAACTCAGTCGGACGATCCGCGAGCAGGTGCGCGCGGTCTATGAACCGGTGCACCCCCAAGAGCCGACGATCCGCGGCGTCAGCCATGTGCTGTGGGCCGACAAGCCCAGGGGCGAGGGCGCGGACGGGCGCAACGCGGTCTTCTACGGCGAACGCGCGATCGATCGCAGTCCGTGCGGCACCGGCACTTCGGCCCGCCTCGCCCATCTGACGGCGACCGGGCGGCTGTCGGTCGGCGACCGGTTCGTGCATGAAAGCTATATCGGCAGCCGCTTCATCGGGCGGGTCGAGGCGGAGACGAGGATCGGCGATCAGCCGGCGATCGTGCCGGCGATCGAGGGATCGGCGATCGCGACCGGCTTCAACACGATCTGGATCGATCGTGAGGACCCGTTCTTCGCCGGCTTCACGGTGGTATGACGGTCGAATAACAACAAACGGGAGGGGCACATGGCACGAGGAATTCTGGGGCCGTTGAAGCCCCTCGACGTAGGCGATGCGGAGCCGGATCGCCGCTTGCGCAAGACGCTCAGCTGGCCGCATCTGATCGCGCTGGGAATCGGCGCGATCGTCGGCACCGGCATCTATACGCTGACCGGCGTCGGCGCGGATCGCGCCGGGCCGGCGGTCATCCTGTCGTTCGCGATCGCAGGCGCGGTGTGCGCGTGCGCCGCGCTGGCCTATGCCGAAATGGCGACGCTGATCCCGACCGCGGGTAGCGCATATACCTATACCTATTCGGTGATCGGAGAGAGCGTCGCCTGGATCGTCGGGTGGAGCCTGATCCTCGAATATTCGCTGGCGTGTTCGACCGTCGCGGTCGGGTGGTCGGCCTATCTGGTCGGATGGCTGGAAAGCGCGGGCGTGCATCTGCCCGCGCTGCTGCTGTCGGGGCCGCATGGCGGGGGAATCGTGAACCTGCCGGCGGTGCTGGTGGCGCTGGGCATCGCCGCGATGCTGGTGGCGGGGACGAAGGAGAGCGCGACGTTCAACATCGTGCTGGTCGCGATCAAGATGGTCGCGCTCGCCGTATTCGTCGTCGTCGCACTGCCCGCGTTCAACGGCGCCAATTTCGAACCGTTCATGCCATACGGCTTCGGCAGCCATGTCGAACATGGCGCAACGCGCGGGGTGATGGCGGCGGCGGCGATCGTGTTCTTCGCCTTTTACGGCTTCGATGCGGTCGCGACTTCGGCGGAGGAAGCGCGCAATCCGGGGCGCGACCTGACGATCGGCATCCTCGGGTCGATGGCGGCGTGCACCGCGATCTACATGGGCGTCGCGGTCGCGGCGATCGGGGCGGTCAGCTATATCGACCTTGGCCAGTCCGCCGAGCCGCTGGCCTATGTGCTGCGGACCTTGCAGTATCCCTTCGCGGCATGGGCGATCGGGCTGGCGGCGTTGATCGCCCTGCCCTCGGTCATCCTGGTGATGATGTACGGGCAGAGCCGCATCTTCTTCGTCATGTCGCGCGACGGGCTACTGCCGCGATCGTTGAGCCGGGTGTCGGCGCGGACCGGGTCGCCCGCGTTGGTGACGATGGTTACGGGCGTGTTCGTGGCGGCGGTGGCGGGGTTCTTCCGCCTCGACGAGATCGCCGAACTGGCCAATGCCGGGACGCTGCTGGCCTTCATCGCGGTCGCGGCCTGCATGATGGTGCTGCGCAAGCGGGCGCCCGACATGCCGCGCGTGTTCCGCTGCCCCGCGCCGTTCGTAGTGGGCACGCTGGCGATCCTCGGATGCATCTACCTGCTCGTCAGCCTGCCGACGCATACCCTGGTCCGGTTCGGGCTGTGGAACGTGGTCGGGGTGGTGTTCTATCTCGGCTATGGCCGGGCGCGCAGTCTGGTGCGGGCGCGCGCGTGACCGTCGACGCGCCCCGGACCGCCATCGTCATCGGCAATGGCGTCGTCGGCCTGAACGTCGCGCTGGCGCTGCAACGACGGGGGACGCAGGTGACGATGGTGGCACCCGACGCCCCCTGGCGGGGCGCCTCCTGGGGCAATGCCGGCCATATCGCGGTCGAACAGGTAGCGCCGCTGGCGTCGCTGGCGACCGTGGCGAGCATCCTGGGCCGGCTGTTTTCGCGCGGCGGGGCGGTGGCGCTTCCGCTGGGGGCGATCGCGGCTTGGTTGCCCTTTTCGCTGCGGCTGCTGGGCGCCGCCCGGCCGACACGGTTCCGGCGGGGCAAGGCGGCCTTGGCGGCAATGCTGGCAACCGCGATCCCGGCATGGCAGCGCGTGCTGGAGGATGCCGGCTCGCCGGGACTGTTGCGCATCGACGGGCATTTCGTCGTGTGGGAAACGCCGAAGACCGCGGCATTGGGTCGCGCGGTATGGATGGCGGCGGACATCGGCACGGCAACAGTGCGCGACGCGACGCCCGACGAACTCGCGCAACTCGCGACCCTGACCGACCGGCCGATCGCGGGCGCGATCCGCTTCCTCGGCAGCGGCCAGATCACCGATACCGGCGCGCTGGGAGAGGCACTTGTCGCGCGGTTCGTCGCGGCCGGAGGGAAGGTCGTGCACGACCTCGCCCGGTCGATCGTGACGCGCGAGGGTCATGCGCACGTAACGCTGACCCAAGGCGGACCGCTCGACGCCGATGTAGCGGTGATCGCCGCCGGCGCGGCATCGGGGGCGCTTGCCGCATCGGCCGGGATGACCGCACCGCTGATCGCCGAACGCGGCTATCATATCGAGGGCGATCCTGGCGACTGGCCCGCCGATCAGCCGCCGGTGGTGTTCGAGGATCGATCGATGATCGTCACCCGCTTCGCCGATCGGCTGCGCGCGGCCAGCATCGTCGAATTCGCACGCACCGACACTCCACCCGACCCGCGGAAGTGGGATCGGCTGTCGAGCCATGTCGCCGCGCTGGGCCTGCCCCTCCACGACCCGATCGAGAAATGGATGGGCGCCCGGCCGACGCTTCCCGACTATCTGCCCGCGATCGGACGACGAGGGCCTGTCGCCTATGCCTTCGGACACCAGCATCTCGGACTGACGTTGGCCGCGACGACCGGCGAAGCATTGGCTGCGGAACTGTACGGCGAGGCACCGGCGTTCGACCTGTCGCCGTTCGATCTTGCCCGGTTCGGATAAGCGACCGACCACACTTGATCGTTGCCGACGAACATGGCGCCCAATCATAAGATGGACAGGCTTTGCATCCCAAGTGTCTTCGCCAGCATCTATACAAATTTGCGGATTACGACGTCCGAGACTCTAAGCGAACCACCGTTAGCGGAGAAATCCAAGCCCATCGCATTGGGGGGCGCCAGGATGATTTCGGACAAGACAGCCTCGCCATCGTTGACGAAAACCTCGATCGACCCGGCATCGATAAAGATGCTGACCCTCACAACCCCGCCAGATGCATCACAGGCTACGCTGCGGTTCTGACGCCATGCGGCGCTGGCCGGCGCATCAGGTCCGCTGGTATCCCGTTTCAGAAATATGCGGTTGTCGCGCAGTTCAAATCCGACTTGGGTGAAATACCCGTCGCCGCCCCTTACCGACAGCCAGGCACCACCGGGCCAGTCATTCCCGGTACGCGTCAGCGTCATGTCGATCCGTCCTGCCACGATACCGGCACCGGCGGGCCATGTGTAACTGGTCCCTTCCGCGATGGTCTGGTCTGCCCCGGTCACGGTCTGCGCGAACGCACCGTTCTGCGTCGCGATCGGCGTCATGCGCAGGCGCGGGATGCCGGCGGTTCGTTGCAGGCGGAGTTGTCGAACGATACTCAGCTGTCCGCGATAGCCATGGGGTGCGGGAAGCTGGTTGGCATAGGCCCAGTTGTTCATCCAGCCCATCGTCCAAGCAGCGGCAAGCGGATCGGCGGCCTGCGTATCCTGCCAGACCACCGCGGCATAATAATCGGCGCCGCCATCGAGCCACTGCCCGGTAGCGCTGTCGGCTGCAAACGTCGTCCCGTCGAAACTGCCGACCCAGTAACAGGTGCCGCCGGTAAAGCCGCTGGCCGATCCGTCGCCGCCGACCAGCAACACCCATTTGTCGACCGTCGTCGTCCCGTTCGCTTCGTACAGATGCAGCGGGAACAGGTGCGAACATTCCATCACCCCGCCCACCAAGCTCGACACGAAGCCGCTGGCATAGTTCCATTGCTTCAGGTCGGGCGAGGCATAGAAGCCGATCTTGCCCTCTTCCGACAGGGTCATGATCCAGCGCGAGGTGGGCGCGTGCCAGAACACGGTCGGATCGCGAAACGGCTTGTTGCCCGGAAAATTGGGGTGGACGATCGCGTGGAACGTGAAGCTCGACCCGCCGTCGCGCGAATACCATAGCGCGGTCGACTGGTTCTGTCCGGCGGCATTGTCGGCCGGCATCGTCGCCAGCGCGATCAGCGTGCCCGCACCGAATCCGGCAGTGTTGTTGGTGTCGATCACCGCACTGCCGCTCCACACATCGCCGAACGACGTGGTGTTCCGGGGAATCGACACGCCGCGGTCGGTCCAGCTGACGAGGTCGGTCGAGGTCCAGCGCCGCCACTCCGTCCCGCCGCTCGGCCAGGTAGGGTTATAGAGCGCCCACATCGTCCAGCCATTGCCGATCCGGATCGGGCGCTGCGGATCGTTGATCCACCCGCCATCCGGCGCGGCGACATGATAGCGCGGCCGTCCGCTAACGGTCGTGGCGGTCGCGCCGGGGGTCGGCGTGGGAACCGGGGTCGGCGTCGGACCGGGCGTGGACACCAGCCCCCCGCCCCCGTCCCCCGATACCCCGCAAGCAGGCAGGATGGGCAGGGTCGCGATCAGGCCGAGCGTCTGACGCCGTGAAACGATCAAAGACATGGCAAACTCCTCTCCGCACACGGCGGACGGCCGCGCGGCATGGTTCGCGCGTCGCCTGTGCCGGCGGTTCGCGCGGATGGTAGGGTACAGGACAAAGGAGCGGTGGCGCGGCCGGGCGCGCCACCGCCGAAAGCGCTACATCTTGAAGCGGACGCCGAGGCTGAAATACCGCCCCTCGATCCGCAGGTCGCGGCCAAAAGACTGGGTTTCGTTGTAGAAACGATAGTTCCTGAACGGTTGCGCCAGGATGTTGCTCACATTGGCGACCAGCGAGATATTCCTGAACGCGTCGTAGCTGGCCGAAAAGTCGAGCCGCGAAATCGGCTGTACCAGTTCGCCCGCATATTGCTCTTCGTTGATATTGCGGTTGTAGCTGGTGACGTGGCGTGAGCGCCAGTTGTAGGATAGCCGGGCCGAAATGCCCGCCTTTTCATAAAAGCCGGTCAGGTTGTACGCCCATTTCGACAGGCCGGTGATCTCGACCTGACGGTCCCCCTCACCCAGCACCTGCGGCAACTGGTTGGTGCCGTCGAGATAGGTGACGTTGCCCTGCACGCCGAAGCCCGACAGCGCACCCGGCAGGAAGTCGAAGAACGTCTGCAACGATGCCTCGACCCCCTTGATCCGACCATTACCGGCATTTTCGGGACGGTTGAGCTGCACCCGGCCATAGATCGGATCGTTCACGACCTGCGTGTAATAGCCGATGAAGCCATTGAGATCGCGATAGAAGGCCGCGATCGAGGCCGATCCGTTCTTCGAGAAATACCATTCGAGGCTGGCGTCGTAATTCTTCGACGTCAGCGGGCGCAGGTCGGGGTTGCCGCCGGAGCCGGTCGCGTCGAACACCGGCGGCGTGCCGTCCGGCCCCACGCTGTTGCGGGTGATGTTGATCGACGGGTTGAGCTGCCCGAAACCCGGCCGGGTCCGGGTCTGGGTATAGCCCAGGCGCATCTGCCATTCGTTCGAGAAGCGGACCCGGGCGATGGCGGAGGGCAGCACGTCGACGTAATTCTGCCGCGTGACGCTGGGAACGACGCCGACCGTGCCGTCGGCGGCCTGAACACGGCTGAACCCGCGATAGGTGCCGTCGGTATTGACGATGCGCGCACCGACGGTGCCGTCGATCCGCACCCCGCCCAGATCGACGTCGAACTTGCCTTGCCCATAGGTCGCATAGCTGGCTTCGCTGGCGGTGAAGCCACCCAGCGGATCGTAGGGGATGTCGGCGGTAGCGAACTTCGTCACCGCTTCACGAATGCCATTGTCCCACGGAAACAGCACGGTCGCGCGCTGGACAGATTGCAGCGCCAGCAGCCGAAGCGCCTCGCCATTCTCGCGGATCGCGTCGCGACCCGGCGCCAGCCAGTTCTGGAACCGCTGCGGATCTCCGCGAAAGCCGTCGGTGATAAGGCCGAGTCCACCGGTCGGCAGGCTGTCGAGCGCGATATTCAGGCCGGCGGTATAGGCATAGCGGTTGTTGTTCTGCGACGACGCGTTGCGGTCGCTGGCGCGGAACCCGAATTGCAGGCGCGGCAGCCAGCCCCAATCGGTTTCGAGGTCGAGGTCGATCCGCCCCTGTACCCCGTCGCCCTTCGTCACGAACTCGCGCTGATAATAACCACGCCAGCGGGTATTGGCCGGATTGTCGATGGCATAGCCGCCCAGGTCGAACACAGCCGATCCACGTACGTCCCAGTCGACATTGATCGTCGGGGCCGACGCCAGCTGCGCGTCTAGGCTGTATTCCGACGCCTGATATTTGCTGTTGGTATAGGCGAAGTCGCCCGACAGGATCGCGCGGCCGGTGGTCCATTTGAAGCCGGTCGCCGCCTGCCATGTGTCGGTGCGGTCGTTCTGCGTCGACCGGTAGAATTCGGGAACATAGCCGCCGGTCTTGGTAAAGCTCGCCGCCTTGTTCGGCTCGCCGGACACCAGCACGACGTTGCTGAGCGTCGGCGCGACGCCGTTTGCATCGCGGCGTTCGAAATTGACGTTGAACGCATCGCGCAGCACTTCGCCACGATAGGCCTGCCACAGCCCTTCGGCGAACAGCTCGAGGTTCGGGGTCGGTCGCCACTGGATCGTGCCGTTGACCGCCGGGCGGTGTCGCACGCCCTTTTCATAGAAATTGCCGGCATTGGCGGGAAAGCGGAAATCGGTGCCGACGCCCGGCGTCGTGACCCTCAGATCATCGGCCGGATCGTCCGCGCCGAAGCCGCGCGGCGAAATCACGGCGGAATCGGCATAGCGATCGGCATTGCGATAGGTGGTGCGGACGTAGCTGACGTTGATGAGCGCGCCGATCTCACCGATCGGTGTATCCCACCGCTTCGTCAGCAACAGGTTGCCCGCCGGGTCGAACGCCTTTGCCTGATCGTTGTACGATCCGCGCAGTTCCCCCGCGATCTCGGTATCCTTTACGTCGAACGGCCGGCGCGAGCGCAGGTTGACCAGGCCGGCAAGGCCCGGTTCGATCAGGTCGGACGTACCGGACTTATAGACCTCGATCCCCGCCGCGACGCCCGCCGGGAAATCCTGCAGGTGCAGTACGCGGTCCTCGGCCGAAAAGAATTCGCGGCCGTTGAAGGTGGTGGCGACGTCGGGCAGGCCACGCACGAGGATGACGCCGGCTTCGTCGTTGTAGCGCTGCACGGTGACGCCGGTGACGCGCGCGATCGCTTCGGCGGCGTTGTTGTCGGGCAGCTTGCCGATGTCGTTCGACACGATCGCATCGACGATCGAGGATGAATTGCGCTTGATCTCCTGCGCGGAGCCGAGCGCGGCGCGGTACCCGGTGACGATGATGTCGGCCCCGCCATCATTTTCGGGCGCGGCGTCCGCCTCGGATTGGGCGGTCGTTTCCTGCGCGGCGGCGGGGGTGATGGCGAGCGGGATCAGCGCACTCGATGTCAAAAGGGCGAGCAACGTCTTCGGCATAAATCCTCCCAGATTTCCGTTATTTTTTATTGGCAATGTCTTGTTCGGTGGTGGCCGGCTCAGCCCGGCGCGGTCGTCTCGATCATGGCCGCGTCCCCCCGGCCATCGGCCAAGCCTGCATCGTCAGCTTCGCGTTGCCGCCGCGTGCGCTGGCGCTCCAGCGCAACTGCCCGCCCCCGCGAAAGAAACGGTCGGTGATGGTGCGTGTGCCGTCGCCGATGAACAGTTCGAGGATCGACTGGTCGGCCAGCAGCCGCAACCGCACGCGCTTCCCCTTCAGGTCGATTGGCGCGACATGGCGGTTGGCGAAGCCGTCATGGAAGTGCGGCCCCGACCGGGTGCGGTCGACGAACACCTCGTCCACGCCCGGATTGACGCCGATCAGCGTCTGGTACCCCTGTTCGTCAGTGAGCGCGATCGTCACCTGATCGGCGGTGCCGGTGTCGAGGTCCAATGTCAGGTCGGCCGAACCGCCGGCAACCGGCAGGTCGATCGGCGTCTCGCCCAGCGTCGCCGCGAAATCCTGCCGCGTGCCGTGCAGGGTCGCGACTTCGCGCACCGGAGCCTGTGCGATGCGATAGCCGGCAGGCGTCCTCTTCAGCGTCACCTCGCGCGGGACGGTCATCAGCCCGCGTGCCGGCCAGGTCGGGATCGCCTCGGCATAGCGCCAGTCGTTCGCCCAGCCGATCCAGATGCGCCGGGGGTCGCTCTTCGGCAGGTCGTTCCACGACACGGCGGCATAGAAATCCGCGCCATAGTCCATCCATTGCGCTTCGCCCGGCCAGCCCGGAACGGTGGTGAAGCGCTTGCCGTCGAAATCGCCCACGAAATATTGCCCGCCCGAGCCTCCGCCGACGGCATTGTCGCCCAGGTTGATGCCCAGCACCCAGCGCTTCTCACCCGGCGCGCCACCCTCGACCGGCAGTTCGAACAGGTCGGGACATTCCCAGTTCTTGCCGCGTCCACCGGCGGGGCCGAAGCTGCTGGCGAAGGTCCATTGCTTCAGGTCGGGCGAGGTGAACAGCACCGCGCGGTTCTCAAGCGCCATCACCGCGACCATTACCCAGCGCTTGGTCGGGGCGTGCCAGAAGACCTTGGGATCGCGGAATTCGGGCGATCCGACGCTCAGCACCTCGCCATGGACGGTCCAGGTGCGGCCGTGATCGTTGCTGTAGGCGACATATTGCGACTGCAGCTTCGCCTTGGGATTATGGCCGGTATAGATCGCGACCAGCGGCGGCTTGCCGCCCCGCCCGAAGCCGGTGGTGTTGTTCCAGTCGACCACCGCGCTGCCCGAAAAGGCCATGACGTCGGCGGTTTCGGGGATCGCGATCGGCAGTTCCTGCCAGTGGACCAGATCGCGGCTGACCGCATGGCCCCAGTTCATATGGCCCCAGCGGTCGCCATGTGGGTTGTACTGGAAGAACAGATGATACTCGCCGTCATAATAGACGAGGCCGTTGGGGTCGTTCATCCAGTTCCGCGCAGGCGCGAAGTGAAAGGTCGGGCGCGGATCGGGCCGCTGGGCCGAGGCGGTGGTGGCCAGCGCAAGACCGGTCATGGCAAGGATCGCGAGCCGCTTCATGCCGCCTTCCCCTTCAAATTCATGTCTTCCAGCGCGACGCCGTTCGTCTCCGGCATCACCCGCACGGTCCACAACAGTTGCAGCAACATCATCGCGCCGAAGAACGCGAAGACCCAGCCCCCGACCGCGCTCGCCACGATGGGGAACAGCCAGGTGATCGCCGCCGCCGCGACCCAGTGGGTCGTGGAGCCGAGCGCCTGTCCCTTGCCACGCACGGCGCTCGGGAATACTTCGGAGATGAAGACCCAGATCACCGCGCCCTGACTGATCGCGAAGGCGGCGATGAAGGCGAGCAGTCCGCCGAGGATCAGCGTACCGTTCGGCACCGCGCGTTCGAGCTGCCAGCCCACCAGCAACAGCGCGGCGGCGCAGACGATCGACCCGACGAACAGCAGTGGCCGCCGCCCGAAGCGGTCGATAAAGAACAGCGCCGCCACGGTGAACAGCAGATTGGTGCCGCCGACGGCGATCGACTGGAGCAGGGCGCTGTCCGCACCGGCACCCGCCAGTTCGAAGATACGCGGTGCGTAATACAGCAGCGCGTTGATCCCCGACAGCTGGTTGAACAACGCGATGGCAATGGCGCAGGCCACCGGAAAGCTGTGCGCGCTCTGGAACAGGCGGGTATCGCCCTGTCCCGCATCGCGGCGCTCGGCGGCTTCGATGCGCGCCAGTTCGGCTTGCGGGTCGAGGAAGCCGAGGCGAGTCATGACATGCGCCGCTTTGATCCGTTCCCCCTGCACCGCCAGCCAGCGCGGGCTTTCGGGCAGGAAAAAGGTCACGGCGAGGAACAGTGCGGAGGGCACGGCGACGATGCCGAACATCCACCGCCACGCCGCCTCTGGCGGCAGCGCCTGCGCGATCAGATAGTTGCTGAGGAACGCGATCAGGATACCCAGCACGATGTTGAGCTGGTTCATCGCGACCAGTCGGCCCCGGAACTTCGCCGGGGACACCTCGGCGATGTAGATCGGGGTCACCACCGACGCCGCACCGATCGCGAGGCCGCCGAGAAACCGGAAACCGATCAGCATCGGCCAACTCTGTGCCAGTCCGGTGCCAAGCGAGGAGATGACATAGGCAATCGCGACCGACAGCATGATCGCTTTGCGCCCATACCGATCCGCCGGCGCGCCGGTGACCAGCGAGCCGATGACGGTTCCGATCAGCGCCGACGCGACCGTGAAGCCCAGCGACGCATCGGTCAGCGCGAAGCGTTCCTGCAGCGCCTGCGTCGCGCCGGAGATGACGGCGGTGTCGAAGCCGAACAGCAACCCGCCCAGCGCCGCGCCGGCCGCGCTCAGCACGATCGCGGTCGTCGCCCGCGCATCGTCAACATCCTGCCGGCCACCCGGCGTCGCGATGCTATGCATCGACCGTCTCCTTGTTCGTGTGAAGGGGTTCGGCCATGCGCCAGTGCATCGGCCATTGACGGGTCGCGGTGCGATAGGCGAGCGCCAGCGCGCCGGTAAGCCCGGCCGACGCACCCGCTGTCGGCGCGGCGATATAATCGTTCATGTCGATCGCGCGCATACTGGCGTCATAGCCCGCGAGCTTCGCGACCAACGCCGCGCGCACCCGGCCATACATTTGCGGCTGCATCACCCCACCGCCGACGATGATCCGGTCGGGGCGGATGACATAGGTCAGCGTGGCGCACAACGCGGCAATATAGTCCGCCTCGATGGCCCATGCCGGATGATCGGCGGGCAGTTGTTCGGCCGGCACGCCCCACCGGGCGCGCATCGCCGGACCGCTGGCCAATCCTTCCAGGCAATCGCCGTGGAACGGGCAGATGCCGGCAAAAGCCTCGTCCCCCGGTGCGCGCGGAACCTGGATATGCCCGGCCTCCGGGTGGTTCGCCCCGCCATGCGGCGCGCCACCGATCAGCAGGCCGACGCCGATCCCGGTACCGATCGTGACATAGCAGAAACTGTCCAGCCCCTGCCCACTGCCGAACAGCCGCTCGCCCACCGCTGCGCAGTTCACGTCGGTGTCGAGCGTAAGCGGCGCATCGATCGTCCGGCTCAGATGGCCAAGCAGATCGACATTCTCCCAACCCGGCTTCGGGGTCGAGGTGATGTAGCCGTAATCGGTCGCCAGCGGATTGAGCGACAATGGCCCGAAACTGCCGACCGAAAGGGCCGACAGGCGTCCATGGATACGCTGCGCATCACGGAAAAAGGCAGTCGCCGCGCCCAGCGTTTCGTCCGGGTTCGTAGTCGCGATCCGGGTTTCGGTCAGGATCGTTCCGTCGCGGTCGGCAACGGCGCACAGGAACTTGGTGCCCCCGGCCTCTATCCCGCCGAGTAGCAGCGGTTCGCTCACCACCGGCGTTCCGCCCCACATCCACGCTGCGATTCCGTCGCCATCGTCACTCTCCCATCACCCGCCGCTTTACGCGGTCGATGCGACTAAATCTACTAGTGTGATTTAGTTGGTCAAGGATGATTTTCGCTATATTTCAGGTACTTGTTCGACAATCGTTTGCCGTTAGCGGTAGCAGTGGCACGTAGGGCGGTCGCTTCCTGCCCTGCGATCCGATCAGTTGCGTTTGAATAAGCTGCTGAGATCGGGCGAATATTGCGCGTGCAGCGGCAACAGCCCGGCGCCGATCGCCGCCGCCTGTCGTCCCAGCGTGCCGATGCGCAGCTCGGGTGCGAAAAAGTCGGGCGGAGCGTGGTCGGCGAGTTGCTGTTCGACTGCGGACGCAATGTCGGCCAGTTCCTGTGCCGCCAGCGATCCGTCGAGGATCACCGCCTCCAAGTCGAGCAGGCTGTTAGCGCCCGAAATGGTAAAGGCCAGTGCTTCGGTGCAGCGGCGTCGCCAGCCTTCCAGCTCAGCGGGCGTGGTCGCCCGATCCCTGTCGTAGAGCGAGGCATGGTGGATCAGCGAATCGCGGCGGCCGGCGGCCATGACCGGCATCGATGCCAGCGCCCCGGCATTGCCATGCCGGCCCTGCACCACCTGCCCGCCCATCACCAGACCCCCGCCGACAAAGGTACCGAGGTTGATGAGCAGATAGTTCTGAAGATCGGCACCTGCCCCGCACAACAGATGCGCCAGTGTAGCGGCATTGCCGTCATTGTCGAAAAAGGTCGGCCAGTGCAGCCCGGCGCGCAGCCGGTCGGCGACGTCGCCCCGGCGCCATTCCTCGGCCTGATCCTCAGAAATGCCCAGTTCGTCGCGCCATTCGCCCAGAAACCATGGCATCGCGATGCCGATGCCAAGGAAGGTGCTGGGATCACGCAAGGATGCGGGCAGTTGTTCCTGCAGAAACCGGTCGATCCGCTCCACGGCGAGGTCGATGGTCGGGAACGCGCTGGCGTCACAATGCGTCGCCCGTTGCTGCCCATCGAAATCGAGCAGCACCATCGTCATCGCACTGCGGCCGATCTCCACGCCGACCGTGTAGCCGCGCGCGCCGTTGATGCGATAGACGGTGGCCGGCTGTCCCATGCCGCCGGTGCGCTTTTCCGCCTGGAACAGCAATCCGTCGTTGTCGAGTTCGTCGATGATCCGCACCACCGCCTGCGGTGACAACCCGGTCACCCGCGCCAGTTCGGCCTTCGACGCGCCGTTCAACCGCCGGATCGCCGACAGGATCAGTCGTTCGTTATAGCGCCGCATCCCGCTCGCGTTCGTGCCCTTGCGCGCCATATGCATTCGGCCATCCGCTCCTTATCTGCCGCTATGGCGGATCAGCCATACACTGGATGCCGCAGGAAAAACCCTTCCCCGGCGATGCGGAAGTTACCGGTGAAGGGCGATATAGGGAAGCGGCGAGCGGCGCTTGTTTGGAGCGCGATACGTTCGTTTCGACTTGGCGCTTGCGACTTCGGCCGACAGAGTCGTCGGTCATCCCGTGAAGCCGGGGAGGACTGCCACCATGATGATGGATCAATCCTCCCCGACGATCAGTCGTAGATCGGCCGCAACACGGTATCGAGGTGGTAGCGCGTCAGCGCCATTGAGGCGAGCAGGTCCGGCGATCCGTCATATTCGATCGACATCCAGCCCTTGAACTGCCGCTCCTTCAGCATCCGGTACAGCCCTTCCAGATCGAGCGTACCGAGTCCCGGTTCCCAGAACCAGCGCGTCCCATCGTCGGTGATTTCGGGGTCCTGCGCGTAGCGGACGCTGTCGGGCTGTCGCTCCGACGCGGTGTCCTTCAGATGGAAGGTACTGATGCGGTCGTGATAGTCGTTGTAGAAGGTCAGCAAATCTTCGCCCATGATCGCCACCTGCGCGGTGTCCAGGCAGTAATGCACGTAGCGCGGATCGGTGGATTCTATCAGCTCGCGATGATTGGGCAGGTTGATGGCGCAAAAGAACTCGTTGTGCAGGCCGATCCTGACCCCGTGATCGGTGGCGTAGCGGCCGATCTCGTTCATCACCCTGGCGCATTGCTGCACCTCCTCCCGGGTCAACGGCCCCGATCCATGGTAATTCTGCGTGGGGCAGGTGTTCATGTAGCTGCCGCCGAACTTGACGATCGTGTCGACCGCCTCGCGCCCCGAACGGACCGCTTCGTCGAAATGGTCGGCCTGATGCGACGCATGGGCACCATGGAACATGCCGATCACCTCGACCCCGCGATCCCGGGCAAAGGCGGTGAAGTTCTCCGGCGATCCGAACAGCGGCAGGATGTCGGCCAGATCCCATGGCGCGATCTCGATCCCGTCGAAACCGAGTGCGGCCTGATATTTCAGAATCGTGTCCCAGTCCGAATAATAGGCGGTGTTCGTCTTGTCCTCATAATAGAAATCGCGAAAATTATCGATCTGGCGATAGGGAATGCTCTTCCAGTGGCTCATGTTGGCGTAGCGGATGTTAGGCATCGCGGAGACTCCGTCCGGCTTAATTCTGGATTTGGTTCAGGAGCGCGCGCGTGCGCAGCAACGCCCGGAACGGGTCGCGCGTCTGGCGGGCGCTGCAGATGACCGGCCCGGCATAGCCCGTCCGGTCGAGCAGCGCGACGATGCCGGCAAGGTCGACATTGCCGGTGCCCGGATCGCGGAACACCTGTGTCGCGCGATGTTCGGGAAACTCCGGATTGGGCGTCTTCCACGTTTCGGCGGTGTCGACGAAGCTCGTGTCGGTCAGGTGGACGCAGCCGATCCGGTCATGGTGCGCGGCGATGAACGTCGCCGGATCGATCCCGGCGATGGTCAGGGTGGCGGTATCGACGTCGATCTTCACGCTGTCGGGCAACCGATCGAGCAGCGCCAGGATGCGTTCGCCGCGAAACAGGCTCCAATATTCATTACGCAACACCAGCGTTATGCCCGCCGCCTGCGCCTTTTCCGCAAGGCCGCCGAGCAGGCCGGCCATCCGGTCCGCAAAGGAGGCGGCCTTGTCGTCGAGATCGGGATGATAATGCGCGATGCGTCCATAATAGGGTGACGGGCTGATCGCGAGATAGTCGGCCTTCAGATCGACGGCATGGCCCAACGCCTCGCCCGCGAAGTGGCCGGTCGCGCCGAAATAGAAGTCGAGGTTGGCGTTGCGCATGAACAGGTTCGAATCGAACGTCACGCCGGTTACCCGGTCGATGTCGCCCTGCGCCAATGCCGCGCGGTAGTTGTCGGCATTCTCATACTTGGTGTTGACGCAGTATCGGTTCATCGGAACGCCGCTGCGCCCCCCGAACTGCCATACCGGCTCATAGGGGATTTCGATCGCCCGAAATCCGGCCGCGCCGATCAGCGGATACAGCGCTTCCCAGAAATACTTGCTCTCGTACCGGTTACGGTTCGGTTCCTGATAATGGCGATTGATGAGGTCGAGGCTGATCGCGAATTGATCGCTGTGCATGGATGAGTTCCGCAATTGAAGGACACCGGAGTTCGCGCGAAGGATAGAGGGCCGCGCAGATCTTTACTCGGCGAGCATCCGCCGGGACTGGGCCAGCGACTGTTCCATCGGCATCGTCGGGAAATATTCGAGGCCGATCGCGCCGGCATATCCCAGCGCGCGCAGGGTCCGGGTGATCTCCGCCCAGTCGAGCGTCCCGGTGCCCGGTTCGTTACGGTCGGGCATGTCCGCCACCTGCACATGGCCAACGAGGTGGATGCGATCGGCCAGCACGGCGCGCATGTCCTCGCCCATCACCGCGCTGTGCCAAACGTCATAGAGCAGACGCAGGTTGGGGCTGTTCACCGCTTCGACCAGATCGAGGCCGAGCGGGGTGCTGACCAGATACATCGTCGCGAACAATCGGGTGTTGAGCGGTTCGAGGAGCAGTTGGATGCCCGCCGCCTCCGCGGCATCGGCCGCGGCGCGCAGCGCGGCCACCGCGTTGGCGAAATGCGCTTCCTCGCTCATCCCCTCTACCCGGAATCCGGACGCTACGATCAGACTGGGCTTGCCGAGGATCACCGTCGCCTCGATCGTTTCGCGCACGGCGGTGACCATCGCGTCCCGTTCGGCGGGATCGACGATCGATCGCCGCGGATCGACGCACAGGCTGGTCAGCCGTATTCCGGTATCGGCAAGCGCTTCGGCCAGCGCCGCGATCGGCTTGTCCCGCCAGAGATGAAATTCGGCGAGGGTAAACCCGGCATCCCGAGCCGCACGCAATCGCGCGGCAAGGTCGCCCGCTTCCGCAAACTGCCATTCGATACAGGAGGATAGTTGATAGACCGCAGACATAGGACCCTTCCCATTCTACGGCCCCGTGGTGCGCACCGCACCCCGTATGCCTGGCGGGCACCTGCCCGCTATTTTGTGGTTCGATCGGTACAATATTCGGTGCGATAATCAAGGTCGTACGGGCGGACTGCCGTTCCTTAGAACAGGATGCCAGCCATCCAGAACGATCCCACCAGGGTCGTCAGTGCGCCGATCGCCATCGCGGCGCAGCGCAGATTGTCCAACCGGCGCATACTCGGTCGATCGTCTGTCCGCATCGTCCCACTCCCATGATCGCCGCCCTGGCATCGTTGGCCCCGGTGGCGGCAGGTTGAAATTCGTCACGCAGCCCGGTCATCGTCAGCCCTGCACGACCCGCTGGTCGATCCGGCCGAATAGTTCCCCGGCGTGCATCGTCACGCGGTCGCCGAAGCGGAGGAACGGAGTCATCGCCCGACCGGCGATGGCGTCGATGGCGCGACGTTCGGACAGGCACGTCGAACCGACATCTGCGTGGTTCGCGTTCGACACGGTGCCCGAGCCGATGATCGTGCCAGCGGGCAAGTCGCGGGACCGCGCGGCATGGGCGACAAGGTCGTGAAAGCCATGGGCCATCGCATCACCGACCGGACTGCCGAACCATTCGCCGTTGATCTCGACCGTCAGGGGCAGGCAGACGCGGCCATTGGCCCAGGCAGTGCCCAGTGCGTCGGGCGTGACCGCGAACGGCGCGACCGAACAGGCGGGCTTGGCCTGTACCCAACCGAAACCGGTCTTCATCTCGACGGGCGCGATCGTGCGCAGCGACCAGTCGTTGAGCAGCAGGACCAAGCGGATATGGCCCAGCGCGTCCTCAGGCGTGCAGCCCATCGGCACATCGCCGGTGACGACCGCGAACTCGCCCTCGAAGTCGATGCCGTCCGCTTCGTCAGGCAGCGGCACGTCCTCGCGACCCGACAGGAAACGGTGCGACATGCCCTGGTACATCAGCGGCCTGTCCGTCTCGATCGGCGGCAGGTTGAACGCCTGCTGCATCAGGTCGCCATGGGTCGGGAACGCCGACCCATCGAGCCACTGCCACGCGCGGGGCAGCGGCGCGAGCAGGGTAGCGACGTCGAGGCGGTCGCCCTGCCCCGCCGCCAGTCGCTCGGACAGCGCCCTGAGCACCGGTTCGCTCCGCGTCCAGTCGTCGAGCGCCGCCTGCAACGTCATGCCGGCTGACAGGCAGCGGCGCACGTCATCCGATACGACGATCAGCGTGCCGTCGCGGCTGCCATCGGCGCGGGTGGCGAGCCTCACTCGCCGTCCTCCAGGAACGCGACCGCGCGGCACCAGCCCGCCGAACCGCCCTTCACCTTGACCGGCAGGCACGACACGGTGAAGCCGGTCGCGGGCAGCTGGTCGAGATTGGTGAGCTTCTCCATGTGGCAGTACCCGATGTCACGCCCGGCCTTGTGCCCCTCCCACACCAGCGCATAATCGCCGGTTTCGGCGACCTTGGCGGCGGTGTGGCTGAACGGTGCGTCCCAGCTCCACGCATCGGTGCCGGTGACACGGACTCCCTGGCGGGTCAGGTACATGGTCGCGTCATAGCCCATGCCGCAGCCTTTCCCGAGAAAGTCAGGCCGCCCCAGCGCCGCACCGGCGGCTGTGTTGACCAGCACGATGTCGAGCGGTTGCAGGGTGTGGCCGATCCGCGACAGTTCCGCCTCCACTTCGGCCGCGGTCACGACATGACCATCGGGCAGGTGGCGGAAGTCGAGTTTCAGCCCGGGTCGCAGGCACCAGTCGAGCGGCACCTCATCAATGGTCAGTGCCGGTTTCCCGCCGTCTCCCAATGCCGCATCCATCGTCGGATGATAATGCCATGGCGCGTCGAGATGCGTGCCGTTGTGCGTGCTGAGCGTCAGCGTCTCCGATGCGGCGAAGCCTTCGCCCCCGGCCATCTTGTCGGCGGTGATGCCGGGAAAGAACATCGCCGCCTCGGCGACCGTCCCGGCATGGTTCTGGCGGGTGATGGTCGGGCGCATGAACGGCGGGTCGGTGACGACCTCCGGATCGATCGCGATCGACAGGTCTATGATGCGGCGGGTCATGCGGTGGCACCCCCCAGCGTCTCGGCGAACCAGTCGGCCAGCAGGTCGCGACCATAGGCCATGTTGTCGGCGCCGACATGCTCGACCCCACCTTCACGGGCAGTGAAGATCACCTTTTCACGGCGGGGGGAGTTCACCAACTGGTCATAGAGATCGTCGGCATAGGCGACGCCGATCTGCCGGTCGTTGGCGCCGTGGGTGACGAGGAACGGGACCTTGATCCGGTCCATGTGGCCGTTGAGGTTCATCGCCTCTGATTTGCCGAGGAAATCGTCCTGGTCGCTCGCGCCGAACGCCCAATGGACATGGCGCCAGTAATGCGGGACCGGGTTCTCGCCCTCGCGCGCCATGCGCCTGTCCTGCACCTCGCGCCAATTGTGGTTCGCCCCCCACACCGCGCCGCTGGCGAAGCGCGGTTCATAGGCGACGGCGCGCGGGGCGAAATGGCCGCCCAGCGAAATGCCGGTCATGCCGATGCGCCGGGGGTCTACATCGTCCTGCTGCTCCAGCCAGTCGACCGCCCTGCCCGCCCAATGTTCGCTGTGCGGATCGACGGGCAGGTCCTGCAATCGCAACGCCTCGCCAGACCCCGGCTGATCGACGCACAGCGTCGAGATGCCGCGCCGTGCCAGTTCATGCGGCAGGCGCGTCCAGAACAGCAGCTCCTTACAGCTGTCGAGACCGTTGCAGAACACGACCACCGGCTTGGCACCCTCGCCCGGCGCGCGGGTGTAGAGCGCCGGCATCGTGCCCTTCGCCAGCGGGATCTCCACCCGTTCGCGGTTCAGCGCACCCAATGCCGTCGACCGGTCGAACGCCTCCCTGGCGCGGGCATAGGTTTCCTTGCGCCCCGGCGCGCCGTGGCCCTGCATCCGCTCGGCGGTGAACATATAGAGCGATGCCCGCTCCAGCTTGTTCGATGCCGAGAAGGATCGCCCCTTCGCCGCATCCTCGGCCGCCAGCGCGATCAGCTTGTCGCCGACCGAGGCCCATGCCGCCATGAACTGCGGCGTGCCGGCATCCGCCCCGGTCGCCGCCGCGTCCTTGAGCGGCTGACACATGTCGATGATCTCGCCGAGCTGCGCGCCCGACTCCATCGCGATCGCGACCGACAGGTTCCAGATATAATTGGGGAAGGGTTCGTACAGCGCCATGTCGGTTACGCCACCGCCGCCTGCCACAGCCCGGCATCGGGCTTGGGGCTCGGCATGGTCTGCGGACCGCCGATGCCGCTGCCCCACTGGTCCATCGTATCGGGGCGCGGCACATGAACCTGATGCTGGTGGTGGTCGTCGTCGACCTCCTCCAGCTCCGAAGTATACTCGACGACATTGTTGTTGGGCGTCGTGAAGTAGCTGAAGGTGTTGTTGCCGGCGGTGTGGCGGCCCGGCCCCCATTTGATGTCGACGTCATGCTTCTTCAGCCGGCCGACGCCCTTCATCATGTCGTCGATGGTCAGCACATCATAGGCGACGTGGTTGAAGCATGGCGGTCCGGGCAGGAAGGCGAGCCGGTGATGCCAGCTGTTGCAGCGCATGAAGCACATGAAATCGCCCAGCCAGTCCGACACGCGAAAGCCCAGCGCCTTTTCATACCATGCGACCAGCGCCTTGTGGTCGGGCGAGTGCATGACGACGTGGCTGATCTTGACCGGGATCGCCTCGCCGCGAGTCAGGTCGCGCTTCGTCCCGCGCTCGACATCCGCCGAAATCTGGAGCGTGAAGCCGTTGGGGTCGAAGAAACGAAAGCCATAGCCGCCGCCCAGCGTGTCCAGTTCGTGCGGCGCGCTGATGATCCTGCCGTCATTGGCCTTTACCTGTTCGAACAGGGCATCGACATCGGCGCGCGTCTCGGCGGCCCAGGCGATGACGTCGATCCGCTGGGTCGCATCCTCGCGCAGGCGGACGACATATTGTTCATCGGTCCCCTCGGCCGCGAAATAGACCATGCCGTCGTCGGCCGGCACTCCGCGCAGGCCCCAGACATCGGCGTAGAAGCGGCGCTCCGCCACCAGATCGGGAACGGCATAGCCGACGAAACGGATTTCAGACACGCGGGCCATGGTCGCCTCCTTCGTAACGCAAAAGGATGGGCCGGCGGGGGAAGCGCCGGCCCAGTTGGGGATCAGAAACGGAAGGTGCCCTGCACGCCGTAGGTGCGCGGCTGGCCGAAGTTCCAGTTATAGATGTTAATCCCGCCGCCGGTGAACGCGGCATAAGTCTTCACCCGGTTGTTCTCGACGTTGCGGACATAGCCCTGGATGCTGAGCGTATCGCCCGGCAGCTTCAGTTCGAGGCTGAGGTCGGTCGTCGTGAACGCCTCCACCCGATCGCCGCGATAGTTGAACGCGGTCAGGTAATATTCCGACTTGAACCGGCTGAACCCGTTGGCCACCAGTTCATAACCTTGGCCCAGATCGATCGACTTGTTGTAGTTAATGCCGATCGTCCATTTCGGCGCCTGCGGCGGAGCATTGCCGGCAAGGTCGAGCGTCAGCCGGGCCACATTGGCAGGCGGGTTCGACAGTGTCGGCGCGGGGATACCGGCGAAGTTCTGGAGCTTCGCATCGATGTAATTGACGATCAGGCTGATCCGGTCGTTCGGCGATAGCTTGACCGTGGTATCGGTCTCGATACCCCATACCCGGCTCTTGCCCGCATTGAACGTCCGCGCGCCGACCGTGGTGTCGATATAGACCTGCACCTGCTGGTCCTGGTAATTATAGTAGAAGGCCGATGCGTTGAACTCCAGGGTGTTGTTCAGGAACCGGTTCTTCGATCCGATTTCATAGGCGGTCAGGTTTTCCGCATTGAACGCGCCGACCAGATCGAAGCCGCCGCTCTTGAAGCCGGTGCTGACCTTTGCATAGAGCATGTTGTCGCGCGCCGGCTTGTATTCGACGCCGGCGGTCCAGGTGACCTTGTCCTCGGCGTAGCTCGGATAGCGGATGACCGCCCCCGCGCCGCTCCCATCCGACGGCGGGCGGACCATGTTCTGGGTGCGGAAGAAGCCGTAGTTGATATATTCGGCGTTCTTCTTGTCATCGGTATAGCGCACGCCGCCGGTGAAGCTGAGCGTGTCCGGCACCAGCCAATAGGTCGCCTGGGCAAAGGCGGACTTGGATTCCGACTTCACATAGGGGCGATAGAAGAAGTTCGCGAAGGCACCGACGAGCGGCAGGTACAGGCCGCGGGCAATGATCTGGTTCTCGTGGAAATAGAAGCCACCGACCTGCCAGACGAAGCTGCCCTGCGTGCCGCCGTTCAGCCGGAGTTCGTGGCTGTGGGTGCGCGTGTCGTAGCGGTCGTTGTAGAAGGTGAACTGTTCGGGAAGATACCCGTTCTGCGGCAGGATGACCTGGTTGTCGACGTGGCGATAGCCGCCGATATAGCTGAGCGTCGCCGGTCCGAAATCATAGGCGACGCGGCCGCGCACCGCATATTGCTGGCTCTTGAAATTGCCGCGACGGCCGAGCGGGAAGCTCGCCGGATCGAAGGTCTGCGGCAGGTCGACGAAGCTCGGCACCAGGCGCTGCGTCAGCGTCGGATAGGTGGCGGGCGGCGCGACCGACGCGGGCAGTTCGGTCAGGCCCGGCGTCGCGCCGTTGACCTGCAGGCCGTACTGGACTGGCCCGGTCTGGTTCACGTCGACATATTCGCCGGCCAGATAGACTTCGAGCGCGCCCGGCGCGAACAGGATGCTGCCGCGCACCGCATCGACATTGGCATCGTCGCCCTTGCCGGCCAGCGACCCGTTGTCGACATAGCCGTCATGTTCGTTGTGCAGCCCGGCAATGCGGATCGCGACGTCGTTGCCCAGCGGCACGTTGACCGCGCCGGTCGCATAGATCGCGTTGTAGTTGCCGTAGCCGGCCGTGGCCGATCCCTCGAAGCTGCCCAGCACCGGCTTGGCCGCGACGATGTTGAGCGCGCCTGCGGTCGAATTGCGGCCGAACAGCGTCCCCTGCGGACCGCGCAGCACCTCGATCCGTTCCAGATCGAAGAAATTGGCGTTCAGCGCGACCGGGCGGTTCACATATTCACCGTCGATCGACACGGTCAGGGCCGGGTCGGCGCTTTCGGAAATGTCCTGGCTGGACACGCCGCGGATCGCGATCTTCGTGAAGACCGAGTCCGGCGTGATGCCCAGATCGGGGGCCACACGCTGCAGGCCGCTGACGTCGGTGACCGCCGCCTTGGTCAGGTCCGCACCGCTCACCACGCGGATGGCGATCGGCGTATCCTGAAGCCGGGTCGTGACCTTCGTCGCGGTGACGACGATCTCCTCGAGCTGGTTGTCGTCCACCTGCTTCACAGTGGTCGCGTTGGCGGTGGTCGGCGGCGTAGCGCCCGCCGGTTCGGCAGTCTGTGCCCATGCCGGGGCAACCACCCCGATGGCCGTGCTAGCAAGCGCCATGCTGGCGATGCGGCGGAACGTCGTCATACGATCCCCTCTCCATAATAGTCGGGGACGTATTCGCCCCTCGTTTAGAACTAGAATTGCTATTCTATTTAACAGCCATGTCAAGCGACTGAATCGGCCATCGCGTCGATTTAATCCCGGTCGTGGTCAGAACATCGGATGCGGATTGCGCGCCGTGGCCGGCATCGGTTGGATCACGTCCCAATGTTCGACGATCTTACCGTCCTTCAGCCGGTAGATGTCGGCGACGGCACCGCCGGCATTGGCCGGATCGGTGCGCCCGTGCAGGTGGATGACGGCCAGATCGCCATCGACGATGATCCGCTTCACGTCAAAGCGCGCACCCGGTGCCGAGAATTTCGGCGCCAGCGCGGCGACGGCGGCATCGCGCCCGTCGGGAAGGCCGGGATTATGCTGGATGTAGTCCGGCACGACGAACTTCTCGAACGCGCCGGCGACGTCGCGACGGCCGTAGAACTGGTCGGCGAACGCGGTGACGATCGCCCGGTTGCGCTCGGTTTCCGACGCGCGCGGTCGTGCCGGTGCGGCAGAGGCGAACAGCGTCGCGGCGAGCAGGGCGGAAACAACGATCCGGGTCATAGGGCAATCTCCACGGTGAAGGGCAGACGGTCGCTGGCCGGTCCGGCGGCAATATGCGCGGTGGCCGGCCGATTCCGCCAGCCATCGCCCTGCCAGATGCGGAACAGGCGCGGTTCGGGCGTGACGCGAACGACCGCCATTTCCCCGGCCGCCAGCGTGACCTTGGCAAAGCCGACCAGCGCGAATTCGGGATCGTGGCGATAGAGCTGGACGACCTCGCTGCCGCTCCGCGCGCCGGTGTTGCGCAGCGTGACCAGCACGTCGCCGCCATCGGCAACCGCATCGATCCATTCGAAGCGGGTATAACCCCGCCCGGCCCCAAAGGCGTACAGCGGTGTATGCCCTCGCGCGACCAGTCCGCGATAGCCCACCAGCACGTCATCGTCGTAGCGCAGGTCGCCGGCCGCATCGGGTTGCAGGGACAGCGCGGGATACTGCGCTTCGCTGCGTGCCAGCGTCACCGGCAAGCGTCCGCCCGGCTCGACATCGCCGGACAGCACCGCCGCCAGCGCCGGACCGAACCCCTCCCCCGGATACCATGCCGATAGCAATGCCGCCGCCCGGTCGCCCCAGCGCGCGTCGAAGGCGTGACCGATATTGGCGACGATCGCGACGTTGCTGTTCGCGGCACACACCGCCTCGATCAACGCGACCTGATCGGCCGCCAGCGTGGTATCGGCGCGGTCCTTGCTCTCGACGCTGGAATCCGATGTCTCGCCGACCATCAGGATCACCGCGTCGGCCTGGCCCGCCGCCTCGACAGCGCGGGCGAGCATCGCCGCCGCGCTATCTGGACCGCGAACGCCGTACCACAGGCCGTGGACCCGCGCGCCGTCATAGATGAACTCGACCTCGACCAGCACGCGCTGCCCGGCGGTCAGGTGCACCTCGACGCTGTCGGCATCCCCACGCTTGAGCGATCCCATGACGTCGGATGCGGCCATGCGTTCGGCATGATCGTGGACGACGCGGCCATCGACCCGCATCCGCACGGCACCGGTCGCACCGACATAGAAGCGATGCGCGCCCTCCGCCGCAGCGGTGAACCAGCCACTGGCGCGCACTCCGGCGGGACGGTCGAACACGCCATCGTCATGGACCCCGACGAACCAGACCAGCGAATTGGTGTCGCGCAACTCGCGAAAGATCGGATCGCCGGTCAGATCGGTGTCGGCGAAATACTCGACGGTCATGCCCCTGCCTTCGCCGTAGAGCGATGCCACCGGCATCGATGGCAGGCGCGGCTGTGGATCGACGCCCGGTTCATAGACGATGGCATCATCGCCATAGCGCGCGCGGAGCGCGTCGAGTGGACGCAGCGCGTCGGGCGACAGCGCGATCTTGGCGAACGTGCCGCCCTGATAGCAGGGGGCAGCGGCATTGGGGCCGATCACCGCGATGCGGGCATGTCGCCCCGGCACCAGCGGCAACAGCTCTCCTTCGTTGCGCAACAGCACCATGCCCGCCGCCGCCGCTTCGACCAGCAGCGCGTCGGCGTCCTCGGTCGGCGGCGTCTTGACACCCGACCAACGCCGCCCGGCCCGCGCCACCCGGTCGGCGGCATCGGCCAGACGGTCACCCGGTACCTCGCCACCTTCGACCGCATTGACCGCCTTTGCGCCGACGAAGCGCGCGGGGCCGGGCATTTCTAGGTCCAGCCCGCCGTTCAGGCTGCCGGCGGTCGAATGGGTCCCGAACCAGTCGCTGATGAACGGACCGT
The DNA here is from genome assembly GCF_001421765.1 of Sphingomonas sp. Leaf32. GTDB lineage: Bacteria > Pseudomonadota > Alphaproteobacteria > Sphingomonadales > Sphingomonadaceae > Sphingomonas. Next base: position 48,984 of record NZ_LMLA01000013.1, on the reverse strand, counting down.
CGAAGCCCCATTCCCGTTTGACGATGGTCGAGATGTGACCGTGTTCGGCGCACCAGGTGCCGTTGACGCGGTTATAGGCGGTGAGCATCGCCCCTGCCCCCGCCGCCGCGCAGAGTTCGAATGGCAGCAGATAGATTTCGCGCAGCGCCCGTTCGCCGACGACCGCGTTCATCCGGTCACGATCGGTCTCGCTGTCGTTGCATACCAGATGCTTCACGCACGCGCCGGTACCGGTCGATTGCAGCCCGCGCGTCCATGCTGCGCCGGCAAGGCCGGTCAGCAGCGGATCTTCGGAATAATATTCGAACGCCCGCCCCGCGAGCGGGCTGCGCGCCAGGTTGACGTTGGGGGCCAGCACCATGTCGACGCCGCAGCGCACCGCCTCTCCCCCGACCAGCGCGCCCATCCGTTCGATCAGCGACAGCTCGAAACTGGCGCCGAGCGCAGTGGCGCAGGGCGATAGCCGGGCGACGTCGCGTTCGTCGACCCGCCCGCTGGCGATGCCCATCGGCCCGTCGCTCAGGTGCAGCGAGGGGATGTCCGCGCCCGGAATGGCGACGGTGCGCCACATCGATGCACCGGCGGTCAGGCTCGCCTGTTCGGCGATGGTCAGCGCGGTCATGCGACCGGCTCCAGTCGAAACGCCATGATCTGTCGCGCCATCGTTGCGATCTGTCCGGCGATGCCGGCATCGGCCAGCGCGCCATCGGCCCCGAACGGCTTTTGCGCGATCGAGTTGATCGCGATGCCGGCCGGCGTCGGCCAGCCGCGCATGGCGTGGACGATGCCGCGCAACGCGGCCAGCGTGACGCCGCCCGCCTGCCAGCCCGCAGCCGACACGATCAGCCCGACCGGCATCCCGTCGAAATAGACGCGTTCGTCGCCGCGCAGATCCTCCAGCAGGTCGATCGCGTTCTTCACGACCCCCGACACACCGCCATGATAGCCCGGCGTCCCGATCACCAGCGCATCCGCGTCGCGCAGCGCGGCGACGAACGCCGCCTGTTCGGGCGTCCGTTCGGGCCGTTCGGGATTGAAGTGTGGCAGGGCGGCGAGTGCCGGGCCGTCGAACATCGTCGTCCGTGCGCCCAGCCCTTCGCATTCGCCCAACACGGCGCGCACGAGCATCTCGCTCGACGAACGCGGGCGGAAGGTGCCGCCGATCCCCACGATATGCCGGGCCATCGCGCTCAAGCCTTCCGGAACGCGGGCATGACCTTTTCCGACAGCAGCCGCAGCGTCTGGTCGCCCAGGCGCAGCCGTTCGTCGGTCAGCGGCCCGGTGGTGGTGCCGCACAGGATGTTGCCGATCCCGAGTTCTTCATAGGGCTTGAGGTGCTCGATCACCGTTTCGGGCGACCCGTACAGGCACCAGGTGCCGATCCAGTCCTCGGTCAGCGCGTTGGGCGTCCGGTCGGTCTTCTTGTTCGCGTCGTCGGATTCGGCGCGGGCGTTGAACGCCGCCTCGCGTTCGATCGCGTCCTGGTAGGCGCGCAGGATCGCCATCATCTCGTCGCGGGCCTGTTCGTCGCTGTCGGCGACATGGACGAGCTGATAGGTATGCGTCGTCCAGTCGAGCGCGCGGGCGATCTTGTCGGCGCTGTGCCCGGCTTCTTCCAGCATCGTGCGATAGATCCCGAAGAACTTGGCGACATGCTTCATCGGTTCGGTGCCGCCGATCTGCGGCGGGGTGAAGGCAGGGATGAACGCTGGCCACGCATTCTCGGCGGCGCGGCGGGCGCTCGATTCCTTCATCGCCACCGGCATCAGCCGCGCATGGCCCTCGCTATAGGCGGCGGGCGCGATACGTTGCAGGACGCGGCCCTGGTGCGGACCGTTGTCGATCTCGACCGCCGGATCGTCCATCGTCTTGGCCCATAGCCGTTCGGCGAGGGCGAGGTTCTTTTCGGAGATCGCACCGGCATCGCGGTAGTCGACGCCGAAGCCGATCATCTCTTCGGGCGTGGTGCCCGATCCGACGCCGACCAGCAGCTTGCCGTCGGTCAACTGGTCGAGGATGTTGATGCGTTCGACAAAGCGCACGGGGTGATGCAACGGCACCGACGTCACCGAAAAGCCGAAATGCATGTGCGGGAACTTTGCCGCCAGATAGGATGCGAACATGTAGCTGTCGCTGGCGATCGGCATATAGCCGTTGAAATGATGGTCGGGCATGAACAGCGCATCGAAGCCGAGCGCGGCGGCGCGTTCGGCATGGCTGGTCAGGTTCTGGATCAGCGCGCGGTCCTGCTCCGGCGCCATCGAACGTGCATTGAGGAACACCGAAAACCGCATCCGACCTCTCCCTTTTCACGCCCGGTTATCCCGGTGCGCGGTTGCCGCTCGCTGCCGAACGGACTAAACTGAAATTAGAACTGTTATTCTGATATGCTCACGGTCCGGGGGCTGTCAATGGGGTGCCTATGGATATCGAAACGATCATGGCGAAAGCGCGCGTGCCGCAGCAGGGACGCAGCAAGGCCAGCTTCGAACGGATGCTGGCCACCGCCGAGCAATTGATGACAGAGCGGGGATCGGACGAATTCACGCTCAACGAGGTAGCGAAGCACGGCAAGGTTTCGATCGGATCGATCTATTGCCGGTTCGACAGCAAAGAGGACCTGGTCCATGTCGTACAGCTGCGCGTGTTGGAGCGGGTCGACACCGACATGCTGGCGGCGATCGCGGCGGTGCAGGAGCGTGGTGGCGACCTGATCGACCTGGTGCATGATCTGGTGCAGTCGATCGCCGACGTCCTGCGTCGCTATGCCGAAGTGATGCGCCCGCTGATGCTGCGCGCGAGCGGCGATCCCGTCATCGCCTCGATCGGCAAGCGCAGCTATTCGCGGACCAGCGATGCGGTAATCGATGCGCTGCTGACCTGCGAAACGGAAATCCGTCACCCCGACCCGCGCCACGCCGCCGATGCCGGGTTCCGCATCGTCTATGCGGCGATCGCGCGCTATCTCGGCTTCGGGTCATCGCTCGACGCGGCCGGCGAAGGCGACTGGAACCAGCTGAAGAACGACTTGGGCGACATGCTCGCCGCCTATATGACGACAGCGCCCAAAGGAAATCACCGGCCCGCTTGACAACGCCCACGATCCACGTTCAAATCAGAATAATAATTCTGATAAGCGTCGGTTTCGTCGGCGCACGGGACGAGGATGGGAAGCGTCATGGCCGATACGGGCTGGACCCGGCGCGATACGCTGGGGGGTGCCGCGCTGTTCGCGCTGGTGGTGGGACTTCCCGTCGCGGCGGTGCGGATGAGCGATGCCGCCGCCGATGTTACCGACCGGCAGCGCCGGATTCTGCGCGTCGCGGCGCAGACGGTCATCCCGCGCACCGCCACGCCCGGCGCCGGCGACATCGGCGCGCATGACTTCGTGATTCTGGCACTGGCGCACGGCCTCGACGGCACCCGCGCGCCTACAGCCGGGGCGGCGCTGCCCGCGACCGTGGCGCGCCATCTGCGGAGCGACGGGACGCTGGATTATCTCGACTGGCTGGAATGGCAGCTCGATGCCCGCGCCCATGGCGATTTCCTCGCCGCCGCGACCGCCCGGCGACAGGCCGCCCTCGGCGCCATCGATGCCGAGGCCTTTGCCGAAAGTGATCGCGACGCGCCGGAATCGCCGTGGAAGAAGCTGAAGGCGCTGATCCTGACCGCCTATTACACTTCCGAAACCGGTGGCTCGCGCGAGCTGCAATATGAGCTGGTCCCTAGCAAATGGGAACCGGACCTCCCCTTTGTCCCCGGCAGTCGCGCATGGTCGAGCGACTGGACCGCGGTGGAGTTCAGTTGATGAGCGATGCACTGTTCGACGCGATCGTGATCGGGTCGGGAATTACCGGCGGCTGGGCGGCGAAGGAACTGACCGAGGCGGGACTGAAGGTCCTGATGATCGAACGCGGGCCGATGATCGAACATGGCACGGGCTATGTGAACGAAACCAAGGCGCCATGGGACCTTGAGTTCCGCGGCCTGGGCGATGCCGCGCTGTACGAGACCGACTATGCGGTCCAGCGCAAGAACCGTCATTTCACCGAATTCACGCAGGACCGGTTCGTCAACGACCGCGAAAATCCGTACACGACCGAAGGCGACACGCAATTCAATTGGTGGCGCAGCCACGGCCTGGGCGGGCGCTCGCTCGCCTGGGGGCGGCAATGCTATCGCTGGTCGGATTACGACTTCGACGCCAATCGCCGCGACAGATACGGCACCGACTGGCCGATCCGCTATGCCGACATCGCCCCGTGGTATGACAAGGTCGAGGAGTTCGTCGGCGTGGCGGGGATGGCCGAGGGGCTGCCCCAGCTACCCGACGGCCGCTTCCTGCCGCCGATGGCGCTGAACCCGGTCGAAACCCATGTCCGGTCGGTGATCGGCGAACACTGGCCCGAACGGCGGCTGACGATCGGGCGCAACGCCAATCTGACGCAGGCCAAGCCCGAACAGGGTCGCGCGGCGTGCCAGTATCGATCGATCTGCCCGCGCGGCTGTTCCTATGGCGCTTATTTCTCGACCCAGAGTTCGACGCTGCCCGCCGCGCAGAAGACCGGCAACCTGACGCTCATCACCGATGCGGCGGTCGAGGCGATCGAACAGGACCCCGCCACCGGCCGGGCGACCGGCGTCCGCTTCATCGACACCAGGAGCGGCGAGCGCAAGCGCGTGACGGCACGGATCGTGTTCCTGAACGCGGGATCGTTCAACAGCGTCGGCGTGCTGCTGCGATCGGTGACCGAGGCCAACCCGAACGGCCTCGCCAATTCGAGCGGCGTGCTGGGCACGCACATCATGGATCATGCTCAGACGGTCGCCGGCATCGCGATCATGCCCGGGTTCGAAGAGCACACCTATTTCGGTAATCGCCCGACCGGCGTGGTCATCCCCCGGTTCCGCAACCTCGATACGATGGACGGCAAGGGGCACAGCCGCGGCTTTTCCTATCAGGGCGGGGCGTTTCGTGCCGCCTGGACCCGAGGCAAGCGCGACGCCGGAATCGGTGCCGACTACAAGGATGCCCTCCGCGAACCGGGTCCGTGGCGGATGGTGCTGGTCGCCTTTGCCGATTCGATTCCGCGCGCGACCAACCGCATCACGCTCGACCCGACCGTAAAGGATTCGATCGGCCTGCCCGCGCTGCGCATCGCGTTCGAGCATGGTGCACAGGAACATGCCGCCCTGGCGGATGCTAAGGCAGAGGCCGCCGCGATGCTGACCGCAGCCGGCGGCCATGTCATCATGGGCCTCGACCAACCCAGTCCCGGCGGGTCGGCAATCCATGAAATGGGCGGCGCGCGCATGGGGCACGACCCCCGGACCAGCGTGCTGAACCAGTGGAGCCAGGCGCACGACGTCGCCAACCTCTTCGTCACCGACGGCGCCCAGATGTCGTCTTCGGCCTGCCAGAATCCGTCGCTGACCTACATGGCGTTAACCGCGCGTGCCTGCGCGAACGCCGTGTCGATGCTGAAGGAAGGCGCGCTCTGAACCCAGTTTGCTAGCGGGCACATCCCGCCAGGTGCCGCGACGCCGGCGCCGCCCGGAGTGAATGAAGATGGTCGTTGCCGCATCTACCAAAGGGCCGTTCGCCGCCGGGGAACCGCACGCTCCCCTCAGCCACCGCACCGCGCCGGGGCTGTAGGCCATGCAGGCGGTGCGGGAAGACCTTCCGCTCGCTTCGCGGCCGCTCCGTGCGTCGGCGAAGCTCGCTTATGGCCTGGGCGATTTTGGTTTCGGCCTGTCGTGGAACATGGTGGGCGCGTTCCTGCTGTTCTTCTACACCGATGTCGCATTGTTGCCGGCGGCGGCGGTCGGCACGCTGCTGCTGGTGTCGCGCCTTGCCGATGCCGCGATCGATCCGGTGATCGGCGTGCTGGTCGACCGGACACGCGGCCGCAGCGGCCGGGCGCGGCCGTGGTTCAAATCGGGCGCGGTCCCGTTCGGGCTGCTGTGCGCCGCGACCTTCTGGATGCCGCCGCTGGGGGAGAATGCCCGGCTGATCTGGGCGATCGCGACCTTCGCCGCGCTCGGCATCCTGTTTTCGGTCATCAACATCCCGTACGGCGCGCTGTTGCCGATGATGACCAACCGCAATGGCGAGCGATTGACGCTGGGCAGCCTGCGCGCCGCCGGCACCGCGGTCTCGGTGATCGTCGCGACGGCGGCGACGATGCCGTTGGTGAATATGTTGGGCGGTGGCGACCAGCGGCAGGGCTTCCTGCTGGTCGCCGCGCTGTTCGGCCTTGTCACCACCTTGACCACGCTCAACCTGCTGCGCTGTCCCGAACAGGTCGAGGCGCTGGAAGCCCCGCGCGATCGGGCGATCTGGCCGCAGGTGCGCGCGATGGTCGGCAACCGGGCGTGGAACACCGTATTCCTGTTCGCGCTGCTCAACTTCGTCCGCTTCGGCGCGGTGCTGGCGATCACGCCGTTCTTTGCGATCAACGTGCTGGGCAAGCCGTGGATGATCTCGATCCTGCTGCCCGCGGTATCGGGCACGCTGCTGATCGGATCGATCCTCGCCCCACCCTATTTCAAACGGATGGGGATGCGACGCGGCAACCTGATCGCGCTGCTGGCGGCATTGCCGCTGTTCGCCGCGTTGCCGCTGGTGGAGGGATCGACCGCCGGGTTCCTGACCCTGTACCTGCTGGGATCGGTGTTGCTCAGCATCACCATGACCGCGATCTTCGCGATGGCGGCCGAAGCGATCGAATATCACGAACAACTGACCGGCACCCGCAACGAGGGGTTGCTGTCATCGGGCATCAGCTTGTCGACCAAGATCGGCATGGCGCTGGGCGGCGCGCTGGTGGCGTTCGGCCTTGCCAGCATCGGCTATGTACCGGGCAAGGGCGGCGCGGAGGTCGTGACCGGGCTGCGCTGGCTCTATTACGCGCCGATCGTCGCGTGCCTGATTGCGCAGATGGTGGCGATCGCGCGGTATCCGACGATCGGTCGCCCGGTCGGGTAACGGTCCTGCTCCCCGACCGCCCGTCGGGGAGCAGCCCTCTTGCGATCAGGCGCCGCCCGCCTTCAGCCGGTCGATATCCCGCGCCGAAAGCGACCGGATCATGACGTTGCGATACAGGATTTCCGCCGCCTCGAATTCGAGGGCGATACGACCACCGGTCAGCGGCACGTTGCCCCGGTCGCGCATGGCGAACAGGGTCATGACGATCCGGCCGTTGACCAGATGCGCGGCCTGATCGCCGAAAGCGTAGAGGTCCAGCGTGTTCCACCCGTCCAGCGTTTCATAGGCACCTGCATGGCGGAACCATTGGCGGGCGATGCCGCCCGCGACGACGGGCGGCTCATAGGTCGTCGGCAGTCCGGGGAAATAGGTCGGCCAAAGCGGCGTGCCGCCCAGCACCGGACCGGCCAGCGCCCGCGTGTTTATCATGATCGCGTCGCCGACATCACCCTCTTCGACCTGAAACTCGACGCCGTCGAGAAACAGCCAGTCCCGTTCGGGACCGAGATGATACAGGATGCCGCTGTTGCGGCGTTGCAGAGCACGCGGTGCGAACCGCGCCTGGCCCCAGCGATAGTCCAGACGCAGGTGATAGTCGGACCAGCGGTCGACCGTCGCGATGTGACCGAAGGCGGCCTTCTCCGGTCCGCGATAGTCGCGGCCATGGAAATGCAGCACCCCGTCGTCGATCGCGACGACGCCCAGCGTATCGCGCGCGCCGATACCATCCTGATTGAAGGTCCAGCCATCCAGGCTGTCGCCATCGAACAGCGCCCGCCAACCGGCCTGCGTTCGCGGCCCCGCCGCGCCCGCCATCCCCGGCAGGCCGAGCAGCGCACTGCCCGCGACACCCGCCAACACCGCGCGGCGGTCGACGCGGGGGCAGGCGTTCATGCCGCCAGCCGAAGCGTCTTGGCATCCTTCGTCGTCGGCACGAACGGCAGATAGGAAATCCGCATCGTCTCCGCGAGTTCGATGCGGTGCTCGCCCGGCATCAGCCCGCCGGCACGCTTCACGCCGATCACCGCCTTCTCGCCGAAGTTCCAGCGGTCGCCATATTCGCGCTCCATCTGGTCCAGCGTCCACGTCCGGCCGCGCAAGGTCACGGTGATGTCCTCGCGCGGCACCGCCTCGCCATCGATGGTGACCGCCACATTCTCGATCATCGACAGGCCGAGGCCGCGATAATAGGGCAGCCGCGCCTCGATGCTGAAGCCGTCGGAGGTGCCCTTCAGGCTGTTTTCCACGATCATCTTGTTGTCGAACATCTGCGCTTCCTTCAGGCGGCAAGGGCGGTGTCGGCGGGGCCGTCGATCAGGGTCTTCAGCATCTCCTGATGGCGGCGGACCTGTTCGACCGAGTCGACCTCACAGGCGTCCTCGATCCACCGATTTCCCTCATATTCCGAACAGATATAGCCGTCATAGCCGCCCTGTTTGAGCACCCGGACGATCTGGTCATACGGAATGCAGGGTTCGAACAGATCGGCGTCCATCTGATAGAATTTGCCGTGGATGTTGTGGATGCGGGGCATGTAGTCGAGCATCCGCTTCGGCTCGAACGCGGCATTGTGGCGCAGCGTCTCGGCCATCGCGATGGCAGGTCCGGTGCCGCCCATCTCGCGCACGTTCAGGATGACATATTCACTGAGAACGCGGTCTTCATACGCCTTCACGATATAGTCGGCGATATGCTGCGGCACGCCGTTGCGGATGAAGCGCTCTTTCCACACCGGCGGAAAGGCGAACAGGAACATGCCCATGTCGGGCAGGAAGCCCAGCGCATCGCTGCCCGCCTTCTCGAAAGCCTCGGCATGGCGGACGATCCACGGATGATCGAAGTGCAGCGGGGCGTGCACCTCGATCAACAGCTTGATGCCCTTTTCTTCCGCATAGGGGGCGGCGGCGACCAGCACGCCGGGGGCGATCGAAACCAGCGCGCGCAGATATTTCATGCCGAGGCGGGCACCGAAATCGATGTCCTTGCGGATGCTCGCGACCTGTTCGTCGAACGGCATCTCGCGGCCCTTGTACCGTTTGTAATCGAGCATGAAGTCGTGCGCGACGGGCACCGCGTCGTACTTCTCGATCAGCTGATGCCACTCGGTGATCTTTTCATCGGCGACGCCGGCTTCGGGCCAGCCCCAGAAGGTCTGTTCGCCGATGACCTCGATCCCGCGCGCGCCGAAGCCGACGCTGGTGCGGATGCAGTCCTCCAGCGTCATTTTGCCGAGGAAGGTTTCGTGCTGATAGCTGTAGAGGCTGACGCCCCGCTTGATCGTCATGACCATCGTCCTGAAAAGGGGGTGGATCAGGCGACCGCCGGCGTGGCGGGGTTTGACCCGCCGCGCCGCGTCACCGCGAGAAGGAAGGCGACGACCGCGCCGACGACGCCGGCCGCACCCATGATGAGGAACGCGCCCTGCATTGCGCCGGTCTGGACGCGGAACAGCGACACCAGGAACGGGCTGGAGAATTGTCCGAAGAAGAAGCAGGCGGTCCACACCCCCATGCCACGCCCGCGATGTTCGAACGGCAGCTTGGTCTGTGCCCAGGCGATCAGCGTCGGCACAGCCATGCCCGCCCCCGTCTGCTGCACCACCAGCCCCGCCACCATCCAGCGCCAGTCGGGCGCCAGTCCGATCATCGCCAGCCCGCCACCGATCATCGCCAGGAAGATGCCGAGCTGCACGACCGGGCGGGCGCGGCCCGTGGCCCAGAAGATCGCCGAGCCGACCATGACGAACAGGCTGGGGATGAAGGTCAGCTTGCCCAGCTCCTGCGACGACTGGATGCCGACCTCGCGAAACGCCATGCCGCCGTTGATGATAAAGACGTAATAGAGCGCCGACGCGAACAGCGTGACTGCGCCGATGATCGCGACCGATGCCGCCGGGAACGCGGTGCGCGCCGGTTCCGCACCGATCCCCAGCATCTTGCGCGCGGTGGCGTCGCTGGCTGGCTCGTAGAGGAACTTCGCGGCGGCGAGGAAGGTCGGAAACGCGATAAGATAGATCAGGAAGATACCGTTCCAGCGCAGCCCGGTCAGGAACCCCGACGCCAGAATGACGCCGCTGGCGAGGAACGGTCCGGCCAGTCCCTGCAGCGTCAGCCAGTTGCGCCGCCCCTTCTCATCCCAATAATCGCCGATCAGCGTGTTCATGGTCGTCAGGATCGCCGCCTCGGCGACACCCAACAGCAGGCGCGAGGCATAGATCGCGTTCAGGTCGTTCAGAAAGAACGGTGCCGTTCCGAACACGCCGAACAGCAAGGTGGCCACCAGCAGCAATTTGCGCCGACCGAACCGGTCGACCAGAATCCCCGCGAACAGCGCGAAGATAGCGATGGTGAGGCCCGGTGCCGATACCATCGCCGGCACCTTCCACGCGGCGGTCGGCTCGGCGGCGAAGTGATCGATGATCGACGGGACCGCCGGGAACAGCGATACGATGGCCAGGATCGGCAGGAAGCCGGCGATGATGACGGTCAGCCCCTGACCAAGGCCGGGGCTGCGCACGCGCAGTTGCTCTGTATCGGCGGTCATCCGAATCCTCTCCCACATCCATCGACCGGTATGCCGGCTTAATTAGAACTTGCATTCTGATACGTGGTATCGTCATGACCTGCAACCCTGTCAAGCAAGGATCGATCAGGTGGCGAATGCAGCGGTTTCGGAACGGTTGAGCGAGCGACAGCGCACGCTGGCATTCGCAACGGTGCTGGTCGCGTTCGTCATGGACGTGGTCGATTCGACGATCGTCAACACCGCGTTGCCCGCGATCCAGTCGGGGCTGGCCGCATCGGACAGGGCGATTCAGTGGGTCGTGTCGGGCTATTTCCTCACCTTTGCCGTGTTGTTGGTGGTGGGCGGTCGGCTGGGGGACCTGTTCGGCTATGCCCGCATGTTCGTGATTGGGGTGGTCGGCTTTACCTTGGCCTCGCTGGCCTGCGGGATGGCCGGGGGCGGCAGTTCCCTGGCGGTAGCGCGACTGGCGCAAGGCGCGGCGGCCGCAATCATGGCACCGCAGGGGGTCGCGCTGATCCAGCTTCTGTATACGCCGACCGAGCGTATCGGTCGCCTGGCGGCATTCGGCGTGATCGGCGGCTTGGCGGCAATCGGCGGTCCGGTGTTGGGAGGGCTGCTGATCGAGTGGAGCCCGTTCCAGCTAGGGTGGCGCAGCGTGTTCCTCATCAACCTGCCGTTCGGCATCCTGGCGCTGATCGCCGGCATTGCACTCTTGCCGCCGGGCCGGTCCGGCCATGCCCTGCGCCCCGACGTGCCGGGATCGCTCCTGCTGTTCGGCGCCCTTGGTCTGCTGCTTCTGCCGATGATCGAGGGACGAGCGGCCGGATGGCCATGGTGGACGGCGATGATGGTGCTGGTCAGCAGCGGCCTCTGGTGGGCCTTCTGGCGCTACGAGCGGCGGCGAAGAGCGATGATCGGTTCGGCGTTGATCGAACCATCGCTGTTCGCGGACCCCAGCTTCCGCATCGGACTGGTCGCCACCACCGGCTTCGCAATGGCATCGGCCGGCTTCCTGCTGACCTTCAGCCTGACGTTGCAGCGGGGCCTGGGCTATGAGCCGATCGATGTCGCGCTTCTGCACATCCCCTTTGCGCTGGGTGTGATGGCGGGGATCAGCCAGATCGGGCGCAAAGCGCTCCCCCGCCACGGCAAGCGCGTGCCGATGATCGGGGCATTTGTCATGGCCGCCGGCTGCCTGACGACCGCGCTTGCGATCCGGCTGGCGCTACCGCCGGGGATGATTGCGGCAACGCTACTGGTCGCCGGCATCGGCATGGGTACGCTCAGCGGGCCGCTGGGACCGATCACGCTTGCCGCCGTCGACCGGAACCATGCGGGCGTTGCCGGTGCGATGCACAAGACCGTACAGCAGATCGGCGGCGCGCTCGGCACCGCCCTCATCGCCACGATCTACTTCACGATGACGGCCAACCGGTCCGCGCAAGCGGCGCCGGCGGCGTTCTTCGTGGCGACCGGGATCGTCGCGATCGATCTGGCCGGACTGGCATGGCTCTTGAGCTTTCTGCCACGCCGGCTGTTCGATCAACGCCCGGCATAGAATGGCGGAAGACCGAGCGGTGATCCATGCCTCCACGCACTGCCGTGCCTATAGTGCAACTCCGCCGGATTATTGCGCCATCCGCAACAACGCAGGCCCGGTCGGGACAACGCTCACATCGAAAGCATTAGTCGGTCCTGCGGTAAGGATGTTCCGGGTCACAACCTTAGCCGATCAGTCCGCCAGCCCGAGCGAAAGGAGCAACAGGAAGAACGCGAGCGACGTGAACGACACGACGTGCAGCAATGCGACGGTTCGCCAGAACGCACTGAACCGACGCAGTTCGTAGCCATGGCGCAACTGCTTGTACATGTGCACCGGGGGCACCAGGAACAGCGCGCCCCACGCGATCGTCCGCCCGAAACTGCCAAAGGTCCAGCCGACGAGCGTCAGCACCACCACGAGCAGCGACATGAACGCGATCGAATAGGTGGCGAAGACCGCATGGTCGTACAGGCCGAAACGCCGCCGCCAGGCGAACATGGCCCACAGGAACGGCAGCGACATCGGAATCAGCGCCCAGCTATATTTATACCCGCTGCTCTTCATCTTGTAGAACAGCAGTTTGGGGTTTTCGCGTGCGTGGTCGAATTTCTGCTGGAGCCAGGTGCCGGTGCGATCCTGTGCCGCCGCCCCCAATAACGGCGACGTGACCCGCAGCTTGGCCGCATCCGCCGCCTGACCGGGGATGAAGCGTTCGGCGACGCGCAGCCCGCGCAGTGCGTTGCGTGTCTCGGCCAGCTTCCGGTCGATCGGAGCGGTGTCGCCGCCCGCCCTGGCCACCGTTGTGCGCTGGGCGACAAGCCGGTCGAGCCGCGCCTGCCCCCTGCCGATCGACTGGGCGATGTCCTGCCGCGCCACCTCGACGCTCGGGCCCTTCGCCTCGACCTCGTCCGGGGAGAACCAGCCGGGCACGTTGCCGACGACGAGGAACATCAGGAACACCGAGAACAGGAACATCGCCATCGGGGTCACGAACTTCGCGCGTTCGCCGTCGATATAGCGGCGCGTCAGCCTGCCGGGCTGAAAGGCCAGCAGCGGCAGCGTCGACCAGAACTTGCCGTCGAAATGGAACACGCCGTGCAGCACGTCATGCGCGAAGCCGACCATGTCGCGGTGCAGATGCGCAGCCTGGCCACAGGCCTGGCAATAATCGCCGGTCAGCCGCGCGCCGCAATTGGCGCAGTCATGGCCCTGCAAATGGTGCGCGTCGGCATGACCGGGGGTTTGCCCCGCATGTTCCACCGTCCGCGCCGCCATGCCCGCGGTCACCAGCGCCCCTACATCATCGATACTGTCCATGCTGCCGTCCCCCCGGTCGGTCATTCTCGATTGTTGCTGACTGTGCAGTCCAACCGTTGCGCAAAATCGTCTGTCGGCGAGGGTGTAGTGAAGAACGGCGCAGTGTGCGACCCCCGAACGTCACGGCGCGGTGGTCCATCGCCGCCTGCATCGGCAGGTTGTCGGACCTGCCTCGTTTGTCGAGCGTTCGCACCTGATGGAACCGAACAGCCGCGCCGATGATGTCGAAGCCCGGGAACAGGACGTCGACCTGTCACCCGACGAACGCCGTGACGTCGAGGACCGCGAGGTAGCCAGCGCCCTCGTCACCCACGAAGTGATCCGGCGTCATGGCGACGAGGAAATGGAGCGTCCCGCGCTTTCGCTGGCATGGTCCGGGCTGGCCGGCGGCGTGGCGATCAGCGCATCCGTCATGGGTCAGGCTCTGATCGCGGACACCCTGCCCCCTGCCCCGTGGGCGGATGCGGTTGCCAGCATCGGATACACGCTCGGGTTCCTGATCGTCATCCTTGGCCGGATGCAGTTGTTTACGGAAAGCACCCTGTCCGCGGTGATACCGGTCGCGACCCACCCGACGCTGGCGAACTTCGGGCGGCTGGCCCGGTTCTGGATCATCGTCCTGGTAGCCAATCTGACCGGCACGTTCCTCGTGGCGCTGATGGTCGAGAGCGGTGTGGTGGGCGAACCGGGCCTGCGCCTGGCGATGCTCGATCTGTCGCGGCATCTTCTCGAGCGCGAACCGCTACAACTGATCGCCATGGGCATCCCGGCCGGATTCCTGATGGCCGCCATCCCTTGGGTGCTTCCATCCGCAAAGGGGCAGGAGTTCTGGGTAATCCTGTTCATCACGTGGTTCATCGCGGTCGGCAAATTCGCACATGTCGTCGCAGGCTCGGGCGAGGCGTGGCTGTTGGTCCTGGCCGGTGAGGCATCGGTCGGATACGCGCTTGGCGGCATCATCCTGCCTGCCCTGATCGGCAACATCATTGGCGGGACCGGCTTGTTCGCGCTTCTGGCCCATGCCCAGGTCCGTCAGGAACTTTGAAGACATGATGGCTCATCATAGCGCTTCTCTCCGTCCCTCTCCTCTATCGCGCGTTACGGAAGCAGGACGGCATGATCCGACGCAATCTTCTGAAAGTACGGATCGCGCGCCACCGCCGCTACCGATCCCACTTCCTTCGAGTCGTCCTCCACACTGCCGATGATGGTTCCGAAAGCGCTGGCAACCTTGGCTCCCATCTGACGCCATACCGGGGTTACGGTCGAATGCGCGCCGCCCATGACGAAGTCCGTCGTGTGTTTGAAGACGGCATGGCTGTACCGTTCCGCCGCTGCGGTTTCGAACACCCAATGATCGCCCCGTTCCCCGAAATCTGCCGCCGTACCCATGTGAAACGAGCGCCGGCCGGCGAGGAAGTGATACTGATTGATCTCGATGGCGATGTCCGCGAGCGGCTTCGACAGGCGCTGGCCGTATAACGCGATGAGCGCAACGAGCGGCGGTATCGATGTGGCGGCCAGAACGAACGCCATGTGCACCGCCGCGCGGATCTTTGCATCGTCGCCCGTTTCGAACCGTCGGCGCAGCGTCTGCACGGTAAAGGCCGAAGGCTTCAGCGATACCAGGCCTACGGAGTCGGTATGAACATCCGGCATCATCCAGTCCCGAATACTTTCCGGAACGCCGATCCGCTTCACTGATTCCGGCACCCAGTCCGGCAGCGGGAGGGGGATCGAACCAAGCATCGCGAATGGCCGCACCCGGGCGACGCCACGAAACATCAGCGTCGGCCTGCCATGATGGGAATGCGCGGCGTCTCGCCAAACCGCCGCCGTCTTCGCATCCATGAACTTGGGCATCAGCTCCGCCAGTCCAAGCCCGGTGGGCATCTTTACCCCTGGTCGCGGCTTGATGCGCGTCCTGAACCGGTTGAGGTGAACGGGGCCGACACCGTTGCGGATCGGAAGCTCGTAAAACGTCGGCAAAGGCCATTCCCTTCATCGAGTTCGGACTACCGCTTGCACCGCGGCATATCGCTGCCGTCAGGAATGGAGATGCCGTGCATTAGTTCCGCAATACGGCGTCGGCGACAGCTATCGGGTTCAGCACTCGGTTACCTGCACACCGCCGCATGTTAAACGATGACACTAAACACCGTTTCGGCTAGGCGGTACAGGATGCTGCTCAGGCTCTGGTCCCTCTTGCTGATCGTGATCGCCTCGTCCCTCGTGATGACGGCGGCCGTCCACGCGCGGGAGATTCCGGGGCCGGTCACGATCGAATGCACCGGGATCGTACATAGCGACGGCGATGCCGATCAGTCGCAGGGCGATGGCGATCAGGCGATGCCGCACCATCATGGCACCTGCCACGGTCAATCGCTCGATATGCCTGCGGGCAATATGTTGTCGTCGTTGACCCGTGCCGATGCCCTGCGTCCGGTCCCGGCACCTGCCAGCGCGATCGCGTCGCATCCGGTCGATCCCGCGCTGAGGCCGCCGGCCGCCTGACGATACCCGCCGACCGGCAGCCGCCGGTCCGACGTGTTCTGTCAGGATCGATATTCCATGAAAACATTGCTCGCGGCCCTGCTGGCCGCGGCGTCCTGCGCTTCGATCGCGCAGGCGCAACCGGGGCAGTCGCCACAGTCGACCGCTCCGTCCGAAACGCCGACCGCAACGCAACCGCTTCCGACTTTATCGCTGGATGAGGCCGTGTCGGCCGCCGGCGGGGCCGCACCGGCGGGAGCAGATGCCACCGCTTCGGTCGAGGCGGCACAGGCGGCGCGCACGGTGGCCGGGCTGCGCCCCAACCCCGTGTTCCAGGGGCAAGTCGAGAACGTCGTCGGTTCCGGTCCTTACCAAGGCTTGCGGAGCGCCGAGACGACGGTCGGGGTCGCGATCCCGATCGAACTCGGCGGTAAGCGCGGCGCACGCATCGGCGTGGCTGACGCCCAGCTGTCGCGCGCGCAACTGCAGCGCGCGATCGTCGCTGCCGATATTCGCGTGCAGGTCACGCAGCTCTATATCGAGGCGATCGCCGCCGAACGCCGGCTGGTGACCGCACGCGACCAGGCACGGATCGCGGCCGAGGTGCTGCGCGGTGCCGGCGTCCGTGTGCAGGCCGGGCGCGCCTCACCGCTGGAGCAGCAGCGCGCCGACGTCGCGCGGATCAACGCCGACGCCCATGTCGAGCGATTGACCCGGCTGGCCGAGGCGGCCCGGACGAACCTCGCGCGGCGGCTCGGTCGTCCGATCGACGGTACGCTCGACGCAGACCTGCTCGACCGGTTGCCACCGGCGACCTTCGGCCCGACCGCACCGGTGCAGACCAGCGGCACGCTGGCGCTGGCGGCGGCGGACGCCGATCTCGCCATCGCCGATGCCGGCATCCGGCTGGCGCGCGCCAACCGCGTGCCCGACCTCAATGTTGGCCCGGCGCTCCGGCGACTGGAAGCGACCAACGATACCGCAGCCGTGTTCGCGGTCTCGGTGCCGATCCCGCTGTTCAACAACGGCCGCGCCGCCATTGCGCAGGCAACGGCGGAGCGGACCCGCACCGAGGCATTGCGGCGCGTGACGGCGATGGACGTCGAACAGGCGATCACCGACGCGCAGGCGGAAGCGGCGAATGCGGCGACGACTGCGCGCACCGCCGTCGGGCCGGCGCTGGCGGCGGCGAGCGAAGCCGCCCGGATCGCCCGGATCGGTTATCGCGAAGGCAAGTTCGGCCAGCTCGACCTGCTCGATGCAGAACGCACGCTCGCCGAAACCCGCGTCGCCGCGATCGACGCGCTCGCCAATTACCAGAATGCCCGTGCGCGACTGGAGCGGCTGACCGCACCCGCGCCGACCATCACCACCGGGGGAACCGACCGATGAAGACCATCCTGACCGGCGGCGTGCTGCCGTTCGCCCTCGCCTTGTCGCTCGTGGCCTGCGGGGGCAGCACCGAACCGGCCGCAGACGAGGCCGCGCCCGGTGCCAGCGCGGACGGTCACGAAGCCGATCATGGCGACGAAGGCGCGGTGACGCTCACGGCGGACCAGATCGCGGCGGCCGGCGTCCAGATCGGCCGACCACTGACCGGCGGTGCGGGGACGATCGACCTGCCGGCAACGATCGAGGGCGATCCGGAGGGCACGCAGGTCGTCTCGGCCGCGATCGGCGGGCGTGTCGTCGCGCTGACCCGCAATCTCGGCCAGTCGGTTGGGCGCGGACAGACGATCGCGATCATCGAAAGCCGCGAGGCCGCGCAACTGAAGGGCGAGGTCGAGGCATCGCGCGCCCGGCTCGCGCTCGCCAATTCCAATCTCGCCCGCGAGCAACGGCTGTTCGCGCAACGCGTGTCGCCCGAGCAGGACCTGATCGCCGCGCGCACCGCCGCGGCCGAGGCACGCATCGCCTACCGCCTGGCCCAGAGCCAGGTGTCGGCGGCGGGCGGCGGCGGCGGTGGGCTGAACCGGATCGGCATCGTCGCGCCGATCGCCGGACAGGTCATCGCCCGGCCGGTCGTGCTGGGGCAGACGGTCGCGGCGGACAGCGAACTCTATCGCATCGCCGATCTCGGCCGGGTGTCGCTGGCGCTCAACCTCAAACCCGAAGACGCCGGCCGGGTGAAGCCGGGCAACATCGTCACGGTGACGGCGCCGGGGCGACAGGCAAGCGCACGGATCAGCTTCGTGTCGCCCGCGCTCGATCCGCAGACGCGGCAGGTGCCGGTCATCGCGACGCTCGACAATGGCGGCGGCCAGTGGCGCGTCGGCGAACCCGTCACCGCATCGGTCCAGTTGAGCGGCAGCGGCGGCGGCAGCGCGGTTCGCGTCCCGACGACGGCAGTCCAGACGGTGGAAGGCAAACCGGTCGTATTCGTCCGCACGGCCAAGGGGTTTCAGGCGACCCCGGTCACGCTGGGCGACGCGGCCGGCGATACCGTCATCATCCGCTCCGGCCTGACCGGCCGCGAACAGATCGCCACCACCGGCAGCTTCACCCTGAAAGCCGAACTCGGCAAGGGCGAAGCGACGCACGAGGATTGATGCCATGATCGCGCATATCGTCAACTGGGCGGTGAACAAGCGCTGGCTCGTCCTGCTCCTCACCGCCATCGTCGCCGTCATCGGCGGCTATTCGCTCTACCGGCTGCCGATCGACGCGGTGCCGGACATCACCAACAACCAGGTGCAGATCAACGTCCGCGCGCCCGCGCTCTCGCCCGAGCTGGTCGAGAAACAGGTATCGTTCCCGATCGAGACCGCGCTGGCCGGCATTCCCGGCCTCGAAAACACCCGCTCGCTCAGCCGCAACGGCTTCGGGCAGATCACGGCGGTGTTCGACGATTCCACCGACATCTACTTCGCCCGCCAGCAGGTGGGCGAGCGGTTGCAGGGCGTGGCCGAAAGCCTGCCCGATGGCGTGAACCCCGAAATGGGACCGATCGCGACGGGCCTCGGCGAAGTCTATATGTGGACCGTCCGCCTCGAACATCGCGAGGACGACAAGCACCGCCCCGGCGAACCGGGCCAGCAACCCGATGGCAGCTACATCACCCCCGAAGGCGAGCGGCTGACGAGCGAGGAGGACAAGGCGACCTATCTGCGCACCGCGCAGGACTGGATCGTCACGCCGCTGCTGAAGAACGTGCCCGGCGTCGCCGGGATCGATTCGATCGGCGGCTATGCCAAGCAATATCTGGTCGTCCCCGACGTCCAGAAGCTGGCGTCGCTCGGGATCACGCTGACCGACCTCGGCACGGCGTTGGAAAAGAACAACACCAGCGTCGGCGGCGGCTTCGTCAACCGCAATGGCGAGGGGCTGGCGGTGCGCTCGGACGCGCTGGTCCGCAACGCGACCGAACTGGCGCGTACCGTCGTCGCCACCCGCGAAGGCGTGCCGATTACGCTCGATCAGGTCGCGACCGTGCGTACCGGGCAGGCGATCCGGATGGGGTCCGCGTCGGAGAATGGTACCGAAGTCGTCGTCGGCACCGCGATCATGCGGATCGGTGAGAACAGCCGCAACGTCGCGACTGCGGTGTCCGACCGGCTGAAGGCGATCAACGCCTCGCTGCCGCCCGACGTGGTGGTGCAGCCGGTCCTTGATCGCACCGCGCTGGTCAATTCCACCATCAAGACGGTGGCGAAGAACCTGTCCGAAGGCGCGCTGCTGGTCATCGTCGTGCTGTTCCTGCTGCTCGGCAACTTCCGTGCCGCGCTGATCGCGGCGGCGGTCATTCCCGTCACGATGATGCTGACCGGATTCGGGATGCTGCGGCTGGGGGTGTCGGCGAACCTGATGTCGCTCGGGGCGCTCGACTTCGGACTGATCGTCGACGGCGCGGTCATCATCGTCGAGAATGCGCTCAGGCGTCTCGCCGAGAAGCAGCATCACGAAGGTCGCCTGCTGAGCGTCGGCGAGCGGCTGGAGGCGGTCGCGACCGCTGCGCGGGAGATGATCCGGCCATCGGTCTACGGACAGGCGATCATCATCCTCGTCTATGTGCCGCTGCTGACCCTTACCGGCGTAGAGGGCAAGACGTTCGTGCCGATGGCGCTGACCGTCATCATCGCCCTGCTCTTCGCGTTCGTCCTGTCGCTGACCTTCGTGCCCGCCGCGATCGCCATATGGCTGTCGCGCAAGGTGAACGAGGAGGACGGGCGGATCATATCGTGGCTGAAGCAGCGCTACGAACCGGGTCTGGGAAAGGCGATGCAGCGGCCGTCGATCACCATCGGCGCCGGTCTCGCCAGCCTCGTCGTCGCGGCATTGGCCTTCACGACCTTGGGCCAGGTGTTCCTCCCCCAGCTCGATGAGGGCGACCTGCTGATCCAGGCGCTGCGCATCCCGGCGACGTCGGTGCAGCAGAGTCAGGCGATGCAGGTGCCGATCGAACGGATGGTATCGAAACAGCCCGAGGTGCGGTTCGTCTTTTCCAAGACGGGCACCGCCGAACTGGCGTCGGACCCGATGCCGCCCAACGCGACCGACATGTTCGTCATCCTGAAACCGCGCGACCGATGGCCCGATCCCAAACTGGACAAGGCGGCGCTGGTCGAGCGGCTGGAAAGCAACCTCGCCCGGATTCCCGGCAACGCCTATGAGATCACGCAGCCGATCCAGATGCGGTTCAACGAACTGATCGCCGGGGTGCGCGGCGACATCGCGGTGAAGGTCTTTGGCGACGACTTCGTGGCGATGAACCGCACCGCCGAACAGATCGCCGGCGTCCTGCGCCGGACGAAAGGGGCGGTGGACGTGAAGGTCGAACAGACGACTGGTCTCCCGATGCTCGACATCCGGGTGAACCGCGACGCGATGGCACGCCTCGGCGTCACTGCGCAGGACGTGCAGGACACCATCACCGCCACGCTCGGCGGTCGCGAGTCCGGCATGATCTTCGAGGGCGACCGCCGCTTCCCGGTCGTCATCCGCCTGTCGGATGCCGAACGTGCCGATTTGGGGCTGCTCGAACAGGTGCAGGTGCCGGTCGCCGGCGGCGGCTATGTGCCGCTGTCCAGCGTCGCAGACATCGGCGTCGTCGACGGACCGAACCAGATCGGCCGCGAAAACGGCAAGCGCCGCGTCGTCGTCCAGGCGAACGTGCGCGGGCGCGACGTCGGCAGCATCGTGGCGGACGCACAGGCCGCCGTGGCGAGCGGCGTGCGCCTGCCGGCGGGCACCTATCTCGAATGGGGCGGACAGTTCGAGAATCTGGAATCCGCCAGCAAGCGGCTCCAACTGGTGGTGCCGGCCTGCTTCGTACTCATCCTGCTGCTACTCTATGGGGCGCTGGGATCGGTGCGCGATGCCGCGATCGTGTTCACCGGCGTACCCTTCGCGCTGGTGGGCGGCGTGCTGCTGCTGTTCGTGCGCGGCATGGACTTCTCGATCTCGGCGGCGGTGGGGTTCATCGCATTGTCGGGCATCGCGGTCCTCAACGGCCTCGTCATGGTCAGTTCGGTGCAGGACCTGATCCGGTCCGGCATGGACCGGGCCGAAGCGGCGCGGACCGGCGCGATCCAGCGATTGCGCCCGGTCGTGATGACCGCGCTGGTCGCCAGCCTGGGTTTCGTGCCGATGGCCTTTGCCAGCGGGGCCGGCGCGGAGGTACAGAAGCCGCTGGCGACGGTCGTCATCGGCGGGCTGATCTCGGCG
This sequence comes from Sphingomonas sp. Leaf32, assembly GCF_001421765.1. Taxonomy (GTDB): domain Bacteria; phylum Pseudomonadota; class Alphaproteobacteria; order Sphingomonadales; family Sphingomonadaceae; genus Sphingomonas. The sequence goes on along the minus strand of NZ_LMLA01000013.1, from coordinate 27,454 downwards.
ACGCTGCTGACGCTGTTCGTGCTGCCCACGCTCTACGCGCGGTTCGGGCAGCGGGCGGTGAAGGTCGAAGACGAAGCGGACGCTGCCACCCCTTTGTCGCACCCGGCATGATCGTGGGGGGAATGCCGGTCGAACGCGGTCAGGATCGGGCATGGTCCTTCCGCGCCGGACCCGCATTCCCGCGCGAGCCGGCGAAGCGAATCGCGTACCCGTTCGAGTTCCGCGATCTGCGCATCCAGCGCGTCGACACGGTCGTTGGCGAGTTGGCGCGCCAGAGCGCGGTCGTCGGTGGCATCGAGCGCCAGCAGTTCGCCGACCTGTTTCAACGTGAACCCGGCCGCCTGGGCGGAGCGGATGAAGCGGAGGCGGCGGACGTCGTCAGGACCATAGCGCCGGACGGCCCCCGCCCCGCTCGGCCGGTCGGGTTCGGCTAGCAGGCCGCAGCGTTGATAGTAGCGCACGGTTTCCACGCCCACGCCGCCTTCGCGCGCCAGTCCCGCGATCGTCATGCCCGCCATGCCTTGACTCCGTACCATGGTACGGACCCCATATAGGCGGCGCGAACAAGCTGGAGAAGCGACATGGCGAGCGCCCCCGCCAAACAGGCGACGATCTACCGGATGGTGATGCCGAACCATATGTGCCCCTATGGCCTGAAGGCGAAGGACCTCCTCCGCCGGGAGGGCTATGCGGTCGACGACCGCTGGCTGACGACCCGAGAGGAAACCGACGCTTTCAAGGCGAAGCATGGCGTCAGGACGACTCCACAGACCTTCATCGCGGGCGAGCGGGTCGGCGGCTATGACGATCTCCGCCGCTTCCTCGGCAGGAAGGTCCGCGATCCGAAGGCCGTGACCTATCGACCGGTGATCGCCGTCTTTGCGATGACCGCGCTCATGGCGCTCGCCGCCAGCTACGCCGTGCTCGGCACGCCCTTCACGGTGCGCGCCGGGGAATGGTTCGTCGCCTTCTCGATGTGCGTGCTCGCGATGCTCAAGCTCCAGAATGTCGAGAGCTTTTCGTCGATGTTCCTCAACTATGACCTGCTCGCCAGGCGCTGGGTGCCCTATTCGTACCTCTACCCCTATGCGGAAGGGGCGGCGGGCGTGCTGATGGCGGCGGGCGCGCTGACGTGGCTATCGGCGCCGGTCGCGCTCGTCATCGGCTCGATCGGTGCGGTGTCGGTGATGAAGGCCGTCTATGTCGACAAACGCGACCTGAAATGCGCCTGCGTCGGCGGCGACAGCAACGTGCCGCTGGGCTTCCTGTCGCTGACCGAGAATCTGTTGATGGTGGCGATGGCGATCTGGATGGTCGCGGTCGCGCCCCTGCTTTCGATCGCGCACTGAGCTGGCGCGAAGTGATCGAACGGTTCGCGATGACGCGAATGGACGCAGGACAAGTCGCCGTAAAATATCGGTTCTTCCAAACCATCGGCGCTGCGGGCACGATGCAGGCGCTTGCCGCCCGTCCGTAAACAATCCATTCATTGGCGAAACGACCCTTTTACGGCGAGAACCCCATGACGCGACGTTCCGGCAACCCGGCCATTCTGCCCTCGCTGATGACGGCAGCCAGTTTCCTCGGCATCGCAACGACGGCCGCCGCCGAGCCGGTGACGCTTCCCGCCCTGGTCCCCGCGCCCGTCTCGCTCGAAGCGACCGGTGGCGCTATCGCGCTTGGTCGCTCGGTGGTCGTGGTCGAGGCACCAGGCACCGATCCCGACACTGCCGCCCTCGTCCGTCAGATCCTCACATCCGCCGGCGTCGACACCATCGCGACGGCCAACCGCGTGCCGGCCACCGTCGACCGCCTCCACATCGTCCTCGGGGTCGGCAATACCGGCGAGGTGCGGGCGGCGCTCGCGCGGAGCGGCGCGAGCGTTCCGGACCGGGCCGAGGGCTATACCATCGCCAGCACGGTGGCGGGCGACAGCGGCATCGTGACATTGGCGGGGCATGATGCCGACGGCCTGTTCCACGCCCTGCAGACGTTCCGGCAACTGGCGATGCGCGGCACCATTCCGGCGATGGTCGTCACGGACCATCCCGCGATGCCCATCCGCGGCACGATCGAGGGATTCTACGGCAAGCCCTGGACGATGGCGGATCGTACCAGCCACCTGAACTTCCTCGCGACGGTCAAGGCCAATACCTATGTCTACTCGCCCAAGGACGATCCCTATGCGCGGGATCGCTGGCGCGAAGCCTATCCGGCGGCAACCCTGAACGCGTTGCGCACGCTCGCCGCCACCGCGCGGCGCAACCATATCGACTTCGTCTATGCCATTTCGCCCGGCCCTTCGGTCTGCTTTTCCGACCCCGCCGACGCCCGGACGCTGGAGCAGAAGTTCGATGCGCTGCGCGGGATCGGCATCACGAGCTTCTATGTGGCACTCGACGACATCGAATATGCCAAGTGGAATTGTGAGCGGGACAAGGCGACGTTCGGTCCGTCGGGACCACAGGCCGCCGGTGTCGCGCAGGCCCGGTTCCTGAACGGCGTGCAGGCGTATCTTACCGCGAAACTGCCGGCCGCGCGACCGCTCATCATGGTCCCGACAGAATATTACGATGCAAAGGACAGCCCGTACAAGGCGGCGCTGCGCAAGGACCTCGACCCGCGGATCGTGGTGCAATGGACCGGCACCGATGTCGTGCCGCCCGCGATCTCGATCCCCGATGCGAAGGCCGCGACCAAGGCGTTCGGCCGCAAGACGCTGTTGTGGGACAATTATCCGGTCAATGACTATGCCCAGACGACCGGACGGCTGCTGCTGGCCCCCTATGTGCGGCGGGAAGCAGGTCTGGCGGGCGAACTGACCGGCATCCTGTCGAACCCGATGAACCAGGAAGCGCCCAGCCGCGTGGCAGTGGCCGGGGTCGCCGCCTTTGCGTGGAACGACAAGGGCTATGACGCGGAAGCCACCTGGATCGCCTCCGCGCGCGACTTGGCCGGCGGCGACGAACGCGCCACGCGGGCGCTGCTGACCTTCTTCGATACGCAGCACATGGCGCCAACCTTCGGGACCCAGCCGTGGCAGGAACAGGCGCCCCGGCTCCGGATGCTGTTCGATCACGTTCGCGACGCCATCGCCAATGGTGACGCGGCCGCGCGCGAACGCGCGATCGCCGATCTGGCCGAGCGGGCGGACGACCTGGCGAACGCCCCGGACATCATTCGCGCCGGCACGATCGACCCCGCCTTCGCCGCGCAGTCGCGTCCTTGGCTGGATGCGATGCAGCTATGGGGTCGGGCGTTGCAACTGACCGCTGCCGGCCTCCACGCCGCCGATCGGGGTAGCGCCACCGCGCCCCGCTATTTCGCCGATGCGCGGGAGATCGCCGGCAAGGCGGCGGCGATCCCCTCGATACCGGGTGCCACCCGGTTCGATGGGCCGATCAAGATCGCCGACGGGGTGCTCGACCGGTTCATCGCCGATGCGCCGACCCTGTTCGTGATCCGGCGATAGGCCGGCCAACGTCTCAGACCGCACTTTCAACGAAAATATAAACCTCAGGACAGGATGACCCGACCCATGCAAAATCTTTCGGCCTCCGCGCGCGCGGGGCGCAATGTCGCCCTGTCCGCCCTTGCGATCGGGCTCGTCGTCAACTGTTCCGGGGCGGGCAGCGCGTCGGGAACCGTATCGGCCGCACCAACCCCGGCCCCGACGGCGACCGCGACACCCACGCCGTCACCATCCCCGACGCTGACGGCGACCCAGTTCGCGGCACAGATGGCGCCGGGCTGGAACCTCGGCAACACGCTGGAGGCGATCGGCACCGCTCCTGCCCCGGCCACGACCTCGCAGGAAACGGCATGGGGCAATCCGGCGGCGTCGCAGGCGCTGCTGAACGCCGTCGCGGCAGCGGGTTTCAAGAGCATTCGCGTGCCGGTGTCGTGGAAGCAATATGCCGACGCCAACGACCGGATCGGATCGGCGTGGTTCGACCGCGTGGCGCAGGTGGTCGACCAGGCGCGACAGGCCGGGCTGGTCGTCATCATCAACGTCCATTGGGACGGTGGCTGGCTGCAACCGACTTATGCCGATCAGGGGGTCGCCAATGCGCGGCTCAAGACCTTCTGGACACAGATCGCGACCCGGTTTCGCGACTATGACGATCACCTGTTGTTCGCCGGCACCAACGAAGTGATGGTCAAGGACAACTACAACGCGCCGACGGCCGAACATTGCGCCGTGCAGAACGGCTTCAACAAGGTCTTCGTCGATGCCGTTCGTGCGACCGGCGGCGGCAATGCGAACCGCTATCTGATCGTACAGGGGTTCAACACCAACATCGATCACACCATCGCGTGCAATTCGACGCTCCCGACCGACAGCGTTGTCGGGCGGATGATGATGGAGGTGCATTATTACGACCCCTATGATTTCGCGCTGAACGAGAAGAGCACGATCTGGCAATGGGGCGCAGGCGCGACGGACCCGAAGGCGGCGCAGGCGTGGGCGAACGAACAATATGTCGATGCCACGTTCCAGAAGGTGAAAGTGGCGTTCGGCGACCGCGGGATACCCGTGATCCTCGGCGAATATGGCGCGATCGCCAAGACGGAATATGACCCGACCGGCAAATATCGCACCGAATGGGATCGCTACGTCACCCGGTCGGCGGTGCAGCACGGCATGGTCCCGATCTACTGGGACAATGGCCCGACCGGCAATCACACCCTCGGCCTGTTCGATCGCGCCACCGGGCGCGTGGTCCATTCGGATATCGTCCAGGCGATCGTGGGTGCCGCGAAGTGAAGGCAGCGTCGATCGGGAAATGCCTGCGGACCGCATCGCTCGCGTCGACGATGGCCCTCGGCGTCATCCTGTCGCCCGCAGGCATCGCACCGGCGGTGGCGCAACGCGCGACGGTGCGTGAGATCGCCATCGACATGCACGGCGAAACCAGACCGCGCGATCGCATGGCGCAACTGTCGATCGGGTCCGATTTTCCCGGCACGCTGATCCGCGAGGACAGTTTGGCGCAACTGGCGACGGTGCAGAAGGAACTGCGGTTCCGGTACATCCGGTTCCATCACGTCTTCGCCGACGAACTGGGGACCTACCGCGAGATCAATGGCAAGCCGGTCTATGACTGGACGCGGCTCGATCGTCTCTACGACCGGTTGCTCGGCATGGGGCTGAAGCCGTTCGTCGAACTGGGGTTCACGCCCGATGCGATGAAGCAGTCGAACCAGACCATCTTCTACTGGAAGGGCAACACGTCGCACCCGCAACCGGAGAAATGGACGGCACTGGTCGACGCATTCGTCCGGCATCTGATCGCCCGCTACGGCCGGCAGGAGGTCCGCAGCTGGTATTTCGAATTCTGGAACGAGCCGAATCTGGCCGGATTCTGGGAAAAGGGCGATCAGCAGGCCTATTTCGACTATTACGGACGCACCGCGCGCACGATCAAGGCGATCGACCCCGCCCTGCGCGTCGGCGGACCATCGACCGCCGGCGCTGACTGGGTGCCGGAGTTCCTGCGCCATGTGGAGCGGGAGAAGCTGCCGATCGATTTCGTCACCACCCATACCTATGGCGTGGAGGGCGGCTTCCTCGACGAAAAGGGCGAAGGCGACAACAAGCTGTCGCGCAATCCCGATGCCATCGTGCAGGACGTCCGCAAAGTGCGTGGGCAGATCGATGCCACGCGCTATGCCGGTCTGCCGCTGTTCTTCACCGAATGGAGTACCAGCTACAATCCGCGCGATCCGATCCACGACGACTATCTGGGCGCGGCCTATATCCTGTCGAAGCTGCGCCGTACCGAAGGGTTGGCGCAGGGCATGAGCTACTGGACCTACAGCGATCTGTTCGAAGAGCCGGGACCGCAAGGCAAACCGTTCGAGGGCGGGTTCGGGCTGATGAACCCGCAGGGCATTCGCAAGGCGTCGTGGTTCGCCTACAAATATCTGGCGGAACTAGGCGACCGCGAACTCCGCACCACGGACGAGGCGAGCATCGCGACGCTGAAGGGCAACGCGCTGAAGGTGCTGGCGTGGCGCGACGTGCTGCCCGAACAACCGTCAAGCAACCGCCCCTTCTTCACGAAGATCCGGCCGCCCGCCGACACCACGCCGCTGGCGCTCAAGGTCAGCGGATTGAAGCCGGGACGGTACAGCCTGCATATCCGGCTGACCGGTTTTGATCGCAACGATGCCTATACGACCTATCTTCGGATGGGTCGCCCCTCGACCTTGACACCGGCCCAACTGGACAAGCTGCAATCGCTGACGACCGATACACCAGCCGTCACGCAGGTACAGGTGGGGCGGGACGGCATTGCCCGTACGCAGATACCCATGCGCGAGAATGACGTGGTGATGGTCGAGCTTAATCCGTCGTAGGACTAATCGACATTCAGCTACACCCGGTGTCGTTCCTGATCGCCGCCTCCAGCCTCTCCGTCACCCCGGACTTGTTCCGGGGTCCACGGCGCAGCAATCGGGGGCATATGTGACCCGCACGGTGCTGGTAGATGGCGAGCGTATCCGGTCATGCCTCGCGCTGGCGGTGAAGTATGATGGCCGGCACGTGACGACGATCGATGGGCCGGCGGACGGCGACGCGGTCCCTTGATCGACACCCAGTATCGCCTGATCGGGCGGTTAGAGGGCGGCGTGGCAACGTCATTCGGGAACGGCGGCAGGTTGCGCGCGATCCGTCGTTCTACTACCCCGTCGCCGTGGAGAAGAGCGCAACCGATCCCTACGATGCCCGCCTCGCGATCTGCGAGCTGCTGGCGCGCGTCGGCCGGGAGGATCGCGAGGCGCTTGGCCAGCTCTACCGCCTGACATCGGCGTCGCTGTTCGGCATCTGCCTGCGGATCTGCCGGGAACGCAGTGCCGCCGAAGATGTGCTGCACGAAGTGTTCAATCTGATCTGGAAACGCGCGGACGGCTTCGTCCCGGGAAAAGCCCATCCGATGTCGTGGCTCGGCACGATCGCGCGCAACCGATCGATCGACTGGGTTCGTTCCTATAGCGCCCGCATGACGCGTCCCATCGAAGACGCCAGCGAGGTTCAGGACGACCGCATCGACCAATATGCGCAAATGGCCCGTTCGGAGGAAGCGCAGCGATTGCACGATTGCCTCGACGCACTGGACGCTAGACACCGCGACGCCATTCGGACCGCGTTCTTCAACGGCCTGACCTACGCGCAACTCGCCAGTGCCAAGGGTGTCCCGGAACCGACGGTACGCAGTTGGGCGCGTCGTGGATTGCTCAGCCTGAAGGGGTGCGTCGGTGACGACTGAACCCGACATGCTTGCAGGCGAATTCGCGCTTGGCCTTCTGGACGGCCAGGAGCGCGCGGAAGCGCTTCGCCGTACGCTGGCCGATCCCGCCTTTGCGCGCGAAGTGGAATGGTGGCGGACGCAGTTCGCCGAACTTCTCGCGGAATATCCCCCCGTCGCCGCACCTGCGGGCTTGATTGACGACATCGGCTTGCCGGCGGCCCTGCCGAACCGTCGCCTTGGCAGGATGTTGATCCCGTTGACGATCGTAGCTGCGGCCGCTGCCGCCGTGCTCGTCGTCATGCTTCCCGCCCCCGTCAGCACGCCGCCGGTAACGACACCGCCAGCCGCGCGTCCCGAGCGGGAGGTCCTGGTCGCCGCGCTTGCCCCGGCCACCGGTGCCGGACCGTCGATTGCCGCCATGATCGATCGCGAAGCGGGAAGCATCCGGATCGCGTCGACGACGATCGCCCCCGTCGGCAAGGTCGCGGAGCTGTGGCTTATCGAGAACGGTGCACCACGGTCGCTCGGCCTGTTGTCGACCGGTGCCGCGACGCGCCTGACCCTGCCGGCAGCTAGGCGGAACGGGTTACGGCCCGGTGCGGTACTGGCCATCTCGATCGAGCCGGCCGGCGGTTCTCCCCTGTCCACGCCCACCGGACCCGTCGTCGCCACCGGACCGCTTTCGATTGCATAGCGGTCAGGCATGTCGGGGCTGCCAACCAGCCCCCGATCGCTGATCCGCAGTCGCAGGAGTGCCATAGCGACACTCCCGCGTTTCCCATCACTTCGCCGTGCCGGCGCTCCGCTTCCGCCGCCAGTCGAGCAGGGCCTCGACCGCATCGGTCTGGATCAGGCGCACGCCGCTGTCGGCAAGGCGTCCCCACACCGCGTCGGGATCGCGCGCAGCCGCCGCGTCGCCGCCCAGATCGGTGACGAAGCCTTCGAACAGCGTATTGACCCACACCGCCATGCCAGCCCGCCGCGCCGCCGCTACGCTGGCCGGCAGTGTCGCCAGCGGCAGTCGGGGCAGTTCGACCGCGATCGGGCGGCGCCCCCCGCCGGCCTGCCGCGCGATGATCGCGGGCACGTCGCCCGCCTGCGGTGCAGCGGTGATCGGGATGATCGCGAACGGCACCCGGTCATAGGGAGCCATCGACGCCAGCGGGGAGGAACCCATCCCGGCAAAGGTCTTGACGATCACCCGGTCGACCGCGCCCGCTCGCACGACGGCATCGACCACCTCGCCATAGATCGCGTCCTTCACGTCGAGGTTCAGGACGATCCGGCCCTTCGCCAGCGCCAGCAGTTCGTCCAGCGTCGGCACGCGTTCATCGGTCAGCGTCGCGCCGGCCCCGCCCAGATCGTCGCGCAGCCGCAACGCGCGGATCTGGGCGAGCGTCAGGTCGGCGACCCGCCCCGTGCCGTCGGTCGTGCGGTCGACGCTATCGTCATGCACCATGACCAGATAGCCGTCGCGGGTGCGCCGGACGTCGGTTTCCATCACCTCCACACCCATCGCAACACAGCGCAGCAGCGCCGCCCGTGAATTTTCAGGCGTCGTGCCCAGCTTCCGTGCCGGCGCGGCGGCATGGCAGCCGCGATGCGCGATCGCGATGATCCCGCCCTTGGGATCGCCGATACGGCGCATCGTATCGGCCGGGGCCGCCTGTGCCGCCGAAGCGACGACACAGGCGGCAAGCGCGGCGAGCAGCGGCCGGATCACCATTTGCGGCTCACGATCAGGCGGAAGTTGCGCCCGAACAGCGGCCGGCCGAAGATCGCGGTCGGCACGCCCTGTCCGAACCGGTCGCCCGCCGTATTCCCCTCGGTAAAGCCATGTGCGTTGGTGATGTTGTCGCCGACGACCTGCACCTGCCAGTCGCCGCTGCTGACCGTGCCGCCCAGGCCGAACGCGCCATAGGCGGGCAGCGCGGTACTGTTGAAGAAGTCGGTATAGCGACGGCCGACATAGTCGTAGCGGCCATAGACGCTGACCGCCGCCGCGCCGACATCGAGGTCGACGGTCGGACGCACGTTCAGGAACAGCTTCGGTTCGCGGATGATCTGCTTGCCGCTCGCCCGGCTGCCATCCGCGCCGGTGTTGCTGCTGAAGTTCAGGTAGCGCGGGTTCTGGAACGTGACCGACCCGGCGAGCGAGAAGGGTCCGGCGACGCGCAACTGCCCATCGGCCTCCATCCCCCTGGTCTCGGCGGTGCCGATGAAGTTCGTCACCTGGTCCGCGCGGCCCGTCGCCGGGTTGAACGCGGCGAAGCTGGCATTGAGCGGATCGAACTTCGTGTAGAAGCCCGTGACGTAGAGGTACGACCGCCCGGCGGCGAACTTGACGCCCGCTTCATACAGCTTGGCCTTGGTCGATACGATCGCGGCGACTGGATAATTCAGCGTGATGGTGGTGTTGGGCGGCACCTCCAGCTGCGACGCGCGGATGTAGGCGCCGATATTGCCGGTCGCGTCGTAATTGGCGCCGATCGTCCAGTTGGTCGCCTGCTGCTTCAGCTTGAGCGTGCCGATCGCGCCGGTGAACCCGCGCGTACTGTTGTCGGCCAGCGTCGTCGGATCGCCCAGATTATAGTTGGCCGACAACCGCCCGAACCCGTCATAGCTGTACCATTCGTGCCGCAGCCCGGCATCGATGCGCAGCCGGTCGGTCAAGTCCCATGTATCGGTGCCGTACAGCGCGAAGAGTTGCCCATCGGCCGCGCCCCCGCCCAGCGTCGCCGCCTCGGCCAGCGCGCCCTTGTCGGTGACGAAGCCCAGCACGTTGCCGGCGGCGTCATAGGCGGCAAGGTCCAGCGTGCGCGGACGCGACTTCACCTCGACCAGCAGGTTCTGATAGGCGTTGAATGTCTTCTGGCCCCAGAAGGACGTATAGACCCCGGCGCGCAGATCGTGGGACCCGAACCCGGTTTCCAGCTTGCGCGTGACCGACAGGTCGCCCTGCGTCGAATGGAAATCATTCTCGATCGACCGATATTGCGCCTGCATCACCAGCCCGGAATCGGCGGCGGGGTTGTAGGCGGTCGCGCCGTTGGTGCCGGCGATGCTGTAGCCCAGCCGGCTGACATTCGCGCCGAACGCGGTCGTCGCCGCCGCGCGGAAATTATTGGCGAAGGTCGTCGCATCGGCCGGGTTCGACGTCGAATAGAAGGCGTCGAAATGCAGCTTGCCCTGCGTCACGCCGCCCTTGGCCGACACGTGCCAGTCGCCGAAGTCACCTTCGTAATTCAGCGTGACATTGCCGAACCGCAGATGCCGGCCGTTGGCCAGGTCGCCGCGCTGGTTCTGGATCACGCCTGCGCCGTCGCGATACTTGATGTTCACCTGGCGCAGCGACGGGCTGTTCAACGTGCCGGTGAAATAGTCGATATATTTGTCGAGGCTGACCGACGGATCGCGCGGATCGGCGGTCGGGATCGACAGGTAGAACAGGTTGTGGTCGTCGGTATACTGGCCCGACAGCTTCACGAAGCCGTTGGCCAGGTCGTGGCGGATATTGGCGCGGATCTGTCCGCCGCGATCCGACGGGAAGCCCGAATTGCGATAGCCGTCATGGTGGCGCAGGAAGCCGCCGACCGCATAATAGGTATCGTCCGACACCGGCCCGGCCTGATAGGCATCCAGTCGATAAAGCCCGGTATCGCCCAGCGTCAGCTGCGCCTTGCCCCGCGTCGTCGCGGTGCCGGTGACGGTGATGACGTTGGCGATCGCCGCCGCGGTGCTGGCATAGATCGGCGCCGGTCCGCCGCGCACGACCTCGATCCGGTCGGTCATCAGGTCGAGGCGGTTCATGCCGTCGCCCTGGTTGAAGAAATAGCCGTCCAGCTCTTGAAACAGCGGCAGGCCGTCCTGCTGATAATAGAGGAACCCGCGATCGGTCGGGATGCCGCGCACGCGGGTGATGTTCTGCACCTCACCCCCGGTCGCCTCGGCATGGATGCCGGGCAACGTGCCGATCAGGTCGGTCGTGCTCTTGGGCGCCAATTTCTGGATTTCGGCCTGGCTCAGCGAATTGACGGCATAGGACACGTCGAACCGGCGCTGCTGGCGCGCCGATCCGGTGACGATGATGTCCGATGCCGGCGCGTCCTCGGTCGACTCGTTCGTCGTGGTCGTGGCGGTCTGCGCAGCGGCCGGATGGATACAGGCGAGCAGCGCGCATAGCGCCACGCCGCCCAGAAAATTGGTCTGCATTGGTAAGCCCCCAGTAAGTCGATGGCGGCCCGCTTGGCGGTTCTGCGTGACAGTTTTATTTGCTTACACGCAATTAAATCGTCGATGGTTGCGTGGTAATCGCGTGGATCGGGATCATCGCCGCGCCGATCACCACCGCCTTGCTGCCGATCGGGGACGCGAGGACGGGCGGCAGGATCGCACGGTATCGGTCGTCGCGGTGACGGCCGATCTCGTCGAGGCCGGCTGCGATGGTCCTGAGCAGCCGGAGCGGCAGCGCCCCCGACAGGATGATCGCGCCGGGGTCGAGCCAGACGATGCCGCTCAATACCGCCTGTTCCAGTTGTTCGATGACCCGCCGGGTCCAGCGGTCGATCAGCGGGCGATGCATGTCCATCAGCGCGTCGATCTCCGCCAGCGACGTGACGTCGACCCCCGCCTCGCGCAGCGTGCGCAGCAGGTCGATGCCCGATGGTCGCTCGCCATGACCGGGAAACAGCCGGCCGACCTCGCCGGCATTGCCATGTTCGCCCAGGAACAGATCGCGTTCGGCGATCAGCCCGCCGCCGATGCCATGCCCCAGGAACAGCGTCAGCACCGACCGATAGCGACCGATGATCCCGTCCTGATAATATTCGGCCAGCGCCGCGACGCTCGCGTCGTTTTCGATCCAGACCGGCATACCCAGCGCATCGCCGATGATGTCGGCCAGCGGCACGTCGTCCCATCCCGCTACCCGGTCGACCACCGCGCGGCGGTTGCGGTCACCGGGGAGCGCATAGCCCGGCACCGCCACGCCCAGTCCCAGGAACTTGCCCCGCATGAAACCGTGCGACGCCGCCAGCGCCTGCAATCGCGCCTCCACCGCACGGGCGAAGACGCGCGGGTCGGGGCTGTCGAACGGCGTGGTGTCGTGGACCAGCGGCCGGCCCCGAAAATCGACGAGCACTAGTTCCAGCCAGCCGGGATGCGGCGTCGCGCCGATCGCCCACCCGCCCCGCCCCGATACCGTCAGCGGTACGGTCGGACGACCGCGTGCCGCCGCTCCGGCGGTATCCATCTCTTCGATCAGGTCCAGCGCGAGCAGGGTCTGCGTCAGCCGCGTGACCGTCGCGCCGTTCATCCCCAGCGACTGCGCAAGCCGGATACGCGGAGCGGCCCCCTCGATCCGCAATTGCATCAACAGCCGGCGTTGCGGTTCGCTCAGCGGGATCGGCGGGCGGTTCGGGCGGGTCATGGTGCGAGGGGTATAGTTGCAGCATGTCAAATAAATGAAATCGCAGGGCGCTAGGCCGTGACGTCATGTCGCCTTCCCCCGCCCCCACCCCGTCGTCGCTGCCGACGAAGATCGGCTACAGCATCGGCAATTTCGGCAAGAGCGTGGTGTGGACCAGCTTCGACAATTTCATGTTGTTCTATCTGGTCACGATCGCCGGCCTCCCGCCGATGATCGCCGGGGGGCTGCTGGCGGCGGCGATGCTGTGGGACGGGTTGTTCGATCTGGGCATCGCGTTGTGGGCGGACGCGCATGGCGGCGGCGACCGGCTCGGGCGACTGATCGTCATGGGCGCGCCGATCTGTGCGATCGGGTTCTGGCTGGTGTTCACGCTGGATCGGCCGATGGCGATCGCGGCGGCGATCCTGCTGTGTCGCATCGGCTATTCGCTGTGCGATGTCGGCCATAACACGCTGCTGGTGCGGGTCGCGCGGACGCCGGCCGATGCGACGTCGGTATCGGGCTATCGCCTGATCTTCAGCGCGTGCGGCGCAGGCCTCGTCGCGCTGGCATCGACCTGGAGTCTGGCGCCGGCCAACGCGGCCGCACGGCAGGACGCCTTTGCCACCGGCGCGCTGGTCGGCGGTGCGCTCTATACCGCGACGCTCGCCACCGCGCTGGTCGCGACGCGGCATCTGGGCGGGCGGCCCACCCCGCCGCTACGGCAGTCGCCGAAGGGCCGGCTGCGTGCCCTGTGGCAGCACGACCCGTTTCGCCGCACGCTGCTGGTAATCGCGGTGCAGGCGGGGCTGGTGCCGCTGTTCCTGCGCACCCTCCCCTTTTTCGGGCAGGCGGTGCATCACGATGCTGGCTGGGCGGGACCGGCACTGGCGACGATCACGCTCGGCCAGTCGCTGTCGCTGCCCGGATGGATGGCGCTGTCCCGCCGCCTGCCGCCGGTCGCCATCGCCCGGATCGGCTATGGAGTGGCGATCGTCGCAATGGTCGGGCTGATGATCGGATCGCGCAGCATCGGCGGCACCTTGCTGCTCCTGCTGCTCGGCGCTGCGCTGGCCGCGATGAACATCGCGATCTGGGCGATGCTGACGCTGGCGGTACAGCGCCCGGCCGGCGGAGAGGTTTCGACCGAAGCGACCCCGGTCGGCTTCTTCCTCGCCGTTCTGAAGGGCGCTGCGGCCGCGGGTAACCTGATCTCGGCAACCATCGTCACCATGACGGTCACGCCCGTCGCCGATACCGCCGACCAGTCGCTGCTGGCCGGTACCGTCCTGCTGCTGCCGGTCGGCGGATGCCTGCTCGCGCTGCTGTTCCTTCGGCGCCGATCGGTAGGGTAAGGGCCGGTCGCAGGACCAGCCCCGCCAGCCTTCAGAAGTTCAGCCGCACGCCCATCGCATAGCGGGGGCCATAGGTTTCGAACGCGATCACCCGCTCCTTGTACACCGAATAGAGCAACGTCTTTTCGTTGAACAGGTTGAGGCCCTGCGCGAACAACGTCACCTTGTCGTTCACCGCATAGTTGATGCTCGCGTCCCAGATACCATAGGCATCGACATTGACCGGTTGTCCGCGATTGCCCTGCTGCGTCTGTTCATAGGCGTTGCGGTAATTGTACGCGATACGCGCCTGGAGCGGCCCCTTTTCATAAAAGGCGACGGCATTATACGTCGTCGCATCGGGATCGACGAAGCTGAGGTTCGCCTGCACGCCGAAGCCATCCAGGGGCGCGGGCAGCCCGGTAAAGGTGTACTGCCCCGAAAACTCGATGCCGCGATAGCTGCGGCTGCCGATATTCTCCGGCCGGGTCCGCCGGAAATCGAGGCCGAGGACCTGGATCGTCGTCGTCGTCGATTCCGACAGGTTGTCGAGGTCCTTGGCGAACAACGCGACACTCAGGAAGCTGGACCGGTCGAGATACCAGGTCAGCGCCGCGTCGTAGTTCCACCCGATCATCGGCTCCAGACCCGGATTGCCATCGGTGATCGCCCGCTCGCGCGGGCGGGGATTGATGTTGCGGATGAGCAGCAGGTCGCTGAGCGTCGCGCGGGTCAGCGTCTTGGCGACCGCCGCCTGGAACACGACGTCCTCGAACACGTCCAGCTTGAAGTTGGCGCTGGGCAGCAACTGGCTGTACGATCCCTTCTCGGTGATCGGCTGCGGATTCGACAGGTTCACGATCGGATCGCCGCCGCCGGCCGGCGTGGTGATGCCGAGGATTTCTTGCCCCACGCCGCGCGACGTCACGTCGGTCCGGGTATAGCGCAGGCCGATATTGCCGCTCCAGCGCCGCGACCCGAAATCGCCACCGAACGACGCCTCGACAAAGCCGCCGATGGTCCGTTCCTGCGCCGACCCGCTATTGCCCGGTACCGGGATCACGCCGAAGCCGCCGCCATTCGCCGCCAGCGCCGCGCGCGCCGCCGCCGGATTGGCCAGCTGGTTGATCGCCGCATCGCTCAACAGATATCTGGCAAGGTCCGCCGCCGAATAGGTCGGATAGGCGCTGTCGAACATGCCGGTGCCGAGGAAGTTCGTCGCATCCGCCGTGCCGGTGAACACGCTCGACGGGATCGAAACCCCCGCCCCGCAATACAGGCATTGCAGCGCGTCGGGCGTCTTGAACGAAAAGCGCGACTTCTTGCGGTCCGAATAATTCACGCCGCCCGAAATCCGCCGGACGATGCCGGTGTCGACATTCCATTTCAGGTTCGAATTGACCTGATAGATCTCGTCCTCGACGCTGACACCTTCATAGGTCAGGAACCCGGCCTTCGCGTTCGACGTGTCGAGGATATTGCCCAGCCCCGTATAGACCGGCATCCCCGTGGGGCCGATGGCGAACTTCACGCCCGCCGGCGAATAGCCGGGCGTGGCGAGGTTGCTTTCGAACCATGCCTGGTTGCCGCCGGTATCGTCCTTCGCCTTCGACCACGAGAAATCGAGCGTGCCGGTCAACCGGTCGGACGGCGTCCATGCGAGGTTCGCGCCGGCCTGATAGGTTGTGGCAAGGCGCGGGCGAATCTGGTTGGTGAACATCGGTCCCGACGCGATGCCGGTATAGCTGGTGACGGTGTTGTTCTGGTCGACCGTCGCGGCGGTCACGTCGCCGGGGCCGCCATAGACGAAGAACACCTTGTTATCGTCGTTCACGTCCAGCTTCGAATACAGCCCGTCGAGCGTCAGCAGCAGCGTGTCGCTGGCCCGCCACTGCGCGGTCAGCAGGCCGGACATGCGCTTGCGGTTGGTGCTGTTGGTGCCCCATTCGACGTAGGTCGGGATCGACACGCCGCGAAACTCCGGCGTGCCGTCCTTGTTCAGATCGAGATTCTGGTTCGCTTCCCACCCGTCGGTGAAGATGCGCCGCCCCTCGATCTTGCGGTCGATATAGGAAAAGGCACCGAGAATACCGAAATCGCCGTCGCCGAACGTCTTGCTCAGCAGGCCGGAGAACTGCGGCGAGAATTGCCCGCGCAGCTTGTCGTAATTGGCCTGTGCCGACAGCGCGACCTTGCCCTCTTTGAAATCGAACGGCCGCGCGGTGTACATGTCGACCGTGGCAGCGATCCCGCCCTCGATCATCGATGCGGTCGGCGTCTTCGACACGTCGACCCGGTTGATGAGTTCGGCGGGCAGGATGTCGAAGCTGAACTCGCGCCCCTGATTCTCGGTCGCGAGGATGCGGCCATTGTACAGCGCGGTGCTGAACGCCGGCCCGAGGCCGCGGACGGTGATGAACTGCCCCTCGCCATTGTCGCGCGAAATGGTGACGCCCGGAATACGCTGGATCGCCTCGGCGATGTTCTGGTCGGGCAGCTTGCCGATGTCGTCGGCGACGATCGAATCGACGATGTTATCGGCGTTGCGCTTGATGTCGACGGCGCGGCGCAGACTTTCGCGCAGGCCGGTGACGATGATTTCGCCATCGTCGGTCGCGGTCGCCGCATCCTGCACCGCGCCGTCCGGGGCGGTTGGCGGCGGGGTCTGCGCCAGTACGGGCGTCGTGGCGATCAGAATCATGGCCGTGCCGGCCAGGCTGAACAAGCGGAACCGCGTTACGGATGACATGCCGTGTCCTCTCCCTATCGCTTCCGGTGGGTCGTGGCCGTTCATGCGGTCATCGCTGCGGAAGTTAATGATAGGTTTAACGATCAACCAAGCGGGCGACAAGCCATGATGTGCGCTAACGTACCGTGGATGTTGGCGGTTCATGCGGCCCCATCGTCACGTGGCGGCTAGGCGGGTTTCGCTTCGCCGGTGCTGCGGAATGGGGTGCTGTCGGGGAAACGTCAGGTAACACAGCACAAAAAGCCGGCGAGCCATCAATTCTGACGGAACAGTCTGCCCTACGTTTCCAGATCCGGCTATACTGCTGCAAGTCTTCCGGTAGGGTGATCGCTGTCAGGGCCGATCGTCATTCAGCTATTCCCTGTGCCGTTCCTGATCGACGCCTCCAGCCCCTTCGTCACCCGGACGTGTTCCGGGGTCCACCAAGCCGCAATCGCGGTCGATAGAGGCTCATACCGCATTGATTGCCGCGTCGTGGACCCCGGAACAAGTCCGGGGTGACGAAATAGAATGTGAATATCGATCGGCCCTACGATCGTTCGACATTCAGATGATGACGTGCCGAAAGCAGTGGTTTTGTGCGACCAGGAGCGCAGCGTACTATCGGTACGTGAGCACCCGAAGCGCACGAAACCGACGTTTGCAGGCCGTCAGGGCTGAATGTCGATCGGCTCTGACAAGCACTCCGCGCCCGGACGGCTACCGCGTCAGATCAGCTGCCACAGCGCATAGCCGGTCAGCAGCACGGTGGCCGCCACCGACATGCCCAGCAGGACATAGCCGATATAGTTCATGATCGGCGGGTTCGGTCGTTGCGCGCGCTGGTTATGCGATGCCGCCGACAGCACGAAGCTGGCCAACAACCCATAGGTGAACACCGCCGTCTCAACCATCGCTCGCTCAATCCCGTGCAGCCCATGCGGGTCGCCCCCCGGCTACCCGCTTCGGTCGCTAACATCATAGACCGGGATGCCTAGCAACTGGTTAAGCCGGAACCGATCGTGCAGTCGAGGCGTTTTGGCGTGTTTTGTCTTCAGGATAGCCGGGGCCTGCGGTTCAATCCACCGCCTGCCCCGCGGCGTCGAACACCAACATCCGCACCGGATCGGCATGGAGCGTGATCGCGCCATCGATCGCATGATGTCCGTCCAGCTTCGCGCGAAACGCATCGCCCGATGCAAGCTGGCCGTACAGATAAGTCGAATGACCCAGCGCCTCGACCGCCTCGACCGTCATCGGCAACGCGATGGCGTCGCCGCCGCGATCCAATCGGACGTGCTCGGGCCGCAGCCCCAGCGTCACCCGCTCGCCGATCGCCAATGCCGCCCCCCGTGCCGACGCGACCCGCACGCCACCAGCCATTTCGAACAGGGTCGACGTTCCGTCCCGGCCAGCGACCACCGCGTCGAATAGGTTGATGCGCGGGCTGCCGATAAAGCCGGCCGTGAATATATTGGCGGGACGATCATAGACCTCCAGCGGCGTACCGACCTGCGCGACCCGCCCCTTGTCCAGAATGACCAGACGGTCGGCCAGCGTCATCGCCTCCACCTGATCGTGCGTCACATAGATCATCGTCGCGCCCAGCCGCCGGTGGAGCGCCGCCAGTTCATGCCGCATCCGCACGCGCAGGTCGGCGTCAAGGTTGGACAGCGGCTCGTCGAACAGGAACAGCTCCGGATTGCGCACGATCGCGCGGCCGATCGCCACCCGTTGCCGCTGTCCGCCCGACAGCTGGTGCGGCATCCGGTCGAGCAGCGCATCCAGTTCGAGGACCTGCGCGGCATGGGCGACCTGTTCGGCGATCGACGCCTTTGCCACCCGCATATTCCTGAGGCCAAAGCTCAAATTCTCGCGCACGGTCATATGCGGATAGAGCGCGTAGGACTGGAACACCATCGCGACGCCCCGGTCGGACGCTGGCACACGGGTCACGTCGCGCCCGCCGATGCGGATGCGGCCGCCGCTGACCGTCTCCAGCCCGGCGATCATCCGCAGCACGGTCGACTTGCCGCAGCCCGACGACCCGACCAGCACCACGAACTCGCCGGCACGCACGTCCAGGTCGATGCCACGGATGGTATCGACCCCGTCATAGGATTTGGTCAGCCCCTCCAACTGCAATGCGGTCATTCGGATTCCAGCTCCCATGCGGCGGCGCTGCTGTCGCCGCCGACGAATTCGGCGGAGATACGGATCGGCGATCCCGCCTTGCCCGGTTCCCGCAGCAACGCCTCCGCCGCGCGCCGACCCTTTTCGAACGCATTCTGACGCACCGTGGTCAGCCTTGTCCCCTCTGGCGGGCGGCCGGGCGGGTCGATTCCGTCATAGCCGGTCACCGACATGCGGCGCGGCACCGACAGGCCCAGCGCCTGGCACCGCGCCATGACGCCGTAGGCGAGCCGGTCGGAGAAGCAGACCATCGCGGTCAGGTCGTGCTGACGCCGCAGCAACCGGTCAACCGCGCGTGCGCCGCCTTCCTCGTCATTGGGTGTCTCGCATACCAGGATGCTCTCGACCGGCACGCCCGCCGCATCGAAGGCATCGCGGCATCCCAGCACGCGCTCATGCACGACATGATTCTCGTCCGATACGTCGCGGTCGAGCGCGAAGAGTTCGCCATGGTCCTGCGACCAGGGAAAAGTGACGATGCCGATATTGCGGTGGCCAAGGCCGATCAGATGCGCAACGACGCTGCGCATCATCTCGCGGTCGTTGGTCAGGACGCTGGGCAGTTCGGGCGCATCGAAATCGACCACCACCGTCGGCAGCCCGCGTGCCAGCGCCTTGCGGATCGTCGGATGGCTCCTGTAGGGCGCGTTCAGGATGTAGCCGTCGACGATCGCGGTCAGATTGTCCAATCGTTCCGGATGCTTGTCCTTCAGCGGGATGAGGACGATATTGGCGCCCTCCTCCTCGCACACCGACGATATGCCGCGCAGGAACGCGATGTCGTGGGCGTCGGTAAAGGCGTAGCTCAGCTGGTCGTTGAACAGCACCCCGATCGCGCCGCACCGCCCGGTACGCAGCGACCGCGCGGCCGGATTCGGCCCTTCATAATGCACCTCGGCGGCATGGGCGAGGATACGGTCGCGCAGGTCCTTCGACACCTTGGCCGGGTTGTTATAGGCGTTGGACACCGACGTATGCGTCACGCCCAGATCGGTCGCGATCGATTTCAGCGTGGCGCGTTTCGCGCGGGCCATGGCATCCTCTCCGGGTGGTTGCTCCACCATCATCGCCTGACTACCCCGCCGGGTTGACAGCCGCAACCGCCAAAGTTTAACGATAAACCTGCAACCCGGCAAACGGGGGCGATCGAGAGGAGCGACCCGCACCCCATGGCCCGCACGGCAAAGACCCCGCGCACCCGCTCCGCCCTGTTGCTGGCGCTTGCCCTGATCGGCTCGCCGACGCCTGCCCTCGCGCGCCCGCAAAGCGGCGTGGCGGCAACCGAAAAAACAGCGTTGCGCCGCAACCTGGCGCATTTCGACCATCTCTATGCCGAACGCGATTTGGGCGGCGAACGGGTCGGCATCCTGCATATCTACAGCGAGGCGCCCGACTATCGCTTCGCCATCGAACCGCGCGAGGGATATACCTGCGTCGACGACGTGGCGCGCGGCATTGTCCTGCTGGCCGCGACCCCGCGCCCCGATGCGCACCGCCGTCGCCAGATCGAGATGCTGACCCGCTTCGTCCTGCACATGCAGGCCGATAACGGCTATTTTCACAACTTCCTGTGGGGCGATGGCCGGATCAACCGCGACTATCGCACCTCGCTGGCCGAGCTGAACTGGTGGTCGCTCCGCGCGCTATGGGGACTGGAGGCCGCCCTGCCCCACCTGTCGCCCGACACCGCGAAGCGCGCCCGCGCGGCAACGGACCGACTGGTGGCGAACCTCAAACGCGATCTGCCCGTTTCGGCGAACGGCACCGTCCGGGTCGCGAACCTGATCGTGCCCACCTGGCTCCCGCTCGAATCCGGCGCCGATGCCGGATCGACCGCGCTGCTCGGATTGGTCCCGCATTACGCCCGCACCCGCGACCCGGCGACCGCCAAGCTGATCGGGCGGATCGGCGATGGCCTCGTCATGATGCAGGTGGGCGACGCGAAACGCTTCCCCCACGGCGTGCATCTGAGCTGGCGCAACCAGTGGCACGCATGGGGCAACGCGCAGGCCTATGCGCTGCTGCGCGCCGGCAAGCTGTTGAACCGCCGCGACTTCATCGACAGCGCCTTGCTCGAAGTCGATCATTTCTACCCTTATCTGCTGCGCACCGAGATGCGGTCGTCCTTCACGCTGGAGAACATGATCGACGGGTTCGCCACGCCCGAACACCAGCGTTTCCCGCAGATCGCCTATGGCCTCGCCCCGATGATCCTCGCCGCGACCGAAGCCTATCGCCAGACCGGTCAGCCGCGCCATCGCACCACCGCACAGGCGCTCGGCCGCTGGTTCGCCGGCACCAACGATACGCGCCGCCCGGTCTATGATCCCGCGACCGGACGGACCTATGACGGCATCGTCGGCCCGGGCAGGATCAACCCGAACGCTGGCGCGGAATCGACCATCGAGGGGCTGTTCGCCCTTACCGCGCTGGCGGGAACCCCGCTGCCATGACCACCCGGCGCGAAGCCCTGTTGCTGGCGCTGGGCGGGGCGGCGTTGCTCGCCGGCTGCGGGCGGCAACAGGCGGAGCGGCGCACCGACCGCATCCTGCTGTGGATCGCACCCAACGCGGCGGAGGAGAGTTTCTGGAAGATCGCCGTCACCCGGTGGAACGCCGCGCGCCTCGGCCTGCCGGTGCAGTTCACCACCATTCCCACCGCCGGCAATTCGGAAGACACCGTGCTGTCGGCGCTGGTCGCCGGCACCGAACCCGATCTGTGCACCAACGTCTTTTCCGGGTTCGCGGTACAGCTCGCTGCGCTGGGGCAGGTCGCCGATCTGGCGACGATGCCGGGCTATGACGCGCTGGTCGACCGGCGGCATATGCGATCGATCATGGCCGGCTGGACGCAGGGCGCACAAGTCGCCGCGCTGCCGATTTATTCCAGCCCGACGCTGTTGTGGTGGCGCGCCGACCTGCTCGAACAGCACGGCCTCGGCGAACCACCGGCGACCTATGACGATGTCTATCGCTTCTGCGAACGCTATGCGGTGCGCCAGTCGCGCTACGGGATGCAGGTCGTCGCCGGGCGTGCGTGGCAGGATCGCTGGTTCGATTTCATCTCCTATTATTACGCCGCATCCGGGGGCCAGCCCTATCTGGCCGGCGCCCACGCGCTCTATGACAATGCGGCCGGACGGCAGGCAGCTGGCTTCATCGACCATATGTACCGGCAGGGCTGGACCGCGCTCGACTTCGATGCTGAGGAACCGCTGGTATCCGGATTGGCGGCCGGCGCGGTGCGCGGCCCATGGGATGTCGAACGGTTCGCGAACATCTATCCCGACACGCTTACGCGGATCGCGGTCGGCCCGATGATCGCGCCGGCCGTGGGAAGCACGCCCGCCTCGACTTTTTCCGACAGCAAGGGCGCGGTGATCTTTCGCAGCAGCCGCGTCCAGCGTGAAGCATTCGCCTTCCTTGCGTGGGTGGTGGGCGAAGAGGCGCTGAACCTGTTGTGGCTCCAGCGCACCGGTCTGTCCCCGGCGCGCGACGATCTGCTGACCAACCCCGCCTTCGCCGATTATTATCGCGGCAACGCGATCGCGCGGGCCTATGCCGGCAACGTCGCGACCGCGCGGCCGCCGGCGCTGTCGGAACATACCATCGATATTCAAAAGATCATGAGCGCGCGCCTCGTCGAACCGCTGATGCTGGGAACGACAAGCCCCGCCCCCGCGCTGGCCGATGCGGCGGCGCGGACGGACCGGATGCTGGAGGTGGCGGCATGAGGACACGCGAACCCCTTTCACGAGAAGCGGTGGTCGGGCTGTCGCTCGCCGGCGCCTATCTGCTCTTCACCGCGATCTTCTGGGCCTATCCGTTCTTCTGGCTGGCGAAGCTGTCGGTCACCCAGTGGCGCTTCTTCGACGAGCCGGTCTTCACCGGCACACGCAACCTGCTGATGACGCTACAGGACCCGCAATTCCTGCAGGCGCTGTGGAACGTGGTGCGTTTCCTTGGGCTTTACCTGCCGATCGCGTTCGGGGGCGCGCTGATCGTCGCGTTCGGGTTGCAGCATGTCGGGCGGGGCAAGGGGTTCGTCGCCCTGTGTTTCCTGCTGTCGAACGTGTCGTCCGGGGTCGCGCTGTCGCTGGTGTTCGCGAAGGTGTTCAGTTCGACCGGACCGTTCAACACGATGCTGTTCGACACGTTCGGCGTGCGGGTGCCGTGGACCAACGATCCGACGCTGGCGATGCTCGCCATCGCGCTGGTCGTGGCGTGGAAGTTCGTCGGCTATTACGGCCTGATCCTCTATTCCGGGCTGCTGGCGATCCCGAAGGAAATCTACGACGCCGCGCGGCTCGACCATGCCGGGCCGTGGAAACGGCTGACCCGCATCACGCTGCCGATGATGAACCCGCAGTTGATGATGGTGCTGACCTTTGCGATCCTCGTGTCGTTCGGGCTGTTCACCGAACCCTTCATCATCACCGGCGGCGGCCCTGCGGACAGCACCGCCACGCCGCAGATGATGATCTACGAAACCGCGTTCCGCCGCCTGCAACCCAGCCACGCCGCGATGATGAGCATCGTCGTCTCCCTCGTCACCTATGCGCTGGTGCAGCTTGCCCGGCGGTTGTTCGAACGAAAGGTCGTGCTGGCATGACCCGCCTGAAGTCCCTGTTCGCCCGGCGCAGCCCCGGTGGCTGGATCGCGACCATCGCCATCTATGCGCTGGCGCTGACCTGGCTCTACCCGTTCGCATGGATGGTCGCCGCGTCGCTGAAACCCGCCGCGCAGATCTACAATACCGGCCTGTTCGAAGGCGACTTCACCCTCGGCAATTTCGCCTTCCTGCTGGCGACGGCGGACAAGCTCGACCGCCCGTTCGTCGGAGCGCTGGGCGTATCGGCGCTGGTGACGCTGACCGTCACGGCATCGGTGCTGCTCACTTCCGGCTTCATCGCCTTTGCGCTCGCCCGGATGCGGTTTCCGGGGCGCAAGCTCTTCGGCGACTTCCTGCTGTTGCAGATGGTCATCCCGACCAGCATGTTCATCCTGCCCCTGTTCGTCCTCATCAAGGAAATGGGCCTGCTCAACAGCCTGTGGGCGCTGATTCTACCGTCGATGATGTCGGGCTGGGGCATCTACATGATGTCGCAGTCGTTCCGGACGATGCCGGAGGAATATTTCGACGCCGCCCGGCTCGACCGCGCCAGCCTGTGGCAGACGGTGACGAAGATAGTCGTCCCCCTGAACAAGTCGATCATCGCCATCGTCGCGCTGTTCACCTTCACCGGCACCTGGGACAATTTTCTGTGGCCGCTGATCGCGATTTCCGACACCGACCGGATGCCGCTGTCGGTGCTGCTGGCGACGTTCAGCAAGCAATATGGCGGCTATGCCGGGCCGGTGATGGCCGGCGCGGTGCTACAGACGCTGCCGCTGGTGCTGCTGTTCATCCTGTTCCGCCGCCATTTCCTGCAGGGCATGTCGCTTTCGCTGAAGTGACCGCCGCCGATCCGAAAAGGAACTCTCTCCATGCTTCAGCGCAGCCCGCGCAATCCTATCGTCGCGCCCGAACAGGTCCGGCCCAGCCGCCCGGGCTGGCGGATCGACGGCACCTTCAACGCCGGTGTCGCGGCCAATGGCGGCGACACGATCCTGCTGATCCGCGTCGCCGAAAGTGTCATCGGTGACGATGACGAGACGGTCCATGTACCGCTGCTCGAAGAGGTCGATGGCGAATGGCGCTGCACGACCCGCAGCTTCCGTCGCGACGATCCCGCCTATGACTTTTCCGACCCGCGCATGGTGCGGTCGCGCGCCGACCCGCGCAACGTGTTCCTGACCTCGCTGTCGCATCTGCGCATCGCGCGCAGCCATGACGGAGCGACGTTCACGGTCGACGATGCCCCGTTCCTGTTCCCGGCGAACCGCAGCGAACGCTTCGGGTGCGAGGATGCCCGGATCACGCCGATCGATGGCCGGTTCTACATCAACTATACCGCCGTGTCAGACCTCGGCATCGCCACCGCGCTGGCGGTGACCGACGATTTTACCGCCGTCGAGCGCCTCGGCATCATCCATGCCCCCGACAATCGCGATGTGTGCCTCTTTCCCCGGAGAATCGGTGGCTATTACTGGTGCCTGCATCGCCCCGCCCCGCTGCATCTCGGCACGCCCGAAATCTGGATCGCGAAGTCGCCCGACCTGCTCCACTGGGGCGACCACCATCACCTTGCCGGGCGCAGCGGCGACGGGTGGGAGGCGATGAAGATCGGCGGCGGCGCGCAGATGATCGAGACCGATCGCGGGTGGCTGCAAATCTATCACGGTGTCGATGCGGAGCAGCGCTACAGCCTCGGCGCGCTGCTGCTGGACCGGAACGACCCGCGTATCGTCGTTTCGCGTCTGGCGCAGCCGCTGGCCGAGCCGGTCGAACCCTATGAAGTCACCGGCTTCTTCGATCAGGTCATGTTCAGTTGCGGCGCACTGATCCATGGCGACGAACTGCGCGTCTATTACGGCGCCGCCGATCGGGTGATGGCGCTGGGCACGGTGTCGCTCGCCACCCTCTGGCGCGCGATGGGCGTCTGATGCACGGAACAGGAGGATTTATGGACCCGAACGGCATCCCCCGCGTCCGCACCCGCTACGAAGCCTTTGCCGGCGCCGCCCCCTCCGGGCGGACCGGACGCCTGGTCTTCGCCGGGGTCGACGGCCTCGACGTCTACAACATCTCGGCCCCGTTCCGCTCCGCTGGACGGACCGTGATCGCCGGCCGGGTGGAACGGCGCGACAGCGAACATTCGACGGCGATCTTCTTCGAAGAGGTCGACGGCATCTGGCACCCGATCGACGGTGCCCCCCGCTTCGACCTGCAGGACCCGTTCGTCACCTTTATCGCGGGAGAGCTGGTGTTCGGCGGAGTCGAGGTCCGCTTCGGCGACGGTCTGCCCGAATGGTGGACCGTGTTCTATCGCGGCCGCGACATCTTCGCGCTGGAACGTTTCTTCGCCGGCCCGCTGGGCATGAAGGACATTCGACTGTGCGAA
Organism: Sphingomonas sp. Leaf32; assembly: GCF_001421765.1. Lineage (GTDB taxonomy): Bacteria > Pseudomonadota > Alphaproteobacteria > Sphingomonadales > Sphingomonadaceae > Sphingomonas. The sequence goes on along the minus strand of NZ_LMLA01000013.1, from coordinate 1,533 downwards.
CTGGCTGACGGACGCGTCGCGGTGTTCACCCGCCCGCGCGGCGCAAAGGGCGGGCGCGGTACGATCGGCTATACCGAGGTGCGGTCACTGGACGCGCTGACGATCGAGGCGATCGACGCGGCGCCCATGCTCGCCGATATGTTCCACCCGCTCGACTGGGGCGGCGTCAACGAGGCGCATCTGCTCGCGAATGGCGAGGTCGGGTTGATCGCCCATGCCGCCTATTTCGAAGACGATACGATGTACAGCGCACGCCATTATTACGCGATCGCCTTCGTCTTCGACCCCGCCGAACATCGCTGGCGCGACCTGAAAATTATTGCCGGTCGCAGCCAATTCGCCCCAGGAGCAACCAAACGCCCCGATCTGGTCGATGTGGTGTTTTCGTCCGGCATCGAACAGCGCGACACCGTCACACGGCTCTACGCCGGGACGTCGGATGCGGAGGCGCATTGGGTGGAGATAGCCTATCCGTACGACGTACCGCTTGCCGCAGGCGTGGCCGATCCGGAGAGTGCTCCCTTGTTCGGATTGCAAGCAGTCCCGCCGGGATAATTACGACACCGGTCGGCCGGCACCTCCGGGCGTGCCGGCGGCAATCGATCATGTCGCATAGCGCGCAGCCGCGGCGGTCAGAGATTCTCGCACACGGGCCAACGCCATCTCGACCGGTTCCTTCTCCCCCATCAGAGCGAACGAACCGGCAATGTCGAACATGCAATGCCCATGCACCGTCGCCACCAGCGACCTCGCGAGCGACGGAACCTGCGGCGCGGCAGCGGCGGGAAGCGCGGCGGCGACTTCGTCCATCACGATCCGCGTCAATTCACCACGCAGCCGGTCCTGATCCTCGGGCATGGCAAGGTCCGGCGGCAGGTGGTGATCGTAAATGGCCAGCCATAGCTTGCGATGGCTGCGTGCAAAGGCGAAATAGCTCTCAACCAAGCAACGGATGCGATCGTCACCGCCCTTGTCGAGCGCGGCTCGCAGGTCGCCGGTCCACAGTTGGAACGTGCGCGTATTGATCGCCAAGAGAAACCGATCGTAACTGCCGAACACATTGTACAGGGTGCCGATCGAATACCCGATCCGCTTCGCGACTTCCCGCGCGGAAAAGCGGGCGAAACCCACTTCAGCCATGTGCTTGTGGCCCTCGACCACTAGCATCTGTTCGATTTCTGACCGCGTATGATCCGATCGTCGTCCCATTACGACACTCTAGCGAGCCGGCAGTATTCGTCGAAGCAATTTATGTGTGGATTTTACATGTGCAACGCAGACCGTATTCCACGCGTGGAGGAGCAACCGTTAGATTTAAGGCTGTTCGCTAAGAAGCATCCATCTGCGACGACAAGTGGTGCGCTCTGCCCGTCTGAACCAAGGCGACACCCAACACGCTTACCGCTGTAGCGGGGGCTTGAGCGTTTCGTTTGCCCCAACGCCCCTAGCCCCATCTCTTTGGAGACGGGGCCTGGGGCGTTAGTGAAAGGGTTGGTTGCGGGGACAGGATTTGAACCTGTGACCTTCAGGTTA
>NZ_LMLA01000012.1 GCF_001421765.1 Sphingomonas sp. Leaf32 | reverse complement strand
GCAACGGTCGGGTTTAAACCTGACCGTTGCTTCACCCGCGCTCCTGCGCGACAACAACGGTCGGTCTCTGGTCGCAGCTGGATGAAAGGCGGGGGTCACGTCACAGGAACTCCAGTGTAAACGGTGCCATAATCTCGCGTGCGGCTGTGGGGAGGCATTGATGCGCAAGGTTCCAGAAGGTGCTTCCCGCTGCGATCGCACAGTTTCCATCGTCTCGTGAATGTCTTGCAGCGCAGGGCCGAAGGGGTAGGGCGAGACCAAGAGCCCGCTCTCAACAGAAGGTTTCCCCTCTCTTGCCGACTCGGGCGCCACGCCTGAAGAAGAGATCAGGCCGCCCAGGAAGGGCTTTCATAAATTTCGGCGTAGTCGGCTTTCACGCTGGTGATTCCGACCCCTTCAAGGAAAAAGAGCTTGCCGGCCTCGGACGTGTCGTCGACCTCGGGGGTATAGACATACCACGCGGGATGGGCGCGCTCGGGGAATTTGCGGAAATAGCGGGCGCGCTCGATCAGCAACCATCGCAAGAAGACTTCGGCTTCGGTGAGCCCAAGGCCGAAGATCAGCAGCGGCTTGTTAAATATGAGATGGACCCAGGTGCGAGCCCCGTCCCAGTCGGGCCGGTTCTTGGCGTTGAAAAGATTGACCTCGCCGCGGTGGAGCCAAGTGCGGGCGCGCTGGACCGACCCCATATAATGGCTGAGGCCGAGGCGGATGCTTCGCTGGTAGCGGCGCATGCCGTTGATGTGCCAGATGCCGAAGCCATCGCAGGGATCATCCAATAGCTGGTTGGCGAAGCGACAGCTCCACGGATAGAAATCAGTGAAGGGCAGCTCGGGCGGCCTGATGAAGTCGCACCCGGCGGCTTCGCTTAGCACCTCTTCAAAATTGGTGGTCAGGACCGGCACGCCATGACGCACCGCCCAATTCATGATGGTATGATGGTGCAGGAGCGGCTCCCAGCGTTCCATCAAACGGCAAAATTCGGCTTGGAGGTTGAGGGTTATGTTCTGATCATCGCCGTCGGCAGTCGGGCTACTGCGTTTCATCTCAAGCACATCGTAGAACTCGGTCAGCGCGGTGCCCTTAGGGACGCTGGGCACGTCGACGGCGCAATGGTGCGCGATCTGAACGAGCAACCGTTCCCAGGAGTTGCGATTACCTGCGCCGTGGATGTTGATGCCGTTACCGATCACCAGAGCGAGGTTGTCTCGTTCTTGGTTGAGCAAAGTCCTGAAGCTGCGTCGTTCCGGCATCGCGGTCCCCTCGGGCCCACTTGTAGCAAAGCGCGACCGCCGCGTCCTTGGTAGAGACGTCTTCGTGTCAGCTATTCGCGTTCTAGTCGCCATGAGCTGACGGTCGGCTTCCGACCCCGTCTCAGTCCGCCCATGAGATCAGAGGTTCGATCGCTGAACGTCGACATTTGATAAGACCCGCCGTTCGCGATGTCGCCCTTGGACGGCAGAAATGCCCCAATCCCGTCCGTTCTATACGCCTGCGCGAGCTGGCCGAAGGGGTAGGCCTATTCGCCTGAACGAACGGCTGATTTTCAACCAGCAATGAAGGCGCTATCGTGTCACAACAGAGCGCTGCCACACTTACAGAATAGCCGCTGTCTGCCTCTCGCGAATAGAAGCTGCTCGGGAGCAGTCCGCCCAATTAGGTCATTGTCCGCGCCATCGCGACAACAGGTTTCCAGTCAACGGCAGGATATTGGATCTGCTCGATGGCATCACGCAGAACCGTCATGGCGGCACCACGGCCATATAAGGTGCTGACCGATCCGTCCGCGTGACCGAACAGAAGGTCGACGATCTCCTTCGCGACCTTGCCACGAACGGCGCGCTTGCCGGTGTGTCGGAATGAATAGAATACGAGCTCGGGATCGGACAGACCGATGGCGTCGAGAAAATCGTTCATGACGCGCGATAGCCGTTGTGTGCGGCTGCCATATTTGTTGGTCTTGAGTTCGGGAAACAGCCACTCGGTGCCTTCTGCCCGTCGCGCCGCGACCATATCGAGAAAGCCTGCTTCTAGCAGGGTGGAATGCAACGGAATGTCGCGCTTGGCACTGGCCGTCTTCATCCGCTTGGCCGGTCCCTCCTGCTCTTGGCGGACGCGCAGGCGATCCGGTTCGATGGCGATGTAGGGGATGCCGTCATAGGTCTTGATGTTGCCGGGTCGAAGCTTGCCCAGCTCATCGAGCCGGCAACCCGTAAACGGGGCTAGCAACAGTGTCCAGAACAGCGTTCGTGACGTCACGCCACTGCGCTCAGGCAGGGGCGAGGTGAAGATCCTGACCATGTCGTCCGGCTCGAAAGCGAGGCGTGCGTCCTCCAACGTGCGCTTGGGCATCGATTTCACGGTCTTGGCGACGTTGCCGTCGATGACCTCGAGTTCCTCGACCGCGTGCTCGAGCGTTACCCGGATCGCCGACAGCGCCTTGTTGACGGTCGCAGGCGATAGCGTCGGCAATCCTTCAGCCTCCGCCAGTTCGACTTGCTCCAACAGGGGCAGGGCGGCGATCCTATGTCCGGCACGGGCTGGAAGCCCCGCGCAGGTGCGGCGATAGGCACGCACCATTGACGTGGTGATCCGATCGACCGGCGGGTCGTCATGGAGCCGGGCGAAACGCTTCACCGCTGTCCGCCATTCGTCCACGAGTTTGGCCTCGCGCAGCTCGAACGTGGCCCAGGCTTCATAGACCTGGGTGATCGTGGGTGCCGCCTTGCCGGGCGGCGTAAGGAGTTCTGGTTCGGTCGGATGGGCAGACGGCGCCGACATCACCGCCGTAGATCCTGCGACAAGCACCGGCGGCGGGACAATCCGCGTCCGCGCCGGATCGATCCTGATGGCGCAGGCCGCGCAGAGCCTGTCGAGGTAAGCACGACCGATCGCGCCATGCAGCTCGTGGGTCAGTGGCCAGCCCAGATCGTTCGCCATGGCCACCGCCGCGATGAACCATTCGATCGGTTCGAGGGTGGGCAGGGCGGCGACCCGCTGCAACGTCTCCAGCCAGGATAGCGGCAGGAGATCGGGAACGGCGGACAGCATGGTGATCCTGCTCGCATGGTCGCGAAGATCTTCGAGGCCTGGTGAAATCCCGAAGTCGTAGCGTGCGCCGGGCACATCGTCGGTCAGGCCGTTGGCATGGTCGAACGCCCCAAGTTCGAGCGCGGCGAGCTTCTGCGCCACGCCGCGAAGATCCTCGTCCGGTTGTCCGTCGAGAAAGTCGTCTACCATTGCGCGTGCTGAGCGAAGGTGGTGGCTGGCCCGCGTGCGGCGAGCGGCGGCGAGCTTCTGCTCGTAGACGACGGCATGCGGATGATAGCGCTGGCGCGCTTCGTCGGGATCGCGGGTGTCGAGAGTCCGCTTATACTCGGTTGCGCCACCGTCGAAGAACGGGCGGAGTGCGGCCGGGATGACCCGCCGGAAGTAGAAAATGCCGGTGCGAGGATCTTTGAAGGGGGCGGCCATACGGATCACTTTGTGCACATCCTTTGTATACAAGGATGGGTAAAGCGTCCGTGAAAATCGAGAAAACCCCGCCATCCCGCCACATAAGCGGGTGCTGGTGACCCCTACGAGAATCGAACTCGTGTTTTCGCCGTGAGAGGGCGACGTCCTAACCGCTAGACGAAGGGGCCGTTTGCGGGAGGGGGGCTGTTACGCGCCAATCCAGGCGACGTCAAGCGGCCTGCGGTCTGACCAACATCAAATCCGCCACCCAAACAGTTTCGATTCGATACGCAGATCGTTCAGGAACGCGAAACCTTTCGATCCGTCGTGCTTTGAACCGGATGAACCAACCAATGCAGGGCATTTCCCATGGCCAAGGCCGTTCCCGTCATCCTCTCGCTGATCCCGCTGGCCGCCGTCATCGGTGCGTGCGTAGCTTGTCCCTGACCCGCCGGACCGATCCGCGACGGACAAAGAAAAAGGCCGCTGGATCGCTCCGGCGGCCTTTTCGTTGGTCGAATGCGTAGGGCTTCAGCCCTGCGCTTCTTCCGTGTTTGCGTCGTCGCGGGCGATCTCGCCCGGCTCGGCGTTGGGATCGTAATCCTCGGTGAAGCCGGCGTCGTCACGCTCGAACATCGACGCCATGACGTCGACGCCCTGCGACTGCATCTCGGCTTCTTCCGGCGAACGGGCAACGTTCACCTTCACGACGACCGACACTTCCGGGTGGAGCGCGATCTTCACGTCGTGCAGGCCGATCGCCTTGATCGGACGGTCGAGAGCGACCTGCGACTTGTCGATCTTGTGGCCGTCGGCGACCAGCGCGTCGACCAGATCGCGAACCGCGACCGAACCGTAGAGCTGACCGGTGTTCGACGACTGACGGATCAGCGTGACCGAAACGCCTTCCAGCGTCTTGGCTTCGGCTTCCGCGTCGGTGCGACGGGCGGCGTTGTCGGCGACGATCCGCTCGCGGTTCGCCTCGAACACCTTCTTGTTGGCTTCGTTGGCGCGCAGCGCCTTCTTGCGCGGCAGCAGGAAGTTACGGGCAAAGCCGTCCTTCACCTTCACCACGTCGCCGATGGCGCCGAGCTTCTCGACGCGTTCCAGCAGAATGACGTCCATGTCGGGCGCTCCTTACTTAACGATGTAGGGCAGCAGGCCCAGATGGCGGGCGCGCTTGATGGCCTGGGCCAGTTCGCGCTGCTTCTTGGCGCTCACCGAAGTGATGCGCGACGGGACGATCTTGCCGCGTTCGGACACGAAGCCCTGCAGCAGACGAACGTCTTTGTAATCGATCCGGGGAGCGTCCTTCGCGGAGAAGGGGCAGCTCTTGCGGCGGCGGAAAAACGGACGTGCCATGGTGCTGCTCCTTACGCTTCGACTTCGGCCGACGGCTCGCGCTCACGGCGCGGACCACGGTCGTCACGGTCACGGCCACCACGACGGTCGCCACGCTCCGAACGCTCGCTCTTGCGCATCATCACCGAGGGACCTTCTTCATGACCGTCAACCTTGACGGTCATGAAGCGGATCACGTCTTCGTTGATCTGCGTCTGGCGCTCCAGCTCGGCCACGACGTCGCCCGGCGCGTCGATTTCGAGCATGACGTAATGCGCCTTGCGGTTCTTCGCGATGCGATAGGCGAGGCTGCGCAGGCCCCAGGTTTCGGTCTTGACGACCTTGCCGTTCATGTCCTGAACGATCTTGGTGGCGGTTTCCGCCAGCGCGTCCACCTGCGCCTGTGCCAGATCCTGGCGCGCAAGGAACACGTGCTCGTAGAGAGCCATATTCTTTCTCGTCTGTTGGCCGATCGCTGACGCCGCGCCAATCGCGAACGCCCCTCCGGCTGTCGTCTTCAAATGCAGTCCGGGGCGACAGGACATGCCTGCCACCCCGGATGCGCTCCCCTTACCCGAATCGGGCGGGAAAGCAAGGTCAGTTCGCGATCGCGCCGCCGATCACCGCGCCGATCACGCCGCTGGCGATCGCGATCAGCACCGCGTCATTGCCCGAGCGCACCCATTGATAGCCACGCGGGGGCGAATAGACGCCGCGCTGGCGATAGGCGCGATAGTCGATCTGGCGATAGTTCGGCGCGCGATTGCGGTCGAACCGCTGGCCGCGCTGCCACTTGGTATAGCGCACCGGCTGTTGCCGGACGACCGTCTTGCGGACATTCTGGCCATGGCGGTTCCGTTCGACGACGACGGTCCGACCGGGGCGTTCCTTGATGACGGTGCGGCTCTGTGCCGATGCGGCCATCGGGGTCGCGAGCAGCGATGCGGTCATCGCGGCGAGGATCAGCTTCTTCATCTCGGGTCTCCTGGTGATTTGTCGTTGGAGCCAGGATGGGGGCCGGCTGTAACCGGGGTTTGTCAGCCTTGCGCCGAATTGGTCGCAGCGTGTCGCGACACGCCCCCTTGCGTTCAGCTTGGCCGAGCGACTACCCCGCGCGGCTTGGATTTGCAGGAGACGTAGGCGATGCGCGCATTCATCTTTCCGGGGCAGGGCAGCCAGTCGGTCGGCATGGGCGCCGCACTTGCCGCCGCCAGCCCCCATGCCCGCGAGGTGTTTCAGGAGGTCGACGAGGCGCTGGGCCAGCATCTCTTTCGCCTGATGGCCGACGGACCCGATGCCGACCTGTTGCTGACCGAAAATGCGCAGCCCGCGATCATGGCGAATGCCATCGCGACGCTGCGCGTGCTGGAGCGCGAGGGCGGCATCCGCCTCGCCGACAAGGCCGATTTCGTCGCAGGTCATTCGCTGGGCGAATATACCGCATTGTGTGCTGCCGGTGCGCTCGACCTGTCGACCACCGCGCGGCTGCTGAAGCTGCGCGGGCAGGCGATGCAGGCGGCGGTGCCGGTCGGCGAGGGCGGGATGGCGGCGCTGCTCGGTGCTGACCTCACCAAGGCGCAGGCGCTGGCCGATGCGGCGGCGGAGGGTGACGTTTGCACCGTCGCCAACGACAACGACCCGTCGCAGGTCGTCATCTCGGGCGCGAAGGCGGCGATCGAGCGTGCCGTGCCGCTGGCGAAGGAAATGGGCATCAAGCGCGCGGTCGTGCTGCCGGTGTCCGCCCCGTTCCACTGCCCGATGATGCAGCCCGCGGCCGATGCGATGGCGGCGGCGCTGGCCGATGTCGCGCTGTCCGCACCGGTCGTGCCGGTCTACGCCAACGTCACCGCCGCGCCGGTCGCCGATCCCGAAACGATCCGCCGACTGCTGGTCGAACAGGTCACCGGCATGGTCCGCTGGCGGGAATCGGTGCTGGCGATGCAGGATGCGGGCGTCGGTGATTTCGTGGAACTGGGCGGCAAGGTGCTGGGCGCAATGGTAAAACGCATCGCCCCCGACGCGACCGCGACCAGCGTGGTGACCATGGCCGATATCGAGGCGCTGGTCGGGCGGTTGTAAAATCGGTTCACGCGGAGGCGCGGAGACGCGGAGGAAGTATGGACCTGGAAGCAATCTCCGGTGACGTCATCGACGTTGCGCTGCGACTGCATCGAGAACTAGGTCCAAGGCTTCTGGAGAGCGTCTATGAAATGCTATTGGCCGGGCGGCTCGAACAGATGGTATATTCGGTCGTGCGACAGCAACCGATCGACGTCGTATTCGACGGCCAGTGTTTCCGAGCGGCGTTCAAGATCGACTTGCTCGTTGCCGGGCGCCTCCTTGTCGAAATCAAATCAGTCGACCGACTGGCACCGGTTCATGGCAAACAGCTACTGACCTATTTGCGACTGACCAAACAGCCCGTAGGGCTGCTCATCAATTTTGGCGGCGAGACGCTCAAGGAGGGGCTGCGCCGGATCGTCAACGACTATCGCCCCTCCGCGTCTCCGCGCCTCCGCGTGAACCAATCTTCCGGAGAATGACATGTTCGACCTAAAGGGAATGACCGCCCTCGTGACCGGCGCCAGCGGCGGCCTGGGTTCCGCAATCGCCAGGGGACTTGCCGCGCAGGGCGCGCGGCTGGCGCTGTCCGGCTCCAACGCGGCCAAGCTGGAGGCGTTCGCCGCAGAGTTGGGCGGCGATCACGTCACGCTCGTCTGCGACCTGTCGGACGGGGCGGCGGTCGATGCGCTGGTGCCGCAGGCGGTGTCGGCGCTCGGCAAGCTCGACATCCTCGTCAACAATGCCGGAGTCACCCGCGACAACCTCGCCATGCGGATGAAGGATGACGAATGGGATCAGGTGATTCGCGTCAACCTCGAAGCCGCGTTCCGCCTGTGCCGCGCCGCCGCCAAGCCGATGATGAAGGCGCGCTTCGGCCGGATCGTGTCGATCACCTCGGTCGTCGGGCAGACCGGCAATCCGGGTCAGGCCAATTATGCCGCGTCGAAGGCGGGTCTGGTCGGCATGTCGAAGGCGCTGGCGGCCGAACTCGCCAGCCGGGGCATCACCGTCAACTGCGTCGCACCGGGATTCATGGCGTCGGCGATGACCGACGTGCTGCCCGAGGCACAGAAAACCGCCCTGCTGGGCAGGATTCCGGTCGGGGCGTTGGGCGCGGGCGATGACGTGGCGGCGGCGGTCGCCTATCTCGCCAGTCGTGAGGCCGGGTACGTGACCGGCCAGACGATCCATGTGAACGGCGGGATGGCGATGATATGAGCGTGATGCTGATGGCGGCGATGCTGGCCGCGGGCGATGCCAATGTCGTCAAATGCACGGTGGCGAAGCTGCCCAAGGGCGATCTGGCGAAGATGCAGCAGGGCATGATCGTCGGCGTGCTGGATGGCAAGAAGCCGACGCCGGCGACCGATGCGCTGGTGAAGGCGGCCCGCCGCCACGCCGCGACCTGCCAGCCCGGCACCGGCAAGGCGGATGCGCGTGCGGGCGACATCGTTGTCACCAGCATCGCCGTCGAGGCGCTGGCGTCGGGCCTTTCGGCCAAGGGCGTCGATCCGGTCGCGGTCAACCGCCGCCTCAGCCAGACGCCGCCTGCCGTGCTGAACGCCTTTCTGGCGCGCAAGCAGACGGCGGAGGTCGATGCCTTCATGGACGGCATGATGAACCTTGCCGGCGCGAAGAAGGCGGATACCCGTATCCAGCGGCTGATGGGCGGGTACGCGTTCAACGCCGCCACGCTGGCCCGGCTGTTCGCCGCCAGGGGCTGATGCGTCCGCACCGGCGCTCTTGCGCACGGGCCGGACGCGCTTTAGGGGCATTCAGGTAATAAACACCCCGACATGTGAAGAGGGAATGAATATGAGCGAGACCGCCGAACGCGTTAAGAAGATCGTCGTCGAGCATCTCGGCGTCGAAGCGGAAAAGGTTACCGAAGACGCGAGCTTCATCGACGATCTGGGCGCGGACAGCCTCGACATCGTCGAGCTGGTCATGGCGTTCGAGGAAGAATTCGGCGTCGAGATCCCTGACGATGCCGCCGAAAAGATCACGACCGTCAAGGACGCGATCACCTATATCGACGAGCACAAGGGCTGATCCGGCGGGGACGGCCCCGCCGTCCCGCCGCCTGGCCACAGGATTCACGGCCCCCCGTCCCGGCGTTCAGCCATGGGCGGGGGGTCGTTCGTTAAGTATCTGAACGGAGAGTAATGCCATGCGCCGCGTAGTCGTGACCGGCCTCGGCCTCGTGACCCCGCTGGGTGCCGAGGTGGAAACCGCCTGGAAGAACCTGATCGCCGGCAAGTCCGGGGCGGGACCGATCACGCATTTCGATGCGTCGAACCAGAAGTGCCAGATCGCCTGCGAGGTAAAGCCGGCCGACCATGAATATGGCTTCGATCCGAACAAGCGGGTCGATCACAAGGTCCAGCGGCAGGTCGATCCGTTCATCATCTACGGCATCGACGCCGCCGGACAGGCGCTGGAAGATGCCGGCCTGACCGAGATGGACGAGGCGACGAAGCTGCGCGCCGGTGTCTCGATCGGGTCGGGGATCGGTGGTCTGCCCGGCATAGAGATCGAGTCGGTCAATCTGCACGAACGTGGCCCGGGACGCGTCAGCCCGCACTTCGTCCATGGTCGCCTCATCAACCTCATCTCCGGTCAGGTCTCGATCAAGTACGGGTTGATGGGTCCGAACCATTCGGTCGTCACCGCCTGTTCGACCGGCGCCCATTCGATCGGCGACGCCGCGCGGATGATCCGCGACGACGATGCCGACATCATGCTGGCGGGCGGTGCCGAAAGCACGGTCAACCCGCTGGGCGTCGCCGGCTTCGCCCAGGCACGCGCGCTCAACATGAGCATGAACGATCGCCCGACCGAGGCCAGCCGCCCGTATGACAAGGGCCGTGACGGCTTCGTGATGGGCGAGGGCGCGGGCGTCATCGTGCTCGAGGAATATGAGCACGCCAAGGCGCGCGGCGCGAAAATCTATGCCGAGGTCGTCGGCTACGGCCTGTCGGGCGACGCCTATCACGTCACCGCCCCGCATCCCGAGGGCAAGGGCGCGGAAATCTCGATGCGCATGGCGCTGCGCAAGGCGGGGATGGAGCCGTCGGACATCGACTACATCAATGCCCATGGCACCTCGACCATGGCCGACACGATCGAACTCGCTGCCGCCAAGCGCGTGTTCGGCGACGACCTGTCGGGTGCGTCGATGTCGAGCACCAAGTCGGCGATCGGCCACCTGCTGGGCGGAGCCGGCGCGGTGGAAAGCATTTTCTGCATCCTCGCGCTGCGTGACCAGATCGTGCCGCCGACGCTGAACCTCGACGATCCCGACGAGGGCACCGAAGGCGTCGACCTCGTGCCGCATGTCGCCAAGAAGCGGCAGGTGCGCGCGGTGCTGAACAATTCGTTCGGCTTTGGCGGCACCAACGCTTCGCTGGTGATGAAGGCGATCTGACGCGATGCGCCGGATCGGATGCCTTGGGCTGATCCTCGGGCTGTTCGCCATCGGCGGACTGTTCCTGGTGATGCAGAGCTGGGGCGGGGCCGGTCCGGCGGAACGCACGCTGACGGTAACGGTGCCGCAGGGGGCGAGCCTCGCCTCGGCGGCCGAGCAACTGGAAGAGGCCGGCGCGATCCGGTCCGCTGGTCGCTTCCGCCTGCTCGCGCGGTTCCTCGGCAGCGACGATCCGATCCGCGCGGGGGAATATCGCATTCCCAAGGGTTTGAGCCAGGCGGATGTCCTGAAGCTGTTGCAGGGTGGCCGCACGCTGCAACGCTTCGTGATGGTGCCGGAGGGCTGGCCCTCGGTGCTGGTGCAGGAAGCGGTCGCCAAAGCGCCGCAGATGGAAGGGACGGCACTACTGCCGGCCGAGGGCAGCATCCTACCCGACAGCTACAGTTACGAACGCGATGGCGACCGGCAGGCGCTGGTCAAGCGGATGCAGGGGGCGATGGACCGCTACCTTGCCGCCGCGTGGCAGAAGCGCAAGCCGACTACCGTCGTGAAGTCGCCGCGCGAGGCGATCATTCTGGCTTCGATCGTCGAGAAGGAAACCGGCAAGGCATCGGAACGGCGGATGGTCGCTGCGGTCTATTCGAACCGCCTGCGTACCGGAATGCGGCTACAGGCTGATCCGACCGTGATCTATCCGATTACCAAGGGAAAGCCGCTCGGTCGTCGTATCCGCAAGTCGGAACTGCAGGCGAAGAACGGGTACAACACCTACGCCTCTGCCGGGCTGCCGGTCGGGCCGATCGCCAATCCGGGCAAGGCGTCGATCGACGCGGTGCTCGATCCGGCGGAGACGAAGGCGCTGTATTTCGTCGCGGACGGCACCGGCGGGCATGTGTTCGCCGAGACGTTGGCCGAGCACAACGCCAATGTGAAAAAATGGTACGAGATCCGCCGCGCGCGGGGTGAGATGTAAGGTGCGGCGGGCGCTGCTTGTCGCCGCGCTGGTCACCGTTGCGCCGCCAGCCGCGGCCTGTTCCATGATCCTGCGCACCTCTCCCCTAACCGCGCGTCCGGCGGGAACGCAGGAGGTGCTGCTGGTGGATGTCGTCGCGCTCGTCAGCCTGCGCAACGATCCGTATGTTGCCCGCCTACGCATCGTGGGTGATCCGCGGGGGAAGCGGCGCAAAGGCTCGACGCTGGCGCTATCCTATCTCCGCCCGCCCTGCGGCGGTATGCGCGAACCGTCCAGGGGCGAGCGACTTGTCGTGTATCTGCGCGGCGGCACCGCGCTCGGCTGGGCGACTATGGCGGAAGCGCGCACGATCCGCTGAAATCCTCCCCGTCACGGGGAGGGGGACCATGCGCAGCATGGTGGAGGGGGAGTGCCGCGCACGTAGCGGTTCCGTATGCGGACACCCCCCTCCACCACCCGCTGGTGCGGGCGGTCCCCCTCCCCGTGCCGGGGAGGAACCGGTCAGCCCCGCAGCCCCGAAGCCGCGTGCGCGCGGGTTTCGGTTTCGGCGTGGGTTGCGCCCACGATCCAGCTGCCGCCGACGCACAGGACCGGGTCAAACGCCAGCCATTCCGGCGCGCTCGCTTCGGTGATGCCGCCGGTCGGGCAGAACTTCGCCTGATAGAAGGGCGCGGCAAGCGCTTTTAGCGCCTTCAGTCCGCCCGACGCCTCGGCCGGGAAAAACTTGAAGTGGGTCAGGCCCAGATCGAGGCCGCGCATGATGTCGCCGGCATTGGCGATGCCCGGCAGGAACGGCACGCGGCTGTCGATGATCGGGCGGGCGATGGTTTCGGTAAGGCCCGGCGAGACGATGAATTCGCTGCCGGCGTCCATCGCCTGACGGAACTGGTCGGGGCTGACGACGGTGCCGGCGCCGACGATCGCGCCGTCGACCTTCTTCATCTCCGCGATCGCTTCCAGCGCGGCGGGCGTGCGCAGCGTGACTTCGAGCACGCGCAGGCCGCCCTTGACCAGCGCCTCCGCCATCGGCCGCGCCTGCGCGGCGTCGTGGACGACCAGGACCGGGATGACCGGGCTGGTCTGCATGATCTCTGCGATGGTGACGGTCATCGTGCGTGCTCCTGCGCGAATGCGGCGGCGGCCCCGAACAGGCCGGGCTGGGGATGGGTGATGAGTTTGACGGAAATGCCCGCCATCAACTGCTGAAAGCGGCCCTTGGCGGTGAAGCGCGTGCCGAAGCCCGATTCGAGCAGATGGTCCTTCAACCGCAGGCCGAGGCCCCCGGCAATGACCACGGCCTTCGCCCCTTGGGCCAGCGCGAGGTCGCCGGCGACCGCGCCCAGGGTCAGGCAGAAACGGTCGAGCGCGGCGACGGCGATGCTGTCGGTGCCCTCCAGCGCGGCGGTCCAGATCGTCTTGTCGTCGCTATGCGGCACCGACACGCCCTCGATCTCGGCAAGGGTTTCGTACCACGCGACGATCGACGGACCGGCACAGGCGCGTTCGTTCGACCCGCGACCATGGGCACGGCGCAGCCGCCGCAGCAGCGCATCCTCGATCCCGTCGAGCGGGGCGAAATCCTGATGGCCACCCTCGGTTTCCAGCACGTGATAGCGCTCGGGGGTGCGCAGCAGCTGCGCGACGCCAAGGCCGGTGCCGGGACCGCAGATGGTCGTGACGCCCTTGTCGGGCAGCGGGCCTTCGGGGCCGCAGAGATGGATGAAATCCTCCTCGCCGACCTGTGCGACGGCATGGCCGACCGCACCGAAATCGTTGATGATCGTCCAGGTATCGACGCCCAGCCGCTCCTGCATCAGCGGGGGCCGGATGATCCACGGATTGTTGGTGAACTTGATGAGCGTGTCATTGACCGGCGAGGCGACCGCAAGGCTGGCGGCGGTCGGCAGGGGGCGGCCGAGATCGCGTTGGAACGCCCGCCAGGCGAGTTGCAGGCTGCCATGTTCGGCGACCTTTTGCGTGATCGGTTCGCCCAGATGGACGACACGGCCATCCTCGACCTCGGCGATCGCGAAGCGGGCGTGGGTGCCGCCAATATCTACCGCAACGACTTCCATGCACTTCTCTCCGTTGCCAATCTGTACTGCCGTTCGTCCTGAGTAGCGACTGAGCTTGTCGAAGGCGCGTATCGAAGGACTTTTGCCGGTCGGGGCGGTCCTTCGATAAGCCATTTCGACTTCGCTTAATGCCTGCCCTGAGCGACTGCCGCAGGCAGGCAGTCGAAGGGGCTACTCAGGACGAACGGAGCGTGTTGTTTACAACCCCGCTGCGGCCAGCATCGCCGAAGCACCGGCCTCGGCTTCGCTCGCACCCTGGCGCATCATCGCGAAGATTTCGCGACCGGTGCCATCGGCTGCCGCCGGGGCGGGGGCATGTTCGCGTGCCGCCCACTCGTCCGCCGGGACCAGCGCCTCCAGCGTGTTGGCGTTGGCGTCGAGGCGGATGACGTCGTCGTCGCGCAGCTTGCCGATCGGACCGCCGCCCAGCGCCTCGGGCGACAGGTGGATCGCGGCCGGCACCTTGCCCGACGCACCCGACATGCGCCCGTCGGTGATCAGCGCGACGCGGAAGCCGCGATTCTGGAGAACGCCCAGCGGCGGGGTCAGCTTGTGCAACTCGGGCATCCCGTTGGCGCGCGGACCCTGGTGGCGGACGACGACGACGACGTCGCGGTCGAGTTCGCCGGCCTTGAACGCCGCCTGCACCGATGCCTGGTCGCTGAACACGCGGCACGGCGCCTCGATGACCCAGCGATCGGGATCGACCGCCGACACCTTGATACACGCCCGGCCGATATTGCCCTGCAGGATGCGGAAGCCGCCCTCGACCGCGAACGGCGCGTCGATGGTGCGGACGATGGTGTCGTCGCCGCTGATGGGACCATGGTCCTTCCACACCAGCTTGTCGTCCTCGATGGTCGACTGGCGACCATAGGCGGCCATGCCGTCTTTCGCGATGGTCAGCACGTCGCCGTGCAGCAGTCCGCCGCGCAGCAGTTCGCGGATGACGAACGACGGACCGCCGGCATCCTCGAACCCGTTCACGTCCGCCGATCCGTTGGGATAGACGCGGGTCAGCAGTGGCACGGCCTCGCTCAACCGGTTGAAATCTTCCCAGTCGATGATGATCCCGGCGCACCGCGCGATGGCGGGCAGGTGGATCAGATGGTTGGTCGACCCGCCGGTCGCGAGCAGCACGATGGCCGCGTTCACGATCGCCTTTTCATCGACCACCCGCCCGATCGGACGATAATCGTCGCCGTCCCAGCCGATTTCGGCGAGGCGGTGGACCGCGTATCGGGTCAGTTCCTGACGACGCTTGGTCCCCGGATTGGCGAAGGCCGCGTCGGGGACGTGCAGGCCCATCGCCTCGACCATCATCTGGTTCGAATTGGCGGTGCCGTAGAAGGTGCAGGTGCCCTTGCCATGATAGGCGGCGATTTCGGCGTCGAGCAGTTCCTCGCGCCCGACTTTCCCTTCCGCATAGGCTTCGCGGACCGCCGCCTTCTGCTTGTTGGGGATGCCCGATCGCATCGGGCCACCGGGGATCAGCACCATCGGCAGGTGGCCGAAGCGCAGCGCGCCCATCAGCAGGCCGGGCACGATCTTGTCGCAGATGCCGAGCAGCGCCGCGCCTTCGAACGTGCCGTGGCTCAGCGCCACCGCCGTCGACAGCGCGATGGTGTCGCGGCTGAACAGCGACAGTTCCATGCCCGGAAAGCCCTGCGTCACGCCGTCGCACATCGCCGGCACGCCGCCCGCGACCTGCGCCGTCACGCCCGCCTCGCGCGCCCAGACCTTCATCTGTTCGGGATAGCGGTAATAAGGCGCGTGGGCCGACAGCATGTCGTTATAGGCGGTGACGATGCCGATGTTCATCCGGTTGGCCGGACGCATCGCGTCGCGATCCTCATCGGTGCCGGCATAGGCGTGCGCGAGGTTCGCGCAGCCGAGCATCGGCCGGTCGACGCCGCTCTCGCGCTCGCGGTCGATCAGCGCGAGATAGGCGGCACGCCTTTCGCGCGACGCTTCGATGATGCGGTCGGTGACGGCGGCGATCGTGGCGTTGAGGGCCATTAGCGGCTCCAATGAATATCGACGGGAAGCTCGACTTCGGCCAGCACGCGGCCGATCGGATAGGCGGACGATGCGCCCTGATCGATCGCGCGTTCAAGCACCGATTTCTTTTCATCGCCGGTGATGGCGATCATCAGCGCGCGCGCCGAGGCGATCGCGGCATGGCTCAAGGTTACGCGGGCCACCGGTGCCTCGGGCGGCAGCGGGTCGGGCATCACGCCCAGCGCGCGGCGTTCCTTCGGCCCGGTCAATGCTTCGGTCAGGTCGGGACCGGGGAAGATCGATGCGGTATGGCCATCGGCGCCCATGCCCAGCAGGCACAGGTCGAGCGGCCAGTGCAGGTCCTGCAACCGCGCGTCCGCCGCGCGACCGGCGGCCTTGTAATCCGGGGCCTTTTCGGCGGTCAGCGGAATCACGCGCGCGCCCTTGGGCAGGAAGATCTTGGCGAGGCCGGTCACGTTCGACAGCGCGTCGCCCATCGGCACGATGCGGTCGTCGGTCGGGACGATCGTCACCCGTTTCCAGTCGAGCTTGGCCTTGACCAGCTTGTCATAGATCGGGGCGGGGGTGCGTCCGCCCGCCAGCGCGATCACCGCCGCGCCGCGCGCGTCGATCGCCGATTCGATGATGAACTGGATGTCGCCGGCCAGGGCTTCGGCAAATTCGGTGGACTCGTCATATTCCCACCATTCGATCTCGGTCATGTTCACTCCAGAATTACACGATACCGTTCGCACTGAGTAGCCGTTGAGCCTGTCGAAACGGCGTATCGAAGGGCGCGCCTCTGGCGGTGCTTCGATACGGGCCTTCGGCTTCGCTCAGTCCCTACTCAGCACGAACGGAGAGGACCGTCATTTGGTCCCTCACTCGTTCCACGTCACCCCGTCGCGTTCGGTCAGCGCGACGCTGGCATTCGGTCCCCAGCTTCCCGAGGCATAGCCTTTGGGCTTCGTCCCGTTGGCCTTCCAGCCTTCGCGGATCGCGTCGATCCACGTCCACTGCGCCTCAACCTCGTCGCGGCGGACGAACAGCGTCGGGTCGCCCTCGATCAGGTCGAGCAGGAGGCGTTCATAGGCGATGCGACGGCGGGTGCCGGCAAAGGCGGTGGTCAGCGACAGGTCGAGCGGCACTTCGCGCAGGCGCACGCCGTCGCGGTCGAGGCCGGGCTCCTTGGCCATCACCAGCAGGCGGACATATTCCTCCGGCTGCAGGCGGATGACCAGCGTGTTCGGCTGCAACTGCCCGCCGCGATCGGCGAAGATCGAGTGCGGCACCGGCTTGAACTGGATCGAGATTTCCGAATGGCGGTCGGTCATCCGCTTGCCGGTGCGCAGGTAGAAGGGGACCCCCTGCCAGCGCCAGTTGTCGACATGCGCCTTTACCGCGACGAAGGTTTCGGTGTTCGAATCCTTGCCCAGCTCCTCGTCATAGCCGCGGACGATCTCGCCCTTCACCGCGCCGGCGTCATACTGACCGGTGACGGTGTGGGTGTTGACCTCCTCCGACCCGATCAGGCGCAGCGAGCGCAGGACCTTGACCTTCTCATCGCGGATCGACGTGCCGTCGAAACGAGCGGGCGGCTCCATCGCGATCAGCGCGACCAGTTGCAGGACGTGGTTCTGCACCATGTCGCGCAGCGCGCCGACCTCGTCATAATAGCCCGCGCGCCCTTCGAGACCGACGGTTTCCGAGATGGTGATCTGGACGTTGTCGATGCCGCGCGCGTTCCACACCGGCTCGAACATCGCATTGCCGAAGCGGAGCGCGAGGATGTTCTGTACGGTTTCCTTACCCAGATAATGGTCGATCCGGTAGGTCCGGTCCTCCGGAAAGGCGGCGGCGACCAGATCGTTGATTTCCTGGCTGGACTTCAGATCCTTGCCGAGCGGCTTTTCCAGGCTGATGCGGACCCTGGGTCCGGCAAGGCCGGCGCTCTTCAGGCCAGTGATCGTCGGGCCGAACAGCCATGGCGCGGTCGACAGGAAAATGGCGAGGCCGCCGGAAATATCGCCCAGCTTTTCGGCCAGCGCGGCGAACCCGTCGACATTCGACGCGTCGAGCGGCTGATATTGCAGGCGCGCGAGGAAGCCGTCGATCGCCGCCTCGTCCTTGCGGTCTTCGGACAGGAACTGGTCGAGTGCGTGTTTCGCAAAGTCGCGAAAGCCCGCATCGTCATGTTCGTGCCGCGCGGTGCCGGTGATGGTTAGGCCATCGGGCAACAGGCCGTCGGCGTGCAGGCCGTACAGCGAGGGAAGCAGCATCCGTTGCGACAGGTCCCCCGTCGCGCCGAACAACAGCAGCTTCGCTACCGGGTCCCTCGTCATGCCAACTCCTGCTCTCTAACCGTGATCGAGCGCGCCTCTAGCAGCCTATTTCGCGAACGCGAAGGCGGCATAGGTATGCGGTACGCAAAGATCGCCCGGATCGTTACGAAATTGCGTTCGGCTTTACAGCGTCAGGCCGGCGGTCTGGTCGAAACCAGCCATCAGGTTGAAATTCTGCACCGCAGCGCCCGACGCCCCCTTGCCCAGATTGTCGAGCGTCGCGACGAGGCGCGCCTGTCCGGTATCCATGTTGCCGAACACGCGCAGCGTCAGCCGGTCGGTGCCGGCATCGGCCTCGATCGGGATGGCGCTCTCATCGCCCGGCAGGACGCGGACCACCGGCGATTCGCGATACGCCTCCTGCAACGCCTGCTCGATCGCCGAGAGACTGGGGCGGCGGTGAAAGGCGAACAGCGGCAGCGGCACTTCGACCACCATGCCGCGATAGGTGCGCGCGACCGACGGCTGGAACAGCGGCGGATGGGCGAGGCGGGCGTGGCGCTGCATCTCTGGCACATGCTTGTGCGCGAGCGACAGGCCGTAGCCGAGCCAGGCGGTATCGGTCTCGCCATTCTCGAACGCGGCAATCATCGCCTTCCCGCCGCCCGAATAGCCCGACACGGCGTTGACGCTGACCGGCCAGTCGTGCGGGACCAGCCCGGCGCGGACCAGCGGGCGGACGAGCGCCAGGAAGCCGGTCGGGTAGCAGCCGGGATTGGACACGCGCATCGCGGTGGCGATCGCGCCGGGCTGCGACGGCTCCAGTTCGGCCATGCCATAGGTCCAGCCATCGGCGACGCGGTATGCGGTCGATGCGTCGATCACCCGCGTGCGGTCGTTGGCGATCATCGCGACGGCTTCGCGGGCGGCGTCGTCGGGCAGGCACAGGATCACGAAATCGGCGTCGTTCAACGCCTCACGCCGCGCCGACGCATCCTTGCGGCGCGCTTCGTCGAGCGTGATGAAGTCGACCTCCGGCCGGTCGCCCAGCCGATCGGCGATTTCGAGGCCGGTGGTGCCGGCGGCACCGTCGATAAAGACGCGAACGGTCATGCGGGGCGCCTCCGGGCGCGAATGGGGCCGAACCGGTCGAGCGCGGCCAGGGACACGCAGCGTACGACGTCGTCGACATGGATGGCGGTATCGCCGTCGACCAGCATGGCGACGTGATCGGCGAAGAAGATCACGTCGCCGCGCTTCAACGTGTCGCCCTCTGCCAATGGGGTGCCGAAGTGGCTTGCCTGAAGGTCGAGGAAGCGGGGCGGGGGGGAGCCGGCCAGCGACCAGGCGAGAAAGATCAACCCGGCGGGATCGAGGCCCGACCCCGAGCGGCCACCCGTGGCAAAGGGCACGTCGCGCAGCCGCAGGGCGTGGTCGACCGCATCGCCCGCGCCATCCGACAGCGGGTGCAGGGCGGATGCAGCGACATAGCCGCCATCGACCTCCCGCCATTCGTCGTTGGCCGATGCCGCGACGACTCGGCTGCCCATCGGCAAGGACAGGGGCAGGGGGCGCGTCGTCGAAGGATCGGCGTGAACTACGGCCTGTCGTGCCAAGACGATATGCGTCGGGGCATATTCTTCGATCAGGCTGCTGCGCGACACGAAGCCGACGGTGCCGTCGATCGGCGACCGGCCCCAGCCATGGGTCGAGGTGAATTCGAGCACGTCGAACGGTTCGCCCGGCAGTATCTGCGAACGGGTCACGCCCTCCGGAACGTCGGTGATCGCCGTTACCACGCCGACCATTCGGCGCGTCGGAACGGCATAATGGGGCGCGAAGACGCGGTCGGCCAGTCGGATGTCGGCAAGGTCGCGTCGCACCGCATCGGTGCGCGGGTCGATCGCGACCGACCGCGACCGCAGCGCGAAGCGGTTACGCGCTGGCGTGTCGCCGGTGATAGTCGCCGACGCCGTCGCCGCCCATGAACTGCCCGAACTCTGCAAGAAAATTTGCCCCTTCGCTGGTCTGTGCAACGAAGATGTTCCGCTTGTCGGCATCGTCGCGTTGGCGGCGGAGATAGCCGAGCGTGCCCAATCTGTTCAAGGCGCGCGTTACGACGGGCTTCGATACGTTCAGCGCACGGGCAAGGCCGCGGACCGTATGGGGTCCTGGTTGCAGATAGACGATCATCATCAGCGCCATCTGGCGATTGGTCAGGTCAGGCTCGCCCGAGCGAACATAATCGACCAGGCCGTCCATCCATTTCTTGAGTGGGATCGTGGGGAACATCGCGGGAACCTAACGTCAGAACAAGGCCGTAGGGCAGGGTCGAAAGATGAACGTCGCAGTCGC
This sequence comes from Sphingomonas sp. Leaf32, assembly GCF_001421765.1. Taxonomy (GTDB): domain Bacteria; phylum Pseudomonadota; class Alphaproteobacteria; order Sphingomonadales; family Sphingomonadaceae; genus Sphingomonas. The sequence goes on along the minus strand of NZ_LMLA01000012.1, from coordinate 174,645 downwards.
GCGCTTGGTTTCCCGGTCGATACGATAATGTTACGGACGGACCGTTGGCGCTCCATTGATCGCGGGCGCTGCGTCGCCTATGTGGCGCCCTTCGACACCTGCACTCCTTTCTTTCGGAAATGTTCCCCGGCCATGTTCACCTTCCTGCTCGTCGTTCATGCGATCATCGCCGCGCTGCTCGTGACGGTGATCCTCATGCAGAAGTCGGAAGGCGGCGGGCTGACCACCGGGGGTAGCCCGTCGGGCCTGATGTCGGCACGCGGTGCGGCTGATTTCCTGACGCGGGCGACGGCGATCCTGGCGGGGCTGTTCATCGCGATGAGCGTCGCGCTGGCGGTCATCGCCGCGAATCGGGGCGGCAGTTCGATCGATACCTCGCTTGCCCGGCCGATGACCCCGCCGCCGGCAGCCACCGCTCCGGCAAATCCGGCCGCCAATCCCGTGGGCGCCGACAACGGCGCGGTCCCGCTGGCGCGCTAAGCACCCCTTTCCATCAACCGGTCCGTCGTATTTCGCGGGCACAGGAGCAATCCTGTGCTTGGCGGCGATGGCGTTCGACGCTAGGCGATATCTCCCATGGCGCGGTATATCTTCATCACCGGCGGCGTGGTTTCGTCGCTCGGCAAGGGGCTCATGGCAGCCTCGCTCGCAGCACTCTTGCAGGCACGCGGCTACAAGGTCCGCATCCGCAAGTTTGATCCCTATCTTAATGTCGATCCGGGCACGATGTCGCCCTATCAGCATGGCGAAGTCTATGTGACCGACGACGGGGCCGAAACCGACCTCGACCTCGGCCATTACGAACGCTTCACCGGCGTGGCGGCGCATCAGTCGGACAACGTCACCTCGGGCCGCATCTACCAGACGATCATCCAGCGCGAACGGCGCGGCGATTATCTGGGCGCGACGGTGCAGGTCGTTCCCCATGTCACCGACGCGATCAAGGCGTTCGCGCAGGCCGATACCGTCGATGACGACGGCGAGGACCTCGACTTCGTGCTGTGCGAGATCGGCGGCACGGTCGGCGACATCGAATCGCTGCCGTTCATCGAAGCGATCCGCCAGTTGAAGAACGAGCTGGGCCGTGGCCGCTCGATCAGCATCCACGTCACGCTGGTGCCGTACATCGCGGCGGCCGGCGAGCTGAAGACCAAGCCGACGCAGCATTCGGTGCGCGAACTGGCGGCGCTGGGCGTGCAGCCCGACGTGCTGGTCTGCCGCTGCGAACATCCGCTGCCCGCCAGCGAGCGCGCCAAGATCGCGCTGTTCTGCAATGTGCCGGCCGGGGCGGTGATTCCTGCGCTCGACGCGCCCAGCATCTATGCGGTGCCCGAGCAATATCATGCGGAGGGGCTGGACGCCGAAGTGCTGCGCGCGTTCGGCATTGAGCCGGAGGGCAATCCCGACCTGTCGCGCTGGAGCGACATCATGGATCGCCTGCAGAACCCGGAAGGCGAAGTGACGATCGGCGTGGTCGGCAAATATGTCGGGCTGCAGGATGCGTACAAGTCGCTGAACGAAGCGCTGGTCCATGGCGGCATCGCCAATCGGGTGAAGGTCAAGATCCGCTGGATCGACGCCGAACTGTTCGAGGGCGAGCACGACATGGTCGCCGCCGAACTGGAGCCGTGTCACGCGATCCTGGTGCCCGGCGCGTTCGGCGAGCGGGGCGCGGAGGGCAAGATCGCCAGCGTCCGCTTCGCGCGGGAGCGCAAGGTGCCGTATTTCGGCATCTGCTTCGGGATGCAGATGGCCTGCATCGAAGGTGCGCGATCGACCGGCGGCGTCGCCGATGCCTCGTCGACCGAGTTTGGCCCGACCGAGCAGCCGGTGGTCGGCATGATTACCGAATGGATGTCGCCCGAAGGCATCCAGAAGCGCGAATCGGACGGTGATCTGGGCGGCACGATGCGGCTGGGCGCCTATGAAGCGGCGCTGGCCGGAAATTCGGTCGTGGCATCGATCTATGGCGGGACGACGATCAGCGAGCGGCATCGCCATCGCTATGAAGTGAACACCGCCTATCGCGAGATGCTCGAATCGGGCGGTCTGGTGTTTTCGGGTATGTCGCCCGACGGGATGCTGCCGGAGATCGTCGAGCGGCCCGACCATCCGTGGTTCGTCGGCGTGCAGTTCCACCCGGAGCTGAAGTCGAAGCCGTTCGACCCGCATCCGCTGTTCGCCAGCTTCATCGCGGCGGCGGTGAAGCAGTCGCGGCTGGTTTGAGGCTCACCTTACCGAACCGACCAGACCGTTCGTGCTGAGTAGGGGCTGAGCTTGTCGAAGACCCGTATCGAAGCACTGGTTGCGGTCCTTCGATACGCCCCTTCGACAGGCTCAGTGGCTACTCAGGACAAACGGCCTGGCATGGGTCAAACCTAAAACAGCAACTGGCGCCCGAACCGGATCGGTTCGGGCGCCCGCCCATGGCACGCAAAGGGATCAACGCGCCGTAGCGGTTACGCAGCCTGCGCCTGATCTGCATCGTTGGCGATGACCGGCGACACGGTCGCCTCGCCGATCGCCACGCGGCGCGGCTTCATCGCATCGGGCACTTCGCGACGCAGTTCGATGGTCAGCAGGCCATCGGCCAGGTCGGCGCTTTCCACGACGATGAAATCGGCCAGTTCGAAGCGGCGTTCGAAGCTGCGGTTGGCGATGCCGAGGTGCAGGACCGCGCTCTTCTGCGCATCGGTCTGATCGGCCTTGCGGCCCGATACCACGAGCAGGTTCTGCTGGGCGGTGATCTCCACCTCGTCGCGCTTGAAGCCCGCGACCGCCAGCGTGATGCGGTAGCGATCCTCGGCGACGCGTTCGAGGTTGAAGGGCGGATAATTCTCACCCGTATGGGCGCGGGTGTTGTTTTCCAGCAGGTCGAACAACCGGTCGAAACCGATGGTCGAACGACGGTACGGGGTGAAATCGAAAGCACGCATGTCAAATCCTCCACGTCGAAGCGAATTGATCGAAAGCGGCATCCATAAGCGCGATGCCGGTTCGTGAGCGACCCCGAAGGCATCGTTCGCGAACCGATATGGTTCGATGTCGGGCGGTTTCAAGCGGTTGGCGAAGGTTGCGCGATATGAGGGGTCGTGGCGACCGATCGGGGAGAGGAAAACGGGTCAGGGAAGGTTGCGCCACGCGCGGAAGTTGGCTTCGGCGGGCGTATCGACCGTCGATCGCGGAGGAGGGGAGGGTAGCGGAAGGTTGCGGATGTTGCGGATGTTGCGATGTGCGCGCGATAGGCCCTGAAACAGCAAACGGCCGGACTGTTTCCAGCCCGGCCGCCTGCGTGACGATCGCTCGTCAGCCCCCTTGGTTGCCACCGCTTCTACGCCCCTTCCCCCCTTCCAGGGCGGAGCCGGTTGGCCTCCCCGAACCGTGGCCTGTGTTGCCTGCGCTTCGTGAGGTCGTCGTAGGATGCCGCACGCCCGCTGTCACCGGGCTAGCGACACGTTTGCTACGGTTTTGCTAACCATGTGTCGATTCGGCAACAGCATGGATTGCGGACGCGGCATCGCCTACCTACAGCGCCAACTTGCGTTCCCCGTGTCAGGACATCGACCGCCCCCATGCTGTTATCGCGTTACGAGCGGATGATCGCCCGCCGCTACCTCCTTCCCGGCCGGGGGGAGGCGTTCATCGCTTTGGTCGCCTCGATCAGCCTGGTCGCGGTTATGCTGGGCGTCGCCGCGCTGGTCATCGTCATGAGCGTCATGAACGGGTTCCGCGCCGAGCTGTTCGACAAGATCGTCGGGCTAAACGGCCACGCGTTGATCCAGGGATATAACAACCAGCTGCCCGACTGGCGCAATATCGCAGCGGAAGCGCGGCGGACGCCGGGCGTGACCAGTGCCACGCCGCTGATCGAACAGCCGTTGTTCGCGACCTATAACGGCCGGTCGGAGTTCATCCTGATGCGGGGCATGCGGATTGAGGATATTCGCGACAATCCGACGATCCGCGACAATGTGAAGCTGGGATCGCTTCGCTCGATCACGCCCGGCAGCGGCAATGTCGTGATCGGCAGCCGGCTGGCCCAGGCGCTGGGCGTGACGGTCGGCAGCGAGATCACGATCATCAGCCCGCAGGGACCGACCACCCCGTTCGGCACGATGATCCGTCAGGTGCCCTATCGGATCGCCGCCATCATCGAGGTCGGGGTCTACGATCTCGACAAGGCGTACGTCATCATGCCGATCGAGGATGCGCAGACGCTGTTGCTGAGCGGCGATACGGTCGGCTCCATCGAGCTGGAGACGACCGATCCGGACAAGGTGGAGCAGATCGTCGCGCCGCTGGCCCGCAAATATGTCGCCAGCGCGCAGATCGTCGACTGGCGACAGTTGAACGGCGAACTGTTTCAGGCGCTGGCGGTCGACCGCATCGTGACCTTCACCGTGCTGTCGATCCTGATCCTGATCGCGGTGTTCAACATCCTGTCGTCGCTCATCATGCTGGTTCGCGCCAAGACGCGCGACATCGCGATCCTGCGGACGATGGGGGCGACGCGCGGCGGATTGCTGCGCATCTTCATGACGGTCGGCACGACCATCGGTGCGCTGGGCGTCGGCGCGGGGCTGATCCTAGGGTTCGTGTTCCTGGCGTTCCGGCAGCAGATCGTCGGCGGCATCGGCGCGCTGACCGGCATCGACATCTGGGACCCGACGATGCGTTACCTGACCGAATTGCCGTCGAAGGTCGATCCGGTCGAGATCGTCACCATCGCGCTGGTCGCGCTGCTCTTCTCGTTCCTCGCCACGCTGTATCCGGCGTTCAAGGCGGCCAATACCGATCCCGTGCAGGTGCTGCGTTATGACTGAGCCGGTTCTGGAAACCCGCAACCTGCGGCGCAGCTTCACGCAAGGGGAAGCGACGATCGATGTGCTGCGCGGGATCGAGCTGACCGTCGCGCCCGGCGAGATCGTCGCGCTGCTGGGACCCTCTGGATCGGGCAAGTCGACGCTGTTGCAGGCGGTCGGCCTGCTGGAAGGCGGGTTTCAGGGCGAAATCCTGGTGTGCGGCGAACAACTCGCCAAGGCCGGTGCGCATCGCCGGACCGAAGTGCGGCGCGACCGGATGGGCTTCATCTACCAGTTCCACCACCTACTGCCCGATTTCAACGCGGTCGAGAATGTCGTCCTGCCGCAGCTGGTGCAGGGGCGCGGGCGGGCGGAAGCGGATGCGCGGGCGACCGAGCTGCTGAGCGCGTTGGGCCTGTCGCAGCGGCTGCACCATCGCCCCAGCCAGTTGTCGGGCGGCGAGCAGCAGCGGGTCGCGGTGGCGCGCGCGCTGTCGAACCGGCCGGCGCTGGTGCTGGCCGACGAGCCGACCGGCAATCTGGACGAGGCGACGGCGGACGTGGTGTTCGCCGAATTCCTGCGGCTGGTGCGCGGGCAGGGGTCGTCGGCGCTGGTCGCGACGCACAATGAACGGCTGGCCGCCCGGATGGACCGGGTGGTGCGGCTCCACGACGGGGTGTTGCGGTGAGCGACCTGTACGACCTGCCCGTCCGCACCGCCGATGGCGCCGAGGCGACGCTGGCGGACTATCGCGGTCAGGTGTTGCTCGTGGTCAACGTCGCGTCGAAATGCGGGTTCACGCCGCAATATGCCGGACTGGAGGCGCTGCATCGCAAGTTCGGCCCGCTGGGCTTTGCGGTACTGGGCTTCCCGTGCAACCAGTTCAGCGGGCAGGAGCCGGGCGATGCGACGGAAATCGCGCAATTCTGCTCGCTGACCTACGACGTCAGCTTTCCGGTCTTCGCCAAGGTCGATGTGAACGGTCCGGACGCCGCGCCGCTGTTTCGCGCGCTGAAGAAGGCGGCACCGGGGGTGTTGGGGAGCGAGGCGGTGAAGTGGAACTTCACCAAGTTTCTGGTCGGGCGCGACGCGAGCGTGACGCGGTTCGCACCCACGACCAAGCCGGAGGAACTGGAAGGCGCGGTTCTGGCGGCGTTGGCGTAGGCTTCTGACTCCAGCACAACTCCCCATGTCACCCCGGCTCAAGTCCGGGGTGACGGATATGTCGGTTGGTGTGTTCCCTAAACCGACTGTTCCCGCCGGTCGGACAGCGCCCCCATGATCGCGACGATCCCGCCGAACAGGAAGCTGGCACCGAGAATATAGCCCGGCAAAGTCAGCGCCGACCACGGCACGGTGGTGTAGAGCAGGATCGCCAGCACGATGTTAAGCGCCCCAAGCAGCAACATCGGCACCCGCAACCGCTTGAAGCGGAAGCCGATGAACAGTTCCATGATGCCGCGCGCGCCGAGCCAGACGATCATCAGCAACGTGAGCGACAGCGCGCCGCCGACCGGCACCAGCACCATATAGCCGCCGGCGACCACGGACAGCAGCCCGAACAACAGCGCATAGCCCCGCCCGTTGCCGCTGCGAAAAGCAGCGACCAGCGAGGCCGCCCCGCCTGCCAGAAAGAAGAAACCGACGATCATCGTCGCCGCCAGCGTCGCCGGGAACGGCGCGGCGAAGGCGAGGATGCCGATCAGCACCGACACAATGCCATAGGCAAGTGTCCAGCCCCATCCGGGGCCGGTGGTACGGGCGTTGCGGGTGAAATCGGTCATCGAAGCCTCCTGTTTCCACCGGAACGGGTGCGATTCGTCGTGGTTCCGCCTGGGCGCACTGGTCGAATCATGGCAGGATGGTTACGTCAGACCCATGGCGCATTCCGGGTTCGTACCGCTTCGTATCTTCTCGTCCTTCACCATGCTGGAGGGTGCGATCGATCCGAAGGCGATCGCGAAGGCCGCGCGCAAACTGGGCTTTCCCGCCGCCGGCCTGTCCGATCGCAACGGGCTGTACGCCGCGATGGCGTTTTCGGACGGGTGCAAGGATCAGGGCGTGCAGCCGGTGGTCGGCACGCTGCTGGCGGTCGCGCGGCCGGGCGGGGTCGAGGGCCACGAGCCGGAGATCGACTGGCTGCCGCTCTATGCACAGGACGCGCGCGGGTATGACAATATCTGCGCGCTGGTATCGATGGCGCATCTCGACCGTCCGGTCGAAATCCCCGCGCATGTGCCGATCGATGCGCTGATAGGACGCAGCGAGGGACTGGTCGCGCTGACCGGTGCGGGCGACGGGGCAATTGCGCGGCTGTTCGCCGCCGGGCGCTACGACGAAGCGCTAGCCTATGCCGATCGGCTGCAGGCGCTGTTCGGCGACCGGCTTTACATCGAACTGGCGCGGCGCGGCGAGGCGGTGGAGCAGCGGGCGGAACCGCATCTGCTCGACCTCGCCTATGCCCGCGACCTGCCGCTGGTGGCGACCAATCCGTGTTGCTTTGCCGAGGCGGATTTCCACGACGCGCATGACGCCATGCTGTGCATCGCATCGTCGAGCTATGTCGCGAGCGAGGATCGCCAGCGTTCGTCGCCCGAGGCTTGGCTCAAGCCGGCCAAGGTGATGCAGGAGATGTTCGCGGACCTGCCCGAGGCGCTGGCCAATACGCTGGTCGTGGCGCAGCGTTGCGCGGTGGCGGCGCCGAAGCGCAAGCCGATCCTGCCCAGCCTGGCCGGCGACCGCGAGGGCGAGGCGCTGAAGCTGCGCGTCGATTCGCGTGCCGGGCTGGTCGACCGCCTGCGCAAGATCGTCGCGCTGGAAGCGGGCATGGTGCAGGCCGAAGTGGCGGTGGAGGCCCCGGCCCCGTGGGAGGACGTGCCGACGCCGGCCGATACCGGGGTCATTCCGGAACTGTCCGAGGCCGAGCTGGAAAGCCGCTTCCCCGACTATTTCAAGCGGCTCGACTTCGAACTCGACGTCATCTGCCAGATGGGGTTTCCAGGGTACTTCCTGATCGTCGCCGACTTCATCAAATGGGCGAAGGATCACGACATCCCGGTCGGGCCGGGCCGTGGTTCGGGTGCGGGTTCGGCGGTCGCATGGGCGCTGACCATCACCGATCTCGACCCGATCAAGCTGGGCTTGCTGTTCGAACGCTTCCTCAATCCCGAACGCGTGTCGATGCCCGACTTCGACATCGATTTCTGCGAAACGCGGCGTGGCGAGGTCATCCGCTACGTCCAGCAGAAGTACGGCCGCGATCAGGTGGCGCAGATCATCACCTTCGGTAAGCTGAAGGCGCGCGCGGTGCTCAAGGACACCGGGCGCGTGTTGCAGATGAGCTATGGGCAGGTCGACCGCCTCGCCAAACTGGTGCCGAACCATCCGACCGATCCGTGGACGCTCGACCGCGCGATCAACGGCGTGTCCGAACTGCACCAGCAATATGAGCGCGAGGCGGATGTGCGCCGCTTGCTCGACCTCGCCATGAAGCTGGAGGGATTGCCCCGGCACAGCTCGACCCACGCGGCGGGCGTGGTGATCGGCGACCGGCCGCTTAGCGAACTGGTGCCGCTGTACCGCGATCCGCGCTCCGACATGCCCGTCACCCAGTTCGACATGAAATATGTCGAGGGCGCGGGGCTGGTGAAGTTCGACTTTCTCGGCCTGAAAACCCTTTCGGTGCTGAAGTTCGCGGTCGAACTGCTCGCGCGGCGCGGGATCGTGGTCGATCTCGATGCGCTGCTGTGGGACGATCCGGCGACCTACGAACTCCTCAAGCGCGGCGATACGGTCGGCGTGTTCCAGCTCGAATCCGAAGGGATGCGGAGGACGCTGACGGCGGTGCGGCCGACCAATTTCGGCGACATCATCGCGCTCGTGTCGCTGTACCGGCCGGGGCCGATGGACAACATCCCGTCGTTCGGCGCGCGCAAGGCCGGGCGGGAGGAGATCATCTATCCCCACGACCTGCTCGAACCGATCCTGAACGAGACCTACGGCATCTTCGTCTATCAGGAACAGGTGATGCAGGCCGCGCAGATTCTGGCCGGCTATTCGCTGGGCGGCGCGGACATGCTGCGCCGCGCGATGGGCAAGAAGGTGCAGGCGGAGATGGACGCGCAGCGCTCGATCTTCGTGAAGGGCTGTGCCGAGGTGAACGGCATCAAGGAGGCGAAGGCCAACGAGCTGTTCGACTTGATCGACAAGTTCGCCGGCTATGGCTTCAACAAGAGCCACGCGGCGGCCTATGCGCTGCTGGCGTATCAGACGGCGTGGCTGAAGGCGCATCACCCGCATGAATTCTTCGCGGCGTCGATGGCGTTCGACTATGCCCAGACCGACAAGCTGGCGATCTTCGTCGACGATATGAAGCGGTTGCGGATCGACTGCCTGCCGCCGTGCATCAATTCCAGCGATGCGACCTTTGGGGTCGAAGTGGACGGTGAGGCTCTGGCCGTCCGCTATGCGCTGTCGGCGCTGAAGGGCGTCGGCGAACGCGCGATGGAACTGATGGTCGAGGAGCGGACGGCCAAGGGGCCGTACCAGTCGCTCGACGATTTCGCGTCGCGCGTCGATCCCAAGCTCCTCAACAAGCGCCAGATCGAGACGCTGGCGGCGGCGGGCGCGTTCGAATGCGTCGAGGGCGACCGCGCGGGCGTCCATGCGCTGGCCGACACGTTGATGGCGACGGCGCAGCGGACCGAGGCGAACCGGTCGAGCGGGCAGGGTGGCTTGTTCGGCGAGGCGAGCGGCGCGGTCGAAACGGCGATGCGCGTACCTGATGTCCACTGGTCGCTGACCGAGGCGATCGCGGCGGAGAAGGACGCGTTCGGATTCTATTTCTCGGCCCATCCGCTCGACCGCTATGCCCATCTCGCCAGCGCGCATGGTGCCCGCAAGATCGCCGATCTGGCCGATACGCCCGTGCCGGAGGGCGGACGTGTCGGGGCGACAGTGGCGGCGTTGGTCGAGGATGCGCGGTGGCGCACCTCGGCGCGTGGCAAGCGCTACATGATGGCGACGCTGTCCGACGCGACCGGGCAGGTGCCGGTGACCTGTTTCGACGAAGGGCCGGCGAACGATCTGGAGGCGGCGGGCAAGGTCGGTGGCTGCGGGCTGTTCACGCTCGAACTCGACCGGCGCGCCGGCGATGAGAGTGCGCGAGCGACCGTGAAATCGCTCCGGCCGTTCGACGTGATCGCCCGCGACGTGCGGCTGCGGCTGGACCTGACGATCGAGGATGTGGCCGCCTATCCCGCTCTTGCCGGACTGGTGCAGCATGAGCGCGGCGCGCGCGGCGAAATCTGGATCTCGGTGCCGGCAATCGACGGAATCGAAGCACGGGTATGCCTGGGACGCGATTTTCGGATCGATGGCGAGCTTGCCGAACGGGTCGGCAGGCTGCAAGGTGTCGCCAGCGCGGCGTTCGATACGGTGAAGGCACCGCTCGCCGCCGTAGGATAGGGGCGACCACGCCCCGTTCGCGAAGGAGAGCGCGCGTGTTGGGCGGAATGCAGGATTTCGAACTTCGAGTACCCCGGCTGCTCGACCATGCCGAGCGGGAACATGGGGGCAGGGAGATCGTCACCCGCTGGGCCGATGGCAGCGAGACGCGGACGAACTGGGCCGGGATCGCGCGCGATGCGCGGCGGCTGGCACAGGCGCTGGAACGGCTGGGCATCCGTCCGGGCGACCGGGTGGCGACGATGGCGATGAACCATGCGCACCATCTGGTCGCCTGGTATGGCGTGATCGGGATGGGCGGCATCATCCATACGATCAACCCGCGCCTGTTCGACGACCAGCTCGCCTATATCGCCGACCATGCCGGGGATCGCGTGCTGCTGTACGATGCGGTATTTGCGGCCGTAGTCGAGCGGATGAAGCCGCGCCTGACCGGCATCGAGCATTTCATCGTGATGGACGGCGCGGGGCCGGGGACGCTCGGCGACCTGATCGCGCCGGAGGATGGCGACTATGCGTGGGTCGAGGGCGACGAGCGCGACCAGTGCATGATCTGCTATACCAGCGGCACGACCGGCGATCCCAAGGGCGTGGTCTATACCCATCGGTCGAACGTGCTGCACGCCATTGCCGAATTGCAGCCTGACGAGTTCGACCTGTCGCAGCGCGCGGTGTGTCTGCCGGTGGTGCCGATGTTCCATGCGGTCGGCTGGGGCCTGCCGTTCGCCGCGCCGGCGGTGGGGGCGAAGATCGTCTTTTCGGCGGTCAACGATCCGGCGGTGCTGTGCGACCTGATGAACCGCGAACGGGTGACGCATTCGGCGGGCGTGCCGACCGTCTGGTTCGCGATGTTCCAGTATATGGACGCTACCGGCCGCAGCCCCGAACATCTGAAGGTCGTGACGATCGGCGGATCGGCCGCACCGCGCGCGATGATCGAGCGGATCATGCGGATGGGGGTGCGGGTCAACCACGCCTGGGGCATGACCGAGACATCGCCGATCGGGACGATGGGCGCGCCGGGAGCCGACTGGGACGATCTGAGTTTCGAACAGCGGGTCGATCAGGTGTGCCGTCAGGGCAAGGTGCCGTTCGGCGTCGAACTGCGCACGATCGACGACGACGGCGCGATCCTGCCGCGCGACGGCGAGACCTCCGGCCGGTTGCAGGTGCGCGGACCGTGGGTCATCAAACGCTATTTCCGCGACGAGCGCGGCGACGCGCTGACGCCCGATGGCTGGTTCGACACCGGTGACGTGGCGATGCTGCATCCCGACGGCACGATGCAGATAACCGACCGCGCGAAGGACGTCATCAAGTCGGGCGGCGAATGGATCAGCTCGGTCGATCTGGAAAATGCCGCGGTCGGCTGTCCCGGCGTCGCGGAGGCGGCGGCGATCGGCGTGCCGCATCCCCGCTGGGACGAACGCCCGGTGCTGCTGGTGGTGAAGCGACCGGACGCGGACGTCGATGCGGACGCGGTGCTTGAACATCTGGCGACGAAGGTAGCAAAATGGTGGCTGCCCGACCGCGTGATCTTCGTCGAAACACTGCCGCATAGTGCGACGGGGAAGTTGAAGAAGGCGGCGTTGCGGGAGGAATATCGGGAGGTGCTGGCGTAGGTCGGATCGACATTCACCGGTCTGTCGTCACCCCGGACTTGTTCCGGAGTCCACGGTTTGGCTGAATGTCGACCGGCTTTGGGGACGCCGGCTTGCCTACGCACACCGCGAATGTGATAGGATGCGCCGGGTGTTCGGGCCGGTCGCGGCGTCGGGCAGGGTATTCGCGCTGGTCGGGCCGCCAGCGCCGATACCCTGTAGCTGGAGCACCGATGCCCCCGAAATCCCTTGCACGGCCGAGCGCCCTTCGCCGTTTCCTCCATTCGCAGGCCGCTGCCGGCATGGTGCTGATGGGCGCGGCGCTGGTCGCGTTGTTGATCGCCAATTCGCCGTTCGCTGCCGGGTACGACGCGTTGCTGCACGCGCATCTTGGTCCATTGTCGCTGGGGCACTGGATCAACGATGGATTGATGGCCGTGTTCTTTTTGCAGGTCGGGCTGGAGATCAAGCGCGAGATGCTGGACGGCCAACTCTCGTCATGGCCGCGCCGGGTATTGCCTGGTATCGCGGCGGCGGGCGGCATGATCGCGCCGGCGCTGGTCTATCTGACGTTCAACGGCGGGCCGACCGCCGTCGGCTGGGCCATTCCTGCCGCGACCGACATCGCCTTTGCCCTTGGCGTGATCGCGTTGTTGGGGAACCGGGTGCCGGCGTCGCTGCGGGTGTTCCTCGCGGCGCTGGCGATCATCGACGACCTTGGCGCGGTCGCGATCATCGCGTTCTTCTACACCACCGGACTGTCGCTGCCCGATCTGGCGGGAGCGGGCGTCGCGCTTGCCCTGCTCGTCGCGATGAAACGGTTCGGGGTCCGCCGGCTGTCGCCGTATCTGATCGTCGGTGTCGTGCTGTGGATATTGGTGCTGCGATCGGGCATTCACGCGACGCTGGCCGGGGTGATGCTCGCCTTCACCATTCCGATGGAGCGGACGCCAGCGCGGCCAGACCGCGATTGCGTCAGTCCATTACATCGATTGGAAGGCGCACTGCATGTCCCGGTCGGCTTTTTCGTCGTACCGGTGTTCGGGCTGGCGAATGCAGCGGTGCCGGTCCTGGGGCTGCCGCCCGGCGCGTTGGCGGCGCCGGTGACGCTCGGTGCCGCGGCGGGGTTGCTGGTCGGCAAGGTGGTCGGCGTGTTCGGCTTTGCGACTCTCGCGATCCGCCTCGGTCTGGCCGACAGCCCGGCCAATGCCAGCCGCCTTCAGCTGCTCGGCGTCGCGATGCTGTGCGGCATCGGCTTCACGATGAGTATCTTCATCACCCTGCTCGCCTTCCCCGGCGATCCGCTACTGCAGGCGGAGGCGAAGATCGGCGTGCTGGCAGGGTCGCTGGCGGCGGGGGTGTTGGGCTATGCGGTCCTGCGGATGGCTGCTCCGCCCGCGAAGGCGGACGGTGGACCATGACCGGATTTACACCGCCGGATCGGTGAACAGCCCGGTCATAACCGTCGAGGCGTAGAAGCCGACCGCCCGGTCGCGCGGCATGGTGCCGGCCCAGCCGCGCATGTCGAATGCGGCGTTCTGCAATGCCATCAACGCCTGTGCGGCGATCAGCGGATCGACCGCGCGGACCGATCCTTCGGCGATGCCGTCGCTGATCGTGCCGGCGAAACGGCGGGCGATGCGGTTGGAGCGGTCGACCATCGCCTGCCGTACGCCGCCGGGCAGCCCGGCGAGCGCGGTGGTGCGCAGCAGCGGCCCCTGTTCGGTGAACTGTGCATCGACCAGCGTCGCGAGCGTGCTGGACAGGCGTTGCCAGTGGCTGCCGCCGTCGCGGTCGGCGGCGCGCTGTGCGGCGGAAATGGTGTCGAAGCTGCGTTGATAGCAGGCAGCGACCAGATCGTCCTTGGCATCGAGATGGTGGTAGAACGATCCCTTGGTCACGTTCAGCTCGGACGCGATCCGCTGGACCGAGGCACCGCGATAGCCGAGTTCGTTGATGAGCCGGGTGGCGGCGCGCAGGAACGCGTCACGCGCCGGTTCCGCATCCGCCTGTTCGAGTAGCAGCGGTCGGGGGGTCCAGCGCTGGCCGGGGCCGGCAAGGCCATGGGTGAACACGTCCATCAGCCGCGCCTGCACCCGGTCATACTGATCGGGTTCGTATCGGTCGAGCCACACGGTCAGCCAGAAGCAGTTCTCCAGCAGCATGTGCGCGCGGGCGCCCTGTATATCCTTGGCGATCCGATCGCGCGGTTCACCCCATAGGGTCCGGGTCTTGCGGAACACCTCACGCCAGCCGGCCAGCAGGCGTGCCTTGAACGGGTCCTCCATCGCGCGCAGGTCGGACAGCATCGCGACGGGCCGTTCCTCGCCCGCTTCGATTCGACGCTGACGGTCGAAGTGGATCGAGAGGAACCGCGCGACGCGGGCCTGTGGGGTCGGTTCGGCCAGCGATTCATCCAGTGTCGCTTGTAGCCAGTCGAGCGTGTGGTCGAAGGCGGCGGCGGCAAGGTCCTCTTTCCGCTTGAAATAATAGGTGACGCTGGTGGTGTTCAGGCCCACCCGGCGCGCGACATCGGCGAAGGTCATGCCCTTGGCACTGGCTTCGTTGATCGCCTCCGCCGCAGCGGCAAGGATGGCGTCGCGCTTGGCGCGGTAGCGTTTGGTGGCCCCGTCGGTCGTCGTCATCGCGCGACCCTAGCAGATCGGGTGTGGACCCCAAGCCCCATTGTTGCACCATGACGCGACGTCATCCGCGCTTTACCGAATATGCGGTATGGCATAGATCGAGCAGAACAGTTGCAACGGGAGACGGATGTTGGACTTTCGCTTCAGTGCGCGCGAAACCGAATATCGGGATCGCGTCGCCGCGTTCATCGCCGAGCATGTCGCCTCCGCCGACCAAGCCTATCATCGCGAGGTTGCGACGGGCGATCGCTGGGCGCCGGTCGCGATGCTGGAGCCGTTGAAGGAAAAGGCAAAGGCCGCCGGCCTGTGGAACCTGTTCATGCCGCCGCATTCGGGTGCGCCGATGGTGGACGAGAGTTTTGCGTTCGAGGGGACGCAATTGTCCAACGTCGAATATGCCCTATGCGCCGAGGAGATGGGCAGGTGGCATTGGGCGAGCGAGGTGTTCAACTGTTCCGCGCCCGACACCGGCAATATGGAGGTGCTGCACCGCTATGGCACGCGCGCGCAAAAGGAAGCGTGGCTGCGGCCGTTAATGGAGGGGCGCAGCCGCTCCGCCTTTCTGATGACCGAGCCGGCGGTGGCGTCGTCGGACGCGACCAATATCGAGACGCGGATCGTGCGCGACGGCGACGACTATGTGATCGACGGGCGCAAATGGTGGTCGTCGGGCACGGGCGATCCGCGCTGCAAGGTGGCGATCGTGATGGGGAAGACCGACCCCGATGCGCGGCGGCACCAGCAGCAGAGCATGATCCTGATGCCGATGGACACGCCCGGCGTGCGGATCGAGCGGATGCTGCCGGTCTATGGCTATGACCATGCCCCGCATGGCCATGGCGAGGTCGTGCTGGACAAGGTGCGGGTGCCTGTGTCGAACCTGTTGCTGGGCGAGGGGCGCGGGTTCGAGATCGCTCAGGGGCGGCTGGGGCCGGGGCGCATCCATCATTGTATGCGCACCATCGGCGTCGCCGAAATGGCGCTGGCGGCTATGGCGAAACGGCTGCAATCGCGCGTCGCGTTCGGCAAGGCGATCGCCGAGCATTCGATCTGGGAACAGCGGGTCGCGCGCGCGCGGATCGATATCGAGATGACGCGGCTGTTGTGCCTGAAGGCGGCCGACATGATGGACCGCGCGGGCAACAAGGCGGCGCAGGGCGAGATTGCGATGATAAAGGTGCAGGCACCGACCATGGCGTTGCAGATCCTCGACGATGCGATTCAGGCGCATGGCGGCGGCGGCGTGTCGGAGGATTTTCCGCTCGCCGCCGCATGGGCCGGCGTCCGCACGCTACGCTTTGCCGACGGGCCGGACGAGGTGCACAACCGCGCCATCGCCCGCGCCGAATTTGCGAAGGTGGCCGATGGTCGGTGACCTCGACCTTGCACGGCTGACGCCGTGGCTGGTGGCGACGGTGGGTGTAGGGCCGGTCGAGATCACGCGCTATCCGGGCGGGCAGAGCAACCCGACCTACCGCGTCGACCTTCCCGCCGGTTCGTTCGTGCTGCGCCGCAAGCCCTTCGGGCCGTTATTGCCCAGCGCCCATGCGGTCGAGCGCGAACATGCGCTGATCGCGGCGCTGCATCCGACCGGGTTCCCGGTGCCCCGGCCGATTGCCCTGTGTGAGGATGCGGGGGTGATCGGTGCGCCCTTCTATCTGATGGAGCGTGTCGTGGGGCGGACGATCTGGGATGGGTCGATGCCGGGCATGACGCCGGGCCAGCGGCGGAAGCATTATGATGCGATGATCGATGCGCTGGCGGCGCTCCATGCGATCGACCCGGTGGCGGTGGGTCTGGGCGACTATGGCAAGCCGGGCAATTATTTCGAGCGGCAGGTGGCGCGCTGGACCCGGCAATATCGCGCGAGCCAGACCGACGATCTTCCGGATGTCGAGCGGCTGATCGAATGGCTGCCGCGTACGGTGCCCGCGCAGGACCGGACCGCGATCGTCCATGGCGATTACCGGATCGACAATCTGATCTATGGCGAAGACGAACCGCGCGTCGTCGCGGTGCTCGATTGGGAGTTGTCGACGCTGGGCGATCCGCTGGCCGACTTCACCTATCTGCTGATGAACTGGGGGACCGAACCGGATGGGCGTTCGGGGATCAAGGGGCTGGCCGGCGGCGACAGCGGTATTCCGACGATCGACGAGGTGGTGGAGCGATACTGCGCTGCCACGGGCCGGGCGGACGTGCCGAAGCTCGACTGGTATTTCGCCTATAACCTCTTTCGCCTGACCGGGATCGTGCAGGGAATCAAGCAGCGGGTGCGCGACGGCAATGCGGCGAGCGCGCAAGCGGCGGCGATGGCCGAACGGGTGCCGATGCTGGCGGCGACGGCATGGGATTTCGCGAGGAAGGCGGGGGCGTGATGCGCTTTGCGGGCAAGTCGGTGCTGGTCACCGGCGCAGGATCGGGGATCGGGCGCGCGACCGCGCTCGCCTTTGCCCGCGAAGGGGCGGGCGTGGTGTGCGGCGATGTCGCGCAGGCCGAGGCTACTGCGGCGATGATCGGCGACATGGGCGGGCAGGCCGTAGCTTGTGCGATGGATGCCGGACAGGACGCCGATGTCGCGCGGGCCGTCGCGATGGCGGTCGAAACCTATGGCGGGATCGATGTCGTCCACGCCAACGCCGGCATCTCGGGCGGGATCGCCGGCCTGTTCGACACGACGGCGGAGGATTGGGCGGAGATCCTGCGCGTCAACCTGATCGGTCCGTTCCTCGCCATTCGCCATGCCGCGCCGATCATGGCGGCGGCGGGCGGTGGGGCGATCGTCTGTACCGCCAGCGTCGCCGGGTTGCGATCGGGGGCGGGCGGCGCACCCTATTCCGCGTCGAAGGCCGGCGTCATCAATCTGGTCCAGACCGCCGCGCAGCAACTGTCTGGATCGGGGGTGCGGGTGAATGCCGTCTGCCCCGGCCTGATCGAAACCGGCATGACGGCGATGGTGTACGACCATGCCCGGCAGCATGGGAAAGCGGCGCGGATCGGCCGGCTGAATCCGTTGCGCCGGGGTGGTGAGCCGGAGGAGGTCGCGGCGGTGGTCCTGTTCCTAGCCTCGGCCGAGGCGAGCTACGTCAACGGCCAAGCCGTGGCGGTGGATGGCGGGTTGTCGTCCAGCCATCCGGTCACCCGCCAGGACTATGGGCGTACCGCCGTCTGACGCGGCGGAACGAATGCCGCATCCGGCCTTTGTCGCTGATAAGACGAAGGAGTTTGCGACATGACCGACCTGCTGAAACCGCCTATCCGCTATTCGACCGGGCTGGAACAGCCGCAGCCTGACGAGGCCGAGACGGTCGAACAGATGGAGCAGTCGTTCGATACCATCCTCGAAACCACGTCGAAGGATTATGGCAAGGC
Organism: Sphingomonas sp. Leaf32; assembly: GCF_001421765.1. Taxonomy (GTDB): domain Bacteria; phylum Pseudomonadota; class Alphaproteobacteria; order Sphingomonadales; family Sphingomonadaceae; genus Sphingomonas. Next base: position 156,759 of record NZ_LMLA01000012.1, on the reverse strand, counting down.
GGTGCGCGCGGTCCATGCCAAGGCACACGGCATCCTGAAGGGCGAACTGACCATCCACGACAATCTGCCGCCCGAACTGGCGCAAGGACTGTTCGCGATGCCGGGGACGCATCCGGTGGTGATGCGTTTTTCGACCAATCCGGGCGACATCCTCGACGATGCGATCGGCCTGCCGCGCGGTCTGGCGTGGAAGGTCATGGACGTCGACGGCGACCGCCTGCCCGGCGCGGAGGGACGGACGCAGGATTTCGTCATGGTCAACGCCCCGGCCTTTGCGGCGCCGACGCCACAGAAATTCGCCGGCAACCTGAAGCTGCTCGCCAGAACGACCGACAAGGCGGAATGGGCGAAGAAGGCGCTGTCCTATGTCCTGCGCGGGGCCGAGGCGGCGCTGGAGGCGGTCGGGACCGAAAGCACGTTGCTAAAGACGATGGGGGGATCGAAGAACGTCCATCCGCTGGGCGAGACCTATTTCTCCGCCACGCCGTTCCGCCATGGCGCGTTCGTCGCGAAATATCAGGTCGTACCGGTGTCGCCCGGCCTGACCGCGCTGACCGACACGGTGATCGATACCAGCGGCCGCCCGAACGCCATCCGCGAGGATATGCAGACCTCGGCGAATAAGGTGCGCGGCGAGTGGGAGGTGCGCGTGCAGTTGCTGCGCGATACCGATGCCCAGCCGATCGAGGACGCCGCGACGCCGTGGCCTGAGGACGTCAGCCCCTTCGTCACCGTTGCTACCATCCGCACCGACCCCCAGGATAGCTGGTCGGCGGACAAGGTGGCGGAGGTCGACGAAAATCTGCGGTTCAGCGTCTGGACCGGGCTGGCCGCGCATCAGCCGCTGGGCGGGGTCAACCGGGTGCGCAAGCCGATCTATGACCATTCCGTCGAGTATCGGCGGCGGTTCAATGGATGCCCGATCCACGAGCCGGTTTAAAGGGTTCCAACCGTCACCCCGGGTCAAGCCCGGGGTGACGAAGACGGCATTGTTGCCTACCCCCGAACCCGCACCAGCCCTTCCTGTGCCACGCTCGCCACCAGCCGTCCGTCGCGGCTGAAGAACCGCCCGCGATTGAAGCCGCGGGCATGGCCGGCCCAAGGGCTGTCGGTCTGGTACAGCAGCCAGTCGTCCGCCCGGAACGGTTCGTGCAGCCACAGCGCATGGTCGAGGCTGGCGGTCTGCACCTTGTCCATCATCCAGTGGATGCCGTGCGGCAACATGCAGGTGCCCAGCAGCATCATGTCGCTGGCATAGGCGAGTATCGCGCGGTGGAGCGTCATGTCGTCGCCGATCGGCGCGGTGGCGCGGAACCAGCCATGTTGCAGCGGTGCGCGCTTTGCCGGATCGGTCCAGTGTTCCGCCTCGACCGGTCGGATCTCGATCGGGCGGGCGCGCAGGAACAGGCGGCGATATTTCTCGGGAATGCGATCCTGCATCGCCTCGCGCAGCTCGCGGTCGGACGGCAGGGCTTCGGGCGGGGGAACGTCGGGCATCGCGTCCTGATGGGTCAGCCCATCCTCGGGCAACTGGAACGACGCCGCCATGTTCAGGATCGCCTGTCCGCGCTGCATCGCGATCACGCGGGCATTGGCGAAGCTGCGCCCGGCGAAATCGCGCACCACGCGGTAGACGATCGGGTGTTCCTCGTCGCCCGCACGCAGGAAATAGGCGTGGAGCGAATGCGCGACCTTGTCACCGCCGATCGAACGCTGTGCCGCTTGCAGAGCCTGCGCGATCACCTGTCCGCCGAACACCCGGCCTACCCCGCCGGGGTTGCGGGCACCCCGATACAGGTCGGTGTCGATCTCCTCGATGTCGAGCAGACGGATCAGGCCGGCGATCAGGTCGGCGGGCTTCGGCTCCATCAATAACCCCCGGCGCGGGCCACGCGGTCGCTGTGATAGCCGATGTCGCCGAACATTTCGGTCAAGACGCGGGCGCGCTTCATGAAGAAGCCGATGTCCGCCGCGTCGGTCATGCCGATGCCGCCATGCATCTGCACCGCCTCCTGTACCGACAGGGTGGCCGCCATGCCGGCCATCGCCTTTGCCACCGACACGGCGAGGTCGGCGTCGGGGGAGGCTTCGTCGAGCAGATGCTGCGCCTTTAGCACGGCGGCGCGGGCGACCTCCAGTTCGGCATAGAGATGCGCAGCGCGGTGTTGCAGCGCCTGGAAACTGCCGATGGTCTGGCCGAACTGCTTGCGCTGGCGAAGATAATCGAGCGTGCGGGTGGCGGCACTGTCGCCGACGCCCAGTGACTCCGCAGCGGCTCCGTTACGGGCGGCGCGGAGGAGGCGGTTCAGCCCGGTACGGCCGTCATCGACGTCGCCGACCACCGCGTCACCATCGACCATGATGTTATCAAAGGTCAGCCGCGCGGCGATGCTGCTGTCGACCAGTCGGCGCGGATCGGCGGTCAGGCCGGGCGTGTCGGAGGGCAGCGCGAACAGCGTCAGGCCGTCGGCTTCGTCCGCATCGCCGGCGGTGCGCGCGACGACGAGGATCAGGTCGGCGACATGGCCGTGGGTCACGAACTGCTTGGTGCCCGACAGGCGGAAGCCGTTGCCGGCACGCTTGGCGCGAAGGGCGACGCTATCGCCATGCTTCGCGCGTTCGTCGATGGCGAGGGCGGCGATCGTCCGGCCGGCGGCGATTTCGGGCAGCCAGCGTTCGCCCGCCGATGTGCCGGTCAGCGCCGCGACGGCGGCGACCGAGGTGGTGAGGAAAGGGGAGGGAGACAGGTTCCGGCCGATTTCCTCCAGAACGATGCCGGCCTCGACATGGCCCAGCCCCAGGCCACCGGCGCTTTCGGGCACCATCATGCCGGTAAAGCCCATCTCGGCGAACTTCGCCCACAGGTCGCGGTCGAAGCCGGTTGGATCGTCGGCATCGCGCAGGGCACGCAGATGCGCGACCGGCGCTGCCTCGCCCAGAAATTCGCGCGCGGTGTTGGCGAGCATCGTCTGATCTTCGTTCAGAAACAGGGGCATGGTGGCAATTCCCGGTAGAAGGTCACTGGGTCGGCAGATCGAGGATGCGACGCGCGACGATGTTGAGCTGGATTTCCGACGTGCCCCCTTCGATCGAATTGGCCTTGGTGCGCAGCCACGCGCGGGCTGCGGCGCCGTCATAGCTGTCGGCGCCTTCCCATTCGAGCAGGTCGCTCCCGCCCGCCGCCATCAGCAGTTCGTGGCGGGTCTTGTTCAACTCGGTCCCGAAATATTTCATCATGCTGGGTTGCGCCGGATGTGCGCGGTTCGCCTTCAGTTCGTCGCGGAAGCGTTCGGACATGGCGGCGAAGGCACGGGCGCGGACGTCGAAGGTCGCGATGGCCGCACGCAGCATCGGGTCGTCGAGCCGGCCCTGCGCGTCCAGACCGATCGTCGCCACTGCGCGGTCGATCAGCGGGCGGTCGTCGGTCAGCCCCATGCCGGAGATCATCTCCCGCTCATGGCCCAGCAGGTACTTGGCGACGTCCCAGCCCTTGTTCAGCTCGCCGACCAGATTGGCCCTGGGCACGCGCACATCGTCGAAGAAGGTCTCGCAAAAGGGCGAGTTGCCGGAGATCAGCTTGACCGGGCGCGTGGTGATGCCGGGCGATGCCATGTCGAACAGCAGGAAACTGATGCCGGCCTGCTTGGTCGTGCGATCGGTGCGGACGAGGCAGAAGATCCAGTCGGCCTTGTCGGCATAGCTGGTCCATACCTTCTGCCCGTTGACGATGAAGTCGTCGCCATCCTCGACCGCGCTGGTCTGTAACCCGGCAAGGTCGGAACCGGCGCCCGGTTCGCTATACCCTTGGCACCAGCGGATTTCGCCGCGCGCGATCCTCGGCAGATGCTCCTGCTTCTGTTCCTCCGTCCCGTATTTCAGTAGCGCGGGGCCGAGCATCGAGATCCCGAAGGAATAGAGTGGGTTGCGGGCGTTGATTGCCGCCATTTCCTCGCGCAGTATCTTCGCTTCCGCCGGCGACAGGCCGCCGCCGCCATAGGCGGTCGGCCAGTCGGGCACGGTCCAGCCGCGCGCCGCCATCCGGTTGAGCCAGAGCTTCTGGTCCGGGTCGGTATAGGTCGGATTGCGGCCACCCCATGTCACGTCCCGGTCCGACCGGACGGGTTCGCGCATCGATGGCGGGCAGTTCTCCTCCAGCCACGCGCGGGTGTCGGCGCGGAATTGGGCGAGGTCGCTCATGCCGAGAAGCTCCCGCCCTGTTCGGCCTTTTCGCGCAGCAGCGGCGATACGTCGAAGCCGTGACGGTCGAGGCCGTCGACGATCTTCTTCAGTCCCTCCGTATCGGCCCAGAACATCGGCCCGCCGCGATAGACCGGCCAGCCATAGCCATAGATCCAGACCACATCGAGGTCGGACGCCCGCTGCGCCTTGCCCTCCGCCAGAATCTTCGCGCCTTCATTGACCATGGTATAGAGCGTGCGTTCGACGATCTCCTGATCGGTCACTTCATGCTGCGGCGTGTTGGTCTGCTTGCGGAAGTCCTTGATGATCTCCGCGACGCGCGGGCTGTTCGACGGCGTGCGCTTCGCGTCGTAATCGTAGAAACCGGCCTGCTTCTTCTGGCCCCAGCGGCCTTCGGCGGCCAGCGCGTCGCGGAGGTTTTCGATTCGGGTCGGGTCGCGGTGCCAGCCGATGTCGACGCCCGCCAGATCGGCCATCTGGAACGGTCCCATCGGCATCCCGAACTCGACATGGACGCGATCGACCTGTTCGGGCGTCGCGCCCTCCAGCAGCAGCTTCATCGCCTCGACCTGACGCGGCTCCAGCATCCGGTTGCCGATGAAGCCGTGGCAGACGCCGGCGATCACCGCGACCTTGCGGATCTTTTTCGCCAGCGCCATCGCCGTCGCCAGCACGTCGTCGGCGGTCGCATCGCCGCGCACGATCTCCAGCAGCTTCATGACATTGGCAGGCGAGAAGAAGTGGAGGCCCAGCACGTCCTGCGGCCGCTGGGTCGCCTGCGCGATGACGTTCACGTCGAGATAGCTGGTGTTCGACGCCAGGATCGCGCCGGGTTTGCAGATGGCGTCCAGCTTGCCGAAGATATCCTGCTTGACCGACATTTCCTCATACACCGCTTCGATCACCAGATCGACATCGGCCAGCGTGTCGAAGTCGAGCGTGGGGGTGAGCAGGCCCATCGCCCGCTCGACCTGCTCGGGCTTCATCCGGCCCTTGGCGGCGGTGGCGTCGTAGTTCTTGCGGATGGTGGCGGTGCCGCGATCGAGCGCGTCCTGCTGCATTTCCACGATGGTGACCGGAATGCCGGCCGACAGGAAGTTCATCGCGATGCCGCCGCCCATCGTGCCGGCCCCGATGATGCCGACCCGGTTGACCGGGCGCAGCGCGACGTCCCCGGCGATGCCTTCGATCTTCGAAGCCTTGCGTTCGGCGAAGAAGATATGGCGTTGGGCGGCAGACTGTACGCCGAACATCAGCTTCATGAACTGCTCGCGTTCGAACGCCGACCCTTCAGCATAGGGTATCTCGGTCGCCTTGACGACGCAGGCGATGTTAGCGGCGGGCGCGTCGAAGCCGCGGAAGCGGCGGGCATTGGCCTTCTCGAACGCGGCGACCGCTTCCGGGTCGGGGGAGAGCGGGCGCTGCGACGCGCGGGGGATGGGGCGGACGTCGGCGACCTCGCGAGCGAAGGCGATGGCGTCGGCCAGCAGGCTGTCTTCGCCGGCCAGTCGGTCGACGATCCCGGCGTCCTTGGCCTTTGCGGCGGAGATCGGATCGCCCTTCGCCGCCATCTCCAACGCGACCGCGACGCCGGCGAGACGGGGTAGTCGCTGCGTGCCGCCGGCACCGGGGAGCAGTCCCAGCTTTACCTCGGGCGTGCCGAGCTTCGCGCTGGGGACGGCGATGCGGTAATGGCTGGCGATCGCGACCTCGCATCCGCCGCCGAGCGCCGTGCCGTGGATCGCGGCGACGACCGGCTTGTCCGAAGCCTCGATCCGGTCGACCAGCGCGGGCAGCATCGGTTCGATCGGGGCTTTTCCGAATTCGGTGATGTCGGCCCCGGCGAAGAACGTCCGGCCGGCGCAGGCGATGACCACGGCGCGTACCGAATCGTCACCGGCGGCTTCGTCGATCGCGGCGTTCAGGCCAAGGCGGACCGCTGCCGACAAGGCGTTGACCGGCGGATTGTCGGCGATCACGACCAGCACGTCGCCATGGCGTTTGGTAGTCACGGACATGTCGGGCCTCCTCCATCGGTTGCCATACCGGGCCTTCTAAACGCCGGTGGGATTGCCGCATTCTATTGCCTTTCCAAGAATGACAATCAATAGTGCGCGATAGGGAAAAGCGATGGAGCGGGGCAAACCCGACCTTCGACTATAGTGCAGGAGCGGTTGCGTGGCAGGTGACGAAGCGACGATGGCGGTGCCGTCCGATTGGCCGCGCATGTCGATGGCGGCGGTGCAGGCGGCGCTGACCGCGCCCGGTGCACCGTTCGAAATGGGCAGCGCGACGATCGGCGGGATCGAGACGCGTATCTGGAAGAATGCGCCGGCCAACCTGACCCAGCTGATTGCCCTGTCGCGGACCCATGGCGATCGGTTGGCGACGATTCACGAGGATCAGCGCGTCAGCTATGAAGCACAATATCGCGCCATCGCGACGCTGGCGACCGAACTGCGCGCGATGGGCGTGGAGAAGGGCGACCGGGTGGCGCTGGCCATGCGCAACATGCCCGAATGGCCAGTCGCCTTCTTCGCCATCGTCGCGATCGGCGCGGTGTGCGTGCCGCTCAACGCGTGGTGGAGCCGGCAGGAGCTGGCGTACGGCGTCAACGATTCGGGTGCGCGGGTGCTGATCGTCGATCGACAGCGGTACGACCGGATGAGCGACTATGGCGCCATGCCGGGGCTGGAGGCAGTGCTGGTCGCGCGGGCGCGGGTGCCGCTGACCGGGATCACCCGGCGGCTGGAGGAAGTGATCGGCGACTGCGCCGGATATGCGACGCTGCCCGACGTGCCGCTGCCGGCGGTGGATATCGCACCCGACGATGCGGCCACGATTTTCTACACCAGCGGCACGACCGGGCGGCCCAAGGGGGCGCTGGGCACGCATCGCAATCTGGCGACCAATATTCTGTCGGCCGCCTATGTCGCCGCGCGATCCCATCTGCGGCGCGGCGAGATGCCGCCCGAACCGCAGCCCAAGGTCGGGTTGCTGGTCATCCCCTTCTTTCACGTGACCGCTTGCAGCGCATCGCTGATGGGCGCGCTGGCCGGGGGCACGACTCTGGTGCTGATGCGCAAATGGGATGCAGGCGAGGCGCTGGCGCTGATCGAGCGGGAGCGGGTGCAGGTGACCGGCGGCGTGCCGACGATCGCGTGGCAGTTGCTGGAGCATCCCGACCGGGCGAAGTACGACCTGTCGTCGCTGGAGGTCGTGCAATATGGCGGCGCGCCGTCCGCGCCCGATCTGGTGAAGCGCATCTTCGATGTGTTCGGCGCGCTGCCCGGCAACGGCTGGGGCATGACCGAGACGATGGCTACGGTGACCCAGCATGTCGGCGAGGATTATCTGGCCCGCCCGACCAGCTGCGGCGCGCCGGTGCCGGTGGCCGATCTGAAGATCATGGACGTCGACGGCGCGACCGAGCAGCCGGTGGGCGAAGTCGGCGAGCTATGGGCGCGCGGGCCGATGATCGTGCGCGGATACTGGAACGCGCCGAAGGAAACGGCGCGGACCTTCGTCGACGGATGGGTGCGGACCGGCGATCTGGCGCGGCTGGACGAGGAAGGCTTCTGCACCATAGTCGACCGGGCGAAGGACATCATCATCCGGGGCGGCGAGAATATCTATTCGATCGAGGTCGAGGACGTGCTGTACGCGCACCCGGCCGTCACCGATGCCGCGCTGGTCGGCGTCCCTGACCGGGTGCTGGGCGAGGTGCCTGCCGCCGTCGTTCACCTGTGCCCCGGATGCGCGGCGAGCGAGGCGGAGCTGCAGGATTTCGTCCGCGCGCGGCTTGCCGGGTTCAAGGTGCCGGTAACGGTGCGGTTCTCCGATACCGTGCTGCCGCGCAATGCCAATGGTAAGATACTGAAGGACGAACTGCGCGCAATGTTCGGCGCGTGATTGACGTTGTGATGTAATACGGCAATACACCATTGCTCATAGCGGGGAATGGCGTATGCGAACGATGGGTCTGGCGTCGGCGGGAATGATGGCGCTGCTGCTGGCGGTGCCGGCGGCGGCGCTGCCCAAGGATTTCAAGGCGCAGGCCGATGCGATCGTCGCCGCGTCCGCCGCAGCGGACGGGCCGGGTATCCAGGTCGCCGTCAGCGAGCATGCCCGGATCGTCTACACTGCCGAGCGCGGCATGGCGGATATCGCCGCCCGCCGGCCGATCACTGTCGCGACCGAGTTCCGCATCGGATCGATCACCAAGCAGTTCGCGTCCGCCGTGCTGTTGCAGATGGTAGCGGAAGGAAAGGTCGCGCTCGACGATCCGCTGGCGAAGTTCCTGCCGACCTTTCTGGGAGGGAAGGGGATCACCGTCCGCCAGCTGCTGAACCATACCAGCGGTATCCAGAGCTATACCGACATTCCCGGCTGGATGGTGGTGGCGAACACCGCCCGACCCTATTCGACCGAACAGCTGATCGCCGTGTTCAAGGATCTGCCCCCGGTGAAAAAGCCGGGCGAGGCATGGTCCTATAATAATAGCGGCTATGTGCTGGTCGGTGCGATCATCGAAGCGGTCGCGAAGCGGCCATGGCATGAGGAGGTCGCCCGCCGGCTGGCCGGGCCGAATCGGCTGGCCAGCATCCGCTATGGCAAGGACCCGGCGGTCGGCCCGGCGATGGCGACCGGCTATGCCGGGGCCGATGCGAAGGCGCCGGTGGGACAGGCGATCGACATGAGCGTACCGGCGGCGGCAGGCGCGCTGGTCGGCACGGCGAGCGACCTGACGCGGTGGGACGACGCATTGCACCGGGGCAAGGTGCTGACGGCGCCGATCTACGCGCAGATGATCGCGCCAACTAGAATGCCCGATGGCAGCACGGCACCCTATGGTTTCGGGCTGATCCCCGGAAAGGTGCGCGGGCTTGCGTCGGTCGGCCATAGTGGCGGGATTTTCGGCTTCCTGAGCGATACGCTGTACCTCTCCGGGCCGGATATATCGGTCGCGGTACTGGTTAACAGTGACGAACCGCAGAGCGGGCCGGGCGCGGTATCGCGCAAGCTGGCGGCGCTGGCCGCCGGAAAGCCCTATCCGGTCTTCACCCCGCAGCCGCTCGACAAGGCGGCGGTCGAACCGTTCCTCGGCACGTACACGTTGCGCGGCGAGGACCGCGTGCTGAAGGTCGAGAAGGACGAGCTGATCTGGCAGCGCACCGATGGTCGCACGACGCTGATCCCGGTCGGCGACGGGCGCTACACCATGGGCAAGGCCGGTCTCAGCTGGATCGTGCTCAGCCGCGATGCCGCCGGCAAGCCGCAGGTCGCGTTGTTCGACGATGGCGAGAATATCGACGGCACGCTGGCCCGCACCGGGCCGGTGCCGGTCGAAGCGGCGGCGGTCGACGTGCCCGCGGCGACGCTGGCCCGCTATGTCGGCACCTATACCGCGCCGACTGGCCGGGTGACGGTGGCGCAGGGGACGAGCGGACTGACGGTGCAGCTGACCGGGCAACCGGCGCTGGCGCTGCGGCCGGTCAGCACGACCGAGTTCGCGGTGGAGAAGGTCGAGGCGCGGGTCCGCTTCGTCGAGGAAGGGGGCCGGATCGTCCGGCTGGAAATCGTGCAGGGCGGGCAGACCTTGCCCGCGACGCGCGACTGACGGGGCACCCTTCGCAAACGCGGCGAAAACTGCTACGCGCCCCGCCCATGCTCAATCTGAACGGTATCACGGTGCGCCTGGGCGGGCGGACGATCCTCGACAATGCCAGCGCGGCGCTGCCGCCGGGGAGCCGCGTCGGGCTGATCGGGCGCAACGGCGCGGGCAAGTCGACGCTGGTGCGGGTGATCGCCGGGCAGCTCGAACCCGACAACGGCACGGCGGAAATGCCGCGTGGGTCGCGGCTGGGCTATGTCGCGCAGGAGGCACCCGCCGGACAGGCGACCCCGTTCGAGACGGTGCTGGAAGCCGATGTCGAGCGCGCCCGGCTGATGCACGATGCCGAGACCGTCACCGATCCAGACCGGCTGGGCGACATCCATGAACGACTGCTGGCGATCGACGCTTATGGCGCGCCGGCGCGGGCGGCGCGGATCCTCGTCGGGCTGGGCTTCGACGAGGAGATGCAGGGGCGGGCGCTGGAGAGCTATTCGGGCGGCTGGCGGATGCGCGTCGCGCTGGCGGCGCTGCTGTTCAGCCAGCCCGACGTGCTGCTGCTCGACGAACCGTCGAACCATCTCGATCTCGAAGCGGTGATGTGGCTGGAGGATTTCCTGAAAGGTTACAAGGCGACGATCGTCGTCGTCAGCCACGAACGCGATTTCCTGAACAACGTCGTCGACCATATCCTGCATCTGCATCAGGGCAAGATCACCCTGTATCCCGGCGGCTACGACGCGTTCGAGAAGCAGCGCGCCGAACGGCTGGCGCAGCTGGAAGCCGCGCGCGTCAACCAGGCGGCGCAGCGGGCAAAGCTGCAGGAATATGTCGCCAAGAACTCCGCCCGCGCCTCGACCGCGAAACAGGCGCAGTCGCGGCTGAAGATCCTCGCCAAGATGAAGCCGATCGCGGCGATGGCCGAGGACCCCAGCCTGTCGTTCGATTTCCCCGATCCCGACGAACTGCGCCCGCCGCTCATCACGCTCGACATGGCGAGCGTCGGTTATGGCGACACGCCGATCCTGAAGCGGCTGAATTTGCGGATCGATCCCGAGGATCGCATCGCGCTGCTGGGGCGCAACGGCAACGGCAAGACGACGCTGGCGCGGTTGCTGGCGGCGCAACTGGCGCCGATGGACGGCGACATGAACGCGGCGGGCAAGATGAAGGTCGGCTATTTCACCCAGTATCAGGTGGAGGAGCTGAGCACCGACGACACGCCGCTCGAACATATGACGCGCCAGATGAAGGGCGCGTCGCCCGCCGCTGTCCGCGCTCAGCTCGGGCGGTTCGGGTTCTCGGGCGACAAGGCGATCACGCTGGTCGGCAAGCTGTCGGGCGGCGAGCGGGCGCGCCTCGCGCTGGCGCTCATCACCCGCGACGCGCCGCATATGCTGATCCTCGACGAACCGACTAACCACTTGGACGTCGATGCGCGCGAGGCGCTGGTGCAGGCACTCAACGCCTATACCGGCTGCGTCCTGCTGGTCAGCCACGACCGGCACATGCTGGAAGCGACCGCCGACCGGCTGGTGCTGGTCGATGAAGGCACCGCGAAGGAATTCGACGGGACGATCGACGACTATATCGCGCTGATCCTCGGCAATTCGGCGAAGGAAAAGGCGAAGAAGGCGAACAAGAAGGACGACCGCAAGGCCGCCGCCGAAGCGCGCGAGAAGGCGCAGGTGCTGAAGAAGGATGCGCAGGCGATCGAACGCGATCTGGCGCGGCTTACCGAACAGCGCGACGCGCTCGACGCGGCCATGGCAGGGCAGGCTACGCCGGCGCTGGCGAAGCTGACGATGGCGCAGTTGATGAAGCGCCGCGCGAGCCTCGATACCGAGATCGAGGTGGCAGAGACGAAGTGGATGGAGGCGAACGAGGCGTTGGAGGCTTTGGCGGCTTAGAACTTAATTAAAGGCGTTGCCGGTCTTCGATGGTGAGCGTGTAGACAGAAATCGCAAATACGCCCGATTTTGGATACTCTCGCTCAGCATGTCGCTTGTTGGTTACGGACGGTCGTTCAGCAAACCGGCTCTACGCCGAAATCAAGTCCCAGCCGCGCCATGCCTGCAATGAGATCAGCGTCAAAAGTCTCTCCATGGTCGCCAGGGAACCAAGACACATAATAGCCGACCTTACCGCCAGTCCGGCGCAAGTCGCTTATGAATTCCGCAGCATGTTCGAGCTCCACGAGTGTTCGACGGAGGAAGGCGGCGAGCTGACCGTCATCACCCTCGCCAAGGTCGAACACGCAATAGCTTTCGCGATAGGTACCGGGTAGCGGTGTGCCGTTAGGCGTCGTCCGCTCTTCGCCTACTTTCCAGTGTCGACGAGCTGGACGGCCTATCCCAGCAATCATCCTCTCTGGATCGGTATCAGGATGCCAGACTTGAAGGGAGACGCGGTAGCTGAAGACCATTGGTTCTGATAACCGGCTCGATGGTAGCGTGACAACGTCTGCCAATTCGCCCGCACCACTAAACTTGGACAGTCAGAATTGCTCCCTGATCGGCCAACGACGTTTCGCTTCCGGGCCTCAGGAGCGAAGCCTGTTATGATGGGTTTGCGGAATGCGTGGCGTACAACAGGCGACACTGCCGCCGCCACCCGCTAAGACACCCCCAATGTCCGACTCCTTCCTCGCCCTCGACATCCCCGAACAGCCTGCCGCCGCGCAGCCATACCGCGTGCTCGCCCGCAAATATCGGCCGCAGACGTTCAGCCAGTTGATCGGGCAGGATGCGATGGTCACGACGCTGGGCAATGCGATCAAGCGCGGTCGCCTCGCCCATGCGTTCTTGCTGACCGGCGTGCGCGGGGTCGGCAAGACGTCGACCGCGCGGCTGATCGCCAAGGCGCTCAACTGCATCGGGCCGGACGGGCAGGGCGGGCCGACCATCGATCCGTGCGGAGTGTGCGAGCCGTGCCGGGCGATCGCCGAAGGGCGGCATATCGACGTGATTGAGATCGACGCCGCGTCGAACAACGGCGTCGACAGCGTGCGCGAGATGACCGAGGCGGTGCGCTATGCAGCGGTGTCGGCGCGCTTCAAGATTTATATCATCGACGAAGTGCACATGATGTCGACCCCGGCGTTCAACGCGCTGCTCAAGACGCTGGAAGAGCCGCCCGCCCACGTCAAGTTCCTGCTGGCGACGACCGAGGTGCACAAGGTCCCGGTGACGGTGCTGTCGCGCTGCCAGCGCTTCGACTTGCGACGCATCCCCGCTGACCTGCTGGCCGGACATTTCGCGCATGTGGTCGAGGCGGAGGGCGTCGAGGCCGAACCGGAGGCGCTGCAACTGATCGCCCGCGCGGCGGAGGGGTCGGCGCGCGACGGGCTGTCGATCCTTGACCAGGCGATCGCGCATGGTGGGCTGGACGGCGAGGGTGTGCGCGCCGATGCGGTGCGGCAGATGCTGGGCCTGTCCGACCGGGGCGCGATCCGTTCGCTGTTCGACCTGCTGCTGAAGGCAGATGGCCCGGGGGCGCTTCGGGCACTGCGCGCGCAATATGATCTGGGCGTCGATCCGGCGTCGGTGCTGCGTACGCTGCTGGAAACGGTCCATGCGGTGACGATCGTCAAGGTCGGCGGCGATCGTGGACCGGGCCAGTCGGCGGAGGAACGCGCGGCGTTCGATGGCTGGAGCGCGCTGTCCTTCCCGATGCTGCACCGGCTGTGGCAACTGCTGCTCAAGGGCCATGAGGAGGTGTCGCGCGCCGCGCTGCCGATCGAGGCGTGCGAGATGGCGCTGCTGCGCATCGTCCATGCCTCCTCGTTGCCCGATCCGGGGACGCTGGCGAAGCAGCTCGCGGCGGGGCAGGTGCCGGCGATGGCGCCGCCGTCCGCTCCGGCCCCCGCGCCCGCCGCCGAACCGGCCGCGGTCGCCGATCTGCTGCCCGAGACGGCCGAGCAGGTCGCGCAACTATTGTCGAAGCATGGGCGGCATTCGCTGGAGGCGCAGTTTCGGAATTGCGCGCGGCTGATCCGGCTGGAGCCGCAACTGGTCGAACTGGGCGGCGCGCGGCCCTTGCCCGCCGACTTCACCCGTGATCTGGAATATGCGCTGAAGGGGATCACCGGCAGTCATTGGCGCGTTCTGATCGGCGAGGGGGCGGGCGAACCGACCCTGCGCGAACAGGAAACGGCGAAGGCGGAATCGGAGCGCGAACAGGTCCTCACATCGCCGCTGGTACAGGCGGCATTGGCGGCGTTTCCGGACGCCACCCTCGATCATTGGCAACGCAGCGACGGGAGTATCGCGCGATGAAGAATCTCGACGACATCATGGCCATGGCGCAGAACGTGCAGAACGAACTGACCAAGGCGCAGGCGAACCTCGACACGATCGAGGTTGACGGACAATCGGGTGGCGGGCTGGTGAAGGTCCGGGCCTCCGCCAAGGGGCGCATCCTGGGCGTCGACATCGACGACTCGCTGCTCCAGCCGGGCGAGAAGCAGATGCTGGAGGACCTGATCGTCGCCGCGTTCAACGATGCGCGGGCGAAGGCCGATGCGGCGAGTTCGACCGAAATGTCGAAGCTGACCAACGGCCTGCCGCTGCCGCCGGGGTTCAAGCTGCCGTTCTGAACGGTTCGGAACGCTGCTGGAACAAGCGGCGGGACCGGCGGTTCATGGCCTCATCTATATATGGGAGATGAGGTCATGGACAGCGATCGTATCGAAACGACCCCCGGTGCCGCACCGCAGACGGTGATCGTCGAGCGCCGGGGATCGGGTGGCGGACTGTTGATCGGCCTCGCGATCCTGCTCGCGGTGATCGTCGGCGCCTATTTCCTGCTGAACAACGCGAACAACGATAATGCCCGGACGGGCGCGGTGACGTCGGCGGCGAAGAGCGTCGGCGCTGCGGCGGACAAGGCCGCCGACGCGGTGGATCGGGCGACGAAGTAACGGGATTGTAGCGCGGCCATGAAGAACGTTACCCCAGCGTAGGCTGGGGTCTCACGCGGTTAGAGTGTTGCACTCGCCCCATGGAGACCCCAGCCTACGCTGGGGTGACGTGTTTGGTGGAGTAGGCCGTTCGTCATTCCGGCGGAGGCCGTATTCATGGATGTGGGCTATTTCGCTAGGGTCTGATCCACCTCGTTTGAACCAGGAACCAGGCGTCATCCCAGCGAAGGCTGGGATTTCCCGGTTGCAGCGCGTAGCAGGAGCCGCTGGAGACCCGAGCCTTCGCTGGGGTGACGTTTACACATAGATGGATCAAACACCTAGAGCTGCTGACGCTTCATTGCCATGGATCCCGGCTTTCGCGAGTATGACGGGCGGGGGTTATTTGAGACAGCTGTCCAGCCCCTCGCGCTGCACGATACCGATGCGGCGTTCGATCGTGCGGGCGTAGCGGCGGGTGAAGCCGGTGGGCGCGATGCCGGCGCGCTTCTTGGGCAGCGGCAGGACGGCGGCGATCTGTGCGGCCTCGCGCCCGGCCAGTTTGTCGGCGCCGTGCTTGAAATAGCGGCGGGCGCCGGCCTCTACGCCATAGGTGCCGATCCCGGTTTCGGCGACGTTGAGATAGACCTCCATGATCCGGCGCTTGCCCCACATCGCCTCGATCAGGACGGTGAAATAGGCTTCCAGGGCTTTGCGGAAATAGCCGCCGCCCTGCCACAGAAAGACGTTCTTTGCGGTCTGCTGGCTGATCGTTGAGCCGCCCCGGATGCGGCCGCCCTCGGCATTGCGGCGAGCGGCGTTGGCGATGGCGATATAGTCGAACCCGTTATGCGCGCAGAAGCGGCTGTCCTCTGCGGCGATGACCGCGCGGGGCATGTCGGGATCGACCTTCGACAGGGGACGCCACGATTTGGTGACGCCGTGGCCGGTCGGCACGTCGCCCAGCATGGTGAGCGTGATCGGCGGCGGCACGAACCGCAGGATCAGCACCCACAGGACCGACAGAATGACGAAACCGAGGACGGCTTTGACCGCCCAGCCGGTCAGACGGCGGCCCCAGCCATGGGTGGCGGCGGGTTTCGGGCGGGAAGCGGTGCGGGCGGCCATGTGCGCTCGCTACGCTGGGGCGGTGGGTTTGGGCAAGGGGGTGGCGGAGGCGGGTCGGGTGCGCGATACTTGTTGAGGTTAACGCCGCGCCATTGAAGGCTGGAGCCTCGACCGGCATCCGTCCCGCGCCATAGGCGGGAGACCACAGCTTTCGCTGGGGTGGCGGTTGGGGTTGGCGGGCCGTGATGCAGGCGGATTGGCAGGGGCCGCAGGCGACGTGGGTTATGGATTCCGGCCTTCGCCGGGATGACGGTGGGGGCGGGCTGGCTCCGCCCCTGCGTATTACACCGCCGCCAGCATCCTGCGGTCGCCCGCCAGGCGCATCATCGCCTTTTGCAGCTTTTCGAACGCGCGCACCTCGATCTGGCGGACGCGTTCGCGGCTGACGCCATAGACCTGCGAAAGCTCTTCCAGCGTCTTGGGATCGTCGGTCAGGCGACGTTCGGTCAGGATATGCTTTTCGCGATCGTTGAGGTCGTCCATCGCCTCGACCAGCATCCCGTGCCGGACGTCGGCTTCCTGCGCCTCGGCAACGACGGAGTCCTGCAATGGGCTGTCGTCGGCCAGCCAGTCCTGCCACTGGCTCTCGCCGTCCTCGCGCATGGGGACGTTGAGCGACGTGTCGCCGCCCATCGCCATGCGGCGGTTCATCGAGGTCACTTCCTCCTCGGTCACGCCAAGGTCGGTTGCGATCTTCTGAAGGTGCTCAGGGCTGAGATCGCCGTCCTCGAACGCGTCGAGCTTCGACTTCATCCGGCGCAGGTTGAAGAACAGCTTCTTCTGCGCCGCCGTGGTGCCCATCTTCACGAGGCTCCACGACCGCAGGATGAACTCCTGGATCGAAGCGCGAATCCACCACATCGCATAGGTGGCGAGGCGGAAGCCCCGGTCCGGCTCGAATTTCTTCACGCCCTGCATCAGCCCGATATTCCCTTCGGAAATCAGTTCGCTGACCGGCAGGCCATAGCCGCGATAGCCCATCGCGATCTTCGCGACGAGGCGCAGGTGCGAGGTGACGAGCTGGGCCGCAGCCTCCGGATCGCCATGTTCCTGAAACCGCTTGGCGAGCATATATTCCTGCTCGGGCGCGAGGATCGGGAACTTGCGGATTTCGGAGAGATAGCGGTTGAGGCTCGCCTCGCCGCCAAGCGCCGGGATCGTCGCCGGGACGTTGCTGCCAGTTGCCATCGCGTGAAACTCCCTTTGTCCTTAATGGCGACGCCGCACTGCGGAATCACCGAAACCTAACCGTGAAGATGGTCCAACAGTTCCTGCATGTCTGCCGGAAGGTCACTATCGAACGACAAAGCGTTTTTTGTGACCGGATGGATGAACCCCAGATGTGCGGCGTGCAATGCCTGTCGCCGGAAATCGAGCGTTTCCAGCTTTGCCTTCAACGCCGGTCGCCGCCCGGCATAGACCGGATCGCCCAGCAGCGGGTGGCCGATCGACGCCATGTGCACGCGCACCTGATGCGTGCGCCCCGTTTCCAGCCGGCATTCGATCAGCGATGCGCCGTCCAGCTGGCGCAGCTTGCGCCAGTGGGTGATCGCATGTTTGGCGGTGGGGGAATGGACGATCGCCATCTTCTTGCGATCGTTCGGCGACCGCGCCAGCGGCGCATCGACCGTTCCGGCCGACGTCATGACCCGCCCCGCCGCGATCGCCAGATAGCGGCGGTCGATGCTGTGGTCCTTGAACTGCCGCGCCAGCCCCTCATGCGCCGCATCGTCCTTGGCGACGACCAGCAGGCCCGACGTATCCTTGTCGATGCGGTGGACGATGCCGGGCCGCGCGACGCCGCCGATGCCCGACAGCTTGCCCGCGCAGTGGTGTAGCAGCGCGTTGACCAAAGTCCCGTCGAGATTGCCGGCGGCGGGATGCACCACCAGCCCGGCGGGCTTGTCGACGACGATCAGATGCTCGTCCTCATAGGCGACCACCAGCGGAATATCCTGCGCCACGGTGTCGAGCGGCACGGTGGCGGGAAGGGTGATGGTGAAGCACTGTCCGGCGGACACCTTGCGCGCGCTGTCGGACACCGGCCCTTCGCTGCCATGGACATGGCCGGCGGCCATCAGCGCCTTGATCCGTTCACGCGAAAGATCGGCGACGACCTCGGCCAATGCCTTGTCGATCCGTTGCCCGTGCGTCGCATCGGTAATGCGCGCCTCGATCGTGGAAACCCCCCGGTCCATTGCGTATGGAAATGGGGATGGAACCGGAAATATCAAGCGAACTGCTGGTGGAGCTGCTGCGGGCCGCGGCGGAAAGTGCCGTCGAGATTTGCGGCATCCTGCGCGGACAGGATGGCCGCGTTCTGATCGCGGAACTGACCCGCAACGTCGCGGACGATCCTGCGCGGCACTTCGAAATCGATCCAGCGGCGCTGTTCACGGCACTGCGCGACGCACGCCGGGGTGGCTTGGCGGTGCTCGGCTGGTACCACTCGCACCCCTCGGGCAGCGCCGACCCTTCGGCCACCGATGCGGCGCAGGCGGCGGCGGACGGAGCGCTGTGGCTGATCCTCGGCGGCGGGACCGCGCGGCTGTGGCGGGCGGTCGCGGACGGGGCACGACATGGCCGGTTCGATCCGGTCGCCTTCACGGTAAAGGCGCCTGGCCACGTTGAAAAAAACTGCGAAGCGGTGCACATGGACGGGGCCGGGCGGACGATGACGTTCGCCAAAGCACAAGGGTCGTCGCATTGAACATCAGCCCAGCCGATTTCGCCAGCCTGCTGTGTTCGCGATTGTGCCATGACCTGCTCAGCCCCGTCGGGGCGCTCAACAACGGTCTCGAACTGCTCGCCGACGAACATGATCCGGACATGCGTGCCCGCTGCCTCGAACTGCTGGCTGACAGCGCGCGGGCGTCGGCCAACAAGCTGAAATTCTTTCGCCTGGCGTTCGGAGCGTCGGGCGGGCTGGGCGATTTGATCGATACGCGCGAGGCCCGCGCCGCACTGGAAGGGCTGTTCGGCGACAACCATCGGGTACGGCTCGGCTGGATGGTCGATGCGCCGTCGCTGCCCAAGCCGGCGGTGAAGGTGCTGCTGAACCTTGCGCTGATCGCGGGCGACGCGCTGGTGCGCGGCGGGCAGCTGGACATTGGGGCGGAGCGGACGCCGGGCGGCATCGACATCGCGGTGCGCGCCGATGGGCAGCGGATCGTGCTGGACGCCGAACTGCGCGGCGCATTGCTGGGCGATGCGGCGATGATGACGCCGCGCGCCGCCGCCGCCTGTCTCGCGCGCGAACTGGTCGAACAGAGCGGGGGCACGTTGCAGGTATCGCCGGTCGATTCCCCGGTGCTGCTGTTCGGTGCGTCGCTGGTCACCGGGTGAGCACTCGTTATTCCCGCGAAGGCGGGAATCCATAGACGCCGAGGGTTCGGCAAGAGCCGTGAGGTTGGCGATAATGGACTCCCGCCTTCGCGGGAGTGACGGAAAAGGGAGCGCCCGTCCCGATCGCTTCGCCCGCACTAACCCCGTCTTAACCTGATCGCCGCCATGGTCGTGCCATAACCGGGCGGGGCCGCATGGACGATCTGTTACAGGAATTCATTGCCGAAACCCGCGAGACGCTGGAGGCGTTGTCGACGGAGGTCGTCGCGTGGGAAGCCGCGCCCGATGACCGCAACCGGCTGGATGCGATTTTCCGCTTCGTCCACACGGTCAAGGGCAGCTGCGGCTTCCTCGACCTGCCGCGCCTGTTGCGGCTGAGCCATGCCGCCGAGGATACGCTGTGCGAGGTACGCGACGGCAAGCGGCGGCCGGACCGTGCGCTGGTCGATGCGGTGCTGGCGATCGTCGACCGGATCGGCGAACTGGTCGAGGCGATCGATGCCGGCCTCCCGCTGACCGACGAAGGTGAAGACGACCTGATCGCCGCGCTGGCCCCGGGGGCCAGTGTCGGGCAGGCGACGACCCCGCTGGCGGCGGCGGCGATCGCGCAGGGCCGCGCGCCGCTACGCAGTGTCCGGCTGAACGTCGATCTGCTCGACCGGATGATGAGCGGCATGTCCGACATGGTGCTGGTCCGCAACGAACTGACCCGCCGCCTGCGCGACCTCGACCTCGATCCTGCGGTCGAAGGGGCATTGGAGCGTTTGTCGTCGTCGGTCGCCGACATGCGCGACGCGGTGACGCGGACGCGGATGCAGAAGATCGAGACGCTGTTCTCTCCGCTGCCGCGCATCGTGCGCGATACGGCGGCGGCGGTTGGCAAGGCGGTGACGCTGAGCGTCGACGGCAGCGATGTCGAGCTGGACCGCGAGATGATCGAGGTGATGCGCGACCCGCTGGTCCATGTGGTGCGCAACGCCATCGACCACGGCATCGAATCGCCTGCCGAACGCCGTGCCGCCGGCAAGCGGGAAAGCGGGCGGCTGCATGTCTCCGCGCGCCAGTCGGGCAACCAGATCGTCATCGAGATCATCGACGACGGGCGCGGTATCGATACCGAACGGCTGATCGCCAAGCTGGCGCGCAAGGGGCAGCGGAGCGAGGCCGAACTGCGGGCGATGCCCCAGCGGCAACAATGCGAGCTGGTGTTCGCACCGGGCCTGTCGTCGCGCGACGTCGCGACCGAGATTTCGGGCCGGGGTGTCGGTATGGACGTGGTGCGCGCCGCGATCGACCAGATAGGCGGGCGGATCACGCTGGACAACAAGCCGGGGCGGGGACTGCGCATCGCGGTGCAGGTGCCGCTGACGCTGTCGATCGTATCGACCATCGTCGTGCGCGCGGGCGAGCATCGCTTCGCCATTTCGCGCCAGACGATCGGGGAGATCGTGCGCGAGCGCGGGGCCAATATCCGGATCGACCAGCTGGGCGACATCCGCATCGCGCAGATTCGCGACCGGCGCATTCCGGTGGTCGATCTGTGCGACGTGCTGGCCGTCGAATCGCGCCCCGATGCGTGCGGCAAGATGCTGGTCGTGGTCGGCATCGGCGCCGGGGACTTCGCGCTCGCGGTCGACGAGGTGCTGGATACCGAGGAACTGGTGGTAAAACCCGCCGCGCCGGCGGTGATGGCGACCGGGCTGTTCGCCGGGCAGACCCTGCCCGATACCGGGCAGCCGATGCTGATGCTCGACTGTGCCGGAGTGGCGCAGGCCGCCGGGCTGAACTTCGCCGATGCGATGGACCGCGAACTGGCGGCCGAGGCGGAAACCGAGGTCGAACCGGGCGTCACCGCATTGTTGTTCGACGACCTCGATGGCCGGCGGCGGGTCATCCCGCTGGCGGTGATCGACCGGATCGAGCGCATCCGCGCCGGCAGCCTGCAGCATAGCGCGGGACGCATCTGGCTGGCGATCGATGGGCGGGTACTCCCGGTGGCGGCGAGCGCGACCGACGGGATCGAGCGGGTGACGACGGTCCTGCGCCTGACCGACGGGGTGGTCGAGCTGGCCTATGCGATCGACGATGCGGTGGACATCGTGATGCTGCCCGAAGTGTCGGCGCCGGCGGCGGAGTTCGGGCCCACGGGCGGGATCGTCCTGCTGGACGGGGAACAGGTCGAACAGGTCGATCCGCTGTGGCTGTTCCAGCGTCTTGCCCGCGACGTGGCGCCGGCGATGGGCAATGCGGTTTCCGCGCGGCCGACCTGCCTGTTGGCCGATGGCGGGAGCGGATGGATGCGTACCTTCCTGCGGCCGATGCTGGAGCAGGCGGGCTATCGCGCGGTCGAGCGACTGGGCGAAGATGAACGGCCGGCGCTGGTGCTGACGCAGGCGGATGATCCGATGGCGGTCGTGCCCGGCGGGCGCACGCCGGTCGTCCGGTTGCGGGCGTCGGTCGCCGATACCGGCGATGGCAGCGTCTATCGATATGATCGCGAAGGCGTGTTGCAGGCGGTCCGGCTGGCGGTGGGGAAATGACAATGACGGAGCTGTTCCTCCTTGCGCGGGTGGCCGGACAGGACGTGGCGATCCTGTCGGACCGCGTCGAATCGGTCGTGGACATCGCGGCGGTATCGCCGGTGCCGCGCACGTCGCGTGCGGTGCGCGGCCTGGCCGCGCTGCGCAGCCGGGTGGTCACGGTGATCGATACCGCGCTTGCGATCGATCCGGCGAACGAATCGTCGTCCCCCCGCCGGGCGGTGGTGACGCAGGTCGACGGCCATCATTACGCGCTGTTGGTCGACATGCTCGACGACGCCTATCGCTGCGAGGTGCGCCCGCTGTCGTCGGGGTTGATGCCCGGCGGGGCATGGGCGGCGGTCGTGGGCGGCATGATCGACCATGACGGCCGTGCGGTTCTCGTGCTCAACCTCACCGCCGTCGTCGCGCGCGCGGCGGGAAACGAGCGTGCCGCTGCCTGACCGCTTTAACGGCCTGCTTACGATCTGTCGCTAGGTTGGCCAAAGTATACAATAGGATGTCGTCATGAAGAATTGCCTGGTCGTCGATGATTCGAAGGTGATCCGCAAGGTCGCCCGACACATCCTGGAAACGCTGCAGTTCGAGGTCCGCGAGGCCGGGGACGGGCGTGAGGCGCTGGACCGTTGCGCCGAACAGCAGCCCGACGTCATCCTGCTCGACTGGAACATGCCGGTGATGAGCGGAATGGATTTCCTGCGTGCGCTGCGCCAGAGCGACGGCGGGATGCATCCCAAGGTCGTGTTCTGCACCACCGAGAACGGCATGGCCTATATCCGCGCCGCGATCGAGGCCGGGGCCGACGAATATGTGATGAAGCCGTTCGATCGGGAGACGCTGGAGAGCAAGCTCCAGATCGTCGGCGTCGCGTAACGACGACTGGCATGGCCGCGGCCTGTCCCCGACCGGCGGCGTCCGTACCCGGCGTGCTGCGCGTCCTGATCGTCGATGATTCGGCGGTCACCCGCTGCGTCATCGCCCGGATCGTCGACGCCATCCCCACCTATGAAGTGGTCGCGGCGGTCGGCAACATCGCGCAGGCGCTGGACGTGCTGGGCGACCGATCGGTCGACCTGATCCTGCTCGACATCAACCTCCCGGGGACCGACGGGCTGTCGGGCCTGCCCGCACTGATCGCCAGCGCTCCGGAGGCGCGGGTCATCATCCTGTCGGGCAGTTGCGCCGCCGGATCGCCGACCGCCTTGCACGCGCTGTCGCTGGGCGCGTCGGCGACGCTCGCCAAGCCCGAATCCTCGCCCCTGGCCGGCGGTTTTGCCGACCGGCTGACCGCGTTGGTCGCCGATGTGATGGCGACCACGTCCCGCTCCGCCGTGGCAGTTGCGGCACGCGGCGATGCGTTCGACGTGATTGCCATCGGCGCCTCGACCGGGGGTATCCATGCGATGGCACCGCTGCTGCGCGCGCTGCCCGACGATCTCGACGTGCCGATCCTGATTACCCAGCATCTGCCGGGATCGTTCACCGGCTATTTCGCGCAGCAACTGGCCGCGCTGGCACGGCGCCCGGTCGATGTCGCGCGTGACAGCCTGCGCATCCAGCGCGGTCGCATGATCCTGGCACCGGGCGACGCGCATATCCGCGTCGTGTCGACGACCGAAGGTGCCGCGACCCGGCTGGACCGGACGCCGTCGATCAGCGGCTGTATGCCTTCCGTCGATCCGATGCTCGAATCTGTGGCGGACGTCTTCGGTGCGCGCGCTCTGGCGGTCGTGCTGTCGGGCATGGGCCGCGACGGTTGCCGCGGTGCCGAGCGCATCCGTGCCGCCGGCGGCGTGGTCGCGGTGCAGGACCAGGGCAGCTCCGTCGTCTGGGGTATGCCCGGCGCCATCGCCGAAAGCGGCCTCGCCTCCACCATAGGTACTCCCGACCAGCTGGGCGCATTCATCGCCCGCAGAAAGCGTTCCGCATGACGATGCCGCAGGTTGCACCGCCGATGAGCCATGCGGCGCACAAGATCGTCAGTCTGCTGGAACAGCGGACCGGGCAGCAGCTCGATGCAGGGCGCGCATGGCGGATCGACAGCGCCTTGCAGCCGATGCTGCGCGAGCGGGGGCTGGCGTCGCTGGACGAACTGGTCGCCCGTATCGCCGAGGGCGGCCGCTGCGAAGCGGGGCTGGCCGATCTGGTGGTCGATGCCTTGCTGAACCAGGAAACGTCGTTCTTTCGCGATGCGGCCGTGCTGGACCAGGTGGTGGCCGCCGCCGTCGACATGGCGGAAGCGGCACCGCGCCGACTGCGCATCTGGTCGGCGGCCTGTTCGACCGGGCAGGAGCCGCTGTCGCTGGCGATGCTGTTCGCCGAAGCGCAGGAACAGAGCGGGTTGGCGCTGCCCGAAGTGCGCGCAACCGATATTTCGGCACGGGCGCTGCAACGCGCGCGGACCGGGCGCTATACCCAGTTCGAAATCCAGCGCGGGCTGTCGATCCGGCGGATGATGCGCTGGTTCGAACTGCGCGACGACATGTGGGAGGCGCGGAGCGAACTGCGGTTCCGCTTGCTCTATGCCCAGCAGAACCTGATGTCCGACCCGCTGCCGGCCGGCAAGTTCGACATCGTGCTGTGCCGCAACGTGTTGATGTATCTGGCGCCGGCCACGCGGCGGATGGTGCTGGAGCGGATCGCGGGCGTGCTGCGGCCCGGGGGGCTGCTGGTGCTGGGCGCGGGCGAGACGGTGATCGGCCATACCGAGGCGCTGGTCCCCTCCGAACGCTATCGTGGTATGTACCGGCTGGCCGCGCACTAACTTCAGGCCAGGGTTGCCTTTCCCCGCGTCCCGCCGCAATCGGGTGCACGACGCGCGCAAGGGGGGAGGCCGTGATGGACATGATCGATACGCCGTCGCCGAACTTCGGCGAACGCACGCTGCCGATCACGATGATCGTCCTGCACTATACCGGCATGACCGATGCCGCGTCGGCGATCGCCCGGCTGACCGATCCGGCGGCGCAGGTGTCGGCGCATTATCTGGTCGATGAGGACGGCACGATCCACCACATGGTCGCCGAGGACAAGCGCGCATGGCACGCCGGGCGATCGCACTGGCGCGGGATCACCGACGTTAACAGCGCGTCGATCGGCATCGAACTGGTCAATCCCGGCCATGAATGGGGCTATCGCGACTTTCCCCAGGCGCAGATCGACGCGCTGATCCCGCTGGTCCATGCCATCAAGGGCCGGCATCAAATCACGCGCGGCAATGTCGTCGGCCATTCGGACATCGCGCCGATCCGCAAGCAGGACCCGGGCGAGTTGTTTCCGTGGAACCGCCTGTCGCGTCTTCGCCTCGCGCTCCCCCGGCCGACCCGCAACCTGATGGACCCGGAATGGAGCGATGGCGGGTTCCTGCTGGCGCTGGAGCGCTTCGGTTACGACGTGTCCGACGCGACCGCCGCCACCACCGCGTTCCAGCGGCGGTTTCGGCCGGAGATGGTCGACGGGGTGATCGACGGCGAATGCCGGATGCTGCTGCTCGCGTTGTTGCTGCCAAAGCCGCAAGGCGACGATTGAACCCGCGCGCTCCCTCCGCTAGGGGCTGGGGCGTCAGAGGGTCGGGCGGCCGCGTCACGTGTCATGCGTGCCGAGGAAAGTCCGGGCTCCACGGAAACGACGGTGCCGGGTAACGCCCGGCGGGCTTCCGGTTTCGGCCGGGGGTTCAGGGACAGTGCCACAGAGAGCAGACGGCCTTTGGCTTCGGCCGGGTTACGGTGAAAGGGTGCGGTAAGAGCGCACCGCGCGGCCGGTAACGGCAGCGGCATGGCAAACCCCACCGGGAGCAAGACCGAATAGGGGCGGCATGGAGCGCGCAAGCGTTCCGGGGCATGTTCCGGCCCGCTGCCCGGGTTGGTTGCTGGAGACGGCGCGCAAGCGTCGTCCAAGAGGAATGGTCGCCTATCCTGCTTTTGCAGGTGGACAGAACCCGGCTTACAGACCCTCTGACATTCGCGCGCGACAATGGGTTGCGCGGTGGCTCCGGCGGTTTATCTCGACAGCAATGGCACGACACACGCGATCGAACGACTGGGGCTTTCCCCGCTGGCGCGGCTATAGCGAGGGCCGCGAGGCACAGACGGTGAAACTGTGCGATCGCCACGGCTGCACGGAACCCGGCAAATGCCCCGCGCCCAAATCGCCCAACAGCCCCGACCGCTGGTATTTCTGCGAAGCGCACGCCGCCGAATATAACAAGGGCTGGAACTACTTCGAGGGGCTGAACGAAGAGGAAGCCAAGGCACGCGAGGCCGAGGAGCGGCGCACCGCCAACGGTTATGCCGCGTCCGCCTCGAACGCCTGGGCCGGATCGGGCGACGGCACGCGGTCGCGCGACGAGATGCGGGCGCTCGACGTGCTGGAATGCGATCCCGATGCCGATTTCGACACGATCCGGCTGGCGTGGCGCAAGCTGGCCAAGGTCTTTCATCCCGATGTCCGCCCCGGCGATGCCGAGGCGGCGAAGAAATTCCACGCGATCCAGGCCGCCTATGACGTGCTGCGTGTCGCTGAGGAGCGCCGGAGCTGGAAGCCCGCGTGAGGACCGGCGTCCGTTCGCGATGGGACAAGGCGGTTCTAGTCTGCGCCAAATGTTCGAAAAAGCTGGACGGCGGCTTCGGCCCGTCGGGCAAGCCGCTGGCCAAGGCGCTGCGCAAGCATCTGAAGCTGAAGAACGGTCCCAAGTCGCGCGCTGGCGTGGTCGAGGTGAAGTGCCTCGACGTGTGTCCAAAGGGCGCGGTGGTGGTGGTCGACGGCGCGCGCCCGAACGACTGGCTGCTGGTGCGGCCGGGTGACGATCTGGACGCGGTGGCAGGTCGGCTGGGTCTGGACTAGAGCAGTTTCCGACTAGGTTGAACCGCCGTCATCGCCCTTCGCGCGCCTGCTTCGCAGCGGGGTGATTTCGATCCGGGGCGGCGTTGCTCGTCGGTCACGATGCTTCAGCATCGCTCACTCCTCGCGGCTGGCCCCTAACCGAAATCACCGTCGTCCCGGTGATCCTCCTAGGTCGAAACCCCTATAGGCCGGATCGACATTCACAGTCTTACTTCGTCACCCCGGAACAAGTTCGGGGGTGACGGAGAGGCTGGAGGCGTCGTTGAGAACGACACCGTAAGTAGCTGAATGTGGATCGGCGCTAGGCGTAGATCGGCGGGACCTGCCTAACGCGCTGGAGTCAACCCACCTGCCCGAATACGTCACCCCAGCGAAGGCTGCGGTTTCCAGGGGTTCTCGCTGTATCGTTCGACGGCAGATACCAGCCTTCGCCGGGATGACGACTGACTCAGCAAGGACGGGTCGAACAACAGCGTGTTCGACCTTCTCGCAGGTTCGACCTTCGTCAGGATCGTCTGCGCCACCGGAAAGAGATCGCGCTCCTCCCGGTCGAGAATGTCGGCAAGTTCGACGGCAATTTCCCGCAGCGATCGGCCATAGCCTGCCCAGTCCTTCCGGATCGCGGCGAGGGACCATTTGGCGATATGACAGGAAAACATGACGCGAAGTTCCCGTATGCGCGAAACGATCTCGGCATAAGCCGGGATGTCATCCGCCTTGCCGCGGGCCTGTAACGGTTCGTGTATTTCGACCGTCTCGGTTGCAAGATGGTCCGCAATGACCTTCGCCAGTTTAAGGCGAGCATTCGTGACACCAGGAAACCCCTGATCGAACTGCAGGTCGGTCAGCGCAAGCAGGTCGTCGGTCGTCGCGCGGATCGTCATGTGCTGCTGTTTCAGCAAGCCGATATTTATCTGCAACGTCACCCTCCGTCATCGAATTGTGAGAACGGTTTCCGCCATTACGAGTTAAAATATACGAAACGGGCGACCTTCCGACCGACATGGCTACGGCCACCGAACGTCTGCTCAGAACATCCAGCGGGTACACCCACGCTGCGCCGTCCGACTAGCCAGCGGAAGCGCCGTCCAGTCGTGCCGCCGTTTCCCGGATCAGGGCGATCATGTTCGGAATGCCCTGCGTCCGGTTGGAACTGAGCTGGTTGCGCAGGTCGAACGGGGCGAGGGTGGCCGCGATGTCGGTGTCGAGGATCGCCTGGGCCGGCCGGTCCTGCACCGTCGCCAGCACCAGCGCGATGATCCCCTTGGTGATCGCGGCGTTGCTGTCGGCGAGGAAGTGGAGCGTGCCGTCCTCGCCCGGCTGGGGATAGACCCAGACCGATGCGGAACAACCGCGCACCAGCGTCGCATCGGTCTTCAGGGGTTCCGGCATCGGCTCCAACTGGCGGCCGAGGTCGATCAGGAGCCGGTAACGGTCGTCGCCGTCGAGGAAGTCATATTCTTCGCGGATGTCGTCGATGCTCTGCATGACGCCGCTATAGGCATTTGGCCTTACAGTTCCACCCCGGCGGCAATCGCCTCGAGCTTGCGGATGCGTTCCTTCAGGTCGGCGATCTCGATGCGGGTGCCGGCGTTGGGCGTCGGCTGCGGGGCCATGGCATGATCGCCCAGTCGCTGCTGCTGGAGCGACAGCCAGCCGCGCCATCCGGCCAGCGTGGTGACCGACACGATGGCGACGGCGGCCAGCGTGGTGATGGCAAGGGCGAGAGTAAGCGTGAGGTTCATCGGACGATCCCTTCGCTTGGCGTCAGTTGAGGGGTTTGTCGCGCAGGCGTTCGATCTCGTCGGAGAGGTCGACGCCGCGGTCGGTGATGATGCGTTCGAGGACACGGACGCGCTGTTCCAGCCGTTCGGTCTGCGCGGCATATTGCGCGGCCTTTTCGGCGGTTTCGGTGCCGCGGATTTCCAGTTCGCGTTCCTTCAGGGCCATCCACGGCTTGAATACGTGGTTGGCGAGGATCGCGATGACCGGGATCGATACGCCGAGAATGGGAATCCAGAGCGGGCTCATCGTCGTTCCTTTCAGTTCGCGCGGCCGCGCAGTTGTTCGATCTCGCGATCCAGTGAATGGGCGCCGTCGGTGACGATGCGCTCTACATTCGCCAGTCGGTCCTTGATCGAGCCCAGCTCGGCCTTGAGCTGGGCGTTCTCCTGGCTGAGCAGCTTGACCCGCTCAACCGTCTCGTCGTTGCGTTGCGGATAGACGCTCTGTCCCCAGCCGCCCTGCAGCGGGTAGCCGTTCTTGACCCGGAGCCAGGTGGTGAAGACCCATGCCGCCACGCCGATCAGGACGAGGGCGACGAGAAGGGGAGCGGTATCGGGATTCGTCAGCATGTCGGTCGTCCTCGGGCTCAGCGCAGCGCGTCGATTTCGCGGGCGGTGCGGGTTGCGGGATCGGTGGCGATCCGTTCGAGAACGGCGATGCGTTCTTCGAGGCGCAGCACCTTGGCGGTCAGCTGTTCATTCTGCTCTGCCATCAGCCGCGCTTGCCGCGCCGCGTCCGGGTTGTCCCGCTTCACCTCGCCGCCCCATTCGCCTTCCAGAGGATAGCCGTGCTTGGCGCGGATGGCGGTCGTGACGACCCATCCGATCATGCTCATCGCGATCAGGGCCAATACGAACCCCGGTCCACCCCAATTCATCGTGTCTCTCCCTCACATCGCCCCGGCAGGGACCGGATCAGCGCAGGCTGTCGATCTCGTCCGCCAGGCGGGTGTTGCGGCTGGTATAGTACATTTCGATGTCGGCGAGGCGACGATCGATGTCGCGGAAGGTCGAGCGCATTTCCGATGCCGAGCGGGTCGGGTTCGACCGCACGCCCTGCCAGAATTTCTCGTCCTCGCGGCTTTCGTAGAGGCCATACGGCTTCTTCTGCGCCATCCAGGCGATCATGAAATAGGCGATGACCGTCCAGGGAAAGCCACCGGCCAGCGTCAGCAATACCGTGCCGATGCGGATCCACATGACCTCGACACCGGTATAGTCGGCGATGCCGGCGCACACGCCCGACATCTTGCCATTCGCCTTGTCGACATAGAATTTGGTGCGTGCGCCGGACATCAGTCCCTCCGTGCGTAGTCGTTGTTGCGGAAATCGCTTTCCGGGAATTCCCGGCGCGGCTGCGAAGGGCGGAAGTCCGGATTGTCGGCGGCGATGATCCGCTCGATCGTCTGGAGCCGCTCTTCGAGCCGGCGGGCGGTGACGTGCATGTCGTCGAGCAGTCGCTCGTCCTCGTTCGTTAGCGTCGGCGACTGTTTCCACTTCGTGATGTAGTGGAGGATCAGCCACGGCAGACCGATGAAGAGGACGCTGATCGCGACCGCCGCCGTCAGGAAATCACCCATGCGATCAGCCCTCCCGGTTAAGGCGGGCCTTCAGCGCGGCCAGCTCGGCATCGATCTTGTCGGACTGCCGCAGTTCCGCGATCTCGTCCTCCAGGCTCTTGCCCTGCTGGCCCATGCCGGCCGCTTCGGCGCGACCCTCGGCCAGGTCGGCCCGGCGTTCCAGCACGTCGAAGCGGCTGAACGCCTCGGCGGTCTTGGATCCTGCATACATCTCGCGCAGCTTGGTGCGGTTGTTGGCGCTTTCCATCCGGGTCTGGATGGCGTTCTGCCGGGTCCGCGCCTCGCGCAGCTTGTTCTGCAGCTTGGCGATGTCGGCTTCCGACGCGCGCAGCGCATCGTCGAGCACGACGATCTCGGCGTTCAGCTGTTCGATCATGTCGACCGCCTTCTGCCGTTCGACCAGTGCGGCCTTGGCCAAGTCCTCGCGGTCCTTGCTCAGCGCCAGTTCGGCCTTTTCGGTCCAGCTGTCCTGCAGCTTTTCCAGCTTGCCGATGTGGCGGCGCATTTCCTTCTGGTCGGCGATGGTGCGCGCGGCGGACGCGCGGACCTCGACCAGCGTTTCCTCCATTTCGAGGATAATCATGCGGATCATCTTCGCCGGGTCTTCCGCCTTGTCGAGCAGGTCGGTGACGTTGGCGGCGATGATGTCACGGGTGCGGGAAAAAATGCCCATCGGTTGCTCCTGACAAATACTCGGGTGGCCGGGGTGGAACGGGGCGGAACCACCCCGGCCCGCTGCCTTACGCGATATGCGCGGCAGCAACGGTGACGGCGGACGGACCGGGTGCGGTCGTCGCGCCAAGGACGAACAGGCTCACCAGCAGCGCGGCGGCCATGCTGGCGACCGATTGCGTAAGAGTGAGGTTCGAAAGGTTGCGCATGAGGAAAACTCCCTGAAGCTGTATCGTGCGCCCTGTGTCGGGCTTGCACAATACATTGCAGGAGGCGTGCCAATTCGAAAAATGACGGTTTCGCGTCACTTTTCGCGGATCGGCGGAACGGGCCAATTTGGCGCTTGCGAATGTTTGGGAAAATACGCCACACATCGGCCATGGAACGCGCAACCCAGGTCGTCGGCCAGTCCGGCCCGTTTCTCGATGCCCTGGAGCGCGCCAGCCGTGCCGCCGCGCTCGACCGTCCCGTATTGGTGATCGGCGAGCGGGGGACGGGCAAGGAACTGGTCGCCGAGCGCCTCCACCGCCTGTCGGGCCGGTGGGAAGAGCCGCTGGTCGTCATGAACTGCGCCGCGCTGCCCGAGACGCTGATCGAGGCGGAACTGTTCGGCCATGAAGCCGGCGCCTTCACCGGCGCGACCAAGGCGCGCGTCGGGCGGTTCGAGGAGGCCGATGGCGGCACGCTGTTCCTCGACGAACTCGGCACACTGTCGATGGGCGCGCAGGAACGGCTGCTGCGCGCGGTCGAATATGGTGAGGTGACGCGCATCGGATCGTCACGCCCGATCCGGGTCGATGTCCGCATCGTCGCGGCGACCAACGAACACCTGCCCGACCGGGTCGAGCGCGGGACGTTCCGCGCCGACCTGCTCGACCGGTTGAGCTTCGAGGTGGTGACGCTGCCCCCGCTTCGCGCACGGCCGGGCGACATCATGGTGCTGGCCGACTTCTTCGGACGGCGCATGGCAGCGGAGATCGGGCGTGATGAATGGCCGGGGTTCGGCCCGAACGCGGTCGACCAGTTGATGGAGCATCGCTGGCCGGGCAATGTCCGCGAGTTGCGCAACGCGGTCGAACGTTCCGTCTATCGCTGGGAACGGTCCGGGCCGATCGACCTGATCGAGGTCGACCCGTTCGCCTCGCCGTTCCGCCCGCGCACTGCCAGCACCGTCCAGCCCATGGCTGTCGCGCCGGTGGCGGGCGAGTCGCACGAACCGACAGCGCCCGACGACAGCGGCGACGATTTCAAGACGCGGGTGAACCGCTTCGAACGGCAATTGCTGACCCGCGCCATGGCCGAGGCCCGCTACAACCAGCGGACCTGCGCCGACGCGCTGGGGCTGACCTACGACCAGTTGCGCCACGCGCTGAAACGCCACGGATTATTGGGGCAGGGCGGCTGAAGCGCCCTTGCGCACCATTCACCGCGTCTTAGATGTTGCCCGAGCGTAACGACCGGAGCCGATCGGCCCATGCTTCGTTCGGTCGACCAGAGCTTAACGCCCAAGGAGGAACCCCCATGGCTTTCGAACTTCCCCCGCTGCCCTATGCCTATGACGCGCTGGAGCCGACCATCGACAAGGAAACGATGACGCTGCACCATGACAAGCATCATCAGGCCTATACCGACAAGCTGAACGAAGCGGTGTCGGAAGACGCCGCACTCGAAGGCAAGTCGATCGAGGAACTGCTGGCCAGCATGTCGGGCGCACCGGCCAAGCTGCGCAACAATGGCGGCGGCTATTGGAACCACACCTTCTTCTGGGAAACGATGAAGGGCGGGGGCACGCAGCCGTCGGGCGCACTGAAGGACGCTATCGACGACCAGTTCGGTGGTCTCGACGCGCTGAAGGAAAAGTTCAACACGGCGGGCGCGAACCAGTTCGGGTCGGGCTGGGCGTGGCTGATCGTCGGGCAGGACGGCAAGCTCGCCATCACCTCCACGCCGAATCAGGACAATCCGCTGATGGATGTCGCCCCGGTGAAGGGCACGCCGATCCTGTGTAACGACGTGTGGGAGCACGCCTATTACATCACCTATCGCAATGCGCGCCCCGCCTATCTGAAGGCGTGGTGGGACGTGGTCGACTGGGACAAGGTCGGCCAGCGTTACGATGCGGCGGTGAAGTAAATCGCGCCATTAGCCCTCTCCCCTGCAGGCGAGAGGGTTGGGAGAGGGGGCTGTCCGCAAGGGCGGCCCCTTTTTTCGTGCGCAGACCTCACCCGCCCGTCATTCCGGCGAAAGCCGGAATCCATAGACACGGGCCGGTTCGCGAGAGCCGCTACCACCCGACACAATGGATCCCGGCCTGCGCCGGGATGACGGGGTGATAGAGGAGCGTCTCGACTGCCCCTCAATCCGCCGGCGGCAGCGGCGCATCCTTCTCCATTTGCAACCCGTGGCGCAGCAGCATCGGGATATTCGCCGCCGCGAAGATCAACGTCAGCGGCACCGCCCCCCACAGCTTGAACCCGACCCAGAAGTCCCAGGTCGAATGGCGCCAGACGACCTCGTTCAGCACCGCCATGAACGCGAAGAAGATCGCCCAGTTGACCGTCAGCTTGCGCCACCCGGTCGCGCTCAACCCCGGATAGGCGGTTTCCAGCAACTGTTGCAGCAGGGGGCGTCCGGTCGCGAGGCCGAAGGTCAGGATCGCCGAGAACATCGCATAGACGATGGTCGGCTTCATCTTGATGAAGGTATCGTCACGGAAATAGAGCGTCAGTGCGCCGAACACGACGACCAGCCCCGCCGACAGCCACAGCATTGGCGAGATATGGCCGGTCTTCCACTTCGACACGATGATCGCCACGACGCTGGCGATCATGAACGCGGTGCTGGCGATGATGACCTGCGCCAGCGAATCGACCATGTCGGGCAGGCCGAGCTTGCTCGCCAGCAGATTGGCGACGAAGAATACCAGCAATGGCCCGTAATCCAGCGCCATGCGGAACAGCGGCGATACCGGCGGCTTGGTTGCGGTCGTCATTTGCGTACGCGCTCCACGCCCGCGATGATGCGGGATACTTCGTGCGCGTCGAACCCGCGCAGATCATCGGCGGTTTCGCCGACGCCGATGGCATGGATCGGCAGCCCGAACTTCTCCGCCGCCGCGACCAGCACGCCGCCGCGCGCGGTGCCGTCCAGCTTGGTCATCACCAGCCCGGTGACACCCGCCGTTTCCTTGAACACCTCGATCTGGTTGAGCGCGTTCTGGCCCGTGGTCGCGTCGAGCACCAGCACCACGTCATGCGGCGCTTCCGGGTTGAGGCGGCCGAGCACTCGGCGGACCTTGGCCAGTTCGTCCATCAGCTCGCGCTTGTTTTGGAGCCGCCCGGCGGTGTCAACGATCAGCACGTCGATGCCGGTGGCGGTCGCCTGCTTGACCGCCTCATAGACGATGCCCGCCGCGTCGCCACCTTCGGCCCCGCTCACGATCGGCACGCCGATGCGTTCGGCCCAGGTGCGCAGTTGCCCGATGGCGGCGGCGCGGAAGGTATCGCCCGCCGCCAGCATCACGCCATAATCCTGCTCGACCAGCGTCTTGGCGAGCTTGGCGATGGTCGTGGTCTTGCCGGACCCGTTGACGCCGATGACCAGGATCACCTGCGGACGCGGAAAAGCCTCGATCTCCAGCGGCTTGGCGACCGGGGTCAATACCTTTTCGATCTCCTCCGCGACGACCAGCCGGATGCCCAGTTCCTCCATGTTGCGCTCATACTGTCCTTCCGACAGTCGGGCGCGGACCCGCGCGGCGGTGGCCGGGCCGAGGTCGGAGGCGATCAGCGCCTCCTCGATATCGTCCAGCGTCGCCTCGTCCAGCCGCGCGGCGGACAAGCCGACCAGATTGCCGGTCAGGCGGTCGGACGTCTTTTTCAGGCCGCCGAGCAGGCGTTCGTGCCACGAAAGGCTCATAGGGGCATGCCGATCAACTGATCGCCTTCGATGTGAGTGAGCCGCGCGGTGACGATGCTACCGGGCGGGCAGGGGGGGAGCCGGACGTCGGCGAAGCCGGGGCTGTGCCCGCGCGTGCCGGGTCGTTCGACCAGAATGTCGGTGACCTGGCCGATCTGGTCGGACAGCCACGCGCGGTGTCGACGTGCTGCAGCATCGCGCAGTGCCTGCGCGCGTACCTTGGCGACCGTCGGCGGCACCTGCGGCATCCGCGCGGCCGGCGTGCGGGCGCGGGGGCTGTAGGGAAAGACATGGGCGTGAACGATGACGCAATCGTCGATCAGCGCGAGTGTGTTCGCCGCCATCGCATCATCCTCGGTCGGGAAGCCGGCGATCAGGTCGGCGCCGATCGCGATTTCCGGGCGGGCGTCCTTCAGTCGTTCGACCAGCCGGACGGCGTCGGCGCGGCTATGGCGGCGGCGCATCCGCTTCAGCACCATGTCGTCTCCGGCCTGGAACGACAGATGGACATGCGGCATGACGCGCGGTTCGTTCGTCAGCAGTTCCAACAGCTTGGGATCGATTGCTGCCGGATCGAGCGAAGATAGTCGCAACCGCCGGAGCGATGTCCGCGCGAGGATCGCCGCGACCAGATCGCCCAGCTTCGGCGTGTTCGGCAGGTCGTCGCCATAGCTCGACAGGTCGACTCCGGTCAGCACCACCTCCGCATGGCCCGCCGCGACCAGCGCATCGACCTGCGCGACGATGCCATCGATCGTCGCCGATCGCGACGGACCACGCCCGGCGGGGATGGCGCAGAAGGTACAGCCATGGTCGCAGCCATTCTGCACCTCGACAAAGGCGCGCGTCTGTCCTTCGAACCCGCCCGCCAGTTGGGGTGCGGTGTCCAGCACGCGGGCGATGTCGCGGACGATCACCGGCTCGCTCGATCCCCATGCGGCGGGGTTCAGCTTGTCGGAATTGCCAATGACGCGGGTCACTTCCGGCATCGCCGCAAAGCTGACGGGATCGATCTGCGCCGCGCAGCCGGTGACGATCAGTTCGCTGGCCGGGCGGTCGCGCCGCGCGCGGCGGATAGCGCGGCGGGTGGCGGCGACCGCGTCGTTGGTGACGGCGCAACTGTTGACCACCACCACGTCGCGCGCTCCGACGATCCCGCGGATCGCATCGCTTTCCGCGATGTTCAGCCGGCAGCCGAGCGTTATGATGGCGGGACCACAGGAGGATGGCATGGGCGACGATCTAGGGACAGCGGCAGGGGAAGTCCACGGACAGGCGCGCGAAGTGCTCGACTTCTGGTTCGAACAGGTGGGACCAGAGCGACATTTCGCCAGGGACGACGCGCTGGACGCCGAAATCGCCGAGCGGTTCGGCGCGCTGCAACGGCGGCTGCTGGCGAATGAAGCGGCGGAGTGGCGGGACGATCGCGATACGCTGCTGGCGGCGGTGATCGTCCTCGACCAGTTTTCGCGCAACCTGTTCCGGGGGCAGACGGCGGCGTTCGCGGCCGATCCGCTCGCGCTGGAACTTGCGCTGATCGGGATCGCGCGGGGCGACGATCGCGCCTTGCCGACGGAGCGTCGGGCGTTCCTGTACATGCCGCTGATGCATAGCGAGGATTTGGGCGTGTCGCGCTTCTCGCTCCACTGCTTTGAAGCGCTCGGCAACCCGAACAACCTGAAATTCGCGCGCGATCACGCCGACGTACTGGCGCGCTATGGTCGCTATCCGTCGCGCAACGCGGCGCTCGGCCGGGTATCGACCGAGGCGGAAGCCGCGTATCTCAGCCGACCTGACGCCGGATGGTGAGGTCGGACAGGTCGGGGTCGGTCGTGCCGGTATGCAGCAACCCGCGCGCGGCGAGCATCCGGCGCGTGTCGGCGATCGACAGCGGCTTGCCATAGTTCCAGCCCTGCGCCTTGGCACAGCCCAGCGCGGCGAGCCGCTCCGCGATCGTGTCGGTCTCCACCCCCTCGGCGGTGACCGGCAGGTTCAGGTTCGCGCCCAGCCCGATGATCGCGTTCACGATCGCCGCCGAATCGGCATTGTCGAGCAGCGACAGGACGAAGCTCTTGTCGATCTTGATCCGATCGAACGGCAGCGCGCGCAGGTGGGCGAGCGATGAATAGCCAGTTCCGAAATCGTCGAGCGCGAGGCGCACGCCCTGATTCTTGAGCGAACCGACGATCGACTGGGCCAGCGCCAGATTGTCGAACAGCGCACTTTCGGTGATCTCGATCTCCAGCCGGTTGGGGGCGAAACCGCCCTCGACCGTCGCCTTGATGATCTTCTGCGCCAGCCACGCATCGCGTAGCTGGGTGGGAGAAATATTGACCGAAAGCGAAAGCGTAGGGTCCCAATCCCGCGCGGCGGCGAACGCCTGTCGCATGATCGATAGCGACAATTCGGCGATCAGTCCCGATTCCTCGGCGACCGGAATGAACCGGTCGGGGGGGATCACGCCCTGCGTCGGGTGAATCCAGCGGGCCAGCACCTCGAACCCGCACAGGCGACCAGTCGTCAGGTCGATCTGAGGTTCGAAATAGGGGACGATCTGTCCGGCTGGGATCGCGAGGCGCAGCCCGTTCTCGATGTCGTTGCGGTCGATCAACGCGTGTTCCATCGCCCGGTTGAACCAGGTGATGCCGCCCCGTCCCGATTTCTTGGCGCAGTACATCGCGATGTCGGCCGACCGCAGCAGGGTATCGATGCCGGCGCCGTCGAAATCCGATCGGGCGACGCCGATCGAACTGGTCAGGTGGATGCGCAGGTCGTCGATCTCGATCGGTTGCGACAGCGCGGCGATGACTCGCGAGGCGACATGGTCGGCGGTCGACGGGTCGCGCGCATCGAACACGAACGCACAGGCAAAGGCATCGCCGCCGAATCGCGCGGTGAGTGCCGCCGCCGGCATCACGCCGGCGATAGCCTGCGCGACGGCGCGCAGCACCGCATCGCCGGTATCGTGGCCGTGCATGTCGTTGACCATCTTGAAATGATCGAGGTCGACGATCATCAGCGCGACCGCCTGGTCCCGGCGCGAAGCCGCGCCCAGCAGCGCGGCGCCCGCTTCGCTGAGCGCGCGGCGATTGAGGAAGCCGGTCAACGGATCGCGCAGGGCGAGCATCCGCGCGCGTTCCTCCGCAGCCGATCGGCCGTGCATCTCGATTTCGACCGCACGATGGCGCCGCCAGCCAACATAGACGAGGACGGCGTTGATGAGTAGGGCGAACACCAGCGAGCGTTCGACCGGTGCCCCACCGAAATAGCGATGGTCGAGCACCCCCGAGATGACGGCGATACCGAGCCCGATAAACAACAGGATCGCGCCGACGCAGATCAGCAGCGTCCAGCGGTTGCCCCGCTGTCGCGTCTCCGATGGGGTCATACCCTCCGTTCCGCGTTGCCGATCCCATTCCATGCGCATGGGTTATCGTCGTGCATCGGTGTAGAAGATGTTAAAGCGCCGGCTCGGTCCGCCTCCTCCGGCGCTCGGGTCGTCGCGGCTTGCATGAAAATGCGCGATGGTTTAGGGGGCACCATCGTTTCCGTTGGGAATCGTTCAGCAATGCCGCCCAAGGGCGACGCCGGCCGACGAGGTTTCGTCCGCCGGCGTGTTTTGCTTGAGCGTTTATCGCGGGAAACTGAAGCTGGAGTGCGCGCGTGTTCGAAAGTCTGAGTGACCGGCTGGGAGGGGTGTTCGATCGTCTGCGCGGTCGCGGCGCGCTGACCGAGGCCGATGTCCGGACGGCGATGCGCGAGGTCCGCGTGGCGTTGCTGGAAGCCGACGTCGCGTTGCCCGTCGCCCGCGCGTTCGTCGACAAGGCGACCGAGGCCGCCGTCGGTCAGAATGTCCTGCGCTCGATTACGCCGGGGCAGCAGGTCGTCAAGATCGTCCATGACGCGCTGGTCGACATGCTGGGCCCGGACACGGCCGAGCTGGACGTCTCCGTTACTCCGCCTGCCGTCATCATGCTGGTCGGGCTTCAGGGTTCGGGCAAGACGACCACCACCGCCAAACTTGCCAAGCTGCTGAGCAAGCGCGAAGGCAAGAAGGTGATGATGGCGTCGCTCGACGTCAATCGCCCGGCGGCGCAGGAACAGCTGGCGGTGCTGGGCACCCAGGTCGAGGTCGCGACCCTGCCGATCGTGCAGGGGCAGCAGCCGGTCGACATCGCCCGGCGCGCGTTGCAGGCGGCGAAGCTCCAGGGCTTCGATGTCGTCATGCTCGACACGGCCGGTCGTCTGCACGTCGATCAGGCGCTGATGGACGAGATGAAGGCCGTCTCGGACATCGCGCAGCCGAACGAGACGCTGCTGGTCGTCGATTCGCTGACCGGGCAGGACGCGGTCAACGTCGCGCAGAATTTCTCCGAACAGGTGCCGCTGACCGGCGTCATCCTGACCCGCATGGACGGCGATGCGCGCGGTGGCGCCGCGCTATCGATGCGCGCGGTCACCGGCAAGCCGATCAAGTTCGCGGGCACTGGCGAAAAGCTGGACGCGATCGAGCCATTCCACCCGAAGCGGGTCGCGGGCCGCATCCTCGGCATGGGCGACGTCGTGTCGCTGGTCGAGAAGGCGGCGCAGTCGATCGAGGCGGAAGATGCCGAGCGCATGGCCGGCCGGTTGGCCAAGGGCCAGTTCGACATGAACGACCTGCGCGGGCAATTGGCACAGATGCGCCGCATGGGTGGTCTGGGCGCGCTGGCCGGCATGATCCCCGGCATGAAGAAGGCGCAGGCCGCCATGGCGTCGGGCGCGGTCGATGAAAAGATCCTGCTGCGCATGGACGCGATGATTACGTCGATGACCGCGAAGGAACGCGCCAAGCCCGAACTCATCAATGCCAAGCGCAAGATCCGGATCGCCAAGGGATCGGGCACGACGGTGCAGGACATCAACAAGCTGTTGAAGATGCACCAGGAAATGCAGTCCGCAATGAAGAAGCTCAAGAAAATGGGCGGCATCAAGGGCATGATGGCGATGCTGGGCAAGGGAGGCATGGGCGGCTTGGGCAATGCGCTCGGCGGTCCCGGCCTCGGCGACCTGATGAGCAAGGCGGGTGGCGAGATGCCCGGCTTGCCCGGCCTTGGCGGCGGCATGGGTGGCAAGGGCGGCGGGATGCCGCAACTGCCCCCCGGCTTCGAAAATCTCATCAAGAAGAAGTAACCGCCGGTCGGAACCGGCTTACACAGACCAACGAAGGAAGAAGAATAATGGCACTCAGCATCCGTCTGTCGCGTGGTGGCTCGAAGAAGCGTCCGTATTACCGCATCGTCGTCGCCGACGCGCGCAGCCCGCGCGATGGCCGCTTCATCGAGAAGATCGGCACCTATAACCCGCTGCTGGGCAAGGAAGACGAGAAGCGCGTCGTGCTCGACGCCGAGCGTGCGACCCACTGGCTGGGCGTCGGCGCGCAGCCGACCGACCGTGTCGCCCGCTTCCTTGACAAGGCCGGCGTGAAGGAACGCGCCGCTCGCAGCAACCCGACCAAGGGCAAGCCGGGCGAGAAGGCTGTCGAGCGTGCGGAAGAGCGCGCCGAAAAGGCGAAGGCCGCTGAAGAAGCCGCTGCCGCTCCGGCCGAAACCGCCGAAGCATAAGGGGGTGTGCCGGTGCGCCTTTCCTGGGCGTGCTGGCACCCTTTGATCGGCGTCATGCGTTCCGAGTCGTCCCGACCAGGAGCATGACGCATGATCGATCCCGAAGAACGGCCCAGCCATGACGAAGACGCCACCAATGTCGGCCAATCGGCGGAAGACCCCGCCGAAGGCAGCGACGACGCCCCCGCCGGTGGCGAAGGCTCACCCGACGCCTGACGTCGATCGCAGTCGGGTCGTGCTGGCGGCGATCGCCGGTGCGCACGGGTTGCACGGCGAGGTGCGGCTGAAGCTCTTCACCGATGACCTGTCGGCCTATTCGACGCTGAACGGCGGCGCGCTGACCCTGACGTCGGTGCGTCCTGCCACCAACGGCGTCATCGGCAGGTTCCGCGAAATCGCCGACCGTACCAAGGCGGAGGCGATGCGCGGGACCGAATTATGGATCGGTCGCGACCAGTTGCCGCCGCTGGGCGACGGCGAATATTATCATGCCGACCTGCTCGGCCTACCCGTACTGTCGAGCACCGGAGAGACACTGGGTCAGGTCGTCGCCATCGACGATTTCGGCGCGGGCGACGTGATCGAGATCGAACGCCCCGGCGGCAAGCGGTTCATGGTGCCGATGCAGCCCCATGCCGTACCCGAATGGAATGCCGAACGGCTGGTCGTCGACGCGCTGTTCGCGGTCGACTGATCCTATCGGGTCGCGGCAGCGGCGAATGCCTGCCGCAAGGCTTCGGGCGCGCCGGCCAGCCGCCGCTCGATCCGCGCCAGTACGGCGTCGCCATCGGTCAGCGAACGGGTGGCCCGCTCCATGCTCCAGTAGCCGAATTCGCGTTTCGGTACGCTGCGGTCCGACAGGATCGCCAGTTCGGTATGGCGGGTATCGCCCATGATCCGCGCATAGGTCGACGCGACGCTGAGTTCCGGTCCCTCGATCACTTGCAGGAAATGGGCGCCATCATGCCACAACAGGCCGGTGATGCCGTCAACCGCGTTGTTATGGCGGGATTGTTGCAGGATCTGGTCGACATCGACACCGGGTGTGCTGCGGCTGGTGTAGAAAATCTGGCGGAACGTCGTTTCGGTCACGGTTTGTTGGATACGATCACGTCATCGCGCGATCAAGCCCGGTGCGTAACGATCAACGGTCCCGTGGCGGTACGGTCGGCGGCGGACCGATCTCTGCGTCGGGATCGACCAGTGTGGTGACGAGCCGGCCGACCAGCGTCACCGGATCGCGGCCGCGGCCATAGCCATAGGCTTCGGCCTCGCGTTTCGAACAACGGCGTTGTCCGCGAAAGATGCCGCAGCCCGACAGGAACGGGTCCTGCACCGACGCCGCAGGCACTTCACCGGCAACCGCGCCTTGTTCGCCGACCTCGCGTACCGTCGGCAGCGGCAGGCGGTAGCGCTCGCCACGATCGCGATCACCACAAACCAGAATCTCGCCGGCATTTGTCGCAGAACAGTTGCGCGCCGCCTCCCGCTCGGCGGCGGCGGCGATGATGCGGTCGAAAGACTGCGCCTGTGCCGGTGGGGCGGGCAGCAGTGTCACGATCAGGAGCAGGCGTTTGGGCATCTCCCGCCACGGCTACCGCGCCCCATTGCCGGCGACAAGGCGTCAGCGGCGGATCGGGCGGCGCTCGGCCAGCAGGTTGCGGATGGTCGTCGCCGCGACGCCGGCCTCGCCCGTGGCATGGCTGATCTGGTCCAACCCCTTCACCACATCGCCCGCCGCGAACAGGCCGGGAACCGACGTCCGCTGGTGATCGTCGACTTCGAGGCAACCGTCCCGGTTCGCACGCGCACCTGCGGCGACGGCGAGTTCGGAGCGTATCTCGGACCCGAGTGCCGGATAGACGCTGTCGAACGACAGCTCGCCATCGGCGGTGCGGACGACGAAGCGGTCGCCGTCGATCCGATAGTCGCCGCAGGGGCCGTCGACCCGGCGAATGCCGCCGGCATCCAGCGCGGCGCGACAGGCTTCGTCGAGGTCGTGGTCGGTGTCGGGTGCGATCAAAGTAACGTTGCGGGTATAGCCGCGCAGGAACAGCGCCTCGCGCATCCCGTGGTCGCCGGTCCCGATGACGCCCACCCGCCGGTCGGTCACCTCATAGCCGTCGCAGATCGGGCAATAGCGCAGCAGGCCCCGTTGGAGCGCCACATCATGCACCCTCTCGTCCAGCCCGACAGGACGGCGATTGACCACGCCGGTTGCCAGCAGCACCGTCCGGGCGCGCAAGGAACTGCGCTCGGTCCGTACGATGAAGTCGTCGTCCACACGTTCGATCGCGGTTACCTTCGCCGCTTCGCAGGTGGCGCCATAGTCGCGCGCTTGGCAATGCATCCGCGCCAGCAATTCGGAGCCGGTGATGCCGCCGGGAAAGCCCGCATGGTTGTGCGTGCGCGGGATCATCGCCGCCCGGCTCGAGCCGCAATCGAACAGCCGGATCGTCAGGTGAAAGCGCGCGAGATAGATCGCGGCGGTCAACCCGGCCGGACCCGCACCGATGATGGCGCAGTCGACCGTGGGTTCGGGCAGGGGGGCGGGCATGGACACGCAAATGAAGGGGCGGGGGCTTTCGTTCCCCCGAACAAGCGGGCAGAGGCTGGGACCATGACCTTTGCCGCCACCATCCTGACCCTCTACCCCGAAATGTTTCCCGGGCCGCTCGGCGTTTCGCTGGCCGGGCGGGCGCTGCGCGAGGAACGTTGGTCGTTGGACGCGGTGCAGATCCGCGACTTCGCGACCGACCGGCATCGCTCGGTCGACGATACGCCGGCGGGCGGCGGCGCGGGCATGGTGCTGCGCGCGGATGTGTTGGCTTCGGCGCTGGATAGCGTGTCCGACGGGCGCCCCGTGCTGGCGATGACCCCGCGCGGAAAAGCGCTGACCCAGGCGCGGGTGCGGGAACTGGCCGACGGTCCCGGCGCGATCATCCTGTGCGGCCGGTTCGAAGGGTTCGACGAACGCCTGTTCGAAGCGCGCGACATCGAACCGGTCGCGATCGGCGATTACGTGCTGTCGGGTGGAGAAATGGGGGCGCTGGTGCTGCTCGACGCTTGCGTCCGGTTGCTTCCCGGCGTAATGGGCGCGGCTTCGAGTGGTATCGAGGAGAGCTTCGAAAGCGGCCTTCTCGAATATCCTCAATATACCCGACCCTATGATTGGGAAGGGCGTGTGATCCCCGAGGTGTTGCGATCGGGGGATCATGCGCGGATCGCGGCGTGGCGCAAGGCACGTTCGGAATCCGATACACGGCTATGGCGGCCGGACCTGTGGGAGCGTCATGTCGACGCTCGGGTTCGTTCGCCCTCTGGCGCGCACAAGCAAGACGAAGGTCAGAAGAAATGAACCTCCTCCAGACGCTCGAAGCGGAACAGATCGCCAAGTTCCTCGAATCGAAGTCGATCCCCGAATTTCGCGCTGGTGACACCCTCAAGGTCGGCGTGAAGGTCGTCGAAGGCGAGCGTACCCGCGTGCAGAACTACGAAGGCGTGTGCATCGCACGCTCGAACGCCGGCATGGGTTCGTCGTTCACCGTCCGCAAGATGAGCTTCGGTGAAGGCGTCGAGCGCGTGTTCCCGCTCTATTCGCCAAACATCGATTCGATCGACGTCGTGCGTCGCGGTGTCGTGCGTCGCGCGAAGCTCTATTATCTGCGTGGTCGCACCGGCAAGTCGGCGCGTATCGCCGAGCGTCGCGATCCGCGTCCGGCAAAGGCAACCGCCGCCGAGTAATCGGTTGCGTGCTTTTGCGCGAAGTAAGGGGCGCGGTGACCAGTGGTCGCCGCGCCCTTTTTTCTGTCGCACCTGCCGGATACCATGCGGTATCGGCTAATCGT
The DNA here is from genome assembly GCF_001421765.1 of Sphingomonas sp. Leaf32. Classification (GTDB taxonomy): domain Bacteria; phylum Pseudomonadota; class Alphaproteobacteria; order Sphingomonadales; family Sphingomonadaceae; genus Sphingomonas. The sequence continues at coordinate 112,785 of NZ_LMLA01000012.1, read as the reverse complement.
GCAAAGCCGTTCGCGATCATTGAAAGGGACTTTGGTGGAACGCATCCCGCTCCGCGACCCAGCCGATCGGCGGTCTGCCAACACCACCTATCGTTTCATCGCCACCGCGGCACGATTGACGTTGTCGCTGTTCGGCCGGCTGGAGGTTGTTGGAACGGGGCAAGTCCCGGCGGATGGCGGAGTCATCGTGGCGAACCACATCGGCTGGCTCGACCCGCTATGGATCGGGTTGGCGGTTTGGCCACGACCGGTGTTCTTCATGGCCAAGCGCGAACTGTTCATCCCGGTGTTCGGATCGATCCTGCGGTCCGCTGGCGTATTTCCGGTTGATCGCGGTGCTCCGGGGCCTAGTGCGCTCAAATTGCCGCTGGAAATATTGGCGAACGGCGGCTTGCTGGTGATTTTTCCGGGCGGCACCCGTAGCCTGCAACTCGACAGCCTGAAGCGCGGTGCGGCGACGATCGCGACCCTTGCAAACAAACCGATACTTCCCGTTCACTATGCCGGCCCAGCGCGGCTCCGGCTGCGCGATCTGCTGCATCGCCCAACAGTTACCGTGGAACTGATGCCGTACATCCTGCCGCCGGAGCGCAACGGTGCCAAATTACGCGAAGTGACGGAAACGCTCTCCAACAGGATCGGCGAAGCCATCCATGGCGATCGAAGCGAATGAAGGGCGGGTCTTCTACACCTGGTCAGGCGTCGCGATCGGTGCGGATACGGTAAAGCGCAGGCCCGGCGCGTTGTCGCTTTCCTCTATCGTCCCGTCGAGCCGCTTGATCATCGCGCCCAGCATCCGCGTGCCGAAGCCGGTGCGAGTGCCGGTGCGCCCCTGTCCCCGGTCGGCGACGGTCAGGCGGAAGCGGTTGCGGACCTTTTCCAACGTGATCGCGATCGGCCCGGGCTGTCCGGCATAGGCATATTTCTGGGCGTTGATGACCAGTTCGACCAGCACCAGCCCGATCTGCACCGCTGCATCGGCGGTGATGAGCAGGGGGGCAAGGTCCATGGTCAGCCGCCCGGTCCATTCCGCGCCCATTGATGACTGCATCTCGGACAACAGGTCCTCGATATAGCGGCCGAGGTCGATGACGGTTACCGTATCCTCCGAATAGAGCCGGCGATGGACCAGTGCGACCGCCGACAGCCGCCGCTGCGCCTCGCCCAGATGGCGGGTCAGCGTCGGGTCGTTTTCGGCATTGGCCTGCATCGCCAGGAACGCGACCACCAACTGCAGGCTGTTCTGCACCCGGTGGTTCACTTCCTTGATAAGCGTTTCCTGCTGGGCGAGCAGCGCATCCTTGTCGGTCACCGCACGGGTCAGTTCGCGGTTCAACTCGCGAATGCGGCGACGCTGGCGCACGTCGAACAGCAGGCGGGACAGGCGATGCGCCGCCTCTATCTCCGCCGGGCTCCACGGGTGGGCGCGACCACGGATTTCCTCACTCCATGCCGCGAACGACGCGCGGGGGGTGAGCGGCTGGTTCGGGTCCTGGCCAACGGCCTTGTGCGGATTGCCGGCCCATTGGATCGTCTGCAACGTTTCCGCACGGAACCACAGCAGGACCACCGGTTCGTCCGCCGACAGGGTGATAGCAAGCAGCCCGCTGGCGAGATCGCGATACGCCCGTGCCGATGGCAGCCTTTGTTCCAACGAGGCGGTGTGGAGCAGGATACTGCCCTGCGTGCGTATCCATTGCAGGATGTCGGCGATGGTTTCGGGCGGCGGCACATGGCCGCTCGAATGCAGCATCGCCCCCCGTTGCAACACGAAGCCATCGGCATGGAGCAGCCGTTGCAGATCGCTGGCGATCAGCGCCGACATTTGCTCAGGATCATATTCCTGCGCCAGCCGCTGGGCCAGCGCATCCTCGGCCGTACGCAGCCGCAGGCGTTCGCGATATTCGGCGGCTTCTTCCTTTGCCCCGACCTGCTGGGCGAACGACGCCGCGATCAGCTCGCACGTCTTGCGTTGCAGGTAGGACAGGTTGCGGGGGCTGCGGTGATGGCACGCGACCAGCCCCCACAGCACGCCGTCCTTGACGATCGAAACCGATGCCGATGCGGCGACGCCCATGTTCTTGAGATACTGGACATGGATCGGCGACACCGCCCGCACGCCGATGTTGCTCAGGTCCATGTCGACCAGTGTCGGATCGATACCGATGATCGGCGCCGGGACATAGGCCGCATCGGGGATCACCCGGACCCGATTGCGGACATAGAGCGCGCGCGCCTGGCGCGGGATGTCGGACGCCGGAAAATGGTGGTTCAGGAATCCGTCGATGTCCGGCGCATGGCGTTCGGCCACGACCTTTCCGGAATCATCGTCCAGAAAGCGATAAATCATCACCCGGTCAAATCCGGTGAGACGCGAGAAGATGGTCGCGGCGCGGGCCGTCAGGTCGTCGAGATCGACGGCCCTTGAGAATTCCTCGCCGCCATGTTCGATCCACGTCAGCGCGTCGTCGGTCCCGGGCTCGCCCGGCGCGGTCGGCTCCAGCTCGATCAGCCATACGCGGCCTTCGCGACTGGCCACGGCGGACAGCGTCTCGGTCGTGACGGTTCCCAGGTTGACCGGGCCGGCGACGGTCGATCGCAGTATTGCCAGCCCGGCATCACCGATCAGGCCGGAAATGGGTCCGCCCAGCCACTGTGCACCTAGCAACGCCGTGACATCGCCCGCTCCACCGACGACGACCCCGTCGACGGGATCGACGATCAACAAAATGCCGTGCGGCTGAATCGCCCCCGGCATATGGATCGGTTCGCGGTCGCAGACGGTCAGATCATGCCCGAGGGTGGAAAGCGAGGTCGCCAATCCGTCATCCTGGGCATTTGCACTGGTTGCCACGCGTAGCCCTTTCGTCATCCGATTACTGCCCGGCGACTGGGATCGTAGCGGGAACGTATTGCAGTATAACCGAAAGCGACTTTCATCAACCGGTACCGGTCGCGCCGTCAAGCACTTGGCGAACACGCATGGCCAGATCGACCCGCTTATACGGCTTGCCGATCAGGTCGAATTCGGTGCCGCGTGCATCCACCCGTTCGATCGATGCCTCGGCATAGCCCGTGGTCAGCAGCACCTTCAGCCGGGGCCGCATCCGCCGTGCTTCCCGCGCGACCATCACCCCGTTCATTCCACCGGGCATGATGAGGTCGGTGAACAGCAGGTCGATCGCCGCATCGCTCTCCAATATCGCGATTGCCTCCGGCCCGTTGCCTGCGCGGAGTGCGGCATAGCCAAAATCTCTGAGGATTGCTTCGGCCAGATCGCCGACGTCGCGCTGGTCCTCGACGATCAGTACGGTTTCGTCGCCGCGCAGGTCGCTGTCGCTGCGCGTGCGATGTTGTCGGATAGGCTCAGCGACCGATCGCGCGGCGGGGAACAGCAGGCAGACGGTGGTGCCGCGGCCTTCCTGTGATTTGATGTGCAGCGCCCCATCGGACTGTTTCATGAAGCCATAGACCATCGACAGGCCAAGGCCCGTACCCTTGCCCTGATCCTTGGTCGTGAAGAACGGTTCGGTCACGCGGGCGCGGACTTCTTCCGACATGCCGGTCCCGGTATCAGCGATCGACAGCGCGACGAATTCGCCGCGCAGTTTGTCGCCATAGCGCGGATCGCTGCCGTCGAGGGTAACGTGTTCGGCCGAAATCATGATCGTGCCGCCATCCGGCATCGCATCGCGGGCGTTCATGACGATACCGATGACCGCCGCCTCCGCCTGCACCGGGTCGATGCGGGCGTTGCACTGTTCACCGCATGGTTTGACGTCGATCGTGATCCCCGCGCTGCCAATCGTGCGCTTCAGCATCGGCAGCAGCGTCCGGACCAGTTCGTCGACATTGGTGACCCGGCCCGACAGCTTTTGTCGCCGGGAAAAGGCGAGCAACTGCTGCGTCAGCTCCGCGCCGCGATCCGCCGCCTCCATCACCGCACGCAACGAGCGGCGGGCGCGATCGGTGGGAAGGGGGCGTTCCTGGCTTCGGTCGATCTGATGGAGCAGGACGTCGGTAAAGCCCTGGATCACGGTCAGCAGGTTGTTGAAATCATGCGCGATGCCGCCGGTCAGCTGCCCCACCGCCTCCATTTTCTGCGCCTGTCGCAGCGCTTCCTCGGCATCGCGGCGGCGCGTGACGTCCAGCTGCGATGCGAAATGATAGCGCAGCGTATCGTCGGCATCGAACACGGGCGAGATGAACAGCGCGTTCCAGAAGGCGCTGCCGTTCTTCTTGTAATTGATGATCTCGACCGACGTCTCACGCTGTTCGCGGATCGCCCGGCCAATCTCGGCTACCGTTTCCTGGTCGGTGTCGGCCCCCTGCAGGAACCGGCAGTTGCGCCCCAGTATCTCCTCGGCATCATAGCCGGTCATGTTGAGGAACGCGGGGTTGGCAAAGATGATCGGGTTGTCGGGCAGGTTGGGATCGGTCACGATCATCGGCATCCGTGTCGTCTTGACCGCGGCAAAGAAGATGCCGTTGCCCGGATCGTGCATTTCCGGACCCGACATCGCCGCCTGGCGCTGCACGATGTCGAGCGGCTTTTCCGGGCTGGGGGGTGAGGACATGAACGGGCCTGTCGGTTCGAGTAGGAGGGACAAAGGTCGCGAGCGAGCGATTTGGTTCCGGAACGATCGGACCCGACGTCGCGCTCCGCTCGTTCCCGCACCATGAACTCATTTCGCCAGACCATCGCCCGTCAAGTCCGTGGCCTGACCGGGGCCGGGGATGGCGCGATCGACCTCCGGCGACCGCCGGGTGACGACGGGCTGTTCGGACCGGCATCGGTCAGCTGGCGGGTACATGGCGACTTTTCGTCGATGATGATCGGCGGCACGGCCGCGCTGCTGATGCAGATGCTGCATCCCGGCGCGCTGGCGGGGGTGTGGGACCACAGCAATTTCCGGTACGACATGCTGGGCCGCCTGAAGCGGACCGCGCAGTTCATCGCCGCCACCACCTATGGCAGCACTGCCGAGGCCGGACGGCTGATCGATCATGTCCGGCAGATTCATGATCGGGTGCATGGGGTCCTGCCCGACGGTGCGCCCTATGACGCCAACGACCCCCACCTGCTGACCTGGGTCCATGTCGCCGAGACCGATTCGTTCCTGCGCGCCTATCTCCGCTACCGCGACCCGCATCTGCCGCGCGCCGACCAGGACCGCTATTTCGCCGAGAATGTCGTGGTCGCCGAGCGGCTGGGCGCACGCGACGTGCCCGCCAGTCGCGCGGCGGTGGATGCGTGGCTGCTTGCGGCGCGGGGCGAACTGCGCTGCGACGTCCGCACCCGGACGGTGCGCGACGCGCTGCTGCACCAGCCGCTGCCCAATCCGTTGCTTAAAGGGTTCGGCGCGCTCAACACCGCCGCCGCGATCGACCTGCTACCGCCCTGGGCGCGGGCGATGCTGGAACTGCGCAGCACCGCGCCGCTGGGCGTGCGTGCCGGGGCGCAGGGCATGGCGCGGATGCTGCGCTGGGCGCTTGGCGGATCGGCGTCGGAAAAGACGGCGCGGGCGCAGGGTTAGCGCGGCGGCAGCTTCGCCCTTAGCTCCTCGACCCACACCGTCGCCACGCCGTCCGACGGCGCGCGCCAGTCACCACGCGGCGACAATGCCCCCCCGGCCGACACCTTCGGCCCGTTGGGAAGAGCCGACCGCTTGAACTGGCTGGTCTGGAAGAATCGCCACAGGAACTTCTCCAGCCATGTGGCGATGGTTGCCAGGTCGTAGCTGCCCTTTGCTTCCTCCGGAAAATCGATCGGCCAGCGTCCGGCAGCGGCATCGCGCCACGCGTGCCAGCACAGGAATGCGACCTTCGACGGCCGCTGCCCATAGCGGACGATATGGTGCAGGAAGAAATCGTTCAGCGCATAGGGACCGACGCGGTCCTCGGTGCTTTGCATCCGGCCATCGGCGTCGGCGGGGACCAGTTCGGGCGAAATCTCGGTATTCAGGATCGCGTCGAGCACGGCATCGGTATCGCGGTCGAACTGATCGGTGCGGATGGTCCAGCGGATGAGGTACTGGATCAGCGTCTTGGGCACGCCGGCATTGACGCCGTAATGGCTCATATGGTCGCCGACGCCGTAGGTGCACCAGCCGAGCGCCAGTTCGGACAAGTCGCCGGTCCCCAGCACCAGCGCCTCGCGCTGGTTGGCCAAGCGGAACAGGTAGTCGGTGCGCAGGCCCGCCTGCACATTCTCGAACGTCACGTCATAGACCGGCTCGCCGCTGGCGAAGGGATGGCCCATATCGCCCAGCATCTGGCGCGCGGCGGGACGGATATCGATCTCGTCGCCGGTGATCCCCAGCGCCCGCATCAGCTTCCACGCATTGCCCTTGGTCGCCTCACCGGTCGCGAAGCCGGGCATGGTGAAGCCCAAAATGTCGGTGCGCGGGCGGTCCAGCCGGTCGAACGCCTTGGCCGCGACGATCAGGGCATGGGTGGAATCCAGCCCCCCCGACACGCCGATCACCAACCGTTTGGTCCCCGACGCGACCAGCCGCTTGCGCAACGCCTCGACCTGGATGTTGAACGCTTCGTAGCAGTCGTCGTCAAGCCGCTCGGGCGTGTTGGGGACGAAGGGGTAGCGCCGCACCGGCCGGAGCAGCCCGATATCGCCCTGCGCCGGCGCATGGTCGAACGCGATCCGGCGAAACCGTGTTTCGGGGTGGCCGCTGGCCGCCGCGCAGTCGTTGAACGTGCCCATCCGCATCCGTTCCAACCGCAGCCGATCCAGATCGACATCGGCATAGGCGATGCCCGACGACTGGTCGAACCGGTCCGACTGGACCAGCAGCTCGCCCAGTTCGTGGACGGACCCTTGTCCGTCCCATGCCAGGTCGGTCGTGCTCTCGCCGATGCCGGCCGCCGCATAGATATAGGCAGAGACGGTCCGCGCCGATTGCGACGCGCACAACATCTCGCGGTCGCGCGCCTTGCCGATGACGATGTTCGATGCCGACAAATTGCACAGCACCAGCGCGCCGGCCATCGCCCCGGCGGTCGAGGGGGGGAGGGGCGACCAGAAATCCTCGCAGATTTCGGCATGGAACACGAAGTCGGGCAGGGCGGTGGCGGCGAAGAGTAGGTCGGTTCCGAACGGTACTTCCTGTCCGGCCAGCGTCATCGTCAGCCCGGTCAACCCGACGCCGGGCGCGAACCAGCGCTTCTCATAATATTCGCGGTAATTGGGCAGGTATGTTTTGGGAACCACGCCCAGGACGCGCCCGCGCGACACCGCCACCGCGCAATTATACAGGCGTCCGTTGCGGCGAAGGGCGGCCCCCAGCAGCAGGACCGGGCGCAGTTCCGCGCTGGCCGCGACGACCGCCGCCAGCGCCGCTTCGGTCGCATCGCACAGCGCGTCCTGCAGATGCAGATCGTCGATGGCGTAGGCGGACAGGTTCAGTTCGGGAAAGACCAGCAGGTCCGCGCCCGCGTCATGCCCCTGCCGCGCCAGTTCGATCGCGGCGCGTCCGCCCGCCGCGGGATCGCCGACATGGGCGGGCGGGGTACACGCTCCGACGCGGAGCAGGCCGTGGCTGTGGATCGAATGAAACGGATGCATGGTCATGCCCGCATCCTAGGGACGCACGACCGGGGCAACAAGGATGGTCACGTAGATCCGGGCTGAAGCACGAGATCGCGGCCATAGTTGATTCCGTCACCCTACACATAGCCGTTCGGTTCGAGCAGCTTCGAGCTTGTCGAGAAGCGTCTGTCGAAAACGGTCCGCCCCGGGGAAGGCGTTCTCGATACGCGCTCTCGACAAGCTCGATCGCTACTCGAACTGAACGGGATGCAGTTGCTGGACAAAGTTGCAGGTTAGACCTGGGCGCAACCTCTGCCCCCAGCCTCAAACCTTAGCGGCGTAGATCATCCGGCCTTCGCCCAGCAGGTCGAACACGCGCGCCAGATCGCCTTCGGCCACCGCGAAACAGCCCTGGCTGCGGCCGAGCTTGCCGTGCTGCGCGATCATTTCCGGGTTGGCATACCATGCCCCGTGGACGACGATCGCCCGCATGAGCGCATTGTCGTTGGTCGGGTCCAGCCCGAGAAGCCGCTGCGACCGGCCATGCTTGCCGACATAATAATTGTCGGTGATGAACGCGCCTTCCGACGTGGCGTTCGAATCGGGTACGTTGCTGAAGCGCGTCAGCGACCCGCAATGTGCCGGGTCCGATCCGCTCCCATGCGCAACGCGCATCGCGGAGACGACACCGCTATGCATGTCGATGAACTGAAAACGTGGATGGGCCGAATCGACCGCAAAGTCGGCGATGGCGATGCGGTCGGTCCGGCCGATCCGTCCGGCATGGCGATCCATCGACGCCAGCGCGCGTTCGAACAGCCGGGGGTTGACCGTGGCCGGTGCCCGCATCTGCTTGACCGGGGCGGCCGGGACGGGGGCGGATGCCAGCCGCTGCGGCGGCGGCACGATGGCCGCATTCTGCCGAACGGGAATGATCGCGTTCGTCGTGCAACCCTGTGCCAGCACGGCGCCGGCCAACCCGCCTGCCGCCTTCAGCACCGCTCGCCGCGATCGAACTGCTTCGTCCCGCATCCAATTCCTCGCCAAATCGTTGAGACTTAGAGATACGGGCGACGCGCCTTCCATTCAATTAACATGGAGGCATCCGTTCCGCCGCTTGTCGTGTTGGGGGAACGGGCGGTCGAGTCCGTCGAATATGGTTACCGCCAAATTTGCCATTCTGGCCGCGCTGCGGAATAACTGGGCCATGACCTTCGCGCTTCGCCTTGGCCTGCTGCTGGCTATCCTGCCGCTGCCCGCCATGGGGCAGGAGCCGGCGTCTCTTGCCGTCGAACGGGCGGCGGTGGCCATGCAGCCGGGCGACCATCGCTGGGCCGATGATCCGTCGTTGCCGGGACCGGTCAGCATCGTCGTCAGCGTGCCGATGCAGATGGCCTTCGTCTATCGCGGCGATCGGTTGATCGGTGCGACGACGGTATCGACCGGCAAGCCGGGCAAGATGACGCCGATCGGTGAATACACCATCCTGCAGAAGCGGCCGTTCCATCGGTCGAACCTCTACAACAACGCGCCGATGCCGTTCATGCAGCGGTTGACGTGGGACGGGGTGGCGCTCCACGCTGGCAACCTGCCGGGTTTCCCTGCGTCGCATGGCTGCATCCGGATACCGACCGCGTTCGCGCGAAAGCTGTTCGAAGCGACGCAGCTCGGCGGACAGGTGGCGGTGGTCAACGACGTCATCGCCTTTCCCGCTTATCGCCCGGCCGATGCCGCGCCGCAATTGTCGGTTAATGCGGTTGCTGCGCTTGCCAGCCGAGACGACCGGGTGAGCATTGGAACTGGCCATGACGCGCCGCACTGACCGGTCGATGCTGCTGCTCGGGCTGCTGCTGGCGGGCTGTGGTGGGGGCGGGGAGCCGGTGGCGGAGAACGCCGTCGCGCCGATCCCGACTCCCAAGCCTGTTGCAACACGGGTGGCACCGCCCGCGACACCAGCCGCCACCGGCTCGGTGCCGGAACGACTGACTGTGACGACCAACGAACCCTTCTATACGGTCCGGATCGCGGGCGACTCCCTGCTGCTGAGCGGCGTCGACCTGCCCGAACGACGCTTTCCGGTAACCGATCGCCGAACCGCTGCCGATGCGCGCGAATGGGAGGCGCAGGCCGACGGGCGAACCCTACGCGTCCGCGTCGTCCGCGCGCCGTGCAAGGACGATATGTCGGGCGCCCCGCGTGACTTCAGCGCGACGCTGACGGTGGACGGTCGGACGGTGCGGGGCTGCGGCTTTGTCGGAACACCCGCTCCACCGCCGGGCGAGGAGAGGGCGGCTCCGCCCGACACCATCCCGATGCAGTTCGTCGGCCGCTGGAACCGCGACGCCGCCGCCTGCACCCGCCCGGCCGCCTTGATCGAGGGCGTGCGGGTGACGCCGAACGAACTGTGGTTCCACGAAAGCGTCGGCGCGGTGAAGCGGGTCGAGCCGCTCAGCGCCGGGCGGTTTCGCATCACCGCCGATTATGATGGCGAGGGGCAGCGCTGGACCGCGACGCAGACGTTGCGCGTCGATGGCGATCGCCTGACGATCGTGACCGATGGTCAACCGTTCAGCAGGATACGCTGCCCGTAGTAGCAGTCGCCAGCGCGACGGCGCCCAGCAACTGTTCGCTGGTAAAGGGCTTGGTCAGCACCGGTACGCCGATCTGCGTGTCGCCGATCTCGGCGAACCCGGTGATGAGCAGGACGGGCGTATCCGGGCAGCAGGCGCGGACCCGGGCGGCCACGTCGGTCCCCGACATGTCGGGCATGGCATAGTCGGTCAGCACCATGTCGAACCGCTCGCCTGCCTCCAGCACAGCGACCGCGCGGACGGCAGAGTCATGGACCACGACGCTGTGGCCGGCTGCCTCTAGCTGCGCGGCGACGACGGCGCGTACTTCGGGGTCGTCCTCGACCAGCATCAGGCGGCGGGGAACGATCCGGTCGATCGCCGGCTGGACGGTCGTGACCGGGCCGGCATCGATCCGCGGCAGCCACAGGTGGATGCTGGTGCCGCGCCCCACTTCGCTGTCGATCGTCACGTCGCCGCCGGCGGCTCGCGCCATCGCGCGCACCATCGGCAGGCCCAGGCCGGTGCCGGCCCCCTGTTCTTTTGTGGTAAAGAAGGGTTCGAACACTCGCTCGCGCACCGCGCTGTCGATGCCGCTGCCGGTATCGCTTACCGAAACACGCACGAACGGGCCGGAAAAATCGGGCAGGAACGCGGCGGCATCCTCGATATTCGCCGTGCCGATCCGCACCGTCCCGCTGCCGTCCATCGCATCGCGCGCGTTGATCGCGAGATTGAGGATGGCGAGTTCGAACTGTCCGACATCGGTTCGCACCGACCAGCACGGCGCGACAAAGTCGTACGCGACACGGATGCGCCCGGCAGCTGTGCGGACGATCAGTTCCTCGATCGACCGGATCACATCGTCGGGCTGGAAGATTTCGGCAGCAAGGTCGCGTTGCCGACTGAAGCTGAGCAGCCGGCGGGTAATGGCGCTGCCGCGCCCCGCCGCCTCACCTGCCGCTGCCAGATAGCGTTGCAATCGCTCGCGATCGTCGATCCGCCGTCCGGCCAGTTCGAGATTGCCGATGATCGCCGCCAGCAGATTGTTGAAGTCATGGGCGATGCCGCCCGACAGCGTGCCCAGCGCCTCCAGCTTTTCGGACTGGTGGTGGCGTCGCTCGGCTAGCCGCCGGTCGGTGTCGTCGCGCTCGATCTTCAACAGATAGCGCTCGGTGCCGATGGTGAACGGAATACGCCGGATATGGGTCCAACGATCGCCCGATGGCTCGGCCAGATGGCGGTCCTCGGTGTCGCTGCCATCCTGCGTCATGATCGTGAGGTCACGCGGGTCGATGCCATCGGGTCGCGGCGCGCCGCGCACGACTTGGCCGTCGCAGTCGAGGATCGTCACGATATCCCCCGAACTGTCGGCCAGCCCGCGAAACGCAGCGCGCTCGAACGCCAGCGCCTGACGCAATGCGAAGCGGTCGGCGGCGGCGGCGATCATCGCGAGCAGCGCTTCGGCATCCCATGGCTTGTTCGCATAGCCGCTGATCGCGCCCTCATTGAGCGCGGCGACGACGGCCGACAGGTCGGCATAGCCGGTCAGCAGGATCGCCTCCGCCTCGGTCTGCGCACGGGCACGGGCGAGGAACTGGCTGCCGGTCAGCTCCGGCATTCGTTGATCGGACACGATCACTGCGATGTCGGGATGACTCCGCACCAGTTCCAGCGCCTCGACCGGCGAAGCGGTCGACAGGATGCGGTACCGGTCCTCCAGCAGATCGCTAAGCGCAACCAGAATCTCCGGCTCGTCATCGACCAGCAGCAACAAGGGCAGGGAACCGGGCATTTCCATTACGGACGTGCTGGTATCGTGATCGTGAAGGAAGCGCCACCCTGCACGGCGCGATCGATGGCGATCGTGCCGCCATGCGACCGCACGACGCCATATGCGATGGCGAGGCCGAGGCCCGTTCCCGCACCCACATCCTTGGTCGTGAAGAATGGCTCGAAGACCCGTTCCCGCCGGTCGTCGGGGATGCCCGGGCCGTTATCGTCGATCCGGATGCAGAACATGCCGTCGGCGGCGCCGGTAGCGATCACGATCCGTCCGGTCGCCGGATCGACCGCATCGGCGGCGTTGGCGACGATGTTCATCACGACCTGATTGACCAGCGCCCCCGAACATTCGAGCATCCGGTTAGGGCCGTAGTTCCGGATGACCTCGACCGTGCCCAGGCGCGGGGCGAGCAGGGTGAGAACCGCGTCGATCGCGTCGGGGATGTCGATCATCGACACCTCGCCATCGTCCAGTCGCGAAAATCGGCGGAGCTTGACGACAAGTTCCTGAATGCGGGTCAGGCCGGAGCGGATCGACTGCAACCGGTCCGATGCCTTGGTCAGCAGTGCGGTGCGGGCGGTATCGTCGGCGGTGGCGGCATTGGCGACGGCGCGCTCGACCGTCGCCTGATGAGCGAGGATGAACGCCAACGGATTGTTGATCTCATGCGCGATGCCGGCGACGAGTTCCCCGAGGGACGCCATCTTGGCCGACTGGACCAGTTGCGCCTGCGTCTCGCGCAACAGGGCGTTCGCACCGGCCAGTTCGTCGTTGGCCCGGGCGAGGCGTTCGGCGGAATCGGCTTCGGCCCGTGCCTGCGCCAGCGCTATCGCCTGCGCCCGCTCGCGGGCGATGCCGGCGGCTTCCTCATCACGTGCCAGCTTGCGGCGGACGATCGCGCGAATTCGGACGAGCAGCATGTCGCCGTCGCGTCCGCGCGACACCACGTCGTCCGCACCCGCGGCAAGACCCGAGAGCACCGTCGCCGGTTCGGCATCCTCGGTCAGCGCGACCAGTGCAACACCGCTCGCCCGTTCCGTCCGACGCCCATCCAGCGCTGCCGACAGGTGGAAGCCGGGTGGATCGCGCGGCTCGACGACGAGGATGCCGTCGGCGCTTTCCGTATCGATCGCCGCCAGCGCGTCGGCGATCGCATCGACATGGACGACATGATAGCCCTCGGTCGCCAACTGCGTCACCAACCGGTCCGACGGATCAGTATGCGGTGCCAGTAACAGCAGCCGGGCCTGCCTCAGCGCTGCGGCGGGACCGTCGCCCACCGGCCGCGCCCGCACCTGCCGCAGCAGTGCACGGACGCGCGACAGGATCAGTTCGGCACCGCCGCGTTTGGGCACATAGGCGTTGGCACCGCTGTCGAGACCCTGGCGTTCGACGTCCGACGCATCGTCGCCGGTCAGCATCAGGATGGGCAGGGTCCGTGTCGCCCCCGTCTGCCGCACGATCCGCACCAGTTCGTCGCCGTTCATGCCGGGCAGGCGGTAATCGACGATCAGCAGGTCGGGACGACTGTGGTTCAGCGTTTCGAGCGCGGTTTCGGCGTCGCGGGTCCGGTCGATGCGAAACCCGGCGCGTTCGAACATCCGGCGCAGTTGCAGCGCCTGCGTATCCGAATCCTCGATCAGCAGGATGGCGGCGTCTTCGCTCACCGGGGGCGTTCCACGATCCGGCGGACGTGCGGCGCGATCAGGTCGAGCGGGAGCGATAGCGCGCCCGCCCGGTGGGCGGCGGCAGGCATCCCATAGACGACCGACGTGCTGGCGTCCTCCGCCACCGCATGTCCCCCCGCCGCGAGCAGCGCGCGGACGCCGGTCGCGCCGTCCTCCCCCATGCCGGTCAGCACCACTGCGAGCGCGGCACCGTCGATTGCGGTTGCTGCGCTTTCGATCAGGCGGGTAGCGGAGGGACGCTGGCCGCCAACCGGGCCGTCGGTCGCGATCCGCAAGGTGCCGCCGCGGGCCAGCATCAGATGGGCGTCGCCCGGCGCGACGTGAATGGTTCCGGCGCGCGGCATTTCACCGCTTAGGGCGATTTCGACCCGTTGCGGCACCACGCTGTCGAGCCAGCTGGCAAAGCCCGCCATGAAGCTGGCCCCCATATGCTGCACCAGCAGCACCGGGACGGGCAGGTCGGCCGGAAGCGCGCCGAACAGTCGGGCTAGTGCGGGCGGTCCGCCGGTGGACGCGGCGACGAGCAGGACGGACGGCGTGCGCTGTCGGGGCGGCTGGACCGGGACGACCGGCGTGGCGGGCATCCGCCGCCGCACGACCGCCACCTCGCTCATGATCGCCAGCTGCGTGCGAATCTCATGCGCGACCTGCGCATAGGCGGCATCGCCCAGACCAACCGGCTTTTCGACGACCGACAGTGCGCCGGCGCGCAGGGCGTCCATGCTGGTGCCCATTGCCCCGCCGTCCATGCTGGCGGAGATCACCACGATCGGGGTTGGGTGATCGGACATGATCCGCCGCGTCGCCTCCAACCCGTCAATGCCGGGCAGGCGGATGTCCATCGAGATCACATCGGGTTTGAGCGACGGCAACGCGTCGATCGCTTCCTCCGCCGTGGCGAAGCTGGCGGCGACGGTTAGGCGCGGATCGCTGCCGACGATATGGGTCAGCAAGGTGCGAACGACCGTCGAATCCTCGACGATCATCACGCGCGCGGGAGCAGGTCGGACAGTCATCGCGTCAGATCAGCTGCTGAACGACGCCGATCAACATGCCCTGATCGAAATCCTGCTTGGTCACATACGCATCCGCACCCAGACTCAGGCCGCGTTCGATGTCGTCAGGGCTGTTGCGCGATGTCATCATGATGACCGGTAAAGTTTTGAGTGCCGGATCGTTCCGTATCGCCGCCAATAGCGCGAAACCATCCATGCGCGGCATTTCGACATCGGCGACGACCAGATCGATCGCGTCGAGGCCGGAACGCAGCCGTTCCAGCCCCGCCAGGCCATCGACCTCGACCAGCACGTGATACCCCTGCGCCTCCAGGATGCTGCGCTCCAGCGTGCGGGTGGTGATCGAATCGTCGACGACCAGGATCGTTCGCGTCCGCGCCTCCGCCTTTTGTACGGCAAAGGGCGTGGGCGTCCGGGCGGACGTCCGGTCGCGCACCAGTTGCGTCGGATCGAGCACCAGCACGACCTCTCCGTTCAACAACACCGTACCCAGCACCAGCGGCAGGTCGGCGGCGATGGCGGCGGCATCGCCGACCAGCAGCGCGCGGACGTCGCTGAGCGCATCGACGATCAGCACGCGGCGGATGCCATCGGCCTCCACCACCACCGCCTGAAGCGTCGTGCCGGAGTCCGGCTGGGCAATGCCCAGCGCATCGCCCAGCCGGGATACGGGCAGCGGTCGGCCATCGACCGGCAGCATCAGGTCGCCACCGCTGGGCGACAGGTCGGCCGGTGTGATCCGCAGCACCTGTCGCACCGCGTCGGACGGCAGGGCGCAGAGCATCTCGCCGACCTCGACGAGCAGCAGCGTACGACGGGTGAGCGTGACGGGAACGGCGATGGTCAGGACCGTACCGCCGTCCGATCCGGGTGCGATGCCGGCCGATCCGTGCAGCCGGCGCGCGACCTCCGCCACGACCGACAGGCCGATCCCGCGTCCCGCGACCTCGTCCAGCCGTTCGGCAGTGGACAGCCCTTGTTCGAACAGCAGGGCGTACAGCGCCGCGCCGCGCGGGGGTGGCGCATCGGCAGGGATCAGTCCGGCGGCGCGAGCGCGTACGACGATCGCGTCGTCATTCAGCCCCGCGCCGTCGTCGCGTATCGCGATGGTCAGCCGGCCACGATCGATCCGGGTGTCGATGGTGATCGTGCCGGCATCCTCCTTGCCGGCGAGGCGACGGCGATTGGGCGTTTCGATGCCGTGCCGCACCGCGTTGCGCAGGACGTGCAGCAGCGGATCGCGCAGCGCGTTGAGGATGCGGCGATCAGCCTCCCCATCGGTATCGGTCGTCCGCAGTCGCGCGACCTTGCCCTCGGCGGTGGCCAGTTCACGGACGGCGCGTTCATGGCCGTCGAACAAGGTCGCCACCGGTTGCAGGAGCAGGCGTTCGCCATCCCGCTCCAGCTCGGCGCTCGACCGGTCGAGCGCGTCGCATAGGCGACCATGAAGACGGCGGATGCGGTCGAGTTCGGTCATCGCCTGTCGGAGCCGGCGGGCAGCTTCATCGCCGGTGGCGGATAAGAGCGGCGACAGCGCCGCAAGATCATCGGCGAGCGTGGACAGCCGATCGGCGACCATTCCCTGTTCGGCTACCTGCGTCGCCATGACGTGCAGCGAGCGTCCCAGATTTTCTACACGGTGACCGGAGATGGCGACGCGCCGTTCCGGCTCGTTTTCGGTCGAGGGGGCAGACGGGGGTGGCGCCGCGCCATCCTCGATCGCATCGGCCAGACGACGTAGTTCGCCGATCGCGATTTCGTCCATCGCCCGGTCGCCGCGTTCGATGGCGAGGATCAGCGCCTCCGCCTCATGCGCCGCCGCTTCGCTATCAGGCAGTTCGACCGCGCGTGCCGCCCCTTTCAGGCTATGCGCACGGCGGCTCAACTCGCGCAGGTCGACGCTGCGGCCGGCATCCGCATCGGCCAGCGCCGCGCGGATGCCGGCCATATGTTCGGCCAGTTCCGACGCGAATGCCGCCAGCAATTCTGCCTGAAGCTCGTCCACGCGCGCGCCCGACCGTTACAGGCGGTAGCGTTCGGTCAGGCCGACCAGCGTGCGCGACAGTTCGCCAAGGTCGCTCGCGGCCTGATCCAGCTGGCGAGTGGAGGCGGCGGTCTGTTGCGACGCCTCGCGGATATTCTGCAGCGCGATGGTGACCTGTTCTATGCCGATCTGCTGCTGGTTGGTCGAGGCGACGATCTGCTGGAAGGTCTGCACATTTTCCTGCACGCGGGTCGCCAGTTCCTCGATCGCGGCATGGCCGGCATCGGTGCGTTCCTTGCCCGATGCGACGCGCTTTACCGCTTCCTCGGTCAGCATCACCGACGAATTGATCCCGCGCTGAATATCGCCCAGGATCGAGCGGACGTTGCGGGTCGCGCCCTTTGCCTGATCGGCCAACTGCTTCATCTCAGATGCGACGATCGCGAAGCTGCGCCCCTGTTCGCCCGCCGCCGCCGCCTCGATCGAGGCGTTGAGCGCAAGGAGATGCGAGCGTTCCGACACGTCGTTGACGGTCGCGATGATGTCGCCGATCGCCTGCGTCTTTTCCGAGAGGGCGACGATGTTGGCCGCGACGGCCTCTGCCTGTTCACGGATCGCGTCCATCGCGCGGGCGGTGTCGGTCACGGCGGTGAGGCCGGCGTCGCTGACCTGCGCCGTCGCCTGCGCCTGTGCGATCACGTCCTGCGCACGGCGGGTGATTTGCGCGCCGCTATGCGTGATCTCGTCGACCGTTGCGGCGGTTTCCTGCACGGCGGCCAGCTGTTCCTCGACCGAGGCGGCCTGTTCCTGGGTCGATGCGCGGATTTCGGTCGTTGCGGCGTTCAGGTCGTTGGTGGCGGCACGGTTCTGCGTCGCGATGGTGCGCAAGCCCCCGACCATGTCGTTCAGCGTTCGCCCGAGCTGTCCCAGTTCGTCCTTGCCGGTCGTATCAGTGGTCGTCGACAGATCGCCTTCGCCGATCCGCCCGACGAAGGCCATGAACGAATCGAGCGGGCGGACGATCGAACGGCGGGTGGTCACGGCGACGGCAATCGCGACCGCGATCGCGACGATCAGCCCGATGATGATCGAAATGCGGCTGGTGTTGTAGACGTCGCGGGTCGCGTCCTGTCCGCGTTCGATCGCGACGTTCAGCGTCTCGCGCGCCTGGCCGACCCGCGCGACGACGACCGCATGATCGCGCACGATCTCCGGTTCGATCGCCAGCGTGGCTGTGCGGTCGCCCGCGGTGATCGCGGCAAGCTGCGTTTCGACATCGGTGCGCGTCTGGGCCAGTGCGGCCTCGCTCTGCGCCAGTTGCCGGGCCATGCGCGCCCACAGTTCCGACCGCGCGCCCGTTACCGAATTGTCGCGATAGGCTTCCGTCGCGCGTTCCTGTTCGGCCAGCCCGCGCTGCGCCTCCTCGATCGCGTTGCGCCATCCGGTCGTCGCCTCCCGCACCCGCGCATTGTCGCCGGTCAGGAACGCCTGCACCAGGGCCGACCGCTGTTCGACCTTGCGGGACAGGGCATGATCGATGCGGTTGAGCGCCTCCATCGACGCGAGGTCGCGTTCGACGATCAGGTCGACGGTCCTGCGGACTTCGCCGATCTGGACCAGCGCATAGATGCCGAGGGCGAGGAGGATCGCGGTGAGTGCCGCAAAGCCGGCAGCGATCCGGGTAGAGACGGACAAACCTTATCCTTCCTAAAGACGAGCGGGGAGAAGTCGTTCGATCAGCACGACCGGGTCGATCCGTGTCAATCGTTCGTCGCCATCGATGACGAGCGTGGCAAGCGCCCCGGTCGCTTCGGCTCGCGGGATCGTCACGACGCCCGACACGGCATCGACCGCCAGCGCGATCCGCGGCGCGTCGTGCCGCAGGACGATCATCGCAGTCGCGCCGGCGGTTTCGCGGTCGAGCAGGTCGGCCAGTGCGAACAGGTTGACGACTGTCCCGCGCCACGCGACCAGACCGGCGAGCGGCGTCGGCGGGTGGGGCAGGCGCGTGATCTTTGGCAACGGTGCGACCGCGCGGACGCAATCGATCGGCAGGCCGTGCGCGACACCCCCCAGATCGAACACCAGCAGCGTTTCGGTCGGACGGTCATCGGCCTGACGCTCCTGTGCGACGGCACGCTGGCGTGCGGCGAGGATCGTGGCGATGGCATCGGCATCGAACCCGTCGGCCATGATCGTCGGTGCGCTCACCGGTCGGTCCCGATCATGTGGCGGATAGCGGCGGTCATCGCGCCGGCGGTCATGCCGTCGCCTTCGGTCAGTTCGGTGTCGGGCGCAAGGGCGCTGGCGACGCGGAGTGCGTTGGTCAGGCTGCGGCGACCATCGGGTGCGCGGCCCTGCGCCAGCAGGTAATGGCCGAACTGGTAGTGCGCCATGGCGAAGGACCGGTCGAGATACAGCGCGTCGCGAAAGGCGCGTTCGGCACGTTCCTTGTCCCCCGTCGCCAGTGCGTCGAGTGCGGCGAAATAATGCGCGACCGGATCGGGGGTCGGAGTCGCCGCTGTTGCCGCAGGGGCGGGCGGGGGCATCGGCGTCCAGATGGGAACGGGCTGCGGTGTACGCGCGGCCGGCGGCGACGGGGACGGTGCAGGCAAGGGGGCGGGTCTCCGCCGCGTACCGAGTGCGCGATAGGTCAGGATGCCGGCGGTCAGATCGCTGTCGGCGACCGCATCGAAACCGGGATTGGGTTCGGCATGGCCGAGCAGCAGGATGCCGTCCCTTGTCAACCGCCCGGCCAACGCCCCGACGATCGCGTTCGCGTCGTCGTGGCTGAAATAGATCAGCAAGTTGCGGCACAGGATCAGGTCGTACTCGCTGAAGCCCAGCGGCGCGGCGGCATCGATCATCGCCAGCAGGTTGTGGCGTTCGAACCGGGCGATGCCGCGATAACGATCCTTCAGTCGATAGCGCTCGCCGATCCGGTCGAACAGCCGCGCCCGCTCGCCCTCGCCCATGGTGCGTAGCGCCCAGGGCGAGTATTCCGCCTGCCGCGCCGCCTCCAATGCCGTTTCGTCTATATCGGTGCCGGTCAGCGCGATGCGCCAGTCGGTGATGGCGTCGCCCAGCAGATCGGAGAGCAGGATCGCGACCGAATGCGCCTCCGCCCCGGTCGAACAACCCACGCTCCAGATCCGCAGTCGCTTGTCGTCGCGGTGGCGGTCGATCATCGCGGGCAGAATGGCGGTGCGGAGCGCCTCGAACTGTTCGGCGAAGCGGAAGAAGAACGTCTCGTTGATCGTGACCGCGCTTTCGAGCAGCGGCCATTCCGGATCGGCCGGATCGCGCAGGCGAGCGCGATAATCGCTCAGCTTCGCGTCGCCGGTCGCGGCCATTCGCTGGGCGACACGATCGGCAAGCTGTGTGTCCTTGTCGCTATAATAATGATGGCCGGTGCGGGCGATGACCAGCGCCTTGACCTCGGCAAAGGCGTCGTCGCCGGTCATGCCGCGCTCCATTGATCGCGGCGCTCGGCGGCGGCTGCGGTCAGCGCCGCCAGCGTCGCCCGCTCGCCTTCCAGCAGCAGCCGTTCGGGGTCGATGACATGGGCGGTGCCACCACCAGCCAGCGGTAGTTCGCCGGTGATTGCGGCATTCAGGCTGTGGCCGGGCGCGAGCGGTTCGGCGGTTCCGGTCGCGACATCCTCGGCCCGGTCGACCAGCAGGCAGATGTCGTGGCGCAGTCGGACGAGATGCGCGAACAGGTCTACCCCGGTCACCTGCGCCTGCGGGTCGAGCAACACGCGCGGGGCGAGCACCGGTACAGGTCGCCCCTGCAGCGTGACGAAGCCCAGCAGCGGACGGGGCAACCCCGGCGGCGCATCGATCGGCAGCAGCGGCAACACCTCCCGCACCGCCGCCATCGGCAGCGCGAGGCGGCTATCGTCGATGCGCAGGATCAGGAACGACGCGGTCATTACCGGTCGGCTATATCGCGCTTCGCCAGCAGCGCCAGATCATCTGGTGTATTGACGTTGGCTATTTCCGACGAGCCGGTCAGGCCGTGTGCGCCGACACGGTCCGCAAAGGCACGGACCGATCGCGAGCCGCCCTCGGTCAAAAGTGCTTCAAGCGTGACGGAAGCACTCGCCGGCCACCACCCCACCACCGGAAGATCGGCCAGATAGACGGCCGGGCCGACGGTCGAAAGTCGTTCGCGCAGGTCGGCGGGCAGGAGGGGGGCGTCGCACGGCAGCGTCAGCACCTGCGCAAATCCATGCGTCGCGGCATGATGCAGCGCGGCCCCGATCCCGCCCAGGGGGCCGAGGTCGGGGGCGGGGCGGTCGGGAATGCACCGTACGCCCGGATGCGACCGTCCGACGACCACCAGCGCATCGACCTGCGGCGCGACGGCGTCGATCACCCGATCGATCAGCGCCCGCCCGTCGAGCGTCGCCAGCGCCTTGTCGCTGCCGAAGCGGGTCGAGCGTCCGCCGGCAAGGATCGCGCCGAGGACGCGGGTCACGATGCCAGCACCGTATCGCCGCGCACCAGCGTCCGCAGCGGCAGGCCGGCGGTGGCGGCGCGGTCGAGCGCGAGGGTCGTCGCCGCCGAAAGCGTCGCGAGTAACGGGCAATTCGCGAGCACTGCCTTTTCGACCAGTTCGAACGAGCAGCGTGACGACAGCAGGGCAAAGCCCCCGTCCCAATCCTGCCCGGTACGTCGCATCGCACCGATCAGTTTGTCGAAGCCGTTGTGTCGGCCGACATCCTCGCGAACCATCCGGACCGCTCCGTCGGGGGCGCACAGTGCGGCGGCGTGGGTCGCGCCCGTCGCCCGTGCCAGCGGCTGATGATCACGCAGCGCCGCGGCCGCCCGCATGACGGCCGCCGGGCTGGCGCTGCTTCGCGCGGACAGGATGGGCAGCGGCCGCAGCGCCTGTTCGAGATTTTCGATCCCGCACAGCCCGCACGACGATTCCGACACCCGGTGGCGCACCCGGTCCGCCACCCGGTCATGGCGTTCGGGCGTCAGCGTCACGCGCAGCAACGTCCCCGCCGCCGCCGGATGGACCGCAACGTCGATCACTTCCGCCGCGTCATCGACCAGCCGTTCGGCGAGTACGAACCCATAGGCGAGGTCGTCCAGGTCGGCCGGCGTCGCCATCAGCACGGCATAGCCGAGCCCGTTCACCTCGATCGCGACGGGTGCCTCGATCGCGACGGCGCGTTCCTGTGTTGCCGCATCCCCCGATGCCGCCACCCGGTCGAACCGCCGGGTGGCATATCCCCCTTGCTCCATCAGCCGACGATACGCACCGGCACCGCCTTCGACGCCGGCGTCTGCGACCCATGGTCGTGCCAGCCGAGCGGGACGAGCGGGTTGAGTTCGGGATAATAGCCCGCGATGCAGCCGTCGGGCAGGTCGAACGGCACGACCTTCAAACCGCCCACGCGGCGGTCGATGCCGTCGTCGCCGTCGCCGACGATCGTCACGATCTGTCCCTTGTGCAGCCCGGCCTTCTCGATCTCCTGCGGGTTCATCAGCACCACGTCGCGCGTGCCTGAAATGCCGCGGAAGCGATCGTCATAGCCATAGATGGTCGTGTTGAACTGATCGTTCGACCGGAGCGTCACCAGCCGCAGCCGGCCCGGTGCATCGGGAATGTTCGTTCCCGACAGCGAGCGGGGCACGGTAAACTCGGCCTTGCCGCTCTCCGTCTTCCACACCCGTTCGCGCGCCGCATTGCCGCGATAGAAGCCGCCCGGCGTGAACATGCGTTCCTCGAAATCGTGGAATTCCTCGGGGTAGGTCGCCTCGATCAACTTGCGGATCTTCGCATAGTCGCCGGTCCAGCCGTCCCAGTCGACCTTCGGATTGGAGTCGAGCGTCGCCTTGGCGATGCCCGCGACGATCGCGACCTCGGATTTCAGATGCTCGCTGGCCGGTTCATGGGTGGCGATCGATCCATGGATATGGCTGAACGTATCCTCGATGGTGACGATCTGCTCGCCGCCCGCCTGCTTGTCGACCTCGGTCCGCACGAGGCAGGGCAGGAGATAGGCGACCTTGCCGTTGATGAGGTGGCTGCGGTTGAGCTTGGTCGCGATCTGCACGGTCAGGCGCATCGTCGGCCATGCCGCCTCGATCCGTTCGAGATCGGGAACTGCACGCAGGAAATTGCCGCCCAGCGACAGGAAGGCGTCGACTTCCCCTTTCAACAGGTCTTCGCAGGCGGTGACCGTATTGTGGCCATGGTCCATCGGCGGTTCGAAATCGAACAGTTCGCGCAGGCGATCCATCGGTACCAGTTCGGGCTTTTCCGAAATGCCGACGGTGCGCTGGCCCTGCACGTTGCTGTGCCCACGGACCGGGGACATGCCGGTGCCGACCCGGCCGATATTGCCCTTCATCAGCAGCAGGTTGACGTAGGTCGCGACGTTGTCGAACCCGTTGACCTGCTGCGTCAGGCCCATGCCGTAGATGCCGATCGTCCGGTCGGCCTCGACATAGACCTGCCCTGCCGCTTCAAGATCGGCACGGGACAGCCCGCTTTCGCGTTCGAGATCGGCCCAGTCGGTTGCGCGGACCATCGCTTCGAACTCGGTCCAGCCATGGGTGTGCTGCTCGATGAAATCGACGTCGAGGACATGGACCTTGTGCTCGGCCCAGCTTCTGTCCTCGGCGGCGAGGACGTGTTTGGCGAGGGCGATCATCACCGCGACGTCGCCGCCGGGCCGGACCTGGTGATATTGGCAACTGATCTTCGTTTCGCTGCGCGTCGCCATTTCGAAGGGGTTCTGCGGGTCGGTGAACGCGATGAGGCCCGGTTCCTTGACCGGGTTGAAGGTCACGACCTTGCAGCCGCGCTTCACCGCGTCGCGCAAGGGGTGAAGGAAGCGCGGGCTATTCGACCCGGTATTCTGGCCGAAGAAGAACATCGCGTCGCAATGTTCGAAATCGTCGAGGATCGACGTGCCAACAGGTGCGCCGATCGTCTTCTTGAGCGCGACCGACGTCGTCTCATGGCACATGTTCGAGCTGTCCGGCAGGTTGTTGTGGCCATACAGGCGCGCGAACAGGGCGTAGAGATAGGAGGTTTCGAGGCTGGCGCGACCGGAGGCGTAGAAGATCGCCTTTTTCGGGTCGATCGCGCGCAGTTCGGCACCGATGGCTGCGAAGGCTTCGTCCCAGCTGCATTCGACATAATGGTCGGTGGCGTGGTCGTAGCGCATCGGATGCGTCAGCCGTCCGACATGTTCGAGATCATAGTCCTTCCACGTCTTCAGTTCGCTGACCGAATGTTGCGCGAAAAAATCCGGGGCGCAGCGGTTGGGGGTCAGATCCCACAAGGTCGCCTTTGCGCCGTTCTCGCAGAATTCGAACGGATGCGGCTCGGCCGGTTTACCCCATGCGCAGGAGGTGCACATGAAGCCCTTGGTCTTGTTCTGGCGGGCGAGTTGCGCCAGCGCGGCGGGGCGGTTGCGCTCTTTGCCTAGGATCTTCGACATCCCCCTGACCGAACCCCAGCCGCCCGCCGGACCGTCATAGCCTACCACATCGTCCCGATCCGCCACGGCAATTCCTCTGCTACGCCTGTGGCGTAGGCTACGCCGGGCGGGGGGATAGGTTCCGGTCCTCAGTCGATCAGTTCGAGTGCCAGCGCCGTCGCTTCGCCGCCGCCGATGCACAATGAGGCGAGGCCGCGCTTCTGTCCGCGGGTTTCCAATGCCGAGAGCAAAGTCGCCAGCACCCGCGCGCCGCTGGCGCCGATCGGATGGCCAAGCGCGCAGGCGCCGCCATGGACGTTCACCCGGTCGTGCGGCAGGCTCAGGTCGTGCATCGCCGCCATGGTGACGCAGGCAAAGGCTTCGTTGACTTCGAACAGGTCGACCTGCTGCGCGCTCCAGCCGGCCTTTTCCAGCGCGCGGCGCATCGCGAAGACGGGGGCGGTGGCGAAGCGTGCCGGGGCGTGAGCGAAGCCGGCATGGGCAACGATCCGCGCGATCGGGGTCAGGCCCAGCCGGTCGGCGACCGATGCCCGCGCCAGCACCAGCGCCGCTGCGCCGTCGGAGATCGAGGAGGCGTTGGCGGCGGTGATCGTGCCGTCCCTGGCAAAGGCGGGCTTCAGCGTCGGGATTTTCGATACGTCACCGCGCGCAGGCTGTTCGTCGAGGCGGACGGTGGTCGTGCCCTTGCGACCGGCGATGTCGATGGGCACGATCTCACGATCGAACGCGCCGGATGCCTGCGCCGCCTGCGCGCGCCTTAGCGATTCGATGGCGAAGGCGTCCTGCGCTTCGCGCGTGAAGCCGTAGGCGGCGGCGGTTTCCTCGGCGAAGCTGCCCATCAGCCGGCCGGGCTCATAGGCATCCTCCAGCCCGTCGAGATACATGTGGTCGATCAACCGGTCGTGCCCGATCCGTGCGCCGCCGCGATGGCGTTGCGACAGATAGGGGGCGTTGGTCATGCTCTCCATGCCGCCCGCCACGACGATGTCGGCGGAACCGGCGGCGATGCCGTCGGCGGCCATCATCACCGCCTGCATCCCCGATCCGCACATCTTGTTGACGGTCGCCGCCTCGACATGCTGCGGCAGGCCCGCGCCCAGCGCCGCCTGTCGCGCCGGGGCCTGGCCGAGGCCAGCGGGCAAGACGCAGCCCATATAGATGCGCTCGACCGCTTCACCCGACAGGCCGGCACGCTCGACCGCTGCGCCGACCGCCGTCGCGCCGAGCTGCGTCGCGGTGGCACCGGACAAGGACCCCTGAAAACTGCCCATCGGTGTGCGGGCATAGGACAGGATGACGACGGGGTCGGACATGAACGCTCTCCGGGACAATTCTTGTTTCGTTTGTTATCATCTAGGGCGATGGCCGCGTCGTCGCAATCGCGCTAGGCGCTCGGCCATGTATCCCGCGCTGCCTCCCGTCTTCTGGCCGATCCTGTTGGGGGTCCTGGGCGCGGTGTTCGGCAGCTTCATCGCGACGGTCGCCATCCGCTGGCCGGCGGGGCGATCGACGCTGGCCGGGCGGTCCGCTTGCGATGGGTGTGGACGGACCCTGACGGCGGCGGAATTAGTGCCGCTGCTCGGCTTCGTCGCACTGCGGGGGCGATGCCGGACCTGCGGGTCGCGGATCGCGGCGAGGCATGTCGTGACCGAATTGCTGGGGGCGGCGATCGGCGTCGTGGCGGGGCTGGTTGCGCCGGGATGGGAGGGCGTTGCCGGCGCGGCGTGCGGCTGGCTGCTGCTGGCGCTGGGTGCGATCGACCTTGCCGCGTTCTGGCTGCCTGATGAGTTGACGGGGGCGCTGGCGGTCGTCGCACTAGTGGGTGGCGTAGCCGGGCTTGGCGTCGATCTGCAGGCGCGTCTGATTGGGGGCGTGGCCGGCTTCGGGGTGCTGTGGCTGGTCGCCGAAACCTATCGCCGGGTGCGCGGGCGGGTTGGATTGGGCGGGGGTGATCCAAAGCTGTTCGGCGCAATCGGTCTGTGGCTCGGCTGGCGTGCGCTGCCGCAGGTGTTGCTGATAGCGGCGCTGGCCGGACTGGCCGTCGTCGTTGCGATCAGGCTGGCCGGTCACCGGGTGACGGCGGCCGACCGGTTGCCATTGGGCACGTTGCTTGCCGGGGCGGCGTTCCTGTGCTGGGCCGTCTAGGCCGATTCGATCCGATATTCGATCGGCTTGAAGCTCCCACCGTTGGACGCCGGGGCCGAGCAGGCGGTCAGCCCGATGATGAGGTCCATCGCCGCACGAAAGGTGATCGCGTCGCCCGCCTTGCTGAGCGGCGGCAGGACGCTGAGCCGGCCGGTGGCGCCATCGACCGGCACGTTCATGAAGCAGTTGAACGCCACCGGGATACGGTCGGGCTGCACGCCATAGGGTTCCAAAGCGGCGGCAAGGTTGCCGAAGCAGCCGCGATGCGGCGGCAGGTCCGGATAGAAATGATGAAAGGTGTCGTAGGAGCAGGGCGTCAGCAGGAAGTCGTGCGTGCCGACGGTGTCGGCGACGATCTCCAGCATCACCCGGCTACGGTTCGAATAGAGCGCGTGGCCGGTCGTCAGGCGGATCGTCTCGGCATAATCCAGCGTCCGGCCCGATGAGATCACTTCGTCCAGATCGTCGGCATTGAACGCCAGCAGGTCTGCGACCTGGCATCCGCGAGGATCGACGACGACCAGCGTGTCGCCCTTCGCCAGCCGGAACGCCGTGCCCGAGCGTTCGGGGATGGTGACGTTCACTTCGGCTCGCCCGAATAGTGGAACGGGCAGGCCCAGCGATCGTCGACCACCCGGCCGCTATACTGACGCGCCTCGCTGGCCGCGCCGTGACGGGCGAGCATCGGGTTGCGGCTGCCCGCCAGCGCTTCGTCGCGCACGAGAATCTTTTCGCGCATCGTCTCATATTTGCCCTCGGCCCGCAGCCGTTCGAACTGGTCGTGCAGGTTGAAGACGAGGGTGGGGCGGGCGAACCGTCGGGCCGGGCGGCTGGCGCGCGGGTGAAGGCCGACGATGAAGAATGCCTCGCCGCCGAAGCTCAGCGAGAAATGCGGATTGTCGGGATCGGTGCTAACCCGCGCATCATAATCCTGCCCGCGCCACACATCCTTGTCGGACAGCGACTGAACCCGCTGCCACAATGCGCGCTCGAATTCGGGTTCGGACAGGCCGTCCGGCCCTTCGAAGATGACCGCGAAGCTGCGGTACATCGCCCGGTCGCGGCGATAATCTTCGGCCAGCCGCATCAACGCATCATGGATGCGGACATCGTCCCACGCGCTGTCGATCCGGGAGCAGGCGAGCACATGGAGCGTGCCCCGCGCCATGGCCGACTTCGCGCCGACGCAGGGAAAGGCGCGGTCGTCGACATGGTCGAACAGCAGGGCTTCGAGGCTGTCCTGCGCCTCATGCTTCCAGTTGAACATTGCGGAGATCCCGGCCGGTGATGGGAACGACACTACGTTTCGCGTGCGATACCGGTTCCGCCAGTTGACGGGCGACGGGGACGGCGGCACGATCACGCCCGTGAACAAACGACTGCTTCTGGACGACTTCCTTCCGTATCGCCTGTCGATCGCATCGAACCGGGTTTCGGATGCCATCGCCTCCACCTATCGTTCGCTGTTCGGGCTGCGTATTCCCGAATGGCGGCTGGTGACGGTCATCGCGGAGAGCGAGGGGATCACGCAGCAGGCGCTGTGCGTCGCCACGCGGATGGACAAGGTGACCGTCAGTCGCGGCGCGATCGCGCTGGTCGATCGCGGACTGGTCGAGCGCAGCGCCAATGCAGGGGATCAACGGTCCCATCTGTTGAAGCTCACCAGGTCCGGACGTGCCCTGTACGAAGAGGTCGCGCCCAAGGCGCTGCTGATCGAGCAGGAACTGTTCGCGTCGTTCAGTGCGCAGGAAATCGATGTCCTGCGCGACATGCTGTCGCGGGTACAGTCGGCAGCCGACGCGATGGAGCAGGCCACGTCCGCTCAATAGCGGTCGCGACGCGGCTTCATCTGGCGCTTGCTGGGCAGGCTGTCGGCCAGGCGGGCGCCGCGCCGTCCCATCGGCAGGGGATGTCCCACAGTCGAATCCACGGCGGTCTGCCGCTCGGCCTCCGCGTTGATCTCTGCGCCGATCAGGATCGCAAGGCTCGATACGAACAGCCACATGAGCAACACGACGACCGCGCCCAGCGCGCCATAGGTCGCGTTGTAGTTGGCGAAATTGGCCGCGTAGACGCCGAACGATACCGTCGCCAGCAGCCAAAGTACGGTAGCTGCCATCGACCCGACCGATAGCCAACGCCATTTCGCCCGTGCCCGGTCCGGCCCATAGCGATAGGCGAAGGCGATGGCGGCGCTGGCGATCATCGCAGCGACCAGCCATGTCGCGCCCTGGATCAGAATTGCCCCGGCGGTCCCGAGGAATGCGGTCTGGCCGCGAATCCACGTCAGTACGCCCGCCGACAGGATGCCGACGATGGCGGCAAAGATCGCGGCGACCGTCAGCATCGCCGACAACAGCGTCGTGGTGACGATGCTGCGTTCGTCCTCTTCCTCGTAGATCACGTTCAGCGCCTGGATGATCGCGCTCGCCGCGCGCATCGCGCCATAAATCGACAGCAGCAGTGCCACCAACAGGCCCAGTCCCGCCTGGGTCGACGCCGTGGTCACGACCGCGATCAACTGGTCGGAAATCAGCCGCGCAGCGTCGGCCGGCACCAGTTCGAAGATCGTTTCCATGTGGCGGGCAACGGTCGAGGGGTCGGCGATGAGCCCATAGGTCATGACGATCGCGCCCAGCAGCGGCACGAACGACAGAAACGCATAGAAGGCCACCCCCGCCGCCATCAGCGTCAGATTGTGATAGCCGACCATGGTATAGACGCGGATGAAGATCGCCCGCCATGCCGGCCAGGGATGTTGCCATGGATGTTCGGACGCGCTGCCCGGGACGGTGGCCGGATCGATCGGCGGTACGGTATCGGTCAACGCTGCTCCCCTTTTGCTGCCATGCACCAACGCAGGCGCGCCCGGATCGGATGCAGCTTAATTTCAATGTGAACCAATTCCCTGTCTTGGCGTTGTCGGTTCACGGGAGCTGCGTGTCGTAGCGTCTGCGAAGGGGACGGGGACAGGGTTTTGGGGGAATTTCGCGCACGGACGGTTATTGCGCTGCTCGCCGGTACGATGTTGGTTCCCATTGCCGACGCGCAGGAGCGGCAGCCGCAACCGGCCTCGGTCACTGCGCCGCAGCAGCCCGCCGAACCCATCGTCCCCGATCGCGAATTCGACACCGCGCTACCCACCTTGTCCGGTGACATCAATGCTCCGCTCGAGCCGCTGTCGGCGTTCGATGCCAAGCCCGCACCGGTGCCGCAGGTTCAGCCGCTCCCGGCGCCGACCGCGCCCGTGACCGAGGCGCAGATCCCGGCGGAAACCCTTCCCGACGCGGTACTGCCCGAAGCGCCTGAGCTTGCCCAACCCCTGACGCCGTTGTCCTCGTTCGACGTGACGCCGGTGGAAGTCGCCGGGGTGGACGACAAGCGCGCGGTGGAAATCCGCTACGATACGGTCGTCAACGGACTGGATGCGATCGACGGCGAAACGCAGTTTCGGGCACTGTCGGCGCTGCGCGAGGGTGATGGCAAGGCCGCCAATGCCGCGATGGTACAGGCGCGCGCCAAGGAAGACGAACAGCTGGCGGTCCGCATCATGCGGGCCAAAGGCTATTATGACGGCACCGCCACGTCGGCGATCGAACAGCCGCCGGGTGGCCGCGTGCGTGCAGTGGTCACCGCCGTTCCGGGCAAGCAGTTCACGCTGGGATCGATCCGCATCGATACCCAGCCGACCATCCCGCCGAACCTGGTCGATCGCGAATTGCCGCTGACGGTGGGCGATCCGATCGACGCAGAACGCATCCAGGCGGCCGAGGCGAATGTCAGCCTGAAGCTGCCGCAGCAGGGCTATCCCTTCGTCCAGGTCGGCGAGCGTGACATCCTGCTCGACGATACGACCGTCACCGGGGCCTATACGCTGCCGGTCGCGACGGGACCGCGATCGTCGTTCGGCACCTATTCGACGACGGGCAAGCTGGCCTTCGATGCCGAGCATGTCGGGGTTCTCGCCCGGTTCGAACAGGGTGAATTGTACGATAATCGCAAGGTCGACGATCTGCGCGCCGCATTGGTGGCGACGGGATTGTTTTCCGGCGTTTCGGTCGAACCGCAGCGCACCGGCCAGATCGCGCCCGATGGTACCGAATCGGTCAACCTGCTGGTCAAGCAGGATGCCGGGCCGGCACGGACGCTCGCCGGTGAGGCGGGCTATGGCACGGGGCAGGGCGTTCGCCTCGAAGGATCGTGGATGCATCGCAACCTTTTCCCGCCCGAAGGCGCGCTGATCGTGCGCGGCGTCGCGGGGACGCAGGAGCAGGGCGCGGGCGTCACCTTCCGCCGATCCAACGCCGGGCGGCGTGACCGCACCTTCCAGCTTCTCGCGAATGCCAGCCGCAGCAATTACAACGCGTTCGAGGCGTTTACCGGGACGCTCGGCATCCGCTGGTCATATGACTCGACACCGATCTGGCAGAAGCGGTTCACCTATGCCTATGGCGGCGAGTTGATCGGCACCAACGAAGACACGTACGACTTCGACGTCGGCGGCCGCCGACGCAAGACCTACGGCATCGCCGCGCTGCCGCTGTTCGCCGGGTTCGACACGTCCGACAATCTGTTGAACCCGACCAAGGGCTTCCGCCTGAAGCTGAACGTCAGCCCCGAAGCATCGGTGCAGGGTGCCGTGCGTCCCTATGGCCGGTTCATGGTCGAGGGCACCGCCTATTACCCGATCGGCGAGAGCGTCGTCATCGCCGGACGCGCGCGGGCCGGATCGATCCAAGGGATCGCGCGCGACGATCTTGCCCCGTCACGGCGTTATTATGCCGGTGGCGGCGGATCGGTGCGCGGCTTCGGGTTCCAAGAACTCGGCCCCCGCACGCCGGAGGTGGACGAGGACGGTAACAATCTGAACCGTCCGATCGGCGGGCGCAGCCTGAACGAGTTCGCGCTGGAGGCGCGGTATCGGTTCGGCAATTTCGGGATCGTGCCGTTCATCGATGCCGGGCAAGTCTATGAATCGAGCCTGCCCAAGGGATCGGACCTGCGCTTCGGCGCCGGTATCGGTGGTCGTTTCTACACCAATTTCGGCCCGATGCGGGTCGACGTCGCAACGCCGATCGCCCGGCGCCCCGGAGAATCCAAGATCGCGCTCTATATCTCGATCGGGCAGGCATTCTGATGACCGACGCCGACATGCCCGCCACCGAAACCGTCGTCGTGCGCGACCGGCCGCTCTGGATCAATATCCTCAAATGGATCGGAATCGCGCTCGTCGCGCTGCTGATCCTGCTGTTGGCACTGGTGTTAGGGTTGAATACCGGGCCAGGGCGTGGGTTTCTGGTCGGCAAGCTCGACGGTTACACCACCGCATCGGGATTGAAGGTCAATATCGGCCGCATCGACGGATCGCTATACGGTGCGATGAGGGTCCGGGACCTGCGCCTGAGCGATACCAGGGGCGTGTTCGCCTATTCGCCGGAAATCGCCGTCGACTGGCGGCCCTTCGCCTTTGCGAACGGGCATGTCGACATTCGCAGCCTGACCAGTCCGCTGGTCCGCTATGCGCGTAATCCGGTATTGAAGGATACGCCGCCGGGCGACCCCAACGCGCCGCTGCTGCCCGATTACGACATCGATGTGAACCGCTTGGCGGTCGACCGGATCGAAGTCGGGCCGGCGGTGACCGGACAGCGCCACCTCGCGAAGCTCGACGGCGAAGTGCACATCGCCGACCGCCGCGCGCAGGTGACGGCGAATGCCGCGACCCTCGCCGCGCCGGGTGTCGCCGGGGGCGACCGCGTCGCGCTGAAGCTGGATGCCGTTCCCGATGACAACCGCTTCGACGTCGATGCGCGGATCACCGGGCCGGCCAATGGCATGATCGCCGGGATGGCCGGACTGAAGGCGCCGATCGTCGCGACGGTCGACGGGCAGGGCGACTGGCGCAACTGGCGCGGGCGGCTCGCCGGGACGTTGGGCGGGCGTCCGCTTGCCGATCTGGCGCTGACCGGACGTGAGGGCCGCTTCACGGTGCGCGGATCGACTCAGCCGGGGCTGATCCTGATCGGGCCGGTCGAGCGACTGACCGCGCCACGCCTCGACGTGGCGATCGACGCCAGGTTTGCCGATCGTAAGGCCGACACCCGTATCCAGCTGCGCTCCAGCGCGCTGGCGGTGAATGCCACTGGTCTGCTCGACCTGGGCAACAGCCGGTTTGGCAATTTCCGGACCGAAGCGATGCTGCTGACGCCGGGCGCGATCGCCCCGAACCTCAACGGCCGATCGGTTCGCGCGGCGGTGGTGCTGGACGGCGGGTTCGGCACGCCGACTGTCGATTACAAGGTGCAGGCGGCTGCGCTGGGCTTCGGCGAAACCGTCGTCGAACAGCTTTATGCCGAGGGGCGGGCGACCGTCGATGCCGACCGCATCCTCATTCCGATCGCGGCCAAAGCACGGCGAATTTCCGGGCTGAACGCCGCAGTTGGCGGTCTGGTCACCAACGTCGCGATCAATGGCGATCTGGCCATCGCGGGTGACCAGGTGCTGTCCGACAATCTGCGCATCCGGTCTGATCGAATCGACGCGACCGCGATCGTCGCCGCGAATCTGACCACCGGGCGATACACCGGTGCGATCAAGGGGCGGATCAACGATTACGAGGTTGCCAGCATCGGCATCCTGAACCTGACGACCGATGCCAGCCTTTATACCGCGCCACAGGGCGGGTTCGGGATCAAGGGGCGCGTGGTTGCCCAGACCACCCAGCTGTTCAACGAGGGCATTCGCAACTTCCTCGGTGGCAACGTGACCACCACGCGGGCCGATGTCGGTGTCGGACCGGACGGGATCGTCAGCTTCGCCAATGTCCGGATGAACGCACCGCAGTTCCGGATCACCAACGGTTCCGGCCACTATGATCCGGCGGGGCCGCTGCTGGTCAATGCCGATGCCTATTCGACGCAATATGGTCCGCTGACCGCACGGGTTACGGGCACTGTCGCCGCACCGCAGGTCCTGCTGCGGGCGGCACGCCCGGGCGTCGGTGTCGGTCTGGCGGGCCTAGAAGCACGGGTGCGCGGGCAGGGCGATCGGTATGCGATCCAGGCAACCGGCAATACCGATTACGGCCCGTTCCGCGCCGATGTGCTGCTGTCGACCGCGCCGCGGCTGGCGGCCGACATCCGATCGGCGACCTTTGCGGGCATGAACATCGACGGCCGGGTCGAAGCGACCAACGCCGGACCGTTCGTCGGCCGGGTGAACTTCGCCGGATCGGGCGTGGCCGGCGTCGCCCGGTTGTCGGCGCAGGGCAGGTTTCAGCGTGCGGACGTCAACGCCCAGGCATCGAACGCGGTCATTCCGGGCAATATGGGCCTGCGGATCGGCCGCGCGATCGTGACCGGTAGTGCCGTGCTGTACGACCAGCCGGAAATCGTCGCCGATGCGCAGGTCGCGAACCTGTCGATGGGCGATTTCGTGCTCCAGCGCAGCCGCGCCAAGATCAACTATCGCGGCGGCAACGGCACGGCGCAGATGTTCGCCGAAGGATCGTCGGGTGTGCCCTTCCGCGTCGCCGCCAATGCCCGACTGCGGCCGAACGAATATCTCGTCGCGCTGCAGGGCGTCGCCAATTCGATCCCGTTCCGCACCGTCAATCCGGCGCGGATCGCGTCCGCACCGGGGGGCTATCGCCTGTATCCGACGCGGATCGATTTCGATCAGGGGTCGATCCGGGCGGCGGGCGTCTATGGCAACGGTATGTCGATCCAGACCCGGCTCGACCGGCTGGACCTGAGCATCGTCAACGCCTTCGTGCCCGGCACCGGGATCGGCGGCACCGCGACCGGCAGCCTCGACTTCGCGCAGGCGGCGGACCAGAGCTTCCCCCGTGCCGATGCTCGCCTGACCATCCGCAATTTCCAGCGGACCAGCCTCGCCTCGGTCTCCGAACCGGTTGATATCGTTTTTGCCGGTGATCTCCGGCCCGAAGGGGGCAGCGGTCGAGCGCTGATCCGTCGGGGTACGACCACGGTCGGGCGGATGGTCGCCAATCTGCGCCCCCTGCCTCCGGGCAGCGGATCGTGGGTGACGCGGATGCTGGCGGCGCCGTTGTCGGGCGGTATCCGCTATAACGGACCGGCAGGCGTGCTGTTCTCCTTTGCCGGGCTGGCCGACCAGCAATTGTCGGGACCGATCGGCCTTGCCGCCGATTTCGGCGGGCGGGTGCAGGCGCCGCAGCTCACCGGTGTCGTCCGGGCGAACAACCTGACCTATGAGAACGAGGCGCTGGGCACCCGGCTAACCAATGTCGGTATCGACGGACGGTTCACCAACGACCGGTTCGAATTGACCCAGTTCCGCGCGCGCGCCGGCGAAGGCACGGTCAACGCGCAGGGAACGGTCGGGCTGGCGTCGAACAGCGGCTTCCCGATCGATATCCGTGCCCAGCTGCGCGATGCCCAGCTGGCACGCAGCGATGCGCTGGGCGCATCGGCGACCGGCGACATCCGTATCCAGAACGGGCGTGACGGTGGACTGATCTCGGGCGACATCCTCATTCCGGAGGCGCGGTACCAGATCATCCTGCAGGGCGCGGCCGAAGTGCCCGAACTGACCGGTGTCCGGCGCAAGAGCGACGCGAACCGGCCCACTGCCGCGCAACAGCGGCAGGCGGCGGCGTCGGCCGGTCTGTTCCGCCTCGCGCTGCGGGTGCGTGCCAATAACCGGCTGTTCGTGTCGGGCATGGGGTTGGAGTCGGAATGGCAGGCGGACCTGCGCATCGCGGGCACCTCCTCGGCACCGACGATCAACGGCCAAATGCGGATGATCCGGGGTACCTATTCGTTCGCGGGCAAGCGGTTCGAGGTCGAACGCGGCGTGATCCGGTTCGAGGGCTCGGACTTCACCAACCCGGTCATCGACATCGCGGCGACGACCACCGCCGAGGGCGTGACCGCAACGATCAACGTCACTGGCACCGCCCAGGCACCACAGATCGCGTTCAGTTCCACCCCGGCGCTGGCGCAGGACGAGGTGCTGTCGCGACTGTTGTTCGGCAGTTCGGTGACGAACCTGTCGGCGACCGAGGCGATCCAGCTGGCCGCCGCGCTCAATTCGCTGCGTGGGTCGGGCGGCGGCGGGCTGAACCCGCTGGGCAAGCTGCGCTCGGCGACCGGGTTCGACCGGCTGCGCGTGCTGGGCGGAGACGAGGCGAGCGGACGCGGTACGTCACTGGCGGCGGGCAAGTATCTGACCGACGACATCTATGTCGAGATCATCACCGACGCGCGGGGCTTCACCGCCACGCAAATCCAGATCGCCCTGTCGCGGACGCTCAGCCTGTTGTCGCAGACCGGATCGTTCGGCGGGTCGAACGCCTCGCTACGCTACAGCCGGGATTATTGATTGGGGCGGCGGCGGGTAACGCCGCCGCCGTCACGTCACCGCTTGCGCGATACGCCGCCGGCGAGTGCGGCGATCATGGCATCGCGCAGCGGCTTGGGTTTGAGGTCGATGTCGTAGGGACAGCCCCGCGCGATGGCGCCGTCCGGACGCGGCTCGAACCCGCGCAGCCAGCTATACCTGTCGCTCAACCCCCAGGCGAGGACGTCGCCCAGCTGCGGATAGGACAGTATGATGTCCAGATAGGCGCGCGCGAAGTCGGCGACGCCTCGGTCGCGCAGACCGATGGCGACCGGCAGGCCGCGATCCCGTACGTCGAATTCGGTGATGACCAGCCGGTAGCCCATGCCCACGACCCGGTCGAGGAAGCGCCGCCATTCCGGCTCCAGCCGGTGCGCGACGGCACCGGCATCGCCGGTCGGCTGGAACAGGCCGATATGCGATTGCACGCCCAGCGCATCGACCGGCGTGCCGCGTCGACGGAAGTCCTCCAGCAACGACAGCACGCCCGCGCGATGTTTGTTGTTGCCATCCTCCCAGCTCATATAATCGTTATAGACCAGCTCGGCATGAGGCGCGGCGGCGCGCACGGTGCGGAAGGCATGGTCGAGGACATTCGCCGTTCCGCCCATGGCACGCGACAGCGACGTCTCGCGCAGGGTGCCGGTGTCGGGGTCGACCGCCTCGTTCACCACGTCGTAGCTGTCGATCTTGCGGCCATAGCGTTTGGTCACCGTATCGATATGGCGGTCGAGAATGTCGGCGGCGGCCGATGCGGGGCGCTGCCCGAAATCCTGGTTGTTGAGCCATGCGGGAAGCCATTTGGAATAGGCCCAGTAGAGGGTGTGTCCGCGCATCGCGAAGCCGTTCCGCACGGCCCAGTCGACCATCGCGTCGAACTGCGCAAAGTCGAACCGGTCGGCGGCGGGGCGGATCGCCTGCCACTTCATCTGGTTTTCGGCGACGAGTACCGCGCAGTCGCGTTGCAGCAGCGCGGCATAGGCCGGATTGTTGAACGATGCGGCATCGCGTCCGGGCGGTGCCCAGGCGAAGGCGGAACCGAACCGTCGGCCGCGTTGTGCGGCAACAGCCTTCAACGTTGAAGGTGCAGGGGCGGCGGGGGCGGCTGGCGCGGCGAGCATCGCTGCCCCTCCGGCCAGCACGCTGCGGCGATCGATCCTGGTCATACGCTCTACCAATCCTCGCTCTTCGACGTGGTAGCGTTACCATGATTGGGATGATATGTTCGAGTCAACGCCGTCGGTCAGACGGGATGAGGGGATGCAAGATGCTGAAAGCGCTCCGGTGGATTGTGGTGCTGTGCGTTGCCTGGACGACGCCGGTCCGTGCCGAGGACGGCTATGACCTTTGGCTGCGCTATCGTGCGCTCCCTGCACCCCAAGCGGCGGCAGTTGCCGCCCGCGCGACAACGATCGTGCGCGAGGAGCAGGATGCGACGATCGCCCTTGCAGCGACGGAACTGGAGCGCGGTCTGTCTGGGCTGACCGGGCGGCGGATCGCCGACGGTGTTGTGACCGATGGTGCTATCCTGATCGGCACCGGGGCGTCGGCCCGGATCGCGGCGCTGCGCCTGCCGCTGTCGCAGCTGGGGCCGGAGGGTTATGTGCTGCGGTCGGTGACGGTCGAGGGGCGGCCGGTGACCGTCATCGCGGCGAACCGACCGGTGGGCGTGCTGTACGGCGCGTTCCGGCTGCTGCGGATCGCGCAGACGGGGCAGGCGCTCGACCGGCTGTCGATCGTCGATCGACCGCGCCTGTCGCTCAGGGTGCTGAACCATTGGGACAATCCCGACCGCTATGTCGAACGCGGCTATGCCGGGCAGTCGCTGTGGGACTGGCAGAAACTGCCGGGCTTCACCGATCCGCGCTACACCGATTATGCGCGGGCCAACGCGTCGGTCGGCATCAACGGGACGGTACTCAACAACGTCAATGCCAGCCCGGACATGCTGACGCCTGCGTTTCTGGGCAAGGTCGAGCGGCTGGCCGCGATCTTTCGGCCCTGGGGCATCCGCGTCTACCTTTCGGCGAAGTTTTCCGCGCCGATCGAGGTCGGCGGGCTGAAGACCGCCGATCCGCTCGATCCCCAAGTCGCGGCGTGGTGGCGGGCCAAGGCCGACGAAATCTATACCCGCATTCCCGATTTTGGCGGCTTTCTGGTAAAGGCCAATTCGGAGGGGCAGCCGGGTCCGGGTGACTACGGCCGCAGCCATGCCGAGGGGGCGAACATGCTGGCTGCGGCGCTGAAACCCCATGGCGGGGTCGTGATGTGGCGGGCGTTCGTCTATGCCCATGACAAGCCGGAGGATCGCGCGAAGCAAGCCTATAGCGAGTTCCAGCCGCTCGACGGGAAATTCGCCGACAATGTGATCGTGCAGGTGAAGAACGGGCCGATCGATTTCCAGCCGCGCGAGCCGTTCCATCCGCTGTTCGGCGCGATGCCCCGCACGCCGTTGATGATGGAAGTGCAGATCACCAAGGAATATCTGGGGTTCGCCACCCACCTCGCCTATCTGGGACCGATGTGGGAGGAGGTGCTGCGCAGCGACACCTATCGCCCACGGAAAGGCTCTACCGTCGCCGATGTGCTGGCACGGCCGGACGGGCTGAGCGGCATGGCCGGGGTCGCGAATGTCGGGACCGACCGCAACTGGTCGGGGTCGCAGTTCGATCAGGCGAACTGGTATGCGTTCGGGCGGCTGGCGTGGAATCCGGACGACCGGGCGGAGGCGATCGCGCGCGACTGGGCGGCGATGACCTGGGGCCAGTCGGTGGCCGGGCCGGTGACGGCGATGATGCTGCGGTCGCGGCAGGCCGTGGTGGATTACATGATGCCGCTGGGGCTGCATCACCTGTTCGCGACGGGCCATCACTATGGGCCGGGGCCGTGGGTCGACGATCTGGCGCGACCCGACTGGAACCCAGTCTATTATCACAAGGCCGACCGGAACGGGATCGGGTTCGATCGGACGCGCAGCGGCAGTGATGCGGTGGGCCAATATGCGCCGGCGCTGGCCAGGCGATGGGGCGATCCGGCGACGGTGCCGGAGGACTTGCTGCTGTGGTTCCACCACGTGCCGTGGGAGCGGCGGATGGCATCGGGGCGGACGCTGTGGGAGGAACTGATCGGGCGGTACGACCGGGGCGTGGCCGAGGTCGCGGCGATGCCGGCGCAGTGGGCGACGCTGAAGGGGCAGGTCGACGAGCAGCGTCATGCCGAGGTCGGCCAGTTCCTGACCATCCAGCGGACCGAGGCGCAGTGGTGGCGCGATGCGTGTATCGCCTATTTCGCCGAGGTCTCGGGGCGGGCGTTGCCGGCGGGCGTGGTGCCGCCGCCGCATCCGCTGGGTTGGTACAAGGCGATCCGGACGCCCTATGCGCCGGGCAATGGGCGGTAGGCTGTTTGGGCGTTGCCGTTGGGGAGGCGGCGCCTGCTGTTGTTGGAGTTTGATCTACCTTGTTTGGACCTAGCGTCGTCCCAGCGAAGGCTGAAATCTGTCGGGTCTAGCGTAGGACAGGAGCCAGTCGAGGCTCCAGCCTGCGCTGGGGCAACGTTTTCAGGTAAATGGATCAAACAGCTAGGATCGATCGACCTTCAGCTACGCCGAGTGTCGCTTCTGATCGACGCCGCCAGCTTCTCCGTCACCCCGGACTTGTTCCGGGGTCCACCGAGCCGCAATCCCGGTCGATAGAGGTTCACGCCGCACCATGGACCCCGGAACAAGTCCGGGGTGACGAATGGGCGGGGCTATTGTTACGAACGATCACCAAAGCTCGTGACGACTGCCAATGTAAGTCGCTGCAACATCGGATTTTTTAGTCCAAAGTTCACAAAGTTCACACTCGCCGCGTTCTGGCACCGGGATACGCATCCCGGTGCCAATGCAAGTCAATAGCGACGCAGCAGGCCGGTGAGCTTGCCCTGCACGCGCACCTGCTCGGGGCGATAGCGTTGCGGGTCGTAGCTGCGGTTCGCCGGGTCGAGGCGGATCATCGCCCCTTCACGCCGGAAATATTTCAGCGTCGCCTCGCTATCCTCGATCAGCGCGACCACGATTTCGCCGTCGCGTGCGGTTTCGGTGCGGCGGACCAAGGCATAGTCGCCATCGAGGATGCCGGCTTCGACCATCGAGTCCCCGGCGACTTCGAGCGCGTAATGATCGCCCGCACCCAGCAGGGCGGCGGGGACGGGGAGCGTCGCCTGCCCCTCGATCGCCTCGATCGGGACACCGGCGGCGATGCGGCCGTGCAGCGGCAGTTCGACGACATCGTTGGCCGGTTGCGGGGCGGGACGGGGCGCGGGCTTGGCCGCCGGCTTCTTCGCGACCGGGCGATCGGGCATCCGCAGCACCTCTAGCGCGCGGGCGCGATTGGGCAGGCGGCGGATGAATTCGCGTTCCTCCAGCGCGGAGATCAGGCGATGGACACCCGATTTCGACTTGAGGTCGAGCGCCTCCTTCATCTCCTCGAACGAGGGGGAAACCCCGGTCGCCTTCAACCGGTCGTCGATGAAGCAGATCAACTCGTGCTGCTTACGCGTCAGCATAACGTCCTCCGTCGGAACAGACGTGGAACCAATAGGAAACGATTTATACCCCGTCAAGCGAGTTGCAGGATTTCCGCCGAGTCGCCCGCATCTGCCGCCGGGGCGTGGGGGGCACGTACGATCAGGCAGTCCGACCGGGCGAGCGTGCGCAGCATCGAACTGTCCTGAATGGCGGCGGTCGAGACCTGTCCGTCGATCAGGGTGGCGCGCAAATAGTCCTGGCGCGCGCCGTTGGCGGGGAGCGGATGGGCAAGCCTGGCGCGGACCGTGCGCGGCATCGGATCGGCCGCACCGGCGATGCGCGCGGCGAGGGGGCGGACGAACAGCAGCGCGGTGATGAACGACGACACCGGATTGCCGGGCAGGCCCAGCACAGCGGTATTGCCTAATCGGCCGGCCAGCATCGGCTTGCCCGGCCGCAGTGCGATCCGCCAGAAGTCGAGTTCGCCGCCCGCCGCCGCCAGCGCGGGGCGGACGAGATCATGATCGCCGATCGACGCGCCGCCGGTGGTGACGAGCAGGTCGCAATCGACCGAAGCGAAGGCGTGGACCAATGCCTCCATCCTGTCGGGCAGGATGCCGAGGTCGATGCGTTCTACCGGCAGATCAGCGAGCAGCCCGGCGAGCATCAGGCCGTTGGATTCGGGAAGCTGGTCGTCGCGCAAGGGGTGTCCGGCGGGGACCAGTTCGTCGCCGGTCGCCGCGATGGCGATGCGGGCACGACGGCCAACCGACAGCGTGCCATGGCCTGCGATCGCGGCCAGTGCGGCGCGGGCCGGGGTGATGCGATCGCCCGCCGCGATCAGCAGGTCGCCTTCGCGGAAATCCAGGCCGGCGCGACGGACATTGCCGCCGCGTACGGGGCCTTCGCCCGACAGGTGCAGGCGGGTGCCGTCGCGGGTGGCTTCCTCCTGCACCAGCACGCAATCGGTGCCGGCAGGCATCGCCGCGCCGGTGAAGATGCGGGTGGCCTGTCCGGGGGACACCGTGCCGGGGAAGGAAGTCCCGGCGGCGCTTTCGCCGATCACCTCCCACGGGCCGGGCAGGTCGTCGAAACGGATCGCATAACCGTCCATGGCGGAGAGCGGGCGTGCCGGTTGGGTGCGGAGGGCGATGACGTCGGTCGCGGCGTAGCGGCCGAGGGCTTCGGTCAGGGGGAGGGTTTCGGGGACAACCGCGCGGGCGAGGGAAAGGACGCGGGCCTGTGCTTCGGCGACTGGGAGGAGGGACATAGTGAGGCCTTTGGTTCTGATCGTCACCCCGGACTTGATCCGGGGTCCCGCTTTCTCTCTCGAACAGAAGTAAGAAGCGGGACCCCGGGTCAAGCCCGGGGTGACGTTAAGGGTAGAGTGGTTGCACCTCGGTCGAGGGCGAAACCGGCGCTTAGGCCCGCACCCAGTCCCCCGACTTGCCGCCTTGCTTCTCCAGCAGGCAAATTCCTTCGATCACCATCGCCTTGTCGATCGCCTTCGCCATGTCATAGATGGTGAGGAGTGTGGTGGAAGTAGCTGTCAATGCTTCCATTTCCACGCCGGTCTTGCCGTCGGTAGCGGCGGTCGCCGTGACGCGGATCGCACCATCTTCGAACGCGAACTCGACCGATGCCTTCGTCAGCGGAAGCGGGTGGCAGAGCGGGATCAGGTCGCTGGTGCGCTTGGCGGCCATGATCCCGGCGACGCGCGCGACAGCGAGGACGTCGCCCTTCTTCACCAATCCGTCGCGGATCGCGTTAAGCGCTTCGGGTGCCATGACGATCCGACCGGTGGCGACGGCGATGCGGCGGGTCGCGACCTTGCCGCCGACATCGACCATGCGCGCGCTGCCATCGGCGTCGAGATGGGTGAGGCTCACCCGATCATCGCCCGGGTCGCGGATTCGACATCGGCATGGCGCATCAGGGCCTCGCCGATCAGAAAGCAGCGGACGCCGTGGTCGGCCATCGCGTCGAGGTCGGCACGGGTGGTCAGGCCGCTTTCGGCGACGAAGGTACAGCCGGCGGGTGCATGGCCGACCAGTTCATAGGTTCGCTCAAAACTGACCGTGAAGTCCTTGAGATTGCGATTATTTACGCCGATCAATCGCGACTTGAGGTTCAGGGCGCGGTCGAGTTCGGCGCGGTCGTGGACCTCCACCAGCACATCCATGCCGCGTTCGATCGCCGCCGCCTCGATCTCGGCCATCTGCGTGTCGGACAGCGCGGCGACGATGATGAGGATCGCGTCGGCCCCGAGCGCGCGGGCCTCGGCCACCTGCCACGGATCGACGTTGAAGTCCTTGCGCAGCACCGGCAGGTTGCACGCCGCGCGGGCGGCAATCAGGTAATCGTCGGCACCCTGGAAATAGTCGATGTCGGTCAGGACCGAGAGGCAGGCCGCGCCGCCCGCCTGATAGGCGCGGGCATGGGCGGGGGGATCGAAGTCGGCGCGGATCAAACCCTTGGACGGGCTGGCCTTCTTGATCTCGGCGATCAGCGCGTGGCCGGGTTTCGCGTCGAGCGCCGCGCGAAAGCCGCGGGGGGCCGAGCGCTCGGTCGCGCGGGCGTCGAGGTCGGCAATGCTGGCGCGGGCGCTGCGGTCAGCGACTTCGGCGTGCTTGGTGGCGAGGATGGTGTCGAGCATCGTCATGAATAGGCGATCCATTGGTCGAGCAGGCGGTCGGCAGCGCCCGAATCGATAACCTCCGCCGCGCGTTCTGCTCCGTCGCGCAGGTCGGTGGCGGTGTCGGCGATCAGAAGCGCGGCGGCGGCGTTGAGCAGCACAGCGTCGCGATACGGACCCTTCTCGCCGCGCAACAGCGCACGCAGCGCGGCCGCGTTATGCGCCGCATCGCCGCCACGAATGGCGCTGATCGGATGGCGGGACAGGCCGGCGTCTTCGGGCACGATGCGGTCGGCCATGGTCATGCCGACGGGCACGACGATGGTCGGACCAGCGCCGGAAATTTCGTCCAGCCCCTCCTCCCCCGACACGATCAGCGCGGTTTCGGCCCCCAGAAGCTCCATCGCCTCGGCATAGACGCTCGCATAATCGGGGCGGGCGATGCCGATGAGCT
The DNA here is from genome assembly GCF_001421765.1 of Sphingomonas sp. Leaf32. Lineage (GTDB taxonomy): Bacteria > Pseudomonadota > Alphaproteobacteria > Sphingomonadales > Sphingomonadaceae > Sphingomonas. The sequence goes on along the minus strand of NZ_LMLA01000012.1, from coordinate 69,605 downwards.
GGCGGGTGGTACGCGCCGGATTGGCGAGCGGACCCATAAGGTTGAAGATGGTGCGCCGCCCGATCCGCTGGCGGATGGGGGTGATGCGCTTCATCGCCGGATGATGGTTCGCGGCGAAGAGGAAGGCGATGCCGATGTCCTTCAGCGTCGATTCCGCCATCGCGCCGGCCACGCCCATGTCGAGGCCCAGCGCTTCGAGGGTGTCGGCGGCGCCGGCCTTGCTGGAGGCGGCGCGGTTGCCGTGCTTGGCGACCGGCACGCCGGCAGCGGCGACGACCAGGCTAACGGCGGTGGAGACGTTCAGGGTGTGATGTCCGTCGCCGCCGGTGCCGCAGACATCGATCGCGTCCGCCGGGCCGTCGATCGGGATCATGCGGTGGCGCAGGGCGCGGGCGGCCTCGGCGATCTCGATGCTGGTTTCGCCGCGTAGCGCGAGGTCGGTGAGGAAGGTGGCGATGGCGTCGTCCGACACCGTGCCGTCGAGGATCGCGGCGAACGCTTCGCCTGCGCTTTCGTGGCTGAGCGGCGTCGACGGATCGGGGAGCAGGGTGGTGACGGTCATGCCGGCAGGGTCGCAGGCAGTCCCGCGTCCTTCAGGAAATTGGCGAGCATGGCGTGGCCGTGTTCGGTGGCGATGCTTTCCGGATGGAACTGCACGCCGTGGATCGGCAGGTCGCGGTGGCGGAAGCCCATGACGCTGCCGTCCGACGCCGTGGCGTTGACCGCCAGCACATCGGGAATATCAGTCACGATCAGCGAGTGATAGCGCGTCGCGGTGAAGGGCGAGGGCAGGCCGGCGAAGACGCCGGTGCCGTCATGGTCGATCGGCGAGGTCTTGCCGTGCATCAGCCCGCCACGCACGACCTTTCCGCCGAAATGCTGGCCGATCGCCTGATGGCCCAGGCACACGCCCAGCAGCGGGCGCTGCGCCTGCGCACAGGCGGCGACCAGGTCGAGCGAGATGCCGGCTTCGGTCGGGGTGCAGGGACCGGGGGAGATCAGGAAACCCTGCGCATTGCTGGTCAGCGCATCGGCGGCGGTCATGCTGTCGTTGCGCTCGACGCGAACCTCGACGCCCAGTTCCATCAGGTAATGGACGAGGTTCCAGGTGAAGCTGTCGTAATTGTCGATGACGAGGATCATGGCACCGCCATAGCGTCCCGTCGCGTCCGTGCAACGTCCGGAAATATTCCGACGTTCATCCCGTGCTAATCAGCGAGTGCGGTTAAGTGGCGTAACGAGGAGACGGACGATGATGCGCATGGGTTTGGCGGGACTGGCACTGGCGATCGCGGCGCCCGCGCTGGCACAGGATGCGCCCGCCGATCCGCCGCAGCGGGTGCGCAACGCCACCGTCTATGGCGAGGAAGCCTGCCCCAAGCCCGACAGCGACGACGAGATCGTGGTCTGCGCGCGGCTGGGCGAGAATGAGCGCTATCGCATCCCCAAGCGGTTCCGCAACCCGCCCGACAAGTCGTCGGCCGGGGCGAGCTGGGCGGTCAGGGCCGACAGCGCGATGGAAGAGGCGCGGGTCGGGCGGCCGAACAGCTGTTCGGTGGTCGGCACCGGCGGGCAGACCGGCTGTACCCAGGCGATGCTGCGGCAATGGTTCGCGTGGCGGCGCGACCAGCAGGCGCAGCAGCGCGACATCCCGTAACGATCAGGCGGCGTCGTTGATTTGCGCGAGGCTGTCGTCGTAGCGGTAGAGGCGCCCCTCGCGTTTCGACGCATAGAGCGCGGCATCGGCGCGGCGGCGTAGCGCATCGAGCGTCGCTGCATCCTCCGGGAAACAGGCATAGCCGATACTCGCGCCGACCGGCGCGGCGACATCGCCGTCGATGCGGTAGCGCCGCGTCGACAGCGCGTGGTGCACCCGTTCGGCCAGCTTCCGGGCGGCATCGGTGGACAGGTCGCGAACTGCCACCATGAATTCGTCGCCACCCAGTCGCGCGATGAAGGCCGTGTCGGGTGTGACATGCCGCAGGCGCGCCGCGACCTCCACCAGCACACTGTCGCCCGCCGCATGGCCATAGCGGTCGTTGACGGGTTTGAACCGGTCGAGGTCGATGCACATCAGCACCAGCGGGCATTGCGGCGTGTCGGCCATCTGCCCCAGCGTCTCGTCGAGGCCGTGGCGATTGACGAGGCCCGTCAGCGGATCGTGCCCGGCCAGGTAGCGGTTGCGTTCGGCAGCCTCCAGCGAGAGCGCCAGCATCCGTCCGAAATTGCCGAGCAGCGCGCGGACGCCAACGAACAGCGGGACGGTCATCGGCAGGAGCAGCCACAACAGCGGCTCCCCCGACAGCGCCAGGCCGATCTTGAACGGCAGGTCGCACAGCATCACCATCAGCGTCGCCAGTCGCGGCACCGCATAGTTGCGCGCGCAGATCGGTGCGATCAGGCCAAGCGTGAACGCCGTGGCGATGGCCGTCAGCACCAGATCGCCGGTCAGGGCGATGGCGGCGGCCGACAGACCCTGCAACGTGCACCACGCGATCGACAACAGCATCGATGGCTCGATCGAGGGCAGTCGCCCGTCGCGATCGTCCCGGCGTACCTGCCGTACGACCTGCAGCCGCATCGCCAGGACGATCAGTTCGAGGACGGTGAAGATCCAGAACCCGATCTGCCCGGTTCGGATCGCCGCGGCGATGCAGACCGACAGGCCGGACACGGCGGCCATGATAACGACCGACGGCGCCGACAGGACGGTGGCATGAAGCATCGGGCGCGCCGAATCGGGCACCGCCACGACAGGATCGGCAAGCCAGGCGAGCGGCCCGTTGCTACCTTTCAGGCGTGCCTGGCGCTGATGCTCCATTTCGTCGATCCCGGATGCGTACGATCAGACAGAATGATCCGGAAAACCCTGTAATCCCGTTAATTTGTCTTGCCCGTCCGGCGGCAGCGGTCGGAGCAATAGACGACGTTTTCCCAATCGCGCGCCCACTTCTTGCGCCATGCGAACGGACGTTCGCACACCGGGCAGACTTTTGTCGGCAAGTCGCGCTTGGCGACGCCCTGCGGCATCAGCGCGGTTGCCGGTCGAGGAAAGCGGCGACCTGCCCCAGATCGACCGAGCGGTCGAGATAGGTCTGGCCGATCCCGCGCGCGAGCAGGAAGGGCAGGGTGCCGCCCTCGCGCTTCTTGTCGTGCAGCATATGACCGACCAGCGTGTCGCCCGACGCGGCGATGCCGGCCGCGGCGAGGCTGTCGGGCAGGCCGGCGTCGCGCAGATGCGCGGCGACCCGTGCCGAATCCTCGGTGCGGCACAGCCCCTGTTCGGCGGAAAAGGCGAAAGCGAGCGCCATGCCCGCCGCGACTCCTTCGCCGTGCAGCAGCGATCCGTCGAAGCCGGCCTCCGCCTCCAGCGCATGGCCGAAGGTGTGGCCGAGATTGAGGAGCGCGCGGGTGCCGGTCGTCTCGCGCTCGTCGGCGCCGACGATGCGCGCCTTGGCGTATACCGATCGGGCGATCGCGTGCGAACGGGCCAGCGGATCACCGAGCAACAGCGCGGTGCCGTTCGATTCACACCACGCGAAGAAATCCGGATCGTCGATCAGCCCGTATTTCACGACCTCGGCATAGCCCGCGCGGACTTCGCGGGGCGGCAGCGTGTCGAGCGTCGTCGGGTCGATCAGCACCAGGGCGGGCTGATGAAACGCGCCGACCAGATTCTTGCCGGCGCGGGTGTTGATGCCGGTCTTGCCGCCCACCGACGAATCGACCTGTGCGAGCAGGGTCGTCGGCACCTGTACGAAGCCGCAACCGCGCTTCAGGATGGCGGCGGCGAACCCCACCAGATCGCCGATCACGCCGCCGCCCAGCGCGACGATATGGTCACCACGCTCCACGCCCAGCGCCAGCAGCGAATCAAGCAGTGATTCGAGCGTCGCCCAGCTTTTCGATCCCTCGCCCGCCCGGATTTCGATCGCCTCGCTGGCGATTCCGCACGTGGTCAGCGAATCGCGCAAGGTGGCGAGGTGCATCGGCACCTGCGCATCGGCGACGATCACCATCCGCCGGCCGCGCGCGATCGGGCCGAGGTGATCGCCGGCGCGGGCCAGCACGCCGTCCTCGATCACGATGTCGTAGCTGCGGTCGCCAAGCGCGACGGGGATGACGGTCATTGGCCGATGGCTTTCAGGATAGCGGAGACGGTGGCGTCGTGCGGCGCGTGCTGGCTGACGATATGGATCGGCGCAAGCGCATAGACCGGGTTCCGCACGCGGGCGAGTTCGGTCAGCACCTTTTGCGGGTCCTTGCCGCGCAGCAGCGGGCGGGTATCGCGCCGGCGCACCCGGTCGGCCAGCACGGCGGGCGACGCGTCGAGCCAGATCGCCAGCGCCTGATCGAGGATCAGCCCACGGGTATCGGGCTGCATGAACGCGCCGCCGCCGGTCGCGATGATCTTCGGCGTGCCATCGATCAGCCGGGCGATGACCCGGCGTTCGCCATCGCGGAAATGATCCTCGCCGAACCGTTCGAAGATTTCGGCGATGGTCATGCCGGCGGCATGTTCGATCTCGTTATCGGCATCGACGAAATCGAGCTTCATCCGCTGCGCCAGGCGGCGGCCGACGGTGGATTTGCCCACGCCCATCAGCCCGACCAGCACGATCGGGCGGCCGGTCCAGCGGGGGGCGGGGTGGGGCAGGGAGTCTTGAATTTGCAGCATTGCGGGAGGGGCTATACAGCCGCCCCGCCGATCGGGCAAAAGGCGCGTCGCCGTCTTTTGCCCTGGCCCCTAATATTCGGGACGATCTGATCCATGTCGCGTTCGCTTGTCATTCTTCTCGTCGTCCTCGTCGCGCTGGTCGCGGGCATGTTCGTTCTGGCGGGACGTTCGACCGAGCAGCAGCCGACCCAGATCGAAAAGGCGGTCGCGCTTGAAAACCTCGCCAACTGACCGGTTGCGCGTCGGGATCGCCGCCGCCGCGTTGATCGCGGTCGCGGTGCCGGCGATCGGGCAAGATGTGCCCGAATCGCTGTTGCCGCCCGGTTTCGGCGACGCGCCGGCCCCCGCCCCCACGCCGACCCCGCGCGCCAGTCCGCGTGCCGCCCCGCCCGGTGGGCCGAATTTCGCGCCGACCGCACCGATCGTGCAGCCCCTGCCCGGTGTTCCCGGCGTGGCGGGGGCGGAGCCGACGCCGGTGCCCAGCGCGACGGCAACGCCGACCCCGATCAGCCCCGACGCGCTGCGCCAATATGAGTTGCCCGATTATGCACGGCGCTCGACCGCCAGCATCGGCATCGCCGGACAGGGCGGGGCATTTGGCGGCAATGCCTTTGGCGCGAGCGACGGTCCTTGGCTGCAGCGAATCATGCGGTCGCTCGACGCGCCGGTCGTGTCGCGCTGGGTCTCGATCGGTCTCCGCCGGGCGCTGGTGTCCGACATCGCCACGCCATCGGGCGTCGATGGCGCGGATTTCGCGGCCGAGCGGGCGTGGTTGCTGGTGCGGATGGGGGAGGTAGCACCGGCCCGTGCGCTGGTCCAGTCGGTCGACATCGACAATTATACGCCGAAACTGTTCCAGATCGCGATGCAGGCGATGCTGGCGACCGGCGATCCGGCGGGGCTGTGCCCGCTGACGACGCCAGCGATGCAAGTGTCGAACGAACGAGGCTGGCGGCTGGCGAACGCCATCTGCCTCGGCCTGTCGGGCCAGGCCCGCGAGGCCGGGCGGATCGTCGATCAGGCGCGGCGACAGGCACCAGGCGGCGGCGCGATCGACGTGGCGCTGGCCGAAAAGCTGGTCGGCAAGGGCGCGCAGGGTCGCCGCGCCGCGACGATCGAATGGGACGGGATCGACCGGTTGACCGCGTGGCGATATGGCATGGCCGCCGCCAGCGCGACGCCGGTGCCCGCCGGCCTGTTCGGCGGGGTTGGTCCGCAGGTCCGTTACTGGCACGCCACCGCGCCGCAATATGCGCCCAATGTGCGGTTGACCGACGCCGATCTGGCCGCCGCGCAGGGCGTGTTGTCCAGCGAGGCGCTGGTCGATCTCTATGCCCAGCTGACCACCGACGAGGACGCGACCAGCACGCAGACCGCGCTGGCGACCGATCTGCGCACCGCCTTTACCGGCAGCGATGCCGATCGGCTGGCGATGCTGCGCCAGTTCTGGGAACCGGCGATTACCACCGATCTGGGCTATGCCCGGCGGGTGTTGACCGCACGGGCGGCGGCGATGATCGCGCCGGTGGCGGATCATGCGGGCGACGCCGATCAGCTGATCGCGGCGATGCTGACCGCCGGGCTGGACCTGCCGGCGCTGCGCTGGCGCGGGATCGTGCCCGTCGGCAGCGATGGCTGGGCGATGCTGACCGTTGCCGACCCGATGGGCCGGTCGGTCGCACCGGGTGCGGTGTCGGACTATGCCGGACAGAATGCGCGTAAAGGACAGTTGCTGTTCGCCGCGCTGGCCGGGCTTGGCCGGTTGCCGCGCGATCAGGTGCAGGGCATGGCCCGCGAACTGAACGTCGCGGTCGGCGCGCGCAACGCATGGACCGATGCGATCGACCGGGCCGGCGTGAATGGCGAGGGCGGCACGGTGCTGCTGCTCGCGGCGACGGGGATGCAGACGCGCGACTGGCGCGGCGTGCCGGCCGAAGCGCTGTTCCATATCGTTGCGGCGCTGCGCGCGGCGGGGCGCGAGGGCGAGGCACGGATGATCGCGGCGGAAGCGATCGCGCGTTCGTGACGGACCCGGCGTGAGCGCGCCCGGCGGCGACCGGGTGTTGATCGACCGCTTTCTGGAAATGATGGCGGCGGAGGCGGGCGCGGCGCGCAATACGCTGTCCGCCTATCGCACCGACCTGTCGCTGGCGTCGGAAGCGCTGGGCGGGCGGCTGTCGGGCGCGGATGCGGATGCGATCGGGCGGCTGGCCGATGGCTGGTCCGCGCTGGCCAAGGCGACCGTCGCGCGCAAGGCAGCGGCGCTCCGGCGATTCTTTGCGTTTCTGGCCGAGGAAGGACTGCGCGCCGACGATCCCGGGGGGGCGCTGCCCCGGCCCGGCACGTCGCGTGGATTACCCAGGACCCTGTCGAGCGGGGACATCGATGCGATGTTCGCCGCGATCGACGCGCGGACCCAGCGGGTGCCGCCCGACCGCAACGACTTGCGCCTGTCCGCCCTGTTCGAGCTGCTCTACGGATCGGGGCTGCGCGCGACCGAGCTGGTGTCGCTGCCCCGCGGGACCATCGCGTCCGACCGGCCCTATATGATCCTGAAGGGCAAGGGCGGGCGCGAACGGATGGTGCCGCTGTCCGATCGGTCGCGTGCCGCCGTGGCGCGATGGCGGGCGCATGTGCCGGGCGACAGCGCGTGGCTGTTCCCGTCGGGCAAGGGGCATTTGTCGCGGATGCGGCTGTACCAGATCGTGAGGGCGCTGGCCGGGGAGGCGGGGATCGCGCCCGACCGGATCAGCCCGCACGTGCTGCGCCACGCCTTTGCCACGCACCTGCTGGAAGGGGGCGCCGACCTGCGCGCGTTGCAGGCGATGCTGGGCCATGCCGATATCGCGACCACCGAAATCTATACCCATGTTGATGCGTCGCGGCTGGTGCAACTGGTCAACGAACGCCACCCGCTGATTGACGCCGGGCGGACACGGCCATAGGGCGCGGAACCATGGCTACCTTCCTTGATTTCGAAAAACCCATCGCCGAACTGCAGGCGCGCATCGACGAATTGCGCGATACCGCCGCCGATGGCGAGCTGGACATCGCGACCGAAATCGGGCGATTGCAGACCAAGTCCGACCGGCTGCTGCGCGAAACCTATGCGAAGCTGACTCCGTGGCAGAAGACGCAGGTCGCGCGTCATCCCGAACGGCCGCATTTCAAGCATTATGTCGCGGCGCTGGTCGACGACTTCATGCCGCTGGGCGGCGACCGTGCCTTTGCCGACGATCAGGCGATACTGGGCGGCATCGGCCGCTTTCGCGGCCGCAAGGTGATGGTGATCGGCCATGAAAAGGGCGACGATACCGCCACCCGCCTGCGCCACAATTTCGGCATGGGCAAGCCCGAGGGCTATCGCAAGGCGATCCGCCTGATGCAACTGGCCGACCGCTTCGGCCTGCCGGTGGTGACGTTGGTCGACACGTCGGGTGCCTTTCCCGGTATCCAGGCGGAAGAGCGCGGACAGGCCGAAGCGATCGCGCGGTCGACCGAGGCTGCGCTGAACCTGGGCGTGCCGATGGTGTCGGCGATTCTGGGCGAAGGCGGATCGGGCGGCGCGATCGCGCTGGCGGCGGGCAACAAAGTGCTGATGATGGAGCATGCGGTCTATTCGGTTATCTCGCCGGAGGGTTGCGCGTCGATCCTGTGGCGCACGGCCGACAAGGCACCGGAAGCGGCCGAAGCGATGCGGGTGACCGCGCAGGACCTGAAGGCGCTGGGCGTGATCGACCGTATCGTGGCCGAGCCGCTGGGCGCGGCGCATCGCGATCCGGCGGCGGCGATCGCTGCGCTGGGCGATGCGATCGATGGGGAACTGACCGGACTGGCCGCGCAGGATGCGGCAGCACTGCGGCAATCGCGGCGGCAGAAGTTCCTGGCGATGGGGCGGCTGTAACCGCCTGAAGCGATCCCGGCCCGCTCCCCCGACCGGCTACCGATACAGTGGCGGGACGGGGCAGCGGGCCGGGAACGTCCGAACCTCCGCCCTAAGGCGAGCGCCCTACGACGCCTTCATGTTGGCGGAGACGTTGCCGAAGGTCAGCTTGAGCTTGTTGCCCAGGCCCTGCATGGCGGCGATGGCGGCCACGGCGATCAGCGCTGCGATCAGGCCATATTCGATGGCCGTCGCGCCTTTGCGATCCTTGATGATTTTCAATAACTTGACGGTCATGTTTTGTTCCCCTTCAAGGAATGGGGTGGCGGGACCCCCGTCCCGCCACCCCACGCCATCGAGCTAACGTCTTACGACGCCTTCATGTTCGACGTGACGTTGCCGAAGGTCAGCTTCAGCTGGTTGCCCAGGCCCTGCATCGCGGCGATGGCGGCGACGGCAATCAGCGCTGCGATCAGGCCGTATTCGATCGCGGTGGCACCCTTGCTGTTCTTCAGGAAGGTACGGATCTTCTGCATAATCTGCTCCATGGTTCTGCGTGCTTCAATTCCCGGTCATTCGAAACCAGGTTTCGTCCGACGGGTGCAGATTAGCGGGAGCGCGGTTGACAAAAGTTTAAAGAAATATCGGCGGGATCATTATGATGGTTAACCCCGCGGTCCGTTCTGCGTAACGTTCAGGGTTATACCGTTCCACAGGTCGCTGGTGGTCTTTCCCAACTGTGCTACGGCGGCGATAAGGCCGATCACGATGAGCGCCAGGATCATGCCATATTCGATGGCGGTTCCGCCGCGCTGGTCCCGCCACAGGCTGCGCAGGGCGCGCAGGGTTGAACGCATGACGGAGGACTCCTGTTGAACGTCGCGCCAATTCCTATGTCGAATGAGGTTAAGAAAGTGTCGTCCACCCCTGTCCCGATTTTACTGGTAACCGCCGCGGCGATGATCGACGGCGACGGGCGGGTGCTGGTGCAACAGCGGCCGCCGGGTACGTCGATGGCCGGCTTATGGGAGTTTCCCGGCGGCAAGGTGGAGCCGGGTGAGACGCCCGAGGCTGCGTTGGTCCGCGAACTGGACGAGGAACTGGGCATCGTGGTCGATCACCAGTGTCTGGCCCCGGCGGCGTTCGCCAGCGAGGCGCTGGGCGAGCGGCATTTGTTGCTGCTGCTCTATGCGTTGCGCAAGTGGAACGGGATTCCGGTCGCGCACCATGCGACCGCGCTGCAATGGCTGCGACCGGTGCAACTGCACGCGCTGCCAATGCCGCCGGCCGACCGGCCGTTGATCGGATTGCTGGAGGCTTTGGTCTAGATGTTCTGCCCATCCTTGTTGAAGCAGGCGTCATGCCAGCCTTCGCTGGGGTGACGTTCCCGCACCGATGGATCAAACTCTAGGCGCGCGGGCGCAGCGTGTCGGCTAGCGAGGCGGTGGCGCTGCCGCGACGGGCGGGCTGGGGCTGGCTGGGGGCGGGTGCCCAGCCGGTCAGGTAGATGACCTCGAACTGTTCGGCGGTGCGGCCGTCGGGATCGGCGCGGTCGGCAAAGGCCGATGCGGCGGCGACCAGCCCGGCGCGGCCGAGCGGGGCCGGCTCCAGCAGTCCGGTCGCGCCCATGCCGCGCAGGTCGTCGACCAGCTTGCCGATGCCGGCATAGCGCACGGTCAGCGTTTCCGAATCGGCCACCGGCAGCGCGAAGCCGGCGCGGACCAGCAGGTCGCCGGCCGATCGAAGGTCGATCTGCGGATGGACGCGCGCAGCGGGCCGGTCCGCCTCGGCGGCAAGCAGCGACTGGCGGAGGGTGGCAAGCGTGCGGCCGCCGGTAAAGGCGGCGAGGAACAGGCCGTCGGGGCGCAGGCTGCGACGGATCAGTGTCAACGCACCGGGCAGGTCGTTGACGCCGTCGAGCACGCCGACCGACACCACCAGGTCGAACGCGCCATCGGCGAAGGGCAGGCGGTCCTCGTCCCCCTGCACCCCGCCGGCCGCGCGGGCAAAGGCGAAGCCGGGATCGAAGCGCACTACCCGCGCGCCCGGCGGCGGCGTGAACGCGGCATCGGCGCAGCCGAGGTCGAGCACGTCCGAAAAGCTGCGCGTCACCGCCTGCAACCGGTCCTCGACCCCCTCCAGCATATAGCGGTGCAGGAAATCGGCGCGGGCGAAGTCGGGCTGGGCGCGGTCGCGGTGCAGGCGGCGGCGGGGGCGGGCGAAGAGATCGGGGGCACTCACGCCGCGCCTTGTGCCGTGCGGCGGGCGCGGCGACAAGGGCAAGCGATGCGCCTTGCTCCTACGCCCGCCGCCGCGATCGCGCACCTGGTCGCTCTGGCGCTGCCGCCGCGCTGTCCGGGGTGCGGGGTGGTGGTGGAGGCGGATCATCGCTTTTGCGCGGGCTGCTGGTCCGGCCTGCGGTTCCTGGGCGATCCGGCCTGCGCGGGTTGCGGCGTGCCGATGACGATCGATCAGGGGCCGGGGATGCGATGCGCGCCCTGTCTGACCAAGCCTCCGGTGCATGACGGGGTCCGGGCGGCGGTCGCCTATGGCCCGGTCGCGCGCGATGTCGCGCTGAAGCTGAAATATGGCGGACGGCTGGCGCTGGCGACGACGATGGCGCGGTTGATGTACCGGCATCTGGCGGCGGATGCGGACTGCCTGGTCCCGGTGCCGCTCCACCGTTGGCGGCTGTGGACGCGCGGCTATAATCAGTCGGTGCTGATCGCGGCGGCGTTGGGGCGGATGGGCGGCGTACCGGTGCTGCGCGATGCGCTGCGCCGGACCCGCGCCACGCCGTCGTTGCGTGGGCTGAGCGGCCGGGCGCGGGCCAGGGCGGTGCGCGGTGCCTTTATCGTCGCCGATCCGGCGGCGGTCGCCGGGCGATCGGTCGTGCTGATCGACGATGTGCATACCAGCGGCGCGACCGCCGACGCGTGTGCCACGGCGCTGCGCCGGGCGGGGGCGGCACGGGTCACGGTCCTGTGCTGGGCACGGGTCGTCGGTGCGGATGATTGACAAGGGGCGCAAGCGGACACAACTGATACGAATGGCAAGCATCCTCATCTACACCAAGGCCTTCTGCCCCTATTGCACGCGCGCCAAGCGGCTGCTCGACGACAAGGGCGCGGCCTATGAAGAGATCGACATCAGCATGGGCGGGCCGAAGCGGCAGGAGATGCTGGCGCGTGCCAATGGCCGGACGACGGTTCCGCAGATCTTCATCGGTGATACCCATGTCGGCGGGTCGGACGATCTGGCCGCGCTGGAGCGTGAGGGCCGGCTGGACGCGCTGCTGACGGCATGAAACTGGCGCTGCTCCAGATGACCGCCGGCATCGATCCCGATGCCAATGCGGCGGTGCTGGTGGATGCGATCGAGCAAGCGGGGGCAGCGGAGGCGACGATGCTGTTCACGCCGGAAATGTCCGGGCTGATCGATCGCGACCGCGAGCGTGCTGCCGCCGCGATCGCGACCGAGGCAGACGATCGCGTGCTGCGCGCGGTGCGGGATGCTGCGGCGCGAGCGGGCATCTGGGTCCATCTGGGGTCGCTGGCGGTCCGGCGGGACGACGGCCGGCTGGCCAACCGCGCCTATGTGATCGATGACGACGGCGCGATCCGTGCCACCTATGACAAGCTGCACCTGTTCGACGTCACGCTGCCGAGCGGCGAGAGCTGGCGGGAATCGGCCAGCTATGCGCCCGGTGAGCGCGCCTGCGTGGTGGCGACGCCGGTCGGGGCGATGGGACTGTCGATCTGCTACGACCTGCGCTTTGCCGACCTGTTCCGCGCGCTGAGCGATGCCGGCGCGACGATCCTGTCGGTGCCGGCGGCATTCACCGTGCCCACGGGGCAGGCGCATTGGCACGTGCTGTTGCGCGCGCGGGCGATCGAGGCGGGGGCGTTCGTCGTCGCGGCGGCGCAGGCCGGCGTCCATGCCGATGGCCGCGCGACCTATGGCCATTCGCTGGTGGTCGATCCGTGGGGCAAGGTGCTGCTCGACATGGGCGAGGCGGCGGGCATCGGCATCGTCGAGATCGATCCGGATCAGGTGGCGGCGGTGCGGGCGCGCGTGCCGGTGCTCGACCATCGCCGCGTGATCCCGCCGGTCGAGGTCATGCCGTGATCGTGTTCGACCTGCGCTGCGGCAATGCCCATGTGTTCGAGGCTTGGTTCGCATCGAGCGACGCCTATGCCGATCAGCGCGAACGGGCGCTGATCCGCTGTCCGATGTGCGACGATGTCGGCATCGAAAAGGCGGTGATGGCACCTAACATTGCGTCCAAGGGCGACCGGCCGTCCGGTCCGCCGCCCGAGGCGATGAAGGCCGCGCTCGCGGCGCTGGCGAAGGCGCAGCAGCAGGCGCTGTCGGGCAGCGAATGGGTCGGCCGCGCCTTTGCCGACCGGGCGCGGGCGATGCATGTCGGCGATGTGGACCGGGCGCCGATCCACGGGCAGGCGACGCGCGACGAGGCTAAGGCGCTGGTCGAGGAAGGGGTGCCGATCGCGCCGCTGCCGCTGCCGGTCGTGCCGCCGGAAAAGGCGAATTGACGCCTTGCTTTAGGGCAGCCGCTGCTTTTCAAACCCGATCCGTTTGCTTCGAGCCTGTCGAGAACCGTAGTCGAGAAGGCGGTGCCCCAAGCGAATAGTTCTCGACGGACGCTTCTCAACAAGCTCGAACCGGACGAATGAAGGCTACGCCTTGATTGGTAGTCGCAATACCGCGGGGCGGAAAACTGGTGGCCTCGGAGGGACTCGAACCCCCGACGCCCGCTTTAGGAAAGCGGCGCTCTGTCCAGCTGAGCTACGAGGCCATGGCGCCGCTCTATAATGCTCGTGGCCGCGACGCAATCCGGTCGATCAGCTGCCGCACTCCCAGCGCCCGTTGCGATAGATGCGCTCGCCGCCATCGGCAGTTCGCATGGTCAGGGTGGCGGGCCATTGCCGGGTCGAATCCGATGCCGGGTCGGCATTGGCGGCAGGGCGGTCGACGGTGAACGACACCTTGTCGCCCGCCAGGATGCCGCCGTTCTGGATGGCCTCGCGTCCCGGTGTCGCGGCGGTGATGCGGCGCAGGCGCTTTTCGAACTTGACCAGACCGTCCCCCTCGTCGCGGACCAGCAGCAGCACCGGGCCGCGCGGTACGGTGCGGAAGGAACAGCCCGAGCCGAGCAAGCCCTTATCTTCGAAATCGGCGAAGACCATCGGCTGCAATTCGGGCGCGGCATGGGGTTCGGGCGTGTCTGGCAGACCGCGGGCCGCAGCCGTTTCCGGCGTGGGAGCCGGTGCGACGCCGCCGACCGACCCCAAAGGCCGCGCGGAATTGGCCGCATTGGTGGTGGCTGGCGGTTCGGCGGAGCAGGCGGTGACCGCCGCTGCGGCGAGGAGGCAGGCGAGGGGGCGGATCATGGCGTTGCAACGTCCCGCGCCATGTCGCCGTTCCGTCATCCGCGCGCGATGAGCGACAACACTTCCTTGCGGCTGCGTTCGTCGTCGCGGAACACGCCCATCATCCGGCTGGTCGTCATGGTGACGCCCGGCGTGCGGACTCCGCGCGCGGTCATGCAGCCGTGCGTCGCCTCGATCACCACCGCGACGCCGCGTGGGCGCAGACCGTTCCAGATACAGTCGGCAACCTCCGCCGTCAGCCGTTCCTGCACCTGCAGCCGCCGGGCATAGCCGTGTAGGACGCGGGCGAGCTTGGAGATGCCGACGACATGGTCCTGGGGCAGATAGGCGATGTGCGCCTTGCCGACGATCGGCGCCATATGGTGTTCGCAGTGCGACTGGAACGGGATGTCGCGCAGCAACACGATCTCGTCATAGCCGCCCACTTCCTCGAACACGCGTTCGAGGTGACGGGCGGGGTCCTCGGCATAGCCCTGCGTATATTCCTTCCACGCCCGCGCGACGCGCAGCGGTGTGTCGAGCAGCCCTTCGCGGGTCGGGTCGTCCCCGGTCCAGCGGATCAGCGTGCGGATCGCGTCCGCCACATCGTCGGGAACCGGAATCTTGGGCGCCGGGCCGACCGGTTCGCCGCCTGCGGCATCGTCGTTCGCGTCACACATCCTGTCGTTCCATTCCCGATCTTCGACTCGTCGTCCGTGAGAGGGGCGATCCCCCTGTGACGCGGCAACTGTGGCTTCCATACCCGTTCGCCGATGAAAGCGTGCCGGGGATGCAGGTTGCCCGTTGACGCGGGATAGATGCTTCGTCACCAAATGCAACATGCATAGCCGGACCATATCGGCAGCTGAGGAAGAGGGGATGCCATGAAGAAGTTCCACCTGCTGACCGCGACAGCCCTGTCCATGGTCGCAGGCGCCAGCCCGGTGCTGGCGCAGACCACGCCGACGGCACCGCCCGCCACGACGACCGCACCGGCGGCACCGGGTGACGCTACGGCACAGGCGGACGACGACTGGGGGAACGAGATCATCGTGACCGCCAACCGCCGCGCCGAACCGATTCAGGACGTGCCGATCGCGGTGACGGCGGTGAACGCGCAGCTGCTCGACGATGCCGGCGTGCGCGACATTCGCGGTCTCGAACAGCTCGCCCCCTCGCTCCAGACCACGACCGGCCAGTCGTCGGCGGTATCGACCTCGCTGTCGATTCGCGGCGTCGGCACGGCGGGCGACAATCCGGGCTTCGAACCGGCGGTCGGCGTGTTCATCGACGGCGTGTTCCGCTCCCGCGCGGGCATCGCCATCGCCGAACTGCCGGAGATCGAGCGCGTCGAAGTGCTGCGCGGGCCGCAGGGCACGCTGTTCGGGCGCAATACCTCCGCCGGTGCCCTCTCCGTCACGACCGCCATGCCGAAGTTCGACCTGGGCGGCTATGTCGAGGGCGAATATGGCAATTTCAACGCCTATGAACTGAAGGGCGCGCTGACCGGGCCGGTCAGCGAACAGCTCGCGCTGCGGATCGATGGCGGCTATCGCAAGCGCGACGGCTATATCGAGGACGTCAATTCCGACCGCGCGTTCAACGACATCAACCGCTGGTACGTCCGTGGCCAGGCGCTGTACGACACCTCGGCATTCAGTTTCCGCCTGATCGGCGATTACTACAAGACCGACGAACAATGCTGCGGCGTGGTCAGCGGGACGCGGGGTGCCACGGCGGCGGCGATCCAGGCGATCGCGGCGCAGCAGGGCCGCACCGGCATCTATACCGGCGCGCCGTCCGATCGGAAGATGGCGGCATCGCCGAACCGCGACTATGGCGAGGCGGTGCGCGACTGGGGCGTGTCGGGCGAAATCAACGCCGACATCGGCGAATTGAAGCTGACCTCGATCAGCGCCTATCGCGACTTCCGCGTGCTGCGGAACCAGGACATCGACTATTCGGGCATCGATCGCGCCTATCGCGACGGATACCGCTCCGCGCTGCGCGACATCACGCAGGAAGTGCGGTTGCAGGGGCAGTTGTTCGACGGAAAGCTCGATTTCCTCGTGGGTGGTTTCTATCTCAACGAAAAGCTGAAGCTGCGCGACACGGTGCGATTGGGCAACGACGCCAACCGCTATGTCGACACGCTGCTCGCCGGCGTGCTCGGCGCGCCGCCATCGGCCGGTGGCATCGGGCGGCAGGCGCAGTTCTTCGGCAGTTTCAACGTGCCGACCTTCACCCAGCTGGTGACGTCGCTGCGCGGCGGGGCGGCGCTGCCGACCGGCACGGTGCCGCTGTTCGGTCAGCTGCTTTATGCGCAAAGCCCGCAGTTGCAGGCGGCGGCGCCGCCGGGATCGGCGCTGTTCAGCTATCTGAACACGCCGCTGACGCCGAACGTCGCGGGACAGGGCAACAATAACGACGATTTCCAGGTCGATACCAACGCCTTCGCGCTGTTCACGCACAACATCATCAACTTCAACGACAAGCTCTCTATGACCCTGGGCCTGCGCTATAATTACGAGCGCAAGGAACTGGCGGCGACGATCAACAGCAACCCGGCGGCGTGCGGCTTCTTCCTCGGCAACGATCCGCGTGCGGTGACATATCGCAACCTGATCCGTCAGGCGAGCCCGGCGCTGTTCCAGAACCTGTTCCTGCTCAGCTGCAATCCGGCGGTATCGAGCGAGTTCAACGGCAATTACAGCCATGACCGTTCGGAAAGCCGCCTGACCGGTACCGCCAAGCTCGCCTACAAGATCACCCCCGACATCCTCGGCTATGCCAGCTATGATCGCGGCTTCAAGTCGGGCGGCTACAATCTCGATCAGGCGAGCTTCAACACCACGGTATTGGGCGGCGACGGCGCGCAGGCGACCGATCTGGAGTTCGGGGCGGAAACGGTCGACAGCTACGAACTGGGCTTCAAGACCAGCGTGACGCGGCAATTCTCGTTCAACGCGGCGTTCTTCTACCAGAAGTTCAAGGGGTTGCAGTCGCTGATCTTCGCCGGCAACAGCTTCGTCGTGCAGAACGTGCCGAAGTCGACCGCGAAGGGGGTCGAGCTGGAATCGCTAATCCAGCCGATCCGCGAGCTGAGCTTCCGCCTGGGCTATACGCTGCTGAATGCGTCCTACGATGCCGACAACGACTTTAGCGGCACGCCGCTGCAGAACCAGAATGGCCGCCAGTTCCTGAACCAGCCGCGCAACGTCATAACGGTCGCAGCGACCTGGACCCCGCGCCTGACGAGCACGCTCAACGCGCTGTTCCATGTCGACATGCGGTATAACAGCGATGTGTCGATCGTCCGCGACGGCACCGGCACCACGCGGGTCGGCAATGACGGCTATCCGCTGCTGAACGGCAAGATCGGCGTCGCGACCGACGATCGCAGCAAGCAGCTGGAGTTCTTCGTCGAGAACATCACCAATCAATATTACAACATTTCCGGCTTCGCGATCCCGGAACAGACCGGCACCTATGGCGTATACCCCGCCATGCCGCGCTTCTATGGGGTGCGCGCCCGGTTCGGTTTCTGAACCGGACGGGGCTGAAATTACGCGTCGAAGGGGGAGTTTCGTGGGGTTGACGGTACGGTTTGTCGCAATTCCCCCGCGACAAGCGGTTCGGAACCTTGCATAACCATCGACCTGCCGCGCCCGCGAGGCGCGGTTCGCAGGGGGATTAGGAGGAATATTATGGCCAAGGAAACCACGACGACCGGCGGCGCCCGGGGCGGAATCGCGAAGCCGGTGACGCCGTCGGCCGATCTGGCGAAGATCACCGGCTCCGACCCGCTGCCCCGCAGCGAAGTCGTCAGCAAGATGTGGGAATACATCAAGAAGCACGACCTGCAGAACCCGAAGGACAAGCGGGAAATCCTCGCCGACGAAACGCTGGAAAAGCTGTTCGGCAAGAAGTCGTGCTCGATGTTCGAAATGAACAAGCTGCTCAGCGCGCACATGAAGTAACCGACGGGCGCCGACACCGGCGCTGTCTGTTCGCGAGAGCGCCGTCCGGGGGATGCCTCCGGACGGCGTTTTCGTTTCGTAAAAAAGCGTTGCCATCCCCGATTTCGGAACGCACATCCCGGCTGATCGGTTATGTCCGTATCGGACAAAACGTCCGACGCGGTTACCGGCCAATATGGGTCGGGGCCGTCCGCAGCAGGATAGGAGAGATGGCATGACATTCGGATTGGTCGGGCTGTTGCTGGGCATGGCGATGGGTTCGCCGGACGATGGGATGGCGCACAGCACGCGGATCGATCACCGCAGCGGCGCGGTGCAATCCGATTATGCGGCCAATGTTCAGGTCACGCATCAGCAGATCGGCACGGTCGGCGCGGGCGGGCGTCCATCGACGCTGCGCTGCCTGTGGCGTGCGGGACTGGTCGTCGAACGGCAGGCGCGACACCTGTCGGGATCGACGCTGGCCCGCTCGTTCACGCAGGACCGGGTGGCGGAAGGTAGCCGACCGGGCTGGTGCAGCACGCAGAAGGCGGCGATCGCCCGGGACGTCGCGGGCCGCAAGGAAGCGTTTCAGGCGCGGCTGATACGGTTGGCGCAGGAGGATCATCCGGTGCTGCACGCCGAAATCGACCGGATGCATGGGATGACGCAGGCGGGATGATCGGGCGGATCGCATTCGGCGTCGCGTCCTTGCTGGTAACGGCAACGGCGCAGGCGCAATCCCTGCCATCGGTCGGCGTCGAGGCGACGACCGACGAGCGGCGGCGCGGGCTGAGCTGGAGCGAGGGGCGGGCGTCCGTCTCGGGCGATGCTGCGCTGACGCTGGGCGCGGTCGAACTGGACGCGCGTGTGGCCGCGCTGCGCGGGTCGGTGCGGCAGGACGGGGCCGATGCCGTGGCCGATCTCGGCGCGGCGATCGTCAGCGATTTCGGCCCGGTGCAACTGCGCGGGCGGGCGATCGGCCATGTCTTTGCCGGGGCCGAGCGAGGCATGGACTATGCCGAGTTCGGCGGCGACGCGCGCTACACGCTAGGTCCGGTCGAACTGACGGCCGGCGCGCTCTATGCCCCGCCGCAGCGGGCGATCGGGGGCAGCAACCTGTACCTGTCGGCGCAGGCGGTGGCGGGGATACCGATGACCCCGTTCACGCTGGTCGGCGGGGTCGGACGATCGTCGGGGGCGGTCGATGACCCGGCGCGTGCTGACCGGCTGCGGCCGGGCGGGACCTATACCGACTGGCGGCTGGGCATCGAGCATGTGACCGGGCCGCTGACACTGGCGATCGATTATGTCGGGACCGACCTGAACGACGATCGCGTCGTCAGCCCGATCGACGACCGGCGGCACGGCGGCGACCGCATCCTGGGGCGGGCACGCTTCGCCTTCTGACGGGCCGCCCGCCGCTACACCGGGTCGTCGATCCGGCGCAGGCGGCGGATGCGCGGTTCGCGTTCCAGGTCGGCCTGTTCGCGGATCGATTGCCGCAGTTCGTCACGCTTTTCGTGGATCGACGCGATCACCGGTCCCATCGCGACGCCCAGGTCGACCAGCACCGCTTCCGATAATTGCAGCGAGCTTTCGAGCGTTTCGGGCACGGCATCGCTGACCCCGGCGGCGTAGAGTTCGGCGGCGTGCGTCGCGTCGCGCGCGCGGGCGAGGATGGTGAGGTTCGGCACCCAGCCCCGCACGCGCCGGGTCAGCCGCACCGTCAGCACCGGGTCGTCCATCGTCAGCACCAGCGCCGACGCCCGCCCCAAGTCGAGCCGGTCGACCAGTTCGGAGCGCGAGACGTCGCCGAACAGGATCGGATGCCCCTCCACGCGGGCCGTCGCGACGTTGTCGATGTCCGAATCGACGGCGATATAGCTTTTGCCGTGCGTCTTGAGCATTTCGGCGACAAGGCGCCCGACCCGGCCGAAGCCGATGATGACGACGCGCGCGCCGGCGGCGTCAAGCGGCGCTTCCTCCGGCGTCCCGACCCGGTGCTCGATCCGCCGCGACGCCCGCTTGCCCAGCGTTGCCAGCAGCGGCGTGATCGTCAGCCCGATCGCCGTTACCGTTTGCCAGAAGGAGGCGGTCGATGGCTGGATCAGCTGCGCCTGCGTGGCAGCTGCCAGCACGATCAGCGTGGTTTCCGACGGGCTGGACATCAGCAGGCCGGTTTCGGTCGCGGTGCCGGGGCGCACGCCGTTGAACCAGAGCAGGCCGCCCGTCACGGCGGCCTTCAGCACGACGACGCCCGCGATCGCGCCGAGCAGTTCGGACCAGTTGTCGGCGATCGTCGCGAGGTCGAGGCTCATGCCGACGGTGATGAGGAACACGCCCAGCGCCAGCCCCTTGAACGGGGCGGTGATGACCTCGACCTCGCTGTGATATTCGGTTTCGGCGATCAGCAGCCCGGCGAGCAACGCGCCCACGATCGGCGACAGGCCGGCAGCGGTGGTGACGAGGCTGGCGACGATCACGACCAGCAGGCTGGCCGACAGAAACAGCTCCGGGCTTTTCGTCCGCGCGGCCTGCGCGAACAGGCGCGGCAGGAACAGCCGGCCGGCGGCATAGAGGCCGACGACGCTCAGCGCGCCCCACATCAAGGTATTGGCCAAGCCGGCCCAGCCATCCTCGGTGGCGGTAGGAGCGAGTGCACCGAGCGCGAAGATGATCGGGACCAGCGCCAGATCCTCGAACAACAGCATCGAGAAGGCCGGTCGGCCGACTGGGCCGGTGGTGCCCGCCATCGGTAGCACTAGTGCGGTCGACGACAGTGCCAGCGCCAGGCCCAGGCCGATCGCGCCAGCCGTCGCCTGTCCCAGCGCCATCAAAGCGATCCCGATCAGCAGCGCCGATCCGAACAGTTCGGCGGCACCCAGCCCGAACACCTGCCGCCGCATCGCCCATAGCCGCTTGAACGACAGTTCGAGACCGATCGAAAACAGCAGCAGCACGATGCCGAACTCGGCAAAGGGTTCGATCGAATGCCGGTCGGTGATCGTGATGTGGAACAGCCACGGCGCCCGGTCGACCAGCGCGCCGAGGCCGAACGGCCCGACCAGCACGCCGACCAGGATGAACCCGATCACCGGGTTGACGCGAAACCGGGCAAAGGCCGGGATGACAAGCCCGGCGGCTCCCAGAATGACCAGCGAATCGCTGAACGGCGTCGAATCAATCGGCAATGGCATGGCGGCATTGTTGCGGACGCGGCGCGGTTGCAGCAACCGCTAACGTACGAACGGCGCCCATCCGATCGGATGGGCGCCGCTGGTAGACGCTAATCGACGGCGGGGTTCAGCCCTGCGCGCCCATCGCCGCTTCGAGGTTGACGCGAACCTGTTCGAAGAACTGTTCGGTGGTCATCCATGGCTGGTTCGGGCCGATCAGGATCGCGAGATCCTTGGTCATGTGGCCGGCTTCGACGGTTTCGATGCAGACGCGTTCCAGCGTCTCGGCGAACTTCGTCACCTCGGGCGTATCGTCGAACTTGCCGCGATACTTTAGACCACCGGTCCACGCGAAGATCGACGCGATCGGGTTGGTCGACGTCGCCTTGCCCTGCTGATGCTGGCGATAGTGCCGGGTGACGGTGCCGTGCGCGGCTTCCGCCTCAATCGTCTTGCCGTCCGGCGACATCAGGACCGAAGTCATCAGGCCCAGCGAGCCGAAGCCTTGTGCGACCTGATCCGACTGCACGTCGCCGTCATAGTTCTTGCAGGCCCAGACGAATTCGCCGTGCCACTTCAGCGCCGAAGCGACCATGTCGTCGATCAGGCGGTGTTCGTAGACGATGCCGGCCGCCTCGAACTGGTCCTTGAACTCGGCCGCGAACACTTCCTCGAAGATATCCTTGAAGCGGCCGTCATAGGCCTTGAGGATCGTGTTCTTGGTCGACAGATACACCGGCCAACCGCGGCCGAGGCCATAGTTCATCGACGCACGCGCGAAATCGCGGATCGATTCGTCGA
Source organism: Sphingomonas sp. Leaf32 (assembly GCF_001421765.1). Taxonomy (GTDB): domain Bacteria; phylum Pseudomonadota; class Alphaproteobacteria; order Sphingomonadales; family Sphingomonadaceae; genus Sphingomonas. The sequence goes on along the minus strand of NZ_LMLA01000012.1, from coordinate 47,715 downwards.
GATTGTACATGCCCATGGCGACGCCGGCGGCGGGGAAGTCGAACACTTCCTCCTCGATCACCTGGCCATCGGTGCCTTCCCACTTCATGGTCAGCTTGCCGGCGCCCGGAACCTTGAAATCGGTCGCCTTGTACTGATCGCCGAACGCATGGCGGCCGACGACGATCGGCTTGGTCCAACCCGGGATCAGGCGCGGCACGTTCGAGATGACGATCGGTTCGCGGAAGACCACGCCGCCCAGGATGTTGCGGATCGTGCCGTTGGGCGACCGCCACATCTTCTTCAGGCCGAATTCCTCGACGCGCTGTTCGTCAGGGGTGATCGTGGCGCACTTCACGCCGACGCCATACTTCTGGATCGCCTTGGCGCTGTCGACGGTGATCTTGTCGTCGGTCTCGTCGCGCTTCTCGATGCCTAGGTCGTAATAATCGAGGTCGATTTCGAGATAGGGCTGGATCAGCCGCTCGCGAATCCATGCCCAGATGATGCGGGTCATTTCGTCGCCGTCGATCTCCACGACCGGGGTTTTGACCTTGATCTTCGCCATGCGCCTGCTCTCGATATAGTTGCGGTTGCCCGGGGCCTTACGGGGTCGTTCGCGCCGGATCAACCGCGTGGGGAGAGCAGGGCGGTTGTCAGCACGGCCCACCTTGGCTACACCACGCCTCATGGCATCGCTCGAAAAGCCCGCGGTCGGCAGCACGACCGTCAAGTGGCGCTGGCCCTCGGTTCATCCCGAAGGGCGCAAATACGTCCTCATCGCCGCCACCGTCACCGCCTTCTTCGCCTTCATGGCGTGGGAAACGCTGGCATGGCCGATGGGGCTGGTAACGCTCTGGATCGCTGCCTTCTTCCGCGATCCGGTCCGCACGACGCCGCAGGGCGACGGGCTGATCGTCGCACCCGCCGACGGACTGGTCACGATGATCCAGCGGGTCGAACTGCCGGTAGAACTGCGCGGTCCGGGCGGTCTGGGCGATCAGCCGCTGGTGCGCGTGTCGATCTTCATGTCGGTGTTCGACGTCCATATCAACCGCACGCCGATTGCCGGTAGCATCCGGCAGGTCGTCTATATCTCCGGCAAGTTCCTCAACGCCGATCTCGACAAGGCCAGCGACGAGAACGAGCGTCAGCATGTCGTCGTCGAAGGGCTGGACGGAAAGCGGGTCGGCTTTACGCAGATCGCCGGTCTGGTCGCGCGGCGCATCGTCAGCTTCGTGAAGCCGGGGGATTTCGTCGCGAGCGGCCAGCGGGTCGGGCTGATCCGCTTCGGCAGCCGGGTCGATGTCTTCCTGCCCGAGGGCATCGAACCGCAGGTCGCGCTGGGCCAGCGTAGCGTCGCCGGCGAGACCGTTCTCGGTCGGCCCGGCATCGCCGCCGCGACCGGCATCGCACAGTAAGATGCGTCGTCCTCTTCCCGTCCGGGGTATCCCGCTCCGCGCCCTTGCGCCCAACGCTGTCACGGCGCTGGCACTGTGCTCCGGTCTTACCGGCATCCGTTTCGCCATCGGGGGCGAGTGGGAACGCGCCGTCCTGATGGTGCTACTCGCCGGCGTCCTTGATGGACTGGACGGCCGCGTCGCGCGCCTGGTCCGGGGCGAGAGCAAGTTCGGTGCGGAGCTTGATTCGCTGTCGGACGCGATCTCGTTCGGCGTGTCGCCCGCGCTCATCCTGTATCTGTGGGCGTTGTTGGCCGAACCGCGCATCGGCTGGATCGTCTCGCTGGTCTATGCCGTATTCACTGCCCTGCGTCTGGCGCGCTTCAACGCGCGGATCGATGCCGACGATCAGCCGCATAAATCGGCGGGCTTCCTGACCGGTATTCCCGCTCCGGCGGGTGCGGGACTTGCGATGCTGCCGCTGTACGCATGGATATGGTCAGGCGAGGAACTGTTCCGATCGCCATGGCTGGTGGCGCCATGGGTCGCGTTCGTTGCGTTCCTGATGGTGTCCAGCCTTGCCACCTACAGCTGGTCATCGCTGAAGCTGCGCCGCAACATCCGCTTCGAAGCGATCGTCGGTGTCGTGGTCGTCGCCGCAGCCTTGGTATCAGCGCCGTGGCAGACGCTCACGATAGTATGCGTCGCCTATCTGGCGACGCTTCCGTTCAGCATTCGCAGCTATGCCCGGATCAGGCGGCAGCGCGAAGCGGCTGCGCTGCGGCCGTAGCTGCACGCTGGCGGATCACCCCGCGCCGCGACGTCAGATGTACCGGGGGGAGTGGATCGATCGTCCATTCCGGACCACGCCGCAACAGGCGCAGGATGCGGTCTTGAGCCGGCAGAATTGTTGCGACGATCGTTGCGACGGCAACGACGAAACCAAAGGCGAACAACGCAGAAACCAACAGGGCCATCTCGAAACTCCCCGATCATGCGATCATGAAATCGCAAGCCCCCACAACAGGTTGTGCGGTATCTTGTTCCATGATCCTCGTCTGAACCCTGTATGTTCTCATATCGTTCCAACGTCAAGCCTTGATCGTTACGCTGCGTTACGCTAAAGGCCGCCGCCTCAACCCCACATGGGAAGCGCTCATACCGGTGCCCGGGCCTTTGGCCTGATAGGGTTCCTGCTTCCCAGAGGATCAACCGGAAGGAATTATCCTATGGCGGCACCCGTCGTCACCATGCAGGCGCTGCTCGAATCGGGCGCGCACTTCGGCCACCAGACCCATCGCTGGAACCCGAAGATGAAGCCGTACATCTTTGGCGATCGTAACGGCGTCCACATCCTCGACCTGTCGCAGACCGTGCCGCTGTTCGCGCGCGCGCTCGAGTTCGTGTCGTCGACCGTCGCGTCGGGCGGCAAGGTGCTGTTCGTCGGCACCAAGCGCCAGGCGCAGGAGCCGATCGCCGAGGCCGCCCGCAAGTCGGGCCAGCATTTCGTCAACCACCGCTGGCTGGGCGGGATGCTCACCAACTGGAAGACGATCAGCAACTCGATCAAGCGTCTGAAGGCGCTCGAAGAGCAGCTGTCGGGCGACACGCACGGCCTGACCAAGAAGGAAGTGCTGAACCTGACCCGCGAGAAGGACAAGCTGGAGCTGTCGCTCGGCGGTATCCGCGATCTGGGCGGCATTCCCGACATCATGTTCGTGATCGACGCGAACAAGGAAGAGCTGGCGATCAAGGAAGCCAACACGCTGGGTATCCCGGTCGTCGCGATTCTCGATTCGAATGTGTCGCCGGACGGCATCGCCTTCCCGGTTCCCGCGAACGACGACGCGAGCCGTGCGATCCGCCTGTATTGCGAAGCCATCGCGATCGCCGCGACCCGTGGTGGTCAGCAGGCGATGGCGCATTCGGGCCGCGACCTGGGCGCGATGGACGAGCCGCCCGCCGAGGAAGCGCTGACCGCCGAGCCGGAAGCCGCTGTCGAAGCGTAAGCTGTCACGGAACTGACGTGCGGGCGGGGCAGGGCGAAACACGCGCTGCCTCGCCCGCAAGCATATCGAACACAAATCAGGAGCCAAGCCATGGCAGAAGTTACCGCCGCCGCCGTCAAGGAACTGCGTGAGCGCTCGGGCGCCGGCATGATGGATTGCAAGAAGGCGCTGACCGAAAACAACGGTGACATGGAAGCAGCCGTCGACTGGCTGCGGACCAAGGGCCTTGCCGCCGTCGCCAAGAAGTCGAGCCGTACCGCGGCCGAAGGTCTGGTCGGCGTTGCCGTCGCCGGGACCAAGGGCGTCGCCATCGAAGTCAACAGCCAGACCGACTTCGTCGCCAAGAACGACCAGTTCCAGAGCTTCGTTCGCGACGTCGTCGCGATCGCGCTGGAAAAGGGCGATGACGTCGAGGCGCTGAAGGGTCAGGCGATGCCGAACGGCGGCACCGTGGAGGACGCGCTGGTCGCCAACATCTCGACCATCGGCGAAAACCAGGTGTTGCGTCGTGCGAAGGCCGTCGAAGTCGCCAAGGGCGCGGTGATCCCGTACGTCCACAATTCGGCCGGCCCGGGCCTCGGCAAGATCGGCGTGCTGGTCGCGCTGGAATCGGACGCCGGTGTCGATGTTCTCGAACCGCTGGGCAAGCAGATCGCGATGCACATCGCCGCTGCCTTCCCGCTGGCGCTGGACGAGAGCGGTCTCGACCAGGACATTCTGGAGCGTGAACGGCAGATCGCGACTGAAAAGGCCGCCGATTCGGGCAAGCCGGCCGATATCATCGCCAAGATGGTCGAAGGTTCGGTGAAGAAGTTCGCCAAGGAAAACGCGCTGCTGAGCCAGCCGATCGTGATGGACGGCAAGACGCCGGTCGCCGATGTCGTCGCGAAGGCGGCCAAGGATGCCGGCACGACCATCGTGCTGAAGGACTATGTCCGCTTCCAGCTGGGCGAAGGCATCGAGAAGGAAGAGAGCGACTTCGCCGCCGAAGTCGCCGCCACGGCCGGCCTGACCAAGTAAGGTCTACCGCCGACCCGGCATCGGCAGGGGCCGCAAGTGCGACATGCGCTTGCGGCCCCTGTCGTATCCGGTCCGTCGCATCGGCCAATGGCCGCTTGGCTTTGCAGGCGGTCACGGCTAGGGTCCGCCGCGCTTCCGATAGACCAACTTTGCAGGTTCCATGACCCGTCCCCGCTTCAACCGTATCCTTTTGAAACTGTCCGGCGAAGTGCTGATGGGCTCCGGCCAGTTCGGCATCGATCCCGCGATGTGCGACCGTGTCGCGCGGGAGATCAAGGCAGCGCGGGGCGAGGGGCATGAGGTTTGCGTCGTGGTCGGCGGTGGTAATATCTTCCGCGGCGTCGCCGGTGCCGCGCAGGGCTTCGAGCGCGCGAGCGCCGACTATATGGGTATGCTCGCGACCGTGATGAACGCGCTCGCCATGCAGAACGCGCTGGAGCAGATCGGCGTCGAAACCCGGGTCCAGTCGGCGATCCCGATGGCATCGGTATGCGAACCCTATATCCGTCGCCGCGCGGTGCGGCACATGGAGAAGGGCCGCGTCGTGATCTTCGCCGCCGGCACCGGCAGCCCGTTCTTCACCACTGATACCACCGCTGCGCTGCGCGCCGCCGAAATGGGCTGCGAGGCGCTGTTCAAGGGCACCAGCGTCGACGGCGTGTATGATGCGGACCCCAAGAAGGTGCCGACCGCGAAGCGTTATGACACGCTGGGCTTCGGCCGGGTGCTGGCCGACGACCTGAAGGTCATGGACGCGTCGGCCGTGGCGCTGTGCCGTGACAACAATATCCCGATCGTCGTCTTCAACATCCGTGACGAAGGCAACCTTGCCGCCGTGCTGGCGGGTGAAGGTGTGTCGACGATCGTTCAGAACAACGCTTGATTCAGAAGGAAGTCGGTTATGGCCGCATATAACAAGGCCGATCTGGAACGCCGGATGGCCGGTGCCGTGGAATCGCTGAAGGGCGATCTGAGCGGCCTGCGCACGGGTCGTGCATCGGTGTCGCTCCTCGATCCGGTCACGGTCGAGGTGTACGGCGCGCACATGCCGTTGAACCAAGTCGCGACCGTCTCCGCGCCCGAACCGCGCATGTTGTCGGTGCAGGTGTGGGACAAGTCGAACGTCGGTCCGGCGGACAAGGCGATCCGTTCGGCGGGCCTCGGCCTCAACCCGATTGTCGATGGTCAGACGCTGCGCCTGCCGATTCCGGACCTGACCGAGGAACGTCGCAAGGAACTGGCGAAGCTGGCCGGCAAGTACGCGGAGTCGGCACGCATCGCGGTGCGCAACGTGCGTCGCGATGGCATGGAAAGCCTGAAGACCGACGAGAAGAAGGGTGTCTATTCGGAAGACGAGCGCAAGAAGCTCGAAACCGAAGTGCAGAAGATGACCGACGCGACGATCGCCGACATCGATTCCTCGGCGGATGCCAAGGAGAAGGAAATCCTCGGCAAGTGACGTCGTTCGCCGCGCGCGCTCCGGTGTCGTCGGCCGATGCCGCCGAACCCGGTTTGCCTTCCCCCTCCTCCATCCCCCGTCATGTGGCGATCATCATGGACGGCAATGGCCGTTGGGCGAAGGCCCGGCGTCTGCCGCGTGTCGCCGGCCATCGGCAGGGCGTGGAGGCGGTGCGGCGCATCACGCGGGCCGCGCGCGAACAGGGGATCGAGGCGCTGACGCTCTACGCCTTCTCGTCCGAGAACTGGCGTCGACCGGAGGAGGAAATCGGCGACCTAATGGGGTTGCTGCGCCATTTCCTGAAGAACGAGATCAACGAGCTGACGCGCGAAGGCGTCCGGCTGCGCATTTTGGGGAACTACCGCGCGCTCAAGCCCGATCTGGTGAAGCTGATCGACGATGCGATCGCGCGTACCGCGACCAATACCGGCCCGATCCTTGCCATCGCGCTGAACTATGGTGCGCAGGCGGAGCTGGTCGCGGCGACGCGGCGGCTGGCCGAGAAGGTCGCGGCGGGAATGCCGGTATCGGCGATCGACGAAGCGGCGATCGATTGCGAACTCGACACCCATGGCCTGCCGCCGCTCGACCTGATGATCCGCACGTCGGGCGAACATCGCCTGTCCAATTTCCTGCTGTGGCAGGCGGCCTATGCCGAATTGCTGTTCGTCGACACGCTGTGGCCCGATTTCGACGGCGACGCGCTGGCGCAGGCCATTGCCGCCTATGGCAAGCGGCAGCGTCGGTTTGGGGGCCTGTGACGTCCGATCCGGTAGCGCGGCGCAAGTCCGATCTGGCGACGCGCACGCTGGCCAGTATCGGGATGATCGCGGTCGCGGCGACTGCGCTGTGGCTGGGCGATTTCGTGTTCTGGCTGCTGGTCGCGATCGGCACGCTGTTCATGATGGCCGAATGGGCCGACCTGCATAAAGTGTCGCGTAAGCATAAGCGCCTGGCGCAGTTCGCGCTGACCGTGCCGCTCGCCATCCTGTCGCCGCTGGCGGCGGGGGCGAGCTTTCTGGCGCTGGGCCTGATCGTGGGCGCGGCGTTCTTCGTCGTTATTACGACACGGCTGCCGGGGCTGGCACGGGGCATCGTTTATTGCGGGGCGCCGGCGCTGGCGGTCGTGTTCCTGCGTGGGCAGGCGGACGGGCTGTTGCTTGCCTTCTGGGCGATGGCGCTGGTCTGGGCGTGCGACATCGGTGCCTATTTCGCGGGCCGGTCGATCGGTGGGCCGAAGCTTGCGCCGACGATCAGCCCGAACAAGACCTGGGCCGGGTTGATCGGCGGCGTCATTGCCGCGTCGGTGCTGGCGGGGGTGCTGCAATATGCCGGCCTGCCGCTGCACCTCGTGCTGGCGACGCCGTTGCTGGCCGTGCTGGCGCAGGCCGGCGACCTTTATGAAAGCCAGTTGAAGCGCACTGCCGGGGTCAAGGATTCGGGCAACGTCCTGCCCGGCCATGGCGGCGTGCTGGATCGACTGGACGGACTGGTTCCCGTCGCGCCCGCCGCGGCGCTGATGGTATTGGCGGGGCTGTACTGGGTATGAAGCGGGTTACCATTTTGGGCGCGACCGGATCGGTCGGCTCGTCCACGCTCGACCTGATCGAACGGACGCCGGACGCTTTTGAGGTCGAGGCGCTGACCGCACATCGCGACGTCGGCAAGCTGGCGGCGGCGGCGCGGCGGGTCGGTGCGGCGCTGGCGGTGGTCGGCGACGAAGCGTGCCTGCCCGCGCTGGGCGAGGCATTGGCCGGCTCGGGGATCGAGGCGGCGGGCGGTACGCAGGCGGTGATCGACGCGGCGGCGCGTCCGGTCGACTGGACCATGGCGGCGATCGTCGGCACGGCCGGGTTGAAGCCGGTCATGGCGGCACTTGCGCGCGGTGGTGCGGTGGCGCTGGCGAACAAGGAGGCGTTGGTCTCGGCTGGCGACGTGATGATGGCGGCAGCTCGCCAAGCCGGCACCACGCTGCTCCCGGTCGACAGCGAACATAACGCGGTCTTTCAGTGCCTCGACGATTGTCCGCCCGATCGCATCCGTCGGATCATCCTGACCGCCAGCGGCGGTCCGTTCCGTGAACGATCGCTGGCGGAGATGCGTGACATCACGCCCGAACAGGCGGTGGCGCATCCCAACTGGTCGATGGGCGCGAAGATTTCTGTCGATTCGGCGACGATGATGAACAAGGGCCTCGAACTGATCGAGGCGTATCACCTGTTCCCGGTGACGCCCGACCAACTCGACGTGCTGGTCCACCGCCAGTCGGTGATCCATTCGATGGTCGAATATGTCGACGGGTCGACCCTGGCGCAGCTGGGGTCGCCCGACATGCGCGTGCCGATCGCGCACGCGCTGGCATGGCCCGACCGGATGGCGACACCGTGCGAACGGCTCGACCTAGCGCGGATCGGGCGGCTGGATTTCGAGGCACCCGACATGATCCGCTTCCCGGCACTGGCATTGGCCCGCGCGGCGCTGTCGGCGGGCGGGGGGCGTCCGGCGATCCTGAACGCGGCGAACGAGGTCGCCGTCGCGGCGTTTCTTGATCGCAGGATCGGCTTCCTCGAAATTGCCGCAATCGTCTCGGATGTTCTGGATCGCTTCGATCCGCCGAAGCCGCAGACGATCGACGCCGTGCTGGCGATCGATACGGAGGCACGAGCATTGGCGGGCGAGCGTGTGAAGGACAGCGTCGCTTGATCGAATCCCCCGGACTGCCGATGACGATCATCGCGTTCCTGCTGGTGCTGGGACCGCTGGTTTTCCTGCACGAGCTTGGCCATTATGCCGCCGGACGCTGGTTCGGCGTGAAGGTCGATGCGTTCTCGGTCGGGTTCGGCCGGGAAATCGCGGGCTTTACCGATCGGCATGGTACGCGGTGGAAGTTCGGATGGCTGCCGCTCGGCGGCTATGTCCGCTTTGCCGGCGACATGAACCCGGCGTCGCAGCCGGATGCTGAATGGCTACAACTGCCCGCGCACGAGCGCGCACGGACGTTTCAGGCGAAGCCGGTATGGCAGCGCGCGATCATCGTCGCGGCGGGACCTGCGGTGAACCTGTTGCTGGCCGTGCTGATCCTCGGCGGCTTTGCGGCGGCATATGGTGTCGATCGGACCCCGGCGACGATCGGCGGCGTGGTGCAGGGCAGCGCGGCGGATCGTGCCGGATTGCAGCCGGGCGACCGTATCGCTTCGCTCGACGGGCGATCGATCGAGACGTTTTCCGACCTGTCCTTCTTCACCGCACTGCATCCGGGTGAACGGGTCAGCGTCGACTATGTGCGCGGCGGCGTGGAGCGATCGACCGACGCCGTGATCGGGTCGGTGGTGCAGCGTGACCGCTTCGGCAACGAAGCGAAGATCGGCCGCTTCGGCATCGAACGCGGCGACCCGGTCTATGCCCCGCTGCCGCTGTGGCAGGCGCCGATCGAAGGCACGCGGATGGTCGGATCGATCCTGCGCGGGACGGTCGACGGCCTGTGGCAGATCATCACCGGCAGGCGTTCGATGGATGAAATGGGCGGGCCGCTGCGCATCGCCAAGACGTCGGGCGAACAGCTCTCGCTCGGCTGGCCGGCGTTGGTGACGTTCGTGGCGTTCGTGTCCATTAATCTGGGATTCATCAACTTGTTGCCAGTTCCGATGCTCGATGGCGGGCATCTGTTCTTCTACGCCATCGAAGCGGTGAAACGCGGGCCGGTCCGTCCGCAGACGATGGAATGGGCGTTCCGCGGCGGATTGGCGCTGTTGCTGGCATTGATGATATTCGTCACGGTGAACGATCTGGGGGCGTTCGGCGTGTGGCGTGGGCTGGCCGGCTTGATCGGCTGACGCGGTTAGGGCAGGGCGCATTCGTCCTGTTTGGAAAGTTCCTCCGGTTGGGGTGGGTTTGGTGACGGCAAGCAAGTTTTCGATTTACGGCGCGCACGGCGTCGCGCTGCTCGCGAGCACGATGCTCTCGGGCACGGCGGCATCGGCTCAGACGCGGCCGGCCGCCGCTGCTCCGGCAGTCCAGCCCGCCGCGCAGGTGCCGGCAGCGCCCGTCGCGCCGACCCGTATCATCCGCTCGCTGCGGGTCGAGGGGGCGCAGCGCATCGAGCCGGACACGGTGCTGTCCTATACGAAGCTGCGCGTCGGCATCCCCTACACCGCCGAAACGCTCGATCAGGCGATCAAGGACCTGTACGCGTCCGACCTGCTCGCCAATGTCGAGATCGAGGGCGCGGAGACCAGCGACATCATCGTCCGGGTCCGCGAGAACCCGATCATCAACCGCGTGGTGCTGGAGGGCAACAAGCGGCTGAAGGACGACAAGATCACCAAGGAGATCAAGCTCGCCCCGCGGCAGATCTTCACCCGCACCGCCGTCCGCGCCGACGTCGCGCGCATCGTCGAGCTGTACCGCCGCCAGGGCCGGTTCGCGGCGAACGTCGAACCGAAGATGGTCATGCTCGACCAGAACCGCGTCGACGTGATCTTCGAAATCCAGGAAGGCCCGAAGTCCAAGGTCCGCCAGATCAACATCCTCGGCAACGAGGTGTTCAAGGACAGCGAACTGCGTGGCGAGATGTACACCAAGGAGTCGCGTCCCTGGCGGATCTTCAGCTCGGCCACGAGCTACGATCAGGACCGTCTGGCGGCCGACCAGCAGAAGCTGCGCCAATTCTACCTGACGAACGGCTATGCCGATTTCCGCGTCATCTCGGCGATCGCGGAACTGACGCCGGACAAGGAAGACTTCATCATCACCTACGTGGTGGAAGAGGGTAAGCGGTACAAGTTCGGCGACGTGGCGGTCGAAAGCGCGATCCGCGACTTCGACAATGCGGCGCTGACCAAGACGCTGCCGATGAAGAAGGGCGAGTGGTACAATGCCAAGCAGGTCGAGGATTCGGTCGACCAGCTGAGCGAATATGCCGGCCTGTTCGGCTATGCGTTCACCGACGTCCGCCCCGAATTCCAGCCCGATCGTGAAAAGCTGACGATGGGCATCACCTTCTTCCTGGCGGAAGCGAACCGGACCTATGTCGAAAAGATCGACATCACCGGCAACACGCAGACGCAGGACCGCGTGATCCGCCGCGAATTCCGCGTGGCCGAAGGGGATGCGTTCAACGCGTTCCTCATCAAGCGGTCGCAGGATCGCATCAACTCGCTCGGCTATTTCCAGGAAAAGTTCGAGATCGAGCGCAAGGAAGGATCGTCGCCGGACCGCATCGTCCTGGCCGCGAACGTCGAGGAAAAGTCGACCGGCGAACTGACGCTGTCGGCCGGTTTCTCCAGCCTCGAACGCTTCATCATCCAGGCGTCGATCCGCCAGCGCAACTTCCGGGGCAAGGGGCAGGACCTGCAGGCGTCGGTCAATTATTCGACCTACCAGAAGTCGGTCGAGCTGGGCTTCACCGAACCGTATCTGTTCGACAAGAACGTGGCATTGGGCGGGACGATCTTCCGTCGCGATTTCAACTCGTTCAACTTCCTCGGTACCGGTCGCAACTCGCTCTATTCGCAGGTGTCGACCGGCGGGCAGATCGTCGCGAGCGTGCCGCTGACCGAGTTCTGGACGCTGTCGGGCCGCTATCAGCTGAGCCAGGACAATGTCGGGCTGGATGAGAACACGTATTTCACCAACGGCGTCTGCGACCCAATCAAGGCCGGACGCTATCTGTGCGATTCGATCGGCAACCGTCTGTCAAGCATCGTCGGCGCAAACCTGATCTTCGACAACCTTAACAACCGGCTGCGTCCGTCGCGTGGCCAGCGGCTGGTGACCGGCGTCGATTTCGCCGGCTTGGGCGGCGACGTGCGCTATGCCCGCGTGCGCGGCGATTTCGACAAATACTGGAATGTGGGCGGCTTCGTCCTGTCGGCCGGCGTCGAGGGTGGTTACATCCACGCGCTGCAGAAGAGCTCCGGCAATGGAATCGATCCGGTCCGCATCGTCGATCGTTTCTATCTGGGCGAGCCGCAGTTCCGCGGCTTCGACATCCGCGGCGTCGGCCCGCGCATCCAGCGGCAGCAATATAGCGGTTCGGTCGCCGGCAGCGATCAGGCGCTGGTTACCGCGCGCGATCAGGTGCTGAACGATCCGCTGGGCGGCAAGGCCTATTATCTCGGTAAGCTCGAGCTTGAGCCGCCATTGGGATCGGGCATCGCCGAACTGGGCCTGCGTCCGTCGATCTTCATCCAGGCCGGTGCGTTGTTCGGCGTCACTCGTCCGCTGCCGACGGTGCAGTTCCAGCAGGCGAAGAACGCCGATGGCACGTTGCAGTTCAACAAGGACGGGTCGCCGTCACTGTTGCCGTTCACGACCAATACGACGGTCAACGGCCAGCAGGTCTACAACAACCAGTTCACCGACGCCTCCGGCGCATCCGCGTTCCGCCAGACGACGTGTTCGGTCGGGTATTCGGCGACCATCGGCGGCACCTGTGCCGGTGGCGAAACCAACACCATCGCCACGTCGACGACCCAGCCGTTCCTCGAACAGTTCCTAGGCGACTCCGCGCGCCCGCGCCTGTCGATCGGTATCGGCGTCAATTGGAATTCGCCGTTCGGGCCGCTGCGCATCGACCTTGCCAAGGCATTGCTGAGCCAGCCGGGCGACGACAAGAAACTCATCACTTTCAACGTAGGAACCCAATTCTGATGCGTAGCTTCACCAAGGCGGCTGTCGCCGCATTCGTCTTCGCGCTCCCGACCGCTCCGGCGTTCGCCCAGGCCCTGCCCGACGCGAAGATCGCCGTCGTCGATTCGGAGCGGATCTTCCGCGACTGCACCGCGTGCAAGGCAGCGACCGCCCAGCTCCAGACCCAGCGCACCCAGCTCCAGTCGCTCGCCACCTCGCTCGGCCAGCCGCTGCAGACCGAGGCGCAGTCGCTGCAGACCGCCGTCACCGCCGCCAAGGGCAACCCGGACGCGGCGCTCCAGACCCGCATCCGCACCTTCGAACAGCGTCAGCAGCAGGCGCAGGCGCAGATCGGCCAGCAGGAACAGCAGGTCCAGCGCAACATCGCCTATGTGCGTGAGCAGATCGGCACGAAGCTCGGTCCCATCATCACCCAGGTCGCGCAGCAGCGTGGCGCGACGCTGGCCGTCGACAAGGGCAGCAGCTTCTACAACGCGCCCGCGACCGAAATCACCGATGCGGTGCTGACCGCGCTCAACGCGCAGCTGCCCAGCGTCAGCGTGACCGCCCCGGCACAGGCCGCGCCCGCTCCCGCCGCTGCTGGCGCGCGTCCGGCCCCGGCAGGCCGCTAAGAGGTGGAGGGGGAAGCGACCTCGATCGGACCGCTCGACATCACGCGCGTGATGGCGGCGATCCCGCATCGCTATCCCATGTTGCTGGTCGACCGTGTCGCGGAGTTGATCCCCGACCGGTCGATCACCGCGATCAAGGCGGTGACGATCAACGAAGGCTTTTTCCAGGGGCATTTCCCCGGGCGTCCGATCATGCCGGGCGTGCTGATCGTCGAGGCGCTGGCGCAGGCTGCCGGCATCCTCGCGGTCGAGAGCCTCGGCCTCGCCGGGTCGGGCAAGCTGGTCTATTTCATGTCGATCGACGGCGTGAAGTTCCGCAAGCCGGTCGAACCGGGCGTCCTGCTGACGCTGGAGGCGGAGTTCGTGCAGAAGCGCGCGCGCGTCTGCAAATTCGCGGGCAAGGCCCGGATCGACGGCGAACTGGCGGCGGAATGCGAATTCACCGCGATGATCGCCGACCCGCCAAAGGCGTAGGCCGGCAGCGATCATTGCTATTCCGGGCGCGTCCGTGTACGGGCGCGCCTTCCCTTTTCCAAGGCTGGTCGGAACCAGCCGCTTGTGGAGACGACCGATGAAGAAAGACACGCACCCCGATTACCACACCATCAAGGTCCAGATGACCGATGGCACGGTGTTCGAAACCCGTTCGACCTGGGGCAAGGAAGGCGATCTGATGACGCTGGACATCGATCCGCTGGCGCACCCGGCATGGACCGGCGGTCGTGGCCAGATGCTGGATTCAGGTGGTCAGGTTGCGCGCTTCAACAAGCGTTTCGGCGGTCTCACGCTCGGCAAGAAGTAAGTCGCGCGCGGCGGGCACGCCGCGACGACCTTCGCAAAAAGGGCCGCGGTGGCGTTTACTACCGCGGCCCTTCTTGTTGGGGTCGTGTCTGCATGCAGGTTATTCCCGCGTGGGCGGGAATCCATAGCCGCTGACGTTTCCGTTAGAGCATAATGACTTCAGACATACCCGGTCGTCCTGAGTAGCCACTGAGCTTGTCGAAGGGGCGTATCGAAGGACTGCCACAGGTGCTTCGATAAGGATCGGGTCGGATCGTCCCCCGGGATGATCCTGAACCATGCGGGGCATGGTTCACCTGATCCTCCTCGACTTCGCTCAGCCCCTACTCAGCACGAACGGGTAGGTTTCAGGTCAGCAGAGCCGAGCGCCGCAGCGCTGGCGTCTGCGGACTCCCGCCTTCGCGGGAGTGACGAGATTCAATCGGCGGTCCGCTTCGCCGCGTTCTACCGCGCGCGCTTGTCCAGCGTCGCGCCCGCCACCCGCACCGTCGCCCGCTCCGCGATGTCGGTCGCCGAATGCGCCAGCAGCAGCTGATATTCACCGCCCGCGATGTTCCAGCCGCGCGTCTTGCTGTCGAACGTCGCCAGCAGGCGCGGATCGACGGTCAGCGTCATCGTCCGGCTTTCGCCTGGTGCCAGATCGACCTTGGTGAAGCCGCCCAGCCGCTTGGGCGCTTCCCAGCCGGCACCCGCGACATAGAGCTGGGCCAGTCCCTTGCCGCGCAGCTTGCCGCTGTTGGTGATGGTGAAGGTCGCGGCCACGCCCTTGCCCTGCGGCGTGGCGGCCAGGTTGCTCAGCGTGAAGCTGGTATAGGACAGGCCATGGCCGAACGGGAACAGCGGCTTGGCGCCGGTCTTGTCGAACCATTTGTAGCCGACGGCCGCCCCTTCGATGTCGTAATTGCCCATCGGGTGCGAATCACGGTCGAGCTTCGGATCGCCCTCGATCACCGGACGCGGCAGTTGGGCGAGGGTAGCGGGGAAGGTCGCGGGCAGGTGGCCCGACGGGTTGACCTCACCGGTCAGGACGCGGGCGATGGCTTCGCCGCCGGACGTGCCCGAATACCATGCCTCCAGCACCGCGCCGACCTTGCCCAGCCACGGCATCAGCACCGGGCCACCGGTTTCGAGGACGACGACCGTCCGCCTGTTCACGCGGGCGACCGCGTCGATCAGTGCGTCCTGATTGTCGGGCAGGTTCAGGTTCGGCGCGTCGATCGATTCGCCGGTCCATTGTTCGCCGAAGACGATGACGACATCGGCCTTGCGCGCGGCGGCGGCAGCGGCCTTCACGTCCTTGCCGTCGAGATAGGTGACGGTCGCGCGGGTGCGGGCCTGCAACGCCTTCATCGGCGAGGAGGGGTGGTAGAGCTTCGGGCCGGGAAAGCCGCCGGGGAACTCGTCCGGCACCGCGAGGCCGTTGACCGGGCCGCCATGGGGATAGACCTGGCTCGACCCGCCGCCCGACAGCACGCCGACATCGGCATGGGCGCCGATCACGAGGATCGACCGGGCGGTGCCGGTGAGCGGCAGGAGGCCGGGCGTGTTCTTCAGCAGGACGATGCCTTCTTCCGCATCGGCGCGGGTAACGGCGGCGTGGGCAGCATAGTCGATCGTCGTCGCGCGGTCGCCCGCCACCGGCTTGTCGAACAGGCCGTTGTCGAACATCGCCCACAGGACGCGGCGCGCCATGTCGGTCGCGCGCGCTTCGGGAACATAGCCGTTGTTGACCGCTTCGCGCAGGGCGTCGGCGAAATAGGGCGAGCGATCGAACGCCCAGCCCGATTGCTGGTCGAGTCCGGCATTGGCCGCCTGCGTCGTCGAATGGGTGGCGCCCCAGTCGGACATGACGAAGCCCTTATAGCCCCAGTCCTGCTTCAGCGTCCTGTTGAGCAGCCAGTCATTCTCGCACGCATAGAAGCCGTTGACGCGGTTGTACGCGCACATGACCGAGCCGGGATCGCCGATCTCGAGCGCGAATTCGAAGGCAAGCAGGTCGGACTGGCGGGCGGCCTGTTCACCGATGCGGTGGTCGATGTTGAAGCGGTTCGTTTCCTGCCCGTTGAAGGCATAGTGCTTCATGGTCGAGACGACGTTCTGCGACTGGATGCCCTTGATCTCGCGCCCGGTGATGATGCCGGCGAGCAGCGGGTCTTCGCCGCCATATTCGAAGTTCCGCCCGTTACGTGGTTCGCGCATCAGGTTCATGCCGCCGGCCAGCTGCACGTTGAAGCCCGACAGATACGCCTCGTTCCCGATCATCGCGCCGCCGGCTTCGGCCAGGTCGGGGTTCCATGTGGCGGCGGTGGCGATGCCCGACGGCAGCGAGGTGCGCAGGCGCGGGGTGGGCGTGCGCTGGCTGGCGACACCGACGCCGGCATCGGTCTGCCACTGGTTCGGGATGCCGAGGCGCGGGATGCCGGGAACGATCCCGGCGGAATCGGGCAGGCCGTCCTTGGGCATCTGCCAGTTCTTGATCGGGCTGCGCTGCCAATCCGCCTTCGTCGAGAAATAGCCGAACGTCAGCTGCAGTTTTTCGTCGAGCGTCATTTCCTTCAGCAGCAGCTCGGTACGCGCGGCCGCGTCGAGCGCGGTGTTCATCCACGGACGCTGCGCCGGACCATCGGTCGGCGCGGACGCGGCCTTCGGCGCATTGTTGGTCGTCTGGGCCAGCGCCGGGGAGGCGAGCACGCTGCCGGCAAGCAATGATCCACCCAGAAGGCGCAACAGGGCAGTGCGGGGAAAAGCGGACATCGGTGGCTTTCTGCTGAAGGAAGGTCGGGCGGGACGAACCACAAGACTTGAGTGAACGTTCACAATGCTGCGGTTCCAACCGTTTGTCGATACCGGCATCGATGTCCTCCTCTTGTCGGCATATCGCCGTCCCGTCATCGGTCGGCGACGCTGATAGCGTTGTCAGGCAAGCCGGCGCAACCGGCCATAATGCGGTTGGACGATCCTTGCGATACGGCAGGTGCGTCGCATAGTCTCGCTCCGCGAAACGCAATTGCTGCGCCGGATCTGGATGATACAGCGTCCCGGAACTGTCATTTTCTGCGTCCAGGACCTGCCCCATGTCTTCGCTTCTGACCCGTCGCGGCTTTGTCGGCGCGACTGCCCTGTTGGCGGGCGCCCCTGCCATCCTGCGCGCGCAGCAGCTCTTCGCGAGCTATCCGTTCCGGCTGGGCGTCGCGTCGGGCGATCCGTCGAGCGACGGGTTCGTGCTGTGGACCCGGCTGGCGCCCGATCCGCTGGCCGAACATGGCGGGATGCCGATGGCGGCGATGCCGGTGGAATGGGTGGTCGCCAGCGACGCGGCGATGCGCAACGTCGTCGCGAAGGGGGAGGCGATCGCCCGCCCCGAACTGGGCCATGCGGTGCATGTCGAGGTCGCGGGACTGCAACCCGCGCGCCCCTATTGGTATCGGTTCCAGATCGGGCGCGAGCGATCGCAGCGGGGGCGGGCGCGCACGCTGCCGGTGGCCGGCGCGCCGGTCGATCGGGTGCGCTTCGCCGTGATCGGATGCCAGAATTACGAAGCCGGGCTGTTCACCGCCTATCGCCACATGGCGCTGGAAGAGGTCGATTTCGCCTTTCACTATGGCGATTACATCTATGAGGGCCGCACCACGCCGGGCAGCATCGGTCATGACGGCCTGCCGCGCCGGGTGATCCGCGAGCATCTGGGCCAGGACTTGTACGACCTTGCCGATTTTCGCCGACGCTATGCCCAATACAAGCTGGACCCCGATCTGCAGGCGGCACACGCGGCGACCGCATGGTTCCCGACGTTCGACGATCACGAGGTCGAGGATAACTGGGTCGGCCTGACCGACAAGCGCGATACGCCGCCGGAAATCTTCGCCCTGCGCCGGGCGGCGGCGTTTCAGGCATGGTACGAGCATGTTCCGGTGCGGCGCAGCGGGTTCCCGACCGGCGACGGTATCCGGGCCTATCGCCGGGCGACGATCGGCAACCTCGTCGACCTGCACCTGCTCGACACGCGCAGCTATCGCAGCGATCAGCCATGCGACGACGATTTCAAGCCGATCTGCGCCGGGGTGCGCGACCCGCAGGCACAGGTGCTGGGCGGCGCGCAGGAGCAATGGCTCGACCGGAACCTGGCCCAGCGCGCCGCGCGGTGGAACGCCATCGCGCAACAGGTGATGGTGATGCCGCTCGACCGGCGGGACGCGGACGGCGACGTGCCGATCCGCAACATGGACAGCTGGGCCGCCTATGACGCCCCGCGCGAACGATTCCTGCGACAGTTGAAGGGGCATAATGCGGTCGTCCTGACCGGGGACGAGCACCAGACCTTTGCCGGGGAACTGCGCACCGATGGCGGGACGGGCGACAAGGTGGCGGTCGAGCTGGTCACCACGTCGATCTCGTCGGGCGGGGACGGGGCCGATGTCCGCGCGGGCAACGAGCGGCTGATGGCCAACAACCCGTATCTGAAATTCACCGGCGACCGGCGCGGCTACGCGGTGTGCGACGTGACGCGCGACCGCTGGGTGACGCAGGCGCGGGCGGTGCGCAGCGTGTCGACGCCCGATGCGCCGGTGTCGACGCTGGCGACCTTCACCATCTCGGCCGGCGATCCTACGTTGACGATCGCCTGATCGTCAGCCGCCCGCCGGCCGGTCCGCGTCGAACAGGGCATAGCGGTCGCGCCATGCCGCAACCTCGGTCGCCAGCGACGCAGGAGGCGGGGTGTCGGACAGGACGTGGCGGGCGACGTCGGCGGATGGATGCAGCAGCATCTTTTCCTCCCCGTCGCTGAACCAGACCGGCACCAGTCGATCGCACAGCCGGTCGAGGATCGCGGCGGCCATGCCGCTGCGGATCGCATCACTGCCCGGCAGCATCCGGACGTTGACCGACACCGCCTCAAGGCAATTCTGTGGACGGTCGACGAAGTTCAACGAGATCAGCAGGCCCGACCGGTCCGGTCGCGCCGCATCGGGCAGGTCGGTGCGGCGACGCCAGACGCAGAACCATGTCCGGCAGATGTGCGGGCGCACGGCATGGATGGTACAGCCGTCCTGCCCCAGGTGGCGGCACGCCACGCCCGCCGGCTTGGCAAAATCCGGCGAGTTGACGGTCAGGTGGGTGCAGCAGGCGGTGCAATCGCCACAGTCGCGTGTCGGCACCACCGGCCCGATCAGCATCGTTTCCACATCGGGATAGGTCGGCGCGCGGTTCATGGGGCGGCTATACCGCCAGCGACCGCCTCGACCAAATCATCGGCGCGTGCTGGTCTGGCGGGCGGTGTTTCGGGTATGGCCGGTGCCGGTCGCTGGAAGGAAGACGCCCGTGAAGTTGCTGCTTGTCGAGGATGACCGCGCGTTCGCCGCATCGATGCGTGCCGAACTGGAAACGCTGTCGCACGACGTCACGATCGCCAGCACAGGGCCGGAGGCGCTGGCGGTGGTCGCGGCGAACGACTTCGACGCGGTGGTGCTGGATTCGATGATCCCGCTGCTCGATGGTCCGACCGTGGTGCAGCGGTTGCGGGAACGCGGTCATCGCCTGCCGGTCCTGATGCTGACCGCGCTCGGCCATGCCAGCGACAAGGTCGGCGGGCTGGAGGCGGGGGCGGACGATTATGTGGTGAAGCCCGCACCGGCGATCGAGATCGATGCCAGACTGCGAGCGCTGATCCGCGCGCGCGGCTGGCGCGACGATACGGTAGAGACGCTGCGCACCGCCGACATCACGCTGCAACCCGGCCAGCATCGCGCATGGCGCGGCGAACGGCCGCTCCTGTTGTCCAATCTGGAATTCAAGCTGCTGGCCGAACTGGTGCGTCATGCCGGTGGGTTCGTGACACGGGCGATGCTGGTCGAGCGCGTCTGGGGCTATGATTTCGAACCCACGACGAACATCGTCGACGTACAGGTCCGCGCGCTGCGGCGGAAGCTGACCGCCGAGGGCGAGGATGATCCGATCCTGACGAAGCGCGGCATCGGTTACAGCCTGCGCGCCTGACATGCTGCGGCTGCGCACGCTCACCGCGATATTCCTGACGGCGTTCGCGGTCGTGACGGCAGTCACCGGCTATGCGACCTTTCATGCGTCGCGCACGGCGATCGTGTCGCTGGTCGACCAGCGGATCGATGCGGTGGCCGATGCGCTGCTGGAGGATGTCGCGCCGGGCGACACCGACGCCATCCTGCGCCGGATCGCCGCCTTTTCCAGCCGGCGCGACAGCGGCGACATCGGGTTCGAGCTGGAGGACGCGGCCGGGCGTCGGCTGGGCGGGAATGTCGCGCTGCGGCGGCGGCTCCCGCCCGGCTTCTCCGACGTGACCCGGCAGGACGGCATTGCGGGGTTGAGCGCAGGGCGGGCCGAGATGCGGGTGCTGAGGCGGGGACTGGCGCTCATCACCGTTGCGGAAACCGAACCGATCGACGGCTATGACGCGATCCGCGTTCGCAACTATGTGATCGGTTTCGGCCTGATCGCGGCGGTCGTACTGGCGGGGACCGCGACGTTCGGGCTGGTCGTGCGACGCCGGATCGATGCGACGCGGGCCACCGCGCTCGCGATCATCGACGGCGACCTGTCGCGCCGTGTGCCGGTGACGCCCGATGGCGGGGTGTTCGCCGCGCAGGCGGAGACGATCAACCGGATGCTCGACCGGATCGCCACGCTGGTCGACGATCTGCGCCACGTCGCCAACGATGTCGCGCACGATTTGCGCACGCCGCTCGCCCGGTTGCGCAGCAGGCTGGCGGTGGCGGTCCAGCGCGCGCCTTCGGAAGAACTGGAGGTCGCTATCGAGCAGTGCGACGAATTGCTGGCGATCTTCGCGGCGATCCTGCGCATCGCCGAGATCGATACCGGCGACCGGCGCAGCGCATTCGGCCCGGTGGCATTGGACGCATTGGTGGCCGAGGTCGTGGAAACGCTGTCGGGCGTCGCGGAAGAGGACGGACGGCGGCTGGTGGCCGGGTCGCTCCCCGCCATGACCGTGCCGGGCGACCAGCAGTTGCTGAGCCAGGCGCTGTTCAACCTGGTCGAAAACGCGCTGCACCACACCCCGGCGGGAACGACGGTCACGGTGTCGCTGTCCGCAACCGCCGAGGCGGTCCGGCTCTGCGTTGCCGACACCGGTCCGGGCATCGCCGCCGCCGACATGGCGGTGGCCCGGCGACGCTTCGGGCGGCTGGAGGCCAGCCGGCATCGTCCGGGCCATGGTCTGGGCCTGCCGATCGTCGATGCGATCGCGCGCCTCCACGGCGGCAGGCTGGTGCTGGAGGATGCGCGGCCGGGGCTGGCGGCCGCGCTGTTCCTGCCGATCAGAAGTTGATGAGCCCCTCCACGCCGAAGGTGCGCGGCGCGTTGAAGTTGCCATAATCGCCCAGCACGTTGTTGATGCTGCCCGACGTGACGTTGGTCGTCGGCGCGCCCGGCAGGCTGTTCGACGGATCGCGGCGATAGACATATTGTTCGTCGAACAGGTTGCGACCCCATAGCGCGACGGTCAGCTTCCGATGCCCTTCGCCCAGCGCGATGTCGGCCAGCGCGACCCGGCCGTTGACGATGAACGATGCGTCGTTCTTCGTCGCGAACTGGTCGAACGCCTGCGTCGGCTGCGCATAGTTGCCGTCGAGGTGGAAGCGCAGCTTGTTGCCGGTGTCGAGCGGCAGGGCATAGTCGATCGACCCGCTGGCCGCGTTGCGGGGCGTGAAGACGATGTAGAAGTTCTGATAGGCCTGGGTGCTGCTGGTCACCCCGGCGGCGTTGGTTGCGCTGTTGGTGATGAGGACCGGCGGGATGCGGGTATAGGTATAGGCGTAGGAGGCGTTCAGCGTCAGGTTGTCGATCGGCTGGACGGTCAACTCCGCCTCGATCCCGCGGATTTTCGTCGTGCCCGGCGCGTTGATCGTGACGAGGTTGTTGAAATTGCCGCTGGCGGTCGACTGGATCGAACTGATGTCGACCTGGCTGTCCTTGCGATCCATCATATAGGCGGCAAGGTTCAGGCGGGCGCGCTTGTCCCAGAAATCGGACTTCATGCCGACTTCGTACGACTTCACGTCCTCCGGATCGAACGCCTGATAGTTGGACGTGCGCGAGCTGGCGCCGCCTGCGCGATACCCGGTCGCGTATTTGGCATAGACATGGACATTGTCCGCCGCGTCATAGGCGAGGGTGACCATCGGGTTGAAGCGGTTCCACGTCGCATCCAGCGGCGTGTAGCCGTTGCGGGCGGCAGCGGCGGTGTTGGTGTCGTAGTTGACGTTGCGCGAGAAATGCAGCGCGCCGCGCTTGGTATCGTGGGTGTAGCGACCCCCGGCGGTCAGGTGCAGTACGTCGGTCGCGTTCCAGGTCACCTGCCCATAGGCCGCATAGCTTTTCGACCAGACTTCCGACGCGCGGTCGATTGACCGGCAACCGGGCTGCGATCCGGCCGGCGAGGTGGTGCCGCCCACTGGCAGGTTGTTGACGACGGTGAAGCCGGTGGTGACGACCGCGCAGGGATTGACGATGCTGATCCGCCCGGTCGCCGCGTTGTAGAAATTGGAGTTGGGTGTCGCGGCGTCGTCGCTGACATGTTCGTTGAAATAGAACAGGCCGGCCACGTAATCGAACCGGTCGACGGTGCCGACCGCCTGCAGTTCCTGGCTGAACTGGCGCTGGCGCAGGTCGGCCAGCGAATAGCGGCTGAAGAGCTGCCCGTTATACAGCGTGCCGTCGATCACGACGTTGCCGGGGTTGAAGACGGGCACGCGGTGCGCACCGCCCGAATTGTCCCACTGGGTCGCATCGACGCCGCGCCATGCGGTGATCGACCGCAGCTCGATCTCGGGCGACAGCTTGTACTTCAGCAGGTTGGTGAAGCCGTGGGTCTGATCGACGCTCGGCTGCTGCGGTACGCCGATATCGGCGACCTTCATCCGGGTGGAGCCGTTGACGACCACGCCCGGCATCAGCGGCTTCACCGTGCCGGTCAACGCCGTATAGGCGGTGCCGGGCAGGGTGCAGGCGGGGACCGCCGATTGTGCACCGGCGACGCAGCCATTGGGGTTGTAGTTCAGCAGCTGGCTGTAGAAGGGCGAGTTCTTGTCGATGCCGTAGTCGTAGGAGAAATCCTCGGTCAGCCCGTCGACCGGTGCCCAGCGGACAGCGGCACGCGCGCCGCGACGGTCGAAATAGTTGAAGCCGGTCTGGCCCGCGAGCGGGTTCTTCGTGGTTGGCCCCTGATACTGGACGATACCGTCCAGCTTGACGCTGACATTCTCGTAGGCCGGCAGGTCGAGGTGCAGTTCGCCGTTATAGCCGCCAAAGTTGGCGATCCCGGCGCGCACGCGGGCCTCGAATTCGCCCGAAGGGGCGCGGGTGACGATGTTGAGCGCGCCGCCTTCGGTATTGCGGCCGAACAGCGTGCCCTGCGGACCCTTCAGCACCTCGATCCGCTCGACATCGAACAGCGCGGCGTTCAGCCCGTGCTGCCGGCCGAGATAGACGCCGTCGACATAGATGCCGACGCCCTGTTCGCGCGCCGGCTGGTTCGCGTCGAGCGGCACGATGCCGCGGATGCCGACAGTCAGCGCGCTCTGCCGCGCTTCGAACGTCGCGACGCGCAGCGAAGGGACGGCACCGTCGGCCAAGTCGTACAGGCTCTGGACGTGGCGGTCGACCAGCGCGGGGGCGCTCAGCACACTGATCGCCACCGGGGTCTTTTGCAGGTTCGTCTCACGGCGCGTTGCGGTCACCACGATGTCGGGGATCGACGAGGCATCGACGACGGCCGGTGCTTCCGGTGCGGCGGTGGCCGGCGTGGTCACACCCTCTTCCGGTGCAGCGGCCTGCGCGGTGACCGGGACCAGCAACGCGGCAGCACCCATGAGAAGGCGTGCGCGCACACCCGAACGAACGATCATCTGTGTATTCCCCTAACGGCCGATACGGCTCGGAAGGGGGCATTACTGCGATTCGAAGGCTGTCCGGTGACGGTTCGGTGACATGCGAAGACGTCGATATTTCATGTTTGCTTCATCTTCGCATTTCGGAGTCGGGAAGCAAGATCAGGGCTGTAACTGTGAATGCTCCGTAAGATATTGGAGCGTTTCAGACCCGTTCAATTCTCGGATCGCAATCGGTAACCTACACCAAGTTCATTGGCGATGACGCTGCCGACCGGATCGGGTGCTTCCAGTTTCTGGCGCAAATTGCGGATCACGATGCGGAGATATTCGATGCGTGGGTCTTCATCGCCGCCCCAGCAGGACGTCAGCAGCCGCTCATGCGTCACGATCCGCCCGATATGGCGGGCGAGCAGCGCCAGCACGTCATGTTCCTTGCGCGTCAGGTGGACGTCGGTCCCGGCACGCAGCACCGTTCGCCGGTCGAGGTCGATGCGCAGGTCGCCGCGCTCGATCACCTGCGGCGCGGGATCGTTCGCGCGACGGTGGCGCAGCGCGACCCGGAGCCTCGCCAGCAATTCCTCGGTATCGAACGGCTTGGTCACGAAATCATCGGCGCCGAGGTCGAGCGCCGATACCTTTTCCTCGACCGCATCGCGCGCCGACACGACCAGCATGACGGCATCGCCATGGGCGCGCAGCAGCGGAAGGAGGCTCAAGCCATCGCGGTCGGGCAGGCCGAGGTCGAGCAGGATCGCGTCGGGCCGCTCGACGGCGGCCGCGTGCAGCGCGTCGCGTCCGTTGCAGGCTTCGACGACATCGTAGCCCGCGCGGACCAGCGTGTTGCGCAGCAGGCGGCGGATGGCCGCTTCGTCGTCGACTAACAGTATCTTGGCGGGCATCAATCGGCCCTCCCGGCGGGCAGGTCGCGCAGCAGCAGCGCGGGCGGGAAGATCAGCGAAAAGACCGCGCCCTCGCCATCGGCACGGTTCGCGGCGGTCACGCTCAATCCCATCGCCTCGGCAAAGGCCTTTACGATGGCGAGGCCCAGCCCGGTGCCGCCGACCGACCGGTCGGTTCCCTCCAGCCGGGTGAAAGTCTCGAACACGCGCGTCTCCTGTCCGGGGGGCAGGCCCGGTCCCTGATCGCGGACCGACAGGCTGATCTCGCCATAGCGGTTCCGCCCCTCCACCACGATCGCGGTCCCCGGATCGCCGTACCGCCCGGCATTGTCGAGCAGATTGAGCAGGCAGTGGTGCAGCAGTTGCGGATCGACCCGCACCAGCGGCAGGTCGGGCGGCACGTCCAGCCGGACATCATGTCCCGTCAGCGCACCGCGCGCGTCATGGGCGGCACCCGCCACCGCGTCGCTCAGATCGGTCGCCTCGACCTTCAGCCGGATCGCCCCGGCCTCGACCCGCGCCATGTCGAGCAGATTGGATACGAACCGGTTGAGCCGCGCCGATTCCGACCGGATGGTGCCGACCAGTTCGGGGGTGACGCCGTGCGCCAGCTGATCGGCGGCGACCATCACGGCGGTCAGCGGGGTGCGCAGGTCGTGACTGACCGACGACAGCAGCGCGGCACGCAGCCTGTCGCGGGTGCGCACCGCGTCGATGTCGCGCATTTCCGCCTGCAATCGCAGCCGTTCGAGGACCAGCGCGGACTGGTCGGCCAGGCTGGAGAGGAGCGGCAACTGGTCGGGGCGCACGGGTATCCCGCCGGCTTCGTTCGCGACCGCCAGCACGCCGACCACCCGCTCCCCGGCTTTCAGCGGATGGAACAGCCATTCCGACGCGGTAAGCGTGCCCGATCCCTTGCCCGCCGGCGTGCCGGTATCATAGGCCCAGTTGGCGGCGGCATGGTCCATCGTGTCGAGCCGATACGCCGGATCGGTCGCGGCGAGGATGGCGATGTCGTTCCCGCCGCCCGGTGCCAGCAACAGCACCTGCACGCCCAGCAGCCGGCGGACATCGTCGCAGATCATCTGCGCGGCGGTGTCGAGGTCGTTCACCCCGGCGATCTGGCGCAGGAAGCCGGCAAGCGTGGCGTTGGTCCGCGCGCTGGCGGCGGCAAGGTCGGCCTGCGCCCGCACCCGCGACGTGAGCTGGCTGGTCGCCACGGCAACGCCGAACAGCACGACGACCGACACGACATTTTCCGGATTGCTGATGCTGAGCGTGCCGACCGGCGGCAGGAAGAAGAAGTTGTAGGCAAGGCTGGAGGCGAGGCCGGCGAACAGGCCGGTGCGAAGCCCGTGCAGGCTGGCCGCGACCATCACCGGCAGCAGGTACAGCATCCCGATATTGCCGAGTTCGAGGATGTGGAACAGCGCGCTGGCGATCGCAGTGATGCCGGCGATCATCGCCGTGGTCACCGCATAGCCGCCGGCCGTACCCCAGGGCTGCGGCGCACGCCGGCGCGCGGGGTCGCGGGGCGCTTCGTCGGCGACGGGCAGGACATGGACCGTCACCCCCGGCGTGTCGCGCACCAGCCGGTCGACGACCGATCCATGGCGCAGTTCGAACCAGCGCGAGCGGCGCGACTTGCCCAGCACCAACTGCGTCGCGCGGGCATCGGTCAGGAAACCGCGTATCCCCTCGACCACATTCGGCGCGGGTACGGTCGCGACCGCCGCGCCGAGCTGCGTCGCGAGCGTCATCGTCGCGGCGACGCGCGCGTGTTGCGCCGGGGTGAAGGCGGCGGTGCGCGGCGTTTCGACGAACAGGGCGGTCCATGGCCCGTGCAGGCCGTCGGCGACCCGCTTGGCCGCGCGGACCAGATTGTCGGCGCCGGGCAGTTCGTTGATCGCGACGACGATCCGGTCGCTCCCCGCCCAGGTGCCGCCCAGCCCCAATGCGCGCACATCCTCGAGCATCCGTGCGTCGACCGCCTGCGCCGCTCGGCGCAACGCCAGTTCGCGCAGCGCCGACAGGTTGGATTTGGAAAAGAAATGGTCGAGCGCCCGCGTCGCTTCCTGCGGCAGATAGACCTTGCCCGCCTTCAGCCGGTCGATCAATTCGTCGGGCGGGATGTCGACCACCTCGATCTCGGCCGCTTCGAGGATGCTGTCGGGCACGGTTTCGCGCACGCGGACGCGGGTGAAGCTGGCAACGACGTCGTTGAGACTCTCGACATGCTGGATGTTGAGCGTCGAATAGACCGAGATGCCCGCCGCCAGCAGTTCCTCGACATCTTGATAGCGTTTGGGATGGCGGCTGCCCGGCGCATTGGTGTGCGCGAGTTCGTCGACGAGGACGAGGCGCGGCGCGCGGGCGAGGATGGCGTCGATGTCCATCTCGCCCAGCGTGCGGCCCTCATAGGCGATATCGCGCCGGGCGACGATCTCATGGCCTCGCGTCAGCGCCTCGGTTTCGACCCGGCCGTGCGTCTCGACGACGCCGGCCACTACGTCGACGCCGTCGCGTTTGCGTGCCGCCCCTTCGGACAGCATCTCATAGGTCTTGCCGACCCCCGGTGCCGCGCCGAGGAAAATCTTCAGCCGCCCGCGCCCTTCCTGCGCGGCGGTGCGCAGCAGGGCGTCGGGGTCGGGACGATGCGGGTCGGCTGCCGGCATCAGCGCGGGGCGGGGGCCAGCCGGTCCAGTGCCCGGTTGAGGGCAAGGACGTTGACGCGCGGATCGCCGAGGATCGCGCCTTCGGTGCCTTGCGCAACCAGCCGGCGGACCGCATCGACGCCGATGCCGCGCACCCGCGCGATCCGCGGTGCCTGTGCCAGCGCGGCGGCGGGCGACAGGTCGGGGTCCAGCCCCGATCCGCTGGTGGTGATAAGGTCGGCGGGCAGGGGGCCGTTCACGCCTTCCCCGCGCTGCTTCGCCACGTCGGCGGTTACCCGCTCCATCAGCGCCTTCGACGTCGGGCCGAGGTTGGAGCCGGACGAGGCGAGGCCGTCATAGCCCTTGCCTGCAGCCGAGGGGCGCGTCTGGAAATAGCGGTCGGTGGTGAATGCCTGTCCGACGACGCTCGATCCGATGACGCGCCCGGCGGTGTCGCGGATCAGGCTGCCGTTCGCCTGTGCCGGGAACAGCGCCTGTCCGATCCCGGTCATCGCCAGCGGATAGCCAAGGCCGAGCAGCGCGGCGAACAGCAGCGTCATCACGATGGCCGGCCGCAGCGCGGAGGAGAAATCCCTGTTCATCTCAGTGTCCATTTCAGTCTTCCTTATGCCAGGCCGAGGCCGCTGACGACGATGTCGATGATCTTGATCCCGAAAAACGGCGCGACCAGCCCGCCCAGGCCGTAAACGGCCAGATTGCGCGACAGCAGCGGCCCCGCCGCCATCGGCCGGTACGCCACGCCCTTCAGCGCCAGCGGCACCAGCAACGGAATGATGATCGCGTTGAAGATGATCGCCGACAGAATCGCCGATTGCGGCGATGCCAGCCCCATCACGTTCAGCACGCCCAGCGTCGGATAGAGCGCGACGAACATCGCCGGGATGATCGCGAAATACTTCGCGACGTCGTTGGCGACCGAGAAGGTCGTCAGCGCCCCGCGCGTCATCAGCAACTGCTTGCCCAGCCCCACGACCTCGATCAGTTTGGTCGGATCGCTGTCGAGGTCGACCATGTTGCCCGCTTCGCGCGCGGCCTGCGTACCGGTGTTCATCGCCACGCCTACGTCCGCCTGGGCAAGGGCAGGGGCATCGTTGGTCCCGTCGCCGCACATGGCGACCAGCTTGCCGCCGGCCTGTTCCTTGCGGATCAGCGCCAGCTTGTCCTCCGGCGTCGCCTGCGCGAGGAAATCGTCGACCCCGGCCTCGGCCGCGATCGCGGCGGCGGTCAGCGGGTTGTCGCCGGTAATCATCACCGTGCGGATGCCCATCGCCCTGAGTTCGCCGAAGCGTTCGCGGATGCCGGCCTTCACCACATCCTTCAGGAAGATCGCGCCCAGCAGCCGCCCGTCCATCGCCACGGCGAGCGGCGTGCCGCCGGCCCGGGCGATTTCGTCGGTGATCCGGCGCAGTTCGGTCGCGGCGGCGGTCTCCCCCGAACCGGGATTGGCCCGCAGGATCGAATCGACCGCGCCCTTCTGGATCAGTGCACCGCCGATCTGGACACCGGAAATGCGCGTCTGCGCGGTGAAGGCGATGACCTCCGCGCCGACGGGCAGTTCCGTGGTACCGACCCGGAACCGGTCGCGGGCGAGGATCACGATCGACCGACCCTCGGGCGTTTCGTCGGCAAGGCTGGCGAGCAGCGCCGCCTCGGCCAGTTCGGCTTCGCTGGTGCCGCCGACAGCGCGGAACTCCGAAGCCTGACGGTCGCCGATGGTGATCGTGCCGGTCTTGTCGAGCAACAGCACGTCGACATCGCCCGCCGCCTCCACCGCGCGGCCCGACTTGGCCAGCACGTTGAATCGGACCAGTCGGTCCATGCCCGCGATGCCGATCGCCGACAGCAGCGCGGCGATGGTCGTCGGGATCAGCGTGATGAGCAGCGCTGCAAGGATCGCCACCGGAATATTGCCGCCGGCATAGCTGGCGAAGCCCGGAATGGTCGCGACCGCGATCAGGAAGATGATGGTGAGGCCCACCAGCAGCAGCGTCAGCGCGATCTCGTTCGGGGTCTTCTGCCGCTCGGCCCCTTCGACCAGCGCGATCATGCGGTCGAGAAAGCCCTTGCCCGGCTCGACGGTCACCCGGACGCGGATCTCGTCGGAGATGACGCGGGTGCCGGCGGTCACGGCGGAACGGTCGCCGCCCGCCTCGCGGATCACCGGCGCACTTTCGCCGGTGATCGCCGCTTCGTTGACCGATGCGACGCCTGCCACGACTTCGCCATCGGACGGGATCAGGTCGTTGGTTTCGACCAGCACGACATCGTCGATGGTCAGCGCGCTGGCGGCCACATTCTCATATTCGCGGCCGTCGCCGCGCAGCCGCTTGGCGGTCAGTTCCGCCTTGGTCGCGCGCAGCGACGCCGCCTGCGCCTTGCCGCGCCCTTCGGCCAGCGCCTCGGCAAAGGTGCCGAACAGCACGGTCAGCCACAGCCACACTACCAGCTGCAGCTTGAACCCGCCGGTCAGGCCGTCATTGCCGACGACCAGCAGGACGGTGAGCAGCGCCGCAACGGTGGCCGTCACGAACATCACCGGGTTGCGTACCAGTTCGGCCGGGTGGAGCTTCGCGAACGACGCCTTGATCGCTGGCACGATCAGGTCGGCCGTGAACAGGCTCTTTGCTTGGGATTTCGCCACGATGGCTCCCCTTAGAAGGATTGGCCGCGGATCATCGCGAGATGATCGGCGATGGGACCGAGCGCGAGGCTCGGCAGGAAGGTCAGGCCGCCCAGCACCAGGATGATGCCGACCAGCAGCCCCACCCACAGCCCGCCGGTCGTCGGGAACGATCCCGCGCTTTCCGGCGTGACTTTCTTGGCCGCCAGGCTGCCGGCGATCGCCAGCATCGGCACGATCACGAAGAACCGGCCCAGCCACATCGCGACGCCCAGCATCCCGTTATACCAGGGGGTGTTGGCGGTGAGGCCCGCGAAAGCCGACCCGTTGTTCGCGACCGCGCTGGTAAAGGCGTAGAGGATTTCGCTGAACCCGTGCGGCCCCTTGTTCAGCGGTCCGGCCAGTCCCTGTTCCAGCACCGACGACAGCGCGGTGAGGCCGAGGATGGCGAGCGGCAGGACGGCGATGGCCAGCACCGCCAGCTTCACCTCGCGCGCCTCGATCTTCTTGCCGACATATTCGGGCGTGCGGCCGACCATCAGCCCCGCGACGAACACCGCGAGGATCGCGAACAGGAGGAAGCCGTAGATGCCGGCCCCCACGCCGCCGATCACGACCTCGCCCAACTGCATGTTGAACAGCGGTATCAGCCCGCCCAGCGCGGTGAAGCTGTCATGCATTGCGTTGACCGCGCCGCACGATGCCGCCGTCGTCACGACGGAGAAGAGCGCGGAGGCGGCGATGCCGAAGCGGACTTCCTTGCCCTCCATATTGCCGCCCGCGACGCCCAGCTGGTGCAGCATCGGGTTGCCGGCCGCTTCCTGCCAGTAGGTGACGGTCGTACCGGCGAGGAACAGCACCACCATCGCGGCGAGAATCGCCCAGCCCTGACGCGGGTTGCCGACCGCCTTGCCGAAGGTCCAGGTCAGCCCGACGCCGATGACGAAGATCGACAGCATCTGGATCAGGTTGGTCAGCGCGGTCGGGTTTTCGAACGGGTGCGCCGAATTGGCGTTGAAGAAGCCGCCACCGTTGGTGCCGAGCATCTTGATCGCTTCCTGGCTGGCGACCGGCCCTAGCAGGATCGACTGGCGCGCGCCCTCCAGCGTTTGGACATCGACGGCCCCGGCCAGCGTCTGCGGAACGCCGCTCGCGATGTAGAAGACGGTCAGCGCGACGCAGAGCGGGAGCAGCAGATACAGCGTGATCCGGGTCATGTCGGCCCAGAAGTTGCCGATCGCCTTCGCCTCCCGCCGCGCAAAGCCGCGGAACAGCGCGAACGCCAGCGCGATGCCGGTCGACGCAGACAGGAAATTGTGGATGGTCAGCCCCAGCATCTGGCTGAGGTTCGACATGGTGCTCTCGCCACCATAGCTCTGCCAGTTGGTGTTGGCGGCGAAGCTGATCGCGGTATTGAACGACAGATGCTCGCCGACCGCCGCCAACCCCTGCGGGTTCCCCGGCAGCACCGCCTGCAACCGCAGCACGGCATAGGTGAAGAACATCAGCACCGCGTTGAACACGAGCATGTGCACCGCATAGCGCCGCCACCCCTGTTCCTGCATTGGGTCGATGCCGGACAGGCGGTAGAAGCCGCGCTCGACGGGGCCGAGCAGGCGGTGCAGCGGCGTGCGGCGCCCGTCGTAGAGTGCGTGCAGCCAAAGGCCCATCGGCTTGGCGAGCGCCAGCAGGATGCCGACAAAGCCAAGGATCAGGAGCCAGCCCTGAATGGTCATGGAACCGCTCCCTTCAGAAGCGTTCGGGGCGGATGATCACCGCCACCAGATAGATGAGCAGCCCGAGCGCGGTGATCGCGGCGAGCCAGAGGTCGAGGGTCATCGCCGCCCCCTCACGCGTTGTCGCACAGGCGGACATAGGCGAGCGTCAGCGCGACCAGTCCCACCATGATGGCGATCCACAGAATATCCTGCATGGTTGTCGCTCCCGGTTCAGAAGGCTGCGGTCAGCGCGACGACGACCGTCCCGCCGGCGATGTTGCCCGTGCCGTCCTGCTCCCGGCTGAAGCTGGGGCGGAGATAGGCGGCGTCGCGATCGGAGATGTCGGTATCGACATAGCTGACGTTCAGCGTGAGATTGCGGTAGGTGGCGTCCGCCCCGACCGACCAGTCCCAGTAGCTGCCGGTCGGCGATACGGCAGTGGCGTTCGGACCCAGCCCGTCCTGTCCCCAGCTATGGCCGATATGCGCCTTGGCGGTGATCGGGCTGCCGGTGACGGGCAGGGCGGCGTCGCCCCACAAATAGAGATTGTCGTCCTTCGCGCCCGGCCGGGTATAGACGCCGCTGGCCGCATCGGCGCCGGTCGCATACCATTTCCCGATCGCCTCCTGCTTCGGCGCATAGGCGGCACCGGCGGTCAGCGTCGCGGGGCCGGCGGTGCCGGTCAGCTTGGCATAGGGTTCGGCGAAGTCGGTCTTGTCCGCGCCGCCGGGATAGACGTACCAAGTCAGCCCGACGTCCAGCGTGGCATCGGGGGCGATCGCGGTCTTGTAGCCGGCGATCAGGTCCAGCTCCATGTTCGCACCGCCGAACGTGCCCCATCCGGCCAGGTTCGACGCCCAGGTGCCGATATAGGCGCCGCTGTCATGGGCGATGGTGATGCCGCCCTGTACCGCCATTTCCTGATCCGACTGCGACACGCCCCGGAAGCGGTAATCGGAGGCGATGGCGGCCGATCCGCTGACGGTGACGCTGGGCGCAGGCGCGGCGGGATCGGGCGCGGCCTGAGCATAGGCGGTGGCGGGAAATGCCGCCAGCACGACGGCGATGGCAGCGGGACGGAACGTCATGGATATTACCCCTATGTCGAGGCGTCCGTCACACGACGACGCCCTACGGGGTGCGCGATTAGGCGCATGGGCCGTATCAATTCGAGAGCGATTCCGACCAATCGCATAGTGCCGGCATATAGTAATCGCTCACCGGGGCTGGATGGCGCGCGCCATTCGCGCTAGTCGGCACTCCCGTGAGGATCGCCATCATCGACACCAGCACGACGCGCGCGGCGATCATCGCCGAAGGCTTGCGCGAGGCGGGGCTGGACGATCAAGTGGTGATCGATCCCGCAGGGCCGATCGTTCGCCAGATCGAGGCGTGCGCGCCCGAGGTCGTGCTTATCAACCTCGAAAATCCGGGTCGCGACCTGCTGGAGGATTTCTTCGCCATGTCGCGCGCGCTCGACCGGCCGATCGCGATGTTCGTCGATCAGTCGGATGCGGAAAGCACGCTGGCGGCGGTCGATGCCGGGGTGTCAGCCTATGTCGTCGACGGCCTCGCCAAGCAGCGGATCAAGCCGGTGCTGGACGTCGCGATCCGCCGGTTCGAGGCGTTTTCGCGGCTACAAGCTGAACTGGCCGAGGCCCGAACGGCGCTGGCCGATCGGCAGATCATCGACCGGGCCAAGGCGATCCTGATGCGCCGGCGCGGCATCGACGAACCCGCCGCCTATGCGTTGCTGCGCGGCCACGCGATGCAGTCCAACCGCCGCATCGCCGAAGTGGCGGAGGCGATCGTCACCAGCGACGCGCTGATGGGGGATTTGCCATGACGACCGATCGTTTCCGCATCGGCTTCCTGCCGCTGGTCGATGCCGCCCTGCCGATCCTGGCGCACGAACTGGGCTTTGCCGAAGAACAGGGCGTCGCGATCGATCTGGTTCGCGACGTGACCTGGGCGGCGGTGCGCGACCGGCTGCTGTACGGCCATACCGATGCCGCGCACATGGTCGCGCCGATGGCCATCGCCTCCAGCCTGGGTCGCGATCGGCCGGCGGTGCCAATGGCGGTGCCGTTCGTACTGGGCCTGAACGGTAATGCCATCACCTTTTCGACCGCGCTGGGCGAGGCGTGCGCTCTGGGCGAAGACCTGGGCGATCCGATGGCGGTGGGGGCTGTGCTGAAGGCAGTGGCCTTGGCACGCGCGGCGGCCGGGCAACGGCTGCGGTTCGGCGTCGTTCATCGCTATTCCAGTCACAACTACATGCTGCGCTACTGGCTGGCCGGGGTCGGTATCCGTCCCGACGCCGATGTCGAGATCGTGGTGACCAGCCCGCCCTTCGCCGCCGATGCGCTGGCGGCGGGCGAGGTCGACGGCATCTGCGTCGGCGAACCGTGGAACTCGATCGCGGTCGATCGTGGCGTGGGGCGGATCGCGCTGGCGACGGCGCAGATCTGGCGGCGCGGGGTCGAGAAGGTGCTGGCAATGCGCGCCGATGTGGCCGCTGAGCGTGGCGACGCGACACTGCGGCTGATCCGCGCGCTGCACGCCGCCGCCGCGCATTTCGTGGACCCCGATACGGTCGAACAGAGCGCGGCGATCCTCGCGCGGCCGGGCTATCTCGACGCGCCGGTCGACGCGATCCTGCGCGCGATCACCGATCGCATCCGCGTGGTGCCGGGCGGCGTGCCGGTCCATTATCCCGACTTCATGTTCCAGTATCGTGAGGCGGCGAATTTTCCGTGGCGCAGTCAGGCGGCGTGGCTCTATGCGCAGATGACCCGCTGGGACGGGCGCGCCTATGACGCGGGCGAGGCGGCAGTAGCGGCGGGCACGTTCCGGCCGGACCTGTACCGCGCGGCGCTGGCCGGATCGGGCGCGCCGTTGCCGGGGGCCAGTTCGAAGCTGGAGGGCGCGCTGGGCGGGCCGATCGGCGCGGGGTCGACGCAGGGGCGGCTGATGCTCGGCAGCGACCGGTTCTTCGACGGTCGCTCGTTCGATCCCGACGATATTCCGGGGTATCTGGCTGAGTTGCCTTGATCGTCAGGTCGGCTCGGCGTTGGTGACGAAGAAAGACGTCGCACCGACCCGGCCGCGACCACCCGACACTATTTTGCTGCGCCTGCGAAAGCCTCTTGTATCCGATCCGCGAATCAGGCAGCTTGATGACAGCCCGGCAATGGCGTCGGGCACGACATAGCAGCGACATGCCTCTCCAACGTGGGGGAGGTTCCCGCTGACGGATGACGGGCAAGGCCCGCAATCCGACATAGGCAACGAAGCCGCCAGAACGCACCCGTAGGGGTCGCCGTTCTGGCGGCTTTTTTTCGTTTCCGGCTCTGGGAGGCAGGAATGGCGACGGCATATTGGCAAGACACGCAGGATCAGCGCGAGGGCACCGACAGTTTCTGGAACAGCGGGCATAAGCCTACGCTGATCGCGGCGTTCCTGTATTTCGATCTGGCGTTCATGGTGTGGGTGCTGCTCGGGCCGCTGGCGCCCGACATCGCCCTGACGCTCGGTCTGTCGCCGGCGCAAAAGGGGCTGATGGTCGCGGTGCCGACACTGGCCGGCGCGGTGTTGCGCGTCGTCAACGGGCTGGCGGTCGATCGGATCGGGCCGAAGCGGGCTGGCGCGATCAGCCAGATCATCGTCATCGCCGGACTGTTCGTCGCGTGGATGCTGGGGGTAAACAGCTTTGGCGGCACGCTGGCGCTGGGGGTGATCCTCGGCTTTGCCGGTGCGTCCTTCGCCATCGCCCTGCCGCTCGCCAGCCGTTGGTATCCGCCGGAGCATCAGGGCAAGGCGATGGGCCTTGCCGGCATGGGTAACTCGGGCACGGTGCTGGCCGCACTGTTCGCGCCGGCGCTGGCCAAGCTGTTCGGCTGGAACGCGGTGCTGGGACTGGCCTGCATCCCGCTGGCCCTCGTCTTCGTCGCCTATATGGCGATGGCGAAGGACGCGCCCAATGCGCCCGCGCCGCGTTCGCTGACCGCCTATCTCAGCCCGCTCAAGCAGGCCGATGCTTGGTGGCTGATGGCATTCTATGCCGTGACCTTTGGCGGCTTCGTCGGACTGGCGGCCAGCCTGCCGGTCTATTTCACCGACCAGTTCGGGCTGTCGACGATCGCGGCCGGCTATTGCACCGCGGCCTGCGTCTTTGCCGGATCGCTGGTGCGGCCGATGGGCGGGGCGCTGGCCGACAGGATCGGCGGCGTGAAGGCGCTGACCGCCGTGTTCGCGGTCGCGGCGCTGGCGCTGGTCGGGGTGAGCGCGGCGGGCAGCGTCGAGGCGGCGCTGGCGCTGTTCGTGCTGGCCATGCTGGCGCTTGGTGTCGGCAACGGGTCGGTGTTCCAGCTGGTGCCGCAGCGCTTCGCCGCCGAGATCGGCGTAATGACCGGCTTGGT
Organism: Sphingomonas sp. Leaf32; assembly: GCF_001421765.1. Lineage (GTDB taxonomy): Bacteria > Pseudomonadota > Alphaproteobacteria > Sphingomonadales > Sphingomonadaceae > Sphingomonas. Next base: position 11,570 of record NZ_LMLA01000012.1, on the reverse strand, counting down.
CGGCATGGCGGGCGGTGTCGGCGGCTTTTATCTCGCCTCGTCGCTCGGCCTCGCCAAGCAATGGACCGGCAGCTTCGCGCCCGGCTTCCTGATCTTCGCCGTACTGTCGCTCCTCGCGCTCGTCGGACTGATGCTGGTCAAGGCCGGCTGGCGCCGCCGCTGGGCGACCGCCGACGGCGTGCGGATCTGATCCTCTTCACCGGATGACTGTCATGCACCACGAACCCATTCATGCGCCCGAGGGCGATACCCGCGAGCATCTTGTCGTCGTCGGCAACGGCATGGCCGGATGCCGCGCGGTCGAGGAACTGCTGGCGCGCGATCCGGCCCGCTATCGCGTCACGATCTTCGGCGCCGAGCCGCTGGTGAACTATAACCGCATCATGCTGTCGCCGGTGCTGGCGGGTGAGAAGACGTTCGATCAGATCGTCATCAACGGCCTCGACTGGTATGCCGATAACGGCATCACGCTGCTGAGCGGCGATCCGGTGATCGCCATCGATCGCGCGGCCCGGACGGTGACCGGCCGCAGCGGCCTGACGCTCCAGTATGACCGGCTGTTGATCGCGACCGGCTCCGACCCGTTCATCATTCCGGTGCCGGGCAAGGACCTGCCCGGCGTCATCAGCTTCCGCGACATGAAGGATGTCGAACACATGCTGGCGGCCGCCGATCGCGGCGGTAGCGCGGTGGTGATCGGCGGCGGGCTGCTCGGGCTGGAGGCGGCGCACGGCCTGTCACTGCGTGGCATGAAGGTCACGGTGCTCCACATCATGCCGACGCTGATGGAGCGGCAGCTGGACGAAGCGGCCGGCTGGCTGCTCAAGACCGCGCTGGAGGCGCGCGGACAGACGATCCTGACCGGTGCCGATACCGCCGAGATCACCGGCGACGGTCATGTCCAGGCGGTGCGGCTGAAGGACGGGACCGACATCCCCGCCGATCTGGTCGTGATGGCGGTCGGCATCCGCCCCTCGGTCGCCTTGGCGCGGGACGCCGGGCTGGACATCGGGCGCGGGATCAAGGTCGACGACCATATGGTCACGAGCGACCCGCACGTCCTGGCGGTCGGGGAATGCGTCGAGCATGACGGGCAGGTCTATGGCCTCGTCGCGCCGCTATGGGACATGTGCCGTGCGCTGGCCGATGGATTGGTCGAGGCACCGACCGGCTATCGTCCCGCGCCCACCGCGACCAAGCTGAAGGTCGCCGGGCTGGACGTGTTCTCGGCCGGGGACTTTTCGGGCGGGGACGGAGCGGAGGACATCGTCCTGCGCGATGCTTCGCGCGGCATCTACAAGCGGATCGTGGTCAGGGACGATCGGATCGTCGGCGCGGTGCTGTATGGCGATACCGCCGATGGCAACTGGTATTTCGACCTGCTCAAGAAGGGCGAGAGCGTCGCCGACATTCGCGACGCATTGATCTTCGGCCAGGCCTTCGCCTCGGGAGGGGGGCAGGCGGACCCTAACGCGGCCGTTGCGGCGCTTTCCGACGATGCGGAAATCTGCGGCTGCAACGGCGTATCCAAAGGTAAGGTCGTCGCTTGCATCAATGGCGGCGCGCACAGCCTCGACGCGGTGCGATCGGGCTGCAAGGCGTCGGCGAGCTGCGGGTCCTGCACCGGCATCGTCGAAAGTCTGCTAGCGCTGCGGCTGGGCGGCGAGGTCGAGGCGGGGCCGAAGACGATGTGCAAATGCACCAGTTTCGGCCACGACGATGTCCGCCGGGAAATCGTGGCGCAGGACATGCGCTCGATACCGGAAGTGATGCAGAAGCTGCACTGGTCGACCCCGGACGGCTGTTCGTCGTGCCGGCCGGCGCTCAACTATTATCTGCTCTGTGCGCTGCCGGGTGAATATAAGGACGACCAGCAGAGCCGCTTCGTCAACGAGCGGATGCACGCCAACATCCAGAAGGACGGCACCTACTCGGTCGTGCCGCGCATGTGGGGCGGGCTGACCAGCCCCAGGGAATTGCGCGCGATCGCCGACGTGGTCGAAAAGTTCAACGCGCCGATGGTGAAGGTCACCGGCGGTCAGCGGCTCGACATCTTCGGCATCAGGAAGGAGGACCTGCCCGCCGTCTGGGCCGATCTGAACGCGGCCGGCATGGTGTCGGGCCATGCCTATGGTAAGTCGCTGCGTACGGTGAAGACCTGTGTCGGGTCCGAATGGTGCCGCTTCGGCACGCAGGATTCGACCGGCCTGGGGGTCAAGATCGAGCGCGCGACCTGGGGATCGTGGATGCCGCACAAGTTCAAGATCGCCGTCAGCGGCTGCCCTCGCAACTGTGCTGAGGCAACGATCAAGGACTTCGGCATCGTGTGCGTCGACAGCGGATACGAACTGCATGTCGGCGGCAATGGCGGGATAAAGGTCCGTGCGACCGACCTGCTGTGCAAGGTCGCGACCGAGGCGGAGGCGATGGAGATGTGCGCCGCCTTCATCCAGCTGTACCGCGAGGAGGCGCGCTATTTGGAGCGGACCGCGCCGTGGATCGAGCGGGTCGGGCTGGCCTATGTCCAGTCGCGTATGTTGCCCGATGCGGAAGCGCGTGCGGCGCTGGCGGCACGCTTCTGGTTCTCTCAGCAATTCTGTCAAGACGATCCGTGGGCGGCGCGTGTCGCCGGCGCGGAACGCGAAATCCATGCGCCGATGGCGCGGTTTCAGCCGGTGGGAGAGATGGCATGACCGGAGAGTGGCTCGACATCGGCTGGGTCGAGGAAATCCCGCTGCGCGGCAGCCGTACGGTGCAGGTGGATGGCGGCGACGACATCGCGGTGTTTCGCACCGGCGAGGGCAAGGTGTTCGCGCTGCGCGACCGTTGCCCGCACAAGCATGGCAAGCTGTCGCAGGGCATCGTCCACGGTGGCGCGGTGGCGTGTCCGCTGCACAACTGGCGCATCTCGCTCACCACCGGCGAGGCGCTGGGCGAGGACCGGGGGTGTACGCCGACCGTGCCGGTGAAGGTGAGCGGCGGGCGGGTGCTGATCTGTCGTGCCTCGACGTTGCAGGCGGCGGCATGAATATCCTCCGCGGCACGGCGAGGGGGACCGCCGCGCAGCGGTGGTGGAGGGGGGCGTCCTTCGCCACGGCGGTTGCATCCGGGGACGCCCCCCTCCACCATCCTGCGGATGGTCCCCCTCCCCGTGCCGGGGAGGATGCATGACGATCAAGACCACCTGCGCCTATTGCGGGGTCGGCTGCGGCATCCGCGCTACCGTCACTGGCGAGCGTAGCGTCCGGATCGAGGGCGATCCCGACCATCCCGCCAACCACGGCCGCCTGTGTTCCAAGGGAACGCATCTGGGCGAGACGGTCGGTCTCGAAGGACGACTGTTCCACCCGATGATCGGCAAGCGCCGCGCGAGCTGGGACAAGGCGCTCGACATGGTCGCCCGCCGCTTCCGCGAGACGATCGAGCGGCATGGTCCGGGCAGCGTCGCCTTCTACGTCTCGGGCCAGTTGCTGACCGAGGATTATTACGTCGCCAACAAGCTGATGAAGGGTTTCATCGGTTCGGCGAACATCGACACCAATTCCCGGCTGTGCATGTCCAGCGCAGTGGCCGGGCACATGCGGGCGTTCGGCGAGGATGTGGTGCCCGCATCGTACGAGGACCTCGACGCCGCCGACCTGATCGTGCTGGTTGGGTCGAACACCGCCTGGTGCCATCCGATCGTCTATCAGCGCATCCGTGCGCGCTGCGATGCGGGGGCGAGGCTGGTCGCGATCGACCCGCGCCGGACCGAGACGGCGGAACAGGCCGATCTGCACCTCGCCATCCGGCCGGGTAGCGATGTCGCGCTGATGAACGGGCTGCTCGCGTGGTGCCGCGAGGCAGGGGCGATCGATACCGCCTTCCTCGACCGACACGTAACGGCACCTGACGATTTCTGGGAGCGGACGGGCGAGGGCAGCGACCTGTGGTCGGTCGCGCGCACCTGCGACGTGCCCGCCGCCGACCTGCGCCGCTTCTACGAATGGTTCGCGGCGAGCCCGCGCACCGTCACGATGTTCAGCCAGGGGGTGAACCAGTCGCTGACCGGGACCGATCAGGTCAATGCGATCCTGAACGTCCATCTGGCGACGGGCCGCATCGGCAAGCCGGGCGCGCAGCCCTTCTCGATCACCGGGCAACCCAATGCGATGGGTGGGCGCGAGGTGGGTGGCCTTGCGTCGACGCTGGCCGCGCATATGGACTTTGCCGAGGAGAACCGCGCCCGCGTCCAGCGCTTCTGGGCCTCGCCGACGATCGCGACTAGGCCGGGGCTGAAGGCGGTCGACCTGTTCCGCGAACTGGGGCATGGCCGGATCAAGGCGCTGTGGGTGATGGCGACCAACCCCGCCGTGTCGATGCCCGATGCGGGGCGCGTGCGCGAGGCGCTGGCGACCTGTCCGTTCGTGGTGGTCAGCGACGTGATCGCCGACACCGATACCTCCGTCCATGCCCATGTCCGCCTGCCCGCCGCCGCATGGGGAGAGAAGGACGGGACCGTCACCAACAGCGACCGCACCGTCAGCCGCCAGCGCGCGATCTTCCCGCTGCCCGGCGAGGCGAAGCCCGACTGGTGGATCGTCAAGGAAGTCGCCCGGCGCATGGGGTGGAAGACCGCCTTCGCCTATGACCGTCCCGCAGACATCTGGCGCGAGCATGTCCGGCTGTCGACCTATCAGAATGACGGCGCGCGGCTGTTCTCGCTGGCCGGGCACGGCGCGGGCGGCAATGCCGACTATGACGCGATGGCGCCGTTCCGCTGGGGCCGGACGCCCTTTGCCGACGGGCGGTTTTCGACCCCGGACGGGCGCGCGCGGCTGGTGCCGGTGGTGCAGAAGCCGCTGGCCGCGCCGCTGAAGGACTGGCCGCTGACGCTCAACACCGGGCGGTATCGCGACCAGTGGCACACGATGACCCGCACCGGTCTGGCGCCGAAGCTGGCCCGGCATCGCGAGGAACCGCTGGTGGAGGTGCATCCCGAGGATGCCGCGCGGCTGGACATCGTCGATGGCGGCCTTGCCCGCGTAGCGACCCCGCAGGGCGACAGCCTGTACCGCGTGTGCGTGACCAACAGCCAGCGTCCGGGCGAGCTGTTCACGCCGATCCACTGGACCGACCAGACGTCCAGCGGCGGGCGGACCGGGTTGCTGCCGCGTCCGCTGACCGATCCGGTCTCCGGCCAGCCGGGGTTTAAGTCGACCCCGGCCAGCATCGTGGCCGTAGCGACCGGCTGGCGTGGCTTCCTGATCGTCGCGGGCGAGCCGGCGCGCCGCCCCGAATGCCTGTGGGCGACGCGCGTGGCGGTGCCGGCCGGCAGCCTGTGGGAACTGGCCGGCAATGGCGACCCCGCACGGCTGGAGGCGTGTCTGCCGAGTGGCGAGCGGATCGAGGCGATCGATCTTGCGCGCGGCACGCGGCGGATCGCGGTGCTGGCCGGGGGGCGGCTGGTTGCGGCGCTGTTCGTGACCGAGCGCGGCGAACTGCCGACGCGTGACTGGCTGATCGCGCAGCTCGGCGAAGCGCAGGCCGCGCCGACCGTGCTCGCTGGACGCGCGCCCGGCGCGGCGGTCGATCGCGGCCCGATCATCTGTTCCTGTTTCGACATCGGCATGCGCACCATCGTCGCGGCGATCCGCGACCAGCATCTGGCCGATGTCGCCGCGATCGGCGCGGCGATCGGCGCCGGCACCAATTGCGGTTCGTGCCGTCCCGCGCTCGCCCGCCTGCTCAGTGAGGAGAAGACTCATGCCGCATGACGATTTCCCCGCCGGTTCGGTGTGGCTGGTCGGGGCAGGGCCGGGCGATCCCGACCTGCTGACGCGCAAGGCGGCACGGCTGATCGCGTCGGGCGACATCGTGTTCCACGACGCGCTGGTCGGGCCGGGGGTGCTCGACCTGATCGCGCCGGGGGCCGAACGGGTCAGCGTCGGTAAACGGTCGGGCCGCCATTCGAAGGATCAGGGAACGATCGACGCGCTGATCGTCGCCGCCGCGCTCCGGGGTCAGCGGGTCGTGCGGTTGAAGGGCGGCGATCCGGCGATCTTCGGCCGGACGGCGGAGGAGGTCGCCGCCTGCAACGCCGCCGGTGTCGGCGTCCGCATCTGCCCCGGCATCACCGCCGCCAGCGCGGCGGTCGCTTCGGCGGGGAGCAGCCTGACGCTGCGCGGGATCGCGCGGCGGCTGACGCTGGTGACCGCCCATGCGCAGGCGGGGCAGCCGATCGACCTCGACTGGGCCGCGCTGGCCGCACCCGATGCAACGCTGGCGATCTATATGGGCCGGGCGGCGGCGGCGACCGTGGCGCAGCAACTGACCGCCGCCGGACGGGCGGCCGATACGCCGGTGCTGGTCGTGGTCAATGCGTCGTTGCCTGACGAACGGATCATCCGCGGGCGGCTGTCCTCGCTCGCGTTTCTCGTGGAGGCGATCAGCGCGAGCGACCCGGCGGTCCTGATTGTGGGGGAGGCGGTGGCGGGGGCGGGCGTCGCGGCGGTCGGCAGGACGGTGTTGGCAGCCGTCGCATAGGCAGACCCGGTCGGGGACGGTCGATCGATCCTCCCTGGGACGGGGAGGGGGACCGTCGCCGAAAGGCGATGGTGGAGGGGACCGCCACGCAACGCAGCGGCGCCGTATGCGGACAACCCCCTCCACCATCCTGCGGATGGTCCCCCTCCCCATGCCGGGGAGGAGTTTGCGCATCAGTTACCCTTCGCGCCCTCGACACTGCCCGCCTTCACCTGCGCGGTCGATGCGGCAAGCGCACCGCCGATCGGCTCCGCCCGCCCGCCAAGGCATTTGGCCAGGAAGTTCTCGGTAACCGCGTTGAACGCGATATTGTTCGCCGGGCGGGCGAAGCCATGGCCTTCGTCGGGGAACACGACATAGGTGACCGGGATCTTCTTCGCCTGCATCGCGGCGACGATCTGGTCGCTTTCGGCGACGTTGACCCGCGGGTCGTTGGCGCCCTGTCCGATCAGCAGCGGCTTCCGGATCGCGTCGGCATAGGTCAGCGGGCTGCGTTCCTTCAGCAGCGCCTGTCCCTCGGGCGTGCCCGGATCGCCCATCCGCCGGTACATCTGCTGCTTGCCCGCTTCCCAATAGGGCGGGATGGTCTTGAGCAGGGTGAACAGGTTCGACGGCCCGACGATGTCGACGCCGCAGGCAAAGGCGTCGGGCGTCATCGTCAACCCGGCAAGCGTCGCATAGCCGCCATAGGAGCCGCCCATGATGGCGACCTTGTCCTTGGTCGTGACGCCGCGCTTCACCGCCCAGTCGACCGCGTCGATCAGGTCGTCATGCATCTTGCGGCCCCATTGCTTGTCGCCGGCCTGCACGAACTTCTTTCCGAACCCGGTCGAGCTGCGATAATTGACCGACAGCACCGCATAGCCGCGATTGGCGAGCCATTGGTGATAGCCGTTGAAGCCATAGCTATCGCGTGCCCATGGCCCGCCATGGACCAGCAGCACCATCGGCGTCGCCCCGGTCGCGCCCTTGGGCCGGGTCAGGTAGCTGACCATCGACAGCCCGTCGCGGGTCGGGATGTCGACCGCCTCCATGCCGACCAGCGGCGCGCCGACCAGGTCGGGCCGGGGAGTATAGAGTTCGCTCAGCTTGCGCGCGCGGCGATCATAGAGCCATGTCGACGATGGCGCGCTGACCGGATCGAAGGTGACGAGCCACTTGTCGTCGGCATCGGTGCGGCTGCCGATGTAGAATTCGCCCTTGTTCTGCGCCTTCAGGAAGGCGAGGTCCGCCTTCACCGCATCGCCGACGGGCACATATTCGTTGCGGTGGAAATAGACGGAGTAGGCCTCGATCACGCCGGTCTTCGGGTTGCTCAGCCCGCCGCCGACATCGGCCTTGTCGCTCGCGCCGATGGTGGTGAACTTGCCCGTCGCCATGTCCTGCGCCAGCAGCGCGCGCGTGTCGCGCCCACGTGCATCGCCCCAGTAGAGCGTCTTGCCATCGACGGTGAAGCCCAGCGGACTGGTGGACGACGCATCTTCGTAATCGACGCGGGTGAACGGTGTCGCCTCCACCTTGTTGTCGACGACCCGGAAATAATCGACGCCGCTGTCGGGGCGCGGCTTGGCGGCGATGCGGACGCGCAACTGGTCGTCGGTGACGAAGCCGGCATAGCCGTCATTCTGGAACACTGGGGTCAGCTTGCCGGTCGTCAGGTTCAGTTCCTGTACGTCGTGCCAGCGCGGATCACGGTTGTTTACGCCGATCAGGATGCGATCCTTGATCGTGTCGGACATGCCGAGCACCTGCACCGTCGTCTTTTCGAACGGGGTCAGCGCCTTTTGCTGGCCGCTCGTCAGGTCGACGCCGTACAGCAGGAAATTCTCGTCGCCGCCCTTGTCGTTGACGAACAGGATCTGGCGCGAATCCGGCGCCCAGAAATAGGAACGGATTGGCCGCTTGGTTTCCGCGGTCAACGCCCGCGCCTCGTTCGGACGGTCGATCGGCGCGACCCAGATATTCTGGACTCCGTCGCGTGGGGCGATGAAGGCCAACCATTTGCCGTCGGGCGACAACTGTCCCCCGGTCCGGGTCGGATTCCCAAACAGCTTTGCCCGCTCGATCAGCGGAACGCCCGCCGCCGGCGCCGCCTGCGTTGCGCCTGCCACTAATGCCACGCCAGCCAACGACCCCAGTATAACCGCTTTACGCATATCAGCCCCCGATAATGTGTATTGCCAATACACCACACGCGCAGGCGCGCGACAAGGGATCAGGACACGGATTTCGCGATGCTCGACAGACTTCTTGTTCTTTACAGCCGTTGTCGAAATGGCATTTGGGCGGAAGCGCCCAGCCATCCTGCGTCCGGCCGATTAGCGATCACACCTGATCGCCGGGCGAAACGTCGATTGCGAGCGTAACGACTTTCTGCTATCAGATCGCTTGTTCGCAGCGGAATGCGGACATCACGGAGACTAACCTTGTTCGACCTTGCCGCCTATCACGGTGCACGAGTCGGCGGTCTCCGGCCTTTCGCGTAGACGTCCCACGACGTTGGCGGCGGGCCGGCATCCGCCCCCGCCGCACCTCACCCATTCGACAGGAATGCCGTCGATGCACCGTTGTGCGTTCGGCGTTGAGAGACTCGTGGATACGACGTGGACGAACTGGATATCGTCCGGGGCATGATGCTCCGGACGGCGGGCGCGTTGCCCGCCACGGCACCGCTTGCAAAAGCGCTGCTGGAATGGGCGCAGCCGCATGGCCGCTGGCTGCTGCCCGACATCGAAGAGGACCTTGGCTGGGAGGCGATGCTGGTGGGCCTTGCCGTCCCGCGCGGAGCGTCGGTGCGAACGGAGGCGCTGGCGCTGGCCGATATGTTGGCAGGGTTGCTGGCGCTGTCGCCGGTCGACGCCGTGTTGTTGCGCCTCATGGTCGCGTGTGATCGCCTGCCGCGCGTAGGCAGTCTCGCGCGGCTGTTGAGCCGTCATGGCAACGACCTGCCGCACCTGCTGGGAAGCATTGCCGGGGCAGGCGCGGACGATGCCGAGCGTGCGGCGCGGCGGGGCGCGGTCACCCGGCTGGGGCTGGCATCTTTTACCACCAATCGCGAGGGTGAGGCGGACATCGACATCCGCTGGACGCTGCGTCGGCTGCTCGACCGGGCGCCGCCCAGCGAAGACGCGATGCTCGACACGCTGGTCGGCACGCGGCAGGCGGCGACGCTCGATCTCGATGCGTTCGCGCATGTCGGGGAGGTCGACTTTCTGGTCCGCCTGCTGCGCGGGACGCTGGCAGCCGATGCGACAGGGATCAACATCCTGATTCACGGTCCGCCCGGCACAGGCAAGACTGAACTGGCCCGCACGCTGGCAAGGGCGGTCGGCGCAGCGTTGCACGGCGTCGGCGAAGCGGACGAGGATGGTGAGGAGCCGAGCCGCTGGGAACGGGTGACCGCGCTCGCGCTCGCACAGCGTCTGCTCGGAGGGCGGGGGCCGGCGGTGCTGCTGTTCGACGAAATGGAGGACCTGATCGGCGATGCCAGTCCGTCATCCGGCGGCGACTGGCTCAACCGGCGGCAGGGCAGCAAGGTGTTCGTCAATCGCTTGCTGGAAACGAACCGGGTACCGGTGATCTGGACTACCAATGCCATCGGCAATGTGGATTCCGCTATTCTGCGCCGGATGAGCTTCGTGCTGCGGTTGGATCTGCCCACGCGCGCGACGGCCGCCGTGATGCTCGATCGCGTCGCGCGCGAAGAACAGGTGACGCCGGGCGCTGGCTTTGCGACATTGCTCGACGTCGCGCCGGAGGCGGCGACCGTTCTGCGGACCGCGACCCGCGCGGGCAGGCTCGCCGGGGAGGCGGATGGCGGTACCGTCGCGGCGGAGGCATTGGTACGGGCACTGCGCGGCGGGACCCTGCCGCCACCGGGACCGGCCGCGTTCGATCTGACGTTGTTCGAAACCGAACGGCCGATCGACCAGTTGTTCGCGGCGATGGCGTCGGACGGGGCGAGCGACGTGTCGCTGCTGCTGACCGGACCACCCGGCACCGGCAAGACGGCTTTTGCGCATCATCTGGCGCGGGCGCTCGATCGTCCCTTGCTGGTCAAGCGCGCGTCGGATCTACTGTCGAAATGGGTCGGGGAGACCGAAGCGCAGATCGCCGAAGCCTTTGCGGAGGCGCGGCGACGCGAAGCGGTCCTGCTGTTCGATGAGGCGGATTCACTGCTGTTCGATCGCTCCACCGCGCGGACGAGCTGGGAAGTAGGCCAGGTCAACGAGCTGCTGACCTGGCTCGACCTGCATCCATTGCCGGTGGTTGCGGCGACAAACCATGAAGCGGGACTGGACCCGGCGACACTCCGCCGTTTCGTCTTCAAGCTGCGATTGCAGCCGCTTGGGCATGAACGATCGGCGGCCGCGTTCCGCCGCTTCTTCGGTCAGGCCGCGCCCCGATCACTGGCTGAGGTGGATGGTCTGACGCCGGGCGACTTCGCCGTCGTTGCGCGGCAACTGCGGCATTGGCCGGCGAGCAGCGCAGCGGAACTCGTCGAGCGATTGCGCGCCGAGGTGGCGGTGAAGCCGGGGCGCCCGGCCCGGCTTGGATTTTGATCCAGCCCCTGCGCCGGGCTGCGATGCCGAATGGCGTAGCGGTCCGGTGTCGGGCGCTGCCTTGCGGGATGGCGCGCATCCGTCCGGGGGCGGATGCCTCCGACGCGGGGGAGAAACTGATATGGAACTTTTTTGCGAAAGTTTGTTGACAGCAAAGTTTCACCCCCGTAGAGGGCTGTTCACCGGACGGGGCGAGTTGCTCGCTTCTACGGGGACACTGAAAAGGCGAAGCGGGCGCCCTTCCAAAAGAGGGGTAGCGAANCCCCCGTAGAGGGCTGTTCACCGGACGGGGCGAGTTGCTCGCTTCTACGGGGACACTGAAAAGGCGAAGCGGGCGCCCTTCCAAAAGAGGGGTAGCGAAGCGACGCCGGTTTCTTTGTCTGGATCTTTGAAATTGTTGATGAGATGAAGGGACATGTGGGCGGCGGCTTGCGGTTAGTGGCATTCAAGGTGTCATTGGATCGTTTAAAGTCAAGTCGGCTC
>NZ_LMLA01000011.1 GCF_001421765.1 Sphingomonas sp. Leaf32 | reverse complement strand
GTATTCACACCCGATACGATCGATGCGCACACACCTTCCTGTCCGCCATCGCATTCGCCGCCACCTTCATCTTCTGGCTCAATCAATGAGTCCTGAGCCTAGTTCCCCGCCTTGCGCATCCGCTCCCGCACGGCAAACGTCGCCTGATCGATCAGCATCGACGGGTGGGATTTACAGAATAACGCAATTTCGCCGAAGACACCGCTTGCGGACGTGTTCCGACCGACGGAGCCGGCCTGCGCGCGCTCTCCGACATTCATGCCGCTCCAGAATCCGATGATCCATTGGCGCATGACTTCACGCAGATCCTGATCGCCGTCGTTGAGGTCGGCGCAGACGACCGGCTGGCCCGCGCGCAGGATCGGAAAGGTTCGCGCGGCCTGTCCAGCTGCGGGGACCGATAGCGAAAGGCAGAAAACGGCAAATATCCGATGCACCGGAAATCCCCTGTTTTGGCGCGGGCAAAAACGGAACGGCGGCGGCCGGGTGCGCGGTCTATCGGCCCTATTCCTCGCCCTGATACTTGATCTGCAAAAACCGTTCGCGGGTCGCCAGGCTGTCGAGGTCGCCCTGTGCCAGTTGCCGGGTCATCGCCGCGATCTCGCCATCGATGATCTTCAACCCGTCGACCAGTTGCTGGTCGGGCGTGCGACCGTTGCGTTCGACGCGGCGGAGGGGTTCGGGGACGCGCTGGTAGCCGCGCACCAGTTCGGGGAGCTGTTCGCCGACCAGCTTGCGCACTTCCGCTGCCGCCGATTCGTCGTCGGGAAGCGTCGCGAGCTGGGCCGACAGGGTGTCGAGCTTGATCCCGATCGCGTCGGCCAGCGTGATGGCGGGGGCGGGCAGGGCGGGGCGTTGCGTGGCGAGCCAGCGTTCGGTCTGCGCGGGCAGCGACTTGATCGGGGCCTGCGCCAGCTGTTCGACCGCGACCTCGCGCGTCACCGGCATCAGCGCGAACAGCGCGGTGGCGGCGATCAGCAGCGCCATGACCAGCATCGCGCCGCCCAGTCCCAGCGGCACGAACCACCCGAACATCAAGGCCGCCAGCAGGATCGCGCCATCGGCGGCGGCGATACGGCCCACGCGCCGCAGCACCTCCGCCTCCCGCCGCCGCCGCGCGCGCGGGGCGACGACCCCGTGGCGTTCGCGCGCGCGCTCCAGCGTCAGATTGGCGCGTTCGAGGACTTCGTCGCTGCGCGACATCGCGTTACATCGCCTCCAGCTTGAAGGTTTCGCCGCCCTGTGCGTTCTGCGACGCGCCTTCCGCGCGGGCGATATAGCCGCGCGACTTTTCGACCTCGTTGGACAGGGTGCCGATGGTGGTCTTCATCGAATCCAGCGCCTTCAGCTTGAACGTGTCGATCGCGTCCATGGTGTCATAGACGTTCTGGAAGGCGCGTTGCAGCACCTCGACCGGGATGGTCGAGGCGGCGGCCTGTTCGTGGATCGTCGCGGTCTGCGAACGCAGCAGCTTGCCGGTGGAATCGATGATGTTGGCGGTGGTGGTGTTGAGCGCGGTGATCTGGTCCAGCACCAGCTTCTGGTTGGTCAGCGCCTGTGCGACGGTCACCGCGGTGCGCAGAGCGCCGACCGTCGTGGTGCTGGCGCGGTCGACGCCCTTCACCAGCTCGACATTGTTCTTCTTGACCAGATCGAGCGCGAGATAGCCCTGCACCGTCACCGCCATCTGGGTCAGCAGGTCCTGGCTGCGCTGGCGGACATAGAATAGCGCGGTTTCGCGGATCGCCTTGGCCTTGGCCGGGTCGGTGTGATCCAGCTCGTTGGCGCGGTCCTCCAGCTTGCCGTCCATTTCCTTCGACAGATAGATCATCTGTTCGAGGCGGCCCATCGCGGTCCACAGGTTCGCGCGCTCGGTGTCGATGGCGGCATTGTCCATCAGCAGCTCGTCCTTGCCCGACTGCAACCGCTTCAGGATCGAGGCAATGTGGCTTTGCGCCGACTTGTAGCCGTCGAAATAGTCGCGGACCTTGTTGCCGAACGGGATCATGCCGAACAGCTTCTTCGGCTCCAGCAGATTGCCCTGCTTGCCGGGATCGAGGTCCTCGATCGTGCGGCGCAGTTGCGCCAGGTCGGCGCCGACGCCCGATTCCTGGTCCATCGCCTTGACCGGACGGTCGAGGAACCGGTTCGACTGGCCCGCCGCCTCGCGGATTTCGCGCGCGCCGAGGTTGCTGATCGCGTCGACGCGCTTGCCGAATGCGGGCGAGTTCGCGTCCTGCGCGACGAGTTGGTCGATGAAATCGTCGACGCGGCGCTGCAATTCGGTGCGCTTGGTATCGTCGACCGGCACCAGCCCGGCGGCCTTGGCCGGGGCGAGCGTCGGCACCGGATCGGGCGGGGTCAGCACCAGCGCGGGTTCTTCAGTCTGCGTCGCCATACGTCCTCCAGCGGTCCTTGCCCTATTGATGGCGGGGAACGGAGGGCGGTTCAAGTGTGCTGTTGGAATAATACAGTTTGTTGGTCGAAGAAGAAGGTCGGTTCACGCGAAGGCGCGGAGGCGCGGAGGAGGTGCGTTCGCGGAGGAGCCTCGCGATCGAGAGACGTCTGCGCTTGCTGTACCCGAGGCGATACAGCCGCTTCGCGGAAGGGGTTTGTCCCCAACGCACTTCCTCCGCGCCTCCGCGCCTCCGCGTGAACCAACCTTACTTCTTCCCGCCCCACGCCGCAGCGCAGCAAAGGGGGGACTTCCGGTTTCCAAGGAAATACGCTAAGCGCGCGGCCAATTGCACTCCCGCATGATCCAGGAAATACCATGAGCCTTCGCAACGTGGCGATCATCGCCCACGTCGATCACGGCAAAACCACGCTCGTCGATCAGTTGTTCCGTCAGTCCGGTACGTTCCGCGACAACCAGCGCGTCGAAGAACGCGCGATGGATTCGAACGACCTCGAAAAGGAGCGCGGGATCACCATTCTCGCCAAGCCGACTTCGGTCGACTGGACCCCGCCGGGCAGCGATGAATCGATCCGCATCAACATCGTCGACACCCCCGGCCACGCCGATTTCGGCGGCGAGGTGGAGCGCATCCTGTCGATGGTCGACGGCGTCGTCCTGCTGGTCGATTCGTCGGAAGGCGCGATGCCGCAGACGAAGTTCGTGACCGGCAAGGCGCTGGCGCTGGGCCTCAAGCCCATCGTCGTCGTCAACAAGGTCGACCGCAGCGACGCGCGCATCCAGGAAGTGCTGGACGAGGTGTTCGACCTGTTCGTGTCGCTGGACGCCAATGACGAACAGCTAGACTTCCCGGTGCTCTATGCGTCGGGCCGCAACGGCTATGCCTCGACCGACATGGACGCGCGCGAAGGCACGCTGATCCCAATGTTCGAGACGATCGTTTCGCACGTCCCCGCGCCCAAGGTGGAAGTGGAGGATGTGCCGTTCACCTTCCTCGTGACGCTGCTCGACCGCGACAACTTCCTCGGCCGCATCCTGACCGGGCGCGTCAATTCGGGCACGGTGAAGCTCAACCAGCCGATCCACGCGCTCGACAATGACGGCAACGTCGTGGAGACGGGCCGCGCGTCGAAGATCATGTCGTTCCGTGGCCTCGACCGCGTGCCGGTCGAAGAAGCCAAGGCGGGCGACATCATTTCGCTGGCCGGCCTGACCGTCGCCACCGTGTCGAACACGATCTGCGACCCGCAGGTGACCGAGCCGCTGCACGCGCAGCCGATCGATCCGCCGACGCTGTCAATGCGCTTCGCGGTCAACGATTCGCCGATGGCTGGCCGTGAAGGCACCAAGGTCACGTCGCGCATGATCCGCGACCGCCTGTTCCGCGAAGCCGAATCGAACGTCGCCGTGAAGGTGACCGAAGCCGCCGATCGCGACAGCTACGAAGTTGCGGGTCGCGGCGAATTGCAGCTGGGCGTGCTGATCGAAACGATGCGCCGCGAAGGGTTCGAGCTGGGCATTTCGCGTCCGCGCGTGCTGTTCGGCGAGGACGAGGACGGCAAGAAGACCGAGCCGTACGAAACCGTCATCATCGACGTGGACGAGGAATATTCGGGCACGGTCGTCGAGAAGATGAACCTGCGCAAGGCCGAGATGACCGACATGCGCCCGTCGGGCGGCGGCAAGACGCGCATCACCTTCTCCGCGCCGTCGCGCGGCATGATCGGCTATCACGGCGAGTTCCTGTCGGACACGCGCGGCACCGGCATCATGAACCGGCTGTTCGAGAAGTACGGCCCGCACAAGGGCCAGATCGAAGGCCGCAAGAACGGCGTGCTGATCTCGAACGGCGCCGGCGAAGCGCAGGGCTATGCACTGGGTCCGCTCGAAGAGCGCGGCATCCTGTTCGTCGGGCACGGCGAAGCGCTGTACGAAGGCATGATTATCGGCGAGAACGCCAAGACGGATGACCTCGAGGTCAATCCGATGAAGGCGAAGCAGCTGACGAACTTCCGCGCATCGGGCGGCAAGGACGACGCGATCCGCCTGACTCCGCCCAAGAAGATGACGCTGGAACAGGCGATTGCGTATATCGACGATGACGAGATGGTCGAGGTGACGCCGAAGAACATTCGTCTGCGCAAGCGGCACCTGGACCCGCACGAGCGGAAGAAGGCGAGCCGGGCCAAGGCTGCAGCGTAAGCTGCGCCGAGCCGAACAAGGCTCGCCCGGCCGGCCTTGCCCAAGGCAAGGACCGACGACGTGGCTTTGCCACGTCGGGCCACCGGAAAGAAAAACCGCCCCGGAAGCGATTCCGGGGCGGTTTTTGTTCGACGCATTGTCCAATCCGCGAGCGCTGTTGGACGGCGGTCGAAAAAAGCGGGACCCCGGATCAAGTCCGGGGTGACGAGCAGGGTCACCCGGTCGCCGACCCTCCGGCGGCGCCTAAGCTCAACTCTCCGGCGGTGCTTCCCGCAGCAACGGGATCAGCTCACGGTTGAGATCGTCGAGATCCATCGCCCCGGCCTTGGCGTAGCGGACGATGCCCTGCCGATCGATGATGTAGTTGGTCGGCACGGCGGGCACGCTGCGGTCGATGCCCCTGATCCCCTTGGCCGGGGTGATCGCCAGCGCGGCGAACAGTGCCTTCATCTTGAAGATCGGCACCGATCCTTCGGTCGTCACGGCGAAGACGCGGGCGCCGTGCTTGCTGATCTTGCGATAATAGGCGTCGAGCAGCGGCAGTTCGACCCGGCACGGCACGCACCACGTTGCCCAGAAATTGACGAGGATCACCTCACCGCGATGTTCGGCGATGGTGGTCTTCGTACCGTCGGCCAGCGTCAGTTCGATCGGCGGCGCGGGCTGTCCGACCTTCAGTTCCCTGGCGGAAGCAGGCGCGGCCGCGAGTAGTGCGGCGGCGAGCGGCAGAATCCAGTTGCGCATTGACGATGTTCCCCCCGCCGGCAATGTTCTTCGCCGCGGGGAAGACGTCAAGCGGGGGTTACAGCAGTACCCGGCCGACGCCCGCACCGACCGCGACGATCGCCGGCGTCACCCAGCCGCCCTTGAGCCGCCACGCCATCGCCAGTGCGACGGCGAACAGGGCAATGCCGACGCCCGGCGCATCGACCCGCCCACCGGTCGCCAGCGCCAGTTGCACGAAGGTCGCCGCGATGATCCCGACGACTGCCGCCGCCACGCCGGTCAGCGCGTGGCGCAGGGAGGGGGCGTCGACGATCCCCTCCAGCCGTTCGAAGAACAACAGCGAGAAGGCGAAGGCGGGCAGGAACATGCCAAGGGTGATCGCCAGCGCACCGGTCAGGCCACCCGCGACATAGCCCACGAAGGTCGCGAAGATCACCAGCGGCGCGGGGATGACGTTGGCGAAGGCGACCCCGTCGAGAAACGCCGCATCGCCGATCCAGCCGCGCCCGACCGTATCGGCGCGGACATAGGGGATGGCGGTATAGGCGCCGCCGAAGGTGAGCAGCCCGCCCTTCAGCCCGGCGAGGAACAGGGCCAGGACGGTCAGCGGCCGTGCGACGGAGGTCGGCGGTACAGGTGCGACGACGGCGAGAGCGGTCACGGCAACGGCGATCCCCGCAAGGCCGATCGCGGTCGCCAGACCGGGGCGATCCTTCGCGGCACAGGCGCCGCCGCCGACCAGCAACGGTATCCAGAAGGGGACGCCGGCCAGTGTCGCCCCCGCCGCCGCCAGCGCGAGGATCGCCAGCAACTGGTCCTCGACGACATGCTGCCCGATCCGCACCACCGCGCGCAGGATTAAGGCGAGGATCGCGACCTGTATCCCGAGCAGCATTCCGCCCAGCGCCACGCTGCCCTGCACGACGGTGACGTACAGCCAGCCGACCAGCAGCATCAGGCAGAAGCCGGGCAGCATGAAGCCGAGGCCAGCGAGCAGACCCCCGATCCGCCCGCGCGCCAGCACGCCGAAATGGACGCAGAGTTCGTGTGCCTCGGGTCCGGGCAGGATCTGCAGGACGGCGAGCAACCGGTTGAACCGCGCCTTGTCGATCCAGCGTTCCTCCTCGACCAGCGTCTGTCGCAGCATCGCAATCTGCGCGACCGGTCCGCCAAAGGCGAGGCAGCCGAAGCGCAGGAACCTGCCGAACAGCGCGATCAGCGACAGGGCAGGGGGACGGGGCGGGGCAGGATCCATGGGCACGCTCCTACGGGCCGCGACAAGCAGCCGATGGAGCGGAACTTGGGCAGTCGCCCGCCTGAACGGGCGTCCGCACCGGCCCGTGCGCGAAATCTGGCCCGTCGACCGATGCGAAGTCAAGCGGCGTGGTGCGGTCCCCCCTCGCGCCCGCCCCGTCCCGCTGCTATCTGGCGGCCATGCCCCATCTCTATCTCGTCGACGGCTCCGGCTATATCTTTCGCGCCTATCACCGGCTGCCGCCGCTGACCAACCAGCATGGCGAGCCGGTGGGGGCGGTCTATGGCTATACCACCATGTTGTGGAAGCTGGCCGACGCGCTGCACAAGGCCGACGGGCCGACGCATATGGCCGTCATCCTCGACAAGTCGTCCAAGACGTTCCGCAACGACCTGTACGACCAGTATAAGGCGCATCGGCCGCCGCCGCCCGAGGATCTGGTTCCCCAGTTCCCGATGATCCGTGACGCGACGCGGGCGTTCAGCCTGCCGTGCATCGAGGAAGCGGGGCTGGAGGCCGACGACATCATCGCCTGCTATACCCAGGCGGCGCTGGCGCAAGGGTGGGCGGTGACGATCGTCAGTTCCGACAAGGACCTGATGCAGCTGATGACCGATCCGTCGGTCGACATGCTCGACACGATGAACAACCGCACGCTCGGCCCGGAACATGTGGTCGAGAAGTTCGGCGTGACGCCCGACAAGCTGGGCGACGTGCTGGCGCTGATGGGCGACAGCGTCGACAATGTGCCGGGCGTGCCCGGGGTGGGGCCGAAGACCGCCGCCAAACTCATCAACGAGCATGGCGATCTGGAGTCGGTGCTGGCCGCCGCGCCGGAGATGAAGAAGGGCAAGCTGCGCGACAATCTGATCGACCATGCCGACAATGCCCGGCTGTCGAAGGTGTTGGTGACGCTGAAGTGCGATGGCGGGCTGCCCGAACCGCTTGATGCGCTGGAATTGCAGGGGATACCGGAGGCGCCCTTGCGCGCCTTCCTCGAACATCATGGCTTTCGCACGCTGCTGACCAAGCTCGGCACGGTCGCCGATGCGCCGGTCGAGACGCCGGCCGCGCCGGTGGCGCAGGACGACGAGCCGGCGTGCGACTACGACGCCTATGAGACGGTGGTGACGCAGGAGGCGCTGGACCGCTGGGTACAGGTGGCGCGGCATCAGGGCTGGGTGGCGATCGATACCGAGACGACGGGGCTGGATGCGACGCGGGCCGAACTGGTGGGGGTGAGCTTGGGCGTCCATCCGAACCTCGCCTGCTATATTCCGATCGGCCATGGCGGGACCGACATGTTCGCGGAAAAACCCGACCAGTTGCCGCGCGAGGCGGTGCTGGCGACGTTGAAGCCATTGTTCGAGGACGAAAGCGTCCTGAAGATCGGCCACAATCTGAAATACGACATGATCGTGCTGGCGCGCGCCGGGCTGAACGTCGCGCCCTATGACGATACGATCGTGATGAGCTTCGCGCTCGATGCGGGCCTGCACGGGCATGGCATGGACGAACTGGCCGCGACCCACCTCCAGCATAGCTGCATCGCGTACAAGGATGTGGTGGGCACGGGGAAGAAGCAGGTCGGCTTCGGCGAGATCGACCTGAAGACCGCGACGCGCTACGCCGCCGAGGATGCCGATGTGACGCTGCGGCTGTGGCGGCGGTTCAAGCCGCGGCTGCCCTATGAGCAGGCGACCAGGGTGTATGAGATGGTCGACCGCCCGCTGGTGCGCGTGATCGCCGACATGGAGCAGGCCGGGATCAAGGTCGATGCGAAGGTGCTGGCGAAGCTGTCGGAGGATTTCTCCGCGCGCATCGCGGCGCTGGAAACCGAAATCCATGAGCTGGCGGGCACGAAATTCACCATCGGGTCGCCGAAGCAGCTGGGCGATGTGCTGTTCGTGACGATGGGGATCAAGGGCGGGCGCAAGGGCAAGTCGGGCGTCTATTCGACCGACGTCAACGAACTGGAACGCATCGCCGCCGACAAGGATTCGCCCGGCGCGGTGATCGCGGCGAAGGTGCTCGACTGGCGGCAGCTGTCGAAGCTGAAGAGCACCTATACCGATGCGTTGCAGGCGCAGATCAACCCGGCGACCGGGCGGGTGCATACGTCGTACAGCCTGACCGGTGCGCAGACCGGGCGGCTGTCGTCGACCGATCCGAATTTGCAGAATATCCCGATCCGGACCGAAGTCGGGCGGCAGATCCGCGATGCGTTCGTGGCGGAGCCGGGCAACGTCATCCTCGCGGCCGATTATTCGCAGATCGAGCTGCGGCTGGCGGCGCATATCGCCGATGTGCCGCAGCTGCGCGACGCCTTCGCGCGCGGCGATGACATTCACAGCATCACAGCGCAAGAACTGTTCGGCGAGGTCAACCGCGATACGCGCGGGCGGGCCAAGACGATCAACTTCGCGATCCTTTACGGCATCAGCCGCTGGGGGTTGGCCGGGCGGCTGGACGTGAGCGCGGACGAGGCGCAGTCGATGATCGATCGCTATTTCGACCGGTTCCCCGGCATCAACCGCTATATCGCCGAGACGACGCAGAGCGTGCGGACAACCGGCTTCACCACGACCTTGTTCGGGCGCAAAACGCATTTCCCGCGCATCCAGTCGAAGGTGCAGCATGAACGACAGGGTGCCGAGCGCGCCGCGATCAACGCGCCGATCCAGGGGACGAGCGCCGACATCATCAAGCGGGCGATGGCGCGGATGGGACCGGCGCTGGCCGAGGCGGGGCTGGGCGAGGTGCGGATGCTGTTGCAGGTGCACGACGAACTGGTGTTCGAACTGCCCGAAGGCCTGGTCGAGGCAGCGACGCCGGTCATCCGGCGGGTGATGGAAACGGCGGCGGAGCCGATGGTGCAGCTGACGGTGCCGCTGGGCGTGGAGATCGGGACGGGGCCGAGCTGGGGTGCGGCGCATTGATCGTTGCGCTTTTGCTGGCGCAAGCGGCACCGACCGTTGCGGCGGTCGACCAATTGTCGCCTGCCGAAGCCGGAGCGACGGTGCTGCGCGGCAAGACGCACGCGCCTGTCGAGGCGGTTGCGATGGTCGAACCGGGGCATCTGGCACCGCCCGGCTTTGTCGAACGTGATCTGATCGAGCAGCCGGTACGAAACGGTAGCGGATGTGTCCGCAGGCGGTGGCGGGCCATTTTCCGTTCACCGACGCTGGAGCGGCACGGGCCGTTCATCCTCGATTCCGTCTATGCCATGACCGAGATCGTCCTGACGGGAAGGTCGGCGTGCCCGACGACCGGCTATGTCCATGTGAACCCCGGCATCGACCAGATGGCGGGATTAGCAATGCTGGCACAGGTCGAAGCGGTCCGGACGGGGCGCGTCCGCGTGGCGTTCGATTGCAAGGACGATACCGGCGACGCGAAGTTCTGCCGTTCGCGGGCGTCAATCCTGCAGGACCTTGCGACCCGCAAGTCATGGATATTGTCGCGGGACGGCGGTGGGTTTGCCGTTTCGTTGAAAGGACAAACGAGATCGATCGTCACGATGCAGTTCGATCCGCGCAACCCGGATCGGGTTGTCGTGACAAAGACCTATCCCGCGCCCTTCTAGCGTTTGACCCATTTGCCAGAGAACTCGCCCCGGCGAAGGTTGGGCCTCGAGCCTCTTCTGCTGTACGTTGTCATCGAGAGATCCAGCCTTCGCTGGGATGACGCCAAGGCTAAACCTTCACAGATCGGCTTTTCGTAATTGCTTAGCGGGCTTTCGCCCGCAGCCAGCGGTCGATCTGCTCAATCTCCTTCTGCTGCGCGTCGATCACCGCCTGCGCCAGTGCGCGGGCTTCGGCGTCCTTGCCGTGCGCGAGTTCGGTCCGCGCCATCGCCACCGCCGCGACATGGTGGACGCGCATCTGCTGCATGAAGTCGATGTCGGCGTCGCCGCTATAGGGCGGGGCCTTCGTCATCATGTCGGCCATCGACTGCTTGTAGCCCCGCGTCGCTTCGGAATCGTCGGCGGTGGCGGTCATCATCGCATCGTGCGACATGGCATCGTGGGATTCGGCCGTATTGGCGCCTGTGGGCTGCTGCGAACAGGCGGCCAGCAGGGCCAATGTGAGGATCGTCGCGGGTGCCTTCATCCATCGTCTCCGTCGCTATCGATGGTCCAAGGAACGGCGTGCCGGATCGTTCCCGCACGCGACCGTTGCCCGCAAGCCGCACCCCGCGTTCAAAGCGTAAACGGGGGCTATGGAGAGCGGACGCCCTAGCGTAAGAGGCCGCGATGATCGATCCTTCGCGCGCCGCATGACCGACGCGCCCACCCCGCCGACCGACGATATCGCCGCCCTGGCCAAGGGTGGGCGGACGAATGTGTTCGGTTTTGTCCTGCGCCTAGTCGCGCGGTTGCCGTTCCTGTTCATCGCCGGGCGCATCTATGGCCCGGAAATCGTCGGGCGGTTCGCGCTGGCGGTGCTGGTGGTCGAACTGGCGGCGCTGGTGGCGACGCTGGGGCTGAAGCGCGGTCTGGCACAGGCATTGTCGTCGACCGACCGGCCGCACGCGCATGTCGTGTGGGATGCACTGGCGGTCGCGTTCATCCTGTCGGTCGCGGCGAGTGCGGTGTTGTTCGTGTTTCCGCAGATCATGTACCCGAACAGCGAGGTGATCGGGTTCGAACGCCTCCTGCCGCTGATCGTGTTCGCGATCGCGTGGTCAGACGTGAGCCTTGCCGCGCTCGCCTATCGCTTGAACGTCAAGGCGGCGGTGACGGCGCGTGCGGTGGTCGAGCCGTGGACGATCTCGATCGCGGCGTGGGGCCTCAGCTATTATTCGACGCGCGACGGCCTCATCATGAGCTATGTGCTGGCGATGGCGGCGGCGCTGGTGGCGTCGATCGTGCCGTTCATCCGCAGCTATGGCCTGCCGGTCGGGTGGTCGCCGCACCTGCGCCCGATGCTGGCGCTGGTGAAGCGCAACATGCCGCTGGCCGGGGCGGATGCGATCGAATGGGGCACGCGCAACGTCGACCGCTTCATTCTGGGTCTGTTGTTCGGGCCGGCGATCGTCGGCATTTACTACATGGCGCAGCAGGTCGCGTCGCTGCCGCAGAAGCTGAAAACCAGCTTCGATCCCGTCCTCGGCCCGGTCATCACCCAGAGCCTGGCCGCGAACGACAAGGGTGCGGTCGCGCGACAGGTACGGCAGGTCGGTTTCTGGATCATCACCGCACAGGCCGCGCTGGCGCTGGCGGGCAGCATCCCGGCATCGGGCGTGATGGGCGTGGTCGGGCGCGAGTTTGTGAGCGGGGCGGGCGCGCTGTCGTTCCTGCTGATCGCCGAAGTGCTGGCGGCGAAGGGGGCGGTGTCGGAGGCGGCGCTGGTCTATATCGCGCGGCACCGTAACCTGATGATCTCGATCGGGCTGCTGACGTTCCAGGTCGTGCTGAGCTTTGCACTGGTGTTCCTGATGCGCAGGCTGGACCTGCCGCAGAATTATGCGGCCGTCGGGCCGGCGATGGCGCTGTGTGTTTCGGTCGGGCTGGGGTCGGTCATCAAGTCCGGGCTGTTGTCGAAATTGCTGGGGCACAGCGTGCGCGATTTCCGGCCGGCGTTCGTGTGGGCGGTGCTGGCGGCGACCATCGTCGGGTCGGCGATCATGCAGCTGCCCAAGCGGTTCGAATGGGCCGAGATGCTGTTCGGCATTCCCCTGATCCTCGCCACCTATTTCGCGATCCTGTGGCGCTGGGCGTTCCGTCCGGAGGACAAGGCGTTGTTCCACAAGAGCGCCGCGGCGGGGGAAGCGCAGATTCCGACCGACCGGTACAAGGTGTAGGGGCGGGACGACCGTCGTCCCACGTCCAGCGCGGACCCCGTCGGTACATGCGTCATCCCGGCGAAGGCTGGGATCTCCCGCGTGTACCGCGCAGCAGGAGCCACGTGAGGCGCCAGCCTTCGCTGGGGCGACGTTTGCTGGCAGGTGGATTG
Organism: Sphingomonas sp. Leaf32; assembly: GCF_001421765.1. Lineage (GTDB taxonomy): Bacteria > Pseudomonadota > Alphaproteobacteria > Sphingomonadales > Sphingomonadaceae > Sphingomonas. Next base: position 185,905 of record NZ_LMLA01000011.1, on the reverse strand, counting down.
CTCCGTGGGGGTGGGCGCGTCGCCCTTAGCGGAAGGGCGGTTCGTTGAACGCGCGCAGCTTGCGGCTGTGCAGGCGGGTGCCTTCCTGGCGCAACTGTTCGCACGCTTCGATGCCGATGCGCATATGTTCGTTGATCGCGCGTTCGTAGAAGCGGTTGGCCTGTCCCGGCAGCTTCAGTTCGCCGTGCAGCGGCTTGTCCGACACGCATAGCAACGTGCCGTAGGGGACGCGGAAGCGATAGCCCTGCGCGGCGATCGTCGCCGATTCCATGTCGATGCCCACCGCCCGGCTGAGCGAGAAGCGCAGTGCCGACCGACTGAAGCGCAATTCCCAGTTGCGGTCGTCGGTGGTGACGATGGTGCCGGTGCGCAGGCGGCGCTTGAGTTCGTCGCCCGACTGGCCCGAGACGATCTCCGCCGCGCGGGCCATCGCCACCTGCACCTCGGCGATGGCCGGGACCGGGATTTCGGGGGGCAGCACATCGTCCAGCACATGATCGTCGCGCAGATAGGCATGGGCCAGTACATAGTCGCCAATCCGCTGGCTGGGGCGCAGGCCCCCGCAATGGCCGATCATCAGCCACGCCTCGGGCCGCATGACCGCCAGATGATCGCAGATCGTCTTGGCGTTCGACGGGCCGACGCCGATATTGACCAACGTGATGCCGGTGCCGTCGGGCGCGACGAGGTGATAGGCCGGCATCTGGTGCCGCCGCCACGCGCTGTCGCTGACCATCTGTTCGGCATCGTCGCCGGCAGTGGCCAGCACGCCGCCCGCGCCCGACAGCGCGGTATAGCGGCTGGGCGTGCCGTCGGCAGCCGGCTTCAACTGTTCGCCCGCCCAGCGGACGAATTCGTCGACATAGCGGTGATAGTTGGTGAACAGGACATATTGCTGGATATGTTCGGGCGGCGTGCCGGTATAGTGGCGCAGCCGCGCGAGCGAGAAATCGGTGCGCAGGCCGTCGAACAGCGCCAACGGGCGGTGGTCGTCATGGCTGACCCACAGCCCATCGGCGATCTCGTCACCGATATGCGCCAGTTCGGTCGCCGGGAAATGGCGCGCGAGTTCGGTCGCCGATACGGCATCGAGGCTGAGCGCATGGCCGGCGTCGAGGACATAGGGAAACGGGATTTCCTGCCGCCCGGCCACTGCCTCGACCGTCACGTCGTGATTTTCGATCAGCAGGTCGAGCTGTTCGGTCAGATAGGCGGCGAACATCGCCGGCTTGGTCACGCTGATGCGATAGTCGCCGGGTGTCGTCAGCCGGCCATAGGCGCGCGACGGCGTGGGCCGCTCGCTGCTGCCGCGATAGGTCAGGCGGATTTCGGGATAGGCGAACGATCCGTCGACCCGTGCCGAGGAGGGCGGGGGCATGCCATCGGTGAGATACTGGTCCAGCGCAGCGCGAAGGCGCGCGACCGAGGCGGTGTAAAGCCGATCTAGTTCGGCAACGATCTGGGAAGCCTGCGTCATCGACCGTGGCTAAGGCGTGGCGCGGCGCAGTGCAAGGGGGGCGATAACGAACTACCCGTTCGTGCTGAGTAGGAACTGAGCTTGTCGAAGGTCCGTATCGAAGCACCGTGCGGCGACGGTCCTTCGATACGCCCTTTCAACAAGCTCAATGGCTACTCAGGATGAACGAAGAAGCTGACGTGAAGCTCAGGTGGCCGAGGGCGGGACCTTCGGCAGCGCGTCGGCCTCGCGCTTCTTTTCGATCAGCTTCGACGCGCCGAACGCAGCACCGGCGATGGCGGCGGCGGCACCGGCGACGATCGCGGCGGTGGCACCGGGATGCGCCTTCACGGTTTCGGCGGTCGACTTGGCGGCGCTGCTGACCGCATCGCGCGACTTGGCGGCGGCGTCGCTGACGCTCTCCTTTGCCGAGGCATAGGTTGCCGATGCCTTTTCGGCGAGCGTGCCCGAGGTTTCGGCGATGTCGTTGGCGACATCCTTGGTGGTCGTCGTGTCGGTCATGACGTTCCCTTTCCTGATCGATATGGCTGCGTAACTACCGACTAACTCGAACCGTCGTCCCAGGTTCCGTTATGGCCGGCGGGAAATGACCGGCGTGTCGGTGCAAGAACCGAGCAGCACGTTCGTCACCCCGGCCTTACGCCGGGGTGACGTTCTGGAGGTGATGGATGCCGGCGAATACCGAACGTTCCTACAGCGACGCGAGCAGGTTTTCCGCCGAGCTGACCTTGAACTCGCCCGGCGCTTCGACATGCAGCGCTTCGACCACGCCGTCGTTCACCACCATCGCATAGCGTTTCGATCGGGTGCCCATGCCGTAGGCGGAACTGTCCATGTCCAGCCCGACCGCCCTGGCGAAATCGGCATTGCCGTCGGCCAGCATCGTCACCTTGTCGCCCGCATCGCCGGACTTGGCCCAGGCCGACAGGACGAACGCGTCGTTGACGGCGGTGCAGGCGATCTCGTCCACGCCCTTGTCATGGAATGCCTTTGCCTGTTCGACGAAGCCGGGCAGGTGCTTGGCCGAGCAGGTCGGCGTGAAGGCGCCCGGCACTGCGAAGACCGCGACGCGGCGTCCGGCGAAGAAATCCTCGGTCGATACCTGGTCCGGCCCATCGGGCGTGACCTTGGCGAGCGTGGCGTGGGGCAGGCGGTCGCCGACCTTGATCGTCATGAACTTCTCCGCTTCGGGCTAGGCGCATCCTGCGCGCCGTCATGCAGCGTGGGAGCGCGCGCGGACCTTTTCAACCATGGCGCTCGGACGCGGGCGCGGTTAGCGTCGTTTCCATGATGGAACAGACGCGATTCCTTGCCGGACAGATATTGCTCGCCATGCCCGGGATCGGTGACCGACGGTTCGACCATGCGGTGATCGCGATGTGTACGCATGACGAAGAGGGCGCGATGGGGGTCGGCATCGGCGATACGATCGACGGTCTCGGCCTGCACGCGCTCCTCAAGCAGCTTGACATCGAACTGGGCGAGGCGCCCGACGCGCCGATCCATCTGGGCGGGCCGGTCGAGACGCGGCGCGGTTTCGTGCTGCACGACGACAGCTGGGGCGGGCAGGACACGATCGACGTGGCCGGCAAATGGGCGCTGTCGGGGTCGATCGACGTGCTGCGCGCCATCGCGGCGGGGACCGGGCCGGCGCACTATCTGATCGCGCTGGGCTATGCCGGGTGGGAAGCGGGCCAGCTGGAAAGCGAATTGTCGCGCCATGGCTGGATGAACGTCGATGGCGATGCCGCGCTGCTGTTCGACGTGCCGACGACCGGGCGGTGGCGCGGGGGGTTCGAAACCGCCGGGATTGACCCCCGGTTGCTGGCGCTGGGCGCGGGCACTGCCTGAACGCGGCATATAAAGGAATCTTTATATAGGATTTGCGTTTCGGCAGGTGGCTGGGTAGAGGCGGGGCATCCGCCATGGGCGCGCCCCATGGCCCTATGCAGGAGCTACCCATGGCCACCGCCATTGCCGACAAGCAGACCGACTACGTCATCAAGGACATCGGCCTCGCCGATTTCGGTCGCAAGGAAATCGACATCGCCGAAACCGAGATGCCGGGCCTGATGGCGCTGCGCAGCGAGTTCGGCGCGTCGCAGCCGCTGAAGGGCGCGCGCATCACCGGCTCGCTGCACATGACGATCCAGACCGCGGTGCTGATCGAGACGCTGACCGCACTGGGCGCCGACGTCCGCTGGGCGACGTGCAACATCTTCTCGACGCAGGACCATGCCGCCGCCGCCATCGCCGCCGCCGGGGTGCCGGTGTTCGCGATCAAGGGCGAGAGCCTGGCCGACTATTGGGACTATGTCGGCGACATCTTCGACTGGGGCGATGAAACCGCCAACATCATCCTCGACGACGGTGGCGACGCCACCATGTTCGCGCTGTGGGGCGCGAAGCTCGAAGCCGGCGCGACGCTGGGCGAGCCGGAGAACGAGGAAGAGGTCGAGTTCCAGCGTGCGCTGAACGCGTTCATCGCCAAGCGCCCGGGCTATCTGACCGAAACCGTCAAGAACCTGAAGGGCGTGTCGGAAGAAACGACGACCGGCGTCCACCGCCTGTACGAGATCGCGAAGAAGGGCGAGCTGCCCTTCCCGGCGATCAACGTCAACGACAGCGTCACCAAGTCGAAGTTCGACAATCTGTACGGCTGCAAGGAATCGCTGGTCGACGCGATCCGTCGCGCCACCGACGTGATGCTGGCCGGCAAGGTCGCCTGCGTCGCCGGCTTCGGCGACGTCGGCAAGGGCAGCGCCCAGTCGCTCCGCAACGGCGGCGCGCGCGTGATGGTGACCGAGGTCGATCCGATCTGCGCATTGCAGGCGGCGATGGAAGGGTTCGAGGTCGTGACGATGGACGAGGCGGTGACCCGCGCCGACATCTTCTGCACCGCGACCGGCAATGCCGACGTCATCACCGCCGAGCATATGGCGGCGATGAAGCCGATGAGCATCGTGTGCAACATCGGTCACTTCGACAGCGAGATCCAGATCGCCGCCCTGTCGAACTATGAGTGGGACGAAGTGAAGCCGGGCACCGATCTGGTGAAGTTCCCCGACGGCAAGCAGATCATCGTGCTGGCCAAGGGCCGCCTGGTGAACCTGGGCTGCGCCACCGGCCACCCGTCGTTCGTGATGTCGTCGTCGTTCACCAACCAGGTGCTGGCGCAGATCGAGCTGTGGACCAAGGGCGAGAACTACAAGAACGAAGTGTACGTTCTGCCGAAGCACCTCGACGAAAAGGTCGCGGCGCTGCACCTCGAAAAGCTGGGCGTGAAGCTGTCGAAGCTGACCCCGAAGCAGGCGAGCTATATCGGCGTGCCGGTCGAAGGGCCGTTCAAGCCGGACCATTATCGCTACTGATCGCGTCTGCGATCGAGCGCCAGAGGGGCGGGCATCCGATTGGATGTCCGCCCTTTTTGTTGCGTCTTTGCAACGCCTGTCGCGGAAACGTCATCGGAAGGACCCCGGACACCGTTCGACACGTTGCAAACGTTCCGAACGACGTATCGTAAGAATACGCGTAACTTGTAAAATAAGGGGTCCGTTCCATGAACCAGTCAACGTCGCGTTTGCGTGCAGGTGTCGCGCGCAGTGCCGTTGTCATCGCCGCGCTGATGGCGTCGGCGTCCGCCGTCGCGCAGACGGCTGCACCCGGCAACACCGACAACGTGCCGATCCCGGCGGACCCCGCCGCGCAGACGCCCGAAGATGCCAGCAACGGCGACGAGATCGTCGTCACCGGCACCCGCATTCGTCGCCCCGATTTCGAATCGCCCAGCCCGGTCGTATCGGTCAGTGCCGCCGCGATCCAGCAGGCGGGCAGCACCAATTTGACCGACATCATCGCCCAGGTTCCCGCGCTGCAGGGGTCGACGACCTCGGCCGATACCGCGGGCAGCGGCGTCGGGATCGGCGGGTCGGGCCTGAACACGCTGAACCTGCGTAACCTCGGCACCGATCGCACGCTGGTGCTGATCGACGGGCGTCGTCAGGTCGCCTCCGTTCCGGGGTCGCAGGCGGTCGACGTCAGCACCATTCCCAGCGATCTGGTCGAGCGGGTCGACGTTCTGACCGGCGGCGCGTCGGCAGTGTACGGCGCGGACGCGGTGACCGGCGTGGTCAACTTCATCCTGAAGCGCAATTTCGAAGGGATCACCGCCCGCGCCCAGGCCGGGATTTCCGAATATGGCGATGCGGGCAAGCGCCTGCTGGCGGTGACCGCCGGCAGGAACTTCGGCGATGGTCGCGGCAACGTGGCGCTGGCCTATGAATATGGCTCGGAAAGCCGCCTCGAATCGCGCGACCGCGCGCGGCTGCGGGGGACCGGGTTCGTCTCCTTCAACCGCAACCCGAACGATCCGGAGTTCCGGCAGGGCTATAGCGGTGGCGCCAGCAACGGAATCCCGGACAATATCCCGACCAACGACGTCCGCTACAACGACACTGCGCGCCAGGGCGGTATCGACGTCGATTTCGACGGCCAGCCCGACTATTTCGTCAACGCCTCCGGTCAACTGGTGCCGTTCCAGCTCGGCACCGTATTGCGCCCCGGTTTCTCACAGGGGGGCAGCGGCACCAGCGTCGCCGACTACCAGAACGACCTGCTGCCGCGCATCGACCGTCACGTCGTCAACCTCATCACCCATTACGACGTGTCGCCCGCGCTGACGCTGTTCGCCGAAGGCAAGTATGCCCGCACCAAGTCGTTCACCGTCGGCCAGCCGTCCTTCGACTATTATCTGCTGGTGCCGGACGACAATCCGTACCTGCCCGCCGGCCTGCCGAACCTCGGCAATGGCGGCGTTTGGCTGACCCGCGACAATTTCGACATCGGCCAGCGTGGTGAGACGATCACCCGCGAAACCTATCGCGGGGTCGTCGGCGCCAAGGGTACGATCAACGATCATGCCAGCTACGAAGTCTCCTATGTCTTCGGCCAGTCGGACATCGCCAACCGCTACGTCAACAACACCTATAACGACCGCTTCTTCGCGGCGCTGGACGCGGTGCGGAACCCGGCCAACGGGCAGATCACCTGCCGCGTCAATCTGGACCCCAATTGGGTTCCGAACCAGCCCGATGCCAGCCGCACCGTCGTCAACCCGACGACCTTCCGCCCCGGTGAATGCGTCCCGCTGAACCTGTTCGGCGATGGTGCCCCCAGCCAGGCGGCGCTGGACTTCGTACGCGCCACCACCACCGACCGGTCGCGCCTACGCCAGCATGTCGTGTCGGGGTCGGTCACGGGCGACTTCGGCCAGTTCTTCGAACTGCCCGGCGGCGCGATCAATTTCGTGCTGGGCGGCGAATATCGCAAGGAAGAGAGCCGGTTCGTGCCCGATCCCATCGCGGCGCAGGGCCTGACCTTCACCAACTCGCTGGGCCGCGAGGAAGGCAGTTTCGACGTGAAGGAAGGGTTCGCCGAACTCGATGCACCGATCCTGAAGGACCTGCCCTTCGCCCATCGCCTGAGCGCCGGCGCCGCGATCCGTATTTCCGACTATTCCACGATCGGTCGCACGACCACGTGGAAGGTCAACGGCACCTATGCGCCGGTGAAGGACATCACCTTCAACGGCACCTATTCGAAGGCGGTGCGCGCACCGAACATCGGCGAGCTGTTCTCCGGCCGGTCGCAGACTTTCGCCTTCATCACCGATCCGTGCGACAAGGCCGAGTTGCAGAACGGCACCGCTACCCGCGCCGCCAACTGCCGCACGCTGCTGAGCGGCCTGGGCGTGGCCGATCCTGCCAATTACGTCGACGCGCGCTCGACCAACATCTCGGGCTTTTCGGGCGGCAATTCGGCGCTGCGCGAGGAAGAGGCGACGACGTGGACCGCCGGTGCGGTGGTCCAGCCGCGCTTCCTGCCGGGGCTGTCGCTGCGCGCCGACTGGTACGACATCAACCTGCAAGGTGCGATCAACACCGTCGCGGCGAACGAGGTCGCCCGGCTGTGCGTCGATCAGGCGACGCTGGACAATGTCTTCTGCCGCTCGATCACCCGCACCAACGTCGCCAGCAATACGGCGGCGGTCGGTAACATCACCAGCTTCGTCGTGGCCCCGCAGAACGTCGCGCGCTTCAGCACGGCCGGCCTGGACGTGAACATCAACTATGCGATCGACGCGGGCGCCGCCGGGCGGTTCAATCTGCGCATGGTCGGCAATTATCTCGACAAGCTGGAGTTCATCGGCACGCCGGGGGCGCCTGTCACCGACCGTCGTCAGGAAGCGCTGTATCGTGCACCCAAGTACAGCGCCAACGCCGATCTCACCTGGTCGCTGGAGAACGTCACGGTCAATTACGGCGTCAACTTCATGGACAAGACGCTGCGTTATGCCAATCTGACCAACCAGAACAATCCGGACGTCGTGGCGCCGGAATACAAGTACATCAAGGCGATGTGGCAGCATGACATCTATGTCAGCCTCGACGCGACCGACCGCTTCCAATTCTATGGCGGTGTCAACAACGTGTTCGGCCAGAAGCCGGACATCGCCGATGTAACGTATATCCAGCAGACGATTGGCCGCTATTTCTTCGCCGGCGCACGGGTGAAGATGTAACGACTTGCACGACCGGCGGCGGCGATCCGTCGCCGGGTTGCGATAAAGGGGCGGCGCCGTGCGGCGCTGCCCCTTTTTTATGTGCGCTGTAACGACAAGGGTGCAGACCCATAAACGGCAACGGCCGGGACGGAGCCGAAGCTGGCGCACGGGTAGGAGCAAGGAGGGAGCGATGCCTTCGCATCGTGACCGACGCGCGACGCCGCCGTGCGCCAGCTTCGGCCCGCCGCTTCGCGGTCGCCGTGGGAAGGCCGCTGGCCGCGTCGCTTGCTTGCGCGTGGCGTTGCCACGCGTCTGCGCTGCGCTTCTAGCCAGCGGCCTTCCCACGGCGATCACGGCCATTGCCGTTTATGGGTCTGCACCCTAGGCAGGAGAGGTGCCCATCTTCGCCGTTCCATCGTCTGCCCGCGAGGCGCTCGCTTGATTACCCTGACCCTGATGACCGCCGTCCTGTGCGGCGTCGTGCTGGCGTTGCTGGTGGGCGCGAGCGCGTGGATGCTGCACGCCGGCCTGTCTGCGCGGCGGCGGGCGGCGGCGGAGGGGGCGCTGTTCGATTCGCTGAATGCAACGCTGTCCGCCTCGCCCGCGCTCGCGATGGTGGTGCGTGCCGATGGCCGGCTGCTGCTCGACCGGCCGCTGGCCGACCGGCTGGGGCGCAGCGACCTGCCGGTATCGCTCGCCGACCTTGGCAGTGCCGATAGCGGGCTGGAGCCGGGCAGCGCCGACCGGTTGGTCGATGCGATCACCGCCGCGCTGCGCGGGGGCAAGCCGTTCCGGACCGTGGTTCGCGCGACCGGGTCGGCGCGGTCGCTGTTCGCGATCGGCGACCGTGCGCCGGCGGCGCTCAACACGCCGGGCGGGGTGCTGGTCTGGTTCTTCGACGCGACCGAATTCCATGACGAGATCGCGACGCTGGGCGCGGAGGCCGAGGAATATCGCGCGGCGTTCGAGGCGCTGTCCAGTCTGATCGAAGCGGCGCCGATGCCGATGTGGTATCGCGACGACACGCTACGCCTGGCCATGGTCAACACCGCCTATGTCCGCGCGGTCGATGCCGGCGATGCGGCGGAGGTGATCGCACGGCAGGTCGAACTGGTCGAAGGTGTCGGCATCGGCGGACCGCTCGCCAGCGCGGCCATCGCGCGCGATACCGGACAGCCGCAGGCGGCGGCGATGCCCGCGACCATCAACGGCGAACGGCGGATGCTGCGCGTCCACGACATGCCGCTGCGCGACGGCGGCACCGGCGGTTTCGCCATCGACGTGCACGAGATCGAGGAGGCGCGCGGCAAGCTGAAGCGCAGTCGGGCGGCACAGCGCGCGATGCTCGACCGGCTGTCGGCGGGCGTGGCGCAGTTCGCGCCGGACCGCACGCTGGTCTTCTACAACCAGCCGTTCGGCCGCACCTTCGCGATGAAGCCCGAATGGCTGGCGGACCGGCCCGAGTTCGACCGCGTGCTCGACCGGATGCGCGAATCCAAGCGCCTGCCCGAAGTCCGCGACTTTCCGGGGTGGAAGACCGAGCGGCGCGACTGGTTCCGCGCGGCGGAGGGCGCGATCGAGGAACAATGGCATCTGCCCGGCGGCACGCACCTGCGGGTCGTCGCGCAGCCGCTGCCCGAAGGGGGGCTGCTGCTGATCTTCGAGGATCGTACCGAACAGGTGCAACTGGCCAGCGCGCGCGACACGCTGCTCCGGGTGCGGACCGCCACGTTCGACAATCTGTTCGAGGCGCTGGGCGTGTTCGCCGCCGATGGCCGGTTGCAGATATGGAACGCGAAGTTCCGGCAGGTCTGGGGGCTGGATGACGCGTTCCTCGACGGCCATCCGCGCGTCGATGCGCTGGCCGAGCGGGTTGCGAGCAGCCTTGCCAGCCCGGGCAAGGCGGCGCTGATCCCCGAACTGGTCCGCTTCGCCACGCAGCAGCGGATGCAGCGATCGGGCCGCTTCGCGATGGCTGACGGGCGGCATTATGAATTCGGCGCGGTGCCGCTGCCCGATGGCAATGCGCTGCTGACCATGCTCGACATTTCCGACAGCCGGCGGATGGAACAGGCGCTGCGTGACCGGAACGAGGCGCTGGAGGCGGCGGACCGGGTCAAGACGGCGTTCGTCGCGTCGATGAGCTATGAACTGCGCACCCCGCTCACCTCGATCAAGGGGTTCGCCGAGATGTTGCAGGCGGGCTATGCCGGCAAGCTGACGGAGGATGGCGCGCGCTATACCGATGCGATCCTCGAATCGGTCGAGCGGCTGGGCGGGTTGATCGACGACACGCTGGACCTGACCGCCAACGAAACCACGCCGGTCGCGCGGGCTACGGTGCCGCTGAAGATGATCGCGGGCGAAGCGGCAGGGGCCGCGCGGGCGGCGGCGGCGGCGCGGGGCGTCGAGCTGGCGGTGGAGATCGCACCGACGGCGGGTGTCATGCTGGGCGATGCGCGGCGGTTGCGGCAGGCGGTCGGGCATCTGCTCGACCATGCGATCGGCGGCCTGCGCAAGGGCGGGCGCGTGCTGCTGCATGTCGACGGCGATGCGCAGCGGGCGCGGATCGTGGTGTCGGACGACGGCCCCGGCATGTCGAAGGACGCGGTGGCGCGTGCATTCGACCGTTTTGCACAGGCCGGCGCGGCGCGGGTCGGCGAACGGGCCTTGAGCCTCGACTTGCCGCTCGCGCGGCAGGCGGTCGAGGCGCATGGCGGCACGATCGAGCTGGTATCGGAAAAGGGCGTCGGCACATTGGTCACCATCGACCTGCCGCGCGAGCCGTGATGTATCTGCCCGACGCAGCGGCGGCACATGCGTTGGGCGTGGACCTAGCGGCGGTGGTGCGGCCGGGTGACGTGATCGCCTTGTCGGGGCCATTGGGCGCGGGCAAGACCAGCATCGCCCGTGGGTTGCTCGCGGCGCTGGGGCTGGCGGGCGAGGCCCCGTCGCCCAGCTTCGCGATCGTCCAGCCCTACGACCCGCCTGAGGTGCGCCTCAGCGTGCTGCATGTCGATCTGTACCGGATCGAGGACCCAGACGAGGCGCTGGAACTCGGGCTGGACGAGGCGGACGATGCCGTGCTGCTGGTCGAATGGCCCGAACGGCTGGGCGACGCCTATTGGCGCGATGCGCTGTGGCTGACCCTCGCGTTCGACGATGCGGGCGGGCGGCGCTTGACAGCGCGCGTGCCGGACGCTTGGGAAAGCCGATGGCCGCTGACCTGAACCCGCGCGATGCGGCTGTCCCCTTTCTGATCGATGCCGGCTGGGGCGATGCGCAGATTTTGCCGCTGGCGGTCGATGCGTCGTTCCGCCGCTACTATCGCGTGATCGAGGCCGGACGCAGCGCCGTGCTGATGGACGCGCCGCCGCCGGAGGATACGCGCAAGTTCGCACATATGGCGGCATGGCTGGGCGAACGCGGTTTTTCCGCGCCCGCGATCCTCGCCGATGATGCGACCGCCGGGTTCATGCTGCTGGAGGATTTCGGCGACATGCGGATGCGCGAGACGGTCGACGCCGCACCGGAAAGCGAAGGCCGGCTCTATGCCGCCGCCGTCGACCAGCTGCTGCGCCTGCAACGCCATGATCCCGCACCGGTCCCGCCCTATGACCGCGCCTTCATCCTGCGCGAGGCGAACCTGCTGATCGAATGGTATTGCGATGCGCTGGGGTTGCGCGTCGATACCGCGGGGTATGAAGCGGCGTGGAACGCGGCGTTCGATGCGTTGCCGGAGATGCCGGTGGTGACCGTGTTGCGCGATTATCACGCCGAAAACCTGATGCTGCTCGACGATACGCGGCTGGGCCTGCTCGATTTCCAGGACGCGCTGGCGGGGCATCCCGCCTATGACCTCGTGTCGCTGTTGCAGGATGCACGCCGCGACGTGCCGGCGGTGGTCGAGGCGTCGATGCTCGCCCGCTACCGCGAATCGACCGGGGCGGGGGACGGGTTCGACGCCGCCTATCACCTGTTCGGTGCGCAGCGGAATGCGAAGATCCTCGGCATCTTCACCCGGCTGTGGCGGCGCGACGGCAAGCCGCGCTATGGTGCCTTGTGCCCGCGCGTGTGGCGCTATCTGGAGCGGGACCTGTCCCATCCGGCGCTGGCCGGCGTCGCGCGCTGGTTCGATCTCAACATCCCGTCGCCCAGGCGCGGCGATCCGCAGGAACTCGCATGACCACGCTCCGTTCGATCCGTCCCCACCCGCAAGCGGCGGTGCCCGAAACCGCGATGGTGATGGCGGCGGGGCTGGGCAAGCGGATGCGCCCGCTGACTGCGATGCGGCCGAAACCGCTGGTCGAGGTGGCGGGCAAGCCGTTGATCGATCACGTGTTCGACCGGCTGCGCGGCGCGGGCGTCAAGCGCGCGGTGGTCAACGTCCATTACCTGGCCGACGCCATGGAAGCGCATCTGAAGCACCGGGTGAAGGGCATCGACATCGCGGTGTCCGACGAGCGCGCGAAGCTGCTGGAAACCGGCGGCGGGCTGGTCAAGGCGCGCGACCTGATCGGCGACCAGCCGTTCGTCTGCGTCAATTCGGACAATCTGTGGGTCGACGGCCCGGTCGATTCGATCAAGCTGCTCAGCAGCCTGTGGGACGATGAAAGGATGGACGCGCTGCTGCTGCTGGTGCCGCAGGCGCTGGCGCACGGGCATCGCGGGCAGGGCGATTTCCACATCGACGCGGTGGGCCGCATCACCGGCCGCCGCAAGCCCGGCCGGCTCGCCCCCTATGTCTTCACCGGCGTACAGATATTGTCGCCGCGCGTCATCGCCGACTGGCCCGAAGGCGCGTTTTCGACCAACCTGTTCTGGAACCGCGCGATCGAGGCGGGACGAGCCTATGGCGTCGCGCATCAGGGGTTGTGGTTCGATGTCGGCACCCCGTCTGCGGTCGGCATGACCGAGGCGATCCTCGCCGATGGCTGAAGGCCATCGCCTCAGCCTCTACACTATCCCGATCCACCGGGCGTTCGCCGATGCGCTGGCGGTCGGGCTGATCCGCCGGTTCGGCGGCGACCGGCTGGCGCTGGCGCAGGGCATGGTGCTGGTTCCGACCAACCGCGCCAAGCGGACCGTGCAGGAAGCGTTCGTGCGGGCGAGCGGCGGCGGGTTGCTGCTGCCGCGGCTGGTGGCGATCGGTGATCCCGAACTGGACGAGGGCGTCGGCAGCTTCGCCGACCCGGCGGACCAGACCCCGATCCCGCCCGCGATCGATCCGCTGGCGCGGCGGATGATCCTGGCGCGGCTGGTGACCGAGGAGCGGCAGCGCGCCGGTCGCCCGGTCGATGCGGCGGAGGCGGTGCGGCTGGCCGGTGATCTGGCCGCCACGCTCGACCAGTTGCTGGTCGAGGAGGTCGATCCGGCAAGGCTGCGTGACCTCGATCTCGACGAGACGCTATCGGCGCATTGGGAGCGCTCTCTGGAGCTGTTCCGCATCGTGCTGGATCGCTGGCCGGGTGAGCTGGCGGCGCTCGGGCGGATCGATCTGGCCGACCGGCGGACCCGGCTGCTCGGGCGGTTGTGCGCGCGCTGGGCGGTCGATCCGCCCAAGGGCTTCGTCTGCGCGGCGGGGATCGCGACCAATGCGCCGGCGATCGCCCGCATCCAGCGCTGCGTCGCTGGCCTGCCGCGCGGGATGGTGGTGCTGCCGGGCCTCGACCTGGCGATGGAGGACGAGGCATGGGCCTCGCTCGGCCCCCATGCGCCCGATCCCGTCACCGGCCGGCGCAAGCGGTCGATCGAAACGCACCCGCAATATCACCTCAAGCTGCTGCTCGACCGGATGGGCGTCAACCGCCACGAATTCGTCCGGTGGCAGGCGGCGAGCGAGCATGACGCGACACCCACGCGCAGCCGTGCCATCGCCACCGCGCTCAGCCCGGCCGAGCGGACCCATCACTGGATCGACGTACCCGCCGCCGACCGCCGGCTGTCGGGCGTGCGGCTGGTCGAGCTGGCGACCCCGGCCGAGGAAGCGCAGGCGATCGCGGTCGCACTGCGCGAGGCGCTGGAGACGCCGGGGCGCACTGCCGCGCTGGTCACGCCCGACCGGCTGCTGGCGCGGCGGGTCGCGGCACATATGGCGCGCTGGGGCGTCAGCGTCGACGATTCCGCCGGGCAGCCGCTGTCGCTGCTCGCGCCGGGCACGCTGTTGCTGGCGCTGGTCGAGGCGGCGGCACAGGCCTTCGCGCCGGTCGCATTGCTGTCGCTGCTCAAGCACCCGCTGGTCAAAAGCGGCGAGGCGGAGCAGCGGGTGCTGTGGCTCGACGGAGTCCGCCGGCTCGACCGCGCGCTGCGTGGCCCGCGCCCCGCGCCGGGGCTGGCGGGGATCGAACGGCATCTGCGCGAGGGCGAGCCGCGCGATGCGGCGATCCGTGCGGCGGCGGCGAGCTTCTGGGAGGTGGCCTGTCCGCTGCTGACGCCGCTGGCCGAAGTCTTTGCCGCCGGGCCGCAACCGCTGGTTCGGCTGCTGACCGTCCTGCGTGAGACGGCGACGGCGCTTGCCGGTGATGCCGCGTGGAGCCGGCCGGAGGGGCGCGCCGCCGCGGAACTGGTCGCTGCGCTGGAGGAGCAGGCGGCATCCGGTCCACCGCTGGTCGATCCGCGCGTGCTGCCCGCCTTGTTGCGGACGTTGCTGGACGAAGTGGCGGTGCGGCCGCCGCAGGGGGCGCATCCGCGCCTCGCCATTCTCGGCCTGCTGGAAGCGCGGTTGCAGACTGCCGACTTGATGATCCTCGGCGGCCTGAACGAAGGGGTATGGCCCGCGCTGCCGTCGCCCGATCCGTGGCTTGCCCCGCGTATCCGGGCCGATCTGGGACTGCCGGGGCTTGAACGGCGTATCGGCCTTGCCGCGCATGACTTTGCCGGGGCGATGGGCGCGCCCGATGTCGTGCTGACCCGCGCCGCGCGGGATGCTACCGCGCCGACCATCGCCTCGCGGCTGTGGCTGCGGTTGCAGGCGCTGGACGACAATCTGGAGCGCGCCGGGCACTTGCGTGACTGGGCGCGGGCGATCGACCGGCCCGCGACCTATGCCGCCGCGTCGCGCCCCGCGCCGCGCCCACCGGTGGCGTTGCGCCCGCGTCGTATCTCCGTGACCGAGGTCGACCGGATGAAGGCCGACCCCTATGCCTTCTACGCGCGGCGGATGCTGCGCCTGTCGCCGATGGACGCGGTCGATGCCGATGCGACCGCGGCGTGGCGGGGGACGGCGGTGCATGGCGTGCTGGAACGCTGGGCGCGCGAGGACGGGCTGGACCCGGCCAAGCTGCGTCGTCGGCTGCAGGCGCTGTCCGACGATCCGCGCACCCATCCATTGCTGCGCGCGCTGTGGGTGCCGCGCCTGCGCGAGGCGATCGACTGGGTCGCGGCGTTGACGCACGAGAAGCTGGCTGAGGGGCGCGACGTGGCGGCGGTCGAATGCGACGGCACGCTGCCGATCGCCGGGGTCGAGCTGTCGGGCAAGGCCGATCGGATCGACCTCGCGGCCGACGGCAGCCTGGCGATCATCGACTACAAGACCGGCAAGGCACCCAGCGGCAAGGCAGTGGCCGCCGGTTACAGCCTGCAATTGGGGCTGCTGGGGCTGATGGCCGAACGTGGCTGCTTCGCCGGGGTGCGGGGCACGGCCGGCGCGTTCGAATATTGGTCGCTCATCAAGGATGGCGACCGGTTCGGCAAGATGACCACCCCGGTCAATGCCAACGGCACCGGCGGGCGGATCGCGACCGCCGAGTTCGTTGCCATTGCCAAGCGCCAGTTCGAGGATGCCGTCGCCCGCTTCCTGACCGGAGACGAAGCCTTTGTCGCCAAGCTGGTGCCTGAATATGCCGTCTATGCCGATTACGACCAGTTGATGCGCCGCGACGAATGGTATGGCCGTGAGTGAGGTTAGCAAACTTCAACCGCTAAAGAACGACCAGGCGGCGGCCAGCGACCCGCACCGCCATGTCTGGCTGTCGGCGTCGGCCGGGACCGGCAAGACACACGTGTTGTCGGCGCGCGTGTTCCGCCTGCTGCTGCGCGGGGTCGATCCCGCCGCGATCCTGTGCCTGACCTTTACCAAGGCCGGGGCGGCGGAAATGGCCGAGCGCGTCGCCAGCCGGCTGGCGCGCTGGGTCCGGTTGCCGACCGCCGATCTGAAGGCCGACCTGTTCGCGCTGGGCGAGGATGTGAACGACGCGGCGCTGCTCGCCCGCGCCCGCACCCTGTTCGCCCGCGTCCTCGATGCGCCGGGCGGGGGTGTCCGCATCCAGACGATTCACGGCTTCTGCCAGAGCCTGCTCGCCGGTTTCCCGGTCGAGGCGGGGCTGGTCCCCGGTTTTCGCCCGCTGGAAGCGCGCGAGGAAGCGGGCATGGCGCGCGAGGCGCTGGCTGAGCTGCTGGTCGAGGAACAGCGCACCGGATCGACCCGGATCGGAGACGCCATCGCCGCCATGTCGCTGCGCATGGGGGAAGGGGCTGCCGAAAACTTCCTGCGCGAATGTGCCCGGCGGCCGCAGGCGATGGCCGACCTGCCGAGCGGTATCCGGCCGTTCCTGCGCCGTGCGCTCGACCTGGCGTCGGGGCCGATCGACGAGATGCTGGCAGAGGCGTGCAGCGACGACGCGTTCGATTGCGACGCGCTCGAACGGCTGGCCGCCGCTAATCTCGCCTGGGGCACGGCGACGGGCAAGAAGACGCATGGCGCGATCCTGGACTGGCTGGCGCGCAGTCCGGTCGAACGCGCCGCGCGCATCCGGGACATCCGCAAGCTGTTCTTCACCGCCGAGGATACGCTGCGCAAGGCGTCGGCCAAGCTGATCGCCGCCGACCCGGATTACGACGAACTGGCCGATGCGGTCGGCGGCCGGGCGGGCGAGTTGGTCGAACTGGCCGCGCGCATGGGCTATGCCGATGCGCTGACCGATGCGCTGGAGGCCGGGCGCGCCTATGCCGATGCCTATGTCCGCGCCAAGCGCCGTGCCGGGGCGGTCGATTTCGACGATCTGATCCGCGAGACGCTGAACCTGCTGGCGCAACCCGGCATCGGCGAGTGGGTCCGCTTCAAGCTGGACCAGAGCACCGAACATGTCCTGATCGACGAGGCGCAGGACACCAATCCGCAGCAATGGGCGATCGTGCGGTCGCTGGTGGAGGAGTTCTTCAGCGGCGACGCGGTGCGCGCGGCGGGGATGCGGACGCTGTTCGTCGTCGGCGATTACAAGCAGGCGATCTTCGGCTTTCAGGGCACCGACCCGATCTTCTTCCGCGCGGCGCATGTCGATTTCGCCCGCCGTGCCGCATTGCCGCCCGAATATCGCGGCGATGCGCGCGAACTCGATACGCTGTCGCTGACCCACAGCTTTCGTACGACGCGTCCGGTGCTGGAATTCGTTGATGCCGCCATCGCCGCCTTGCCCGATCCGGGCATGGGCATCGATACGCCCGACACCCATGACAGCGAAGTGCCCGGCCCCGGCACCGTCACGCTATGGGCACCGACCGTCGTCGACACGCCCGACGATGCCGAGGAAGGCTGGGTCGATGACGTGACCCGGGTGATCGCCACCCGGATCGCGCGGGAAATCGCCGGCTGGATCGGCACGCTGCCGCTGGAATCCAAGGGGCGGATGCTCCAGCCGGGCGACATCATGGTGCTGGTCAAGCGGCGCGGCGACCTTGCCTCGCTGATCGTCGCCCGGTTGTATGCGGAGGGGGTGCCGGTGGCGGGTGTCGACCGGCTGCGGCTCGATGCGCCGCTGGCGGTAAAGGACCTGCTCGCCGCGATCCGCTTTGCCTTGCAACCCGACGACGATCTGAGCCTTGCGTGCCTGCTCGTCTCCCCGTTGATCGGCTGGACGCAGGAGCAGCTGCTCGCCGGGGCGCTGCGCGAGGGTGGGAGCCTGTGGCGGCATCTGCGCCGGACGAACAGCGACGCGGTGGAGCCGTTGTCGCGCATCCTGCGCCGCGCCGATTTCGCGACCCCCTATCGCTTTCTCGAGGAACTGCTGTCGGGGGAGATGGACGGCCGGCGCAAACTGATCGCGCGGCTGGGCGAGGAGGCGCGCGACCCGATCGACGAACTATTGAACGCCGCCCTGTCGTTCGAAAGCGTCGCCACGGCGTCGCTGCAACGCTTCGTCGAATGGTTCGACCGGGGCGAGGTGGAGATCAAGCGCGACGCGGGTGGGTCGGGCGGCGCGGTGCGGGTGATGACCGCGCACGGATCGAAGGGGTTGCAGGCGCCGCTGGTGCTGCTGGCCGATGCCGCGATCGATCCGACCAACAGCCGCCGCGACATCGTCCAATGGTCACCCGATGGCCATGACGGCGCGGCCATCCCGGTCTTTCGCCCCCGCGCGGGCGAGCGCGGCACGCCGATCGACGATGCGGTCGAGGCGATCGACCGGCGCGAACTGGAGGAGCATTGGCGGCTGTTCTACGTCGCGGCGACCCGTGCCGAGGAGCGGCTGGTCATCGCCGGCGCACCTTCCGCACGGTATCAGGGCGTGCCCCCGCCGCTCAGCTGGTACAGCGCCGCCGCCGCCGCGTTCGACGCGCTGGGCTTGGCGGAGGGAGAGGGCGCGGAGCGGGTGTTCACCGGCCTGACCCCGCAAGCCCCCGTCGCTGCGAGGGCGCGACAGGGAACCGCGCCGGCTGCTACCGCACCCGTGCCGGTATGGCTCCGCGCGCCCGCTCCCGCAGAGGCGCGTCCGCCGCGTCCGCTTGCGCCGTCGGCGGTGGGCGAGGACGAGGTGTCCGACCCGCCGCCCACCGCGACGATGCGCGCGGCGGCGGAGCGGGGCCGGCTGCTCCACCAGCTCTTCGAACGTCTGCCCGAACTGCCGCGTGCCGAGCGGGCCGCTGCCGCCGAACGCTGGCTGGCCGGGGCCGCGGGGGTGGAGGATGCAGGCCTGCGTCGGCGGGTGACGCGCGACGCGATGGCGGTGCTGGACGATCCGGACTTTGCCGACCTGTTCGGCCCCGACGCGCTGGCGGAGGCACCGATCGCGGCGGTGGTGGGGACGCAGGTCGTGGCGGGTACCGTCGACCGGCTGTGCATCGGCGACCGGGTGGTGCGGGTGGTCGACTTCAAGACCGGCCGCCGGGTGCCCGACGATGTCGCGGACATCCCGGTCTATCACCTGCGGCAGATGGCGGCCTATGCGGCGGCGCTGCGGGTCATCTTTCCCGATCACGGCGTGGAGGCGGCGCTGCTCTACACCGCCGGCCCGCGCCTGTTCGTCCTGTCCGATGCGCTGCTCGATACGCACAAGCCCGGCTTGGGGGCGGGGGAACAAAGCTTGCCCCGCGAAGCTTGAGGTGCCGACCCGCAGACCATAGATATTGTCATATCCAAGGAGATTTCCATGCCGACCAAGACCGTTACCGACGCCAGCTTTTCCGCCGACGTCCTGCAATCCGACAAGCCGGTGCTGGTCGATTTCTGGGCGGACTGGTGTGGGCCGTGCAAGATGATCGCCCCCGCGCTGGAGGAAATCGCCGACGAACTGGGCGACAAGGTGACGATCGCCAAGGTCGACATCATGGCCAATCCCGACACCGCCGGGTCGATGGGCGTCCAGTCGATCCCGCTCCTGAAGCTGTTCAAGAACGGACAGCCGGTTGCCGACCTGCTGGGTGCGCGGCCGAAAAGCCAGTTGAAGGCGTGGCTCGAGGGTGAATTGGGCTGATGCTGCTGGCGGCGCTGCTGCTGCAGGCGGGAGCGCCGCCAGCTAACCCCTATCCTGTGCCGGGGGACGATCCCCGATGCGACCGTAGCGCGATCCGCTACACTCCCGAGCGCGAATGGTCGGGGATATGGGTCAATCATTTCGAGGGATCGCAGTTCTTCGAAGGTAAAACCGGTGTTGCTGCAATCGACTGGCGTCAACGGGGGGTCTGGTTCGACGATCGTGACAACATGGCGCTGACCTCGGTAGCGATGGAGCATCGCGGCAGCGGTAAGGCATATCGCATCCGTTTCCTCGGCCACCGGACGATCGACGAGCCGGAGGGCTATCGTTGCGGGTTCGGGCATATGGGATCGTCGATCGCCGAGATCGTGCCGACGCGCATCCTGTCTATCGTTCCGCTCGAAGACCGGCCGTAACTGGCGCTCCGCTTGGTGCCAGGAATAAACGCAGGAGGCTAACGTCACCCCGTCTCAAGGGTTGGGTGACGCGGAGATGTCGATCAGCTCCGGTAATCGGCGTTGATCGAAATATAGCCGTGCGTCAGGTCGCAGGTCCACACCGTGGCGCGCCCTTCGCCCAGATGCAGGTCGACGCCGATCTCGACTTCCTGACCCTGCAGATGCGCGGCGACCGGCGCTTCGTCATAGCCGGCGACCGCCAGCCCGCCTTCTGCCACCTGCGTCGTGCCGAAACGGATCGACAGCTTGTCGCGCTCGGCCGGTTCGCCCGCCTTGCCGACCGCCATCACCACGCGGCCCCAGTTCGCATCCTCCCCGGCGATCGCGGTCTTCACCAGCGGTGAGTTGGCGATGCTCATTGCGATACGGTGCGCGCTGCCGTCGCTCTCCGCGCCTTCGACGGTGATGGCGATGAACTTCGTCGCCCCCTCGCCATCGCGCACCACCAGATGCGCCAGTTGCCGGCACAGGTCATGGAGTGCCGCCGCGAACGCATCCGCGCCGTCATCGTCGAACGACGCGATGGGGGCGTTTCCTGCCGCGCCGGTCGCGAAGGCCAGCACGGTGTCGCTGGTCGAGGTATCGCCATCGACCGTGATGCATGAAAAGGTCTTGCGGTTGGCCGCTTCCAGCGCGCTTTGCAGGAACGCCGGATCGACCGCCGCGTCGGTGAAGATGAAGCCGAGCATCGTCGCCATGTCGGGCGCGATCATGCCCGACCCCTTGATGACGCCGGAGAGCTTCACGGTGCGGTCGCCGATCTTCGCCGTCGTGAATGCGCCCTTGGTAAAGGTGTCGGTGGTCCCGATCGTCTCGGCGACCGCTTCCCAGCCACAGGGTTCGGCGACGAACGCCGCGTCAAGGCCCGCTTCGGCCTTGTCGATCGGCAGCGGCACGCCGATCACGCCCGTTGAGGCGACGAAGACGTCGGACGGCTGGCATTCCATAGCCTGCGCGGTGCGCGCGGCGATCGCTTCGACGGCGGCACGGCCCCGGCCGCCGGTAAAGGCGTTGGAGTTGCCGGCATTCACCACCAATGCCCGCGCCCGGCCCAGCACCAGCGCACGGCGGCACCATTCGACCTCGGGCGACGGGCATTTGCTGTTGGTCAGCACGCCCGCGACCGCCGTGCCCTCCGCCAGCGTCACGAAGGTCAGGTCGCACCGGTCCCAATTCTTGTACCGCGCCCGCGCGACGCGCAAGCTGACGCCGCCGATCGGCGGTAGCGCGGGAAACGGCGTGGCGAGCGGGGAAGTGGCAGTCGACATGGGCGCAACGTCCGGTCTAGCCTGCGCCCGTGACGGGGCAGGGGGTGAAGATGCGACGGTTCCTACGCATGGGCGCAGCGGTTGCAACGCTTTGTTGTGGAGGCGGGGTGATGGCGCAGACGCCGCCGGTGCCGATCGATCCGGCGAGTTGGGTTACGAACGACGATTATCCGGCCGAGGCGATGAAAAACGGAGAGTCGGGGCTGATCGCGTTCGAAACCCAGGTCGATGCCAACGGCAAGCCTATCAGTTGCCGAACGACGACCTCCAGCGGCAGCGCAAATTTGGACGCGACGACCTGTCGATTGGTGATGGCGCGCGCCTCATTTCGTCCCGCAACTGACGCGAAAAATGGTCCGGTTACGGGCAAATGGTCGATGCGCTTCCGGTGGAGCCTGCCATCGACAGTGGTCACCCCGACGCCAATCCGATCCTTTGGGCTGATCGAGCATCTGACGTTCGATGCCGAGGGCAAGATTACCGGTTGTAACGGTCGTGCGTCCGGCGAAATCGGTACCGAACTGCCGGTGTGCCTGCGCGTCGGAGATATGCTGGTCGTCAGCCAGTTTATGACCGGCCGCTACCGCAACGGGGTCGCGACGCGCACGGTGACGCAGTTGGTGGAAGGAGACCCGATGCGGCCCGACGCGCCGACGAGCGACGTGCCGCCAAACTGGACGATGGAACGTCGCTTTACGCTTCAGGCAGACGGCCGCGTGGCCGATTGTTCTCAACGGGAGTCCGGCAAGGGGATCGTACCCTGCGAAACACCTACCGGTTATGCGCCGCCATCGGACGGGCATCCGCACCGTGTAACTTTCGAAACCCGATGGGTCTTCCAGCCTGCCAAGTAACGCAGACCGGGTGGACGCCGGGCCGCCGCATCCCTATGTCTCGCCGACATGCGACCGGGCATCCTGTCGTGAAACCATAACGTCCGGACGTATCGCTTGCGTTTGCTGCTGTTCCTCTCCGCGCTGCTGACGGGCCTTACCGGCCTGCTCCCCGGCGTGGGAGTCGCCAATGCGCGGCAGGTGGCGGCGGCGCATGCCGTTGCCGGACAGATCGCGGTCGCGGTGGTCGAGGCCGTATTGCCCACCATCGCACGCCCCGTGCAGCCGCACGCACGTGATCCGCAGCCGCTGTTCCTGACGCCCGCGCCCCATGTCGCGGTCCGCGCGCGCACGCTGCGCACCCACGAATAGCGCGCACCCGCGCCTTTTCGACCTCATTCATTCTGCGCAG
The DNA here is from genome assembly GCF_001421765.1 of Sphingomonas sp. Leaf32. Taxonomy (GTDB): domain Bacteria; phylum Pseudomonadota; class Alphaproteobacteria; order Sphingomonadales; family Sphingomonadaceae; genus Sphingomonas. Next base: position 163,205 of record NZ_LMLA01000011.1, on the reverse strand, counting down.
CCGCCGGATTTCGGTGCGGCGCGCACGCATATTCCAAGGAAATTCGCCCATGTTCGGTGGCCTCGCCAAATCGCTGTTCGGGTCGTCCAACGACCGTTACGTCAAGTCGCTCGGGTCGATCGTCGACAAGATCAACGGCTTCGAACCCACGCTGACCGCCATGTCGGACGAGGAACTCGCGGCGCAGACGCCCAAGTTTCGCGAACAGCTGGCGAACGGTGCCAAGCTCGATTCGCTGCTGCCCGAAGCCTTCGCGACCGTTCGTGAAGCCGCGCGCCGCGTGCTGGGGATGCGGCATTTCGACGTGCAGATGGTCGGCGGCATCGTGCTGCACCGGGGCGAAATTGCCGAAATGCGCACCGGTGAGGGCAAGACGCTGGTCGCGACGCTGGCCTGTTATCTGAACGCGCTGCCGGGCGACGGCGTACACGTCGTCACCGTAAACGACTATCTGGCGCGCCGCGACGCGGCACAGATGGGGCAGGTGTACGGCTTCCTGGGCCTGACCACCGGCGTGATCGTGCCGAACATCGCCGATCACCAGCGCCGCGAAGCCTATGCCGCCGACATCACCTACGGCACCAACAACGAATTCGGCTTCGATTACCTGCGCGACAACATGAAGTTCGACCGCGCGTCGATGACGCAGCGGCCGTTCAACTTCGCGATCGTCGACGAGGTCGATTCTATCCTGATCGACGAGGCACGCACCCCGCTCATCATCTCGGGTCCCACCGACGACAAGTCCGACCTGTACCGCTCGGTCGACGAGATCGTGAAGCGCCTGTCGCCCGACGATTACGAGAAGGACGAAAAGCAGAAGGCGATCGTGCTGACCGAGGACGGCACCGAAAAGATGGAACGGATGCTGGAGGATGCCGGGCTGCTGTTCGGCGCCAACCTCTATGACTTTGAAAACACGCAGGTCGTGCATCATGTGAACCAGGCGCTGCGGGCGAACATGATGTTCAAGCGCGACACCGATTACATCGTGAAGGACGGCAAGGTCGTCATCATCGACGAATTCACCGGGCGCATGATGGACGGCCGCCGCTGGTCGGATGGGCTGCACCAGGCCGCCGAGGCGAAGGAAGGGGTGACGATCGAGCCGGAGAACCAGACGCTCGCCAGCATCACCTTCCAGAATTATTTCCGCATGTACCCGAAGCTGTCGGGCATGACCGGGACGGCTGCGACCGAAGCGCCCGAGTTCTTCGACATCTACAAGATGAACGTCGTGTCGATCCCGACCAACGTGCCGGTCCGTCGCGTCGATGAGGAAGACGAATTCTACAAGACGCTGGACGACAAGTTCCGGGCGATCGCCAAGAAGATCCGCGACCATGCGTCGCAGGGGCAGCCGGTGCTGGTCGGCACCGTATCGATCGAAAAGTCGGAACTGCTGTCGGAATTCCTGACGCAGGAGGGCGTCGACCATAAGGTGCTGAACGCCCGCTACCATGAATCCGAAGCGCATATCGTGGCGCAGGCGGGGCGGCTGGGCGCGGTGACCATCGCCACCAACATGGCCGGTCGCGGCACCGACATTCAGCTGGGCGGCAATCTCGAATTCCGGATGCTCGACGAACATCCCGACATGGTCGAGGGGACGAGCGAATATGACGCCGCCGCCGCGCGCATCCGGGCGGAGATCATCGAGGAAAAGCAGAAGGTTCTGGATGCCGGCGGCCTGTTCGTGCTGGGCACCGAACGCCATGAAAGCCGCCGCATCGACAACCAGTTGCGCGGCCGGTCGGGGCGTCAGGGCGATCCGGGCCTCTCGCGCTTCTACCTCTGCCTCGACGACGATCTGCTGCGGATTTTCGGGCCGGACACGCTGTTCGCCAAGATGATGCGCAACAATATCGAGGATGGTGAGGCGATCGGCAGCAAGTGGCTGAGCCGCGCGATCGAAACTGCGCAGCGCAAGGTCGAGGCGCGCAACTATGACGTGCGCAAGCAGGTCGTCGAATATGACGACGTGATGAACGACCAGCGCAAGGTCATCTACGAACAGCGCGCCGACATCATGGACGCCGAGGCCGTCGGCGATGTCGTGGTCGACATGCGCCATGCGGTGGTCAATACCGTCGTCGGCGGCGCGGTGCCGCCCGACAGCTATCCCGAACAGTGGAATGTGGAAGGCTTGCGCGAACAGGCGCAGGAACTGCTGGGCGTCGACGCGCCGGTGGCCGAATGGATCGCGAACGAGGACGGTCTCGACGCGGAGACGCTGGAAGAGCGCATCCGCGCCGATGCCGACGCGCTGGTCGATGCCAAGTCTTCGGAACTGGATTCGGACAGCTGGACCCAGATAGAAAAGTCGATCCTGCTCCAGACGCTCGACCACCACTGGAAGGAGCATCTTGCAATGCTCGACGCGCTGCGGGCGGTCATCCACCTGCGCGCCTATGCCCAGAAGACGCCGATCAACGAATATAAGCAGGAGGCGTTCGCGCTGTTCGAACGGATGCTGGGCAGCATCCGCGAGGACGTGACCCGGACGATGGCGCACGCGAACTTCAATTTCCAGGCGCCGCCCGAACTGCCGGAACTGCCCGATTTCCTGACGATGCATATCGACCCGCTGACCGGCGAGGACGACAGCTGGGGCGGGGAGGGTACGCCGGGCCTCATCACCACCCGCGTGCCGATGCTCCAGATGGCCGCGCCGCAGCCGGACGAGGAACTGGGCAACGATCCGGCCAGCTGGGAAGGCCGCGTGAGCCGCAATGCGCCGTGCCCCTGCGGATCGGGGCGCAAGTATAAGCATTGTCATGGGGCGTTGGTGGCGTAACCGGCCCGGCGGCCAGTCGCGCGTGGAATATGCGTATCTTCGCACAGGTGGGGATTTAGGACTGGCAATGTCTATACGTTCCCCGGTCGTGCTGCGTAGGGACTGAGCTTGTCGAAGGCCCGTATCGAAGTACCTGCCACGGTCCTTCGATACGCCGCTTCGACAGGCTCAGCGGCTACTCAGGACGAACGGTTCGGGCTTCGATCATTTCGACAGAAAAAAGGCCGCCGCTCCCCAATCGGGAACGGCGGCCTTTCCGCATTCAGCCCTCAACGCCCTTTAACGGCGTGGTTCCGGCTCCATCACGCTCGGCCCGAGACTCTGGAGCACCGCGCGCGCATCGAAGGCGCGGACGTTGTTGTTGGGCTTGGGACCACGGCCCAGCACGATCTCTGCCATCGCCTCATACTTGTCGACGGTGCGAATATCGACCGAGCGGTCAAAGAACGGATCGCCCCAGAACGGGTCCCATGCGCGCCAGCCGAAAGCCGGACTGCGATAGCGCCATGCCGGACCCCAGCCGCCGAAGCCAAAGCCGCCGCCCCAGCCGCCGAAGCCACCGCCGATACCGGGCGTCGAATAGGTACGGCTGCGCAGATTGGTGTCACGATCAGCCATGATGAAATAATCATAGCCGCGCTCCAGCGTCAGCTGCGCGGCGCGGTATAGCAAATAGCGCTCGACCGTTTCACGCGACGTCAGGCTGTTGCCCGAAAAGCTGACCTGATAGCGATTCGGTTCGATCTGTTGATCGCTATAGCCGTTGCGATAGAAGCCCGAGCCGGACGCGGGCTGATACGGGGTCGGCGTGGCGCAGGCGGCGAGCGCCAGCGCCCCGACAAGGGTGGTGCCGATCGCCCGGAGGCGGGCACGCGGGGTAGAGTGCAGCAACATCAGTTTCTCCAATGCCGCCATGGCTACCGACCCATGGCGATGTTCCATTGTGTCTGGAACGATCCGCCGGGGGTTCGGGTCCGTGGCCTTGAGCCGATGGAGCGTGCCGTACACGAGATTAGCCGTTGCTGAACAGCGGTTCAGCTGCATTGTGACGAATGATGTCCGGCGGGAACGAACGGCGCCTTGAAGGATCGCAAATGTCAGATGGATTGTCCGAACGCCCGTTAGAACGACAAATCTGTTAACGGACCCCGGAAGGGAAAAATTCCCATCATTTCCGGTGGTGTCGCTGGCTCCCTGAGTAGGATTCGAACCTACGGCCGCTCGATTAACAGTCGAGAGCTCTACCGCTGAGCTATCAGGGAACAACTGCGAGGCCGCGTCTTTAACAGCGGATTCGGCCTTTGCAACGGCTAATTTCACTTTTTCGCATCAGCCCGCAAACTGTTCCATCGTTATCCGGTCGTCGAGCGCATGTTCGGGATCGAACAGCAGCGTCAGGTCGCGCACCCGATCCACCGCGATATCGACGCGTGCGACGTCGCGCACTTCGCGCTGGTCGGCGACGGCCGATACCGGGCGCTTGTCGGGTTCGAGCACGCGCAGCGTAATGCGCGCCTTGTCGGGCAGGATCGCGCCGCGCCAGCGACGCGGACGGAACGGGCTGATGGGGGTCAGCGCAAGCATCCCCGATCCCATCGGCAGGATCGGACCGTTGGCCGACAGGTTGTAGGCGGTCGACCCGGCGGGAGTCGCCGCCAGGATGCCGTCGCACACCAGTTCGGGCATCACGACCCGATCGTTCAGCGATACCTCCAGCTTCGCCGTCTGGCGGGTTTCGCGCAGCAGGGAGACTTCGTTGATCGCCGGCAGCACGCGCTGTTCGCCATCCATCGTCGTCGCGGTCATGGTCAGCGGCGACACGCGGAACGGCTTGGCGCGGCCCAGTCGCCGATCCAGCTCGTCCACCCGCCATTCGTTCATCAGGAATCCGACCGTACCGAGGTTCATGCCGAACACCGGCACGGTATTGCGCCGTTCCAGCAGCATATGCAGCACCTGCAACAGGAACCCGTCGCCGCCCAGCGCGACGATCAGGTCGGCATCCTCGACCCCGGCCCAGTCGTAGCGGGCGCGCAGCGTTTCCTCGGCCGCGCGTGCCTGCGCGGTGGGGGAGGCCAGCAGGGCAAGGCGCGTCGTCATCCGCCGGTTACACTCATATGGCGGGCGACGGCGGGCGCCGCTCCGGCTTCGATGCGGAAATCATGCGCGGCGGGCTTGCGCGGCAGTGCGGCGTCGAGCGCGGTATCGACCGCCGCGATCCCGCCTTCGCGCAGCGCGTCCTTCAGGTCGACATGGTCGTCATGGCCGAGGCACAGATACAGTTTTCCCTCGGTCGTCAGCCGTACCCGGTTGCACCCGGCGCAGAAATTGGCGGTCAGCGGCGAGATGAGGCCGAGGCGATTGCCATGTTCGCCCACCCGCCAATATCGCGCCGGGCCGCCGGTCTGGTGCGTGTCGCGGGTCAGGGTGAAGCGATCGGACAATGTGTCGAACACGCGGGTCAACGGCACGAAGCGGTCGGTGCGATCCTCGTCGATCGCGCCCAGCGGCATGGTTTCGATGAGCGACAGCTCGTGGCCTTCGCGGCCGCACCAATCGAGCATGTCGCCGACATGATCCTCGTTCAGCCCTTTCAGAACCACCATATTGATCTTGACCGCCATTCCCGCGTCGCGGGCGGCGGCGATGCCGTCCAGCACCTGCGCGACGTCGCCATGCCGCGTCACGTAGCGGAATATGTCGGGATCGAGACTGTCGAGGCTGACATTGATTCGCCGGATGCCGGCATCGGCCAGCGCGGGGGCGTGGTCGCGCAGCCGCGTGGCGTTGGTCGTCATGGTCAGCTCGGACAGGCCGTGGCCGACCATCCGGCCGAGCCGCTGACACAATTCGGTGACGCCGCGCCGCATCAGCGGTTCGCCACCCGACAACCGGATCTTGTCGATCCCGCGCGCCACGAACCGCTCGGCGATCAGTGCGATTTCCTCGAGACTCAGCAGCTTGGCACGCGGCAGGAAGGTCATCGCCTCCGCCATGCAGTATCGACAGCGCAGATCGCACCGGTCGGTCACCGAAATGCGAAGATAGCGGATGGTGCGGCCATGCGCGTCGATCAGGGAGGGTGCGCAGGACATTATGCGCAAGCTAAGATGCCCGCACGCACCATACAAGGTGTCCATTGCCGCCGCCCGTTTGTGGCCATACAGTCCGCGCCCATGGGTGGGATTTGACCGCATGGGCCGGACAGGAGGCGGCGCAGCAGCGCGCGCTGTTCGTCCTGTCGTTTCGACAGCGTGACGAGCTGGCGGCGGTCCTCTCGCGCGCCGGCTGGCGCGTGGTCGCCGCGCGCCGGGCCGACGGCCTGCGGCAACGGGTCGCGGCCAGCGGTACGGCCATCGCCATCGTCGATGCGCGCGGCGCGATCGACGAAGGGATCGCCGCCACCGCCGAACTCGCCCGCATCGCCGGGCATGGCGACGCGTTGCTGGTGCTGGTGTCGCGCGGCGATGTCGCCCGGCTGAGCGCGCTGCACGATGCCGGGGCGACGCATATCCTGGTAAGTCCGATCGGCGGCGAAGTGTTGTTGCAGGCGGTTCGATCGGCCGAGCGCCATGTCGTGCGGATGGGCGGTGGCTGGCATGATCCGACGGCCGGGGCGGGGGCGCCGCTCGGCTGGCGGCACGATGCGGAACGCGGCGCGCTGCAACTGACGCCGGCACTGGCGGAGGCCACCGGCTTTGCGGAAACCGGCGATCCGCGTGCACTGTTGCGGGCGTTGGGACCGGACGGGCGGCGCATCGCGCTGACCGCGATCCGGCGGCTGACCGATCGCCTGCCCGCCACGGCCTTTGCCCACGACCTGCCGGGGCTGGGGCGGGTGGTGCAGCATGTCGCGCGCGATCCGCATAGCGGTCGGCTGCACGCGCTGATCGAACCGCTGGCCCGTGTCGGCGACATCGGCGCGGTCGTGCGCGAGGCGCTGGGATCGGTGCGGGACCATGCCGGGGCGGAGCGCTGGCTGAGCCGCCGGATCGAAGGCGGCGAGCGGCCGGGCATCCGGGTGCTGGCGGTCGGCGGGGTCGATCCGGTCAATCGGCAGCACGGGCGCGTGGTCGGCGACGCGCTGCTGCGCGCGGTCGAACGGCGGATCGAACAGGCGGTGCGCGATGCCGGGGTCGCTCGCGCGGCGCTGGCGCGGCTGGGCGGGACCGAGTTCGCGGTGCTGCTGCCGCATGGCAATGACGAAGGGTTGGAAGAGGCGTTGAAGCAGGCGCTGGCGCGGCCGTTCGTCGCGGGGAGCACGATGGTGTCGCTGGGGCTGCGGCAGGCGTGTGGCGTGGCCAGGGCGGGGGAAACGGGTGAGGAACTGATCCGCCGGATACAGGGCGAACTGCCCGGTGCGCGGTCGGATGACCCGCAGGGGCCGTTGGCGGCGGACAGTGCCGAACGCCTGGCGGGCGAAGTCCACCGCGCGATCGACCGGGGGGAAATCACCATCCGTTTCCAGCCGCAGGTCGACGTGCTGGCCGGGCGGATCGTCGGGGTCGAGGCGCTGGCGCGGTGGGACCATCCCGAACGCGGCGAACTGGGCGCGGAACTGCTGTTCGCCGCCGCCGCGCACGCACGTCTTGCCGGCATCCTGTCGGCGCATGTCCAGCATCTGGCGATGCGCATCGCCGCACGCTGGGAAGCGCCGCTATCGCGCCTGCGCCTGTCGATCAACGTGACGGCGGAAGATGTGGCGCAGCCCGACTTCGCCGAAACGCTGCTGGCGGCCGCCGCCGACAGCGGGTTTCCGCGTGACCGGTTGACTGTGGAGATCACCGAAAGCGGGCTGATCGCCGAACTGGGGGAGGCGGCCGGATTGCTCGCGACGCTGCGTGCCGCCGGGTGCCGCGTCGCGATCGACGATTTCGGCACCGGCTATTCCAGCCTTGCCTATCTCAAGGCGCTGCCGCTCGACTATCTTAAGCTCGACCGGCGGCTGACGCAGGATATCGTCGGGTCGCACCGCGACCGGGTGGTGGTGCGCGGTGTGATCGACATGGCGCGCTCGCTCGACCTGACGATCATCGCCGAGGGGGTGGAAACGGTCGAACAACGCGATGCGCTGGCGACCGAGGGGTGTCAGCTCTATCAGGGGTTCCTGTGTGCCGAGCCGCTGACCGTGCCCGCACTGGCGGCGTTGCTGGGGTAGGGAAACGTGCTTTTCGTCATTCCCGCGCAGGCGGGGATCCATATGCGCAGCGGCAGCGATCCTTTCACAAACCATGGCGTCTATGGATTCCCGCCTTCGCGGGAATGACGGAGTATGATGTGCTGATAGCCTCTCAATAGCGCGCGATCGACAGATCCCCGGTCTCGATCGCCGCGCGCCGTCCCGACATCAGGTCGGCGATCACCGCCGCCGATCCGCATGCCATTGTCCATCCCAGCGTGCCGTGCCCGGTGTTCAGGAACAGGTTGCCGAACTTCGTGGCACCCACGACCGGCGTGCTGTCGGGCGTCATCGGCCGCAGGCCGCTCCAATAGCTTGCCCGCGACACGTCGCCCGCGCCGGGGAACAGGCTGCCCAGCGAATATTCCAGCGTCGCACGCCGTGCTTCGGGCAGGTCGTTGTTGAAGCCCGAAATCTCCGCCATGCCGCCCACGCGGATGCGGTCGCCCAGCCGGGTGATCGCGACCTTGTAGCTTTCGTCGAGCAGCGTCGACACCGGCGCGCGCGCTTCGTCGACGATCGGCACGGTGATCGAATAGCCCTTGACCGGATAGACCGGCAGTTTGAGCCCCAGCGGGCGGACCAGCTTCGGCGAAAAGCTGCCCATCGCGACCAGATAGGCATCGCCGCTGACGGTGCCGTTTTCCGTTTCCACGCCGATGATGCGGTCGCCCTGCCGCACCAGCCGGCGGATGGTGGTGCCCATGCGAAACTCGACACCCGCCGCCGCCATCTCGGCCAGCCGGTTGGTGAACTTGAAACAGTCGCCCGTTTCGTCGCCCGGCAGGCGCAGGCCACCGGCCAACGGCTCGTTGCTGCCCGCCAGCCCCGGTTCGGCCGTGATGCAGCCCGCACGGTCCAGCACCTCATAGGCCACGCCATCGGCCTTCAGCACGGCGATGTCCTTGTCGATGCCGGCCAGCTGCTTTTCCTCGCGGAACAGCTGCAACGTGCCCTGTGTGCGTTCGTCATAGGTGATGCCGGTTGCGGCGCGCAGCTCGATCAGCTTGTCGCGGCTATATTCGGCTAGCCGTACCATCCGGCCCTTGTTCACCGCATAGTCGCGCGCATTGCAGTTGCCGAGCATCGCGACCAGCCAGCGCAGCATCGCCAGATCGAGCTGCGGACGCAGGATCAGCGGGGCATGTTGCATGAACAGCCACTTCATCGCCTTGGCCGGGATGCCCGGCGCCGCCCAGGGGGAGGCATAGCCCGGCGAGATTTCGCCCGCATTGGCGAAGCTGGTTTCCAGTGCCGGCCCCGCCTGTCGGTCGATCACCACGACTTCATGCCCCGCCTGGCGCAGATACCATGCGGAGGTGACACCGATCACCCCCGCGCCCAGGATCACGATCCGCATGTTGCGTCCCCTTGTTCGCGCAAGCCGACGATCCGCCGGGCATGGCGGTGGCGCAGACTGGTCAGGATTTCATAGGCGATGGTGCCGGCGTCTGCCGCGACCTGATCGATCGTCTGGTGCGGACCAATCAGTTCGGCATGGCTGGCCGCGACCAGCAGGTCGATCGGGACGTCGGTGACGTCGATGCAGATGCTGTCCATCGACACCCGTCCGGCGATGGGCGCGCGGACGCCGGCGACATAGGCCGCGCCCCGGTTGCTGAGCATTCGCGGCCAGCCATCGGCATAGCCATAGGACAGGGTTGCGATCCGCCGGTCGTGATCGGTCACCGACGTCAGGCCGTAGCCGACGCCGGTCCCGGCGGGCACGTCGCGCCACTGTACGATCCGGGCGTCGATCGCGATCACCGGGCGCATCGGATTGGGCCGGCCCTCCTGCGGCGCACCGCCGTACAGCGCGATGCCGGGCCGCACGAGATCGCCATGAAACCCGCCGCCCAGGAATGAACCGCCCGAATTGGCCAGCGACCGCGCGGCGGGCAGCAGCATCGCCGCCAGTTCGTCGAACCGTGCCCGCTGCGCGCCGTTCGCGGCCGAGCCGGGTTCGTCGCCGCAGGCCAGATGACTCATGGTCAGCACGACATCGATGCCGGCCAACTGCCCCGGATCGGCGGCGATTGCCGCCATTTCGCCCGGGGTCAGGCCCAGCCGCGACATGCCGCTGTCGACCTGGATCGCCGCTGGCAACCGCCGCCCGTCGATCCGCCCCGCCGCCGCCCAGCGGGCAATGTCCGCCGGGCAGTTCAGCACCGGCACCGCATCGGCAGCGATCAACGCCGCTTCCTCCCCAGGCGCGATCCCGTTCAGCACGAACAGCCGCGCATCGGCGGGCAGGGTGGGGCGCAATGCGCTGGCTTCGCCGGCCAGCGCGACGAAGAAATCGCGGCAACCGGCGCGGTACAGCGCGTCGGCGACGATCGCCGCGCCCAATCCATAGCCATCGGCCTTGACCACGCCCGCCGCCCGCGCCGGGGCGGCGGTCGCTACGATCGTCCGGTAATTGGCGGCCAATGCGTTCAGGTCGATCGTCAGCAATGCCATCGGTCCAGTCTCTCCGAACAACAGGGTAGCGCCGAATCTATCGCAGGTTTTACGATTGTGTCGCACCTCCTGCCATAATAGCGTCGTGACGCAACGAAATGCGGTCTGGACGCAACGAAGATGAATCTCGACGCCATCGACCGCAAATTGCTCAATCTGCTGCGGCTCGACGCCCGCCGGCCGAACAATGCGCTGGCGGCGGAGGTCGGGCTATCGCCATCGGCCTGTCTGCGCCGCATCCGCCTGTTGGAGGATGCCGGGATCATTCGTGGCTATACCGTCATTACCCGCGCCGATCCGGCCGATCACGGCGCGACCGTCATCGTGCAGGTGACGCTGGAGCGGCAGACGGAAGAGTATCTCTCCCGCTTTGAAGCCGCGGTGCGCCGCCATGCGGAGATTCAGGAATGCTGGCTGATGACCGGCCAGTCGGACTATTGGCTGCGCGTCGCGGTCGAATCGGCAGCCGCGTATGAGGCGCTGCACACCGACATCCTGTCGCGCCTGCCCGGCGTCACCCGCATCAATTCCAGCTTCGCGATGCGGAACGCGCTGATGCCGCGCCGCCGGGGATAGGCCCGACATCCAGCCGAAGCCGACGGCGACCCTATCGCAGCGTCGCCAGCTTTTCCGCCGTCCGCACCTCGTGCGCGACCACCGCACCGCTCAGCCGGTCGATCAGCCGCAACAGGCCGCCGCTGCGCACTGCGCTGTCGCCCGGCATCACTTCGCTGCCCCATTCGCGGGCCAGCGCCTCGATCTGGCCGGTGCGATCGAGCGTCATCGACCGGAATGGCAGCTGCGTTGCGGGCGAGGCGAAGCGCGCGCCGGCATCCTCGACGGCCGGATCGACCAGGATCGCGCCCGCCACCTGCTGCACGTAGTGCGACGGCGACAGTCGCGCCCACCACGCCGCCGCGCGGCATCCGGCGCCATGCGCCAACAGGATCACCTGCCGGTCGGCATCGCCGACGAACCGGTCGATCCGCGCGCCCAGCATGTTGCGATCGGTCGGCGTTTCCCGCCCCAGCGGCAGCAACGTCGCACGCAGTCGCTCGATCACGTCCTGCAATGCGGGCGGGGGGGCGCCGTCGGACAGGGCAAGGATCGAATAGCGGGCAGTGGTAACGGCAACCATCGTGTCGTCTCCCATTCAGCGCGTGGCAAAGCAGAAGCTATCATGCACAGGCCCGTACGCAATGGCGGAAACGTCCGGCGGCGGCGAAGCGATCCGCAAATGCTACCGGCCGCGCGGTGCGCTCCGCCCGACACCGGTTTTTAATCATTCCGACGCATAGCGGTGCCCGGAGAGGACCAGACGGCATGACGGCAACTACCGAAATCCTGGCCGCGAGCGATCCTCGCTGGCATGGCCTGCTGTCGGGCGCGATCCGGCCGACCTACAAGTGTCTGGCGTTGCGCATCCTGATGATCCGCCTGACCCACGCCTATGTCCGGCCCGACGCCGATCGAACGGCGTTGGTCGAGGAACTGCGCACCTTTTTCCACGATAATCTGCGGTTCGCGCGCGACGATTTCGCCGCCATCGTTCAAGGGAAAGCGTAATGACCGGCCCGAACCCGCATCAGGCCGACCGGTCGTTGTACAACGTGGCGGAAGTCGCCGCCATGCTTGCCAAGGGCGACACGCTGATCCTGGCGGCCGAGGAACCGTTGCTGGCCGCGTTGCCGCGCGGCAACTGGATCGGCGGCACCAGCCCTTATTTCATGACGGCCGAAGCGGGCGGTACGTGCGACCGCGACCGCATCTTCGTCCAGCGGATGCCCGATATCGCGTCGGTCGCCTGGGTCGGGATGCTGGACCGTGCGGCGCTGCCCGACATGGCTACGCTCGGCCCGGACAATGGCTATACCATCGTGCTGATTCCGGGGCAGAGCGACGTGCACCGTGACTTCGCGTTGGGCGGGCTGGACTGGCAGGACATGTTCCGCCGGCCGGTGGTCGGCTGGGTCACCGGCGTCGCCGGAGATGCCGCCGCGACCGACCGGCCGAAAGTATTCGATGGTCGCACCGGGCGCAGTGCCGACGATGCGGCGGTCGTGCTGCACGTCGCGCTGCCCGACGACGCCTTTGCCCGGGTCGACATCGTCAATCTGTTCGTGCCGGACATGGATGGGCCGGTGCTGACCTTTGCCGACGATACCGGCTTCAGTATCGAATGGGTGGTGGTCGACGGTGTTCGCACCCGCATGGTGGATCATATCGCCGCCCGTGGCATCGACACGCGCCTGCCGCTGGTCGCCGATTACAATGGCGCGATGATTAATGTCGCGACTGCGGCGATCGATGCGGCATCGGGGCAGATCAGCTTCTTCGCCCCCGTTCACAGCGGCATCGAATATCGCTTCGCCCGCCCGATCGCGGATTATCCGGAGCAGTTCGCGGCACAGCTTGGCAGCCCCCGCGGCGAGGTCGCGTTCAGCTGCAACTGCATCTTGAACTATCTTTATGCCGGGCTGGAGGGGCGGACGCTGGGCAGCATGGCCGGGCCGGTCACCTTTGGCGAGATCGCCTATATGCTGCTTACCCAGACGATGGTCTATCTGGTGATCGAACGCGACTGATCGGCGCTATAGCGGCAGCGCGGTGGTCGCTTTCACCTCTTCCAGCACCGCATAGGTTCGCGTTTCGCGCACGCCGGGCACTGTCGTCAGCGTTCGGCCAAGGAACGCGCGATACGCGTTCATATCGGCCATGCGAACCTTCAACAGATAGTCAAAGCCGCCCGCAACCATATGACATTCCAGTACTTCCGGCAGGTCGCGGACGTGGTTGGCAAAGGCAGTGAAGACGTCGTCGGTGGTGCGGTCCAGCAGTACCTCGATGAACACCAGCAGCGACCGGTCGAGCATGGCCGGGTCGAGCAGCGCGGCATAGCCCCGGATCACGCCGCTTTCGCGCAAGCGCCGCACCCGTTCGAAACAGGCGGCGGGTGAGATGCCACATTGCGCGGCCAGCGCCTGGTTGGTGATCCGGCCATCGGCCTGTAGCACGCGCAGCAGTTTCCGGTCTGTCTGGTCCATGATCGTCTCTCTGGCACGGTATGTTCGACGCCATCTACCGCCATGTGTCATCCCGGCGAAGAGGTATTCGTTCGCTGAATCTGTCGAATGCTGCAAGCATCTTCGGAACAGCCAATCAATATCCGAAGCACTTTCGTTGCCATCCGCGATATACCGACGAACCGCCACATGGAGAGACGAATGCGCGCGATCGATTGGGACGCACTGGACGCCGACAAGTTCATCGACGAAAGCGTGCTCCTGCCGCAACTGCTGGCGCAGGTGCCGCTGACCCATTCCGATCGCACCGAGATCGTCGACAAGGCTGCCAAGCTCGTCGAGCGTACCCGCGCCGCCGCTGCCAAGCCCGGCGTGGTCGAGGGCTTTCTCCAACAATTCTCGTTGGGGACGCAGGAGGGGCTGGCGCTGATGTGCCTTGCCGAGGCATTGCTGCGCACGCCCGATGCCGCGACCCGCGACCGGCTGATCGCCGAAAAGGTCGGGACCGCCGACTGGGCGGCACATCTCGGCCAGTCGTCCAGCCTGTTCGTCAACGCCTCCACCATCGGTCTGACCCTGACCGGCAAGCTGGTCGGCGAGGAGGGGCCGGCGGGGATCGGCGAGACGATCCGGCGGCTGGCCGGGCGGCTGGGCGAACCGGTCATCCGTCGCGCGCTGGCCGCCGCCGTCGGCATCATGGGCGACCAGTTCGTGCTGGGATCGACCATCGACGCGGCGCTGAAGCGCGCCGCGAAGGAAGGCTATCTCTGCTCGTTCGACATGCTGGGCGAGGGCGCGCGCACGCCGGAGGATGCCGAACGCTACGAACGCATCTACGCCGCCGCGATCGAGGCGGTCGGTAACGCCCGCGCGCCCGGCAGCACGCCCGAACAGGGGCATGGCGTGTCGGTCAAACTGTCGGCGCTGTGCCCCCGCTACGAAGCGGTGCGCGAGGACGACGTCTTCGCCGATCTCTATCCGCGCATGAAGCGCCTTGCGCTGATCGGGGCGCGCCATAACCTGAACCTCGCCATCGATGCCGAGGAGGCGGATCGGCTTGCCCTCTCGCTGAAGCTGGTCGACCGGCTGGCGCGGGAGGGTGAACTGGGCGACTGGACCGGCCTTGGCGTCGTGGTGCAGGCTTATGGCAAGCGCGCGCGGGGGGTGATCGACGGGCTGGAGAGGTTGTCGCGCGACACCGGGCGGCGGATCATGGTCCGGCTGGTCAAGGGCGCCTATTGGGATAGCGAGGTGAAGCGCGCGCAGATCGCCGGCCATCCGGGCTATCCGGTGTTCACGTCGAAGGCGGCGACCGACCTTTCCTATCTCGTTTGCGCACACAAGCTGATCGCCGCCGCGCCCGCGCTCTATCCGCAGTTCGCTACCCACAACGCGCACAGCCTGATGGCGGTGCGGCACATGGCCGACCGCGCCGGGGTACGGATCGAGCATCAGCGCCTGCACGGGATGGGGGAGGGGCTGTACAAGCAAGCGGCGGCAACTATCGGCGGCAATGCACTGATATTGCGGGCGTATGCGCCGGTCGGCGGGCATGAGGAACTGCTGCCCTATCTGGTGCGCCGCCTGCTCGAAAACGGCGCGAACAGCAGCTTCGTCAACGCCCTGCTCGACGAGGAAGTACCGGCGGCGACTTTGGTCGCCGACCCCGTCGCGGCGGTGGCGGCGTCTCCGCGCCAACATCCGCACCTGCCGTCCCCGTCCGACATCTACCCCGGCCGCGCCAACCCGCCGGGCCGCGATTATTCGATCGCCTCGGTCCGCGCCACGGCGGCATCCGCCCGCGCCGATTTCACGACCGTCCATGCCGGCCCCATCGTCGGCGGCCAGACGCTGGCCGGTGCGGGCGCCGTGCCGATGGTCAGCCCCGTCGACCATGGCCGGGCCATCGGTTCGGTCACCCCTGCCACCCCCGCCGAGATCGACCGTGCCGCCGCGCTGGCCCGCGCTGCCCAGCCGCGCTGGAACGCCGCCGGCGGGGTTGCCCGGGGCAAGGTCCTGCGCGCCATGGCCGACGCGCTCGATGCGCAGATGGACCGCTTCATCGCGATCCTGTCGGCCGAGGCCGGCAAGACGCTGAACGACGCCGTGGCCGAGGTGCGCGAGGCGGTCGATTTCTGCCGCTATTATGCGCTTCTCGCCGAAACCCGGTTCGCCGGTCCGACCGTGCTGCCCGGCCCGGTCGGCGAGGTGAACCAGATCGAACTGCACGGACGCGGCGTCTTCGTCTGCATTTCCCCGTGGAATTTCCCGTTGGCGATCTTCACCGGACAGGTCGCCGCCGCGCTGGCCGCCGGCAATGCCGTCCTCGCCAAGCCTGCCGAGCAGACCCCGCTGGTCGCCGCCGAAGCGGTGCGCCTGTTCCATGCCGCCGGCCTCGACCCCGACCTGCTGGCGCTGCTGCCCGGCGACGGGGCGGAGGTCGGTGCGGCGCTGGTCGCGCATCCCGCCATCGCCGGCGTCGCCTTTACCGGCGGGACCGACACCGCCTGGGCGATCAATCGCAGCCTTGCCAGTCGCAACGGCCCGATCCTGCCGTTCATCGCCGAAACCGGCGGGCTGAACGGCCTGTTCGTCGACACCAGCGCGCTTCGTGAACAGGTGGTCGACGATGTGCTGCTCTCCGCCTTCGGATCGGCGGGGCAGCGTTGTTCGGCGCTGCGGCTGCTGTATCTGCCCAAGGATACGGCGGACGCGACGATCGAGACGCTGGTCGGTGCCGCCGGCTGTCTGGTGATCGGCGATCCGGCCGATCCGGCGACCGATGTCGGGCCGGTGATCGACCGCGACGCGCGCGACGCGCTGGACGCCCATGTCGAGCGGCTGGAGCGCGATGCGACGATCCTGTTCCGCGGCGATGCGCGCGGTCACGACGCGCGTGGCACCTATTTCGCGCCGGTCATCGCCGAAGTGCCGACCCCCGACTTCCTCGAACGCGAGGTGTTCGGGCCGGTGCTGCACATCTATCGCTACGACCCCGCCGACCTGGCCGGCGTGGCGGGCAGGCTGGCGGCGCGGGGCTATGGCCTGACGCTCGGCATCCACAGCCGCATCGACCGCTTTGCCGAGGAAGTCGCGGCGTTGGTCCCGGCGGGCAATGTCTACGTCAACCGTTCGATCATCGGCGCGGTCGTCGGCGTGCAGCCCTTCGGTGGCGAGGGGCTGTCGGGCACCGGTCCCAAGGCGGGCGGCCCCGACGCGCTGTTGCGCTATGCCGCCGAACGCTCGACCTCGATCAACATCATGGCGAAGGGGGGCGATCCCGCGCTGCTCAACCTGTAGCGCGGATCGTCACCCGGTCGCCGGCGAAGTCGAGCTGGAAGAACGGGGCGGCGGTCCCGCCGAACCGGGCGCGGCGCAGCGCCACGTCGACGGCGGCGTCCGCCCCGTTCAGGCCGGCATAGTCGACGAACGCGGCGACCTGCCCCTCGCCGGTGACCCACCAGCAATAGGCTTGCGTGGGTTCGGCCACCGGATTGCCGGCAACGAGGCCGGAGCCGTTCACCGGTCGCCATGGGCCGGCCATGCTGTCGGACACCATTGCGTACAGCCCGGTGGGGGCTGGCAGGCCGGGGGCGAAACGCTTCGCCTGGGTCGACCAGAACAGATAATATAGGCCGTCACGCAGGATGATATGCGGGCGCTCAAGCTCGCTGTTCACGCCGATCGCGTCGACCAGCGGCGTGCCGAGCTGCCATGGGGCATCGGCACTCGTCCGGCTGGCGATGCCGACCAGCCCGTCGATCGGCGCATCGGTCCATGCCGCCGACCCGACGAACAACAGGTGATCGTGGCCGGTGGCCGGGTCGTGAAAGAAGCCGGGGTCGCGGAAACCCTTGATGCCCGATGCCGAAGCCTCGACCTCATCCGCGATGCGATAGCAACGGCCGTCGGCCGCGACGCTTTCGACCGGCGTCGACCAGCCTTCGGTCCTTCCGCCTGCGCTGTCGACCACGAAGCGCCCGACCGTTTCGAACAGGCGTTGTTCGAAGCTGTGTTGCCCGCCCCGGCGACCGGCGGCGGTGAAATACATGGTCAGCGTTTCACCGTCTTCGGCCAGTACCGCCGACCCCGACCATTCGCGGCTGCCGGGAGTAAGGCCATCGGGGAACGTTGCGTCGTGCAGCCGCCAGCCGTCGCTGCCATGGCTGGTCAGGTAGATGCGCGCGGCGTCATGCCGGGACTCCGGATCGTCGAAGCGCGGCGTGCCGAGGAAGAACCAGTAGCTGCGGCCGTCGACGAACACCGTCGAACCGTCCGCACGGGCGATCTGCCACATGTCCCAGAAGTCGTGGGCAGGATCGATCGGCACGACGTCAGCTGGCGTCAGGACCGGCAGACGGTCGGGGCCATCGGTTGCAATGGTGGCGACCTGCTCGATCGACCAATGCGTCAGGGCGTGGGGCAGGGGCGACATGCTCAACGCACCGCTCCGACCGGGGCGCCATCGGCGTTGCGTTCGCGCACGCTCCATACCGCCGCTGCCGCGCAGAACATCAGCACACCGCACAGGGTCAGCACGTTGCGCGGATCGCCGCCCAGCAATGGTTGGTAGAACAGCCACATCGTTGCCGAGAAGATCAGCATCGGGATGACGATCATCATGTTGAAAATGCCCATATAGACGCCGGTCCGCTCCGGCGGGATCGATCCGGCGAGGATGATGTACGGATTGCCCATCATGCTGGCCCAGCCCAGGCCGATGCCGATCGCGGGCAGGAACAACAGCGCCTTCGACGTGACATGCGGCAGGCAGACCATGCCGATTCCCGCCGCGATCAGGCTGAGCGCATGGAGCGGTGCCGCGCCGATCCGGCGGGCGATGGGAACCATGGCGAAGGCGGCGATGAACGCGACACCGTTGTAGAAGGCTGCCACCTCGCCATTGGTCAGCACCGCCGAATGGAAACCGGACGAGGTCGGGTCGGCGGTGCCATAGACCGTGCGCCCGATCGTGTAGATGACGTAGTTCCAATAGGCCATCATCGCATACCATTGGAACAGGCTCATCAGCGCGAGCTTGCGCATCGCCGGCGGCATGTCGCGGATCGCGCTGCCGATTTCGGCCAGCGTCGCGCCGAACGATGTGGGCTTGGCGGCGATCGCGGTCTTCTGCACCGGCGTCAGCGGCAGTTCGGGCACGCGCAGGATCGACCAGAGGATCGTCGAGATCGACAGCACCGCCCCGACCATGAACGCGACCCGCGCGGTGTAGGGGATGTTGTGGGTGTCGACCCAGTCCTGGTTCATCCCCGCCCACACCAGCAGCGAGGGGGTGAGGAACGCCAGCATCTGCGCCAAGCCGGTGAACGCGCTCTGCGTCAGGAAGCCGATCTGGTGCTGATCCTCGTTCAGCCGGTCGCTAACATAGGCGCGATACGGCTCCATCGTGATGTTGTTGCCGGCATCGAGAATCCACAGCAGCGACACCGCCATCAGGAGCGAACTGGACAACGGCATGAAGAACAGGCCGAGGCAGCACAGCACCGCGCCCATCACGAAATAAGGCGTCCGCCGGCCCCAGCGGCTGTCGGTCCGGTCGCTGAGCGCGCCGATCAACGGCTGGACCAGCAGCCCGGTCAGCGGACCGGCGAGTTGCAGCAACGGGATTTGCGCCTCGTTCGCGCCCAGATAGCTGTAGATCGGCGCCATGTTGCCCTGTTGCAGCCCGAAGCTGAACTGCAGCCCGAGGAACCCCAGGTTCATTTCCAGGATGCAGGGCAACGACAGGTGCGGTTTCATCGGGGGCGCCATGGTCGATCCTGCTCCTTGCACGCCGGTCTACCGCCGACCGGACACTTGTCGCGCCTCCCGCCTCAAATTGCAACAATCGATTGCATAGACTGCATACGAATGTTGCTCATCGATAATGGACCATCTGGACGTCAACTAAGCGGCGCGCACTTCGCGGCGAGCCACGCTCCGGTGTCCCGGTCGAGCAGCGGCATCAGCAACGCCTCTACCCGCGCATGATAGGCATCGACCCATGCCCGTTCCGCCCCGGTCAACAGCGCCGGCACGATCAGCGAGCGTTCGATCGGTACGAAGGTCAGCGTCTCGAACCCCAGCATCGGCAGTTCGCCGCCTTCCATGTCGCGTGCGACGACCAGCAGCAGGTTCTCGATGCGGATGCCGTATTGGCCCGCCTTGTAATAGCCTGGTTCGTTGGACAGCATCATCCCCGCGCGCAGCGGCTCCAGCGGCCCGCCGCCGGGATAGTTGGGCGCGCCGATCCGCTGTGGCCCCTCATGCACCGACAGGAAGGCACCGATGCCGTGGCCGGTGCCGTGCGCATAATCGAGCCCGGCCTCCCACAGCGGACGCCGCGCAAAGCCGTCGATATGGCCGCCGAGCGTCCCATCGGGAAACACGGCGGTGTCGATGGCGATATGCCCCTTCAGGACGCGGGTGAAGCGGTCGCGCATCTCGTCCGACACGCTGCCAACCGGCATGACGCGAGTAATATCGGTGGTGCCATCGGGATATTGGCCGCCCGAATCGATCAGGTAGAGCTGGCCGGGCAGGATGGCTGCGTTGCTCTCCACGGTCGCCTTGTAATGCGGGCTGGCGGCATGTGCGCCGGTCGCGCTGATCGTATCGAACGACAGGTCGCGCAGGCAACCGGTTTCGGCGCGGATCGCCTCCAGCCGGTCGGACGCCGAGAGTTCGGTCAGTGTGCCCGATGGGGCCATTTCCTCGAACCATTTCAGGAACCGCACCATCGCCGCGCCGTCGCGGGCCTGTGCGCTGCGGTGGCCGGCAATCTCGACCGGATTCTTGATCGCCTTCGCCAGTACGGTCGGATCGCGTTCGGCGACGACCGTTGCGCCGCTCCTACGGAGCGCTTCGTGGATCGCGGCGACGGCGCGGTCGGGATCGGCGGCGACGCGCTTGCCGCCGAACGTGCTGAGGGTGGCGGCAAAGTCGGTCATCGGGCGCACGGTGACGGCGTTGCCCAGATGGCGGGCAACATCCTCACCGACCTTGCCCGGCGCGGCGAAGAGGTCGGCGGTTCCATCGGCATGGACGATCGCGTAGCTCAGCGCGACCGGCGTATGCGCCACGTCGCTGCCGCGGATGTTGAAGGTCCAGGCGATCGAATCGAGCGCGGTCAGCACGACCGCATCGGCGCGGCGCTCGCCCAGCCAGTCGCCGATCGCGGCGCGCTTGTCGGCGGAGGTGCGACCGGTGAGCATATCGTCCTGCACCGCCATCGGCGCGGGCGAGGGGGCGGGACGGTCGGTCCACAGCGCGTCGATCGGGTTGGCGTCGACCGGGACCAGCGCCGCCCCGACATCGGCCAGTGCGCGTTCGGTGGCAGCAACCCAGTCAACCGTCGCCAGCCACGGATCGAAGCCGATCCGGTCGCCTTCGCCGGCGTTGGTCCGAAGCCAGTCGGCCATCGAAGTCGCCGGCACCTGCACATATTGCCAGTCGGCGGCGTCGACCTGCTCGCGCACCTGCAACGTATAGCGCCCATCGGTGAACATCGCAGCGGTGTCGCGCAACACGACCGCGCTGCCCGCCGACCCCTTGAACCCGGTCAGCCAGGCGAGGCGCTGCGCATAGTCGCCGACATATTCGTTCATATATTCATCGGTCAGCGGCACGACGAAGCCGGTGAGATCGAGCGTGGCGAGATGGGCGCGCAGGGCGGACAGGCGATCGGAAGTGCTGGTCATGGCATCGCTCGTATCAGCCGGAACGATCGGGCAAAAGCCACAAGCTCGCTCGACTTCCGCAGGCGTTCGTCCCACATGGGCGGCTATGACGAAGCCCATCCCGCCGATCGCCGAGCAGCGCGCCCACAGCTACGACCGTCACGGGATCACCGTGTCCGATCCCTGGGCGTGGCTGCGCGACCCGAACTATCCAAAGGTCGAGGACGCGGATGTCCTCGATTACCTGAAGGCCGAGAACGCCTATTTCGACGCGGTGATGGCGCCGCACCAGCCGCTGACCGACACGCTGTTCACCGAGATGCGCGCCCGGATCAAGGAAGACGACGCCACCGTGCCGCAGCGCGACGGTGACTGGTGGTACTGGTCCGATTTCGAAACCGGTGGGGAGTATCGCCGCTGGTGGCGCAGGCCCGTCGCGGGGGGCGAGGACGAACTGATCCTCGACGAACCGGCACTGGCCGTGGGCAAGGAATATTTCCGGCTCGGCGCGCTGTCGATCAGCCCCGACGGGCGGCTGCTGGCCTATGCGATCGATGACGATGGCGGCGAGCGGTTCGAGGCGCGGGTGAAGGACCTCATCACCGGCGAACTGCTGGACGACGTGATCCCGGGCACCTTGTCGGAGCTGGTGTGGACCGCCGATTCGAGCGGTTTCCTCTATGGCCTCGCCAACGAGCAATGGCGGACGGACAATGCCCGGCTGCACCGCATCGGCACGCCCGTGGAGCAGGATATCGAGCTGTATCACGAGGCCGATGAAGGCTGGCGCGTGTCGGTCGGCGAAACCCAGTCGCGGCGCTTCCTCGTCATCTCGGCGGGCGATCATGTCACCAGCGAGATCCGGCTGGTGCCGGCCGACGACCCCACCGCCGAACCGCTGCTGGTGAAGGCGCGCGAGGAAGGCGTCGAATATGATGTCGAGGAGCATGACGGCACGCTGTACCTCCACACCAACGACACTCATCCGAACTTCCGGCTGGCGACGGCGTCGCTCGATGCTCCGGGCGATTGGCATGAACTGATCGCGGCCGATCCGCATTTCTACATGACGGGCGTCACGACCTTCGCGAAGCTGTTCGTGGTCGAGGGGCGGCTGGACGGCCTCGATCAGATCCGGCTCCACGATTACGCGGGCGGGCCGGCGCGGCCGATCGACTTTCCCGAGGCGAGCTTCGTCGTCGGGCTGGGCGACAATCCCGAATATGACGTCGACACGCTGCGGCTCGGCTATGAATCGATGGTCACGCCGGGGACGGTCTATGACTATGACGTCGCCAGCGGCGGACTGACCGTCCGCAAGGTGCAGACGATCCCGTCGGGCTACGACCCGGCGAAATACGCGACCGAGCGGCTGCACATCACTGCACGCGACGGGACGGCGATCCCCTGTTCGGTGGTTTACCCGAAGGACTTTCCGCGCGACGGGACCGGCAAGCTCTATCTCTATAGCTATGGCGCCTATGGCTATGCGATCCCGCCGGGTTTCTCGACCAGCCGCATGTCGTTCCTCGACCGGGGCATGGCGTTCGCCATCGCCCATATCCGGGGCGGCGACGATCTGGGCCAGCAATGGTATCTGGACGGCAAGCTCGACAAGCGGACCAACACCTTCAACGACTTCGTCGACGTGGCGAAGGGGCTGATCGAGCTGGGTTTCACTGCCGAGGGCAAGATCGCCATCGCCGGCGGGTCGGCGGGCGGCGAGCTGATGGGGGCGGTGATGAATTCCGACCCCGAACTGTGGGGCGCGGTCGTCGCCAGCGTGCCGTTCGTCGACGTGCTGAACACGATGCTCGACGACAGCCTGCCGCTGACGCCGGGCGAGTGGCCCGAATGGGGTAACCCGATCGAGGACAAGGCGGCGTTCGAGCTGATCGCGTCCTACTCGCCCTATGATAATGTGACCGCGCAGGCCTATCCGCCGGTGTTCATCTCGGGCGGGCTGAACGATCCGCGCGTGACCTATTGGGAGCCGGCCAAATGGGCGGCCCGGCTGCGGGCGACCAAGACCGACGACAATGTGCTGCTGCTCAAGACCAATATGGGCGCGGGGCATGGCGGCAAGTCGGGCCGGTGGGAGAGCCTGAAGGAAGCCGCCGAGGAGATGGCGTTCGTGCTGTGGCAGCTGGGGGTGGAGGGGTAATACCCCTCCCCGTACCAGGGAGGATCTTTAGCGTTCCACCCGGGTCACGTGGCCCATCTTACGGCCGGGGCGGGCTTCGTGCTTGCCGTAGAGGTGGAGATGGGCACCGGTCTCCGCGAGCAGCGCCGGCCACTGGTCGACATCGTCGCCGATCAGGTTGGTCATTTCGACCCGCGCCGCCGTCATCCCGACGCCGCCGAGTGGCAGGCCGAGCACCGCGCGGACATGGTTTTCGAACTGCGAGGTTTCGCTGCCCTCGATCGTCCAATGGCCCGAATTATGGACGCGCGGGGCCATTTCGTTGAACACCGCGCCGTCCCGCCCACAGAAGAATTCGAGCGTCAGGACGCCGACATGGTCGAGCGCCTCGGCGACCTTGGCCGCCAGTGCCTCGGCCTCCGCCCGCCATGGTTCGATCGCGGGGGCGGGGACGGTGGAAGTGTCGAGGATGCCGGCCTTGTGGACGTTCTTCGGCGTCGGATAGGTCACGACCGCGCCGTCAATGCCGCGCGCCAGGACGACCGAGAATTCGTCCTCGAAGTCGACAAACGCCTCGAGGATCGCCGGGCCGCCGCCGATCGTTGCCCATGCGACGTCGGCATCGGCTGCTGACATCAGGCGCGCCTGGCCCTTGCCGTCATAGCCGAAGCGGGTGGTCTTGAGCACCGCCGGGCAGCCGACCGTCGCGATCGCTTCGTCCAACGCGGCGCGGTCGGTGACCTCCGCCCAGCGCGCCGGGCGGCCGCCCAGTCCCTCGACGAAGCGTTTCTCGCGGACCCGGTCCTGCGCGATGCCGAGCGAGCGGGCGGAGGGGCGGACCTTGTCGCCCAGCGCCTCGATCGGGGCGGCGGCGATATTTTCGAATTCGTAGGTCACCACGTCGACCTGCGCGGCGAATGCCTTCAGCGCCGCCACATCGTCGTACGCGCCACGGCTGTGGGCGAAGGCGATGTCGTTGGCCGGGCCGCTGTCGGGGGCATAGACATGGATGCGATAGCCGAGCTGCGCGGCGGCGACGCCGATCATCCGGCCGAGCTGGCCCGACCCGATGATGCCGATGGTGGAACCGGGGGGCAGTGCGGTCATTGCGGGTCGATCGCCACGCCATCGGTCTGCGCCGCGCGCCATGCGTCAAGCCGCTCGGCCAGCGCTTCGTCGTGCGTCGCGAGGATCGACGCGGCGAGCAAGCCGGCGTTGATCGCCCCCGCCTTGCCGATCGCCAGCGTGCCGACCGGCACGCCGCCGGGCATCTGCACGATCGAGAGCAGGCTATCCATGCCCTTCAGCGCCTTCGATTCGACGGGAACGCCCAGCACGGGCAGGCGGGTCATCGACGCGACCATGCCGGGGAGGTGGGCGGCACCGCCCGCGCCGGCGATCACGACCTTCAGCCCGCGTGCCACCGCGCCGGTCGCGTATTCGACCAGACGGGCGGGCGTGCGGTGGGCCGATACTACCTTGGTTTCATGGGGAACGCCGAGTTTGGTCAGCACGTCGGCGGCGTGCGCCATCGTGTCCCAGTCGGAGGTGCTGCCCATGATGATGCCGACCAGGGTCACGTCGTTCATGCTATGCCCGTAACGCTTTTGGGGAAGCGCGCTGCTTAGGGAAGGGGTGGGAACAGGGCAAGCGGAAGGATGCCGTACGGGCATATTCAGACGCCAAAGTTCACGAAGTTCACACTTGCGCGTTGTTTGCGCGGTGGGTGTGGCGGTGGTGTCAAAGAGCGCTGGCCGGGGGTGGGGCCGGCGGGGAGTTTGCCGAGGGTGGGGCGTGTAGGAAAGGGGTTTGTTTCCTTATCCCCCTTCGCTCGAAGCAAACGGGTGGGGTCAGAAGGTAGGATGGAGCTTTCTTAAACCCGTTCGTCCTGAGGTGCCGCTGAGCTTGTCGAAAGCCCGTATCGAAGGAACGCCAAGGGTGCTTCGATACGGGCTTTCGACAAGCTCAATCCCTACTCAGCACGAACGGATGGGGGGCGTTTGTGCAGGGATACGCGGTGCTGCATCCCTCCCGGCCACGACGGGGGGCGGGGGGCGCCTGCTTACCGCTCGTTCAGATAGTATCGATCGGTCGGCGTCAGGTCGTCGGCCAGTTCATAGACGATCGGCTGGCCGGTCGGGATTTCGAGGCCAGTAATCTCGTCATCCGGAATGCCCGACAGATGCTTCACCAGCGCGCGCAGCGAGTTGCCGTGGGCGGAGATCAGCACGCGCTTGCCCGCCTTCAGTTCGGGCGCGATGCGGCTTTCCCAATAAGGGAGGACGCGATCGATCGTGTCCTTCAGGCTTTCGGTCTGCGGGATGTCGATGCCCGCATAGCGGCGGTCGGCCGACAGGTCCCACGGGCTGTCCGCTTCGGGCAGCGGCGGCGGCACGTCGAAGCTGCGGCGCCAGATCTTGACCTGCTCGTCGCCATGCTTCGCCGCCGTCTCCGCCTTGTCGAGGCCGGTCAGCCCGCCATAATGGCGTTCGTTCAGGCGCCAGTCCTTTTCGACCGGCAGCCACAGGCGGCCCATCGATTCCAGTGCGATGTTGAGCGTCTTGATCGCGCGGGTCTGGAAACTGGTGAAGCACTGGTCGAAGTCGTGACCCTTGGCGGCCAGCAGCTCGCCCGCCGCCTTCGCCTCTGCCTCGCCCTGCCCGGTCAGGTTCACGTCCCACCAGCCGGTGAAGCGGTTTTCGAGGTTCCAGGCCGATTGGCCGTGGCGGATCAGGACGAGCGTGGGCATGATGTCTCCTCGAGCGATAGGGTCATGAACTGGTTGTACGGGCTGGGGCGATACGTGCCGAACGGTCCGCAATCAACGAAGCCGGCGCTGCGATAGAGCGATACGGCGGGGTGGTGCAACGCCGCCGTACCGGTTTCGAGGTTGATCCGGGACAGGCCACGCTGCCTCGCTTCGGCGATCACATGGTCGAGCAAGGCGCGGCCAATGCCCTTGCCGCGCATCTCCGGGGCGGCGCGCATCGATTTGAGTTCGCCGCTGCCGTTCCCAATCTCCTTCAACGCGACGAAGCCGGCCAGCGCGCCACCGACCCATGCCGTCCAGAAAGTGACGCCGGGTTGCGACAGGCCGGTGGCGTCGAGCGCGAAGGCGAACTCCGCCATTTCGCCGCGCAACTCCTTCAGATGAAAGGCGAGCAGGTCGGCGACATGCGGCGCGGCCGGATCGTCGACGCGCAGGACCGGAAGGGTCAACGCGTGAAGTCCGCCAATACCTCCAGCCAGCTATGCGCCAGCGTCTTCGAGCGTTCGGGCGACCAGCCATATTCCGGGTCGGGGTTGGCGTCGTGATCCTTGAACGGCATTTCCAGCGTCATGCCGAGCGCGCCGAAGCGGTTGGCGAGCTGGTTGGTCGACATCGACAGGTTCGCCTGACCGGGGGCCGATACCGGATAGCCGAGCTTCGTCTGGAAATCCGGCGTGGCTGCCGCCCATGCCGCGCCGAACGCGGTGAAGCGCGCGCCGTGCTCGTCGGTCCAGTTGGGAATGCCTTCGTAACCGGCGATGAAGTTGGCGGGGATGGCTTCGTCGCCATGGACGTCGATGGCGATGTCGACGCCGGTTTCGTCCATGCGGTTTCGCACGCACAACACTTCGGGGCTGCGCTCCGCCGTCGGTGCGTGCCATTCGCGGTTGAGGTTCACCCCGGCGGCATTCGTGCGCAGATGGCCGCGATACGAGCCGTCCGGGTTCATATTGGGCACGCAGTGGAAGGTCATGCGGTCGCGCAGATCGGCGGCGAGCGCGTCGTTCGGATCGGTCAGCTTTTCGAGCAGCCCCTCCATGAACCATTCGCACATCGATTCGCCGGGATGCTGGCGGGCATAGGCCCAGACCTGCAACGGGCCATTGCCGAGCGTCAGATAGTCGATCGCGCGGCCATCCAGCGTCTGGCCCAGTTCGCGATGGGCGACGCCCGGCCGCGCGGCGATGCGCGCGATCAGGTCGTCGTGGCGCTCCAGCGTATAGGGTGCGAAATAGGCGAACCAGGCGAGTTCGGTGTCGATCGTCGCGGTGAAGGTCAGCACGCCATCGCCATAGTCGGTATCGACCTGCCGCCATGCGTTCCGATCGATACTCATGCGGGTGCGATAGCCCGGCCAGCCAAAGGCATAGGCCGAGCCGCCGGCATTGACGATGCGGAACGTCAGCGTCCGCCCCCGCGCCCCGGCGACGCGGAAGTGGAACCACTGATAGAAGTCGGACTGGTGATCGGCCACGATCTCGAGGTAGATCACATCGCCTTGTATGGCGACGACGCGGATGTTGCCGCTGTCGAACGCGGCGTTGATGGTGATGCTCATTTCACCGTCGTAGTGATTCCCGACTCGCCTGGGAAGTTCCGGAACAGCGCGTTCGCCAGTCGATCTGCCTGGAACACCGGCTGCGCGCCCGGCGTATTTTCCAGCGAATCGGTGACGGCGCGGCCTTCCCAGATAGTCGTGGCGTCGGCGCGACGGCGAATCTGGACCGCCAGTTCGGTGCCGATCACCTCCCGCTGTCCGCCGCCCAGGCCGAAGCCCACGCCGCCGCCCAGCCCGATGCCGCCCCCGCGCCAGCCGCCGCCACCGCCGCCCGCGCCGATGCCGATCGATACCGGCGGGCGCTTTTCGACGAAGCCCTTGGTCCCGCGCGTAAAGGCGACGCCGACGATCAGGTCGGACGGCTGGGTGCCCGCGCGGGTGAAGCCGATCTTTTCCAGTTCACGCGCGACGGCATTGCCGTAGGTCTGGAATTCCGGGGTGGCCGACATGTTGGTCTGCACCGGCTCGATCGAGAAGCTGCCCTTGGCGATCGGCTGGTTCAGGTGGAAGCGGGTGACGTCGACCGGCGCGATGCGCGATCCGGCGGTGGTGCACCCGCTCGCCAGCAATGCGGCTGTCGCCGCCAGTCCGATACCCCAGATCTTGTTCATGCCATCCATCCCGAAACTGCCACGGTTCATCAATCCGCCCAACGCGCGATAGCAGGAGTTGGGTTCATTGCGCTGGTGTTTCGAACGGAGCGGGCGGTTGTATCTTGACGAAGCGGGCGCGCGGCGATAGCTGGACGCCTCTTTTCCGGCCGTGCGAGCGGCCTCTTTGCCGTTTGAGAGCCGTTCCCATGAAGATCGTCAATTCGCTGAAGTCGCTCAAGGATCGTCACCGGGACAACCGCGTGATCCGTCGTCGTGGGCGCATCTATGTCATCAACAAGACCAACCGCCGCTTCAAGGCCCGCCAGGGCTGATTCGGCGTCGGGCGGGGCCATGCGGTCCGCCCGGTGACTGGTTTCGAACAGGCATCCGGCCCCATGGGTCGGGTGCCTGTTCGTGTTGGTGGTTGCTGGGGGCATCACTCGCCGGAATCGTCACTCCCGCGAAGGCGGGAGGCCATATGCTCTGCCGGTTCGATTCTAGCCGCGACGTCGGCGGGAATGGATTCCCGCCTTCGCGGGAATGACGGAGGGGGGCTGGGGATAGCTCCTCTGCGTTCGACACATACGTCATCCCGGCGCAGGCTGGAATTTCTCGGGCCGATCGACATTCTGCCAATTCGAGGGCGATCGCCGAGCGACGTACAATTCCTTCGTCACCCCCGGACCTGTGCCGAGGTTCACTTCGCCCCTCGCGCTGTCTTGAGAAGCGTTGCCTGCACCGATCGCCGCGCCGTGGACCCCGGAACAAGTCCGGGGTGACGATAGACCGGTGAATGTCGATACGGCCTGGTTACAATGCGGGACAGGAACTGCCGGATGCCCCAGCCTTTGCTGGGCGACGTTACGGGGTGCGTTTTCAGACCATACCCGGCCGGGCCGCTGGAACCTGCGGCACGGAGCACGCGATCAGCACGCGGCGGACGTCGGCCGATCCGAAGACCCGCGTGGCGTGGCCGGTCGGCACCTTATCCAGTTCGCGACGCAGTTCGATCGGGATCGCGGCGAAGGCGGCGTTGCGGCGCTGCGTGATCGATCCGGAGAATCGCCGCTGTTCCTTGTACCGCGCGGCGATCGCCACCGCATCGGCACAGCGGCGGATGGTGCGGGTGTCGGCGGCGAAGACTTCGGTCGCGGCGGCCTGTTCGGCGGGCGACAGGCCGGCGGCGAGGCGGATTTCGAACTGAAGGATGGTCGCGCGGCGCTGTTCCAGTCCGGCCGACGGCTGAACCGCGAGCAGGAGGGCGAGCAGCGCGGCCGTCACGCCGGGACGGTTGCGCGGGAGGCGGTGTCGTCGAGCAGTGTCCAGCCGGCCGGCCCCAGCACTTCCAGCGGACGATAGCGGGTCTTGTACGCCATGCGCGGCGACCCCTGTACCCAATAGCCGAGATAGACGTGCGGCAGGCCGCCGGCGCGGGCGCGGCGGATATGGTCGAGGATGATGAAGTTGCCCAGGCCCGGGCGGCTGTCGTCGTCGGTTTCGAAGAAGCTGTACACCATCGACAGCCCATCGGCCTGTTCGTCGGTGATGCACGCGCCGACCAGCCGGCCGGGTACGCCATCGACGGCGGGCAGGCGATATTCGATGACCCAAGACGTGACCGGCGAATGCTCCACCATGTCGGCGAAGTCCGATTCGTCCATCGCGGTCATGCCGCCGCCGGGGTGGCGCGCGGTCAGGTAGCGACGCAGCAGGCGGAATTGTTCGTCGGTCGCCCAGGGCTTGCACGCGCGAATGTCGAGGTCGGCATGACGGCGCATCAGCTTGCGCTGCGTCGCGTTCATCGAAAAGTCGCTGGCGACGACGCGGACCGACACGCAGGCGCTGCACCCGACGCAGCTGGGGCGATAGGCGACCGACTGGCTGCGGCGGAAACCGATCCGGCCGAGCGCCTCGTTCAGCTCGTCGGCATTGTCACCGCTCAGTTCGGTGAACACCTTCCGCTCCTGCCGCCCCGGCAGATAGGGGCAGGGCGCGGGCGAGGTGACGAAGAAGCGGGGAAATCGAAACGGCGCGGTCACCCATTGCTCCTGCGGTCGGGACGATCATCCGTAGAATGGCCCGATGGATATGGCGATGACAAGACGTGCCGAAAAGCGCGTTAACCACCAATTTCGTGTCGGGTCAGGTAGCGGGCGGACCCTTGGCAAACTGTGGGAGGCCATCGGCCAGCACCAGCCACGGCTGCTTCGCCGACACCCAGATATGATCGGCCGGCGCGAAGCGTTCGGGATGGTCGAGCGTGCCGATCGTCAGGCCGATGGTCCCGGCGGCGGCACGTTCCGAAAACATCGTCGATCCGCAGGTGGGGCAGAAGCCCCGCCGGACGCTGGTATCGCCGTCATACCATGCGACCGGCCCGTCGATCGTGATGGAGGATAGCGGCACCATCACACGCGCGTAGAAGGCGCTGCCGGTGGCGCGCTGGCACCGATGGCAGTGACAGGCACGGACGTTCATCACCGGCGCGTCGCTGCGATAGCGACAGCTGCCACATAGACAGGCGCCGGTGATGATCTCGGTCATGCCAGCTCGACCGTGCTCACTTCATAGCCGCCGGCGCGCAGGCCATCGACCAGTCGGTCGAGATGGTCGCGGTCGCGCGTCTCGCATTCGATGTCGGTGATGAGGCCCTTCGCCGGCAGCGTCGTGAAGACGCGCTGGTGATAGACCTCGATGATGTTGACCGCGTGTTCGTGGAAGATCTTGGCGACGTGGAACAGCGCGCCGGGACGGTCCTGCAACCGGATGCGCAGCCGCGCCAGCCTCCCTGAGCGGGCGAGGTCGCGCAGCAGGACATTGGCGAGCAGGCGGGTGTCGATATTGCCGCCGCACAGCACGATGCCGACGGTCTTGCCCTTGAACCGTGCCCCATGCCCCAGCAGGGCGGCGAGGCCGGCGGCGCCGGCACCCTCGACCACGGTCTTTTCGATCTGGACCAGCAGGCTGACGGCCTCTTCGAGCTGGCGTTCGCTGACCAGCACGATGTCGTCGACCAGCGCGGCCACGACCTGTGCGGTCAGGCCGCCGGGCTGCTTGACCGCGATCCCCTCCGCCAGCGTATCGCCCGCGCAGTCCATGTCGGTGCCGTGCAGGCGGTTGTACATCGACGGGAACAGCTCGGCCTGTACGCCGACCACTTCTATCGGGCGGCCGGTGGCACGGGCGACGGTGGCCATGCCGCTGATGAGTCCGCCGCCGCCGATCGGCACGACCAGCGTATCGATGGCTGGCACGTCTTCCAGCATTTCAAGGGCAACGGTGCCTTGCCCCGCCATGATCCGGGCGTCGTCGAAGGGGTGGACGAAGGTCAGGCCCTGTTCGGCCTCCAGCTTGCGGGCATGGGCATAGGCGGCGTCGAACGTCTCGCCCTCCAGCACCACGGTCGCGCCGTGACTCTGCGTCTGCATCACCTTCACCGTCGGGGTCGGGCGCGGCATGACGATGGTCACCGGCACGCCGAGGCGATTGCCGTGATAGGCGAGGCCCTGGGCGTGGTTGCCGGCGGATGCGGCGATCACGCCCTTCGCACGGGTGGCTTCGTCGAGTTGCAGCAGCGTGTTGAGCGCGCCGCGTTCCTTGTAGGCGGCGGTGAACTGGAGGTTTTCGAACTTCAGATAGACGGTGGCGCCGGTCAGGTCGGACAGGGTGCGGCTGATAAGGGTCGGCGTGCGGACGATCGAACCGCCGATACGCATCGCCGCGGCACGTACGTCGTCGACGGTGAGGGGCAGGGCGGGCGGAGCGATCGGGTTCGTAGCCATAGGGTCCCGCGCCTAGCCGATTCGACGCAGCGGGGAAAGTCGGCGGGCCGAATCGCCCTTCGACCGGGTCACCATTCGACCGACAGCGTAGCGGAGATGGTGCGCGGGCTGCCGGGATAGTTGGTGGTCAGCGCGACCGGTTGTTCGACATAGAAGCGGTCGGTCACGTTGCGCACGACCACGCCCAGCCGGTAGCGATCGGCAAAGGTATAGCCCGCCGTGAGGTCGAACCGGGTATAGGCCGGCACCGAATAGCTGTTGGCGAGGTCGCCCGCCCGCGCGCCGACACGGATCGCGCCGCCACCCAGCATCAGCCCGGCCAGCGGCCCGGCGGGCAGGCGGTAGGTGGTCCACAGGTTGCCGCTCCATTCGGGCACGCCGCGCAGCCGGTTGCCGACCGGGATCACGCTGTCGCGCGTCACCGTGGCATCGAGATAGCCGGCGCCGACGATCCAGCGCCAGCCGGGCAGCACTTCCCCGCTCAGGTCGAATTCGACCCCGCGCGAGCGCTGCTGGCCGGTGACGATCACGAAGCCGCTATTGACCGGATTGGCGCTCGCCACATTGTTCTTGACGATGTCGAAGACCGCGGCGCTGGCGATCAGGCGGCCGCCTGCGGGCGTGAACTTGATCCCGGCTTCGTACTGGCGCCCGGTTTCGGGGGGCGCGGTGCCGCCGTTGACCTGCGCCGCGGTGCGCGGCCGGAACGAGGTCGACCAGTTGGCGTAGAGCGCGACCGAGGGCACGGCGTGCCACACGATCCCCAGCCGGGGCGATGCGCGCCGCCCGTCCTCGGCGGTGGCGATGCCGGCAGTGGTCGTCGTCTGGTGGACATCGTCCCAGCGGACGCCCGCGACGATATCGACGCGGTCGCCGATCCCGATCTGGTCCTGCACATAGGGGGCGAGAAACCGGGCGCGGACGTCGACCGTGCGGAAGAAGGTGAAGGGACCGGGCCGCGCGCCCTGCACCGGTGCGGCGACACTGATCGATGCCAGCGGCGCGCGCCATTCGCTGGTCGTGCGCCGCGCGTCGACCGCCTCGAATCCGGCCAGCAGCAGGTGGGTGAGCGGTCCGGTGTCGAACCGGAACAGCGCCTCGCTCTGGCTGGTGGTCGTCGCCACCGATTGCGACTGGCGGACGCCGCGCCGCTGCAACAGCGTGCGCGCGGCGTTCAATCCGGTGAAGTCGGCCACGGTCCGCCCGCTGTCGCCGCTCTGGTACGACACGATCTGGCGCAGGGTCAGCCAGTCGGCGACATCATGCTCGATCCGTCCGCGCAGCCCGTGCTGGCGGCCGAAATTGCGCGACCATGGCTCGCCATAGCTGCGCGACGCCGGCCCGCGCACCGCGCCGTTCACGACCAGCAGGCCGCGATCGCCGGGCGTGACCTGATCGGTATAGTCATAGTCGATGTCGGCCCGGGTCGCGGCATCGGGCCGCCACGCGATCGACGGGGAGAAGAACACGCGGCTGCCGTCGATCTGGAAATCGCGGAAGCTGCCGGAGCGTTGTCCGGCGATGCTGAACCGCGCGGCCACGGTGTCGCTGGCGGGGCCGGTCACGCTCGCCTGCACCCGGCGCAGGCCGTTGCCGTCGACCTGAACCTGCCCCTCCGCGCCGAAGGTGAAGGCGGGGCGGCGGGTGACGATGTTGATCGTGCCCCCCGGTTCGCCCCGGCCGTACAGGACCGACGCCGGTCCCTTCAGCACCTCCACCTGCGCGACATTGGCGAGGTCGCGGACGGTTTCGGTGAAGTTCTGCGCCGGATTGGTCAGGATGCCGTCGATCGCATAGGACGACAGTTCGAAGCCGCGCACGACGAACAATTCGGTGCGGTTGCCCTGCGTCCCGCCGGGCTGCACGTTCGATACATTGGCGACCACGTCGGCCAGCCGCACCAGTTGCTGTTCGTCGATCGTTTCGCGCGAGATCACCTGGATCGCCTGCGGAATGTCCTCGATCGCGGTCCGGGTGCGGGTCGCGCCGGTCGCCACGTCGGGACGGATGCTGTGGCGCTTTCCGACGACCAGCACCTCTTCGATCAGCGTGCCGTCCTGTGCCAGCGCCGGTACCGGTGTGGTCAGGGCGATCAGCCCCAGTGCGCAAATCCTCGTCGTCATGGTCATGCCCCCGTCGCGGTGATGCCGAGCCTCCTGTCCGCGCAGTGTCCCCTGCGTCGGCCGGCATTCGCCGCTTCGGTTCGATGGCGAATTATATACAATGAGAGTCGTTAGCAATAACCGAATGGGCGGGATCGTACGGTCAGCCGCGTGCTTCCCTCTATCGCGTCCACGCGGCGCGCCTTACACAGCGGGCATGGCAATACTCGCATTCATCGGCACCGGCGTCATGGGCGCGCCCATGGCCGGGCACCTCCTTTCCGCCGGCCATCAGGTCACCGTCTACAACCGCACCCGTGCCAAGGCAGATGCCTGGGCCGCGAAGCATGGCGGCAAGGTCGCGGAGACGCCGGCGGCTGCGGCGGAGGGTGCCGATGCGGTGTTCGCCTGTGTCGGCAATGACGACGACCTGCGCGCGGTGACGCTGGGCAGCGACGGCGTGTTCGGCGCGATGCGAGAAGGCGCGTTGTTCGCGGACCACACCACCGTATCGGCGGCGATCGCGCGCGAATTGGCCGAGGCGGGTGGGGCGAAGGGGCTGCTAGTGCTTGATGCGCCGGTATCGGGCGGACAGGCCGGGGCCGAAAATGGCAAGCTGTCGATCATGTGCGGCGGGTCGGTGGAAGCGTTCGCCGCCGCCGAACCGATCATGCACGCCTATGCGCAGCGCATCGTCCATGTCGGTGCAGCGGGCGCGGGACAGACGACCAAGATGGTCAACCAGATCTGCATCGCCGGCGTGCTGGGCGGGCTGTCCGAAGCATTGCGGTTCGCGGAATGCTCGGGCCTCGATCTCGACAAGGTGCTGGAAGCGGTGTCGGGCGGCGCGGCGCAGAGCTGGCAGATGGTCAATCGCTGGCCGACCATGGCGCAGGACCAGTTCGATTTCGGCTTTGCGATCGACTGGATGCGCAAGGACCTGGGTCTCGCGCTGGATGAGTCTCGGCGCAATGGCGCGACGTTGCCGGTGACGGCGCTGGTCGATCAATTCTATGCCGAGGTGCAGGCGATGGGCGGCGGTCGGCAGGATACTAGCGCGCTGGTGCGGAGGATGCCCAAGTGATCCGGCAGGCTCTTACCGTTGCCGCGCTGTTGCTGGCCGGCACGGCGCAGGCCGATGGGCTGATCGACAATGTAAACGGCGTGGCGCTGGATTCGCGCGGGCAGGTGGTGCGCTTCGGCGGCATCCTGGTCGACAAGGACGGCAAGGTCGTGCGGCTGGTGCCCAAGGGCGAGAAGGCGCCGAAGAAGCTCGACTGGCGCAGCGACATGGGCGGCAAGATCGTGATGCCGGGCATGATCGACGCGCATGGCCATGTGATGTCGCTGGGCTATCGCGCGCTCGAACTCGACCTGTCGAACACGAAGTCGCTGGCCGATGCGCAGGCGGCGATCCAGTCCTATGCGCGCGCCAACGGCAACCGCCAGTGGATCGTCGGCGGTGGCTGGAACCAGGAGGCGTGGGGGCTGGGGCGGTTCCCGACGGCGGCCGAACTGGACGCGGCGGCGGGCGACAAGCCGGTGTTGCTGGAACGTGCCGACGGCCATGCGGTGTGGGCGAACAGCGCGGCGATCAAGGCGGCGGGCATTACCGCCAGGACGGTGGCACCGGCCGGCGGACGGATCGAATTGCTGCCGAACGGACAACCGTCGGGGGTGTTCGTCGATGCCGCCGCCAGCTTGTTCGATGCCGCCAAGCCCAAGCCGTCCCCGCGCGAACGCAACGCCGCGTTCCTGAAGGCGCAGGACTTGCTGCTGTCGACCGGGATCACCGCGACGGCGGACATGGGCACGTCGGTCGACGACTGGCTGGTGTTCCGGCGGATGGGCGACATCGGCCAGCTCCGGGTGCGCATCATGAGCTATGCCGCCGGACTGGAGCCGGCGCTGACCATCGCCGGGGCCGGGCCGACGCCGTGGCTGTACGGCGACCGGCTGCGCATGGGCGGGATCAAGCTGTATGCCGATGGGGCGCTGGGGTCGCGCGGGGCGTGGCTGAAGGTGCCGTATAGCGATGCGCCTAAGCTGACCGGGCTGTCGTTCATCAACGATACGACGCTGCTCAACCTGCTGAGCCGGGGCACGATGGACGGGTTCCAATTCGCGATCCATGCGATCGGCGACCGCGCGAACCGGCAGGTGCTGGACGCGATCGACGAATTGGCATCGTCGTACAAGGACGACCGGCGTTGGCGGATCGAACATGCGCAGGTGATCGATCCGGCTGACCTGCCACGGCTGGGCAGGAACGGGATCATCGCGTCGATGCAGCCGGTCCATGCCACCGGCGACCGGACGATGGCCGAGGCGCGGCTGGGACCGGCGCGGCTGACCGGGGCATATGCGTGGGCGACCGTTTTGCGCGACGGCGGGCGGCTGGCGTTCGGGTCGGACTATCCGGTCGAAAACCCCAACCCGTTCGTCGGCTGGGCGGCGGCGTTCACCCGCGAGGATGCCAACGGGCAGCCGCCGGGCGGCTGGCGGCCCGAGGAGAAGGTGACGCGCGAACAGGCGTGGAAGGCGTTCACGCAGGACGCGGCGTTCGCCGGTTTCGCTGAACAGCGCTTCGGGTCGCTGCTGCCGGGGCAGAAGGCGGACTTCATCGTGGTTGATCGCGATCCGGTGGCGGCGACGCCGGCGGAACTGCGCGCGACGCGGGTGATCGAGACATGGGTCGGCGGGTATAAGGCATGGCCGCTGAAGGATGAGCCGAAGGCGGTCGGGCGGTAGGCTGGATCGACTTTCAGCGCGGTCGAGGAAAGTTCGTCATTCCCGCGCAGGCGGGAATCCATATGCGCCAGCGTTGATGACAGGATCGAACCCGTAGCGTCTATGGATTCCCGCCTGCGCGGGAATGACGATAATGGGTATGAGGGCGACCCGAGCTGGTTGGCCTCAATGTTGATCGGCGTCGGGATTGCCCCCGGGACGGGTAGGGGGGCGGCCATCGTTGTTGGAGGGGATTTCCGAAGCATATCGTTCGCGAAAATCCCCCTCCACCCCCGCTTCGCGGCAGTTCCGCTCCCCGCGGGGCTCGGAGGATATTAAGTGCGTCGGCGCATGTGCCATCGCGGTACGGTTCGGATTGGCGGGGTGCGCCGGCGGTTCGCTTGCCCTACATGGGGGCGGACAGGAGGATCGATGCGAGCAACTTTGCGAACCGGATTGGGCCTGGCGTTGCTGGTAGGCGTGGTGAGTGCCACCGGGGGCGGCGCGGCGATGCTGCTGCGTGCCGAGCGGCCGGAGCCGGTCGTCGCGAAACCGGTGACGAAGGTCGCCACGGTTCGGCCGGCCCCGGTAGCGGTTGCGACGCCAGCGGCCGTTTCGACGCCTGCCCCGGAAGCGATGGTTGTTCGCCGCGTGCTGAACATCGATGGGCCGTTCACCCATGGCCGATGGGTCTGGGATGAGGCCGGCGCACCGGCCACCGGCAAGCTGGTCGTCACCATCGACCTCGATGCGCAGGTGCTGTCGGTGTTCCGCGACGGGTACGAGATCGGTGCGGCGGTGGTGCTGTACGGCGCGGACTGGAAGCCGACGCCGCTGGGTGCGTTGAAGATCACGCAGAAGGATGCCGATCACGTCAGCAACCTCTACGGCGCGCCGATGCCCTATATGCTGCGGCTGACCAACGACGGCATCTCGATCCATGGCAGCGACGTGCAGGAGGGTGGCGCGACCCATGGCTGCATCGGTGTGCCGACCGCGTTCGCGAAGAAGCTGTTCGGCGTGGCGAAGCTCGGCGACCGGGTCATCATCACCAATGGCAAGCGGTTGGGGATGGGTGGGGCGATCACGGCTTGAGGTTGCGTCGTTCGTTACCCCGGACGATCCGGGGTCGCACTTTCTACCCGCCGCCGAAGAAGAAGCGGGACCCCGGAACAAGTCCGGGGTGACGGTGAGGTGGGTAGGGACCGAGCCGTATCGAAGTACTTGCCAAGCGGCCCTTCGATACGCCGCTTTGACAAGCTCAGCGGCACCTCATGACCTGCCTTAAGGGGCCGTCGGCCTGTCGCCCCTACAACGCCTTCCGCATCCGGATCAGCGGTACCCGCACCCCGCCGACATCGGCATCGCCGCGCTCGACGGGCAGGTAGCCGCAGCGGGTGTAGAGGGGCTGGCCGCTCGCGGTGCTCATCAGTTCGGCGGTGCGGAAGCCCTCCGCCAGCGCGGCGCGTTCGCAGGTGGCGAGGATGAGGCTGCCGATGCCGCGGCGGGCATGGTCGGGATGGGTATACATCGCGCGGATGCGGGCCGGCTCGGTCGCGGGGTCGAGCAGGCGGACGTCGCGCGGGACCATGCCGTCATCGCCGCCATACAGGGTGGCGCGCCGGCTCCAGCCGCCACAGCCCACCAGCGCCCCGTCGACTTCCGCCACGAAACAGGTGCCGTCGCCGACCAGTTGCCGGTCGAGGCCCATGACCTGCCGGCTGGCGACGATCTGTTCGTCCGACAAAAAGTCCTGCTGTAATCGGTCGATGGCGAGGTCCATCAACCCGGCGATCGCAGCGAGATCGCCGGTGCGGGCAAGGCGGACGGTCGGTACTTCGTTCAGGCGACCGCCGCCTCGACCATCTCGTCGGGTTCGCGCAGCACATAGCCACGACCCCACACGGTCTCGATATAATTGTCGCCTTCGCACGCCATGCTGAGCTTCTTGCGCAGCTTGCAAATGAAGACGTCGATGATCTTGAGTTCCGGTTCGTCCATCCCGCCATAAAGATGGTTGAGGAACATTTCCTTGGTGAGCGTCGTGCCCTTGCGGAGCGACAGCAGCTCCAGCATCGCGTATTCCTTGCCCGTCAGGTGGACGCGCGCGCCGTCGACGTCGACCGTCTTGGCATCGAGGTTCACCGAGAGCTTGCCGGTGCGGATCACCGATTGCGAATGCCCCTTCGACCGGCGGACGACGGCATGGATACGCGCGATCAGTTCCTCGCGGTGGAACGGCTTGGTCACGTAATCGTCGGCACCGAAGCCGAACGAGCGGACCTTCGAGTCCATTTCGTCGATGCCCGACAGGATCAGGACCGGAGTTTGCACCCGCGCGACGCGCAGCTTCTTCAGAACATCGTACCCGTGCATGTCGGGCAGGTTCAAATCGAGCAGAATGATGTCGTAATCGTACAGCTTGCCCAGATCGAGGCCCTCTTCGCCCAGATCGGTCGTGTAGATGTTGAACCCCTCGGTCGTGAGCATCAGCTCGATCGCCTTGGCGGTCGTCGGCTCGTCCTCGATCAACAGCACGCGCATCGGCCTACTTCCCCCGTTTCGCGGCGCGCTATCGTCCCTGACCGGCGCGCAGCAAAAACATTACCGTAAACACCTATGAAGGCAAAAGGTTAATTTTTGCCTAATCGAAAACACTTCGTAAATTCCGTTGGTTAAGCGGAACGAAGGGTTCTGTGATGGTAAACGGCAGCGGGATCGAAACGTTTAGCGAAATTAACGCAGATTGCAGGACCGGCGAAAGCGATCGGACAGATAGTCGATCAGCGCCTCGACCCGCGCTGGGCGCAACGTGCCGGGCGGCGTCAGCAGGTGCAGCGCGACGCTGCCGCTGTTCCAGTCGGGCAGCACCGGTTCCAGCCGGCCGGCGGTGATGTCGGCATCGACGAGGAAGTCGGGAAGCCGTGCGATCCCCAACCCGGCGCACAGCGCGGGCAGCAGCGCTTCGCCATTGTTCGTCGCCAGCGGGCCGGTCGGGCGGACCGCCACTTCCTCTTCGCCCCGCCGGAAATGCCAGATGGCGCTGGGAAGGTTGGTGTAGCCGAAACAGTCATGGTCGCCGAGGTCGGCCGGATGCGCCGGACGCCCGCGCCGGTCCCAGTAAGCCGGCGCGGCGACGATGCGGATCGCGACGGGGGCAAGGCGGCGGGCGCGCAGCGAACTGTCGGGCAGTTCGGCGATGCGCAGCGCCACGTCGATCCCCTCGGCGACGATGTCGACCTTAGCATCGGACAGCGTCAGGTCGATCTCCACGCCGGGATGGGCGCCGAGAAAGTCGGCAATGGCGGGCGCGACATGGGCGAGGCCGAACGACATCGGCGCCGCCACGCGGACAAGGCCGGTGGGCGCGGCGGCGGCGTCGCGCGCCTGTTCCTCCGCCGCCTGTGCTTCGGCGAGGATGCGGCCGGCGCGCTCGGCGAGCGATTGCCCGGCATCGGTCAGCGTCAGGCGGCGCGACGTTCGGTGGAACAGGGTCGTGCCGAGCGACACCTCCAGCCGGGCCACCGCCTTCGACACCGTGGCCTTCGACACGCCGATCGACTGGGCGGCGGCGCTGAAC
Organism: Sphingomonas sp. Leaf32; assembly: GCF_001421765.1. Classification (GTDB taxonomy): domain Bacteria; phylum Pseudomonadota; class Alphaproteobacteria; order Sphingomonadales; family Sphingomonadaceae; genus Sphingomonas. Next base: position 122,809 of record NZ_LMLA01000011.1, on the reverse strand, counting down.
GATCGGTGTTCGACGACGCAGGCGAACATGGCCCAGGCCTCGAAGTCGGGAAGTCGCATAACCCCTCCATCCGCGAAACGATCGGTTTCCGACGTTTCCATTTACGACATGATCGCGCGGCCTATCTTGGGGGTCAAGCAAGGAGATCGACGATGATCGACAAACGTGCATTCGACAGTCTGGGCCATGCCGACCATGGTTGGCTGAGCGCCCGCCACCATTTCAGTTTCGCCAATTATTACGATCCGCAGCGGATGGGCTGGGGTGCGATCCGCGTGTGGAACGATGACGAGATCGCCGCGAACAGCGGCTTTCCCCCGCACCCGCACAAGGACATGGAGATCATCACCTATGTCCGATCGGGCGCGATCACCCATCAGGACTCGTTGGGGAACAAGGGGCGGACCGGGGCAGGCGACGTGCAGGTCATGAGCGCGGGCACCGGCGTCCGCCACGCCGAATATAATCTCGAGCCGGAAACGACCCGCATCTTCCAGATATGGATCGAGCCGCGCCAGAAGGGCGGCGCGCCGGCCTGGGGCGCCAAGCCGTTCCCGAAGGGCGAACGGTCGGGCCGGTTCGTAACGCTGGCCAGCGGCTATGACGACGACGGCGATGCGCTGCGCATCCGGGCCGAGGCGCGGGTGCTGGGTGCGACGCTGAAGGCCGGCGAAAGCGTGGAACATAGCGTGGGGGCAGGGCGTCACGCCTATCTCGTCGCCGCGACCGGCGCGATCACCATCGACGGCGTCGCCTTTCAGGCGCGCGACGGGGCCGCTTTGTCGGGCGGGCAGACCGTCACCATTGCCGCGACCGAGGACGCCGAAATCGTCCTGGTCGATTCCGAATAAGCCCAAGGGAGTATCTGACGATGTCGAAGGTTCTGGTCCTATATTATTCGTCCTATGGCCATGTCGCGAAGATGGCCGACGCCGTTGCCGAGGGCGCGCGTTCGGCCGGTGCCGAGGTGGATGTCCGCCGGGTGCGCGAAACCGCGCCGGCGGAGGTCGCCAAGTCGGCGGGGTTCCAGGTCGCGGATCATCACGCCGAACTGACCGATCCCAACGAGCTTACCAATTACGACGCGATCATCGTCGGCACCGGCACGCGTTATGGCCGGATGTCGAGCCAGATGGCGGCGTTCTGGGACACGACCGGAGGCGTGTGGGCCAAGGGCGGATTGGTCAACAAGATCGGCGGTGCCTTCACCTCGACCGCGACGCAGCATGGCGGGCAGGAGACGACGCTGTTCTCGATCATCACCAACCTGATGCACCACGGCATGACGATCGTCGGCCTCGACTATGCTTATGAAGGCCATACCGGGCTGGACGAAGTGAACGGCAGCACCCCCTATGGCGCGTCGACGATCGCCGGTGGCGACGGCAGCCGCCAGCCGACCGAGATCGAACTGGGGGGCGCGCGCCATCAGGGCAAGCGCATCGCCGAACTGGCCGCGAAGGTCTTCGGGTGAGAGGGGGCGGGGCGGCCATCGGGTCGCCCCGTCTTCCTTGTTCGCGCGAAGGCGCGGAGTGCGCGCTTGGGGCCAAGGCTCCGTTTATCGGGTAACATTCCCGTCCGGTGCAGCGATCAACGAGGCTGCTGGCGCGGGTGTCCGCGCCCCAGGCGAACCTCTCTCCGCGCCTCCGCGCGAACAAATTCCTTCTTCTTCGCTTGAAGTTTGATCCACCCTGTTTGAACCATCCGTTATCCCAGCCTGCGCCAGGGGCGTTCGCGGCGGGTCATTCGACCTTCGGCTCCGCCGGGAACCGCGTCCGCGCCTGCCGGAACAGCGAGCGGGCCGGTGCGGCGCCTGCTTCGGTCGCGGCGGTGCCGACCCAGCGCCAGTGCCAGGGTTCCCACTTCACCTGCTGCCTGTTGCCCGCCGGGAACGACATTTCGAAACCGTATGTCGCCGCGTTGGCGCGCAGCCAGCGGCCGGCCGGAGTGGCGGCGAAGCAGGCTTCGGCGTTGCAGGCCGGTGACGTGCTGGTACCGAAGTCGATGACGTAGCCGGTCGAATGCTCGCTATGGCCGGGCGGCGCGGAGGCCCAGGCGCGTTCGGCGAAGCTGCCCGATCCGTTGGCGCCAATCCCGCCGCAGAAGGTCACCCGCTGGAGGGCTTCGGAGCGGTGGCAGGATACGGCGCGCAGGGTGCCGGCAATGGCGGGATCGCCATTGGCGGCGGCGAGCAGGCGGGCGAGGTCGGTGGCTATCGCCGGATGCACCTTGCACGACCCGCCAAGGGCAGGGGGTGCGTCGACCAGCGCGGTTGCGGGCATGTCGGGATAGGGAAAATGGTTGAACAGCCGGCCATCGGCGGTCCGCTGCACCGTGCCGCGTCCGCACAGCTCGACCGGGCCGGTTGGACCGGCGGGGGGCAGGGTCACGATACGGGGTGGTGCTACCGGCGTGGCGGCGGGGGCGGGCGTCGGCACCGCGACCGGCGGCGCGGGCGCGGTGGTCGGGGCGCAGGCGGACATTATGGTCAGCGGGACCAGACGGCGGGCGAGGGCGGTTCGGCGCACAAAAGTCTCCGGCTGGGTCGACGGGATGCCGCAAGCGCACTGGCATGGCGTCGACAACGATGGCAAGGGAGCGGAATGCTTGACGACCTTGTCCTGTTCATCGACGGCGAAGCGATCGTCCTCGACAAACCCGCCGGCCTGCCGGTCGATCCGCCGCGCGACGGATCGCCCAGCATCGTGGGACGTGCCGACGAACTGCGCTTCACCTTTCAACGCGAACCGACCCCGGTCCACCGGCTGGACCGCGATACCAGCGGTTGCCTACTGCTCGCGCGCAATCCCAAGGCCCATGCGCGGTTCCAGCAGGCGTTCGAACAGGGGCGGGTGACGAAGCGCTATCTGGCGATCCTCGACGGCATTCCCGCCGGCGAATCGGGAGAGATCGACCTGCCGCTGGCCAAGGTCAGCACGGCCGAGAGCGGATGGCGGATGGTCGGCGATGCGAAGGGCAAGCCCGCGCGGACCAACTGGCGCGTGCTGCGCACCGTCGACGACCGTGCGCTGGTCGCGCTGTTCCCCGAAACGGGGCGGACGCACCAGATCCGCGTGCATATGGCCGAGGGGCTGGGCTGTCCGGTGGCAGGCGATCCGGTCTATGGCCGGGGCGGGCGGCACGGCATGTTGCTGCACGCGACCGGGCTGATGGTGCCGCGCGACAACAAGCCGGCGATCGACGTCACCGCGCCGTGGCCGAAGAGCTTCGTCGCGGCGGGGTTCGACGAAGCCTGACATGCCGCGCATCCCGATCACGCGGTCGATCGCGATCGATAGCGGCGAACTGGTCGAGAGCTTCACCCGCGCGTCGGGACCGGGCGGGCAGCATGTGAACACGACCGACAGCGCGGTGCTGCTGCGCTTCGACGTGGTCGCATCGCCGGGGCTGCCGGAGGCGGTGAAGCATCGGCTGGCGGTGCTGGCCGGATCGCGGCTGACCAAGGAGGGCGTGCTGACGCTGCGCGCCGATGCGTCGCGGTCGCAGGAGATGAACCGACGCGAGGTACGTGAGCGGCTGTTCGAACTAATCCGCGAGGCGACGATCGTGCCGAAGAAGCGCCGCGCGACCAAGCCGACTAAGGCGTCGCAGGTGCGGCGCGTCGATGCCAAGAAGGGCCGCTCGCAGGTGAAGGCCGGGCGGGGGCGGGTGAAGCTGGAGTAGGGCTTGCTGACATAAGCTGAAACCGTTCGTCCTGAGTAGCCGCTGAGCTTGTCGAAGCGGCGTATCGAAGGACCGTGGAGGAGGTGCTTCGATACGGGCCTTCGACAAGCCCAGTCCCTACTCAGCACGAACGGTTCTACCTGATGTCATCACGTTCTAAATCCTCCCGGGCACGGGGGGAGGATTGGCGAGTGGCGCCCTTCGTCCTACATCGCGCCTAATGTACCAGTTCGATATTGCCACCGGCGCCAAGGGCGACCTGTACCGCGACCTCCTGTCCGCCCTCGACGCGCTGACCGCCGGGGAAAGCGACGCCATCGCCAATATGGCGAATGCGTCGGCGCTGTTGATGCAATATCTGCCCGACCTGAACTGGGCGGGCTTTTATCGGCTGGTGCAGGACGAGCTGGTGCTGGGGCCGTTTCAAGGCAAGGCGGCGTGCATCCGTATCGCGCTGGGGCGCGGGGTGTGCGGGACGGCGGCGGCGCGCCGGACGACGCAACTGGTCGCCGATGTCCACGCCTTTCCCGGCCATATCGCCTGCGACGCGGACAGCCGCAGCGAACTGGTGGTGCCGATGATCGTCGGCGATCGCCTGATAGGTGTGCTCGACCTCGACAGCCCGTTGCCCGGCCGGTTCGATGCCGATGACCAGGCCGGATGCGAGGCTTTGGTGGCGTTGCTGGCCCCGCGCATCGGCTGATCTGCCCCGGCACGGGACGGTCGGTCCGGCAATCGCCGGATTGGCCGGGAACCGGGCGGTGTGGTAAGGTTTCGGCAACCATATCCGCGCGGAGCAACCGCGTTACAGGGAGCCGACCCGACGATGCGAACGCCCACCCTTGCCGCTATCGCGGCGATCCTTGCCTCGACCGGAGCCGCCCACGCGCAGCCGCGCGTCGGACAATCGCCGGAGGCGCGTCCGGGCCGGCCGGCGCTCTATCCCGGGCAGCCGCGCGTGAACCTGCCCGGCCCACGCTGGGGCGGAAAGGTGCGCGGACGCTGGTATGGCGGCTATTATGCACCGGGCGGCTGGTCCGCGTACCGGATGCCGGCGCGGGGCTGGGTCCTGCCGCGCTATTGGGTGGCGCCGAGCTTCTTCATCCAGGACTGGCCGGTCTATGGGCTGACGCGGCCGCAGCCGGGTTATGGCTGGTATCGTTATTACGACGATGCGGTGCTGGCCGACCGGGAGGGCCGGGTGTCCGATTATCGTCGCGGCATCGATTGGGATTCGCGCGACAATGGCCGCTATGTCCGCGATGACCGGGCCTATGATCGCTACGTTGCCGAGAACGACGTTCCGCCGCCGCCGGTCGCGCGGCGCGACGACGGGGTCGGCGGTGCGGTGATCGGCGGGGTCGCGGGCGGCGTGGCCGGGAACGTCATCGCGGGTCGTGGCAACCGGCTGGGCGGAACCCTGCTGGGCGCGGGTGCCGGTGCGCTGATCGGCACCGCGATCGACCGCGCCGAGGATCGCCGTGCGCCGCCACCGCCGCCGCCGGTTCGGCAGGGCTATGGCGCGGGCTATCCGCTGCCGGGCGAGGACGTGCCGGTCGCACCGGACGGCGGCTATTACGATGATGCACCCGCGCCGGGCGTGGTGTTCGGTCCGATGCGCGAGGAAGTGCAGCCGATCGGCCCGCGTCCGTATCCGCGCGGCGGCTATGTCGAGCGGCATGTCGGCGCGCCGCCGGTCGCGCGCAGCTATACGACGACGACCACGACCGAAGGGCCGGGGGGCTATGTCGCCAATGGCTATTATTACCCGCCGCGCACGGTGACGACGGTGACGATTCAGAACGCGCCGGTGACGACAACCACGACCGAAGAGGTCGTGACCTACGAAACGCACCGCGCCGCACCACGGCGGCGGGTGGTCCGGTCGAAGATGTTGCGGCGGTAACTGTCAGCGCGGGGCGCGACCGGCGAAGGTCGGTACGCTCTCCGCGCCCGATGTCGACAGGGCGGACACGGCGACGAAATGGTCGTCAACGATCACGCCCTTCAGCACCGCTTCGGCCCCGGTCACGTCGCGGCTGTTCGTCCAGTCCTGCGCATCGTTGCGCCGCCAGCGGATGCGATAGCCGGCCGCGTTCGCCACCGGTTGCCAGCGGACGGTCGTGTCGGTCGCCAGCGCGCCTTCGATCGAGACGCCGGCCGGTGCGGCGGGGGCGGCGGCGAGACGCGCGATGGTCGCTGCGTTGATCGCGGTCACCTTCGCGAGATAGGCGAAATCCATCCGGTCGATGGTGTCGCCATAGACGCGGGTCCCTTCGCGGCGCAGGTCCTGATGCTGAGCGTCGTAATTCTCGACCCCGACCGAAAAGCGGATCGCGGGATAACCGAGCTTCAGGAACGGTTCGTGGTCGCCGCCGCGCCCGAACCGGTCGGGCCGCCGATCGAGAAACACGTCGAGGCCGCCGGGAATGCCGGTCGCGATCAAATCGACCGTCTTGGCCAGCGCGCGCGACGGGCCGTCATCCTCGCCCCCGGCGGCGCGGCGAGCGATCTGCTGCTCGATCGATTCGGACGTGCGAATTCCTTCGGAAAAGACGCGAACCCGGTCGGCGACCTTGCGTCCGTCCTGTCCGACGGTGTTGCCGACGATGTCGTTGTTGAGCACGGCGGTGACCGTCCACCCACGCTCCCTGGCGGTGTCGGCGAGGAGTTGCGCACCCCACAGCCCCTGTTCCTCGCCCGACAGTGCGGCATAGACGATGGTGGCGTCGAACCGTTCCTTCGACAGGATGCGCGCGGTTTCCAGCACCAGCGCGACGCCCGAGGCGTCGTCATTGGCACCGGGGGCGTCGCTCTTCGCATCCATCACGTCGCTGACCCGGCTGTCGATATGGCCCATCACGATGACGACCCGTTTGGGATCTCGTCCCTGCTGAAATCCGAGCACGTCGACGACATTGACGCCGGTCGGCGCACGCAGCCCAGTGAAGCCGCGCGCGATGTTGGCGACGGTGATGCAATTGCCGCAGCCTGCGCCGATGCGGGTGAGTTCGTTCGCGAACCAGCGCCGCGCCGCGCCGATCCCGCGCGTCCGATGGTCGGGATCGGAGGCGGTGTGTCGCGTGCCGAACCCCACCAGGGTCGCGACGTCGGCGCGCAGCCGTTCGGGACGCGGAGTGTCGCGCGCGCCGGCGGCGGCGGTGAGGATCAGGGCGGGCAGGAGCAACATCGATCGCATTTTCGGGAGGATGCCGCGTTCGGCGATCCCGCTCAACCGGTTTCGATCGATACCCATCTGCACCTAAAACCTACCTTGAAGGTGGGGTTGATGCAGAAATAGAATGTTTGGTTTCGTTTTTTGCAATTGCTAATGGATCGGTTGCGGTGCACAACGACTGTGCCTTTCAGGCATCCTCTCCTAAAACTTTTCAAGGGTCGGTTCGCCGGCCCTTTTTTTTGTGCCCGGAGCGCGCTAACGGACCTCCACCAGCGCTGCGCTGAATTATAAGAGAGGATGTGCCGGACACCCGGCGAACAGCAGCAGCCCGCGGGGGATCGAGCGCGAATCGCTGCTCTCCCCCGCACGGTATTCCGCAGATGTACTTTGGACTCGCCAGGCTGAACGGTGGCTGACGTTGCGAATCAGCTCAGGCGATCAATGCCTTCGCGGTCGAGGCTGCCGGGGATTATCATCAACGGCACGGGCAGGGCGCCCGCATCGGTGCCCGCGAAATGGGTGACGAGCGGCCCCGGCGATCCGGTGGCGGCCGCGCCCAGCACCAGGGCGGCGATGTCGGGATTGGTGGCGATCATGTCGCGGACGATTCGCGGGCCGTCGCCGATCTTAACCGTCAGATGCGGTTGCAGCCCCGATTCGGCGATCAGCGTACCGGCGGCGGCCTGTACCAATGCCTCGGCGCGCTCGGTCGCCTCTTCCTCGATCGTCGCCTGCACGCCGCCCCAAGGGGCGAATTCCTGTGGCTCGACCAGTGCCAGCACCTCTACGCCGCCATTGGTCTTGACCGCACGGCGCGCGGCGAAGCGCAGCGCAACGGCGCTTTCCGGGCTTTCGTCGACCACCACCAGATATGTCCGCATCGCATCTTCCCCTGACGCACCGGTTCATGCGCCGGTTCGCGTCGGTCATGCAAGGTCGTGCCGGGGCTTGACCGGGAGCCGTCCGACAGCGAAGAGGCGCGACGAGCCTGAGAGGACCATTCTGCCCCATGCCGATCGAGATCAAGATGCCCGCCCTGTCCCCCACCATGGAAGAGGGGACGCTGGCCAAATGGCTGGTGAAGGAAGGCGATACCGTCAAGTCCGGCGACATCATGGCCGAGATCGAGACCGACAAGGCCACGATGGAATTCGAAGCCGTCGACGAAGGCACGATCGGCAAGGTGCTGGTCGCCGAGGGCACCGACAATGTGAAGGTCGGCGCCGTGATCGCCATCCTCCTCGAAGAGGGTGAGGATGCGTCGGCGATCGGCAGCACGCCGGCCAAGGCCGATGCGCCGAAGGAAGAGGCTCCCAAGGCTGAAGCCCCCGCCGCGACCGAAGCGAAGCCGGCGCCTGCCGCACCCGCTGCCCCCAGCGACGGCAGCCGCGTGAAGGCCAGCCCGCTTGCCCGCCGCATCGCCGCCGACAAGGGCCTCGACCTGTCGGGCGTCGCCGGCAGCGGCCCCAACGGTCGCATCGTCAAGGCCGACGTCGAGAGCGCCAAGCCCGGTGCCGCGAGCGCCCCGAAGGCGCAAGCCGCCGCGCCTGCATCGCAGGCCGCCCCGTCGGCGCCTGCCGCCGAAGCGCCCAAGCCCGCCGCCGTGTGGTTCGACGATTCGATCCCGCACACGGTCGAGAAGCTGTCGAACATCCGCAAGACGATCGCGCGTCGCCTGACCGAATCGAAGCAGCAGGTGCCGCACATCTATCTGACGGTCGACATCCGTCTGGATGCGTTGCTGAAGCTGCGCGGCGACCTGAACAAGTCGCTCGACGCGCGCGGCGTAAAGCTGTCGGTCAACGACCTGCTCATCAAGGCGCTGGGCGTCGCGCTGGAAAACAGCCCGAAGTGCAACGTCACCTTCCTCGGCAACGAGATGGTGCAGTACGCCCGTGCCGACGTGTCGGTGGCGGTGTCGACGCCGACCGGCCTCATCACCCCGATCATCCGCGACGCCGCCAACAAGGGCGTGGCGAAGATCAGCAGCGAGATGAAGGACCTGGCCGGCCGCGCCAAGGAGAACAAGCTGAAGCCCGAGGAATATCAAGGCGGCACGGCATCGCTCAGCAACATGGGCATGTTCGGCATCAAGCAGTTCGAAGCGGTCATCAACCCGCCGCAGGGTATGATCCTGGCAGTCGGTGCCGGCGAGAAGCGCCCGTATATCGTCGACGACGCGCTGGGCGTGGCGACCGTGATGACGGCGACCGGCAGTTTCGACCACCGCGCCATCGACGGTGCGGACGGTGCGGAAATGCTCAAGCTGTTCAAGGCGCTGGTGGAGTCGCCGCTCGGCCTGATCGCGTAAATGCGCATCCGGCTGCTGACCGAGATCGTGCATGTCGTCGCGGGGATCGCGGCGGCATGGGCGATCGGGTCGCTGTCGGCGTGGTCGTATCCGCTGGGGCGGCGCGACATCTGGACGGTGACATGGGTGGCGATGGTCGTCGTGCTGCTGCTGGGCGTCCGGCAGGTGCGGCGCGCGATGGCCGAGGAACGCGCGAAGGGGGTGCCGCATGATCGTTGAGGATGCCGTGGCACCGCCGCCGGGACAGCCGGCGCTGCGCGTAACCGCCATGCCCGCCGACACTAATCCCTATGGCGACATCTTCGGCGGATGGATCATGTCGCAGATGGACATGGCCGCCGGACTGGTCGCTGCGCGCCATGCCAAGGGCCGCGCCGTCACCATCGCGGTCGATGCGATGCAGTTCCATGCGCCGGTCGCGGTCGGCGACGAAGTGTCGGTCTATACCGATCTGGTGAAGGTCGGTCGCACGTCGATGACGATCGAGGTCGAGGCCTGGCGCCGCGACCGGTTCGGCGAGGCGGTGAACCGCGTTACGCAGGCGCGCTTCGTGTTCGTGGCGATCGACGAACATCGCAAGCCGCGGACGATCGAGGGCTAACGCACGGAACTCGTGCGGCAACTAATTCGGCTGCTCGACCGGGCAGCAGCGAGCGAAAAGGCAAAGTGATGGCTGATACCTACGACCTCATCGTGCTCGGTTCCGGCCCCGGCGGCTATGTCGCGGCGATCCGCGCGAGCCAGCTTGGCCTGAAGGTCGCCATTGTCGAGCGCGAGCGGCTGGGCGGCATCTGCCTCAACTGGGGCTGTATCCCGACCAAGGCGCTGCTGCGCTCGGCCGAAATCTATCATTACATGATGCACGCCGCGCAGTACGGCCTGTCGAACGAGAAGCCGTCGTTCGACCTCGCCAAGGTGGTCGATCGCAGCCGCAAGGTCGCGGGCCAGCTGAACGCGGGCGTCAAGGGCCTGATGAAGAAGAACAAGGTCGCGGTCCATGAGGGCGTCGGCACCATCACGGCCAAGGGCAAGCTCAGCGTCAAGCAGGGCGACAAGACGACCGAACTGGAAGCGAAGCACATCATCATCGCGACCGGCGCCCGCGCCCGCGACCTGCCGTTCGCCAAGGCCGACGGTGCCAAGATCTGGACCTATCGCCATGCGATGGTGCCGCCCGAAATGCCGACGAAGCTGCTGGTCATCGGATCGGGCGCGATCGGCGTCGAGTTCGCCAGCTTCTACAACGACATGGGCGCCGACGTGACCATCGTCGAGATGCTCGACCGGATCATGCCGGTCGAGGACGCCGAAGTCAGCGAGTTCATGCACAAGGCGCTGACCAAGCAGGGCATGACGATCAAGACCAAGTCGGGTCTGGAAAAGCTGGAAGCGACCGCGAGCGGCGTGAAGGCCGCGATCAAGGGACCGGACGGCAAGGTCGAGCAGGTCGAGTTCAGCCACGCGATCGTCGCGATCGGCATCGTGCCCAATACCGAGAATATCGGCATGGAAGCGCTGAAGATCGAGGCTGAGCGCGGCCACATCAAGACCGACGGCTATGGCAAAACCAACGTCGATGGCATCTGGGCGATCGGCGACGTGACGGGTGCCCCGTGGCTGGCGCACAAGGCGAGCCATGAGGGCGTGATCGCCGCCGAAGCCATCGCCAAGGCGCTGGGCAACAAGGACGTGCACCCGCACGCGATGGACAAGAACAATATTCCCGGCTGCACCTATGCCCGACCGCAGGTCGCCAGCGTCGGCTTTACCGAGGCGAAGGCCAAGGAAGCCGGCTACAGCGTCAAGGTTGGCAAGTTCCCGTTCATCGGCAACGGCAAGGCGATCGCGCTGGGTGAGGCGGAAGGCTTCGTGAAAACGGTGTTCGATGCGAAGACCGGCGAACTGCTGGGCGCGCACATGGTCGGCGCGGAAGTGACCGAGATGATCCAGGGCTATGTCGTCGCCCGCCAGCTGGAGACGACCGAGACCGAACTGACCCAGACGGTGTTCGCGCACCCGACCATTTCGGAATCGATGCACGAGTCGGTGTTGGCCGCGTATGGCCGCGCGATCCACATCTGACGGACTGTAACGCGATCGTCATATCACTTGACCCGCGTCGTGCCGCAGCGGCATGGCGCGGGTCCATGAAGCAGCTCCTTCCGGCGATCGCCGCCACGTCGTTTCTGGTGGCACCCCCTGCGGTGGCGCAGACCGTGCAGGAGCTTCAGCGCCAGATCGACGAGCTGAAGGCGGTCATCGCCGAGATGAAGGCGGCGCAGGCGGCCACGATCGCCACGCCACCGGCTGCTCCGGTCGCGCCGCCGCAGGTCGCCATCGCGCCCACGCCTGCCGCGCCGCCGGTACAGGTCGCCGCCACGACACCGCCCGCCAAGCGCGAGAAATGGTATGATCGCATCCGGCTGCGCGGATACACCCAGCTGCGGCTGAGCGAGATCGTCTCCGGCGATCGTACCGCGCCGGATGGCGTCGCGCGGCTGCGATCGGTGCATGACAGCGGGATCGGCGACGATACCGGCTTCACCTTTCGCCGGATTCGGCTGGTGTTGCAGGGCGATCTTGGCGACCGCGTGTCCTTCTACCTCCAGCCCGATTTCGCGACGGCGGTCAGCAGCCAGTCGGTCGGCGAGCGGCGCGAGGGCTTCCTGCAACTGCGCGACGCCTATTTCGATGCGTTCCTCGATCCCGACAAGCGGTTCCGCCTGCGCTTCGGCCAGTCGAAGGTGCCGTTCGGGTGGGAGAATATGCAGTCGTCGTCGAACCGCGTCCCGCTCGACCGCAGCGACGCGATCAACAGCGGGGTGCCGAGCGAGCGCGATATCGGCGTCGTCGCATATTACACGCCGCGCCGGGTCGAGGACATCTGGGAACGATTGACCGAGGACGGGCAGAAGCTGTTCGGCAATTACGGCGCGTTCGGGGTCGGCATCTATAACGGGCAAGGCATCAACCGCGAGGAAGCGAATGACGCGGTGATGGCGGTGGCGCTGGCGACATGGCCGTTCGAAATCGGCGGGGGGCGCGTGCTGGAGGTCGGCGGCAGCGCCTATACCAATCGCGTCCAGCCCGAGGTGCGGACCGGCGGGGTGAGCGATGTGACCTTTGCCGACGAACGGGTCGGGCTGCACGCGATCCTCTATCCCGCGCCGATCGGGTTTCAGGCGGAATGGAACTGGGGGCGGGGGCCGGAATATGACCGGACGCTGCGCGCGATCACGACGAAGCCGATCCATGGCGGCTATGTCCAGGCGATGGCGCGGGTCAAGGCGTCGCCGGTCGGACCGTTCATGCCCTATGCCCGGTGGCAGACCTATCGCGGCGGGTGGAAAGCGGCGGTCAACGCCCCCCGACTGGAGACGGACGAGATCGAACTGGGCATCGAGTTCCAGCCGGTGCCGGCGCTGGAACTGACGCTGGCCTATGCCCGGATGGAGCGCGCCGAGGCGGACGAACGGCGGCTGGGGCGCGCCGAGGGCGATGTGATCCGGACGCAGTTGCAGTTGAATTATTAGGATTTTTTGGGCGGACGGGCGCCAAAGTTCACGAAGTTCACACTTGCCACGTTTTGCGCGCGGTGAGGATCGGCGGTGTCAAAGAACGGAGGCCGATGGGGGTCGCTGCGAAGAATGGCAGCGAGGCCAGCTGTAGGAAAGCGCGTTGCCGTGGGCGTTAACGCCTATGGGCCTGCATCCGAGGACCGATCGACATTCACATTCTATTTCGTCACCCCGGACTTGTTCCGGAGTCTACCGACCTGCAGTCGCGGTCGATCGAGGCTCACGCCGCCCCGATTGCCGCGCCGTGGACTCCGGAACAAGTCCGGGGTGACGAAGAGGCTGGGAGGCGTCGATCAGGAACGACCGGGAGTAGCTGAATGTCGATCCGTCCTATGCCAGTTCCCCCAAGGGCCGCTGATTCGCGCATTCGGGTGAGATCGCGTCCATAGCGGGGAATGCTGATGACAAGGATGATGATCGCGATGCTGCTTGCCACCGGCGTTCCGTCACCGGCCAGAACGCCGGACCCGCGCGAGCGCGATATTCGCGCGTTGGCGGCCAGGTTCCAGCACGCGATCAGGCATCGCGACAAGGCGGAGTTCCTGTCGCTGTTCCTGCGCCCGGAAGCGACGAACTGGCAGGAGGTCATGAGCGACGCGGCGGTGGCGAAGGATAGGTCGAGCAAGGGCGTGAAGGCCGCTTACGACGCCGGCAACAACCCGGTGGCATTCATCGACAGCATCGTATCGGGCAAGGGGAATGCCCAAGAGGATTTCCGCAACATCCGCATCCATCGCGACGGGGATTCGGCGGCGATGTCGTTCGACTATTCGTTCCGGATGGACGGAGCCGAGGTGAATGCCGGAATGGAACATTGGCTGCTCGTCCGCACCAACGCCGGGTGGCGGATCGTGTCGGTCGTGTGGTCGGTGAAATAGCATTTGGCGGGCCGGGCAATGCCGCTCGCGCCGGGCGCATGAAGCCCGGCGACACATCCCTAGCGCGCTTGACTCTTAAATCTACATATGTTGTGACTGCGTCATGGCGCGGAACAGATCCCCTTCGAAGCAAATGCGGCTGGTGCTGGCGTCCCTGTCGCAACAACGCACGGCGTGGCGGCATGGTTACGACCTGTTGAAGGAGACCGGACTGTCGTCGGGCACGCTTTATCCGTTGCTGATGCGGATGACCGATCAAGGCCTGGTCGAAGCGGAATGGCGCGCGCCGGCCCAAATCGGACGGCCGCCGCGCCATGTCTATCGTCTTACGGCAAGCGGCTTTGCGCTGGCGCTGGAACTGGCGGGCGACATGCCGGTGCCGTCGGGCAAGGAGGGTTTGGCATGAAGCCATCCCTTTCGCGTGCGATCATGGTGCTGGCGACGGCCTGCATGGGTGAAGACCGGCGTGACTGGGCGGCGGCGATGACGGCGGAGTTCGACGCTGCCGCAGACGATGGGCGGGCGATGTCCTTTGCCGCCGGGTGCCTCTTGGCGGCCGGGCGGGAACTGTTGGTCAGCGCGCATGGCCGGTTCCTGATGACCAGCTATGCGGTGGCGCTGGGGATCATGCTGCCGGTGGCGGCGCTGCAGATCGCCTGTGCGGTATTCGGCCTCACCTATCTCTATCCCGGCCATCACGGGCTGTCGGGTGCGTTGATCGAGGGCATGTCGACTGTTTGGATGCGCGGCTTCTACCAGAGCGCCGGCCCGATGCTGGCGCTGCTGCAACTGGCGATCGGGATCGCGCATCTGCGGGGCGCGTGGTTGTTGCTGGAACGCGACTGGGACGCCGCGACACGCTGGTCGGTGCGGACGCTGGCGACCTCGACCACGCTGATCCTGTTCATGGGCGCGCTGTTCATCGATGTCCGGCAAGCGGCGATCATGGGCGTCGTGGTCGCGGTCGAGTTCGCGATCCTGCTGACCCTGTCCAGCCGCCACGCCGATCTGGCGGTGCCAATGACCGGCGAACTGCCCGGCTGAAACCCGGTTCCGCGCGTGTGAGCCGATCCCCCCGAGCAGGTCGCGGCGGGGGCAGGATAGCTGCGCGCTGTTGCCATCAACCCGCCGGGGGTGTCCCGGTCGATTCCAAGGAGAACGTCATGGTCAGTTTGCTATCTTGCCTGTCTGCGATCCTGCTGCCGCTCGCCCCGATCGGTAGCATCGACGCGGCGAACGCCACTCCGCCGCACGCCGCCGCCGTGACGCCATCGGCGTTCTTGGGAAAATGGGAGCTGGACCTGACCCGGATGCCCGATACCTACGGACCGCCGCCCAAACGCGTCCTGTTCGAATTTCAGGAGAGCGGCGGCGGCAGGTGGCGCACCAATGTCGATATTTTCGACCGGGACGGTGCTGTTCGCCACATGACGATGACCTATCGGCCCGATGGCCGTCCGACACCGGCCGAAAACCCCAATACCGAAGCCGACAGTGTGGCCGTGTTGATGCCGGCGGCGGACGTAATGGTCGTCAATCTGGGCCGCGCCAAGACGCTGGGTTCGGTCCGGACCTACACCATGCTACCGGGCGGGAACGAGATGATCGAATCCGCCGCCGGGCTGAATGGGGACGGGCTGCCGTTCGTGCGCACCTTCCACTTCAAGCGCGTGCGCTGAGCGACAGCGACCTGGCGGCGGGTTTTCACCCCGCCGCCTTCGCCAACCCCCGCGAGATTTGCAACGCGGCGTTGAGCCGGGCCTGCGGGTCGCCGAAGTTGCGGCTGATGACCAGCCGCATGTCGGGGCGGAGTTTGGCGGTGCCGTTGAGCTTGTCGACATAGGCGAGCAGCCCGTCGACGCTGGGGAACTTGTCTTCGTGGAAGCTGACGATCGCGCCCTTCGCGCCGACGTCGATCTTGGCGATGCAGGCCTTTTTCGCGTTCAGCTTGGCCTCGATCAGTTGCAGCAGGTTGGCGGTGGCGACCGGCAGCGTGCCGAAACGGTCGATCAGTTCGGTGGCGAAGGCGTCGATGCCGGCGCGGTCCTCGACGTCGTTCAGGCGGCGATAGAGGCCCATGCGCAGGTCGAGGTCGGGGACATACTCCTCCGGAATAAGGATCGGCGCGTCGACGGTGATCGCGGGGCTGAAGTCCTTGGGCTTGTCGTCGCGCAGACCGCCGGCCTTGGCGTCGAGGATCGCCTCTTCCAGCATCGACTGGTAGAGTTCGAAGCCTACTTCCTTGATATGGCCCGACTGTTCGTCGCCGAGCATGTTACCGGCACCGCGAATGTCGAGGTCGTGGGAGGCGAGCTGGAACCCGGCGCCCAATGATTCGAGGTCGGAGAGGACCTTCAGCCGCTTTTCCGCCGCCTCGCTGACGAGCCGTTCGGGGGGCGTAGTCATATAGGCATAGGCGCGGGTCTTCGACCGGCCGACGCGGCCGCGCAGCTGATAGAGCTGGGCCAGGCCGAACTTGTCGGCGCGATTGATGATGAGGGTATTGGCCGAGGGGATGTCGAGGCCGGATTCGACGATGGTGGTCGAGACGAGCAGATCGTAGCGCTTGTCGTAGAAGGCCGACATGCGTTCCTCGACCTCGGTCGGGGCCATCTGCCCGTGGGCGACGACGTAGCGGATTTCGGGAATTTCCTCGGTCAGGAACTTCTCGATATCGGGCAGGTCGGCGATGCGCGGGGTGACGAAATAGGCCTGGCCGCCGCGATAATGTTCGCGCAGCAGCGCCTCGCGCAGCACCACCGGGTCCCATGGCATGATATAGGTGCGCACCGCGAGGCGATCGACCGGCGGGGTCTGGATCACCGACAGTTCGCGCAGGCCCGACATCGCCATTTGCAGGGTACGCGGGATCGGCGTGGCGGTGAGGGTCAGGACATGGACGTCGGCCTTCATCGCCTTCAGCCGTTCCTTGTGCGTCACGCCGAACCGCTGTTCCTCATCGACGATGACCAGACCCAGGCGTTTGAAATCGACCTGCTTCGACAGCACGGCATGGGTGCCGACCACCACGTCGATCGTGCCATTGGCGAGGCCGTCGCGGACCTTCTTCGCCTCGGTCGCGGTGACGAGGCGGCTAAGGCGGCCGATCTCGAGCGGGAAGCCTTCGAAGCGGGCCTTGAAGTTGTTGTAGTGCTGGCGGGCGAGGAGGGTCGTCGGGCAGACGATGGCGACCTGCATCCCGGCCATGGCGGCGACGAAGGCGGCGCGGAGCGCCACTTCGGTCTTGCCGAAGCCGACATCGCCGACGACGAGACGGTCCATTGGCTTGCCCGCGCCGAGGTCTTCGAGGACATCGGCGATGGCGCGTTCCTGATCGTCGGTTTCCTGATAGGGGAAACGGTCGACGAAGGCGGGATAGCCGCCGCTGTCGGGTTCGGCGATATCGGCGGGGCGCATCGCGCGTTTGGCGGCGGTGGCGATGAGGTCACCCGCGATCTCGCGGATGCGCTCCTTCATCCGCGCCTTGCGGCGCTGCCATGCCTCGCCACCCAGGCGGTCGAGCGATGCGCCTTCCTCGCCCGCGCCGTAGCGGCTGAGGACCTCGAGATTTTCGACCGGCACGTAGAGCTTGTCGCCGCCGGCATATTCGAGCTGTACGCAGTCGTGCGGGGCCTTCGCCACCGGCACCTGCGTCAGCCCGACATAGCGGCCGATGCCGTGGTCGGCGTGCACCACCAGATCGCCGGGGGAGAGGGTGGCGAGTTCCTGCAGGAAGGCGTCGGTATTCTTGCGGCGTTTGGCGCGGCGGACGAGGCGGTCGCCGAGCATGTCCTGTTCGGTCAGCACGGCGACGTCGGCGGCGGTGAAGCCATGGTCGAGCGGCAGGACGACGAACGAGACGGTCGATTTGGCACCGCCCAGCGCCTGTTGCCACGTTTCGACGGTCGAGACGCCGGTCAGGTCGTGATCGGCGAGTAGGCCCATCAACCGTTCGCGCGCGCCCTCCGAATAGCTGGCGAGGATGGCTTTCCGGCCCTGTTTGCGCAGGGACGCGATGTGATCGACGACCGCTTCGTAGATATTCGCCTGTTGCGTGCGTTCGGGGGTGAAGTCGCGGGGGCCGTCGACCTCGAAATCGAGCGAGGTGGCGCTGTCGGGGGCGTGGAACGGCGTGACCTGGTGCGCGGCGGTGTCCGACAGGCGGTCGGTCCATTCCTCCGCCGACAGATAGAGCGCGGCGGGCAGGAGCGGGCGATAGCTGCCCGGATCGGCGGTCTGCGCGCGGACGCGGTTGGTGTGATAGTCGGCGATCGATTCGAAACGCTGTTCGGCGGCGGCGGGGACGCCGGCATCGCGGACGATGACCGCGTCGGGGGAGAGGTGGTCGAAGAAGGTTTCGAGCCGTTCCTCGAAGAAGGGCAGCCAATGTTCCATGCCCGACAGGCGGCGACCGTCGCTGATCGCCTGATAGATCGGGTCGCCGGTCGCGGTCGCGCCGAACTTCTCGCGGTAGCGGGTGCGGAAGCGCTTGATCGAGTCTTCGTCGAGCAAAGCTTCGGAGGCGGGGAGCAGGGTGAAGCCGTCGACGCGACCGGTGGTGCGCTGATCCTCCGGGCTGAACGTGCGGACGGTTTCAATCTCGTCGCCGAAAAAGTCGAGGCGGAGACCCGAGTCGGAGCCGGACGGCCAGAGGTCGACAAGGCCGCCGCGCACCGCGAATTCGCCGGCGTCGTGGACGGTATCGACGCGGTTATAGCCGTTCGCCTGCAACAGCGTGGAGAGGCGGGGGAGCGAGATGCGCTCGCCGGGGGCGAGGCGGGCGACGAGCTGGCGGATGCGGAACGGGGTCAGGGTCCGCTGGGTCGCGGCGTTGACGGTGGTGACGATCAGGCGCGGACCCTTCGCTGCCGTCTGGAGCGTGTGTAGCGCGGCGAGGCGTTCGGCCATCGAGCGCAGCGTCGGGCTGGCGCGGTCATAGGGCAGGCAGTCCCATGCCGGGAATTGCAGGACCGACAGGTCGGGCGCGAAGAACGGCGCGGTGGCGGCGATGGCGCGCATCGCCGCTTCGTCAGGGGCGATGTAGATCAGGTCGCCCTTCGCGCCGCGGGCGAGGTCGGCAAGGAGGACGGGGAGGAAGCCTGCCGGCACGCCCGCGAGGGTCAGCGAGCGCGGGGCGGAGAGGATTTTGGAGAGGTCGGGCATCGGGTTCCTGATCGGCGACGGCCATCGCGCATGTGCCGTTTGCCCTGAGTAGCTATTGAGCTTGTCGAAAGAGCGTATCGAAGGGTGGGTTCCGCACGGTGCTTCGATACGAGCCTTCGACAAGCTCAGTCTCTACTCAGCATGAACGGATTTTGTTCAATCTCCAGTCAGCGGCTGACCGGCACGAAATCCATCGCGCGCATCGCGTGCAGCACCGGATGATCGAACTGCGTCGGCGCGGGCTGGACGCCCATCGCCCACGCCATGATGTCGACATCCTGTTCCTCAAGGAAAATCTCGAACCAGTCCATGTCGGCATCGCTCCACGTTGCCGAATGCGCGTCGAAATAACCGCCGATCATCAGGTCGGCCTCGCGGGTGCCGCGATGCCAGCTACGGTATTGCAGGCGCTTCAGCCGGGTTTCGCGGTCCATGGGGTTCCAATGCAATTGCGCCGCCGGACGCTGGCGGCGGCCGTCGGTTGGGATATAGGACCAAGTAGTCATGCGTCCCGAACTCCTCAACCCGCTGTTTGCCGAAGTCACCTCGTTGAAAGGGGTGGGTCCGGCGCTGGCCAAGCCGCTGGAGCGGTTAAAGCTCGGCCGGGTGGTCGATGTCGCGTTCCACCTGCCGACCGGTTGGGTCGACCGGCTGAAGCGGACCGAGCTGATGGAGCAGGATGCGGGCCGCGTGATCGCAATCCCGCTGGTCGCGACCGATTATCGGGTCAGCGCCGGGCGCGGGCCGACGCGGGTGCGGGCGGCGGATGCGCAGGGCAATATCGTCAGCCTAACCTATTTCGGCGGATCGTCGGGGTGGGTGAAGAAATTGTTCCCGCTGGGCGAGACGCGGATCGTGTCGGGCAAGCTGGAGCTGTACGGGCAGGAATTGCAGATGGTCCATCCCGACCATGCGCTGCCGGTGGACGAAGCCGACAGCCTGCCCGAGCGCGAGGCGATCTATCCGCTGTCCGAAGGGCTGACCTCGCGCCGCGTCGGGCAGTTGACGGCACAGGCGATCGAGCGTGCACCCGATTTGCCCGAGTGGATCGAGCCGAGTTTGCTCGCCAAGCATGACTGGCCGGCGTGGAAGGCGGCGTTGGCGCGCATCCATGCCGATCCGGCCGATGCCAAGGCGCGCGAGCGGCTGGCCTATGACGAGGTGTTCGCCAATCAGCTGGCGCTGCTGCTGGTGCGCGGCGAGGCGCGGGCGCGCAAGGGGCGTTCGCTGACCGGCGACGGGCGGCTGCGGGCGAAGCTCGACCTGCCGTACAAGCCTACGGGTGCGCAGTCGCGGACGATCGGCGAAATCGAGGGCGACATGGCGCAGACCCAGCCGATGCTGCGACTGCTGCAAGGGGACGTCGGGTCGGGCAAGACGCTGGTCGCGCTTATGGCGCTGCTGATCGCGGTCGAGGGTGGCGCACAGGGGGCGTTGCTGGCCCCGACCGAAATCCTTGCGCGACAGCATTATGCGACGTTGCAGCGGCAGCTTGCCGGAACCGGCGTCACCGTCGCCGCGCTGACCGGGCGTGACAAGGGGCGGGTGCGCGAGGGGGTGCTGATGGGGTTGGCCGACGGGTCGATCGACATCCTGATCGGCACGCACGCGATCTTTCAGGAGGCGGTCGGCTATCGCGACCTGGGGCTGGTTGTCGTGGACGAACAGCATCGTTTCGGCGTGGCGCAGCGGATGATGTTGCAGGCGAAGGCGGTGCGGCCGCCGCATCTGCTGGTGATGACCGCGACGCCGATCCCGCGTACGCTGACGCTGGCGCAATATGGCGAAATGGACGTCAGCCGGCTGGACGAGATGCCGCCGGGGCGCGAGCCGATCGAGACGGTGGTGATGTCCGAGGACAAGCTGGATGCGGTGGTCGATGGCCTCGCGCGGCATCTGTCGGCGGGTAAGCAGGCGTACTGGGTGTGCCCGCTGGTCGAGGAGAGCGAGAAGTCCGACCTCGCCGCCGCCGAGGCGCGGGCGGAGGCGTTGCGGATGCGCTTTGGTGACAAGGTCGCGCTGGTGCATGGGCGGATGAAGCCGCTGGAGAAGGACGCGGTGATGGCCGAGTTTTCGGCGGCGCGCGCGGGGGTGCTGGTGGCGACGACGGTGATCGAGGTCGGGGTCGACGTGCCCAATGCGACGCTGATCGTGATCGAGGCGGCGGACCGGTTCGGCCTCGCGCAGTTGCACCAGTTGCGCGGGCGGGTCGGGCGGGGTGGCGGCAAGTCGGTTTGCCTGTTGCTGCGGGGGAACAGCCTGTCGGAGACGTCGCGGGCGCGGTTGGCGCTGATGCGCGAGAGCAACGACGGGTTCCGGATTGCCGAGGAGGACTTGCGGTTGCGTGGGGGCGGCGAGTTGCTGGGGACGCGGCAGTCGGGGGAGGCGATGTTCCGGCTGGCGACGCCGGAGATGCTGGGCGAGCTGCTGCCGGTAGCCAATGCCGATGCGCGGTTGCTGGTGGACCGCGACGGCGGGCTGGAGGGGCCGCGCGGGCAGGCGGCGCGGGTGGCATTGTACCTGTTCGAGCGCGATGCGGGGGTCGGGCGGTTGCGGTCGGGGTGAGTGCGGCGTTGTGTCCCTGCGCCGCAGAGCAACAAGCCATCGTCACTTCCGCGAAGGCTGGAGTCCCTATGAGCTGGCGTCTGTGATTCCGGCAGAAACCTCGGCGTGTATGGATTCCCGCCTTCGCGGGAATGACGAATGTTGGGACGGGGAGGCTGGACGCATCCACCCGTCATTCCGGCGTAGGCCGGAATCCATTGTGTCGGGTGGTGGCGACGGATCGCGACGTCGCCCCATCCGTGGATTCCGGCTTTCGCCGGAATGACGATGGGTTTGGTTGCGTGGTTGCCGCACACTCGATAGCGCAATTTCCATGAACGCCCTTGCCCCGCTCATCGTCGCCCTGCTGGGCGGTATCGGTCTGGCCGTGCAGCCGCCGACCAATGCCGCGCTGGGGCGGAGCGTCGGGTCGGTGCTGCTGGCGGCGTTGGTGTCGTTTGCGGTGGGGACGATGATCCTGGTGGGCGTATGGCTGATCGCCGACCGGACGCCGCTGGCGAACCTGCGCGAGGCGCGGCCGTGGATGTTCCTGGGGGGCGCATATGGCGCGTTCTTCGTGTCGGCGGCCGCCTTTGCCGCGCCGCGGCTAGGGTTGGCGTCGATGCTTACGATCATGGTCGCCACGCAGCTGGTCGCGGCGCTGGTGATCGACCGGTTCGGGTTGATTGGGTTGCCGCGTGCGCCGATCAGTGGGTTGCGGTTGGCGGGCGTCGGGTTGGTGCTGGTGGGGGCGGTGCTGGTGCGGCGGGGGTAGGAAGATTTCCGTTCCGTTCGTCCTGAGTAGCCGTTGAGCGAAGTCGAAACGGCGTATCGAAGGACCGGTCAGGTGCTTCGATACGAGTCTTCGACAAGCTCAGTCTCTACTCAGCATGAACGGAGATGCACGAAATCAGGAAGCCGGCGTCAGCAGCCCGTGGTGCTTCTTGCCCGCCGATACCCGCACCGGCGCGTCGACCGCGATCAGCTGTGCATCGTCGACGACCTTTTCGCCATCGACGCGCGCACCGCCGCCCTTGATGAGCCGGCGTGCCTCGCCCTTCGATGCGACGAGGCCGAGCGCGACCAGCGCGTCGACCACGGCGATCCCGCCCGCGACCGCGAAGGTCGGCAGCGTGTCGCCCGCCGATCCTTCCTCGAAGGTGCGGCGTGCCGTCTCGGCCGCCCCCGTCGCGGCGTCCGCGCCGCGGCACATGGCGGTGGCTTCGTTGGCGAGGATCTTCTTCGCTTCGTTGATCTCGGCGCCCTGCAACGCTTCCAGCCGGGCGATTTCGTCCAGCGGCAGATCGGTGAACAGGCGCAGGAAGCGGCCGACGTCGCGGTCGTCGGTGTTGCGCCAGAATTGCCAGTAATCGAAATGCGGCAACTGGTCCTCGTGCAGCCAGACCGCGCCCGACATGGTCTTGCCCATCTTGCCGCCGTCCGCCGTGGTGATGAGCGGGGTGGTAACGCCGTACACGTCGGTCCCATCCATGCGGCGGGCCAGTTCGATGCCGTTGACGATATTGCCCCACTGGTCGCTGCCGCCCATTTGCAGGCGGCAGGCGTGGCGCTGCGACAATTCGCGGAAGTCGTAGGCTTGGAGGATCATGTAGTTGAATTCGAGGAACGACAGCGATTGTTCGCGGTCGAGGCGGAGCTTCACCGAATCGAACGACAGCATCCGGTTGACCGAGAAATGCTGGCCGACTTCGCGCAGGAACGGGATATATTCGAGCTGGTCGAGCCAATCGGCATTGTCGACCATCATCGCGTCCGACGGGCCGTCGCCGAAGGTCAGGAAGCGTTCGAAGATGCGCTTGATCGACGCGACGTTCGCCGAAATGCCGTCTTCGGCCAGCAGCTTGCGTGCTTCGTCCTTGAAACTGGGATCACCGATCTTGCCGGTGCCGCCGCCCATCAACACGATCGGCTTGTGCCCGGTCTGCTGCATCCGGCGCAGGAGCATGATCTGCACGAGGCTGCCGACATGCAGCGACGGGGCGGTCGGATCGAAACCGATATAGCCCGGCACGACCGTCTTGCTCGCCAGCGCGTCGAGGCCGGCGGCATCGGTCAGCTGATGGATATAGCCCCGGTCGGACAGGGTGTTGAGCAGGTCGGACGAGTAGGTCATGCGCGTTTCCTTAGCGTCGCAGGCGCACTTAAGTCCACGCATCTCGACTTCGGCACGGTTCAGGCGATATTGGGGGCGTTCACTTGTGTGGAGAAACGCCCTTGCTTGCGATCGGCCTGATGTCTGGAACCTCGCTCGACGGGATCGACGCGGCGTTGATCGAAACCGATGGCGAGGGCGAGGTGCGTCCGGTCGCGTTCGTCGGCACGCCGTATAGCGACGAGGATCGCGCCACGCTGGCCGCCGCGACCGAACTGGCGCTGCTGTTCGACGATCCGGGCGAGCATCCGTTGATCGCACGGGCGGAGGCATTGCTGACCCGCACGCACGAGGCCGCCGTCGCAGCGCTGCTGGAGCAGGCAGGGGTCGAGGCGCGGACCGTCGAAGTGATCGGGTTCCACGGGCAGACGGTGGCGCATCGCCCGGACAAGGGCTGGACGTGGCAGTTGGGCGACGGCGCGGCGCTGGCGGCGGCGACGGGGATCGATGTCGTCGCCGATCTGCGCGTGGCGGACGTGCAGGCGGGCGGGCAGGGCGCGCCGCTGCTGCCGGTCTATCACGCGGCACGGGCGGCGGCGATGGACAAGCCGGTGGCGGTGCTGAACCTGGGCGGGGTCGGCAACATCACCTATGTCGGCGAGGGCGACGAACTGATCGCGTTCGATACCGGTCCGGCCAACGGGCTGGTCGACAGCTGGGTCGAGGCGGAGAGCGGCGCGCGCTATGATGCCGGCGGTGCGCTGGCGGCGAGCGGACGGGTGGATGAGGCGGTGCTGACCGCGATGCTCGACCACCCGTTCTTCGAACTGCCGCATCCCAAATCGCTCGACCGGCATGACTTCACCATCCAGCCGGCGCGCGGCCTGTCGGCGGCGGACGGGGCGGCAACGCTGACCGCCTTTACCGCCGCCTGTATCGCGGAGGCGATCGACCGGTTGCCGGCGCGACCGACGCGGTTGTTCGTCGGCGGGGGCGGGCGGCATAATCCGGTGATGCTGCGCATGATCGGCGAGCGGTGCGGGCTGACCGCCGAACCCAGCGACGCGATCGGATGGGATGGCGATGCGCTGGAGGCGGAAGGGTTCGCCTATCTGGCGGTACGGTCGCTCAAAGGGCTACCGATCACCTTTCCCGGCACGACCGGCGTGGCCGCGCCGCTGACCGGGGGCGTGTTGTATCGCGCACCGCGCACGGGGCTGGCGCTGCGGCTTGTCAGCGCCTAACGCCGCACGGATGCTGACCGGCCTGATTTTCGCGACCGAAGAAGCCGAGCACCAGCCCGGCGTGCTGGCGGCGACGTTGCCCTTTGGCGGCATGACCCTGATCGAATATCAGGCGCGTCTGCTGGTCGCGGCGGGCGTGGGGCAGTTGCTGGTGGCGGTCGGGCGGGTGACGCCGGCGCTGGCGGCGGCGGTCAACCGGATCGGGCGGCGCGGGGCGACGGTCGACATCGTGCGGTCGGCGGAGGAAGCCAAGGCGAAGGTCCATCCGCTCGCCACCATCGTCGCGCTGGCCGACGGGCTGGTCACGACCGACGCGGTGGTGGAGGGGATGGCGCTGGAGCCGGTCGATACGCTGCTGGTGACGCCGACTGGAGACGCCACCTCGGTCGAGCGGGTCGATGCCGAACATTGCTGGGCCGGGGTAGCGACGCTGTCGATCGACCGGCTGGACGATGCCGCCCGCCTGCCGCGCGAGTATGATTTTCAGTCGACGCTGCTGCGCGTCGCGACGCAGGCGCGCGCCGCCCATGTCCTGCTGCCGGCCAAGGCGGTGCGGTCGGGGCATGGCGTGGAGCGCGACGCGGGCACGCTGGAGGTGCGCAGCAAGGACGTGCTGGCATCGCTGGCCGAACAGCGCACCGGCTGGATCGACCGGTATGTGTTTACGCCGGTATCGCGCCTGCTGTTGCCGCTGCTGGTGCGGCGCAAGGTGCCCGATGTCGCGATCGGTGTCGGCGGCGGGGTGCTGGGCGTCGCGGGCCTTGTCGCTATCCCGTTCTGGAGCGCGGGTGCGGCGACGGTGCTGCTGTTCCTGGCGATGGTCGTGCTGTCGGCGGGATCGCTGCTCGGCTGGCTGCGCGGGGAGGACGGCCATGCCGCGTGGCAGGAACGCGGGGTCGACATCTTCGGGGTGGCCGGGGTGCTGGGCGTCGGGCTGGTCCAGTCGCTGATCGTGCAGGCGGGGACGGCGGGGGTGCTGGCGGTGGCGGGCGTCGCCGCGACGATCCTCGCGCGCCGTTCGCCCGTCGTTCGTCCGCCCTGGGCCGCGACCCCGGCGACCGCACTGGTGCTGCTGGCACCGTTCGCGCTGGCCGGAACATCGACGATCGGACTGGCGTTGGTGGCGCTCCACGCCGGGGTTACGCTCGGACACGCCATCGAAAATTTGCGGCGAACGGCTTAGCTTGGCCTTAACCGGGTAAGGTTAAAGCGAGAACCATGTCCATCGACCCGATCGATCCCCGCGAAGCCAGCGCTGCCGCCATGAAGCTGCTGGACCATGTCGCCGCGGCCGAGCGGGCGGGGCACCGACGGCTGCGCGCGGCGGCCGAGCATTTCCACCTGCCCGACGATGCGCGGATCGACGACCGGACCGCCGCGCAGCTGGACGCGGTGATGCGCGCGACGATCGTCGGCATCGACGCATCGGTGCGCGACCATGCGATCCGGCTGTTGACGACACGGGGACAGGCGGTGCTGGCGCAGGGGCTGCGCACGGCGGGGTCGCCGTTCGACCGGGTGGTGCGCGCCGGCCTGTTCCGCGATCCGGGGCTGTTCGGCGAATTGTTCGCACGGGTCCGGCTGGATGCGATCGCGCAGGGGTTGCCGGTGATGGTCGCCGACCGGGGTGACGGGCCGACGATGGTCGCGCGGCTGGCGCAGTCGAGCGACCGGCTGGTCGCCGCCGCGGCCGTCGCGATGCTGGCGGCGCAGTCGCGGCGCGGCAGCGTGGTCGAGGGGATACCGGCGGCGGTCGAACTGGCCCGGCCGCTCCAGACCCGGCTGGCATGGTGGGTCGCGGCGGCGCTGCGCGAGATGGCAGGGGCGGGCGAACAGATCGCGCTGCTCGACGCCGCGCTGGCCGAATCGGTGCGCCGCGCGATCGACGGACCAGGCGAGCTGGTGCCGCTGGAGGTCGCGGCGATGCGATTGGCGCAGGCGATCGATCCGCAGGGCGATGAAGTACCGCCGCTGCTGGCCGAGGCGATCGGCGACGGGCGGCTGATCCTGTTCACCGCGCTGGTCGCGCGGGCCAGCGGGCTGGCGTTCGAGCGGGTCCGCGATCTGGTGATCGACTCCGATGGCGCCCGCCTGTGGGTCGTGCTGCGCGCGCTGGCGGTCGACCGGGCGACGATCGCGCGGATCGGCTTTGCGCTGGCGGAGGCCGAACCGGTTCGTGACGTCGAAGGATTCGCCGACCGGATCGACGTCATCATGGACGTGACGCCGGAGGCGGCGCGCGTCGCGCTGGCGCCGATGGCGCTGGATGCCGATTATCATGCGGCGATGCTGGCGCTGGGGTCGGCGGCGTGAACGATCACCGCCCCGCAGCGCCGCCCGCGATCGGGCGATTGTCGGCGGACGGGCTGCTGCTCGACGCCGAGCTGCGCCTGGCCGAGTTGAACCGGCGTGCCGGCGGCGGGGTGGGACAGCCGATCGCCGTGCCGCAGATCGGCGCGCTGGTGCGGCTGGTCCAGCGGCTGGGCATCGCGCTCACCCGCCCGATCGTCGCCGCCGATGGCGACGACGACATCACGTTGACCGTCCGCGCCGAACCTGACGACCTGGGCATCCGGCTGGAAGTCAGCGGGTGGCAGGCGGGGGCGCCGTGGGAGGCGGACCCCGCCCATCCTCGCGAAGCGGATTTCCTGCGGTCCGACGCCGACTGGCTGTGGACGACCGATGCCGCGCTGCACCTGACCCATGTATCGGACCATGCCGCCACGCGACTGGGCTTCGATCCGCAGGCGGTGCTGGGGCAGCCGATCACCCGGCTGTTCGCGCTGAACGACGATGGCGATGGCGGCTTTCCGATCCTGAGCGCGCTGGCGGCGCAGGCGTGGTTCGACGGACAGGAAGCGGCGATCCGCGGTACGGCGCACCGGGTCCGGCTGTCCGCCGTGCCGCGCGTCGATGCGAACGGCCAGTTCGCCGGCTTCGACGGGGCGGCGCGCGACCTGTCGCCGGAGGATGTGGCGCATCCCGCCGAGGTCGCGTCCGACCTGCCCGATGGATTCAGCCGCCGGATCGGGCGGGCGCTGCGCGATCCGCTGGGCCGGATCATCGCCAATGCCGACAGCATGTCGGCGCAGACCGACGGGCCGCTGCGCGACGATTACGTCGCCTATGCCGCCGACATCGCCAGCGCGGGACGCCATCTGCTGGGACTGGTCGATGATCTGGAGGATTTGTCGGCGATCGAGCGTGCCGACTTCGTGGTGGCGGTCGAGGACCTCGACCTGGCCGATGTCGCGCGGCGCGCGGCGGGGTTGCTGGCGGTGCGCGCGGCACAGGGCGATGTGCGGATCGACCGGCCGTCGTTCGATGAAACCCTGCCGGCCAGCGGCGAGTTTCGCCGGGTGCTGCAAATCCTGGTCAATCTGATCGGCAATGCGGTGCGCTACTCACCGCCCGGCGGCACGGTATGGATTCGGATGGAGCGCGATGGCGACGACGCCTGCGTGATCGTCGCCGACCAGGGCAAGGGGATCGCCGCCGCCGATCAGGAACGAATCTTCGCCAAGTTCGGCCGCGTCGATCCCACCGAGGCGGGCGGCAGTGGCCTCGGCCTCTATATCGCCCGGCGGCTGGCGCGGGCGATGCACGGCGACCTGCTGGTCGACAGCGCACCGGGGCAGGGCGCGCGGTTCGTGCTGTTGCTGCCGGGGCGGTTCGACTCGGCGGATTGAGCGAGGCACACGCCGCTTTTTACCGACAATCTACGCGAATGCGGTGTCCGCCAGCGCGCGGAAGCAGGCGAAAGCGTCGCGGGCGGCGGCGATCATCCGGTCTTCTTCTTCGGGAGTCAGGTCGGTTGAATCGATGTGGGCGGTGAAGCGCCGCCAATGTGCCGCGCGGCCTTCGGGATGGGCGGCCAAGTGACGCGCACCGTGTTCGGTCGTAAGCCCGATCTGCTGCGCGGCTTTCAGCAGGAACGCCGCGCCCAACGACGAGCCCTCGGCAACATACAACCAGCCGAGCGACGTCGACATGTCGACAGGCTCGATCGGCGCGGCATTCGAAAGGGCAGGGGCCGGGAGCGCCAGATCGGCAAGGTCCGCTGCGATCGCCGCCGACCGGTCGCGTTCGGCCAGATCGGGGATCAGCGCGCGTAGCGTCGGTGAGGCGTAGAGCGGTGCAAGCGCGACATGGAACGCCTGCTGCGCACGCAGGAAGCGGATATAGCGTTCGCGCGACGAAAAGGGATCGAGCGCCATGATCCGCTGGTCGAGCGTATCGTGAATCGTCGCGGTCGCGGCCTTCAGGCGCTGCGACCGGGTGGGAGCGGTGGCGGTGGTCACCCGCCCCCATACCCCCTTTGGCCGGGGGCGCAACATCGCGCCGCCCGGTCGGTCGGGTCAGAACAGGCCGTCGTCGTCCTCGTCCTCCTCGACCACGGCGCTGGCGACCGCGAAGCCGGCGGGCACGTTGGCGGTGTGGACGTCCCGTTCCTGCGCCATGGTGTAGAGCGCGAAGATGCGCGGCAACAGCTCGGCCAGCGCGACCGCCGCGTCATCCGACGGGGTGATGACCGGGGGCGTCGCGGACAGCACGATCGCTGCTTGGCGCATGGTCGCGCCCAGTTGCAGCTCGGCCCCGATTTCGTCGCCGGCGATGGCGAGCAGCTCGATCAGCTGGCGGGCGTCGTCGCCGCCTTCGCGGACGGCCATGTCGGTCCGCTGGCACCCCTCGCGGATCACGACCAGCGCCTGCGACAGCTTGGCGCCCATGTCGCCCTCGCCCTCGGTTCCGCGCTTGGCGGCGAGCAGCGCGTTGACGTCCGACAGCTCGCGGATCGGCTGGCCGATGCCGCGCATCGCATTGCCCAGCGAATGGGCATAGATGTCGACCTCGCCCGCGACGACCGACACCGCCTTGCCCAGATCGCCGTGGCGACGGCACAGCAGGCGGGTGTTGGTGGCGATGTCCTGTACGTTGAACTGGACGCGTTGGAGCTGTTCCAGCCGGCCGGTCAGTTCGTCGACGGTTTCGTTGATGAGGCCCAGCATCGCGCCGGAGCGCTGATCGGCTTCCTGCAACTGCACGGTAATGACCGCGACCTCGCCGACGGCCTCCTCGATCTGGATCAGGAACGGGCGGCCGTTGCGACCGGCATCGTCCTCGATCAGGTCGAGCAGCGCGGCGGTGTCGGGCTGCAATGCCTTCAGCGTGTGGACCAGCAGCGCGGCGTCGCGGTCGAAATCGGCTGCGCTGGTTTCCAGCAACGCGGCGAGCAGCCGGTGGACGACCGCCGCGACTTCGTTATGGACCGCCTCGGGAAGACCCCGCCCGGCTGCGTCGAGCAGTTGCAGCGCCGACACGACATGTTCCAGTCGTTGCCGCGTGCTGTCGCCGACCTGGAGCGCGCCCAGCATGGTGGCGACGCGGCCCTGCACGGTGCGCGCGATCTCCGCCACCTGCCGCGCCATCGACGCGACATCGCCCAGATGGGTGTGGAGCGCATCGGCGTCGCGGGTCAGCCGCTGCGGCACCGCCGGCAGGATCTTGCGCGCTTCGGCGGCGAGCAGGCGACCGGCCTGCTGCACGCTGCCGACGCTGCCCGACAGTTCCTTCAGCTTGGCGAGGAACCCTTCGAGATGTTCTTCGCCGGCGGCAAGACGGTGCCCCATGTCGTTGACGAAGCCCACGAACGCCGCTTCTCCCGACGCCGCGATCTTGATGTTCATGCCATAGATGTGCAGCACGCGCAGCGCCTGGCGCATGTCCATCACATGGTCGCGCAGCACGCGCGACGCGGCGCTGATGCGGGCCATGTCGGCCTCGCGACCGGCCTGGACCGCGGGCAGGGCGTCGAGCTGCCCGGCGACCGACTTCAGGCTCGACACGGCGATGCCGGCGACGCTTTCGTCGAGTGCGCCAGTCACGCCCTCGATCGAGGTGATAATGCGGTCGATCGTCTCGATCGCGGTCGACAGGGTGGACCCGGCGCGAACGAACCGTGCGTCCATGCCGGCCGCGACCAGCGCCAGGGTACGTTTCAGGTCGGACAGGTCGATCGCCTGCGCATGGTCGGTATCGATGCGGATATGCTGCATGGCGTCAGTCCTGAACGGGTAGAGGGGCGGGGCGGGGCGCGACGGTCATCGCGCGGTCGCCTGCAACAGTTCGCGGGCGATGGCGTGGAGCGGCACGACCTTGTCCGCCGCGCCGCGTGCGATCGCTTCCTTGGGCATACCGAACACGATCGACGTCGCCTCGTCCTGCGCAAAGGTCCGGGCGCCGGCCTGCTTCATTTCCAGCAGGCCGCGCGCGCCGTCGTCGCCCATGCCGGTCATGATGATCCCGACCGCGTTCGATCCGGCATTGCGCGCCGCGGAGCGGAACAGCACATCGACCGAGGGGCGATGGCGCGACACCAGCGGCCCTTCCTTGACCGCGACGACATAGCGTGCGCCCTGCCGCTCCAGCATCATGTGGCGCAGGCCGCCCGGTGCGATCAGCACATGGCCGCGCATGACGGTGTCGCCATCCTCCGCTTCCTTCACGTCGACCTGACATAGCCCGTTCAGCCGCTTGGCGAAGGCGCGGGTGAAGCTCTCGGGCATATGCTGCACGATGACGATGCCGGGCGAATTGGCGGGCAGCGCCTCCAGCACCTCGCGCAGCGCCTCGGTCCCGCCGGTCGATGCACCGATGCATACGACCATCTCGGTCGTGCGGCTCATGGCGCGGCCGGTGGGCGGCGGCAGGACCGCGTCGGCGGTCAGCTTCGCGGCGGGCGAACTGATCCGGCTGGTCCCGGCGGCGCGGCTGCGCACGCGCGCGCGGGCGGCACCCTTGACCGTTTCGCGGATGCGCATCTTGGCGTCGTTCAGATGGTCGGCAACGCCCAGGCGCGGCTTCAGGATGACGTCGACCGCACCGGCCTCCAGCGCCTGGAGCAGCGTTTCCGATCCTTCCTCGACCAGCGACGAACACATCACCACCGGGATCGGCTTCTGGCTCATCAGCTTGCGCAGGAAGGTCACGCCGTCCATGCGCGGCATTTCGACGTCGAGCGTGATGACGTCGGGTATCTCTTCCTGAATATAGCGCGCGGCGGCGAAGGGGTCGGCGGCGGCGGCGATCACCTCGATCGCGGGGTCTTCGCTCAGGATCGCGGTCATCGCCTGGCGGACGCTGGCGCTGTCGTCGATGATGAGGACACGGATCTTGGACATGTCAGTCCTTCGTGAAAACGGTGTAGGACACGGTCTTGACCGGCAGGTCCATGCCCGCGATCGATTCCGAATGGCCGAGGAACAGGAAGCCGCCGGGACGCAGATTGTCGCATAGCCGGCGGACGACCCGCTCCTGCGTCTCCTTGTCGAAATAGATCAGCACGTTGCGGCAGAAGATGATGTCCATCGGTTCGCCGACCGGGTAGCGGACATCCATCAGGTTCAACCGGGCAAAGCCGATCGCCGAACGCAGCGCCGGCACGATCCGGACCTGGTTCGACGCGCGGTCGCGCGATGTGGCGATATAGCGTTGCCGCAGCGTCGCTGGCACCGGTTCGACCAGTTCCGCCGGGTAGATGCCGCGCCGCGCCGTCTCCAGCACGGCGGTATCGATGTCGGTGGCGAGGATGCCGTAATCGACCCCGCTCTTCTGCGCGAACTGGTCGAGCACCATCGCCATCGTGTACGGCTCGGCCCCGGTCGAGCAGGCGGCGCTCCACGCCCGGATGCGACGCCGGCCGGCATCGGCCAGTGCCGGCAGCGCGGTCTGCGTCATGAAGTCGAAATGGCCGGGTTCGCGGAAGAAGTCGGTCTTGTTGGTCGTCACCGCGTTGATGAGGTGCGTCATCTCGTCGGGATGCGCGCTGCCGTCGAACAGATGATCGCAATAGGCATCCAGCGTGGCGATGCCGACCTCGCGCAGCCGTCGCTGCAACCGACCCTGCAACATGGTCGACTTGGTCGCGGGCATCTTGATCCCGGTCTGGTCGAAGATCAGTGCCGACAGCCGCGTGAACTTCTGCGGGCTGAGGCGGTCCTGGTCGGGAGACAGGGTGGCTAGTGCGGACATCGGGCAGGGTTCCAATCGATCGACGTGGCGGCGACGCTCACGTCGTCAAGGTCGGGGTAGGGGGCAGGGCGGCGATCAGGCCGCCCGGCCGAAATCGGCGTCTTCATCGTCGCTGCCGCCCTGCGACAGATCGAGCGCGAAGCCACGGACGCGGGATTGCTGATCGGCGATGCTGCCGGTGCGCGGCTTGACCGGGGCCTTGGGCTTCTTCGCCTTCGCCTTGGCCGGCGCCTGCTTCGCCACCGGGGCGGGAGCGGGCTTCGCGTCGGCAATGTGGAAGAAGGCAATGCTGGACTGCAGTTCCTCCGCCTGACCCGACAATCCGTCGGCGGTCGACGAAATCTGCTCGGACGCGGCGGCGTTCTGCTGCGTCACGGTGTCGAGCTGTTGCAGCGCCTGATTGATCTGCGACGCGCCGATATCCTGTTCGCGACAGGCGGCGCTGATTTCGGACACCAGTTCGGCGGTGCGGCGGATGTCGGGGACCAGCTTGGTCAGCATCTCACCCGCCTGGCCGGCGGCCTTCACCGTGTCGGACGAGACGGCGTTGATCTCTGCGGCGGCACTCTGGCTGCGTTCGGCCAGCTTGCGCACTTCGGAGGCGACGACCGCGAAGCCGCGACCATGTTCGCCGGCGCGCGCCGCCTCGACCGCGGCGTTCAGCGCCAGCAGGTCGGTCTGTCGCGCGATTTCCTGTACGATCCCGATCTTCTCGGCGATGGTGCGCATCGCGGAGACGGCGCGTTCGACCGCCAGGCCGCTGGCCTCGGCATCCTTCGACGATTGCCGCGCGATCTTTTCCGTCTGGGCGGCGTTGTCCGCGTTCTGTTTCACGTTGGCGGCCATCTCCTCCATCGCAGCCGATGCTTCCTCGGCGGCGGCGGCCTGTTCGGTTGCGCCTTCGCTGACCTGTTCGGACGAGGAGGAGAGCTGCTGGCTGCCCGCCGCGACCTGATCGGACGCCGAGGCGACTTCGCTGGCGAACTTGGACAGGTTGTCGACCAGACGGTTGATCGCGTCCTTCATCCGCTGGTGATCGCCATCGCAGTCGATCTCCACCCGCCCGGTCAGGTCGCCAGTGCTGACGCGGTCGAGCACGCGATTGCCCTCGGCGATCGGCAGGATGATCGCGTCGAGCATCCCGTTGATGCCCGCGACCATCGCCGCATAATCGCCCGCGAACCGCGCGACTTCGCCGCGTTCGCTCAGTTGGCCGGCGGTGGCCGCACGGGTCAGGCGCTGAATTTCGCCCGAGATTTCCTTGAAGTTCCGGCGTAGCGCTTCGATGGTGTCGTTGATGAACGCCTTCTTGCCGGGGAAGGCTTCGAGCGGCGCGTCGAAGTCGCCCTCGCCGAACGCCTTGATGCAGGCCATCGCCTTCTTCTTCACCGCGATATGGCCGGCGACCATCGCGTTGATGCCGGTCGCCATGGTGCGGAAGTCGCCGGGGAACTTGTCGGCGGACACCTCGACATCGATGTCGCCGCGATCATGTTCGACCGACATGTGGTTCATTTCGGCGATCAGCATCCGCAGGTTGCCGCGCAGCGTTTCGATGGTGTCGTTGATGAACGCCTTCTTGCCCGGCAGGCGATCGAACGGCGCATCGAAATTGCCGTTGGCCAGTTCGCGGATGCAGCCCATCGCCGCTTTCTTGGTATCGATATGGGCAACGACCAGCCGGTTCACCTGACCCGCGATGTGCCCGACATCGCCGGGAAAGGCGTCGGGCGTCAGCAGGACGTCGATGTCGCCGCGATCATGCTCGGCCAGGACATGGGTCACCGCAGCGTCGAGGCGGGTGACCGGGGCGAGCGCGGTGTCGAGCAGGGCGTTGACCGCCGCCAGCATTTCGCGCGCCTCGTCGGTCGCGGCGTCCTCGCGCAGTCGTTGCGACAGGTCGCCGGCGGCGATCGATCGGGTCAGCGCTTGAATCTCGGCAATCGCCGTGGCGGGCCGGGAGGAGCGTTTGAAATGCGACAACATCGACATGATAGACATCCTCTGTTTATTTGTGTTGTGCCGGCTGTTCGGCGACGGGTTCAGGCGGCGGCTGCGACGGTCACGATGGCGGTATCGTCGCTGGAGAAAATCTCCGCCGCATCGATCACCACCACGAAGCCATCGGGTTCGCGGACCACACCGGCGATATAGTCGGACCGCCAGCGCAGGCCGATGTCGGGCGCGGATTCCAGCCGCTCGCGTTCGAAACTGGCGACCGCGATCACCCGGTCGACCACCAGCCCGAGCGAAAGCATCCGGTCGGCGAGCATCACGTCGACGATCAGCACGCGGGTCGCCAGTGTCGGTTCGACCGGCGTCAGCCCAAGGCGCATCCTGAGGTCGATCATCGGTACGCCCTGTCCCCGGACGTCGGTGATCCCGAGCATCCACGCCGGACCGTTCGGCACGCGAAAGGCCGGGCGATAATCGAGGATTTCACGGACCATGGTCACGGGAACCGCGAACACTTCGTCCCCCATCCCGAAGGTGACGACCTGCATCGGCGCCTTGTCGTTCATGCTGCTTCTCCAAAGGCGGCATCGTCGCCGTCCGGCCCGCCCTGCGACAGGTCGAGCGCGAAGCCGCGTGCACGGTTCTGCTGGTCGGCGACCGAATTCGCCTTCGGGCGCGGGGCAGGGGCAGGCGTCTTGGCACGGGCCGCCGGCTTGCGGGTGGCGACAGCCTTGCGCGCCTTGTGGGCGTGTTCGACACGGAAGAAGGCGATGCTTTCCTGCAGTTCGTTCGCCTGGCCGGCCAGTTCCTCGGACGTCGAGGTGATCTGTTCCGATGCCGATGCGTTCTGCTGCGTCACTTGGTCGAGCTGTTGCAGTGCCTGATTGATCTGCGACGCGCCGATGTCCTGTTCGCGGCAGGCGGCGCTGATTTCCGATACCAGTTCGGCGGTCCGGCGGATGTCGGGCACCAGCTTGGTCAGCATCTCGCCGGCCTGCGCCGCCGCCTGCACCGTGTCGCTCTGGCCAGTTCCTCGGACGTCGAGGTGATCTGTTCCGATGCCGACGCGTTCTGCTGCGTCACCTGGTCGAGCTGTTGCAGCGCCTGGTTGATCTGGCTGGCACCGATGTCCTGTTCGCGGCAGGCGGCGCTGATTTCCGATACCAGTTCGGCGGTCCGGCGGATGTCGGGCACCAGCTTGGTCAGCATCTCGCCGGCCTGCGCCGCCGCCTGCACCGTGTCGCTCGACACCGCGCTGATCTCGGCCGCCGCGGTCTGGCTTCGTTCGGCCAGCTTGCGGACTTCGGAGGCGACGACGGCGAAGCCGCGGCCATGTTCACCGGCCCGCGCCGCTTCCACCGCCGCGTTCAGTGCCAGCAGGTCGGTCTGCCGTGCGATTTCCTGCACGATGCCGATCTTCTGGGCGATGGTGCGCATCGCGCCGACCGCCTTGTCGACCGCGACGCCGCTGGCTTCGGCGTCCTTCGACGACTGGCGCGCGATCTTCTCGGTCTGGGCGGCATTGTCGGCATTCTGTTTGATGTTGGCGGCCATCTGCTCCATCGACGCCGATGCTTCCTCGGCGGCGGCGGCCTGTTCGGTCGCGCCTTGGCTCACCTGTTCCGACGACGCGGACAGTTCCTGGCTGCCGGCAGCGACATTGTCCGCCGCGCCCGATGCATCACCCACCACGTTGCGCAGCCGTTCGACCATCGACACCAGGGAATGGCCGAGCTTGTCCTTGTCCGACAGCGGCGTGTGATCGACGGTCAGGTCGCCCTGCGCGATCGTGTCGGCCAAGGCTGCCGACTTGCGCAGCGCGACGGTCATGCGGTTAACAGTGTCGACCAGGTCCTTGATCTCGTCATTGGTCTTGACGGTCACTTCCTGGTCGAGATCGCCGACGGCCACCGCGTCCAGTGCGACGCTCACTCGCTTCAGCCCCTTCGACACGATCATGCTGATCCACAGCGCACCGGCAATGGCAATCAGGAGTGCCGCGATGGCAACGGTCGTCAGCAGGTTGCGGGCGCTGGCATATTGTGCGGCAGTCGCTTCCTTGGCGTCCGCCATGCGCACGTTGCTGCGCTCGACCAGCGTGTCGATGGACTGCGACATCTTCTTCATCAGGTCGCGCGATTTGCCGAGCGACAGTGAAGCGGCTCTGGCGTTGTCGTTGGCCAGCGCGAACGAACGGATTTGCTGGTTGACGGACTTATACTCGTTCCACGAGCCGGCAAGGCTGGCCCAATCAGCCTTCGACTGTTCCGTCGAATTTTGCGCCGCCACCGAAATCAGCTGGTCGAGATCGGTGGCCTTCGCCTGCGATTCCTGATCGAGCTGTTTCGTGAAGTCGAGATCGTTGGTCAGCGCCATGTTCTTCTCGAGACGAACCATTTCGTTCATCTTCACCTTGATCGACAGGTTGCGTGCCTGCCGGGCGGCCGGGCCGTCGATCACTTCGACGATATTGGCGTTCATCGCCGACATCTTCGTCATGCTGAGCGCGACGATGCCGACCAGGAGCACCAGCACCAAGCCGAAGGTGACGGCGAGTTTCATTTTGATGGTTGCACGCACGTAGCTAGTCCCCCCCGGGAATGGTCAGTTGATGGATGCTGCCGCGATGTCGCGGCGGGCGATGGTCTGGAAAATGGCGTTCAGATCGGGCAGCACCACGATGTCGTCCTCGTGCCGGACGAGCGTCCGGACGAAGTCACGGCGCCAGCGCAGCCCGACGACGGGCGCCCCCTCGCTGGTGGCCGCGTCGAACGTTGCGACCTCGTGGACCTTGTCGGTGCGCAGACCGACCATCATCGCTTCGCCGTCCAGATCGATCTCGATCACGACGATGCGGCTGTCGGGCGTCGTCGCTGCGACCTCCATGCCGAAGGCGAGATGGAGATTGGCCAGCGGGATGATCCGCCCCCGGAAATTAACGACATGGCTGACCAGCGGCGGTGCGCCGGGCACCCGCGTTTCGGGCATCATGTCGAGGATCTCGCGGACCAATACCGCCTCCAGCGCGAAGCTCTGTCCGCCCAGATCGAAGACGAGGACTTCGAGCTGATTGTCCTGGTTCCACGCGACGGTGGTCGGTTGCACGTTATCCGGCTGCACGCAGCGTCTCCTCATGCGGTTGGCCAAGCGCAATCAGCTGGGCGATGTCGAGGATCAGCGCGACCTCGCCATCGCCGAGGATCGTCGCACCGGCAAAGGTCGTGGCACCCTGATGCAGCGCCGACATCGGCTTGATGACGGTCTGATGGTTGCCGATGATCTGGTCGACGACCAGCCCGACGCGCCCCTGCGGCGTGGCGACGACCACGATCTTCTGGAACGGATCGGGCCGGGTGTCCGTCGCGAACAGCTCGCGCAGCCGGAGGAACGGGACCAGCTTTTCGCGCAGCGTGATGAGGCTGCGGCCGCGATGCCGCATATCGTCTTCGAGCGAGAGTTCGATACATTCCTCGACCGCGGTCAGCGGAATGACGTAGCGGCCGGTGCCGACCCGCACGAGCAGCCCGTCGATGATCGCCAGCGTCAGCGGAATACGCAGCGCGATCAGCGATCCTTCGCCCTCGGTCGACTGGACGTCGATCGATCCGCGAAGGCCTTCGATCGTGCGCTTCACCACGTCCATGCCGACGCCGCGGCCCGACAGGTTGGTAACGGTCGCGGCGGTCGAGAAACCGGGCGCGAAGATCATCTGCAACAGGTCGTGGTCGGTCATTGCCTGATCGGGCTGGACCAGACCGTTCGCCTCAGCCTTCGCCCGCACGCGGGCGCGGTTGATGCCCCGGCCGTCGTCGCGGATGGTGATGACGACCTCGCCCCCGGCCTGATGCGCGGCGAGGCGGACGGTGCCGGCAGCAGGCTTGCCGACGGCGGCGCGATCCTCGGGCGTTTCGAGGCCGTGGTCGCAGCTGTTGCGGATCAGGTGGACCATCGGGTCGAACAGACGTTCGATCACGGTCTTGTCGACCTCGGTCGCCTCGCCTTCG
This sequence comes from Sphingomonas sp. Leaf32, assembly GCF_001421765.1. Classification (GTDB taxonomy): domain Bacteria; phylum Pseudomonadota; class Alphaproteobacteria; order Sphingomonadales; family Sphingomonadaceae; genus Sphingomonas. The sequence goes on along the minus strand of NZ_LMLA01000011.1, from coordinate 84,125 downwards.
GTTTCGAACTCGATCGTCTTGCCGGTGTCGCGCGACAGGTCGTGGATCAGGCGGCGGAAGCGCGAGAAGAGCGATCCGACCGGCACCATGCGCAGCACCATCATGGTTTCGCGCAGTTCGGCGGCCAGCCGCTCGATTTCTTCGGACACCGATCGCAGCACCAGATCCTGCCCACGATCGGCAAGCTGCGACAGGCGGCTCTGCGCGATCACCAGCTCGCCGACCCGGTCCATCAGCGCGTCGAGACGGCCGGCGGGCACGCGGACGCTTTCCTCCGCCTTGGCGGTCGAGCGGGCGGCCGGGGCGTCGCCGGTCGGGGCGGACGCGACCGGCGCGAGTTCGACCGGTTGGTCGATCACGGCCGGCACTTCGGCGAGCGGGGCTTCCGCGACTTCGAGCGCCAGCGGTTCGATGGCGAGTTCCATGTCGTCCATCACGAAGATGAACACATCCTCGATATCGTCGCGCTTGATGTCGCCGATCAGGGTGACGTCCCAGCCGACATGGCATTCGGTCGGAACGAGTTGCGACAGCGGCGGGATGGCGTCGGTGCGGGCGACGACGGTGGCTTCGCCCAGTTCGCGCAGTTCGTCGAGCAGCATCAGCGGGTTAGTGCCGTTGGCCATCGCGTCGACCGGCAGCTTGAACGATACGGTCCAGCCGGAGCGTGCCGCAGCGACCGGTGCGGCGGTAGCAGCAGGGGCGGTGCCCGATGCCTCGTCGATCGCAGCCTGCAACCGGGCGAGGATCGCATCGCCATCGGCTTGCGGTGCGTCGCCGTCGACCAGTGCGCGCATATGGTCCTGTGCCGACAGGATGACCGCGACAAGCCCGGCAGTGGCCGGGACCTGCCCCTTGCGCACCCGGTCGAACGCGGTTTCGCAGTGGTGGGTGAAGCCGGCCAGCGCGTCGAAGCCGAACATCGCGCCCGAGCCCTTCAGCGTGTGCAGGCCCCGAAAGACGGCGTTGACGAGATCGGCATTGCCCAGGTCGTGGCCGAGGTCGAGCAGGCCCTGTTCGACCTGATCGAGCACCTCGCCCGCCTCCACGCGGAAGGCGGCGACGGGATCGTCGGCGATCACCGGCCCAGCACCTTGCGCGCGACCTTCACCAGCTGGTCCGGCACGAACGGCTTGACCAGCCATCCGGTCGCCCCGGCGGCCTTTGCCTGGTTCTTCATTTCCGGATCGGATTCGGTGGTCAGGAAGATGATCGGCACGCCGGCCTGCGCGGGCTGCTTGCGCAGTTCGCGGATCATCGCCAGCCCGTCCATGTTCGGCATGTTCAGGTCGGTGACGATCATGTCGAACTTGGTCGACGTCGCCTTTGCCAGACCCTCTACCCCGTCGCCGGCCTCGGTCACAGTGTAGCCGGCACCGGTCAGCGCGATACGGATTGCCATCCGCAGGCTGGCGGAATCATCTACGGCGAGAATGGAAGCGGTCATTGCAGCGGGACTCCGTGGAACCAGAAGGCGTTGTCGTCGGGGGTCATCGCGTCGGTGAACCCGCCGCGGTGAAGAAGGGCGGTCAGCGCTTCGCCGGCCGGCGCGGACAGGCGGACGTCGCCGCCCTGCGCCGTGGCTTCGCTGCGAAGGCTGTGGATCAGTTGCACGACGCTCAGATCAGGCGCGGCAAGGGCGGAGACGTCGAGGACGATCTCACCGTCGAGCGGCAACGCGCACAGGGTTTCGGCCATCGTTGCAATCGATGGCATCGCCAGACCTGTGGGAAGGGAGAAAGTAGAAGTCATACCAAACAGCCCCCAGAAACTGGGACTGTCTTCGCAGAGCGTCATTAATATCGATTTAAGCGAATGGTTCGCAACGCATCTGGCGGTGGAGCATGGCAACTCCGGCTGGCCACCGAATTGCGAGGATTACCTACGCTTTGCCGAGCGGCGCACCGATAACGGTCGCCAAGGTGCCTAACACCTTTGGATGAAATCGCCGCGAAAATCGGTCGTCGCTCGGGACGGCGGTCTTTCGCGCAAAATGCGCGCAACGGTCGCCGATGCGGCTGCGACTCGTGGCTGCGTCGATCAGCGTCGCGGCAGGCGGCGGGCGATCAGGACCAGGAGCAGGCCGAGGGCCGCAACGACCGATCCGGTGACAACCCACAGATACTGGTCGATCATGAACGAACTGGCGGGCCAGCGGATGATCCCCATCCCCTGACCCAGCCAGAACAGCCCGACGAACGCGAGGATCGCGCCAACGATCATCAGCGTGCGTCGGACGAACCGCATCTCAGCGCTGGCCCACGGCCACGTAATCGCGCTGCGTCGGCCCGGTGTAGAGCTGACGCGGACGGCCGATCTTCTGTTCGGGGTCCGAAATCATCTCGTTCCACTGCGCGACCCAGCCGACGGTGCGGGCGAGCGCGAACAGCGCGGTGAACATGGTGGTCGGGAAGCCGATCGCCGACAGGATGACGCCCGAATAGAAGTCGACGTTCGGGAACAGCTTCTTCTCGCGGAAATAATCGTCGTTGAGCGCGATTTCCTCCAGCTGCAGCGCGGTTTCGAAGACGGGGTCGTTGACGCCGAGCGAGTCGAACACTTCGCGCACGGTCTTCTGCATCACGGTCGCGCGCGGGTCGTAATTCTTGTACACGCGGTGACCGAAGCCCATCAGGCGGAACGGATCGTCCTTGTTCTTGGCGCGGGCGATATATTCCGGAATACGGTCGGGCGTGCCGATTTCGCGCAGCATGTTGAGCGCGGCTTCGTTCGCGCCGCCATGCGCCGGACCCCACAGGCAGGCGATGCCCGCCGCGATGCACGCGAACGGGTTCGCACCCGAGGACCCTGCCAGACGGACGGTCGAGGTCGACGCATTCTGTTCGTGGTCGGCGTGCAGTATGAAGATGCGGTCCAGCGCCTTTTCAACGACCGGGTTCACTTCATATTCCTCGGCCGGAACGCCGAAGGTCATGCGCAGGAAGTTGCCGGTGTAGCTCAGGTCGTTCTTCGGATAAATGAACGGCTGCCCCACGCTGTACTTGTACGCCATGGCGGCGATCGTCGGCATCTTCGCGATCAGGCGGTGCGACGCGATCATGCGCTGGTGCGGATCGGTGATGTCGGTCGAATCGTGATAGAAGGCCGACAGCGCGCCGACCACGCCGCACATCACCGCCATCGGGTGCGCGTCGCGACGGAAGCCGCGATAGAAGCCGGCCAGCTGTTCGTGCAGCATGGTGTGGCGCGTGATCGTGCCGGTGAACTTGGTCAGTTCGTCGCCCGACGGCAGTTCGCCGTTCAGCAGCAGATAGGCGACTTCCATGAAGCTCGACTCTTCGGCCAGCTGCCCGATCGGATAGCCGCGGTGCAGCAGCACGCCTTCGTCACCGTCGATATAGGTCAGCGCCGAATCGCAGCTGGCGGTCGAGGTGAAACCCGGATCGTAGGTGAAGGTGCCGGTCTGCGCATACAGTTTGCGGATGTCGATCACGTCGGGACCGATGGTGCCCGACCGTACCGGAAATTGGACGTCTTTGCCCGCAACTTGCAGCTTAGCGTCTTCGGCCATTCGGCGTCTCCTGTTACGTTATGCGGCCGGTGTGGCCATCTGGTCTTCGATGCGGCCAAGGCTTTCGGCGCGGCCCAGCAGGGCCAGCACGTCGAAAATCCCCGGCGATGTGCGCGAACCCGTCAGCGCGGCGCGAAGCGGTTGCGCGGCGGCACCCAGCTTCAACCCCGCTGCCTCCGCCACCTCGCGTACCGCAGCTTCGATCGTCTCCGTATCCCATGCTGCGAGTGCGTCAAGCGCGTCGTGCAACTGCGACAAAATCGCACGGGCATCGGGCGTCAGCAGCGCGGTCGCGCCGTCGTCCATCGCCAGCGGGCGGGAGCGGAAGAAGAAGGCGGCGTTGGCGGCCAGTTCGTTGACGTCGGCCGCGCGGACCTTCAGCACCGGCATTGCGCGTTGCAGCAGATCGCGGTCGATTCCCTCCGGCAGACGCTCCGCGACCAGATCGGTCAGGCGCGCATCGTCCGCCTCGCGGATATAGTGGCCGTTGAGGTTCAGCAGCTTCTTCGTATCGAACCGCGACGGCGAACGCCCCACGCCGCCCAGGTCGAACACCTCGGTCGCGCGGTCGCGGCTGATGATCTCCTCGTCGCCATGCCCCCAGCCGAGGCGCAGCAGATAATTGTTCAGCGCTTCGGGCAGCACGCCCAGTTCGTCGCGATAGGCCTCGACGCCCAGCGCGCCGTGGCGCTTCGACAGCTTGGCGCCGTCGGCCCCGTGGATCAGCGGGACATGGGCATAGACCGGATCGGGCCAGCCGCCCTCGACCGTGTCCATCGCGCGGATCAGCGCAAGCTGGCGGAAGGCGTTGTTGAGGTGATCGTCGCCGCGAATGACGTGGGTCACGCCCATGTCATGATCGTCGACGACGACCGCGAGCATGTAGGTCGGCGTCCCGTCGGAGCGCAGCAGGACGAAATCATCCAGTTCGGCATTGGCGACGGTGACATCGCCCTGCACCTGATCGGAGATCGTGACCGAGCCTTCCTTCGGCGCCTTCAGCCGGACGACGAAGGGAGCGCCCTTCGGCGCGTCCTCGGCCGGGCGGTCGCGCCAGCGGCCGTCATAGCGGATCGGCTTGCCGGCGGCGCGCTGTTCCTCGCGCAGCGCCGTCAACTCTTCGGGCGTCGCGTAGCAGCGATAGGCGTGGCCGGCCTCCAGCAACTGGCGGGCCACGGCAGCGTGGCGGTCGGCGCGGGCGAACTGGAAAACGGCATCACCGTCCCAGTCGAGACCGAGCCAGCGCATCCCCTCGAGGATCGCGTCGATCGCCGGCTGGGTCGAGCGCGCGCGATCGGTATCCTCGATCCGCAGCAGGAACCGGCCGCCATGACGGCGGGCATAGAGCCAGTTGAACAGCGCGGTGCGCGCGCCGCCGATATGCAGAAAGCCCGTCGGGGACGGCGCGAAACGGGTGACGACAGGCGTCGCGGAATTGGTTGCGCCCAAGCGCGGATACCCCCAGACATCGGGTGAAACATATGGCCCATTCAGCCGCGACCGCCCCTAGCATGACGCCCGGCACGCTTCAAACCATGCGCCCGGCGCATCGGTTCCTTGGAGCTTTGGAGGCATTGGCGGAGGCGGAGCGGGGGCAGTTGCCGCTGTGGATGCCGGTCGCGCTGGGTACGGGAATCGCCGCATGGTTCCTGTTGCCGGGGCAGGGGGCGTGGGTCGCGTTCCTCCTGCTGGCGCTGTCGGTCGCGCTGGCCGGCATCGTGCTGCCATGGGGCACACGCACCGCGCGGGCGGTGGCGATGGCGGGAATGCTGGCGATGCTGGGCTGCGCGCTGGTGTGGTGGCGGGCCGAGCGCGTCGCCGCGCCGGTGCTGGCGCGGCCGGTCGTCGCGGCGTTCGAGGGGGTGGTCGAGCGGGTCGAGCCGCTGCCGGCGCGCGAAGCGGTGCGATTGACGCTGCGCCCCGATCCCGGAGCCGGGCTGCCGCCCCGTATTCGCGTCAACCTGTCCGAAAAGGATGTGCCGGCCGGCGTCGTTTCCGGGGCGCGCATCGCGCTTCGGGCACGACTGATGCCGCCGCCGACCGCCGCCGTGCCGGGCGCGTATGATTTCGCGCGGGCGGCGTGGTTTCAGGGACTGGGCGCGACCGGGCGAGGCTTTGCCCCGGTGCGGGTCGTCGTCGCCGGCAATCCGGGCAATGCGGCGTTACGCGACCGGTTGACCGACCATATCCTGTCGCGGGTGGGCGGCAGCAATGGCGGGATCGCCGCCGCCTTCGTCACCGGCGACCGGGGCGCGATCGCCGAGGAGGATGCCGAGGCGATGCGGCGGTCGGGCCTTGCGCACCTGCTGTCGATCAGCGGGCTGCACGTCACGGCGGTCGTGGTGGCGACGATGACGCTGGTGCTCAAGCTGCTGGCGCTGTTCCCGCCGCTGGCGCTCAGGGTCCGGTTGCCGGTCGTGGCGGCCGGGGCGGGGGCCTGTGCCGCGCTCTTCTATACCTGGCTGTCGGGCGCGGACGTGCCGACGGTGCGGTCGTGCATCGCGGCGCTGCTGGTGCTGGCGGCGCTGTCGCTGGGGCGCGAGGCGATCACGCTGCGCATGATCGCGACGGGTGCGTTGCTGGTGCTGCTGGTCCTGCCCGAATCGCTGGCCGGCCCGAGCTTCCAGCTGAGCTTCGCCGCCGTCACCGCCATCGTCGCGCTGCACGAGCATCCGCGCATCCGGCGATGGTTTCTGGCGCGGGACGAAAGCATGATCCGCAAGGCGGGGCGCAGCCTCGGGTCGCTGCTGCTGACAGGGGTCGCGGTCGAGGCGGCGTTGATGCCGATCGGGCTGTACCATTTCCATACCGCCGGCCTGTACGGCGCGTTGGCCAATATCGTCGCGATCCCGCTGACGACCTTCGTCACCATGCCGCTGGAGGCGCTGGCGCTGTTGCTGGATTTGGCGGGCCTAGGCGCGCCGGCGTGGTGGGCGGTCGAGCAGTCGCTGGCGCTGCTGCTGTGGATCGCGCATCGGGTGGCGTCAGCACCGGGATCGGTCGCGGCATTGCCCGCCATGCCCGACGGGGCGTTCGCGCTGATGGTCGCGGGCGGGCTGTGGATCGCGCTGTGGCGGACGAGGTGGCGGCGCTGGGGCGTGGTGCCGTTGGTGGCGGGCGCGCTTTGGGCGCTGGCGACACCGGCGCCGGACCTGCTGGTGACCGGCGACGGGCGGCACATGGCGCTGGCGACCGGGGACGGCGGCATGGCGATCCTGCGCGACCGGGCGGGCGACTATGTTCGCTCGACGCTGGGCGAGGGTGGCGGCGTGATCGGCGAACTGCCGCCGCTGTCCGAACAGCCGGATGCGCGGTGCAGCCCCGACCTGTGCATCGCGCGGCGGAGGGCGGGCGGGCGGGTCTGGACGATCCTCGCCACCCGCAGCGGCTATGCGGTGCCGTGGGCTGACCTCATCGCCGCCTGTGCGCGCGCCGATATCGTCGTCAGCGAGCGGCGGTTGCCGGCGAAATGCCGCCCGCGCTGGCTGAAGCTCGACCGGGCGGTGCTGGCGCGGACCGGCGGGGTGGCGGTGACGCTATCAACCGGGCGGGTGACGACGGTGCGCAGCGGCGGGCAGCATCCGTGGGAGGTGCCGCAGACGGTCGCTCCGCCGCGTGCCGCCTATCGCGAGCGGCGGAACGGGCGGAACGGCGGGTTCTCCGACGCCGCGCGGTGATCGTTGATCGCGACGCGGGCGGACACGAACGCGAACCACGCGATCAGGGCGCCGCCGATGCCGAATGCCCAGGGCAAAGGCAGCTTCGGCGCGAACAGCGCGAGGATCGGCAGCAGCGCCGCCGATCTTATCGCCGCGCTGCGCCCGGTCCAGTTGCGCCCGATCACCGTCAGAGGCGGGGCAGCGTCACCCCGCGCTGGCCCATATATTTGCCGGCGCGGTCGGCATAGCTGGTGCCGCAGGGCTGGTCGCCCTTCAGGAACAGGAACTGGCACGCGCCTTCATTGGCGTAGATTTTCGCGGGCAGCGGCGTCGTGTTGGAAAACTCCAGCGTGACATGGCCTTCCCATTCCGGCTCCAGCGGGGTCACGTTCACGATGATGCCGCACCGGGCATAGGTCGACTTGCCGAGGCAGATGACCAGCACGTCGCGGGGAACACGGAAATATTCGACGGTGCGGGCCAGCGCGAAGCTGTTGGGCGGGATGATGCAGACGTCGGTCTTGCGGTCGACGAAGCTGTTCTGGGCGAAGTCCTTCGGATCGACCACCGCCGAATCGACGTTGGTGAAGATCTTGAACTCGTCCGACACCCGCGCGTCATAGCCATAGGACGACAGGCCGTAGCTGATGCAGCCCTCGCGCCGTTGCGATTCGACGAAGGGTTCGATCATCCCCGTCGCCAGTGCGGTTTCGCGAATCCAGTGGTCCGACAGGATGCTCATTTGGTTCCCCCAATTCCAAGGTCGCCCGGACCGAAGGCGTGCGGCAACAGATCGGACAGCCGATGCGTCTCGATTTCGCCACCGCCCAGGCCCGAGCAGTAAATCGCCAGATCGCGCCCGCCCATCTGCGCCGCTTCGTTCAGCACCTGCCGGCAACGACCGCACGGACGGATTGGATCGACGTCCGCTTCGCCCATGCGTCCGCCGACGATGCCGACCGCGACGATCTGGTCCAGCTTGCCCGCCCCACTCGCCGTCGCGGTCGCGACCGTTTCGGCGCAGAGCGAAAGGCCATAGCTGGCATTTTCGAAATTGGTGCCGGTGACGATCGACCCGTCGGTCAGCAGCAGCGCCGCCCCCACCGCAAAGCGCGAATAGGGCGCGTGCGCGTGGGCGGCGGCGGCGCGGGCCGCCTCGATCAACTGGGCGGGTTCGGTCATTGGGCGGCTACACTCCACGCGACAGGGTTGGCGACGCCATCGACGTTGCGCGCCGGGTTCGCCTGCCACATCCGCCACGGCCGCGCCAGATAGTCGGGTTCGAAGAAGCGCCGCGTCGCCCAGAGCGGGCGGACGATCGCCTCGCTCACCCGATATTCGTCCTCGAACGCGGGGGAGATGCGCAGCATCATCGGCCGCCCGTCATGATATTCCGCCGGCGCCAGGAACCCGCGAATGGCGGTCAGCACCTGCGCCCGCGTCGGCCGCGCATCGCAGCCATTGGTGAAGTCGAGCGCGAGGGCGGCGGGCAGCGCGTCGGCGGCGCGCGGCACGGTGGTGAGATAGGCGGTGACCTGATCGGCGGTCGGCTCGCACAGCGAAAAGACGTGCAGCGCGCCGTGGCGCAGCCCTGCGTTATGCGCGCCGTTCCAGTTGCCTTCGAACGCGGAATCGCGGGTCGTGCCGTTCGACGCGGTGACGAAGGCGAAATCCGCGCCGCGTGCGCGCAGCATCCCCCAGTCGACCGCACCGTCGCTGGCCGCGACGGTCAGTCCCTGCACCGGAAATCGTCCGGCGCCGGGATGCCAGCCGATCGACCAGCGCCAGAGCACGACCGTCGCGATCGCCAGCACCGCCACCGCGCCCAGGATCAGTCGATCGCGCATCATCCCTTGATATGCAGCACGCAGATGAGGGTGAACAGCCGGCGGGCGGTGTCGAAATCGATCGCGACCTTGCCGTCCAGGCGTTCGCGCAATGCCTCCGCCGCGTCGTTGTGGATGCCGCGCCTGGCCATGTCGATCGTCTCGATCTCATGCGGGGTCGCTTGGCGGATGGCTTTGTAATAGCTGTCGCAGATCGCGAAATAGTCGCGGATCGGGCGGCGCAGGCGCGCCATGCCCAGCACCAGCGTTTCGACCAGCGTCCCGTCCTCGCGCGAGATATCGATCGCCAGCCGCCCCTCGGGCACCGACAGCGCGATGCGGTACGGGCCGGCATAATGGTCGGGCGTCTCGCGCTGCGGGGCGAAGTGATTCGCTTCCAGCAGGTCGAAGATCGCGATACGGCGTTCCTGCTCGATATCGGCGCTGCGCCACAGGATCGTGCGCTCGTCCAGTGTAACGTCAATGATCCGCAGGTCGGCCATTCGCGGCACTTAGCGAGTTGTCGACGGTTTCCACAGCCCATTTCGACGCAAGGTCCTTGTGAAGCGGCGGTGGCGGTGGGACAGGGGGATATGGCGACTGTTCACAGCATCGGCGGGGGCACTCCCCCGCAACCCCCGCGCGTGCCACACAATGTCGATGCGGAGGCCGCGCTGCTCGGCGCGATGCTGATCGACAACGGCCTGGCCGACGACATGGTCGAGCGGCTGGACATCGAACATTTCTACGACCCCGCCCATGCGCGCATCTTCGAGCGCATCCGCGACGTGCGCCGCACCGGCATGATCGCCAGCCCCGTGACGCTGCGCCCGATGTTCGATGGCGACGAGCTGCTGGCGGGACGTGGCGGCACGCAATATCTGGTCGAGATCACCGGCAGCAACGCCAGCCTGATCGGCGCGCGCCAGTTCGCGCAGCAGATCTACGACCTCGCCCAGTTGCGCGCGCTCATCACGGTCGGGCGGACGTTGGTGGAAAACGCCACCGACACCTCGACCGAGGTCGACCCCAAGAAGCAGATCGAGGCGGCCGAGGAGGCGCTGTTCAAGGTCGCGGCGGAAGGAACGACGGCCAATGCGGTCAAGTCGTTCGCGCAGGCGACGACGATGGCGGTGCGCATGGCCGAACGCGCGATGAATTCGGGCGGCGGCCTGTCGGGTGTCACCACCGGCCTCGATTCGGTCAACGGCCGGATCGGCGGTATGCATCATAGCGATCTCATTATCCTCGCCGGGCGTCCCGGCATGGGCAAGACCTCGCTTGCCACCAACATCGCGTTCAACGCCGCGCAGCGCTACATGGACGACCAGCGCGCGGGCATGGAAAAGGGCAAGTCGGTCGGCGCGAAGGTCGCGTTCTTTTCGCTGGAAATGTCCGCCGACCAGCTCGCCACGCGTATCATGGCGGAGCAGGCGGCGATCAGTTCCGAAGCGCTGCGCATGGGCAAGATCCGCAAGGAGGACTTCACCCGCCTCGCCAACGCCGCCGCCGACCTGGAACAACTGCCGCTTTATATCGACGATACGGCCGGCCTCTCCATTTCCGGCCTGCACACCCGCGTCCGCCGGCTGCAGCGCAAGCTGGACGGCGAATTGGGGCTGGTCGTCGTCGACTATCTTCAGCTGCTGCAGGGATCGGGCAAGGGCAGCGACAACCGCGTGCAGGAAATCTCGGAGATTTCGCGTGGATTGAAGACACTGGCGAAGGACATTGGCGTCCCGGTGATGGCGCTGTCGCAGCTCAGCCGCGCGGTCGAACAGCGCGAGGACAAAAGGCCGCAGCTGTCCGACCTTCGCGAATCCGGCTCGATCGAGCAGGACGCCGACATGGTGTGGTTCGTGTACCGCGAGGATTATTACGTCGCGGCCAAGGAGCCGAAACGCCCGCGCGACGGCGACGATGCGAAGGTGTTCGAAGACCATGCGAAATGGGCGATGGACATGGAGCGGGTGTACGGCCTCGCCGAACTCATCATCGCCAAGCAGCGCCACGGCGCCACGGGCAAGGTCACGCTGAAGTTCGAACCGCACATCACCAAGTTCAGCGACTATGCCGGCGGCGGGTTCAGCGGGCTGGAGGAATAGGGGGCGTCCAGATCGCGTCCCCCCGTAACGGATACGTCCCGAGTCCGTTCGTCCTGAGTAGCCATTGAGCCTGTCGAAATGGCGTATCGAAGGATTGCCACAGGTGCTTCGATACGGGTCTTCGACAAGCTCAGCCCCTACTCAGCACGAACGGTTGCGCGAGTTAAGAGAGGGCAGGCGAAGAGCCTTGGCGGCCGACCGCTCCGCCCCCCCCCAAACAAATCGGGGAGGCGCCGCAAGGCACCTCCCCAGTCGTTCCGCTCCGGGGTTAGATGCGGAACAGCAGGCCGACCACGATGCGACGATCGTTCAGGAAGCTGAACCGATCATACATCTGGCCGCTCGCATCGATGTAGGACCGCGCCTTGCTCTTGGTGTCGAGGATGTTGGCGATCGATCCGCGTAGCTGGAGGTTGTTGATGTTGAACTTCAGCGAGGCGTCGAGGAAGCCGGCCGCCGAATTGTAGATCGGGTTGCCGGTCACATAGTCGCGATAGGTCGTCAGATATTCCGACCGCCAATTATAGGCGAGACGGGCTTCGACGATCTTGTCCTGATAGATCGCGACCGCGTTGGCGATGTGCTTCGACTGGCCCAGCAGGTCGTCGACGCCCCAGCGGAACACGGTGGTCACGTCGTCCGGCACGCCGTCGCCGTCGCTGTCCACGCCATTGGCGGGCGGCGTCGTCTTGGCATCGATGAACGTGTAGTTCCCTTGGAACCCCAGATGCTTGAGCGGTCCGGGCAGGAAGTCGAAGAACTGCTGATAGCCGATCTCGATGCCTTTCACCTTGGCCTTCGCCTGGTTCACCGGGCCGTTATAGATGATCGGCACCTGCCGGCCGTCGAGTGTGACCGATCCCAGCGGCAGGTCGCCGTTGGAGATGATGTTGCGCAGGTCCTTGTAGAAGCCCGCGACCGACAGATACCCGCCCTTGAAATACCATTCGTACGACAGGTCGAAGCTGTCGGCGGTAGTGGGTTTCAGGAACGGGTTGCCCCGGCTGACTCGGATTTCGCCGGTCGTGATGTTCTGCGCACCGCGATCGATACCGAACAGCGGATCGTTGCGATCGGTGATCTGCGGAAAGGCGATGCGGTTGACCGTCGGGACATATTCCTGCGACGCGCGCAGGTCCTGCACGTTCGGTCGGCTCAACCCCTTGCTGTACGCCGCGCGGAACAGCATCTCACGGTTCAGGTTCCACTTGATGTTGACCGACGGCAGCCAGTGCTCGTCCTGCAGCTTGAGCGTGCGCGGGATGGCATTCTGCGCGGCATACGCGACCGTCTGCGGCAGGAAGTCGCGCGGATCGTCGCGGCTTTCCGCGTCGTCGGTGCGGGTGCGGATGCCGTTGGTGACCGCCGCGGTCTGGATATCCGCAACGAACGGACGGAATGCCTGGAAACCCGACGAGTCCAGATCGGTGCGGACGTAGCGGACGCCGACATTGCCATCGACCGACATCTCGTTGTCGAATTCATGCTTGAAGTCGACGCGGACATAGGCGTTGCGCGTCTTTTCCATGATGTTCGACGTATCTTCCGGACGGAAGATCGGGTTGCCGAAACGCGAACCGTCCGACGTGCCGCGCGGAACCCAGTTGTAATTGGCGTTCGCAAGTTGGGGTTCGCTGTTCAGGTAGTTGCGGAAGTTCGCATAGCTCGACAACAGGTCCTGGTTCACGAACACGAACGAATTGTTCGCGCCCTGCACCACGCCGCCGCGGAAGAAGTTCGAGAAGTCGACCGCCTCGAATCCCTTGGACGGGTTCTGGAAGGTACCCGCGACCGCGAAGCCGCCACGACCGTCCCATGCCGGCGCGATCGAACCCCAGTTGAGCGCCATTTCCGAATTGACCTGACTGCGTTCCGAATAGCGCGCGCCGAACTTTACGCTGTCGAACCAGCTGGCCAGACCCTCACCGCCCGATACGTCATAGGCAAGATCGCCACGGAATGCCTTCAAATCGCCGGTGCCGACCTGGAACTGATCGGCGGCGAACTGCCATGACGACCCGTTGAAGTCGGCGGTGCTGGTCGGCGTCGGGATGAACACGCCGGCGGTGGTCGCGGTCGCAGCGCGGTCGCCGGTGAAGCGCGTCTGGTTCGGGTTGAACCGGTGCTGCGGGTCGATCAGGAACTGGATCGACGGATTGTCGAGGTCGTGCCGGATCTTCCAGTTGAGATAGGTATTCATCCCGCCCCAGATCGAACGCTGCCGCGCGTCGGCCTTGGTGTACTGACCATCGAGGGTGATGAAGAGGCGGTCGGTGGCGTTCCACTTCACGTTGAGGCTGAAATCTTCGGTGGTCGCTTCCTCGATCTTGCCGATGCCGAGCGAACCGACCGGCGAACCGCGCGCGCCGGTCCACGAATCGGCGTTGTTGGTGACATAGCCCGATTCCATCAGGCCGCCGCGCACCGGGATCAGCCGTTCGCAATCCCCCGGATTGGACGGGAAGCCGCCGGGGCCGCTGCACATCGGCGTGCCGGCCGAGCCCCAGTTCTTGTCGAGTACGAGGTCCTGAATGCCGGCGGTGGTGCCGGTATCGTGTTCGGGGAACCATTCGAAGGTGCGTTCGGTGCTGTTGATCTTGTTTTCGGCGCGAATGTATTTGCCGGTTACCTGGATACCGTCGCTCTTCCACTGCGCCGCCAGATAATAGCTGATGCGTTCGCGATCGACGTCGTTGGTGCGCAGCTGGAAACCGGGGGTGGTGCCGATGATCCGCGACGGATCGACGCCGGTGAATTCATTGACCTTGTTCGCGCCGGTGAAGCTGGTTTCCGGCACATTGCCGTTCCCGTTCAGCACGCGCGGCATCGGCGCGTTCTGCTGCCAGCCATGGATGCGCGAATCGAGGCGCGAGCGCGAATAGGAACCGAGGATACCGAATTCGCCGATGCCGGTGTTCCAGCGCTTGCCAGCGGTGATGCTGGCCTGCGGCGACCATTTCTTGCGCAGGTCGGAATAGGTGCCGTCGACCGCGACGACGAACAGGTCCTTCCTGCTGTCGAACGGTTCCAGCGTGCGCAGGTTGATCGACCCGCCGATGCCGCCTTCGATCAGGTCGGCGCTCTGGTTCTTGTAGACGTCGACGCCGCCGACCAGTTCGGGCGGGATGCTGGAAAAGTCGAGCGAGCGGCCGCCGTTCGCCGAGAAGGCGTCACGACCGTTGAACTCCGAACGCACGAAGCCGAGGCCGCGCACCAGATTGCCGCGACCTTCGGGCGAGGGAAAGTCGGGGCTGGCGCCGCCGGTCGGGAAGCGCGAGATGGTGACGCCGGGGATGCGGCCGATCGCTTCGGCAACCGACAGGTCGGGCAGGGTCGCGATGTCCGATGCGGTGATCGAATCGACGAAGGTCGATGCCTTGCGCTTCGTTTCCTTGGCCGATTCCAGCGCGGCGCGGATGCCGGTCACGACGATTTCGGTATCGGTCGTCGTCTGCGGTCCTTGCGAGGTGACCGCCGGTTCCCCTTCCGGATCGGTCGCGGCGCTCTGTGCCGAGGCAATCGACGGCGTCAGTGCCAAGGTCAGCGCCGACGTTGCCATCAGCAGGCACTTGGCCGAGCGCGATCGAACGCGGAATCCGTGTGTTCTCATTGCAATAACCCCTCCCTGAAGCGGTCCGTTGTTCCGACCGTCCTGGTTCCCCCGTGTCCGATCCAGATGGGCCGCAGGTCGTGATAGAATACGACTTGAACCAAACAGCATCGGCTACGATTCATCGCATAACTGATCCGTTTTAGTCGGACAAGATAGCGGTAACATTTTTCGTGACTGCGTTGACAATTTCGTACGGAACCGGCCTTTCATGTAGAGAAACCAATGATTTCTCCTGTTAAGGTTGCTGCGCTGCGGCGAAGTGTCACAAATACTGTAAAAAGTCTTTGGTATTGTTATGAAGGCGGGGAAGGGGAGCGGGATGGCACGGTGGGGATTTGTCGGGATTGATGCGCCATGACCGATCGGCGGATCGCATCGGTCTGTATCGTCGGTGGCGGCACGGCGGGGTGGATGACCGCCGCTGCGCTTGCGAACAGGCTGGCCGGGCTGGACGTCGCCGTCCGGCTGATCGAATCGGAAGAGATCGGGACGGTCGGCGTCGGCGAAGCGACGCTGCCGCATATCCGCGCGTTCAACACGACGCTGGGCATCGCCGAACCCGAACTGATGCGGGCGACCGAGGCGACCTACAAGCTGGGCATCGAATTTTGCGACTGGGGCCGGATCGGCGACCGCTACATCCACCCGTTCGGTAATTACGGGCCTGTCGACGACGGCATCCCGTTCTATCACCAATGGCTGCGGCTTCGCGCGATGGGCGATACCAGCCGGCTGGACGAGTATTCCTATCCCGTCATCGCCGCCGAGCAGAATCGGTTCCGCCATCCCGCGAGCGAGCCGGGACGGGTCGAATCGAGCTTCGGCTATGCCTATCAGTTCGACGCCTCGCTCTATGCCGCCTTCCTGCGTCGCTATGCCGAGGCGCGGGGCGTCGAGCGAAGCGAGGGCAAGGTGGTCGATGTCGCGCTGGACGGCGGCAACGGCTTCGTCCGGAACGTCACGCTCGCCGATGGGCGGGTGATCGGGGCCGACCTGTTCATCGACTGTTCGGGGTTTCGCGGCCTGCTGATCGAGGGCGCGTTGCAGTCGGGCTATGACGACTGGAGCCGCTGGCTGCCGTGCAACCGCGCGGTCGCCGTCCCGACCGAGAGTCGCGGCCCGCTCGGCCCCTATACCCGTGCGACGGCGCGGACGGCGGGGTGGCAGTGGCGCATCCCGTTGCAGCACCGGGTCGGCAACGGCCATGTCTATTGCAGCGATTTCATTTCCGACGACGATGCGCAGCAGCAACTGATCGACCATCTCGACGCGCCGATGCAGGCGGAGCCGCGCCGGTTGCGTTTTACGACGGGGCGGCGGCGCGACTTCTGGAAGCGCAACGTCGTGGCGATCGGGTTGGCTGGCGGCTTCCTCGAACCGCTCGAATCGACGTCGATCCATCTCATTCAGGACGGGATCACCGAGTTGCTGGGACTGTTCCCGGACCGCGGCTTCGCGGCGGAGGATATCGACGAATATAACCAGCGCATGGCGCTGCATTTCGAACGGGTGCGCGACTTCCTGCTGCTGCACTATGTCGCCACACAGCGCGACGACAGCCCGATGTGGCGGCATTTCCGCGCGCTGACGCTGCCCGACAGCCTGCGGCACAAGATCGATACTTGGCGGACGCGCGGCTATGTCGTGCCCTATCAGTTCGGGCTGTTCCTGCCGCCCAGCTGGATCGCGGTGATGCTGGGCCAAGGGCTGGTGCCGGGTGCCTGTGATCCGCGCGTGGCGGGCATGGCGGCCGGCGCGCTGGTGAAGCGTGCGGCGGCGTTGCGGGCGGAGGTCGCCGATGCGGTGCGCGCGACGCCGGACCATGCCGACTATATCCGTCGATCGCCCGCCGCCGCCGGGCTGGCCGCGTGATGGCCGCGATCGAACGCATTCTGGTGTGCGGCGACGGCCTTGCCGCGCGCATGACGCTGGCGGCGCTGGCGCGGCAATTGCCGCCCTCAGTTGCCATCCTGTGGGCGCGGGCCGGAGGGCAGGGCGAGAGCGACCTGTTCTACGGCAATGTCACCGGGCCGTCGGGCTATGCCTTCAACCTGGCGGCCGGGCTGGACGAGCGGCGGCTGACGCTGGACAGTACGACCGCATTTTCATGGGGCACCCGCTATGCCGGCTGGGGCGCGGGGCGGTCGTGGATGCAGTCGTTCGCCTTGCCCTTTCCGGTGATCGATGGCGTGCAGTTCCATCAGTATCTCGGGCTGGCCGGGGCCGGCGGGATCGATCCGTTCGTGCCCGGATTGCAGGCGGCACGGCGTGGCGTGTTCGTCCATCCGCCGCGCGCGGCGGCGAACGGTGCGTCGCATCCGTTGTCGCGCGCCGAATATGGCTATCAGTTCGATCCGGCGGACTATGCGCGGTTGTTCGACCTGCCGACCCGGGTCGAGCAGGTGGCGGGTATGGTCGCCTCCGTCGACGCGGCCGATGGTGCGATCACGGGCGTGACGATGGACGACGGGCGCGTCGTGACGGCGGACCTGTACGTCGATGTGTCGGGACCGGCGGCGCGATTGCTGTCCGCCGTGGCGCATGATGCCCCCAGCGGGCGTCGCATCGCCCTTGCCGTGCAGGATGTGCCAGCCGACGACCAGGCACCGCTCAGGACCCTGCGCGCGACACCGCAGGGGTGGGAAAGCGATACGCCGCTGAAAGGGCGGACCCGGCGGACGATCGTCGGTGCGCCCGGCTATGTTGCCGGCGGGGAGGCGACGCTCGGCCGGCGTGCCCGCGCATGGGTCGGCAATTGCGTCGGTGTGGGGCAGGCGGCGGGGGTGGTCGAGCCGTTGACCCCCGCGCCGATGCTGCTGCTGGAACGCGACATCGACCGGTTGCTGACGCTGATCCCGGTATCGGCCGACGCGCGCGTAGAGGCGGCGGAGTATAATCGCCGCTTCGCCGAGGATCATGACCATGCCGCGCTGTTCCAGCAGGCGCTGTTCGCGGTCGACGGCTTGCCGGACGGTCCCTATTGGGATGCCGCGCGAGCCGCGCAGGTACCTGAAAAGCTGGTGCGCAAGCTGACGATGTTCGAACGGCGCGGGGTGCTGGTCGCCTATGACCTCGAACCCTTTCACCCGGAGGACTGGCTGATCCTGCATCTGGGTTCGGGGCGGTATCCGGCGCGGCACGATCCGCTGGCGACCCGTGCAGACAAGGCGCAGGTCGCGCAGTTCCTGTCCGGCATGGCGCGCGAGATCGAACAGGGGGTGGCGACGTTGCCGCCCGCCCGCGTGTATCGCACGCAACTGGAGCAGTATCTGCGAAAGGCCGCGTCGTGACCGCCCCGCTGTTGCGCCGGATCGTGATCGTCGGTGGCGGTTCGGCGGGGTGGATGACGGCGGCCGCGCTGTCCAGCCTGCTGGACCCGAAGGACGTCGCCATCACCCTGGTCGAATCCGACGCCATCGGCACGGTCGGGGTGGGCGAGGCGACCATCCCCGACATCCTCGCCTTCAACCAGATGCTGGGCGTGGACGAGGCCGACTTCATGGCCGCGACGCAGGCCACGTTCAAGCTGGGGATCGAGTTCGTCGACTGGGGGGCGAAGGGGACACGCTACATCCACCCGTTCGGCCAGCATGGTGTCGACATGCAGGGGATCGATTTCCACCAATATTGGCTGCGCGCCCGGCAGGACGGCGCGACCGACGGAATCGAGGCGTACAGCCTGTGCGCGGTGGCGGCGCAGGCCGGGCGGTTCGCGCTGCCCGATCCCAATCCGCGATCGGTGCTGTCGCAGATCCGCTATGCCTATCACTTCGATGCGACGCTCTATGCCCGGTTCCTGCGCCGCTATGCCGAGGCGCGGGGCGTGGTGCGGGTCGAAGGGATGGTAGGTGTGGTTCGGCAGGATGCGCGCGGGAACATTGCCGGGCTGACCCTGTCCGACGGGCGCATGGTCGAGGGGGATTTTTTCTTCGATTGCACTGGGTTTCGCGCGCTGCTGACCGGGCAGACGCTGGGCGTCGGGTTCGTCGACTGGAGCCGCTGGCTGCCCTGCGATACCGCGCTGGCGGTGCCGAGCGGCCATGCCGGGCCGCCGACGCCCTATACCCGATCGACCGCGCGCGACGCCGGATGGCAATGGCGCATCCCGACCCAGCGCCGGGTCGGCAACGGCCATATCTTTGCCAGCGCGTTCCAGTCGGAGGAGGCGGCACGCGATGTCCTGCTCGCCAATCTCGACGCTCCGCCGCTCGCCGATCCACGCCGGATCGCGTTCACGGCCGGGTGCCGGGAGCGCTTCTGGCAGGGCAGTTGCATCGCCATCGGCCTGGCGGCCGGGTTCCTCGAACCGCTCGAATCGACGTCGATCTATCTGATTCAGGAGGGGATCAGCCGGTTCATCTCGCTGTTCCCGCGCGGGGACATTCCCGACATCCTGCGCACCGAATATAACCGCCACATGCGTACCGAGTTCGAACAGGTGCGCGACTTCATCATCCTGCATTATGCGGCGACGACGCGCGACGACACGCCGTTCTGGAATTACTGTCGGACCATGACCTTGCCCGACACGCTGCTGCACAAGATCGAACTGTTCCGTGAGACGGGGCGGGTGTTCCGGTACAATGACGAACTGTTCGCGCGGCCGAGCTGGGTCGCGGTGATGCTGGGGCAGGGGATCGTGCCGGTGGCGTCCGATCCGATCGTTGCGACGTTGCCGGGCAGCGAGGTCGCGCACAGCCTGGCATCGATGCGCAACGCCATGGCGGCGGCGGTGCAGCGGATGCCGTCGCACGGCGAATTCCTGTCGCGCTATTGCCCGACGGTGGCGGCATGAAGGACGGCAATATCCGCAGCATCACCATCGTCGGCGGCGGGACCGCCGGATGGATGGCCGCCGCCGCCTTCTCCCGTGTCCTCTCGGGCAGCGGCATGGCGATCCGGGTGGTCGAATCCGAAGCGATCGGCACGGTCGGCGTGGGCGAGGCGACGATCCCGCATATCCAGTATTTCAACCGCCTGCTGGGGATCGACGAGGACGAGTTCGTCCGGCGGACCTGCGCGACGTTCAAGCTCGGCATCGAATTCGTCGACTGGGGTGCGATCGGCGAGCGCTATATCCACCCGTTCGGCAGCTATGGGCAGGAGATGGAGGGGCTGCACTTCCATCACTTCTGGTACCGGCAGGCGCAGATGGGCGGGGCGTTGCCACTCGACCGCTTCAGCATCGGCGTTGGCGCGGCGCGCGCAGGCAAGTTCCAGCGGCCCGACCATAGCCGGCCGGGATCGCCGCTCGGTGGCATTTCCTACGCGTTCCAGTTCGATGCCGCGCTCTATGCCCGCTATCTGCGTGAACGCGCCGAGGCGGCGGGCGTTGAACGGATCGAGGGGCGGATCGTCGATGTCGCGCTGAACGGTGCGAACGGTCATGTCGACCATGTCGTGCTGGACGATGGTCGCAGTGTGGATGGCGACCTGTTCATCGACTGCTCGGGCTTTCGCGGGCTGTTGATCGAGGGTGCGCTGCAGGCGGGCTATGACGACTGGCGCGCATGGCTGCCGTGCGACCGGGCGGTGGCGCGACCCTGCGCACGGGTCGCCGATCCGACGCCCTACACGCGCGCGACCGCGACCAGCGTCGGCTGGCGCTGGCGCATTCCGCTGCAATCGCGGACCGGCAATGGTCACGTCTATTGTTCGGACTATGCCGACGACGCCACTGCGCTGGCGATGCTCGACGCGGGGCTGGACGGCGAGGCACTGGCCGGGCCGAATTTCCTGCGCTTTACCGCGGGCGTGCGGCGCAAGGCATGGGACCGCAACGTCGTCGCGCTGGGGCTGGCATCGGGATTTCTCGAACCGCTGGAATCGACGTCGATCCACCTGATCCAGTCGGGCATCGCACGGCTGCTGACCAATTTTCCCGACCGATCGTTCAACCAGCCCGACATCGATTACTACAATCGGCGAACGCGCGCGGAATATGAGCAGATCCGCGACTTTCTGATCCTGCATTACAAGGCTACGGTGCGTGACGACAGCCCGTTCTGGCGCCGGTGCCGCGACATGGCGATCCCCGATTCGCTGGCCGAGCGTATCGCGATCTTTCGCGAGAATGCGCGCCTCTATCGCCACGACAACGAACTGTTCAGCGAGACGAGCTGGCTGGCGGTGCTGCATGGGCAGAATATCGCGCCGAAGCGCTACCATCCCATCGCCGACCTGCTGAGCGATGCCGAACTGGACCACCGGATGACCCGGATCGCGGCGGCGATGGATTCGGGCGTGCGCGCGATGCCGGACCATATGGCGTTCATCGACCGGTTCGGCCGCAGCCCGGACGACGGAACGCTACGGCAAGGCGGGTCGTCGATGGCTGGTCTGGTGGATGACCGTATAACGCAAAAGCAATGAAGACGGTTACATCCGGTCTTTACAGCGCTGTCAGAGCCACCTAGCCTCCGGGCCAATTAAGCAGACAAAACCGCGGAGGGGATGGCGCATGGCCATAGCGGAGGGTGTTGGACGTCGCAGTCGCGCGTCGGTCGATGGCGGGATGACCGTTCGGCTGAGCGTATTGATGTTCATGCAGTTTTTCATCTGGGGTGCGTGGCAGGTCACGCTCGGCCTGGTGATGCAGACGGTCGGCATCGGCAATCTGATCGGCAACGCGTTTTCGATGGGGCCGATCGCGTCGATCGTCGGGTCGCTGCTGCTCGGCATGGTCGCGACGCGCTATGTCGCGCCCAAGATGCTGATGGTGATCCTGCATCTGGTCGGCGGCGTGCTGCTGTTCCTGATGCCCTCGCTCATCACGCCCGAACGCGGCGGCACGTTCGTCTGGCTGCTGCTGGGCTATATGATCCTCTACATGCCGACCGTGGGCCTCGCGAACACCATCGCGCTGAAGAGCTTCGGCGAACGGACCGACAATTTCCCCTTCGTCCGCGCCTTCGGCACGATCGGCTGGATCGCATCGGGCCTCATCATCGGCTGGGCCGGGCTGTCGGCCAGCCCGCAGATCTTCACCGTCGCGGCGGTCGTGTCGATTGCACTTGGGGCTTACAGCATCACCCTGCCGGCGGTCGAAGCCGACAAACCGCAGGGCGGCAGCGTGCTGGCGCAGGTATTCTGCGTCGAGGCGTTCGGCCTGATGCGGCAGAAGTCTTTCCTGATCTTCATCCTGTGCGCGACGCTGATCTCCGTCCCGCTGGCGATGTATTATGCCTATGCCTCGCCCTATGTCGGCGCGGCGGGGATCGAGAATGTCGGCGGCACGCTCGCCATCGGGCAGATGTCCGAACTGGTCTTCATGTTCTCGATGCCGTGGCTCTATCGCCGGTTCGGGGTGAAGCCGCTGCTGCTGGTCGGCATGGCCGCCTGGGCGCTGCGCTACGCCTTGTTCGCGATCGGTGACGGCGGGTCGGGCATCTGGGCGGTGTATCTGGGCGTCGCGCTGCACGGCGTCTGCTACGATTTCTTCTTCGTCGCCGGTGCGATCTACACCGGCATCATCGCCGCGCCGAAGGGCGTGAATGCGCAGGCGCAGGGGATGCTGACGCTGTTCACCTATGGCGTGGGAATGCTGCTCGGATCGCAGATCGGCGCGCTGCTCTATGCGCAGTTGCCGGCCAATCCGACGATCGCCGACTGGCAGGGCATGTGGGTCTATCCGGCGGTCGCCGCCGCCGCGATCGCGCTGCTGTTCCAACTCACCTTCCGTGACGACCGCAGGGAGACGCTGGCATGACGGGAATGAAGGGACCGGGCATCTTCCTCGCCCAGTTCATGGGCAATGAGGCTCCGTTCGACAGTCTCGAGAACATGGCCGAATGGGCCGCCGGCCTCGGCTATGTCGGGGTGCAGATTCCGTGCGACAGCCGGATGATCGACCTGAAGACCGCGTCCGAAAGCCAGGATTATTGCGACGAGCTGACCGGCAAGCTGGCGGCGCACGGCATCGAAGTGACCGAGCTGTCGACCCATTTGCAGGGGCAGCTGGTTGCCGTCCATCCGGCCTATGACACGCTGTTCGACGGCTTCGCCCCCAAGGAAGTCCATGGCAAGCCTGCTGAGCGGCAGGTCTGGGCGGTCGATCAGGTCAAGATGGCGGCCAAGGCGAGTGCCAGGCTGGGGTTGAAGGCCCATGCGACCTTTTCCGGCGCGCTGGCGTGGCCCTATGTCTATCCGTGGCCGCAGCGTCCCGCCGGGCTGGTCGAGGAAGCCTTCGCCGAACTGGCCCGGCGCTGGACCCCGATCCTCGATGTGTTCGAGGACAACGGCGTGCATTGCGCGTTCGAGGTCCATGCCGGCGAGGATTTGCACGACGGTGCCACCTGGGAACGCTTCCTCGAGGCGGTGAAGGGGCATAATGCCGCACGGCTGCTGTTCGACCCGTCGCATTATGTGCTGCAACAGCTCGACTATCTCGACTTCATCGACCGGTATCACGACCGGATTTCCTGCTTCCATGTGAAGGATGCCGAGTTCAATCCGACCGGGCGGTCGGGTGTCTATGGCGGCTATCAGAACTGGGTCGATCGTGCCGGGCGCTTCCGCTCGCTGGGCGACGGGCAGGTCGATTTCTCCGGCGTGTTCAGCCGCATGGCGCAGTACGGCTATGACGGCTGGGCGGTGCTGGAATGGGAATGTGCGCTGAAGAACTCCGCTGACGGCGCGGCCGAAGGCGCGCCGTTCATCGAGGCGCACATGATCCGCCTGACCGACCATCCGTTCGACGATTTCGCGGCGAGTGGCGTCGACCGGGCGGCGATCCGCACGCTGATGGGACTGTCGCCGGAATGACGGGCAAGCGACCCCTGAAGCTCGGCATGGCGGGCGGCGGCGAAGGTGCGTTCATCGGCGCGATCCATCGTCACGCGGCGGCATTGGACGGAGACTGGCAATTGGTGACGGGCGCGTTCAGCAGCGATGCGGACCGCAATGGGCGCAGCGGCGCGGCGCTGAACCTCGATCCGGCGCGCGTCTATGGCGACATCCACGCGCTGATCGCGGGCGAACAGGCGCTGCCGGCGGACGAGCGGATCGACGCGCTGGCGATCGTGACGCCCAATCACCTCCACGCGCCGATGGCGATCGCCGCGCTGAACGCCGGCATCCACGTCTTCTGCGAAAAGCCGATGGCGATGAACGGCGACGAGGCCCGCGCCATCGCCGCCGCCGCGAGAGGCAGCGGGGCGAAGTTCGCGCTGGCGTTCACCTATAGTGGCTATCCGCTGGTCGAGGAGGCGCGCGCCCGCATCGCGCGCGGCGAACTGGGCAAGGTCCGGGTGGTGCAGGTCGAATATCTGCAAGGGTGGCTGAGCCTGCCGATCGATGGCGAGGGCAACAAGCAGGCCGAATGGCGAACCGACCCGGCCAGGGCTGGGCTGGGCGGGTGTCTGGGTGACATCGGCACCCACGCGTTCCATCTGGCCGAGCATGTCGCGGGCGTGTCGGTCGAAACGCTGTCGGCCGACCTGACAGCCCATGTGCCCGGTCGCCGGCTGGACGATGATGTCAGCGCGCTGTTGCGTTTCGAAGGCGGCGCGCGCGGCACGCTGAAGGCCAGCCAGGTCGCGGCGGGTGAGGAAAATGGCCTGAAGCTGCGGGTCTCGGGGGAGCGCGGCACGCTCGAATGGGCACAGATGGAGCCTAACACGCTTACACTGCGCTGGCTCGATCGCCCGACCGAGGTGGTGCGGGCGGGCGGACCGGGGCTGGGTGCGTCGACCCAGGCGCTGCTGCGTACACCTTCGGGTCATCCGGAGGGCTATATCGAGGCTTTTGCCAATCTGTATCAAGGCTTTGCCGCACAGATTCGGGGTAACGACACGCGGTTCGTGCCGGGGTTGACCGACGGTCTGCGCACCATGGCCTTTATCGAGGCGATGATCGCGAACGCCGCGTCCGACGCCAAATGGACCCATGTATCGGGAGAGGTTCGATGAAGTTTTTGATGGGATTCGCCATCGCCGGGACCAGTGCGACTGTCGCGCTGCTCGCCACCGCCGTGCCGACGACCGCACAGACGCCGGCTGCCGCACCGCCTGCGTTCAATGCGTGCAAGGCATGCCACACGGTCAACAAGGGCGGGCGCAACGGCATCGGTCCGAACCTGAACGGGGTGGTCGGACGGCCGGCGGCGTCGGTTGCGGGCTTCAATTATTCGCCCGCGCTGAAGGCGTCGAAGCTGCGCTGGGATGCCAAGACGCTGGATGAGTATCTTGCCGGCCCGACCAAGAAGGTGCCGGGCACGCGGATGCCGATCGCGACGCCCGATCCCGCGAAGCGCGCGGCGATCATCGCCTATCTGACGTCGGCCAAATGACTGGCGTTTCGCGTCGCACGGTGATGGCGGGGGCCGCCGCCACGACACTGGCCGCCAGCGTCGGCGCGGCACAGCGTCCGCCCTCCAACGCGGCGCGTTTCTCGCTGAAGTTCGCGCCGCACGAGGGCAGCTTCGCCAGCCGGGGCGGGAGGATCGAACAGATCGCCTATGCCGCCGACCAAGGCTTCACCGCCTGGGAGGATAACGAGGCGGGCCTGCGCAGCGTCGCCGAACAGACCGCGATGGCCAGGGCGCTGCAACAGCGTGGCATGACGATGGGGGTGTTCGTCGCCTCCATGCCGAAATGGGCGCAGTCGCGGCCGATCCTGGGCGCCACCGACGGGGCGGAGCGCGAGGCGTTTCTGGCCGACATCCGGGCGTCGATCGACGTGGCCAAGCGGCTGTCGGCGACGCGGATGACGGTCGTGACCGGCTTCATGGACCCGAAGGTCCCGCTCGACATCCAGACCGCGCGCGTGATCGACGTGATGCGTCGCGCGGGGGAGATCGTGGCGCCGCACGGTATCGCGATGGTGATGGAGCCGCTCAACACCCGCACCAACCATCCCGGCGTCTATATGCAGACGGTCGCACAGGGCTATGCCGTCGCGCGGGGCGCCAACAGTCCGGGCGTGAAGGTGCTGGCCGACCTGTATCACGAGCAGATCCAGTCGGGGAATCTGATCCCGACGCTCGACACCTGCTGGGACGAGATCGGCTATATCCAGTTCGGTGACAATCCGGGCCGGAACGAACCGGGCACGGGCGAGATCAACTATGCGACGATCGTCCGCTGGCTGCGGGACAAGCGCTATGCCGGCGTGATCGGCATGGAACATGGCAATTCGATCAAAGGTCGCCCGGGCGAAGAGGCGCTGGTCGCCGCCTATCGCCGGATCGATCAGGCTTAACAGGGGGAGGCGAGGATGACGCTCCGCACCATGGTCGCGCTCGGCGCGACGTTGATAACGCTCTCAACCTCCGGCATCGCGCAGGACAAGCCCGGGTTCAAGGATACGCCGATGCTGCCCGGCGGGCAGTGGCGGGTCCATGATTCCGACCGGCCCGCGCCAGCAGTAGTGACGCCCGCGAAGCAGCCGGGCGGCGCGCCGTCCGACGCGGTGGTGCTCTTCGACGGGCGCTCGCTCGACGCGTGGACGCCGCAGCGCATGGCATGGCCGATCAGGGACGGCGCAATGACCGTACCTTCGCGCGCCAGTGCCGGCGGCGAAAACGCGCTGGTAACGAAGCAGAGCTTCGGCGACGTGCAACTGCATCTGGAGTTCCGCTCGCCCAATCCGCCGACCAAATCGTCGCAGGATCGCGGCAACAGCGGCGTGTGGTTCATGCAGCGCTACGAGGTGCAGATTCTCGATGGCTATCGGAACCCGACCTATGCCGACGGCACGGTCGGGGCGGTCTACGGCTTCAAGCCGCCGCTGGTGAACGCGTCGCGCGCGCCGGGCGAATGGCAGAGCTACGACATCCTCTTCGAACGGCCGCGCTTCGCCGCCGACGGGTCGCTGGTGCGCCCCGCCTATGTTACCGCGTTCCTGAACGGGGTGGTCGTGCAGAATCATCAGGCGATGCTGGGCACGACCGTCTGGCGGCAGGTCGCGAAATATACGGCGCATGGCGATGCCGCGCCGATCCAGTTGCAGGACCATGATTCGCCGGTGTCGTACCGCAACATCTGGGTCCGTCCCTTGCCCGAAGCCGCCATCGCGCAGGATCTGAAGGAGAGTATGAAATGATCGACCGCAGGACGGCGCTGGCCGGCGTAGCGGCGATGTTCGGGACAGCGCTCTACGCCCCGCTCGCGCGGGCGGCGGGGGCCGGTGGGCCGGTCACGACGCCGGTGCCCGCCATCAGCGAGGGACCGCCGAGCGTCGCGGTGTTCACCCCCGTTCAGCGTGCGGCGATGACGGCGCTCAGCGAACGGATATTGCCGACCACCGACACGCCGGGCGCGATCGCCGCCGGGGTGCCGCAATATATTGAAAAGCTGCTCGCCGACTGGTCCTACCCGGCCGAGCGCGTGCCGATCATCGCCGGGCTGGACGCGATCGAGGCGAGGTCGATGGCCGACTATCGCATATCGACCGCCAAGGCGACGCCGGCGCAGCAGGACGCGCTGCTGACGCTGGCGATGAACGGCCAGATCGCAGGGGGCAAGACCTTCTTCGAAGCGTTCCGACAACTGGTCGTCGCCGGCTATTACACGTCGGAGATCGGCATGACGCAGGAGCGTGAATATCTGCCGGTGCCGGGCGAATATGACGGCGCCTTTCCCTATTCCAAGGTCAACAAGGTCTACAGCGCATGATGATCGATCGCAGGAACCTCCTGATCGGGGCGGGCGGCGTCGCCGCGCTCGCCGCCACCGGCACCGCATCCGCCGCGCAAATCGGCGCGGTCGGTATCCAGCTCTATACCGTGCGCGACCTGTTCCAGAAGGACCCGGTGGCCACGCTGACCTCGATCGCCAGGATCGGCTATCGGGAGGTCGAATATGGCGGGGGCGGGTATGACGCCATGGACCATAAGCTGCTGCGGCGGACGATGGACCGGCTGAAGCTCAAGTCGCCGTCGGTCCATATCGGCTATGACGCGCTGCTCGGCTCGTTCGACAAGCAGGTGGCGATGGCCAAGACGTTGGGCGCCGATACGGTGATCCTGCCCTACATGACCGACGAATATCGCAACGAAGCGGGCTGGGCGAAGGCGTTGCCCAATATCAATCGCTTCGCGCGGGATCTGCGCCAGGCGGGTCTGGGCTTTGCCTATCACAACCATGACTTCGAATTCACGGTGAAGCCGGGCGGGGTCAGCCTGTACGAGCGGCTGCTGAAGGAAACCGACCCGTCGCTGGTGAAGGTCGAACTCGACCTCTACTGGGTCGGCCATGCCGGCGAGGACGTCGGCGGCTGGATCGACCGGTTGGGGCCGCGGCTCTACGCCTACCACGTCAAGGATGCGCGCGCCGATGGCAGCATGTGCGCGGTGGGTGCCGGCAAGACCGATTTCGCCGCGCTGTTCCGCCTCCCCGGCAGCAAGGGCGTGCGCCATTTCTATGTCGAGAATGATGAGGCGCCCGCGCCCTATCTGCCCGACGTCACGACCAGTTACCGGACGCTGCGCGCGCTGCGCTACTGATAAAATTACCCTGGGAGGGGACATATGGCTGCCACCAACAGGTTCGACGCGATCGTCATCGGATCGGGCATCAGCGGCGGGTTCGCCGCGAAGGAACTGACCGAAAAGGGCCTGCGCGTCCTGATGCTCGATCGCGGGCGCATGGTCGAGCATATCGAAGGCTATCCGTATGACGGGAAGCCGGCCTATGAGGTGCCGGCACGGAACCAGATGCCCAAGCCGCTGATGGACAGCGACTATTTCATCGCCAAGCACGGCTATGTCGCGCCGAGCAGCCAGCAATTCTACAATGACGACCGGCTAAACCCCTATGCGTTCGACGAGGGCGAGAAATTCTACTGGATTCGTCCCGGCGCGGTCGGCGGAAAATCGCTGATCTGGGGCCGCTGGACGTTCCGCTGGAGCGCGGACGATTTTGCGGCGAACAAGCGCGAAGGCGTCGATGGCGAATGGCCGATCGGCTATGACGACGTCGCGCCGTGGTACAGCTATGTCGAGAAATATATCGGCGTTTCGGGTTCACGCGAGAACCTGCCGTACCTGCCCGACAGCGAATTCCAGCCGCCGATGCCGATGAACGTCGCGGAGAAATGGCTGAAGCAGAAGCTGGAGACGCAGTTTCCGGGGCGCAAGCTGATCCACACCCGGCTTTCCAACATGACCGAGGATAAGCCAGACCAGAACCGGAGCAAATGCCAGTTCCGCAACCAGTGCGGCAACGGCTGCTCGTTCGGTGCCTATTTCTCGACGCAGGCGGTGACGTTGCCGGCGGCGCGCGCGACG
The DNA here is from genome assembly GCF_001421765.1 of Sphingomonas sp. Leaf32. GTDB lineage: Bacteria > Pseudomonadota > Alphaproteobacteria > Sphingomonadales > Sphingomonadaceae > Sphingomonas. The sequence continues at coordinate 55,163 of NZ_LMLA01000011.1, read as the reverse complement.
GGGCGGTTGACGCTGCAATCCGATGCGGTGGTCACCAACCTCGAATATGATGCCGCGCGAAAGAAAGTGACCGGTGTCCGCTTCATCGACGCGAAGACCGGACAGGCGCAGACGATACAGGCCGGCATGGTGTTCCTGTGCGCATCGGCGATGGCATCGACGCAGATCCTGATGAACTCGCGCATGGCCGGCGGCGGTCGCAGCCATTTCGACAGCAGCGGGACGCTCGGCCGCTATGTCATGGACCATATCTTCCGCGTCGGGGCCGAGGGCGAGGTACCCGGCATGACCGACCTGATCGAATTCGGGCGGCGGCCAGGCGGGGTCTATGTCCCGCGCTTCCGCAACCTGAACGGCGAGGAAGGCGTCGGCTTCCGCCGGGGCTATGGCTATCAGGGCAGCGCGCGGCGCGATCCGGCCGCACCGGTCGGGTTCGGCAAGGACATGAAGCACGGGATGCGCCAGTACGGTCCGTGGAAGTTCGGCATGGGCGCGTTCGGTGAATGCCTGCCCTATGCCGACAACCGCGTTTCGCTGCACGCGAACAAGGTAGACCGGTTCGGCGTGCCGCTGATGCGGTTCGACGTCACCTTTCGCGACAACGAACTGAAGATGATGGCCGACGCCCGGATCGAGGGCGAAAAGATGCTGAAGGCCGCCGGGCTGGTGAATGTTCACAGCTATGAAAGCGAGCATGTCCCCGGCGATGCGATCCATGAAATGGGCGGCGCGCGCATGGGGGCGGACCCGCGCAAGTCGGTGCTGAACCAGTGGAGTCAGGCGCATGACGCATCGAACCTGTACGTTACCGATGGCGCGCAGATGGCGTCGGTGTCGTGCGTCAACCCGTCGCTGACCTTCATGGCACTGACCGCGCGTGCGGCGGACCATGCGGTGCGGACGAAGGCCTGGGCGTAAGCGGCCTTGGTTTGGGTGACGGTTTGCGCAAAATCGTCACCCCAGCGCAGGCTGCGGTCTCCTGCCGGTAGCACGCAGCAGGAGCCGCTGGAGATCCCAGCCTTCGCTGAGATGACGGCGGGATCAGCTTTCGGCGGAAGCGGGTGCGTTATCTGGCCGCAGTCCGAGGAGGATCAGCAGCGCTCCCGCTACCGCCTCATCATCATTGGCGGGCGCCGTTCGCGTATCGCCCGGACGCGGCTCGAAGCCATTGTTGACGCCGAGATTGTCGGACGGCGTGAGCGAAACGGTATCACCGGTTCGGTCGATGTCCACGCGCTTCGCATCGCGCATGAAGCTCTTGAAGTTCTTGACCGCCGCCGCGTCCTGAAACGGGATGAACTGGCGCTTCCATTGGTCGGGCGCAGGATCGGGTACGCCGTCGTGCGATGCGGTGAGCGCCTCGGCGATCGCCTGCGCGACGACCGTTTTCTTCGCCGACTTCCCGAACCATTTGGGGGCGGTGGCGATGGTATCGCCCGACAGGGTCCGTGATACCGGCGCGACGATGATCCGGCCGTTGGTGAAATAGGCGACTGCCGATTGCTGCATCGCGCCGCTTTGCCCGCGAACGCAGACGGGGGCAAGCGCGGGTCAGAAGCTCGGCAGGTTCGGGTCGCCATCGGGCAGCGGGGTGTGGATGCCGCATTCGACCTTTTCCCAGCCTGCCCAGCGCCCCGAACGCGGGTCTTCGCCCGGTTTGACGCGGTTGGTGCAGGGTTGGCATCCGATCGACGGAAAGCCCTGTTCGACCAGCGGGTGGCGGGGCAGGTCGTGGCGCACGAAATAGGCGTCGATGTCGGCCGGGGTCCAGGTGATGAGCGGATTGACCTTCAACCGCCCCGCCGCGTCTGACGTATCGATTTCGAAGCGGGGGAGGGCGGTGCGGGTTGCGGACTGGAATGCCTTGCGACCGGTAAAACTTGCATCGAAGCCGATCAGTCCGCGTGCCAGCGATTCGACCTTGCGCAGGTCGCAGCAGCCATCGGGATCGTAGGACCAGCGCAGCCCCGTCGCATCCCTTGCCGCCAGCAGGTCGGCATCGGGCGTCAGGTTGCGGAAATCGGTCAACCCCAAGCGTTCGACCAGCAGGTCGCGATAGGCGAGCGTTTCCGCAAAATGCTTGCCGGTTTCGAGGAACAGCACCGATACCGAGGGGTCGGCCTGCGCGATCAGGTGGAGCAGCACCGCCGATTCCGCGCCGAAGGACGACACGGCGGCGACGCGGCCGAGCAGCCCTTCGCCCAGCGCCGTCGCCAGCATCGCCTGCGTCGACACGCCGTCGAACCGCGCGTTCAGCGCCTCGGCATCGGCCACGGTGAAGCGCGGACCGACCGCCAGCCGGTCGCGGATACGCAGGTCGGGATCGGCTTCAGCCATGCCGCAATTTCCACACCGGGACATGCCCGTCGGCTGCCGCCTGATAGACATGATCGTAGCGGTCGAGCGCACGGGCCAGTGCCGCCCGATCGACCGGAGCGGCCGGGGCAAAGCTGTCGAAGCCGCAGCGGCGCATCAACGGAATCTGGTCGACCAGCACGTCGCCCTCTGCGCGCAATTCACCGGTATAGCCCGCCTCGCGCAGGATGCGCCCGGCCGAATAGCCGCGTCCGTCGCGGAACTTGGGGAAGCTGACCTCGACCAGTGCCAGCCGGTCGATATGTGGCAGGAGCAGGCGGGCATCGTCGCCCGCCTCGATCCGGACGGCGGTGGCGTTCGACTGGCCGAGGAACGCGTCGAGGGTTACGGCGGGTTCGTCATGCGCGGCATCGTCGCGCAGGCGTAGCGGCTCGCTCATGCGGCGGCTCCTTCGTTGGGAATGCGCGCGACGACCTTGATCTCGAACCGGAAACCGGCGAGCCAGGTGACGCCGGCGGCGGTCAGCGCGGGCAGGGGGCCTGCGCCCCAAAAGGCGGGGTGGTGGGCGAACAGCAGCGGGAACACCGCGTCGGGATCGGTCGTGAACAACTGGACATCGATCACGTCCGCCGGGGTGCAGCCGGCACCTGCCAGCACATCGCGCAGATTGGCGAAGGCCAGCGCGATCTCGTCGGCCAGTTCGGGTTCGGGCGTGCCGTCGGCGCGCGCACCGACCTGTCCCGATACGAACAGCAGGTCGCCGGCACGGACCGCAGGCGAATAGCCATGTTCGGCGTAGAGGGCGTGCGGGTTGGCCGGGAAGACGGCGTCTCGCTTAGCCATAGATCGCCTCCTTGAACGGTTCCATGCCGATCCGGCGATAGGTGTCGACGAAGCGTTCCCCGTCGGTCCGTTCGGCGAGATAGCGGTCGGTGACGCGCTCGATCGCGTCGACCACGCCGTCCTCCGAGAAACCGGGGCCGGTGATCTTGCCGAGCGACACGTCCTGCGCACCCGATCCGCCGAGCAGCAGCTGGAAATTCTCGGTGCCTTTCCGATCGACGCCGAGGATGCCGATATGGCCGGCATGGTGGTGGCCGCAGGCGTTGATGCAGCCGCTGATCTTGAGCTTCAGTTCGCCTAAGTTCCGTTGGCGCACCGGGTCCGCGAAGCGGTCGGCGATCTTCTGCGCCAGCGGGATCGAACGGGCGTTGGCAAGGCTGCAATAATCGAGGCCGGGGCAGGCGATGATGTCGGTGATGAGGTCGAGATTCGCCTCGGCCAGTCCGATCGCGACCAACCGGTCATAGACCGTGCGCAGGTCGGCCGAGCGGACATGCGGCAGGACGATATTCTGCGCATGGGTCACGCGCAGTTCGCCGAAGCTATGCGCCTCGGCCAGATCGGCCATCACATCGATCTGATCGGCCGACGCGTCGCCGGGGATGCCGCCGGCCGGCTTCAGGCTGATCGTGACGATCGTGTAGCCGGCGCGCTTGTGGGCGTGGGTATTCTGGTCGAGCCATGCGGCGAAGCCGGCGTCGCTGCGATCGACGGCCAGGTCGGCGGACGTGTCGGCAAAGGCGGGATCGGCGAAGAAGGCGGCGATCCGGTCGAATTCGGCCTGCGGCGGGTCGATGCCCAGCGTCTTGATATGGGCGAATTCCTCGGCGACCTCTGCGCGATACTTGTCGACGCCGATCTCGTGGATCAGGATCTTGATCCGCGCCTTGTACATATTGTCGCGGCGGCCATAGCGATTGTAGACGCGCAGGCACGCTTCGAGATAGCTCATCAGGTCGCCGAGCGGCACGAAATCGGCGACCAGCGGTGCGATCATCGGCGTGCGGCCCATGCCGCCCCCGACATAGACCTGCGCGCCGGCAGCCCCGTCCTGTTCGACGATGCGCAGGCCGATGTCATGCAAACGCATCGCCGCGCGATCCTCGTCGGCCGCAATCACCGCGATCTTGAACTTGCGCGGCAGATAGCTGAATTCGGGGTGGAAGGTGCTCCACTGGCGCAGCAATTCGGCCCAGGGGCGCGGGTCGGTCAATTCGTCGGCGGCGGCACCGGCGAACTGGTCGGAGCTGATATTGCGGATGCAGTTGCCGCTGGTCTGGATGGCGTGCATCTCGACCTTCGCCAGCTTTTCCAGAATGTCGGGCGTGTCGGCCAGCTTGATCCAGTTGAACTGCAGGTTCTGGCGCGTGGTGAAATGGCCGTAGCCGCGATCATAGGTCCGGGCGATATCGGCCAGCACCCGCATCTGCGTCGACGACAGCGTGCCATAGGGGATGGCGACGCGCAGCATATAGGCGTGAAGCTGAAGGTAGAGGCCGTTCATCAGCCTGAGCGGCTTGAACTGGTCCTCGGTCAGATGGCCCGACAGGCGGCGTTCGACCTGATCGCGGAATTCGGCGACGCGGGCATCGACGATGGATTGGTCGTAGGTGTCGTACTGGTACATGGTCTCTTCCTAAATCCTCCCCGCCATGCGGGGAGGGGGACCGGCCGAAGGCTGGTGGAGGGGGAGTGCCGCGCAACGCAACCGTTGTGGAGTAGGCCAACCCCCTCCACCATGCTGCGCATGGTCCCCCTCCCCGTGCCGGGGAGGATTTATATCACCCACGCTCCGGCGTTCGGATCGGCGGGCTTGAGCGTTAGGTCGGTTCGCACCGTAGGGCCGAGTGCGCGGATGCGGTCCTTGATATGAGCGGGGCGGGGGCCTTCGGGCGTTGCCACCGCGTCGATTACATAGGGGACGTTGACCCGCCGTGCCGCTTCCTCGACCTGTGCGATGCGTTCGCCATCCTCGCCGACATCGGCCGCATCCTCGACATGGCGCGACCATTCGCTGCCGGTCCACCAGGTGACGTCGCCGCTGGCGAGGTCGTTTCCGGTCAGCAGCTTCATGCCAGCAACTCCGCCGCTTTGGCCCAACTGCCGAGCTTGTCTTCGGCATCGGCCAGTTGGACGACCTCACCCACGACGATCACCGCCGGGCTCTTCACGTCCTCGCGCGCAACCATCGGACCGAGATCGGCGAGCAGGGTTCGCAGCGCGCGGGCATCGGCATAGGTGCCGCGCTCCAGCACCGCGACCGGCATGTCGGGGGCGACTCCATCGGCCATCAGCTTGTCGGCGATGGCTTCGGCGGTCGCGACGCCCATGTAGATCACCAGCGTGCGCCCCTGTCCGGCAAGGCCCGACCAGTCCTGTTCGGACAAGCCCTTGCACTGGCCGGCCACGAAGCTGACCGCCGAGGACCAGTCGCGGTGGGTGAGCGGCAGCATCGCCCCCGCTGCGCAACCGAGCGCGGCAGAAACGCCGGGAATGACCTCGACCGGCAGGCCGGCGGCGCGGACCGCTTCGACCTCTTCGCCGCCGCGACCGAAGATGAACGGGTCGCCGCCCTTCAGCCGGACGACGATCGCGCCGGTCTTCACATGCGCGACGATCAGCGCGTTGATCGATTCCTGCGGCAGCGTGTGGCGCGCGCGCTGCTTGGCGACCGAGATGCGTTGTGCCGAAGGAGGGGCGATGTCGAGCACGCGCGGGTCGATCAGCCCGTCATGGACGACGACATCGGCGGTCTTGAGGGCCTCCACCGCGCGCACGGTCAGCAGCCCCGGATCGCCCGGACCTGCGCCGACAAGGATGACGCGCCCGCGCGCGGTCGGATCGAGTAGCGTAGCCATGATGGCGTAGATGCTGCTCCCGTCGCGTTCGGGCAACCGACGCTTGCTTGGGCGTGGGGTAGGGATTGTTTAGCGGGGCTGCGGTTACTCGTTCCGCAACCCGATGCCGATCGACGCACGTGCCTGCTCCGCCTCCGCCGATACGACCGGATAGGCGCAGTAATCGGCGGCGTAATAGGCCGACGGACGATGGTTGCCCGACAGGCCGATCCCTCCGAACGGCGCACCCGAGGAGGCACCATTGGTCGGCCGGTTCCAGTTGACGATGCCGGCGCGGATATTCGCCCAGAACCGGTCGTAGAGCGGGGGCTCCTGTGAGATGAGCGAGGCGGACAGGCCGTAGCGGGTGTTGTTCGCTTCCGCGATGGCGTCGTCGAAGCTGTCGACGCGGAACACCTGCAGCAACGGACCGAACAGTTCGACATCGGCGCGTTCGGTGGCGTCGGTCATGTCGATGATGCCCGGCGTCAGGAACGGGCGTCCTTCCACCAGCCGCCGCAGGAAGCGCAGCGGCCGCCCGCCATGCGCCGACAGCGACAGGAAGCTCTCGGTCAGCTGGTCGGCGGCTTCGTTATCGATCACCGGACCCATGAACGGGGCCGGATCGGCATGGGGTTCGCCGATGATGAGCCGTTCGCACAGCCGGTTGATTTCGGCCAGCAGCGGTTCGGCCAGACGTCGCTCGACGATCAGCCGGCGCGCGGCGGTACAGCGCTGTCCGGCGGAGGTGAACGCCGACTGCACCACCAGGACGGCGGCGGCGTAGAGGTCCGGCGTGCTCCACACGACGATGGGATTGTTACCGCCCATTTCGAGGGCGAGGATCTTGTCCGGCGTATCCGCGAACTGTCGGTTGAGCGCGATGCCGGTGCGGGCCGACCCGGTGAACAACAGGCCGTCGATGTCGGGATGCGCCGCCAGTGCGCGCCCTTCCTGCGGGCCGCCGATCAGCAGGCGGATGCAATCCTCGGGCACGCCGCTGGCCCGGTAGCAATCGACCAGGAATGCACCGGTGGCGGGCGTCTTTTCGGACGGCTTGAACACCACGGCGTTGCCCGCGATCAGCGCGGGAACGATATGCCCGTTGGGCAGGTGCGCCGGGAAATTATACGGACCCAGCACGCCCAGCACGCCATGCGGCTTGTGCCGCAGCGCGGTGCGCGCGTTCATCGGCGATTCCAGCCGGCGCTGGCTGGTGCGGTCGCCATAGGCGCTGATCGAGATGTCGACCTTGCTGACGACGGTTTCGACCTCGGTCCGCGCTTCCCACAGCGGCTTGCCCGTTTCGCGGGCGATGATGTCGGCAAAGGGTTCGGACCGGCTGCGCACCACATTGGCGAAGCGGCGCATCGCTTCGATGCGATAGGCGAGCGGGCGCGACGCCCAGCCGGCCCAACCGCCACGGGCGGCGGCGACTTCGCTATCCACATTGCTGATCGGGCCGCGCCACAGCGTTGCGCCGGTGGCGGGTTCGGTCGAGACGAGTTCGGGCATACTGGTGTTCGTCCGGTTCCTGCTTCGCCGCATCCTTGAACCAGAATGCGGCGCGATGCCAGTTTGCTGCGGATAGGGTTGATATCAGGTAAGCGCCGCACCCATCCGGCGGATCGCGGCGACCTTCGCATCGAAGCGCGACCAGTCGTCGGATTCGGCGATTCCCGCCCAGATCGCCTCCACTTCGTCGATCAGCATCGAACAGGGTGCTTCGTCCGACCAATAGGGGTGGGTCCGATCGGTACGCGGGCGATAGTCGGACAGCCGGGCGCGGACTTCCTCGAACGCGGTCCATTCCGCGCCTTCGGGCAGCCAGCCGCCGAAGGCGTGGTGGTAGAAGGCGTCGATCGACATGCGCGCGGTCGCCAGCGCGGTCGTCACCGCATCGGCGAGCGCGCGGTCCTCGTCATTGCTGTGCGATTTGACGCCGAGGCGCCACAACACCGCCTCCGCCGCCGCGCGTGCATAGCGGTCGGGAAAGGTTTCGAGGACGGCGATCAGCGGCTGGGCGTCGGCGACCGTGCGCAGCGCGACGGCCAGTTGCATCACGTTCCAGTGCATCGCATCGGGCTGCCGGCCATAGGCGTAGAGGCCGTGATGATCGAAATAGGCGGCGGTGAATTCGGCGTCCCACGTCGGCGCGAACCGCCACGGGCCATAGTCGAAGCTCTCGCCGGTCAGGTTGATATTGTCGGTATTGAGCACGCCATGGACGAAGCCCGCCGCCATGAACCGCGCGGCCAGCGTGGCGATGCGGCCGACGGCTTCGTCGAACAACTCGATCGCGGGGTCGCTGCCCGGCGTGCGGGCGTAAAGGCGGGTCAGGACGTAATCGACCAGCCGCCGCATCGCATCCGCGTCGCGTTCATAGGCCAGCCGCTGGAAGGTGCCGATGCGGACATGGCTGTGGTTCAGCCGGACCAGCACCGCCGAGCGGGTGGGGGAGGGTTCGTCGCCACGCGTCAGCGCCTCGCCGGTTTCGATCAGCGAGAAGCTGCGCGAGGTAGGCACGTTCAGCGCCTCCAGCATCTCGGTCGCCAGCACCTCGCGCACCCCGCCCTTCAGCGTCAGGCGGCCGTCGCCGAAGCGGCTGTAGGGGGTCTGACCCGACCCCTTGGTGCCGAGGTCGAGCAGTCGGTCCCGATCGTCCGTCACCTGCGCGAACAGGAAACCGCGCCCGTCGCCGATGTCGGGGTTGTACGACTGGAACTGGTGCCCGTGATAGCGGAGCGCCAGCGGTTCGGGGAGGCTGCCGGGCAGGGAGGTGAAGCGCCCGAAATGGTCGATCCATGCCGCGTCGGTTAGGGGGAGGGTATCCCGGTGCAGGCGGGGATCCAGGGTCTCATCCGCTACCTGTGGTTCTGATTGGCCCTGGCCCCCCGCCTGCGCGGGGGTACGCGACGCGGGGACGATCCCGACCTCCGCCGCTGCCCGGTCGTTCCTGAACCGCAGGATGTGCTCCGGAAACGTGGCCGCCGTCACCGCGTCGTAATAGGGATCGCCCAATCCGAGAATATCGGTACGGGGACGATAGCGAGCGGGTTGCGGGTTTTCGGCCATGCGGCGATATGGGGTGCGATGGCGCTTTTGGACAAGCAACGCTTCACCGATGGCTATTGGTGGTCGAACGACGGCCTCCGACTGCATTATCGTGACTATGGCGGGCAGGGGGGCGGCCCGGCGGATCGCCCGGCGATCCTGTGCCTCCATGGCCTGACCCGCAACGCCCGCGACTGGGAGGATGTCGCCGACCGGCTTGCCGGGCAATGGCGGCTGATCGTGCCGGAGATGCGCGGGCGGGGTGAGAGCGGCTATGCCCGCGATCCGATGACCTATGTGCCCCTGGTCTATCTGCAGGATGTCGAGGCGCTGCTGAACCAGCTCGAACTGCCGCGCGTCGTCGCGTTCGGCACGTCGCTGGGCGGTATCCTGACGATGCTGCTGGCCGCGACCGACCGCGACCGGATCGCCGCCGCGCTGCTGAACGATGTCGGGCCGGAGCTGGACCCGGCGGGGCTGGGGCGGATACGCGGCTATGTCGGCCGGCAGGTCAGCCACCCGACCTGGATGCACGCTGCCCGCGCGCTGGCCGAGGGAAATGGCGATGCCTATCCGGCGTACGAGGTGCATGACTGGCTGCACATGGCGAAGCGGCTGCACCGGCTGAATTCGGCGGGGCGGATCATCCTCGACTATGACATGAAGATCGCCGAGCCGTTCCGCGTGCCGGGGAACGAGGCGGGGCCGGACATGTGGCGTGCCTATGAAGCGCTGGCGGGCAAGCCGGTCGCGATCGTGCGCGGGGGCCTGTCCGACATATTGCCCGCGCGTGTTGCGCAGGCGATGGTCGAACGGGTCGCGGGCGCGGAACTGACGACGGTCGACGATGTCGGTCATGCGCCGATCCTGACCGAACCGGCATCGATCGCGGCGATCGACCGGCTGCTGGCGCGGGTGGCGGCGGCGTGAGCGCACCGGTCCGCATCCTCCACCTGCATTCGTCCTTCGCCTATGGCGGCAAGGAAGCACGCGCGATCCGGCTGATGCACGCCTGGGGCGACCGCGCGGTCCATACGATCGTGTCGGGCGTGCCCGAACGGACCGAGGCGCGCGCGGCGATCGGCAGCCATGTCCGATACGAGATCGCACAGAACCCGCCGCCGCTGACCGGCAAGCCATCGGTCGCGCGGTACGAAGCGATCGCGAAGTTCATGGCGCGCTTCGACCTGGTGCTGACCTATAATTGGGGCGCGATCGACGGGGTGATGGCGAAGCGCGTGTTCGCGAAGGGCGCGCCGCCGGTCGTCCATCACGAGGACGGCTTCAACGAGGACGAGGCGACGCGGCTGAACCCGGTACGCAACCTCTATCGCCGCTTCGCGCTGGGCGCGGCCGAGGCGCTGGTCGTGCCGTCGCAGCGGCTGATGCAGGTCGCGCGGGGACCGTGGAAGCAGCCCGCACATCGCCTGCACCTGATCGGCAACGGCATTCCGGTGGAACGCTATGCCGAACCGGTTGCGGCGGATGCCATTCCGGGGTTGAAGCGCAAACCGGGCGAGGTGGTGATCGGCACCGTCGCCGGCCTGCGCGAGGTCAAGGACCTGCCGTTGCTGGTGCGCGCGGTCGGCGGGATCGCGGTGAAGGTGCGGCTGGTGATCGTCGGCGAAGGGCCGGAACGGCAGGCGATCCTCGACGCGGCGGAGGCGATGGGCATCGACGACCGCGTCGTCCTGCCCGGCTTCCTGCCCGAACCCTATCGCTACATGGGGTCGTTCGACATCTTCGCGCTGTCGTCGCGCAGCGAGCAGCAGCCGATTTCGGTGATGGAGGCGATGGCGACCGGCCTGCCGGTGGTGGCCCCGCCGGTCGGCGACATCATGGCGATGGTCGCTGAAGAGAACCATCCGTATATGGGCATCGACCGGCATGAGGTGCATCTGCGCGACCGGTTGCAGGCGCTGGCGGTCGATGCCGATGCCCGGCGGGAGGTGGGCGAAGCGAACCGTGTCAAGGCGCGGGGCGAGTTCGACGAAGCGAAGATGATCGCCGCGTACAAGGCGCTGTACGAGCGCGCGATCGGGCGGCCGGGAGCGTTGGGTTAGAGATTGGGCCGAGGCACTTCGCCGCTACAGCCGTTCATCCGGAAACGCTTGGCCGCAACGTCGTACAGGATGCTGATCTGATCGCACCCGCCGTCGCTCAACATCGGAAAGGCGTCTGGGGTGGAATGCCAGTATCGCTTCCCGGCTTCGCCCCATTGTTCGCGTGAGAGAGCATCCAATGCCTCCGTCTCCGCAATTTCCCGAGGCGTGGCGGGGCGGGAGCCATTGGCGGTCATCACTTCCATTCCTTCGCGTAAATTGGGCTGCGCATATGACGTGACGTACACCGCCTCCACTGTTTGAAGGCCGCGAAAGGCATAATGCCGGGCATAGCTTTCCAGGGGATCGGCGTCGCGAGGCAACCGGATCGTCCGCTCGATCTCCTCCATCAGTACCTGCTCACGGCTTGGCGGAGCGGCACAACTCGCCGGGAGAAGCATAAAGGCAAGAAACAAAAGTCTGGTTCGCATAGGGCACGATAGCGTTCCACCCGACGCGCGCCACGCAATTTGCTCGCCATCGCGCGCACCAGCCACTAATGACGGCCGGATGCGGTGGCGGGTTACGCTCGTCCCGCTGCGAAGTTCCCGCTGGAGGTCATGTTGTTCAAAGGTCTGTCGCCCATCGTCTATAACGGCCGCGAAGTCTGGCCGCTGATCGAAGGGGGCAAGGGCGTTGCCGCTACCAACCACGCCTCGGCCGGTGCCTGGGCGGCGGCGGGCGGGATCGGCACCGTGTCGGCGGTCAATGCCGACAGCTATGACGCCGAGGGCAAGATCATTCCGCAGGTGTACAAGGCGCTGACCCGCCGCGAACGCCATGAGGAACTGATCGAATATGCGATCGAGGGCGCGGTCCAGCAGGTGCGGCGCGCGTGGGAGATTGCCGGCGGCAAGGGCGCGATCAACATCAACGTCCTGTGGGAAATGGGCGGCGCCCAGCGCATCCTGCACGGCGTGCTGGAACGCACCCGCGGGCTGGTGTCGGGCGTCACCTGTGGCGCAGGGATGCCGTACAAGCTGTCGGAGATCACCGCATCCTATGGCGTCAGCTATCTGCCGATCGTGTCGTCGGGCCGTGCGTTCCGCGCGCTGTGGAAGCGGGCCTATTCCAAGGCGTCGGAATGGCTGGCGGCGGTGGTCTATGAGGACCCGTGGCTGGCCGGTGGGCATAACGGCCTGTCGAATGCCGAAAATCCGCTGGAGCCGCAGGACCCCTATCCCCGCGTCCGCGACCTGCGCGCGACGATGCGCGAGGGCGGCATTTCGGACGACGTGCCGATCGTGATGGCCGGCGGCGTGTGGTATCTGCGCGACTGGAACGACTGGATCGACAATCCCGAGCTGGGCAAGATCGCATTCCAGTTCGGCACCCGCCCGCTGCTGACGCAGGAAAGCCCGATCCCGGAGGAGTGGAAGGCGAAGCTGATGGAGATCGAGGAGGGCGAGGTGCTGCTGCACCGGTTCAGCCCGACCGGTTTCTATTCGTCGGCCGTCCGCAACCCGTTCCTGCGCCAGCTGGAAGCGCGGTCGGAACGGCAGATCGCCTTTTCGACGCAGGAGGCGGGCGACCATGTGTTCCAGCTCGACGTCGGGGTGAAGGGCAAGAATTTCTGGGTCACGCAGGGCGACCTGTTGCGCGCACGCGAGTGGTTCGGCGCGGGCTTCACCGACGCGCTGAAGACGCCGGATAATACGCTGGTGTTCGTGACGCCGGGCGAGAAGGGCATCATCCGCAAGGATCAGGCGGATTGCATGGGTTGCCTGTCGCAGTGCAGCTTTTCGAGCTGGGCCGATAGCGAGACGAACTCGACCGGGCGGCTGGCCGATCCGCGCAGCTTCTGCATCCAGAAGACGTTGCAGGATATCGCCCATGGCGGGCCGACCGACCAGAACCTGATGTTCGCGGGGCACGCCGCCTATAATTTCAAGCGCGACCCCTTCTATTCGAACGGGTTCGTGCCGAGCGTGAAGCAGCTGGTCGATCGCATCCTGACCGGGGATTGATGGCGGACCTGCCGGTTGCGCATCGCGACGCGCTGGCGATGGTCGCCGGCGTGTTGCGGGCGGCTGCCGAGCCGTGGTGGATCATCGCCGGTACGGCCGTCGCATTGCACGCGCGGGTGCCCGTCGCGGTGGACGACATCGATGTCCTGATCGGGATGGAAGATATTCGGCTGCTGGATGCCATTCCCGGCATCCGGGTCCGCGCCCGCGACAACCATCTGCGGTTCCGGTCCCGCTTCTACGCCGCGTCGACGGCTGGGGGTGTGGCGATCGAGTATATGGGCGGGTTCGAGCTATGCCATGCGGGCCATTGGGAGCCGGTGGCGCCGCGGTCGCGAGTCCTGCTGGACATAGGTGGCGGGCTGTCAATTCCAGTTCCCGACCGGGCGGAGTTGGCGGCGATGCTCGCGCGCTTCGGACGGGCGAAGGATCTGGCGAGGATTGCGCTACTGTCGGGTTGACCGGGGCGACGCCGTGCCGCCCCGGCCTGTCGCGCTCAGTCGCCGGCGACGGTGCCGACCACTGCGCCGCCGACGCCGCCGACTGCCGCACCCTTTTCGACGCTGCCGCCGGTCGCCGCTGCGACGCCTGCGCCGCCCGCCGCGCCGATCGCGCCGCCGCGAAGGGTCGAGCAGGCGGCCAGCGAGCTGCCGGCGGCGAGGGCGAGGACGATAGTTGCGAGCTTCTTCATGGGGTTACTCCTGTTTACGCTACGGCGGGGCAATGTTTTTTGCCGGCCATGGGTTCCAAAGCGTCGCCACGGCAACACAAAGAAACATTGCAGGTGCCATTCAGTTTGCGCACGATAGACTGTGCCCATGAAGTCCGCGTTGATCGTCCGCCATGTTCCGTATGAAGGCTGCGCCGGGTATCGTGCGCCGGTCGAGGCGGCGGGATATGCCATCGACCGGATTGATGTGACCGACCCGGCCTTTGCCACCGCCGACCTTACCCGGCCCGACCTGTTGATCGTCATGGGCGGGCCGATGGGCGTGTACGACGTGGCCGAAAATCCCTGGATTCCGGGGGAGATCGCCGCGCTGTCGCGCCGGTTGGCAGCGGATCGGCCGACGCTGGGCATCTGTCTGGGCGCGCAGATGGTAGCGGCGGCGCTGGGATCGCCGGTCTACAAGGGCACCTGCTGCGAGATCGGCTTCGCGCCGATCGACCTGACGCCGGAGGTGGAGTCGCCGCTGGCCCATGTCGCGGGGGTGCCGGTGCTGCACTGGCATGGCGACACGTTCGACTTGCCCGAGGGGACCGAGCTGCTGGCGACGACGCCGCGCTATCGGCAGGGGTTTCGGCGGGGACGCAACCTGCTGGCGCTGCAATTCCATGCGGAGATGGGCGAGGATGCCCGGTTCGAGGCGTGGCTCGATTATCTCGACTGCCCGAAGCATCGCGGCACCCTGACCGAAGAATATCGCACGCTGGGACCGGCGGCGGTGCGTGCGGGACAGGCGATGATTGGTGAATGGCTAAGTGGCGTAAAAGGCTGAGCTTTTCGGCCAAAGTTCACTAAGTTCACACTCGTGCGCTATTTGCGTTTCGCGTGGAATAGCACTGTCAAAGAGCGTGGCCGAGGTGCGGCCTGGCGCATGATGCCGAAGCGCGTCGTTGTAGGAAAGCCGCGTGTGACGAAGAAGAAGCGGGACACCGGATCAAGTCGAGACCTGTGCGAAAGCCTCCAATCCGTACCCCGGCGAAGGCCGGGGCCCAGTTGGGGGGCGTCGGTAAGATACGGAAAAGCCTTTCCAACTGGACCCCGGCCTTCGCCGGGGTACGGCGAGGCGCTGGTTCTGTTCGAGACTTTTGCAGAGGTCTCGATCAAGTCCGGGGTGACGTGCCGTTTCCGCGTCAGCCGCCGATACGCAACCAGAGCGCGGTCGCGTCGTCGCTGACCTTGAAGCGGGGGAAGCGCAGGCAGGCGGCGTCGTCCCGTTCGATGTCGCGGAGTTCCGTGCCGAGCGCGGCCAGTCCGTGGGCGCGGACGGCGGCGAACAGGCTGTCGGCATCGTGACGCCCATAGGCATCGACCAGCGCGACCATGCCGTCGCTCATCAGCAGCAGTTCGTCGCCGACCGCGATGTCGAAGCGGGCGTGGCCGAGGATCGCCAGCGTCGCCGCGGCGTCGATGCTCAGCACGCGCTGGCCGGGACGCGAGCGGGACTGCCGCCGGTCCTGCAACACCGCTTCGGTGCCGAGCTTTACCGCACCGATGCCGGGGCCGAGCGCCGCCGCCTGCGCGCTTTCGCGGGCGCGGCTGGGCGCGGGGGTGCGCCATGCCGTGCCGTCGGCGGTGGCGTGCAGGACCGAACAGTCGCTGGCCCAAGCGAGGTCGATCCGGTGTCCGGCGATCTGGATCGCGGCGAAGGAGGCGCGGGGCAGTTCCCATGGCCCCGCCGGCATCCGCCGTGCTTCGGCGGCGTAGCGGGTTTCAACCCGCTCGCAGACCTGGGTGCACGCCTCCGCCAGCGTCGGGGCGTCGGCGGTCGCGAAGGCGGCATCGGCGGTCATCGCCAGCCATGCCGCGCCGCCCTGTTCCCCCAGCAGGCCGGGCGAGCCAAGGTCGGTCGCCCCGTCGATCACCCATGCCCGGCCGGCGGTACTGCCGGCGCGGTCGTCGTTCGGGATCAGCGGGTCGCCGCACAGGCTGAGCGACTGGATCAGATCGAAATGCATCGGCATCCTCACGAAGCGGGCGGTGCTGCCTGCTAACAACACTATGTTACGGCTCGCTGCCCGGCGGCGCGTCCAGCGACCGGTCAGCCGGGCGGAAGGGCAGCCTTTAGTCGCCTGGCGATGTCGTCCATTTCGGCACGCGTCGGGTTGGTCCGGGGTGCCGGCGGGGTATTCGGGATGACGTGCAGGTGGAAGTGGCAGACATGCTGGCTGACGGCGTTGTTCTGCTGCAGGGCAAAGCCGGTGCTCCCGAACGCGCGCTGCTGCGCGGTCGCGACGCGCTTCGCCATCCGCATGACAGCGAGCGTGTCGCGGTCGTTCAGATCGTACAGGTTGCGCACCGGTGCCTTCGGGATGACCAGCGCGTGGCCGGGGCGCTTCCAGTCCGTCGGCACGATCGCCATCACGCGGGCGTCTTCGGCGATGATCGAGGCCGGAAGTTCGTGCAGCAGGATGCGGGCGAAGACATTGTCGGTGCGGTAGGGCGCGGACAGCGGGCAGACGATCGGCTTGTCCGCCTCGGGCTGTTGTCCTCCGGCTGTTGCCATCGCGGCGCCGGACAGCGCCGCGACCGGCATCAGGCCGACAACGATCCGCGTCCACCGCATTCCGCTTCCCCCGGCTTTCCTACCGCAACCCGTCCAGCACCTGATCCGGCGGCCGGTGCCCGTCGGACCAGACGCGGATGTTGGTGATGACCTTTTCCCCCATCGCGACGCGGCCCTCCAGCGTGGCCGATCCCATATGCGGGGTCATCACGACATTGGGCAGCGCCAGCAGGCGCGGGTCGATGACCGGTTCGTGCGCCCAGACGTCGAGACCGGCGCCGGCGAGGCGACCGCGCTCCAGCGCGTCGACCAGCGCCTCTTCGTCGACGATCCCGCCGCGCGAGGCGTTGATGAGATAGACGTGGCGGCGCAGCCGGGCGATGCGGCGCGCGTCGAGCAGGTTTTCGCTGTCGGCGTTGCGCGGGGTGTGGATCGTCAGCAGGTCGATGACGCCCAGCATCGCGTCGAGATCGTCATGCCATGTCGCGCCCAGTTCCGCCTCGACCGTGTCGGGCAGGCGGTGACGGTTGTGATAGTGGATCGACAGGCCGAAGGCGCGGGCGCGGCGGGCGACAGCCTGTCCGATGCGGCCCATGCCGATGATCCCCAGCGCCTTGCCGCCGATGCGGTGGCCGAGCATCCCGCTGGGGCTCCACCCCTTCCATTCGCCCGACCGGACCAGCTTCTCCCCCTCGGCCAGCCGGCGCGGCACGGCGAGGATCAGGGCCATCACCATGTCGGCGGTGTCTTCGGTCAGGACGCCGGGCGTGTTGGTGACCAAGATGCGGCGGGCGTGTGCCGCCTTCAGGTCGATATGGTTCACGCCCGCACCGTAATTGGCGATCAGGCGGAGGCGATCGGGGGCGGCGGCGATCAGGTCGGCGTCGATCACGTCGGTAACGGCGGGGACCAGCACGTCGCAATCCGCCATCGCGGCGGCGAGTTCGTCGCGGGAAAAGGCGTGGTCGTCGGGGCTGAACACCGTGTCGAACAGCGTCGCCATCCGCCCCTCGGTCGCCGCCGGCAGCCGCCGGGTCACCCGGACTCGGGGCGTGCGGGGCGGGGGGGATGCTGCGGCCATGATCGATGGATTGGCGACTGGTGCGCACGGCGTCAACGGCTTGCGGCGGAGTGGTGCTTGCCGATACAGGCAAGGGACAGACATCTGGGGACAATATCATGCGCTTGGGCGGGCGATCGATCGCGGTGGCGGCGGTGCTGACGATGATTGCGGGCGGAGCGGCCGATGCGCAGCGCCGCAAGACGCCCTATTATGCGTCGATCGCCGCCGGAGAGGCGCGGATGCGCAGCGGGCCGGGCAAGAATTATCCCACGCAATGGGTCTATCGCCGCGCCGACATGCCGATCAAGGTGCTCGACATCTATCAGGACTGGCGCCGGGTCGAGGACCCCGACGGCACGCGCGGATGGTTGCAAGTCGGGCTGCTGAGCGACCGGCGCACCGGTTTCGTCGGGCGCGAGGTGCTGGAGCTGCGCGCATCGCCGCAATCGGGCGCGGCGGTGGTGTGGCGCGCGGCGCCGGGCGTGGTCGGGCGGCTGTCGCGCTGCAACGGGGCGTGGTGCTTCTTCGACGTGAAGGGGCGCGGGGGTTATGTCGAACAGTCGCGGCTGTGGGGCGTCGATCCGGGCGAGACGATGTAGGGCGACGCACAACTGAACCATACGTCATCCCGGCGAAGGCTGGGATTTCCCGGTTGCTACGCGGGACAGGAGCCGCTTGAGGCCCCAGCCTTCGCTGGGGCGACGTTTTCGGGGCGTTGTACAAGGGACGAGCTACGTCCGATTCAACCATTTACGTCCGCCGTTCCCCACGCGATAACAACTGATACGACCGGCGCGGAACCGCCGGACTGGGATACGGGGCACTATGGTAAAATGGTTGATGGGAGCGGCGTTGCTGGCGATGGGAACGGCCGGCATGGCGAGTGAACCGGCCCAGCCGGCGGCAGCCGGTAATCCGGTGAAGCCGGGCGACCTCACGCTGGAGCGGGTGTTCGCCAGTCCCGACCTGAACGGCAGCCAGCCGCAGAGCCTGAAGCTCTCGCCCGATGGCAAATACGTCACGCTGCTGCGCAACCGCGCCGACGAGCGCGAGCGGTTCGACCTGTGGGCGATGGATACGACCACGCGCGAATGGCGAATGCTGGTCGATTCCAAGAAGGTCGGCACCGGCGCCGCGCTGTCCGAAGCCGAGAAGATGCAGCGCGAGCGCGACCGTTCGCTGACCGGCAAGCGCGGTATCCTGGCCTATGACTGGGCGCCCGATGGCAAGTCGATCCTGGTGCCGCTGGACGGCGACCTGTACCTCGCCTCGATCGAGGGCGAGGTCCGCCGGCTGACCAACAGCGAGAGCGGCGAGCTGAACCCGGTGGTCAGCCCCGAGGGCAAGTATGTCAGCTTCGTGCGCGACCAGAATCTCGTCGCGCTCGACCTGAAGTCGGGCAAGGAAACCGCGCTCACCACCGAGGGCAAGGACACGGTCCATTTCGGCGAGGCGGAGTTCGTCGCGCAGGAAGAGATGAGCCGCCGCACCGGTTACTGGTGGTCGCCGAACGACCGGCTGGTCGCGGTCGAGCGGTTCGACGAGGCGCCGGTCGGCATCGTCACAAGGTCGGCGATCGGGGCCGAGGGGACGAGCGTCTATCAGCAGCGCTATCCGAAGGCCGGTACGCCGAACGTACTGGTCGAGCTGTACGTGATGAAGCCGGACGGGTCGGGCAAGGTGAAGGTCGACCTGGGTCCCGATCCCGACATCTATCTGGCGCGGGTCGACTGGACCCCCGATGGCAAGGCGCTGCTGGTCCAGCGGCAGGACCGGGCGCAGACGAAGCTCGACATGCTGCGGGTCGATCCGGCGACCGGGCGATCGACATTGCTGTTTACCGAGGAGTCTGGCCCCAAGAGCTGGATAAACCTGTCCGACGCCTATCATCTGATGAAGGACGGCAGCCTGATCTGGTGGTCGGAGCGCGACGGCTATGGTCATCTGTATCGCTGGCAGGCGGGCAAGTGGACGCAGCTGACCAGCGGCAAGTGGATGGTCGCCGACCTGGCGGGCGTCGACGAGGCGAAGGGCCGCGTCTATTTCCTGGCCAACAAGGACGATGCGCTGGAGCGGCAGCTATACCGCGTCGACCTGAACAAGCCCGGCAGCGTCACGCGGATGACCGAGGCGGGCTGGTCGTACGGTGCATCGATGGATGCAAAGGCGTCGCGGCTGATCGTTACCCGCTCCAATCCCGACCAGCCGGCGCAGACCTATCTGGCGGATACCAGCGCCAGGCGGATCGCGTGGATCAACGAGAATGCGCTGAACGGCGACCATCCGTACGCGCCCTATGTCGCCAGCCATCGCCCGACCCAGTTCGGCGAGATCAAGGCGGCCGATGGGTCAGTGCTGCACTGGAACATGATTACGCCCGCGCTGGAGCCGGGGAAGCGCTACCCGGTGTTCTTCTCGCACTATGGCGGGCCGGGCAGCCAGGTCGTGCGCCGGGCCTGGGGCGGGGCGCTCCGGCAATATCTGGTCGATCAGGGCTGGATCTGGTTCGAGATCGACAATCGCGGTTCGCCCGAACGCGGCAAGGCGTTCGAGAACCAGATCTATCGCGCGATGGGCACGGTGGAGGTCGACGACCAGATCGCCGGCGCGAATTACCTGAAGACGCTGCCGTTCGTCGCGCCGGACAAGATCGCGACCTATGGCTGGTCCTATGGCGGCTATATGACGCTGAAGATGCTCGAAAAGGCGCCGGGGGTGTTCGCCGCCGGGGTGGCCGGTGCGCCGGTGTCGCGCTGGGAATTGTACGACACCCATTATACCGAGCGGTACATGGGCGATCCGCGCACGGTGCCCGAAGCCTATGGCGCATCGGCGACGGTGGCGGACGCGGCGAAGATCACCGATCCGCTGCTGCTGATCCACGGCATGGCCGACGATAACGTGGTGCTGGAACATTCGACCGCGATGATGGCGGCAATGCAGAAATCGGCGACGCCGTTCGAACTGATGCTCTATCCGGGGCAGACCCACCGTGTCGGCGGACCCGGTGTCAGCGAACATCTGTGGAAGACGATCCTGAACTTCCTCGACCGGCAGGTGAAGGACAAGCAGTGACGCGTCCCGCCGCCCGGTCAATGTACCGGGCGGCGGAAAGGTCGGCCTATCGCACCGACCATTTGCCCGCCGCCCGATCGTACCGGGCGGCGACGCCGATCTCGACCGCCGCGCGTGACCAGCGCGTCGTGCCCGACCCGTCGAGATAGAAGGGAGGACTGGTGGTCAGCACAGTGCCGTCGGCAGCCGATGACAGCCGCGCGACCGCATAGTCGGCGGAGTTGTGGCCGGTCAGCTGCTGCCATCGATCGGGACGATAGAGTTCGACCCGCTCCCGTCGGTCGGGCGAGGTTTCGATGTCGATCAGGGCACCCGGCGTCGACCAGTATAGCCCCGCCGTGGCGCCCAGCCCCGTGCCCGCGACGAACGCGATCGCGACTGCCAGCCCGCTCCACGACCGCCGGCTCACCGCGGCACCATGACGACGACCGGCTGGTTGAGGCGCTGCACCCGGATGTCCGAATAGATCATGAAGTCCCCGCCCATGCCCGTAACACCGCGATACCGCCGGAAGGATTCGTTGCCGACCGAAAAATAGGCGAACCCTTGTCGAAGGAGGGCGGGTTGCTTGCGGACATCCACCTCAATCGCGGGGGCCAGTATCGCTACACGGGACAGGCCGTCCGGCCCCCAGCTGCCGAGCGGCTGGTCGCCGTTGAAATCGTAGGAGTCGCGCAGATAGGTCCCGACCTGATCGATCGTCACCCGCCAGCCGCCAGTGACGGGTTCGACCATGCCGCTGACCGCCAGCCGCACCAGTGCGCTGCCGAACGCAGCATAAAAGTCATCGACCGCGCCATACCATGCGCTGTCGACCACCTCGCGATTGATCGCGCAGTCGATGTCGATGACCGGCACGCGCCGTGTCAGATCGCCGAAGCGAAACGCGCGATCGCCAGCCACGCGGTAGATGCTCATCCACCGCCGGACCTGTGCGACGACTTCGCCCGAACTGGGACCGAGCCGTTCGCCGTGCGACCAAGTCGCCAGCAGCCTGCGCTGTGCGGCGGCGAAGCGTGGCACCGTCATCGCCCAGTGCATCGTGACGCTGGTCGTATCGACGGCGCGCGGCGGCGCGGGTTGTCGTCCACGCTTGACGGCCGTCGGCATGGCCCAGCCACGCGCGGCAAACCACCGGTTCATCAGTGCCGCGCCGATCGGCCATTGTTCGCGCCGCATCGCCGCGGGAATATCGCTCAGATAGAACGCCTTGCGCGGTGCATTCATCCTGGGCCTCCGATCCGGCCGTGACCATGCACGCGGCTTTGGCCTGAGGGCAAGGGCGGTAGCGCGTCCTGTCGCGCTAAGCGAACCGCTGGACTTTTCTTCCAAGGCGACTATGCGTTCGCGCAAGTTATGATCGCGGAGTAAGCAAGTGGGTTATCGGGTAGTCGTCGCCGGCGCGACCGGCAATGTCGGTCGCGAAATGCTGAACATCCTGGCGGAGCGCGAGTTTCCGATCGACGATCTGGCGGTGCTGGCATCGTCGCGATCGGCCGGCGACATGGCCGATTTCGGCGAGACCGGCAAGCAGTACAAGATTCAGAATATCGAGCATTTCGACCCCACCGGATGGGACATGGCGCTGTTCGCGATCGGCAGCGAGGCGACCAAGGTCTATGCGCCCAAGTTCGCCGCCGCCGGGTGCACCGTGATCGACAATTCGTCGCTGTACCGCATGGACCCCGACGTGCCGCTGATCGTGCCGGAAGTGAATCCGGAGGCGATCGACGGGTACAAGGCACGCAACATCATCGCCAACCCGAACTGCTCGACCGCGCAGATGGTCGTCGCGCTCAAGCCGATCCACGACGCCGCCACGATCAAGCGCGTCGTCGTCGCGACGTACCAGTCGGTGTCGGGCGCGGGCAAGGCGGGGATGGACGAGCTGTTCGAGCAGAGCCGCAACATCTTCGTCGGAGATTCGGCGGAACCGAAGAAGTTCACCAAGCAGATCGCGTTCAACGTGATCCCGCACATCGACAGCTTCCTCGACGACGGGTCGACCAAGGAAGAGTGGAAGATGGTGGTCGAGACCAAGAAGATCCTCGATCCCAAGATCAAGGTGACGGCGACCTGTGTCCGCGTGCCAGTGTTCGTCGGCCATTCGGAAGCCATCCATATCGAGATGGAGAACGAACTGTCGGCCGAGGATGCGCAGAAGATCCTGCGCGAGGCGCCAGGCATCATGCTGGTCGACAAGCGCGAGGACGGCGGATACGCGACCCCGATCGAATGCGTCGGCGACTTCGCGACCTATGTCAGCCGCGTTCGCGAGGATTCGACCGTCGAGAACGGCCTCGCTTTGTGGTGCGTGTCGGACAATCTGCGCAAGGGTGCCGCGCTGAACGCGGTGCAGATCGCCGAGCTGCTCGGCCGCCGGCATCTGAAGAAGGACTGAACCGCATCCGGCAGCGCCACTCCGGACCGGGGCCGGGGTGGCGACTGCGATTGTCGGCATCTGGCATGGCTGCAGGTATCGGCAGCATTGGGTACGACGCCGTACATTATATGCCGCCGATGCTGCCAACCTCCTAAGCCGGTATTAACCGTCCGGCGCGCAATATTTGTGTATGGACACGCAGGGTATCCGGGATGGCGCGTTGTACGTCGGCGCGTGGGAAGCGATCTGTCGCTCGCAGGCGGTGGTCGATTTCGCGCTCGACGGCACCGTCCTGTGGGCGAACGACCTGTTCCTCGATACCATGGGATATGCGCTGGCGCAGGTCCGCGGGCGCCATCACCGCATGTTCTGTCGGCCGGAAGAGAGCGTCTCCGCGGAATATACGCAATTCTGGCGCAAGCTGAGCAGGGGCGCGTTCGACAGCGGATTGTATCGCCGGGTCGATCGGCAGGGCCGCGACGTGTGGTTGCAGGCGACCTACAACCCCATCCTCGATCCCGACGGGCAACCATCGTCGATCGTCAAGATTGCGACCGACCTGACCCGTCAGGTATTGCTGGAACGCGAGGTGCAGACCCGCTTCGATGAAGGGCAGCGGTTTCAGGCGCGACTGGCGGGGCAGGCGGAGGCGCTGCGATCGGCCATGGCGCAGCTGACGGCGATCGTGGCATCGATCGGCGACATTACCGCGCAGACCCGTCTGGTGGCGCTTAATGCCGCGATCGAGGCGGCGCGCGCGGGTGAGGCCGGCACCGGCTTTGCCGTGGTCGCGCGCGAGGTGAAATCGCTGGCCGAGGATATTCGCCACGCGACCGAACGCGCATCGGCGATGCTGCGCGAGAACGACCAGCGGACGGCGATCGCCGCCTGAGCGGTCAATAGCCGGTATAGCGGCCCGGACGATGCCAGGCGATCAGGATACCGCTGATCGCCGCCGCGCTCATCGCCGACCATGCGACCTTCGTCGGGGCGACGACGGCGAACGATGCGGCGAGGATGGCGAGATCTATCGCGATCTGCGTGCGTCCGGCATTCCATCCCCGCGTCCGCTGCAGCCACAGCGTGACGACACCGGTGCCGCCGACCCCGGCATCGTGGCGGGCGAGCGCCAATATGCCCATGCCGATCACCGTGCCCCCGGCGATGGCGGCAAAGGCGGGATGTACCTCGACGATGCGAAAGCCGTAGCGCGCCATCGTCGAGAACAGCGCGATGCCGCCATTGACCGCGATCGTCCGCCACATGAAGCGCGACCCCATCGCCCGCCTCGCGAACAGGAAGAACGGAATGTTGATGAGCGTGAACAGCACGCCGGTCGGCAGCGGCACCAGATACGATACCAGCAGCGCCACCCCGGCGATGCCGCCGGTTACCAATCCGGCCGCGCGTAGCATGGCGAGGCCGAGCGCAATCATCACGCAACCGACGATGATCGCATAGACGTCTTCGGACCGGCTGTGCGGTACGGCGCTGTTGGGCAGGGCGGGGGTGATGGCGTCGATCTCCGGTCTGGCCGGCATCCCCTCCCGCTTGTTCTTTTGTTGCTCCGGATACTAACTTGATTTCGCGCGCTGGTGAAGCGGCAATTGCGCCACGCCCGGCTCGACAGACGGGATCGGTCCGCGCATAGCCCTTCGCAACTTCCGGCCAAGGACTGCATGATCGTGACCCAGCCCCCCGTCACCACCCATCATTTCGCCAGCTTCGACGGGGTCGAGATCGCATGGCATGAAGTCGGCGAGGGCGCGCCGGTGGTGCTGATCCATGGCTATTTCAGCGATGCCGATACGAACTGGATCAAATACGGCCATGCGGCGAAGGTCGCGGCGCTGGGGCGGCGGGTGATTATGCCCGACCTGCGCGCGCACGGGCTGAGTGCGCGACCGCATGACGCGGCGGCCTATCCGGCCGATGCGCTGGCGCGGGACGGCATGGCGCTGCTGGAGCATCTGGGGCTGACCGACTATGAACTGGGCGGCTATTCGCTGGGCGCGCGGACGGCGGTGCGGATGGTGGCGATGGGGGCTAGCCCCAAGCGGCTGGTGCTGAGCGGCATGGGGTTGGAAGGGCTGCTCGACACCGGGCGGCGTGCGGCGCATTTCCGCCGTATCCTTACCAATCTCGGCAGCTTCGAGCGGGGATCGCCGGAGTGGATGGCCGAGGCGTTCCTGAAGACCACCGGCGGCGATCCGGTGGCGTTGCTCGGTATCCTCGACACGTTCGTCGATACCTCGCGGGAGGAACTTGCCGGCATCACGCAGCCGGTGCTGGTGCTGGCCGGCGAGGATGACGATGACAATGGCAGTCACCGCGCGCTGGCCGACCTGCTCCCCGATGCGCGGCTGGTCGAGACGCCGGGCAATCATATGAGCGCGGTGGTGAAGAAGGAGCTGGGCGATGCGATCGCGGCGTTTTTGAAGTAATTCCTCCCCAGCACGGGGAAGGGGACCAGCGCAGCTGGTGGTGGAGGGGGAGTAGCCTCGTAACGCAACCGCTGCGTATGACGACGGCCCCCTCCACCAGCTTAGCTGGTCCCCCTCCCCGTGCCGGGGAGGATCTTTATTTCACCGGCTGCTCATATTGCTCCAGCACCCAATCCTCCTCCTGCGCGCCGGCGATCCAGTCCTGCATCCACGGGTGCTGCAATAGCGTGATGATGTACCCCATCGCGAAGCGCGGACAGGGGAGCGAATAGGTCACGATCCGGGTCGCGACGGGCGCGAACATGATGTCGACCGCGCCGAACTGCCCGAACAGATAGTCGCCGCCCTGACCGAACCGGGCACGCGCCTGCGCCCATAGCTCATAGATACGCGCCAGATCGGCCGCGACGTCGTCATCGGGCTGGGTCGGGTCGTATACCTGACGGACGTTCATGCTGTGTTTGCGGCGCAGCGGTGCGAAGCCCGAATGCATTTCCGCCGCCATCGACCGCGCCATCGCGCGCGCCGCCGGATCGGCGGGCCAGAATTTGTCGCCGCCCGATTTCTCGTTGAGATATTCGACGATCGCGAGGCTGTCCCACACGACGATGTCGTCGCCGTCCCACAGGATGGGGACCTTCCCCGACGACGGCGCGAATTCGTCACCCTCGCGGCGCTTGTCCCAGTCGGCGTCGTAGAGCGGCACGACGACCTCCTCGAACGGCAGGCCCGACAGCTTGGCCGCCAGCCAGCCGCGCAGCGACCAGGAGGAATAGGCCTTGTTCCCGATGATGAGCTTCAGCATGGGGCGGGTGGTGCCACGCGGCGGCGGGGCTGTCGACCCCGTTGGAACCGGGCGCGCAACGATCCGTTGGCCGGTCCATGGCGGAACAGGATGAACGCGGCGACCCGCATAGCGTGGGCGAGGTGCTCGACCGGCTCAAGGAACTGGGCGAACGGGCCGGCGAGGACAAGGCGAAGCTGGGCGACATGATGAAGGCGCTGGGCCAGCGTGCCTATGGCCCGTTCTTCATCCTCTTTCCGCTGATCGATGTTTCGCCGGTCGGCGGCATCCCCGGCCTGCCGACCGCGATGGCGGTGGTGATGGTCCTGCTGGCGGTCCAACTGGTGCTGGGGCGCCAGCATTTGTGGCTGCCGGGTTTTCTGGCCAATCGCGGGCTGACGGGCCGCAAGCTGGTGACGGTCGCCGACAAGACCCGCCCGATCGCCGATCGGATGGACCGGTGGTTCCATGGACGCCTGTCGGCGCTGACTAAGGGACCGATGGTCAAGGTCGCCGGGGTGGCGGTGATCCTGCTGTGCCTGACCGTGCCGCCGCTCGAACTGCTGCCCTTTGCCAGCACCGCGCCGATGGCGGCGATCATGGCATTCGGCATCGCGCTGCTGGTGCGCGACGGGTTGCTTATGATTGTCGCGTGCGTGCTGTCGGTCGGCGCGGTGGCGCTGGGGGCGGGGTTGTTCGCGTCGAGATAGGGTTATGCTTTGCTGTTGTCATCCCGGCGCAGGCCGGGATCCATTGTGTCGGGTGCTCACGATTCCATCGCGCCGTCACCCCCATCCATGGATTCCGGCCTACGCCGGAATGACGACAGGTCAGCCGATCGATTCGATCACCGCCGCGCGCAGTTCGGCGATGCCCATGCCCTTTTCGCTCGACGTCGAGATGACGTCGGGATGCGCCGCCGGCCGCTTGCGCACCTCGTCGCCGACCGCCGCGTAGACGTCTTCCAGCTCGGTCGCCTTGATCTTGTCGGTCTTGGTCAGGACGATGCGGTAGCTGGTCGCCGCCTTGTCCAGCATCTCGAACACGTCGCGGTCGACATCCTTGATGCCGTGGCGCGAATCGATCAGCACCAGCGTGCGCTTCAGCACCTGCCGCCCGCGCAGATAGTCGTTCACCAGATAGCGCCACTTGCGGACCATGTCCTTGGGCGCCTTGGCAAAGCCGTAGCCCGGCATGTCGACCAGCCGGAACTTGAGCGGCGTGCCGATGTCGAAGAAGTTCAGCTCCTGCGTCCGCCCCGGCGTGACCGAGGTCCGCGCCAGCGAGCTGCGGCCGGTCAGCGCGTTGAGCAGCGACGACTTGCCGACGTTCGACCGGCCGGCAAAGGCGATCTCCGGCACGTCGGGCGGGGGCAGATGCTCCAGCGACGGCGCGGACTTCAGGAACTGGATCGGCCCCGCGAAGATCTTGCGCGCCGCTTCGATCTGGTCGGGATCGAAGCGGTCGTCGCCGGGCGGCGGGGGTGGGAGGTCGTTCACTTAGGCGCAGCCTGCTTGAGCGCCGGGTGCCGCGAATAGAGCAGCTGCTGCTGCGCGATCGTCAACAGGTTCGACGTGATCCAGTATACCTGCAACCCGACCGCGAACGGGGCCATGATGAACATCAGCACCCACGGCATCAGACCGAAGACCTGCTTCTGCATGTCGTCCATCGGTGCCGGGTTCAGCTTGAACTGGAAGTACATCGAGATACCGAGCAGCACCGGCACGATGCCGATCGCCAGGAAGTGCGGCGGGGTGAAGTCGAGATAGCCGAACAGGTTCAGGATCGTCGCCGGATCGGGCGCGGACAGATCCTTGATCCAGCCGACGAACGGCTGGTGCCGCATCTCGATGGTCAGCAACAGCACCTTGTACAGCGCGTAGAAGATCGGAATCTGGATCAGCGTCGGCAGGCAGCCGGCGACCGGGTTCACCTTTTCCGTCTTGTAGAGCGCCATCATCTCCTGCTGGAGACGCGGCTTGTCGTCCTTGTAGCGTTCCTGCAGCACCTTCAGCTTGGGCTGGATGGCGCGCATCGCCGCCATCGACGCGAACTGGCGCTGGGCGATCGGGAACATCAGGCCGCGGATGGTCAGCGTCAGCAGGATGATCGCCACCCCGAAATTGCCGACCATGCGGAACAGCCAGTCGAGATAGACGAAGATCGGTTCCTCGACGACGCGGAACCAGCCCCAGTCGATCGAGCGCGAGAAATAGGGCACGCCCTGTTCCTCATACGCGTTCAGGACCTTATTTTCCTTGGCACCGGCAAAGAAGCGCGCGCTCTGCGTCATCGCCTGACCGGGGTTCAGCGTGGCGAGCGTCGGCGAGCGATAGTCCGCCTGGTGCCGCTGGTCGCCGCCCTTGAGCGACAGGCCATGTTGCACGTTCTGATCGGGGATCAGCGCGGTCATCCAGTAATGGTCGGTGAAGCCGAGCCAGCCGCCCTTCGTGTTGAAGGTCGTCGGCGCGGCGTCGATGTCCTTGTAGTCGACGTCGAACTTCACGCCGTTGCCGGCTTCGTAGATCGGGCCGACCTGGATCGTCATCGTATCCTTGTCGACCGGCGCACCGCGACGGCTGAGCAGGCCATAGGTCGCGACCTGCACCGGCTGCGCACCGGTGTTCACCACGCTCTGGCGCACGGTGAACATATAGTCCTTGTCGACCGAAATCTGCATCAGGTAGCGCTGGCTGCCCGCCTGCGTCGTCAGCGTCACCGGCGTGGTCGGCGTCAGCTTCGTGCCCGATGCGGTCCACAGTGCGTCGGCGGGCGGCGGGGTGATGCCGGTGCCGCTCCAGCCGAACTGCGCGAAATAGGCGTCGGCCGTGCCCGATGGCGAGAGGAGCCGGACCGGGGGCGAATCCTTCGCGATCGTTTCGCGGTGGCGCAACAGCACCAAGTCATCGATCCGCCCGCCGCGCAGGTTGATCGATCCCTGCACCGACGGCGTTTCGATCTGCACGCGCGGGGTTTCGCGCAGCACCTGCACCCGGTCGCGAATCGCGTTCGCGGTATCGGCGGCGGGGTCGGTCGCGGGATTGGCGACCGGCTTGCTCTTGCCGTCCTCCAGCTTCGTCACCGGCGGGTTGGCGGCCGGAAAGAAGTGGTTGGCGATATACGGCCAGCCGAACAGCACCAGCGCAGCCAGCACCGCGAACAGCAGGAAATTCTTCTGGTCGTTCTTCACGCGAAATCCTTACGGCGCAGACTCAGGGCACCGGATCGTGGCCGTGCCCACCCCATGGGTGACAGCGCGCGATCCGTTTGGCGGCCAGCCACGCCCCCTTGATCGCGCCATAGCGGGCAAGGGCGGTGATTGCATAGGCCGAACAGGAGGGTTGATAGCGACAGGAGGGCGGCAGGATCAGCGACGGACCCAATTGCCAGCCCCGCGCGACCAGCATCAGCGCGCGGGCAGCGATGCCCGGACGGGGGGTGTCGCCGGTGTCGTTCACCGGCGGACCTTGCGCAGCGCCTTGGCCAGATCGGCCTTCAGGTCGTCGAACGGGCGCTCGATCCCGCTCGCCCGACCGATCAGGACATGATCGGCACCGGATATGCCCTGTTCGGGCAGCAGCTCTGCGGCAAGCGCGCGAAAACGCCGCTTCATCCGGTTACGGACGACGGCGTTCCCGACCTTTTTCGATACGGTAATGCCGATTCGCATCGCCTGGGGCGGCGTATCGGCCAGTTCGTCCGCCTTGCGCGTGCGCACCAGCAGGACGAAGCCGGGCATGGGCGCCCGGCGTCCGCCATTCGCCGCCAGATAATCCCGGCGGCGAAGCATTTTCCTTAGGCCGACAGCTTCTTGCGACCGCGCGAGCGACGCGCGCGGATCACATTGCGGCCGCCCGGCGTCGCCATGCGCGAGCGGAAGCCGTGACGACGGGCCCGTACCAGGTTGCTCGGCTGAAAAGTCCGCTTCATCACTCATTCCCCGGGTATTCAAAACTGCCAGAACGTAAAAAGCCGCCAGTGACGGCGGCCGCGTGGGTGGTCCCTTAGCCATGGAGGGGGGGCAAGTCAACGCCGACCGTCACGCCCCGGCGCGCATCCGCCGCCGCCTGGCGCTGGCCCGGCGCAGCGCCCGGTCGGACAGCGCGCGCAGTCGCGGATGCCGCCGCAGCAGCCGGGCGAAGCGATGCCGCGCCCAGCGCGAATTGCGCAGGATCAACGCGGTGCCGGCCGCGAAGGTGAAGATACCGGCCGGACCCGGCAACACCGCGACCAGCGGCGTTACCAGGAGCAGCATCAACCCGACGATCACCAGCGCAATCTGCATCCTGCCGCCATGCCAGCCGTGTATTGCGCTGGCAAGACGGTCGCGACGGACCGTTCCCTGCGGGCGGAAAGCGGCTATGGACGGCATCACGAAACGGGGGACAGGGGCAGCATGGTCGCGATCGTATCGACGGCGGCGTATCTCGGGCTGGAGGCGCGGCGGGTCGAGGTGCAGGTGCAACTGGCCAGCGGCGTGCCGGCCTTCGTCGTGGTGGGTTTGGCCGACAAGGCGGTAGGCGAAAGCCGTGAGCGGGTGCGCGCCGCGATCGCCGCCATCGGCCTGTCGCTGCCGCCCAAGCGGATCACGGTCAACCTGTCGCCCGCCGACCTGCCCAAGGAAGGATCGCATTACGACCTGCCGATCGCGCTCGGGCTGCTGGCGGCGATGGGGGTGGTCGATGCGGAAACGATTGGCGAATATCTGGTCGTCGGCGAACTGAGCCTCGACGGGCGAATCGCTGGGTCGCCGGGCGTGCTGCTGGCCGCGATGCTGGCGAGCGGCGAGGGGCGGGCGCTGATCTGTCCGGGGAGCCAAGGGGCGGAGGCCGCCTGGGCGGGGACGTCGGTGGTGGCCGCGCCCGACCTGCTGTCGCTGCTCAACCATCTGAAGGGCGAACAGCTCCTGTCGATGCCGCAGCCGGGCGGCGCGGAGGAGGGGTGGAGCGGCACCGACCTGCGCCAAGTAAAGGGGCAGGAGACCGCCAAGCGCGCGCTGGAGATCGCCGCCGCTGGAAACCACAATCTGCTGATGGTCGGGCCGCCGGGGGCGGGCAAGTCGCTGCTCGCATCGTGCCTGCCGGGTATCCTTCCGCCGCTCGACCCGGCCGAGGCGCTGGAGGTGTCGATGGTGCAGTCGGTTGCCGGCACGCTGACCGGCGGGCGGATGACGCGGGTGCGCCCGTTCCGTTCGCCCCATCATTCGGCATCGATGGCGGCGCTGACCGGCGGCGGGCTGCGGGTGAAGCCGGGCGAGATCAGCATGGCGCATCTGGGCGTGCTGTTCCTCGACGAGCTGCCTGAATTCCAGCGTGCGGTGCTCGATTCGCTCCGGCAACCGCTGGAGACCGGCGAGGTCAGCGTGGCGCGGGCCAATGCGCATGTGACCTTTCCGGCACGGGTGCAGTTGATCGCGGCGATGAATCCGTGTCGCTGCGGCCATCTGGGCGATCCGGCGCTGGCCTGCGCCCGCGCGCCGCGCTGTGCCGCCGATTATCAGGCGAAGGTGTCGGGACCGCTGCTGGACCGCATCGACCTATCGATCGAAATGGCGGCGGTGAGCGCAGCCGACCTCGTGCTGCCGCCGCCCGCCGAAGGATCGGCGGAGGTCGCTGCGCGGGTGGCGGCGGCGCGGGGCGTCCAGCGCGAACGCTATGCCGCCGATGGCATCCGGACCAATGCCGAGGCGGATGGCGCGGTGCTGGAGCGGGCGGCGGCGCTCGACGCGCCGGCGCGCGCGCTGCTGGCGCAGGCGGCGGAGGCGATGCGGTTGTCGGCGCGCGGCTTCCACCGGGTGCTGCGTGTCAGCCGGACGATTGCTGACCTAGCGGGAACCGAGACGATCGGGCGGGCACAGGTGGCGGAGGCGCTCAGCTATCGGCGGCGGCCGCCGGTCAATTGAAGGAGCGGGCGTTGGCGGGATATTGCTGCGAGCAGATGCACGACGTCAATCGGACTGCCCCGGCGCGAATAGCGGGTACGGGTTGATGATCCACGACGGCGGGTCGTCGATGATCGGCATCGCCTGTTGCCCATGGTGCGGGACGCGGCTGCCGGCAATGGACTGATCGGCTAGGCGCCGGCCGATTGACGGATTGCGTTCCTCGCTCTGTATTGCGAAACATTACGATACGGTAACGAGGGGAAGTGTCGAAATGGAATGGATGATCCTGCCGCTGAAGCGGTATTTCGAGGTGCGCGGCCGGTCGCGCCGTCAGGAATATTGGATGTTCACGTTGTTCAGCTTTCTGATCGGGATCGCCACGACGATCGTCGACAATGTGCTGGGCTTCGGATGGGAAGGCAGCGGTCCGCTGAACGCCCTGACCAGCCTTGCGCTGCTGATCCCCAGTTTCACCGTTGCGTTCCGGCGGCTGCACGACACCGACCGGTCGGCATGGTGGATGCTGCTGGTCTTCCTGCCGATCATCGGCTGGATCTGGCTGTTCGTGTTGTATGTGTCAGAAGGCACGCGTGGGCCGAACCGGTTCGGTCCCGATCCCAAGGACCCCTATGGCAGCGAGGACATCGACCGCGTGTTCTCGTGACGGTTGCGGGGGCGCGAAGCTTCGGCTAACGCGCACCCCGTGCCCCTGTGGTGAAATTGGTAGACGCGTCCGACTCAAAATCGGATTCCGCAAGGAGTGCTGGTTCGAGCCCGGCCAGGGGCACCAATTTCCGCGAGTCGCCCGGCGCGTTAACCGCGCTTTAGCGATCGACCCGATAGCATCGCGCGCATGAGCGATTCGCCCGCCGATCCGTTCCCCTCGCGCCCGCGCCGGGACAGCGTCTTCCTGAAGGCGCGTGTCGAATCCAGCGACCTTGTCGTCGAATGCCGGGTGCGCAACCTGTCCGAATCGGGGGCCTGTATCGACGATCCGGTCCACCTGCCGTGCGACGGGCGGGTGCTGGTGACGATGGGTACGCTCCACCACCTCGAAGGACGGGTCCGCTGGGCGCAGGACGGCCGGGCCGGACTGTTGTTCGACCACGCGCAGGTCGACGTCGCGGCGGCGCGACGCCCGCGTGGGGCGGTCCCACCGGCGCCGCGGCATCTGGCCGGATGGCTATCGAATATGCACAGCCCCTATCGGCGCGGGGACGACTGACCCGCCATCTGGCGCGTGGCGTTACGCTACGGTCAGTCCCTGCTGCGGCAATAGCGGTCGAGGAACTCCTGGTGCGTCGGCAGGCGTGCGACGGTGGCGGCGATATTGGCGTGCAGCCCGCCTAGCACCGCGCCCAGCTCGCCGGGCGGCATCGCCCGGGCCAGCGGATGCCATGCGGTGGGCATCAGGCGCTGGCATGTCCCAGAATATCTGGTGCTGGTAACAAAACTATTTTGTCTAGCGCCGTCAAATCGGGATATCGGATACTATTTTGGAAAACAGCGATATTGTCCAGCATTCAAGATTATCTAACGGTGGCCGGTGGACGGCGCGCAACGATCCTCGGGTCGTTAACCAGTAATTATACGAACCTCGCTACCACGGACCGACGGAGAGCTGGGCACCCAGGGGGGCGCTGCGGTGATCGTTGGAGCAGCCTAATGATGCGTTGGTTTCGCAAAACCGCCCCTATCCGGACGAAGTTCGTCGTCATGGGGGCCACCTATACGCTCGTCACGGCCGTTCCCGTCGCGACCACCGTCGCGGCGCTGTACGGTCTGGCGTCGGCGTCCCTGTTGATCGGCTTCGCGCTGGCCGCGTTGGCCATGACGGCCGTGCTGGCGGTCGCGTTCCGTAGCGCGGTCTGCGACCCCTATGTCAGTTCGGTGGTGGGGATGGAGGCGATCGCCGCAGGCGACCTGTCGCGTTCGATCGAACATACCGAATATCAGGACTGCATCGGTCGCATGGCCCGTGCGATGCAGGTGTTCCAGGCAAACGGGCAGTCGGTGAAGGACGCGGCACGCAGCCAGCAGCAGGTCGTCGGCCGGTTGGGGGAGGGGCTGTCGCGCCTTGCCGCCAGCGATGTCAGCTACCGCATTTCCGATGCGTTCCCGGCCGATTACGAACGGCTGCGCGCCGATTTCAACGCGGCGATGGACGCGGTGTCGGAAGTGCTGTCGGCGGTACGCCAGGCGACCGACGGCATCAACAACGGCGCGAACGACATTCGCCAGGCATCGGACGACCTGTCGCAGCGGACCGAACAACAGGCCGCGAGCCTGGAGGAAACAGCCGCCGCGATGGACCAGATCACCGGCACCGTGCGTGAAACCGCTGCCGGTGCGGCCAAGACCCACAACGTCGTCAACGACACTCGTGACGAAGCCGAACAGTCGGGCGACGTCGTGCGCCGCGCGGTCGAAGCGATGAATGGCATCGAACGCGCCTCGGCCGAAATCGGCGACATCATCACCGTCATCGACGGCATCGCATTCCAGACGAACCTGCTGGCGCTGAACGCCGGTGTCGAGGCCGCCCGCGCGGGCGATGCGGGCAAGGGCTTTGCCGTCGTCGCGTCCGAAGTGCGCGCGCTGGCACAGCGGTCGGCAGACGCCGCCAAGGATGTGAAGGCCAAGATCAACGCATCGTCCGAACAGGTCGCGACCGGCGTCGAACTGGTCAGTGAGACCGGCAAGTCGCTGCAACGGATCATCGGCCGGATCGGCGAGATCAGCAATCTGGTCGGCACCATTGCCACCTCCGCCGATCAGCAGGCGACCGGGCTGCAACAGGTCAACACCGCCGTCAACGAAATGGACGGCGTGACCCAGCAGAACGCCGCCATGGTCGAACAGGCCACCGCCGCCGCCCGCAGCCTGGCCGAAGAGGCACAGGAACTGGCGCGACAGGTAAGCCGCTTCACGCTGGGCGCCGGAGACTATGCCGGGGCAAGCGTCGCCCCCGTCCGCCATGCGCCGACCCAGAGCGCCGTGCACCGCCTGCAGGCGCGCGTCGCGCAGGTCAGCCGTGACATGACTCCGCCGTCGGCGCCGCGCCGCAAGGCCGCGCCAAGCGGAGGTGCCGCCGCCGTTGCGGACGATGACTGGACCGAATTCTGATCTGAAGCCACGCCAGCGACCTCCTATCCCGGGAACTTCCCATGACCATCGCCCTTCCTGCCGTACTCGACACCCCCGCCGCCGCTCCGCTGCGCCAAACGCTGCGTGACGTGATCGGCACCGGTCGCCCGGTCCTGCTCGACGCATCGGGCGTGGAGCGGATCGGTCAGGCCTGCCTGCAGGTGCTGGCCGCCGCCGAGGTCGCGGCGGAGGAAGCCGGCCAGGAATTCCGAATCGTCGGTGCGAGCCCGGTGTTCGCCGACATGGCGACGCTGGCGGCCCTCGACACCCTCATCGCCGCCTGATCGGGAGCGAACCCCATGGACCTCGACGCAATCCAGCAGATCTTCTTCCAGGAGTGTGAGGAAGGCCTCGCCGCGATGGAAGGAAACTTCGCGTTGCTGCGCGATGGCGACCGCGATTCGGAAACGATCAACGGCGTCTTCCGCTGCGTCCATTCGATCAAGGGCGGGGCGGGTGCGTTCGGTCACGAACGGTTGCAGGCCTATACCCATCAATATGAAACGCTGCTCGACCTGATCCGCAATGGCACACTGGAGCTGACGCCCGCGCTGCTCGACGTGGTGGTCGGCGCGTTCGACGTGCTGGCCGACCATGTCGCGGCGGCACGCGATAGCGACACGCCGCCGGCCGATGCGGCCATGCTGGAGCGGCTGGTCGTGGCGGCGGGCGGCGGTGGTGCGTCCAAGGCTGTAGCGGCACCTGTTGCCGAGGCTGCGCCGGCTGTGGCGATTTCGGACGATTTCGACGACCTGATGTCGATGCTGGGTGACGTCGCCCAGTCGGAGGACGGGGCGGATGCCGCCAATGGCTGGCGCCTGCGCTATACGCCGGGGCCGAAGGCGTTCGAACATGGGTCCGAACCGCTGCTGCTGCTGCGCGAACTGACGATGCTGGGCGGCAAGGTCACCGCCTGCGACCGGGCCGCGCTGCCCCCGATCGACACGATGGACCCCGAATGCGGCTATCTGGCGTGGGACGTCGCGCTGCCGGCCAGCGTCGCCGAGGACGATATTCGCGCGGTGTTCGAATTCGGCGATCCGACCGCGATCACGCTGTCGCGCGGCGATGCCGAACCGGCGATGACCGAAGACAGCGTCGACGCGCTGTTCGACCTGCTCGATTCGATGGAAAGCGCGCCGGTGGCGGTCGTCGCCGAGCCGGAAATCGCCGCACCGCCGCCGCCTCCACCGGCCGCACCCGCACTCGCTCCGGCACCGGTCGCCGCCGAACCGGCCGCGCCGCGCACGGCGGCACCGACAACGCCCGTGGCACCCGCCGCGCAGACGATCCGCGTCGACCTGGACAAGCTCGACCGGCTGGTCAACCTGGTCGGTGAACTCGTGATTACACAGGCGATGCTGGCGCAGCGTCTTGCCGAAAACCAGATGGGCGGCATTTCCGAGCTGAGCGACCTCGAGCATCTGACGCGCGAGTTGCAGGAATCGACGATGGCGATCCGTGCGCAGCCGATGAAGACGGTGTTCAGCCGCGTGCCGCGCATCGTCCGCGAACTGGAGGGTGAAACCGGCAAGCGCGTCCGCTTGGAAGTGGATGGCGAGATGACCGAGGTCGACAAGACCGTGGTCGAACGCATCGGTGAACCGCTGACCCACCTGATCCGCAACGCCGTCGACCACGGCCTGGAAATGCCCGATGTGCGCGTTGCGGCTGGCAAGCCGGCGGAAGGCGTCGTGCGCCTCGCCGCCGCGCATCAGTCGGGGCGAATTGTCATAACCGTGTCCGACGACGGACAGGGGATCAACCGCGCACGGGTGAAGGCCAAGGCGATCGAGAAGGGCATCATCCTGCCCGATGCGGTGTTGAGCGACGAGGAGATCGACAATCTGATCTTTGCCCCCGGCTTCTCGACCGCGGCGGCAATCACCAACGTTTCCGGGCGCGGCGTCGGCATGGACGTGGTGCGCAAGAATATACAGGCGCTGGGCGGCCGCATCGGCATCCAGTCGCGCGAAGGCTTCGGGTCGAGCTTCTCGCTCAGCCTGCCGCTGACGCTGGCGGTGCTCGACGGCATGATCGTGACCGTCGGCGCGCAGACCTTCGTCATCCCGCTCGGCCATATCGTCGAGAGCCTGCGGCCCGACGACGACACGCTCAGCCGGCTGGGACCGGACGGCACGCTGCTCGACGTGCGCGGGTCCTATGTGCCCGTGCTGCGGATCGCCGACTATCTCGGCATCGAAGGCGCGGAACGTAACCCGACCAATGCCGTGCTGATCGTGGTCGAGGGAGACCATGGACAGGCTGCGCTGCTGGTCGACACGATCCAGGACCAGCGGCAGGTCGTGGTGAAGAGTCTGGAGGCGAACTACCAGGCGATCGACGGCGTCGCCGGGGCGACGATCCTGGGCGACGGGCGCGTCGCGCTGATCGCCGATGTCGATGCGCTGACCACCCGCGGCCGTTTCGGCAACCGCGCTTCGTCGGCGCTGGCCGCATGAACCGGGCCGCCGCCCTCGACGACAGCCGCGCGCGTGAATTCGTGTTCAACGCCGGCGACCACCGCGCCATCGCGGCGCTGGTGTATGACGAGGTCGGCATCCTGCTGCCCGACGGCAAGGCGCAATTGGTCTATGGCCGTATCGCCCCGCGCGTGCGGGCGTGCGGCTTCGGCAGCTTCGCCGAATATGTGACCCATATCGGCCGCGATGCCGAGGAGCGCGGCCGGGCGATCGACGCGCTGACGACGAACCACACCAGCTTCTTTCGCGAAAACCATCATTTCGAGGATTTCGTCGAGCGGATCTGGCCGCCGCTGGCCGACCGGCTGGCGAAGGGCGGCCGGGTGCGGCTGTGGTCGGCGGCGTGTTCGAGCGGGGAAGAACCCTATTCGTGGCTGATGGCGATGTTCGGTACCGACCGCCCCGGCGCACAACGACTTCTGAAGACCGACCTTAGGATGCTGGCGACCGATGTGTCGCCCAGCGTGCTGACCACGGCGCGCGAGGGCCGGTATTCGAAGGAAACGATGCGGACTGTACCCGCGTCGCTGCGTTCCGTCTGGACCCGGGGGGAGGGGGACCAACTGGTCGTCGATCCGGTTCTGCGCGACGCGATCGCGTTTCGTCCGCTGAACCTGCTCGGCGACTGGCCGATCAAGGGGCGGTTCGACACGATCTTTTGTCGCAATGTCATGATCTATTTCGACGAGCCGACGAAGGAACGCCTGCTGGCGCGGCTCGGCGAGCGATTGGAGGTCGGGGGAATGCTCTATATCGGTCATTCGGAGCGGTTGATCGGCGCGGTACAGGACAAGTTCCGCTGCATCGGCCGCACCGCCTATCAGAAGATTGCCGCGTGAGCGTCCGTACTCTCATCGTCGATGATTCGATGGCGATGCAGGCGATCATCCGGCGTCGGCTGCTCGCCGATCCGGGGATCGAGGTCGTCGGCACCGCCGCCAGCGCCGATGAGGCGCGCGCGCAGATCAAGGCGCTGGACCCCGATGTCGTGACGCTGGACGTCGAGATGCCGGGGATGAGCGGCCTCGACTTCCTCGAACGGTTGATGCGGCTGCGCCCGACACCGGTGGTGATGCTGTCGACGCTGACCGCGCAAGGGGCGGAGGCCAGCCTGACCGCGCTGGAGCGTGGTGCCTTCGACTGTTTCGACAAGACGCGGCTGATGGCGGGCACCGATGCGGCCTGTACCTCGGAGCTGACCGAACTGGTCCGCGCCGCCGCCACGTCGCGCCCCGCCGCGCGCACGACACAGGTTCGCGCCGCGCC
Source organism: Sphingomonas sp. Leaf32 (assembly GCF_001421765.1). Classification (GTDB taxonomy): domain Bacteria; phylum Pseudomonadota; class Alphaproteobacteria; order Sphingomonadales; family Sphingomonadaceae; genus Sphingomonas. The sequence continues at coordinate 16,282 of NZ_LMLA01000011.1, read as the reverse complement.
AGTGCAGGAACGGGCAAGCTATACCCCGCGTCCCGGCGCGATGATCGCGATCGGCGCGTCGACCGGCGGCGTCGAGGCGCTGATCGAACTGCTTTCGGGCTTTCCGGCGAACTGTCCGCCGACCGTCATCGTCCAGCATATGCCGGCGACCTTCACTCCCAGCTTCGCGGCGCGGCTCAACCGGCTGTGCGCGCCAAGCGTCGAGGAAGCGCGCGCCGGGGCACCGCTGGCGGTGGGCAAGGTCTATCTGGCGCCCGGCGGCGAACGGCACATGGAGATCGGCGGATCGGGCGATCGTCGCCACTGCCGCCTGGTCGAAGGCGACAAGGTCAACGGCCATCGCCCGTCGGTCGACCGGCTGTTCCATTCGGTCGCGCGGCTGGCCGGACGCGATGCGACCGCCGCGATCCTGACCGGCATGGGCTGCGACGGGGCGGAGGGGATGAAGGCGATGCGCGGCTGCGGATCGATGACCTTCGGCCAGGACAAGGCGACCAGCGTCGTCTACGGGATGCCTGCGATCGCGCATCAGATCGGCGCGGTTTCCGAACAGCTGCCGCTGCGCCGGATCGCGGCGCGGCTGCTGGCGGAATGTGCCGCATGAGCGCGCTGGCCGCCCGGGACGGCTTGCGGCGGGTGACCGTCGCGCAGGGAGAGACGCAGGTTAGCAACGAACGCGACGTCGTGCTGACCACCGTGCTCGGCAGCTGCGTGGCGGCCTGTTTCTACGACCCCATCGCGCAGATCGGCGGGATCAACCATTATCTGCTGGCGGACGGCACCGCATCGGACCCCGCATCGATGCAGCGCTACGGCGTCTATGCGATGGAAGTCCTCATCAACGCGATGCTGGCGCGCGGTGCCGCGCGGTCGCGGATGCGCGCGCGCATCTTCGGTGGTGCCACTATGCGTGCCGGGTTCCGCGACATCGGCGGCGCGAACATCGCCTTTGCCCGCAACTTCCTGCGCGACGAACGCATCGCGCTGGTCGGCGAGGATGTGGGCGGGACCCAGGCCCGCCGGGTTGAGTTTCGCGCGGCGGTCGGGTTGGCGCGATGCCGCTCGGTCGTCGATACGGCACCGCCGCCGATCGTCGTGCGCGCACCGCCGCCACCGCCCGCCGCCGTCGGCGACGTGGAGTTTTTCTGATGACCGAATTTGCACCGAGGGAGCCTCTAATCGTGGCCAAGACGATCATGACCGTGGATGATTCGCCCAGTATGCGGATGTTGCTGCGGGTCGCGCTGACCGATCTGGGATACAGCGTCGTGGAGGCCGAGGACGGCGTCCATGCGCTGGAAAAGCTGGACGGGTTCCAGCCGGATCTGCTGATAACCGACATCAACATGCCGCGCATGGACGGGTTCGGCCTGATCACCGAAGTGCGCGGGCAGGGGCGTCGCAGCCTGCCGATCCTCGTGCTAACCACCGAGAGTTCGGACGAAAAAAAGCAGCGCGCGCGCGATGCCGGTGCTACCGGATGGATCGTGAAGCCGTTCCATCCCGAAAAGCTGGCCGCCGCGATCCGGCGCGTCCTGCACTGACCCCAAGCGCGATCAAGGAAACTCTCATGTCCCGCCAACTTATCACCTTTCAGCTGGGCGACCAGATACTGGGCGTCGACATCATGGCGATCCGCGAGATCCGCGCATGGTCGCCGGCGACGCCGCTGCCCAACGTGCCGCCCTATGTTCGCGGCGTGGTGAACCTGCGCGGCGTCGTGCTGCCGGTGTTCGACCTGCGCCATCGGCTGAACTGGGGCGTGACCGACCCGTCGGCTCGCCACGTCATCATCGTCGTGCGGATCGGCGAACAGCTGCAGGGCATCATCGTCGATGCGGTGAACGACATCGTGTCGATCCACCCCGACGCGATGCAGCCGGTGCCCGATATCGGCGACACCGAAGCGTCGCGCTTCCTCGAAGGGTTGGCGACGATCGACAACCGCATGATCCTTGTGCTGGCGCTCGACCGACTGGTCGATCAACCGGTCGCCGAGGCCGCCTGACGTACCGCGTAATCTTTTTGGGACAATCACATCATGGCTGCTAGCACGAAGGTCTTGGTCGTCGACGACTCGCTGACCATGCGGGCGCTCATTTCCGGGGCGCTGGAACGGATTCCGGGTGTGGAGGTCGTAGGACTGGCCGATGGCGCCGCCGAGGCCCGCTCGATGGTCGCGTCGCTCAAGCCGCACGTCATGACGCTCGACGTCGAGATGCCGGGAATGAGCGGCATCGAATATCTGGCCGAGATCATGGATACCAAGCCGATGCCGGTCATCATGTTCTCGACCCGCACCACCGATGGCGCAGGCGAGACGATCGAGGCGCTGCGGCTGGGCGCGATCGACTGCCTGCCCAAGCCGCGCGTGGCGGCCCCGGCCGAACTGAACGCGATCATCGCCAAGCTGGGCAAGCGCATCAAGTCGGCGCGCAATGCGCCGGTCAAGGTGCCGAAGGTGGCATCGGCGGCGCGGCCGATCGACTGGAACGGCCGCCTGCTGGTGGTCGGCGGCGATGCGTCGAGCACCGCGTCCATGTTCGGGCTGTTCGGACAATTTCCGGCCAACTGCCCGCCGACGATCGTCGTCCAGCATCTGGGTCCGGGGCTTGTGAACGGCATGGTCGAAAAGCTGGGGTCGCAGGTCGCGCCGAAGGTCGTGGTCGCGCAGGATGGCATGGCGATCGAACAGGGCACGATCTATTTCGCGCCGCAGGGCGATCACCATCTGGTGATCGATGCGTGGCCCTCGGGCAAGCTGCGCCTGCTGGCGCGCGATCCGGTGGCGGGCGAGCGTCCGTCGATCTCGCTGCTGTTCGCCGCTACCGCCAAGGCGGCGGGATCGAACGCGGCGGGCCTGTTGATGATCGACGGCAGCGAAGATGGCGGCGGCGGGTTGAAGGCGATGCTGGGTGCGGGCGGCTACGTCTTCGCCCCGGCGGAAAGCGGCGGCGGGCATACGCTGTCGCGAGGCATGGTGACCCAGCCGGTGGCATCCGACGCGCTGGCCGCCGGCGTGCTGAAACTGTGCTCGAAATGAGCGGGGTCGCGTTTCCCCCCGCCTCGCCCGCGCTGGGCGAGGCGCTGGCCGGCGAGCTGGAGCGGGCCTCGCGCCTGCTCGGCGACCTCGCCTTCGAACTGGGCAGCGACGAGACGACGTTGCGCCGCCACCTGACCGGCCTGCAGTCGATCGATCATGTGACGCAGATCATGCTGAACATCGCGACGGTATTGCGCGCGGGCGAGGGGCAGGACCAGCTGGCCGGCGTGACGCTGGAGGATGTCGCGGGGCGGCTGCGCGCGAGTCTTAACTGATCGCTGGTGCCCCGTGCAGGCTTCTAACTAACTATTCGCTGTCGTTCGCCCCCGTTCGTTTTCTACTCCTAGATCGAAACAGTTACGGAACGTATGTTCCGTCATTGTTCGTTGACGTTCGCGCCCAGCCGCGTCAAAGTGAGGGAACGGATAGGGGAGTGATTTGGCGAAGCTTACTGCCCTGACAGTGAAGAACGCGAAGCCCGGCCGGCACGCCGATGGCGACGGGCTATACCTGTTCGTTAAACCGACTGGTGCCAAGACTTGGCTGCTGCGGGTGCAGGTCGAAGGGAAGCGGCGCGACATTGGCCTCGGTACGGTCGACGTTTCGTCGCGGGCAGCAGGGAAGGGGGAGGCGTCCCCAATTATCATCCCGATCTTGCAGCGGAAGATACTCACGCTAGCTGAGGCGCGCGACAAGGCGGCGATGCTCCGGGTTGCCGCCAAATCTGGCCTCGATCCGGTAGCAGAGCGTGACCGCGAAAGGTTGAAGATCCCTAAGTTCCGTGATGCGGCGAAGGCTGCCCATCTGGCACTGAAAGAGGGCTGGTCCGAGAAGGGGGCGGCCACATTCATCAATTCGCTCGAGACCCACACCTTCAAGGCGATTGGCGATATTCGTGTCGATGCAGTCACTGCCGCTGATATATCGAGCGCGTTGGCTCCGATCTGGACCACCAAGGTCGATATGGCGCGGAAGGTGCGCCAGCGGATCGGGACGGTGCTTAACTTCGCGCACGGCAAGGGGTGGCGCGCAACCGAGGCACCGGGCCGATCGGTAACCGTCGGACTGCCGCGCCAGCCGAAGGGAGGAAACTATCTCGCGATGCCGTACGCCGACGTGCCGGCGTTCGTTGCTGGCTTGGTCGCCCAGCCGTCGACGACCGGTCGTTCGGCGTTGCTGTTTCAGATTTACACTGCAGCGCGGCCTGGCGAAGTCCGCGGCGCACGCTGGGGTCAGATCGATCTTGATATGCGCGAGTGGAATCGGCCCGCGTCACTGATGAAGGGTAACGACGCTTCTTCGCACACCGTTACGCTCAATGATGCGGCGGTTGCACTGCTCAAGCAGACGAAGGGCGACGCGACCCCGAAGCCTGACCAGTTGGTGTTCCCCGGGCAGAGAGGCGGGATGCTATCCGACATGACGATGAACAAAGTGCTGCGGACTGCGGGGCAGCCGTTCGACGCGCATGGCTTCCGCAGTTCGTTCCGCGACTGGGCTGCCGAGAAGATGCCGGAGATACCCGATCCGGTTGCCGAGGCAGCCTTGGCGCACATCGTATCGGACAAGGTCGTGCGGGCATATAAGCGGACGACGTTCGTCGAAATGCGGCGAAAGCTTTTGGGCGGGTGGGGTGAGTTTCTGGGGCTTTGTCGTGATTGACCGAGGTACGTCCTGCCAGAAAAATGCTCAGGTGATTTAATGTCCCGTTCCCAGCGCTGATTCTGTGTGAATAATAGCGAGCGGTCACGAAGAACCGCGAAGTCGCGGTTTCGAATGGGAGACCGCGAAATGGAACCCATCACCGTCACAGTTGCCGATGCCAAAAAGGCACTGGGTCTCGGCGCAACCAAAATCTATGAACTGATCGGCGAAGGCCGGCTGCAGACCGTGAAGATCGGTCGCCGGACGCTCGTGAAAACAGCCAGCATCCGCGCCCTCGTGGAACAGGCTGCGTGATCGCTCATGGCAAACGTCCAGGGGGCCGCCCCTAAACGAGAATGCCGCCCGGCTGGCACCGAGCGGCATCCGATCATTTGTCAGCTTGGCGGCGACAAAAATGAGAATACCACCGCCGTCTATCGCAGGCAACGTCTCGCCTCGCTGGGACTGTCGAAAATGCGCGCCGATCTGGTCGCGTCCCTTGCATGGGGGGCGGTGCAATGACGACCGTTCGTGAAGCGGCGCTCGCCCTGCTGACCCACCATGCGGACACGCTAAATCACCGATCCGGCCAGTTTCTTGGCCAGATTGCCGTTAGCGCGACCCCGCTTTCGGAGAAGCAAGCCGGATGGCTCGCCAAGCTGCTGGAACGCGCCGGCCTGCCCCCTCTCGATGACGGGAGCGACGCATGATGTATCCGACTGAAAGCAATCATCGCGGCGTCGACACCAGCCGCGAGGCTGCGGAAACGATGGCCCCGCTGTCGAACCGCCTGCGCGCAATCGTCCATGGCATTCTGTTCGAACACCCCAAGGGGCTGACTGTCGACGAGGTTTGCAAGATCGCCGGTATGCGCCGGTATTCGCTGCAACCTCGCCACACCGAACTTTTGAAGATGGGCATGATCCGCGACACGGGCGAACGCCGGTTCAACGAGTCCGGCTCGCGTGCGATCGTCTGGCGGGCGACCGTTCTTGATCGCATGGAGGCGCAGGCCGGCGGCACTCGTGCTTTCGGAGAGAAGCGGATGCGGGACGCGCGCCGCGCCGATTGGGATCGCGCGGCCAATGAAGGGTTCGAGGTGCCGGGCAGCGCGCATGTCGTGCCCCAGCCGCACGCGGAAGGGGGTGAGGCATGACCCGGGACCTTTCCCCGGAAGCCGCCAGCTACCTCGCCTTGATGCAGACGGTGGACATTCCCGAAGGCTGGGACGTGTCGGGCATATGGCAGTTGCTTGCCGAACAGGTGGCGCAGCTTATGGCCGATCGCCGCCCGGTGCTGTCGGTTGGCGACCTATCGACCTTGGCTGGCGTCGGGACGTTCCTTGCTCGCATGGCAACGCTGGAACGCGAAGCCGGTGTAGCGGCTGGGGACGCCATCAACGGGCGCGGGGGTGTGGAATGACACCCGATCCCCGCGCCTTCGTCATCGTGGAGCAGGTCGCGCATGGGCAATGGCATTGCCTGACGCCCGATGACGCGCCTGCCCCTGTCGTGAATTACGCCAGTGCGCTTAGCGCCGGGCTGTTGGCCGCATCGGCTGGCGGCTGGGGCCTCGCCTGTGCGAACCTTGAAGGAACAACGGTGCTGGTAGCCTTCCCCGACCGGGTGCGCCGCCGCGCCCTTGTCATCCGGCAGGAAAGCCGGACGGAATGGGCTGTCGTGGTGCGGACGTTCGCTGTCCGGTCCGGCAAGCGTCCTCCGTTCACGCCGCCCTCCGAAGATCTCCGCTCCTACGCTGGCGCTCTGGCCGAAGCACATCGCATCTTCCGCCAGTCAGGTTTGCCAGTGCTGATCGAGCCGAAAGGCGAGGAAGCCCGGTTCCTGTCACCAGGCGAGCAGCGCGCATTCCGCAACAGCTACACCCCCAGCCGGTCCAGCTTGGGCGACATTCTGGATGGGAGGCCGCATCATGAATACTGAACTGCGCGCGGCCATCGACCGCATCCGCAATGACTTCTCGGTATCGTCCATCGCCCGCAAGGCCGGAGTGAAGCTGGTACGCGCCGGCAACGAGTGGAAAGCCTGCTGCCCGTTCCACGACGACGGAACGCCCAGCTTCTATGTCTATGCGAACGAACGCCGGTTCGTCTGCTACGGCTGCAACGCTGAGGGCGATGTGCTGGACTTCATGCGCCGCGCCTATGGCGGTTCGGTCGTTGACGCCATTCGCGCGCTCGACGGTGGCGCGCTGGGGCCGATCGCACCGCCCGAACCCGCCCAGCCGCGCAAGGACTGGTCGAAGCTGGTCGCGCGCATCTGGAACGGAACCCAGCCGATCGCCGGCACCCCGGCTGCGCTCTACCTGCGCAATCGGGGTATCAGCATGGATCTACCGGACTGCCTGCGGTTCGCACGGCTGGCACCGCCCACTATCCCCGGCAACGGCCTGTTGGCGGCGAATGGCCCGAAGCCGCTGCCCGCACTGGTCGCGGCGGTGACGGGGCCAGATGGGGCGCTCGTCGCGATCCAGCGAACCTATCTCACTGACGACGGGCGCAAGGCGGCGGTGGTTGCGACCGAACAGGACCGCAAGCCCAAGGTGAAATACAGCCTTGGCAACGTCCGTACCGGTGCGATCCGGCTGGGTCCGGCGGCTGCAAGCATCGTCGTAACCGAAGGAGCCGAGGATGGACTGTCCTTAGCACAGGGGCTTGGCCGGTCGGTGTGGGTCGGGGCCGGTACGTCGATGCTGCCCGCCATGACGTTCCCCGACGTTGTTCGCTCGGTCGTGATCGGGGCGGACAATGACGAGGCCGGCCGCATCGCTGCAAACGCGGCTGGTGAGGCGTACACCGCGCGCGGCCTCGCTGTCCGTGTCCTGCCGCCGCCCCAGCCGTTCAAGGATTGGAACGAGTGGGAACAGGCGCAGCGGAAGGGGGCGAGCGCATGAACCCCGCCACCGATATGCAGGCGTGGATGGACGCTGCGCAGCCGTTCGAGGCCGATCCGTTCGAAGGCCGGTATAGCGGCCGGGCGACGGACGCGGAATGGGCTGAACCCGATATGTCGATGGTGTCGGAAAAGCGGTTCCCCGCCCCAACGATGCCAACCGCCATGTTCGGAGATATGTGGTCGCTGGTCAGCGATTTGGCGGAAGGGGCCGGCGCTCCGGTCGATTATGTCGCCCTTGGCGTCATCGCCACCGCCGCGTCGCTGATCGGGGCCAAGCGCCGGGTGCAGCCGTTCGAGTCCGCGCCGCAATGGCAGGAACCGTGCGTGTTGTGGGTCGCGCCGGTCGGTGATCCGTCTTCGAACAAGTCGCCCGCGATCGATGCGGCAACGGGACCGTTGCGCGGTATCGAGAAGGACCGCGCCGAAGAACACAAGCAACAGATGATCTATTGGCAGACGAAGGCCGAACGCGCGAAGGCTGAGCGGGCGCAATGGCAAGCGCAGGTCAAAGAGGCCACGAAGATGGGTGAGGCGACGCCAGCCATGCCCGAAGCTGCCGACGAACCGGAACCGCCGCACCGCCCGCGCATGATGGTGCAGGACGGCACCCCGGAAGCGGTCATCGAGATATTGTCCGGCAACCCGAACGGCGTCCTGCATCTCCGCGACGAGTTGGCCGGCTGGCTGATGAGTTTCGAACGCTACTCGCCGGGCGGACGGGAATTTTGGCTTGAGGCGTATGGCGGCCGGCACTTCACCGTCGACCGCAAGAGCAACAAGGCTGGCGCGGTGTCGGTGCCGTTCAACGGTGTTACGGTGTTGGGCGGTATCCAGCCGGAGAAGCTGTCCGACTGCCTGCTGGCTACAGCCGATGACGGGCTGGTTGCCCGCTTCCTGTGGGCGTGGCCGGAACCGCGCCGGTATCAGCGACCGCGCAATATCGCCGATCTGGGGTTGCTCGACACGATCTACCGGACGTTGGGCGACCTGAGCGCGCAAAGGGAGGAAGGCGGCGCGATCGTTCCCGACGTGCTGATGCTGTCCCCGGAGGCGGGCACGATCTTTGAAGCGTGGATTCGCGACAACGACGATGCAATCGGGGAAGCGGCGGGACTGTATAAGGGGTTCCTCGGCAAGCTGCGGGGCATGGTGTTGCGCCTGGCACTGGTTGCGGAACTGCTGGCGTGGGCGAAGCGCGGCGGGCGGGAGCCGGACTGCATCAAGGCGACGACGCTGGTAACGGTGCTGGAGTTTGTCGACAGCTACGCCAAGCCGTCCGCGCTGCGGGTGTTCGGCGATGCGGCGCTGCCGATCGATCAGCGAAACGCGGCGCAGCTTGCGAAACTGATCGTCAAGAATCGTTGGGAGCGGATCAACGCGCGCGACCTGCTGAAAACCGGGAAGTTGTCGAAGGCGGAAAAGGCGGCGGATGTGGAAGCGGCAATCGAGTTGCTGATTGAAGCGGACTGGCTGCGCTCCGCGCCATCGCGAGCGGGCGGGACGATCGGGCGAGCCAGAAAGGACTTTCTCGTAAACCCGGCCGTCTATGGTGTCGGCAATGCCTAGTTGGCGCGAGGTCGCGGCTTCGCTGCTCGATCCGCAAGGGGCCGGTCCCGCACCGACTCCACCGCCGCCTCAGCCGCGCCGCTATAGCGATCTTCCGCCGGACTTGGCCACAGGGCTGGAACGGCTACAGCGCGCGCCTACGGCCCGTTTCCGGGGCGACGCGGCGGCATGGGCGCGGGTGGTCGATGACGCGCACGCGCTGGCGGTCGATGGGTGGGCCGGAAAGGCACTGGCGCTTGGCTGGAACGCCTATGACGTGTTCGGGATCGGGAAGCGTGACAGCCTCGACTTTGCCGGACTGGCCGTGTGGTTGGAGGGGCGAACGATCCTCGTTCTGGACGCGAGCCGCGCCATGGTTCGGGATCGCGGCGGCATGGCGTGTTTCGAGCGTGGCGGCTGGGGGCATGGTCGCGATGCCAGCGCGCCGCCGGTGCTGCTGTGGCAGTTCGGGCGATGACCGCCCAGCCTATTGGGGGCTATTGTCCCTATTGTCCGTGCGGCGTTTCTTTCTCTCTGGCCCTCCCTTCGCGCGGCGTAACCCAAAAAAGGTATCTATCTATCTATTTACCTGCGTGGAGGCGGGGAGGGGGCGAGAGAGGGGGCCGGACAATAGGGGCGTTAGGGGACAATAGGTCTGCCGGACGCTTCTCGCCTATGGCGGCCACCCGATCGAACAACCGCCGCGATGCTGGCCGCGTAACCGGGATTCTGCTAAAGGAGGGCGGCTATGATCGCTGATAATACACCGGAAAAACAGGGCAACTTGCAGGGTGCATGGAAGCCCGGCCAGTCGGGTAATCCGCTAGGCCGTCCTAAGGGCGCGCGCTCGAAACTCGGTGAGGACTTCGTGACTGCGCTGCGCGATGACTTCACGGCGCACGGTGTCGCGGCGATCCAGAAAATGCGGGAAGAGAAGCCGGGCGATTATGTCCGCGTGATCGCGTCGCTTTTGCCGAAGGAATTGGACGTGCAAGGGCATCTCACGCTGTCGGATGCGCTGGACGCGCTCCCCGAGCCGCCCGAACGGTAAGACGCGCAGCAGTACGCGCCAGCGTAAGGCGGTTTCGAGACCAGTACGCGCGGGCGTGCGCGATAGGTATAAGGCGGCGGGTCGAATCGTCGCGAGGTCGCATGGGGTGCAGGATTTGCGGCTGAACACTGATGGCAATATTGGTCCGGCGGCGTTAACCCGATCACTGAAAACGAAGTGGCGAGGCGGGCTGTGGCTAAGGTCGACTATGACGGGTTCGCAGGCATCCATCGCTTGGCCGAAGCTGAGGCCACGATTGACCAGCGCTCTGCGGTCATATTGACTTACCATGCGGCGCTGGAGCGCGAGATAGACGTTGTTCTGTCCGGCCTGCTGCCCCGCCCGGAGAAGCTGCGGAAAAATCTGGGGTTCGCCAATAAGATCGATGTACTGGCAGCGGCATGGCGGGGCGAGCCGGAAGCAGGCGACAACCTGCATCTAGTGCTGCGCAGGTTCAACGATCTTCGAAACTCGGTTGCCCATGGCGACACCCTGGAAGAGGTCGAGGGCTGGCTGACTAAGCTTATCGATGCCTATCGCGCCATCGATGCGGAAGTCGACGTCCACGTTGAAGTCGGAGAGCTTGCGCAAGGCATCTGCGCGTACATGGCGGATGGGCCGCTACCCAGAGAGGTTATCGCCGTCGCAGATGCACTGGACCACCTCGTCAACGTCACATGGCCGCGAGCGTTCGGGATTGGGCAACAGCGCGGCCAGCCGGGTGATGACAAGCCCGACAGGTGATTTTGTGGGGACCGCGCAATGGCCCTTATGACGCTCCAGCGATGAAGGCTCGGGGGCCGGTGTTTCCGACGCGCTATGTATCCTAGCGGCCTCTATTCCGGCGCGACGAACCTCGCATCAACAACAGGAATATGTGGGCTACACGGAAGAAGGCGGACAGCGCTGCGACGCCGAAAAAGAAGGTGCCTGCGAGGTACGCAGCCCCCCACACAAAATACTTGGGGTCGACCGTGGTTGCCATGAGGGGAACAACCGCCCCCGTAGCCGCCGACCCGAGTAGCATTGCCTCAATGACGTACCGCCTGAAGATCGCGAACGTGCCGGTTTGAAAGATACGTTCGAGGAACCCTCCACCAGGTGCAATGGCGAGGAGGTAAACTGAGAAAAGAAGGCCGGTCAGAAGCCCGAATACGTTAAGCGCCGCCGATGCGATTTGCCGCGCATCCACGCCGCTCGTAGCGCTCGATGCCACAGGCGCAGCAGCAAACTTCCAGGTGCAAAACGCAGCAGCTATCCCAATTAGATAGGGATAGCTTCGTTCGAAGGCTGCCTTGGCGTCCATGCTACTCCCGCCGTCCGTAGACCTCCCTAATGTACTCGATATGCTCCTCGAAGCAAGCGCCTACATATGATCTGCGCCGTTCAAAGTGCGCTTCAGTGTCAGTTGGTGGCAAATCCAATGTTGTTTTGCTTTGAAGTACATCGTCAAGGAAGTCTATCGCTCCACCGCCACCTTCATCGGAGGTTGTAGTTACCCTCATCTGCCGCACATCATGCTCTCGGCCTTCACCGTTCGTAAAGAACTGCAGAACACCATCAATAAAGTTCTTGGAAAGCGATCCGCCGCGGCTCCCCATGCCTATTTCCATCGTGATCATCGGGGCGTCTGCCATTTCCGCAAGACGGCGACTCATGTCCGAAAGTGCTCCGACTTGACCCTCTACGGCAGGCAAATTCTCAGGATTCGCAATAACTAGGCGTAGCTTACGCGGGCGACCGCGATTGTAACGTTCCCACGCATCGCGCTGGACGAGTGGATCAACACGATAGCCGTTTGCTCGATTAGACTTCGCTAGGTAATCCATCGCTCGGCCAATAGGCATCTGATGATTCACTTGAACGGCCATAACATCCAACGCGTCATTGTAACTGATGACCGTACTGTGACCTAAGCCGCCGATCGTCAGCGGTACTAGACCGTCGTCGCGAGCTTCCGGTGGGATGTTACCTCGTTGCACTCGAACAATTTCTGCGTCGGTGAAGCCGTCACGGCGCCGGAGCCGTTCGATTCTCACGACAACTCCAGGAAACACTTCAATCTCGCGATCTCTTGCCGAAGAGCTACGATCGAAGGCCTCTTGCAAGGCAACCGTTAGGGACGCGGAGCCAGCTACGATCGGCACAGGCCGAAAGAATCGTACGCGAACAATATTATCCATGCGCCCTCCTGCTTTCGCATGGTTTAGGCAACGATCTGGAAAAGAGTCAAAACCAACATTCAGTTTACTGCGGCATCAACTCGTACCCGTTCGACCGTAGAAGAAAGGCGATGTGACCGTTCTTTCGGTCCCGCATACTAGACGCTCAAGGCACCACCAGTTCTGGCGGCACGGACGCCCGCAAATCCGCTGCGCTGATCGACCATGCCCGCGCAAGGGCGTCCAATTCGGCCAGCGACACGCGGTCCTTCCGCGCAATCGTGTCGAGCCGGCGTTGAGGGATGCCGGTCAGCCGCGACAGCGCATGATGCGGCGTCGTCTTCTGCGCAACCCAAGCGTCGAACCACCACGAGCCGGTCGCGATTGCCCGGGCAACTGGATGGGTGTCGGACCAGGTATCAAGATACACCGGCAACGGACGTTCGCCCTTCCGCTTCACAGCAGGACCGCCAGTGTCAGTTGCTCACCACGCGCAGCCAGAACGCACCGCGCCTGCTGCGCCGCGTCGACCGCCTGCCGGTACTCAACGGTGCCGTAGCGCTCCGCCTCGTCGAACCCGAACCGCGCCCAGTCGTCGGACGGATAGCAGGCGTCATAGATCGCGCGCGCAGCCGCACGCAGACGCAGATCGTGCTGCATCGGAAGCTCCCTAATCATGTCGAATCACCCGGCTGGCGGGCGCTGCAAGGTAGAACGAATAGGGAACGATTCGCAATGGGCCCAATCCCGATCTTTCTGTTCGTCACTGGGACGTCACGCACAGATCGGCGCGACCTTCTCCGAAGGCCTTGCGCGTTAACCAAACCTGTTTGAACCAACCGAAATGGACGAAAGCCCCGAATCGTTGGTTGCTGCAAAGGTCGCCCGGCTGACGCCGGTGCAGCTTGAAACTATGCGGCTCGTGCAGCAGCGCCTGACGACCAAGGAAATTGCAGATCGGTTAGGCGTCAGCGATCATGCCGTGGCCAGCCGGATCAAGGACGCACTGGCTCGGTTGGGCACCAACCGCCGTTCGGTGGGCGCTGCCATATTGGATGCGTATGACCGGCAGACACCCCCCAGCGCGGGGGGCCAATCACAGGGGGTAGCGAACTCCGACCTTTCCCAGCCAATGCCCCTACCAACGACGAGCGATCCGTTGCCGACCCAAGAGCCAATGCGAGACTCGTTCTCGCGTACCTGGCCCTCAGTCCGGCAGCAGCGATGGCCGTTCGATCTGGAAGGAGGCGCTGAGAATGACCTGAATAAATCCATGAGGCTGTTCTGGATCGTCGCAATTGCGATTGCCGCCCCAATGATCCTGGCGAACCTCGCGTTCGCCCTCCGGGCCTCCAAGACGCTCTGGCAGTCTTTCTAAAGGCCCTGATCCGACCATCACCAAGACCGTAACGCAGGGGGCATCTTCCTGCGAAGGAGAAGCTATGTCCGACTTCCGCGACGCAATCACGACCGTGGCAGTAAACATCCTCGCAACCGAGCGCGCGATCGATAATGCCCTTGCCCGAGCTGCTTCGACCATGGCGTCCGTTCTCGACACTCGGCCACAGACCATGGCGGCGGCAGACATCCAGCCGCACATCGACAGATTGTTGCAGATGCTGGGCGGCATCAGCGACCAGCGCGCCGAACTGCTGCGTTTTCATGGCGCGATGGGCAAGCTCGCAGAGCGCGAAGGTTATTCGCCCCAAGCCCATGGCGACTGGTGGCCCTGTCCGAGCGCTCATGCCGATCGGGTCCTCACGCCGATCCAGCCCGTCCCGCAGGCCGCATAGCGCTTTCTTGACAGTCTGACCGGGTAGTGTTTGCGATGGAGAATGGTCCGGTTCGCTGTCTTCGTAACGCTGTTTTTCGGCTCCTGCATTTATGCGCTGCTCCGGGGCGACCGAAACCTTCGACTGGCGGGTGGCGCATTGCTGGTCGCAGGTTTGGCGTCGGCGTTTGCGGCGAAAGCGCCGGGATCGGCTGGCACCGACATTTCCTGGCCACTCTTCGCCATCGATTCGGCTCTGTTCTTCGTCCTGCTGTGGGTTGCGGTTCACAGCCGCCGGTATTGGCCGATTTGGCTGGCTGGGCTGCACCTGACGCAAGTTGCAGGGCATGTGTTGCCGCTGGTGGACCACTCGATCACCGGCTGGCTCTATTGGTTCGCGACGGCAGTGTGGGCGTATCCAATTCACTTGGTGCTGCTACTGGCAACCTATCGCCACCAGACGCGGACGCGGTTGCAGCGCTCGCAGCCGTCGTCGGCTGCGGTCACACAGCAACCCGCCTGATCGAAACTTACGGAAGTCTTGGCGGCGTTTTTTCCGTGCCGTCCTGGCGCTTGGCGACATTCATCGGCGCGCGGGCAGCAAAAGCCATTGCGGCGCACGCTGCTCTCATGACCGCCGCATTGAAGGAGCGAGTGTCAGACCGTCAGTCCATCCACGACTGGAAAACGTTGGCCGACTACCTGCGCTGCGTGATCGGCCACTCAACGGCGGAGCATTTTCGGGTTCTTTATATGGACTCCGGGAATAAGCTGATTGCAGACGAAACGCTGGCCATCGGCACCTACGATTCCGTCGAGGTCTTTCCGCGTGAAGTGCTATCGAAGGCCTTGCTGTGCGGAGCAGCTGCGATCGTGCTTGCTCACAACCATCCAAGTGGGAACGCTGAGCCGAGCATCGCCGACGTTCGAATGACCCGGCGGATTATGGCCTTAGCGAAGGAACTGAACATTGACGTGCATGACCACATAATTGTCACTCGTCAGGGACAATCCAGTTTGCGCACCTTGGGCTTGATGCGTCCCTGACCCGGTTCTCGTTTTGCGCTAGCGTTTCGATGGCGAGCGACAACTGAGCTGCAGCCATGCTTTCACCCAGCGCGTCCAGACGGTCCAATTCGCCACGCAAGCGAAACACGATGTCCGAAATTTCACGAGTATTCATGCTCGCTACGTCGCTATCGCTCGAACGAAGCGCAACTATGCGTTAGTATGGTCCTGATCCAATTCGGCGGCATTGTCAGAGATCTTGATCGTCACTCACTAAAATCTCGCGTCCGACAGGCCGGTGCCGCCACGCTGACGGCACCGTTCTGAACTCATTTGATCGGCTTGGCCCCTGGCGTGCCACACTTCGCGAACTTGCCCTTGGCGTCCTTGCACTTCACCGGCTTGGCGGGGGCGGCCGGCGGGCACTTCGTGAAACGCCCCTTGGCGTCTTTGCACGGCGCTGCGGATGCAGGAACGGCAGCGATCGAGGCGAGCGAGAACGCGAACAATACGGTTTTCAGCATGGTATCCCTCCACAGCCCATATGGGCGCTGAACCATACGCTCTCGCGATCCTTTCCTTCAACCAGCCGCTTGCCCCGAAGTATACGAGCCACCGTTAAGCGTTTCTCCATCGCCGCCTGACACGAGCCCGGCATGTCCATCGTTGCCCTTACATGTGCCCTGATCGCCATAGACGGCGACACTCTTCGTTGCGGCTCTGAACGCATCCGACTGCTCGGTATCGACGCGCCAGAAATGCCAGGCCACTGCCAAGAGGGGCGCAACTGCGCACCGGGCGATCCAGTCGCTTCTAAAAACGCCTTGTCGGAACGTGCCAAAGGGCCAGCGACGATCGAACGCATTGGGAGGGACCATTACGATCGCACTCTTGCCCGCGTCCGGGTTAACGGGATCGACCTGTCTTGCGCGCAAATCCAAAGTGGACACGCCATTTATCGCCCCGACTGGGATCAGTTCGCATTCATCGCAACGGATGACGTGACCCCCGCCTTTCATCCAGCTGCGACCAGAGACCGACCGTTGTTGTCGCGCAGGAGCGCGGGTGAAGCAACGGTCAGGTTTAAACCCGACGTTGTTGTCGCGCAGGAGCGCGGGTGAAGCAACGGTCAGGTTTAAACCCGAC
>NZ_LMLA01000010.1 GCF_001421765.1 Sphingomonas sp. Leaf32 | reverse complement strand
GCCCCGGCTCAAGCCTGCCTCCAAAAGGCAGCCTTGAATCAACCATATCGCAGCGCGTCAACGTCTGCGGCGTCTCCCGCCGGATCAGGCCGCTTGCCGAGCCTGCTCCTATTGTTTCAGAAGAGCCCACAGGTRGGCAGGGCGAGTATCTATGCTGCTACGAGACGACGATGAGCAMGAAGTACCACTGGAATGGCGCGCCATTTTTGAACAGATCGTCGAGGCTTTCCTGCGCAATGACCTTGGACTTTCGAATTACCCGGTAAGCCACGTGGAATCTATCCACCTCCACGCCCAATTGCGGGACGCGCCAGAGGCACGCCTCGAGGTCCAGTCGGTGCACGTCCCGTAGAAACAGGCGTGCTGATTTTGTCCACGCCGCCTAACCTAAATCCTCCCCGCTCCGGAGGGAGGGAGCAGAACGGATGCGTTCCCTGACATCCTCCCCGGTACGGGGAGGGGGACCATCCGAAGGATGGTGGAGGGGGGCTTCCCCCATCGCAACGGCGGTGGAACCGGCCAACCCCTCCACCACCGGCTGCGTCGGCGGTCCCCAGCGTAGGGGAGGATTACAGAATGAACACCACCATCTACCACAACCCGCGCTGTTCCAAGTCCCGCGCCGCTCTCGCGCTCCTGACGGAAGCCGGCGCCGACGTCACAGTGGTCGACTATCTCAAGACCCCACTAACCTGCGCCCAACTGGCCGCACTGTTCGAACGCGCCAACCTCACCCCCCGCGACGCCCTGCGCACGAGCGAAACCGAGGCCAAACCGTTGAAAGATGCCGACGACGCGAGCGTCCTCGCCGCGATGGCCGAGCACCCGATCCTGATCGAGCGACCCATCGTCGAAACGGCGAAAGGCGTCGTGATCGCTCGCCCGCCGGAGCGCGTCCACGAAGTCCTGTAACCACCGCGCCGCGCCGTCACACCGGACTTGATCCGGGGTCCCGCATCTTCTTCGACAGTCACGGCACATCGAGACGGTGCAGGATGGAAAGGCGCACCTTGGCGCCCTTCGTCATTCCCGCGAAGGCGGGAATCCATACGCGCAACCGTAACGCCTTTAGTTGAAACGTCAGCGTCTATGGGTCCCCGCCTGCGCGGGGACGACGAGACAAGGGGTTCCCAACTCCCTTTCCTACAGGCCCCAACCCTGCCAGCCTCGCCCTCCGCTCTTTCCCATCGTCCGCCCGCGCACGCCCCCCACTCACACCCGCAAACGCGCCACAAACAGCGCGCGAGTGTGAACTTCGTGAACTTTGGCCCGCGCAAACCCCTCCGCCCGACCGCAAGCGCTTGGAACTGCAACGATAGGATGCCATGGCTGCGACATGGTCCGTCATACCCCTCCGCTCGAACCCGGTCGCAACTGCTGGCGGATCGAACGCGCCACGCGCGCGACCGTGCTGGTCGATGCCGATAATTACTTCACCCACGCCCGCGACGCGATGTTGAAGGCCAGGAAACAGATCCTGCTGATCGGCTGGGACTTCGACGCGCGCATCCGGTTCAAGACCGATGCGGACAGCGAAGGCCCGGAAAAGGTCGGCGAATTCATAACTTGGCTGGTGCGTCGCACGCCGGGGCTGCAGGTCCATATCCTGCGCTGGGATACCGGCGCGATCAAGACGCTGTTCCACGGCCGGACCCTCGTCCGCATCGCCAAGTGGATCGCCGATCCGCAGGTCCATATGCGGCTCGACACGCACCATCCAGTCGCCGGATCGCATCATCAGAAGGTCGTGGTGATCGACGACGACGTGGCGTTCTGCGGCGGGATCGACATGACCGTCGACCGCTGGGACACCCGCGAGCATCTCGATAACGATCCCCGCCGGGTCGAACCCGACGGCACGCCGTACCAGCCGTGGCACGACGTCACGACCGCGCTCGAAGGGCCGGTGGCCGCCGCGCTGGGCGACATGTGTCGCCAGCGCTGGGCGATTTCGGGCGGCGACACCCTGCCCGCGCCGACCGGCGCCGGCGGCTGCTGGCCGACCGGGCTGGACGCCGACTTCACCGAGATCGACGTCGCCATCGCCCGTACGATCCCGGAAATGACCGATCAGGAACCGGTGCACGAGATCGAAACGCTCTATCTTGACCTGATCGCCCGCGCCGAACGCTTCTTTTATGCCGAGAGCCAGTATTTCGCCTCGCGCAAGGTCGCCGAGGCGATCGCCAAGCGGCTGGACGAAGCGGACGGTCCCGAGATCGTGATCGTCAACCCGACTACCGCCGAGGGCTGGCTCGAACCGGTCGCGATGGATTCGGCCCGCGCACGGCTGTTCCAGGCGCTGAAGGAACGCGACCGCCACGACCGGCTGCGCATCTATCACCCGTTCACCACCGGCGGCACGCCGATCTACGTCCATGCCAAGGTGACGGTGATCGACGACCAGCTGCTGCGCGTCGGTTCGTCCAACTTCAACAACCGCTCGCTGCGCCTCGATACCGAATGCGACGTGACCATCGATGCGACGCGCCACGCCAATGCCGACGAACGCCGCACGATCGCGGGCATCCGCGACTCGCTGCTCGCCGAACATCTCGGCACCGATTGCGAGACGATCGAAGCGACGCTGGCGCGCACCGACTCGCTGATCGCCACGATCGAGGAACTGCGGGGCGAAGGCCGCTCGCTGCGTCCCTATGAAATCCCCGATCTCAGTGCCGTCACCGAATGGCTGGCCGACAACAAAATCCTCGATCCCGAAGGCCCCGGCGAGATGTTCGAGGGGCTGGCGCAGCGCACCCCGTTGCTGAAAAAGTTGAAGAAGCACCGCCCCCACCTCCACCGCGCCGACGACACGCTGTCGCCGGTGATGACGGCGGTCGCGGTCGGCGGCACCGTTGCCGGCGGCACGCTATTGGGTATGATGCTGTGGCAGGCGTGGAAGAAGCGTCAGGACTGAACCAATCCTTGCGGGGGAGAACAGTCAGATGTTCTGGGTTCTGGCCGGGTGGGCATGGGGGATCGCCCTGCTGTCGCTGGCAGCTCTGCGCTACCCAATTCCGACGAGTTTGCGGCAGGCGGCAGGCCATGTCGGCCTCGCTCTGCTGGTTCTGGCGGCATGGCGCTGGTGGATCGGCGCGTGGTCAGCCGACGTGGACGCCGCCTTCTTCATCATGTTGGGCGGACTGTTCTGCGACGACTTGATTACCAAAATCGGAGAACGACGCGCCACCGCAATGCAGCAGGAAGCGGAATGAACATCGAAGCGGGGACCGACACCGGCCCCCGCCCCGCCACCGAACTTAGTTGCTGTCCGAGTTGTCGTCAGTAGCGATGATGACGCCACCGGCAACGATCGCCGCTGCGAGCAGTGCGAAGACGATGCCGCCGCCAGCCAGCTTCTGGCCACCCTTGGTCGGGGCGGTCGCGCGGACCGACTTCGCGACCGACAGCGCCGACGCGTTCTGGGCGGCATTGGCGGCGACCGGAGCAGCGGCCAGCGTGGTCGCGGCGATCGCCGTCAGAAACTTCGAAACCATGTACATTCTCCCTTGCTCGGCATCACGCCATGCTACGCCGAGTCCGGCGATGCGGACCACCGACGCCCGACGTGCCGAACAGTTCCCATGCGGAAAGAGGATTTCGTAGCGTTATAAACGGTTTCACCCATATTTGTTCCGCGACTGTACCAATTTTGCAACGCAACATTGCCGGACTGTTACGTTGCGCGGGGCAACAAACCGGCTGGCACCGTCCGCGCGTGCGCGCTAGGAGGCACGCCCATGACCCAGATCACGCCCGAGATCGTCGCCGAACACGGCCTGAGCCCCGAAGAATATCAGCGCGTCCTGCACGCGATGGGGCGCGAGCCCAACCTGACCGAGCTTGGCATCTTCTCCGTCATGTGGTCCGAGCATTGCAGCTATAAATCCAGCCGCATCCACCTCAAGAAGCTGCCGACCACCGGGCGCCAGGTCATCTGCGGGCCGGGCGAGAATGCGGGCGTCATCGACATTGGTGACGGGCAGGCGGCGATCTTCAAGATGGAGAGCCACAACCACCCGTCCTATATCGAACCCTATCAGGGCGCGGCGACGGGCGTCGGCGGCATCCTGCGCGACGTGTTCACTATGGGCGCGCGGCCGATCGCGAACCTCAACGCGCTGCGCTTCGGCCGACCCGATCACCCGAAGATGCGCCACCTGATTTCTGGCGTGGTCCACGGAATCGGCGGATACGGCAATTGCGTCGGCGTGCCGACCGTCGGCGGGGAAGTGAATTTCCATCCGGCCTATGACGGCAACATCTTGGTCAACGCGATGACCGTCGGCATCGCCGATCAGGACAAGATTTTCTATTCCGCCGCGTCGGGCGTCGGCAATCCGATCGTCTATGTCGGCTCCAAGACCGGCCGCGACGGCATCCACGGCGCGACCATGGCCTCGGCCGATTTCGGCGAGGATACCGAGGAAAAGCGCCCGACGGTGCAGGTCGGCGACCCCTTCACCGAAAAGCTGCTGATCGAGGCCTGCCTCGAACTGATGGCCTCGGACGCGATCGTCGCGATTCAGGACATGGGCGCCGCCGGCCTCACCTCCTCCTCGGTCGAAATGGCGTCGAAGGGCGGGGTCGGCATCGAACTCGTCATGGACGACGTGCCGCAGCGCGAACACGGCATGACCCCGTATGAAATGATGCTGTCGGAAAGCCAGGAGCGGATGCTCATGGTGCTGAAGCCCGGCCGCGAGGATTTCGCCCGCGCGATCTTCGACAAGTGGGAGCTGGACTTCGCGGTCATCGGCCATGTCACCGACACCGGCCGCATGGTGCTGAAGTGGCAGGGTGATGTGGTGGCCGACATTCCGCTGGCACCGCTCGCCGACGATGCCCCGCTCTATGACCGGCCGCACGTCCCGACGCCGAAGCCCGCCGAACTGGCGAATGTCCCCGCCTGCACTGACCCGTCAGCCGACCTGCTGACGCTGATGGGATCGCCCGACATCGCGTCGCGTCGCTGGATCTGGGAGCAGTATGACCACATGGTCGGCGCCGATACGGTGCAGCGCCCCGGTGGCGACGCGGCGGTGGTGCGGGTCCATGGGACGCAGAAGGCGCTGGCGATGACCACCGACTGCACCCCGCGCTACTGCTTCGCCGATCCGGTCGAAGGCGGGAAACAGGCCATTGCAGAGGCATATCGTAACCTGACCGCGGTCGGCGCGACGCCGCTGGCGGTCACCAACTGCCTGAACTTCGCCAATCCGCAGCGGCCGGAGATCATGGGCCAGATCGTCGGTTGCCTGGAGGGGATGAGCGAGGCGTGCCGCGCACTCGACTTCCCGATCGTCTCGGGCAACGTCTCGCTCTACAATGAATCGAAGGCGACCGGCGGCGGTTCGGCGATCCTGCCGACCCCGGCGATCGGCGGCGTCGGCCTGCTGGCGAACTGGGAAAAGTCGGCGACGATCGCGTTCAAACAGACCGGCGACATCATCTTGCGCGTCGGTGACCGCACCGGCTCGCTCGGCCAGTCGCTGTGGCTGCGCGAAGTCCATGGCCGCGAAGAAGGTCCGCCGCCGCCGGTCGATCTCGACGCCGAACGCAGCACCGGCGGCTATATCCGCCAGGCGATCCTGTCGGGCAAGATCACCGCCTGCCACGATGTGTCGGACGGCGGCGTCGCGGTGACGGTCGCCGAAATGGCGCTGGCCGGGAATGTCGGCGCGATCCTCGACCGCAAGCTGCCGTTCGACGACATCGCCCGGTCGCTGTTTGCCGAGGACCAGGGCGTCTACATCGTCACCGTCCACGACCATGCCCTGCTCGAATTCCTGCAGGGCGCGGAAAAGGCCGGGGTCGATGCCGAACCGATCGGCCGCACCATCGGCAGCCGGATCATCTTCGAACTGACCGATGGCGACTTCGCTGTTTCGCTCGACGATCTGCGCACGGCACATGAAGGCTTCTTCCCCGCGCTGATGAACGCCGACGCGGCGCTCGCCTGAGACGGCTTTCCCCTGCCCGCGCGATCGGGCAGGGGATGTCGATGATCGCCCCCCACCCCGCCGCCGACCGCATCGTCACGCTCGACGTGGTGCGCGGCGTCGCGGTGATGGGCATCCTGTTCGTCAATATCCTCAGCTTCGCGCTGCCCGACGTCGCGCGGCTCAGCCCTTATGCATGGGGCATCACCGGCCCCGCCGACCTCTGGGCCTATTTCGCGACGATGATCGCGTTCGACGGCAAGATGCGCGGGCTGTTCTCCTTCCTGTTCGGCGCATCGCTGTTGCTGGTCGTCGACCGCGCCGAAGCAGCGGGCGCGGACCCGGCGGCGGTGCATTACCGGCGGATGGGCTGGCTGTTCGTCCTCGGCCTCGCCCATGCCGCGCTGTTGTGGTCGGGCGACATCCTGATGCATTACGCGCTGGTCGGCAGCGTCGCCTACGCCTTCCGCCACAGCTCGGTGCGACGGATGATCGCGTGCGGCGTTGCGCTGGCGGCGATCGAATGGCTGTTGCTGGCCGCGATCGCGCTATCGTTCGTCGCGATGCAGAGCGCCGATACGCCGTCGGCCGCGCAGGGGCTGCGCGATTTCGAGAACGGCTTCGGCATCCCCACCCCGGCCGTGCTGGCGCAGGAAATCGCGCTGTTCCGGGGCGGCTATGCCGGCATCCTGCACCATAATGGGGTCGAGCTGGCGACTACCCTGTACAATACGGTGTTCATCGGGTTCGAAACCCTGGCGTACATGCTGTTCGGCATGGCGGCGCTGCGCAGCGGGATGCTGACCGGCACATGGCCCCCCGCCCGACTATGGCGGTGGGCGATCGGCGGGATCGGGATCGGCGTTGCGGGCTACACCCTGCTTGCGGCGTGGATGCTGTCCCGCGGCATTGATGCGCGGTCGGTCATTCTGGGTGCCTTCGCCATGCCACCGCCGCTCCGTGCGGTGATGATCCCCGGCTATGCGGCCCTGATCCTGCTGATCGCCCGCCGAGGGGGCGGCATCGCCGCCCGCTGCGCCGCCGTCGGACAAATGGCGCTCAGCAACTATCTGGCGACCACCATCGTCATGTGTTTCGTCTTTTACGGCTGGGGTCTGGGCCAGTTCGGCACCTGGTCGCGCGCCACCCTGTATCTGCCGGTATTAGCGATGGGCGCCGTGATGCTGTTCTGGTCGTCGCCGTGGCTCGCCCGCTATCGCTACGGCCCGTTCGAATGGCTGTGGCGGTCGTTGGCCCGGTGGCAGGTGCAACCGCTTCGCAGGCGCTGACTAGGGCGTTTCGTGCGAATCATCCGCAACAGTTCTTGCGAACGAGTTTCACTACCATTATACGTCGATCCACCGGAGCGAGGGTCGAACATGGTCGTATGCGTCTGTAATGCCATTCGGGAACGCGATGTCCGCGAGGCTGCGCGCGGCGGGGCCAGCAGTGCCTGCCAGGCGTACCGGGCGCTGGGCTGTCAGGCGAAATGCGGCCAGTGCGTCCCGTTCGCGCGAGCCATTATCGATGCGGAGCGCGCGGCTGCGTAGCGTTCGCACCTACCGAAACCCACGGATTTCCGCCACTTTTCATCTGTCGTTACGCGCGCAAACCGCGTATGGGCCGTCCATCATCATAAAAGGACGAACGACGTGAAGGGCGATGCAAAGGTCATCGAGTTCCTCAATGAGGCGCTCAGGAACGAGTTGACAGCGGTCAACCAATATTGGCTGCACTATCGCCTGCTCGACCATTGGGGTGTCCACAAGCTGGCCCAGTTCGAGCGTCACGAATCGATCGACGAGATGAAGCACGCCGACCGGCTGGCGGAGCGCATCCTGTTTCTCGACGGCCTGCCCAATTTCCAGCTGCTCGGCCGCCTGCGCGTCGGCGAGACGGTCGAAGAGGTGCTGAAGGCCGATCTGGCGATCGAGGTCGAGGCCGTGGCGCAACTGCGCGAGGCCGTCGCCTATTGCGAGAGCATTCGTGACTTCGTCAGCCGCGACCTGTTCGCCGAAATCCTGTCGAACGAGGAAGAGCATGTCGACACGCTCGAAACCCAGTTCGAAATGATCGAGCGGATGGGCATCCAGAATTACGTCCAGCTGAATTCGGTCGCCGAGCTGGACAAGCACAGCTGACCATTGCTGCGACCGGCCGCCCCCGCGCGGTCGGTCGCAACCGGCATTACAACGCGACCGGCCGCTTGCCGAACCCCGTCGGACGGCGCACCGCCAGCGGGTTGGTATCGCGGTCGAGCATGGCCAGGGTCGCCTCGAACGTCGGGCGCAGCCGGGCGATATGCTCCAGCGCCTCGGTCGGCACGTCGCGGGTTTCGACGCACTTGCGGGCGATCACCTCGATCCCCTCGGCCAGATCGGCCAGCGTTTCCGCGCCGAACTGACGCGATTCGCCCTTCAGCGTATGCGCGGGCAGCACCATCATCGTCGCGTTCTGATCGCGCATCGCCGCTTCGATCGCGCGCACCGATTTGATGCCGTCTTCCCGAAAATATCCCAGAATCCGGACGAAATTCCCGCCCAGCTCGACGCGCGCCGCGGCCAGCACTCGCTGATCGATCAACCCATCGTTCATTCCTGCCGCCCCCCGTCCTTCGAACCCACGCCGCGTCCGGCGCCATCCCCGGGACTCTATCGTGGGCCCGGTAAACAAGGTGTTTAAGGCGAAGGGGCGGAACAGGATTTCAGTTGAGCAACAGACCCGCCAGCGCCGCCGACATCAGGTTCGCGAGGCTGCCCGCGACCAGCGCGCGGATGCCCAGCTTCGCGATCATCGGCCGCTGGTTCGGCGCCAGGCTGCCGGTCACCGCCATCTGGATGGCGATCGACGAGAAATTGGCGAAACCGCACAGCGCGAAGGTGATGATCGCGACCGTCCGCGTCGACAGCTGCGCACCCGCCTCCCCCAGCGAGATATAGGCGACGAATTCGTTCAGCACGACCTTCTGCCCGAACAGGCCACCGGCGATCCCCGCCTCGTTCCACGGCACGTTGAGCAGATACATCACCGGCGCGAAAACATAGCCGAGCAGCCGCTGGAAGCTGAGGTCGGCGACCCCGAACCAGTTGCCGATGCCGCCGAGCAGCCCGTTGGCCAGTGCCACCAGCGCCACGAACGCCAGCACCATCGCGCCGACGGCAACGGCCAGCTTCACGCCGGTTTGCGCCCCCTGGGCGGCCGCCATGATGATATTGGCCGGGCGTTCCTCGTCATGCGTCGCCTCGGCCAGCGCAATCGCCTCCGCTTCCCGGTCGTCGCCCAGCGGCAGCTCGCCCGCCGGCGGTTCGGGCGTGTCGGGCATGATGATCTTGGCCATCAATATGCCGCCCGGCGCCGCCATGAAGCTGGCGGCAAGGAGGAAATCGATGCGGATGCCCATCGACGCATAGGCGGCGAGGATCGTCCCCGCCACGCCCGCCATGCCGCTGGTCATCACCGTGAACAGCTGCGCCGGGGTGAGGCCCGCCAGATAGGGGCGGATCACCAAGGGCGATTCACTCTGCCCGACGAAGATGTTGGCGGCGGCGCACAGCGATTCGACCTTGCTGACGCCGATCACCTTTTCGATGCCGCCGCCGATCCAGCGCACCACCAGCTGCATGATACCCAGATAATAGAGGATCGACACGAGCGACGCGAAGAAGATGATGACCGGCAGCGCGGCGATGGCGAAGCTCTGCCCGCCGATCTCCGGCCGGGCGAGCGGGCCGAACAGGAACGACGTGCCGGCATTGGCATAGGCCAGCAGATTGGCGACCCCGCCCGACAGGAAGCCCAGCACGCCCTTGCCCCACGGCGTGTACAGCACCAGCACGGCGATGCCGACCTGCAGCGCGAATGCCGCGCCCACCACGCGCAACCGGATGGCGCGGCGGTTGGTCGACAATGCGACGGCAATCCCCAGAATCACGATGATGCCGGCGATGCCGATCAGAAAACGAGTCATGTTAGACGCTTACCCTGCCCCGCCGCCCGCCCCGGACGGCCCAAACCGTCGTGACATGCCATGCCGCCGCCCGCGACGCCAGCGCGACAAACGCTTTTGCCATCGCGGGTTTTCGGGACTAGCAAGGGCCATGACGACACCCCCACCGCCTGCGCCCGCGACGATCACCATGCCGCGCGCGCTGTTCATCTTCTCGATCTTCTATGGCGGGATGGTCTGCATCGCCGGTGTGCTGGGCAACAAACAGGTCGCGATCGGCCCGCTGGCGGTCGAGGCGGGCATCTTTGCCTTCCTGCTGCTGGTCGTGGTGTCGAGCGCGGTCGCCGAACTCTATGGCGCTCTCCGCGCCAAGCATCTGGTGTGGTTCGGGTTCCTGCCGCTGCTGGCGTCGATGCTGCTGGTCGCGATCGTCCTCGAACTGCCTGCTGCGAAAAGCATGGAGGCCGATCGCCTCGCCGCCTTCGACCTGGTGATGCGCTCCAACCTACGCATCTGGATGGCGGGCATCGTCGCCTACGGCGTGTCGCAGACGTTGAACGTCACCATCTTCGGCTGGTTGAAGCGCGGCGAAGGCAAGCTGCTATGGCTACGCGCCGCCGTCTCCAGCGTGCTGTCGCAGATCGTCGACACGCTGATCTTCATCACCGTCGCCTTCTACGGCGTGTTCCCGATCGGGCAGCTCGTCGTCGGGCAGATGCTGGCGAAGGTCACGCTGTCGATCGTGCTGGTCCCGCCGCTGATCTACGCATTCGTCGGGCTGGGGCGGCGGCTGGATCGGGTGCGGTAGGAAGGATTCGGTTTCACGCGAAGGCGCGGAGAGAAGGAAGGAAGTTTTGGTTCGCGCAGAGGCGCAGAGAACGCAGAGGAGTTGTGAAGCCTGCGATTACACCTTGTCCGGCGAAGCCCCTGATTTCACGGCGGCGAAGATGAAGTGCCGCTGTCGCGACGGGCGCATCCCCTCTGCTTTCTCTGCGCCTCTGCGCGATCAAACCCTTCTCTTCTCTCCGCGCCTCCGTGCCTTCGCGTGAACCAGCTTCTTCCTTCCGATCCCCGACCCCGCTAAAGCGCGCACCCATGACCCACGCTCCCGATCCGAAGATGCTCGCCAAGGCGGAAACGCTGACCGAGGCGCTGCCCTATCTGCAACGCTATGCCGGTCGCACCTTCGTGGTGAAATATGGCGGGCACGCGATGGGCGATCCCGAACTGGCGCGCGATTTCGCCGAGGATGTCGTGCTGCTGAAGCAGGTCGGCATCAATCCGGTCGTGGTCCATGGCGGCGGGCCGCAGATCGGCGCGATGCTCAAGCGGCTGGGCGTCGAATCGCGCTTCGTCGATGGCCTGCGCGTCACCGACGCCGCCACCGCAGAGGTCGCGGAAATGGTGCTGGCGGGCAAGATCAACAAGGAAATCGTGGCGTGGATCGCGCAGGCCGGCGGCAAGGCGGTCGGCATTTCGGGCAAGGACGCGCGCCTCGTCATCGCCGAAAAGGTCGGCCGCAGCGAACCCGACCGGGCGCAGGGGATCGAGCGTCATGTCGATCTGGGCTTCGTCGGCACGCCGGTCGCGGTCGACCCGACGATCCTCCACAGCCTCGCGCGCGACGGCTTCATTCCCGTCGTCGCACCGGTCGCGCTGGGCGCCGATGGCGAGACCTACAACATCAACGCCGACACCATGGCCGGGTCGATCGCCGGCGCGATGGGCGCGTCGCGCTTCTTCCTGCTGACCGATGTCGCGGGCGTGCTCGACAAGACCGGCGAGCTGCTGACCGACCTCGACGCTGCCCGCATCGCCGAGCTGAAGGCCGATGGCACGATCAAGGGCGGCATGATCCCGAAGGTCGAGACCTGCGTGTCGGCGGTGGCGCAGGGGGTGGACGCGGCGGTCATTCTCGATGGCCGCGTGCCGCACGCCATGTTGCTCGAAATCTTCACCGAACAGGGCGCCGGCACGCTCGTGCACGCCTGAGGGTTGGAGACGGCGGGCAGCGTCCCTATAGTCGCTGCCTGTTGCACGAAAGGCTGATGCGTTGAACGTCTTGCTCGATATCATTCAGGTGCTGCTGAACGTCCTGTGGTGGATCATCATCGTACAGGCGCTCCTGTCGATCCTGATCGCGTTCAACGTCATCAACACCCATAACGATTTCATCCGATCGCTCTATCGCGGGCTGATGGTGGTGACGGAGCCGGTGTACCGCCCGATCCGGCGCATCCTGCCCGACTTCGGCGCGCTCGATTTCGCGCCGTTCGTCGTGCTGGTGCTGATCGGCATCCTGCAGGGGATTATCCTCCCCGCCATTTATCGCGCGACGGTGGCGACGTTCATTTAAGCCTTTGACGGGCTGACAAAGACGTCCTCGATCGTCAGCTCGAACAATTCGGCAATGCGAAAGGCGAGTGGTAGGGACGGGTCGTAGCGGCCCGTTTCGATCGCGTTGACGCTCTGGCGCGATACTTCCAGCTGCTCGGCGAGATGCTGTTGCGACCAGCCGCGTGTCGCGCGCAGTGCGCGAAGGTGATTATCCATCCGCCCGCTCCCGCGCTTGCAACAGGCCGCGTACGCAGGCGGCGACGCCCTGTAGCCCGAACCACAGGATCGCGACATAATAATTCTTGATCGATCCGACGAGGCCGAACCCTTCGAGGAAACCCCAGGCGGTAGTGATCGAGAGCGTCGCGCCGGTAACGATCAACAGGTCGTGGACCATCTGCGCACGAAGATATTCGTCGCGCATCTCGACCAGCAATTTGCCGATCACGACGAAGACCAGCGCGATCGGCACCGCCGGCAATATTGCGGCGATATAGGCCATCACCCCGGTCGGCGGGGCGTAGCGGAACCACAGATTCACTCCCACCAACGCGACACAGTACAGGGTCATCACGCTCACCAAGCGGACGGTGTAGCGTTTGATTTCAGGCGGCATAGACATGCAAGCATCCTCCATAAATTGTGAAGGACGCTTTACATGACAAGCTCGCTTTACGTCAAGTACCCTTTACCTGGTAGGCTCTGGCTCCGGTCCCGAATAATCGTAGAAGCCGCGCTTGACCTTGCGACCGTACCAGCCGGCCTCGACATACTTCACCAGCAGCGGTGCGGGCCGGAACTTGGGGTCGCCGGTCCCTTCGAACAGGACGCGGGTGATTTCCAGACAGGTGTCCAGCCCGATGAAGTCGGCCAGGGTGAACGGTCCCATCGGATGGTTGAGGCCCAGCTGGCACGCCGCATCGATGTCGGGGATCGTCGCCACCCCCTCACCCAGCGCGAAGCACGCCTCGTTCAGCATCGGCATCAGCACGCGGTTGACGATGAAGCCCGGTGCGTCGTTGGCATGGACGATCCGCTTGTTCAGGCTCTGCCCGAACGCCTCGACCGCAGCGACCGTCGCGTCGCTGGTGGCAAGGCCGCGGATCAGCTCGATCAGGCCCATGACCGGGACCGGATTGAAAAAGTGCACGCCCATGAACCGCGCCGGATCGGGTGCGGCCTGCGCCAGCCGGGTGATCGGGATGGACGAGGTATTGCTGGCGAGAATCGCGGTATCGGACAGCGCCTTGCCGACGGTTTCGAAAATCTGCCGCTTGATCGCCTCCCGCTCGGTCGCCGCCTCGATCACCAGATCGCAGGGACCCATCGCCGCAAGGTCGCCGATCGGGGTGATCCGCCCAAGCGCCGCATCGGCGTCGGCCTGGGTGATCTTCTCCTTCGACACCGCCCGCGCGAGTTGCTTGGCGATGCCGTCCTTACCGCCCTGCGCGCGCTCGACCGACACGTCGGACAGCAGCACGGCATAGCCGGCCTGCGCCGATACCTGCGCGATGCCCGCCCCCATCTGGCCCGCGCCGATCACGCCAATCGTCTTCATCGTTCGTCCTCTCGATAGCTGCCGTTTCCCGGCTCGAACGCGGCAATAGCGGCTTTCGATCACGCGCGCATACCGGTATCGCACGCCCATGCACCGTATCCTGCCCCTTGCCCTGCCGCTTGCACTGTTCGCCTGCAACGAAGCGTCGCCGGAGCCGGACGGACGGACGGCCACACCGGTTCCCACGCCTGGCGCCAACCCGGTGCCGACCACCGATACCGGCACGGTACCGCACCCGACCTCCCTGCGCCGCTTCGGCGACTGGGTGGCGGGATGCGACAATGGCGCGAGCTGCCAGGCGGGATCGCTGGCACCGGAAGAGGGCGACCCGCCCGCGCTGATGCTGTCGGTCGAACGCGCCGCCGGGCCGGAGGGCGGGATCGTGATGCGGCTGCGCGGTTCGTCGCTGCCCGCACTGCCGCTGACCGCCGCCATCGATGGCGACGCGGTGGCGCGGGGCGGCACGACGCGCGACGATGCGGTCGAACTGACAGGCGCGCCCGCATTGGCACTGGCCGAACGCATGGCGCAGGGGCATGTGCTGACCATCACCGATGCAGCAGGCGCCGCCGCCGCGACGCTGTCGTTGCAGGGCGTGGCGGCGGCGCTCCGCTGGATCGATGCCGAACAGGGACGGGCCGGCACGACCGGCGCGCTCGTCGCCAAGGGGACCGGTGCCGCCACCCGGCCCGCGCCATCGCTGCCGGTGGTGCGCGCACCGGCCATCCGGGGCGAATCGGCGCTGCTCGACCCGCTCCTCATCACCCGGATGCGGCAGCAGGCGGCGTGCGAAGGCGACGATCTGCCACCGGCAACCACCAAGCCGCTGGGCGGCGGGCGGACGCTGGCAATCGTGCCCTGCTCGCTTGGCGCCTATAATCTGTTGTCGGCGCTGTTCGTGGTCGAACAGGGCGCGGCGAAGCTCGCTGCGTTCGACACCGCACCGGGCGGCGATTCGGGCAGCGAAACGCCGCTCGCGTTCAACGCCGCGTTCGAGGACGGCATCCTCGACACCAATGCTCTGGGCCGGGGGCTGGGCGATTGCGGCGTGCGACAGCGTTATGCGTGGGACGGCACGCGCTTTCGCCTGATCGAGCAGCGGCAGATGGACGATTGTCGCGGCAATGCGGACTTCATCCGCACCTGGACCGCACGGCTGATCCGATAGACCAGCGGGCCGTCGCGTCAGCGGCGGCGCAGCACCGCCACGACCGGATAATGGTCGGACGGGAACACATCGCCCTTGCGGGTGCTGATCGTGGTGACGGAGACCGGCGTAAAGCCCCGGACGAAGATCCAGTCGATCCGCCGGTCGGGCTTGCCGGTAAAGCCGTGGAACGTCGCCTCCGGTCCGCTACGCTTTGCCGTCGCGGTCCACGCATCGGTCAGGTCCTGCGCCAGACGGCGGTGGGTCGGGCTGTCGGGGACGGTATTGAAATCGCCGGTCAGGACGACGGACAGGTCGCCGGCGATCCCCGGAATGCGCGCCGCCAGCAGCGCCGCTCCCTTTTCCCGCGCCGCTTCATCCCCGGCACGGTAGGGCAGATGCGTGTTGAACAGCGCGAACCGCTTGCCATCGCGTTCGCGGAAAATGGCCCAGGTCACCATGCGCGGATAGGGGTGGCCCCAAGTGATGCTCCCCGGCACCTCTGGCGTGTCCGACAGCCAGAAATTGCCCCAGCGCTCCACCTGCAACCGGTCGGCGCGGTAGAAGACGCCCATATGTTCGTCCTCGGCGCGACCGGTACCGCTGCGCCCGACGCCAATCCAACGATAGCGCGGCAGACGGGCGACCAGATCGTCGCCCTGCGCGCGGAACAGTTCCTGCGTGCCGATGACGTCGGGATTTGCCCGCCGGATCGTCGCGGCGGTCAGATCGCGGCGCAATTCCCACCGGTTCGCGCCGTCCCCCTCGGCGAGCAGGCGGATGTTGAGGCTCATCACCGTCAGGTCGCGGGCCGTTGCCGGCACCGCCGCCGCCAGTGCCGCTATCATCAATAGCAGACGGATCACGGGGCGATCGGCAGCTTCTGCGCTTCGGCCAGGATCACGCAGAACGCGCCGTCGTCGCCGCACCATTGCTGCCTGGGCGTCCACCCGCCATTGCGCAGCAACAGCCGTGCATCGCGGTCGCCATATTTATGGCTGTTCTCGGTATGGATCGTCTCACGCGCCCGCATCGCGAACCGGCGGCCGTCCACCGTGAAGTCGACAGCACGGGTCGCGCGCAAGTGCATCTCGATCCGCGCCGCATCGTCGTTCCAGCGTGCTTCATGGACAAAGGCGTCGACCGGCACCGTGCCCGTCAGTTCGCGATTGATCCGGTCGAGCAGGTTCAGGTTGAACGCCGCCGTGACCCCAGCCGCGTCGTCATAGGCCGCGACCAGCGTGCTCCGGTCCTTGATCCGGTCGATACCGATCAGCAGCATCGCCCCCTCGCCCAGCCAGTCGCGCATCGCGCGCAGCAAGGTACCAGCGGCCAGCGGCTCCATGTTCCCGATCGTCGATCCGGGGAAGAAACCCAGCTTCGGCATGTCCGCCACTTCCACGGGCAGCGGCACCGGATGCATGAAGTCCGCCTCGACCGGCAGCACGGGCAACCCCGGAAACTGGCCGGCCAGAACGGCCGAGGACGACCGCAGGAAATCGCCCGAAATGTCGATCGGAACATAGGCGGCCGGTTCGATGCAGTTCAGCAGGATCGGCGTCTTGACCGACGATCCCGATCCGAACTCGACCACCGCCACGCCTTCGCCGACCGCGCCGACCAGTTCGGGGCAGATCGTCTTCAGGATCGCGGTTTCGGCGCGGGTCGGATAATATTCGGGAAGGGCGGTGATGTCCTCGAACAGCTCCGACCCCTTGCGGTCATAGAACCAGCGGGCCGGAATCGCCTTTTGCGGCAAGGCCAGCCCTGCCAGCACATCGGCGCGGAACGCGGGGTCGGCGCGGGTCGCCATCGGCACATCGTCGCTGCGCAGCATCAAAGGTCCTTTGCAAGCCGGACGCCGGTGAACTGCCAGCGTTGATGGGGGTAGAAGAAATTGCGGTAGCTGGCGCGCGCATGTCCGCGCGGCGTGGCGCAGGATGAACCGCGCAGCACGAACTGCCCGCTCATGAACTTGCCGTTATATTCGCCGACCGCACCCTCGACCGTGCGGAAGCCGGGATAGGGGCGGTACGCGCTGCCGGTCCATTGCCAGACATCGCCGAAGAATGCCGGTCCCGACGCCGCCGGGCGCGGTTCGGCCGCATGGGCGTGGTCCAGCTGGTTGCCGCCCGACGGATCATGCGCGGCTGCAGCGACTTCCCATTCGAACTCGGTCGGCAGGCGCACACCGGCCCAGCTGGCATAGGCGTCAGCCTCGAAGAAGCTGACATGCGTCACCGGCGCGGCGGGATCGATCGCACGGCGCCCGTCCAGACCGAAGCGGGTCCACACGTCACCGTCCCGTTCCCAATAGAGCGGCGCATGGATGCCGTTCGCCTGCACCCATGCCCAGCCATCGGCCAGCCACAGCCGCGCGTCGCGATAGCCGCCATCGGCGATGAACGCCGCCCACTCGCCATTGGTGACGGTCCGGTCGGCAATGGCATGGGGGTGGAGCAGCACGTCGTGGCGCGGCCCCTCGCAATCGAAGGCGAAATCCTGCCCGGCATGGCCGACCTGCGCGATGCCGCCGGGATGCTCGATCCAGCCGACCGGCGGCGGGACCGCGACCGGGCGCTTCGGCTCGGGCGCGAACATCGCCGGCTCCAGCGGATTTTCGCTGAAATGGTGGAGGATGTCGGTCAGCAGCAGTTCCTGATGCTGCTCCTCATGATTGCAGCCCAGCGCCACCAGTGCCTGCGCATCCGGCGAAAGCGCGGGCAGCGCGGCGAGCAGCGCCGCATCGACCGCCGCGCGATAGGCGCGTACTTCGTCGAGGCTGGGGCGGGTAATCATGCCCCGCCGGCCCCGAGCATGGCGACGGCCCTCGGCCTCGTAATAGCTATTGAACAGGAACGGGAAGCGTTCGTCGTGCAGGGTATAACCCGGCACATGGTCGCGCAGGACGAAGGTTTCGAAGAACCAGGTCGTGTGCGCCAGATGCCATTTCGCCGGTGACGCATCGTCCATCGACTGGACCGTGGCATCGGCGTCCGACAGCGGCCGGGCCAGCGCGTCGGTCAACGAGCGGACGGCATGGTAGCGATGGGCGAGCGGGTGGTCGGACCGGTCGGCCGGTGTCGCTCGCATGATCGTCGCTCTCCTAGGGAGCCGGACGCTCCCCGCCCGGCACCCATAAAACGTCTCCACCGCCGCTTTTGTTCACAAGCCGCGCAAAAACGAACAGAAAATCCGACAGCCGGTTGATGTAGGCGAGCAGATGCGGGTTGAGCGCCGCATCGTGCGACGCCGCCACCGCCGACCGTTCCGCCCGCCGCACGATGGCCCGCGCAAGGTGCAGCGCGGCCGCCGCCGCCGACCCGCCGGGCAGGATGAAGCTGGTGAGCGGCGACAGGGAGGCATTGGCGCGATCGATCGCGTTCTCCAGTGCGGTCACCTGTTCGGGCACGATCCGCAGCGCACCGTCGATCGCGCCCGGCGTGGCGAGATCCGCGCCCAGGTCGAACAGGTCGTTCTGGATCGTCAGCAGCGTCGCGGTGTCCGGATGCGCGCCCAGTGCGGCGATGGCGACGCCCAGCGCCGAATTGGCCTCGTCGACATCGCCGATCGCCTGCATCACGGCGGCGTCCTTCGCCACGCGCGATCCGTCGACCAGCCCGGTGGTCCCGCCGTCCCCGGTGCGGGTGTAGATTTTCGTCAGCTTGACCATGGCAGGCTCAGGTGCGTCCGGCCATGAACAGCAGCAGGACGACGATCAGGATCGCGATCGCCTGAAACAGCACGCGCGCCTGCATCATCTTGTTCGATTTCAGCGCATGTTCGCTCGGCCCCTCGCCCCGCACCTCGGCGGTTCCCTGTGCCAGGAACGACACGATGCCGCGCACCAGCGCGACGACGACCGCGATCATGGCGGCGATCAGCAACAGGACCAGGAAGGTGTTCATCCGGTGAAGCTAAGCCTTTGCCAGCGCAAAGCCAATGGGCAGTCGCCCGTCGCGCAGATCATCGGCGAAGGCGCGCCCGTCGACGCCGCTTTCCCTGAGCGCCGCCAGCGTCGGCGCGCCGTTGCGCTTGGCCAGCCGCTGCCCGTCCGGCCCCAGCAGCAGCGGGTGGTGCCGCCATATCGGCACGGGCAGGTCGAGCAACGCCTGCAACAGCCGGTGGACATGGGTCGCGGCGAACAGGTCGATGCCACGCACGACATGCGTCACCCCCTGCGCGGCATCGTCCACCGTCACCGCGAGATGATAGCTCGTCCCCACGTCCTTGCGCGCCAGCACGACGTCGCCCTGCGCCAGTGGATCGGCGCGGATCGTTCCCGCCAGTTCGTCGGTCCAGGCAAGCGGCCCGGCCAGCGCCACCGCCCGCGCCATGTCGATCCGCCAGGCGTGCGGCTCGGCCAGCCGTGACGCCGCGACCTCGGTCGGGATCGACCGGCAGGTGCCGGGATACACCGCGCCATCCACCCCATGCGGCGCCGACGCACTCGCCGCCAGTTCGCGGGCGATGTCGGCGCGGGTACAGAAGCACGGATAGACCAGCCCTTCGACACGCAACCGGTCGAGCGCGGCGGCGTAGCGCGGCAACCGCTGCGACTGGAACACGACCTCCCCGTCCCGGCGCAGCCCCAGCCAGTCCAGATCGGCGAGGATGCCCGCGACATGCTCCGGCCGGCTGCGTGCCCTGTCGATGTCCTCGATCCGGAGCAGGAAGCGCCCACCCGCTTCCGCCGCGCGATCATGCGCCGCGATCGCCGCGACCGCATGGCCGGCGTGCAGCGCGCCGGTGGGACTGGGCGCAAAGCGGGTGACGATCGCCCCGGTTTGACTCCGGGTATCGCGCCGTGCTGTCATGTCCGCGTCATCGTTGCCGATCATATCGGCGGCGACGTTTACGCGAGGGGGACTTCATGTACCATCCCGATCGCCTCCGCCATCCCGATGGCTGCCCCGCGCTGGTGCTCAACGCGGACTATACGCCGTTGAGCTATTATCCGCTCAGCGTCTGGCCATGGCAGACGGCGGTAAAGGCCGTGTTTCTCGACCGGGTCGACATCGTCGCCCAATATGACCGCGAAGTGTGCAGCCCGACCGCGCGCATCAAGCTGCCATCGGTCATCGCGCTGAAATCCTATGTGCGGCCGTCGGAGTTTCCGGCGTTCACCCGCTTCAACCTGTTCCTGCGCGACCGGTTCAGCTGTCAATATTGCGGCGCGACCCACGACCTGACCTTCGATCACGTCGTGCCCCGTGCGCAGGGCGGGCGGACGACGTGGGAGAACGTCGCCACCGCCTGCGCACCGTGCAACTTGCGCAAAGGGGGCCGGACGCCGAAACAGGCGGCGATGCCGCTGCACGTCCAGCCGATCCGCCCGACCAGCTGGCAGTTGCAGGAACAAGGCCGGCGCTTCCCGCCGAACCACCTGCACGACACCTGGCACGACTGGCTCTACTGGGACGTCGAGCTGGAGGCGTGACACGGCGTTCAGCGGACAATCCGCAACGCGCCGACCACCCTCCCGCCGACCGGCGAGAAACCCACCGCGAACGCGGCACCATCGCCGCTTTTTTCCCACAGCGGCACGCCGCGCAGGCGGGTGCGCAGCCGGCCATCTCCGCTCGGCCCGACCGGGGCATTTTCCGTCAGCCGGTGCGACCGGACTCGCTCGACCGGCGGGAGCAGGCGCAACCGGTGCTGCTCGGCAGATCGGCGCGGTGTGGACGATATATGACTCATGGGCGTGTCAGCGCCGACAGGATCACTCGCCCTTTCCTGCGGCAGCGCAGGCGCTGCCAGTAACGCGGGCCATGCCGCGATCACACCAATCCGCCGCAAGGTCACCCGCCCTTCGACGTCAGCGGCGGGGTCTGCTGGTGCTGGACCACCGTCCACACACCATGTTCGATCCAGCGATAGGTCGAGGTGCAATAAGCGGTGTACGCTTCGCCGCCCTTGTGCGCCTCTGCCTTGTAGGCGACGACGATCAGCCCCTCCTGCGGGCGGGCGACTTGCCGTTCGGTCAGCGACACCTGATCCCAGCGGGGCGTGTCCTTCACCGCGTCGATCGCCTGTTGTCCGGTAAAGACGAAGGGCGGCGATGGCAGCACCATCAGGCATTCGTCGTCGACCGATTCCTCGTAATGGGCCGCATCGGCGGTCCACAGGCTTTCCTCAAAATTCCAGATGCGATCGTCGTCCACGGCGATTCTCCCGTTGCTGCCGGCGTTTAGCGTCCGGGGATCGGGGGAGTTCCCACCGGCGTCCGTCCGGTACGCTCGCCCTGCCGCAAGTTCGCTTGCCGAGGCTGTATCAGACCGATAATACACGGTCGGTATCATGGCTTACGATCCCCCGTCCCCGCCCTCCGGCCCGATCGATCCCAGCCGGATCGGGCGCCTGTCGACCCCGCTGACGGGAGAGGCGCTGGAACGGCGTCGGCGGCTGGCCGCGTTCGACGATGCGCTGGCCGATTACGACCGCAGCTTTCCCGGCGCGGGCGATCCACCGCCGCCGCCCGAAACCCCCGCGACCTCGAAAAAGCGCCGCCCGCTGCGCTGGTGGCTGCGCTGGGCGATACGTGGGCTGGGCGTGTTCATCGTGCTGCTGATCCTTGCGATCGGCTGGCTGGCGCTGACCGCGCCGCTGTCCAAGTCGCTCGAACCGCCGGCCCCGCCGTCGATCACGCTCCTGTCGTCCGAAGGCACGCCGATCGCCGAACGCGGCGCCAATATCGGCAAGCCGGTCGACGCGACCAAGCTGCCCGCGCACGTCACCGAAGCCTTCATGGCGATCGAGGATCGCCGCTTCCGCACCCATTGGGGCATCGATCCGCGCGGCATCGCCCGCGCGATGTGGACCAACACCGCGGCGGGCGGCGTGCGGCAGGGGGCCAGCACGATCACGCAGCAGCTGGCGAAGAACGCGTTCCTCGATTCGGACCGGACCGCCGCGCGGAAGATCCGCGAGGTGCTGATCGCCTTCTGGCTGGAGGCGTGGCTGACCAAGGACGAGATCATGTCCCGGTATCTGTCCAACGCCTATTTCGGCGACAACGCGTACGGCCTCGACGCTGCCGCCCGCCATTATTTCAGCCGCGCGCCCAAGGATTTGACCGTCGGGCAGGCGGCGATGCTGGCCGGGTTGGTGAAGGCGCCCTCCCGCCTCGCCCCCACCGGCAACTTGAAGGGCGCACGTGCGCGACAGGCGGTCGTCGTCGGCGCGATGGAGGCGGCCGGCTATTTGACGGCGGCGGAGGCGGACCGGGTGAAGCCCGCCGTGCTGCGCGTCACCGACAACAGCACGCTGCCCTCGGGCACCTATTTCGCCGACTGGGTGCTGCCGCAGGCACGCGACCGCGCGGGCGGGATCGGCGCGGACCGCAAGGTCACGACGACGCTGGAAATCCGGATGCAGCGCGCCGCCGAACGCGCGGTGCGCAACGCCGGCCTCAAGCAGACGCAGGTCGCGATCGTCGCGATGCGCCCCGACGGCCGTGTCATCGCGATGGTCGGCGGCAAGAACTACGCGGCCAGCCCGTTCAACCGCGCGGTACAGGCGCGGCGGCAACCCGGATCGACCTTCAAGCTGTTCGTCTATCTGGCGGCGATGCGCTCGGGGCTGAATCCGCAGAGCCAGGTCCTCGACGAACCCGTCACCATCGGCGACTGGAGTCCCAAGAACAGCGACGGCCGCTATCTCGGCACGATCACTCTCGAACGCGCGTTCCAGCGGTCGAGCAACGTCGCCGCCGCGCGGCTGACCAAGGAAGTCGGCGTCAAGAACGTCATCCGCGCCGCGCGCGACCTCGGCATCTCCACCCCCATCGCCAACGAGGCGTCGATCGCGCTCGGCACGTCGACCGTGTCGCTGCTGGAACTCACCAGCGCCTATGCCGCGATCGCGGCGGGCGAGGCGCCGGTGATCCCGCGCGGCCTGGCCGAACAGGACGAGCCGACCTGGCTCGACCGGCTGCGCTCGACCCGGCGCGCCCTGTCCCGCGACGAACTGGACGGGATGCGCACGCTGCTCGCCGCGTCGATCCGTTCGGGCACCGGCATCGCCGCGAACCTGCCGGTGGAGGCGTTCGGCAAGACCGGCACGACGCAGGACAATCGCGACGCGCTGTTCGTCGGCTATGCCGGCGGGATCGTCGCCGGGGTGTGGCTGGGCAATGACGACAACAGCACCAATCCGGGGCTGGCCGGTGGCGGCCTGCCCGCGCGCATCTGGCGCGATTTCATGCGCCAGGCGCTCAACCTGCGCGATCCCGTACCGGTGGCGGCACCGGAGCCTGAACCGATCGACAATGCGATCGACGCGGTACAGGATGCGCTGGGCATTC
This sequence comes from Sphingomonas sp. Leaf32, assembly GCF_001421765.1. GTDB lineage: Bacteria > Pseudomonadota > Alphaproteobacteria > Sphingomonadales > Sphingomonadaceae > Sphingomonas. Next base: position 200,080 of record NZ_LMLA01000010.1, on the reverse strand, counting down.
CCGACGAGGGGCCGATGACGGTCGAGGGTCCGGGCTTCGACGTGTCGCTCGACCGCGACGGCCAGGTCCGCTTCGGCCCCAACGACCGCCGCCGCCGCGAAGAGGAACCGGTGCCGCAGGAAGAACGCCGCCCGCCGGAAGAGGACGTGCAGTAGATTTTCGTCATTCCCGCGCAGGCGGGAATCCAGAGACGCAACGCCGGCGGATCACTCGCCAAGGTCAGCGCATATGGACTCCCGCCTGCGCGGGAGTGACGAGAAGGTGACCGCTCTCCCCCTCTTCGCCATCCCGGCGAAGGCCGGGATCCATGGCTCCGCAAGGGCGAAGCCATCGGTCATGTGGCACCGTGGATCCCGGCCTTCGCCGGGATGACACAAGGAGGAACGCTCGCCCGTTGACCCCCGCCGCCTGCCCCGCCAAGGCATTGTCATGCGCTTCTTTTCCGACAACGCCGCCCCCGCCTGCCCCGCCGTGCTCGACGCGATCGTCGCGGCGAACGGGCAGGATACCGCCTATGACGGCGACGCGCTCAGCCAGCGGCTCGATGCGCGCTTCGGCGACCTGTTCGACTGCGAGGTCGCGGTGCTGTGGGTGCCGAGCGGTACGGCGGCCAACTGTCTCGCGCTGGCCACGATGTGCCCGCCGCATGGCGGCATCGTCTGCCACGCGCACGCCCACATCCAGAATGACGAGGGCGGCGCGCCGGAATTCTACACCCATGGCGCCAAGCTGATGCTGCTGGACGGCGATGGCGCGAAGCTCGCTGCGCCGACGATCGCGGCGTTCCTGTCGACGATTCGCGAGGATGTGCATCAGGTGCAGCCGCACGCCATCTCCATCACCCAGGCGACCGAAGCCGGACGGGTCTACACCCCGGAGGAGGTCGCCACGATCGGCGCGCTCGCCAAGACGCGCGGGCTGGGGCTGCACATGGACGGTGCGCGCTTTGCCAATGCCGTCGCGCATCTCGGCTGTTCCCCCGCCGATGTCACATGGAAGGCTGGGGTCGACGCGCTGTCGTTCGGCTTCATCAAGAATGGCGGCATGTCGGCCGAGGCGCTGGTCTTCTTCCGCCCCGAATGGGCCAGAGTCGCGCGCTATCGCCGCAAACGCGCCGGACTGCTGGCATCGAAGGGACGCTTCCTCGCCGCGCAGTTGCTGGCGATGCTCGATGGCGATGTCTGGCTGCACAATGCCCGCGCCGCCAATGCCGGCGCGGGCGTGCTGGCGCAGGCGGCGGGCGACCGGCTGGTCCACGCGGTCGAGGCGAACGAGGTGTTCCTGCGCCTTACCGCCGACGAAGCGACAGCCCTGCGCGCGCAGGGGTTCGATTTCTACGACTGGGGCACGGGCCAGGCGCGGCTGGTGGTGGCATGGGATCAGGACGCGGCGACCGTCGCCCCGCTGGCGCAAGCGATCGCCGCGCTGTGAACGACACCCCGCGTTCGGCGACCCCGGCGGTCCTGATCCCCTTCGCCATCGTCACGCTGATCTGGGGATCGACGTGGATCGTGATCCGCGACCAGTTGGGGGTGGTGCCGGCGTCGTGGTCGGTCACCTATCGCTTCGTCATCGCGGGCGTGACGATGCTCGTCTGGGCGTGGTGGCGCGGCGACCGGATCGCGCTTGACCGGCGCGGGCTGATCTTCGCCGCAGGGCTGGGGCTGGCGCAATTCTGCCTGAATTTCAACTTCGTCTACCGCGCCGAACACTATGTGACGTCCGGACTGGTGGCACTGATGTACGCGCTGCTAATCGTGCCCAATTCGATCCTCGCCCGCATCTTTCTGGGCCAGCGGATGGGGCGGCAGCTGCTCGTCGGATCGGCCATCGCACTGTCCGGCGTCGCGCTGCTGTTCCTGCACGAAGCGCGCGAGCATCCGGAAAATGGCGGCGCGGTGCTGCTGGGCCTCACCATCGCGCTGGCTGGCGTGTTCGCCGCCTCCGCCGCCAATGTCATGCAGGCGACCCCGACCGCGAGGGCCTATCCGATGGTCCCGCTGCTCGGCGTCGCCATGCTGATCGGGGCCGGCATCGACGCGACCTATGCCGCCGCGACGGTCGGGGCGCCGGTATTCGACTGGCGCTGGTCCTATCTCGGCGGGCTGCTCTATCTCGGCATCGTGGCCTCAGCGGTCGCCTTCACTCTCTATTTCGGGCTGATCCGCGTGATCGGCCCGGCCAAGGCGGCCTATAACGGCGTGGTCGTACCGGTGATCGCGATGCTGTTGTCGACCCTGTTCGAGGGCTATCGCTGGTCGCCGCTGGCCGGCGGCGGCGCGCTGCTGGCGCTGGCCGGGCTGGTCGTGGCACTCAAGGCGCGCAGGCCGAACCGGTAATCGGGATAGGCCGGACGCCAGCCGAGCACCCGCTTCGCCCGCCCGTTCGCCACCCTCCGGTTCTCGCCATAGAAGGCGCGCGCCATCGGGCTGAGCGTTTCCAGCGGCACGAAGGGCGGCGGCTCCAGCCCGAGCAGCCGCGCGGCATGGACCACCACGTCGTTCTGCGGCGCGGGCAGGTCGTCGGACAGATTATAGGCCCCCGCCGGTCCCGACAGCCCCCGCGCCACGCCATCGGCGATGTCGGCGACATGGACGCGGCTGAACACCTGACCGGGACTGTCGACGCGGTGGGCCTCGCCGCCTGCGACGCGGTCCAGCGGCGAGCGGCCGGGGCCATAGATGCCGGGCAGGCGGAACACCCGCGCCCCCAGCGCCAGCCATGCCGCATCGGCGTCGTTGCGGTTCTGGCGGCGACCCTCGATCGGTGCGCTCTCATCGACCCAGCCGCCGCCCGCATCGCCATAGACGCCGGTCGACGACAGATAGGCGAGCGTAGGACGGTCGAGCAGATCGCGATACTCGCGCAGTACCGGATCGCCATCGGCGTCGGGCGGGACGCTGGACAGGATCGCGGTCGCCTGCCCGGCTTCGAACCGGATACGGTCGTGATCGGCAAAGGCGATGGTGCCGCCGCGCCCGTCCCGCGTCGTGCCGACCACGCGCCAGCCATGCGGCTCCAGCCGCGCGGCGATGGCGCGGGAAGCATAGCCCATGCCGAAAATCAGGAGGCGCATCGGTTCATCTTACCCCTTCACGCTCTCTCGTCGCCCCAGCGCAGGCTGGGGCCGCCTGCGGCGAGGATGACGCATTTTGGCAGTGGGTCGGGAAGCCTCCCCGCTCACTTCGCCCCATAGCCATGATATAGCAGCCCGAAATAATCGCCCTTGTTCCACCGTGGCCGCCCGTCGGCATCGGCGAGGTCGAGCGCGATGTCGTGGTTGATCGCGACGAACACCCGCCCCGCGGTCCAGTCGAACGTCTGGCGCATGTCGTCGCCCGGCTGGTGATAGCGGTTGGCCAAAAAGTCGGCGACCGCCGCCTTGCCCGGCCCGACCCAGCCGGTGTCGAGCGACACTGCCGGGATACCCGCCTTGACGAAGCTGTAATGGTCGGACCGCACGAAGATCGCCTCTTCCGGCTCTGGATCGGGGCTAAGCGCGATGCCGCGCTTGCCGGCCGCGCGCTTGACCGCCTGCGCGACGGTCGAATGGTCGGCGCCGATCGCGACCATGTCCTGAAACCGATAGGACAGGATCGGCATGTCGAGATTGACGTCCGCGACGATCGATCCTTTGGGCACGGTCGGGTGCATCGCGAAATATTCGCTGCCGATCAGGCCCTTTTCCTCCGCCGTCACGCTGACGAAGATCAGGCTGCGGCGGGGTTTGCGCGGATCGGCGGCGAACTGCTTCGCCACCTCGATCATCGCCGCCGCGCCGACGCCATTGTCCATCGCGCCGTTGTTGATGACGTCCGCGCCCTTGGGCAATGTCGGGTCGGTCGAGATGCCGATATGGTCGAGATGTGCCGACAGCGCGACATATTCGCCGCGCAATGCCGGGTCGCTGCCTGGCAGCACGCCGACGACGTTGCTGCTGGCGAAGCGCGTCACCTTCGATCGCTGCCGGGTCGTCACCGCCACACCGCTGGCCCCGCGCGGCAGCGCCTGCACGGCGGCATCGGCCTTCACCACCGCCGCCCAGTCGAGCGCGGAACCGGCGAACAGCTTGGCCGCGCCGCCGGCGCTCAGCGACGCGACCGACGGCGCCCCGCTGCCCGGCACCTGCGGCCGCCCGTCCTTGCCGACCCATGTCATGCGCGGGCTGCGATAGACCGACATCAGGTAGCTGAAGGGATAGCGATGCGTCTGTTCGGTGCTTTCGATCTGAATCACGCCGATCGCACCGTGCGCCGCCGCCGTCTCCCGCTTGGTATCGCCGCTGCCCAGATGCGCGCGGATCTCGCTCGGCAGGCTGGCCGGCGCGCCGTAGAGATAGGCGACGATCCTGCCCCGCACGTCCAGCCCGGCATAATCGTCGATGCCGTGCGCCGGATCGACCACGCCGCGCCCGACGAACACGATCTCACCCGACCGGCGGAAATCGGGTTCGAGAAAGCTGGTCGAGGTCAGGTAATCGCTGCCGAAGATCAGCGCCGGTCGCCCGGCGGCACGCAGGCTGCCCTTCCCTGCCGGCACGGCGGAGGCGAGCGGAACGCGTTGCAGATAGGTGCCGTCATCACCCGCCGGTGTCAGCCCGGCGGCGCGCATCTGATCGGCGACATATGCGGCCGCGCGATCATATTCGGGTGTGCCCGGCGCGCGCCCCTTCATTTCGTCGGAGGCGAGGAACGCGACATGCGCTCGCATCGCCGCCTCGTCCGGGGTCAATTGTGCGGTCTGGGCGAGCGCACCCGTAGATGCCAGCAACAGCGCAAGCGGAAGAACGCGCATGAAAATCCTCAATCACGTCATCAGAATTCGTCATCCCGGCGAAGGCCGGGATGACGTGGCAAGCCAGAGTTATTTCGCGCCATACCCGTTATACAGCGTGCCGAAGAAATCACCCTTGTTCCACGCCGGACGCTGCGGCGCGTCGGCGATGTCGCGGGCGATCTGGTAATTGACGTTGATGAAGCGTTCGCCCGATTCCCAGTCGATCGGCGGCCCCTGCACCACTTCGTCCGACGGCTGGTGGTAGTTGTTGGCGAAGAACGCATCGACCGCCGCCTTGCCCGGCCCCGACGTGCCCGGCCACAGGAAGACCGACGGCACGCCCTGCTGCACGAAGCGATAGTGATCCGACCGCACGAACAGTGCCATTTCCGGCATCGGATCGGGCGAGAAGGTCGCGCCCGCCGTCGCCGCCGCGCGCTTCACGATATCGCCCAGGCTCGACCGCGCCGCGCCGAAGGCGATGACGTCGGTGAACTTGTAGGTGATGATCGGCATGTCGAGATTGACGTCGGCGACCATCCGCGCCTTATCGATCGTCGGGTTGTTGGCGAAATAGTCGGAGCCGACCAGCCCCTTTTCTTCGGCGGTGACCGCTAGGAACAGGATCGAGCGGCGCGGCGCCTTGCCCGCCGCCTTGAACCGCTTGGCCTCCTCGATCAGCGAAGCGATGCCGACCGCATTGTCCATCGCGCCGTTATAGATCGTGTCGCCCTTCTTGTTGGGCGATCCCACGCCGACATGGTCGAGATGCGCCGACAGCACGACCGTTTCCGGCGCGACGGTCGGATCGCTACCCGGCAGGATCCCGGCAACGTTGTAGCTGGGCAGCGGAGTCGTGACGGTCTTGATCGCGACGGCCAGCGTCGGCTTCAGCGCCGTGCCACGAAACTTCCCCTTGCCCGACAGCGCGGTCGCGGCCTTGGCCCAGCTCATGCCCGACCCGGCGAACAGCTTTTCGGCACCGGCGGCAGAGAGCGTCGCCAGCGTAGGAACGCCACCGCCCATGATGTGCCCCTTGCCATCGGCCTCGGCCCAGGTAACGCTAGTCGGCTGGGCGGTCGCCACCGTCTTGGCCATCGGCATCCGCACGGAAACCTCCGGCGTCTGCAGCGCGATGATGCCGATCGCGCCCTTGGCCTTCGCGATCGCCGCCTTGGCCGGCAGGCCGCCGAAATGCGCCGCTTCCTCGCTGTCGAGGCCGTCCGGCGCGCCGCGCACCACTGCCACGATCTTGCCGCGCACGTCCAGCCCGGCATAGTCGTCGCGCGTCGGCGACACCACGCCATAGCCGACATAGACCACCGGCGCGGCCAGCGTGGTTTCCGCCGCCGCCGGATTGACGCCCGGCAGATAATCCTGGCCGAAAGTCAGCGCCTGCCCGTTCAGGCTCAGCTTGCCTATGTCCGCCGGACCGACCTTGATGAGCGGCACCTTCTGCAGATAGCTGCCATCGTCGCCCGCCGGACGCAGGCCCGCCGCATAGAATTGCGACGCGACGTAATTGGCGGCGATGTCATATTCGGGCGACCCGGCATCGCGCCCGCGCATCGCGTCGCTGGCCAGAAACATGACGTGCGCCTTCATCGCCGCCTGCGCGGGCGGCAGTACGGCGTTCAGCTCGCCATTGCGCATCTGCAATTCGGCGGCGGTTGGCGCGGCGGGAGCCGGGGCTGGCGGCGCATCCTGTGCGATCGCGGCAGTGCTGATGAGAAGACCGAGCAACAAGGCTGGACGGAACATTGGAATCCTTCGACAAGCGACCATAGATACAGGCGTAGCTTGTGCCGTGGCCCCACGCAACGCGGGTCGCGGCCGTGAATGAAGGTCGAGAATGATGATGGTCGATGCGACGCGTACCCCGATGACCCCGCCCGTCATCCGCCGCACCGATTATCGCCCGCCGGCATGGCGTGTGCCGGAGATCGCGCTGGAATTCGACCTCGATCCGCAGGCGACGCGGGTTACCGCGACGATGGTCGTCACTGGAAATGACGGAGGACCGCTGCGGCTCGACGGCGACGGGCTGACGCCGCGTTCGGTGCTGGTCGACGGACAGGCGCGGAACGATTGGCGGCTGGAGGACGGCGCGCTGATCCTCGACCTGCCCGGCGACCGGCACGAGGTCACGACCGAGGTGGTGATCGAACCGCAGGCCAACACCCAGTTGATGGGCCTCTATGCCTCGGGCGGCAACCTGTGCACCCAGTGCGAGGCGGAGGGGTTCCGCCGCATCACCTTCTTCCCCGACCGGCCCGACATCCTCAGCCGCTACCGGGTAAAGATGATCGCCGACAAGACACGCTTCCCGGTGCTGCTGGCGAATGGCGATCCGGTCGCGTCCGGTGATCTGGACGATGGCCGCCACTGGGCCGAATGGTCGGACCCGTTCCCCAAGCCCAGCTATCTCTTCGCGCTGGTCGCGGGCGATCTGGTTGCGAACCGCGCGCAGTTCGTGACCGCATCGGGCCGCGAGGTGCAACTCGGCATCTGGGTCCGTGCGCCCGATCTGGCCAAGACCGACCATGCGATGCGCGCGCTCAAGACCTCGATGGCATGGGACGAGCGCGTCTATGGCCGCGAATATGACCTCGACGTGTTCAACATCGTCGCGGTCGACGATTTCAATTTCGGGGCGATGGAGAATAAGGGGCTGAACATATTCAACAGCCGCTACACCCTAGCCGACCCCGATACCGCGACCGATTACGACTATGACGGCATCGCCGCCGTCGTCGCGCACGAATATTTCCACAACTGGTCGGGCAACCGCGTCACCTGTCGCGACTGGTTCCAGCTGTCGCTGAAGGAGGGCTTCACCGTCCTGCGCGACCAGCAATTCTCCGCCGATCAGGGGTCGGCGGCGGTCAAGCGGATCGAGGATGTCCGGTCGCTGCGCGCGTCGCAGTTTCCCGAGGATGCCGGACCGCTGGCGCATCCGATCCGGCCCGACGCCTATCAGGAGATCAGCAACTTCTACACCGCCACCATCTATAACAAGGGGGCGGAGGTCGTGCGGATGATCGCCACGATCCTGGGCAAAACCGCGTTCCGCGCCGGCACCGACCTGTATTTCAGCCGCCATGACGGCACGGCGGCGACGTGCGAGGATTTCGTGGTGGCGATGGAGAATGCCTCGGGCGTCGACCTGACCGCGTTCCGCCGCTGGTACGAACAGGCCGGCACCCCGCGCGTGTCGGCGACGCTGGAGCATGTGCCCGGCGGTGGCCGCGCCACGCTGTCGCTGCGGCAAGGCGTCCCGCCGACGCCGGGCCAGGCGACCAAGCTGCCGATGGTCCTGCCGCTCAAGCTCCGGCTGTTCGGTGCGGAAACCGGCCGTCCGTTAAGCGACGAACGCCTGTTCCTGTTCGATCAGGACACTGCCAGCATCACCTTCGAAGCCGTCACCGAACGCCCGGTGCTGTCGATCAATCGCGGCTTTTCCGCGCCGGTCATCGTCGAGACCGACCGGACCTCGGCCGACCTCGCCTTCCTGAGCGCGCAGGACGACGATCCGTTCGCCCGGTACGAGGCCATGCAGCAGCTGATGCTCGACACGCTGGTCGCCTCGGTCGCCAGCGGGCATGGCGATCATGGCGCGGTGATCGACGCCATCGCCAATACGCTGGCCGACGACCGGCTCGACCGCGCGTTCGTGGCGGAAGCCGTCCTGCTCCCCTCCGACAGCTTCATCGGCGACCAGATGGGCGTGGTCGACCCCGACGCGATCTTCGCCGCGCGCGAGGCGTTGCGCAGCGACATCGGCCGGGCGCTGCTGTCCGAATGGCGCGCCGCCTATGCCGCGACGGAGGCGGATGCGTTCAAATATACCCCGGATGCGAAGGGCAAGCGGCGGCTGCGCACCGTCGCGCTCGGCTATATCGCGGCATCGGGGGCGGGCGACGCCGACGCCATCGCCTTTGCCCAGTTCGAACGCGCCGACAACATGACCGATCGGCAGGGCGCATTGATGACGCTGGTCAATTCGGATGCGGACGACCGGATCGCCGCGCTCGACATCTTCTACAACCGCTATCGCGACAACGGTCTGGTGCTGGACAAATGGTTCACCACGCAGGCGCTGTCGACCCGTGCCGACACGTTCGAACAGGTCGCGGAACTGGCCGGCCACCGCGACTTCACGCTGACCAACCCCAACCGCGCCCGTGCGCTGATCGGGGCGTTCAGCATGAACCAGAAGGCGTTCCACCGCGCCGACGGTGCGGGATACCGGTTCCTGGCCGACCAGTTGATCGCACTCGACCGGATCAATCCGCAGACCGCCGCCAAGATGCTGCCCCCGCTCGGCCGCTGGCGGCGGTTCGACCGTGCGCGCGGCGAATTGATGCGCGCCGAGCTGGACCGCATCCTGTCGGTGCCGGGGCTATCGAAGGACATGCTGGAGCAGGTGGGGAAGAGTTTGTCGTAAAGCTCCTCCCCACCTCGTGGGGAGGAGCTTAGAGCCTGATGACTTCAGCCTTAGCCGCTTGTCCTGAGTAGCCACTGAGCTTGTCGAAGGGGCGTATCGAAGGACTGTTTGGGGCAGGTGCTTCGATACGGGTCTTCGACAAGCTCAGCCACTACTCAGCATGAACGGGTAGGTTTCACGTCATCAGACTCTATCTCGCAAACCACTCCGGAAACCGCTGCGCCTTTTCCGCCACCAGCGTTTCGTAATAGCGCATCAGGTCGATCGCATGGTCGCGGTCGGTGCGGACCCGTGCCGCCGCCGCATTGGCCGCCGCCTTGACCACATCATAGTCCCGCGCGAACATCCGCGCGATCGCATCCGCCGCCGATCGCGGATCGCGCGCGGCATAGGTTTCGGCGAAGTCCGGCTCGGCGATCTCGGCGCAACCGCCCTCGTCCGGCACGATCAGCGGCAGGCCCGATGCAAGCCCCTCCAGCCCGACCAGCCCGAACGGCTCAGCATCCGATCCGTGGATCAGCGCGTCGCAACTGGCCATGATCCGCGCGAGGCGGACCCGGTCGTAGACGGGGCGGAACAGCTTGATATGCGGGCTGTTCTTCAACCGGTGTTCGAGGCGACCGGTATGCACCCCGCTGCCGATCTGGATCATGCCCACCGGCAGATGCTCGCCCGCCATCTCGACCGCGTCGAAGATCATCGGCCAGCGCTTTTCGGCGTGGTGCCGCCCCAGACCGAGCAGCAAATGCCCCTCCGGCGGCAGGCCGAGCTGTTCGAGCAACGACGCGCGCAACTGTTCGTCGCGATGCTCGGGCGAGAAGAACCCGCGCTGGATGCCGAGCGGCATCGACGCATGGACCGTCAGCCCGCGCGCGGCATGGCGCTTTTCCAGTGCCGGCCCGTTGGTGACGAACGCGTCCATCTTGGCGAGGTAGCGCGCCATGTAGCGCGTCCACCACATGAACGCCTCCTCGATCCGCTCGCGGCTGGCCAGCCGTTCGAACCAGCGCAGGGGGTAGGCGCCGACATTGTCGTTATGCGCGAAATAGACCTTCACCGCATCGCCCGGCCAGTCGGCGACGATCGTCGCGGGCCGCCACGGACTCGACGCTTCGACCACATCGGGGTGTAGTTCGTCGAGCAGCGCATGGATCGCCCCGCCGCGCACGAAGATGCCGTAATTGGGGTCGAGGACCAGCGTCGGTGCCTTCACCCAATAGATGCGTCCGCCGCCCGGCCGTTCCTCGACCGCATTTTCCTTGGCCGGTGCGATGACGATCAGTTCATGGCCCAGTTCGGCCATGATCGTCATCTTGTGGTCGATATAGGTGCGGACCCCCCCGCCGGTCGGCGAGTAGAATTCGTTGACGTCGACGACGCGCACCGGGGGTTGGCTCAGTCGAGCGGGGCGAAACCGCCCAGCCCGCGCAGATACTGGGCGCGCACCGTCGTCGTCACCACGCCCGCCGGCACGGTGATGATCGCCTGCGCCAGCTTGGGACGCGAACGCCCGAGCTTGGCGGGACCCGGAAAGCCTGCGCCGTCGCGCATGAAATTGAACTTGTTGCGGCCGTCCCGGTCATGGGTGAACAGCAGCGCGTACCGCCCCGGCGACGGCGCGCGGATGCACAGCTGCACGTTGCCCGACGCCGGCATGTCGGCCCAGACCCGGCGGAAGAACTTGCCCTCCTTGCGCAGATCATGGTCGTCCTTCAGGAAATCATCCTCGTTCGCCGGATAGAGTTCCAGCTTCAGCCGTCCGGTCCGGTCCTTCAGGCCGGTCACGTTGACGCGGATCGCCGGGCCTTGGTTCGCGTTGCACGCGGCGGCATCGCTGCCCATCGACTGGGCCGCAGCGGGAGTGGCGGCGAGCAACGCCGCACCGAGCAGCGTCAGGGGCAATTTCATCATTCTTTCCTTGCGAGCGCAGGAAGCCCGAATGCCGCCATCAACACCACGTGCGCGAACAGGGTGAGGGTCGCGATGAATGCGACCAGGTCGGACAAGGCTTCGCCATGCCCGATAAACATAATCGCGAAGTTGGCGAAAAGAAGGTCTTTGTTCGGCAACAGCGGCAGCCGCGCCACGACCAGCCGTCCGGCGGCAAGGAACAGCCACCACGTGAAGGACACGCCCGGCATCGCGAAATAGCTGGCGATGCCGAACGCCAGCGACCCCAGCACCAGCCGCGCGCAATGCACGCCGAAGATCCAGCGCAGCATCGCGCCCGGCAGCGAAAAGACCCGGCGCGAGAACAGCAGCAGCACGCCCGAGATACCGACCGCCACCGCCGACGACCATGCCAGCATTTCCAGTTGCTTGGGCGGAAACAGTTCGAACGCGAAGGGCAGCGTGACCGCCAGCATTCCCACCGTCACGATATTGCCGGCGATCCCCGACAGGATCGTCACATCCTTCACCGCGCCGAACGGGGCAGTCACCATCTTCAGCCGCGCGCGCGCCCAGGCATAGAAGAACACATCGCCCGAATAGCCGATGACCACGTCGTTCGCGATCCGCTTGCGCACCAGCGCGCCGAACCCGTCGAACGGCAACCGCCACAGCCGGCGAAAGATGAAGAAGTCGAACAGCGGCGGCGCGAAATAGGCCAGCGCGAAGAACAGATAGAACCACGGCGAATCCGGCGCGGCCAGTTCGACCCCGGCCCAGCCATGGTCGAACAATTCCCATGCCAGCCCGACGATCATCAGCCCGGACAGCAACGCGCCGAGAATGCGCGGCCAGCGCGGGCGCAACCGGTCCAGCGGCTCCAGCCCGGCCAGATCGGGACGCGCGCCAGCGATGTCGGCTTCGGTTACCATGTCAGGTGACGTCCTAACGACTCGCAACTGCGGCGGCCAGCGTCATGCGACCGGCGCGACTGCGTCGGGATGCGCCGATGCCACGGCCGGTACTTCGGCCGCCCGCGCATCGATCGCCACCAGTCGGGGCCACGGCGTCAGGTCCAGCTCGAACCGCCGCGCATTGTAGAGCTGCGGCACGAGGCAGCAATCGACCGCGCCCGGGGTCGCGCCGCCGAAGAAGCCGTCGGCCGGCGCCGCCGCCTCCAGCGTACCCAGCCCCTGCGCGATCCAGTGGCGATACCAGTCGGCCTTTGCCGCCGCATCCGCCCCGAACTGCGCCTCCAGCCGTTGCAGCACGCGCAGATTGTCGATCGGATGGATGTCGGCGACGATCACCAGCGCCAGCGCCAGCGTGCGCGCACGTTCCAGCGGATCGGACGGGAACAGGCGCGGTTCGGGGTGCGTGGCGTCCAGCCAGTCGAGGATCGCCAGCGACTGGGTGAGGATCGTGCCGCCGCCGATGTCGAGCGCGGGGATCAGCCCTTGCGGGTTGCGCGCCAGATGCCCGGCCGAGCGTTGTTCGCCCGTCAGCAGCGATACCGGCACGCTATGCCAGGCAACGCCCTTCAGGTTCAGCGCGATGCGGACACGATATGCCGCCGAGGATCGGTGATAATCGTAGAGCGTGTAGCCGCTCACTTGCCATCGTCCGTGGCCGGGACCAGCGAAGTACCGGCCCGACCGCTGCGAAACGCGCCGAACCACGTCGCCGGGTTCAGGCTGGTGCTGCCGTCGAGCGAGAAGGTGATGAACTCGGCCCGCCCGCCGATATTCTCCCACGGCACCGGTCCTCCCAGTCCCCGCTCGGCCTCCGAAAAGCGGCTGTCGGCGCTGTTGTCGCGATTGTCGCCCATCAGGAAGACATGGTTGGCGGGAATGATGATCGCGGGGAAATTGTCGCCCTGCGAACCTTGCTTGAAGTCGATCGTATCGTACTGGCGTCCGTTGGGCAGCGTTTCGCGGTACAGTGGCAGGCGGCAGAACGCACCCTTGTCGGTGCGGACCAGCGCGCCGGGATATTGGTCGGGATCGCATTTGGTGTTGGCGTCGACCGGAATCATCGCGTTGCCCATCGCTTTCCGCGGGATCGCCACGTCGTTGATGTAGACGACGCCGCCCGCGACCTCCAGCCGGTCGCCCGGCAGGCCGATGACGCGCTTGATGAGGTCGGTGTTGCTGCCCGGCGGCTTCACGATCACGACGTCGCCGCGCTCGGGCATCGACCCCCACAGGCGGCCGTGCCATGCCGGCAGCTGGACGCTCCACGTCTCCTGCGGCTGGCGCAGCACGATGTCGCGGAACATCGCGACCGGGTTGGGGATGGTCGGCGACACGAACGACCAGCCATAGGCATATTTGCTGACGACCAGCCGGTCGCCGACGCGCAGGCCCGGCAGCATCGATTCGGACGGGATGTAGAACGGCTTGGCCACGAAGCTGTGGAACCCGAGCACCACCAGCAACAACCAGAACAGTCCGCGCAACTCGCCCTTCCAGTCGAGCCGCCGGTGGGCGGGCGCGGAAGTCGCGGCGGGGGTCGGTTGCGACGGCGCGGGAACGCCCTGGTCCTCCAGCGCCAGATGATCGGCCATCAAACGTCCTACTCTACCCTGGGCAACGCCTCGATGATGACGAACGCCTGGGCCCAGGGATGGTCGTCGGTCATCGTCAGATGTACCATTGCGACGTGGCCTTCGGGCGTCATCGCGTCAAGCCGTGCTTTCGCACCACCGGTCAGGTGCAGCGTCGGCGCGCCCGATGGCGCGTTCACCACGCCGATGTCGCGCATGAACACCCCCTGCGAAAAGCCGGTGCCGACCGCTTTCGAAAAGGCTTCCTTGGCGGCGAAACGCTTCGCCAGCGTGCCGGCGCGGGTGAAAGGGCGCTTTTCGGCCTTCACCTGTTCGACGGGGGTGAAGACCCGCTGGACGAAGCGGTCGCCGAAACGGTCGAGCGACGACTGGATCCGCTCGATATTGCACAGGTCGGAACCGAGGCCGACGATCATGGACGATCCTCCCCGGCACGGGGAGGGGGACCATGCGCAGCATGGTGGAGGGGGGTGACCTGCTCCACAACGGCAGCGAATGGGGATACCCCCCTCAACCATCGCTTCGCGACGGTCCCCCTCCCCGTGCCGGGGAGGATATTCACCGGGCGGCCTCCATCAGTTCCTTCATCCGCGCGACCACCGGACCCAGGCCACCGAACACCGCCTCGCCGATCAGGAAATGGCCGATGTTCAGCTCGCGCACCTGCGGGATCGCCGCGATCGGCACTACGTTGTCGAACGTCAGGCCGTGCCCGGCATGGACCTCTATCCCGTTCTTGGCGGCGAGCGCAGCGGCGTCGGCGATCCGGCGCAGTTCGGCGACCTGTTCGTCGCCCGACAATTCGGCATAGCGGCCGGTGTGCAGCTCGACCACCGGCACGCCCAGCGCAACGGCGGCCGCGATCTGTGCGGCATCGGGTTCGATGAACAGCGACACCCGCACGCCAGCATTGGCCAGCGCCCGCACCATCGGTGACAGCTTGTCCTGCTGCCCCGCGACGTCCAGCCCCCCCTCGGTCGTGCGCTCCTCGCGCTTTTCCGGCACGATGCAGGCGGCGTGGGGCCGGTGCTTGAGCGCGATGCCCAGCATCTCCTCGGTCGCCGCCATTTCAAGGTTGAGCGGCACGGTCAGTTCGCTCGACAACCGCGCGATGTCGTCGTCGGTGATGTGGCGGCGATCCTCGCGCAGATGGGCGGTGATGCCGTCCGCGCCATGCTCGGCGGCCAGCAGCGCGGCGCGCACCGGATCGGGATAGCCGCTCCCCCGCGCATTGCGCACCGTCGCGACGTGATCGATGTTGACGCCCAGGCGCAGGGGGCTGCTCATGCCGCCCGGCTCCCCGGCTTGATCGCCGGAATCGCCGCTAGGTCGGCGGGCAGCGCATCGGGATGATAGCTCGGCACGTCGAGCCGGATCAGCGGCAGGAACGGTACGCCGAGGTCCGCCGTGCCGTTCGACCGGTCGACCAGCGACGCGGCGGCCACCACGTCGCCGCCCGCCGCCTGGATCGCGGCGATGGCTTCGCGCGACGACAGGCCGGTGGTCACGACATCCTCCATCATCAGCACGCGGGTGCCGGGATCGATGCGGAAGCCACGGCGCAGTTCGAACGTACCGGTCGGGCGTTCGAGGAACATCGCCGGCACGCCCAGCGAGCGGCCCATTTCATGACCGACGATCACCCCGCCCATCGCGGGCGAGATGACCACGTCGATCGATTCGCGCACGTTCGCGGGAAACCGGCTGGCCAGTTCGTCGCACAGCCGCGCGGCGCGGCGCGGGTCCATCAGCACGCGGGCGCATTGCAGGTAGCGCGATGACCTGAGGCCCGACGACAGGATGAAATGCCCCTCCAGCAGCGCCTCTGCTGCACGGAATTCGTCGAGGATCGCGTCGTCGTTCATGAATATGGTCCACCGGTTGCTTCGTCCGTCGCTCTAATACCGGGTGCGGGACGTTCGCAACCATCGCTTGAGGACGGGCGACATGCCGCGTATAGCCCGGTGGGTTAGGGTTTCCAAACGCCCACAGCACGCGACCACGCCGCATAAGAAGCGTGCCGCGTGCCCTTTAACGGGGTGACACGACACGATGCGACGCATTGGGATGAGGATGTTGGTACTGGCGGCGGCCGCCGCGCTGGCGGGGGGCGCCCATGCCGCCGCCCCGAAAGCGGTGACGCCGGGCACCGGAGAGGTGGCGACCGCACCACAGGCGGGCGCACCGCCCCCCGGATCGGCCGAAGCCGCCCCGACCGGACAGGTGACGCCGCCGACAACCGCCGCCGCGCCGGCACCTGCCAAGGTGCAGGACCCGACGCTGGACGCCAAGGGCGTGCCGCTGCTGGTCGCCACGCCCGACATCGGCCAGCCGACCGACCGCAAGATCGACCTGCAGCAACAGGTGACGCCGAACGGGCGCGAGGCGAAGGCGTTCCACAACCACATCCTGATGCCGGTGATCGTCGTCATCTCGCTGCTGGTGCTGTTCCTGCTCGCCTATGTCGTGATCCGTTTCCGCGAAAGCGCGAACCCGGTCCCGTCGAAGACGTCGCACAACACGTTGATCGAAATCGTGTGGACCGCGGCACCTGTGCTGATCCTGGCGGCGATCGCGGTGCCCTCGATCGGGCTGCTCGCGCGCCAGTTCAAGCCGGCGCCCGACAATGCGGTGACGATCAAGGCGATCGGCAACCAGTGGTTCTGGAGTTACGAATATCCCGATTATGGCGGCGTGTCGGTGACCGCCAACATGCTGAAGGAAAAGAACGAGGTCGCCGCCGGGCAGCGGTATCGCACCGACGCCGACGGCCCCCGCCTGCTGGCGGTCGACAACCGCATCGTGCTGCCGGTCGGCGTGCCGATCCGCCTCATCACCACCGCGACCGACGTGATTCACAGCTGGGCGATGCCCGCCTTCTGGATCAAGCTCGACGCGGTCCCCGGGCGGCTGAACGAAACCAGCTTCACCATCGAAAAGCCGGGCCTGTATTTCGGCCAGTGCAGCGAATTGTGCGGTGCGCGCCATGCGTACATGCCGATCGCGGTCGAAGCGGTGCCGGTGGCGCAGTTCAACCGGTGGATCCAGGCCAAGGGCGGCACGCTGCCCGGTGCCAAGGAAGCCGCAGCGCCCAGCAACGCCGTGATCCCGCAGCCCGGTGCCGACGTGGCCGACGAAACGTCGAACGCCAGCAACGCCGCCGACGTGCCGGTGGTCAACGCGACCGAAGCCGCCTCTCCCTCCACCCAGCGCGCCACCGGCAACGGCGGCGGCGTCGGCAACGTGGACCAGTAAGATGACCGATACCGCCCTTCCCGGCCACCATGCGTTCGACGCCCATGGCCATGACGCGCATCATCACGATGCGGACCACAAGCCGGGCTTCTTTGCCCGCTGGTTCATGTCGACCAACCACAAGGACATCGGGACGCTGTACCTGATCTTCGCGATCGTCGCGGGGATCATCGGCGGTGCGATTTCGGGCCTGATGCGGCTCGAACTCGCGCAGCCGGGTATCCAGTGGCTGCCCTGGCTGTCGGGCCATGAAGGCGATCAGGCGCTCCATTTCTGGAACGTGCTCATCACCGCGCATGGCCTCATCATGGTCTTCTTCATGGTGATGCCGGCGATGATCGGCGGCTTCGGCAACTGGTTCGTGCCGATCATGATCGGCGCGCCGGACATGGCCTTTCCGCGGATGAACAACATCTCGTTCTGGCTGCTGATCCCCGCCTTTCTCCTGCTACTGGGCAGCACGGCGTTCGGTGGCGGCGCGGGCACGGGCTGGACGGTCTATGCGCCGCTGTCGACCTATGGCGAACCGGGGCCGAGCGTGGACATGGCGATCCTCTCGCTCCACCTTGCCGGTGCGTCGTCGATCCTGGGTGCGATCAACTTCATCACCACCATCTTCAACATGCGCGCGCCGGGCATGACCCTGCACAAGATGCCGCTGTTCGTGTGGTCGGTGCTGGTCACCGCGTTCCTGCTGCTGCTGGCCCTCCCGGTGCTGGCCGCCGCGATCACGATGCTGCTGACCGATCGCAAGTTCGGCACGACCTTCTTCGATCCCGCCGGTGGCGGCGACCCGATCCTGTACCAGCATCTGTTCTGGTTCTTCGGCCACCCCGAAGTCTACATCATGATCCTGCCGGGTTTCGGCATCGTCAGTCACATCGTCGCGACCTTCAGCAAGAAGCCGGTGTTCGGTTATCTCGGCATGGCCTACGCCATGGTCGCGATCGGCGCGGTCGGCTTCGTCGTGTGGGCGCACCACATGTTCACCACTGGCCTCAGCGTGAACACCAAGATGTACTTCACCGCCGCCACGATGCTGATCGCGGTGCCGACCGGCATCAAGATCTTCTCGTGGATCGCCACGATGTGGGGCGGCAGCTTGCGCTTCCCCACGCCGATGCTGTGGGCGATCGGGTTCATCTTCATGTTCACCGTCGGCGGCGTGACCGGCGTCGTCCTCGCCAATGGCGGCGTCGACGACGTGCTGCACGACACCTATTATGTCGTCGCCCACTTCCACTATGTATTGTCGCTGGGTGCGGTGTTCGCGCTGTTCGCCGGCTTCTACTACTGGTTCCCCAAGATGTCGGGGAAGATGTACAACGAACTGCTGGGCAAGCTGCACTTCTGGGTGTTCTTCATCGGCGTGAACGTCATGTTCTTCCCGATGCACTTCCTGGGCACGCAGGGGATGCCGCGGCGTTACCCGGACTATCCGGACGCCTATGCGTTCTTCAACCACATCGCCTCGGCCGGCTATGCGATCATGGCGCTGGGCATGGTGTTCTTCTTCGTGAACATCGTCGTCTCGCTGATCGGTGGCCGCAAGGCAGCGGACAATCCGTGGGGCGAAGGGGCGACGACGCTGGAATGGACGCTCAGCTCGCCCCCGCCGTTCCACCAGTTCGAGACCCTGCCCAAGATCGACTGATCGCCGGAAATCCCGACCAACCAGAAACGCCCCGGAGCGATCCGGGGCGTTTTTGCGTCAAGTGCAGCGACCGGCCGGAGCGGCACAGATCGATTTGCGACAGGGATCGATCAATACGACACCGTAATGATTATTTGCAACATCTTGGGAACCAACTTGGATTCATCGCGTTTTGGCGCGCTATTCGCAATGTAATCATTTCGTTAAGCATTCTGCTGTCATATTGGCCCCGGGCACCAGTGTAGCGGTGCGTAGGGGAATACCGATGGTGGAAGACTCGTCGAGCATCGACGACAGCGACGTGATGACGATCCACGCGGAACCGGAGGCGCGATCGACGCCGACCGATCGGCGCCGGCTCGAAACCCATGGCGTCCTCGGTGCCGCAGTCCTGCTGGCAGCATGTGATTCGGGCGGCGGCAGCGGTAGCGGCGGTGGCCTCGTATCGGTTCCCGCCCCTGCACCGACGCCGACCCCCACGCCCAGCCCCACCCCGACCGTCGCCGTTCTGAACGCGCAAGGGGCGAGCCGTTTTCTGGCGCAGGCCACGATGGGCGCCAACCGCACCGCGATCGACGCCGTACTCAATACGGGCATCGCCGGCTGGATCGACGCGCAGTTCGCCCGCCCCCGCGACACGAGCCATTGGGACTGGCTGGTGTCGAAAAATTACAACGACGCCACGAACAACAACAATATCAACGGCCAGAACGGCTATGACCCCAGCGTCTGGCGGCAGGCGATCGCCGGTGGCGATACACTGCGTCAGCGGGTCGCGCTGGCGCTGCTCGACTTCCTCGTCATCGGCATCAACGGCATCAACCTGTCGTGGCGCGCCTTTGCGATGGCGGCGTATAACGACCTGCTGCTCGACCATGCGTTCGGCAATTATCGCGACCTGATGGGCGCGATGACCCGCAACGCGGCGATGGGATCGTTCCTGAGCTTCATCGGCAGCCGCAAGGCCAATGCCTCGACCGGGCAGATGCCGGACGAGAATTACGCCCGCGAACTGATGCAGCTCTTCACGCTCGGCGTCTATCAGCTCGAACAGGATGGCACGGTGCGCACGTCGAACGGTGTGCCGCTGGAAACCTATACCCAGGACGACGTGTCGCAACTGGCCCGCGTATTTACCGGGTTCAATCTGGCGAACAACGACAACACCACGCCCGACCGGATGCGGCTGCCGCTGGTCATCACCGCGTCGGCCAACGAAACCGGATCGGCCAGCTTCCTGGGCGGCACGGTATCGGGCGGCGGGTTCGCGGCGGTCGACGGCGCGCTCGACATCCTGTTCCGCCATCCCAACGTCGCGCCGTTCGTGTCGAAGCAGCTGATCCAGCGGATGGTGACCTCCAATCCCAGCCGCGCCTATGTCGGCCGCGTCGCCGCCGCCTTCGCCAATAACGGCAGTGGCGTGCGCGGCGACATGAAGGCGGTGATCCGCGCGATCCTGCTCGATCCCGAAGCCCGTGACGGAGCGGCGGCACTGGCCAGCACGACCGCCGGGCGGTTGCGCGATCCGGTGCAGCGGCTGACCAACTGGGCGCGCGCCTTCGGCGTGACGTCGCCCAGCGACGCGTGGGCGATCGGCGACACGACCAACACGACCCAGCGCCTGGGCCAGTCGATCGGCCGCGCGCCCAGCGTCTTTGGCTTCCTGCGGCCGGGCTATGCCCCGCCCGGTACGGCGATGGCGCAGGCGGGGATGACCGCGCCCGAGTTCCAGATCGCCAGCGAACAGACCAACATCGCCTATGTGAACTACATGCAGTCGCTGGTCGGCGGCGGCACCGGCGACGTGAAGGCCGATTATGCGCCGATGATGGAACTGGCATCGGACAGCAAAAAGCTGGTCGACGAGGTCAACCTGATCCTGGCGGCCGGACAGTTGCGCAGCGCCACGGTGACCGCGATCCGCGCCGCCGTCGACAGCATCCCGCTGACCGCGACCAACGCCACCTTGAACCGCACGGGGATCGCGATCCTGCTGACCCTCGCCTCGCCCGACTATCTGGTGCTGAAATGAACGCTCCGACGATCCTGCGCGACGCATCCCGCCGTGCCTTTCTGCAACGCACCGCCGCGCTGGGCGTCGCGGGCGTCGCCGCGCCCTTCGCCACGACATTGGGTGCGATCGGCGAAGCGGCGGCGGCCACCGCCACCGATTACAAGGCACTGGTGTGCGTGTTCCTGCAGGGCGGGAACGATCACTACAACACGCTGGTCCCCTATGACCCGGCGTCGCACGCGCTGTACGCCGCCGCGCGTGGCACGCTGGCGCTGGGACGCGACGCGTTGCAGGCAACCGCGCTGACCGGCGCGGATCTCGGCGGGCGGGCCTATGCCATGGCCCCGGTGATGGCCCCGCTCAACCCGCTGTTCGATGCCGGCCGTTTGGCCGTCGCGCTGAATGTCGGCACGCTGATCCAGCCGACGACGCGCACGCAATATCTGAACAAGTCGGTGCGCCTGCCTCCGAAGCTGTTCAGCCACAACGATCAGCAAAGCTTTTTCCAGGCATCCAGCCCCGAAGGCGCGGTGTCGGGCTGGGGCGGGCGGATCGGCGACCTGTATCAGGCGGGCAACGGGTCGGCGATGATGACCTGCATCAACGCGACGGGCAACGCGGTCTTCCTGACCGGGCGGCAGGCGATCCAGTATAATGTCGGCACCGGCGGGCCGGTGTCGCTGCTGCGCGGGGCGACATCGCTCTACGGGTCCAGCGCCGCGGCGGCGGCGCTGCGCCAGATGATGACCGAAACCAACCCGCATATGTTCGCGACCGAATATGCGCGGGTGAACAAGCGGGCGATGGACACGCAGGCGCAGCTCGCCAATCTGCTGGCCGGTGCGCCCGAATCGCAGTTCACCCTGTTCCCCACCGGCAATCCGCTGGCCGACCAGCTGCGCATGGTCGCGCGGATGATCGCCATTTCTGCCGAGCTGGGCGTCAAGCGGCAGGTATTCTTCGTGTCGACCGGCAGCTTCGACCTGCACGACAATCTGGCGACGATCCAGCCGACCCTGCTCGGCCGCCTAGCCACCGCGATGCGGGCATTCCATGACACCACCGCCGCGCTGGGCGTGGCGGACAAGGTGACGACCTTCACCGGTTCCGATTTCGGCCGGACGCTGGCGTCGAACGGCAATGGCGTCGATCATGGCTGGGGATCGATGCATTTTGTCATGGGCGGCGCGGTAAAGGGCAAGCGCTTCTACGGCACGCCCCCGGCGATCGGCCACAACACCAGCGACGATGTGGGCCAGGGGCGGCTGATCCCGACCATGTCGGTCGACCAATATTCGTCAACCATGGCGCGCTGGTTCGGGGTGTCGGACGGCGACCTGACGACGGTGCTGCCCAATATCGGCAATTACGACAAAGCCACCTGGTCGCAGGGCTTCGTCTGAGGTCAAGGGGGGGAAGCGGGAGCCATCCCGCGCTTCTGCCCGCTTCGTCACCCCGGACTGGTTCCGGGGTGACGAAAGGATAGCCCCTCTCGCTCGAGAGCGATACCGGGAATGGCGCAAGGTCGATCGGCCCTAGCTACGCCCGATCCGCATCGCCATGCCCGCCACCACCGGCCCGCCGACACACAGTAACAGGCTGGTCGCGGCCAGCAGCTTCACCGCCCCGGCCCCGCCGTCCAGCCCCCCCGCCCCGAAGATCACCAGCGGCAGCGCCATCGGCAGCATCACCAGCCCCGCCACCGCCCCGCCGCCGCGCAGGCCGGCGGTGAGCGCCGCCGTCGCGACTCCCAACGCCGCCAGCCCCGGCGTACCGAGCAGCAGCCCGATCTCCAGCGCGATCAGCGTCGCCCCGTCCATCCCGAGCAACGCCGCCGACAGCGCGCCCGCGACCATGACGGCAGGCGCGAACCCCAGCCAGTGGCCGATGGTCTTGGCCGCCGCGATGCTCGCCTCGCTCCATCCGCGTAAGCTCAGCTGATCGATCACCCCTGCCTCCATATCGGGCGCGATCAGCCGGTCGAGCGGCAGCAGCGCCGCCAGCAGCGCCGCCGCCCACGCCACCCCGCCGCCGATCCGCGCCAGCAGCGCCGCATCGGGACCGATCGCAAAGGGAAACAGCGTTGCGACCAGCAGGAAGAAGGCGATCGGCAGCAGCAGCCCGCCGCCGGTCCACGCGATGCGCAGTTCCCGGGCGATCAGCGCGATCATAGCGCCACGATCTTTGCGGCCGGCAACGCCACGGCCACATGGCTGGCAACCAGCACCGCGCCGCCGCCGCCGCGATGGGCGGCGATCGCCGACTCCAGCCGGTCGAGCGAGGCAGCGTCCAGCCCGTTGGCGGGTTCGTCGACCAGCCAGAGCGGCGCGCCGCTGGCGATCACGCGGGCGATGGCGGCGCGGCGCTTCTGACCGGTCGACAACATCCTGACCGGCACATCGGCCAGCGTTTCGATCGCCATCGCCGTCAGCGCCGCCGGCAACCGGTCGCGCGCGCCGTCCAGCCCCGCCCAGAAATCGAGCGCCGCGCCCAGCGTCGCCGATGTGTCCAGCGCCGCCGCCTCGGCCAGCAGCGCGACCGCGCCGTTGCGCGTGACGCTGCCGGCGGCGGGCGGCAACAGACCCGCCGCGATCCGCACCAGGGTCGATTTACCGACGCCGTTCGGCCCCTGCACCCACAATGCCTCGCCCGCACCCAGATCGAACGACAGGTCGCGGAACAGCACCCGCCCCCCCCGCGCGCCCGTCACTTCGGCGAAGGACAGGATCAATCGGCGTCTTCCAGCGCGTGCATGTCGTCGTCGGACAGGCCGAAATGATGGCCCACCTCATGCACCACGACATGGCGGATCAGGTCGCCCAGATCGACGCCGGTCTCGCACCATTCGGCCAATAGCGGTTGCCGGTACAGATGGATGCGGTCGGGCAGGCGCATCCCGTCGAACGCCGATTTCTCACCCACCGGGCTGCCATGGTACAGGCCGGTCAGCTCGTACGGCTCCATCTCCATCGCCGCCAATGTCTCGTCATCGGCGAACTCCTCGACCAGCAGCACGATGTCGGACAGGTGGCCGGCAAAGGGTTCGGGAATGCGCGCCAGCGCGGCGCGGGCCAGCGCTTCGATCTCTTGGGCACTCGGGGCGTTTCGCGCTTGATCGGACATCCGCCAAGCAATAGGCCTTCGCCATCGAGAGACAAGGGAGGGACGATGGAACCGCTGAGCCAGGCAGAGCGCGTCGACGCGCTGGACGGCCTGCCCGACTGGGATCACGACCCCAGCCGCGACGCCATCGTTCGCAGCTTCACCTTCGACAATTTCAGCCAGGCGTTCGCGTTCATGACGCAGGTCGCGTTGCTGGCGGAGAAGGCCGACCATCATCCCGAATGGTCGAACGTCTACAATCGGGTCGACATATTGCTAACCACCCACGACGCGGGCGGGCTGTCCGACCGCGACATCGACATGGCGCAGGCGATCGACGCGCTGGTGGAATAGACGGGATTCGTCATTCCCGCGCAGGCGGCGATGACGACGCAGTGACGCGTTACCGCCGCCGCATCTGCTGCCTGAGCTTACCCGGCATCCAGCGCGCGGCGAAGCGCATCCGCTTCGCGGTCGGGCCGACCGGTGTGTGGATCGCGTCGCCCTGCACCGCCTCCCACGCCGCCTGCGCCACGACCTCCACGGCCGTGAACTCGAGGCCGGCGGCGCGGACCTGTTGCCGGACATTGTAATTGGTGCCCGCCAGCGACGCGTCGAGCAACGGCGTGTTGATGAAGCCGGGCATCAGCGAGCGCACGCGAATGCCGTCCGCCGCCCATTCGCCGTCCAGCGCTTCGGTCAACCCGCGTACCCCGAACTTGGTCGCGGAATAGACCGCCGCGCCCGCCGTGCCATAGATACCGGCGGCCGATGCGGTATTGAGCAGGCACCCCCCGCTGGCCTTGAGATAGCGGTGTGCCGCGTGCGCGCCATGGATCACACCGGTCAGGTTGACCGCGATGGTCCGCTCGATCGCGTCCACCGTCATCTGCGCAAAGATGCCGCCCGAAGCGATACCGGCATTGTTGAACACCACGTCGATCCCGCCGCCGCCGGCAAAGGTCGCCAGCGGGCCGTCCCACGCCGCGCGGTCGGTTACGTCGAACATGAACGTCGCAGCCCCGTCCGGCAGCAACGCTGCCGTTTCTGCCAGCCCGGCGGCGTTCACGTCGGCCAGACCGATGCGCCAGCCCCGGCCCGCGAAGAATTGCGCCACCGCGCGCCCGATGCCCGACCCGCCGCCGGTGATGAAGATCGCTTTCGTCATGGCCGCACCATCGGGCAGGATCGCGCGCAACGCCAGCGTCGTTACGCCGCCATCGCCTCCAGCACTTCGCCGACCTTCGCCAGTCGCGCCTCGGCATCGTCGATCCGCGCGGGCATGATCCAGCGGCCGTTCTTCTCGGTCAGCCCTTGGGGCGCGTGCCCGCGATGCTGCGGGGTCAGTGCGATGGCGGCGGGGCCGGCGTCTACCTTCGTCACGCCCGCGCCGCGCGCCAGCAACCGGACGCGGGCGAGTTCGATCAGCAGACGCGCCTCGTCAGGCAGCGCGCCGAACCGGTCTTCCAGTTCCTCTTCGAACGCGTCCAGCGCGCCTTCCGCCTCGATCCGTGCCAGCCGGCCATAGAGCATCAGCCGCACTTCGGCCTCGGGTATCCAGCGTTCGGGCAGGCAGCCGGCGATGCCGACATGGAGTTCGGGCGTCACCCGGTCGACGCTCTCGCCACGTTCGGCCCGCAGCGCGCGGCCGAGCAGATATTGGTAGAGGTCGATGCCGATCAGCTTCATGTGCCCGGCCTGCGCCTCGCCCACCAGATCGCCCGCGCCGCGCAGGTCGAGGTCGCGCGCGCTGATCGCAAAGCCCGCGCCCAGCCGGTCGAACGCCTGCAAGGTGCGCAACCGCTTCAACGTCGCTTCGGCGATCGACCGGTCGGGATCGGTCAGCAGCAATATCTGTCCGCGCCGCCCGCCGCGCCCGACGCGGCCGCGCAACTGGTGCAGCTGCGACAGACCGAAGCGGTCGGCATGGTGAACGATCATCGTATTGGCGCGCGGCACATCCAGCCCGGCCTCGATGATGTTGGTCGCCAGCAGCACGTCGCCCTCGCCCGCCGCGAAGCCGACCATCGCCGCGTCGATCTCCGCCGCCGGCATCTTGCCATGCGCGACCACCAGGTCGAGTTCGGGGGTGAGCTTGCGCAGCCGCGCCTCCAGCGGAGCGATGTCCTCGATCCGGGGAACGACGACGAAGCTCTGCCCGCCACGGCTGCGTTCGCGCAGCAAGGCGGTCCGAACCGTCACCTCGTCGAAATCCATCACGGCGGTACGGATCGGCTGGCGGCGTGCCGGCGGGGTGGCGAGGACCGAGAGTTGCTGCAACCCGATCAACGCACTTTGCAGCGTGCGCGGGATCGGCGTCGCCGACAGCGTCATCACATGATCGGCGAGGTCACGCAGCCGGGCCTTGTCCTTCGCGCCGAACCGCTGTTCCTCGTCGATCACCACCAGCGCGAGGTCGTGATAGCTGACGCCCTTGCCCGCCACCGCCTGGGTGCCCACGACCACACCGATCGATCCGTCGGCGAGGCCGGCCTTCACCCGCTTCTTCTCGGTCGCGTCGGACAGGCGCGACAGGCCGGCGACCTCGATCCCCGTGCCTTCGAAGCGGCGGCGGAACGTCTCGACATGCTGGCGGACCAGCACCGTCGTCGGCGCAGCGATCGCGACCTGCCGCCCGGACAGCGCGGCGATGGCGGCGGCGCGCAACGCCACCTCGGTCTTGCCATAGCCGACATCGCCGATCACCAGCCGGTCCATGGGCTTGCCCGCCGCCAGATCGGCGCGGGCAGCGGCGATGGCGCGCGCCTGATCGGGGGTTTCGGTAAAGGGAAAGCCGGCGGCGAAGCGTTCATAGGCGGCGATGTCGACCTCGATCGGGTCGACCCGCAGCTTGTCCCGTTCGGCGGCGATGGCCGCCAGTTCGCGCGCGCTGTCGGCGATGGCCGCGTCGATCGCGCCGCGCCGCCTCTGCCAGCTCGCCCCGTCCAGCGCGTCGAGCGTCACCGCATCGCCGTCCGCGCCGTAGCGCCAGATGCGGTCGGCCTCCATCACCGGCACCAGCCGCCGTGCCCCCTTGGCATAGGTCAGCACGATGGCGTCGCCCGCCGCCTCGCCCGGCAGCGATTCCAGCCCGGCGATGCAGCCGATGCCGAAATCCTCATGCACGATCACGTCGCCGATGCGCAGCTCGCCCGCTTCGGCGAAGAGCGGATTGGCGCTGGCCGCCGCCAGTTCGTCGCCCCGCGCCCGGCCGCCGAGCAGGTCGCCGCCGGTCACCACCGTCACGCCGTCCGTCACGAATCCGCGGTCGAGCGGTGCGGTCAACAGCATCGCCGTACCCGGCTTCGCGCACGCCGCCTCTTCCCACGACCCGATCGTCACCGGTTCGGTGCGGGCGAGTTTTGCCAGCTTGTTGCGCAGGAAGCGCAGATCGCGCGGGCTGCCGGCCAGCACCAGCCGCTGGTCTGCCAACACCTCGCGCGCGAACGTGCCGAACGCGCGGGCCGGGGCGCGGCCGGTAACGAAACGGGGCGGTTCGGTCACGTCGCCGGGAAGCGCGATCCGCTCGCGCCCGGCCAGCAGGTCGCCCCAGGCAGCGGCATCCACCAGCGCCGCCGCATCGCGCCGCCGACGACGGGTCGCGTCCTGCGCCAGATCGAGGAAGCGGTCGCGCCGCCGCCCGGCATCGCCGTCCATCGCCACCGCCGCATCGGGCAGATGGTCGAGCAATGCGACGCCCCGGTCCGACACCGGCTCGGCCGCGCGACCGATCGTCACGTCGGACAGGTCGGCAGTGCCACGCTGCGTCACCGGATCATAGCTGCGGATCGACGCGATGCGATCGTCCTCGACCGTGACCCGGATCGGCTGTTCGGCATCGGCGGGAAAGATGTCGACCACGCTGCCGCGCACCGCGACCTCGCCCGGCTCATCGACGCGGTCGTCACGGACATAGCCCAGCGTCTCCGCCCGATCGGCGAGGTCGGTCAGGTCGATGGCGTCGCCTACCCGCAGCACCGGTGGTGCCGCATCGAAATCGCCCGGCGGCGCGATGCGCAGCGCGGTCGCCTCGGGCGTGGTGATGCAGGCGACCGGGTGTCCTTCGCCATGGGCGATGCGCAACCGCCTGAGCGCCGCGACCCGCGCGCCGGCATTGCCGGGGGAAGCGGGCGCGTCGTCGCCGGGCAACGCGTCGCTGGCGGGCAGATGCACCACCGTCGCCTGTGGTGCAAAGGCTGCCATCACCTCCGCCAGCGCAGCAGCGCGCATCTCGTCCGACGCGATGAACAGGAGCGATCGCGTCTTGACCTCGCCAGCCAGCACGGCGGCCAGGGGACCGACCGCGATCCGTGCCTCCCCCGGTTCGGAGCGATCGGGGACGGAGGCGTTCGACATGGCGGAGTTCCCGGCAAGGCCCTGAAAACAGGGGCGTGGAATCTGCAAACGAAGCGCGACGCGCGGACGTTCCCGGGGTTATCGATGAACGGCAAATTGCCTGTTGCGCTTCCTATCGCGCTGCTATGACGGGCCGACAGCCGGCCCGCCCGGCGCCATGGAGACGATAATGTCCTCGATCCTGCTGCGTTTCGCCGCCGCATTCACGTTGATGACCGCAGCCCCCGTCTGGGCACAGACCGCACCCAAGCCAGCCGCCCCGGCCGACCTGCCCGCGGGCGAGGCCGATCCCGCCTTGTGGGTGGTCAAGGACAAGGACACGACCATCTATCTGTTCGGGACGATCCACGTCCTGAAGCCCGGCCTGTCGTGGTTCGACGAAGCAGTCCGTACCGCGTTCGACAAATCGAACGAGGTCGTGCTGGAAATCCCGATGCCGACGCCGGAACAGGCGCAGGCGGCGGTGATGAAGTCGGCGGTGAACGTCACCGGCCCGAAGCTCAGCGACAAGCTGCCCGCCGCCGAACGCCCCGCCTATGCCAAGGCGGTGGCCGATGCCGGGCTGCCGGCCGGCGCGCTGGAACAGCTCGACCCGTGGTTCGCCGCATCGACGCTCACGCTGTTGACGCTGCAGAAGCAGGGTTATGACCCCGCCAGCGGCGCAGAACAGGCGATTTCGCAGGCGGCCAAGGCGGCGGGCAAGCCGCTCACCGGCCTCGAAACGCTGGAACAGCAGTTCGGCTTCTTCGATTCGCTGTCGGACGCGGCGCAGGTCACCTTCCTGACCGAAACGATCAAGGAACTGCCGACCGCCGGCGAATCGATCGACAAGATGGTCGACCAGTGGCGGCGCGGCGACCCGGACGCGCTGGCGGCGACGATGAACGAAGAGATGACCGTCTCGCCCGAACTCAAGCGCGTGCTGCTGACCGACCGCAACGCCCGCTGGGCCAAGTGGATCGAGGATCGAATGAAGCGCCCGGGCACCGTCTTCGTCGCGGTGGGCGCCGGCCATCTGGCGGGCAGCGGCAGCGTGCAGGACGCGCTCAAGCGCTACAAGCTGCGCGCGACGCGGGTAAAGTATTGAGGGTACGGCGGGCGGCCGACGCCACACCCCGCCACAAACATCATCCCAGCGCAGGCTGGGATCTCTCGGTGAGAGCACCGGGCAAGAGCCGCGAGAGACCCCAGCCTGCGCTGGGGTGACGTAATTGGCTGGGCTGGTTGGCAACCAAGCCACCTTTCCTCGCCGTCACCCGGGCCTTGAGCCGGGGTCCCGCTTCTTCGTACGCCCGGCAAGAAAGCGCGACCCAGGATCAATTCCGGGGGTCCCGAACAGCAAAAAGAAACGGCCGGCGGATCGCTCCGCCGGCCGTGAGTCATTTCAAACGATAGCGACCCGGAAGGTGGTCGCCACCGGCGATATAATCAGGCGTTGCAGGTCTGCGCAGCCTTGCCCGGCTGGGTCAGGGTGACGGTCTTGGGGCTGCCGGTCAGGCTGTAGCCACCTTCGGCGGTCAGCGGCTTGCCCTTTTCGGCGGCCTTCAGGCGGACGGGGATCGCGTCCTGCTTCGCGCGGAAATTGGCCTGGGTGTCGCCTTCGAAGAAGTCGATATAGACGAGGCTGTTGTCCTTGCAGCGGAACGTGACGCTCGCCTTGACGGGCGGCGGCAGTTCGACCGGCGCGCGGTTGGCGAGCTGCGACGCCAGCGGATCGGGCGCGCGGGTGTCGAGCTGTTCCGGCTGCTGCTGACCGCAGGCCGAAAGGGCGAAGGCCGCGGCAGTGGCGGCGAGGAGAAGGGGGTGCTTCATAGGAAGTCGTTCGCAAACGCAACCCGTTCCGTCAAGGCGCGTTGTGCGCCGCGCAACATCGTTGCGGCAGTGCAGCCGATACCGCTACCGCGTCGAAAAGGTGAAGCACATCGTGCTTTCCCAACGCTGACCGGGGTCCAGCCGGGCGGTGGGAAAGTCGCTACGGTTGGGCGTATCGGGCCATGCCTGCGGCTCCAGGCAGACGGCATCGCCCTGCCGATACAGTCGCCCGCCCTTGCCCGCCTGCGCCCCGTTCAGGAAATTGCCGGCATAGAGCTGTAATCCGGGCGCGGTCACCGACAGCGCCATCACCCGCCCCGATGCGGTATCGCTGAGCACCGCCGCCAGACGCAGCACGCCCGGCTCCCCGCGCACAATGAAGTTGTGGTCGTACCCGCGCCCGATCGCGATCTGCTCGTCCCGCCCGTCGCGCACCCGCGCGCCGATCGCATGGGGCTGGCGGAAATCGAACGGCGTGCCGGCCACCGCGCGCCGCTCCCCCGTCGGGATCGAGCTCGCGTCTACGGCCAGGAAGGCGTCGGCTTCGATGGTCAGCAGGTGGCGCATCGCCTCCCCCTGCCCGCCGAGGTCGAAGAACGCATGGTTGGTCAGGTTGACGACCGTCGGCGCGTCGGTGTTCGCGGCATAGGCGATGGTCAGCGCATCGGGCGTCAGCGTATAGGTCGCGCTGGCGTGCAGCGTGCCGGGATAGCCGGCATCGCCATCCGGGCTGGTCAACGTCAGGCAGACCCACGCCGCATCTGCGTCCTGCCCGACCTCCGCGACATCCCATAGTCGCTGGTCGAACCCGTCCGACCCGCCGTGCAGATGGTTGGGCGCGTTGTTGGTTTCGAGGGCGTAGGTGTTGCCATCGAGGCTGAAACGCCCGCCCGCGATCCGGTTGGCATAGCGCCCGACCGTCACCCCGAACCATGACGGCCGGTCGCGATAGGATTGCACATCGTCGAAGCCCAGCACGACATCAGCGACCACGCCCTCCCGGTCGGGCACGCACAGCGACTGAAGCGTCGCACCCAGCGGCAGGATGCGCGCGAAGAGCGGCCCGGCGGTCAGTTCGATCGCCTGGGCGGGCTGGCCGTCGAGGGTGCCGAAAGGGATTCGCTCCGCTCGGGTCATGCAATCTCTCCACTATTTCCCGTCATTCCCGCGCAGGCGGGAATCCATTACCGCCACCGTCGCAACTCTTGCATGGCGACAGCGTGTATGGATTCCCGCCTTCGCGGGAATGACGGGTGGCTTACTTCGTCTGCGGCCGCCCCGCGAGCGGCACCGTCACCGCCCGCCCGTCATAGATGAACGCCGTCGCCTTGTTATCGGCAAAGTCCGGCGCGACCGCCTTGCCCGGCGTGTGGAACCGCACCGACATTGCCCGCTGGGCGACCATGCCGGGGAAGCTGCCCTGCCGTGCGCCGATGTTCAACGTCTTCGTCGCTTCGTTCCAGGTCACCGGGATCTGCGCCGACTGGCCCTTGCGATAGCCTTCGGACAGGCCGTCATCCTCGAACAGCGTGTAGGCGCCGTCCTTGCCGGTGAAGACGTGCAGCACATACGGTCCGTCGGGCTGTTCGGCGGTCGACTGCACCGCCGCCCCGGTCGGCACGATCGATCCGGCCCGAACATAGAGCGGCATGGTGGCGAGCGGGGCGGCGGCGGTGATCGTCCGCCCACCCTTCTGATACGCACCGGTGGCGAAGTCGTACCAGTCGGCCCCGGCGGGGAGGTACACCTGCCGGCTGCGCGCGCCGAATTGGGTGACCGGCGCGACCAGGAACGCGGAGCCGAACATATACTGATCGTCGATTCCCCACGTCTTGCGATCGGCGGCGAAGTCCATCACCAGCCCGCGCATCATCGTCCCGTCGCGGTGCCAGTTCTCGGCCGCCAGCGAGAGGATGTACGGCAGCAGGCGGTAGCGCAGCCGGTCGTAATTACCGAGCGCCTGGTACAGCGCCGGATCGCTGGCGCCCAGTTCGTAGATTTCGCGGAACGGCGTCTCGCCATGGCTGCGGAACAGCGGGCTGAACGCGCCGAACTGGAACCAGCGCAGGTTCAGTTCCTTCCATTCGGCCAGATGCGCCGGGTCCTTCTTGCTGTAGCGATCCTCGACCGCGAAGCCGCCGATATCGTGCGTCCAGTTCGGGATGCCCGACATCGACAGGTTGACGCCCGCCGAAATCTGGTCGCGCAGATCGTCCCAGCGCGACGCGACGTCACCCGACCAGAGCGCGGCACTCGCGCGCTGGATACCGCCATAGCCCGAGCGGGTCAGGATGAACGGGCGCACATCGGGCTTGGCGACGCGCAGGCCATCAGCCACGCCCTCGGCATGGACCAAAGGATAGCTGTTGAAGAACTCTTCCGCCGGTCCCTGCGCCGTCGGACCCATCCGGTCCTTGCGCTCCTCGATCGACAGGTTCGAATGGATGTCCGGCTCGGTCGCGTCCATCCACCACGCGTCGAAGCCCTTGTCGACCAACGCCTCCTTCATCTGCCGGAAATAGATCGCGCGCGCTTCCGGGGCATAGGGGTCGTAATCGGTGTTGAGATAGCCCTTGCCGACCCAGTCGCGTTCCTTCGCGATCAGATTGCCCTGATAGAGATAGCCCTTGGCGGCCAGTTCCTGCGCGTTCTTCGTGTTCGGATAGAATTTCGGCCATACCGAAATCATGATCCGCGCGTCGTTCGCGTGGATTTCGTCGACCATCTGCTGCGGCTTGGGGAAGCGCTTGGGGTCGAAGCAATGGCAGCCCCACTGGTCCTCGGGCCAGTAGAACCAGTCCTGCACGATATTGTCGATCGGCAACTGCCGCTTGCGATATTCGCGCACCACCCCCAGCAGCTCGTCCTGCGTGTTGTAGCGCTGGCGGCTCTGCCAGAAACCATAGGCCCAGCGCGGCATCAGCGCCGCCTTGCCGGTCAGCGAACGATAGCCGGCGATGACGCCGTCCATGTCCTTGCCGCCGACATAATAATAATCGAGCGCATGGGCGACATCCGACGACCACCACAGCGAATGGCGGTCGGCGGTCGGTAACGGGTCGTTCTGGAACAGCGCGATATAGCCGGCATTCGGCTCCCACTCGATCCGCACTTCCGCCGCCTTGCCGGCGGTCATCGGCAGGTCGAAATTGTGGAACCATGGGTTCCAGTTCTGCCGCCAGCGGTTCAGCACCTCTTTCCCGTCGACGAACACCTTTACGTAGCTCGACGAATAGAGGCGGAATTTCTGCACGCCGGTGACCGACGGCATGACCGTGCCGGTCCACACGACCTTCTGCGTCTGCACCGCGTTGCCGGCGGTGTTCTGCCCCGTGGTCGCCGCGACCGTCTGCGCCTTGGCCGCCGCCGGCCAGTTCGCCTGATCCTTGATGAACTGATAGTTGATCGTCGGCTCGGTCCGGGTCACCGCCAGCCGGTCGCCCAGATAATATCGCGCCTGCCAGCCTGGCTTGCCGCCCGACATCACCTTCATCCCGTCGCCGACCAGCTTGTACGCCTGCGGATTACCGAAGCGGGTGATGCCGTTATTGTCCCACAACACCCCGTAATTCTTCGTCGACACGACGAAGGGGATGCCGATATCCATATTATGCTGGGCGAGTTCGACGTCCTCGCCATTATAGTTCATCTGCCGGTTCTGATGCTGGCCGAGACCGTAAAAGCCCTCGTCCGTGCCGCGATTGAATTGCTGGCGGATGGCAACGAACTTCTCGCCGCCCGCCGTCACGGGCACGAAGCCCGCGCGCGGCGCCTCCTCCAGCGTCAGCTTGCCCGCCGCATCGCGAAAACGCACCTGCCCGTCGTCGAGGTCGATCTCGGCCGATCCGCCCGCCGCCTTCACCACCACGACCCCGCGCGCTTGGCTGACGGTGAAGTCGCCCGCCGGCTTCGCCGTCACCATCAGGCTGTCGGGCGTGTCGAGCGTTGCGTCCGGCACCGCCGTCACGCGGAACCGGTCAGGGCCATAGACCAGCACCCGTACCCGCTTGGCCGGGCCGGCATCGGGGGTGACGACCACGCCGCCCGGCACCTTCGCCACATCGGCGGCAAGCGCCGGCAGCGAGGCCGACAGGGCGAGCGACAACAAGGTCCAGCGAAGCGTCTTCATCAGCGGTACGTTCCCATGGTCACGCGCAGCAGCATCGGCTCTGCGGTGAAGTTCAATCCATAATCGGTCTGGTCGCCGTTCATCACCCGGCGGGCGCGGAAGCTGCCGTCATCGGCCAGCGTCCCTTCCTCGACCTTGATGTGCATCGCGGTCTCGCCCCGCGCCTTGTCGGCGACGTCGAACGACACGCGCACATCGGTGCCGGTCACCAGGAACTGATCGGGCGCCAGTTGCAACACGGCCGCCCCGCCGACCGGCTGGGTGGCGGTCGCGGGCGGTTCGGCCTTCAGCCACGGCGAATCCATCGATCCGAACTGCCATTCGCCATATTTGGCCGACACGCGCCACCGGCCCATGACCTTCACCTGTTCGGTGTCCGGCGCGCCCTTGGCCGTGCCCCAGCCGGGATGCGCCAGCGACAGCGTGGCCCAGCCGCGCGCCATCGGTTTCAGGAAGCGGTATTTGCTCGCGAACGCCTCGACCGTCGCATCGTCCAGCGCCTTCGCGCCCAGCGGGTAGTTGTAATAGCCGGTGGCATCCATGCCGAACGGCGCCCAGCCGATGCCGCCACGCCCGATCGTCGGCCACAGGAAACGCGCGAAATCGGCCGCGTTGCCGGTTTCGGGCACCATTAGCGCGTTGTCGGGCCGTGCATAATGGTCGAGGAACTTCAGGTAATCCTTGGCATCGCGGGTATAGAGATCGGGCGCGAGCACATCGATGTTCGGCGCCGCCGCCTTCCACACGTCGATCACCTGCCAGTCGGGACCGCCGCTGGCGCCGCCCGACTTGCCCGGCGGCGCGAACGCCCCGCCGACCGCCGCGTTGACGTACATCGGCAGCTTCCACACCGCCTTCCCCGCCGCCGCGATCCGGTCGATATAGCGCGCAACATACCATGCGTTGAACGCCGGTTCGGCATTGTCGCCATAGACCGCCGTCCAGTTGCCGCGCTTGCCGGTCTGCTTCGCCAGTTCGGGCGGCACAGCGGCCGCGAACAGGCGATTGGCCTCGGGCGAATAGTCGCGCGCCTGCTGGTACACGCCGGTTTCGTTCTCCGGCTGGACCATGATGACGCTGTGGTCGGGGTCATGGTCCTTCAGGTAGCGCATCAGCGCGACGAACGCCTTCTTGTCCGCCTCAAACGTCGCCTCGCCGTGCGGCGACAGCGCATAATGCGTCTTGCCGTCCTTGGTCCGCATCCGGGGAAACCGGGCATTGTCGGTCTTGACCCAGGCGGGGACATAGCCGGGCGAGGTATTCTTCCACGTGCCGAACCACAGCAGCACCAGCTTCACGCCATGCGCCCGCGCCTGCGGCAGCAACGCATCGAGATAGCTGAAATCGAATCTGCCCTCGACCGGTTCGATCTGTTCCCACGCGACCGGGATTTCCAGCGTGTTGGCGTGCAGCCGTTCGACCATCGGCCAGACCTTGGGCAGCATGTCGGGATAGTTGCTGGAATTATTGGCCTGCACGCCCAGCATCAGGAACGGCGCGCCATCGACCATCAACGCGTGACGGCCATCCTTGCGGACCAGATAGGGTGCATCACCCGGCTTCGCGATCGCCGCCGTGCCGGCGACCATCGCCCATGCCGCCCCCGCCATCGCCCATTTGCGCCACGCCGCCATATCGCCCTCTCCCGCATCATCCCGGTCGCCGTTCGTGGTTTCGGTCAGCCCGTACCCGACAGCGTTGTCACGCCTCTTTACGCACGATATCTATGTCATACAATTGGTTCTTAGCGCTAACATGGCGCGATGCGGACCGGAATGCCCGGCCGCCCCCCTTGGGAGAGGATAGTCCATGGAACGACGCCGATTCCTGCGCGGCACCGCCGCCCTTGCCGCCGCCGGGCCGGTCGCGGCGCGCGGCGCGCCGATCGCGCCCAACTGGTCGTCGCTGGCCGATGGCTATGCCGTGCCCGACTGGTTTCGCGATGCGAAGTTCGGCATCTGGGCGCATTGGGGGCCGCAATGCGTGCCCGAAGCCGGCGACTGGTATGCGCGGCAGATCTACGAACAGGGGCACGAACCCTATGACCTGCACCTCCGGCGCTATGGCCATCCCGCCGATACCGGCTTTCTGGACATTATCGGCCAGTGGCGCGCCGAACGCTGGGACCCGGCGGCGCTGGTCAGGCGCTACAAGGCGGCAGGCGCGCGCTATTTCGTCGGCATGGCGTGCCACCACGACAATTTCGACCTGTTCGACGGCCCGCACCCGTGGAACAGCACCCGCGTCGGCCCGAAGCGCGACATCATCGCCGGATGGCGCGACGCCACGCGGGCGGAAGGGCTGCGCTTCGGCGTCAGCAACCATGCGAGCCATGCGTGGCACTGGTATCAGGTCGCGTACAACTATGATCCCGAGGGGCCTCGCGCCGGACAGCGTTACGACGCGGCGCGGCTGACCAGGGCGGATGGCCGGGGCAAATGGTGGGACGGCCTCGACCCGCAGGAACTGTACACCGGCGAGACGCTGGCCGCGCCCGACGGCTTCACGACGAAGGCGCAGATGGATGCTTGGGCCGCGGCGACCAGCGGGCGGTGGATGGAATTCGCGCCTGCCGCCAATCCGCGCTTCGTGACCAGCTGGCTGGCGCGGCAAAAGGCGCTGGTCGAGCGCTACGACCCCGATCTCGTCTATCTCGACGATTTCGGCGTGCCGTTCGGCCCGGTGGGGTTGGAGGCGCTCGCCCATTTCTACAACCATGCGGCGGCACGCACCGGGCGCGCCGACGTGGTGCTGACCGCCAAGCAGTTGAGCGCGTTCCAGCGGCAGGCGCTGGTCGAGGATATCGAGCGCGGTTTTTCCGACCGGCTGCGCGCCGAACCGTGGCAGACCTGCACCTGCATCGGCGAATGGCATTACAACCGACGGCGATTCGAGGAGAAATCCTATGTCCCGGCGCGCGCCGTGTTGCAGCGGCTGGCCGACACCGTGTCGAAGAACGGCAACCTGCTGCTGTCGGTGCCGGTGCGCGGCGACGGATCGATCGACAGCGAGGAGGAACGGATCGTCGACCAGATCGGCGCATGGCTGCGCGTCAACGGATCGGCGATCTATGGCACGCGGCCGTGGCGGATGTTCGGCGAAGGACCGACCGACCTGGCCGGCGGCATGTTCAACGAAGGGCAGGTCGACAAGCTTGGCGCGCGCGACGTGCGCTTCACGACGGGCGGCGGCGCGCTCAACGCGATCTTCCTCGGCTGGCCCGATGCGCCGGTCACGATCGCGGCGCTGGGGAACGGCGCGGGCGGACGGATCGAGCGGGCGACGCTGCTGGGCGGCGGCAAGGTCGCGATGCAGCGGACGGCCGAGGGGCTGACCCTCACCCTGCCGCCCGCGCCCGCCGGTGGGATGCTGCCGGTGGTCAGGCTGGAGGGGCCGGGGCTGGTGTAACGCCAGCCCCCCCTCCCCGCCACAAACGTCATCCCAGCGTAGGCTGGGATCTCCCGGTAACGAAGCGCGCGCCTCGCCGCAGGAGACCCCAGCCTGCGCTGGGGTGACGTGGGAGGATTGCAGGAATCACGCGCGATCCCAGCCGTACCCCCGCCTGCGCGGGGATACGCCGTCACCGTGCCAGCAGCACCCGCGCCTGCCCCGCAATCTGCGCCAGCATCGCCGCGCCCGCCACCGGCGCCTGCCGCGCGCGGTGGACCAGCGCCGCGAACTGCGCCACGCGGTCACGGTTGGCGTCCAGCCATTTCTCGACCGCCGCCTGCGGGTCCTTGCCGGCATTGCGGTTCAGGAACTCGAAGCGCAGCTGCTGGAAATCGCGCGCGAGGCCGGCGATCAGCAGCCGTTCCCACGGATCGCCGGTCTGGATACGCGCCGCCACCGCCTGCGCCCAGTCCAGCCCCAGCGCGAAGCCGAGATGGGTGAACGCCAGCGTCAGCTTCGTCTCGTCCAGCTTCAGGCGACGGCCAAGATCGGCGAGGCCGACCGCGCCGTCCAGCTCGAACAGCCGCACGACCTGTCCGGCAAGCTCCTGCGGCGCGCCGGCATCCTGCAACACGCCCGCGATCCGGTCGCGCTGTTGTGCCGCCTCGGCGCGGAGCAGCGAGCTGGTCTGCCCGGCAAGGCTCGCCACACCCTTCTGCAGATGCGCGACGGCATGGGCCGGCAGGGTGCCCGCCGGGAAGGCGCGCAGCAAATCGGCGATCTGCGAGCGCACGCCCACCGCCACTTCGTCGAGCAACGCGATGCGCGCGCGTTCCGAAATATCGGCGCCCTCGATCCGGTCGTACAACGCATCGATGTCGAACAGCCGCTCGGCCGCGACGAACATCGCCGCGATATCGGCCAGCGCCTCGCCCTCTTCCTCCGCCAGTTCGAAGACGTGGAGCACGCCCAGCCGGTTGACGATGCGGTTCGCCAGCTTCGTCGCGACGATCTCGCCGCGCAGGCGATGGTCGAGGATCGCCTGTTTGTGGCTCTCCTGCATCTCCTTGGGGAACGCCGCCAATAGATCGCCCGCCATGTCGGGGTCGGTCGCGATGGGGGCGTGTTCGATCGCTTCCTGCAACGCCAGCTTCACGCTCGCCAGCAGCACCGCCAGTTCGGGACGCGTCAGCCCCCGCCCGTCCTGCGCGCGGCGGACATAATCGTCATTGGCGCTCAGCCCCTCGACCACCCGGTCCAGCTTGCCGGCAGCCTCCAGCATCTCGATCACGCGGACATAGCTCGGCACCGCGACCGGTCCGTCATTCTCCATCACCGATAGCGCCAGCGTCTGCAGCCGGTTATCCTCCAGCACCAGATGCGCGACATCGTCGGTCATCCGCGCCAGCAGCGCGTTGCGGTCGTCCTGCGCCAGCCGCCCCTCGATCACCTCGCGATTGAGCGCAATCTTGATGTTCACCTCGTTGTCCGAACAATCGACGCCCGCCGAATTGTCGATGAAGTCGGTGTTGATCCGCCCGCCCTGCGCGCTGAACGCAATGCGCGCGGCCTGCGTCACGCCCAGGTTCGCGCCCTCGCCGATCGCCTTGGCGCGCAGCGTCTGGGCGTCGACGCGGATACGATCGTTGGCCGGATCGCCGACATCGAGATGGCTTTCGCTACGGTCCTTCACATAGGTGCCGATGCCGCCGAACCAGATCAGGTCGACCGGCGCGCGCAGGATCGCGGAGATGAGCACGGTCGGCTCCATCTCGGTCTCGACCACGCCCAGCATCGCGCGGACCGGTTCGCTCAAGGGGATCGTCTTCGCGGTGCGCGGGAACACGCCGCCGCCGGCCGAAATCAGCGTCGGGTCGTAATCGGCCCAGCTCGAACGCGGCAGCTGGAACAGCCGGTCGCGCTCGACCCAGCTCGCCGCCGCGTCGGGCGCGGGGTCGAGGAAGATGTGGCGATGGTCGAACGCCGCCTTCAATCGGATCGCCCTGGACAGCAGCATCCCGTTGCCGAACACGTCGCCCGACATGTCGCCGCACCCGACCACGTCGATCGCATGCGTCTGCACATCGACGCCCAGTTCGAGGAAGTGGCGCTGGACCGAAATCCACGCGCCCTTGGCGGTGATGCCCATCGCCTTGTGGTCGTATCCGACGCTGCCGCCGGATGCGAACGCATCGCCCAGCCAGAACTTGCGCTCCAGCGCCAGCGCGTTGGCGACGTCGCTGAACGTCGCGGTGCCCTTGTCGGCGGCGACCACGAAATACGGGTCCTCGCCATCATGGATCACGACGCTGGCAGGATGGACGACCTTGCCGTCGACGATATTGTCGGTGATCGACAGCAGCGAGCGGATGAAGATGCGGTAGCTCTCCGTCCCCTCGGCGATCCACGCATCGCGGTTCGACGGCGCGGGCAGTTGCTTGGGATAGAAACCGCCCTTCGCCCCGGTCGGGACGATCACGGCATTCTTGACGCGCTGCGCCTTCATCAGCCCCAGGATTTCGGTACGGAAATCGTCGCGCCGGTCGGACCAGCGCAGGCCGCCGCGCGCCACGGGACCTGCGCGCAGGTGGATACCCTCGACCCGGGGGCTGTACACGAACACCTCGCGCCACGGCAGCGGCTTGGGGAGGCCCGGCACCTTGGCGCTGTCCATCTTGAACGCCAGCGCTTCCTGCGCGGCGGGCGCAAAGGCGTTGGTGCGCAGCGTGGCGGCAACGACCCCGCGATAGCTGCGCAGGATGCGGTCGTCGTCGATCGCCGACACCGCGTCGAGTCCGCCCTCGATCGCGGCATCGGCGGCGGCGATCCCGCCCGCGCGGTCGCCCCGCGCCGGATCATGCGCGGCGTCGAACCGCTCGATCAGCGCGGTGGCGACACCGGGCGCACGGCGCAGCGCATCGACCACCGTCGCCAGGCTGTAGCTCAGCCCCGTCTGGCGCAGATAGCGGAACCATGCGCGCAGCAGCACGACGGCGGCGGGCGCGATGCCGGCCTCGACGGTCAGGCGATTGAACGCATCGTTTTCGGCACGGTTTTCCAGCACCGCCTCGATCGCACGTTCGACGGTGGCCACGTCGAACTTCGGCGCGGCGCCCGATGCCACCGCGACCTCGAAATCATGGATGAAGCTCTTTTCGTCATCCTCCAGCCGGGTCGGCAGTTCCTCGACCACGCGGAACCCGAAATGCTCGAACACCGGCACCGCGTCCGACAGCGCCAGCGCGCCGCCGCGACGATAGACCTTGATCCGCATCCGGTCGCCGCCTTCGGACACGATCCGCACCGACCGCGACGTGGCGTCGGTCAGCGCCGCCACCCGCACGATGTCGCGCGCCGCTTCTTCCGGCAGGTTCGAATTGCGATAATTGGCGGGAAAGGCATTGGCGAAGCGCAGCGCCATGCGCGTCGCCCCCTCCGGCACCATTTCCGCCAGCGCACCTTCGACCGCCGGGCGCCAGCCGCGCACCATGCGTTCGATCCGCCGGTCGAGATCGGCGGTATCGGGCATCCGCCCGTCCTGGCGCAGATCGAGGACGTAGCGGATCAGCGCCGCCTCGCCATCCTCCATCGCGATCGACCAGTTCAGGATCGACGCATTGGCCGCCTGTGCCAGCATGTCGCCGATCGACAGGCGGCGCTGCGTCGTCACATCGTCGCGGCCCAGCCACACGAACGCGAACAGGTGCCGGCCCAGCGCCGATTTGATGAGCACCAGCCGCGATCGCGGGCGATCCGCCACCGACATGGCGGTCAGCGCCAGCTGTTCGAGCGATTCGGGGGTGAACGCGGTGGTCAGGTCGTGGGGCAGCGTCGAAATGGCGTGGTTCAGCGCCTTGCCCGCATGGCCCGACGGGTCGAAGCCGAACTTGGCACGCAGTTCGGCGAGGTTGCGGCGCAGGACCGGCACCTCGGCCGGGTCCGCCTGCAACGCGGCACTGGTCCACAGCCCGCCATGGATCGACACGCCCGTGACCTGATCGCCGTCGCGGATCGGCACCAGCACCAGGTCGATCGGCGCACGGCGATGCACCGTCGCAATGCAGTTGGACTTCAGCAGCAGCGGCTGGACATTGCCGGCATCGAACCATTCGATCGCGCGCTGGCGCGACGCATCGGCCAGCAGCGGCACCTCCAGCCGTGCGCGCGACAGGCCCAGCCGCTCGCCGACCACGCCGTCGCGCGACCAGCGTTCATGCGCCAGTTGCGTCAGGTTGCCGCCGACGAACCAGCTCAGCAGCGCCGCATCCTCGGCAGTGGCGGCATCGGCGGTCAGCCGCGCGGCATCGGCCTGCATCGCCGCCTGCATCGCGCGCCAGTCGGCGACGGCGGCGCGGACATGCTCCAGATTGCGCTCGACCTCGGCGACCAGCGCGTGGCGGACGCGCGCTTCGGCCCGCTCCATCTCGATATAGATCATCGATTCGCGGCGGCCTTCGCCGGCAAGCCCCGTCAGCGTGCCGGCCGCGTCGCGGGTCACCGCGATCACCGGATGCAGGATGCGGTCGATCGCGATGTCGTGCGCGACGATGGTGCTGGCGATCGAATCGACCAGGAACGGCATGTCGTCGTTGATGACCGCCAGCCGCATCCGCCGCTGCTCGCCCCGGCTCAGCGTTTCCAGCGCGACGCTGACCGTGCCGGGCGACCGGTGCGCGGCGGTCGCCGCCACGAACTGCGCGGCGTCGGCGCGGGCCGCGGCGTCCAGACCTTCGATTTCACCGGGAAGGGCGCTGTCGACCAGCAGCGTTTCCAGGGGGCGGGCGAGCTTGCTTTGCGGAGTCATGCGGGGGCTATGCGCCGCCTCGCCGACAGGCTCAACCCTTGTGGCAGTTGCGAACAAAATGTCGCAGTGCGGTAATTATATTACAAGAAGGCTGATGATGTTCGGGTCGGCGGAGACTGTCTGGGAATGTTCGGGAAGAGGAGTTTGACGACCGCACCCGCCTTGCAAAGACCCTTACGGATTGTCGAAACCCAGGGCCGATCGACATTCAATGTGCCCGTGCGCGGTGTTCGTGCGAGGCGAAGATAGAAGATGGTTCGCGCGAAGGCGCGGAGGACGCAGAGAACGGCGCGCGACGCAAAACGGTACTCGTTTCATCGGCGCTGCGATGTCGGGCCGACCGGTAATCGTCCCTGCGATCACCCCCGTGCGCGACACCTCCGCGTCCTCCGCGCCTCCGCGCGAAAATCCGACTTCCTGGGGCTTTCGCGGTCGTCGCGGTCGTCGCGTGGACATCTCGCCCCGGCGTCCGAATGTCGATCCGTCCTGTAACCGATCGACATTCACATTTTACTTCGTCACCCCGGACTTGTTCCGGGGTCCACGGCGCGGCAATCGGTGCGGTGTGAGCCTCTAGCGACCGCGATTGCGGCTCGGTGGACCCCGGAACAGGTCCGGGGTGACGAAGAGGCTGGAGGTGGCGACCGGTCGTAGATGACTGTCAATCGGCCCTTAGGCTCACACCAAAAGCGCGTATCGACGCGTTTATGGACGGATTCGTCAGCGCTCCAACTGGCCCCGCGCGGCGGCGATCTGCGCCGGATCGGCATCGACCCTGCCCAGAATCTCGACCGACCCGGCATCGACCGCACGCGCCAGCAGCAGGACATAGGCATCGTCCCCCGGCGCGACCGGCACGACGATCGCGGGGGTCGCCGCCGCCGGTCGCCCGGCGGTCCGTTCGATCCAGTCCCCCAGCTCGCCCTCGCCCACCCCGGCACGATGCGCACGGGCCAGCAGGCGGGCATGGCTCTCCGGGGCGTCGCCGAATACCAGCCGGACCAGTGCCTCGACCGGTGCGCGCGGATCGACGGTCAGGCCCGCGCCGACCAGCATCGTGGCATAGCCCGCGGCATCGCGCTCGCTCGCCAGCAGGAAGTCATATGCCGCCGCCAGCGCGGCCAGCGTCGCCGGCGCGGCGGCATCCGTGCCGCGCGCGGCCTCGGCCTGGCGCCGCACGTCGACCAGCCGCTCGGTCAGCGTCGGCGTCGCCGCCGGTTCGGCCAGCGCGGCGCTCGGCCCATCGGCCCATGCCGCCGCCGGCATCGCCCGACGCGGTACGGCCCGGCGCGATTCGGCCAGCTCGGCGGCCAGCTGGGACTGGGTCGCGGTGTCGACCACTTCCTTCCAGTTGATGACGCCGTACAGATAATCGATCGCCGAACCATCGGACGAAAACGGCATCAGGATGCCGCGATACAGCATCGGGAATCCACGATGCCCGACGAACTCGGCCTCGAACCCGATCGGCGCGCGGTTGGCGATGATCTGCATATAATGATCGGTCAGTCGCGACAGCAGCGACCGGGGCGGCACCTGGCTCAACCGGACGATCGACGAATCGGTCCCGCTTTCCTCGCGCAGCGCATGGCCCAGGAACCGGATCACCCCGTCGTCATGGCCGTCGGTGAAGTCCAGCAGCACGCTGTTCGGCCCGAAATCGGCGATGCCCGCCGGGTCCAGCGCGTCGATCAGCGGACATGGCCGCCCGGCCAGCAGCGATACCCAGTGGTTGTAGGCGCGGACATGCATCCGGCGTTCGTCGGTCCCCACGACCATGACGTCGCCACCGACGCCTTCGCGATCGTCGTCCCCGCCGCCCGGCTGCTCGTTCGGTCCGCGCACGATGTCCATAATCCGTCCCCATGGGCGGTCTGCCCGAATGCGTGGGGTTGTGGACCGCCTAGGGTAAACGTCCGGTAAAATCCGCCCATGATGGCTGGAAACGCAATTCCCCTTGCCACCCGCCCCACCCACTGGTAAGCGCCCGCTCCCAGACGGTGTTCCGTCCCGGGCCGCTTTAGCTCAGTTGGTAGAGCATCGCATTCGTAATGCGGGGGTCACAGGTTCGAGTCCTGTAAGCGGCACCACTATCTGAAACCGGCACAAATGCGCGGTTTCATGAGACCCCATAGAGGGCTGTCTGAGAACTGCGCTCACGGTTGGTGCAGGCGCACCAGGAAGCGTGATCATCCCCTCGCCGCGTAACCCTGCGGCTGTTTCGCCGGATCGATGCCTTGCGCCTGTAGCGTCTGTTTAAGCATCTCGCGGACATCAAGGCGATCCGAGGCCCTGATGTTCGCGCCAAAAATGTACCACGCGATATTGACGATCCTATCGTCGCTTTCAGCCTATAATCGCGACAGAACGTAACGCGACAGGCGTTACGCTATCGCTGGCAGGCCGGCCAAATGCTTCTCCAGCGTGATCGGATAGTCACGAACCCGCACGCCGGTCGCGTTGTAGACGGCGTTGGCGATCGACGGCGCCACGCCCGACAATCCGAGTTCGCCGACGCCC
Organism: Sphingomonas sp. Leaf32; assembly: GCF_001421765.1. Lineage (GTDB taxonomy): Bacteria > Pseudomonadota > Alphaproteobacteria > Sphingomonadales > Sphingomonadaceae > Sphingomonas. Next base: position 155,365 of record NZ_LMLA01000010.1, on the reverse strand, counting down.
TTCGCCTTGACCGGCGACATCGTGGCATCGACCTCTTCGATGAAATAGGCGTCCAGATGCGGAACGTCGGCGTGGACGGGCACTTCGTAGCCGGCAAGGTCGTGATTGACGAAGAAGCCGAAGCGGGTGTCGACCGCCATCTCTTCCATCAGCGCGGCACCGATTCCCATCGTCATGCCGCCGACCACCTGGCTACGCGCGGTCATGGGGTTCAGGATGCGTCCGGCGGCGCAGACCGCCAGCATCCGCCGGACCCGGACGATGCCGGTATAGGCGTCCACCGCGACTTCGGCAAAATGCGCGCCGACGGTCTGCTGCGCATAGCGACTGGCGAGATCGCCATATTCCATCGCGTCCTCGGCGACGATGTCGCCGTCCCTCGCGGCGTCGGCCAGCGGCACTGACCGGCCCGCCGAGACGACCCGCCCGTCCGCGAACGTCACGTCCGCGGTGTTGAAGCCCAGCCGCTGCGCGACCAGCGCGCGCAGTTTCGCACAGGCGGCATAGACCCCCGCGGTCGCCGATGCGGCGCCCGCCTGACCGCCCGAACCGGGGGTGACCGGGAACGTGGAATCGCCCAGCCTCGCGGTGACGCGGTCGAGCGGTACGCCCATCATCTCGGCGGCGGTCTGCGCGACGATCGTGTAGCTGCCCTGGCCGATGTCGGTCATGTCGGTTTCGACCGTGACGTGGCCGTCCTTGCCGAGCCGCACGCGTGCGCCCGCCTTCATGATCGGCGCACCGCGGATTGCACTCGCCATGCCCATGCCGATCAGCCACTTGCCGTCGCGCCGACTGCCCGGCTTCGCCTGCCGCGCGCCCCAACCAAACTTTTCCGCGCCTTCGGTCAGGCACTGGATGAACGGCCTAGTCGAGAAGCGGCGCTCGGGCTTTTCGGGGTCGACCTGGGTGTCGTTGGCGATGCGCAGCGCGACGGGGTCCATGCCCAGCCTTTCGGCCAGCTCGTCCATCGCCACTTCCAGCGCCATCATCCCCGGCGCCTCGCCCGGCGCGCGCATCGCATTGCCCTCCGCCAGGTCGAGCGTCGCGAGATAACGGCGCAGCAGGCGATTTTCGCCCGCGTACATCAGCCGGGTGGGAAGCGTGCACGGCTCGGTCCGGCCGCCGGGCAGATTGCCGGACCAGCAGTCGTGGCCGATGGCAAGCAGCCGCCCGTCCTTCGCCGCGCCCAGCCGGACCCGCTGAATCGTCTTGGGGCGATGGATGGTGTTGTTGAACATGATCGCGCGTTGCAGCACCACCTTTACAGGACGGCCCGACACCCGCGCAGCAATCGCGGCAAGCGCAAGATCGCTCTGCGTCGTGCCCTTGCCGCCGAAGCCGCCACCGATGAAAGCGGAGTGGAGCCGGATATTCTCCCGCGGCGTTCCGATGATGAGGCCAAGGTCGCGGCATCCCCAGTCCATCGACTGAATCGCGGTCCAGCACGTCAGCCGGTCGCCATCCCAGCGCGCGATGGTGGCGTGCGGCTCCATCATCGCATGGGCCTGATCGGGAACGGCGTAGGTTTCGTCTACCGTGACCGGCGCGTCCGCGAACGCGGCGGCGAAGGCACCGACCGAAACCTCGGACGCGCCGCCGAACGGCTCCTGCGCCGCGATCGGGGCCGATGGCTTCTGCGCGACGAGATCGAACTGGCCCTTGGCCCGCGCGTAATCGATTCGGACCAGTGCGGCGGCGGCGCGTGCCTGTTCGAACGTGTCGGCGACGACGACGGCCACCGCCTGGTGATAATGATCGACCATCGGCCCCGCCAGGACGCGCTGCACGTAGAACTTGCCGACGCCGACGGGGCCGGCATTCTCGTGCGTGACGACCGCACGGACGCCGGGTGCGGCGCGGGCGGCGGCGGTGTCGATCGCGGTGATCCGACCCTTCGCGATCGCTGCGCCCAGAATATAGCCATAGGCCGCATCGGGCGCGGCATCGTGATGCTCGGCGGCGTAGCGCGCGGTGCCGGTGGCCTTGAGCGGCCCCTCCACGCGCGGATGGGCGCGGCCGACCACGTCCAGCCGGTCGATCGGCGTCGTGCCGGCGGGGGTGTCGAACTTCATGGCGTCGTCTCCAGTTCGGCCAGGAAGGCGTCGTGCGTCAGCGGGCGGGAGAACATAGGGAAGGTTTTCGTCACCGACGCCGCCTGTTCCTCGGCGCTCAGCGTCGCGGTGCAATCGGTCAGCGTGACCACGCGGAAGCCGCGCTCATAGGCCGACCGCATCGTCGATTCGACGCAGCAGTTAGTCAGGAAACCAGCGATCGCCAGATCGGTGATGCCGCGCTGGCGCAGGATGAAATCGATGTTCGTGCTGGCGAAGCAATCCAGCCCGCGCTTGCCCTCGATCACGATGTCGCCGTCGACCGGGGCCATCGGGGCGGCGATCTCCGCACCCCAGCTGCCCTTGCGGAACGCCTGCGCCTGCACGATCCCGGCGAGGATGCCGTAAGCGTCGGCGGGGATCTCGGGATAGCCGTCGGCGAAACCGATCGGCGCGTGCATCACTGTGACGCCGCGATCGCGGGCGGCGGTTGCGACCGCGCGGCTGTGCGCCAGCATGTCGGTGTCGGCCATCACCGCCTTCACCGCATCATGCTGGACGCCGCCTTCGCTCACGAAGTCGTTCTGATACTCGATCAGCAATAGGGCGGTCTTTTCGGGTGTCATCTTGCATTCTCCCATTTGGCCCGTTCCGAAGGTGGCTCACGCCACCGCCGGTAACCGGTCGAGATGCTTGTCGAGCGTCAGCGGATAATCGCGCAGGCGCACGCCGGTCGCGTTGTACATGGCGTTGGCGACCGCCGCGCCGACGCCGCACAGGCCGAGTTCGCCGATACCCTTGGCCTTCATCGGATTGGCCTTGTCGTCGGCCTCGTCGAGGAAGATCACCTCCTGGTGCGGGATATCGGCATGGACCGGGACCTCGTAGCTGGCGAGATCGTGGTTGACGAAGAAGCCGAAGCGCCTGTCGACCGCCAGTTCCTCCATAAGCGCCGACCCGACGCCCATCGTCATCGCGCCGATCACCTGGCTGCGCGCGGTCTGCGGATTAATGATCCGCCCTGCGGCGCACACCGCCAGCATCCGGCGCAGCCGGGTCGCGCCGGTGTACATGTCCACGCCGACCTCCACGAAATGCGCGCCGAACGTGGACAGCTGCCATGTCTTGTCGAGCGTGCCAAACTCGATCTTGTCCTCGGCCACCAGCTCCCCTGCGGCGGCGGCGCGACGCAGGTCTGCGGACCGGTTGCCGCTGATCACCTTGCCGCCCTCGAACGCTACGTCGGCCGAATTATAGCCAAGCCGCTGGGCCACGGCCTCGCGCAGCTTGACGCAAGCGGCATAGACGCCCGCGGTCGCATTGGCCGCACCGAACTGGCCACCCGATCCGGCGGAAACCGGAAAAGCGGAACTGCCGAGCTTCACGATCACGGATTCGAGCGGCACGCCCATCATCTCCGCGGCAGTCTGCGCGATGATCGTATAGCTGCCGGTGCCGATGTCGGTCATATCGGTCTCGACTGTGACGACACCGTCCCGGCCCAGCCGGACGCGCGCGCCCGATGGCATATTCATGTGATTGCGGAAGGCGGAGGCTACACCCATGCCGACCAGCCATTTGCCGTCGCGGACCTGCGCGGGCTGGGCCTTGCGACGCGACCAGCCGAACTGCTGCGCGCCTTCGGTCAGACAGCGGACGAGCTGGCGCTGCGAGAAACGCCGCTTGGGGTCCTTGGGGTCGACCTGCGTGTCGTTCTTCACGCGAAAGGCGATCGGATCCATGCGGAGCTTCTCGGCCATCTCGTCCATCGCGACTTCCAGCGCCATCAGGCCCGGGGCCTCACCCGGCGCTCGCATCGCATTACCCTCGGGCAGGTCGAGCACGGCAAGACGCATCGACGTCAGCCGATTGGCACCCGCATAGAGCAGCTGCGTCTGCAGCACCGCGGCTTCGGGACCGCCGTTGGGCTGATCGCCCGATCCGCTTTCATGCGCGATCGCGGTGATCGTCCCGTCCCGGGTCGCACCGATGCGGATGCGCTGGCGCGTGGCGGGGCGATGCGTCGTGTTGTTGGCCATGAACGGCCGGCTCATCGCGACCTTCACCGGGCGACCGGCAGCCTTGGCGCCGAGCGCCGCCAGCACCGCGTCGCTGCGCAGGAACAGTTTCCCACCAAAACCGCCACCGACATAGGGCGACAGAAACGTCACCTTGTCCTTCGGTATGTTTAACGTGGTGGCGAGATCGGTGCGGCCCCAGTCGATCATCTGGTTCGACGTCCACACGGTCAGTGCGTCGCCGTTCCACGCGGCGATCGAGGCGAACGGCTCCATCATCGCATGGCTGTGATCCGGCGTCGTATATTCGGCGTCGAGCGTGACCGGCGCGGACGCGAAGGCCGCTTCGAACGTGCCGACCCGGTCCTCGCCCTTGCCGGGCTTGTCCGCATCGGTCAGCGGGGCCGACTTCAACGCGGCGTCGAGGTCGAACCGACCCTTTCCACGGGCATAGTCGACGCGGACGAGGCCGGCCGCCGCGCGCGCCTGTTCGAACGTCTCGGCGACCACGACCGCGACCGCCTGATGGTAATGATCGACATCGGGTCCGGCCAGCAACTTGACGGTGTTGTACTTGCCCTTGCCAAGCTTGCCCACGTCGGCCGCCGTCACGATTGCGATTACGCCGGGTGCGGCCTTCGCCGCGGCGGTGTCGACCGTGCTGATGCGTCCCTTGGCGACGGCGGCACCGACAACATAGCCGTACGCGGCGTTCTCGATCTCGCCGTGACGTTCATAGGCATAGGGTGCCAGCCCGGTGGTCTTGAGCGGGCCGTCGATGCGGGTCTGCGCGCGCCCGACGACCTTCATCCGGTCGATCGGGTTGGCGACCGCGGGTGTTTCGAATTTCATGAGCCTATGCCTTCGCTTCGGCGAGGACCGAGGCCAGCGCGCGGGTGGCAAGTGGCAGCTTGAACGCATTGTCTTTGGTCGGCGTCGCGCCCTGGAACGCGCGCGCGGTCACCGCTGCGGCACCGCGTGGCAGCAGCGCATCTGCCGCCTCGACACGCCACGGTTTCGGCGCCACGCCGCCGAACGCAACACGCCCGGTGCCGTCGGCCTGAATCACCGCCGCGACCGATACCAGCGCATAGGCATAGGACGCGCGGTCGCGTACCTTTTCGTAGAAATGCTTGCCGCCGAGCGGTCGGGGCAGGGTCACCGCGGTGATCAGCTCGCCCTGCTTCAGCACGGTATCCCGCTGGGGCGTGTCGCCCCACAGCCGATGGAAGTCGGCGATCGGGATCGAGCGGCGCTGGCCGGTTGCGTCCACCGTCTCGATCACCGCGTCGAGCACACGCATTGCTACCGCCATGTCGCCCGGGAACGTCGCGATGCACCTGTCGCTGACGCCGATCACGCCCAACTGGCGCGAATAGCCGCCGATCGCGGCGCATCCCGAACCCGGCTTTCGCTTGTTGCACGCCATGTTGGTGTCGTAGAAATAGGGGCAGCGTGTCCGCTGGAGCAAATTGCCCGCGGTCGACGCCTTGTTGCGCAACTGGCCCGAGGCGCCCGCGACGATCGCGCGGGTCAGAACGCCGTAGTCGCGCCGGATGCGCTCGTCGGCGGCGAGATTGGTATTGGTCACCAGTGCGCCGATGCGGAGACCGCCGTCAGCGGTCGCCTCGATCGTGTCGAAGCCGATATCCTGCACGTCGACCAGATGCGTCGGCGTCTCGACCTCGATCTTCATCAGGTCGAGCAGGTTGGTCCCGCCCGCAATGAACTTGGCGGCAGGGTTGGCGGCCACGGCGCGCGCTGCGCCACGGGCATCCTTGGCGCGTTCATAGGTGAAAGCTCTCATGCTTTTGCTCCCGCGACTTCGGCCATGGCCTCGGCGATGTTGGAATAGGCACCGCAGCGGCAGATGTTGCCGCTCATCCGCTCACGCATTTCGACGTTCGTCGCGGTCGGCCTGCTCATCAGGTCGCCCTGCGCGTGACTGGGAACACCGCGCTTGATCTCGTCGAGCACCGCGACTGCGGAACAAATCTGCCCCGGCGTACAATAGCCGCACTGGTAGCCGTCGTGCTTGATGAAGGCCGCCTGCATCGGGTGCAGCTTGTCCGGTGTGCCCAACCCCTCGATCGTCGTGATTGCGTCGCCGTCGTGCATGACCGCCAGGCTTAGGCAGGAATTGATGCGTACGCCGTCGACCATCACTGTGCAGGCACCGCACTGGCCATGATCGCAGCCCTTCTTGGTGCCCGTCAGCTGCAGATGCTCGCGCAGCGCGTCGAGCAGGGTCGTGCGCGGATCAAGATCCAGTTCCCGCTTTTCTCCGTTGACCTCGAACCGCACGGGCACGGTCGCGGTCGCTTCCGGCGGGGGTGGTGATGCGGCGAGCGCGCTTCCCGGTGAAGCGACGACCACGGCAGTCGCCGCGCTGCCGGCCAGCAGACCGCGTCGTGAAAGCTCAATTTCTGATGTGCGGGGCATGGATTTTGCGCTCCTTTGGCCCCAACGGGCACCTGCGATAGAATTTCGATCTGCGTCATTGCCGTGGGACCATCTTAACGTGTCAGCCGCCGCTATAGTGCGTGCGCAGTATTCAACGAGGCGGTGAGTGCTGCTCAACTTCATGCGAGGCTGCGGGAGGGGCCGCAGGATGCTCAATTGCCCTTCTTGATCTGCACCGTGACCGACCCGGGCGTATCGAACATGCTCGCGTCGCCGTTGACCCGTCCGAGAACGACGATCCCAGGCGATGGAACACGGCCATTTCGGTAATAGATGACGAAATCATTCGTGCCCCACAGCCCGATCGTTCCGGCCGAGAAGTCGGTCTGCCGCGAGCCGTTAGGCAAAGGTGCAGGCAACGGTCCTGTCTTCTCTTGTCGGAGATGATCGCGCATCTCGATGGTGAGCGGGAGCCTGGCCAGCAGCGCCCGCGTGGCGGGACTATCGACGAGGTCGGCAGTGATCCGGCCTCGTTCGGAGGATATCACGATGCCTCTGCCTACGACCGCACGCGTCGCCGACGAGGTATCGCTATCACTGTTCTCCACCGCCGTGCCTCCGCTAATTGTGTTGGCTGCATCACTGAAGCGGTCCTCGGCGCCACACCCAGATGCCAGACTGCCCGTCACGATCAGCATCGCCATCTTCATCCCGATTTTCACTGTCGCCGCCTTCCACAAATGCGTTTGCGGGCATTTCCACGCGGATGATGGAAGCCGGATCGATCTCGGCACCCATCGGTCCTGCGGAGTTCACGGCTTGCCGCTGTCCGTGCCGGGACCGGCGCGATATTGCGCGTCGGTCACCTGCTCCATCCACTTGACCGGCGAGCCGTTCAGCGATTCCTGGATCGCGATATGGGTCATCGCCTGCGTGGGGGTGGCGCCGTGCCAGTGCTTGCGATCGGGCGGACACCACAGCACGTCGCCCGCCTGAAACTCGATCGTCGGACCGCCTTCGACCTGCGTCCACCCGACCCCTTCCGTAACAATCAGCGTCTGACCGAGTGGATGGGTATGCCACGCGGTACGAGCGCCGGGCTCGAAATGGACCGTCGCGCCGCCGACCCGGGAGGGCGAGGGACGCTGGAACTGCCCGCTGATAGTCACCTTGCCGGTGAAATACTCCGGCGAGCCGTCGGTCGTCTTTTGATCGGCCTTGCGCGTGACTTCCATGGTGGATCTCCTGTCCTGGGCCTGAGCAGAGTGCGAAATGGTCATTGTCATGATTGCCAGCATTACGCCGCGGATGGTCGTCGAACCGATGGTCCTCATTGCGTCATCGCCCTTGCGAAAATTGTTGCTGTGGAAGGGTTCTCGGTCGGTGTGCATCAGAACGTTGCCGTGGATGACCGGTCGGTGGTCCTGCTTCCGGCGTGGCCGAGCAGTGCCGAGCCAAGAAGAACCAGCGCCGCGGCAAGGAAGGTGGCGCTTGGTCCGAAAGCATCGAACAGCAGCCCCCCCCCGGCGGCCCCCAGCGTGATCGCAAGCTGCACCACGGCGACCATCAGCCCGCCCGCCGCTTCCGCATCCTCGGGCAGCGTGCGGCTCAGCCATGTCCACCAAGCCACCGGCAGTGCGGTGCCGACGAAGCCCCACGCGCCCAGCAGCAGAGCGACGGCGACGGGGATAGAACCAAGCGCGATCAGGGCGAATGCGATCCCCGCCATGATGACCGGAGCCGCGACCAACGTAACCGACAGGTTCCAAGCGACGAAGCGGCCGATCAGCCAGGTGCCCGCAAGGCCTGCCGCGCCCATGCCGAGCAGCATGGCCGAGAGGAGCGAGACGCTGACGCCCGTGACTTGCTCGAGGAACGGACGAAGATAGGTGAACAGCGCGAACTGCCCCATGAACAGCAGGCCGACCGCGGCCATGCCGATCCGCGCTTCGGGCCGACGCAGCACACCGAGCGAACCGGTCGCACCGGACGCGCGCCTGGGGGGCATCGACGGCAGCGTCGCCCACTGCCACGCAAACGTCGCGACGGCGAGCGGGACAACGATGAAGAATGCGCCGCGCCAACCGATATACTGGCCCAGGAAGCTGCCGAGCGGGGCGGCGATCGTCGTCGCCAGCGCGTTGCCGCCGTTCAGCAGGGCCAGTCCCTTGGGCACCTGTTCGGTCGGCACGAGGCGCATGACCGTCGCCGTCGACATCGACCAGAACCCGCCGATGGCGATGCCGAGCAGCGCGCGGCCGGCGACCAGCACGAGGTAGGTGGGCGCGAACGCCACCGTCAGTCCGGAGACCAGCATCAACAGGGTTAGGCCGAGCAGCAGATGGCGTCGGTCCACACCCGCTGCCAGCGACGCAATCGTCAGGCTGGTGACGACCGCGAAGATGCCGGACACTGAAATGGCCTGCCCAGCCGCCCCTTCCGTGACTCGCAGGTCGGCCGCGATCGGCGTCAGGATGCTGACCGGCATGAATTCGGACGCGATCAGCGTGGACACGCACAAGGTGAGCGCCAGCACCGCACCCCAGCGCGCCGTTGATGCCGCCGGCGGGAGATGCCGGGCGTCGGTGTTTGCCATGCTGGTCATGCCTGTGTCCCTCTGGTCCTGTCGGGCCTTCGAGACACGATTATGGGGGCGGGAGCGGCACAGGGTTAGCGGGTGTCTGATCCATGCCACGATGAGCAAGGCTCATCATCGCGGCCGGTCATGACCCCATCGGATGGATTTCCTTGATGAGCTCGATGAGCAGGCGAAGCCCCGTCGGCACCTGCCGCCGGCCCGAATAATAGATATGAAAGCCCGGGCCGGTTGATACCCAGTCCTCAAGGACGGCGTGCAACTCGCCGCTGTTCACGAGTGATGCGACCGTGGGTTCGGGAAGATACGCCAGCCCGACGCCGCGCCGGACGAGGCTCAGCCCGAACTGGGTCTCATCGAAGGTGATCGGCCCCGGAACGTCCAGCTCGAACGCCTCGCCCTCCTTGTCGAACTCCCAGCGATAGATGCTGCCGTCGCCCAGCCGAATCCGCAGGCAGCGGTGTTCCTTCAGTTGAAGCGGATGCGTGGGGACACCGTGCTTCGCCAGATAGGCTGGAGAGCCGACGACGACCCAACGGATATCAGGCGACAGTCTTTGAGCGATCATGTCCTCGGGGACGGTGCCGCCATAACGAATGCCGGCATCGGCCCCTTCCGAGATGACATCGACCAGATGGTTGGTGACGGCCACGTCGATCTGGATATCGGGATACCGCTCCACGAAGATCGGCAGGACCGGACCCAGCAGCAGCGTGGCGGCATGTTCGAGGATGTTCAGGCGGATGCGACCGGAGGGCTCGTCACGGTAGCGGTTGAGGGCCTCCGCGGCGGATCCGATTGCCTCGAACGGCTCGACGATCTTGCCCAGAAGCTCCTCTCCCGCGGCCGTCAGCGTGACGCTTCGGTTGGTCCGGTTCAGCAGCCTGACGCCGAGCCGGGTTTCGAGGCCCTTGAGCGAATGGCTGAGCGCCGAGGCGCTGACGCCAAGATCGAGGCCGGCACGCCGAAAGCTGTGATGGTTGGCGATCGCCAGGAAATAGCTGAAATCGGCAAGGTCGGTGCGGCTGATCTTCATGGCCGCATCCTGCCCGCTATGCCCATCGGTGGCAATTTGCGTCGGGCGATCGGCGAAAACCGTCCTGCGAAAGCCGCCGTCGCGTCAGCATATTCCAGCCGCAGCCCCTACATTCGCCCGGCCCGGCGATCCACGAGGCCTTCATCTTCGGCCGTCCCTCGGGACGCAAATTCTCCAATGATCTGAGTGCCCAGTTTTGTCTCCTGTGGGGCACCACTCCTACGAAAATCGTTGAAAACCAATCGTTCGATTCGACGGTGGATTGCGTCGACAACGATGCGTGAAGGTTACCGTTTTCCGGCAGGCAGTGCAGACCGCGTGATCGGCGGAGCGATTTCGCCTTCATCGCCCCGGCACCCGGGTCTATCCTGTCATCATGAAAGCGACCGTGACGCCGGCCTTGATCGCCGCCCTTTCCGCTCTCACCGGCTGCGGTTCCGCAGACAGTTCGGTGGATAATGCCGTCAGTCCCGCCACCATGATCCTGGTATCGGACGCGATCGAAGTGGCGGGCGATACCGGCATCTACACCTTCGGCGATGGCGGCGCGAAAACGCAGATTCGCTTTCCGATCGCTACCGACCGCGCCGATCCCGTTCTCTATCATGACGTACAGCGCCTTGGGGAAAGTGGCGGCGTTGTTGCGGTGCTCGACAGCTATGGCAGCAGGAACGGTGGAGCGCGTTGTGCCAACGGTCGAGAATCCTGGGTGCGGTTGTTTTCGATCGTTCAGCGACGCCTGACGGATTCCATTCCGGCTGAAAGCTGCCTTGATCGCCGCGATACGGGCGAGCCGCCCGTCACCTGGCAGGGCGACGGCTTCACCATCGATGGACGGGAACCCCGTCGGTTCAGGATCGTCGACGGCAAGGCACAAAGCAGCGAGGCGCGCCGATGAGCGATCAGACCAACCAGATCGTCATCGCCGATCGGGACATGCTCGTCCGCATGTGGCTGACCGAGGCGGTCGCTACCGGCAAGATGACGCAGGCCGCAGCCGACAAGCATTGGAAAGACTACAGCGACAACTGGCATACGGTCGCGAATTATTTTTCCGCGACCGACGATGCGATGCTGATCCGCAAGCTGGTGCGGGAAACCGGCATTCGCGGCCGCTGCTATTTCAAGAGCTACAACGGCAAGCTGCATGTCGTGTTCAAAGGCTATCCGGGCCTGCGTCGCGTCCTGACCGGAACGAAATATGGCGCGCTCCATCCCAAGGTCGTGGGCCTGGGGATCGGCAAGGCCGGGGTCGCGAAGTCGGCGAAGGGCGGCACGATCGTATCGGTCGTCCTGCTGACGGTCTGGAACATCGTCGACTACGTCATTCGGGACGAGGCGACTCTGGGCCAGATGCTCGGGGGTATCGCCGGGGATGTCAGCAAGGCGTTGATTGCAGGCGGCGTAGGCTATGCGGCGGGGTCAGCAGCGGTAGCACTGGGCATGACCGTGGCGGCCGGACCGCTGGTGATCGCCGTCGTCGTCGGACTGGGCGTCGGATGGGCGCTCGATGCGCTGGATGAGAAATACCGATTCACCGAACGCCTGCAGAAACAGCTCGACGAAGGCATCGCCGAGCTGGAGCGCAAGAAGCAGGCCCTGGTCGCACGCGGACAGACCACGGCCTTTCAGTTTGCCGGAAACGTCATCGACCTGATCCGCGATGCCGCGATCGCCGAAGGAAAGCGGCAGATCCGCGACATCTTCTGGAAACTCCTTCCCCGCTATCCGACCCTGCGATGACGCGCGAGCGGCGCCGGGCCGCGATCCTCATGGCGGGCATCGGCCTGACGCTGTCGCTGCTGTGCGGATGGTTGCTGGCAGGTTCGATCACGGCGTCGTTGGCCGCATGGCACGGTGGCGCCGCAGAGGTTCGGGTGTCGGGCGGCGACGTCGGAATGCTGGTCCTGATGCCGATCCTCATCGCGTTGGCGGCATGGGGAACGATGGCGGCATTTCGGGATGGCAGCGCGATGCGCCGGATCGGCAATGGGATCGCGGTGGCGGCGATGATCGCCGTGCCGGTGGCCCTCGCCGGATCATGGGCGTTTCAGGCCTGGGCGGAACAGCGGCTGGTACAGGACGGCTATGTGCGTTGCGGGGCGGACCGGACCGGTCGCTTTCCGTCTCTGACCCTATGTGCCCGCAAAGCCATTCCGGCCTAAAGGGGCAATCCGCCCCCAAAGCGATGACGGTGGCTGAAGCCGGTCGCAAACGGCCCTGACGGAAAAGGGCCGCGCCTCCGGTTGGGAGACGCGGCCCTTCTGGCCTTCCGGCAGTCGCGCTTATGCGGCCAGCTTGCGCAGCACGTACTGGAGGATGCCGCCGTTCAGGAAATATTCCAGCTCGTTGACGGTATCGATCCGGCACCTGGTCTGGAAGGTTTCGGTCGTGCCGTCGGCACGGACCATGATGACTTCGACGTCCTGCCGCGGGCGCAGGTTCGCGACGCCCTGTATCGTGAAGGTTTCGTCGCCGGTCAGGCCCAGCGTCTGGCGGGTGACGCCTTCGGCGAACTGCAGCGGCAGCACGCCCATGCCGACCAGGTTCGAGCGGTGGATACGCTCGAAGCTCTCGGTGATGACCGCGCGGACGCCCAGCAGGTTGGTGCCCTTCGCCGCCCAGTCGCGCGACGAGCCGGTGCCATATTCCTTGCCCGCGATGACGACCAGCGGCGTGCCGTCGGCCTTGTGGCGCATCGCCGCGTCATAGATCGGCATGACTTCGCCGTCATAACGGCTCATGCCGCCCTCGACGCCGGGGACCATCTCGTTCTTGATGCGGATATTGGCGAAGGTGCCGCGAACCATGACATTGTCGTTGCCGCGACGCGCGCCATAGCTGTTGAAGTCGGCGCGGCTGACCTGCCGCTCCATCAGCCACTTGCCCGCCGGGCTGTCGGCCTTGATCGAACCGGCCGGCGAGATGTGGTCGGTGGTGATCGAATCGCCGAGGATCGCCAGCGGCTTCGCCTCGATGATGTCGGCGATCGGGTTCGGCGTCATCGCCAGCCCGTCGAAATAGGGCGGGTTGGCGATATAGGTGCTCGACGTCGGCCAGTTATAGGTGTCCGACCCCTCGACCGAAATGCCCGCCCAATGCTTGTCGCCGGCATAGACGTTGCCATAGCGCGACCGGAACATGCCGTCGTCGATATTGGCGGCCATCAGGTCGGCGACCTCTTCGTTGGTCGGCCAGATGTCCTTCAGATAGACGTCCTGACCATCGGTGCCCTGCCCGATCGGGGTCGCGACCATATCCTCGGTCACGGTGCCCTTCAGCGCATACGCCACGACCAGCGGCGGCGAGGCAAGGAAATTGGCGCGCACGTCGGCCGACACGCGGCCTTCGAAGTTGCGGTTGCCCGACAGGACCGACGCGGCGACGATGTCGTTGCCGTTGATCGCGGCGCTGATGGGTGCCGCCAGCGGACCCGAATTGCCGATGCAGGTGGTGCAGCCATAGCCGACGAGGTTGAAGCCGACCGCGTTCAGGTCGGCGGTCAGGCCGGCCTTGTCGAGATAATCGGTGACGACCTGGCTACCCGGCGCCAGCGAGGTCTTGACCCAGGGCTTGGGCTTGAGGCCCAGCGCATTCGCCTTGCGCGCGACGAGGCCGGCGGCGACCAGCACCGACGGGTTCGACGTGTTGGTGCAGCTGGTGATCGCCGCGATCACGACGTCGCCGTCGCCGATGTCGTGGGTGGCACCCTCGACCGGGGCACGGACGGCGGCGGCCTTCTTGTAGACGTTGGTCAGGTCGGCGTTGAAGACGTCATCGACGTTCGGCAGCTCGACGCGGTCCTGCGGACGCTTCGGGCCGGCAAGCGACGGCACGACGGTCGACATGTCGAGTTCGAGCGTGTCGGTGAAGATCGGGTCGACGGCGTTTTCCTCACGCCAGAAGCCGTTGGCCTTGGCATAGGCTTCGGTCAGCGCGATCACTTCGTCGGGGCGCGCGGTCAGGCGCATATAGTCGATCGTCTTGTCGTCTACGGGGAAGAAACCGCAGGTCGCGCCATATTCCGGCGCCATGTTGGCGATCGTCGCACGATCGGCCAGCGTCATCGACGACAGGCCCGGACCGTAGAACTCGACGAAGCGACCGACCACGCCCTTGGCGCGCAGCATCTGCGTGACGGTCAGCACCAGGTCGGTGGCGGTGATGCCTTCCTGCAGCTTACCCGTAAGCTTGAAGCCGACGACTTCGGGGATCAGCATCGACACCGGCTGGCCGAGCATCGCCGCTTCCGCCTCGATGCCGCCCACGCCCCAGCCGAGCACGCCCAGACCATTGACCATCGTCGTGTGGCTGTCGGTGCCGACCAGCGTGTCCGGGTATGCGATCGTGCCGGTGCCGTCGGTCGATTCCGACGACCACACCGCCTGCGCGACATATTCGAGGTTCACCTGGTGGCAGATGCCGGTGCCCGGCGGCACGACCGAGAAATTGTCGAGCGCCTTCGAACCCCATTTGAGAAACTCATAGCGCTCGATGTTGCGCTGATATTCCAGCTCGACATTCTGTTCGGCGGCCTTGGGCGTGCCGAATTCGTCGACCATGACCGAGTGGTCGATCACGAGATGGACCGGCACCTGCGGATTGATCTTGCCCGCGTCGCCGCCGAGCTTGGTGATCGCGTCGCGCATCGCCGCCAGATCGACGACGCAGGGAACGCCGGTGAAGTCCTGCATCAGCACGCGTGCCGGGCGATACTGGATCTCGCGGTCCGACCGGGCGTCCTTCTGCCAGTCGACGATCGCCTGCGCGTCCTCTTGCGTCACGGTCACGCCGTCCTCGAAGCGCAGCATGTTCTCCAGCAGCACCTTCATCGAGAAGGGCAGCCGCGACACGTCGCCGAGCTTCGCCGACGCCTTCGCCAGCGAATAATAAGAATAGGTCTTGCCGCCGACAGTAAGCGTGTCGCGGGTGCCGAGCGTGTCCTGGCCAATGGCGGTCATGCGGGTCCTTCCCAGTTGGTCATGGCAGCCCGGCCCGGACGGAGCGGCAATTCCGCTCGCAAGGCCCGCCGCACATGCGAATACGAGCGATAACCGCTGCGCCTTAGCAACCGGGGGCACCGGGGGGAAGAGTGCGATACGCTCATAATCGGCGCAAAAGGTCAACAGTTTTTGATCGGCATTCTCATTAGCAGGACTGCGCCTTACGGAATGCCCGCGCCGAGATTGGGTCGGCGATAAAAGCGGGAGAGCAACGGCTTTTCGACAAGAAAGTGAACGACGAACGAACCGATCACCGCCGCGACCACCGTTCCGGCCCAGAACGCCCAGGGCGCACGGTCGAACAGGCCGATCCTGGCCGCGATCGCATCGGTCACGCGAATCGTCACCGGATGCGACAGATACAGCGCGTAGGACGCATCGCCGCCCAGCACGAGCAACGTCATCCAGCGGCCATGTTCGCCGCGCGGCTCCAGCCCGAACACCGCGCCGCCCAGGATCAGCGCCGCCGGGATGCCGCCGGTCCACAGCCGCCAGATATGATCGTACAGGTCCAGCTGATAGCAGACGAACGCGAGCGCCAGCCCCGCCACGACCATCGCCCAGCCGGCGCCACGCGACACCCGCCATCCGCGCAGGAACGCAGCGGCCAATGCAATCCCGAACAGGAATTCGCCGATGATCGGATAGCCCCAGAAATGCAGCATCGACCACGACGCCGGCACCACCTGTCCGATCACGATCAGCCCGACGATCAGGCCGACGACCACGATAACGCCGGTACGCCGCGCAAAGCCCAGCGCCAGCGCGAACAGCGCATAGAACAACATCTCGTAATTGATCGTCCAGCCAAGCGTGAAGACCGGAAAGCAATAGTCGCCGCACACCGGCCCCGGCAGGAACAGGTAGGAAAAGAGGATGTTGCTCCAGGGCAGGTCGATCGCGCCGGTCGCGAGGCCGACGGCCAGCACCAGCGTCGTGAACAGCCAGTACATCGGCACGACCCGCACGATCCGGCGGCGCAGGAACGTCGCGGTGGCGCCCGGTCGCGCGAACCGGTCATGCATCAGATAATACATGACGAAGCCGGAAATGACGAAGAACACGTCGACCCCCAGCCCCCAGTCGAGGGGGACGAAGGCATAGCGTCCGGCGCCCGCACCCAGCCGTTCGAGCAGCGCATGTTGCGTATGTCCGATCAGCACCAGGAACGCGGCGAAAAAGCGCAATATCTGTAGCGAATCGAGGCGTGAAGCCGCCCGTCCTGCTGTCTTCACGACCCGCCATCCCTTCTATACACCGCAATCGTCCATACCCGCCGAACGCTTTACGCATCGTGCATAATCGCCTAGCGCAATTTTGCAGTGCAGCAATATCGCGCGGTTGCCATTCCGGCGGACTTTCGGTGCGATTGGGGGTATCGATACGCCATGGCGGGGGTTGCGGGCAAATTGATGCGCGGAGGGTTGCCGAACATGGCGATCCGCGGATCGCAGCTGTTCTTCCGCTTCGCCCTTTCCTTCTACATCGTCAGCCAGCTGGGGCTGGAGGCGGCGGGCATCTATGGCCTCGCGATCGGCGCGATCGGCATCGTGCCGGCGGCGGTCGGCTGGGGCCTGAACTATTTCGTTTCGCGCGAAGTCGTCGGGCATACGCCGGCGACGGCGGCGGGGCTGGTCCGCGACCGGCTGGCCATCTCCATCGCATCGCTGCTGGCCGGGACGATCGTCGTCGTACCGATACTGGTATGGATGACGGGGTCCTTGAGCGAAACGGCCATCCTCATCCTCATCCTGCTGTGGCTGGAGACGCTGGCACTCGACATCTACATGCCGATGATCGGGCTGGAGATGGCGCTGTTCGCCAATGTCATGGTGTTCATCCGCTCAGCGCTGTGGATCCCGATCGTCGTCGGCATCGGCTTCCTGTATCCGCCGCTGCAGACGCTCAACGCCATCTTCATCGGCTGGATCGCCAGCCATTTTGTTGCCTATGCCATGTTATTCGCCCATCTGCGCCGCTGGCCGATCCGCGACGGCCTGCGCGATCCGATGCAGCTCGGTCGGCTGGGCAAGCGGGTGCGCGATGCGTGGTACATCTATTTCAGCGATCTTGGCATCGTCGGCCTGGGCTATGCCGACCGCTTCATCCTGAACGCGCTGCTGGGGCTGGCCGCGACGGGCATCTACAGCTTCTATTTCTCGATCACCAACGCGCTACAGACCCTCATCACCACCGCCGTCGTCCAGCTGGCGCTGCCACGCATGGTCCGGGCGGCGCGGAGCGGCGACGGGGCGGAATGGCGGGCAGAACTGCGGCGACAGATGGTCAGGACGCTGGCCTATGCCGGCGTGCTCGCCGCGGTCATCTTCGCGGCGACCGAGGTCATCTTCTATCTTAGCCCCGAGGGGCGTTTCCCGGTCTATCGCACGCTGCTGGTCATCATGCTGCTGGCGGCCGTCATCCGTTCGGGGTCGGACCTGCTCAACGTGGCGATCACCAGCATGGGCCGCGACCATGCCTATGCCGCGACCAATGTCGTCGGCGTCCTCCTCGCGCTGGCGTTCGGGGCCGGGTTCATGTGGGCGTTCGGGCTGATCGGTGCCGGGCTGTCGGCGGTCGCCACCGCCACCAGCCTGCTGGTCATCCGCCTGCTCTATCTGCGCCATGTCGGGCGCGGCGAGATCGTTGCGCCCGGCACTGCCGTCGAGGCGCCGCTGTGACGTCCCCGGCTTTTTCAGACCTGCAACAATCGTCGCATGTCGGCGTGCGCGCCTTAAATCCCAACGGAGCGGAATGACGATGGAACGGCTGCTGATCCCCACCTTCGAGTTTCCGCCCTATGCCGGCGGCGTCGGCACCTTCTGCGTCGAACTGGCGAAATCGCTGGCGGCGCGGGGCATCGCCGTCACTGTCCTGGCGCCTGATTATGGCCGGGCCGATCACCCGGAGGACGCCGGCTATCCGTTCAAGGTCGAACGCTTCCCGGCATCGGGCTATTCGGCGAAGATACTGCCGACGCTGGTCCGCGCACTGCTGTCGCGGCGCACGCGGTTCGACCGCTGGCTGATCGCCGACTGGCCGTTCATCATCGCCGCCGGCATCGCGCGTACCTTCGCCAAGCTGCCGCCGTTCCGCATCTTCCTGCACGGCACCGACGCGCTGATCCTGGCGCAAGGCAAGGTCCCGAAGCTGTTGCGCACGACGAACGTGTTCGGCCATGCCGAGGCGGTGATCGCGAACAGCGAATACACCCTGTCGATCGCGCGCGCGAACCATCCATCGCTGGCGAATACCGCGACCAAGGTCGCGCTGCTGGGCGTCAATCCCTACTGGTTCGACGATGCGGGCGACACCGCCGCGGTCAAGGCCCGCCTCGGCATCCCCGCCGACCGCCCGCTGCTGCTCAGCGTGTCGCGTGTGGACGAACGCAAGGGCCACCGGCTGATGATCGCGGCGGTCGCAGCGCTTCCCGACGACCTGCGCCGCGATGTCGTGTACGTCATTGCCGGCCGTCCGGGCGATGCCGGCTATCAGGCGCGGCTGGAGGCGATGGTGGCAAACACCGACGCGACCATCCTGTTCACCGGCGGTCTGGCGCAGGACGACATCCGCGCGCTGTACGCCAGCGCCGACATGTTCCTGCTGGTCGGTGAAAACCGCACCGACAAGATCGAGGGCTTCGGCCTGGTCTATCTCGAAGCCGCCGGACAGTCGGTGCCGAGCATCGCCTCACCGGTTGGCGGCGTGCCCGAAGTCGTGCTGGACGAAGCGACCGGACTGCTGGTCGACGATTGCGATCCGGCGCAGACGACCGCCGCGATCGTCCGGCTGCTGCGCGACCCCGCCACGCGGCAGGTGTTCGGCGAAACAGCGCGGGAGCGGGCGCGCACCCTCACCTGGCAACGCTGCGCCGACGTCACGATGGACATCGACCCCGCCACGCCGATGCCATCCGCCTGATCGTACGTACTACCGGGGGTCCGCGGAGTGGCCCTCCGCCGTGCAGCCCTGGGCCAAGGCCGAACGGCTATCGTACCAGCGGGCGGGTCCATCGAAACTGGCCTAATGCCAGGGCGATCAACGCGGCGGTGACGACGACCAGGATCACGACCGCCAGTTCGGCCGCGAACGACTTTCCCGTGAAGATGCGCTGAAATTCCAGCAACGGGGCGAAGTGCGCGGCGAAAATGCCGAGGCTGTATCGACCGATCTTCGCTAATGGGCGCGTCACGGCGAGATCGGGGAGGTTCAGCGCCATGAAAAACATGCCCAGTCCCATCGGAACCGTACCGAGCAGAAGGTCGATCTTCAGTTTGCCGGGAAACGCAGCGAGAATTTTGAACTCACCGCCCATCAGGGCGAGGCCGACGATATACAGCACCATGCCGAGCAGGAAGGAGCCTTCCCAGGACTTCCGACGCAGGCAGTATCCGAAGACCATGAACGGAAAGCCGAAAAACAGGCCGTTCCGGATATTGAGCAGCGGATCGGGATCGGTGAACAGGAAGCGCGCATAGGGGCCGACGACCTACCCGCCCGCGTACAGGACGACGGCCGTTCCGACGAGCATCGGCAGGCTACAGAAGCGCCGCAGCACGACGAGCATGAGCGTGCCGAAGGCGAGGCTCGGCAGGAACCAGAGATGGAAGGCCGGCCCCCCGGTCATCAGCACCCATGCGACGGTCAGCGGTTCGGCCAGTACCGGAGGGCGATATTCGAAATAGACGAGATAGAGGACCAGCCAGACTGCGAACGGAATCAATATCCGCTGCACGATGTGGCGCACCGCGTTGAAAAACGAGAGATCCGACTTCATCCCGGCAAAATATCCGGCGACGATGAAGAAGAACGGGACGCCGAAACGGGACGCGAGGTCGAACGCGGTTCCGAACGTCGTCTTGTTATTGGCGTGGATAAAAACGACGCCGACAACCGCCAGAAAACGGAACACGTCTATTCCGTTGACCCGACTGTGAAGCGCTGACGAGGCGCTTGCTTCAGGGGTACTCAACGCCTGGGCAGTGCTCATGGGTATCGCCTTCGTCTCTGGTTCGACTTGCCATAGAAGACAGGCTGCTACTCCACAATCCAGCTTTTCGGATTCGTTTCCACAGTAATTGCGGAGCACCTTCCCTTACCCAAAAGCACAGCATAACCCTGGCTATTCATATGATTTTCTTGGATTTTTATATGTCAAAGCATGACGGTCGTTATCAAGCGCCTTGCTACAAGACATGACCATTGGCAGGCCGCATCAGGATACGGGTCCTGCGCTGCCGGCGTCCACCCATCATGCCGATGCCGCCTGATCGGTAGCCGGCAATCGCTTGCCGGCAACGGCAAAAGATTGCCGCGATGGTAACCATTTAGGAACACCCTTTCGGAACGGCCGGCGGGTTAGAAACGCGGTCAGGGACGACATGTCTCGTGTAGTGACCGGGAACCCGACGTGAACATCAACGCGCATCTCTATCGACAGGACGATCGCCGTGCCGAAGATCGGATGACGGTCGAACGGACGGGCACGCTCCGGCTGGCGGAGAACCCGCCCGAAGCGATCATCGTCGCCGACCTGACCCGCGACGGATGCCGGATCGACGCACCGGTGCCGCTGGCCCCCGGCACCATGATCGGTGTCGGTATCGCCGGCGTCGGCACGGTGCAGGCCGAGGTCCGCTGGCGCAAGGGCTCGATCCATGGCTGCGCCTTTGCCGAACCGCTGCGCTCGGGCGCGGTGACGGCGGCGGTCATGTCGAACGTCCACCCCTTTCCGGGCAGCGCCGAGCCGGTCGCGATCAGCCCCAAGCTGTCGACCCGCACTAGCGCGATGCTGCTGACCGGCATCGCGGCCAGCGGCTGGGCGGTGGTCGGGGCGATGCTGTGGCTGTTCGACTGACCGGTCGGGTCAGTCGAACGTCGCGCTGAGCGGCACACCCGACAGGCGCGCGGCGTCGATCACGACCGGTCGCGTGCCCACATCGACCGTCGCCGCCGGTGCCGACGGCGCCGCCTGGCACAGGGGCCGCGCCGCGACCGGTCGGCCGCCGAACGACAGATGCGCCACCGTTCCCTGCTGTTCGGCAAAGGCGACCAGCCGCCGCCCCTGCGTCCCGTCGAGCTGGATCAGGGTCAGCCCGCCGCCCTGGCGCAACACGCGCCAGCGCCGCGCGGCGTGGACGATGCGGGTAACGTCGGCGACCATGCAGGCCCCTGGCTTGGGCTTGTAGTCGTAATCGAACAGTCCGAAATTATCCTCCAGCTCGGCCGGGTTCCGTCCCTGATCGCGCATCTGGTAGATCCATACCCCGCCCAGCCACGGCGTCGCCGCCGCCCACAGCAGGAACTGCGCGGCGTTGTCGCCAGACTGCTGGCGGGGAATGTCGCAATGCCCGCCGGTCGTGGTCGGCCAGCCGATTTCGGTGATGAAGATCGGCAGCGCGCGGTCGCCCTGCTTGGCGACCTGCATCCGACGCAGCAGTTCGATCCGGCCGATCGCTTCGGCGGCGGTCCGTTCATTCTGGCGCTTGCAGTGGTTGTAATAATGGACCGACAGGCCGTTGGCGCGATCGGTCGCGCCCAGCGCCACGACCGCATCGGTCCATTTCCATTGCGGGTCCTCGCCCACCGCGCCGACCAGGATGAACGCATTGGGGTCGGCGGCGCGGATCGCATCGACGGTGCGACGCGCCAGCGGAGCATAGTTGCTCGCCGAGCGCGGATCGTCGGGCAGGCCGGCATCGGCCAGCCGGGGCCGACCCTGCGCCGCCGACATATTCCACTCGTTCCAGATTTCGTAATAAGGCGGCTTGGCCCGCATCGCCTTTGCCGCCTCGCCGGCAAAGGCCGCGAAGAGCGCGCGCCCCTCGTCATCGATCGGTGTCGCCCCCTTGCGGAAAGCGGGATGACCATAGGCCGGTATCAGCAACGGACGCACCGGCGTCGCCGCGATCATGCCCGCGAGACGCGGCGACAGCGATCCCGGCTGGTCCAGCCCATTGCGCTTGAACACCTGCCACGGCAGGTCGTCGCGAAACGAATCGACGCCCAGCATCGCGATCGCCTTCGCGGTGGGCGCGGCTTCGTAGCCCCAGGTCTGGTTCAGGCCGAAATGCACGCCGACGCCCATGATGATCGGCTTTGCCCGCGCAGGCAGCGCCTCATAGTTCAGGGTCAGCGCAACCAGCGGCTTGGTCGGCGCGGCCGCACCGGCCCACAGCAGCGACAGTCCAAGCGCGGCGACTCCCGCCAGTCCCGCCGACGCGATCGTCGCGCGCCGCCGCCTGTTGCGAAGTGGGTGCCAGGTTCGTTGCATTGCCAAATCTCCGCAGCCTGCGTCCATCGAACGGCAACCATACCGCATCGCAGCACGATCACCAATCGCGGGGTAGAACGCCCAAGCGTGTTTGCGGCCCGGTCCGACACGACGCGAGCGAGGAAGGGTCGGGGGTCGATTTTGTTTCGCAGGTGCGGCATAGCCCCTGCCATGCCAGCCCCCCGCGACTCCGCCTTGCCGCACCTCTATGTCAACGGCCGCTTCCTCGGGCGGTCGGTGACCGGCGTCGAACGGTTCGCGCATATGGTGCTCGACCGCCTGCATGACCGCCAGCCGGCGGACGGCCGAGCGCCCGGCGTCACCATCCTCGCCCCGCCGGGGATCGAGGCACCCGCCAAATGGCCGCGCTTCGCGTTCCGCACAGTCGGCAGCGGCGGCGGCCATCGCTGGGAACAGCTATCGCTGCCCGCGGCGGCGCGGGACGGGGTGCTGCTGGGGCTGTGCAATTCGAACCCGGTGCGCCCGCGCCGCGCGCTGACCGTGATTCACGACGCCGCCGTCTATGATTTCGGACAGGGATTTGCGCGCAGCTACCGCCTGCTCCACCGCACGCTCGGCCGGCTGCTGGCGCGCCGCTCGCACATCGCCACCGTGTCGCGCTTCTCGCAGGCGCGGCTGGCGGCGATCCTGCATCTGCCGCCGACGTCGATCGCGGTCATACCCAACGCGGCCGACCATATCCGCGCGATCACGCCCGATCCCGCGATCCTCGCCAAGCACGACCTGACGCCCGGCCGCTATCTGCTGATCGTCGGGTCGTTCGCCCCCAACAAGAACCTGCCGCGCACCATCGCCGCGTTCCAGTCGATCGCCGGCCCCGAGGACCGGCTGGTCCTGGTCGGGGCGGCGGTCAAATCCTTTGCCGCCAACGGCATCGATGCGGTGCCGGACGGCGTGATCCTGCCCGGCCGCATCGACGACGAATCGCTGATGGCGCTCTATGCCCATGCCCGCGCGCTGGTATTCCCGAGCCTGTACGAAGGCTTCGGCATTCCGCCGCTGGAGGCGATGCAGTTCGGCACGCCGGTCGTCGCGTCGACCATCCCGCCGGTGCGCGAGGTGTGCGACGATGCCGCACTCTATTGCGATCCCGAGGATGCGACCGCGATCGGCACGGCGATGCGGCGGATGCTCGATGACGACGACCTGCACCTGCGCCTGTCCGCCGCCGCCCGCGCCCGCGCGCTGGCGTTCCGCTGGGACGACAGCGCCGACCGTCTGTTGGAGGCGATCGCCGCGATGGGCTGACGCCCGCCGCCCGTTGCGCAACCGCCGGTACGACCGACCGTCTGTCGTCGCACAACCGGCGTTTCGGGGGCCACGCAGGGCGGCCCCCTTTGGGTTTCGCCTACCAGCCGATCACGCGATAATGGGTCGCGGCTTCCAGCAGCTGCGCCCATGCCGCCGTGTGTACCCCGTCGGGCAGCGCACCGGACGCCTGCGCGCCGGATCGCCCGCCCAGCAGCGCTTCTTCATCAAGAAACATCGACTGGGTCGTCAGCGCGATGCGCAGTGCGGTCGCCTGCCAGCGCCGGCGCACGTCGTCGGCGCCATAGGCTGGCGACACGCCCCCGATCGATGGCCAGACCAGTACGACGCTGCCGGTCGCGCGGGCGGTCGCGACGATCGCACGGATATTCGCTTCCCACTGCGCCAGCGTGACCCCGGTATTGATGTCGTTGGTGCCGAGCTTCACGAAGGTCAGATGCGGCTGATACGCGCCCAGCGCCGCCAGCGGCGACGCGGGCTTGGTCGTGCCGCTCTGGACGACGCTGGTCGTGCCATAGATGCTGGTATTGGCGACCTCGATCCCCGGCAGCGCGCTGTCCCACGCCACTGTCCCGGCGACCGAGACATAGCCGCCGCTGGCCCAGCCATATTGGATCGGGTCGGCCGATTTCGTCGCAAAGACGATTTCGGATCGGGTGAACCCTTCCGTCCCGGCGGTATTGATCGTGAGGGTTTCGGCCCCCTTCGTGACACGAAGCACGCCGCCGGTCGGGCTGATGCGAACGAACACTGATGCCCGGTCGATCGATCGCGACGGCTGAAACGCACCGATATTGGTCGTATTCGTCGCCAGCGTCGGACCGCCGAGCGACACCTCCCCGCCGCCCCAGCCGGTAAAGCCGCTGCGTCGGGGATCATAGGCGGCGACCGCCGCCATCGACTGCATCCCCGCCGTGCCGAACCACGAATCCCGAACGACGAACCCATCGCCTGCGAACAGCGTCGCCAGTTGTGCCGGCCATGCCTTGGGAAAGGCGCCGTCCATGCGTTGCGATCCCGTGCCGGCACCGGCACCGGCGGTCTTGCTGTCGCCGACACAAGCGATGCGCGCGACGTCGGTCGCACCGCCCTTCAACCGGGCCATCTGCGCCCGCCACGGCAGCAGCGTGGCCGGCGTCGCGTTGATGAGGGATACGGGGGCCGCGCCGACCCGGGCCAAGTTGCCGAGCGTAACGCCCCCGGTTGCGCCAGAAGGTCGTGCCATGGTTCAGGCCTCCGCGATCAGGTCGGTGGCGGTCGTGCCGGTCGCGCGAACAAATTGCGCGCGCACCGCGATGTAGCTGGCATCGGGCAGGTTGCGGTACGTCACATCGGCGGTGCCGCGCACCCCGCGCAGCGTCAGATCGCCGCCGGTCCCGACATAGATCCCCTTGGGCACGGTCGGCAGTTCCTGCGTGTCGCTCGGCACGACGGGAAACGGGGCGGTGGCCGGCGCCTCGGGGCTGTCAGCATGGGCGGAAAAGCGATCGGGCATGATTCCTCCTGTCTCGGCCGGCGCGGTGCCGGCACAGGAGTTCCCGCTATGTTCTTGTCAGGTGAATGTATCCAACAATCGCCGCAACCCCGTCAGGCGGCAGTTCCCGCGTAGAAGGCGAGATAGTTGCCGACGACCTTTTCCTCCGAAAACGCCTCCAGCACCTCAGGCGCCACGCCGCGCACCGCGCGCCAGTCGTCGGCCGATTCGAGCGCGTCGGTCAGCCGCGCGGCCAGCGCCGCACTGTCGTCCTTGGCATAGATCGCGCCCAGCGGGGCGAGATGGCCGATCTCCGGCGTCCCGCCCGCATCCGAATAGATCACCGCCTTGCCCCTTGCGAGACAGTCGATCATCGTGCGCGGCAGCGGTTCGGGCCAGGTCGACGAAATGATGACGACGTCGACCCCGGCATAGAAGTCGTCGGCGTTCACGAATCCCAGCCAGCGAATGCGCGGATCGAGATAGCGTGCCTGCAGATCGGCGACATAGCTGCCCTTGCCCGCGCCCGCGATCACCAGCTGCCAATCGGGCCGTTCCAGCCGCGCGAATGCCGCCAGCACGACCTCGATCCCCTTTTCGGGTTCGACGCGCCCGATGAAGCCGAACGTCAGCCCGCCATCCTCCGGCACCTCCGCCGAGGTCGGGGCGGAACGGACATCGGCGATGTTGAAGATCACGCGCGCATCGGTGTCGTTGAAATAGCCGTGGCGACGATGGGTATCGATCACATATTGGCTGTTCGACGCGACGGCATCGACCAGCACCGAATTATCCTTCTTGCGCCCGGTCAACAGCTTGCAGTCGACACAGCGCTGCACGCAATCGTCGCCCGCGCGGTACAGCGACGCGCGCGCGCACAGCAGGCTGTAGTCGCGCAGCGTATGGACGATGCGGATGCCCCGCCGCTTCGCTTCGGCCCAGATCTCGGTCGAAAAACCCTGAAGGTTGTTGGTGTGCAGCACGTCCGGGCGAACCCGCTCCATCAGCGCGGTCAGGTCGCGGGTCGCCGCCGGATTGCGACGGTCGCGGACGTGCCATGCCAGCCGACGCGCCTTCGATTCGTGGCGCTCGGCATCGAACGGCCAGTAGAGGTTGCGCAGCGGCAGGCGATGCACGGTCACGTCACCGTCTCGCTCCTCGCGCACCTCGTCGACATCGTGCAGGCTGGCGACGTGCACGTCGTGGCCGCGTCGGGCGGCCGCGCGCGCCAGCAGTGCGACGCTGCGCTCCGCGCCGCCCACGGTCGATGGCGGATACAGGGTGTTGACGATCAAAACCTTCACGACTGCGTCTCCGCCCCCTTTTCGACCAATGCCGCCCCGAACGTACCGCCGCGCTAGTAACAGTTAAGGTCCGGCAATGATATGGTAGCGCCAACCACGATACGAAGGTTCCATGCCGCACTGCAACCTTGACCTGGTAAATCATGGAGACGAAGGGCCGCACATGACCGAACCATCGCCCTACGCTCCCGTATTTTTCCTGCTGCTCCGGCAGGATATCGCCCATTTCGCCCGGCGCGACGGCGAAACGGTCACCTGGCGCTTTCTGATACGCCTGTTCCTGCTGACACAGGGGTTCCAGTTCGTGCTGGCGCGGCGGATACAGGAGGCGTTGCCGCGCATCCCGGTGATCGGCCGTCCGGCGCGACGCATCTGGTGGTGGTGGACCTGCCGCCGCTTCGGGGCCGAACTGGCGATCGATGCGACCTTCGGCGGGGGTCTGTACATCCCCCATCCCTATGGCATCGTCGTCGGCGCATGTTCGGTCGGGCGCGACGTGGCCATTCTCCAGAATGTGACGATCGGCACCCGCGGCGACGACGACATCTGCCGGGCGGTCATCGGCGATGGAACCTATCTGGCCGCCGGTGCGGTTATCCTGGGTCCGGTGCAAATCGGTGCCGGCGCGAAGATCGGTGCGAATGCCGTCGTGTTGAGGGACGTCGCGGCGGGCGACGCCGCGGTGGGTGTCCCGGCGAGAACGGTACGTTCCGCGCATACACCGGATATTCACTTGAAATAAGCACTCTGTCGATACACGGTCGACGAGCGAGGGGGCCACGACAGTTTAGATGCGTATCTTGGAAGTCAGTGCCTTCTACACTCCGTATATTATCGGGGGCGCGGAAATCTGTGCGCAAAATCTGACCGAATGGTTCACCGAACAGGGGCATGACGTCGCGGTATTGTCGGCCGCGCCGCAGCGCGAGCACGAAAGCTGGGGCACGCCGATGAACGGCTATCGCCTCTACCGCGTCGGCACGCCGCACATCTATCCGGTATTCCAGGCCAGCACCGCGCCGGCATGGAAGAAGCCGATCTGGCATCTTCAGGACATTTACGACCCGCGCAACGAAGCGATGTTCGAACGGGTGATCGAGGATTTCCGGCCCGACTTCGTCCATATCCACTGGATTCAGGGGCTGGGCTATAACGGGCTGAAGGTGCTGGCGAAGCACGACATCCCGACCGCGATCACGCTGCACGACCTCGCCTATGTCTGCGTGCGCACGACGATGTTCCGCGGCAATCACGAATGCGTGCGCCAGTGCAATGGCTGCCGCCTCAGTATGCAGGCCAAGGTCGGCTATCTGGAGGACATTCCGCGGCTGGGCTTCATCTCCCCGTCGCGGGCGAATCTGGAAAAGGTCGGCAGCCTGATGCCGATCGCGGACTATCCCTCGTTCCACATCCTGAACCCGATCACCTACCCTCCCCCCGAAGTCGAGCACACATCGTCGGACAAGGTGCGGCTGTTGTTCGTCGGACGGCTGGAGAATACCAAGGGGATCGGCTTCGTGCTCGAACTGCTCGAGCCGCTGGCGGAACGCTACGACTTCCACCTGACGGTGCTGGGCAAGGGGCCGGAGGAAGACGCCTTGCGGCGCCGGTTCGGCCATCATCCCTGGGTCGATATCGTCGGCCATGTGCCATTGCAGCAGGTCGCCGACACCATGGCGCAAAGCGACCTTCTGCTCGTGCCGTCCCTCTGGATGGAAAACTCGCCGGGCGTCGTGTTTCAGGCGCTGGGCGTCGGCCTGCCGGTCCTGGCCAGCGACAAGGGCGGATTGCCCGAACTGATCGAACCGGGCCGGAACGGCTATATTGCACCGGCGGGCGACGCCGATCGGTGGCGCGACCAGTTCGTGTCGCTGCTCGAACGTCCCGAACAGCTACAGGCATTGCGCGAACAGGCATCGGCATCGACCGCCGAGTTCGATTACACCCGTCTTGCCCAGAAGATGCTCGATGCGTTCGCGGTCATCCGCGACCATCGCCGTCCCGCAAAGGACCAGCGGCATGGCTAAGCCCATGTTGCAACGCAACATTGCAACTTGTCCCTGCTTGCCGATCCGGGCATAAGGCGCACCGTGAAACCATATATGCTCTCCAGACACCGTGCCTTCGGCACGCTGGTGCCTCTTGTCGCGGGCATCATGACCGTCCCGGCCATGGCACAGACGGTATCGCCGGCATTCCAGCCGCGCGAAACGCGGGTGGAGCGTCCGAGAAATCGCGAACCAGCCTTCACCCTATCGGCCGGGCTGCTGGGCACCTATGACGACAATATCTTTCGGATCGACAGCCAGCGGCAGCAACCGGTCGACGATTTCATCCTGACGCCGTCGGTTACCGCGCAGTACAAGCGGCAGATCGGGTCGAACGACGTCACCGTACGCGGCGATGCCAGCTACGGCTATTACATCAAAAATCCGGGCCGCAGCCGGGTTCAGGCGGTTCTCGACACGCAAGGTACGTTCCGGATCGCCGGCACCTGCGTGCTGAAACCGCTTGCCCGCATCCAGCGGCAGCGCGCCGATTATGGCGACATCAACGGATCGATCGACAATTTCCAGACCTTCACCGCGCTGGGGCTGGAGGCGACCTGTCCGCGCACCGTGGGGTTCTTTCCGATCGTCGGCGTCCGTCGCGACACGTCCGACAACGATCCGCGCTTCGCCTTCGCGAATCAGAAGGCGGTCAGCTATACCGCCGGCATCGGCTATGCCCGGCCCAGCATCGGCACGATGACCGCCTATTACAACCGGATCGACAGCGACCGTAGCGCGATCGGCGTCACCAACCATATCGATCGTGCCGGCGTCACCTTCGTCCGCTCGGTCGTGTCGAGCGCATCGCTCAAGGCCGACATCCAGTATCTCAACGCGCGCAGCGTCGGAGCGGTCGTCCGCCCCTATCGCGGACTGGGTTGGGCCGGCGAACTGATCTATCGTCCGCTGCCGCGCCTGGCACTGACCGGGACGACCGACCGCCGCATCATCAACGACACGCTGGTCCCGGCCGGCTTCGCGGTGCAGACCGACTATGGATTGCGCGCCGATTGGCAGTTTGCCGAGCGTACGCAGATCCGGGTGCAGGGCAACTACGCCACCCGATCGTTCCGCGGCGATCCGCTGGTCATCGTCAGCGGGATCAATTCCGATACGCTGGTCGACGGACTGGTGCGCATGACCCGCCGGGTCGGTGCCCGCATCGATCTGTTCGCCGAGGGGCGTCACATCTCGCGTCAGACCGACACCGACGCCAACCAGTATAAAGTCACCCTGGCGACAGGCGGCATCACCTATCGTTTCTGATCGACGAATCATCCGTGAAGGATCGACCATGTATTTGTTTCGAGCATCGCTGATCGCCGCGCCGTTGTTGGCGCTGGCCCCCGCCGCCATCGCGCAGACCGCAGCCCCGGTCGTCGCGCAGGCGCCGGCTGCCGCCTATGTCCTTGGGCCGAACGACGAGATCGAGGTCAAGGTCTTCGGCCAGCCCGACATGAGCTACAAGACGCGCATCCGCGCCGACGGCACGATCACCGCGCCCTATCTCGGCACGGTCACGGCGGCGGGCAAGACCACGGGCCAGTTGTCGGACGAGATGATGCAGACGTTCCTGCGCCAGAAGATCCTGAGCGCGCCGTCGATCAACATCGAAGTGACGACCTTTGCCAGCAAGACGGTGACCGTGCTCGGCGCGGTGCCGACCGCCGGCATCTATGCACTCGACCAGCCCTATTCGGTTGCGGCGATGGTGGCGAAGGCCGGCGGCCCGCGCGCCGATGGCGCCAATACCGTCATCCTGACCCGTGCCAACGGACAGGTCGAACGCATCGCGTTGACCGATGCCGCGACCGCCGCGACGCGGCTGGTGGGGCCGGGCGACACTGTATTCGTGCCGAACGCTGAAAAGGTCTATGTCTATGGCGAAGTCAATCGCGGTGGCGCCTTCCCGGTGACGCCCGGCATGACCTTCCGCCAGGCGCTGGCGCTGGCCGAAGGGCCGACGCTGGCCGGTTCGACCAAGCGGATCGAGGTACGGCGCGGTGGCAAACCGCTCGACAAGCCGACGCTGGACGACGCGGTGCAGCCCGAAGACGTGCTGGTCATCAAGGAAAAATGGTTCTGATGCCCTTTTCCCCCGCCCGGCCCCGTCCGCGTTTCGCAAGGTATTGCGTATGAACGTCTTCCGTCAGTTCGCCGACTGGCTCGGTCGCGTGCTGGAGCCTCGGCCGATGCAGCGCAGCCTGCCCGCGCCGGTGCCGGGCGCCGCGCTGGCGCCGGCCGTGCCGTTCCAGGCCGCCGCTCCCGCCCCGGCCAAGCCGGCACGGTCGCGCCGCGCGATCATGCACGAGGTATTCGACACGGGGATGCCGGTCGCCAATCGGGCCGGGCTGGCCGGTCGCACCGACGAACTGGAACGCCTGCTGGAAGCAGTGCTCGATCATCGCAAGCACGGCATCATCTATGGCGCGCGCGGGTCGGGCAAGACGTCGCTGTCGCGTATCTTCGGCGACATGGCCGACGAACGCGGCTGCCTGGTCCTGTACAATCTGGCCAGCGGCGACATCGCCTTTTCGGACCTGTTCCGGCCCTATCTGCTCGACATCGCCGCCGAACCGCAGTCGAAGGTACGTCGCTCGGAAGTAGAGGCGCTGCTGAACGAGCCGTTCGATGCGCGCCGGCTGGCCAGTCTGCTCGCCGACCGGGTCGAACGGCGCACGATCCTGATGCTCGACGAGTTCGACCGGGTGCACTCGCTGGAGACCAAGGCCGAACTCGCCGCGCTGATGAAGCTGCTGTCGGACATGCGGTCCGAGGTCAGCATCGTCACGATCGGGATCGCCGCCAATCTCGAGGACCTGATCGCGGGTCATCCCTCGCTGCGCCGCCACCTGATCGCGGTGCCGGTCGGCGGGCTGACCCCGACCGATCTCGACGCGCTGCTGCGCCGCTGCCTGACCCGCGTCGACCTCGACATCACCGACGATGCCGCCGCGATGATCGTGTCGGCGGCGGTCGGATCGCCCTATCACCTGCGGCTGTTCGGGCTGTACGCCGCGTTGCAGGCCGATATTGCGGGGAAGTCCGTGATCGACCACGACGTCGCCGTACGCGGGCTGGAAGTCGCCTTTGCCGAATGGCGCGACGTCAGCCGCCGCAACGCCGACCTGCTGCTGTCGCAGATCGACCGGCCGCGCACCCTGGCGCTGCCCGCCGCGATCATCTGCCTGAACGCCGCGATGCGCTCGCGCGTCGATCGTGGCGAGGTCATCGCCGAACTGGACGAACCGAACGCCGCCGAACAGGTCGACGCGATGCTCGCCACGCTGGGGCCGATCCTGGTCGAAAGCAGCACGTCCGGCCAATATGTGTTCGAGGATTCACTGGCGCCGCAGTTCTTCCTGCTGCTCTTCACGCGCAAGATCGCGTCGGGCGGGGCCGAACGCGGTCTGGGCGCGGGCCATGACCTGCGCGCGCTACTTCAAGACAAGGGGGCCACCCAATGATGAGCTTCTCCGACCTGATCAGTGCGATCCGGCATCGGCTGCGTACCGTGATTATCGTCGGGCTGCTCGTGTTCGGCGCTCTCGTCGCGCTGGCCATGGTGCAGAAGCGCCAGTACAGCGCGTCGTCGTCGCTGCTGGTCGACCTGACGCAGAGCGATACCAACGCGACCAACGCCAACGGCAACACGCAACAGAACGCATCGGTGATCGACACGATCATCGGCACGCAGATCGACATCATCCGCAGCAACGCGGTGCTGGAGGAAGTCGCGCGGACCGACCCCGCGTTCCAGAGCCCGGCGTTCGGCGAAACCGCCGAACAGCGGATTCAGAATGCCAGCGGCCTGCTGCGCCGCCAGCTGATGATCGGCAGCGAAAAGGGCAGCAACGTCATCCGACTGAGCTATACCTCGACCGATCCCGAGGCGGCGGCGGCAACGCTCAACCGCATCGTCGACACCTATCTGACCAAGCAGGTCGAGTTGCGCACCAGCCCGGCCCGCAACAGCGCGAAATGGTATGACGAGCGCACCCGCGCCGTCCGCGAACGCTTCGAACTGGCGCAGACCCGCCTGTCGGACTTCCAGCGCGCCAACGGCATCGTCGGCGTCGACCGCATGGATATCGAAGGCGATCGGGCGAAGAACCTGTCGACCGAACTGGTGCAGGCACAGGCCGAAGCTGCCGCCGCCCGCGCCCGCGCGACGTCGACCGACGGCCCGGAAGTCGAATCCTCGACCATCGTGCAGGAACTGCAGCGCGAAGTCGGGATGCAGGCGGGCAAGGTCGCCGAACTATCGAAGACGCTGGGCGCCGCCCACCCGACGATGGTCGCCGCCACTGCCCAGCTGTCGGCACTGCGCAGCGAACTGGCCAAGGCGCGTTCGACCCAGGCCGGCGCGCTCGATTCGGCCAGCCTCGCCGCCGGTCGTCGCGAGGCCGAACTGCGCAGCAAGCTCGAACAGCAGCAGCAGCGGATGCTCAGCATGTCGGGCGTACAGGATCAGCTGAACGTCCTGCAGCGCGACGTCGACGCCACCCGCCAGACCTACGACACCGTGCGGCAGCGGTTCAACGAAGCCTCGCTGCGCAGCGAGATTTCGCAGGCCAATGCCAGCCGTCTCGATCAGGCCGTGGCCCCGCTGCTCCCCTCCACCCCCAACCTGCCGCTGTGGTTCGCCGCCGCGCTGGTGCTGGGGCTGGGTGCCGGCATCGGTGCCGCCGCCGCGCAGGAATTCGTGCGTCCCCGGCTGCGCACCGCCTCGGGCACCGCATCGGCGCTCGACCTCGACGTCATCGTCGACATGACCGCCCTCGACGGGTCCGGTCGCCACCATTCGAACAGGGAGTTCGCGGCATGAGGATTCGGTCGAGCAATTGGGCGGACGACAACGCCGCCCCGGTCGCGACCGACCGTGCCGAGCGGGTCGGCGTCGCGCCGGCGGCATCGGCGGCACAGGTCGATCCGTCGCTGGTCGCGGCGTTCGACCTCGAACTGCCCTATGTGGTCGCGCTCCGCACGGTGCGCAGCCGGATCGTGCAGCATTATGGCGCCGACGGCGAACAACAGGCGTTTTCCTGCGCGCTGATCGGGCTAGATTGCGAAGAGGAACTGGCCGCGTTCGCCGCCAACCTCTCGGTCGTCATGGCACGGATGCAGACACCGACGCTGCTGATCGACGGCAATCTGTCGCAGGCGTCGATGCACCCGCTGTTCGGCCTTTCCGAACGGACCGAGGCACAGGGCACGCCGATCGCGAATCTGTGGATCGCCGGATCGGGTGGCGCCACCGGACAGGCGGCACTTGAACAGCGTCCGATCCTCGAGCGCAGCTATGACTGGAACCTGCCGGTCACGCAGACGCTGGCGGTGCTGAGCGTGCAGGGTGCGGCCAGCGCCGCGTCGATCGCGGCCGCACTGGCCGGGTTCGACCAGGCGATCTTGCTGCTGCGCAAGAACGTCACCGGTCGCCGTCCCGCGCGGCAGCTGGTCGACCGGCTGGATGAACGGCGGATCGCGATCACCGGCACCGTGCTGGTCTGACGTTCGCGGTCACGGTTTCATCATGCGTATCCTGCACGTCTGCGACAGCAT
This sequence comes from Sphingomonas sp. Leaf32, assembly GCF_001421765.1. Classification (GTDB taxonomy): domain Bacteria; phylum Pseudomonadota; class Alphaproteobacteria; order Sphingomonadales; family Sphingomonadaceae; genus Sphingomonas. The sequence continues at coordinate 121,301 of NZ_LMLA01000010.1, read as the reverse complement.
CATCGGTGGCACCGGAAGCTATCTGGCGGAACTGCTGACGTTGCAGGCGCAGCGGCGGGGGCCGGGCAAGGTCATGCTGCTGATGCCGCGTGAGCATCGTGACCATATCGAGCCGCGGCTGGCGAACAGCGGCGTCGAATTCCGTTATTTCACCCGCAAGAGCCGGCTGCGCGGCATGGGCCGGCTCGCGCTGACGTTCCTGTCGGTCCGACGGGAGTTCCGTCCGGACATCGTGCACGGGCATACCTTCGGCGCGGGAATCATCACTCGCGTCCTGCGGTTCGGTCGGCGGCCGGCGACGGTCTTCTGCCCGCATGGCTGGGCGTTCGATATCGAGATGCCGGCGCCTGCCCGCAAGCTGCTGATCGCGATCGAACGGCTGCTGGCGCTACGTTCGGAAAAGATCGTCCTGATCTCCGAACATGAGGAACGCCGCGCCCGTTCGATCGGGATCGCGGACAAACGGCTGGCGCTGGTGCCCAACGGCATCGCCGCCGCGCCGCCCGCCATTGCCGCGGTACCATGGGACGATGATCGGCTGAAGCTGTTGTTCGTCGGCCGGTTCGACCGGCAAAAGGGCCTCGACCTGCTGATCGAGGCGATCAAGCCGCTGGCGGACAAGGTCGCGCTGCGCATCGTCGGCGCACCGGCGGTCAGCAGCGGCTATCATCCCCCCGCCCTGCCCCATGTCGACATTCGCGGCTGGCGCGACCGCGACGGCGTGGTGGCGGAGATGAAGGCCTGCGACATGCTGGTCGTACCGTCACGCTGGGAAGGGTTCGGGCTAGTCGCGGTCGAAGCGATGCGCGTCGGCAAGCCGGTCCTCGCCGCCGCCGCCGGTGGCCTGAACGACATCCTTGATGACGGTCGCTACGGCATCACCGTACCGGTCAACGATCCGGTCGCGCTCCGCGCGGCGATCGAGACGCTGTCGTCAGACAGGCTGGCGACGCTGGCCGAGACGGGCCATACCCGCTTCCACGACCGCTACACCGCCGAACGGATGACCGACGACATCGACCGGGTATACGCCGAACTGGCGTGATGCGTCGCGGGTTGGGGGGCGCGAACCGCCTTACCTGCGCAACGATCAAGATCCCACGTCGAAATCATGCCGTACCCCCGCGAAGGCGAGGGTACGACAAAGTGGCCAGCTCCCACCGATAGAGCCAGCCCCTACCGCTCGCGCGCAGCCTCGCGGATGCCCGTGTCCATCGGGTCGAACAGATAGCGGATGATCCGCCGCTCGCCGATGCGCACGTCCGCCGTCGCCGACAGCCCCGGGGTCAGCGGCACGCGGCGGCCATCAGCCTCGATGGTGCGCCGGTCGAGCGCGATCCGCGCGACATAATAAGGCGGCGTCTTTTCATCCTGCACCGCGTCGCGGCTGATCGTCAGGATGCGACCCGGCACCGTGCCGAACCGGGTGAAGGGGAATGCCTCCAGCTTCACCGACACCGGCTGCCCGGCGCGGACGAAGCCCGCATCGCGGTTCATCACCCGCGCCTCCATCACCAGCGCATCGTCGGGAACCACGACCATCAGCGGCCGGACCGGTTCGACGACGCCGCCGATGGTGTGCACCGCCAATTGCTGCACCGTGCCGTCAACCGGCGAGCGGAGCTGCTGCATCCGGCTGCGGTCGCGTGCCTTGGTCAACTCCTCGCGGCGCATCATCGCCTCGGCCTGCGCACGGGCAAGGTCGCTCAGCGCGCTTTGCCGCGCCGCTTCGCGCGACTGGGCGAATTGCTGGGCATAGCGGCGCGCCTCCGAATTGCCGCGCGTGACCTGCGCCGCCGCGACATCGCGGCTGCCCGCTTCGCTCCGCCGCTGGCGCTGTACTTCGAGCAGGCGAAGGCCCGACGCATAGCCCTTGTCGGCCAGTGTGGTGATCGCGGCCAGATGCTTGTCCATCAGCGGCCGGTTGGCGTCATAGGTCCGCACCTGATCGCGCGCCGCCGCGGCGTCGGACAGCGCGGCCGAACGTGCCGCCGCCAGCCCTGCGCCTTCCGCCCGAATGCTCGCCAGTTGCGCCGCTACCAGCCGGCGCTGCGTGTCCGCCACATCGGCGGGCGTGCCGGCCGGTGCCACGAAATGCCCCGCCCCGCCGCTCAGGCCATCGACGATCGCGGTACCCCGCGCCACGTCGATTTCCGCGGCGAGCAGCGCGCGTGCCGCCTGCGATTCCTCGGCACCCGAAACGGTCGAATCGAGATCGACGAGCACCTGCCCCGCCTTCACCCGGTCACCGTCCCGCACCCGGATGCTGCGGACGATGCCGGCGGTCGCGGCCTGGACCAGCTTCACGCTGCCGACCGGGGCGATCTTGCCATCGGCGGTCGCGACGACATCGACCTGTCCCAGCACCAGCCATGCCGAGGTCGCGGCGAGGCAGCCGAGCATCAACCACGCGGTACGGCGACCGGTCGGCGACACCGGCCGTTCGATGACCTCCAGCGCGGCGGGCAGGAAGCGCGGTTCGAGGCTCTCCTTGCGGTCACGGGCCTCGGCACGATCGTCGGCCAGCGCGCGGCGGAACAGGTTCCAATGGTAAGCTACGGCACTCATGCGGCAATTCCGTGCAGGACGCCCATCTGGCGTCGGTGAAGATCGGCGTAGCGTCCGCCCAGTTTCAGCAGTTCGTCATGGTCGCCCGCCTCGACCAGCCGCCCACGTTCCATCGCGACGATCGTGTCGCACTGGCGGATCGCCGACAGGCGGTGGGCGATGATGATGACGGTGCGGCCCTCGGCCATGGCGCGCAGGTTCGCCTGGACGATCTCCTCGCTCTCCGCGTCCAGCGCGCTGGTCGCTTCATCGAAGATCAGGATGCGCGGTCGGGTGACGAGCGCACGGGCGATGGCGAGGCGCTGGCGCTGGCCGCCCGACAGATTGGCGCCGCGTTCTTCGATCATCGTGTCATAGCCCTGCGGCAGGCGCGTGATGAAGTCGTGCGCCCCGGCCAGCGTCGCCGCCTCCACCACCTGTTCCAGCGGCAGCGCGGGGTTGGCGAGCGCGATATTCTCACGCACCGACCGGTTGAAGAGCATATTCTCCTGCAACACCACGCCGATCTGCCGCCGCAGCCACGCCGGGTCGATCTGGCTGATGTCGATCCCGTCGATCAGCACGCGGCCGGCGGCGGGGACATAGAAACGCTGGAGCAGCTTGGTCAGCGTCGACTTGCCCGATCCCGACGATCCGACGATGCCGAGCGTCGATCCGGCGGGGATGGTCAGGTCGACATCCTCCAGCGTCCATGGGCCGTCATCGGCATAGCGGAAGCGGATCGATTCGAACTTCACGTCGCCGCGAATGGCGTGCGGCGCGCTCTGGCTGCCCGATCCGGGTTCGACGCGGTGGTTGAGTACATCGCCCAGCCGCTGCACCGCCAGGCGTACCTGCTGAAACTCCTGCCACAGCTGCGCCATGCGGATCACCGGGCCGGACACGCGCTGCGCGAACATGTTGAACGCGACGAGGCCGCCGATGGTCAGATCGTGGGCGATCACCGCCTGCGCCCCGAAATACAGGATCGCGGCCATGTTGAGCTTGGACACGAGTTGGATCGCCTGCGACCCCGAATTGCCGAGGTTGATGACCCGCTGGTTCGCCCCGGCATAGCCCGCGAGCTGGCGTTCCCAGCGATCCTGCCATTGCGGCTCGACTGCCGCGGCCTTCACTGTCTGGATTCCGCCGATGGTTTCGACCAGCAGCGCGTTGTTGGCGGCACCACGTTCGAACTTGTCGGCGACGCGGGCGCGCAAGGGGCCGGTCACCAGCAGCGCGATCACGAAGTAAGCGGGAATGGTCAGCACCGCGACCGCGAACAGCTTGAGCGAATACATCGCCATCGCGGCCAGAAAGACGAGGGTGAAGATCGGGTCGATCAGCACGGTCAGCGACGCGCTGGTCAGGAATTCGCGGATCGTTTCGATCTGGCGGACGCGGGTGGCGGTATCGCCCACCCGGCGCTGTTCGAAATAGCTGAGCGGCAGGCGCAGCAGGTGGCGGAACAGCCGCGCGCCCAGTTCGACGTCGATCTTCTGGCTGGTTTCCGAATATAGGCTGGTGCGCAGCCAGCCGAACGCGGTTTCCCACAGCGACACCGCGACGAAGCCCACGACCAGCACGGTCAGCGTCGACATGGTTTCGTGCACCAGCACCTTATCGACGACATTCTGGAAGAACAGCGGCGCGGCAAGACCGAGCAGGTTCAGCGCCAGCGTGATGAGCAGCACCTCGCCGATCAGTCGGCGATAGCGCACGACCTGCGGAATGAACCACGAAAAGTCGAAGTCGCGCATGGCGAGGCGCGCGCTTTCGCGGGTAGTGACCAGCACCAGCTCGCCCGACCACATCAGTTCGAAATCGGTGCGGCTGACCTTCGTCACCGGCAGGCCCGGGCGCTGCACCAGCACCGCGTCGTCGCTGACCTGCCCGATCAGGAACCAGCCATCAACGCCGTCGGCCAGCGCGGGCAGCGGCAGTCGGGCCAGATCGGCAAAGGTCGCGCGGCGCTTCTTGGCGCGCACCCCGTCGATATTGCCGGTCAGGCGGATCAGGTCGTCGGCCGACAGGGTGTGGAAATGCCCCATCTCATGGCGCAGCTGCGCCGGATCGACCGCGATGCCGTGGATTTCCAGCAGCGCCGCCAGCGCGACCAGCCCGCTGTCGTTGCGGATCGTCTGGTGGATCATGCCACCACCCCGCCCATCGTCGTCCAGCCGATCGCGACCCCGCGATGCCCACCCCGATATTGCACGCACATACCCTTTCGCAGCGGCCCGCCGCTGCATTGCCATGGTGCAGCGCAGCGTGTCGGCGGACCGGGATGGGACATGCTTAACGACGAATGCCTAAGATTCCCTTGCGGTCGTCGTCACACGACCGACACGAAGCCAAGCATTTTCATACCGTTAGCGTTACGAAACGACACCGCCCCGCATCGGTCGTCCGATGCGGGGCGGCTGGGCGCGCTGCGGTGATCCGGGCGATCAACCGAGCATGTAGACGCTGCTCGCCTGGGGCGAGGCGACCAGCCGGCTGGGATCGACTCCGGCCAGCGTCACCGTCTCCCCGCTGCCGAAGCGCATCACGGTATTGCCCTCTGACAGGGTAATGGTCGGCTGGCCGCCCTTGGTCAGCGCGCTCAGGTCGAGCAGATCGGACCCGGCACCGAAATCGGTGATCGTCGCGCTGGCGCCGCGCTGGATCACGAAACGGTCCTTGCCGAGGCCACCGGTCAGGATCGTCGTGCCGCCGCCATCGGCCAGCAGCACTTCGTCGGCCAGCGTGCCGGCGATCTTGCCCGATCCGTTGTCGAACAGGAACGCCTGATACCCCGGCAGTGCGCGAACCCCCGACAGGTCGTGGCCGCCCGCCGAGAAGCGCTCGGTCATCGTCGCGCCATTGGCCATCTGCGTCGTGCGGTCGGTCACCACACCGTTCCGGTACGAGGCGGTGATCGTGTCGCCCGCCGGCGACTGGACGATGCTCTTGACCAGCAGTTGCGAGCCGGGATCGAAGTAGAGCGAGGTCTTGGCACCGTTGGTGGCGGCCGTCACCTGGCTCTGGCGACGGTCGGCGGCATCGAACCATTCGCTGGTCCGGGTACCGTCGCCTGCCACCGTGAAGCCGACGATACGGGTGCCGTCGGCGCGGGTCTGGCCGCCGGCCACGATCCGCTTGGCAGTGTCATATTGCTGCCATTCGGTGACGAGGTTCGTGCCCGCGCCGGTGTAGGTGAAGTTCCGGCCACTGCCGTCGGCATTTTCGATGAAGCGCCGGCTGACCGCCCCGCTCGCCACGTCGTAGCGCAGCGTTTCCCAGTTGTTGTTCGCATCGGTCGTCGCCTTGGTCGTCAAACGACCCTGCGTGTCGAAACTCTCGACGATGCGGCTGCCGTTGGTCAGGTCGTTGGTAACGCGCGTCTCGACCTTTCCGGCCTTGTACACCGACTGCACCTTGGCGGTCGCCGTTTCGGCCAGAGTATCGACGATTCCGCCCGATTTCGCATCGAACCGTGTGGTGAGCCTGTCACCATTCGCCGCGATCGACGCGCTCAGCGTCTTGCGCCCGGCCGTGTCGTGATAGGTCAGCACGCTGCTGCCATCGGCGGCGTTGGCCTCGGTATAGTCGAGGCTGCCATCGGTATGCAGCCGGGTGACGGCCACGACCTTGCCCGCCGTGTCGACGACCTGCGTCTCGGTGACATAGCTCTTGCCGGTGATGCCATAGACGGTGACCTCGCCGCTATGGTCGGCCCGCTCGACATAGCGGCGCGACGGCTTGCCCGCCGCGTCGTAGATCAGCGTGGTCCAGGTGTTGGCCGAATCGACGGTCACCGCGCTGATCCGCTTGCCATCGGCAGCGAAGGTGTCGATCTGCCGCGTTCCCGCGACGACCACTTCGTTCACCTTGCGTCCGTCGGCGAACAGCGTCTTCTGCGCGGTCATCACGCCATCGGCGAAGGTGGCGTCGATCAGGTCGCCTGCGGCCGTCTGCGTCAGCTTCTGTGCCAGCGTCTGGGTATCGGGGGTGAAGGTCATCGACACCCGCGTCCCGTCGGCATGGATGTTGACCTGGTTGAGCTTCAGCCCGATCGCATCGAAGTTGCTGATCTCTCGCGCGCCATCGGCATCGTTACGTTCGTGATAGTCGAGCGTCCCGTCGGCATGGAGGCGGAACACCTCGACCACCTTGCCCTTGGCATCGGTGATCTGCCGCTGCGTCGTGTAGGATTTGCCGGTGATGCCATAGGTCACGTTCTCGCCGGTGCCATCGGCATTCTGGACGAAACCGCGCGTTGCATTGCCGGTCGCCACGTCGAACTGGGTCGTCGTCCAGGTCTTGGTCGCGCTGACCGTCACTTCGGTCGTCTTGCGCCCCTGCGTGTCGTAGCTGACGGTATCGCGGCTGCCGTCGCCGTGGACCGTCAGCTGCTGCGTCACGACGCCACCGGTATAGGTGGTGGTCATCGTGTCGCCACCCGCCTGCACGATCGACTGCACGAGCTTGGCTGTTATGGCGTCCCAAGTGCGGGTCGTACGGCTGCCATCGGCCCCGATGACGATCTCGCTCAGCTTGTTGCCGGTCGTGCCATAGGTCGTGGTCGTCTTGGCACCGTCCAGCGCCACTACCTCGCTCGATACCAGGCTACCATCGGCGCGGGCGCGCTCGACCAGCGTCACCACGCCCTTGGCATTGGTGACCTGCCGCATCGTCACATAGGGCTGACCGGTAATGCCGTAGCTGACATTCTCGCCGCTGCCATCGGCGTTCTGCACGAACTTGCGGGTCAGCTTGCCCGTTGCCGCGTCGAACTGCTGCGTGATCCACGTCTTGTCGGCGGTCACCTCGACATCGCTCGTCTTGCGGCCCTGCGCGTCATAGGTGATCGTATCGCGGCTGCCATTGGCGCGGACGGTCAGCAGCTGGGTGACCACGCCGCCGGTATAGGCGGTGGTGATCGTATCGCCACCCGCCTGCACGATCGACTGGGCCAGCTTACCGGTGGCCCCGTCCCAGGTGCGGGTCGTGCGGCTGCCATCGGCAGCGGCGACGATCTCGCTCAGCTTGTTGCCGGTCGTGCCATAGGTCGTCGTGGTCTTGGCGCCATCGGCCGCCACCGCCTCGCTCGACACCAGCGTCCCGTCGGCGCGGGCACGTTCGACCAGCGTCACAGCGCCCTTGGCGTTGGTGACCTGCCGCATCGTCACATAAGGCTGTCCGGTGATGCCGTAGCTGACATTCTCGCCGCTGCCGTCGGGGTTCTGCACGAACCTGCGGGTCAGTTTACCACTGGCCGCGTCATATTGCAGCGTCGTCCAGACATTGGTCGTGCTGACCGCGACGTCGCTCGTCTTGCGACCCTGCGCGTCGTAGGTGATCGTGTCGCGGCTGCCATCGGCACGGACGGTCAGCAACTGGGTGACCACGCCACCGGTATAGGTGGTGGTGACCGTGTCGCCGCCGGACTGCACGATCGACTGGGCCAGCTTGCCCGACGTCGCGTCATAGGTCAGCGTGGTGCGCCGGCCATCGGCGGCGGCGATCACTTCGGTCAGTTTCTTGCCGGTCGTGCCATAGGTCGTGGCGGTCTTCGTGCCATCCGCGGCGACCGCGTCGCTCGATACCAGCGTTCCGTCGGCGCGGGCGCGCTCGACCAGCGTTACCGCGCCCTTGGCGTTGGTCACTTGCCGCAGCGTGACATAGGGCTGGCCGGTGACGCCGTAGGTCACGTTTTCGCCGCTGCCATCCGCTCTCTGCACGAACTTGCGCGTCGGCTTGCCCGTGGCGACGTCGAACTGCTGGGTGATCCACGTCTGGTCGGCGGTCACCTCGACGTCGCTCGTCTTGCGACCCTGCGCGTCATAGGTGATCGTGTCGCGGCTGCCATCGGCGCGGTTGAGCGTGTAGACCGACAGGACGCCGCTCTTGTAGGTCGATACCGCGACATCGCCCGCCGCCGATTTCTCGACCAGCTCGGCGACCTTGCCGGTGGCGACGTCATAGCTCGTCGTCACGGTGCGCCCGTTGCCGGCCGCAATGACCTGCAACAGCTTGCCATCGGTATAGAGCTGGTCGGTCACGTCGCCGGCGGCGGTAACCGTACGCGTATGTTTCAGCACGCCGCCTTCGAACGCGAAGTCGGTGGTCGAGGTCAACTTGCCCGCGGCATCGAACGACCGTTCCTCGCGCCAGTTCGGGCCGGTTTCGGTCACCTTGAAGCTGACGCCGCCACCGGCGACCTTGCCCAGCAGCGCGCCGTAATTCTTGACGACGAAATCCTTGGTCGCATCCGATGCGAGCTGGATCACCTTGCCATCGGTCAGCGTGACCGACTTCAGGCCGCTCGACCGCGCGAGCGTGTCGATCTGCGCGGCGAACTGCGCGGCGGTCATCGTCAGGTCGGGCGCGCTGACCGGCGGCAGGTCGGCGACCGGTCCGGCGGCACCGACCTCGACGATCAGCGGACGGTCGCCGACCGCCAGCTGGATCGACGATACGTTGGTGTACACCGCGATCGGCTTGGTCCCGCCCAGCGGATCATAGACATAGACCGTCTTCTGCACGCCGCCCAGGTCGACGGTGATCGTCTTCGCCTCGGTCGTGTTCTCCTTGTCGAGCGCGTCGTTCCACACCTTCACGTCGCGCCAGACGACCAAGTCCCACGCACCGCTCGCCTTGGCCAGCACCATCGAATGCCCGTCGCTAGGCAGGCCGCCCAGCGTGTAGCTGGCCTTGCTCGCATCGGTGCCGGTCCCGGCATCGACATAGCCCAGGATCGTGGTCAGGTTGTGGACTGCGGTCGCCGCCAGTTTCGGTGTGCCATCGGCATTGAACAGGCCGAAATGCTTTTCCTTCTCCGCGCCATTGGGCTGAAGATTGCTGTCGAGCAGTTCGTACAGATAGGTCTGCTGCGCCCCGTTTTCGAACGCCAGCAGCATGGCGTTCAGCGTCAGCTTCGCCTGCGCCGCCTGGTTGACGCCCAGGTCGGGATTGCTGGCGAGCGTCGTGTAGCCGGTCTCGGTGATGACCACCGGATCGCCGGTCGAGGTCCGCTTGGCCCGGGCCAGCGACGCTTCCATCACCTTGTCCGCCTGCTGCCCGGTCGCGGTATAGGCATGGGCGTTGGCGAAGTCCGAATATTTGCCCAGATCGCCCAGCGCCGCCGCGTCGGCGTCGCTCTCCATGCCCAACGACATGTTGATGACCGGGATGCCCGCCAGGCCGGCGTTCGACTTCACCGCTCCATAAAGCGCCTTCTGGAAGGCACCGGCGGCGGCGAGCGACGACGATCCGTTATAGCTGAACGCCTGGATATTGGCCTCGTTCAACCCTTCGATCGCGATCACGCTGCCCTTGTAGGTCGCGGCGAAGGTTTCGATCGCCTTGATCTGCGCCACTAGCGCCGCATCGCCCCGCGCCGGCAGCGAAGAGCTGATGACGAAATCGAACTTCACCCCCGCCGCGCCCATGGCGTTCGTCACGGCACTGGCCGTACCCATGATCGCCAGGTCGTCACGGACGCGTTTGATGCCGAGATAGGCAAGGCTGTTGTTGACGATGCTGGCGTTGCCGTAACCGGCATTGCCGGCATGGGTGTTGACCCCGAGCGTCGATAGGAAGGCGGTTGCGGTTGCGAAGCTGGGCACGGAACGGGCTCTCCGGGTGAGGTTACATCCTCCGGAATAGCGGCCTAATCTGCACAGCGACTTACGGCGGTCGGTTAACCGGCCATTATGCAAAAATCCGTTGATTTCCGCCGCGTAGCGAGTGATCGACGCGAAACCGCCGGTCGTTTTACTATCGTATCGAAATACGGTCGGAAAAATATCGAACCGGCTCGCCTTCCCATGCCGCAATGCAGCACGACATTGCCTTTTTCACCATTCGGCCTAGAACGCGGAAAAACGGCGTGACGTTCGGCCGTTGCGGTGGGACATGCTATCCCTGACGCGCGAGCGCAATGCGGGGGTTCGCCCGCCAAACCGGGTAACTGCGATGGCTACGACGATTGACTCCCCCCTGCTTCCCGCAGCCACGCCCGGCACCACCCGGCGCCGCTGGTTTCGCACTGTCGATCATCATGCGCACGCCGATCGCGAAACGAGCCCATTGGCGCTACAACTCCTTGTGCTTGCCTTTTCCCTTTACGGCATTCGCGATGCGTTCACCGGGCCCGTCCGCTTCTTCGCCGCACAGTTCAAGCTGCAGGCCGTCTGGTTCATTCCCGATGCCATGTCGTTCGTCGCGACGGGTTTCTTCATCTGGTCATTCGTTTTCCGGCGGCAATCGGCATGGGCGGTTCTCTTCACGCTCAACATCTTCACCGCGCTGATCCTGGGATGGATCTTCATGTCCGCCCCGCCGCCCGCCGTGTTCTCGGCGATCAAGATGATGGTGCCGATCTTCCTCGGCTTCGCCTTTGCCGGCCACTCGCTCAACGAGGTTCGCGCCGGGCGGCATCTCTTTCTGGCACTCTCGATCCTGTCGACGATCGGCCTGATGCTGTCTCCGTATATCGATTACCCCTGGACGGGCATGACCGTGGAGACTTTCGGCCAGACCAAAGCGGTCGGTCGGGTTTGGTGGGCAGGCGGTGCCGTACGGTACGGCGGTTTCGCCGGTGACAGTACGATGGCCGCCTATATGGCGCTGTTCCCGTTCGCACTGGTCGCGAAACATTATAATCAAAAGCTCATATTGGCGTTGATGATTCCGATCGCCTACGCGCTGTACATCTCGACCAACAAGACTGCGATGGGTGTTGCCGGCCTGTTCTTCGCGTACCATGTCGCATTCCAGTTCACGTCTCTTCGAGATCGCGGGCTGAACATTCAGCAGCTGCTGGCAAAATGGTCTTTCGCGCTGGTGATGGTCCCGTTTGCGCTGATGATATTGCTCAGCGGCGTCAATCTCGCCGAAATCGATCCGATGCTGTTCAGTATGCAGGACCGGATCAACAATACATGGGTATTTCCATTCACCTATATGGCGGACGTATTTCCGATCGGCCTGATTGCCGGTTGCGGATTGGGCTGCTTCGTCTATCCGATGGATTATACCACGCTGGGCTATCTTCGCGTCCCGGTCGACAATTTCTACGTTTCCACCTATATCATGCTCGGCTTTCCGTTCATCATCTTCGTGGTCGGTGCATGGCTTGGCGTGCAGAAGACCAAACAGTACGACAAATTGCTGCTGATCTTCATGATAAATGTCTATGCGGTGACGGTGCAGTGTTACGGGCCGTCGACCACGACGATCTTCGTCGGTTACTGCATCAGCGACATGTTCCTGACCAGCACGCGCCGTTGGCGCCGGCGGAAACGGGCGGCACTGCCGGAGTAACCATGCCGAGCTTGCTCGACACTGCGCAGGGGCAGGGCAAAGGATGCGTGCCGTAATACTTCTTCAGATCCTTTTGCATTCGCGCTGCCGGCGAATGTTTCCCAGCCATGGCGCTGTCGGCGGTCGCTCTGTCGACGATACCGCACGGGCATCGTCGCGGGCATTCGCGCCTGCATTTCCGTGGAGCGTCGCGTGGTGACCGATCGGCACCGCATCAAATTCGTCATGGCGACGCGGCACGAATATGGCGTGCATCTGCAACGGCGGTTCGATCCGCTGGTGACCGGGGTCGGGCCGATCGAGGCGGCGGTCGGCACCGCCGCCATGCTGGCCACAGCAGCGGAGCGGGGTGCGCTGCCCGATCTGGTCGTATCGATCGGTTCGGCAGGGTCGCGGACGTTGCCGCTGGGGTCGATATGGCAGGTGGCGAGCGTGTCGTGGCGCGACATGGATGCGTCGCGCATCGGCTTTGCCAGGGGCGTAACGCCTTTCGCCGATTTCGGCGCGGAACTGGCGCTGGAGACGCCGCTCGACTGGCCGACCGCGCGGCTGTCGACCGGGGCGGACATCGTCGGCGGCGATGCCTATGCCGGCATCGATGCCGACATGGTCGATATGGAAACCTATGCCGTCGTGCGCGCCTGCCAGCGCTTCGGCGTGCCCGTCATGGGCCTGCGCGGTATTTCCGACGGGCCGGGCGAGCTGGAAGCGCTGGGCGGATGGACCGCGATGCTGGGCGTGCTGGACGAACGGCTGGCGGAGGTGGTCGACCGGCTGGGATAGGCGTCACGCCCGGTCGAGGAACACCACGCCCGGAACCGCGATGCGCGCGGGGGTAGCGCGCAGGCGGCCGTCATAGCCGAGATCGAAGACCGCGACTTCGCCGCTGCGTTCGTTAGCGACCAGCAACTGCCCGCTATCCTCCAGCAGCAGGAAGAAGCGCGGCCAGTCGCCACCGCACGGGATATGCTGGTCGAGGGTCGCGGTCCCGTCTTCGGCAAGGTCGAACACGGCGATGCTGTTATGCCCGCGGTTCGAGGCATAGAGGCGGCGGCCGGCGCTATCGATCGTGATATGGGCGCCATAGGAGGTCCCCTGCCAGTCGGGCGGGAGCAGCGAGGTCGTGGCGCGCGCCGTCAGCGTGCCGTCGAACTGCGCGTCGAGCGTGGTCAGCGTGTTGGCGAACTCGGTAACGACATAGGCGACCGGCAGCGTCGGATGATAGGCGAGGTGGCGCGGACCGGAGCCTGCGGGTGCGCGCCACGCGACGGCAGGCTCGCTGATCTCGCCGCTCGACAGCGCATAGGCGAAGACCGCATCGGCGCCGAGATCGACCGCATGAAGGAAGCGATTGTCGGGTGTGAAGCCGACCCAGTGGGCGTGCGGCCCCGCCTGACGATCGGCGCGCGGCCCGGTGCCCTTGTGCTGGCGGATGATCGGGGCTTGCGGCATCCCGGCGGCGAGGGGATAAAGTGCCACGGTGCCCGACGAATAATTCGCGACCGCCAGCAGCGCGCCATTCGGAGCGATCGCGATATGGCAGGGATCGTCCCCGCCGCTCGGCAGATCAGCCAGGATCTTGCCGTCGCGGTTCGTGGCGACCATCCGGCCCGCTGCTGTTTCGCGGACGAAATACCGCATGTCTCCCCGCGACACGCCGAACGAGGCGTCCTTGAGCGCCGGATCGGCAGTGCCCACGCTCCAGCCACGACCACGGGCAGGCAGGCGATAGACGCCCGCCCCGCCCTTTCCGGCATAGGTGCCGGCAATCAGCGCCTGCCGCCACCCCTGCGCCCGGACGGGCAGTGCGGACAAGGTGGCGGTGGCGGCCATGCCGGCCAGAACGGAGCGTCGCGTGGTCATGGACCCGCTATGCTCCGCTCGGGCGTGCGGCGCAATCAGGCGGCGGCGAACACACCGCAGGCGATGCGACCGCCCGAATTGCCCGATGGGTCGGTCTTATAGTCATCGGCCTGCGCGTGGATCACGAACGCCGATCCGTCGGCGTCGAGCAGCCCGTCCATCGTCCCGGCGGGCAGCATGATCGTGACCGACCCGGTGCCGTCGGCGCCGATGGTCAGGTTGGGTGCATCACCAGCGTGCGGGCCGGCCGGGTTGCTGGTGCCGTGCTGCTTGGCGGTCGGATTCCAGTGGCCGCCGGCCGTGGTGAAGTCGGGCGCGTCGCAACGGCCGGTGGTGTGGACATGCGCCCCGTGCATTCCGGCGGGCATACCACGCGCGTCGATCCGGATCTGGATGCCGCCGGCCATTTCGGTCGCGGTGACGGTGCCGACATCGGCCCCGGTGGCGGTGCGCAGCGGCGCGGTGGCGGTGCGCATCGTCTTGTCACCGGCCATGCCGGCCCCGGTGGTGGCGCAGCCGGCGAGGGTTGTAGCGGCAATGGCGGTGAGGAGGGTGGTACGCAGCATGATCTAATTCCCCTTCGATACAGATGCGGAATGTTTCGTGGCCCGGCGCGGTTCCGTCAGGGCGTCATCGGCCCGGCGAGCAGCAGCGGGTCGATCCGCGCATCGTGCCATTTCATGCCCCAATGGAGGTGTGGGCCAGTCGCGCGTCCGGTCGCGCCGATCGCGCCGACCACCTGCCCCTGCCGCACCCGGTCGCCCGGCTTCACGTCGATCCGCGACAGATGCAGGAACGCGCTGTTCAACCCCATGCCGTGGTCGATCATCAACAGATTGCCCTCCAGCGTGAAGGGCGCGGCCGCCGCGAGGATGACGACGCCATCGGCGGGCGCGGCTACCGGCGTGCCGGTCGGCCGCGCTACGTCGACGCCGGAATGATAAGCGCCGGGTGCGCCGGCATAGACGCGCTGCGATCCGAACCGGCCGGAGAGGCGGCCCTTTACCGGCCAGACGAAGCGCTGCCGCCAACCTTCCGCATCGCTCGATACCGCGCGCGCGGCATTGATCTGCGCCAGTTCGGGGGCGCGACGGCGCTGGAACTCGGCGGAGGGCTGCGACACGCGCGGGAGCGTCGGCAGGCGCTCGATCGCCCAGGCGCGGGGGGCGATGGCGAGCGGGCGGACGATCCGTTGGCCATCGGGCAGCGTCGCGATGAGCGTGGCGGCCGGACCGGCGTCACGGTCGAACGCGATCAGGAACCGGCCGTCGGCGGCGACATCGACCGGCTGTCCGTCCAATTGCAGCGTCGCGCCCGGTGCCACGCTGCCGGTCAGCGCCGCCCCCTGCCCCGGTGTACCGTCGAGCAGGATCGCCGCAGGCGCCGCCGCGATCAGGGCGGCGGCGGCGATCACTGGGGCGCCAGCGCCTTGGTCGACGCTTCGGCATCGACATAGGCTTCCTGCCGCGCGGCGTTCCAGTAGCGCAGTTCCTCGAGCGGGATGCGTGCGCCGGTGACTGCGCAGGTCACGAAATCGCCATCGGCCAGCACCCGGAAATTGTTGGTAAGGTAATGGAGCTTGGCGGGGCGGCTTTCGGGCTTCAGCATGGTCGTGTCCGGGTCAGAGCAGGGTGGGTTGGGTCGGTTCGACATAGGCGCGGCCCCCGGCCCGCTCAACCTTTGCATCCAGCACGCCGTCGCGGAAGTGGAGTTGCAGCGCGCCGGCCGCGCGGGCGTCGGCGGCGGTGGCGACCGTCTTGCCGTTCGTCTTCGCGACAACGCGGACATAGCCTTTTTGCAGCAGATTGTCCGGGTTCACCTGTTCCAGCATCCGTGCGGTGCCGTCGAAACGGGCGCGAGCCTGCGCCAGCCGCTGGGTCAGCATCGCGGGCCTGAGCGCATGGCCGTGGCGGTCGAGGTTGCGCCGCGCCGTGGCGACGCGCCGTTCGAGCGCCAGCGACAGGCGGCCGGCGACATCGTCCAGCCGCTGCCGCTGCGGTCCCAGCAGGGCGTCGCGGCGCGGCATCACGCGCACCAGCGCCGCCAGCTGCTCCCGGCCCCGGTCGTGATAGCGCCGCACGCAACGCTGGGTGCGCAGCGACAGGCTGGCGATGGTGTGGGCAAGGTCGGCGCGGACCGGCACGGCCAGTTCGGCGGCGGCGGTCGGGGTGGGTGCGCGCAGGTCGGCGGCGTGATCGCACAGGGTCGTGTCGGTCTCGTGGCCCACGGCGGAGATGACCGGGATCGGCGAGGCGGCGACCGCGCGGACCACGACTTCCTCGTTGAAGCACCACAAATCCTCGATCGACCCGCCGCCGCGTGCGACGATCAGGAGGTCGGGACGACGCACTGGCCCGTCCTCCGGCAGCGCGCCGAACCCCCGCACCGCCGCCGCGATCTCCGCCGCCGCACCCTCGCCCTGCACCTTCACCGGCCACACCAGCACATGGGTCGGGCAGCGATCCTCCAGCCGGTGGAGGATGTCGCGGATCACCGCGCCGGTGGGCGAGGTCACGATGCCGATGGTGCGCGGTAGATACGGCAACGGCCGTTTCTTCCCCGCGTCGAACAGCCCCTCGCCCGCCAGCTTCCCCTTGAGCTTTTCGAGCAGCGCCATCAGCGCGCCCTCGCCCGCCAGTTCCAGATGGTCGATCACGATCTGGTAACGCGAGCGGCCGGGATAGGTGGTGAGCTTACCCGTAGCGATCACCTCGACGCCGTCCTGCGGGGTGAAGGCCAGCCGCCCCGCCGATCCGCGCCACATCACCCCGTCGATCAATGCGGCATCGTCCTTCAGCGCCAGATAGACATGGCCCGACGACGCGCGCTTGTAGCCCGAGATTTCACCGCGCAGGCGGACGCGGCCGAACTCCCCCTCGACCATGCGCTTCAGCCGCCCGGCCAGTTCGCTGACGCTTTCCGGCGCGGCGTTGTCGTTCGCGCGCGGCTCGGCTACGAGCCGGCTCGACATAAAATCGGGGAAACGATCGTCCATGAATGTCCTGTTGATCGGATCGGGTGGGCGCGAACATGCGCTGGCGTGGAAGTTGGCGCGCTCGCCGCTTCTCGATACGCTTTATGCCGCGCCCGGCAACCCCGGCATCGCGAACTGCGCGACGCTGGTGCCGCTGGACGTGACCGATCACGCCGCGGTGGTGCGCTTCTGCGTCGAACGGACCGTGAAGCTGGTGGTGGTCGGGCCGGAAGCGCCGCTGGTAGCGGGGCTGGCCGACGACCTGCGGGCCGCCGGAATTGCGACGTTCGGGCCATCGGCGGCGGCCGCGCAGCTCGAAGGATCGAAGGGCTATACCAAGGACCTGTGTCGCGAGGCGGATATTCCGACCGCCGGCTATGTCCGGGTGACGTCGCTGGACGAAGGCGTCGCCGCGCTGTCGCCGTTTTCACTGCCGGTCGTCATCAAGGCGGACGGCCTTGCCGCGGGCAAGGGCGTGACGGTGGCGATGGACCGCGCCGAGGCCGAGGGCGCGCTCGCCGCGATCTTCGAACAGCCCGGCGGCGAGGCGGTGATCGAGGAGTTTCTGGCCGGCGAGGAGGCCAGCCTGTTCGTGCTGACCGATGGCGTGTCGCTGCTGCCGTTCGGATCGGCGCAGGACCACAAGCGGGTCGGCGATGGCGATACGGGTCCGAACACCGGCGGCATGGGTGCCTATTCCCCTGCCCCGGTGCTGACCCCCGCGCTGGAACGCCAAGCGATCGAGACGATCGTCGCCCCGACCGTGCGGGCGATGGCGGCGCGCGGCACGCCCTATTCGGGCGTGCTCTATGCCGGGCTGATGCTGACGACACGCGGGCCGAAGCTGATCGAATATAATGCGCGGTTCGGCGATCCGGAGGCGCAGGTGCTGATGGCGCGGCTGGACAGCGATCTGCTGCCGGTGCTGCTCGCGGTGGCGCAGGGGACGCTGGCGCAAGTCGAACCGCCGGTGTTCAGCGACGACACCGCGCTGACGGTGGTGATGGCCGCACCCGGCTATCCGGGCACGCCGGAGACGGGGCGTCCCATCGGCGGGATCGACGCGGCGGAGGCGACCGGCGCGACCGTGTTTCATGCCGGAACCCGATTTGGCGAGACGGGCGTTGTGACCGCCGGTGGCCGCGTGCTGGCCGTGACCGGGCGCGGAGCCGATGTGACCGCCGCGCAGGGTGCGGCGTACCGCGCGGTCGATGCGCTCGACTTCCCGGGCTTCTGCCGCCGCGACATCGGCTGGCGCGAAGTCGCGCGCGAAGCGGCGATGAAGGATGGATAACGATGGATAGCGGCACCACTCCCCTGCAATCGCCCGGTTTCCTGGGCGCGCTGACGACGGTTCATTTCGCCATCATCGCCGTGCTGGCGGTGCTGACCCTCATCGGGATCGCCTACGGCATGAAACTGGCGCGGGCGCGGCGTCAGGGCGTCCGCGATCTGGAGGATGCCGGGCATCTGACACGCGGCGATGCGCCGGTCGACGAGGCGGACATGGCGTCGTCGCAGGGGGAAGCGGCCAGCGTGTCCGCGCCGGTCGAGCGGGCGGCGGAACCCGCCGCGCCCGTGACGACGGCCGCGCCGGCGGAACAAGCCCTGGAAACGGCCGCAACACCTGCCCCTGCCCCCGTCGTCGTCGCAACTCCCGCCACGCCGGTCGCACCGGTTTCGGGCGACACCGACCTGACCCGCCTGAAGGGGCTGGGGCCGAAGGTGGCGGCGATGCTGGTCGAACAGGGCATTCCCGACATCGCGACGCTGGCAAAGCTCGACCCCGACCGCGCCGACGCCGTCGCCGGGCAACTGGGCATGTTCGCCCCACGCATGACGAAGGACCGCTGGGTCGAACAGGCGCAATTTCTGGCGGCAGGCAACATCGCCGGGTTCGAGGCCAGGTTCGGAAAACTGTAGGACAGGCAGCAAAGTCGCCGACAGGACGCATCCGCAGCTGGCAACCTTCCCCCATCCTGACTAGCGTCGTAGAAATCTCAGGGGGAAGCATATCATGACCATCGTCAGGCATCTGTCGATCGCACTCGCCGCCGCCCTATCGGTCGCGCCGGCATGGGCCGAGCCGGGACCCAGCGTACCGCTGGTAGTATCGCCCGCGCGATCCACGACGATGGTCATCTGGCTGCCGAAGCAGGTGCGCGGCGTGGTCCTGTTCTCGACCGGCCATGGGTCGTGGCCCGAGCGCTATGACGCGGTCGCGACGGCATGGCGGGACGCGGGGTTCGCCGTGCTGGCGCCGGTGCATGTCGATTCGATGCACTATCCCGACCGCGCGAAGTTCACGATGCAGGCGAGCTTCATGGAACGCATCGCCGATCAGCGCGCCGCGATCGCCTATGCCGCGCGGACATGGCCGGGCAAGCCGGTGGTCGCGGCGGGGCACAGTTTCGGCACGTTGATTGCGCTGTGCCTGGGCGGCGGACTGGCCCAGATCGCGCCGTTCCGCGAACCGGCGGTGAAGGCGGTGCTGGGATTTTCGTCGCCGGGCAAGATTCCCGGCCTGATCGGCGACGGCGCCTATGCCACCGATGCGTTGCCGATGATGGTCGTGACCGGCGATGCGGATGTCGTGCCGGGCTTTGTCAGCGATTGGCACGACCACCTCTTCCCGGTGCAGAGCGCACCGGCGGGCGACAAGTTCGCGCTGTCCTATCGCGGCGGCAGCCATGAGCTGATCGGCAAAGCCGACGCCCCCGGCCATGCAGACGCGATCGCGCAAAGCGTGCTGTTCCTCAAGGCCTATGGCCTGGGCGACACCGCCGCGCGCAAAAAGCTGGCAAAGGCGGCCGACACGCCGCAGGCGACGTGGCTGCGCCGGTGATTCCGGCGTGGCTCACCGGCCGATCGGCCCTTAGACTCTGACCCATCTGCCTGGAAACGTCGCCCCAGCGAAGGCTGGGATGACACCTGCGTCAAACGAGGTGGATCAGACCCTAATCGACCGCCTGCACCAGCAGCTTGTCGATCTTGCGGCCGTCCATGTCGACGATCTCGAAGCGCCAACGCTGTTCGGTGAAATACTCGCCCTCGGTCGGCAGATGCTTCAAAATGGCGAGCGCCAGGCCGGCGACGGTCGCATAGTCGCGGTCCTCGGGCAGGTCGATGCCGATGCGTTCGGCAAGCTGGTCGGCCGGGGTCTGGCCCGACACCAGCAGCGACCCGTCCTCGCGACGGATGATGTGCGGCGAATCGCCTTCCTCAGCATCCGATGCGAAGTCGCCGGCGATCGCGCGCAGCAGGTCGGCGGGGGTCACGATCCCTTCGAAATGGCCATATTCGTCATGGACGAGGCCGACCGGAACGGCGGCGCGACGGATCGCTTGCAACGCGTCCATGGCGTCGACCTGATCCGGCAGCACCGGCGCTTCGTGGAGCAGTGTGCGCAGGTCCAGCGGCTCGCCCCGGCACATCGCCGCCACGATGTCGCGCGCCTGCACGACGCCGATCACCGCGTCGACCGATCCTTCGGCGACCGGCAGGCGAGTGTGCGGCGTAGTCGCCATCGCCGCGCGGATGCCGGCTTCGTCGAGCGTGACGTCGAGCCATTCGACCTCGGTCCGCGGCGTCATCACCTCGCGCACCGGACGGTCGGCCAAGCGAACGACGCCGGAGATGATCGAGCGCTCATGCTCCTCGATCACGCCCGACTTGCTGGCTTCGGCGACCAGCAGGTGCAGCTCCTCCGCCGTCACCCGGTTTTCGGATTCGCGGTTCATCCGCAGCAGTTTGAAGATCAGGCTGGAGGTGGTGTCGAGCAACCACACGAACGGCGCGGTGATCCGCGACAGCCACAGCATCGGCACCGCGACCAGCACCGCGATCGGCTCCGGACTGCGCAGCGCGAACTGCTTGGGCACCAGCTCGCCGATCACCAGACTGGCGAAGGTCGTGACGCCGATAACCACGCCGAAGCCGACATTGGCCGCCAGCGATTCGGGCAGGCCCAGCAGCACCATCCGTTCGCCGACCGGCCCGCCCAGGCTCGACCCCGAATAGGCGCCCGACAGAATGCCGATCAGGGTGATGCCGATCTGGACGGTCGACAGGAACTTGCCGGGATCCTCGGCCAGCCGCATCGCGGTCTGCGCGCCCTTGCCCCCCGCTTTCGCCAGCCCTTCCAGCCGTGCCTTGCGCGCTGAGACGATGGCGAGTTCGGACATGGCGAACACGCCGTTCAACGCCACCAGCGCGAGGATGATGACGACGTCGAACCAGGGGAAGGGTGAGAGAGGTTCCATTGAACTGGCCCACCCATGCCGCAATGCCGCCCCGCGCACAACCGGCGAGTCGTCTGCCATCGGTCGATTCCTGCGCCGGGTCGGTCAGGCACCGTTCAAAACGGATGCGGAACAAGTGGCCCGTTGCCCGGTTTTTCCGGGCAAGACATGCAATCGGATACGTTGGAGGACTTCACATGGCGAATGGCTCGAAATTCTGGATCGCGGGTGCGCTGTCGGCGGCGCTGCTGACCGGCGGGTGCGTGACCGATCCCGAAACCGGCGAGCGCAGCATCTCGCGTGCGGCGATCGGCGGCATCGGCGGCGCGGTCGGCGGCTATCTGCTGGGCGATCTGGTCGGTGGCCGGCGCGACCGGACCGAGAAGATCCTGGGTGCCGGCATCGGCGGCCTCGCTGGCGCAGGGATCGGCGCGTATATGGACAAGCAGGAACGCGACCTGCGCGCGCGCACCGCCGGCACCGATGTCGAAGTGACGCGGCGCGGCGACGATCTCGTGCTGAACATGCCGGCCGGCATCACCTTCGCCTATGACAGCGCCAATGTGCAGCCGCAGTTCCGCTCGACGCTGGATCAGGTCGCCGACGTGCTGCGCGACTATAACCAGACCTACATCGACGTGTACGGCCACACCGATTCGACCGGATCGGACGCGTATAACCAGACGCTGTCGGAGCGGCGCGCCGGATCGGTCGCGACCTATCTGTCCTCGCGCGGGGTGCAGTCGGCACGCATCGGCACGCGCGGTTTCGGCGAGACCCAGCCGATCGCATCGAACGAAACCGAGGAAGGCCGCGCCGAAAACCGCCGCGTCGAGATCAAGATCGTGCCGATCGAGCAGGACCAGTTGCGGTAAGGCCCATCACCCACCAGCGTACCCCCGCGCAGGCGGGGGTCCAGGGTTACGGAGCATGACGCCTGTGGCCCTGGATCCCCGCCTTCGCGGGGATACGGAGCGCTCCAGCGCTACGGGACAAATCACCGCCCGCGCGGCGGCGCCTCGTCGCTGCGCAGCGTCAGCACTTCCACACCGGTCGCGGTGACCGCCACGGTATGTTCGAACTGGGCCGACAGCTTGCCGTCGGCGGTGACGACGGTCCATTCGTCGCCACCGCTAACCACCTTGCGCGATCCCTGGTTGACCATGGGTTCGATGGTGAAGGTCATCCCCTCGTGCAGCACCGCGCCGGTGCCGGGCCGACCGAAATTGAGGACCGAGGGTTCCTCGTGCATCTCGCGACCGATGCCGTGGCCGCAATATTCGCGCACGACCGAATAGCCCTGTTTCTTCGCATGACGCTCGATCGCCGCACCTATGTCGCCCAGCCGCGCGCCGGGGCGGACCTGTCCGATGCCAGCCCACATCGCGCCTTGCGCCGCCTGTACCAGCCGCCGCGCCTGCGGCGTGACCGTACCGACCATGTAGGTCTTGGACGAATCGGCGATGAAGCTGTTCTTTTCCAGCGTGATGTCGAGGTTCACGATGTCCCCGCCCTGCACGATCGCCGCCGCATCGGGCACGCCGTGGCACACGACGTCGTTGATCGAGCTGTTGAGGACATAGGCGAAGCCATATTGTCCCTTGCTCGCCGGGCGCGCCGCGCAATCGTCGACGATGAAGCGTTCGACCAGATCGTTGATCGCCAGGGTCGACATGCCGGCCAGCGCCTGGCGATCGAGCATTTCGAACACCGAGGCGAGCAGCCGGCCCGATTCGCGCATCAGGTCCAGTTCGGCAGGCGATTTTACCATGTCAGGCAGCGATCGCATCGACCGCGCGGACCTGTGCAGCGGCCAGCCGGGTGCGGATGATGTCGTTGAACGACAGGTCGGGATTGGCCTCCGCGATCATGCCGATCGTCATCCAGAATTCGGCCTGTGCATTGATCGAGCGGCACAGCACCCCGCTCGCCCGGCGCACTTCCTCGTGCAATGCATCGTCGATCTTCACGATACCCATGACGTTTCCTTCTATATACAAACCATATATGATTCGTATATCGTGCCGTCAAACATCGCGCCGGCTGGCGAAGAAGCCGCGCAGCAGGGTCGCCGATTCGGCTTCGGCGATGCCGGGATAAATATCAGGGCGATGGTGGCAGGTCGGCTGGGTAAAGAAGCGTGGACCATGTTCGACCGCCCCGCCCTTCGGATCGGACGCTCCATAATAGAGCCGCGCGATGCGGGCATGGGCGATGGCACCGGCGCACATCGCGCACGGTTCCAGCGTCACCCACAGGTCGCAATCCTCCAACCGGTCGCGGCCCAGCGCCTTCGCCGCCGCACGAATCGCAAGGATTTCGGCATGGGCAGTCGGATCGGCCAGC
Source organism: Sphingomonas sp. Leaf32 (assembly GCF_001421765.1). GTDB lineage: Bacteria > Pseudomonadota > Alphaproteobacteria > Sphingomonadales > Sphingomonadaceae > Sphingomonas. The sequence continues at coordinate 98,018 of NZ_LMLA01000010.1, read as the reverse complement.
GCGCGCGGCGCATTGGCGGCGGTCGCGATCACCCGTCCGGCGCGCACCACGACCGCGCCCACCGGCACCTCGCCCGAATCGGCGGCGGCACGGGCGGCGGCAAGCGCGTGGCGCATCGGGGCGGCATCGAACATGCCCATCCCATGCCAGCGCCGTGCCGCCGCAGCCAGCCTTCACTGCCCGGCGGGGCGTTCGACCTTGATCGCCGGCACCTCGACCGATCTGTTGACGGTGCCGACCTCCACCTTGCCGACCTCGACGTCGAACTTGGGCGCCTGCCCGCCCTCGACCTTTACCTGCGGCAGGGCAGCGCGCTGCGTCTGGTCGATATTGATGAAATTGAACGCCATCAGCCCGGCGACGATCAGAACGACCACGCCCAGCAGCCCAAGAAATCCGCGCATCCACCGTCTCCCGATCTTGTCATCATCCGAATCGTTGCCGTAACAACGCAGCCGTGGCGGCGCAGGTTGCACGGCCACCCTTGCGGTTGACGCGGACGCCGTTCGACGCTATCCGCGCCGTCTTTCCGGGGCATGTGTCCCGACACAGAATCAGGATCAACGATCATGTCGCGCATCTGCGAGCTGACCGGCAAGGGCCGGCAGGTGGGTCACAATGTTTCCCACGCCAACAATAAGACCAAGCGCACGTTCCTGCCGAACCTGCAGAACGTCACGCTGATGTCGGAAGCGCTGGAGCGCTCGATCCGCCTGCGCGTGTCGACCCACGGCCTGCGTTCGGTCGAGCATGTCGGCGGCCTCGACAACTGGCTGCTGAAGACCAGCGACGACGACCTGTCGCTGCGCGCCCGCCGCCTGAAGCGCGACGTGAAGAAGAAGGCCGTCGCGGCAGCCGCCGCAGCGTAAGCCTCTTCGCGACGAAGGATTCGAAACCCCGGACGGCCCGCCCGCCGTCCGGGGTTTTCGTGTGCATGGTGGATGGGGTCATCGAACCCGTGACGGGTGGGGCAGGATTGTCCGGTGCAGGAAGTTGGTGGTCGACACCCCTTCGTAGCCACGACTGTCACCCCAGCGCAGGCTGGGGTCTTTCCGTGGCGGGTGCTGCGTGCTGCAACCGACAGACCCCAGCCTGCGCTGGGGTGACGCTGTTTGGCTGTGAAGTGCCGATCGAGGGGAACGTCGCCGCCCCTACAACTCCAGCCGGAACTTCAGCAGCAGCGAGCGTTGCCAGAAGGCCTGGTTGTCGTCGGACGCGATCCACAGCACGTCGCGACCGCCTTCGCGGGTCAGGGCCAGCGCTTCGAAATTGTCGTGGATCACATCGCCCTCGAACGCGGCGATGGTGCGGCCGGTGACGATCGCGCCCGGCCGGATCGCACCGGCATCGATCAGTTGCAGCCGCGCGGTAAACAACTGCGGCAGCCCGAACCGGCGGACCAGCACCAGCACCCGGCCATCGGACAATGCGACCGCATCGGTCACCGCGAACTGGGGCGGCGCGACATAGCGGAAGCGATGCCACGGCACCGCCGGGTCGATCGGATCGCCGTTCAGGCGAATCGCCGCAAACCCCTTCAGCCCGCGCTTCGCATTCGCTTCGCTGAACACGACCACGCTGCCGTCGGGCATCGTCGCCACCGCCTCCGGCCCGCTGTTCGCCGACCATTTGCGCATCGCGCGCGGCGCGCGCCAGCCGATCACGCGGCGCAGGTCGTGATCGTAGCGCCACAGCGCATTGGCGCGTTCGAACCCTACCAGCACGTCGCCGCCGGGCAGCACCGCCATCGATTCGCTGTCGCGGTCGCGCTTTTCCCAGCCGGTGCCGGGGCCGCCCGGCAATTCGCGCGTGGTCGCATCGTGCACCTGCCAGTCGGGTCCCATGGCGAAGCGGACGATGCCGCCGCCATCGGACAGCAGGGTGAAGCGCCTGCCGTCCACGCGCATCGATGAAAAGCCGCCGAACACCGGATCGGGATTGCGCAACTCGACGCCGCCAAGATAGGTCAGCGCGCCCAGCCGTCGCCGGGCCGGATCGCCCGGAAAAAGATCGACCGGCGTCGTAGTGACCACCGCCCCCCCCGGCCGCAGCAGCGGCAGCCGCTCCGCGCCCGACCAGCCGGGCACCATCAGCAGAACCGCGAGGATCACGAACAGGATACGCATCGCGATCGGCTCTACGGGGGTGCCGCCGCCACGGCAATGTCGCCGGCCCATTGCATCCGTCGCATGACTGGGCGATGCGGCGGTCCCCGTTCCCTGTTGCGAAAGCCGTCCGATGTCCGATGTCGTCGCCCTGACCAAGGCCCTGCTGGCGTGCGACAGCGTGACACCCGCGCTAGGTAGCGTATTCGACGTGGCGGAGGCGATGCTGGCGCCGCTGGGCTTCCACGTCGAACGATTCGTGGCGGGCGAGGCGCCGGACGGGCCGGTTGAAAATCTGCTGGCGGTGCGGGGAACAAGCGGGCGGCATTTCGCCTTTGCCGGGCATCTTGACGTCGTGCCGCCCGGGCCGGGCTGGACCAGCGGGCCGTTCGAGGCCGCCGAGCGGGACGGGCTGATCCACGGCCGCGGCGCGGTGGACATGAAGGGCGCAATCGCCGCGTTCATCGCCGCCGCAGCGACCCTGCCCGCCGATTGCGGTACGATCAGCCTGATCCTGACCGGTGACGAGGAAGGGCCGGCGATCTTCGGCACCCGCGCGCTGATCGACCGGATGGCGGAGCGCGGCCTTGCCCCCGACCTGATCCTGGTCGGCGAACCGACGTCGCAGACGCTGCTGGGCGACATGATAAAGATCGGGCGGCGCGGGTCGGTCAATATCTGGATCGACGTGCCCGGACGACAGGGGCATGTCGCCTATCCGCACCTCGCCGACAATCCGATCCCGAAGCTGGTCGCCGCGCTGGCGGCGGTCGAGGCGGTGGTGCTGGACGCGGGCAATGACTGGTTCCAGCCGTCGAATATCGAGGTCACCGACATCACCGTCGGTAATCCGGCGACCAACGTCATCCCAGGCCACGCGCAGGCGCGGCTGTCGATCCGCTTCAACGACCTGCACCGGGGCGACGCCCTGATCGAACGGGTGCGCGCCATCGTCCACGCCCATGCGCCCGAGGCGGTCGTGACCGGACGCGTGTCGGGCGAAGCGTTCCTGACGCCGCCGGGCGATTTCTCCACGCTGATCGCCGATGCGATCCGCCGCCACACCGGGCGCGCGCCGGAGCTGTCGACGACCGGCGGCACCTCGGACGCGCGGTTCCTGTCGCGCCTCGCACCCACGGTCGAATTCGGCCTGCTCAACGCGACGATGCACAAGGTCGACGAAGCGGTCGCGATCGACGACCTGCGCCTGCTGACCGCGATCTACGCCGATATTGCGCGCGGGGCGCTGCGCTAAGCGTCGGCTTGCAGGACCAGGACCGTCGCCCCAGCGCAGGCTGGGGCCTCCCGCGGCTCCTGCTGCGCGCTATCAGCGGAAGATCCCAGCCTGCGCTGGGATGACGCTTGGTGCGATACCGGTCATGGGTATCGGTCGAAACGCGAAACGCCGCCCCGACCTCGGTCGAAGCGGCGTTCCCGTCGTCCCGTCGGGTGCTGATCCGGCTCAACCGACCCGGTAATAGTCCCGGTACCAGTCGGCGAACCGTTGCAATCCTTCGGCCAGCATCACCTTGGGCTGATAGCCGGTCAGGTCGCGCAGCTTCGACACATCGGCATAGGTCGCGGTGACGTCGCCGGGCTGCATCGGCTTCATGATCTTCACCGCCTCGCGCCCGATGGCGCTTTCCAGCGTCGAGATCATTTCCATCAGTCCGACCGGGTGGCTGTCGCCGATGTTCAATACGCGGTGCCCGCCCTGTTCCGGCGGATGGTCAAGCGCGCCGAGGATGCCGGTCACGATGTCGTCGATATAGGTGAAGTCGCGCGCCATCTTGCCTTCGCCGTACACCTCGATCGACTGCCCCGCCATGATGCGGTTGGTGAACGAGAAATAGGCCATGTCCGGCCGGCCCCACGGGCCATAGACGGTGAAGAAGCGCAGGCCCGTCTGCGGAAAGCCGTACAGCTTCGCATAGGACTGGCTCATCAGTTCGCACGCGCGCTTGGTCGCGGCATAGAGCGAGACGGGATCGACCGACGGTTCGTCCTCGCTGAATCCCTGCCCGCCCATCGGCTTGTCGCCATAGACCGAGCTGGACGAGGCATAGACGAGATGTTCGAAGCCCGGCGCGTGGCGGCACGCCTCCATGATCGACAGATGCCCGGCCAGGTTCGACCGTTCATAGGCCATCGGATTGTCGATGCTGTAGCGTACCCCCGCCTGCGCGGCGAGGTGTACGACGCGGGTCACGCCATTATCGCGCACCAGCTTCGCCATCGCCTCGGTATCGGCGATGTCGGCGCGGTGGAAGCTGAATTCGCGCCGTCCGTTGAAGGTCGACAGGCGCGCTTCCTTCAGCGACGGGTCGTAATAATCATTGACGATATCGACGCCGATCACCGTCTCGCCCCGCTCCAGCAGGCGGTGGGCGGTGGCGTGGCCGATGAACCCGGCGGCACCGGTAACGAGGACAGGGTTAGTCATGAATCAGCACCCCAATACGGTGTAGGAACAGCCGGCGACCTTGAGAACGCCACGCCGGAATCGAACAAAGGCGCCTGTGACGCAACGCCGACACGGCCCATGCCGAAGGCCACGACACCCATTCCGGAGCCATTATGGCTACGTTCGTGCGCGGCAGCGTGATTTTGCGGCAGGGCAACATGAGAACTGCCACACCCCGTTTCCATAAAAATGACAAGCCCTGTTTTTATGGAACGGGCCATGCGCGGGACGAATCGTCAGGATGGAAGATGACTGACGCGCTTTGTTCGGGTAAATCCGGTTACGGCTTGGCTCTGGAATGCTTCCATTCACCGGACGTTTACGGCAAGGGTCCAATTGAGGCTTTCTATTTAGTCGCTTTTGCATAACGGCTTCGGTCAACGGACCGGTGCATGGTCAAAACCGTCCAAGGGGTGCGAATCCGGTGAACTCTACGCCGACCGACATGATCGTTTCGCCAGATGATACCGCGGTGCAGCAAGGTTTCTGGACTGCACCGCGCGCGCTGCGGTTGCAGGTGTTCGGCGTGTTGCTCGTTCTCGACCTGTTTTCGATCGCGGTCGGCTTCGCCATGCCGGGAATCTGGTATCGTTTCGATCCGGCTCTTATCGGTGCCTTCTTCGTCGCCTCCGCCGTCTATGTCGCCATCGCCTTCAATGGCGGGGCGTTTTCGTTCAAGCCGTCGCGGACGCTGATGATCGATACCGGCCCGGCCGTGCGGTCGTTGCTGTTCACCTATGGCACGCTGTTCGTCATGTCGTACTTTCTGCGGCTGGACCAGACGCTGCCACGCGGACTGCTGCTGGTCGCGATGGTGACGGGCGTCGGCCTGCTCGCCATCCTGCGGCAGATCGTGGTCGTCTATACCGCGACCCATCTGCGCGACCGGCTGCTGACGCAGTTGCTGGTCGTCGACGGGATGCACGTCACCCCGCCCCAGGGTTTTCAGGTGTTCGACGCGCGGGCGCGCGGCCTGCGCCCCGACCTGCGCGATCCCGCGATGCTCAACGCGTTCGGCCTGCTGATCCGCGGGTGCGAACGGGTCGCGATCGCGTGCCAGCCCGAGGATCGCAATAACTGGGCGATGATGCTGAAGGGCGTGAACGTTCGTGGCGAGATCGTCGTCAACGACCTCGAATCCTATGGCGCGTTCGGCGTGTCGCATGTCGGCGACCTGCCCGCGCTGACCGTGGCGGTGGGGCCGCTGCCGCTGCGCAAGGCGCTGGCCAAGCGACTGTTCGACCTCGCCATCTGCGCGCCCGCGCTTATCGCGCTGCTGCCGGCGATCATCCTAATCGCCATCGCAATCAAGATGGACAGCAAGGGGCCGGTCCTGTTCCGCCAGCGGCGCGTCGGTCAGGGCAACGAATTCTTCTACATCCTGAAATTCCGCTCGATGCGGGTCGAACAAAGCGATCCCGACGGCAAGGTATCGGCCAGCCGCGACGACGACCGCATCACCCGCGTCGGCTATTTCATTCGGCGGACCAGCATCGACGAACTGCCGCAGCTCTTCAACGTGCTGCTGGGCGACATGAGCATCGTCGGTCCGCGCCCCCATGCGCTGGGGTCGCTCGCCGGGGACAAGCTGTTCTGGGACATCGACGAACGCTATTGGCATCGCCATTCGTTGAAGCCCGGCATCACCGGCCTGGCGCAGGTCCGCGGCTTCCGCGGCGCAACCGCCGAGACAACCGACCTGACCCATCGGTTGCAGGCCGACCTCGAATATATCTCCAAATGGTCGTTCTGGCGTGACGCCGCGATCCTGTTCATGACCGTCCGGGTGCTGGTCCACCGCAACACCTTCTGACCCGCCGAACGCGGGTTTCCGGTCAGCGCGCTCCATTATGCTGAGCGACGGACAATCCCTTCGTCACCCCGGACTTGTTCCGGGGTCCACGGTGCGGCGGTCGGTGCAGCCAGATTTTCTCAGGACAAGTTGAGCGGCAAGGTGGACCCCGGAACAAGTCCGGGGTGACGGTAGGCCGGTGCATGTCGATCCGTCTTAGAATCGATCCACCCCGTTCGAACCAGCAGGAGCCAGTTGAGACCCCAGTCTGCGCTGGGACGACGTTTCCGGGCAGACGTATCAAACGCTAATCGACACGGCGCACCGGTCGCCGCAGGATCAGGTAAAGCGCCCCCTGCCCGCCATGGCGGAGATGCGCGCCACGAATCGATGCCACGCGGTCGGCATAGGGACCGGCGATGATCCAGTCCTGTACCGCCGCCCGGATCGCCCCGCGCGCGTGGGGCCGCTCCGATTCGGCGCGGGGCGGCTTGCCCGTCACCAGCAGCAGCACCCGGTCGCCACGCTGGATCGCCCGCGCCAGCCCCTGATCGAGCAGGGCATGGGCCGATGCGAGCGTATGGCCGTGCAGGTCGAGCGTCGAATCCGGGCTGACCAGGCCCCGCGCCAGCTTCCGGTCCCATCCGGCATCCAATGTCGGTCCGGGCGTGCGCGCCTTGGCCGGAACGGGCGGGGCAACGACGGCGCGCGCGCGGACCGGTTTGGGCGTCGGCGCACCATGTTTCTCCAGCCTTTCGAGCAGGAGCGGCGCGGGCGGCGTCGGGCGGGCGGCGTGCAGCGGCTTTACCGCCGCGACCACCCGCGCCCACAGCGCCGCCTCACCAGGATCAAGGCGTCGCCCGGCCACCCGCGATCCGTGCGACGGTGCCGATCGGCAGCAACAGGAAGGCGGTGCCGCGCGCGCTCATGCCGCCGGCGATCGCCCGTGCCTCGTCGCCCGCGCCCCAGAAGGTGTCGAAGCGATTGGTGCCCTTGATCGCGCCGCCGGTATCCTGTGCGACCCACAGTCCGCTGGCGTCGGTGCGGTCCATCGACAGGAAGACGGGCGCGCCCAGCGGCACGAAGCGGACATCGGCGGCGACGCTCGCCTGCCCTGTCACCGGCAGGCCGAGCGCGCCCAGCGGCCCCGGCCCGGTCAGTTCGCGGAAGAAAACGAAGCTCTTGTTCTCGCGCATGATGGCGCGACCCTGGTCAGGGTTGGCGCGCAGCCACGCCATCAGCCCCTGCATCGACGCCTGTCCCGGCTGCACCAGCCCGCGGTCGCGCATCAGCTTGCCGATGCCGGTATAGTCGCGGCCATTCTGCCCGGCATAGCCGATCCGCATCACTCCGCCATCGGGCAGGCGCAACCGCCCCGACCCCTGCACCTGCAGGAAGAACATCTCGACCGGATCGGCCGCCCAGGCGATTTCCAGCCCGCGCCCGGCAAGCGCGCCCTCCTCGATCGCGGTGCGGTCGTAATAGGGGACGAAGGCGGCGCCATCCACCCGACCGCGCACCCGCTTGCCCTTCAGATCGGTCGAAAACAGGCCGAGATCGGCCTCGACCAGATCGCCCGGCACGCCATAGATCGGCGTTTCATAGCCGCTGCGCCGGGTCCGCGATCCGTGGATTTCCGGTTCGTAATAGCCGGTGGCGAACGCCTTGCCGTCACCGACCTGCGCGGTTTCGAACCAGCGCACGAAGAAGGCGCGTACACCACCCGCCGATACACTCCGCGCCGCCTCGCACGACGCCTGCCAGTCGGCGGGACGGGTCAGGCCGGTCGGATCGGCCTTGCGCGTGACCGAGGGGCAACTGATGCGGAACGCGGCCAATGCACGGGCGGCGACGTCCTCGGTGATCGGCAGATCGGCGACCGGCGGGCCGGCAACGACGCCGGCGGCCAGCGCGGTGGTCGCGCCGTCGACCGGACCCCCACCGGTAATCGGCGGCAGGGGCACCGACGCCGTCGGCTGCCGCACCGGCATCGGCCGGGTCGGCGTGCCCGGCGTCGATGCCGATCGATCAGCTATCGGACGCTCGGGCGCAGGCCGCGACGCCGCACTGTCCGCGCCGCGCGGCACGATCGCATTCGAACAGCCCGCCAGCAGCAGCGCGGCAACGGCCGCCATCCCCCCCTTGCGCATCGATGTCAGGCTTCGTCGGTGTCGGCGAGCTTCCAGTTCGGATCGCTGCTCTTCAGCACCCGCAGGAACGTCCAAACGTCATGCGTCTCGACAGCATCCGACCGCGACCCGGCGATCATGTTGCCATCGGCGTCGCGGGTGATCGCGGCGATGTCCGCATCGAAGCGTACCGCGACGCGGGCGACGCCGCCTTCGACCGATGCTTCGGTCACGACGGCACGTTCGATCGACACCAGCCGGTTTTCCAGCACATGGCCCGCCGCGTTGCGCTCGGCGATCGCCTGCGCGAATGCCTCGCGCACATCGCGTTCGGTCAGCCATTCGAGGGTCGCTTCGTCGCCCTTCCAGAAGGCTTCGAGGATCATGCGATAGGCCGACTTCGCGCCTTCGACGAACTGCGCGACGTCGAAGGTCGGATCGGCGGCGATCAGCGCGCGCAGGCCGGCTTCGGCCCCGCCGTCGACATGACGCGGCCCCAGCACGCGTGCTTCCGGCGTCACCTCGATCGGGCGGTTGACCGGCGGCGTGCCGATGCGTTCCTCGGCCGTGCGCGGCAAGGGTTCATGGCCGGTACGCTTGCCCAATACGGCATAGAGCCGCATGGCCAGAAACGCCGCGACCATCGCGAGCAGGACGACAAAAACCACCATGCCTTCACTTCCTTCCGTCGACCGGACATAGGACCGATCGGGCGCGGATACAAACGGTGCGGCGCCCATCCGGTTCGCGGGGCCGGTCGACCCGTTGAATCGCGGTCCTGCCGCTGCTAGTCCGCGCCATCTTAACGCGGCAAGCGCCAAAGCTTTCCGCCTTGCGGACAGGGAATACCATGGAAGATCAGAACGACGCCACCGGCATCGACGCGTTTGCCAACGGGGACGACAGCCAGCCGTCGGTCAACGTCATCACCCAGTACGTCAAGGACCTGTCGTTCGAGAACCCGGGCGCGCCGGGCGTGTACCAGCTGCCGGGCACCCCGAAGCTGGACGTGCAGTTCAACATCGGCGCCAACCAGGTCGGCGACGACGTCCATGAAGTGGTGCTGAAGATCGAGGCGCGCGCCGATATCGAAGGCCAGGTGATGTATCTGGTCGACCTGTCGTTCGCCGGGCTGTTCGGCCTGCGCAACATCCCGGCCGAACATCTCCAGCCGTTCCTGCTGGGCGAAGCGCCGCGCATCCTGTTCCCCTTCGCCCGCCGCGTGCTGGCCGATGCGGTGCGCGACGGCGGCTTCCCGCCGCTGATGCTGGAGCCGATCGACTTCGCGCAGCTCTACATCACCCAGGCCGAGCAGCAGGGCGGACTCGGCGAAGTCGCCGGCCACGCCTGATCGATAGGGGCGGGCGCGGACTAGCCTCATGAAGCTGGCGAAATCGCTGGGATCGGTCGGCGGGCTGACGCTCGCCAGCCGGGTGCTGGCGCTGGTCCGCGACTCGCTGCAGGCGACGTTCGTCGGCGCGGGGTTCGCGTCCGACGCGTTCCTCGTCGCGTTCCGCCTGCCCAACATGTTCCGCGCGCTGTTCGCCGAAGGGGCGTTCAACGCCGCCTTCGTGCCGCTGTTCAACAAGAAGGTGGCCGAAGGCGACGAAGCCACCGAGGGACAGGGGTTGGTGACTGCCATCGCCTTTGCCCGCGACGTGTTGTCGGTGTTGCTGCCTGTGCTGATCGCATCGACGATCGTTATGCTTATCGCGGCATGGCCGCTGACGTACCTGCTTTCGCTCGGGTTCAACGATCCCACGCCCGACCAGTTCGCCTATGCGGTCACGTTGTCACGGATAACGATTCCATACCTGCTGCTGATCTCGATCGTGTCGCTGCTCGGCGCGATCCTTAATTCGCTCGACAAGTTCTGGGTGAATGCCGCCGCCCCCATCCTGCTCAACATCGCGATGGTCACCGGGCTGCTGTTCTTCCACGGACCCGATCCGTATGCGACCGCTCGGGTACAGGCATGGACGGTGACGATCGGCGGGGCGTTGCAACTCGGCTGGTTGATGCTCGCCTGCCGCCGGGCCGGGGTGTCGCTGCGTCCGCGTCGCCCGCGCATGACCGACGATGTGCGGCAGATGCTGCGGCTGATCGTACCGGCCGCCGCCGGAGCCGGTGCGATGCAGTTCAATCTCGTTATTTCCACCGCACTGTCGGCAAAGCTGCTCGATCCGGGTTCGATCTCGTACATCTATTATGCCGACCGGCTGAACCAGCTGCCGCTGGGGCTGATCGGCATCGGCCTCGGCACCATCCTGCTCCCCACCATCTCGCGCCAGCTTTCGCGCAAGGACGATGCCGGGGCGATGGATACGCAGAACCGGGGTATCGAACTGGCGCTGCTGCTGACGCTACCCGCGACCATCGCGTTCCTGATCGTCGCCGAACCGATCATCCGCGCGCTGTTCCAGCATGGCGCGTTCGGCGCGGAGGACACGATCCGCTGCGCGCAATCGCTCGCCGCCTTCTCGCTGGGCTTGCCCGCCTATGTCCTCATCAAGGTGCTGACCCCCGGCTTCTATGCACGGCAGGATACGCGGACGCCGGTGCGCTTCGCGCTGTGGTCGATCGGTATCAACATCGTCCTCAACCTCGCGTTGATCCCGACCGTCGCCCATATCGGCCCGCCGCTGGCGACCGCCGTGGCGGCATGGGTCAATGTCGCGATGCTGTACGCGACGCTAAGGCGGCGCGGGCATTTCGCGCTCGACCGGCAGTTGACCCACCGCCTGCCGCGCTTCGCCGTCGCGGCACTGCTGATGGGCGCGGCGCTGTTCTTTGCCGATACGCTGGTGGCGCCATGGACCACGGGGGCGGTCGTCACCCGCATCCTCGGCATGGTCGCCCTCGTCGGCGCGGGCGCCATCGTCTATGGCCTCGCCTGCCTTGCTACCGGAGCGTTCCGGCTGGCCGATCTTCGCGCGCTGCTCCGGCGGCGTGCCGCGTAAACAGGAAATCAACATGCGTGTCGTCTCCGGCATCCAGACCACCGGCAATCTCCATCTCGGCAATTATCTGGGCGCGATCCGCAACTGGGTGCGGTTGCAGGACCGGATGGGCGCGGACGATATGTGCCTGTTCTTCCTTGCCGACCTCCACGCGCTGACCGTGACGCAGGACCCCAAGGAACTGGCGTCGAACACGATCGAGATGGCGGCGACCTTGCTGGCGGCCGGGATCGATCCCGACCGCTCGATCCTGTTCAACCAGGCGCGCGTTCCTGCGCATAGCGAGCTGGCATGGATTTTGGGCGGCACCGCGCGCGTCGGCTGGCTCAACCGCATGACCCAGTGGAAGGACAAGGCGGGCAAGAATCGCGAAGGCGCCAGCGTCGGGCTGTTCACCTATCCGGTGCTACAGGCGGCCGACATTCTGGCGTACCGGGCAACGCATGTGCCGGTGGGCGAGGACCAGAAGCAGCATCTGGAGCTGGCGCGCGACATCGCCACCAAGTTCAACCTCGATTTCGGGGTCGAGCTGTTCCCGCTGCCCGAGCCGATGATCCCGGAGGATACGCCGCGCATCATGTCGCTCCGCGACGGCAGCGCGAAGATGTCCAAGTCCGACCCGTCGGACATGAGCCGTATCAACCTGATCGATTCGGACGATCAGATCGCGACCAAGTTCCGCAAGGCGAAGACCGATCCCGAACCGCTGCCGTCCGAAATCGCCGGCCTTGCCGAGCGGCCCGAGGCACGCAACCTCGTCACCATCTTCGCGGCATTGTCGGGCCAGACGTCGCAGGACGTGCTGGGGCAGTTCGGCGGACAGGGGTTCGGCGCGTTCAAGCCCGCGCTGGCCGATCTGGCGGTGGCCAAGCTCGGGCCGATCCGCGACCGGCTGGTGGCGTTGCTCGACGACCGCCCGGCCGTAGGCGCAACGCTGGCCAGGGGCGCGGCCAAGGCCGAGGCGCTGGCCCGCCCGACCTTGCGGGCAGCACAGGATGCGCTGGGGTTGCAAGTTTGAGCAAGAATTCAAGATAATCTTGAATTTTCCTGTCATACTGAAAGTCGGCGCGATATGCGCTCCCCGTTATACCAGACGGGGAGCCGTTCGTGACCAGCACCATCGAAACCAAGCCCTTCACCGACCAGAAGCCCGGCACGTCGGGCCTGCGCAAGAAGGTGCGGGTGTTCCAGCAGCCGCATTATGCCGAAAACTTCATCCAGTCGGTGTTCGACGTGGTCAAGGACAAGGCCGGTGCGACGCTGGTGATCGGCGGCGACGGCCGCTATCTGAACCGCGAGGTCATCCAGACCGCGATCCGCATGGCCGCCGCCAACGGCTTCGCCCGCGCCATCGTCGGGCAGGGCGGCATCCTGTCGACTCCGGCTGCCTCTAACGTCATCCGCACGCGCGGCGCGATCGGCGGCCTCGTCCTGTCGGCCAGCCACAATCCCGGCGGCCCGGACGAGGACTTCGGGATCAAGTACAACGTCTCGAACGGTGGCCCGGCGCCCGAGAGCTTCACCGACGCGCTGTATGCCCGCACGCTGGAGATCGACCGCTACGCCATCAGCGACGTGACCGGCATCGATCTCGACACGCTCGGCGAATCGAGCGTCGACGGCATGGCGGTCGAGGTGATCGACCCGGTCGCCGCCTATGTCGCGTGCATGGAAGGGTTGTTCGACTTTGCCGCGATCCGCGACCTGATCGCCGGCGGCTTCCGCCTGTCGTTCGACGCGATGAGCGCGGTCACCGGACCCTATGCGACCGAGATCCTCGAACGCCGCCTCGGCGCGGCACCGGGCACGGTCGTCAACGGCACCCCCCTGCCCGATTTCGGCGGCCACCACCCCGACCCGAACCTCGTTCATGCGCACGAGCTCTACGAACGGATGATGGCCGACAACGCCCCCGATTTCGGCGCGGCATCGGACGGCGACGGCGACCGTAACCTCATCATCGGGCGCGGCATTTTCGTCACGCCCTCCGACTCCCTCGCGGTACTGGCGGCCAATGCGCATCTCGCGCCCGCCTATAAGGACGGGATCGCCGGCATCGCCCGCTCGATGCCGACCTCGGCCGCCGCCGACCGCGTGGCGCAGGCGCTGAACGTGCCGCTGTACGAGACGCCTACGGGTTGGAAATTCTTCGGCAACCTGCTCGATGCCGGCCTCGTGACCATTTGCGGCGAGGAGAGCGCGGGGACGGGATCGAACCATGTCCGCGAGAAGGACGGGCTGTGGGCGGTGCTGCTGTGGCTCAACATCCTCGCCGTGCGGCGGCAGCCGGTGGCGGAGATCATGGCCGACCATTGGGCACGCTATGGCCGCAACTATTATGCACGGCACGATTATGAGGGCGTAGAGCAGGCCGGGGCCGATGCACTGGTCGCATCGCTACGCGCGCGGCTAGCGACGCTGCCCGGCACGACGATCGGCGACCTGACGATCTCCGAGGCGGACGACTTCGCCTATCACGACAGCACCGACGGGTCGGTCAGCCGCAACCAGGGCATCCGAATCCTGTTCGCCGATGGCTCCCGCATCGTGTTCCGCCTGTCGGGCACCGGCACGCAGGGTGCCACGCTGCGGGTGTATATCGAACGCTACGAACCGACCGACGGCGATCTGGCACAGGCGACCGGCGACGCGCTGGCCCCGCTGGTGGCGGCGGCGGAGACGCTGGCGTCGATCCGCGAGCATACCGGGCGGGATGCGCCGGACGTTATCACGTAAGAAGAAGAATGGGTTCACGCGAAGGCGCGGAGTCGCGGAGGGGATGCGTCCAGCGGCACCGTCACCCGCGCCAGCGGCCTCATCTATGCGGCATCCGCCAACGCAAGCGTCTCCTGATCGCGGAGGGGCTGCCAAAATCGCAACCCCTCCGCGCCTCCGCGCCTTCGCGTGAACCCATTCTTCTTGCTACCTTTACCCCTGATCCGGGCAGGTTCGAGCCAAGGGATGACGTAGAGAGGTAGGTCGCTCAGCCTTCGAGCGAGCGCATCAGCGTACGAACCGCGCTGTCGATCTCGCGATCGACGCCGCGCAGTTCCTCGATCCGGCGCACGGCATGGATGACCGTCGAATGGTCGCGATTGCCGAACTTGCGGCCGATTTCGGGCAGCGAGCGCGTGGTCAGGCGCTTGGCGAGGTACATCGCCACCTGGCGCGGGCGAGCGATCACCTGCGCCCGACGCGCCGACACCAGATCTAGCTGCTTCACCTCGAAATGCACCGACACCGCGCGCTGGATGTCGTCGATCGTGACGCGCTTCGCCGGCCCCGCCAGCATCTCGCCCAACGTCGCATGGGCGAACGCCATGTCGATCGTCTCACCGGTCAGCGACGCATAGGCGACGAGGCGGTTGAGCGCCCCTTCCAGTTCGCGCACGCTGCCGCGAATCCGCCCGGCGAGCAGGTCGACGACATCCTCGGGCACCGGCGTGCCCGGCACCTCGGCCAGCTTCGCGGCGAGGATTTCGTGGCGCAGTTCGGTCTCAGGTGTCTTGATGTCCGCCACCAGGCCGCCGCCCAGCCGCGACAGCAGCCGGGGATCGATCCCGTCGAGCAGCGCGGGCGAGCGGTCGCAGGCGATCACCACCCGCTTGCCCGCGTCCATGAACGCGTTGATCGTGTGGAGGCATTCCTCCTGCGTCGCATCCTTGCCGGCAACGAACTGCAGGTCGTCGATCATCAGCAGGTCGACGCCGCGCAGGCGCGCCTTGAAGCTGTGCGTGTCGCGCGCGCGCATCGCCGCGACGAATTCGAACATGAACCGCTCGGCCGGCAGATAGACCGCGCTGGCCGCCGGATCGGCGTCGAGGAACGCATGGCCGATGGCGTGCATCAGGTGCGTCTTGCCGAGGCCGGTCGCACTGTGGAGGAACAGCGGGCTGAAGCGCGGCACACCCGGTTCGGCCAGCGCCCTGGCGGCATTGAACGCCACGCGATTTGACGGCGCGACCACGAACCGGTCGAAGCGATAGCGCGGATCGAACGTCGGGCGGTCGGCGGGAGCACGCTGCGGAACGGCGGGCAGCGCGGCGGGTGCCGCCGCCATCAGCGGCAGCGGCGCTTCGGCCGGAGCCGAATCGAACAGCGGCGCGGGAGGAACGATTCGGGTGGGCAAGGCGGTGGCGGTTTCGACTACGACGTCACGGACCTGGGGAAGCTGGGCGCGGAATTCATGCGCGAGGCGCTCGGCATAATGGTTGCGAACCCAATCGGTCATGAACGCGGACGGGAGCGTCAGGCGGACCACCCCGTCGCCGTCGGGGGCGACCAGCTCCATCGGCTTCAGCCAGCGGTCGAACAGGCGCTGTCCGGCGGACACGCGCAGGTTCTGGCGCACGCGGGCCCACGCCGCCGCTACCTCCACCTGTTCATGATCCACCGGCATCGTCACTGGCAAAAACTCTCCCGTGCCGGGAAGACATGCCTCCCGACCACCCTTGGTCCGTCGTCTAAAAATCCCCCCTCGACCGTGCCGAAGCGTCGATCGCACACGAAGATTCGCGTGGGCCCCGGTGCACCGTAACGGCGTCGGGGAATGCTGTTTAGGAACCGGAACGCCCGTCGATCAAGTCATCAAACCGAAATAAAGACTGTTGACACGCCCCCAGCCGCAGAAATGCGTCGAATTTCTTTTTTAACGTTCAATATCAATATCTTAATCAGAGCGCGACGCGCTGAATCGCCGGAATCCCCGGTTTTCCGCCATTTCCCGACGGCTTGATTCGACGCCGTTCGACGGAACCAAATTTTCAAGGTCACCCCCGCCCCCGGCACAACCCCAAATGGCGTAGGGCGGACGCAGAAAACCCCGCCGGCGCAGTGGCCGACGGGGTGTCATGCTTGCCGACGATGGCCGCGCGATCAGGCGATCGCGCCGACCGCCTTCGTCAGGCGCGCGAACTTGCGGCTCGCGGTGTTCTTGTGGAGCACGCCCTTGGCGACGCCACGGGCCAGTTCCGGCTGGACGTTCGTCAGCGCCGTCGTGGCGGCTTCGCGGTCGCCCGCGACGATCGCTGCTTCGACCTTCTTCACGAAGGTACGGATGCGGCCGACGCGCGCACCATTGATTTCCGCACGACGCGCATTGCGCCGGATACGCTTCTTCGCCTGTGGCGTATTCGCCATGCCGTCCTCGACTCTCGCAAATGATTGGTGCCGATCGAGCAGATCCCGACCGGAGAAGGTGCGCCCCTTAAACGCTCATGGGCGCGCGGTCAACTATTGCTGGCACTTGCGGCACCAGAAGGTGGAGCGTCCGCCATCGACCCGGCGTTCCACCACACCACCACAAGGGCACGCCTCGCCTTCCCGGCCATATACCCGGAATTGCTTGGAAAAATAGCCGAGTTCGCCGTCCGGCCGGGCATAATCGCGCAAGGTCGATCCCCCCGCTTCGATCGCCGACAGCAGCACCGCGCGAGTCGCGTCGACCAATGCTGCCAGCCGTTCAGGCGCGATCTGCCCCGCCGGGCGGGTCGGAGCGATTCGCGCGACGTTCAGCGCCTCGCAGACATAGATGTTGCCCAGGCCCGCGACGATCTTCTGGTCGAGCAGCAGCAGCTTCACCGGCGCGATCCGACCGGCGAAGCGGCGCTCCAGATGCTCCGCCGTGAAGTCGGGCCCCAGCGGCTCCGGCCCCAGCGCCACGAAGGGCGGCCATGCCGCGACGTCGGCGGTCGGCATCAGGTCGACCGACCCGAACCGGCGCGGATCGTTCAGCACCACCTGCCGCCCAGCCGCCGTTTCCAGCACGAGGTGATCGTGCGCCAGCGCCTCTTCCGGGTCGACCCGCCAGCGGCCCGACATGCCGAGGTGAAAGATGAAGCTGTCGCCGCGATCGGTGTCGATCAGCCCGTATTTGGCGCGGCGCGACAGGCCGGTGACGGTCGCACCGGTCAATCGCTGGCCCAGATCGACCGGCATTACCCGGCGCAAGTCGGCGCGGTTGGCGACGACGCGGGTCAGCCGCTGTCCGTGCAGGACGGGGGCAAGGCCGCGGACGGTGGTTTCGACTTCGGGCAGTTCGGGCATGGAGTCCTTCAAGCTACGCTACCAACGTCACCCCAGCGCAGGCTGGGGTCTCCCGGGACTGGCGCGCCACCCTTGCCGCGAAAGATTCCAGCCTGCGCCGGGATGACGTTCTTTTGGTACTGATAAACAGCTAGGTTCGGTTTGCCCCCGCCACAAGGCACCGCTAGGGCTGTGCCTATGAACGACACGGTATCCTTCGGTTACGAAGACGTAGCCCCCGATGAAAAGACGCGGCGCGTCGGCGATGTGTTCGCGAATGTCGCTGCCCGCTACGACCTGATGAACGACGCCATGTCGGGCGGGATGCACCGGTTGTGGAAGGATCGGTTCGTCGCGCGGGTGAAGCCGCAGAAGGGCGAATCGATCCTCGACATGGCCGGCGGCACCGGCGACATCGCGTTCCGCATGGCCAAGACCGGCGCGAATATCACTGTGGCCGACATCAACCCGGCGATGCTGGGCGTCGGTATGGAACGCGGCGAAAAGCGCCGGATCGACGGCCTCGTCTGGTCCGAACAGAATGCAGAGACGCTGGATTTCGCCGATCGCAGCTTCGATGGCTACACGATCGCGTTCGGTATCCGCAACGTGACCGACATCCCGAAGGCGCTGCGCGAGGCGCACCGCGTGCTGAAGCGCGGCGGGCGGTTCTTCTGCCTCGAATTCTCGACCGTGACGTGGCCGGGCTTCGCCGACGTGTACGACCAGTATTCGCACAAGCTGGTACCCAAGCTCGGCAAGCTGCTGGCGAATGACGAGGACAGCTATCGCTATCTGATTGAATCGATCCGGCGCTTTCCCGACATGCCGACCTTCGAGGCGATGATCGGCGATGCCGGGTTCATCCGCACCCGGGTAGAGCCGATCATGGGCGGGCTGGTCGCAATCCATAGCGGGTGGAAGATTTGACGCCAGATGCGTCGCATTGTCGGAGCCGTCATCCCGGCGCAGGCCGGGATCCATTGTGTCGGGCCGGCTCGATGACCCGCCGCCTTGCCCCATCCATGGATTCCGGCCTGCGCCGGAATGACGTCGGGGACGCGGCGGTCGCATGACGTCCACCCTCACGCATGGCTGGCGCATCCTGAAATGGGGGCGCACGCTGGCACGCCACGGCGCGCTGATCGAGATCGAGCGCAACCCGCGCACGCCGCCGCGCCTGCGCCGCGTGGTGCGCCTCGCTCGCTTGGGCGCGCGCGTGCCCGCGACGCCGCGCTATGCCGAAGCGTTCGCCGCCTTGGGACCGGCGGCGATCAAGCTGGGACAGACACTCGCCACCCGCCCCGACCTGGTCGGCGAGGCGGTCGCGCAAGACCTGTTGTCGCTGCAAGACGCACTGCCGCCGCTGCCATGGACCGTGGTGCACCCGGCGATCGAATCCGGCCTCGGCCAGCCGATCGAGGCGCTTTTTTCCTCGATCGAGGAAACCCCGGTCGGTGCCGCCTCAATCGCGCAGGTCCACCGGGCGATCACCACCGATGGCCGGCAGGTCGCGGTGAAGGTGCTGCGCCCCGGTGTCGAGGCGCAGTTCTTCGACGCGATCGACACCTATGAATGGGCCGCCGCCCGGCTGGAGACGATGGGCGGCGAGCTCAAGCGCCTGCGCCCGCGGCTCGTGATCGAGACGATGAAGCGCTGGACCGCGCGCGAGCTGGACCTGCGCCGCGAAGCCGCCTCCGCGTCCGAATTGGCCGACGGAATGGAGGCCGAACCCGACTTCACCGTCCCCGACATCGATTGGCAGCGCACCACGTCGAAAGTGCTGACCACCGCCTGGATCGACGGCATCAAGCTGTCGAACCGCCCCGCGCTCATCGCCGCCGGGCATGACTTGACCGCGATGGCGACGCGGCTGGTCCGGGCCTTCCTGCGGCAGGCGATCGCCGACGGTTTCTTCCATGCCGACATGCACCAGGGCAATCTGTTCGCGCTGCCCGACGGGCGCATCGCCGCGATCGATTTCGGCATCATGGGTCGCATCGACCGCCGCGCGCGGGTCTGGCTGGCCGAGATCCTCTACGGCCTCATCACCGGCGACTATAAGCGCGTCGCGGAAATCCATTTCGAGGCGGGCTATGTCCCCGCACACCACAATGTCGCCGAGTTCGCGACCGCCCTGCGCGCGGTGGGCGAGCCGATGCGCGGCCTTGCGGTCAAGGACATGTCAGTCGGCATGATGCTCGATTCGCTGTTCAACATCACCCGCGATTTCGACATGCAGACCCAGCCGCACCTGCTGCTGCTGCAAAAGACGATGGTGATGGTGGAGGGGGTGGCGACCGCGCTCGATCCCGATATCAACCTGTGGGAGACGGCGGCCCCGTTCGTGCGCGGCTGGATTCGCGATGAGCTGGGGCCGGAGGCGATGGTCGCCGACCGGATCATCACCGACCTGCGCACCTTTGCCCGCCTGCCCGACCTGCTGCGCAATATCGAGGCGCGCTATCCCGCGCCCGGCGGCGCCCCGCCCTCCCCGCCGCTGCCCGACATCGCGGTGGTCAAGGTCGGCGGCGGCTGGCGCTATGCCCTGGTCGCGCTGGTGAGCGGGGCGGCGGGTGCCGCATTGATGCAGTTGCTGGGATGATCCGGCCGCGACCGCCGCTCTGGCTGTCGTTGCCCAGCCGCTTTGCCGGACTGCGGCCCGGCATGGCGCTCGCCCTGCTGATCCTGGCCACCGCGCTGCTGCTGTCGGCATGGGTTCGCCCGGTCGAGGACGACGGGGCGCGTGCCGGGGCGCAGGCCGATCTCGGCCTGTACGGCGCGGTCGTCGACGGCCTGCGGCGGGGCGACGAGTATTACGGCGTGGTCGCGACCGAATTTCGCGCGGCCGGCTATCCGTTGCGGCCCTTCACCGCCGTCCGCCTGCCGACGCTGAGCGTAGTGCAGGCGGCGCTGCCCGATAGCGTCTCGGTCGTGCTGCTGGTGCTGGTCGCCGCCGCCGCCGGCTTCGCCTGGACCCGGCGAATCGGTGACTGGTTCGGTCGCGGGCCGCCGCGGATCACTGCGCTGTTCCTGCTGGCGGGCGGGATGGTCGCGTTCGTCCAGCCGTCGCTGGTGCATTTCCATGAGCTGTGGGCCGGGCTGCTGGTCGCCTGGTCGCTGGCGATCCGGCGGGAGGGGCGCTGGGTCGAGGCGGTTGCCCTCGCGCTGTGCGCCATGCTGATCCGCGAGACCGCCGCGCTTTACGCAATCGTCATGCTGATCGCGGCGCTGGTCGAGCGGCAACGCCGCGAGGCGCTGGCATGGGGCGCGATCCTGTTGCTGTTCGTCGCGATCCTGTCGCTCCATGCCCGCGCGGTCGGCATGGTCGCTGGGCCGCTGGACGCGACCGCCGCCGCATGGGGCGGCTGGCACGGCCCTGCCCTGTTCGCATCGGGCATGGCGCGCTCCACCGCGCTCACCATGCTGCCCTGGTGGCTGGGCGCGCCGCTGGCGATGATCGCGCTGGTCGGATGGGCGGCGGCGCCGGGGCCGCTCGGCGCCCGTGCCGCCGCCGTCTTCGGTGCGTTTGCGCTAATGATCGCATTGTTCGCACGGACCGACAGCTTCCACTGGGTATTGGTCGCAGCGCCCGCCTATCTGGTCGGCATGGCCTTTTTGCCCGATGCGTTGCGCGACCTGACGCGCACCTTGCTCGACAGGCGGCGCGTTCGGGTGCAGAGGATCACGCGATGACACGCATATTGCTGATCGTCGGTGGGGGCATCGCCGCGTACAAGGCGTGCGAGCTGATCCGCCTGCTGCGCGGTGCCGGGCACGGCGTGCGCTGCGTGCTGACCGATGGCGGCGCGCAGTTCGTCACGCCGATGACGCTGGCGGCGCTCAGCGAACAGCCGGTCCATACCAGCCTGTGGGATCTGAAGGACGAGGCGGAGATGGGCCATATCCAGCTCAGCCGCCAGGCCGATCTGGTCGTCGTCGCGCCCGCCACCGCCGACCTGATGGCGCGCATGGCCGCCGGAGTCGCCGACGACCTCGCCACCACGCTGCTGCTCGCGACCGACAAGCCGGTACTGGCGGTGCCGGCGATGAACGTCCGGATGTGGCAGCATCCCGCGACCGTCCGCAACGTGGCCACGCTGCGCGCCGACGGCGTGACCGTGCTCGACCCGGATGAAGGCGCGATGGCCTGCGGCGAATATGGCCCCGGCCGCCTGCCCGAACCCGCCGCGATCGTCGCGGCGATTGCAGGCATGACCATGCCCGCCGCACCGCAGACGCTAACCGGCCGCCACGTGCTGGTCACCGCCGGTCCGACGCATGAGGCGATCGATCCAGTCCGCTACCTTGCCAACCGGTCGTCGGGCAAACAGGGGTTCGCCATCGCCGCCGCCTGCGCCGCGCGCGGGGCGCGGGTAACGCTGATCGCCGGGCCGGTGACACTTCCTACCCCGCCGGGTGTCGACCGGGTCGATGTCGAATCGGCGCGCGACATGGCCAATGCGGTGGCGCAGGCATTGCCGGTCGACGCGGCGGTGATGGTCGCGGCGGTGGCCGACTGGCAGGTCGATGCCGCCCCGTCCAAGCTGAAGAAGGGCGATGGTCCGCCGGCGCTGACCCTGCTCCCCAATCCCGACATTCTGGCGATGCTGGGCAAAAGTCCGCGTCGCCCGCGCCTGCTGGTCGGCTTCGCGGCGGAAACCGACGATGTGCTGGCCCATGCCACCGCCAAGCGGACCGCGAAGAATGCCGACTGGATCGTCGCCAACGACGTGTCGGGCGATGTGATGGGCGGCGACCGCAACGCCGTCCATCTCGTGACTGCCGAGGGTATCGAGCCTTGGGCCGACGCCCCCAAGGGTGATATTGCCGGCCGACTGGCCGACCGGATTGCCGATGCGCTGGCTTAACCCCCTGCTGCTCCTCGCCGTCGCCGGTTGCGCGACGCATGGCGCCGTACCGCCGGCAACGACGCTGGCCGGGCAGAGCTTCGGCCCCAGCGCGCCGCGCGACGTCCGCACGCTGGTCCTCGTGCTGCATGGCGACGGCGATGGCGAAGTCCCGGCATCGTTCGCCGGATCGGCACAGCATCTCGCCGATGCCATTCCGCACGCGCGCGTGGTCGCGCTGCTTCGGCCGGGCTATCACGATGCCGCCGGCCACCATTCGCCCGGATCGCGCGGCGGGATCGGTGGCGACGCCTATACCGCCGACCGGATCGCGGCGGTGGCCGATACGATCAGGAGCTGGCGCACCCGCTATCCGCAGGCGCGGACCATCCTGGTCGGCCAGTCGGGTGGCGCGGCGATGGCGGCGGCGCTGGCCGGCCTGCGCCCCGGCCTGGTCGATGGCGCGGTGCTCGCCGGATGCCCCTGCATGTTGCCCGAATGGCGCAAGTTCCGCGCGAAACAGGGGCATGGCGGGTTCGCCGTCCCGGTCGCCAGTTTCGATCCGCTGATGACGGTGGGCGGTGTCGCGCCCGCCACCCGTATCGCGCTGCTGGTCGGGGCGGACGATGGCGACACGCCGCAGCGCTTCTCCCGCCCCTATGCCGAGGCGCTGGCGCTGCGCGGCATCGCCACCGATTATCGCGTGTTGCCGGGGCGCGGGCATGAATTGCTGGACGATCCCGACCTGATCGACGCCGTACGCCGCATGTCGGCCGACCCCGCACCCCGTCAGAACGCCATGGTGACCCGATGATCGCGCTCCATATCCTTCGCCTGCCCCATGGGGCCGGGCTGCCGCTGCCCGCCTATGCCACCGCCGGCGCGGCGGGGATGGATGTCGTCGCGGCGGAGGATATCGAGCTTGCCCCCGGCGCACGCCACGCCGTCGCCACCGGCTTCGCGATGGCGATCCCGGAGGGATATGAGGTGCAGGTCCGCCCGCGTTCCGGCCTTGCGCTCAAACACGGCATCACCTGCCTCAATACCCCCGGTACGATCGACAGCGACTATCGCGGCGAGGTGAAGGTGATCCTCGCCAATCTGGGCCAAGAACCGTTCCGCGTGGTACGCGGCGAACGCATCGCGCAGTTGGTGCCCGCAGTCGTCACCCGCGCGACGCTCGGCGAAGTCGACGCGCTCGACGACACGGTGCGCGGCTCGGGCGGATTCGGGTCGACCGGACGATGATCCCGCTGGCGCTGATCGGCCTGACGGCGCAGTTGGTGCAGGCGATACCGCTGGCGCCACCGCCCGCGTCGCAGTCGGTGCCGGTGGCGCGCTCGCCGATCGACTGGCAGGCGCTGCCGCCGCTGCCCTATCGCCGCACGCCGCGCCCGACTGCGCAGATGGCGACGTTCGTCCAGTCCGAACTGCGGCGCTCCGGGTGTCCCCGCCCCATCCCGGTCGGGGGGCGCACGCAGTTGCAGGTGGATGTCGCGGTGCTCATCGGCGAGGATCATGTCGTGCGGGCGACCATCCCGCGCGCGATCGACTGTCCGACCGTCGAACAATATGCCGCCGGGCTGGTGGTCAGCTATGCGCGCGGCAATTTGGTCCCGCGCTTCGTCAGCGCCGGCAACTGGTACCGCGCGGTGCTGTTGTTCGATTGGGCCGAATGACCTTTTCCGACGCCGAACTCGACCGCTATGCCCGCCACCTCGTCCTGCGCGAGGTCGGCGGCGCGGGCCAGGCTGCGCTGAAGGCCGCGCGGGTGGTCGTGATCGGCGCGGGCGGCATCGGATCGCCCGCGCTGCAATATCTCGCGGCGGCGGGGGTCGGCACGCTGGTCGCGATCGATGACGACCGGGTCGATGCCAGCAACCTGCAACGCCAGACGCTGTTCGGCGATAGCGATATCGGCGCGCTGAAGGTCGACGCGGCGGCAGCGGCGATCGCACGGATCAATCCCTTCGTCGCCGTCGAACGTCAGGCGCTACGGATCGATGCCACCAACGCCGCCGACCTGCTCACCGACGCGCAGGTGGTGCTGGACGGCTGCGACAATTTCGCGACCCGCCTGACCGTCGCCGACGCGGCGCTTGCCGCCCGCATTCCGCTGGTGTCGGCGGCGGTGGGGCAGTTCGAGGGGCAGTTGGGCGTGTTCCGCGGCTGGGAACCGCACCTCCCCTGTTACCGCTGCTTCGTCGGCGACGATCCCGCCCGCGCCGACGCCAGCTGCGCCGATCAGGGCGTGCTGGGCGCGCTGACCGGGATCATCGGCAGCATCGCCGCGCTGGAAACGATGCGCGCGATCATCGGCTTCGGCGACGATCCGGCGGGCAAGCTGCTGATCGCCGACCTGCTGGCATTCCGCTTCCGCACGCTGACCTTGCCCAAGGACCCCGGCTGTCGATGCGCGGGCTGACGATCGTCGTCGCCGGTCCCGACCCGGACCGGTTGCGCGCCGCGCTGACCATGGCCTGTGCCGCCGCAGCGTTGGGCGGTCGCGCGCGGGTCTATCTGCATGAAGCCGCGGTCGGGTTGCTGCGCCAGAATGCCACTGCACCCGCCGGCCTGCCCGACCTGACCGAATTGCGCGCCATCGCGGCCGACAGCGGGGTCGAACTGATCGCGTGCCAGACCGGCCTCGCCCTCGCCGGCCTGTCCGCCGACGGGCAAAAGGTCGCGGCAGGCGGGTTGATCGACCTGCTCGCTACCT
Organism: Sphingomonas sp. Leaf32; assembly: GCF_001421765.1. Taxonomy (GTDB): domain Bacteria; phylum Pseudomonadota; class Alphaproteobacteria; order Sphingomonadales; family Sphingomonadaceae; genus Sphingomonas. The sequence continues at coordinate 72,975 of NZ_LMLA01000010.1, read as the reverse complement.
TGCAGAGCGACCGGCTGGTCACCCTGTAGCGGCGGAGGCCAAAGGCCCCCGCCCCGCCCCGGTCAACCGTTCGCCAATGCTTCCTCGGCGAAGGCGCGCACCGCCGGGCCAATGTCCGCACGGGCCAGCGCCAGCGCGATGTTCGCCTGCACCCACCCGGCCTTGTCGCCGCAGTCGTAGCGCTTGCCGTCGAAGGTGAAGCCGTGGAACGGCTGGTTGCCGATCAGCTTGGCCATCGCATCGGTCAGCTGGATTTCGCCCCCGGCACCCGGCTCCTGCGAATCGAGAATCTGCATCACTTCGGGCTGCAAGATGTAACGGCCCGGGATCATCAGGTTCGATGGCGCCTTGCCCTTGGGCTTTTCGACCAGCGCGGTGACTTCGGTCAGGCGGCCATCGGTCTTGCCCGGCGAAATGATGCCGTACTTGTCGGTTTCGCTGTCGGGCACTTCCAGTGCACCGATGACGTTGCCGCCGACCTGGTTGTACGCCTCGACCATCTGGCGAAGGAACCCGCCGACCATCAGCTCATCGGGCAGCAGCACCGCGAACGGCTCGTCGCCGACGATCTCGCGCGCGCACCACACCGCATGGCCCAGGCCCAGCGGCTCCTGCTGGCGGACATAGACCGGGCTGCCCGGCTTCTGCCGAATGCCCTCGATCAGCGCCATCGACTTGCCGCGCGCCTTCATCGTCGCTTCCAACTCGTAGGAAACGTCGAAATGATCCTCCAGCGCGCCCTTGCCGCGGCCGGTGACGAAGATGATCTGCTCGATCCCGGCTTCCAGCGCCTCTTCGACCGCATATTGGATCAGCGGCTTGTCGACGACGGTCAGCATTTCCTTCGGCATCGACTTGGTCGCGGGAAGAAACCGCGTGCCCAGACCGGCGACCGGAAAGACTGCCTTGCGTACCTTCTTGATCGTCATCGCTTCCATCCTGAAATTGCTGCACCGCAATAGAGCTTTGCCCGATGATTGGCAAACCCGGACCGGTGCGGCCATTCGGTCCGGTTCATTGATCGTGCAGCCCCTTTGCCATAGAGGCGTTCGACAATCATGGTTTTCTCCAAGCTATTTCGCCGGACCGCCGCACCAGCGCCCCGTATTGCCGATGGCCACATCGTCTATGCGATCGGCGACATCCACGGGCGGCTCGATTGCCTGGAGGATTTGCTGGCGCGGATCGATGCCGATCCGGGGCGCGGCGACCGGCGCGTCACGCTGGTGTTCCTCGGCGACCTGATCGATCGCGGACCCGATTCGCGGGGCGTGGTCGAACGCGTCATGGCGCTGTGCGCGGCCAGCGACGACGTGCATTGCCTGTTCGGCAACCATGAGGAACTGCTACTGGAGGCCGCCGAGGGCGCGCGACAGGCGCTCGGCATCTTCAACCGGGCCGGTGGCCGCGAGACCCTGCTCAGCTACGGCGTGGACGACGCGACCTATGAGCGCGAGGATTTGAAGGGCGTCCAGCGCCTGATCCGTGAACATGTACCCGCCGACCATCTCACCTTCCTGCGGTCGCTGCCCGACAAGATCGTGATCGGCGATTATGTGATGGTCCATGCCGGCCTTCGTCCGGGCGTGGCGCTGGAGGATCAGAAGGCGTCCGACCTGCGCTGGATACGAGCCCCGTTCCTCGACCATGGCGGTCGGTTCGAACGCTTCGTGATCCACGGCCATACCGTCACCGACGAACCCGATGTCCGCGCGAACCGGATCGGAATCGATACCGGCGCCTACCGTACCGGGCGGCTGACGGCACTGGTGCTGGAGGGCGACTCGCGCCGCTATCTGACGACTGCCTGCCCCGAGGGAAGCGGTATCAGCGTCGATTGAGAAACAGCGCGCGGTCCCGTTGGTTACGATCGTCGGGCACTCCGCAGCGCCGGGCAGTTTCTGCCGCCGATCATGGCGGCATCCGTGGCCCAAGCCGATCGACCTTCACCGGTCTATCGTCACCCCGGGCTTGACCCGGGTCCACGGTACGGCGATCGGTGCAGCCAGTGCTTCGCAGGACAAAGTGAGCGGCGAGGTGGACCCCGGAACACGTCGAGACCTCTGCGAAAGTCTCGAACAGAGCCAACGCCTCGCCGTACCCCGGCGAAGACCGGGGTACAGTTGGAAAGGCTTTTCCGTATCTCAACGACGCCCCCCAGCCGGACCCCGACCTTCGCCGGGGTACGGATCGAGGGCTTTTGCAGAGGTCTCGAACACGTCCGGGGTAACGAGGGGATTGTACGTCGCCCAGCGAACACCCTCGGATTGGCTGAATATCGATCGATCCAGAGCCTCGTGCAGACGAACCCCTACCGACTGTAGATGCCCTTGAAGCCGTTCGAGGAACGTCGGTTGGGCCGTTTGGGGCGCCCTGCCGGTCGACCGCACCCACCCGACAAGCACGATCGCACCGCAACGCAACGAAAAAGGGCGCCCCGTGAGGGACGCCCTTTCCGCAGATCGTAGCGCAGTTGCCCGCGCGAACAATCAGTTGCTGTCCGAATCGCTGTCCGAGTCGGCGACGACGACGATGCCAGCGACGACGGCAGCAGCAGCCAGCAGAGCGACGATGATGCCGCCGCCGGCGAGCTTCTCACCCTTGGCAGCCGGCGCCGACGCGCGAGCAACCGACAGCTTCGAAGCGTTGGCAGCGTTGGCGATCGTCGGAGCGACGGTCATCGACACGGCCGAAGCCGCGATCAGCATCTTCTTGGCAAAACCCATTTCTACACTCCCTTGTAAAACTCTACGTCGGATCGCCTTTTGCATAGCAGCACGCCACCTGCAAGTCTTATCCACCCGTTCGCGACCAGCCGTTGATTCCGGAAGACCAATAATGGTCGCGCGGGTGACTGCCCCCGAACAGGTTAAATTCATGTTAGTTCCCGGTCGGAAAATAGTCGAATCGTGACTTGCCGATACATCCGGTGGCATTCGCCCTAGTCGAGCGGTTGGTCGCGGGTCACCAGAACTGGTGGGCGATACGGAATGGGTGCGTCCTTGGGCAGTGCCGCCAGTTCCGCCGCGATCAGTTCGGCGCGCTTGCCGGCCGACGAATGGGTTCTGCTGTGGAAAATCCCGCCATCGATTCGCGCGCCCGGCCCCTGCCAGAACCGCACCGCCTCCTGCGGGTCCCACCCGGCATTGCGGAGCAGGTGCACGCCCAGCCGGTCGGCTTCGTCCTCCGTCCGGCGGTGAATGCGGCCATTGCGGCCGAGTTCGCGCAGCAGGCCCCGACTGACCCCGGCCGCCTCCAGTCGGGCGTGGTGATTGAGGATATTGTGCGACAGTTCATGCGCGACGACCACCGCCAGCGCCGGGTCGGCCAGCCGATCGAGGAACGCGCTGGAAATCTGTACCAGCCGCCCATCGGCGACGGCATCCATCGCCGTCCCCACCCGCAGTTCGAACAGCGTCCGGCATCCCGGCGATGGCGCGACGCGGACCGCCCGCTCCGCGCTGGCGCGGCGCAGGACGAGGGCCAGCGGCCGGTCCGCCGGCTGCGCATCGATCAACGCCACCATCGCGTCGCGGGTGCCGACATGCCCCCCTCCGCTGGCGACCGGAACGGCCTTGCCGTTGACGCTGACGATCGAATCGTCGGCGCGAATCCCGGCACGATCGGCCGGACTGCCCGGTATCACCCCTTCGACCGCGATGGCGGTCGCGAACCCGAACACGGTGCGCGCGGTCGCCTGCTCCGATTCGGCATATTGGTCGATGGCGTGGACGACCATCCCCGGTACCGGCACGATCTCGCTGCACAGAGGGGCATTGGCCGTCGCCAACCGGTAACCGATCGCGCCCAGCCGCAGATCGGCCACACGCAGCGCCTCCAGCGTCGCGACATCCGCCGGCGCGGGCGCGGGAGCCGCACCGATGACGAGCAACGCCGCCAGCAGCCACGGCCGACGCCGAAAACGAAATTGCGCGCCGCGGCCAGTGCGCGCCAGAAAGGTGCCAGAAGCCATGCGCGTCGAATATCATGAAAGCGGCGGATCAGGCGATCCGCTGCGTGGCCAAAAGGACCGTCCCGGTGCGAGGTCCATCCGCAAGGCTCCGGAATGCGGCGGTGACGTAGGTTCGATCGACGTTCAGTGTGTCAGTGCACGATGTTTGTGCGAAGCCGCGAAGCGAAGAAAGAAGATGGTTCGCGCGGAGGCGCGGGGGACGCGGGAACGGCGCGTGAAGCAAAGCGGAACTCGCTTCATCGACGCTACGATGACGGACCGACCGGTAATCGACCCTGCGATCAGCCCCGTGAACGACACCTCCGCGTCCTCCGCGCCTCCGCGCGAAAATCCGACTTCTTGGTGTTTTAGCCGTCGTCGCGTGGACATCTCCCACCGGCGAATAATGTCGATCGGCCTTAGGACCCTTAAAACGCGCATGGGGCGAAGGAAACGTCCGGACCATGAGCGACATGGCGGCCACCATTATTCCCTACAAAGCTATCACTCGCCGGAAGGCATGAAGACCGGGACGCTCCGGGGGCAGCCCCACATTCCGACTTGCCCGTGCCCCAAACGAAAACGGCGCCGGTACTACCGGCGCCGTCTGCGATCGGTGCGAATGGTGTCAGCGTCCGGCGGGCGGGGCTCCCGCACCCGGCGGCGGCACTGCGCCTCCCTGCTGCTGCTGCATCATCTGCTGCATCTGGAGCTGCTGGAGCACGGTTTCCGGAATGAAGTCGATCATCTCGACATCGAACACCAGCACCTGCTTCGCCAGCTTTTCGACTTCCGGCGACATGGGCGGCGCGCCTTCGGGACGCGGGGCGGCATAGCCCAGTTCCGGCTTCAGCCAGAACCGGTACTTCGCACCCTTCGGCATCAGCTTGATCGCCTCGCCAAAGCCGGGGACGACGCTCTTGGGCGACATCGGCATCGGCTGACGGCTCTGGTCGAAGATCGTGCCATCGGTGAACTTGCCGACGTAATTGACCAACGCCACGTCGGCGTCGGTCGGCGTCGGGCCGCTCCCCTTGGTCAGCACTTCATATTGCAGGCCGCTGGCGGTCGTGACGATGCCGGGGCGCGAAGCGTTGGCAGCCAGGAACGAATCGGTACCGCTGCGCGTGCCGGCCCATGCGAAGCCGGCCGCGAGCAGCAGGGCCAGCACGATTCCCACCCATATCCAGACGATATGACGCTGCTTGACGGGATGCAGCGGAACGGCAGTGACCGACATCGAAACCCCTTATGGCGCGGCAGGATGCCGCATCGCATGGTATAGCGGGGTCACCGGCGAACGGCCGGCGACCCGATTCGCTTCTTACCGGGCGCTGTCGCGTTCCATCCGCTTGCGCTCCAGCTTGCGGGCGCGACGGACGGCGGCGGCACGCTCGCGAGCGCGCTTTTCCGACGGCTTTTCGTAGTGACGGCGCAGCTTCATCTCGCGATACACGCCTTCGCGCTGCAGCTTCTTCTTCAGCGCACGAAGGGCCTGATCGACATTGTTGTCACGGACGATGATCTGCATGGGGTCGTAAAGCTCCGGGTCTTTATCGCAATAGAATAGGGTTCGCCGAAGCATGGCTGCGGCGTGACGAATCCCCCTAACAGGACTGTCCGCGCCGGGCAAGTTAAACCGCCATGGTTCAGAAGATGAGGTCGCCCCCCGCGCGGCCAGCGAGGATTCGCCCGATCGCATCGAACAACGCGTCCATCGCCACTGGCTTGAACAATACTTCGTCGGCACCGGCGGCGATGCAGCGCTCGGTCAGATCGACCGCAGTGTCGGCGGTCACAACGATGATGGGCAGCGCCCGCTTCGCATCGTCCCGGTCACGCACCCGCCGAATCACTTCGAACCCGTCCATGCCGGGCATCCGCAGGTCGAGCAGCACCAGGTCGAAATCGCCTTCGTCGATTCGCTGCAACCCCGCCTCGGCGCAATCCGCCTCGACCATGGCCGCACCGGCCACGTCGAGCATGTCGCGGACGACCCGACGGTTCATCGCATCATCCTCGACGAAAAGGATTTTCATGCCGCTTTCGCCGTTCGGGCATCGAAGGATATGACGCTGTTCATATGGCAATCCGCTATCGCGCTATGCGGCGTTCGGTACAAGGGGAACCGCAGGCGCGCCTTGTGATGATACGACAAATAGCGCGTCGATTAGTTGCGTAGCCGAAACAGGTTTTTGCAGCAATGTAACCGTCTGCGGATTGATCGGGATTTCATCGTTCGCCCGCGCCATGACGACCATTCGCAAATTACGCGTGGCGGCGATCCGGGCGAGGTCGGACAGGTCGCTTGCCGGGTCGCTCGACCCGGCGGACAGCGATGCCATGTCGACCAGCACCGCCTTGGTAGCGACGTCCGACAATCGCTCGCGAAGTGCGCCGGCATCGTCGACGAACGCGGTGTCGCCGACATGGCTGGCGAATGACGTCCGCATCATGCCACGCGCGATCGGATTGCGCTCCAGGATCACCAGCGTTTCGGCCGGAACCGCATCGCCCGGACACGCATCGCCCGATTCGGGCACGACCGGCACCAGCGGCAGGTCGAGCAGGAACGTCGCGCCTTCGCCCGGAACGCTGTGGACGGTGATGTCGCCCCCCATCGCCCGCGCCAGATTGCGACAGATGGTCAGGCCAAGGCCGGTGCCGCCGAATCGGCGGGTCGTGCTGTTGTCGGCCTGCTGGAACGATTCGAACACGTCCTCCAGCCGGTCGGGCGCGATGCCGATGCCGGTATCGGCCACCGCCATCGTCAGCCGATCGCCGTTCGCGGCCACCCGCATCGCGATCTCGCCCGACTGGGTGAACTTCAACGCGTTCGACAGCAGGTTGAACATGATCTGCCGCAACCGGACCGGATCCCCCTCCACCCACCGCGGAACGTCGCCCAGATCAAGGACGAAGCCCAGCCCGCGATCCTCGGCCTGACGCCGCCACAACCGCGCCAGGTCCTCGACGGTCGCGATCAGGTCGGTCGGCACCCGTTCGACCGTCAGCTTGCCCGACTGCATCTTGGCCACGTCGAGAATATCGTCGACCAGCGAGCGCATCGTGACGCCGGCATCGTGGATGATGTCCAGCCGGTCGCGCATCTCGGGTGCCAGCCGTTCGTCGCACAGCATGACCTGCGCCATGCCGAGAATGCCGTTGAGTGGCGTGCGGATTTCATGACTGGTCGTGGCGAGGAAATCGCCCTTCGCCTTCAGCGCCTTCTCCAGCGCGGCATTGGTCGCCGCCAGATCGACGTTGGCGAGCCGGATGGCATTGCGGCTGCGGCGAAGCGTGACGACGCCGAAGACCAGCAGCGCGATGAGCACCGCCACCGCCGCCGCGATGCTCCCGAACAGGATGCGCTGAAACCGCGCGCTTGCCCGTTCGAACGCGACGTTGCGGCGCAGTTCCTCCTGCTTCAGCCGCGCGATGCGCAACTCCTGATTCTGGAAATCGAACCGCGCCGACATCAGCGCGGTCTTGGTGGAGGTGGTCAGTTGCGTCGCCTGCGCATTCAATCGGTCGAGCGCTTCAAGATGCTTCAGCGCCTTCTCGGTCTCGCCCGCGGCGGCGTAGACACCGTACGCATTGCGGTGATTGTCGCGTGCAGTGAGCGGCGTCTTCGTCAGGTCGACACCGGCGAATGCAGCATCCACCAATGTTACGGCCAGGGAAGTGTCGCCGCGATCGATCGCGATCCTGGCAGCCAGCGCCTGCAACTGACTTACCGTCGAAGGCGAATCCGCCCTCCGCGCGATCGCCATGCCCCGAACGACGGCCTGCCAAGCCGATCTTGGCTGTCCCGCACCGTGATAAGCGCGGGCGATATTGCCGAAAATGCGTGCCTCGAATGTCGGATTTTCGATCCGGCGCACTAGCCCCAATGCCCGCCGAAAATCCACCAGAGCGCCTTCATATCGGCCCATTTCGGTCAGGACGTTACCGCGATTGTTCAGGAGCGAGACCAGCAGCAAAGGATCGGCGGCATAGGCGTCGATCGCCTGATCATAGTAGCGCAGGGCCGCTTCGAAATCTGCACCTTGCCGATACAGTGCGCCAATACTCAACAAGGCCATGGCCTGGCCTCGACGATCGCCGGTTTCGCGATAGATGCGATAGGCGGCCTGATAGTCCGCCAATGCCAGCGCAACTCCGCCGCCATCCGAAGCAACATCGCCACGAGTCCGGAGAATATCGCCTTCGAGCGCGACCCGCGGTCGGATTTTTTCAACAATGTTCAAAGCGAGAGCGATTTCGCGCCGCGCGTTGGCAGCGTCGCCCATTCTGGAATAGGCCTCTGCCTGAAGCCAGATACTTGCGGCCGCCAGACGCGAACCACTCCCTTCGCGCGCTACCGCCTCCCGCTCCAGCGCCTCACTCTCCCGCAGACCACGCTCCGGTTCGGCAACCAGCCGGCTGCGCACAGCGTCGTAACGCTGCTCTAGAACCTGATCCGTGCCTTGGGCTGTCGCTACGGAAATCGAGAGCGGCAGGATCAGTATGGCGAAGAAAATACGACGCACTCGACCAGACCTGTCGCAACCTTCGCCATTGACGGTCAGCGATTGGCGGCGGACCATCACCCAGCCCTCCACTGACCCTCGTTGCGGCGGAACGAGAAGCGCGGACCAGCCATCGCCGCGACGTGGCGTTCTTCGGACAGAAACGTCAGAAAGGCACCGAACTCAATCGGGCGGCTGATGAGGAATCCCTGCACCATGTCGCAGCCCATCACCCCCAGCAGCGCGAGCGCGGCCGGCGTTTCCACCCCTTCCGCCGTGACCTCCATGTCGAGGGCGTGCGCGAGATCGATGGTCGAGCGGACGATCAACGGATCGCGGTTGCTGCTGGTCAACTGGGTCACGAACAGCTTGTCGATCTTGAGTTCGGTGGCGGGCAGGCGCTTGAGATAGGCAAGCGACGAGAGTCCCGCGCCGTAATCGTCGATGGCCAGCGGCACGCCGATACCGGCGAAGATGCGCAGGTTGGCGATGGCGCTTTCCGGATCGCGAATGACGGCGGTTTCGGTGATCTCGAACCCGATCTTTGCACCGCCGGCACTCACCAGCGCGCACGCATCCCGGACGAACCCCGCATCGGACAGCAGAATTCCGGAAATATTGATGAAGATCGGAATGTCATGGCGCTGTGCAGCCATCGCGCGCTGATCGGCGATCGCGCGTTCGATGATCCATAGCGTCAGGGGACCGATGGCATTGGAACGCTCTGCCGCCTCAATGAACATGCCCGGCAGGATCAGCCCGCGCACCGGGTGGCGCCAGCGCACCAGGGCCTCGGCGCTGACCACCTGCTGCTGCCGCACGCGAACCTTGGGCTGATATTGCAGGAAGATTTGTCCGCTCGCGATCGCGTCGGGCAATTCGCGCATCAGCTGGATCGGATCGTCACCTGCCGACGGGTTGGCAAGGTCGCGGATGACGTCGCTGCGGATTTCGCGCGCATCGATCAGTGCTTGCTCGGCCGCCTCGACCAGTTGAACGTCGTCGGCATCCAGCGTTGGCGCTCCGACACCCCCGATTCGCAACGACAGGCGATGGGTTTCGCCGTCGAGATCGAACGGCTCGGACATGAGCGCCCGCACCTGCTCAACGATCGCAACCCCGTCGGCAGACGAGTCGCAGTCGAACGACAACTCCATCGCCATCTGTCCGGATGACGCGGCGCGAATCATCGGCAGCGCCGTCATCAGGCGCGCCACGACGTCCGCGATCACCAACCGGGCGCGCGGTACGCCTACGCTCCGGCGAAGCGCGACGAAGTCTTCCAGCTCCGCCAACAGGAGAAAGCGGTAGAGCGAGAGATCGCGGGGGAGCTGCGTCAGATCGATCGCCGCAGCGGACAGATCGCGAATCGGCGCCCCACGCTGGGATCGTGGGCGATTCCTGGCTCTTACAAGCGGGAATTGATCCGATGTGGCGCGACGCATGACCCGCCCGGACTACCCTCCGAACTGGAAAGCTTTGGTTAACATCGGTGACCGGAATCCCACGCAGAGTCGGCGCGATTCCGGTTTGGCTTTAGGTTAATTTTGCGTTAATAGTTGTGAGCGCTTCGGCGTAACTGGGAGAAAGAAAATGCAGGCGTTTTTCGCTCTGTTCCGAGATCACTACGGCGACGATCTGCGTCCGATCTGAACGGAACCGGCGCCTGGGTCGGCCCGGCTCGCCGGGAAGGTCCAGGCGCTTTTTATTCGCCCATCCCCCGATTACGGACGGCCGCTATCGTCCGCCCCTGCTCCCGCCACTCGACACGATAGCTGAACTGCCGCGCGCTGCAGGAAACGTTGTTTTGGTGGATGGACCCGGATCGCTACCTGCGATCCCATAATGACCGACATCCCCACCGATCGCCTGACCCATCTCCAGCGGCTGGAGGCGGAGAGCATCCACATCCTGCGCGAAGTCGTGGCCGAGGCCGAACGCCCGGTCATGCTCTATTCGGTCGGCAAGGATTCGGCGGTGATGCTGCACCTTGCCAAGAAGGCCTTCTATCCCGCGCCGCCGCCCTTCCCGTTGCTGCATGTCGATACGACGTGGAAATTCCGCGCGATGTACGATCTGCGCGACAAGGCGGCGCGCGATGCGGGGATGGAGCTGCTGGTCCATCGCAATCCCGACGCGATCGCCCGTGGCATCAACCCGTTCGACCATGGCAGCCTGCACACCGACCTGTGGAAGACCGAGGGGTTGAAGCAGGCGCTGGACCATCATGGCTTCGACGCGGCGTTCGGCGGTGCGCGGCGCGACGAGGAGAAGAGCCGTGCCAAGGAGCGCGTCTTCTCGTTCCGCTCGGCCAACCACCGCTGGGACCCAAAGGCACAGCGGCCCGAGCTGTGGCACCTCTACAATGCGCGCAAGGCGAAGGGCGAATCGATCCGCATCTTCCCCTTGTCGAACTGGACCGAGCTCGACATCTGGCAATATATCCTCGCGGAGAAGATCGAGATCGTCCCGCTCTATTTCGCCGCCCCCCGCCCGACCGTGGAGCGCGACGGCATGTTGCTGATGGTCGATGACGATCGTTTCCCGCTGGCACCCGGCGAAGTCCCGGTCGAGCGGTCGATCCGTTTCCGCACGCTCGGCTGCTACCCGCTGACCGGCGCGGTCGAGAGCGAGGCGGCGACATTGAGCGAAGTGATTCAGGAAATGCTGCTGACCACCACCTCCGAACGGCAGGGCCGCGCGATCGACCGTGATGCAGGCTCGGCCAGCATGGAGAAGAAGAAGCAGGAGGGGTATTTCTGATGACGAACGCCCCCGCCTATACCCCCGACGCGCTGATCGCCGACGACATTGACGCCTATCTCGCGCAGCACCAGTCGAAATCCCTGCTGCGCTTCATCACTTGCGGGTCGGTGGACGACGGCAAGTCGACGCTGATCGGCCGGCTGCTCTATGATTCGAAGATGATCTTCGAGGATCAGCTCGCCGCGCTGGAAAGCGATTCGAAACGAGTCGGCACACAGGGGCAGGAGATCGACTTCGCCCTGCTGGTCGACGGCCTCGCCGCCGAACGCGAACAGGGCATCACCATCGACGTCGCCTATCGCTTCTTCGCGACCGAAAAGCGCAAGTTCATCGTCGCCGATACGCCCGGCCACGAACAATATACCCGCAACATGGTGACCGGCGCGTCCACCGCCGACCTGGCGGTGATCCTGATCGACGCGCGCAAGGGCGTGCTGACCCAGACGCGGCGGCACAGCTATCTGGCGCACCTGATCGGCATCCGCCACATCGTGCTGGCGGTGAACAAGATGGATCTGGTCGGCTATGACCAGGGCGTGTTCGACCGCATCGTCGCCGACTATGCCGCATTTGCCGAATCGATCGGCATTGCCGGCTTTACCGCGATCCCCCTGTCGGGGTTCAAGGGCGACAATATCGCCACCGCACCGTCGACCAACACGCCATGGTATGCCGGTCCGGCGCTGATCGAGCATCTGGAATCGGTCGAACTGGACAGTGAGGCTGCCGCCGGCCGCGCGTTCCGCCTGCCGGTGCAATGGGTCAATCGTCCGACCCTCGACTTTCGCGGGTTCGCCGGACTGATCGCCAGCGGGACGGTGCGGCCGGGCGATGCGGTGCGGGTGCTGCCGTCGGGCAAGACCAGCCATGTCGCGCGCATCGTCAGCATGGACGGCGACCTGCCCCGCGCGGTCGCGGGCCAATCGGTGACGATCACGCTCACCGACGAGATCGACTGTTCGCGCGGCGACGTGATCGCGGCGGCGGACGCTCCGCCGCAGGTCGCCGACCAGTTCCGCTCGACGATCGTGTGGATGGACGGCGAACCGCTGCTGCCCGGTCGCGCCTATTGGCTGAAGACCGGGTCGGGCACGGTGTCGGCGACGATCCAGCCGCCGCGCCATGCGATCGATGTCAACACGCTGGCCGAGCTGTCGGTCAAGACGCTGCAGCTCAACGACATCGGCGTGGCGGACGTGTTCACCGATCGCGGCATCGCGTTCGAACCCTATGCCGAAAGTCGCGACCTGGGCGGGTTCATCCTGATCGACAAGATCACTAACGCCACCGTCGCCGCCGGCATGATCGACTATTGCCTGCGCCGCAGCCAGAACGTCCATTGGCAGTCGATCGACATCACCCGCGAGGCGCACGCCGCCCAAAAGAACCAGTCGCCGCGCGTCCTGTGGTTCACCGGCCTGTCGGGATCGGGCAAGTCGACCATCGCCAATCTGGTCGAAAAGAAGCTGCACGCGCTGGGCAAGCACAGCTTCCTGCTCGACGGCGACAATGTCCGCCACGGCCTGAACCGCGACCTGGGCTTCACCGATGCCGACCGGGTCGAGAATGTCCGCCGGGTGGGCGAGGTCGCCAGGCTGATGGCCGATGCCGGACTGATCGTGCTGACCGCGTTCATCTCCCCCTTCCGTGCCGAGCGCGACCTTGCGCGATCGATGCTGCCCGAGGGCGAGTTCGTCGAGGTGTTCGTCGACACGCCGCTGGCCGTGGCCGAAGCGCGCGACGTGAAGGGCCTTTATGCCAAGGCGCGCAGCGGCGGCCTTGCCAATTTCACCGGCATCGACAGCCCGTACGAACCGCCGCTCCGCCCCGACATCCATGTCGACACCACGCGCGAGACGCCAGAGGCAGCCGCCGAACGCATCGTCGAACATGTGCTGGGCATCTGGGCGCCCACGCTGTGACCGACGACGCGCTGCTGGCGACCGCCATCGCCGCTGAAGCGGGCAAGCTGTTGCTGGCGATCCGGGCCGAGGGGCGCGAGACCGGCAAGGCATTGGGCGACCGTGCCGACGCGCAGGCCAATGCGCTGATCCTCGAACGGCTGCGCACCGCCCGGCCCGATGCGTTCGTGCTGTCGGAGGAATCCGCCGACGACAAGGCACGCTGCGCGGCGTCGCAGACGTGGATCGTCGATCCGCTCGACGGCACGCGCGAATATGCGGAGGGGCGGGACGACTGGGCAGTGCACATCGCGCTGGCGGTCGGCGGTCGGGCGGCGGCGGGCGCGGTCGCGCTGCCGGCGCTGGGCATCGTGCTGTCGAGCAGCCCCGCGCCGATCGTGCCCCCCGCCCCGCCCCGGCCGCGCATGGTCGTCAGCCGCACCCGCCCCGCGCCCCAAGCGCTGGCGGTGGCGGAGGCGATCGGTGCCGAGCTTATCCCGATGGGATCGGCGGGCGCGAAGGCGATGGCGGTGGTGCGCGGCGAGGCCGACATCTACCTCCACGCCGGCGGACAATATGAATGGGACAGTTGCGCACCGGTCGCGGTGGCGCTCGCCGCCGGGCTGCACGCGTCGCGGATCGACGGGACGCCGCTTTATTATAATTGCCACGATACCTGGCTGCCCGACCTGCTGATCTGTCGCCCGGCCGATGCGGCGCGGATCCTGCCGCTGATCGGAACCTGACGCCGCCCCCCTACCCGGCCGGCAGCGTCAGGATCGCACGTGCGCCCAGCCCCGGCCCTTCGCTTTCCAGCCGCAGGCTGCCGCCCATCGCCGCCATCCAGTTCGCGCACCAGTGCAGTCCCAGCCCGCCGGACTTGGCCTTGCGGGTCGAATAGCCGCGCTGGAACAGCATCGGCGCATCGACCGGATCGAACCCCTCGCCGTCGTCGAGGATCGTCACGCTTACCGCCGGCCCGTCGGCGATCGTCACGATGACCTGCCCGTCGCCGTCGCCTCGCGCCGCGATGGCTTCGGCGGCATTGCGGAACAGGTTGCCGATCACCTGGCTCAGGATCACCCGATCGGCGCGGACCCAGCAGGGCGACGCCGGAAAGGACACCGCGATCGATCGCGTGTCGCCATAGCGCGCGATCGCGCCGTTGCGCGCGATCAGGTCGGTCACGTCGCACCGGTCGAGCATCGGCGCCTCTCCGCCCGCCTCCTGCGGTCCGCCGATGATGTCGAGCACATTGTCCAGCGCCGCCCGCCCGGTTTCGAACTGCGCCAGCCGGTCCGCCCGCGCTCGCGCCGCCGCGTCGATGGCGGCCAGGATATAGGCGAGGAGCTTTTCCCGGCGGTCGGGCGATGCGTCCTGCCCCGCCAGTTCGGCCACCGCCCGTTCGATCATCGCGCGTTCGGCGACCGGCGGCTGGGCAAGGCCGTGCGACAGGATCGCGCTGATCGGCGACAAGGCGTTGCGGGCATTGTGCACCAGCGCCGCGCGGCTCTCCGTCCGTCCCAGCCGAAAGGAGCGTAGTTCACGCTGGCCCGCCTGCTCCTGCAACTGCCGCCGCACCTGCACCAGATGGCGCGACAGCGACCGTATCTCGGCCGGCATCGACGGGGCAGCGGTGTCCGCTTCTTCCATCGCCGACAGCGCCTGCCTGATCCGGTGCAGCGGGTCGGTCACCCACCGCGCAACGGCGTGCCGCAGGGTCGCCAGCAGCAGCAGGAGAAGCACGATGCCGGCCGCCATGCTCCACATCGCGACGGCCGTGCCCGCAAGAACCGCCAGCACCGTCGCCGACAGCACGATAGCGACCCCTCCGACCAGCGCCAGTCGCCGGAGCAGCACGGCGCCGATCGACCGGGCGTCGCGTACGGTCATTCCGTCGCCATCCGCTCCCGCATCATTCCGCCACGTGCCATGGCGGTCGCGGTCGCGCCGTCGACGGGCCGCGCGAAATAATAGCCCTGAAGATGCGAACAGCCCGCCAGTCGCAGCGCCTGCAACTGATGTTCGGTTTCCACCCCCTCGGCGATCACCTGCAACCGCAGGGCGCGGGCGAGGTGGATGATCGAATGGACGATCGCCGCGCTTTCGCGCTCGCGCCCCATGCCGTCGATGAAGCTGCGATCGATCTTCAGGCAGTCGAGCGCGAACTTGCGGATGTTGTAAAGCGAGGAATAGCCGGTCCCGAAATCGTCCAGCGCGATGCGAAAGCCCATCTGCCGCAGCCGGTACAGCGTATCGGCGGCGCGTTCGGCATCGTCGAAGATCGCGGTTTCGGTAATCTCGATCTGCAACCGGTCGGGGGCGACGCCGGCCCGCTGCACCTTTTCCACCAGATGCCCGACGAAATTCTGTCGCCGGAACTGGCGCGGCGAAAAATTGACCGAGACATACTGCCCCGGCCATGCGGGCAGCATCGCCAGCGCGGCATCGAGTACCCATTCGCCGAGGTCATGAATCAGGTTCGATTCCTCGGCGATGGGGACGAACGTCGCCGGACCGATCGCGCCGTGATCGGGGCTGTTCCAGCGCAACAGCCCTTCGAACCCGACGACCGCCAGCGTGTCCTGCGCCACGATCGGCTGATAGAGCAGCGCCAGTTCCCGGTTCGCGATCGCCTGTGTCAGCCCCTGTTCGACGCGGCGGCGAAAGCGGATCGTTTCGTCCATGCTGTCGTCGAACAGCCGCACGACGCCGCGACCCGACCGCTTCGCCTCGTTCAGCGCAAGGTCGGCGCGACGCATGACGTCGACCGGGTCGCGCCCCCCGTCCCCGGCCACCATCACCACGCCGATCGACGCCGCGCCATGGATCGGATGGCCGAACACCTGCAGATCCGCCGAACAGGCCAGCACCAGCCGTTCGCAGCGCAGCACCGCTTCATCGGCATTGTCCGCGCGGAGCAACACGCCGAACTCGTCCCCGCCCAGCCGCGCGACGAACCCGTCCTCGCCGACCTGATCGATCAGGATCGCGCAGATGGTACGGATCAGTTCGTCCCCGACCAGATGGCCCAGCGTGTCGTTGATGAGCTTGAACCGGTCGAGATCGATCATCGCCATCGCGAAACTGTCCGTCCGGCGCGCCTGTTCGGACAGGATGCGCAGGAACGCCAGCCGGTTGGGCGCACCGGTCAGCGAATCGCGATTGGCGAGGCGGATCGCCTTGCTCTCGTTCGCTGCCAGTTCGCGCGCCTGTTCCTCCAGCTCCTCGATCTTGGTGGCCAGCGCCGCGCGGGTACGGGCCAGCGCGCGATCCGCCAGCCAGCGATGCGACAGCGCGGTCGCGGTCTGCACCACTTCGTCGGCGGTGAAGGGCTTGGCGATGTAGAACAGCCGGTCGGGAGGGCCGGCGACATGGGCGATCTGCGCCGGGGAGAAATCGGAATAGCCGGTCACGATCACGATCTGCACGTCGGGGTCGATCGCCCGGATACGCCGCCCGGTTTCGCGCCCGTCGATGCCCGGTGGCATCCGCACGTCGATGAAGGCGACGGCGAAGCGGCGATCGGCCCGCACCGCCCGCTCGACCGCCGCGACCGCCTCGCCGCCCTGGTGCACATGATCCAGCGTCAGCCGCAGCGGTTTCGCATTGCCCGGCGTCACATCGTCGAACAGCTGCGCGGCAAGATCGGCCAGCGCCGCCGCGTCGTCCGCCGGGGCGAACGACATGCGGTAGGAGTCATGCACCACGGGATCGTCGTCGACGATCAGGATGCGTGCCACGGGATCATCGGGTTCCATAACGTCTGCAAACTTGCCCGGCTGGCGACGAAGGTCGCTGGAATTGCCGGGTCAGCGCGCGACGGGCCGTTTCGATCCCGTTTCATATGCCGGACCGCCAAGCTCGGCGGGGGAACGGTCGGTGGGATGCGTGCTGCCTTGCTTCGTCAACCCGGACTGGTTCCGGTCGACATTCATATTCTATTTCGTCACCCCGGACTTGTTCCGGGGTCCACAGAGCCGCAATCGCGATTGCCGCGCCGTGGACCCCGGCCTTCGCCGGGGTACGGCGAGGCGTTGGCTCTGTTCGGCACCTTCACAGAGGTCTCGAACAAGTCGGGGGTGACGAAGGGATCGTACGTCGCTCATCGATCACCTTCGGATTGGCTGAATGTCGCGTCCGCGCTGGTTCCGGGGTGACGACAAGAGAAGCGTCGCGATCGATCCGACGGAGAGCATCGCGTCTGGTCAGCGGGGCGGCACGATGCCAGAAGGCGCGCATGGGCGCACAGCATTCCGGCCATGGGCATGGCAACCACGATTACGGACATGGTCACGCGCACGGGCCGGGCGGGCATCATCACATGCCGACCGATTTCGGCCGGGCCTTTGCGATCGGGACGCTGCTGAACATCGGCTTCGTCATCGTCGAAGGGGGCGCCGGCTTCTGGTTCGATTCGGTCGCGCTGCTGGCCGATGCCGGGCATAATCTGTCCGACGTGCTGGGCCTGTTGATCGCATGGGGCGGCATGGAACTGGCCAAGCGCCCGGCGACGCCGCGCTTCACCTATGGGCTGGGCGCGTCGACCATCCTCGCGGCGCTCGCCAATGCACTGGTGCTGTTGATGGCGGTGGGCGCCATCCTGCTGGAGACGATCCAGCGGCTGGGCAGCCCGCGCGCGATCGACGGCTGGCCGGTGGTGTGGGTCGCGCTGGCGGGGATCGTCGTCAACCTGGCCACCGCCCTGTTGTTCGCGCGCGGGCGCCATGGCGACGTGAATGTCCGGGGCGCCTATCTCCACATGGCGGCCGATGCCGCCGTGTCGGCGGGGGTGGTCGTCGCGGGGCTGGTGATCCTGTGGACCGGCGCGACGTGGATCGACCCGCTGGTCAGCCTGATCGTCGTCGCGATCATCCTGATCGGGACGTGGGGGCTGCTCAGCGAATCGCTGCTGCTGGCGCTACAGGCGGTGCCGCGCGGGATCGATACGCAGGCGGTCGAGGCGGTGCTTGCCAGCCAGCCGGGCGTCGTGCGTGTCCACGACCTGCATATCTGGCCGATGAGCACCACCGAAACCGCGCTCACCGCGCATCTGGTGATGCCCGGCGGCCATCCGGGGGATGCGTTCCTGTCCGCGCTGGGCGAGCGGTTGCAGCGCGACTTCGGTATCGGCCATGCGACGGTGCAGATCGAGACGGGCGACGATTGCGCGATGGTGCACGCGCATTGAGGGCGGAGAAGCGAACCCACCCCCACCACCGTGACCGTCATCCCCACGCAGGCGGGGATCCATATACGCCATCGTCGCTGATGGATTCGAACCGTTAGTGTCTATGGATTCCCGCCTGCGCGGGAATGACAACGCACTTCGTCCGATTACCGCGCCACCGACACGCGGTAGACCATGCGGTGATGGTACGGCTTGCCCGGCTCGACCCGTGCCGATCCGAACGCCGGCTGGTTGGGCGTGTCAGGGAATTTCTGTGGTTCCAGCGCGATGCCGTCGCCCATGCGGTACACATGGCCCTGCTTGCCCACCAGCGTCCCGTCGAGGAAATTGCCCGAGTAGAATTGCACGCCCGGTTCGGTCGTCAGCACCTCCAGCACCCGGCCCGAGGCGGGGTCCTCCAGCCGGGCGGCCAGCTTCGGTTCGCGGGTGATGCCGGCGTCGAGGACGAAATTATGGTCGTACCCCCGTCCGGCAACGATCTGCGCATCGCGGCCGTCGCGCACATCCTGCCCGACGATCCGGCCACGGGTGAAGTCGAACACCGTGCCCTTCACCGCGCGACGCTCCCCGGTCGGGATCAGCGCGGCGTTGACCGGCGTGTACCGGCTGGCGGGGATGGTCAGGCGATGATTCATCGTCCCGATCGTGCTTCCTTCCCCGCCCATGTCGAACAGCGCGTGGTTGGTCAGGTTGACGATGGTCGGCGCATCGCTCTTCGCATCGAAATCGATCGTCAGCGCGCCCTTATCGTCCAGCGCGTAGGTGACGGTGACGTCGAGGGTGCCGGGATAGCCCTGATCCCCACTCGGGCTGTTCAGCGCCAGCGTGACCGAGGCAATCGGGCCATTCTTGACCGACACGATCCGCCACACCCGCTTGTCGAAACCGACCGTGCCGCCGTGCAGCGAGTTGGCCTTGTCGTTCCGGGTCAGCTGATACGCTTTCCCATCCAGCGTGAACGTGCCGCCGGCGATGCGGTTGGCATAGCGGCCGATCGTCTGCCCCCAGTAATTGGGCGCGGTGATATAGCTGGCGGCATCGTCATAGCCGAGCGTCACGTCGGCGACCTTGCCATTGCGATCGGGCGCGTTGAACGCCTGGAGCGTGGCGCCCAGCGTCATGATCCGCGCGCTGACGCCGTTGCTGCCGGTCAGCGTTACTGCCTCGACCGCCGTCCCGTCGGGCAGCTTGCCGAAGCTGAACCGTTTGGCCGTCGCCGCACCGGCTTCGCCTGCGCACAGCGCCAGCGCCGCGACCATCGTGCCGGCCCAGATTGCCCGTTTCATCGTCACCCTCCCAAAGCGACCGGCGGGCCTATCGTGCCGCGTCCGATCCGTCGGGGACGATATAGTCCGACAATAAGCGCCAGTTCAAGCGTGGTGCGTCAGCCGTCGCCCAGCCGTTCGATGTCGGCGCCTACCGCCTGCAGCTTTTCCTCCAGCCGTTCATAGCCGCGATCGAGGTGATAGACGCGGCTGACCGACGTCTCCCCCTCCGCCGCCAGCCCGGCGATGATGAGGCTCATCGACGCGCGCAGGTCGGTCGCCATCACCGGCGCGCCGATCAGCCCGGCGACGCCGCGCACCACCGCCGACCGGCCGGTGACGGTGATGTCCGCCCCCATCCGCGCCAGTTCGGGGACGTGCATGTAGCGGTTCTCGAAGATCGTCTCGGTCAGGACGCTGGCCCCGTCGGCGCGGGTCAGCAGCGCCATGAACTGCGCCTGCATGTCGGTCGCGAAGCCCGGATAGGGCGCGGTCGACAGGTTGACCGGGCGGATCGGGCCACTTGCCTCGACGAACAGCGACGTCGCTTCCTCACGCACCGCGACGCCCGCTTCGACCAGCGCGTCGATGGTCGCGCGCATGTCGCCGGGCACGACGTTCGCCAGTTCGACCGCCCCCCCGGTGATCGCGGCGGCACAGGCATAGCTGCCCGCCTCGATCCGGTCGGGCATGACGGCATAGGTCGCGCCATGCAGCCGGTCGCGGCCCTCGATGGTCAGCGTATCGCTGCCGATGCCGTCGATCACCGCGCCCATCGCGACGAGGCAGCGGCACAGGTCGACGATTTCCGGTTCGCGCGCCGCGTTTTCGAGGACGCTGGTGCCCTTGGCCAGCACCGCCGCCATCACCGCATTCTCGGTCGCGCCGACCGACACCACCGGGAAGCGGTAGCGCCCGCCGGGCAGGCGTCCGCCCGGTGCCGTCGCCTTCACATAGCCCGCCGCCAGTTCGATCTCGGCACCCAGTGCTTCGAGCGCCTTCAGGTGGAGGTCGATCGGGCGGTTGCCGATCGCGCAGCCGCCGGGCAGCGACACCGTCGCCTCACCGGCGCGCGCGACCAGCGGCCCCAGCACCAGGATCGAGGCGCGCATCTTGCGCACGATGTCATAAGGAGCAATGGTCGAGGTCAGCCGCTGCCCGCGCATGGTCATCACCCGGCCGAACTCGCTGGGGTGCGAACCCTCGATCGTGGTCGACACGCCGAACTGGTTGAGCAGATGGCCGAAGCTGTCGACATCCGCCAGGCGCGGCAGATTGCGCAGCGTCAGCGGTTCTTCGGTCAGCAGCGCGCAAGGCAGCAGCGTCAGTGCCGCGTTCTTGGCCCCGGAAATGACGATGCGGCCCGACAGGCGATTGCCGCCGCGAATGACGATACGATCCATGGAGCAGCTTCTAGTGTGTAGCGACACGCGCGCAAGGGGGCGCCGCCGCGATCAGGCCGCTACCGCCTGCGCCGCGACGAACGGTGCGATCACGCCCAGCGCGCGGTCGACATAGGTCACCTTTTCACCGACCGGCGCGACATAATGGACCGCCGCCTCCGCGTCGGCGAGCGAGGCACCGCGCGCGATCATCCATGCGGCCAGATATTGCGAGGCCATGCAGCCGCCGGCGGTCGCGACATTGCCATGCGCCACGAACGGCGCATCGATCACGTCGACCCCGGCCTCGACCACCCACGGCTTCGTCGTCAGGTCGGTGCAGGCGGGCAGGTCGCCGATCAGACCCAGCTTTGCCAGCAGCAACGTGCCCGAACATTGCGCGCCGATCAGCTGGCGCGCCGGGTCGAGCGCGAGTTGCGCCAGCAGCGCAGCATCGGTCGCGATCTCCCGCGTGGCGATACCGCTGCCGATCAGCACCGCATCCGCCTCTTGCGCGAAGGCGATCGGGCGCTGGCGGCGGACGGTCACGCCGTTCATCGACGTCACCTCTTCAGTGGGCGACGTGATCCACGCGTTCCAGCCCTGCGGCCGCATCCGGTTGAGGATGCCCGCCGCGATGAACGAATCGAGTTCGTTGAACCCGTCGAAGGTGAGGACCGCGATCTGCATGGGGAACGATCGTAGAGCGTGCGGACGGATGTGCAATCGGCGGCCGGACGCGCCGCCCCTGCATCCGTTCGGTATGCCGCCCGCCCCCTCCACCAGCCTGCGGCCGGTCCCCCTCCCCGTGCCGGGGAGGATTTGGGGATCAGCGACCGTTCAGAAAATCCGCCTCGCTATACGGTTCGAACGGGAAGGCCCGTCCTTCGGGTGAGCCGAGGTCACGCATGTAGGTGCGGCCATCGGCGCTGCGGTAGAAGGCCAGCCGCTGCACATCGCGAGCGATCCCTCCCTCCACCCGGACTTCATTGCCGACGATCGTGTAGCGGCCCTGCGGATTGCCCCAGCCGCTATAGACGATCCAGCTGCCGTCGGGGCGCAGGCACATTGGGCCGCCATCAGGCATGTAAGGCGGTGATTGCAGGCAGGACATCGCGACCCGCCGGATGTCGGCGGGCGTCATCGCCGTCAGACTGCGCGGATCGACAGGGGGTGCCGGCGGTGGCGGGGCAGTGTCGAACACGGCGAGCCTTGCCGGATCGTCCGGCGGATCGGGCTGGCAGGCGGTCAGGAGCAGTGGCAGCGCGCACATAGAAGCCGCGCCGCGCTTCACCTCACGCCTTCTCCAGCGTGCATTGCAGCGGGTGCTGATTCTGGCGGGCGAAGTCCATCACCTGCGCGACCTTCGTCTCGGCCACCTCATAGGTGAAAACGCCGCAGACGCCGACGCCGCGCTGGTGGACGTGCAGCATCACCCGCGTCGCCTCCTCCATGTTCATGCGGAAGAAGCGTTGCAAGCACAGCACGACGAACTCCATCGGCGTATAGTCGTCGTTGAGCATCAGGACGCGATAGGGCGTCGGCTTCTTGACGCGAGTCTGGGTGGCGACGCCGAGGCCGGTCGCGTGGTCGTCGTCATGGTCGCGGTCGTCACCGGCCGTCGGGATGCAGGGCTGTCGAGACATGTCGCCCCAAAATATGGCATTGCCGGGCAGTAGGGCAAGGGGGCGTCGAGGTTAACGCTTGGGTAGCCGTCGCATTGCAATGCAGCGCCCCTGCTTACCCACTTCGAAGAAAAATGATCGGGTGTTCGCGCGGAGGCGCGGAGGGCGCGGAGATGTCCCGCCCGAGGCGGCGCGGGTCCTTTCTTCTCGGGACGAAAGGAAGTAGGCTCTTGCGCGTCCCATTCGGCTCCGCTGCGTCCTCCGCGCGAACATGCGGTACCTTTTCGCTGTCAAGCTCGTCGCAGCGCTGGCGAATGCTGCTCTTCTTTCCCGCGCAGGCAGGAATCCGATAGCTGCCGACGCCCGCCTGCTGGGGAGTGACGACGGTAATGGGACGAAGCCCTGCGTGCAGCGAATCGATTGGTCGATCTGCCCTAGAGTTTGATCCATCTATGTGGAAACGTCACCCCAGCGAAGGTTGGGGTCTCCAGCGGCTCCTGCTGCGCGCTGCAACCGGAAGATCCCAGCCTTCGCTGGGATGACGCATGGTGCAAACGAGGTGGATCAAACTCTAGCGAGCGCGATTGCGGCTCGGCGGACCCCAGAACACGTCCGGGGCGACGATAGACCGGTGAAGTCGATTGGCCCCAGCCTTCGCCGGGAAGATCTGCGGCTCAGGGTCGATGGATCGGACCCCGTCCGGCTGCGGGACCGGAATGGCGATCGGCCGGGCAGCGCAACGGCCCACCAACGAAAGGGGCGGCCGCTTGCGCGACCGCCCCCTGTCCGTTCGGCTGAACCGGTCGCTTATGCGACGGTCTTTACCTTGTCGGCGGCAACCGCGACGCGGCTGCTGATCGGCTGCGCGGCGTCGCCGGCCAGCTTGATCATCATTTCGGTGGTCTTCGACGCTTCGGCGACGAACGAGTCGAACGACTGACGCACGAAATCCGACTGGAGCTTCATGAATTCGGTCGGCGACTTGACCGACGCCAGCGTCTTGGCGGTCGTGGTCGCGTGTTCGAACGACTTGCGGCCATATTCGGCCATTTCCTGGCCCAGCGATTCGAGGCCCTTGGCGGCGATGCGGCTGGCTTCGACCATCGCTTCGATGTTGCCCTTGGCCATCTCGTTCATTTCCTCGAAGCCCTTGGCGCCCTTTTCCATGGCGGCCTTGGCCTTCTCGTTCATGTCGGCCATCATCGCCTGCGCCTTGTTGGCGGCGTTCTGGGTGGTGGCGGTCGCTTCGTTGGTGACGTCCATGGTCTTTTCCTCGACTTGCGCGGTCACGGTGTCGACCGCCGCGGTGGTTTCCTCGACCGCGTTGTGCGCGGTTTCGACTACGGCTTCCGCCGCCTTGGCCACCGGTTCCGCGACGGGCGCGGGATCGACGGCGGGTAGTTCAACCTTGAAGGGCAATTCGCTTGGGCCAGCCTTTGGCTCGGCGACGAACGGCACCGGCGGTACATCCGCCTTTACCGGTTCGACGACCGGCGCGGCCGGCGCCGACACGGCAGCCTCCACCGGAGCGGTCGCGACCGGGCGGGTGGAACGGGAACTGGCGGGCTTGCGCGCGCCGGTCTTCGGACCTCTCGTAGCCACTCGGACTTCTCCATCTCTTGCTGCTGCGACGCACCAAATAGCGAAAGTCCGTGACCGTTTCAAGACGGATTTTGTGCAGCGCAACATAAATATGCTGCGCGTTTTTACCGGTACTTAGCGTGTTCGGACATACTCGCCTGGTGCGTCGCACAGCGCCGGCGCGTCGCCGCTACCCGGCACGCGCGCGCCGGTTGCCGGAACGGTCGCGCCATCGGCCACGGCGATCCACCGGCGCCAGTCCGGCCACCAGCTGCCCTTGGTTTCGGCAGCACCCGCGACGAACGCGGCCAGCGAGTCGGCCGGCGCGTCGTTGGTCCAATATTGATATTTGCCGGCCGAAGGCGGGTTCACCACGCCCGCGATATGCCCCGACCCGGCAAGGACGAAGCGCAGCGGCCCGGCGAAATGTTCGGTCACCTTCCACACGCTTTCGGGCGGCGCGATATGGTCCTCGCGCCCCGCCTGGATATAAGCAGGGGTTTTCACGGTGGAGAGGTCGATCGGCACACCGTCAACGGTCATCGACCCGGCCTGCACCAGCCGGTTATCGCGGTACAGGTCGGTCAGATAACCCAGATGCCAGTTCGCCGGCAGGTTGGTGACGTCAGCGTTCCAGTGCAGCAGGTCGAACGGCGCATAGTCGTTGCCCAGCAGATAGTTGTTGGTGACGTAATTCCAGATCAGGTCGCGCCCGCGCAACAGGTTGAACGTGGCGGCCATGTACCGACCGTCGAGATAGCCGTCCTTGCCGACCTGCCGGATCATCTTGAGCTGTTCATCATCGACGAACAGCGACAATTCGCCGGCATCGGCAAAGTCGACCTGCGCGGTGAAGAAGGTGGCGGTGGCGACCTTCGCCGCTTCCCCCCGCGCCGCCAGCAGCGCCAGCGTCGCAGCCAGTGTCGTGCCGGCCACGCAGTAGCCGATGGTATGGACCGATTCGACGCCCAGCAGCTCGCGCACCGTATCGATCGCATCGACCTGTCCGCGCACGACATAATCGTCCCACGTCACGTCCTTCATCGACGCATCCGCCGACTTCCACGACACGACGAACACGCTCAGCCCCTGCTCCACCGCCCAGCGGATGAAGCTCTTCTCCGGTGTCAGGTCGAGGATGTAGAAGCGGTTGATCCACGGCGGAAAGATCAGCAGCGGGATCGCGCCCACCGTCTCGGTCGTCGGGGCATAGTGGATCAGTTCGTAGAGCGGCGTGCGCTTCACGACCTTGCCCGGCGTGGTCGCGACGTTGCGGCCCAGCTCGAACGCGCTGGTATCGCTCTGCGTCATCTGCCCCTTGGCCATGTCGGCCAGCATGTTCTGCAAGCCCTTGAGCAGGTTTTCGCCGCGCGTCTCGATGATCTTTTCGACCACCAGCGGATTGGTGGTGGGGAAATTGGTCGGGCTCATCGCGTCGATCAATCCGCGCGTGGCGAAACGAAGCTGTTCCTTCTGCTTGGGTTCCACGCCATCCAGCGCATCGACGCTTTTCAGCATATGGTCGGCGACCAGGAAATAGCTCTGGCGGATGAACGCAAACAGCGGGTCGTCATGCCATTGCCTGGCCTTGAACCGTTTGTCGCGGGCGCGCTCGGGCGACTCGTCGGCCGGGGCGGCACCCGCCGGATCGAGGAAGCGCTGCCACAGCTTCATCGTATCGGTCCAGAAGTCGCTCTGCGCCTTCAGGATGCCGGTGGGATCGGGGATCGCCGGCGTCCGCTCCAGCAGGTCGATACCCTGCTCCAGCATCATCTGCTGCGCCCGGCCCAGCATCTGCGTCCAGTGCTGCAAATCTTCCAGCGACATCGGCGCGGACAGGCGCGCGGCGGACGGCGCATTCGACTCGGCGGTCATTTTCTTCTCCCATGGGCAGGCGGGCCTACCCGTTAGTTGCTTCCTAGCGTAAGGACGGCCCGGAAAGGAACGAGAATGTCTGACGAATTCTACCGCATGAAGCGCCTGCCCCCCTATGTCATCGCCGAAGTCAATGCGATGCGGGCGGCGGCGCGAGCGGGGGGCGAGGACATTATCGATCTGGGCATGGGCAATCCCGACCTGCCGCCGCCGGATCACGTCATCGAAAAGCTGGTCGAGGTGGCGCGCAAGCCATCGGCGCACGGCTATTCGCAGTCGCGTGGGATTCCCGGGCTGCGCAAAGCGCAGGCGAATTATTACGGCCGCCGCTTCGGCGTCGACATCGATCCCGAAACCGAGGTCGTGGTGACGATGGGGTCGAAGGAGGGGCTGGCCAGCCTGGCGACCGCGATCACCGCGCCGGGGGACGTGATCCTCGCGCCCAATCCCAGCTATCCGATCCATATGTTCGGCTTCATCATCGCCGGCGCGACGATCCGCGCGGTGCCGACGACGCCCGATGAACATTATTTCGAAAGCCTCGAACGCGCGATGGCATTCACCGTGCCGCGCCCCAGCGTGCTGGTGATGGGATATCCGTCGAACCCGACCGCCGAAGTGGTCGATCTCGCCTTCTACGAACGCGTCGTGGCATTCGCGAAGGAACATGGCCTGTGGATCATCTCCGACCTCGCCTATTCCGAGCTATATTATGACGGCTGCCCGACGCCCTCGATCCTGCAGGTGAAGGGGGCGAAGGACGTCGCGATCGAGTTCACGTCGCTCAGCAAGACCTATTCGATGGCCGGATGGCGCATGGGCTTCGGCGTCGGCAACAAGAAGCTGATCGCGGCGATGACGCGGGTGAAATCCTATCTCGATTACGGTGCCTTCACCCCGATCCAGGCGGCGGCGTGCGCCGCGCTCAACGGCCCGCAGGACATCGTCGAGAAGAACCGCCAACTCTATCACAAGCGCCGCGACGTGCTGGTCGAGAGCTTCGGGCGCGCCGGGTGGGACATTCCCAGCCCCCGCGCGTCGATGTTCGCCTGGGCGCCGCTGCCCCCGGCGCTCGCGCATCTCGGATCGCTGGAGTTTTCGAAGCAGTTGCTGACCGAGGCGAAGGTCGCGGTCGCCCCTGGCGTCGGCTACGGCGAGAATGGCGAGGGCTATGTCCGCATCGCCATGGTCGAGAACGAACAGCGACTGCGCCAGGCGGCGCGCAACGTGAAGAAATATCTCCAGTCGATGGGGGTCAATACGCCGGCCGGGCGGAACGCGGGCTGATCCGCCAATGATCGTCATTCCCGCACGGGCGGGAATGACGAAGCGAGAGGGGCGGAACCGTCCGGTCTGCCCGGCACTTTACCGCCCGCCCCCCGACGGAGCCTGCCCATGACCGACCTTCCCCTCGAACTCACCCTGCTCGGCTGGTCGGTCGTGCTGCTGGTCGTGGCGATCCTGCTGCAAGGGCAACTGGCCACGCGCGAACTGGGCGTCGGGTGGAATGCCGGCCCGCGCGACGGCGACCAGCATCCCAAGGGGGCACTGTCCGGCCGTGCCCAGCGCGCGCTCGACAATTTCAAGGAAACCTATCCCGCGTTCATCGCGCTGGCGCTGGCGCTGGCCGTCAGCGGCAGGACCGGCGGGCTGGGCGCGACCGGCGCACTGCTGTGGTTCGCCGCGCGCATCGTCTATCACCCGCTCTATCTGTTCGGGGTGCCCTATCTGCGCAGCCTCGTATGGGGCGTATCGATGGTTGGCCTGTTGCTGATGCTGATCCGGCTATTGTGACAAAGTGTTGCTTGCGCAGCCCCAGATTTTCCTCGCTACGCACCGGCGCGGCGGTGTCGCACGTCATGGCGCCCGGCATCCCGCGCGGGCGGAGTCGTCGCCATGTTCCTGTTCCAAGGTCTTGAGAGCCACCCGCGCAGTTTCGTGAAGGCCGTGTCGTGGCGCACCGTCGGATCGATCGACACCTTCGTGCTGGGCCTGTTCTTTTCCGGGTCCGCCAGGCTTGCCGGGGCGATCGCGGGGACCGAGGTCATTACCAAGATCCTGCTATTCTATTTCCACGAACGCGCCTGGTCGCTGGTCCGGTGGGGCCATCGCCCCGACGCCGCGGCAGAAACCGCGCCGGTCGCCGAACCCGTACCTGCCACCGCGACGGCGACCGGCTGACGCCGGTCAGTCGCGCACGACGTCCGCTTCCAGCGCCCAGAGCAGGTCGCTCTTGTCGAGGACTCGGCCGTCATGGCTGTGCACCGCGACGGTGGCGATCGGCCGGCGGTCGCGCGCATCGACCAGGATCGGCGTCGCCGCGACACAGGTTTCCCACCGCTCGCCCCATTGGCGCAGCGCCACCATCGTCGGCAGCAATGCCCTGCCCTTCTCGGTCAGGCGATATTCGATCTTCCGCCGATCCTCGGCCACCGTACGCCGTTCGAGAATGCCGTGCCCGACCAGCCGCGACAGCCGGTTGGCGAGGATGTTGCGCGCGATGCCCAGTTCCGACTGGAATTCCTCGAAATGGCACAGGCCATTGAACGATCCGCGCAGGATCAGGAACGACCAGCGTTCGCCCATCGCCTCCAGCGCGGCCGGAAGGCTGCATCGGTTGGCCAGTTCGCGCAGCGGTTCTCGCAGGGTCGTCGTCATTGCCTCCGGTCTAGCGCAACCCCGTGTCGAAAGGAAATAGCTGTGATCTCGCAATCGCAGCAAAGATATTCATTTGCAACTTACACCAGTGTATATTAGCTGCGATGCCAACGAATCGCTGGAGACGTGCATCATGAAGACCCTGGCTCTGCTGGCCGCCGCCCTTGCCCTGCCCTTCGGCGCTGCCGCACAGCCGGCGCGCGGGTACAGCGCGGTGCCGGCCACTGCCCCCACCATCGCCGCCATGATGACCCGCAGCACGCCGTGGAAATGCGCCGCCGATCGCTGCGTCACCAACCGGACCGAGGGCAGCCCGCTGACCATGTGCCAGCTCGCGGCGAAGGAGCTGGGTACCCTCACCGCCTTCACCGCCAATGGCGAGGCCTTTGCCGCCGAGCAGCTCGCCAAATGCAACACCCGCGCCAAGAGTGCGTAAGGCCGGTTAAAAACGGTTGCATTGGCCTACCGCCCCGCTCCATCAAGATACCATGCTGCGGCAGTATGAATTGGTGGAGCGGGTCAAGGCCTATGATCCCGACGCGGACGAGGCGCTGCTGAACCGCGCCTATGTCTTTTCGATGCACGCGCATGGCAGCCAGAAGCGCGCATCCGGCGACCCCTATTTCAGCCACCCGATCGAGGTGGCCGGCATCCTGACCGACCTGCACCTCGACGACGAGACGATCGCGACCGCGATCCTGCACGACACGGTCGAGGATACCGTCGCCACGCATGAGGAAATCCAGGCCAAGTTCGGCGAAAATGTCGCACGGCTGGTCGAGGGCGTGACGAAGCTCAGCAAGATCGAGGCGCAGACCGAGAACGAGCGCGCCGCCGAAAACCTGCGCAAGTTCCTGCTGGCGATGTCGGATGACATCCGCGTGCTGCTGGTGAAGCTGGCCGACCGGCTGCACAACATGCGCACGCTCCATCACATCTCGAAGCCCGACAAGCGCAAGCGGATCGCGCGCGAGACGATGGACATCTATGCCCCGCTCGCCGAGCGGATCGGCATGTACGAGTTCATGAACGAGATGCAGACGCTGGCATTTCGCGAGATCGAACCCGAGGCGTATGAATCGATCACGCTGCGCCTCGAACAGCTCGAGGCCGGCGGGGGCGACCGCGTCACCAAGATCGGCGGCGACCTGAAGGCGATGCTCGATCGCCACGGCATCACCGCCGAGGTATCGGGCCGGCGCAAGCATCCCTATTCGATCTGGCGCAAGATGTCGGAACGGCATGTCACGCTGGAACAGCTCAGCGACATCATCGCCTTTCGCGCGATCGTCGACAGCGAGGAGGAATGCTACCGCGCGCTGGGCATCATCCATCGCCGCTGGCCGATGGTGCCGGGGCGGTTCAAGGACTATATCTCGACGCCCAAGCGCAACGGATACCGTTCGCTCCACACCGCCGTCATCCACGCCGAGAACATGCGGATCGAGGTGCAGATCCGCACGCGCGAGATGCACGCACAGGCCGAATTCGGGCTGGCGGCGCACTGGGCCTACAAGCAGGATGCGGTGCGCCCCGATACGCAGGTCCGCTGGATTCGCGACCTCGTCGAAATCCTCGACAATGCGGAAAGCCCCGAGGAGCTGCTCGAACATACCCGCATGGCGATGTATGCCGACCGCATCTTCGCCTTCACGCCGAAGGGCGAACTGCACCAGCTGCCCAAGGGCGCGACGCCGATCGACTTCGCCTATGCGGTGCATACCGATCTGGGCGACCAGGCGGTGGGGGCGAAGGTCAATGGCGGCGTCGTACCGCTACGCACCGAGCTGAAGAACGGCGATCAGGTGCAGATTTTGCGCTCGAAAGCGCAGCGGCCGCAGGCGAATTGGCTCAATTTCGCGATCACAGGCAAGGCTCGCGCTGCGATCCGCCGCTACATCCGCCTGCGCGAACGCGAAGAGACGGTGGCGCTGGGCGCCAAGCTTTATCAGGAACTCATCGCCCGCCTGCCGGTGCCGCCGGGCAGCGACGCGCTGGGCGAAGGGCTGAAGCGGCTGAAGATCGCCGACGAGGCGACGCTGTTCGAAGGGCTGGCGCGCGGCAAGCTGACCGAGGAAGCGGTGATGGAGGCGGTCATGCCCGGCGCCATCGCCGATCCGAAGGCCGAGCCGATCCCGGCGCAGCGCGCGCCGATCGAGATCAAGGGGCTGACCGCCGGGGTCGGCTACGACCTCGCCCCCTGCTGCCACCCGGTGCCGGGCGACCGCATCATCGGCGTGCGGCGCGGGGAAGGCCGGTTCGAGGTGCATGAGATCGGATGCCGCGAGATCGAGGCGATCGACCCGCACCACTGGATCGACCTGACCTGGGGCGACAATGCCGAGGGGGCGACCGCGCGCATCGCGGTCACGCTGAAGAACGAACCCGGTGCGCTGGGCGCGGTCGCGACCGTGATCGGCGGGCACAAGGCGAACATCCTCGGCCTGCGGCTCGACAACCGCGATACGACCTTCCACACCAACACGATCGACGTGGAGGTGCGCGACGCCGCGCATCTGATGAAACTGCTCGCCGGGCTGCGCGCGGCGGATGCGGTGAACAAGGCGGAACGGATGTAGGGCGGGTCGACATTCACATTCTATTTTGTCACCCCGGACTTATTCCGGGGTCCACCGAGCCGCGATTACGATCGACAGAGCCTCACGCCGCACCGATTGCCGCGCCGTGGACCCCGACAAGTCCGGGGTGACGGGTGGGCTGGAGGCGTCGCTCGGGAACGACACCCCGAGTAGCAAGTCGATCGGCCCTAGGACCGAACGCTCTCCCCTGTCCTTGGACATACCCCCCGCCCGCGCGGGGGTACCGACTTCCGCCGTCCCGCACGGTGCGCGGAACGGCGCCCCTCCCTTCAATCCTCGGCAATCAGGCTGTCGTGGCGGGTGTCGCGCATCCGCAGATAGACGATCAGCGAAATCCCGATCATCGCGGTGACGTACCAGTAGAAGCCCTGCTCCCACCCGGCGGCCTTGAACTTCAGCGCGACCCATTCGGCGGTGCCGCCGAAGATCGTGTTCGCCAGCGCATAGGGCAGCGCGACGCCCAGCGCGCGGATATGCGCGGGGAACAGCTCCGCCTTCACCACCGCGTTGATCGAGGTGTAGCCGGTGACGATGATGAGTGCGGCCATCACCAGCAGCCCGGCGGTGAACATGTCCTGCGTCTGCGACAGGGCGGTGAAGATCGGATAGGTGAACAGCACGCCCGCCACGCCGAAGGCGATCATCAGCGGCTTACGCCCGATCCTGTCGCTCAGCGCCCCGGCCAGCGGTTGCAGGCACATGAAGACGAACAATGTGACCGCGTTGATCTGCGTCGCGGCTTCCTTGGTAAAGCCCGACGTATTGACCAGGAACTTCTGCATGTAGATCGAGTAGGCGTAGAAGGCGAGCGTACCGCCGGCGGTCAGCAGCATGACCAGCGCGGTTTCCTTCGGGTGATTGCGCAGCAGGGTGAGGAAGCCGGACTTCGGCGCGTCGGACGCCTTGGCGTTCTTGAAGCTCTCCGTCTCGGCAAGGCCACGACGCAGGCGGAACACGACGACGGCCAGCACCGCGCCGATCGCGAAGGGAATGCGCCAGCCCCATTCCTCCAGCGCCGGCTTGCTCATCACGTTCTGGAGCACCAGCAGCAGCAGAATCGCGAGCAACTGGCCCGAGATGAGCGTCACATATTGGAAGGACGAGAAGAACCCGCGCCGGTCCTTGCCCGCCATTTCCGACAGATAGGTCGCGCTGGCACCATATTCGCCGCCGACCGACAGGCCCTGCATCAACCGCGCAACGACCAGCAACGCCGGCGCCATCACGCCGATCGTGTCATAGCCCGGAGTCAGCGCGATGATGAGCGAGCCGGCGCACATCAGCGTGACCGACAGCGTCAGCCCCGCCTTGCGCCCATGGCGGTCGGAATAGACGCCCATCACCCACGCACCGATCGGCCGCATGACGAAGCCGACCGCGAACACCGCCGCCGCGCTCAGCAACTGCGCGGTCTGATCGTCGCTGGGGAAGAAGTGCGGCGCGAAATACAGGGTGAAGGCGGCATAGACATACCAGTCGAACCATTCGACCAGATTGCCGGTCGATCCGCCGATGATCGATTTCAGCCGGGTGTTGGTCGATGGTCCCGCCCCTGTCGCGGGATGGGTCAAGGGTTTCGTCGCCACATCGTCTCTCCCAATATCATGTCGTTGTAATGTCACAGGAATCGGCCTTCGATCGGGACGGATGGCCGGGCGCGATCGACCGCCGTCGATGCCACTGGCAATTTGGCGACCGGACGGGCGGCGAGGCGCCTGTCGTTACTGTCCGCGAAAGCCATGTCCGATCCTCTCTCACCCGATATTTCGGTAGGCCGTCAGGATGCAGCGCCAGGCGCGATCCGCAAAACACTTGTTTTCCGCCAATATTTTTCCGCTTTATCAGGATGTTGACGGAAATAGTGCTGCCAGCGATACATACGACTGTGCAAGATTCCGCATGACAGGCCATGGCGAATTGCAGCATCCTGCAATCATGCGGCTGCATCGCGCCTTTCCCGTGATCCTTGCCGGAGCGGTGGCCGTCGCGTTCGGACTGTTGATCTGGCTGTCGACGGCGGCGTGGCTCAACCAGTCGGCGCTGACCGACTTGCGCGCCACGGCGGACCGGGTCGCGGTGCAGCAGAACCGGCTGTTCGCCAGCGACCTGACGCAGTTCCGCCTGCTGCCGCTGGTGCTCGGCGAATATACCGATCTGGCCGAGGCGCTGCGCCAGGGCGATCCGGCCGCGCGGCGGCGGATGGATGGCAAGCTGAAGCTGCTTGCCGAACGAACGGGCGCGCCGGTCCTCTACCTGATCGACCGGTCCGGCGACACGGTGTCGGCCTCCAATGCCGATACGCCAGAGAGCTTCGTCGGACGCAACTACCGCTTCCGCCCCTATTTCGTCGGCGCGCTGCGCAGCGGCGCAACGGAATATTATGCGGTCGGGAACGTCAGCGGCCGGCCGGGGCTGTTCCTGACCCGCCGGGTCGGCACCGCCGCCGATCCGGCCGGCGTGGTCGTGGTGAAGGTCGAGTTCGACAAGCTCGTTGGCATCTGGCGCAGCGATCCGGGACAGACCTTCGTCATGGACGGGCGCGGCATCATCCTGTTCGCGACCGACCCGGCCGAGCGATTCCGTATCACCCGCCCGCTGACGGCGGCGGATCGCACGGCGATGGCCAGCGCGGCCCAGTTCGGCGACGCCGCGTTGTCGCCCAGCCGATATCGGTGGCGGGACGACGGCACTGCCCGCGCGCCGGACGGTGCCGAACTGATCGTCGAGGCGGTCGATATGCCGGTGCCGGGATGGCGGCTGGTCCACGTGACCCCGGTCGCCGACGCGCTGAGCGAGGCGGCCTATCTGGCACGGCTGACCGGACTGATCGCGGTGCTGATCGCCGGGCTGGCCGCAGGACTGGTCCTGTGGCGGATCACCCGCGCCGCCGACGCCGCCCGCGAACGGGCCGCGCTGGAGACGGCGGTCGCCACCCGGACGGCGGAACTGCGCTATGAAATCGCCGAGCGGACGCGGATCGACCGCAGGTTCCGCGAGGCGCGCGAGGAGCTGGCGCAGGCCAACCGGCTGGGGTCGCTGGGGTCGATCACCGCCGGCCTGGCGCATGAGATCAACCAGCCGGTCGCCACGATCCGTACCCTGTCCGAAAACGCGCAGGCGCATCTGGTCGCCGGACGGCTCGACCGGGTTGCCGCCAATCTCGACAGTGCCATCGCCCTGACGGCGAAGATCGGTGCGATCACGCAGGAAATGCGCCGCTTCGCCCGGCGCGGGGTGGGCGTGGTCGGACCGGTTCCGCTCGACGCGGTGGTCGCCGGCACACGGTTGTTGATCGGCGACAGGTTCCGTACGGCAGGCGTCGCGATGGACTGGCCACCACCGGGCCAACCCGATGTGATCGCGGGTCGGGTGCGGCTGGAACAGGTGCTGGTCAACCTGCTCCAGAACGCGCTCGACGCGGTAGCCGGACGGGACCATCCGCAGGTGACGCTGACCGTCGAGGAAGTGGCGGACCGCGTCGCGCTGACCGTCACCGACAATGGTCCGGGCATCGATCCGGCAATAGCGGGGCAGATTTTCGACCCCTTCGTCACCGGCAGACTCGACGGGCTGGGGCTGGGCCTGGGGATCGTGCGCGACATCGTCACGGCGTTCGACGGCACGGTGGCGGTGGTGGCGTCGCCGCTGGGCGGGGCGGCGTTTCGGGTGACGGTCGCGCGGGCCAAGGAGATGACGCGATGAAGGTGCTGCTGATCGACGATGACGACGATCTGCGCGACGCGATCGTCGATACCTTCGCCATTGCCGGGATAGCGGTGGAATCGCACGCCGATGCGCGCGTCGCGCTGCACGACATGGGGACCGATTTCGCGGGTGTCGTCGTCACCGACATTCGGATGCCGGGCATGGATGGCCATGCCGTGTTCGATGCGGTCCATGCCAGCGACCCGGACGTGCCGGTGCTGCTGATGACCGGCCATGGCGACATCCCGATGGCGGTCGCGGCGATGGAGCGCGGGGCGTTCGACTTCCTCGCCAAGCCGTTCGCCACCGATCACCTGGTCGCCAGCGTCCGCCGCGCGCTGGAGACGCGGCGGCTGGTGCTGGAAAATCGCCGGTTGCGCGCGGCACTGCCGGCGGCGGAGGAGGATTTCCCGCTGATCGGCACCACGGCGGCGATGGCCAGCGTGCGCGACGCGATCCGGCAACTGGCGCAGGTCGAGGTCGATGTGCTGATCGAGGGGGAAACCGGCACCGGCAAGGAACTGGTCGCGCGGATGCTGCACCGCTGGAGCAAGCGCCGGGCACGCGAATTCGTCGCGATCGACTGTGCCGCCCTGCCCGATCACCTGGCCGACGAGGCGTTGTTCGGCGGACGGGCGCAACAGGGGCGGATCGGCGATGCCGACCGAGGCACGCTGTTCCTCGACGAAATCGACAGCATGTCGAGCGCGTTGCAGGGCAAGCTGCTGCGCGTGATCGAGGAGCGCGAACTGCCCCCGGCGGGCGGGGGGTCGCCGCGCAGCGTCGACCTGCGCATCGTCGCCGCCGCGAAGGGCGATCTAGCGCGGGCCTGTGCCGAAGGGCGGTTCCGCGAGGACCTGCTCTACCGGCTGGAAACGGTGCGCGTGCGTATCCCGCCGTTACGCGAACGCCGCGCCGACGTGCCGCTGCTGTTCAGCTATTTCCTGCAGGAAGCCGCCGAGCGGTTCGGGCGCGACGTCCCGTCGCTCAACGCCGCGACCGAGGCGCGGCTGATGACCGACCCATGGCGCGGCAATGTGCGGGCGCTGCGCAACTTCGCGGTGCAGACCGCCCTGGCCCTGCCCGGCACCGATGGCGAGGAGGAGGCCCTGCCCCTGGCAGAACGCGTGGCCCGGTTCGAAACGGCAGTCATCGCCGAAGCGCTGACCAAGGCGTCGGGCGACGTCGCCGCCGCAGCCGAGGCGCTGTCGATATCGCGACGCAGCCTGTACGACCGCCTGCAACGCTACGGCCTGGACCCCAGCGAACATCGCCAGCCGGGCTGACCCCGCCTGCCGGCGCAGTGCATTGTCGATCTGATTGAACCGCCACTGGCGCACCCGAAGGGATTCGAACCCCTGGCCTCTGCCTTCGGAGGGCACGCCGACGCCATTCTACTCTGTGTCTTGCGTTAATTTGGCAGCTTACGACTCGCGAAAGTGACGGTGTTCGACGCACGTTGCACGGACAAAGCCCGGACAGGTCAGCGGGTACCCTCTTCGCGCTCCAGTTGCCGCATCCAGTCCACCCGCTGGTCGTCAGTCATCATCTCCCAAGCGATGATCAGCGCGATCAGGTAGCCGGGCACATCGCCAAACTCGCCGCGCATTTGCCGGCTGATGGTATTTGCGGGCTTCCCGGCGATCGATGCCAGCGCCTTTTGCGTCAGGCCCGCCTCCTTCGCGCGAATCTGCCACGGCTGATTGTCCATCGGACGCGCCGTAAACCGCCCCGCTTCGTCTCGGCAAGCCATCAACGTCACGTTGATTATTTTCCTTGCAATTATCTACGTCACGTAGAATATACGTCAGGTAGATTCTGGAGGCAAGACATGACGACCGCAACCATCACCATCACCGGTCTTGTTGACGACGCTCAGTGCCATTGCTGCGGGCGGAAGCTGCGCTACGGCATCACCACTAGCGATCTGAGCGTCATCGGTGCCGACTGCTTAGTGTCGAAGGTCATTGTGAACCGGAAGCGCTGGAATACCGGCAAGCCGACCGCTTCGATGCTGCGGGACTTCGCTAAGGCTGCAACCGGTGTCGGTCCGATGCGCGGTCGCCTCCCCGCTCACGCTTTCCGTCTGGAGGTGGCGGCATGAGCATGACCTTCGTAGCCTTACGCAACGAGATCGATACGATCCGCTGCTACGCGTCCTTATTTCAGTCGGACGCGGGATTAGTCGCAGAGCTACTAGATCTGCGCGTTTTCCGAGACACTCATCCCGTCCCTCTCGCGACATCTGAAAAGTTAGCGCGTCGACCGAAATCTTCCCTCGTTCGACATATGGAAGCGCAACTGATTTTCGGAGATTTCTGCGATCGGGAATCGCGGCGGTTAGCAGAAAAGCTGAAGCTGCTGGAAGGCGGAACTTGGACCGCTGCTGACGCGGCCAGAGACGAGAATGAGCGCGCCCGCAATGAAGCAATTGGCCACAGAGCCGTTGAGGCGGAACGACAGTCAGCTTCTCCCCCCACCCCCCTAACCCCCGGAGCCGCAGCATGAGCGACAATCCGAAGCTGGCAGTCGGAGATCGGCTATGGCTGGTCGAGAAGCTGATCCGCGGAACGCGCGAGTCGGAAGTCGTCGTGACCAAGGCCGGCCGCAAATGGGCATCGATCGCCGATGCAGAACGCCCCTCATATGAGCGGCCTCGCATTGATTTGAGCGACCTCGTTTGCGATGGCGCGGGTTACACCTCGCCGGGGCGGTGCTTTCGGTCACAGGCGGAATATGAAGAACGCCTTCGATTGGCAGAGACTTGGGATGCGTTTCGGCAGCGCATATCCAGCCTGTACCGCCGCCCCAACCATGTGACACTTGCCGACATAGAAGCCGCTTCTGTCTCTCTCCGCCTATCAGGCCCCTCGGCATGAGCAAGCCGGACTTCATTCCGATGCACAAGCTGCCGTGCTGGCTATCGTCCGAGGACGTTAAGGCGGAAATATTCAAGCTCGCCAACGAAGGCGCTGACAAGGCGGTCTGCTGGGACTTGCTTCAGGCGATCTATCGACTCGTCGAAAAGCAGGAGTACCCGGCATGAGCGGGGGTGTGCCTGCGGGCGAACTGCTGCCGTGTCCATTTTGCGGCGGAGCAGATGGCCGCCTTGTCCAGTGCTTCACGCGCGCTTCGGACGACTTCGCGTTTTGGTCGGTCGAATGCCTCGATTGCGGGGCAGAGATTGCGGACGACGAAAGCCAAGAGGCTGCTGACCGTCACTGGAACACGCGCGCCACCCCCACCCCGCCGATCGAAGGCCGGGATGCGGACGTGGAGCGCCTACGGGAGGCGTTGCTTGGCATCGAGATCTACGGGACGGACACGCTTTTCGGCAATGCCGTGGGGCCGTCCGATCGCGAATGGATGCGTGATGGCGTTCGCGAAATGCGTAACCGTGCCCGCGCCGCCCTCCAAGCCCTCGGAGAACGGGGGTGAGCGGGGTCATCTATTGGGTCGGGATGATCCACATCATCATGTACGTCCTACTCGGCGGGTCGGCGCTAATCGTCTTCGCGCTAAACCGGGCCTACAAAAACCTCAGCGTCACAGGCCGCATCCTTCAAATGCACGCGAAGGTGTTGCGCGAAGAACGCCAACAGAAGGACCCCCGCCCATGACGGACGATCTTGTGGGGCGGCACCGTGCCGCGCTTATCGAAGCTGGCCGCGAGGCTGGCGCATTCCTTGCCGACGATGTGAGCGACGACTTCCTGCTCTACGTACCGGGCGAGGTCAAAGGCCGCATTGCCAAGCTGACCGCCTGCATCGAAGCGCTTGAGGCTGCGCTGCGCAATGTAGCTGCCCATGCCACGGGCGGCGCAATCCAGAACGGTCACACGCTCAGCATCAACGACATCTGCGTCCAAATCAGCGCGCATCATAACCGCATCTGGAACGCAGCCTTAGCCAAGGACCACCCCCATGCAGACTGACGCAGAGGTCGCGGCGAAGCTGACCGACAAGCAACGCGAAGTGATGCTGAACGCGACGCGCTGGATCACTGATGAGGTCGGCGTGTGGTTCGCGCCACCTATGACGATCCGGGCGCTGGCGAGGAAAGGCGTGTGCGACTTGAACGGCATGTTCCTGCCCCTCGGCCTCCGCGTCGCCCAGCACCTGAAACAGGAGAATAGCCATGGTTGATGCCTGCATGGCGTGCGGGAAGCCGACGCCGATCCATAAGCTGGACGCGAAGCCGTCGAGCCGCATCTTCACCGAAGCTGCACTGAACGCCGCCGCACTGGCAGGCGAGCAGTTCGAGTTCCTCGCCTGTGCGGCCTGCTATGGCCCCGGCTATGTCGAAGGACAACCCGCATGACCGACCCCCGCATGACCCCCACGAACGACGCGCCGGTGACGGTGGAGCCATTGGCGCTCCGTCTTGTGATAGCGCAGATAGCATCCTGCTCTTGTGGTACCAAAACGCACGAAGCTCGGTACCACGATCAGCGCTGTCTGTATCGCGTTCTACAGGATGCCCAGACAGAAATTGATCAGCTGACCGTATTGAACGACAAGTATTTCTGGCAGGTGCGAGACACATGCACTCGCGCCGAAAAGGCAGAAGCCGCCCTCGCCTCCGCGCCTGCCGGGGATGGGGATATGCTGCCCTGCCCTAATCCATGGTGCGACAGCGAAAGCCCACCATTCATGCACCGCATTGTCAGCCATCGTGAAGAGTGGGCCGTGTCATGCGGATGCGGGTTTCTAGGGCCGATACTTGATAGTCCTGAGCGAGCGGAGGCGGCATGGAATAGCCGTCGTGGTGCTGTAGCGCCTGCCGGGGATGGGGGAGGCGCGGACGAGGATGCTG
Organism: Sphingomonas sp. Leaf32; assembly: GCF_001421765.1. Lineage (GTDB taxonomy): Bacteria > Pseudomonadota > Alphaproteobacteria > Sphingomonadales > Sphingomonadaceae > Sphingomonas. Next base: position 33,148 of record NZ_LMLA01000010.1, on the reverse strand, counting down.
CATTACTAGCGGATGCTAATAGCTGGTATTCGCAGGCGCAGCTTGAAGAAATTGAAAGCGCCGATGATGATTGGCTGACTGCGTACCAGCTTCTTGCAAAGGCGACAGGACTTAATGCTGATCGCCACGTCACCGCAAATGACCGCTTAATGGATCGCGATACGGTAAGCACCGAACACGCCCTTGAAGCGGTCGAAGCCGCCCTCGCCCGCCCGCGCGCAGCGGTGGGGGAGCGGGAGGCGGAAGAAGTGCGCCGCATCGTGCGGTGGATCGATCAGGCGATCGAGCGGGCGGAAAATCACCGCAACACCGAAGGCATATGGCTGTTCGCGAGCCAGTGGCAAACTGTCCGCGATATCCTCGCCCTACAATCCCCGCCCGCTACGGAGGCCGTATAATGTTCGGCGACCGCTGCTACGGCGAACCGCAATGCGGGCATTCGGTCAATTGGACCTGTCCTTGCACCTGTGGCGAAAGCCCCGACCAATACGAAACGCCACGCCGCGTAGTCGTGCCGGAGCCGCAGCCGAGCGAAGTGGATCGGCTCAAGGCGAAGATTGAGGGAATGGCCTGCTACGTCCAACACGACAACGGATGCGACGCGAACGACTTGGACTATCTCGACAAATCGCCATGCACTTGCGGTTTGCGGTCGTTCTACAACCCAAAGGGCCTGCAATCCCCGCCCGCGAAGGTGGAGGGGTGAGGGTCGAATTCCACCGTTCGACTGACGACCCGGAGAAGCTGGTGTTGCCGGGCATCGTCTATTGCCGAAAAGCCAACGACGTGCATTCTGTCCACGTTATCGCTCTGGGATGGTGGGACTATCATGTGTCGCTGTTCTGGAACCGGAGATTGCGAAAGCCATGACCGACCTGACCGACACCATCGCCTTGAACACCGCCATCGCGCGGCTACAGGACTTCATCGACACCTACCCGGACGGCGACATGCCGCTGACCAAGGACGATGTGCTGATGGTGATCGAGGCGGCCAAGCGTGGGGCTGGGGTGGTCGAGGTGAAGGGGATCAAGCAATGAATGACGCCGCTACTGTAGAGGCGCTGACCGAAGTCATCTTGAGCGAGTGCCGGCGCGACGAGCTTACGCCTGTCGATTACGGTGACGCGGAACAGATCGCTCGGGCAATATGCGCGCGGTTTTTAGTCGCGGAGTTGGCCACTCCCGCCAAATCCGTGTGAAGCCCATCCTCGCAAGCCGCCAGTTCTGGGCCGGGGTGGCGTTCGCGCTGGTCGGGCTGACGGTGGTCGTTGCTGTTAGCGGATGGTGGCTCGGCTAGCAGCAACGCGGGTTGGTGATACTCAGCTAATCAGTAAGGTAGCATACATGCTAAGCATCATAGGGATTATGGCATTTGCCACGCTGGCTACCGTCCCTGCGATCCTCGCCAACCGACGGATGCGCCTAGTTGCTAAGCGTGAACGTGACTTCTTTGCAGAAATTGCAAATTGCTGCGGGCCGGGCTTGATACCGGCTCTCGGCGACGGACCCGAAGGTGATGCGGCCCTTTCGCATCCTTAGCCATCTAGCCGCCTGCGCCGGAAGGCACGCGAGCGGTTCTCGATCTGCGGGGCTTCCGGCCCCCGGCACGTCCTTCCGTGCTGCCGCAGCATTTGCCGTCTTTCCGGCTGTCAGGCCCAGCTTCAATCACAGTCGGTCCGCAAGTCCCTCAAGCAATCGGTTCTGGTCACGTCTGCCGCCCCGTCCTCACCTTGCGCGTGTGGGACAGGCTCCGGGCCGCACAATCTATGACGAGTGATAGGGCGACCGCTACCCTTCTCGAAAACGCCGCCACCAGCAACGCGCATCAAAACTACCACACCCCGCCCCGTTGACAAAGCGGAACTTGCGGTTTTGGGCGAGTCGTGTAGGGTGGTGGGGCTGCGGCGGCGTGGATGGACACGCAGAGAAGGCGATCTCGCTCAAGCTGATAATGGCTCGACGCCGCCTACGGGGCCGAAAGGTTGACCCGGGGTGTTCGCATTCGAATAAGGCAGTAGAGCAGCCGGTATCAAGCCCGGCCCGCAGCACAGGGCGGCATTTGCGCCGGATAACCCCACGGGCTTCCTTCGGGTAGCAGGCGCGAAAGCGCTGGTGTCAGTGGCCGGGGGTGCCGCCCTACCCTGTTAATGTTGGCGATCCCAACAATTACCGCTTACCCGCCACCGCCACAATGATCGGCACGACCTTGGGTGCCAGCTTGCGGAACAGGCCCGGTGCCAGCAGGCTCGCGATCGCCAGCGCGGTTTCGGGGTTCTCCTTGGCGGCCTTTACCACCGAGCCGGCTGCTTTCTTCAGGTTGATTTTCATGTCACCCTCCTATGCCGTGACGTGCTTGACGGCCCACATGACCGCTTCTTCGGTCTTGGTCGCTGCGATCGACAGTTCGCGGCTCTTGCCCGTTTCGGCGATCAGCCGCAGCAGTTCGGCCCCTGCATCCTTGATCGCAACCATCTGCGCCTTCTCGGCGTCGGACAGCACTCGGTAGGTATGGCGAACGGCATTATTCGCGGTTCGGTCGTCGGATGCACTGTGTACGTGTTCGGTCATTTTGCTTCCTCCGTTGAAATTGGATCGTTCGGCGTGCCAGCGGGCCGTGACGACGGCAGGCGCATCAGGCCGATCAGCCCGCCCGTGACAGTGCCAATGCCGAACGCCTCCATCTTGCCGATGATGACCTCGCCGGTCAGCGACGCGATCGTCATGGACCCGAGCAGGACCACGACCAGCGCGCCCAGCGTCGCGAGATAGGCGACGAGCTGTTCGCGGGCGTTCACGCCTTCCAGCCATCATATTGCCGCAGCCCGTTCGTGCGGATGATGCTCTTGATCTTATCGGCATAGGTCGGGTCGGTGGCGTAGATACGCCCCATCGTCTCGATATAGGCGTCAAGGTCCGGAAGCTTTGCGCGGGCTGGCGCATAGACCGGAGCAGTCCCCAGCAGCTTCCCATGCTCAATGAAGGCGTGACCAAAGCTGTCGAACTTCCGGAACGGCGCGTCGATATAATACGCCTGCCCCTTCTTCGGACCCGACGTGTAGACCTCGCGGGTGCGAACGGTGACGGTCGGACCAGTCTCGTTCTTGCGCGCCTTCATGCCGAACGGATTATTCGACCCCGGCGGCATCGACTTGCCGTAGCCGCTTTCCAGCGCCCATTGGGCCAGGGACACCGACGCCGGCACGCCCAACTCCTGATCGGCCTCAATAGCGCCCTCGATGTGTTCCGTTGGGAATTTTGGATGGGGCGGCGGCGATTTTATCGCGTTCGGGAATGCCTTCTCCAGCGCCGCAATCGTGTTCGGCCCGACGATGCCGTCCGCAGCCAGCCCGGCGCGGCGCTGGAAGGTCTTGATAAAATCCTCGTGTTTCATTCCCCGGTTCCTTTCACAGCAGCGCCCGCAGCGACGATCCGCGCAGCCCGCACAGTCGCCTTCTCCGCCGATGCGCTCGCGTGCTGGCGGTCCCGCATTTCCCTGATGCGCACGACATGGGCAGCCGCGTCCTCCGGCTTGCTCTCGATCAGCAGCAACAGCGCCTCGAATGCCGCCGTCACATTATTGAGTTCATGCCGCAGGATGCCGATCTCAGCTTCGTACGATACCCGCTGCTCGTCAATTTTCGCTTCCAGCTTTTCGATCCGCGAGACGCGCCGATCCCCGATTGCCATCTTCGCCCTCGTCACCGCGTCGGAAATTGCCGGCCAGCCCTTGATGATCGCGATGCCGACCAGCGCGAACAGGCCCCAGATGCCGTATGCCCCCGGCGTCATTTCGCTGAGAAAGCGGGAAGCGACGCCTTCCACGGCAGCGACTGGCTCAGTGCCGTTCATTGGGGCCTCCTTCCTGCATTATCATTCTCCTGCCGGTGGAGCGACCGGGGGCGCGTCTTGGATCGGGGCGTTCTCCGGGGCGTTGCCGGGCTTGGAGAGGTCGACAGGCCGGTCATTCACCGGCATGGGCTGGCGGATCGGATACTCGGTCATGCGTTGATGCTCCCTCCGACGCGGAACCAACTCTCGCCGATGCAGACGAATTGCACCGCGCTGTTGCCTGGCAATGTCATCGCATCCTGCATTTCGATATTGCCGGTGACAGCGAATGTCGGGTTGCCGGCGGATACGAACGTGACTTGCCGTCCAGGGGAGGGTGCAATCGTCGTGATTGTGGCTGTACCGGTCAGGGTAAACACGTCGCCCTCGGTCGGGACAGTGATTGTCGACGCAGAAGCGATCGTTCCACCTACACCGCGCGCATTGGATACCAGACCGCTGTCGCCCAGATTGACGATCGACCCGCCCGGCACCTTGGCCGCGTTCCAGCGGACGGTTGCATCCAACTTCGCACCGATCGCAATGTCACCCAGCATATTTCCAGCCATCGTGTCGTCGATATTGAGGCGCGTGACCTTGTTCGACGCGCCGTCGTTCGTCTGGACAAGCCAGCCATAGCCGATGTTGCGCGTCACGATGTTGCCCGACGACGAAAGGTCGGACTGGTAGCCCACGCCGTCGTAGGTGCCCGCGCGCAGGCCGCCCTTGCTGTCGAACGAGCCGGTCCCGTTACCATCGACGACATTGTTCTTGATCGTGATCCGGCGCGTGCCTTGGCCCGCCTGTGAAGCGAAATTGGCTTCCTCGGTGAAGGTGCCGCCCCACCGCCCGTTGCGGCGAATGATGTTGTCGGTGATGGAGAGGTCGTAGCTGTCGAGACCCGCGCTCGTCTGGAACACGCCGTCCTGTTTGTTGTCTTCGATTAGGCAGCGGCTGACGCGCACACCACGATTGCCGCGCGTGATCGCGATCCCCGCGCCTCGGCTCGCCGACTGGTTGGCAATGCCGCCGTTATGCAGATGGCTGTCGACGATCTCCAACCCGCCCAAATCGCCATAGGCCTGCGCATTGTATTGCGCGGCGTTCCGAAGCTCGACGTCGCTTACCAGCACGCGGGACCATTTCCCGCTCGGGTTGCCGCCGGTAGCGTTCAAAACGCTCAGCGGCGTCATGAACGTGTCGTCTTCGACCGCAGTTACCTGCTCTTTGCCGCCGTCGATCGTCAGCCGGCTGACCGATCCGCCGTCCGTGTGCAGGAAAGTGATGCCATTCGCCTCCGACCCGCCCGTCAGCTGGATGATGCTGTTGCCGCGACCGGTCCCGCTAATGTCGCAATCAGGCGCAGTGACGAGGAAGAATGAGCCGAACGGAAATTGCTGGCCAGGGGTGTATCGCCACGGATTACCGATGATCCGGCACCCGTCCAGCAGGATCGCCATGCGCGGGATGTTGACGAGGATCCGGCCATCGACCCGGAAGTCCGCACGCGGGAAAACGAGCTGCGATCCGGCGGTCAGATTTGCGAAAGCCTGGATGGCGCTGTTGATGGCTGCGCTATCGTCTGTAACGCCGTCGCCCTTCGCGCCGAAGTCGAAGACGCTGACGGTTTCGCGGGCTTTCGCTTGGGCAGTCCGATCAACGGCTCCAGCCCCCTCTGCGCGAAAGCCGACCAGCGCCGATCCGCCACCATCGGCGAGGTCCGCAATGGCCGTATCGCCGATCGGATCGACGTCACGGATCGGTGCCCCGGCAGCATCGGCGACGATGACCCGGTAGCGCACCTGTGGGTCAAGATAGATAGGGACGAATCGTCCCGCAGCATCCGCCGGAACAGGCGATTGCAACTCAGTCGTCAGCGCGGCATCCGCATACACCTTCGCAGGCGTCGTCGTGCCGCTGACGTAAAAGAACAGCTTTGCCCCGCTGATCGCGTTTGCGTTCGCATCAAGCGTCTGCTGGAACGGGGGCGTGAAGAGCTGAGCCATGGAGCCTTGCCGGTGCAGGACCACTCTTAGGCGGTCGGGACAATGCCACTCTTGGCAAGGCGCTCAATGGTGTAGCGATAGCAGAATCGTTCTGGTATGGGAAGGGTATGCGACCAACCCAAATGGCGGCAGTATTTGCCGTATCCACCCTTACGACGACAGCCTGCGTCAGCACGCAAATGCGTCAATATGTGGGGCAGGATCTGGCAGAAGTTATCTTGAGATACGGGCAGCCGTTTGCAGCAATCGACCTTCCCGACGGGAGGCGCGCGTTTCAGTTTTCTTATGGGGGTGGCGCAGTCCCGATCGCCGGAAACCTCACGACTACGGCCACCGTACTCGGGCCCACAGCAACTATTGAGCAGACCGGCATGCCCGCCCGTATGGCGCAAGTTCAGCCTTGCGCACTGACGTTCATCGCCTCGCGTTCTGGTGAACGATGGACGGTGACAGAGACACGTGTGCCCAAGAACCTCGTATGTTAAGGGGCCTTCTGTCGCTCGCGCGGGGCGAGCGCGCCGCCGATATTGCGCCCGGCCTGCCCGGCAACACGCCCAACACGACGGAACTCCTGCCGGCCGACGACACGCTGACGGGCCTGCGCCCGTTGAGCCGCACGCAGCAGCTCGCGGAGGACCGCAGGATCCGTCTCAGTAAGCAGCGCAGAGATGCTCTCGCGCGTTGCTTTTCCAGCCTCCCCAGCGCCGAAACGCTCCACGTCACGGAGCTTCTGCAAGCCCGTCACGAGAGCCTGCCAAGGACCTTCCTTGGCTCCCCGCAGACCAGCGTCGACCGCCGTCTCAAGTAGGCCGGTATCGCCGGTCTGAGCATCGTCCGCCAACCGCCCGGCGGTTTCCGAGCCAGTCGCTACCGACCGATACGTGCGGTTCATTGCCGCCTCGTCCTGCAAGGTTGCAACGAACCGATCGAACTGTGCTTCGCCGCCGAACAGCTGCTGTAGCACGCGGCGCTTCTTCGGTGTGCCGATCAGGGCCGACACCTTGTCGGCGCCATCAACTCGTCTCTCCAGTAGCTCGACCATCGCCTTCCGCACGCCAGCGCGGTACATCTGGCGCTCACTATCTCCCGCCAGTCCGGCAACCTGCGCTGCCACGTCATCGGGCGACATGTTCAGTGCACCGGACCCGCTTTCGAGGGCATCGCGCATGCGGGCTGGGCCGGCATAGGCCGAACGAGCGGCAGCATAAGCAGGGTTAGCGCGGTCGACACGGTTGATGAACGCCCGAAGGGTATTGTTCACGGCCCGACCTTCCGTGTCGAGGTTCAGCCTGCCGGTCGTGCCGTCGCGGTACGTCTCGACAACATCGTCCATGCCGCGCTTCATATAGTCGAGCGTTTGCCACGACAGGCCACGTTCCCGCGCGGCCTCGCCTTCTATGGGCGCAGAGCGCAAGGCGCTGGTGGCATCGCGCAACTGCTGTCGTGCATCTTCAACGCCACGTTGCGCCTTTGCCACGTTGCCATTCGGCGCGGTTCTCGCTGCTCGCAACGCCTCTTGCGCGCCGTCAAGCGCCGACCGCGCACCAGCGACAGCTTCACGCTGCGCTGTCGGTGATCCATTGAGAACAACCCGCCCGTCCTGACCGATGATGAAACCCAACGAAGCAGGGTCGCGCCCTTCTTCCTGCGCAATACGCGCTGCACGCGCCAACGCCCGTTGCATCGACGGACGTTGCATCAGATCATCAATCTTGACCGACGACGCCTGGCCCACCGCATCTGCGCCGCTGTAGAATCGATCGTATTCGGGGGCGGCGCGCTGGCGGGCTTGGGACAAAAGATCGTCACTCAGCTCGCGGATAACCGGCGTGTCACCAAGATCCCGGCGAACGGCGCCCGCTATGCGTTCTTCCTGCGCCTGCTGGCGAGGAATGACCGCCTCTCGTGCGAGGGTCCGAGAACCGCCAGGCTGCCGAGATACCGAGCCAAGCAACCCCCGCGCGTTATCGCCAGTATCTGCGATCGCCAAGGGTGAACCGCGGGAAGCGGCATCGTCCAGAATTGCGCCAACGGCGCGAGGGTTGTTGCCATCTGCCGTGATCGCATCGCCAACTACGCGACGCGCCAAGTCAGGATCGCGGCCTAGTAGCCGGCTCAAACCATCAGTGCGATTGCGGATGAGTGCCCCGCCAACGGGCAATGCCGAGCCCAGCACGCCGCCGGCAACGCCGCCCAATGTGGCGCCGGTCAAACTGCCCTCGGTGCCTTGGCCGTAACCATAGCCGGCAAGTGCGCCTTGAAGCGTGCCCACCTTCCCCGCCTCGGCAACTCGTGCCACCAAGCCGGGAGTGGCAATGGCACGCGATGCGCCGAGCCCGCCGGTCGCAAGGCCGCCAGCGAGTTCAGCAGCGGTTCCAGCCCACCCAAGGCGCTTGCGCGCGTCTTCGTCATTGATGCGAGTGGCGTCGCGGCCGATTGCGTAATTGCGACTCGTGTCCAGATCTCCAGATAGCAACCCGACACCGGCATTCACCGCACCATTGATTTCATCGCTCAGGCCGAACGTGCCGCCCTGCATAAACAGACGCTGCGTGTCGCCCGACGCATCCAATGCCGCCAGGTTCTCAGCTTCCGTCTGGACGCTTTTATCGATGTTTCCGTAATTGACCTGGCTAAACGACCCGCCCTTCGCCGCAATTTCTGCGCCGCGCTGCGCATCCTCAATGGGCAGCTCGCCGACGCCGTAGCTGTCGTACCGTGCCTTCAAAGCTTCCGGCGACGGGCGCATGCGGAAGAACTGGTCGAAGTCGGCTTCCTGTTCCGGCGTGAGGCGCGGGCCACGCGCAACGGGCGCATCCGGCAGATTAAACCCGATGTCACCAGTGCCGTCGGGAGTCGTCTGGCGCTTCGCCTGCTCGGCCGGCTGCAACGCAGGACCGATCAGGGCGTCGATCGCATCCTGACCATACCCACTCTTGATGAGATAGTCGCGATATCGGGTTAGCGCAGTGCGCGCGATATCCGCGCGACGCTTGATGTTCTCGCGCGCTACGCTCGGCGCCATATCCGGCTTGATAGTCGTGGCCGCGTACGCTTCCTTCTCACCCGCCGTCAGCGAAGCGCCGAACAGCGCGTTGCGCGTGAGATTGTCTGCCGACCTGAAATCCGCCCACCATTCGCGCTGCCCCGGGGTTCCTACACCCGTGTACTGCTGAGCGAAGTTCTCCAATCCTGCGCCGGCACCAAGATAGTCGTCGTTGAAGCCAGCAATGGCGCGGTTCAGCGATGATACCTGATCGACCGCGGACCGCAGTTCGGTTTCCTTGTTGCCTGGCAGGCGTAGGGCATTGACCGTGGCACGTTCTGCCGCTCGAGCATTCCGCTCGGCAATGGTGTTGGCGCGCTCATCCTGCGCGGTTTGACGCTCTTGCGTGCGATTGAACTGCTCACGCTGCATCACCTGATCTTCGACCGCACGCTGCTCTCGAGCCATGTCGAACGGGTCCAGCGGCTTAGGCGCGCCATAAATGCGCGCGGGCGCCTGCCCAGCTGGCGGGGCGATCGGAGCATCAAACTGGTCGAAGGGGTTGGCCTGCTGCTGCATCATCGCGCTCCTGCCGCGCCACGGCGGCCGTAATAGGGGAGGTTCGCACCCGGTAGGGTGACGTGGATATGATCACCCTCGTCGAGAAGGCGAGCGCGGGGACCGTAGTAGGCGCGAAGAGCGCTCATCGAAGCACCAGCATGGTCGACCCCTTGGCCGCTCAAATGATAGCTGGTGCGCTTACCGCCCACGGCCGCGTTTCCTTCCGCCGTTCGCCGCATCGACGTTACTCGTCCCGGCCCCTTCATCGGATCAGGGAAAGGTAGCCGGCGCACCCGGCGCCGGACCTCCCAGCACCCGCGCCGCCGAGCCCGCCCCATACTTCTGGTCGAATTCCGCCGCTAAATTGGGATTCTGCCGAAGGAAGTCGATGGCTCCAGACGCCGGTGTTGCCGGAGCGACCGACGTTGCCGAGGCAGGGCCTGTTGCTACCGGGCTCCCACCGCGCGAATACGGATTCACGTCCTCAAGATATCCACCCTGAGGCACGGACGTGTACTTCGGCTGTCGCGCCTCCACGACGCCCTTTGACATACCCGTCTGATCCAGCACAGCGTTCAGCGACTGCTCGCTGTATCGGCCGCGGTACTGCGCCATCTCCGGGAACCGCTGCGACAACCCCTCCACCGCGCTATCCCATGCCTGCGGGCGCTGATCGGGCGGCAAGAGCGAGATACGATAGGCAGCCTGCCCGATCGCGCCCATCTCCTCGTCCATCTTCTTGCGCTGCACTCCGTCGAACCTTGAGGCCATCTCGGGATCGAGCCCCCAAAGCTGCTGCTGTGCCGCCTTGTCGCCGCCTGCTGCCTGCTGTGCAATCTGGCCGATCTGCGTCGTGCGCTCCTGCGCGATACGCTGATCCCGCACCCGCAAACCCAACTGCGGCATATATGCCACCAAGGCATTTTCGGCGTTTGGATCGCCGGGGTTCTGGGCATAAGCGGCAAGCGCGTTTTCGCTCTCGACCTGGCGCCGCTGCTCGCGGCCCTGTTGGATGCCCGCTTGTAGCATGCCTCCGACGTTCGGCGTCTGGAGCAGGGACCAATCAATCGCCATTCTGTGCCTCCAGTTCGGCAATGCGCTGTTTGATCGCCTCGACATTCGCAGCGAAGCCGGGACGATCCTGCCGAGCCGCCAGCTTCTCGCGAAGAGCCGCCAATTCCTGTTCCCGGTTCATCAGTAGATCGCCCCGCTGCCAGCGATGCCGTATGGGTTGCGGCCAGCTCCACCGTAGGACGACAGAGCGCCGATCGCGTTGCCGGTAATGCCCGCAAGGCTGCCGATCAGGTTGTTGTTGACCCCTGCTTGAGCGAGCGCGCCGTTCGCAGCATTGTTGCCGTTGTTGGCGGCTATCGCCGCAGCGTTGTTGGCAAAATTCGTACCAACCCCGGCCAAAGCGTTGCCCGCTGAGAGCCCGACCTGCTGTTGCCCCGAAAGCTGAGCGAGGTAATTGCCGAACTCTTGGCTACCGGCATTCTGCCCGAACTGGATCGCAGCCTTCTGAGCCGCACCGCTGTTCAGCAAGCCGGCACCGGCATACTGATTGTTGAGCGACTTCATGCCCTCGCCAAGACGGAACTGATAGCCGGTGCTGTTCTGGTAGTTCTGAAACGCCTGCTGGAATGGCGACGACGCCTGCCCGTCGGCCGGCATGACCTGACCCAGCGCAGCGGGATTGTCCGGCGATAGCTGGCCGTAGCCCATGCTGTTGGCCGTGCCGCCGCCATTCAGCCTTAGCAGCGCACCGATCGCGTTGTTGGCCGCATAGCCCTGCTGAACGTAAGGGTTCAGGATACCCCTATTCTCGTCGCGGGCTTCGCGCTGGAACTGGAGGCCCTGCTGCGCGGCGATAGCGCTTTGATCCGCGCCGTACTTGATCGATTTCGACGAGCTTTTCGCTGCCACGGCTGACCCGCCAGCGGCGATAAGCGATCCACCGATAATTGCCGCAGCTGTGCCGATAGCCATGCCTACGCCCCGAAGACCTTGAGGAAATTGCGGTCCGAGGCGCGATAGCCGCGCCGCTCATACAACTTCGATGCCGCCTCGAAGTTAAGAGCCTCAACGGTGCTCATCATCCAGCTATCAGCACCAAGCTCGCGGGCTTTGGCTTCAAGGGCAACAAGCAGCGCGATACCCTTACCACGCTTGCCCGGATCAACCCACCAAAAAAGCTCTTGCCCGGTCGTGTGCTGCGCGTTGAACATCGCCGGGTAAATCATGCCGCCCGCGGCACCCCCGTCAGTGACCAAGAGGATTCCGGTTGGGCTGTCGATCAGATGCGCGAACAGCCGTTCCATGGTGGCCTCGTCATACCCAACCGTCTCCCCAAGCCGCAGCTTAGCGGCGAATGCCCGACCCATCCGCAGCAATTCCGGAATGTCGGTGGGCGTGGCGTCGCGGATCATACCGTTGATACCTCTTCGCGCTCTTGCCGATACCAGGGCGGGTAGCTGGGCTGCCCTTCGCTGGAACCGCCGCTTGTCGCAGGCACCGTCACCGACCCAACCTGATGGCGATAGGGATTGGACAGCGTGGCTACCGATTCCGCTTGAGCGAGTGTGCCGACATAGGCCACCGCCCCGCCGGAAAGCGTTTCGTCGTCGTAATAGACGAACACGGTCTCCCCAGGCGTTGGCCAAGGGATCGCCCCGGCGGTGACCGGGACGTCCTGAATGGGGTCGAGATAGTGTCGTTGGTGCGGGGCGATGGCGATCGTGCTGGACGTGCCGGCGGTAGACGCGGTGACGGCACCCGGATCGGCATAGCTATCGCGGACGCGGGTAAAGGTGTCGTTCGCCTGCTTCTGCGCCGCCACTTCACTTTGCGCCTGTTCCGCGGCGACCTGCGCAGCACCCGCCGCGCGCTGGGTCGCAAGCAGGATGTCCACAATATTGCGTAGGTCAATCTGTCCCGTCGCCAGCGCTCGGATCGCACCTTCGATCTGTTCGACGTTCTGTTGGTACGATTGCTGGAACTGCGCCGTCGGCTGCCCCTGTGGCGTTACCATGCTCTCCGATGCACGCAGCCGATTGAGCTTCTTGTCCTTGAGGCCATAGATGGCAAGAGCGTAATCCGTCGACAGGGCGACAGCACCCGACATAAGGCCTAGATGCGCGCCGCCAATTGCCAGCACCGACGGTGCGAACGCCACGCCGCCGCCTGTCAATCCAACGGAGGCGGGATCGACGATCATCCGACCGTGATCGCTGCCGCCGGGTCAAAATCGACGACGAACGGCTGACTGGCGGGGAGGCTGTAGGACAGCCCGTAGTCGGCGTACCCGATCAGCAGTTTGTCGGTCGAGCTGTCGTTATAGAGAACGGCATATCGGAACGGCCCCATGGCACCGCCTGACGCGGTGAACGTCACATCGCCCAGCCCGACCTTGAACGATGCTCCGTCGATCGCGCTGGCCGAAACCGTCACCGGCAAGCCGCCGGCTGTGTAACCATTTGTCGCAGCGATCTGCGTGACGTCCGCAAGCTTAGCCTTCACCGGCGTCATAGGATCATTCGTCAGCGCCACCTTGAGAGCGTCGGTGGTCAGCTTGTGCAGCCCCTTGGCGAGACTTTCGGCCAGCGTATTTACGAATACCAGCGATGCCATTAGCGCCCCCTGCCCCCAGCCTGTTCATTGATAGCAACCGCAGCCGCTGTGAACGGCACTGGATCGGTCACACGGAATTCGAATAGCCCGCCTGGCGCGTCAAACTGGCCGTTGCGCCGCCACTCGATCAGCGTGCGGTATTTGCCCTGCTGGCCGAGCGCGGTTTGGCGCCACGCGCCCCATGTCGCGCCTCGGTCGCGGGACGACCGCATTTCCACCACCGGATCTGAGGCATAGCCTGAAAGGTCAGGCGTCCGGCCGGCGTTGGTCGTCAGCCGCAGGTTGTGCGATGTGACCGAGCCGCCAGAGAGCGGGAAGCCGGCGCGGAACCGCCGTTCCAACACGCCGCCGTTATCCGAATGGCCTGCGCCGAAAGCCCAAAGCGTGCCGTTGGCGGCATCACCGAATAGCCCGCCGCGCCCTGTTTGTACGGTCCAGTTGGACAAACCGGCGCTTGTGAACTCGCACCATTGCCGGGTCGCGGCGTCGAACAGCCATGTGCCCTGCGACAGACGCAGCACAAGGAATTCGTGACCTTCGAATGTGAACGACCAAAGCGCATAGCTGGCCGACTTCGACAGCTTCTCTTCGATCCCCACGTCGGACACGCCCGTCGGCACGTTCGCCGCGACATAGACCCGTAGCGACGGCTTCGCTGGCGGAACCACGCTCTCAACCGCGCCGATGAAGGCGAACGTATTGTCATAGGCGATGGCGCAGCCGGGCGTGATGGCCCCTTTGTCAAACACCTTGCCCTGCGTCGGCGCGAACGGGATCGTCGCATCCCCGGTGCGTGGCCAGAACTCGATCGATCGCGACCCGATCAGGACCAGAACGTCATCGACGATCACGACATCGACTAGACGATCGGGCTCATTCTCTGCGTTGGCAAAGTCGAACCCATCCCACGACCGACCGTCAAGCACCTTGGAGAAATGCCACTGCTGCGTACCCTCGCGCAGGGCGATGAAGTAGCCTGCGATATAGGCGACACGCACGACGTTGGCGTTGTCAGGGAACGCGACAGTCGCCAGCCCCGCCGCCTTGTAGCTGTGGATCGTCGTGCCAGCGTTCACTAGCAGCTCGAGCGGTGAAGCTGCAAACGACACCGCGCCCGTGCCGCCGATGGTCCCTAGCGCCGCGGCGTCACGGTACAGCGTCGAGCCCGAAACCACGAACATCGCCCCGCCGAACACACCGTCGGCTTGATACATGCCCCGTATCGGGCCCGAACCAACGGCCAGAGCCGGCACCAACCCGGGGCGCGATTGCAGAACGACTGACCCCTCTTCCGTCGGAGCGTTCTCGGCGAACATGTTGATGACGGGCAGTTCTGGCAGATCGCCACGCTGGCGGGCATAGGCGCCGATGCCGAAGGGCAGCTTAGGCATAGCGGTCGCTACCCATGATGTAGCTTTCCGGTCGATCGTCATCCAGCATCGCGCGCCGCGTCTCTTGGGCGCGGGCAATCAGTTCGTCCGGCGCCGGCTGTCCGAACATGCCCGACATGCGGAGCGCCAGATTGGTCCATACCGCCTCGAGGTACCGCTCCGGCACATCGATCGTGTTGGAGGCGTCCGATACCGCCACCGGTCGACGCTGATAGTCATACTCGATGACCGCGACCGTCGACGGCACCGGCCACAGCAGCAGCGACACGCTGTCGATATTGTAGAATGACGCGAACGCAATCGGCCGCCCGCGCTGCGCCCGGTTCGGCAGCGCGCGGTAATCGTCTGCCTCCCACCGGGTCAGCGTGCGATTGTAGCCCGGCTCGACGATCCGCGCCGTAATGACCGTTCCGACCTCAGCCGGCAGGACAATTTCGCCAGCCCCGATCGCTACGGTCAGCGTGCCCGTCTCATCGCGCCAGCCTGATCCCGTCGACTGCCACGTCTGCAACATGCTCGAAAGCTTGGTCAGGCCGTCGGCCAGTTCGTCCGCTTCCGGTTGCGTGCCCGATGGCAAAACCGCAAGCTCGCGCATGGCCATGACCACAATATCACGGGCAGTCATCGCCATCTACAGGTCCTCCGGGCGAATATCGTTCACCCCTGGCACGATGAAAGTCGGCGCTGTTTCAGGCGCAGCGTTGGGCTTCGGGGCGCCCTCGCCTGCCGGAATGCGCGGCGGCGTCAGTTCCTCGGGCTTCGGGTCCCAGCAGGACCCACAGACGCGCAGCCCGGTCCACTCTTTGCGAAGGTCGCGCAGGTTTTTCTTGAACCCGCAGCGTTGGCACTCGCCTTTCGTGTAGGGGGACCACTGCATAGCGCGCCTACAGGTCGTAACGGGCCACGGTCGCCCCGTGCCGGTTCATGACGAATACGCAGGGGCGGCAAACGTCTGCCGTGCTTCCCGATCGCGACGATGGAATCAGATGACGAACGCCTTCCGGGGTTTCGTCAATGCGGATCCCGGCGTTCGCGAAGCCATCGGCGTCGCCGCGATCGGGAATATGGCGGACAGTCTCTGCGCTGTAGAGCGTTTCCGAGCCGTCGCTGTCGCGGTGCATTACGGTCAACATTCTTCTTCTCCTGCTTCTGAGTTAGGTTGCCGGGTCTTTAGGGCGCCCGGCGTTCCCTCGGGCTGATTAGGCCCCGGCGTTCCCGTACACGCCGCGCCAGTCTGCCCACCCCTGCGAGTAGCGTTCGGCCGCCTTGTGCTTGAGATTGCCCGTGTCGAAGTCGCCGTCCTCGGCAAAGCGCAGGGCCTTGCGCTGGAACGACAACAGGCCGTTCGGCACGTCGGTGATGATGAACCACCCGTCGGCGTCGTCCAGATACGGATCGACGATCACTTCCGGCGTCATCCCCATTTCGCGGATGGCGTTCGGGTTGTTCAGGTTCGCCGTGTTCGGCTGCCCGTTCGCGTTCAGAATGCGGAACGCGTTGAACATTTCGCTCGGGCTGACCACCAGCTTCACCGCACGCGGCATGATGCGGAGACCCCGGCTATCACGCGTGTTGTAGATCTGGATCATGGCGTCTTCGAGCGACGCCTCGGTCAGGTCGGCATTGGTCAGCCGGTTCGACTGAGTGCCGCCGACGACCGGGTGCGCGTTCGACACGAGCGGCTGACCGTCCGCGCCGACATACGAGCTGTTCTGCGACCGATTGAGCGTGTTCGCGTGGACCACCTCTTTCGAGATGCGCATCGAACGTGCCAGAGCGCCGGCCCGGCTGAACGCCTTTTCGCCATAGAGGTTGTCGTCGACTTCCTCTTCGGTGACGATGAAGCCCAGCGCATAGTTCGTATGCGTGAACCGCTGGGTCGGGCCTTCGATCGTGGTGTCATAGATCACCGACGACCCTTCGCCCTTCTCGGCGGCCAGGCCGAAACCCGACTCCTCGACGATTTCCTCGAACGCCCGATCGCTGGTCTGCTTCTCGAAGATGCGCGACCAGATCGCCGGGTGGTCCTTGTACTTGGTGCCGAAGAAGTCCTTGACGCCCGGAACCAGCAGCTTCGGGTGGACGGAACGAGTGATAAGCATGGCTCAGCCCTCCCTTAAATGCCGGTCGACGCGCCGTTCGGCGTCGTGGTCACGTTGTTGAGGCGGACGCGCCAGACGGCATTGACGCCCGGCTCGTTGTCGACCCGCTTGGCAAGGCCAAGGAGCCGGAGTTGCAGGCCGACGGTCGTGCCGACGGTGCTGCTGTCGATCATCGCCGCCGAACGATTGCCGGTAGCGGTGCCGAAGATGATCGAGACGTTGGCGCCAGCCTGGTCGACGCTGAGCGCGCCGCCATCGCTGTCTTCCATCATCTCGAATTCGATCAGGGGGTTGTCTTCGACCAGCACTTCGTAATCGGTGCTGGCAGGGCGATAGCCAAGCCATTCGGTCGCTCCATACGGACGGAAGCCGACAGCGACGCCGGTGATGGCGTTGCCGGTCCCAGCGGTGGAACGGGTGACGATAGCGGTGCCGTCAGCACGAGCCGCACCCGTGACGGTCACGGGATCGCCGTAGCGGATCACCGTCGCGTCAGCCGCTGCGGCCGAATAGACCGTCGCAGCGTCGGAGTAGGGCTGGCTGTACGCGCCCCGAACCGGCCGAAGGCCGAACGGCGCATTTGCGTTTGCCATGATGCAGAAACCTTGCGTTAGCGCAGCCGGTTGTTCGGGCTGGCATAGGAAACGTCGGACGGAAGAACTTCCCCGCTGACATCGTCGCCGCGACCGGCCACGCTACCATTGCGCATCTGCTCTTCCTGCTCACGCCGCGCAGCCTCTCGGGGGGCGCGGTCCTGCTCGTACCAGTCCTTGTATTTCACGCAGAGAACGTGCGGGACGGGCTTGCCCTCCGGGTCGAGCGCGCCAGGGATCTCTGTCCCCTCGCCTTCAACACGGTCCCAATCGTTCTTGTGTGCCTGGTGCAGACGCGCGGGCGTGCCTGTGAACCAGTAATACTCGAACTGCGACGGCGGGTATTTCTCGTGTACCCAATCGGGCACGGGCAGCTTCATGCCCAACGTCTCGGCTTCGCCTTCACGGCGGCGGCGCTCTCTGCGCGGTTCGGCCTGGGTAGACCGGCGTCCCTCACGGACCTGCATGTCTGCCATGCTCACGCTCCCTTACCAGCAAAGTACTGATCGGCATAGGCATCCGTGCTGGACACGAACCCCTTGGCGACCAGCTGGCGGGCCACCTCCTGCGCATCGCGCGGAAGATCGCTGAACCCCTTCTTGCGGCCGCCGATCGGCGCGGCACGGCTCGCGGGCGCACTCACCGCTGCCGGCGGTTTGGCCGGGGTCGCGGGTGCGGGGGCATATTCGGGGAAACGCTTGTGGACGGCCTGGCGGGCTGCGGCCAACTGCTCGGCTACCGACCCGCCAGCCTTGGCGATGCGGTCGGCCTCAGTGGCAGCGACAGCAGCAGCGGCCGGGTCATTCTCCATCCACGCGTTCTCACGCACGAATGAGGCGACCTCGGGCGGCGGCCCGGATTTGGCAGCCGGTGAGGCCGCAAGCTCGGCGATCTTGCCGACAGCCTGCTCAGCCCCGGCAACGTCGCCCTCTTCGACCGCTTGGCGGTGACGCTGCTGCCATTGCTGGCGCTCTTCGTCACGGGCCTTGCGCACCGCGTCCTCGGTAATCTGCGCCGTCGTGCGCACGATCTGTTCGGTCGTCGAGCGAAGGTGCTTCATGTCGCGGGTCAGGTCGCGCTGACGAGTCAGGCCGAAGGTGATGAAGCTTTCCGCATCCCGCCAGTCCGATTCATCGCCGCGATATTCGTCTTTCGGACGCCAACCATGCTCGCGGGCAATGTCCTCAAGACTTCGATGCGGCGCCTGTTCTTCAGCGGCGGGATCAAGGGCGACTTCAACGCCCTCCAATGCTACTTGCGGGTCGGCCTCAGCCATTTATGCGCTCCAACGGAATTGTGCGCCTATCCAGTTACACCGTTCGTTTGGGTCGCGTAACGGGACATTAAATCATGGCTCAAGCGCCAAGCAATGAAGGTTGATAGTCCCCGGAGTGGGGTTGATCGAGAGCGCGCCCAGCAGCAGGCCAAGCAGTCCGGTCGACTGCCGCACGACGCGGAACGTACAGTCGGTGTTGCTGACCGGTCCGACGATTTGCACGTTGTAACAGTCGGCGGCGACATTCGCGGGATCCTCTGCGATCCCGTTGACGATCGGCACGACGCCATCGGGGAATGGCGTAGGGTACGTCCATTTGTACGTCGTCGTCTTGACCGCCAGCACCCGTTGCTTGCGTGCCTTGCTGGCGTGGGTGTGATTGGCGCGGGCATATTCCTGCCGATCGCCAATGCCGCCCATGTCCGCGACACCAGGCGGCATCGTGTTCGCCGGCTGCGGGATCAACGCCTGCAACTGCGGCATCACGGCTGCTTTCACGTCGTCCACAGTCGCGACGAAAGCGGGGCTGTTGACTTCCATCAGTAAGAAGTCCCACGACGACGGATGCCCATCTGCCGGATGGTGAAATTGCACGACCCGGCGGCGCGTGCGACAGCGCGGACCTCTGCGGTCAGGTAGGGGAAAGTCCCGGTGATGGCCGGCAGAGGAAAAGGCCGCGTGGCGAGCATTAGGCTACAAGGCTCGGTGATGCCGTAATCAACCGATGCGTTCGCTGAGAACATGTCGAACGACGACATGCTCGTCGCCCCACCGCCGCTATTCTGGACAAGCGAAAGATACAGGGCAGCCAGATTAACGGGCGTCGACGTGATGTCGACCATGGCGACAGCCTGTACGATATCTCCAACGCGAAGGGCGGCATTATAGGTCCCTCCGTTTGCGCTGCTGCCGTTCAGATCCTGACGCAGCCGGGCAACGTCGCCATTGCCTGCGAAGGTAGCGGCGATCGTGATGTCGTTGCCGAGGCCATTAGCGCTTGGCACGCTATCTATGATCGCAGTCGCGCCGCCGCCGACTGCCCCTACATAACCAGAAGGGACGATTGTAGCGTTTACCGCCACCCCGGTCGCGGTGGCGGTGGCATTCACAGCGCTCCCGGTAGCGGTCACCATCGCATACGTGCCGGCGGTGCCAGTCGTATTGATAAAGGTATTGGCTGGAATACCAGCGCCGGTAACTTGCGTCCCGCTCGGCACGGTACGGCCGGCGGTAACGACCAAGGAACTGCTGCCCGACGTAATATTGGCGGTCAGCGTAGCGGTGCTAAATCCGGTACCGGCGGTCCCGCCACTCGCGGTCGCAAAAAGTGGGTTGGTCAACAGCTGCCGTCGACCATTCCCCGACGCCTCGGCGATATTCTGGATCATGATTGAGCCACGTGCCGGCGGGATCAGGCGATCCAGCAGCGTCGCCAAGCTCTTGCCCCACAGGTATGCACCAAGCGCGTTCGGGTGGGTGACGTCATAGACGAGCGTCGGACGGAGAGTGATGCCGGTCGCCGATGCGGTCGGGTTGGTGATGATCGCGAAGGCATCATGGACATAGACGTTCGGCGTCGTCTCGCCAAATTCCGTCAGCATCTGTCGAAGGTCCATCAGCGCGGTCGTCTTTTCGACCGAATTGATACCGTTCGCGCCGACTTCGTTCTCGATGACGACTGTCATGCCGGCGTCAAGCGCAAGCTGGGCGATCGCCCTGATATTCTTCGCGGCATTATCGGCCACGGTTGCAATCGTGATCGTGGCGCCGCTTACCACGTCCGTAAAGGTCGCGGGGCCGGTACTGGACGTCTGCGCGATGTCGTTCACGCCGGCCTGTACATAAAGAAGGCCGGCATTCGTCTTGCGCGGGTCGCCTGTGCCATCGATCATGCGCTTGAGAATCTGATCGGTACGCTCACCCGACACACCAAAAGTCGGTCCGACGACGAAACGCTGACCCAGTAGCGCCTTTGCGACGACCAACGGCGATCGGGCGCCGTATGTCAGCTTTGCCGGGTCGACGTAGATTGCATCAACGCGGCTGTCACCAGTCGCCGAAATGACATCGCGAGGACGTACGGCAGACGCCGGAGTGGTAGGAAATCCAATCTCCATCGCTCAGCCCTCCGTCGCCGACCATGCCTGGCCGGTCGTAGCGCCCCAGATGGACACCGCCTGGTTGGTGTTGATGCCGAAGGTGCCGCCCGCCGGAATGCGGAACGATGGCGATGCCGCCGATGCCGTGCCGCCCACTTCATTCAGCCACAGATCGCCGGTCGACAGGTTCTGGCCGCGCAGATAGCGCCGATTAGCATTTGCCGGGGCCAGCTGCTGCGCCGGGGCGCCTGCTGCGATCGTGCCGCTGCGGTCGGTGCCGGTGGGGAGCATCGGCCCATTGTTGACCGAAGGGTTGCCCGAAGCGTCGAGCGCCTGGACGCCCATCACATAGGCATCGCCCGCCGGAGTGCTGACCCTGCGGCCGAGCATCCGGTCAGAACCACGGAAAATGTCAGGCATTGAACACCCCCTTCACGTCCTCGTCGTAGAGGATCCGATAATCCTCACCATCCGCACCCTTGACCGTGGTGCCCGCATATCGGCCGAACACCGCCTTGCGGCCCGCCATGTCAGGTAGGCCGTAACGAGCGTCGGACGCCGCAATGACGATGCGACCCATCATGTTCGCCAGACGATCGCGCTCCTTGCTGTCGCCAGGCATATGCAGCCCAGACGCAGCCATGCGCTTCTCCGTCTCGCTCTTCTCGACTTCCACCACGAGGTGTCCGCCGATGGGCTCAATCCCGCTCGGGTTCGTCACCATTCCAGATGCTCCATGTTTCGAAATCATTGGCGACGACCTCACCAAAGGCGTCGTGTCGGGTGCGCAGCTCGATCAGCGCGGCGGGGCTTACCTGCCCGTTGGGCGGTGCGGCTTCCCACGAGATACGCATCCACTCGGCCTGCTCCTGGGCTCGAGCCTTTTCGAGCGCGGCGAACACCCAGCGGGTGACCGGGTTTGCCTGCCACAGGTCGAACTCGTCGCGGGTCATGCGACCAGTCCGATTTGCTGGCCGGCGCCGAACGCAGAAGCGAGCGTATCAAGTTGCAGCTGCTCGCGCTTGGCCTTCTCGGTCTGCGCCTTCTCCATGTCGAGAACGGCGCCTGCCTGTAGCTTCTCGCCCTGCGCCACGTCCTTGGGGTTCGGCTGCGGCGGCTGCATCGGCACCAGCAGGTCGTCGATGTCCTCAACATCCGCCGCTTCCCATGCCCGACGCATGATAGCCTGCGGATTGACGCCCGGCGCGCTGACGAACTGCATCAGGAACTGCGCCCGCGCCATCTTCTGCATCTTGGTCACGGCGGCCGGATCGCTGATCGGGCGAATGTCCATGTCCTCGGCGTTGAAGTCCGCGTCGAAGTCGGCGGCGGGATCGTCCAGAAGGTCGCGATAGTCCTGCTTGATAGCCTCGCTGGCATAGCGACCAACGTTGCCGAAGAGGATCGTGTACTCCTTCTTCAACGAACGGTAGATGCGCTTGTAGATCGCGGTGAAGACCTGCAATCCCTGCTCGATCAGCGCCAGCGTAGTCCCGACCTGCCCGTTGGTCGATCCCTCGCCGGTAATCACGTCCTTCACGCTGGAAATGTCCTTGGCCGCCGAAAGGATCATGTCGAGGACCTGGAACATCACGGGCGACGCACCGGGCGACGTGCGCTCGTAGATGCCGGCACGCAGCTGATCGGCGGTCGCATCCACAGTCTTGTACTCACCCGGTCCGAAGCGGATCGTGCCGGTACGCTTATTGCCCGTCAGCCGCACGCCCGACGCAATGAACCCGCCGCCTGCGACCTGTGCCGTGCCCGCGTCAATCATCTGATTGAGCGCGGTATCCACCACGCTGCCCATCTGCTTGAGCAAATGCCCCAGCCCCGAGCCATAGAAGCCGCCGTCGAACGCCGGGAAGAAGTCGTACTTCACCCAATAGCGGCCGGCGCTGATCGACAGCACCGCGCCAGTTTCGTCCGCCTCGATACCCTCCGGGCCGAAGTTAGGCTCGACGCGCAGCACTTCCCGCGTCTCATGGTCGACGGTGACGACGTAGGGCTCAGGCACCCCGTCCTCGTCCAAGTCCAACAGCCGATACTGCTCGAGCAACATGCGCGGATCGCGATCAAAGCTGCTGACCCGCTCCGACGCGCCATCGGTGTACAACCCGTACAGGTCCACATCGCGATAGAAGCCCGACCGCATCTTGGCGAGAATGTCGACCGGGTACTGGTCCGGCACTTCCTCGGTCAGGCGCGGCGTGGTGTCGACGCTCTTGGCACCCTTCGGCGCGAACACACGCAGCGCCGGCACCATCGCAGCGCAATGCTTGCGGCGAGCCACGTCATACCAGACCTTGCGGAACACGCTGCCCACGATCGGCAGTTGCAGCAGCAGCGCGTCGGTATCCTCTTCCCAATCCTCCATGCGATAGAAGATCGTGGTGTTGAGGTAATCCCGGACGCGGCTTGCGCGCGAAGCCTTGCCGCCAGGGGGCACGAGGAACACCGGCTGCGGCTGACCATCGGGGCCTTGCTGCATCACGGGCTGGCCGTCCTCGCCCATCAGAGGGCGACCGTTGTCCTTGCCGACGATCTTGATGCTGACCGCCTCGTCGCCCTTGACAATGGCGGGATAAGCGCGGGCGTTAAATTGCAGCGCCGCGACCGTCAGCAACGGATAGCTGATGTTCGAAGCGTTCGGCCACGGATAGTTCTTCGTCTCGCCCTTGGCCTCCTGCGCGGCGGCCTTGAGCGCCTCCTTGACGATCTTCTCCCAATCCTCGCGATCGGTGCGGTCCTGCTCGTAATCCTCAACGACGCGCGCGCCCAGATCGCGCAGCGTGTCGGCGTCGATGACATTCGAAATGTCGCCGGTCGCCGCCGCCAGCATCGCCAGCTTCTCGGTTGCTGACGGCTCTTCCGTCTCGCCTTC
Organism: Sphingomonas sp. Leaf32; assembly: GCF_001421765.1. Classification (GTDB taxonomy): domain Bacteria; phylum Pseudomonadota; class Alphaproteobacteria; order Sphingomonadales; family Sphingomonadaceae; genus Sphingomonas. The sequence continues at coordinate 9,793 of NZ_LMLA01000010.1, read as the reverse complement.
GATCGCCTCATGGACGGGGCCTTCGGGCAGCGGGGCTTCAAGGAGCGTTTCTTCCATCAATACCCCGTCACGCTGTCGCGCCCACGCTCTTCGTAATCGTCATCGTGCAGCGCCGGGCTGATCGGTGTGGCAAAGGTCAGCGCCATCGCGTCGCCAAGATCGGGCGAGAAACCGAGCCGCTTGCGAATGGCGTCCTTCGGCTCTATGACCAATTCGTTGTTCGACTTATGCCGGGTGGCGCCACTGCCCCAGACCGGCGCGGTCAGATCGCCATGCACCGCATCGGCGTCGGGAATCTGCACGCCCGCCGGGTCATTGAACCAATCCCGCAGCGTGTCCCACATTTCGGCACGGCGGTTCTCGTACAGGTCTTGACCCGTAGGCCCCCGCCCAATGGGATTAGAGCCGAAGTTGACGGCATAGACTTCTCGGTAGCCCAGTTCGCGCAACCGGTCGTACACGCCCGCCCCAAGGCCTCCCACGTCGATGTTCACGGCATCGGGCCGGTGAAGCTTGATGAGGCCGACGATCCGACCAGCGAGGACCATGGTGTCGTCCACGTCCCACAGGTCGCACAGCACCTCACCGATGCGCCGGCCACGACGCGACACGACGCCCGTCTTGTCTCCACCACCGCGCGCCGGATCTACGCCGATGATAAGCGGCCCCTGCCCCAGCACTTTCGCTTTGCGGGCGGCGGCCACCTTGTCCGACGGGATGAAGCTGTTGCCGGCGGTCTGGAACGCCTCGTCCGCGTTGGCCGGGTATTCCTGCTTGAACTTCCAGCAGGGCCGATCCGTGGGCTGACCGGTCGCGGTCGCCATGTCGTGGTTCTTGAGATAGGCCCAATATAGCTGTTCGATCGTCAGCCCGTACTGAACACCGTAGTCCCACCATTCCTTGCCCGCGTCCCAGCCATCGGGTGCCGGCTTGCTGTAGCCGGGATCCCAGAACCACGGCATGAAGATCGCCTGGTATTCACCATCGCCGCGCTGTGCTGCCGCGTACCGGCGCTGGAACACGTTGCCGATGCCATAGGCTGTGCTTTCGAACACCGCTTCCGTGCCGTCGGTGTCGGACAACGCCTGCCCCAGTCCGGCTGCGTGGTCCTCAGCATTCGGCCAGAACGCGACCTCCGAACCGTGGAACAGCTGGAACGTCGCGGAACGGCCCGTCTCCTTGGAACCCGCCGTCGCCACCATGTACGCACTCTCGCGACCGGAAAAAGACAACTCGTTCGCGTTGGCAGACTGCGTGTCGTGCGCCAGCCCCGGCGGCATGTTCTCGTGATAGCGCTTGGCCATCCCGAACAAATTGCGGGTGGCCTTGTCCTCGTGCGTCAGGATGAAGGCGGTCAGCCCCTTCCGCCCCCACAGGCGCCAATAATACCGCGCTTCGATGTAGGTGGACGCGCCCATCTGGCGGCCCTTGAGGATGATCGCGCGGACCTTGCCGGTGCGCTTTCGCTGCTCCTCGAGGCGATCGTGCAGAACCGTCTGCGCTTGGTTCATCTCGAAGGGCACCACCTTGCCCTCCTTCGTCCGGATGCGCAGGCAGCACTTGGCGAAGTAACCGAAGTCGTCGCGGAGGCGGTCGAGCTTGGCCGCTTGCTTGGCGGTCAGGCTGCTCATTCCGGCAGCTCGTCGAGTGCAGCGCCCAGCGTGATGTTGCCGCTGTGCTCGATCTGCTGCTTGTCGCCGTAGACCTTCGGCCGGAGCTTCCCGGCCATCCACTTACGCGCGTCGATGCGGATTTTCGAACGGTTCAGCGCCTCACCGTTCTCTCGCCACCCGATGTTGCCGCCTTCGTCGTCGTGGCGCTCCATCCAATCGTTTGAGCCGTCGTCAGCGATGTCGAGGATTTCATCAAACAGCGCATCCGCCTGAGCCTCACGTGCGCGCGCGTACTGCTGCGCGAATGTCTCGCTCTCACGAAGCCATTTGAACACCGTCGTTTGGCAAGGCATCGCCTCGTCAAGGCAGATCGACCGCAGCGACATGCCGTCGGACAGCCGAGCGCAAATCTCGTCTGCAATCTCGGTAGTGAGGGCGAGCGCGCGTGCCATAGCGCCATACCATCTACAGCACGCGGCACCCCGACATAACGGGACATTTATTCCCCGATCGTCCTATGCTGTACCATAGCGACCCTACACAAACGCCCCAACCATCTCGCGCAGATCACGAATAATCCGCCTGGCACTGCGCCGGTCGACGTCCAGCTTGCGAGCGACGGCGGCCACCATGATCGGCTCCCCCGCTGCAATACGGTCTTGGATGATCCCCCACGCCTTTAGCCGGAGGGGCGTCATCGTGCCGCGCGGCCTACCTCGTGCGTTCACCTATTCCTCCATGCGTTGAGATAGTCGCGGGCGTGATCCGCGCGGATGCCGTACTTGGCGGCTACGACATGACCGGCTGCCAACTGGCGATCGGCATCCCCGCGCACCGTGCGCCGAGCCGCCAATCGTACTTGCTCGGATCGCGGTTGCGGCAGACCCACCCGTTCACCAAACGCAGGTCGACGCGCTCGTGCGGCGGTGGCGTGCCGGTGTTGCGCGGCATGGGTCACGCGGCCTCGTCCTTACGCGTCAGGCGGTCGTAGTCCTCCTGACGCACCCAGCCCTGCGACCTTCCCAAGCTCAGCAGGGCAGGCGACATGGACTTGATCTGGTCGAACGGCAGCGGCGAATTGTCCTCAATTGCCACGGGTTCGGGAGCGGCCGGCGCAGCAGGCGCGCGGTTGTGCTTCTTCCGCCAATCCCAGTCCTCGCCAATAGCCTTGATGATTTCTCGGACGATCTTTGACGGATGATCGGCAGTGCGGAGCGCAGCCTTGCAGCCACGGCGCAACAGCGCGATCGGGATACCCTCCAGCGCCATGTAGGCGATCTCGAACCATGCGGCCTGCGCATCCTCGTCCATCCCGACCGGTGCGACCAGCATCAGGCACGGCGTGATTTCGGTGATGAACTCAACACTGCTGACCGGGGTCAGGTCAGTGATGTCCGCGAGCCTGGAGGAAACGCTGGGCAGCGTCGCCGGTGCGACCGTAGCCAGTCCGCGATCCGTGCTGCGCCGTGGGTTGTTGCTGACGATTTGCATGTTTCGGTATCCTTTCGTCGGCTTGTCTCAGCCAGTTTCGCCACGTCGCCTGCCAGTCGGATTTGACCCCTCCGGCTCCGGCCTTGGCGGCCCAGAAGTCGCGGAATTTCGCCATTTCCCGATCAACGGTGCCCGGTGGCCATGGCGCAACGATCGCCTCAACCTCACTGCCGAGCGGTCCCGGCTGCCAATCAGCGGGAAGCCGGGTCCCCTTACGTGCGCGCGGTTCGTTTCCGGGGGTGTGGGTGGGGTTGTTGGAGGGGTCTGGGGAGGAAGAAGGGGAGGGAGAGGGGGTGATGTCTGCGACATCCGCGATGTCACGTGACGTCACGTGACGACGCGCTGCCTGGCGGTCGCGATCCTTGGCGCGGCGCGTCTCGATCGCCTCACGATCCACCTCGGCACGAGCCGCCAGCATCGCCACTTCGGCGATCAGATCAGCGGGAGTGCCAGCGGCAATCAATCGGGCGATCAGGTCGCTCATCCGGCTGACCTCGCACGGTCGAACACAGGGCCACCTTCCATTTGGTCCATAGCAATGGCGCGTGCCTCGGGGCTGGCGCGGTTCCATGCCGCGACGATCGCGTTCGCCTGCATGAGGATCACATCGTCCTGCGAGCGGGCGGCGAGCGGCACGACCTCGGCTACTGGCTTTGGGTTGAGGGCGCGCTGCACGGTACGAACGCTAAGGCCGGTGTCGTCAGCAACTTGCGAGGCAACCCCCCTCACCTGAGGCGGCGGTTTACCGTAGCCGATTTCAGGTGCGTCATTTTGACGCGGCTGAATTATCGCTGTTGCGCGTAGCGCTTCGATCAACGCTGCATAGCGCCGAATGTGCTGGTCGCGCTGGTCCTTAGTCAGATCAAGCCGATGCAGATTCTCCGCGATCTCCCACATTTCGGCCTTGATCGCGTCGTCATCAATTTCGATGCAATCGATGTGCGACCAGCCCAACGCTCTGGCAGCAGCGAGCCGATGTCGGCCTGCAACCAGAACAGGCGCACCGGCCAATAACGCGCCGTCCACCTCCATTTCATCGACCAACCGGACGCTAATTGGTTGCATCAGGCCAAGTTCGCGCATCGAAGCAACCAAGCGGGTAACGGCATCGTCGGAGAGCGCGCGATGGCGCTCTCCGATCTGGATGTCGTCAACATGGATCGAATGCTGTCGCATCAGAAAACTGCCGGGAAAGGCAGGCTTGCCGGGAGGTTGGTCGGAGCGACCGAGCGATTGCGCCGGTAGAACGTCCACCCTCGGAGAATAACGGACACCTTTTTGTCCCGCTGCTTGCCTTCATTCAGCAGCCTCTCTCGAACCGAATGTGCGGGATCATTGCGCTTGAGGTTTTCCCCCATGCACACCTTATCCAGATATTCGTGGGCAGCGTTCAGATCGATGCGCGACAGAATGTAGAAGCAGAAGCCGATAGCTGAACCGCCGACATACTTCTTCGCATACCGAGTTTTGGTGGTGGCGTAGGTAGCAGCCGCAGCAATCGCCGGATCGGCATGTACCCGCGCCTTCGATTCTCCGCTCGTTATGTACTTGGAATGGTGTAGATTCTGGCCGCTCGAACGCTCATAAGCCAGCACCATGTTCGCAATTGCTGCGGACAGCGCGGCGTTAGCGACGCCTTCCATCGATAGAATATCGGAAAGGGTGCGGACCTTACCTAGATCCACTGTCGTCCGTGTTTCACGCTCAACCCCGAACACCATAACGACATCAATCGGAGTGTTCGCATCAATAACGGCCGAAGCACGATGCTGACCATCGTTGAGCTTGCCATCCTTCGATACGATGATCGGTTCACCATTTAATGCCCAGCGTCCGGCAACGATGTCGGCGCTGTATTTCGCCACAAGAAGGGGCGAAACATGACGGTTGCCCTCGTTGTTCTTCAGCATCTCATTCGCCAACTCAGGCGTTAGACGGACCTGATGGAACGCTATTCCGTCACGGGCGGAGGTGGCCGCGGTATGGAACCAAGCGGGGCTGCCGTAAGGTGGTTGGAACAACTGAGTAGCCATGGTAGTATCCTCGTCGACTGTTGAGCGGGCCGTGCTTCGCTGTCCTCGGAGCGCGGCCCAAACCGCTCCGGCGAACCTCATGCGATGATCTCCACCACCACCCGTCCCGGCTTCTCCGGCTCGGCAAACTCGTACGTTGGGCGAAAACTATGGTCGTCGACGCCCAGCGCGTCCGCGATCCCATCGCGGCCATGCTTGAAGGCGCCAATCATCCCGTCGTCGTCGCGACGCCTGTGATCGGGCGGTACGAAGCGGATGGTCATGGAGAGCGGTACGGAGCCGGCCGGCAAGCCAATGCGCGCGGCCTTGACCAGCCAAGCACAGTCGGCGCGGTATTTCTTCGCGATCGGACGGTACTTCGTCCAATGCGACCGACGTTTCGAGTTCGGTGTGAGTGCCGAAGGAGGCCATGGTAGCGTCACGCTCAGCATGGCCGCACCACGGGGTCACCGAACGGATTGGCGTAATAACCCCGGCGGTAGCGGGCGCGGGCGATGTGCAGCGCCTCTTCGACCCATGTGATTGCCCGTTTGCGAGCGAGGGTCAGACCGACGTGATAGTTCGTCGACTGGACGAAATACTCGCACTTTATTCGCTCGGACGGCTTGATGCGCTGGCCCGGCGCTGGCTGCCACGCAGCGTCCATGTACGGGGCTGCGCGGTTGATCTCGACCAGCACGGCGTCGGCGTCCTCACTTGGATCACCCCACCCTTCCGGATCGCACTTGTGGCAGCCAAGCTTGCAGGAACAGGCCAGCTCAGCGACGCCGATAGCGTGACCGCGCAGCCAAGCGGCGGCGTGCGGCGTTTTGGCAGCAAATGGGTTCTCGGACAGGACCGCTGACCGCAACGCGGCCATATGACCGTCCTGCTTGGCCTGTGCGATGTAGTCAGCCATGGGCGCAACGCACCGCCCGATGATCCAGCACCAGAAGCTTAGCTTCAGCAGCCTTGAAGCCCTTGCCGTCGCGCAGGTCCTGATACAGAGCAATGTCATCGGCCGACCAGTCACCCCACCGAGTGATGCGGCGGCGTGCGATCGTTAGCGGGTCGCTGTTCCGAGCGATGGCAGCGCAGGAGTTGCACCGCGTCGCGCGCTTGCCGGATTTGAGGGGAGCGCCACAGGCGCATAGCTGGCTCACGCCGCCGCCCTCCGCAGCGGAAGGCACTTGGCGCAGCCGAAGGTGAGCGGGGCGTCCGACCGAGTGTTGCAGTGGCCACAGGTCCAGCGACCCGATGCCGGTATGTCCACAGCCTCACCGCGCCGAAGCCCTAGATTGTAGCCGCGCTTGGACACGCTACCGATGGGCAGCCCGAGGGCCAGCGCGATTTGGTGATAGGTCTTGCCGACCGCGAAAAGGTTGCGGATCGTGTCGTCTTCGGCGGGCGACCAATCGTGCGGAGTGAAGGCTTTCATCCCGCCACCTTCAAGGCCACAGCCTTCACCGCGAGAGACGCACTCTCGCACCCGCTGATTTCACGACCGCCGGGGCTATCGGGCCGATGCGCCTTGCCCTTCTCAGCGAGGTAATCGCGGCACATTTCCTCAAAGGCATCGTGATCGATGTCGTCGGGGACCTGCACGATGGACCGGCCCTCCGGCAGCAGCACCGAGAGCAGCTCGTCAGGGATGACGCCGACCAGCTTGTACAGCGCGTCGAGCGGCATCATCACCGTCGCGCCGCTGTTGCCGGCGTACGACCGAAGTGTGCCGTACGGGATGCCGCTGTCGAGACTGATCACCTTGAGCGTCAGCCCGTTTCCGCCCGCAACCCGAAACACCAGCTCCTGGTTCTTTCGGATGATGCCACCGATGTCGCGATCAAGCGCCATGATCTTGCACCTCACGGTTCGTATACGGTCCGTTATGGACAGAACGCCCGCTGCACAGGTGAAAACCGCTGTCGTCCTCCCATCCATAGGGAGCGGACCAGAAGGCGTACGCCAGCGGCAGGGCGGTGGCGGCTGCGACGATCGCGCACGCCTGAAGAAGCACGGTCATCTACTGTACCTCGCTGTGTGGGGTGTGGGGCGGGCGCTGGGCGGTCGGATCAAAAAGGTCCGACTGGTCAGGCTTGCGGGGCCTCCACACATGCGCGCATGGCTCAGGCGCGAAAATGATCTTGCCGTGGTCGTGCCCGACCACGCGGCGCAGGACGCCAGTATCTCGACAATACGGGCAGTCTGGTACGACGCGGCTCACCTCCCCGCCTCCCCGCGTTGGGGGCGGGGGGTGGTGGCGGCGGCAACGGCCAACTCTTCAACCGAGGCAATCCCAGCCTTGGATAGGTCGAACCAATGTTCGGCCGGGATGCTGTTACGCTGCGCCCAAGAGCGTGCTGTATGCAGCGAAACGCCACGCAAAGCCGCCAAACGGGCTGGCGTAGCGGCGCTGACGATCTCTGAATGCGTCCTCATAATGCGATGATGCATTATGCACTATCAGAAGGCAAGTGCCTTTCGCATCATGCTCGCCGCTATTCGTGGTGCATGACAACGCCTAACGAACGCCTAAAGCAAATCCGCGCCGCCCGGTATGAGACCGCCGTCGAGGCTGCCGAAGCGATGGGCATCAAGCCCCCGACGTACATTCAGCACGAGAATGGCATACGTGGGTCAGGTAGCATTCCGCGCGCAGCCGCCGAGCGCTACGCCAAATTCTTCCGTGTCTCCTTGGACTGGCTGCTATCTGGTAAAGGCGATGAGCCGGACCTTGCCAGCGAACCTACACAGGCTGACATCGAACAAATGATCCGAGAGGTCATTGAAGCGGAAGTGACGATGCAGACCCGGCTCTCGGACTTACCGCGAATCGTCGCGCCAGCGCTTCATGAGCAGCTAGAGCGCTTTCGATCTGATCGCGCCCGTCTGGGCCAAGCAAACCCATCGACCGCTCACAGTAAAGGCGCTCAATCTCTCGTTGCCACCAAGCGAGTCTAGCCGGCAGTATAGCGCACCACATTAAGCAGCCATTACATCCTACCTCACACGCAGGTTCGCGCAATCTCAAAGGGGGATTTTTCGAGGCCATGTTCCAGATATGTTCCTTCAAATCCAATAAGTCTATCCCTTTGATCGTATTCGGTTTGGCACTATCTGGGTGCAACCAGCAGGCGCCAGACAGCGCCGCCGGTCCCAGTGTGGCCAGCCTGCAAAAGGAGATTAACGATCTGAGGGGTGATCTCATTCAGCGCACGATGCGTACAGACAAGGCAATCGAGCTGACGCCTACCGAGAAGGAGTTCCAGTTCCTCGATACGCCAGCGGGCAAGATGGCGTTTAGCGTCGAGTCGATCGCTGCACAGGGCGACGGCAGCGAGCTAACTCTGAACGTGGGCAACCTATCCGCAGCAACCGTTAACACGCTCAAGTTTGAAGCGGAGTGGGGCGCAGTTGATGCGAATGGGTTTATGATCCGTCCTGGTTCGCGGACTGGGCAGAAGACGATTTCCAAGCCCTTGCTGCCGGGCACGTGGAATACGGTGAAAATGTCCTTTGCGGGTATCCCGCCGTCAGGCTTCGGCCGCCTATCTATCGAGAACCCCGAGGTTCCCAACCTGTCGATGCACACAAACTAAAAATAATGCAGGCATGATGCATTTTGCACTTGCCTTAACGTGATGCATTATGCATTCTTCTCTCAACAGCCCACCTTGGGCACCGGGAGACGACAAGTGCAGCACGGTATCACCTACGCAGACCTCAAGGGCCTCCGCACTCCGGCGCTGAACCGCATCTACGCCGCGTCGCGTGACGCTGTAGTCGCTGCCGGCAACATCACCGCCGATCGCTTCGACGCGCTGACCCGCTCGTTCTGCGGCAGCGACAAGCCGCGCGATCTGGCGCTGTCGGCTCTCTCCTTCGTGTCGAATTTGGGCGGCAAGGTCGCGGAAGCTGTCGCCAGCCCGCAGACCCTCGCCGAGGGCGGCTTCATGGGTTCGGACCCTGTGTACACGCCGGGCCACGGTCCCGCGCTCGCCCGCCAGATCATCGCCGCCGCCTGAGGCTCCCGGACCCTGCCCCGTGGCAGGGCGAGGATAGCTTCAGGAGGTCAAAATGACGCAGCATGTCGAAAAGCTCGAGGTACGCAACCGCTGGAGCAATCGGGTCCAGTTCACGGCAGAGATTACCGTAGCGCCTGACGCTACCATCGGCGTGAAGCTCGGACTGGCGGTTCGCTGGGCACGGCGCAACGATGCCGACCTGAGCGGTGCCGTCCTGAGCGGTGCCGTCCTGCGCGATGCCGTCCTGAGCGGTGCCGTCCTGAGCGGTGCCGACCTGAGCGGTGCCGACCTGAGCGGTGCCGACCTGAGCGGTGCCGTCCTGAGCGGTGCCGACCTGAGCGGTGCCGTCCTGAGCGGTGCCGTCCTGCGCGATGCCGTCCTGAGCGGTGCCGTCCTGAGCGGTGCCGACCTGAGCGATGCCGTCCTGCGCGATGCCGTCCTGAGCGGTGCCGTCCTGAGCGGTGCCGACCTGAGCGGTGCCGACCTGAGCGATGCGCCCGTCATTGAGAACATCCATCAGAAAGTCTACGCTGCGGCGGCTGCGCCCGGCGCGGATGACGTGACCCCCGCCTTTCATCCAGCTGCGACCAGAGACCGACCGTTGTTGTCGCGCAGGAGCGCGGGTGAAGCAACGGTCAGGTTTAAACCCGAC
>NZ_LMLA01000009.1 GCF_001421765.1 Sphingomonas sp. Leaf32 | reverse complement strand
CCACGCCCAATTGCGGGACGCGCCAGAGGCACGCCTCGAGGTCCAGTCGGTGCACGTCCCGTAGAAACAGGCGTGCTGATTTTGTCCACGCCGCCTAGGTCGGATCGACATTCACATTTTATTTGGTCACCCCGGACGTGTTTCGGGGTCCACCGGGCCGTGATCGCGGTCGATAGAGGCTTACGCCGCACCGATTGCCGCGCCGTGGACCCCGGAACAAGTCCGGGGTGACGGAGAGGTTGGAGGCGGCGATCAGGAACGACACCGGGAGTAGCTGAATGTCGATCGGCCCTAGGTGCAGTCATGACGCTCTTAGAACACCGCCTTCACCAGTTGCGCGAACGCATCGGCGCGGTGGCTGATCGAATGCTTGTGGTCGGGATCGATCTCGCCATAGCTCTGGTCCATCCCTTCGGCGATGAACATCGGATCGTAGCCGAAGCCATGCTCACCGCGCGGCGGCCATATCAATTGCCCGTCGACGCGGCCCTCGAACCATTCGACATGGCCGTCTGGCCACGCCAGCGCCAGCGCGCAGACGAAATGCGCCGCGCGGCTGTGATCCGGTCCGGTCGCCTGCATCCGGTCCTCGACCAGTTGCATCGCCGCGTCGAAATCCTTCGAAGGCCCCGCCCAGCGCGCCGAGAAGATGCCCGGATCGCCGTTCAGCGCCTCGACGCACAGCCCGCTGTCGTCGGCCAGCGCGGGCAGGCCCGACAGGTCGGCGGCCTGCAACGCCTTCAGCTCGGCATTGGCAACGAAGGTCGTGCCGGTTTCCTCCGGCTCGGGCAGGTCGAGTGCGCCCGCCGAGATCGGGGTGACGCCGTACGGGCCAAGCAGCGCCGCGATCTCGCGGATCTTGCCAGGGTTATGGCTGGCGATGACCAGCTTGCCCGGTTGCAGCTTGCGGATCGCCTGTGGTTCCTTGCCCTCGCCGCTCATCGCCCGGTTGCCCGCAGCTGTTCGGCGAAGATGCGGCCACAACCGATGCGGGCGAGCCGCAGCAGGCGCAGCAGCGCCTCTTCGTCATAGCACGCGCCCTCGGCGGTGGCCTGCACCTCGGCGATGTTGTTGTCGCTGGTCAGGACGAAGTTCGCATCGGCATCGGCCGCCGAATCCTCGATATAGTCGAGGTCGAGCACCGGGGTGCCGTTGTGGATGCCGCAGCTGACCGCCGCGACCTGCCGGCTGATCGGATCGACCTCCAGCTTGCCTTCGCGCATCAAGCCATCGACCGCGAGGCGCAGCGCGACCCATGCGCCGGAGATCGACGCGGTGCGGGTGCCGCCATCGGCCTGGATCACGTCGCAATCGAGCGTGATCTGACGTTCGCCCAGCGCCTTCAGGTCGACCACCGCCCGGAGGGAACGGCCGATTAGCCGCTGGATTTCCTGCGTGCGGCCCGACTGCTTGCCCTTGGCTGCTTCGCGGCTGCCGCGCGTGTGCGTCGCGCGGGGCAACATGCCATATTCCGCGGTCACCCAGCCTTCGCCCTTGCCGCGCAGCCATGGCGGCAGGCGTTCCTCGAGCGAGGCGGTCACCAGCACCTTGGTGTCTCCGAAACCGATCAAGCACGAACCCTCCGCATGGCGGGTGAAGTTCGTCTCGATCGTGATGGGGCGCATTTCGTCGGGGGTGCGGCCGGATGGGCGCATGGGAATCTCCTGAAATTTGCTCAGCACTAGCGATCCGTTCATCCCCGCGCCAGCCGCTCAGCGGTACGCCCAGGGATGCGGGGCCGAAACGAACGACTTGGAACAGGGAGCCGATGATGAAGATGATAGCGTTAGCGATGGTGCCGATGCTCGGCGGATGCGTGATGGCGGTCGGCAACACGACCAACCAAACCGCGCCGGTCGCGATCGAGCGCGAAACGATTACGTATGAGACGTCGCCCTGTTTCGGAACCTGTCCGGTGTACCGCGTGACGATCCAGCCCAATGGTGCGGGCGTGTTCGAGGGCAAGCGGTTCACGAAGGTCAGCGGCATCCGCACGTTCCGGGCATCGCCCGACCAGTATCGCGCGTTCGCCGCAAAGCTGCAGCCCTATCGTCCGCAGTCCGAGCGGCTGGTGCAGCCGGGGCAGCCGGGGTGTGAGAATGCGCCGACCGACATGCCCTCGGTCGATGTGCGCTGGACCGAATTGTCGGGCGGGTCGCAGCATCTGTCCTTCTATTATGGTTGCCGGATGCGCGAGCAGGCGATGAACGAAGCGTTGCGCTCGGCACCGAACGAGCTGCCGATCGAGCAGTTTATCGAAGCAAACTAAGTCCTTCCCGATACTGGGGACCGCCGCGAAGCGGTGGTGGAGGGGGCGGTCCGCATACGGAACCGTTGCGTTGCGAGGCCACCCCCCTCCACCAGCTTCGCTGGTCCCCCCCTCCCCGCGGAGCGGGGAGGATTGGCTTTTCCATGAGCGGACTTCGCTCTACATCCCCTTACATGACCGCACCGATCCACGAGATGACCGACCGCGCGCGCGACGTGTTCCGGATCGTGGTCGATTCCTATCTGTCGACCGGCGCACCGGTCGGATCGCGCACCATCGCGCAATTGTCGGGCCTCAACCTCTCGCCCGCCTCGATCCGGGGGGTGATGCAGGACCTGGAGGAAGCCGGGTTGCTGGCCGCACCGCATGTCAGCGCCGGGCGGATGCCGACCGAAACCGGCCTGCGCCTGTTCGTCGACGGCATGATGCACGCGATGGAGCCATCGGCACAGGAACGCGCGACGATCGCCGCGCAGGCCGACAGCGCCGGACCGGTCGAGGAGGCGCTTGCCGGCACCGCCGCCGCGCTGTCCGGCCTGTCGGCCAGCGCGGGCGTCGTGTTGGTGCCCAAGCGCGAACCGGTGCTGCGGCAGGTGTCGTTCGTGCCGCTGTCGGGCACGCGCGCGCTGGCGGTGCTGGTCGGCGCGGACGGTTCGGTCGAGAACCGCGTGCTGGAGACGCCCGGCGCCAGCCCCGCCGCGCTGGTCGAGGCTGGCAATTACCTGACCGCGCGCCTGTCCGGCCTGACGCTGAGCGAAGCGCGCAGCCGCATCCTGCGAGAGATAGGGCAAGAGCGCGCCGAACTTGACGTCGCCGCCCGCGCGCTGGTCGAAAACGGCCTTGCGATGTGGAGCGAGGATGGCGACCATCGCCCGGTGCTGATCGTGCGCGGACAGGCGCGGCTGATCGACGATGCGGCCAGCCACGACCTCGACCGCGTACGGCAATTGCTCGACGAACTGGAGGGCAAGGAGGAGATCGCCCGGCTGCTCGAATCAGCGCAGGACGGCGATGCCGCGCGCATCTTCATCGGGTCGGAGAACAAACTATTCGCATTGACCGGATCGTCGGTGATCGCCAAGCCGGTCCGTGCGCTGGACGGGCGCGTGGTCGGCGTGGTCGGCGTGATCGGGCCTGTCCGGTTGAACTATGCGCGCGTCGTGCCCATGGTGGATTTCACCGCAGCAACGCTGGCCCGCCTGCTGGGCTGACAAAGAAGAGACTGGAATGAACGACATCCCCGCCAACGACGATACGAACGACCTGCGCGAAGCCACCGCAGAGGCCGCCCCCGAAGTCGCCGAAGCGGATCGCCACGCCGAACTGGAGGCGAAGCTCGCCGATGCGCAGGCCGAGGTGCTCTATGCCCGCGCCGATCTGCAGAATGTTCGCCGCCGCGCCGAAAAGGAAGTGGCCGATGCCCGCGCCTATGCCGCGACCGCGTTCTCGCGCGACATCCTGTCGGTCGCCGACAATTTGTCGCGCGCGCTGTCGGCGATCCCCGACGAACTGCGCGGCGACGACCGGCTTAAGGGGTTGATCGTCGGCCTCGAAGCGACCGGTCGCGAGCTGGAGAGCGTGTTCGGCCGCCATGGCATCACCAAGATGGTGTCGGTCGGCGAACCGCTCGATCCAAACAAGCATCAGGCGATGTTCGAAGTGCCGTCGAGCGACGCGAAGCCGGGAACGGTCTTGCAGGAAATCCAGACCGGCTACATGATCCGCGACCGGCTGCTGCGCCCGGCGCTGGTCGGCGTGGCCAAGGTGCCGGAGGGCGGCGCCTGAACGACGCGGTCCAACCCGACCTCGCTACGCCGCCGCGGTTCGAACGGATCGTCGATCCACGGGCGATCGTCGATCGCGGCGCGCTGGCGACGTCGCTCTCTGCACTTTCCGGCGAAGGCCAGGACGGCGTGGCGCTGCGCCGCGCCGCAACCGCCGTCCTGCGCGACGCGATGGCGCGCGGGCGGGGCGAGATCGAGCGGCGGCTGCTGGCCAATCCCAGCCACGGGCTGGAGACGGCGGCGGCCTATGCCTATCTGACCGACGCGATCCTCGTCGCGTTGGCCGGGTTCATCGTCGAGCGGGTGCATCCCAACCATAATCCGACCGCGGCCGAACGCATGACGCTGATCGCGGTCGGCGGCTATGGCCGGGGGGAAATGGCGCCGCATTCGGATGTCGACATCGGCGTGCTGACCCCGTGGAAGCAGACGCCCTGGTCCGAGCAGGTCATCGAATCGACGCTCTATGCGCTCTGGGACCTGGGGCTGAAGGTCGGCCATTCGTCGCGCTCGCTCGACGACATGGTGCGCCAGGCCAAGGGCGATGTGACGGTGCGCACCGCACTGGTCGAGGGGCGCTATGTGTGGGGGGATACGGCGCTGTACGCGGAGGCGGCGCAGCGCTTCAAGACCGAGGTGCAGGAAGGGACCGCCCGGACCTTCATCGCCGAAAAGCTGGCCGAGCGCGATGCCCGGCATAAGAAGCTCGGCGACACGCGCTATGTGGTCGAACCCAATGTAAAGGAAGGGAAGGGGGGCTTGCGCGACCTGCACGCCCTCTTCTGGATCGGCAAATACGCCTATAACGTCCGCCGCGCCGCCGATCTGGTGCAGGCGGGGTTGTTGAGCGCACCCGAATTGCGCAAGTTCAACCGGGCCGAGGATTTCCTGTGGGCGGTGCGCTGTCACCTGCACCTCATCACCGGCCGGGCGGAAGAGCGGCTGACCTTCGACGTGCAGACCGAGATCGCGACGCGGATGCGCTACAGCGACCGGGTCGGCAAATCGCGCGTCGAACGGTTCATGCAATATTATTTCCTGCAGGCGAAGCGGGTCGGCGACCTGACCGGCATGTTCCTCAGCCATCTGGACGAAACCTATGCCGCGCGGGGCAGCCGGTTCGGCTTTCCCCGCCTGCGCCGTCGTCCGCGCCGGCTGAACGGCTTCGTGCTGGATCGCGGGCGGCTGGCGCTACCCAAGGACGATTTCTTCGCCGAAGATCCGGTCCGCCTGATCGAGATGTTCGCGCTGGCCGATCTCCACGGTCTCGAAGTCCATCCGCTGGCGATGCGCGCGGCGTCGCGCGATGCGCGGATGGCGGCGCATGTCCGATCGCACCCGCGCGCGAACCAGCTGTTCCTCGACGTGCTGACGTCCCCGCGCGATCCCGAACTGGTGCTGCGCTGGATGAACGAATGCGGCGTGTTCGGCCGCTTCATTCCAGATTTCGGTCGCATCGTCGCGCAGATGCAGTTCGACATGTACCACCACTACACGGTGGACGAGCATACCATCCGCATGATCGGCCTGTTGTCGCAGGTCGAACGCGGCATCTGTCGCGAGGAGCATCCGCTCGCTACCGCGCTGTTCGGCGGCATCGTGCAACGGCGCGCGCTGTTCGTCGCGGTGCTGTGCCACGACATCGCCAAGGGGCGTGGCGGCGACCATTCGATCCTGGGCGCGGAAGTTGCCGAGCGGCTTTGCCCGCGCCTCGGCTTGACCCCGGCCGAGACCGAGACGGTGGCGTGGCTGGTCCGCTATCACCTGCTGATGTCGGCAACCGCGTTCAAGCGTGACCTGAGCGACTTCAAGACGATCCTCGACTTCACCAGCGTCGTCCAGTCGCCGCAACGCCTGCGCATGTTGCTGGTGCTGACCGTCGTCGATATCCGTGCGGTCGGGCCGGGAACGTGGAACGGGTGGAAGCGCCAGCTGCTCACCACCCTGTTCGAAACCGCCGAAGAGGTGCTGCGCCTTGGCCACAAGCAACGCGGCCGGGACGAACGCATCGCCGAGAAACAGGCGACGCTGCGCGCGACGCTGGGCTGGGACAAGGAGACGCTGGCCGCCTATGTCCGCCACCTGCCACCGGCCTACTGGATCGCCGAACCCGACGACGTGATCGCCGCCAATGCCCGCGTCGTCGACCAGTCGGGTGACACCCGCCTGACGATCGAAACCAGCGTGGACGAGGATCGCGGCGCGACCCTGGTCACGGTTCACGCCGCCGACCATCCCGGCCTCTTCTATCGTATCGCCGGCGCGATCCATGCGGCGGGCGGCAACATTATCGACGCGCGTATCCACACGACGCGCACCGGCATGGCGCTGGACAATTTCCTCGTCCAGAACCCGTTGGGCGGGCCTTTCGACGAAGCGGGACAGTTGCAGCGGCTCAAGACCGCGATCGGCGATGCGCTGGCCAACCGGATGAAGCTCAACGACCGGCTGGCCGCCAAGCCGCTGTCGCGGCCGCGCGCCGAGGCGTTCCCGATCGAGCCGAACGTGCTGATCGACAATGCCGCGTCGAACCGGTTCACGGTGATCGAAGTGAATGCCCGCGACCGCCCGGCGCTGCTTCACCATCTGGCACAAGCGCTGTTCCAGTCGAAGGTGACGCTGCATTCCGCGCATATCGCCACCTATGGCGAGCGCGCGGTCGATACCTTTTATGTCACCGACCTGACCGGGGATCGGATTACGGGCCAGTTGCGGCTGAAATCGCTGGAGCGACGGATGCTCGACGCGGCGGCGGGCAAGGAATTCGCCGGGTTCGTTTAATTCCTTGCGGATGAGTGGGGATTAAATTAGCTTCCTGCGTATGGACTATCTGATCCTGCTGTTCTTCGCAGCTGCCGTCGTAATGGTGATCGCCGCCATTGCCGCTACCGCCAACGCCCGGAAGCGGCGTCGAACCGATAGCGGAGCCGATGGGATAGGGTGGTTCGACTTCGGCGACAGCGGCGGATCGTCGGATTGCGGCAGCAGCGATGGCGGCGGTTGCGACGGTGGGGGTGGCGGGGACTGATCCGTCGACGCCCGCGCAAGCCGGTACGTGATCGATGGGACTGGTTCGTTTCGGTTCCGACGATAATTGCCCTCTCCGGATGGACCTGCGATAGCTTGGTCGGGCATCTAGGGGGAATAAATGATACGGAAGACGGGCGCCTTGGTCGGGGCGGGCTTGTTGGCGTCCTGTGGCGGCGGCAATGGCAGCGGGGCGGGGACGATCATCGGACCGCCAGCCCCACCTACGCTGGCGATCACGTTGGCTCCATCCGCCACGACACAAACGATTACCGATACCGGTTCGACCAGTTTCAGCGTCGATGCCACCTATACCGGGACGACCAGCGATCCGGTGGTGCCGGAGTTGACGTTCGACACGTCGCTACTGACGCTGGACGGCACGCCGACCCTGACGGGCAATCGCTATTCGGCGCGGTTCAAGACGGTTGCCGGTTTGTCGGGGATGCGTACGGCGACCAGTAACGTGCGACTGCGCCTGTGCAAGGAAACGCCCTGCGTGACGGCTTATCCGGGGTCCGATCAGTCGTTTACCTATATGCTCAACATCGAACTGGCCGACTGGACGATGCTGCAGCGGAACGCCGGGCATACCGGTTATGTCAACGCGACGTTCGAGGCCGCCGCGACCCAGCCCGCGTGGACGTGGAGTTCCGGAGGCACATCTTTCACCCAACCCGTTGCAGCCCGCAAGGGACAGATATTCGCGACGCGTAGCAATGCCGATGGAAGCAAGAGCGTTCATGCCATCAACTCGGCGACCGGTGCGGAGGTGTGGAGCTATTATATCGGCAACATCTACTCGGCCGGTGGACCAACGCTGGTCGGCGATCAACTGGCGCTTGCCAGCATGTCGATGTCGTCCGGGGATAATCCGCTGATCGTGCTGAACGCGACGACCGGACGCTATGTCCGCGACATGCGCTTTGCATCGCAATGGTCCAACTTTGCGCAACTAGCGGCGATCGGCGACAATGTGTATCTGGCATCCGGCTATTATGGCAATGTCGTCTACGGCTTCGATACGACGACCGGTGCGGCGAAATGGCAGGCTGCGGGGTCCGCCGGCCACGTCTGGGATGGCGCTACCCCTGCTGCGGATGAGCGTTACGTTTACTATTATTCGGGCGCGCTCGACGTCTTCGATCGGGCGACCGGTGCCAAGGCGATGAGCATTCCCGACCCGTTCTGGCAGTGGAATGGCTATAGCTATCGTGGTGGTCCGATGCTCGGATCGGCCGGCCATGTCATCGCCTATTCCGGCAGCGGTGGCGGAACCTATGCCTTGTCGTTGCCGCTCGTCGATTACGACACCGTCGGCGCGAAGGTGCGTTGGCGGAGCGCAGGGCTGTATTCGACGATCCCGGCGGTGGCGCGGGGCGTCGTCTACGCCGGTAGCACCACGTTGAACCGGTTGGACGCGATCAGCGAAGAGGACGGGACGGTGCGCTGGTCATGGACGCCGCCAGCGGGCGAGAGCTTTATCGGGAACGTGATCGTTACCAACGGTTGCGTATTCCTCAGCACGGACCGATCGATCTACGCCGTCAACCTGAACGGAACCCACGAGACGCTGTGGAAGGGCGGGCGGGGCGGCATGATCGCCATTACCCCGGACGCCAAGCTGGTGGTGACGTCAGACTATATGTCGACAGGCGTATATGGCGTGACCGCGTACACGTTGAAGTAACGGCGATGACCAGGCGGCGATCGTCGGTCCGCCGGGCCTTTCGCGGCAACGTGGATCGGCGATCTGCTGCCCTGTTTGCCCCGGCGTGGTCCGCCGGCAATATCCTTTCCCGTTGCCGGGCATCAATGCGTAGTTACGGCTGCCCATACAGTGGTCCCAGTAGCGGACGCTTGCGACCGACCGGTCGGTGCGGCAATCTTCTTGGCATGGAATGGAATATCGCGGTTGCCGCCTGCGCCGTAATCGCCACCCTTGTTGTCGGTCATGTCGGGGAACGCCGACCGTCAGGACGACGGGTCGATGCGGATGGTGGCGATGGCGGCTTGGTCTATTTAGACAGCGGTGCGGACGCCCATGGCGCCCATCATGGATCGGCGGATTGTGGTAGCGATGGCGGTGCATCCGGTTGCGGGGATTAGACCGCCACCCAGTTACGCAAACTGCCGGACCCGACCTTCGCACGCCAGTTCGGCGCGGATGGCGGCGACTTCCTCCAGCAGGCGGTTGATCTGTGCTTCGGCGCGCAGGTTCGTTTCATAATCCATCCGCGCCTCCAGCCGGTCTTTCGCTGCCTGGCGATTCTGGCTCATCATGATGATCGGTGCCTGCAGCGCGGCCAGCATCGACAGCATCAGGTTGAGGAAGATGAAGGGGAAGGGGTCGAACGCCCGCGCCCCCAGCACGATGGTATTGAGGATCGACCACCCGACCAGGAACAGGCAGAAGGTCGAGATGAAACCCCACGAACCGCCGATGGTGGCGACGCGGTCGGCCAGGCGTTCGCCCAGCGTCATCGTGTCGTCGAACGCGGCATTGGGGTCGCGCACCGACGCGGTGCGACGGAAGGGATCGGTCAGAAACCGGATGGTGGTGTTCATGCTATGCACCTCGCGCGATGCGACCGGCCGCGCCGGCCGATCCCCCGCGAGGCGCCCGAACGATCAGGCGATACGCGGTGACGGCCGGTGCGGCACGGTCGATCGACTGGAATCGTTATCGGACATGGACCCTGTCTCGGGACGTTGGCGAAAATGGGCGGCCGAAGCCGTCCGACGGGGCGGATGCGCCTGTCGGGCGAGTCGGTCAAGGGTAAGAAACATGAAAAAGCCGTCATGTTCGCGTGGGAACATGACGGCCTTTCTGCTCGTGTCAGGTCGACCATGGGCAAGGTCGTCATTCCCGCGAAGGCGGGAATCCATACGCGCCGGCGGTTCGGCAGAAGCCGCAACGGTCGTGTTCATGGACTCCCGCCTTCGCGGTAGTGACGAAACAGGCCGGTACCCGAATTACTTAGGCGACAGCACCATCAGCATCTGACGGCCTTCCATGCGCGGATAGGCTTCGACCTTGGCGATTTCCTGCGTAGCTTCGGCGACCCGCTGCAACACCGCCATGCCGAGCTGGCCGTGGCTCAGCTCACGACCGCGGAAGCGCATCGTGACCTTTACCTTGTCGCCCTCGGTGATGAACTGCTCGACCTTCTTCATCTTCGTATCATAGTCATGATCGTCGATGTTCGGACGCATCTTGATCTCCTTGATCTCCTGCGTCTTCTGGGTCTTGCGGGCGAGGTTGGCCTTTTTCTGCGCCTCGTACTTGAACTTGCCCACGTCGAGGAACTTCGCGACCGGCGGGTCGGCGTTCGGCGACACTTCGACCAGATCGAGTCCGACCTCCTGCGCCTGCGCCATCGCTTCGCGCGTGAACATCACACCCAGATTCTCCCCCTCATGGTCGATCACGCGGACCTTGGGGCTCTGGATGAACTCATTGAATCGGGGGCCGTTCATCGGCGGCGGCGCATTGGGGCGACGCATCATGGGCGGACGGATAGGTGGTGCTCCTGTAGTTTACGAAAGTCCTATATAATCAATCTTGCGCGATTACGAAAGGTTCCGCGCAAGATCGGGCGCCAGAGCCTCCGCTTTCAGCATCGCGACCAGTTCGTCCAGCGCGATCACCTGCTGTCCCTGGCTGCCCAGACGGCGCAGGGCGACGGTGCGCTCCTCCGCCTCGCGCTTGCCGACCACGACCAGCGCCGGGACCTTCGCCAACGAATGTTCGCGCACCTTGTAGTTGATCTTTTCGTTGCGCAGGTCGGTTTCGACGCGGATTCCCGCCGATTTCAGCGCTGCGGCAACCTCGTTCGCATAGTCGTCGGCGTCGGACACGATCGTCGCGACCACCGCCTGCACCGGCGACAGCCAAATGGGCATCCGCCCGGCATGATGTTCGATCAGGATGCCGAGGAAGCGTTCGAATGTGCCGAGGATCGCGCGGTGGAGCATGACCGGGCGGTGGCGATTGCCGTCCTCCCCGACATAGGTCGCGTCGAGTCGTTCGGGCAGCACGCGGTCCGACTGGATCGTGCCGACCTGCCACGTCCGCCCGATCGCATCGGTCAGGTGGAATTCGAGCTTGGGCGCATAGAAGGCGCCTTCGCCCGGCAGTTCCTCGAACTTCGCCTTGATGTCGTCGGACAGGTTCGACGACAGCACCGCCTCCCGCAGTTCCGCCTCGGCCTTGTCCCACATCTCCTCCGACCCGAAGCGCTTGTCGGGGCGCAGCGCCAGCTTCACCGCATAATCGGTGAAGCCCAGATCCTGATAGACCGAGTCGAGCAGTTCGCAGAAGTCGCGAACCTCCTGCACCAATTGATCCTCCCGGCAGAAGATATGGGCGTCGTCCTGCGTGAACTGGCGCACGCGCATGATGCCGTGCAGCGCCCCATGCGGTTCGTTGCGGTGGCAGCAGCCGAACTCGGCCATGCGGATCGGCAGGTCGCGATACGACTTGATCCCTTGGCGGAAGATCAGGACGTGCGCCGGGCAGTTCATCGGCTTCAACGCCATCATGTCGGCATCGGCGCTGACGATCGCGCCCTCATCCTCGGTATTCGGAATCTCGTCAGGCACCACGAACATATTTTCGCGATATTTGCCCCAATGGCCCGACTGTTCCCATTGCCGCGCGTCCATCAGCTGCGGCGTCTTCACTTCCTGGTACTCGTGGGCGTCCAAGCGGCGGCGCATATACGCCTCCAGCTGCCGCCACATCATATAGCCCTTGGGATGCCAGAACACCGACCCCTGCGCCTCGGACTGGAGGTGGAACAGGTCCATCTCCGCGCCCAGCTTGCGATGGTCGCGCTTGGCGGCCTCTTCCAGCCGCGTCAGGTGCGCGTCGAGCTGCTTCTTCGACAGCCAGCCGGTGCCGTAGATGCGGCTGAGCATCGCGTTCTTCTGGTCGCCGCGCCAATAGGCACCCGACACGCGCGTCAGCTTGAACGCCTGCGGATCGAGCTTGGCGGTCGATTCGAGATGCGGCCCGCGACACATGTCGAGCCACTGGCCCTGACGATAGATCGTCAGTTCCTCGCCCTCGGGCAGTTCGGCGGCCCATTCGGCCTTGAACGTCTCGCCCTGCGCGGTCCAGCGATCGATCAGCTGCTGGCGGGTGACGACCTCGCGCTCGAACTTCTCGCCCTTCGCGATGATCTTGCGCATCTCGGCTTCGATCAGCGGCAGGTCCTCGTCGGTGAACATGCCGCGACCCGGCGCGGGCGCGAAGTCGTAGTAGAAGCCGTCGTCGGTCGCCGGGCCGAAGGTGATCTGCGTGCCCGGATAGAGCGTCTGCACCGCTTCGGCGAGGACGTGGGCGAAGTCGTGGCGGTGGAGTTCCAGCGCGTCGGCCTCGTCCTTCGCGGTCACCAGCGCCAGCGACGAATCACCCTCGAACGGGCGGTTCAGGTCGCGCACCTGCCCATCGACCCGCGCGGCGATCGCCGCCTTGCGCAACCCCGGCGAGATCGCGGCGGCGATGTCGGCCGGGGTAGTGCCCGGCATCACCTCACGGACGGCACCGTCGGGAAGGGTGATGCGGAACATTGCGGACATGGGAAGGCACCTGAAATGTCGGAGGATAAACGCCTGCCGGTTAGCGGGTGGGCGCGGGGAGGGCAAGGATCGCGCTCGCCGATCCGTCATTCCGGCGAAGGCCGGAATCCATTGTGTCGGATGTCGGCGATTCTATCGGAACGGCTAGTATCGCTGGATTCCAGCCTTCGCCGGGAGGACGATAGGGTAGGAGATCACTCCACGGCCGCGCCGTCTTCGGTATAGGTGATGCGAATCCGTACCCAACTGCCGATCAGCGGCTTGCCCCCGACGCGCGGCGGCAGGATGCGGAACTGCCATGCCGCCTGTCGCACCGCGCCCGCCAGCCCCGATCCGCGCGCCGACTGGCCGATCTCCCGGCAATCGGTCACCTGATTGCCCGGAATGGTGCGGCAGGCGACCTCGCCCCAGCCGGGCTGGGCGTTGCGGGGCAGGTACGTCGACAGCTCGGCATGGGTCGGGCGACGATACCAGTCGGCGGCGTAGAGCCGATCGCCCCCGCCGCTGCCCCCGCCGGCATCGACATCCGCATCGCCATCGCCGCTGTCGCCCGCCGCGTTGCCGCGCCCCGCACCCTCGCTCGTGCTGCGGGTGCCGGGCGTGATCGCGGCGCGGGCGAAGTCGCGGCCGGTCATCGGAATGACCTTCGACCAGACATCGTTCGATGGCGTGGCCGGCACCGGCGGCGGAGGCGGCACGTCGGGCGGCGGCGCGACGGTGGTGACCGGCGGGGCGGTGCTGGTGCTACCGGCCGCAGCCTTGCGCTGCACCTGCCTGGCGGGTGCGGCGGCGGGGGCGACCCGATCGGCGGGCAGCATGTCAACGACCAGCGGCGATTTCTCACCCGGCGGCGGCGACATCATTTCCGGCGCGATCCGCAGCAACAGCCACAGGATCGCGACATGGATCGCGATCACCAGCGCCAACGTGGCGATGCGACGCGGCAGCGGAACCGGACGACGCGCGGAGAAACCTTCCTGATACACTAGCGACGCCACGCACGGCCCCTAGCGCAGCCCGCAGCCGAGCGCGATGGGAAAGAAGCGATGGTCGCGATGTCGGAAATGTGGAGCGGGTGAAGGGAATCGAACCCTCGTCGTAAGCTTGGGAAGCTTCTGCTCTACCATTGAGCTACACCCGCATAGCGTTGGAAATATTAGAATTTCCGTTCGCCGATCGCTTTCGTTCCGACATCCGTTCCGTTGGAATTCCAACATCGTCCGATTGCGATGCGCCGCCCTTATCCATTTGGCGGGGGCGGCGCAAGCGAGTCGATCATCCGCGCTTGATGCGTGCGACCTGCGCCGGCGCGCGTTCGTTGGTGAGGTCGACCGCGAGCATCGCCATGCCGGTGGTGCGGGGCAGGTAGGTTTCGAGGATCTTCTTCACCGTGTCGAGTTTGTGGCCGGTGACCGCGCTGATAAGGTGGTCGGGGATGCCGCGCTGGCCCATGGTGACGACGCAGGTCCGGCGGAAATCGCGGAACTGCAGGTCGGCGATTTCCGCCGCCAGCTCGGGATCGCCGGCGGCTGTCGTCGTCTCGACGGCGAGGGCGCGGATCCGCGAGATCGCACGCTGGAATTGTGCCGCGCGGGCGCGGCGTTCCGCGTAGATGGTGCTGGTCCAGATGCGACCGTAATCCTCGTCGAACAAGATCGTCGTCAGGTTCAGCTTGCGCGCGGCGGCGATCGCCGTCTCCAGCTGGTGGCGGGCATTGCCGGTGATCGGGATGCCAACCCAGCGATCGGTCTTTCCCTGGCGCAGCCGGATGCCCATTACGCGGCCGTCCGGCTCGCGCGCGGCCAGGCGGGCATAGACGGCGGGATCGTCCGCCTCGTAGGCCTGCAGCTCGTCATAGCGGCTCTGCAGCAGCTTCAGCAGATCCTCCTCGCGCTGTCCCAACGTCCAGCCCAGGATCATCGCCGCCGCCATGTTGGGCTTGCCGAGCGCGATCGCCGCCGTCGTCAGCGCCTCCTGCGCCAGCGCGCTGGCAAATTGCTGGCGCGGCGCCGGTACTGTGATGTCGAGATCGGTCGCGGCCGGGTTGGTCGGAATGCGCTCGTTCTCCAGCGCCCATGCCCACAGGGTGCGCAGCACCTTCAGCGTGTTGAAGGCGGTGTTTTCATGGACCCTGCCGTCCTTGCGCGGCGCGTAGAGGGCGTCGCGCAGGGCAATGATGTCGGTGCGGCCGATCGCGTCGATCCGCTCAGCGCCCGCCCATTTGCTGATCGTCTTCAGCTTGGCGGTGTATTCGGCGGCGGTGTTGGGCTTCAGTTTGGGAAAGCGTGCCTTCTTGAAATCGGCGATGACCGCGTTGACGGTGTGGCGCTTTTCGATCTTCCGGACTTCCGCCGGCGCGGCCGAGCCTTCGCGCCAGGCGCGGATCTCGTCGTTGCGTGCGCGGGCGGCGGCGATCGCGGCGGTTTCGTCCTGGCCAAGCTTCAGCGGTTTCCAGCCTGCCTTTTTCAGCGTGGCGCTGGGTTCCCAGTAGTAGCGCAGGCCGCCGGCGGTCGCCTTTACGCGGAAACAGGGGATCGAGATTTTCGCCATGGCGGGGGCATCCTTTGGCGTGGAACGGGAAAGACTAGGCGGGCGGGCGGGAGCGCGCCAGCAGCCATGTGTCGACCTGTACGGTCCAGACATAGCGGTGGTGCGGAGCGCGCTCCTCAAGGAGCTGTTGCGTGCGCTCCAGCGTCCAGCGGGCGAGCGCGGTGCAGCGTGACGACGCGTCCTGGTCGACGGTGCCGGCGGCGTGGCGATCGGCGAGGCGGCCGATCGCCGCCCATGCCGGATCGGGAGCGGTGCGCTGTTCGGCGGCGGCGATCCAACCGGCGCGGACATGATCGTCGCGGAAGTGCAGCGGGCCGCTGAAGCCGTCGAGGTCGACCCAATAGCGATGCAGCAGCGCGTCGAGGCATTCGAGCGTCGTGCGGGCAGTATCCGCAGTCAACGGGTTGGCAGGGCTGGCGACCATCGCCGGGAAGGTGTCGCGCGCCGTCGCCAGTTCGCGGTGCAGATCGAGCACGCGCGCGGTCCAGGTCGAGCCATAGGGCACGGTCGACGGCCCCGGCGCCGATCGGCCGGCGGCGTGCGCGCGGCGGGCGGCGTCGCGATCGAGATCCGCGACGATCGCCGCCCAGGTATCAAGGCGGCGATCGGCCTCGGGCGGGGCGAGGCGACCGCGCGACACTAGCATCGGGTAGGTCGAGCGCCGCCGGTCCAGCTCGACACGGGCCATGCGGCGCAACTCTTCAAGCGGCACGTCGCACGGCCGGCGGTTGGTGTTGTCCGAGCGCAGCGGGAAGTCGAGCGCGATCGCGCTAGGACGGCGATCGGTCATGCGTTTGCCAAGGAAAGCAGGACAGCGGCGTGGCAAACGTTCACTGTAAGCGGGCACCAGCATTGAAGATGTCGGCCACGCAGGCTGGGCAGGCTTGCCACCATCGTGCGACGTCGACGTGCCAGCGCTTCGATTTCATCATCGCCATATCCGAGGCGGATCAGCCGCCGTCGGGGCATCCGATCGGTCAGCCAATCCTCGAATAGCAAGAATGCGCCGCGATGCCCAAAGCGTGCGCTGTCGAAGGGGTTCGCCCATATCGTAGGACGGCCGACATAGACCGCGCCGGGTGGCGCCTGTCGCGCGCGGCGGCGGGTGCGGTGGAGACGTTGAGGCATAGCTCTCAGATCGGCGGGCGCGTGCGCCCNCGCCGTAGCCGTAGCCGTCGCCGTAGCCGTAGCCGTCGCCGTAGCCGTAGCCGTCGCCGTAGCCGTAGCCGTCGCCGTAGCCGTAGCCGTCGCCGTAGCCGTAGCCGTCGCCGTCGCCGTAGCCGTAGCCGTCGCCGTAGCCGTAGCCGTCGCCGTAGCCGTAGCCGTCGCCGTAGCCGTCGCCGTAGCCGTAGCCGTCGCCGTCGCCGTCGCCGTAGCCGTAGCCGTAGCCGTCGCCGTCGCCGTCGCCGTCGAGGCCAGCGGCCTTGAGGGCGTAGTGATGCTCGGTCGTTGGTAGCAGCTTCAGCACGGCGCTGACGGGCATCGCGGCGGCGATGCGGTCCGCGTGCCGCTGGACGACGCGGGCAACGCCGTCGGTGCAAGCACCGCCGACGCGCACGACGTCGTCTGCCGTGATTACCGGGTCCATGCGGCCCACGCCTCATCCGTGATGGCGAACACGGCGGTGATGTCATGCAACATCGGGATATCTGCGGGCGCGCTGATCTTGCTCTGTGCCGTCGGGCCTGTCTCGCAAAGCTGCATGAGGCCCCTGGTGGTGCCGAAGCGGATCGCCATGCGGGCGTTGGTGAGCGGCATCGCCTGGGCGGTCAAATCCTGATCGTCGGGGATTTCCCCCGCAAAAACGCCGCGATGCTTGGTGGTGACGAGTACGTGGTTCATGTTCATTTCTTTCGTGCCGGCGGTTGGTCCTGTTTGTCTCGCAGCCGGATGCGAGCAGGAATTCAGCGGCGGCCGTAGCCGCGGGCGTAGAGGGCGCGCATGGCCTGGCCGTGGTGCATGCGGGCTTCGGTGATCGTGCGGGCCGCGCCGGCGCCGTCGATGCGGCGGGCGGCCTCCTGCATCGTGCAGTTCTGGGCCAGCGCCAGGCGGAAGATGGCGAGGCAGCGGGCGCGGTCGCTGACGGGCCGCGCCATGGTCAGGCGACCGGATCGGCCGCGATCGCGGCGGCCAGCATCGGGACGCCGAAGGCGGCCTCCATGTCGTCGGCAAGTGCCGCCAATTCGGCGCGGGTGACCGACAGCAGGCCGCTGGCGTTGCGGATCCGCACGGTCGAGCGCGGGCCGATCATCGCGACCAAGCCGCGCAGTGCGCCAGCGAGGCGGGGCACGCGGTCCTCGGGCACGACGATCGACTGTCCGGCGTTGGCCAGCAGCAGCTCGCGGGTGCGCGGGCGGTAGATGGCGACGGGATGGGTCACAGCGCCCGTCCGAACGCGGTGTAGGCGTCCATGATCGCCATCGCGGTGGCGTCGCGCCACGACAGGTCCTTGTGCTGCTGGCGCAGCTGGCTGGCGCGATCGATCCAAGCGCGCTGTTCGGCCGATCCCAGCGCCTGGACAAAGCGGTCGCGGTCAAACCCGCGCTGCTTCGCGTCGTCGGCGAAGATGACGTAGAGCGCCTGCAGCAGCGTCGCGCCGCGCACCTGTACCTCGCCCTCATAGGCTTCGCTCAGCGCGTTCAGCGCGCCCTTTACGACCGCCTCTCCGTGAACCTTCACCGCCTGCTGCACGGCGGGACCGCAGAACAGTTCGCCGGGTGCCCAGGTCGACGGGTCGTGGTTGCGCGCGAGGGTGAAGCCCGCGCCCTCGATCAGCTGCAGCGCACGTTTCGCGTCGTCGTCCCCGCTGGCGAGGCTCGCGGCAAACACATTGCCCTGCGACAGTTTCTGCCGGCGCAGGTTGAGCGCGACGAAGGTCTGCGCCTCATCGGCGGTGTCGGTATGGCTGGTGACGACGCAGGGCAGGTGCGTGATGTCGCCGCGCATCTTTGCGCCTACCCACCGATGCTGGCCGTCGACGATGAACAGCGACTGGTCAACCCGACGGCTGACGTTAAGAGGCTGGCACAGGCGCCAGTCCCAGCGCTTCACCATCGATACCAGGATCCGGCGCGACTGCGGCGTCTCGGTACCACGCTGGTAGGCCGGGTCGACCGCGAGGCGATCGAGGGCCAGCCATTCGAGCGTCGGCGGGTCGCCGGCGATCGGGCCGGTGTGGAGTGGCGCGGCCATCAGAACGGCACCTCGTCCGTGAGGGCGTCACGAGCTGCGGCGATGCCCGCCTCGGCGACGAGGCAGGCAATCGCCTCGATCGTGTCGGTGTCGCAGGCACGGACATTCTCCACGATCTGCAGCGTGCGCTTCGCTCGAATATGCGCGGTGCCGCAGGTCCAGTGTTCGAAATGATCGGGACCGCTGCGGGACACGGTGGCATTCCATGCGTCGACCGCGTCCGCCTTCTGCCGGGCCAGCGGACCCCGGGCCTGACATTCCGGCTTGAAGCATTCGACGTAGGCATCACCCCCATGTTCGAGCACGTTGACGTCGGGACCCCCGCAGAATGGGCAGGGCTGGATCGAATGGTTCGACATCAGAACATCACCTCCTCAGGACGGACAGCGCGGCGCCAGATGCCGGGGGCGTCGCCGGGCAAGAGACTGCCGACGAAGCCCACCGCGCGGAGCATCCGGCGGAGCATTTCGCCGTCGATCGGCGCGGCGGCGGGGAAGACGTGGGCGACGGTCGCGCGCAGCTTGTCGATGTCGACCGCCGTGGCGTTGTCGGTATAGCCCGACACGAACGCCTGCATCGCGTCGCGCAGGACGATGGCGGCGGGCTTCATGCGCCGCACCTTCCGTCCAGCTGCAGCAGCCGGATCGTCGCGAGGCGTTCCCATGCCTTCAGCAGGCCCTCGTCGCGCGACCAGGTGCAGCTGGCGTTGACGCCGGCGACGCGCAGGGTGTTGGTGGATGCGCCGCAGCGATAGCTGGCGGCGTGATCGGCCTGCAGGCCCGCGATGATCGCGGCGGGGCCGGTGGCGTTGCCGCCGCTCCTGGCCTGATGGACATAGTCGATCGCGGCCTGCAGGCGGTCGCGCAAGGGCAAGCGGTTCATGGACACTCCCTTCAGTCGAGGAGGACGGACAAGATGACGCACCACGCGATCATGCCGAGGCCGGCGAGGGCGATGGCGGATCGCAGCGACGGTTCGCGGGGGTGATCGGGGCGCATCAGTGCAGGATCCCGATCGAGACGATCGCCAGCGCCATGCCGAGGATGCCCGGCGTGACGTAGCGGTCGAAGGCGGCGCCAATCGCGCGGCCGAAGGTTTCGAGCGGGGTCACCGGCCGGCGGCCTTGCGGAGCGCGGCCTGGGCCTGTTCGGTGGCGGAGGCTTCGAGCCGGTCGGCGAGTTCGATCAGCGCGGCGGCGGTGTCGCGGGCGCATTCGACGCTTAACGTGTGCATCATACCCATGCCGAAGGGCCGGGTTTTAGCGCGACGATACTGGGTCAGTGCGATCACATCACCATGGTCGTGAGCCATGAGCCCGACCATCAGCCCATGACTGTCGTTCACCACGTAGTCCGAGCCGTCGATCTCCGAGAGATGCACGCCAAACCCGACCGATACGTCGACGTCGGTTTCCTTGAACCCTGGCAGGGCGTTCGCGGGGATGCGCTTCATGCGACGCGCTCCGCTGGAAAGAGGTCATGCAAATTCGCGGAGAGGCGGCTGCTGACCGCCTGACGTTCGACCTTGTCGACCAGGCCACGCGCCGACGGCGGCAGGGCGTTGTCGAACCACGCGTCGACGGCGGCTCGCGACCAGCGGCTGTCGGCGTGGGCGGCGGTGGAGAGTTTTGCGCCCTTCAGCAGCGGAAACGGCTCGGGAAAGCCCCTGGCCTCGATCAGGGCGTCGATCGTGCGGCACAGATAGGCCGGACGGCGCGCCGCCTGGCCGAGGCGGCCGGCGATGTCGTAGATGCCGCAGGTATCGCGGTTGCGCGGGTTGGCGGCGGCCGCCGCCGCGCGGGCGAGCGGGGTGGGGAGGACGGCGACGTTGGGCATCACGCCGCCTCCCGCGCGAACAGGCCGTGCAGCCGGCCGTGCGCCCATTCGTCGACGGCGACCTGACAGTGCGGGCCGTAGCCGTGCGCGGCGGCGGCGGTATAGAGCCGCTGGTGCGTCGCCAGCTTCGCATCGCGGTTGCCGGTGATCGGGCCGAAGCCGCCTTCCTTCTCGAACGCCGCCAGCGCGTCGCGCAGGTCGGCGAGCGGATCGAGCGCATTGACGGCGTGCCATGCGGCGAGGCGCTCGTCCGTCCATTCGAGGGTCAGCAGCGTGCGGTCGCGATCGAGGCCGGCGGCGATCGCCGCGTCGCGCAGCAGGCTATAGGCGTGAAGGTGCGCAGCGGGGCGGGGGCAGGTGCCGAAATCGCCGGTCTGACGATAGGCGTCGCGCGCATCGGACAGCGCCTGCAGCTGCGCGTCGGTGGCAGGGGGGAAGGAGGACATGATCCGTCTCCGTCATGGTGGACGGAAGTAGATATTGCCCCTACTTATATTATGTCAATAGCTTATATTTTGAGCGTGCTTTGATATGCGAAAATGGTGCTTATGCTGTCAGGATAATGGAGATTGACCCCCTCGTTGCGGTGCCTGCGATTGGTATGGCGATGACCGCTGCATTCAATACTGAGCGGCGACTTCATCAAAGCCCGCAATGGCGCGACCGGTTGATGGGGCTGGGTGAGGTGCCAAGCCTCCGTGCCGTCGGTTTGTCGGGCCTCATTGTGTTTGTTGGTTTTGTGGCGGCAATTGCCAGTGCTATCGTTATAGCGCGGTGGTGGGCAGCGGCTGTTATAGCAATTGGCTGGGTGGGTGCGATCCTACCAGCAATGCTGTTTTCCAAATGGACACTAGCGCATCCACTGTCCAAATTTTGGGCGCTATTTGCCGTAGTGTCCGGGATGGCGGTACTTAATCTCGCGATCGTAGTACCTTAAGCAGCTTCTCGCGTCTCTTTTTCGCCGTCGAGTGGTGCCAAGACACGCAATGCCATCGCCTGCTGGACGCTGTTCGCCGATCGGAACAAGTCGACTAGCGATTGCTCCTCGGCTGACAAGCGATGCGGGTTGTCGGAGTTTGCAAGCAAATCTGCGGGGCTGCAGCCAAACTCTCGCGCGAATATCCGCATCCGGGCGATGTCGAGCGTAGAGGCGGCCTGGTTCTCTACTTGGCTAATGAACGGCTGAGACACACCCGTCCGCTGCGCCAGCTGTGACTGGTTCAGCCCTGCTGCCTTCCGCAGCTCCCTAAGACGGTTATCCGGGTGCATGGCGAGGACGTATGCCATCTGCTTATATTCTGCACCGTCGACCTGCTTATGTCCATTGACTAAATATAAGCTATTCCAATAATGCTTGGTCTCGGATCGGGAGACGATGTGTTGAAGCTTGCGGAATGGCGGAAGCGGGAAGGCAAGACCCAGGAATGGGTGGCCGCCGAGCTTGGCTGTACCCAACCGTACATCAGCCAAATCGAGCGTGCCGTCCAACCTATCGTGCCGGGTGCCGAGGTGATGGAGCGCATCTTCATCCTGACGAACGGCGAGGTCGAGCCCAACGACTTCTACGACGTCCCGCGCTGGCGCCGGCTGCTGGCATCGGCGCTGGCCGCGCTCGGCAAGCGGGCCGCCTGATGGAAAGGGCAAAATCTTCGCGGGCATCGGCTCATCTCCGTTCGCCTCGCGACTCGCTTGGCGTTCTTGTTCTGTTCCTATGCGCAGGAAACTATCCTACGTTGGTAAACAGTCAAGTGGTTGCGGATGCAGGGTTTCGGGACGGTAGGACGGGACGGGCGCAAGCCCGCCCCGTCGGTTCACGTGAGGAGGAAGGCGAGCAGGACAAGCGCGCGGAGGCACGCCGCCAGATCGATCTTCACCTCCACCGTTACAGCATTCCGGGTTTTCATCTCAGTGATCCCCCGGGCTGCGACGCGCCGCTGGCCCGTAAGGGTTGCGGTGTGAGCGCTCCGCGTTGCGCTTTGACCGGCGCTCGCGGATCTATCGGCCCAGTCTTGCCGGGGGCCCCCGGTTCGACTGGCATCGGTTTGGGTCGGACGCCGGCGCCGAACGACTTCGTCGGAAACGATGGGTCGCGCGGCACCGGGAAGGTCCCCGATGTTCGCCGGCTTAGCGGGGGCAGGAACGGTCCCACCCGTATGCCACCCGGACCGGCGGGCCGATCCTTTATCATTCGCGGCGCAGAGTCGAGTCCGGCATGACCGGTGCGCCGATCAGCGTGCGCGAGATCGAGCTGCGCGCCCGCGCGGCGTGCGAGAAGATCGCGCGCAAGTGCCTGCCCAATGCGGTGCAGGAGGGGCCGTATCTGAAGGCCGGGTCGCTGGGCGGGGAGAAAGGATCCTCGCTGGTGGTGAACCTGCAGGGGGCCAATCGCGGCATGTGGCGCGACTGGTCGTCGGACGACCAGGGCGACATGATCGTGCTGGTCGAGCGGTGCATGTTCGGCGGCGATCGCGGCGAGGCGGTGAAGTGGCTGAAGTCGATGCTGGGGCTGGACGATCTGGACCCGGACCGGCTGCAGCAGGTCCGCGCGGAAAGCGCGCGCGAGGACGCGGCGCTGGAGCGCCAAGCGCAGCAGGAGGCCGAAGCCAAGAAGCGCGGGGCGCGGGCGCTGTACCTGAACGGGCAGGCGATCGGCGAGACGCCGGCGGCGCGTTACTATGCCGCGCGCGGGATTTGCGTCGATCCGCTGGGCCATTGGCCGAACGCGCTGCGCTATCATCCCGAGGTGTGGAACCGCGATGCGGGCATGAAGCTGCCGTGCATCGTCGCGCAGATGATCCTGCCGAGCGGCGAGCATGTCGCGACGCATCGCACCTGGCTGGGCCGCGATCCCCGGACCCGTGACTGGGTGAAGGCCGATGGCGCCGACCTGGGCGTGCCGAAGGGTTCGGCGAAGAAGGTGCTGGGCAAGTCGCGCGGGGCGTTCGTGCCGTTGCGGAAAGGTGCGTCGCGTCAGTCGATGGGGCAGATGCGCTCGCCCGAACCGCTGTACGTCACCGAGGGCATCGAGGACGCGCTGACCATCGCGATGTGCAAGCCCGACGCCCGGGTCATCGCCGCCTATTCGCTGGGCAATCTGGGCGTGATCGAATTTCCGAAGGCGATCGAGACGATCATCCTGGTCGCCGATCGCGACGACGGGCAGCGCGAAGTCGAGCTGCTGGAACGGGCGATCGCCCGCCAGCAAGCCCGCGGCCATCGCGTCCAGCTCGTCCTGCCTCCTGTAGG
The DNA here is from genome assembly GCF_001421765.1 of Sphingomonas sp. Leaf32. Lineage (GTDB taxonomy): Bacteria > Pseudomonadota > Alphaproteobacteria > Sphingomonadales > Sphingomonadaceae > Sphingomonas. The sequence continues at coordinate 329,590 of NZ_LMLA01000009.1, read as the reverse complement.
GATCAAGGACATGAATGCTTGGCTGATGGCCGGGGCGGCGGCGTGAAGGCGCTTTCTCTCTGGCAACCTTGGGCCAGTGCTGTTGCGCTGGGGCACAAGCAGATCGAAACGCGGCATTGGTCGACCCGTTACCGTGGGCCGATCGCCGTCCATGCGGCCAAGCGGTGGACCAAAGACGAGCGTTGGTACGCCGACTGCTTCGCTGACATCTATGCCTGCCCTGCGCTGCGTGATCCGCCACTGGGGATGATCGTCGCGGTTGCCGAGCTAAGGTCAGTTGCGCGCACTGAGGATCTCGTCGGGACGATCACTCGCAAGGAGGATGCTCTCGGCAATTTTGGTCCGGGACGGTTCGGTTGGACGCTCGCCAACGTAGTGCCGCTCGACAATCCGATCGCTGCTCGTGGAATGCAGGGTCTTTTTGACCTGCCCGTCGACCTTTCCCATGCGGTGCGGGCTGCGATACTGTGACCAAACGCGCCGCCCAACCTGCGCCCGACAACGTGGTGTCGATCGCGGCCGCGCTGGATGCGCCGGTCGACGCGCCGCAGCTCGCCCAGGACGGCGATCAGCAGCCGTTTGGCGGGCGGGACGATGACGACGACATCCAGCGGCCGCTGTTGCCGCGCGAAAGCCCGGTCAAGGCGCTGGGGCTAGGCACCGATGGCACGACGTGCTGGTACCTGAATGTCCTCGGGCAGCTGGTGGCGCTGGGCCCGCGCGAGCATGGCAAGAACCACCTCCACGCTCTATTTGCGCCCCGGACCCAGTTGCTGTCGAAATATTGGCCGCGATGGTCCGAGCCCAAGTATGAGGGCCGTGGCAACGCGCGCAAGCTAGTCAAGGAAAGCGAGATCGTAGGTTTCGCGCAGGACGATGCCAGCGAAGCCTTGATCTCTGCTTGCGGGTCCGCCGGTATCTTCGACGCGCAGGGGCGCGTCCGGGGGCGCGGCGCGCATCGCGGCAAGGACCAGACGCTGGTCATCCACTATGGCGACAAGGTCATGACCGCGAAACCGCGTGCCGGAAAGCGCGCGGCGGCCGAGTGGTTCGATACCGGGCTGCACGACGGCTATGTCTATCCGGCCGCCGCCGCGACCCCGCGCCCGCATCACCAGGCGGGGAAGGTAGCGGCGGTCGAGCAGCTGCTGTCGCTCATATCGACGTGGCATTGGCGGCGCGGGCACCTCGACGCGATGCTGGCGCTGGGGTGGATCGCGCAGGCGTCGATCGCCGGCGCCCTCAACTGGCGGTCGCACCTGTTCGTCACCGGCGGGCGCGGGACGGGCAAGTCGACGTTCAATGGCAAGGACGGGCTGTGCGACCGGGTGCTGGGCAGCGGTACGCTGCGCACCGGCAACGCCACCGAGGCGGCGGTGCGGCAGATGCTGCGCGCGCAGACGATCCCGGTCATCTTCGACGAGTTCGAGCCGAACGCGTTCAACCAGCACAAGCTGGCGGGCGTGCTCGAGCTGGCGCGCGTCGCGTCGTCGGGTGGCGATATCCATCGCGGGTCTTCGGACCACAAGGCGGCGGAATTCGTGCTCAATAGCGCGTTCCAGTTCTCCGCTATCCTGACGCCGCACATGGAGCCGCAGGACCGGTCGCGGTTCGCGATCCTCGAGCTGGAGCCGCTTCAGTCCGACACGCCCAGGCTGGACCTCGACAAGGCCGGGTTGCCGGCGATCGGGCAGGTCCTGGCCCGGCGGATGATCGACGGGTGGTGGCGGTGGCACGATACGTTCCATGCCTATCACGACGCGCTGACCAAGAAGGGGCATTCGTCGCGATCGGCCGATACGTTCGGCACGCTGCTCGCGGCGGCCGACCTGGCGCTGTACGACGAGATGCCGACGGCCGAGCTGCTGTACGACTGGTCGATGCAGTGCGCGCCGGCGGCGATGGCCGAGATCGCCGACACGTCGGAGGATCACGAGGCGTGCCTGATCCACCTGACCACGACGATGGTGCAAGCGCGCGGCGGTGACGTGCGTGAGACGGTCGGCACGTGGATCAAGCGCGCGGTGACGGCAAAGGTCGGCAGCGAGGCCGAGGCCGAGCGGGCGCGCGAGCGTCTGGGCGAGCTGGGGCTGAAGCTGGTCAATGCGCGGGCCAAGCCGGCCGACGGGACCGGCCGCCCGACCTACGGCGCGGTCGAGCATATGCCGGGGCAGGCGTGCTACCTCGCGGTGGCGCAGAAGCACCGGGCGCTGGCCGAGGTCTTCGGCACGACGAAGTTCCAGGCTGGTGGCTGGTCGCAGACCTTGGCCCGTGCGCCGGCGGCGATCCGGGGCGTGAAGGCGAAATTCGGTGGCCAATCGCTGACGGCGGTGCTGGTGCCGATCGAGCTGGTCATCGACCAGGACGAGGTGACGGGCTGGGTCGCGTGCCCGATGCCCGAGGCGGTGCAGGCATGACGCGCACGGCCAGCGACGCGAAGCGGCGCGGTGCGGCCGTGCTCATCATCAACTTCGCGCGCTCGCGCGAAGTCTTTGTGCTGCCCTCGCTATACTTCACGACGTCTTTTTTTGCGGCCCGTACCCCGGCCCGTTTATTGCAGATAAAATTGTGGTATGGTCCGCCATCGCGAGCGGTCGCCAGTTCTGTAGTTCTATACGGGTCCGGGGGCAGAACCGCTAACCGCTTGAAATCTATCGGTTCTACAGTTCCGTTCCAGAGCCTCACGCATGACGCGCGTGCAGGCGCGTGTGCCCGCGCGCATATAGGGGGGGTACAGAACTACAGAACTCTAGAACTGAACCATAAAAACCAGCATTCCTGCGGCTTTGACGGTTCTACGCCGGTTCTGTTGCGGTTCTGTTCCAGAACCCGGAATAAACAATGGGGTGGATATGCCACCTCGGCCTTCGCTGATGCTGCGGGCGGTCGCCGGCTCGCCAGCTGCCTCGATCTGGGCGTCGACAGGCGGGCGGCGCGGCGAAAGTTTCGGCGCTGGGCGCGGGCGGCGGGGGTCGGCTGCGCGTTGATCGGCGCCGGCGGGTCGGCGGGCGGAAACCGTGCGATTTCAGTCGGTTATGCGGGCGCGATCAGGCGTGTTGGAATGGCCGTGTCGGAACGGTCGGCGTTTTTCGTGTCGGTTCAATGCTTTGCGCGGACCCTATGCAAGCCTGCGAGGCTGTCGGACGGGGCGGCGGCGGTCGGCCTGGCCGCGCCGGCCGGGCAGAGGGAGGTGTCGTGCCGATCGACAGGGGGCACCCCCCCCAGCGCCGCGCGCCTCGTTCCTCTCTCGCACGCGCAGCCGATTTTCCGAGTTTCGGCTGACCTTCGAAATCGCTGGTCGATGTCGGGGCCGCAGGATCGCGACGGTCGCCTAACCTGCCGCCTGCAGATGGGGTCGGGGGTAGATCGCCTGCCGATGTTCGCCGGTGTCCGTCGCGGTGGCGCGAGCGGGATGCGGCAAGAACGGGTCGGGGTGCAGGGGGGTGTCCTGGGCTGGGGGCGAAGCCGTGAAACGCTGACGCTATGGGGAGGGTCCACCCGTGTCAACTGACCTGACCGGTGACGCGGCGATCGGCCGCGCGATCATGACGGACGCGCAGGCGCAGCTGGATGCGCGCCAGGCCGAGGCCGAGCAGCTCGATCTGCTCGATCCGATCACGCCGGAAGACATCTGGGACGCGCGCGAAGCGCTGGGCGAAACCGCGACCCCGCAACAGGTGGCCCATGCCGCCCGGGCAAAGAAACGCGGCCGTCCGGCCGGGAGCCGCAACCGCCGCACCGACGATCTGGAGAAGTGGTTGCTCGCCCAGGGGCAGCATCCGGCGGTGACGCTGATGCAGATCCAGTCAACCGCGCCGGAAGTGCTGATGGAGGCGTCAAAGCGGCGCAAGGTTCACAGTTTCCAGAAGGACGGGACCGCGAACGTGGTCGTCGAGCACATGACCTACGAGGCGGCGCAGTCGCTTCGCGCCCGGTGTGCCGACATGCTGATGCCGTATCTGGTCGGCAAGAAACCGCTGAAGGTCGACATGTCGTTCAGCGGTGTCGCGGATCTGATCATCGAGGGCGTCACCCATACCGCTGGTGAGATCGGCGACATCATCGACGCGGAATTCGCGCCGGCGCCGTCCGAAACCGACGGGGGTGACGCCTGATGGGGATGGTCGCACCGCGCCGGATGGTATCGCCCGGGCCGATCGCCGACGGGTTCGTCCGCGCGCGCGGGTTCATCGTCGGGATCATCGGCCCGGTGGGGTCGGGCAAGACCATGGCGGCGCTGCAGAAAGGATTGCGCCTGGCGGCGCAGCAGAAGGGGGTAGCGCGCGAGGACGGGGTGATCGTGCGCAAGGCGCGGATCGGGGTTATCCGCGAGAGCTATCCCAGCCTGCAGTCGACGACGTTGAAATCTTGGTTCCGCATTGTGCCCGAGGCCGAGGGCACGTTCAGCTGGAAGGCGCCGTTCACCCACAAGTTCACCAAGATCCTGCGGCGCGAGGGCAACCGCCGCGACGGCCGGGTGCTGGAAGTCCTGGACTGCGAATTCGAGTTCCGCGCGATCGGCGACCTGTCGGTCGAGGAGGCGTGCCGCGGTTGGGAGGTGAACGCGGTCATCATCGACGAAGCGGATCTGCAGCCCGAGAGCCTGGTGCCGTTCCTGACGGGTCGCGTCGGACGCTTCAGCGACCTTGATCCATCGCTGGTCGTGGATCCGCAGATCATCCTGTCGATGAACATGCCGGACATCGAAAACCACATCTACACGCTGCTGTTCGACGAAAGCAGCGAGGCGTTGGGGCTGACGGCCGAGGAAGCCGAGATCCTGCAGTCGACGTTGGGCGACCGGAAGCTGATCGAAAAGTTCGTCCAGCCCGGTGGGCGCGAACCGGATGCGGAAAATCTGCACAACCTGCCCGGCGGGCGGGGGTATTACGTGCTGCAGGTCGCCGCGAACCGGGCGACGCCGGGCTATGTCGATCGCATGGTCGACAACAAGCCGGTGCCGATCCAGCACGGGCAGGCGGTCAATGCCGGGTTCGCGTACACCGCGCATGTCCGGCCGTGCCAGTGGGATCCGCGCCGCAAACTGATCGTCGGCGTCGACCAGGGGCTGTTCGCCGCCGCCGTGGCGCTGCAGCGCGACTGGGACAATTCGATCCGGACGCTGGCCGAGTGCGTCAACACGACGAAGGGCGCGCGGGGGCAGACGCAGCTGCTGAAGGTCGGGCCGACGGCGTTCGCGAAGCGGGTCAAGCGGATGCTGGCGGAGAATTTCCCCGACATCACGCCCGACATGATCCGGGTCGTCGCCGATCCGGCCGCGTTCGCGGCCAAGGACCGCCAGGACAACGAGCACGACTGGCTGTTGGCGTTTCAGAAAGAGCTGGGGCTGAAGGTCCACAAGGCGAAAACCAACAGCGCCGGGCTGCGCAACCAGGCGATCTGGACCGCGCAGGATGTCCGCGACGGCTATGCCGTCGATCCCGGCTGCAAGCACCTGATCAAGGCCCATTCGGGCGGATACCGGTACCAGAAGGCGGAGACGAAGACGGGCGAGGTCCGGGCCAACCCCGAGATCGCCGACACGATCTACACCCACGTCGCCGATGCCGAGCAGTACGCCGCGCTGGAGGGCGCCCACGTTATCGGCGACCTGCGCGGCAAGGAACGCCGCCGGCGCCCGGTGAAAAACGACAGCGATTTCGACGTCCACGCAGGAGTTCACTGACATGGCTTTGCTCAAACCGCTCGGCAAGGTGATTGCCGCGCCGCTGAAGGCGCTGGGGATCGTGTCCACCCCCGGAAAAGCGCCGACCCCGCTCCGCTCGGTCACCCGCGACGATGCCGCCGCGCAGGTCGCGACCGACGACGAAATCCGCCGCCGGCAAGGCGCGGCCGCCGACATCATCACCGGGGCGCGTGGAGCCGAAGCCACGCTGACCGGCGGCAAACTCACACTCGGCTGAAGGACGGAAAATGCGCCAGATTACTGACCACGTCTTCAATCCAGCGAACGACAAGTTGACGATCACTGCCATCGACGCTCCCGGCGCCGGCGGTGCGCAGCATCTCTACATGGTTAAAGGGTTCGACACCTCGACCAATCCATCCTGCCCCTTCACCGAACGGCACGGATCCCCCGCGACCCACGCGACCGTGCTGTTTCAGAACGGTCCCATCAACGAGGTGGGTGTGAACGGCGTGACGCAGGAGGCTCTCTTGGCGATCGTCGCCGATCGATTGCGCTCGTTCCAGGCCGGACCATTCGCATGTCGTGAGAACGCCTTGGCTCTCACGAAGATCGAAGAAGCGCAGCACTGGCTGCAGCAGCGGACGCTCGCCCGAATGTGGCGGGGCGTCGAAGGCACCCACCAGCTTTAAACCGAAGGAAAGCACCATGACCGAACCGAACCGCGCACAGGCGCTGATGGATGAATTCAAGACTGGCCTCGACAAGGACGGGCCGATCGTGCTGGCCGAGCGCGTCGCGGCGCTGGAGGCGGAGAACGATGCGCTGATCGCTGCCCAGGCCGGGCAGGACGACGAGATCGCGAAGGAGCGGGCCCGCGCCGACGCTGCCGAGGCGCGCGCCAGCAAGGCGGAGAGCGGCGAAAAGACCGCCAAGGCCGAGGTGAAGAAGCTGACCACCCCGCCCAAACCGCGCAAGCTGGGCGAGATCGATGACGCGCCGACCGGTGCCGAGCTGCGCGAGCGGATCGCGGATGCCGACGAAGTCGAGATCGCGTTCAGCGACGGCACACGCGAGGTGCCGGGTATCGCACCCGTCGGTGTGACGGGCGATGCTTGGCGCGACCATGCCAACGGCCTGATGCTGTCCAAGTCGGTCGAGATCGAGGGCGATCGCGAGGCGAACACCAGCGTCACCGTCGACGGCTATGCGCTGCTGCTGGACGGCAAGCAGGTCGCCTATGCCCGCCGGTCGACGCCGATCCAGGTCGCGCCCGGCCAGCGGGTCAGCATCGAGAACGACATCATTTTCTGAAGCGCACGGGGCGCCGCCGGTGGCGGCGTCCCTAGCCGGGGGTGGGCATGGCCGATACCGAACAAGACGACGCGCTGGTCAAGCACCACCTGCGCAATCACGACCGCCTCGCGGCATTGCGCGCGCCGTGGGAAAGCATCTGGCGCGAGATCGACGAACGCGTGAACCCGATGGGTGCCGGCACGATCGGGGCGGCGTCGGGCGCGGCCGGACGGATGAGCCGCGCCGGTACGGTAAAAGGCGCGGCTAATTTCGACGTCACCGCGGTCGAAAGCCTTGGCCGGTTCGCCGCGGCCATGGCGGCGATCACCGTGCCGCGTAACACCCAGTACATCCGGCTGAAGTTCGGGGACAAGGACCTGGACAAACTGCCCGAGGTCCGGCGGTGGTGCGAGCGCGCCGGCGATCGACTGCACGCGATCCGCTACGCGCCGCATACCGGTTTCCATGTCCAGGCGACGAAGGACTTTCGCCAGCTCGGACGGTATGGCGTGTCGCCCTACTGGACCGGCGAGAAGAAGGGCACCGGCCTGTTCTATCGCGCGCTGCACATGTCGGAATGCTACATCGACGAGGATTTTGCCGGGCAGGTCGACACGGTCCATCGCTGCTATGTCCGAGACGCCCGCCAATGCCAGCAGGAGTTCGGCGCCGACGCGCTGACGCCGAAGATGCGCGAGGCGATCGAGCAGAACAAGCTGGATCGCGAATTCCAGATCCTGCACGTCGTCTGCCCGAACACCGACGTCCAGCCCGATCGGTTCGACCATCGGGGCAAGCCGATCGCCAGCCTGCACATCGCGCTGGACGAAAAGATCATCCTGCGCCGCGCCGGGTTCCATTCCATGCCGATCAGCGTGTCACGGCACATGAGCGAGGCCGGCGAGCTGTATGGCTGGTCGCCGGCGATGCAGGCGCTGCCGGCGATCCGTGGCGCGAACGTCATGATGCAGACGATCCTGCGATCGGCGCACAAGATGGTCGACCCGGCGCTGGCGTTCTACGACGATGACGGCATCACCTCGCTGGTCACCCGACCGGGCGGGCTGAACCCCGGGCTGGTCGACGACAATGGCCGGTTGCTGGTGCAGCCGTTGCCTACGGGATCGAACTTGCCGATCGGGCTGGAGATGGTCGAAAGCGATCGTGGCGCGATCCGCACCGCGTTCCTCGAGGACTTCTTCAAGATCCTGACCGATCCGTCGGACCGGATGACGGCGACGCAGGTGCTGGAGATGGTTGCCAAGCAGGGGGTGCTGGTGTCGCCCTATGCCGGCCAGTACGAAACCGAGAAGCAGAACCCGGTGACGCAACGCGACCTGGACCTGGCGCTGCGCGCCGGACAGATCGAGCCATATCCCGACGTCGTGCTGGAAGCGGGCGCGCACCCGCTGCCGGAATATGAAAACCCGCTGACGCGGATGGCACGGGCCGAGGAGGCCGCCGGCCTGACGCGGTGGATCGAGGCGCTGACGCCGCTGGCGCAGACCGATGGCGGGGCCGTGTTCGACCATATCGATACCGACCAGGCGGCGCCGGGGCTGGCCGATGTGCTGGGCGTGCGGCCGAGCTGGATCGCGACGCCGGAAGCGGTCTCGGCGAAGCGCAAGGCGCGCGAGGACAATCAGGCCGCGACGCAGGGCGTTGAAGGGCTGGGAGCGGCGGCGGGTGCGTATCTCGACATCGCCAAGGCCAACCAGATCGCGGAGGCGGTATGATCAGTGTTCCGGAAAAGAGGAACATCGCACAAGCCGCGCGGCGGATCATGCTGCTGCAGCAAGCATCCGACATGGCCGGGCAGGCGGCGCTGGCCGATGCGATGAACATATCGACACGCGGATTGCGGTACAAGCTCGCGACCAATTGGGGTGTCGGTGACGCCGACCTGATGGTTGCGGCAGCACTGCTCGATCGCCGGGCTGATGCGCTGGCGAAACTGGGCGCTGCGATCCGGAGCGCGATCGCATGAGCTCGGGAGAGCGCAACCGTCGGCGTTGGCACGCGGTGCTGGTGTCGCGCGCGGTGAAAGCCGTGTTCTATCCGATCGCGGACGGGCGGCGCTGGCCGTCACGGATCGCGGCGCTGGTCGCGCGCCTGATCGGCGGCCGGGCGCTGCTGACGGCATGGGCCTATCGCGCGGTGTTCACGACCGACGGCAGAGCGCGTCGGATCGCGGCCGAGCATGTGCTGGCGGACCTGCGCGATTTTAGTTTTGCGCGAACGTCAGCGTTCGATCCCGACCCGATCATCATGGCGCGGCGGCAGGGCCGGCGCGACGTGTGGCTACGACTTTCGAATTACCTGCAGCTGGATGAGGCGCAGGTGCAAACCCTGATGGAGATCGATGATGGCATTTGAAAACGGCGACGTCGGCGGTTCGGCGGAGTTGCTGGGCGGCGCGGCGGGGGGCGGCGATGCTGGTGGCGGTGCCGCCGCCGATGGCGGTGCAGCTGGCGGTGACGGCGCTGCTACCGGCAGCGACGGCGCAGCCGCAGGCGAAAGTGGGACACTGCCGGACTGGTTCGAAAAGGTGTCGGCCGACGCCGGCGACGGTGAGAGCTCGTCGAACCGCGACTGGCTGTCGGCTAAGGGGGTCAAGGACCTGGACGGCCTAGTAAAAATGTCGCGCGATACCGAGAAGGCGTTACGTGAAAGTGGTCGGATCAAGGTGCCAGGCGAGAACGCGAAGCCAGACGAGCTGGCGGCGTTCCACACGGCGATCGGCGTGCCGGACAAGGCCGACGGGTATGAGGTGCAGGCCCCGGAAGGTGTCCAGTTGGACGATGCCATGATCGGCGCGTTGCGCGAGAGCGCGCTGAAACACGGTACGCCCAAGGGTGCGTTCGCCGGGTTAGTATCTGACTTCGTCCAGATACAGATCGAACAGGCGAACGCCGAGGCGAAGCGCCAGGATGAACTGGCATCGTCGTGGGTGAAGGAACAGGGTGGCAAGGCAGACGAGCAGCTGGCCCACATCAACACCGCCGCCCGATCGCTGGGACTGTCGAAGACGGACATGAGCGGGTTACGGGCTGGATTGGGCGCCGATCGCGCTCTCGGGCTACTGGCGAAACTCGGAGCTGGGATGGCCGAGGACGTGCTCATCACCGGCGGCAGCAACCGGTTCGGCGTTTCGGGGGCCGAGGCGCAGGGCGAGTTGGAGCGATTGAAGGGGGATGCGGATTTCCAGGCGAAGAACAAGCCTGGGACGCCGGAGCGCGCGCGGTGGGATCGTGTGAACGCCCAGGCGGCCGAGTTCCAAGCGGCGAAGCAGGCGTAAAAAAACCGGCACCGTCTTGAGTGACGGTGCCGGTCGAATTTAGGATATTATTCGCGAACCGGAGCGTACAACGAACCCTTCACGAGGTTGATGCCGTTCTGGGCGTCGCTCTTGTTGTAGTAGGATTCGGAGGACACGGCGATCGTGCGGCCGTTGCTGGAAACGAAAGTCCACCGCCACAGGTTGGCGTTATCGCGGTACAGATAATAATACATAAAACCTCGGGAATTTGAGATGAAACGATTTCTGGTGAGCTACCGTCTCGACGGGAATGAGTGGAACATCGAGGTTCCAGCAGACGATCAATCCGACGCGGAACGGCGCGTACGCCAGCTCGCATTCGGCAAGGTCAGAGGCGAGATCGTCGCCAAGGTACCCGGCCAATTCGGACCTATCGCCGCACTGGTCGCATTCGTTCGCAATCAGTTCACGCGGGGTCAGAAGGTTTGAACTCGTTCAATCGATAAGCGCGATCCTTCGAAGTTTTACTCCGAAGGATCGTTGACGCCGTATCCCGAGGCGTTTATAAGCGCCCACGTGATCACAAACATCAACGATCCCCTCGGGGTGAGTTGAGCAATTCCCAGACCGGTAGGGCTTCCATCCCTGCCGGTCTTTTTGCGTCTAAGTGATTTGTGGGCCTGCTACAAGACTCTATTTACTACGAAATCGATGAAATCGACGCTGTGCCGGTTCTAAGGCTCACTGAGCGGGTAGATGGGCTGGGCAGCAACGAGATCGTCCACAGTTCGGAACTGTGCTCCTGGGTCACTGTAGGCCGTTTAAACGGTCGTTTAGTGACTGTTTGTTTGGCTAACCTAAAAAAACGGAACATTCGGGGCTCAAAGCGCCCAAGAGTGTATCTACTCGGGTGCCGACGAGAATAACATTTGACCCGCTAGACAAATCGTGAAGCGGCATTGACGCGCGAGTCGCGATATGATTGATGTGCACTACACCGTCGGTTCACCGCCGGTCAGTGACCGCCTAGCCTCGATACGCCCGGTCCCCCCTGCTGGAGTGCAGCGCCGATCGCGGGCGTAAAACGATAGCGCGGCCGGGCCTCCAGCGCCCCTTAGCCATGCGAAATCGGTTCCCAACCTTTTTCGTGAGGCCACCATGGCTGACGTCAATACGACCGCACAATATCAGTTTCAGAACAACCTCGAGCTGGCGCTGCAGCAGAGCACGTCCATGCTGTGGGATACCTGCGAGGAGCAGGATTGCGCCGGCGCTGAGATGGTGTCCGTCAAGGACCTGATCGGATCGACTGCGCCGCAGGAAGCGGACGAGCGGTTCGGCGACCTGAAGCAGACCTCCCCCGGCCATGACCGTGTCTGGATGGGCAAGCCCAACGAGCTGTACTTCAACGAGTTCGTCGACGGCGCCGACGAGTTGGCGACCAAGATCGGCCTGGAAGGCGGCTATACCATGGCGGCGATGGCCACCATGCATCGCAGCTGGGACAGCCGGATCCTCGAAGGCATCTACGGGTCGATGCTGATGGGCAAGGCCAAGGAAAGCCTGATCACCGTCCCGTTCCCGTCGAGCATGGTCGTGCCCGTGACCAAGGGCGGCGCGTCGGGTCCGCAGCGGATGAACATCGCCAAGGTCCGCGCGGCCAAGGTGCTGCTGGGCCAGAACTTCAACAACCCGCTCGACAAGCGGTATCTGGCGCTGTCGGAGGTTCAGGCGGACGATCTGCTCGACGAGGTGCAGGCGACCAGCGGCGATTATGCCAAGGCGTTCGGCATCCGGCAGGATGGCGAGGGGCGACTGACCGGCCTGCTGGGCTTCAATATCGTCCCGATCGAGCTGAAGAACCCCGACCTGCTGGTCGCGCAGCGCGGCCTGACCGTGACCAGTCAAGGCTATACCCGCAACCCGTTCTGGGTCCGGTCGGGCGTGCGCAAGGGCATCTGGCGCAAGCTGCGCACGGCGATCAAGGATCAGCCAAGCAAGGTCGACACCCGCAGCGTGTTCGCCGGCACCACCGTCGCCGCGACCCGCACCCAGGCCGGCAAGGTCGGCATCATCGAAAACAGCGAGGGCTAAGGCCATGGCAGACCTCTACGCACTGGAATTCGTCGGCGGACCCGACGCAACCCAGAACCCCCCGCGCAAGCTGGACCACCGACTGGTCGGCGGCAAGAAGCGGCGCACCCGCGCCACGAAGCCGGCCGTCCAGCTGAACGTCGGCGACCGGCTGTACTTGGGCAAGCTGCCGGCCAACGCGCTGCTGACGTTCATCACCGTCAACACCGATACGTCGTTCGGCAGCTCCACGCTGTCGATCGGCACGACGGCGGTACCGGCGAAGTATGTCAACGCCCGCACGCTGACCGCGACCGATACGCCGACGGCGATCGGGCCGCGCGCGGCGGCGGCGGTGCTGGCACCGTCGACCACCGACGAAGCGATCTGGCTGACGGTCGGTGGGGCGGCGATCCCGGCCGGCGTCGTCGCGGCGCTCGCCTGGGAATACACGATCACGACCTGACGGTCGGACAGAGACTTGGGCAGCCGCGCGGGGGCGCGCGGCCAGCCCAAGGCCCGGCGGTGCCGTAATCACCGCCGGGCACACCCTTTTCGGAGACGATGATGGCCCAGGTCAAGCTGACGGTATCGCGCGGCAAGCAGGCGCTGAAGGACGTGGCAGTTGCGGCCGGCACGGCGATCGCCGGTTCGGACGCGATGGAGCTGAACATCGACCAGACGAAGATCAGCAAGGGCGACGCGCTGGTCATGGTCGACGCGCTGCGCGCCAAGATCTTCGCATCGCCGTGGCCCATGGCCTGACCGCATGGCCGATTTCGTCACGATCGCGAACCTCGCGGCGTCGGCGCTGGAAGAAGACGACCAGTTGCGATCGCCCAGCGACGACACGCACTTGGCGCGATCGGTACGGGCGGTGTGGGACCTGGAGCGGCGGGCGGCGCTGCGCGACCATAGCTGGAACTTCGCGATGCGCCGGGCGGCGCTGCCGGCGGTCGCGAACGAAAACACTGCCCCCTATGCCGCCGGGTTCCGCCTGCCGGCGGATTGCGTGCGGTTGATCGAGGTCCTGACGCTTCGGCGGAGCGATTACCAGCTCGAAGGGCGGCTGATCCTGACCGGCGGCAAGGGACCGCTGAACATCCGTTACATCACCGATGTCACCGAACCGGCGCTGTGGGACGACCTGTTCGTCAAGGCGTTTGCGATGCGCGTCGCGTGGCAGATCGCCGGGCGGATCACCGGCGACCCGCAGCGCGCCCAGCTGGCCGAGCGCCGGTACTGGTCGGCGCTGAAGGAAGCGAAGCGGGTCGATGCGCGCGAGAACCCGCCGGTCGCGTTCGAAGCGACCGAATGGGAACGCGCGCGGGGCGCCATGCCCGAGCGCGTCGACCGTCACGGGCTGGTGTGGCCATGACCCTCGAACGGCCGATCGCGACCAGCTTCAACGGCGGCGAATTGTCGCCGCGCATGGGCGGGCGGGTCGACACCGCGATCTATGGCGTCGGGGTACAGGAAGCACAGAACTTTATCCCGACCGTCGAGGGCGCGATCATCAAGCGTCCCGGGTTCGAGGCGATCCAGGCAGTGCGCGCCGGCGCGACCTGGCTGACGACGTTCCGGTTCAATCTCACGCAGGACTATGTGCTGGAATGGAGCGACGGGAAGCTGCGCTTCTACACCAACGACGTTCGGATCGAGACGGCGCCGGGCGTGCCGTATGAGGTCGCGGTGCCATACAGCGCGGCGGAAGCGCCGTTCGTGTCGTGCCAGCAGTCGTTCGACCGTCTGTACCTGGACCATCCGAACCATCCGCCGGCGCGGCTGACGCGCATGTCGGCGGTCACCTTCGTCTATGAAGTCCTGCCGTTCAGCAACGGTCCGTTCGCTGACGGCAATCGCGACGAGGCGCGCACGGTCACCGCCAGCGGCGCGACCGGATCGGTGACGCTGACGTCGCCGGTCGCGATCTTCCAGCCCGGCCATGTCGGCGCGCCGTTCCGGATCGAAGCGGCGGATTTCCAGACGATCCCGGCATGGGAGCCGCAGATCAAGGACGTCACCGCCGGCAAGGTGATGCGATCGGAGGGGCGCGCCTATACCGCGGCGACCGCCGGTACGACCGGCACGGTGCAGCCGATCCATGCGACCGGATCGGAATGGGACGGCGCCAACGCCAAGGATGCCAACGACAAGGGGCCATTCGGCGTGCGGTGGACCTATCGCCACGACCGGTTCGGGATGCTGACGATCACGGCCGTCGCGCCCGACGGTCTGTCGGCAACCGCGACCGTCACCCGCACCTTGCCCGACAGCGTGACCAGTGTCGCGACGTGGCGCTGGGCGCATGGTGCGTTCAGTGCCGCCGCCGGGTGGCCGAACGTCGTGATCGCGTGGGGATCGCGGCTGTGCCACTTCAAGGATTTCGAGCTGCTGGCGAGCGTCGCCGGCGATTACCTGAACCATGCCAGCTTTACCGCCAGCGGCATCATCCCCGGCGATCTGGCGTTTCGACGCACGCTGTCGACCGAGGACCCGGTGCTGTGGGCGGCGGGGGACCGTAAGCTGATCGTCGGTACCGCCAGTCGCGAGCTGGCGATCGGCGCGATCAACCAGGGGCAAGCGGTGTCGGGCGACAATATCGAGGCGGTGCCGCAGAGCTTCTATGGCAGCGAGCCGGTGTTCCCGGTGCAGATCGGCACCACTGGCGTGTTCGTTCAGCGATCGGGGCGGAAGCTGCGCCAGGCGGAATATGATTTCGCGCGCGACCGGTATCAGGCGGCGAACATGACGGTGTGGTGCCGCCACATCACCAAGGGCGGCATCCGGCAGCTGACGTTCCAGAAGGAACCCGAGGAACTGCTGATCGGGGTGCGCAACGACGGCCAGCTGGTCGTGCATCCGCACGCCCCCGAACAGGACATCAAGGGGTTCGCGCGGATCAAGCACGGCGACGGGCGGATCCTGTCGGCGGTGTGCTGCGCCGATGCCAGCGGCCGGCAGGACGCGTTGTGGGTGCTGGTCGAGCGGACCAATGGCGATCGTTATGTCGAGCGGATGGCGACGTGGCGCGATGATGACGATCCGATCACCGATGCCTTCTATGTCGACAGCGGCACGACGATCGTCGCGGCGGCGGGGCAGACGGTGTTCGCCGGCGCCGCCCAGCTGAAGGGGCAGACAGTCGCCGTCCTGGCCGATGGCGGCGTCATCGAGAATGTGCAGGTCGACGCCGCCGGCGGCTTCACCGTGCCCAAGCTCAGCGTGCCGGCGGACCGCGCGTACCGGTTGACCGTCGGCATTCCCTATGTCGCGCGCCTCGTGACGTTGCGGCCCGAGCTGCGCGGCAGCGGCCAGACCAGCCAGGGCAAGCGGCAACGACTGGTCAAGATCGTGCTGCGGTTGCTGGCGACCACCGGGATCCGCGTCGGGCCGATCGCCGGCAAGCTGGACAATCTGGTCGACCGGGCGAGCAGCGAGCATATGGACGCGCCGGTCCCGCTGTTCAGCGGCGATACCGAACGGTCGGTGAGCGGCGGGTGGGACCGCAACGGGCAGGCGGTGTTCGAGAGCCGGGCGCCGTTGCCGGCGACGATCGTCGCGGCGATGCCGACGCTGGCGGTGACGTCGTGACGGTCATCCTGCCGATGGTCGCGGCCGACGCGATCGCGATCCAGCGGCAATCGTCGCAAGCGGTGCAGCTGGGTATCGCCCGGGTGATGACCATCGAGGAGGCGCGCGACCTGGCCGAGGCTCCCGGCGAGGCGTGGACCGCCAAGGTCCATGACCGGATCGTCGCATGTTTCGGCCTGCGCGAAACCTTTCCGGGTATGCAGGCGGTCGCGTGGGCGATCCTGTCGAACGATGTCGGGCGGTCGCATCTGCGCATTACGCGGTTCGCCCGACGGCGGATCGTCACCAGTTCGTTGCGGCGGATCGAGGCGATCGTGAAGGCGGACGCGCCGGCGGAAGGGACGTGGGCGTCGCTGGTGGGGCTGGCGCCCGCTTATGTCCTGCGCTGCTTCGGGGCGGCGGCCGAGACACATGTCCTGCACGAACGCATTCGGGAGGGTTGAGTGGCGGAAGCGTTCCAGGCGGCGGGCAATCTGATCAGCGGGATCGGCGGCTATGAAGCCGGCCGGTTCAACAAGCGCATGTCGGATACCGAGGCGGTCGAGATCGAGCGCGCCGGCGCCATCGAGGAGGGCCGGGTGCGCGACGCGGCGCGGATGGCGATCGGCGAGCAGGTCGCGGCGCAGGGTTCGAACGGCTTTGCCCAAGGCACCGGGTCGGCGCTGGACGCGCTGACGCAATCCCAGGTCAATGCCACGCTGGATGCGATGAACGTCCGCCAGCAGGCGGCGCAGCGTGCACGGGCGGCGCGGGTGTCGGGGCGGATCGCGCTGGCCCAGGGCAATAACGCGCTGACCGCCGGGATGGTCGGCGCGGCGGGCAATGCGGTCGATTGGGCCAGCAAACGGAAATATGGCTGATGGCGCGCGAGGTCACCTATCAATCGCAGGTCAACCCGGCGCAGCCGGCGGGATTGCCGCAGGCCGGCGCCGGCGCGTTCGGCGCGGCGATCGGCGGTGCGCTGGGGGACGTCGGCGGTGCGCTGGCGCGGGCCGATCAGCTGGACCGACAGAACCGGGCGGACAGCGAGGCGTCGACCGCAGCGCTGAAGATGGCCGAAGCGCAGCTGAAGGTAAGCCAGCAGCGAGACGCGGCCCGCGCCAATCCTCTGCCCGGGGCGGCGGGTCATGCAGAGGTCATGGCGGGCGATTTCGATGCCGCCATGCAGGGTATTGCCGACGGGGTGACGGATCGACGCGTCCAGCGTTCGGTGGCGGAACAGATCGCCGCGCGTCGCGCCGCGTTCGTGGGCGGAGAAAACATGTGGGCGACCGCCAAGGCGGTCGAGATGAATGTCGAGAACCTTCGGCAGACAGGGGAGCAATGGTCGGCGTTCGCGCTAACCAGTGCCGATCCGAATGCCGCATCCATCGCGCATCGGGCGATCGACGATATGGTCGATGGGCAGCAGAACATCGGCGAGTTCCGCGAGCCGGTACGTCGCGAACTGCATCAACGGGTCGCGTCAGGCGATATCCAGCGCAAACAGGATCAGAGCCCAAAGGCCCTGATCGCGGCGATCGATGCCGGCGCCTACAATGACCTGTTCGACGGCACGCAACTGGCGCGGTTCCGTGACGGCGCCCAAGTCGAGATCAACCGGGCGGCGGCGGCGGCCCGGGCCGAAGCGGCGGCGCAAAAGGCGTTACGTCGGGAACAGTTGGCGACGCTGCGCGCCCAGCTGGAGGCCGGTGCGGGCACCCCCCAGGACTGGGAGAAATATGGAGAAGGCGTCGCCGCTATTGGTGACACATCCCAAGCTGTGACCGCCCGAGCGCGGGCGGCCGAAATGCGAGCAGCCGCGCAGTGGAAGGGCGCGTCACTTCAAGTCATGGACGAACGTGTCAGTGCCCTGACAGCAAAGCGCGACCGGACCGGGTTGAGCACCCAGGAAGCCGCCGAACTAAAGGGTATCACGCGGGAGCGCAGCGAGGCCGTCACTCGACTGAACGGGCAGGGTGGGGCGCTGTCGCAATACCTTTACGCCACGGGGAAGACGCTGGAGCGTCTCAACCCGGATGACGCGGGAGCCATGCAACGGCGCGCGCAGCTCGCGGCTGCGGCAGCGTCGATGTACAACCGGGGCACGGTCGAGCCGATTACCGAAACCGAGCTGCCAATGTTTCGCGACATGTTTGCGGCCGGGCCGGCCGGCAAGCTTCGCGCGCTGGAGACGATCCGCCGGTTCGGTGACGCCCGGGCCGTGGCAGGCGCCGCGCGACAAGTCGCCGGGAGCGACGATGGCGATTTCCGGATCGCCGTCATGTTGCCGCCGCAGGTTGCACGTGATGTGTTGCTGGGGCCCGACAAGCTGAAGACCCAGCCCGGGGTGCTGAATGCCAAGGAAGCCGCGCGGGTGCTGTCGACCTATTACGGATCAGCGGTGCGGCAAGTCGGCGGTGGCTATGACGCTGATGTGCTGAAGGCGGCGACGCAATTCTATGCGTCGCGGATGATCGATGGCGGCGAAACGACTTGGGATCCCGGTCGGTTCGCCGAAGCGATCGAAACCGTGCTGGGCCGGACGCGATCGGCGAACGGTACGATCCGGGGTGGCGTCGCGCGGACGCAGCAGGGTCTAGTGATCGTCCCGCCGGATCGGACCCCGGAGACCCTGATGCAGACGTTCGCACGCGCGGGCGAGCCAGATTACCGTGCCGCTGCCGGCGGCCGGGCACCGCGCTGGGGGGACGGGTCGGCGATGACACGGGGCCAACTGCGCACGCTGCTGCCAACCTATCGCGGCAATGGACGCTATGGTTTCCGTGGTCGTGACGGTCGCCTGATCCCGAACGACCAAGGCGGCGTCTACGAGGTCGACATCTACAAGCTGCCGGCGCGATGATGCAGCAGCGCGTCCTTGCCCCCGGCGACTTCTACGAACCGAACCCGTTCGCGCCGACCAGCAAGGCGGGACCGCCGCCCAAGCCGTCGGATGCGGGGTTCCTCGACGAGGTTGCCGCGGCGTTCCGATCGGCGGCAACCGCCGACGAAGCGCCGGTGCGCGAGCGAGAGGCGATGGATAGCGCGTTCGCCGGCTTGGTCGAGGACCTGGCGCACGCCGGCGTCGACACACGGGCGCTGCGCCGGCGCGATCCGCGTGCCGGGTTCGCGCTGACCTATGACGAGATCGGCATCTGGCGGGCGGTGGAGGCGGTGCGGCAGCGCGATGCCAAGGCGTTCGCCGGGCTGCCGAAGACGGTCGACGAATTTCGCGAACGCGCGCTGACGCCGCTGCGCGGCAAGATCGCCAAGGATGCCGAGGTTGCCGCCCAGTCGGGATGGACGTCGTGGCTGCTGGGGTCGCTCGGCTATGGCGCGTCGGATCCGCTGAACACCGCCACGTTGCCGCTGGGCGTCGGCGCAACGCGGTCGATCGGGCAGGCGGTGCTGCAGGGCGCGAAGCTGAACGCCGGGATCGAGGCGGTGGCGTTGCCGTCGCGCGCGGTCGAGCGCGGCGCGCAGGGCAAGGCACTGTCGACCGGCGAGGCGATCGGCAGTCTGGCGATCGCGGGGATCGCCGGCGGCGTGCTGGGCGGCCTGGGCAAGGCGGCGGAAGGGTTGACGGTGCCGCGCAGCGCGGTGGCGGCGGAGGCGCGCGAGCGGATCGGCGCCGACCATATGACCGAGCTGGAACGCGGGGCGGCCGACGCGCTGGACCGCGACGCGGAAATCGACGCGACCAATCCGTTCGGGCCGGGCGGCGGGGCGACGGCGCACGCCACGCGCCTGGATGCGGAGATCGCCGCCATCCTCGACAGGGTGCAGGCGCGTGGCGCGCCGGCGCCGGTAGCGACGCGGCCGGGTGGTCGTCCGGTATCGGCGGGCGGTGATGCGCGTCAGACGTTCAAGTCGAAGGTGCGGCGCGCCGAAAGCGCGGGCGACGATAATGCCCGGCCGCGCGATCCGAAAACCGGCAAGCTGCTGTCGTCCGCGACCGGCCGGTACCAGTTCATCGAAAGCACCTGGCTAGCCTATCACAAGAAGGTCATCGGCGGCGACATGACCAACGAGGCGCGCTGGGCGCAGGCGACCGACGGCGCCGTCCAGGAGCGGCTGATGGACGCGCTGCTGGCGGACAACGCCCGCTTCCTCGCCAAGATCGGCGCGCGCGAGACACCCGGCAATCTGTATTTGGTCCACTTCACTGGACAGGGCGGGGCGCGCAAGATCCTGCAGGCCGCCCCGGACACGCCGATCGAGCAGCTGCTGACCGCCGATGCGATCCGCGCCAACAAATTCCTGATCGGCAAGACCGCCGGCGATGTGATCGAATGGACGCACACCAAAATGGGCGGCGATCCGGATGTCCCGGTGCTGCCGCGCGAGCGCTATTCCAGCGACGAACAATGGGCGAGCGCACAGGCGGAGGTCGACGCGGCCGAGGCGGCGCTGCGCGCGGCGGACGATGAGCTGGCGCGCGCGGCGCAGGGCGACGGGCCGGAGATTGTGCCGCCGCTGGAGCGGTACACCGCGATCGAGCGCGACGCCGAACCGGTCGGCACCAATTGGGACCCGATCGTCGTCGACCGGCCGTCGTTCGAGCGGGTGGTCGATCCCTATGCCGCGCCGAAGGCGTTGCCGCGCCGGACGCGGCCGAGCGACGTGATCGAGTTTTTGGCCGATCGCGGCGGGGTGCGCGACGATGCCGGGCACGACCTGGCCAAGGGACGCGGGCTGTCGCGGCTGACCGTGCCGCCGCTGATCCGCAGGACCGGCATGGACATCGACCGCGCCGGCGAGCTGCTGTGGGAGGGCGGGTATTTCGTCACGCGGCCGAGCGAGGCGCAGGTCCTGGACCTGATCGACGAAGCGGCGTTCGCGCGCGCCAATGGCGGGCGGCGGCGCTACGCGCTGGGCGATCAGGAGGAAATGGATTATCGTGCCGACCGGATCGCGGAAGATGAGCGGTTCGTCCACGATGTGCGGACGGCGATCGACGCGGACGAGTATTTCGATTTTGACGGCGCCGACGCGGACATGCTGGGCGACGTCGTCAGCGCGGTCGCGGGCGGTCGCGACCCGTGGGCGGCGCTGGACGAGATCACGGTCGCGCGGCGACTGGACGCGCTGGAGCGCGCACGAGCGGAGGTTGATGACAATGGCTGGGACGATGTCTTCCCCGACGACTGGATCCCCGGGTTCGACGACGGACCGGGACCGCGCGCTGTTGCGCAAGGTAGCGAGCGACCCGAGGTTCTCGGAGGAGACGCGGACGGCCGCGTCGGCGGCGATCGCACTGGAGGAGAAGGTCGCGGCAGCGAAGGCCAAGCGGCAGCAGCCGTAGCCGGGTTCGACGATCCGATCGGGGCCGCGACGGTCCGGCAGACTGACAGCCTGCAGCACGACCTGTCGATGGAGATCGACCAGCTGGAGCAGCTGACGTTCCGCCTGGACGATGGCGAGCCGGTCGACCTGCGCAGCCTGTTGGACAGCATCGACCAGGACGAAGCCAGCATCACCGCCGCGCGGGGGTGCATGGTCCCGCCGGCGGCCCTTTGAGGAGCAAGCCATGTCGCTAGGCCGGTGTATCCCCGACATGATCGAGCGGGGCGAGATCGATGCCGCGCGCGGGGCGCGGATGAAGGAGCTGTTCGACCGTTTGGAGACGCGGTACCGCCAGTCGATGGCGCCCGACGCGGCGGCGGCCGAGGCGAGCGAACAGACGCTGGTCGTGCTGGCGCGTGAAGCGGCGCTGAAAAAACGCCAGTCGCTGCTGCAGGTCGCTGCCCAGTCGCGCGCGGCCGAGAATATGAAGCGGTTCACGGGCGGGCCGGGCAAGGCGCGATCGGCGGCGCTGGCGCTGTTCGACCGCGACTGGCAGGGCCGCGCGCCGTACCAGAATGTGGAGGAACTGCGGAAGTCGCTGCTGGGCCAGGCGCACGCCATGATGGACGGCGTACTGGACCGGTATCATCGCGGGTTCCTGACCGGCATGATCCGCAACAAGGCCGAGCTGGTGCAGCTGGCGCGCGAGGCGTTCGGCGAGGCATCGGGCAATCCGATGGCCAAGGCATTGGCCGATGCATGGACCGAGACGGCCGAGTTCCTGCGGATGCGGTTCAATGCCGCCGGCGGCGATATCGCCAAGCTGGAGAAGTGGGGGTTTCCCCAGCATCACGAGTCGCGCGCGGTCCGTGGCGCTGCGGACGAGCTGCCGCTGTATCAGTCGCTGGAGGCGCGGCTGAAGGCGGCGCGTGCCGCCGGCGACGCGGCCGAGGAGACGCGGGTCGGCATTGCGATGATCGAGGTCGCGTCGCAGGCGTGGCGCGAGTATGTGAAGCCGCGCCTCGACCGCGAGCGGATGATCGATGCCGAGACGGGGATGCCGTTCGACGACGCGGCGCTGGACGCCGCGCTGGACGGGGTGTTTCGCACGATCCGGACCGAAGGGTGGGAAGGCCGGTCGCTGGGGGTGATGGGTGGTGCCAAGCTGGCGAACCGGCATGGCGACCACCGGTTCCTGATCTTTCGCGATGCCGACAGCTGGCTGGAATATCAGGACCGGTTCGGCAGTGGCACGGTCTATGACGCGATGATGGGGCATCTGGAGCGGATGAGCCGCGACATCGCGCATCTGGAGATCCTGGGGCCCAATCCCTCGGCGACCGTCAAATGGCTATCGGATCTGGTCGAGCAGCAGCGGCAGGTGACGCCCGACAGCAAGGTGACGGGGCAGGCGCCCAAGGGGTTCTTCATCGGCATCGAGGAGATGTACGAGTCGACCAGTGGCGCGTTGTCGGCGCCGGTCAATCCTCGCGTCGCGGAGCTGATGGGATCGGTGCGGTCGACGCTGGTCGCGGCGCAGCTGGGCAGTGCGATGCTGTCGGCGGTGACCGATGTGGGCTGGACGGTGATGGCGCGGATCCACCGCGGGTTGCCGGTCACCGGGACCGCGCTGGACCTGGCGCGGATGTTTACCAAGGCGGAGCGCCGCGAGGCGGTGCGGACCGGGCTGATCGCCGAGGAGGCGTCGCGCCTGCTGGCGGCGCAGAACCGCTATGCCGACGAAGTGGCGATCGGCAGCAAGGCGGCGTGGCTGGCCGAGCGGACGATGAAGCTGTCGATGCTGGCGCCATGGACGCAGGCGGGGAAATGGGCGTTCGGGCGCGGCATGGCGAGTACCATGGGCAGCGTCGCCGAACGGCCGCTGGAACAGGTGCCGCGCGCGTTCCAGCGGATGCTGCGGGAATATGGCGTCGACGGCGCGGCGTGGGAGAAGATCCGCAGCACGCCGCTGCGCGACGACGGGTTCCTCGAGCCGATCGACATCGCCGATCCGCATCTGCGCGATCGGGTGCTGGGCATGGTGCTGACCGAGACCGATGCGGCGGTGCCGTCGGTGACCGCGACTGGGCGGGCGATGCTGCAGTTTGGTTTGCGCCCAGGTGAGTTTGGTGGTGAACTCCTCAAAAGTCTCGGCCAGTATAAGTCTTTCGGTGCGACGCTAATCCTGATGCAGGGCGGGCGGATGCTGGCGATCAAGGGCAATGCGAACCGGCTTGCCTATCTGGCGGGTGTGACGACGATCGGCACGTCGCTGGGGTTGCTGTCGCTATGGATGCGCGACCTGCGGAACGGGGAGGATCCCAGTCCGATCAACGCGACGACGCTGGGCCGGTCGTGGCTGCAGGGCGTTGGGTTCGGTGTGTTCGGCGATTTCCTGAAGGCGTCGACCAGTGAGCGGGGCGGGACGTTCGGTGAGACGCTGGCGGGGCCGACGGCCGGGCTGATCACTGACGTCGGCCGGTTCGGTGTCGGCAATGCCGCCCAGGTGATCACACGTCTGACCGATGGTCCCGATCTGAAGCGCGACGGCACGCCGAAATCGTGGAACGAGGAGCTGAAGCTGGGACGCGAGAGCGTCAACATGGCCAAACGTTACAACCTCGTCCCCGGCACGAACCTCTGGTACAGCCGGATCGCCAGCGAGCGGTTGCTGTTCGACCAGATGCAGATGCTGTTCGACCCCGGATACGAGGACAGCTGGAAAGCGATCGCGCGCGCCCATGCCGAGGAAGGCCGCGAGGCGTGGTGGGAGCGGGGAGCGATGACGCCGAGCCGGGCGCCGGATTGGGGTAACACGGGCAGAAACCGATAGGTCGTCAGTTCTTACGATCTCTGTGCAGCAATTGTTGGGGTTGAGTACGGGTCCAAATTCGCAAACGCAGCGAACATTGTTTCAACACAGTCTTTGATAGTTGCCAAGGTTTGCGCGGCTAACGAATAGCGAATGACTTCCCCCTGCCAAGAAGCGACATAGTCGTCTCCCTCTATGCCGTTTACCAAGTTGAATTCTACTCCAAAATTGAGCTGGATGCTAGAATATCCACCACGGCTCGTTGTATCCTTATCCGGGTTGGCGTAAAATTCCTGGTGCGCAACCGAGTGGCGCATTTTTTCAGCGTTCGGGAAACTCTCGCGAAACATCCCCTCCGCCTTCTTCAACAGATCGAAGTCGATAAGGTGCCGGGCAGAAGAAAGGGTGCCAGCAATCTTCCTAACGTAGCGGATAGACTGCCCGACGTTGTAAATCTGTAACGCACCGTCTCTCGCGGCGGTGAATGTCCAGTCGTGCGATATCGGTTGAAACGAATCGTTACGCCGCACGAATTCAATTAATACGAACGCTGCGGCAAGCGCACGCGCGCTGCTTTGGGCAAGCAGGAAGTAATCTACGATCGAACGGGCAGTGCTCTGCTCGTCCTCGGCTAGCAACGTATGATCGAGTGACGGGCGCGACCGGATCTGAAATCCAGGTGCTACATCGATCGTCAACGGCGGCCCCTCCCCAATCAAAGCATCAAATTGCCTCAACCACTAAACGGATGCGTGCTTGGCGTCGAGTCGCGGCACTGCTATAGACCCACATCACCGGTGATTACGGCACCGGACCACGCCCCCGATTTTGCGCCTTTGGGGGCCATGCATGACCGTAGCCGCACTGCCCTCCGTCGTATCCTATGTCGAAGACGGCACGACAGTTGCGTTCCCCGTTCCCTATCGTTTTCGCGCGGACGGCCTGACGGTCGATCGTATCGTCGGCGGCGTATCGATCCCGCTGGCGGTGGGCATCGACTATAGTTCGACCGGCGGCGACACCGATGCGGGTGGCACGCTGACGCGGACGGCCGCGACCAGCGGCGGCGTGTTGCGGATCCGGCGGTCAACCTCGCTCGAACAGTCGATGGCCTATGCGACCGGCGACCGGTTTCCTGCGGCGAGCCACGAAGAGGCGCTCGACCAGCGCGCTATGGTGTCGCAGGACCTGGCGCGCGACGTCCGCGAGATTGACGACCGCGCGCTGATGGCTGCGCCAGGGGAGACGATCGCGCCGTTGGGGCCATTGGATCAGTATCGCGGCAAGGCGATTGGGCTGGACGCTTCGAAGCGGCCCGTTCCGATCGCGATCGGCGATGCGAACGATCCCGGCTTGCGGACGGACCTGGCCACCGGGAACGGTGCACTGATCGGCTTCTATGGGCGGGATATCGGAGCGAAGCTGCTGGAGATGCCGACCGTCACCGATGGGCGGTTCGCCGGTGGGGCCAAGCCCGATTGCGTTTACGCGATCGACACCGACACTATTTTGTCGGGGTCGGACAGCACGGCCGCGTTCATCGCGGCGTATCTGGCAGGCGTCCCGTTTTCCGTCCCGCCCGGGTGGTATCGGATCACCAATGTCGCGCTGGTGGACCTGATCCGACCCGTGATGTTCCTGGAGGAAGGGGCGTGGATCGTCGCGCAGCCGCCGCGATACAATGGGACGCAGAACCCGTTCATCAGCGCGTTCCTGTTCTTGCGCTGCCCAGGCGCGAAGGTCATCGGCGCATCGAAATACGGGTGCGGCATCTACGTCCAGGGCGCGAGCGAAGCCAATGGCGTGTCGATGGTCCATTGCGGTGGCGGGGAAGTCATCACCCAGCTGTCGATCATCAAGGGCCCGACGCCCGACATCGCGATCAAAGACGACACGTTCCAGACAGGTTGGACCATTCTCAATGCGCCAGGTGGGAACCCCCGCCTGCTGCGATCGGACGCCACCGTCACCGACGTGTTTAGCGACGGGTTCGCGCAATATGGCGGCCAGTTCTACGGCGACCTGTCAGATGGACGGTGCCTGCGCAATACGTTCGGGAAGCGCACGGGGCGGCCAGACCAACCGCTTTCGCATGGGTGCGCAATGGCGATCACGCGCGGCGTCGGGCCGCTGCTGGTCGACGATTGCGACATGCGTGGCATGAAGGAATTCGGCGTGCTGGGCAGCAGCGCGGGCCGGACCTCGCGCGACGTCACGATCAGCAACTGTAAGATGGATGACTGCGGGCGCGGTGGTGTGTCGTGGACGGAGGAGGCCGATCTGGCGTCCGAGGCCGGGCAGGGCACGATCAACCTGACCATCAAGTTCAATTCGTTCACCGGGACCGGCAAGGGTGACTATGAAACCGGCGTCGCCGGCGTTCGCGCGGGGTCGTATGACGGCGTGGGTTTTATCGACGGGTTGTCGATCACGGACAACATCTTTGACGACAATACCGATTACGACATCCTGATCCAGAGTAACGCAGCGCCCGGCAAGCAGGTCACCAACGCCAAGGTGCAGAACAACCGGCGTCGGAGCGGCGACAGGATCGTCTATAGTCTCGCCATCGGTGCGGGCGTCGGCGGTGTCCGGCACCAGGACATCTATTTCGGGACGGCCGAAAAGGACGTGTTCGACGTTCAGTCGTATTACACGCCGCTCACCTTGCAGGGCGATTTTACCAACATTGTCGGCGAAGAGTATGTCCGTCCTTCCTACACCTTGCGCCCTGAGAATGGCTTGAAGTTGTGGGGTCGTGTCGACGGCACGGCCGGCCTGACGATCGCGACGCTGCCGGCCGGTGCCCGCCCGCAATACAATATCGCATTCGGGGGTGGCGGCATGGGCCGTGGATCGGTCCGCATGGACGGTAGGATCACCGCCGATGTTGGCCCTGGGCCTTGGGATTTATCGGCGATCCCGTCTTTTTTCCCCTACGCAAAATAGCGAGAACGATATGTCGAACATCCAGCAGATGATCGATGCGATGACCGTCGACGAGGCGGCCGATGCGATGGCGGCCATTCGGGCGAAGCATTTCCAGTACCGTGACCCGATCCCGGTGACGTCGCGACCTGTCGACCTGACGAAGCCGGGCGATGCACCGGAGAATGCACCGAACGGCACCACGCAGTGACCGATGCGGGCAACACGGCGCAGGTCCGCATGGTCGCCGAGCAGGTAGCTGAGGCGGCGATCGTCAAATTCCACCAGCAGCAGGGACCGATGAAGGCAGAGATACCTGCCCCACTCAAATGGGCGGGTGCGCTTGCAGTCGCGGTGGCGACGGCGGGGATTGTAGCGCTGTGCCTTTGGGTCGTGTCGACGCTGTCGCAGCTGCAGCAGACGGTGACGCGGATCGATGAGCGCCAGCAGATCAATGGGCCGGCGATCGGTGGGCGACTGGACAAGATCGAGGAGCGGCTGTCCGCCGTCGAGCGGAGCGGCCATGGCAAGGGGGCAGGTGAATGAGCCGTCGTGAGGTGTTCGACGTCATCAAGGGCGTGCGCGGCAAGGGGTTCGCCCAGGCGGAAGTCGTGCTGGTCGATCAGCTGCTCGCGCAGCTCGGCATTCCGCCCGACGCGCTGGTGCTGACGGAGCCGGCATGGACGACGATCGCGCGGTCGTATCTCGGCCTGAAGGAAATTCCGGGACCGACCCACAACAACAAGTTGTTGGCACTGCTCAACACCGCCCAGCGCTGGAACGGGTTACGGTGGGCCGACGACGAAATGCCGTGGTGCGGTGGCTTCCAAGCCGCCTGCTTCGTCGCGGCCGGGATCGATCCGCCGAAGATCGCGGCGCGGGCGGCGTCGTGGCGCGACTGGG
The DNA here is from genome assembly GCF_001421765.1 of Sphingomonas sp. Leaf32. Lineage (GTDB taxonomy): Bacteria > Pseudomonadota > Alphaproteobacteria > Sphingomonadales > Sphingomonadaceae > Sphingomonas. Next base: position 301,810 of record NZ_LMLA01000009.1, on the reverse strand, counting down.
GCGTGGCGTGCAAGGCGGCGGTCGGTGCGGTCGGCGTGAAGGCGCGGGCCGGCGGCAACCATGTCTTCCTGATCGTCGGTGAGACGGCGGACAAGCGCTATTACAAAGCGCTGGGCGGCAACCAGGGCGACCGGGTGTCGATCATCGACATCCTGAAGGCGGATGTCGACGCGATCCGCTGGCCCGCCGGCATGTCGATGACCGCTGGGGCGCTGCCGGTGATGAAGCCGGGCACGATCGGGGCGAGCGAGGCATGAACTGGGCGTCGCAGCCGGTCACCGCCTACCTCGCGACGCTGGCCGCCATCGTCGTGCTGACGCTGACCGCCGCGATCGTGTGTGTCACCGTCGATGCGGAGACGAAGCTGGCGCAGATCGTCGCGGCGTTGGGGTTCATCTCGGCTGCTGTGACGGGGCTGATCGGTGTGATCGGCACCTTCCGACCGAAAGGCGGCGTCGAGCCGGCCGGGACAAGGTCCGATCCTATCGCAACGGAGGAAGTACGATGAAAATCAATATCGGGCAGATCATCCGCGTCGGCATCAAGCTCGCACCGATCGCGATCGCGGCGGTGCCGGTCGTGAAGTCGACGGTTCGCGAGGTGAAGGAGGCGATCCGTAATGCGAAGGCCGCGCCGGGGACGCGCGGCTGATGCCGTACAATGGCGCCAGCGAGCTGGGCGGCAGCGTCGCTGCCGTGCCGGTGACGTTCACCAGCGGGCGACAGGGCAAGATACCGATCGTCGCGACGGTCAGTCCGGATGGCAAGTCGACGTCGGCTTTGCCCGACGGTAGCGATCGGAGCGGCACGATCGCGGCCGGGGGCGCGGCGCAGCAGCTCGCGCCGGCCAATCCAAATCGGAAGGTCCTGACGGGGCAAAACCTTTCGTCGGGCGATTTGTGGGTCAATGACCTGGGTGTCCCGGCCGGACCGTCGGCGCCGAGCCGGAGGGTGCCACCCGGCGCGACCTTCAAAGCCAATTATGCCGGTGCCGTATCCATCTGGGGTGCGACGACCGGCCAGGCATTCGCAGCAGACGAGGGCTGACCGATGGAAGTCATGTTTCCAGGGAGCGCTGCGGTGTTCAGCAGGCCGCGCGACGTCATTTCCGCGACTGGCGATAGCCGCATTGATGGGATTTATGTCGACCCCTTCAAGTTGACCTATGGTGCCCGGTCACCACTGGTCGTAGCTAAGGCGCTGTTGGGGCAGCGATTTGTTGTAGGCCTGACCTATGGCGTCTCGGGCGAGCGCACCGATCAAATCCTGAAGCGAATGTTGGATGGCACGGGCGATCCACGCAAAACTAACGCCGGGATCATGTATCTGCAATGTGGCGTGAATGATGTCGCCCAGACCTCTTCGACCGGACCGGCGATCTTCGTAGATGCGGTAAGCGGGGCAACAATTACGATCGCCAACGTGGCCGAGAATGCCGCAAAGAACATAAGGACTATGGTGCAGCTCGCGCTCGACGCGGCAATGATCGTCGTCGTCGAGAACGAAGTCGGTGCGAACGGCATCAACAGCGTGGAGAAAACCGCTGCGTTGATGGATCTGCGTCAGATGCTCACGGAATACGGCGAAGTGACCCCGAACGTTTATGTGCACGACGCTTTCGCCATCATCACGAACCCGACTGCATCGGCGACCGGCATCGTCTTGCGACCGACGCTGGTCTATGACGTCACGCATCCAAACGCTCTTGGCGGCTATCTATGGGGTAAAAGCCTTTCCGCGCTGTTCGACCGTCTTATCACGCCTGCGCGCGGGTCGATTATGATCCAGAACGTGGCTGAGGCGGCGGGTAACGGTCGGCGGCAGTTGCTGGCCAATCCGCTGTTTGCCACTGCGAGCGGCGGTAACGCTGGCACTGGTGTATCAACAGCGATCCTTACCGCAAATACGACGTCGGGTAGCAGCTCGCTGGTTGTCACTGCGGGGCGCGCAGTTCCAAGCGGGACGCAGGTTACAGGTTCAGGTATCCCTGCCAATACGTTCGTGAATACCACGGGAACGGCCGGGACCTACTCAATGGTCAATGCTGCTGGGTCGGCTGTTGCCGCAACTGCCACCGCGACTGGTGTATCCGTGTCGGCGACCATCGTGCCAGGCGGTTATATTGCGAGCGCTGGTGGCGGTGCCACTGCGATCATCGACAACGTCCCAAGCGCGAACGGTTTGGGTAATGACGTGACCATTGTTGCCACCTTTGCGGGTAATGGCGACCTTGTGCGGCTACGTCAGGACTTGAATGGCAGCAGCGCAAACGGCGGTACATATAATGCCGCATTGCGCGCCGGCGACATCATTCAGGCAGTGGCTATGGTCGACATCACCGCCCCGCCGGTCAATCTTTCGTCGTTGTATCTTTCGCTAGTGTCGAACAGCGGCGGCGGCGGGGGCGCGACCAGCGTGTCCAGCTTCGACATGTTCGCGGCGAACGCGTCAGTCGATTACGGTATAAATGAACCGTGTAGCCTGATGCTGTCGACACGACCCTTCGCGCTGCCGACAATTACCGGGACGTTCCCTTATGTAACGGCAGAGGTCAGAGCGGTCGCGCGCGCTGCTGGATCATGCAATTTCACCATTCGACAGATGGGTGTTCGGCGTAGGAGCACGCTGTACTGATGGACGTGAACACACCCTTCTACACTGCAACCATCGAGGAGATGAAGGCCGCAATCCTCCCAGATGTACTGGCCGACATCGAGAGGCGGTTTGCCGCTGCGCCCATCCAGTTCGTCAACGACGGTGCGTTTCAGACGGTTGGTCAGTTGCTCGCAGCCTTCCCTGCCAGCGCAGCGTTGCGGGGCAAGTACGGTCGTGTCAGCGACCTATGGGGCAACGTGCAGACCGTGATGGTCTGCGAAGGCGATTCGTCAGGGTATTACTGGCGGCCGCAGCGGCAGGATTATGCGCCTGCGCCGATCCCGATGACGTCGGGTACCATGGCGCTGGTTCCGCTGGTGACGGCGCCGATCGTGAACCTGACGGGCACGGTTACGATCACGCCGACCAGCACCAATGTCTGGCCGGGCGCCACCTTCACCGTCACATCGAACAGTGTGCTCGGGGTCTTCGGGATGGTCATCGCCGGACTGGTCGGCGGCGGCACAGTACCGCTCGTCTCCGGGGGTATCCGGACGCTTACCTACTTCAGCGGCACGGGCTGGAAGGCGTCGTAGCCATTCCAACATTGCCGCGAAGCTTTTGATTATCGGAATGAAAATCACGCCTAAGTGACTGATTTTGTTAGCGCGGTGAAGCTTGGGAAGCTTCTGCTCTACCATTGAGCTACACCCGCTTGGGTAGCGATGCCCTTACCCAACGGATCCGGCGGGTGCAAGCGGGCGCGTACAACTTCCAATGAGCCGTGGCTGTGGTATCGCCGGTGCATGACGTCGCATTCCATCGCTTCCGACGCCGTTCCCGGCACGATCCGCCATGTTGCCATCGTCGGGGCGGGATTCTCCGGCACGCTGCTGGCGATCAACCTGCTGCGGCATGATGGTCCGGCAGCGACCCTGATCGAACGGGGCGATGCGGCGGGGCTGGGCGTCGCCTATGGCACGCGCCAGAGCGACCATCTGCTGAACGTGCGTGCCGCGAACATGAGCGCCTTTCCCGATCAGCCGGACCATTTCGTGCGCTGGTTCGGCCAGCGGGACACGCCGTTGGGCGGCGCGGACTTCGTGCCCCGTGCGCTCTATGGGACGTACCTGCGCGAGACGCTGGCGGCGGCGCAGGCCGCGTCGCCCGACAGGCTGACCGTGATCGACGGCGAGGCGGTCGGCGTCGATGGCGCGACGGTGCTGCTGCGGGATGGCGGGCGGGTCGCGGCCGACGCGGTGGTGCTGGCGGTCGGCAATCTCGCGCCGCAGGTGCCGCCGGGACTGGGCGGAATCGCGGACCGGCCGGCCTATGTCGGCAATCCATGGGCGGCAGGGGCGACCGCCGGCCTTACCGACGACGATACCGTGTTGCTGATCGGCACCGGGCTGACGATGGTCGATGTCGTGCTGACGCTGGAGGCGCAAGGGTTTGGCGGGCGGATCGTTGCCCTGTCGCGGCGCGGACTGCTGCCGCATCGCCATGCGTCCGCGACCCCGCCCGCGCAGCCGCTGACCGAGCGTCCGCGCCCGCCGCTCTCCGAACTGGTGCGGACGGTCCGCGCACGGGGAAGGGCGATCGGCTGGCGCAGCGCGATCGACGAACTGCGCCCGTTCACCCAGGGCATCTGGGCGGCGGCGGACCCGGTGGAGCGCCGCCGGTTCCTGCGCCATGTCCGGCCGTGGTGGGACATTCATCGCCACCGCCTGGCCCCCGCCGTCGCCGATCGGATCGACGCGATGGTGGCGAGCGGGCGGCTGACGCTGCTGGCGGGCAAGAGCTGCGATGCGAAGGAAGCCGATGACGGTGGTGTCATTCTCGAATGGCGGCCGCGCGGCGAGGATGCGTTGCGGCACATCCACGCCACGCGCGTCATCTCCTGCATCGGGCCGCAGGGCGATGTCGCCCGGACCGACGATCCGTTGCTGTCGGCGCTGGTCGCGGCGGGGCGCATCCGTCCGGATAGCGAACATCTGGGTATCGACGTCGAACGTACCGGGCGCGTGCTGCGTGTCGATGGCGCGAGTGACGAGCGGCTGTTCGCGATCGGGCCGATGACGCGCGGCGCGTTCTGGGAAATCGTCGCCGTGCCCGATCTGCGGCGACAGGTCTGGGACGTCGCCCGCTATCTATCGAACGCGCATTGGGTCGGCGGGGAGGGGCTGTAACGCCGCATTGGGCCGATCGTAGAAATGCTTCGTTGTAGCGGACGCCCCGCACACCGAAGTCCTCGCCCATGCAAAAAGCAACGAAAATCCTGCCGTCCTTCGGCATTCAGGTCGCGATCGGCATGGTCGCGGGTGTTGCGCTGGGCCTGATCGCCGCCGAGGCGGGCGGGGCCGATGGTGCGATCGGCACATTGCTGCACACCATCGGCCAGATTTTCGTGCAACTGCTCAAGGTGCTGGTTCCGGCGCTGGTGTTCACTGCCATCGTCGGGTCGATCGCGGCGTTGCGCGACCTGCCCAACGCCGCGCGGCTGGTCGGGCAGACCCTGTTATGGTTCGCGCTGACCGCGCTGATCGCCGTGTCGATCGGCATCGTCCTCGCGTTGACGCTCCAGCCCGGCCTGCACAGCGCGGTGCCGTTGGCCAGCGCGAAACAGCCCGGCACGGTGGGGACGTGGCTCGATTTCCTCAGGGGTCTGGTGCCGTCCAACCTGCTCGGCCTGACCGCCTCGACCAAGGTCGCGGAGGGCGCGGCGACGACGACGCTGGGGTTCAACGTGTTGCAGATCATCGTCGTCGCCATCGCGGTCGGCGCGGCGGCGGTGCGGGTCGGGGCAGCAGGGGAGCCGTTCCTTGCCTTCAACACCTCGGCATTGATGATCCTGCGGCGGTTGCTGCGCTGGGTCATCGCGCTGACGCCGATCGGGTCGGCGGCGCTGATCGGCGATGCGATCGTTCGCTATGGCTGGGGCACCTTGTCCTCGCTCGGCGCCTTTGCCGCGACGGTCTATCTCGGCCTCGGCATCGTGCTGTTCGTCGTCTATCCGGCGCTGCTGGCGCTGCACCGTATCTCGCCCCTGTGGTTCTTCCGCCGCGCATGGCCGGCGATCCAGCTCGGCTTCGTCACCCGCTCGTCGGTCGGCACGCTGCCGGTGACGCAGGAGCGGACCGAGCAGGCGCTGGGCGTGCCCGCCGCCTATGCCGCCTTCGCCGTGCCGCTGGGGTCGACGACCAAGATGGACGGGTGCGCCGCGATCTATCCGGCGGTGTCGGCGATCTTCGTCGCGCAATTCTTCGGCCTGCCGCTGGGTGCGGGCGATTATGCGCTGATCGTGATGGTGTCGGTGCTGGGATCGGCGGCGACCGCCGGATTGACCGGCGCGACCGTGATGCTGACGCTGACGCTGACCACGCTCGGCCTGCCGCTGGAGGGGGCGGGGTTGTTGCTGGCGATCGATCCGATCCTCGACATGGGCCGGACCGCCGTCAACGTCGCGGGTCAGATGCTGGTGCCGACCATCGTCGCCAAGCGCGAAGGGCTACTCGCCGCGCCTGCCGACGCCCCGGCCGAGGTTGCGCTAGGGTAGCAGCAGCGACGCATCGCCATAGGAGTAGAATCGATATTCCGCGGCGATGGCATGGGCATAGGCGGCCAGCATCCGCTCGCGCCCCATCAGCGCCGACACCAGCATGAACAGCGTCGATTTGGGCAGGTGGAAATTGGTCATCAGCCCGTCGATCCCCTTGAACCGGTAACCGGGGGTGATGAAGATTGCGGTGTCGCCCTCGAACGGCTGCACCTGGCCATCGGCGTCGGTGGCACTCTCGATCAGGCGCAGGCTGGTGGTGCCGACCGCGATGACGCGGCCGCCCCCGGCGCGTATGGCATTCAGCCGGTCCGCCGTCGCGCGGTCGATCCGGCCCCATTCGGCGTGCATCCTGTGGTCGTCGGTATCGTCGGCCTTCACCGGCAGGAAGGTGCCCGCCCCGACATGCAGCGTCAGCGTGGCATGGCCGATCCCCGCCGCCTCAAGCGCCGCCATCAGCTCGGGCGTGAAGTGCAGCGCGGCGGTGGGCGCGGCGACCGCGCCGGCCTCGCGCGCGAACAGCGTCTGGTAATCCTCCGCATCGCGCGCGTCTGCCCCGCCGCGCTTCGACGCGATATAGGGCGGCAGCGGCATCCGGCCGGCGCGCTCCAGCAGTAGCTCGACCGGTTCGTCGCCGGCGAAATCCAGCGCGAAGCTGCCGTCGTCGCCCTTGTCGCTCGCGGTCGCGGTGACGCCCGCGCCGAAATCGATCGCGTCACCGTCGCGCAGCCGCCGCCCGTTGCGCACGAACGCCCGCCAGCGGCGCGGCCCTTCGCGCTTGTGCAGCGTGGCGCCGATCGTCGCATCGCCGCGCCTGCCCTCCAATTGCGCCGGAATGACCCGCGTGTCGTTGAATACCAGCAGGTCGCCAGGTCGCAGGCAAGACGGCAGGTCACGGACGCCAAGGTCCCGTGTCGCATCGCCGTCCAGCACCAGCATCCGCGCCGCATCGCGGGGGGACGCGGGGCGCAGTGCGATGCGGTCGGTCGGCAGTTCGAAGTCGAACAGGTCGACGTGCATGGGGATGCGGTTCGCCTTTAGCGGGTGCGGGCCGGTTGCGGGCGCTTCGTCGCTGGCGCTGTGGCGGCGGGCTTGCGCGGGGCGGTCGCGGGCAGCGGGGCTACGGTTTCGGGCAGCGCGACCGGCGCGGCGGCCTGATACGGCGGCGGATTGTCGCTGGCGATATAGGCATGGACGATCCGCGACGGGTTCGCCGGCGGCTCGCCCCGTTCGATCGCATCGACATATTGCATCCCGTCGAGCACCCGGCCGAACACCGTGTACTTCTTGTCGAGCGAGAATTTGGGCGCGAACATGATGTAGAACTGGCTGTTCGCGCTGTTTTCGTCATTCGCGCGCGCCGCCGCCACCGCGCCGCGGACGTGTGGGAGATAGTTGAACTCCTTCTCCACGTTCGGCAGCTTCGACCCGCCGGTGCCGTCACCGTCGGGATCGCCGCCCTGCGCCATGAACCCGTCGACTACCCGGTGGAAGGCGAGGCCGTCATAGAACTTCTCGCGGGTCAGCGTCTTGATGCGCGCGACCATCTTCGGCGCGACATCGGGGCGCAGCCAGATCGTCACCCGCCCGCCGGTCGACAGGTCGAGGATCCACAGATTGCGGGTGTCGGTGGTCGATGGCGGCGGTTCGCGGCCGGGGACGTCGATCACCTGCGCCAGTGCGGGCAGGGTAAGGAACGAGGCGATGACAGCGAGCAAAAGGGCGAGACGACGCATGAACTTCCCGAAACGCGCGAGGAAACCAAAAGGCACTAGTTGGGCCGCATAGACCATGTGATCGCTTGCGCCAATCTGAACATGATGGATGTCGGCGGGGCTGAAAAGGCAAAAGGGATTGGCAAACGGTCGAACGCCCGGCTATCACCCGTGCGACTGGACGGAAAACCGATCGGTCCGGCGTCGCCTCATACGAAGGCGACCGGAGAGGGGCAGGGCGCGAAATGCGTCCGACGACAAGGGCTGTTGAATGGCGACTGACGACGATCAGCACGTACCCGCAGGCGGCGCTACCGCGCTCGACGGTGGGCCGGACAATCCCCGCAGGCGCGACTATCTGTCGATCGGCGCGGTGGCATTTGCAGGGGTCGGCGCAGGCGTGATCGCGCTGCCGCTCATCAACCAGATGTCGCCCGCCGCCGATACGCTGGCGCTGTCCACGACCGAGATCGACTTGTCGTCGATTGAACCGGGACAGGCGATCAAGGCGACGTTCCGCAAACAGCCGCTGTTCGTGCGCAACCTGACGCCGAAGGAAATCGCCGAGGCGAACGCCGTGCCGGTGAGCGACCTGCGCGACCCGCAGACGCTGGCGGAACGCACCAAGACGGGCAAGGCCAACTGGCTCATCACGCTGGGCGTCTGCACCCATCTGGGCTGCGTGCCGTTGGGCGCTGGCGAGGGTGAGAACAAGGGGCCGTTCGGCGGCTATTTCTGTCCGTGCCACGGGTCGGCCTACGACACCGCCGGGCGCATCCGTTCCGGCCCCGCGCCGCAGAACCTGCACGTTCCCGAATATGCATTCACGTCCGACACCGTCGTGACGGTCGGCTGAGGAGAGAGTCATGAGCTTCCCCTGGGCCAAGCATTACGAACCGAAACAGCCGCTGATGCGGTGGCTGGACGAGAAGCTGCCGCTTCCCCGGTTGGTATACAACGCGGTCGGCGCCGGCTATCCGGTGCCGCGCAACCTCAATTATTTCTGGAACTTCGGTGTGCTGGCCGGCGCGGCGCTGGCGGTGCAGATCATCACCGGCATCGTGCTGGCGATGCATTATGCCGCCAATGGCGCGGTCGCGTTCGATTCGGTCGAACGCATCATGCGCGACGTGCCGTCGGGCTGGTTCATCCGCTATGCCCACGCGAACGGCGCGTCGATGTTCTTCATCGTCGTCTATACGCACATCGCGCGCGGCATCTATTACGGGTCGTACAAGGCCCCGCGCGAGATGGTGTGGCTGCTCGGCGTCGTCATCTTCCTGCTGATGATGGCGACCGCGTTCATGGGCTATGTGCTCCCCTGGGGGCAGATGAGCTTCTGGGGTGCGCAGGTCATCACCGGCTTCTTCTCGGCATTACCGGGAGTGGGGGAGACGATCCGCGTATGGCTGCTGGGCGGCTATGCGCCGGACAATGCCGCGCTTAACCGTTTCTTCTCGCTCCACTATCTGCTGCCGTTCGTGATCGCGGGCGTCATCATCCTGCACATCTGGGCGCTGCACATTCCGGGGTCGAACAACCCGACCGGCGTCGAGGTGAAGGGGCCGCAGGATACCGTGCCCTTCCACCCATATTATACGGCGAAGGACGGCTTCGGCCTCGGCGTGTTCCTGATCGTGTTCGCGTCGCTGATCTTCTTCGCGCCGAACCTGCTGGGCCATCCGGACAATTACATCCCGGCCAACCCGCTCTCGACGCCGGCGCATATCGTGCCCGAATGGTATTTCCTGCCCTTCTACGCGATCCTGAAGGCGTTCACCGTCGACTTCATCTTCCCGGCGAAGCTGTGGGGCGTGCTGGCGATGTTCGGCTCGATCCTGCTGCTGTTCTTTCTGCCGTGGCTGGACAAGTCGCCGGTCAAGTCGGCCAATTACCGCCCGACCTATCGCATCTTCCTGATCGTGCTGCTGCTCGACGTACTGGTGCTCGGTTATCTGGGCGGTGCGGAGGCGACGCCGGTGACGGTGCTGCTCAGCCAGATCGCTGCGGGATATTATTTCGCGCACTTCCTGGTCGTGCTGCCGATCGTGTCGGCGATGGAGCGTCCGCGTCCGCTGCCCAATTCGATCACCGAAGCGGTGCTGAAGGGCGAGGGCGGCACGTCGCCCGCGCAGACCGCCGCCCATGGTCACGCCACCCCGGCCGCGGCCGAGTAAGGGAACAACGATGCTCTCCTTCGCTTCCCGCTTTCTCGCCCGCAACCTGAACCTCGTCGTCGGCGCAGGCTTCCTCTTCGCGCTGCTGCTCGGCATCTTCTCGACCGTCAGCGGCATGATCCATGACGAACCGGTCCATTCCGCCGAGCATGAGTTCCACCTGAAGCCGCGCGACGCCGGGCTGCAATCGGCGGGCCTGTTCGGCACCTTCGACAAGCAGCAGCTGCAGCGCGGGTTTCAGGTATACAAGGAAGTCTGCTCGGCCTGCCATTCGATCCGGCTGATCTCGTTCCGCGACCTCGAACAGCTCGGCTATGATGAAGGTCAGGTGAAGACGATCGCCACCGACTGGCAGATCGAACAGCCGAGCGTGAACCCGGAAACCGGTGAGCCGGCGACGCGCAAGAACCTGCCGTCGGATCGTTTCCCGCTGGTGTTCGCCAACGACGTCGCCGCGCGCGCCGCCAACAACAATGCGGTGCCGCCCGACCTGTCGCTGATGCCCAAGGCACGCGACGACGGCTCGGATTACGTCTATTCGCTGTTGACGGGCTATGGTCCGCAGCCGGCGGAATTGCTGAAGAAATTCCCCGATGCGAAGACGCCGGGCGGGCTGCATTTCAACCGCTATTTCGCCACGCTCAACCTCGCCATGGCGCCGCCGCTGACCGCGGCCGATCAGGTCCAGTATCAGGACGGCACCCGCGCGACGGTGGACCAGATGGCGAAGGACGTTGCCGCGTTCCTCACCTGGACCGCCGAGCCGAACCTCGAAACGCGTCATGCGGCGGGTGCGGCGGCGGTGATCTTCCTGCTGATCTTCACCGCGCTCGCCTTCGGTGCCTATCGCAATATCTGGCGGGGCATGAAGCATTGAGCATCGCGGATGGCATCGGGCCGGCAGAGCTTGCCCGACGCATCCGTACCATTCCGGACTTTCCCAAGCCCGGCATCCAGTTTCGTGACATCACGACCCTGATCCTCGATCCGGAAGGACTTCGCCTCGCGGTCGACGGCATGGTCGCGGCTGTGCAGGGGCCGATCGATCTGGTCGCGGGGATCGAGGCGCGCGGCTTCGTCTTTGCCCCCGCCGTCGCGCTGGCGCTGGGTGCCGGGGTCGTGTTGATCCGCAAGGACGGCAAATTGCCCGGCGCGACCATCGCCGAGGATTATGCGCTGGAATATGGCACCGACCGGATCGCGATCCATGCCGATGCCTGTACTCCCGGCGCCCGTGTCCTGCTGGTCGACGACCTGATCGCCACCGGCGGCACCGCGCGTGCGGCGGTCCGGTTGCTGCGGAAAGCCGGGGCGACGGTCGAGCAGGCGGCGTTCGCGATCGACCTGCCCGATCTGGGCGGTGCGGATGCGCTGCGGGCCGATGGGATCGCGGTGTCTGCGCTGGTCGCGTTTCCGGGGCATTGAGCAGGGCGGGGCAGCGACGTGCGCGCCCCGCCGTTACGATTCGAATGGTGCGGCACGCTGGTTGGCCGCGGGGCTTAGTTCGGTAAGGCGCTTCGCATGACGCCGGGCGGAAGCCACCGTCGGGCGTGGTGTCACCGACTCCCGCTGATCCTGCTCGCCGCTGTGAACCTGTCTTCGCCCGAGGTGCCGTTGGCCGGGCAACGGCGCGCGGCGATCTGCAACACAACGCGATGATCGACAGCGGGTTGGCCCCGCTATGGTCCATGCTGGCCGAGACAATGCGGCTGCGCGCGAACTGTCTATTCAGGACCTCGGGCCGATCAACCGTCAGCTACCCCCTGTGTCGTTCCCGATCGATGCCTCCAGCCTCTCCGTCACTCCGGACATATTCCGGGGTCCACGGAGCGGCAATCGGTGCCGTGTGAGCCTCTATCGACCGTGATCGCGGCGAAGTGGACCCCGGAACAAGTCCGGGGTGACGAAATAGAACATGAATGTTGATCCAACTTCAACTGCGCGAATACCCGTGCGGAACATCGTTGTTACTTCACCCTGTTGCGCGAAGGCGGCGTATGTACCGTCTTGGGCGAGACGGCTCCCAACCGGTGGTGTTGCCGTGGGCAGTTCGTCCGGGGCAACGGGTCCGATCGGTGGAAGGTTAAGCATCGGCCCGCGCGCGGGGCAGGGCATAGCCGGATATATCTGCCGTGCCGTAACCGCAAACGGATCCCGGCCTGTAGTCGTGGAGAACGACGTGCCGGCACGCGTCGATTCACCTGTTTCGACAAGCCTCGTCGTATGATCTCACGAAGCGGTACCAAGTCGCACCGACATCCGGTGCGGTTCGGCAGCAAGGACGCCTTTATTCCGACGTTACGCCAGACTTGGTCCGGGACCGCTCCATCGCGATTGATGTCTTCTGGGCAGGCCGACCGGGAAGCCCCAAGTGACGTCTTGCGGATGAAGGTCGATCGGTCTCGGTAAGTCGGACAAGGCCGGACTGCCCGCCCAAGCGTTATTCCTGCACATCGTCCAACATGAAAGCGACAGAGCGGCGTCAGGACTGACCGGTACGTGCCATCGCCGACGTTCACGACGCTGACACACCGACCTGCAACGCCATCCTCCGCGCTCACCCCGCTACCCGTCCGCGATGGGAGAACGACACCCCCTCTCGCGGTCGGCTGCAGTGGCTTACGGCTTCAACTGCTACGGACACGTCAGCCTGATACACGCCTGACAGCCTGCATTCAGGCGCGGGTGCTTAGCGGTGATGTCCTGCGCAGGAACCGGCGGTCCGTGCCGACCGTTGCTTGCCATCATCATCGGCGTCGCGCCCATGCCCGTCGCCTGCGGGAGCAAACGCATGTTTCATCGGCTGCGCGCAATCGTGCTGACCCTGGCCGCAGGGGCGGGCGTATCCGCCTGTGCTTATGGCGATTATGGCTATGGTGGGGTCGGCGTCGGCTATGCCTCGCCGGGATATTATGGTGGCGGCTATAATGGATATTATGACGGCTATGCCGGCGGGTTCGGCGATCCGTATTGGGGCTGGTTCGGCGACTATTATTATCCGGGCTCCGGCTATTACGTCTATGATCGCTATCGCCGTCCGTTTCGCTGGAACGACCGCCAGCGTTATTACTGGCAGCAGCGACGTGGCCAGTGGCGCGGCGGCTGGGGCGACGGGCGTCCGCGCTGGGATGGCTGGGATCGGCCGGGCTGGAACGATCGCCGCCCCGGCTTCGACGGCCGGCCCGGTTTCCAGAATGTCCCACGCGGCAGCAGCCAGTCTCCCTTGCCTGGGCGGCCGGAGGGCTGGCGCGGCGATCGGCGGCCGGGGTTCGACGACCGACGCGGGTTCGACAATGTCCCGCGCGGCAGCGGTCAGTCACCGGTGCCCGGTCAACCCGGCGGTTGGCGCGGGCGACCGGATGCAGGACCGGACCGCCGCCCCGGCTTCGATGGGCGTTCCGGCTTCCGCAACGTCCCGCGCGGCAGCAGCCAGTCGGCGATGCCGCCCCGACCGGAGAGGCCGTCCGCCGGCGCCGTGCGCGGGTTCGAACGACCCGAAGGCGTACGTCCGGGCGGCGGTCGCTTTCGTGGCCCCGAAGGGCGCGGCGGTGGGCGGAGACCACCCCGGTCGGAGTGATCGTTCGCTCAGCTTGACAGGGTAGCGGCCCGGGTGGCGATCAGGGCTTGCGAGATGAAGGTCATCACGACCTGATCGTCCTGATTGCGCACCGTAACCCGGCTGGCCACGCTTCCCATTTCCGGGCGGCTGGCGGAGGGTCGGGTCGACAGGACCTCCGTCTCGCATCGCAGCGTATCACCCGGATAGACCGGGCGGCGCCAGCGCAGTTCGTCGATCCCGGCTGCCCCCAGGCTGGCGACGGGATCGACCCGCCATTGTTCGACCAGCATCGCCATCGTCATCGCGCAACTATGCCAGCCGCTGGCCGCCAGCCGCCCGAAATGGGTCTGTGCCGCCGCCTCGTCCGACAGATGGAACGGCTGCGGATCATATTGCCGGGCGAAGTCGAGCACGGCCTCCCGCGTCACGGGATAGGAACCGAAGCGGGCGGTATCGCCGACGGCGATGTCTTCGAAATAGCGCATGGGACCAGTTTCAACCGGAAACCGGTCGACCGCAAGCCCCGACGCCGCGCCGATCTCCGGCACGGCGGCAGCGAAGGGATCAGACGTTGAAACGGAACAGCATCACGTCGCCGTCCTGGACCACATATTCCTTGCCTTCCGCGCGCAGCTTGCCTGCGTCGCGCGCGCCGCTTTCGCCCTTGCACGCAATATAATCGGGAAAGGCGATAGTTTCGGCACGGATGAAGCCGCGTTCGAAGTCGCTGTGGATCTCGCCTGCCGCCTGCGGCGCCTTGGCCCCGACCGATACGGTCCAGGCACGGGCTTCCTTCGGGCCGACGGTGAAGAAGGTGAGGAGCTGGAGCAGCGAATATCCGGCGCGGATCACGCGGGCCAGCCCGGTTTCCTTCAGCCCCAGGTCGGACAGGAATTCGGCCCGGTCGGCCGGCTCCATCGTCGCGATCTCCGCTTCGATCGCGGCCGACACGACGACCGCCTGCGCACCCTCCGCCTTCGCCTTTTCGAAGACCTTGGCCGACAGGTCGTTGCCCTCGGCAGCGTCCTCTTCGTTGACGTTACAGACGTAGAGGACCGGCTTGGCGGTCAGCAACTGCGCCTGCGCGAAGAAGCGTTCCTCTTCCTCGTCCTTGATCTCGGTCAGGCGGGCGGGCTTGCCTTCGCGCAGCAGGTCGAGCGCGCGGCTCAGCACGGCGGCGGCGACCTTGGCTTCCTTGTCGCCCTGCTGGCCCTTCTTGGCGAGGTTCGGCACGCGCTTTTCGAGCGATTCGAGGTCGGACAGCATCAGCTCGGTTTCGACCGTATCGGCATCGGCGATCGGATCGACGCGGTCGTCGACATGCTGGATGTCGTCATTCTCGAAGCAGCGCAGGACGTGGACGATCGCGTCTACTTCGCGGATATTGCCGAGGAACTGGTTGCCTAGCCCTTCGCCCTTCGACGCGCCGCGCACGAGGCCGGCGATGTCGACGAACGCCAGCTGCGTTTCGATCTTCTTGGCCGAACCGGCGATGTCGGACAGTGCGTCGAGCCGCGGGTCGGGCACGGCGACGTTACCGACATTCGGTTCGATCGTGCAGAAGGGATAGTTGGCCGCCTGTGCCGCCTGAGTCTGCGTCAGCGCGTTGAACAGGGTGGACTTGCCGACATTCGGCAGCCCGACGATACCGCAGCGAAAACCCACGTGATGCTATCCCGGAGACGATGGAAAGCCTGCGCCTTAGCCGCTGGCGACGGGCTTTGCAAAAGCTACCACCGATAGTTGAAGCTGACGCTGATCCGCTCGCCCTTGCCGGCATGGGGCATGACTTCGTGGCGGAGCCAGCTTTCCCACAGCAGCAGCGTGCCGGGTTGCGGCGCGACCGTCTCGAACGTGCCCGGCCGGGTGGGGGCGGCCATCAGCATCGGCAGCCGGGGGTCCTCGAACCGGATGCCGCCCGCGCCCTCGGGCACCGCGACATAGACGGTGCCGGAGACGACGCTGTGCGGGTGGAGGTGCCCCGAATGGCCGCCGCCGGGCTTCAGCAGGTTCACCCACAGGCTGTCGAGCTTCAGCTTGCGGCCGGCGAGGTCCATGCCGCACGCGGCGGCGAACATCGCGACATGGCGGTCGAGCACGCGTTTCAGGTCGGCGAAGACCGGATCGCGCATCGGCAGGTCGTTGAGCGACGCGTAGGAGGTATAGCCGCGATAGCCATGCTCCTTCGACCAGCGGCGGCCGGCCATGTCGTCCTCGGCCAGCGCGCGGACCGAGGCGTCGAGATCGGCGACCAGCGCGGCGTCGGGCAGGCTGGCTTCATGGAGATGGGTGGGGAAAAGGGTGCGGACGGTCATGGTCGCGGCTTGGCCGATCGGGAACGCTTTGGAAAGGGTCAGCGGCGGTGCTGCGACAGGAAGGCCCACAGCGCGTCGTTGTCTACGACCCAGCTATGGCCGCCGCCGACGGTGATCCGTCCGGCTACGTCCGCGCCGCCCCGGCAGGCGGTATAGCGCTCCTCATAGACCTTCGGCGCGACCCAGCGGGTGGTGGGGGCGGCGGTGCAGCCGTTGAGGGCCGCCCAGCGCTGTTCGGCGGCGTGCATGGTGTAGGACCAGTATTTCGTACCGCCGCCCTGGATCGGGTTGGTGGTGTCGGCGTCGCCGGCAAAGGTGATGACGGGCATCGGCCGCGACGGGCGGCAGGTCGCGGGATCGGGGCGGGCGGGGTCGCTGGCCAGCGGATTGCCGGCGCGCAGACCTACGACGGGGGCGATCGCGGCGAAGCGCTCGGCGGCGACGCAGCCGAGCCACGAGGTCATGCGCCCACCGCCCGACAGGCCGGTGGCATAGACCCGCGCCGGATCGACGCAGCCCTGCGTGGCAAGCTGATCGATCGTCGCGCCGATAAAAGCCACATCGTCGGGTGCGTCGGGACCGGGAATATTGCCCGCGACGGTGGGGACGCCGGGAATGTTCCAGACGAAGCCCTTGTCATGGACGATGCCGGCGTCGGGGGCGACGACGATGAAGCCGTGACGATCGGCGGCATCGGCCAGGTTCGAATCGCGCAGCATCGCCGCACCGGTCCCACCGCTGCCATGGAGCAGGATGACCAGCGGGGCGGGGGTGTCGGGCATCTGCCCGCGCGGAAGGTGGACCAGCACCGACCGGTTGCCGACTGCCATCCGCGCATCGCCGGTCAGGGGGCAGCGGGGTGCGGCCTGTGCAACGGTGCCGGTAAGCAGGAGCAACAGGAAGACGAGAATTTGCAATGGTTTGGCCATGGACCTCCTTCTATCGGACCGACCGCCAAGGGGGCAAGGCGGCGTCAAAGTTCACAAAGTTCACACTCGCACCATGTTCGTGGCGCACCCGGTCCGGCACGCTGCGGCGCACGGGATGGGGGCGGGACAGGGGAGCATGACGAAGGCGGGTCGTGTAGGAAAGCCCCGTTGCCACCGGTCCGTGGGGAGCGGTTTCCGTCAGGCGGCGAGGCGCAGCGTGTTACGGCCCTCGTGCTTGGCGGCGTAGAGCGCCTGATCGGCCCGGCGCAGCAACGCCTCGCCCGTCTCGCCCGCCAGCCGTTCGGCGACGCCCACGCTGATCGTCACCGGCGGATGATGGTTGCCCTTCTCGATCGCGGCGCGAACCCGCTCGGCGATCCGCAGTGCGACGGTGGCGGTGGTGTCGGGCAGGATCAGGACGAACTCCTCGCCCCCGAACCGGCCGATGACGTCCGCCTTGCGCAGTTCGTCGGCGGCCATCCGGGCGACGCGCCGCAGCACCTGATCGCCGGTCGCATGGCCATGGCGGTCGTTGACCTGTTTGAAATGATCGATGTCGAAGATCGCGATCGATACAGGACCGCCATCGACGTCCGCGGTCGACACCGCCAGTTCCAAGGCGGTCATGGTCCGGCGGCGATTGGCGATCCCGGTCAACTGGTCGGTTTCGGCCATGATCGTCGCCAGGCGTGCGGCTTCCTCTGCCCGGACCCGTGCGTCGTTGAGCAGCGTTTCGTGCGCGACCTGAACGGTGACGTCCCGGGTGATGCCGAACAGGCAGAACGAGCCATCGTCGTTGATCCGGTCGATCTCGCCACGGGAAAAGACCTGGCGCACCTCCCCATCGGGGCGGACGATGCGCGCGCGAAATTCGAAGCCCGCATGGTTCGCGATCGCATGATCGATATGGCGGGTCACCATCGCCCGGTCGTCGGGATGATAGGCCGCCAGCGCGGAGACGAACGTCGGCGGCATGGTGTCGGGAATGCCGTGAATGCGGAACACCCCTTGCGACCAGGTGACCCGTTGCCGGCCCGTGTCCAGCCGCCAATGGCCGACTTCCGCCGCGCTTTCGGCGAGTTCGAGCAGCCGCATCTTTTCGGCAAGCCGCGCGAGCAGCCGGTCGCGCGCCGCCAGCAGCGTGGCGATCGGCAGCGATGCGGCAAAGGTCGTCAACAGATAGCATTGCAGCAACAGGCTGCGTTGCAGCGGTCCGATATCGTCCTGCGCGATCGGTCCGATGCCCAGCGTCATGGCGGAGGTCGACACGATGGCGACGATCAGCACGCCCCCCGCCGCGCCGAGCGGACCGACCCAGAACACCGCGAGCAGCACCGCCAGCATCGGCACGAACAGCGGCGGATAGGTCGATTGGGCAAAGGTCACCGCCGAGACGACCGCGATCAGCGTGAAGACCGCCATCGTCGTCGCGAGCGATTTCGGCACGGCCCAGGTGCGGGGGCGGTGCAGCGCCCGTCCGAAGATGAGGATCACCGGGGTCACGACGAAGATGCCGAGCAGATCGGTCGACAGCCATGACAGCCAGAACAGAAACAGCCGGTCCGATGCGGCGATCACTGTCGTCGAGGCGATCATCGCGCTCAGCATCGCACCGGCGATGGTGGCACCGCCAAACCGCAGCAGGCCCTGCCGGTCGAAGAAGGACGTGCCGCCCCTGCCGCCACGCCGCAGCAGCCATGCCGCGAGCGTGGATTCGCCGATATTGGCGACGGCAAAGGTAAGCGCGGTCAGCGGCGGGTTGCCCGCAACCAGATTGGCCACGACCGCCCCCATGGCTGCCGCCGCGACGTGCCACGCGATCCGGTGACGCGGCGCGAGCAGCAGGACCGCGAGCAAGATCCCGCTGGGCGGCCACAAGGTCGCGATACCGTCATTGCCCAGCGTGAGTTTCAACGACGCGACGGCAGCCAGGAAATAGACACTTCCCGATGCGACCGGAAGGATCGCGGAACGTACCGCACGCACAACAGAAACAACGCGTCGAACCATGCGAAGACACTGATCCGCATTGGTTAAAGCTTCTTGGTGGTTGCTCGGCCCGATCTGTACCGTTCGCCGTGCGGCCGCTATCGCAGCGGCAGGAACAGGTCGGTAACCGCGTCGTGTTCCGCCACGTCCGGAAAGAAACGGACCCGTTGGCAGAAGAGCGGGAAGTCGCGCAGTTCCTCGCCACTCTCGGGCAGCCAGTCGCGATAGAGGTGGAGTGCGGGTGCTTCGAGGTCGTCGGCGCGACCGGTGATACGCACCACCGCGCAACGGCCGCCGGGGATCAGGCCGATGGTCACCCCCTCTTCGACCGAAACGTCGCGGTCGGTGGCGACGCACAGGTCGATGCGGACCGGCCCCGCGGCCATGGCCTGCGGATCGCTGTGAAAGATGTTGAAGGTCGCGCCCTCCGATGGAGGCAGGCGGTTCGCGCGCCGCCAGGCGATGAACCGGCGGATGGTGTCGCCGATGCCCGTCATGTCGCCGACATGCGACAGGAACGCGATGCGGGTGTCGGGGAAATCGCGGATGGTGACGTCATAGCTGGGCATGGATCGGTTCCTTGCATGATCCAGCGGCAGGAGCGCCGCGCGCCACGGTGCCCAGTCGGGCACGGAACGGAACGATGACGGCGACTGCCCGAAATGCCGGCGAAAGGCGCGGGCAAAGGCATCGGGCGCATCGTAACCGGCATCCAGCGCGACGTCGGTGACGCGCTCGCCATGAAAGGCGAGGCGGTGCGACGCGCGCTGCAACCGGGCAAGCTGGACATAGCGATGTACGGTGAGGCCAAAGGTCGCGACGAACTGGCGATGGAAATGATATTTGGAAAAGGCCGCGACCGCGCTGATCGAAGCGAGGTCGAGTTCGTCGTCCAGATGCCGGTCGATATGGTCGAGCGCGCGCTGCATCCGGTCGTGATAGGGGGAGGCGTTCGCCGTCATGTCCGTTCCTTGTGTGGCATGGACATATGCGCGCGGGAAGGGCGGGGGCGCTCGACCGATCTTGCGGAGTTTGGGGGATACTGGACCGATCCCCCCCGCATACGTCACCCCAGCGCAGGCCGGGGTCTAGCAGTTGGTGACCACGGCGTCCGATCATGACCAGACCCCAGCCTGCGCTGGGGTGACGCCTGGGGCAGCAGGAGCGTGGCGCAGGGAACGAGGGCAGCAGGTGTCGACCCGTCACCCCATCCGCCGCGCCACCTCGTTCATGAAGCGCACATCGTCGTTCGCCGCCAGCCATGGCGCCTCCGCCGCGACCGCGCCCAGCAGGTCGGTGAGGTCATCCAGCTCGGCCTTGGCGAAATTGCCCAGCACGTAGGGCGTCACCCGGTCCTTGTGTCCCGGATGACCGATGCCCAGGCGGATGCGGCGAAAGTCCGGCCCGATATGCGCATCGGTCGAACGCAGGCCGTTATGCCCGGCATGGCCGCCGCCGACCTTCACCTTCAGCTTGAACGGCGCAAGGTCCAGTTCGTCATGGAACACGGTGACGTCGGCGGGCGTCAGCTTGTAGAAGCGCATCGCCTCGCCGACCGATCGCCCGCTTTCGTTCATCCAGGTGCCGGGTTTCAGCAGAAGTATCTTCTGCGTGCCGATGCGCCCTTCCTGTACCCAGCCCTGGAAGGCGCGTTTCGGCGCGGCGAAGCCATGGACTTCGGCGATCGCATCGACGGCCATGAAGCCGATATTGTGGCGATGCATCGCATATTGCGGGCCGGGATTTCCCAGGCCGGTCCAGAGCTGCATTGGCGGGTCCTTCGGGGTGGCGAGATCGGTGCGGACGCCTGTAGCCCTAACCGTCATTCCGGCGAAGGCGGGAATCCATTGCCGCAACGGCTATGGATCAAGACGCTGGCGTTGCGTGTATGGGTCCCCGCCTGCGCGGGGACGACGGGGCGGCGCGCGCAGTTCGTGACCATCGTCATTCCGGCGTAGGCCGGAATCCATTGTGTCGGGTGGCATCGATCGATCCGCGACGTGGCCGTGTCCATGGATCCCGGCCTTCGCCGGGATGACGCGCCTCCTCAACGCAAAAGGGAGCGGGACGGCATGGCCATCCCGCTCCCCGAAGCGGCACGAAGGCAGGGCGGATCAGCCCTCGGCCTTGTCCTCGCCTTCGGCGTCGGCCTCTTCGGCCTCGGCAGCGGCTTCGGCCGACTGCGCTTCGGCGACTTCGGCGTCGAGCGCTTCGTCCTCGGCGGTCGGGACCGTCGGCGGCACGATGGTGGCGACGGTGAAATCGCGGTCCTCGACGGCCGGTTCGGCACCGTTCGGCAGCGACACTTCCGAGATGTGGATCGAGTCGCCGACTTCGCGGCCGGTCAGGTCGACGACGATCTCGGTCGGGATGTTCGACGCTTCGACCACCAGTTCGATTTCGTGACGAACGACGTTCAGCACGCCGCCGGCACGCTTGATGCCGGGCGCGTCGTCTTCGTTGGTGAACACCACCGGGACCGCGACGGTGACGGTCGCGTTCTTCGAGATGCGCAGGAAATCGACATGGATCGGCTGGTCGGTGACGACGTCGAAGGCGACGTCCTTGGCCAGCGTGCGGACCTTCGTGCCGCCGACATCGACCATGATGACCGAGTTCATGAAGTGGCCGGTCATCAGCTGCTTCATCAGTTCGCGGGCGTTCAGGTGAATGCCCTGCGGGTCCTGCTTGTTGCCATAGATCACGGCGGGGACGCGGCCATCGCGACGCAGGGCACGGGAGGCTCCCTTGCCTACCCGATCGCGCGTCTCGGCCGACAGGTGCAGCGTGTCGCTCATCATGTCTTCCTTGAATGCTTGGTTTCTGTGTCTTGCGCGGCCGGGCCTCCAGGGATGACCCCGGCACGAACAAGCGCGGGCGCATAGGGGAGTTCGGGGGGAAAGGCAAGGTTTGGGGAGCGATCAAGCCACCCCGTTCGTGCTGAGTAGGGGCTGAGCTTGTCGAAGACCCGTATCGAAGCACCTGTGGCAGTCCTTCGATACGCCCCTTCGACAAGCTCAGTGGCTACTCAGGACGAACGGTGGGGCGGGAGCGGTAAACACGGCGGGGACTATCGCACCCGCGTCACCTCCACCCCCAGCGCCTGCAACCGCGCCTGCACGCTGCCCGGCCCCGCCAGATGCCCCGCACCGACCGCGACGAACCGTGTCCCCGGTTGGCGCATCCACTGCGCGATTCTACCCGCCCACGCTGCGTTGCGCCGGTCGAGCAGTGCGGTCCGCACCGCCGGGCCGGCCGCGTCCATGTCGTTCGCCAGCAGCCGGTCGAGCGTCGCGACGTCGCCCCGGCCCCATGTCGCGACGATCCGGTCCATCGCCGGCACGGGATCGGGATCGGCCAGGACGCGGGTGAGCATCGTGCGCTGCGCCGGTTGCGGCAGGGCGGCGAAGATATCGAGTTGCCTGTCGAGCGTCTCCAGCGGTTCGATCGCGGTGTCGCTGCGCCCGGCCAGCGTCGCGAGCAGCGTTTCGGGCGCGGGGGCGGGGCTGTAGCCGGCACGGGCGAGCGGTTGCGCGGCGAGCGTCGTCGCCGCGAACCACGGGTCGGTCGCGTCGAAGGCATTGGCCGGAAAGCCCAGTTCATGCGCACGCTTACGCAGGCGTCGGTCGAGGTCGGGGGGCAGCGGGGCCGGCTTGGCAGGCGTGGCCTTGACCAGCGCACTGGTCATCGCGTCGGGCGTGGTCGGGGCGATTTCGAGCGTCAGCGTGTCGCTGTCGGCAAAGGCCCGCGCGACCGCTCCGGTCAGCCACGGCGTACCGGGACGCAACTGATGCACCGTGCCGAACAGCCAGACCGTCGTGTCGGCGTCGCGCGCGACCCACAGCGCCGGGGCCAGCGCCGCCGGCGCCGCGACCGGGCTGGCGAGCGACAGCCAACCGAACAGCGCGGCGGCGACCCGGACGATCATCTGCGCAGGCGCTGGACGATGCGGGTGACGACCAGCGCGGCGATGGCGAGGCTCCAGCCGATCATCGCCGGATTGGACAATGCCAGCGGCTTTGCCGCCAGTGACAGCACCGGCAGTGCGATCAGCGCGACGACCCCGGTGATCGCCGCCGCGTCGGTCATCTGTTGCCGTTCGACCTCATCGGCGTTGCGCCAGATGCGCAGGTTGAACACCAGTGCGCCCAGCATCGCGATGGCGATGGCGATATAGCCGGCATGATCGCGGGTGTGGACCGTCCGCGCGGGATCGGCGACCTCGCTATACCCCTCGACGATGCCCAGTACGAACGTCGTGACCAGCGGCGCAAGCGCGACCACTGCGATAGCCGCCGCGACCCATTTCCATCGCCGCCACCGGCGTTGCCGTTCGCGTGCGGTGCCCCAATCCTCAACCATCGACGTCATCCTCGAAAATCTGCTCGATCGGCAGGTCGAACAACCGGCTCATGCGGAAGGCGAGCGGTAGCGACGGGTCGTGCTTGCCGGTTTCGATCGCGTTCACCGCCTGTCGCGACACATCGAGCCGCCCGGCCAGTTCGGCCTGGCTCCAGTCGCGTTCCGCGCGCAGGATCTTCAGCCGGTTCTTCATGCGTCCAGACGTCGCCGGGCGAACATCGTCAAACCGGTGGCGACCGCCAGCAGCCAGACCAGGAGCGCCGCGCCGCCCTTCAGCAGGTCGAGGAAAATGGTCGGGGGAACCAGCAGGAGCAGCACCGCGCCGGCACCCGCGATGCTCTCGACCATTCGTTGCCGTTCGAACTCGTCGCTCAACCGGTACAGGCGGAGTGCGCCGACGATCGCGACGGCAATCGCCGTGATCCAGAAGGCGACAGGTATCCAGATCGGGAAGCGCCCTTCCGGCATCGCGCCACCCGCAGCGGCGTAATGCCGCGCACCGAAATGCAGCGCGAAGGGCAGGGCGGCCAGCAATGCTCCCGTCCCCGCGATCCACATCATCCGACGGCGCGCGCGGGTGGCCGCACGGTTTTCGCCCCAACGGTCCTGCGGCATGTTTCCCTCCGCCCTCAACGCCACGACAGCGAGACCGCCGCATCGCCTAGCTGCGCGGCAAAGGCGACACCGCCGGTCGTGGCGATCGGTGCGGCGACCGGCGCGGCCCGTTCGGGGCGGTCGGCCGCCATGGCGGCGACGGCGGCGCACAGCGCGACGACGAACAGCGCGTGGCGACGGGTGTCGGGACAGAGCATCGCTTGGGCCTTCCATGTCAATTATGGACGACAATGTGTCGTGTTTACCTGACTATGTATCCGCTGATTTGCGCTTTGTGTCAATACTACCTGACATGATGTCGCTTAGACCTGACATGCGGTTCGCTTGACCGGCGCTCGACGATGCGGCTAGGCGCGGGGCATCTCCGCATTCAAAGGCGAAACCATGTCCGCCCCGCTCAGCTTCCAGAAAATGATCCTGACGCTCCACGACTATTGGAGCGACAAGGGCTGCGTCATCCTGCAACCCTATGACATGCGCATGGGGGCGGGGACGTTCCACCCGGCGACGACGCTGAAGGCGCTGGGGCCGGAGCCGTGGAACGCCGCGTTCGTCCAGCCGTCGCGTCGGCCGACCGACGGGCGTTATGGCGAGAACCCCAACCGCCTGCAGCATTATTACCAGTATCAGGTGATCCTGAAACCCAGCCCGCCGAATTTGCAGGAACTGTATCTGGGGTCGCTGGCGGCGATCGGCATCGACTTTACCCAGCACGACATCCGCTTCGTCGAGGACGACTGGGAATCGCCGACGCTGGGCGCATGGGGCCTGGGCTGGGAAGTGTGGTGCGACGGGATGGAAGTCACCCAGTTCACCTATTTCCAGCAGATGGGCGGGTTCGACTGCAAGCCGGTCGCGGGCGAGCTGACCTACGGCCTCGAACGCCTGGCGATGTATATCCAGGACAAGGACAGCGTGTACGACCTGGCGTTCAACGATGCCGGCGTGACCTATGGCGACGTGTTCCTCGAAAACGAGCGGCAGATGTCGAAATGGAATTTCGAGGTCGCCGATACCGACGGCCTGTTCGATCTGTTCAAAAAGGCGGCGGCGGAGTGCGAGAATGCGTTGGCCCATGACGTGCCGATCGCGGCGTACGAACAGGCGATCGAGGCGAGCCATGTGTTCAACCTGCTCAACGCGCGCGGCGTGATCTCCGTCGCGGAGCGGCAGGCCTATATAGGCCGCGTGCGCGATCTGGCGAAGGCCAGTTGCGCGAAGTTTATCGAGACGCAGACGCCCAGATGGCAGGCGAAGTTTCCGGGGTGGGTGGCATGACCGATTTTCTGCTCGAACTGCGCAGCGAGGAAATTCCCGCGCGAATGCAGGCCAAGGCTAGAGAGGACCTGCAAAAGCTGTTCGTCGCCGAACTGGGCAAGGCCGGCATCGCCGCGCCGCGCATCGCCACCTATGCGACGCCGCGCCGCCTGACGCTGATCGCGCATGATCTGCCGGAAGCGACCAAGCCGGTGCGCGAAGAGGTGAAGGGGCCGCGTGCCTCCGCCCCGCCACAGGCGCTGGAGGGGTTCCTGCGCAAGACCGGCCTGACCCGCGAGGCGCTGACCGAGCGCGATGGCGTGTTGTTCGCGGTGACCGAGGTGCCGGGACGCGAGACGGCGACGGTTCTCGCCACCGCGATCCCCGCCATCGTGCGCGCCTTCCCGTGGCCCAAGTCGATGCGCTGGGGCGCGGCGTCGCTCAGCCCGGAGTCCCCGCGCTGGGTGCGGCCGTTGCAGGGGATCGTCGCGTTGTTCGGGGACGCTGTGGTGCCGTGCGAAGTGGCTGGCGTGACCAGCGGCGCGGAGACGATGGGGCATCGGTTCCATCACGACGGCCCGGTGACGATCACGTCGGCGGACAGCTATGTCGAGACGCTGCGCGACGCCCATGTCATCGTCGACCAGAATGAGCGCGCGGCGATCATCGCGGTGGGCGCGAAGATGGCGGCGCAGGGCGCGGGGCTGGTGCTGGTCGAGGATGAGGGGCTGCTGGCGGAGAATGCCGGCCTGACCGAATGGCCGGTGCCGCTGCTCGGCCGGTTCGACGAAGCGTTCCTCGCCGTGCCGCCCGAGGTGATTCAGCTCACCGCGCGGGTGAACCAGAAGTACTTCGTGTGCCGCGACGGCGCGGGGCAGTTGGCCAATGCGTTCGTCTGCACCGCCAATATCGACGCGGCGGACGGCGGCGAGCGGATCGTCGCGGGCAATGCCAAGGTGCTGGCGGCGCGGCTGTCGGATGCCCAGCACTTCTGGGAAGAGGATCAGTGGAACCACGAGGGACTTGGGACTGAACGCCGACGTACTACCCGTAAGCGTTTGGATGACCAACTGCCGAAGCTCGAAAAGATCGTGTTCCACGAGAAGCTGGGCACCGTCGCCGATAAGGTCGATCGGGTGGCGAAGCTCGCGCGGTGGCTGGTGGAGAGTGGTGTCGTCAAGAACGCCGATCCGGCCCACGCCGAACGCGCTGCGCGGCTGGCCAAGGCCGATCTGGTCACCGGCATGGTCGGCGAGTTCCCCGAATTGCAAGGGCTGATGGGCGGCTATTATGCCGCTTCGCAGGGCGAGCCGGTGGAAGTCGCCGAGGCGGTGCGCGATCATTACAAGCCGGTCGGGCAGGGGGATGATGTTCCCAATGCGCCGGTGACGGTGGCCGTGGCGTTGGCGGACAAACTGGATACGCTTGTCGGATTTTTTCTAGCGAACGAAATGCCTTCCGGATCGCGCGATCCATTTGCGTTACGTCGCGCGGCGCTTGGTGTTCTTCGGCTAATCACGTCGAACCATTTACGTTTGACCTTGGCGGAAGTGTTTGTCATTTCGATGACGCTTAACGCCCAAGCAGTCTTTAGATCAGACAACCCTTCACTTGTCAGGCGGCAAAAGGTTCGTTTTGCCATAGATGCGTTCTTTGAAAAGCGTCACAACGCTTTAGTGCGACAAAAGTTGTTCGAGCTTGGTATCGAAAACCTAATAGAAGCTACTGAACGGACGAAGAATACGCTTCCCGACTTCTTCGCCGACCGCCTCAAAGTCCAGCAACGCGAAGCCGGCGTCCGCCACGACCTGATCGACGCGGTGTTCGCACTGGGCGGCGAGGACGATCTCGTCCGCCTGCTCGCCCGCGTCCATGCGCTCCAAGCCTTCGTCACGACCGAGGACGGCGCGAACCTGCTCGCGGGGTACAAGCGCGCGGCGAATATCCTGAAGAAGGAAGCGCCGGGCACCAGCAGGCACATCGCCGAAACCGGCGAGGAAGACCCGCTGTCGATGGTCGAGGACCCCGACTTCGCGCCCGTCGTCGCCGAACTGGCGCGGGCCGAGCGGGAAGCGAACGACTATGATCGCGAGCCGGCCGAGGCGGCGTTGATCGCGGCGCTCGACGCGGCCGAGCCGCAGGCGGAACAGGCCATCGCGGCGGAGGATTTCGCCGGGGCGATGGCCGCGCTCGCCACCTTGCGCGCGCCGATCGACGCCTTTTTCACCGACGTCACGGTCAACGATGCCGACCCGCACAAGCGCACCGCGCGGCTGGCATTGCTGGCACGGGTCCGCGATGCGGTACACCGGGTAGCCGATTTTTCTAAAATCGAGGGCTGACCTGTCGGTTTAACCCGTTTAACGGGGGCGGCGACGGCAAGGTGATTCGTCGCCCGCCGATACCAACCCCGTGGCCCCGATGGCCCCGGAAACAAGGGAACGACTATGACGCAGTATGTCTATCGGTTCGGCGGCGGGGTTTCGGACGGAGGGTCGGGCGACAAGACGCTGCTGGGCGGCAAGGGCGCGAACCTGGCGGAAATGGCGTCGATCGGCCTGCCGGTGCCGCCGGGCTTCACCATCGCGACGACGATGTGCACGCGCTATTACGAGGAGGGCGAGCGCTTTCCCGACAGCCTGCGCGATGAAGTGGCGACCGGGATCGCGCATATCGAGGGGATCACCGGCAAGCGCTTCGGCGATGACGCCGACCCGCTGCTGGTGTCGGTTCGCTCGGGCGCGCGGGTGTCGATGCCGGGGATGATGGACACGGTGCTGAACCTCGGCCTCAACGACCGGACGGTCGAGGGGCTGGCGAGCGTGTCGGACGACGCGCGGTTCGCGTGGGACAGCTATCGCCGCTTCATCCAGATGTATTCGGACGTCGTGCTCGAACTCGACCATGGCCGGTTCGAGGAAGCGCTGGAGATCGCGAAGGAAGATCGCGGCTATTATCTCGACACCGACCTGACCGCCGACGACTGGCGCGCGCTGGTCGCCCAGTACAAGGACATCGTCGTCGAACTGTGGGGCAAGCCGTTCCCGCAGGACGTGCACGACCAGCTCTGGGGCGCGATCGGCGCGGTGTTCGGGTCGTGGCAGGCGGACCGGGCCAAGGTCTATCGCCGGTTGAACGACATTCCGGGCGACTGGGGCACGGCGGTCAACGTGCAGGCGATGGTGTTCGGCAATATGGGCGACACGTCGGCGACCGGCGTCGCCTTCACCCGCGATCCGTCGACCGGCGCGAACGCCTATTATGGCGAATTCCTCATCAACGCGCAGGGCGAGGACGTGGTTGCGGGCATCCGCACGCCGCAATATCTGACGACCGCGGCGCGCGCGGCGGCGAACGCCAAGCCGCTGTCGATGGAGGAGGCGATGCCCGACGCCTATGGCGAACTGGCCGCCGTGTTCGACCGGCTGGAGCGGCATTACCGCGACATGCAGGACATCGAATTCACGGTGCAGCAGGGCAAGCTGTGGATGCTGCAGACCCGCTCGGGCAAGCGCACCGCCAAGGCCGCGCTGAAGATCGCGGTCGACATGGCCGAAGAGGGCCTCATCACCCGCGAGGAAGCGATCCTGCGCGTCGATCCGCAGGCGCTGGACCAGCTGCTCCACCCGACGCTGGACCCGCAGGCGAAGCGCGACGTGCTGACCAAGGGGCTGCCGGCGTCGCCCGGTGCCGCCAGCGGTATCGCGGTATTCGACAGCGACACCGCCGAGCGTCGCGCCAATGCCGGCGACGCGGTGATCCTGATCCGCACCGAAACCTCGCCGGAGGATATTCACGGGATGCACGCGGCGCGCGGCATCCTGACCGCACGCGGCGGCATGACCAGCCACGCAGCGGTCGTGGCGCGCGGCATGGGTCGGCCGTGCGTGTCGGGGGCCGGCAGCATCGCGATCGATGCGAAGGCGGGCGTGATGAAGGTCGCCGGCCGCGAGATTCGCGAGGGCGACATCGTGACGATCGACGGCGCGACCGGTGAGGTGATGGCGGGCGCGGTCGCGACCGTGCAGCCCGAACTCGCCGGTGATTTCGGCACGCTGATGGAATGGGCCGATGGCGTCCGCCGCCTGAAGGTGCGGACCAACGCCGAAACCCCGCTCGATTGCCGCACCGCGCGCGATTTCGGCGCGGAGGGCATCGGGCTGTGTCGCACCGAGCATATGTTCTTCGAACAGTCGCGCATCACCGCCGTGCGCCAGATGATCCTGGCGGAGGACGAGGCCGGGCGGCGCGCGGCGCTGGAGCGGTTGCTGCCCGAACAGCGCAGTGATTTCGTCGAGATTTTCGAGGTGATGGTCGGGCTACCCTGCACCATCCGTCTGCTTGACCCGCCGCTGCACGAATTCCTGCCGCATCAGGAAGCCGAGTTCGCCGAAGTGGCGCAGGCGGCCGGCATCGCCGTCGACCAGCTCAAGCGCCGCGCGGCGGAACTGCACGAGTTCAATCCGATGCTGGGCCATCGCGGCTGTCGCCTCGGCGTGACCTATCCCGAAATCTACGAGATGCAGGCGCGCGCGATCTTCGAGGCGGCGGTGATCGTCGCCGAGAAGTCGGGCGAGGCGCCGATTCCGGAGGTCATGATCCCGCTGGTCGGCACCAAGCGCGAGCTGGAATTGATGAAGACGGTGGTCGACAAGGCGGCGGAAGCCGTGTTCGCCGACAAGGGCCGCCGGATCGAATATCTGGTCGGCACGATGATCGAACTGCCGCGCGCCGCGCTCAAGGCCGGCGAGATTGCCGAGGCCGGGCAGTTCTTCTCGTTCGGGACCAATGACCTGACGCAGACGACGCTGGGCGTCAGCCGCGACGATGCCAGCCGCTTCTTGGGCGTCTATGTCGAAAAGGGCATCTATGCCCGCGACCCGTTCGTCTCGATCGATGTCGAAGGCGTGGGTGAACTGATCGAACTGGCCGCCGAGCGCGGGCGCAAGACGCGTCCCGACATCAAGCTGGGCATCTGCGGCGAACATGGCGGTGACCCGGCGTCGATCGCCTTCTGCGAGAAGGTCGGGCTGGATTACGTCTCGGCCAGCCCGTACCGCGTGCCGATCGCGCGGCTGGCGGCGGCGCAGGCGGCGCTCGCCAAATGAACGCCGCGCCGTTCAGCGACCGCCCGCGCGTGACCCGCGATGGGTATGATCGGATCGGGCCGTTCCACCCGGCATTCGTGTGGGGCGCGGTGATCGTGATCGACCTGATCGTGATCGTCGCGCTGCTGCTGGCGGTGACCAAGATCGGTGACAAGGTCGAGGACGTGGTGTTCCCCGGCGGAACCGAATGGGTGACGTTCTAGGCCGGATCGACATTCATCTATTCCCGGTTCGGTATCGGAAGAGCCGCCTTATGGTCGTCACCCCGGATCAAGTCCGGGGTGACGGGATAGGGTATCGGTTCCGTCGGCTCCTATGCCTATCGCTGAATGTCGACCCGTCCTGAACCGGTAATACAGGGGCCGCCCGCATCAATGCAGGCGGCGCCTGGTCAATAGGCAGCGGTGAAGCGTGCGCGGGAGTGGCGGTGGGCTTCCAGTTCGTCGACCATCGCGATGGCATAGTCGGCAAAACTGATCCGGCTGACGCCGGCATCATCGGTGACGAGGGTGTCCGTGCCGAGGCGGTACTGGCCGGTGCGCGAGCCGGGCTCGATCATTGCGGCGGGGGAAAAGAACGTCCAGTCGATGTCGTCGACCCCGCGCAGCGCATCGAGAAATGCGATGCCGCCCATCGCGAACTCACGCCATTCCGCCGGAAAGTCGGGCGAATCGATCAGCCGCTGCCCCGGTGCCACCTCCAGGCTGGCCGCGCCGCCGGTCACCAGCAACCGCCCGACGCCAGCCGTGCGCAGTGCCGTCAACAGCATATCGGCGGTGACGTCGAAATGCAGCGCGCTGATGACCGCATCGCCACCGCTCAGCCGGTCGGCCAGCGCCGCCGGATCATGGGCATCGCCCGCAACCGGGGTGATGCCTTCACCGGTCGGAATCTTGTCGGGATGCCGAGCGATCGCGCGAACGGCATGGCCCCGGCGGGCAAGCTCCTGGGTGATTTCCGAACCGGCATTGCCACTGGCGCCAAGTACCGCAACGATCATGCAACGTCTCCGCTGGTTTCCGACGGATACCAGGTGCTATGGCGATACCCATGATGCAAGACGGCACTTTTCCGATACCCGGTTTCGTCTACGAAACCGCCTGCCGACAGGGCGATGTCTACGCCGCCGATTGTCCGACGCGGCAACTGCTCGATCGGGTCGGCGACAAATGGAGCGTGTTAATTCTGCTGCTGCTGGGCGAGGAGTCGATGCGGTTCAACGCAATGCGGCGGCGTATCGCTGGGGTATCGCAGAAAATGCTCAGCCAGACGCTGCGGTCGCTGGAGCGCGACGGACTGGTCGATCGGGTGGTCACCCCGACGATGCCGGTCGAGGTGACCTATAGCATCACTTCGATGGGTAGCGAACTGATCGATGCGTTGACGATGATGATGCGCTGGGCTGAGCAGCGGATGCCGGCGGTGGCGCAGGCCCAGGCCCGGTTCGATGCCCGATGTGACGAACCGGGCGCGGTGCGCCGTCCCTAGGTCGTATCGACATTCACATTTTATTGCGTCACCCCGGACTTGTTCCGGAACCTACCGAGCCGCCATCGCGGTTGATAGAGACCAACACCGTGCCGATTGCCGCGCCGTGGACCCCGGAACAAGTCCGGGGTTACGGGGAGGCTGGCGGCGTCGATCAGGAACGATACCGGGCGTAGCTGCATCTCGATCGGCTCTAGCGCCCGGAAAACTTAGCCCCAGCGGCTGCGATGGTCGTCGTCGTGGCCGGCGCGGAGCATCGCTGCCTGTTCGCGCCAGCGTTCCTCGTCGATCGTGCCGGGACGCAGGCGCAGATCGTCCTCCAGCGCGCGTTCGTCGGCTTCGCTCAACCCCTCGATCGCGCGATAGGTCTTGATCCCGCGCTGGCCGAGCGCATGTTCGAGGTCGGCGTCGATGCCACGGATACGCGACAGGTTGTCGCCGCCCCAGCCAAAGAAGCCGCCGCCACTGTTGCTCGCCGCCGCGCCGGTCGCGGTGGCAGCGGCGGTGGTCGTCGCCGTACCGCGTTCGGTGGCGGACCGGTCGCGCTCGGCCTCGACCTCGCGCAGGCGTTCGTCGCGGGTCTTCAGGTCGGCGGCGACTTCGGCGCGATACGCCTTATGCGCCGCTTCCTCGTCACGATAGCGCTGCTTCCACTTCTTGCCGCCCGACGACGATGCCAGCCCGAACAGCCAACCGGCAAACAGGACGAGGGCGAGGACCGCGAACTGGGTCGGCGTCTGGAACAGCATCGGGCTAACCCCCTGGCAGTTGATTACGGGGCTATAACGGTCGGGGCAGGGCGGCGTTCCGCACCCGCCCCGGTCGGGCGTTCCAGCTATTTGCCGAACGCGTCGCTGATGCTGCAGGCGGCCGGACCCAGGATGACGACGAACAGGGTCGGCAGGATGAAGAGGATCAACGGCACCGTCATGATCGCCGGCAGGCGCGCGGCCTTTTCCTCCGCGCGCATCATACGTTCATTGCGGAATTCGGCGGACAGCACGCGCAGGGCGGACGCGAGCGGCGTGCCGTATTTCTCGGTCTGGATCATGGTCGTCACCACGCCCTTCACTGCGTCGAGATTGATGCGCATGGCGAGGTTTTCGAACGCCTGACGCCGTTCGGTCAGGAAGCCCAGCTCGATCGCGGTCAGTGAGAATTCCTCGCCCAGTTCGGGATAGGCCCGGCCCAGTTCGCGCGCGACGCGGGTGAAGGCGGCGTCGACGGTCAGGCCGGCCTCGGCGCAGATCACCAGCAGGTCGAGCGCATCGGGCAGGCCCTTGCGGATCGCGTCCGACCGTTTGGTGATCTTGTTCTTCAGATAGATGTCGGGCGCTTTATAGCTGAGGATGAAGGTGCCCGCGACCAGGCCGTACGCCTTCAGTGGCGACCAGTCGGCAAAGGTGTCGGTGCCGTAGACGATGTAGAGCATCGGCAGGCCGAGCACGATCGGCAGCACCAGCCGCCCGAAGATGACCGCGACCGCCCAGTCCTTCGACCGGATGCCCGCCTGCATCAGCTTGAGCTGCGCGACCTTGAGCTGCGAATCCTGCAACACCTTCAGCGAGGACAGCAGGTCGCGGATGCGATCGGTCGCGTCGTTCTTCTGCACCAGCTTCGCACGGCGTTTGCTGGTCGAGGCGGTGATGCCGGCCTTCAACTGTTCGCGGCGGTCGTTCAGCGCCTTCACGCGCCGGGTCATCGGGTCGCGCGTGGACGTGGCGACATAGATCGCCAGCATGACCGACAGGACGGCGATGCCCGACAGGATCGTCGCGACATTGACGACGTCGAACCCGAGCAGCGTGGGGTGGGGGGCGGTTACCATCGCATCAGATCTCGAAATTGACCATCTTGGCCATGATGAAGGCGCCGATGCCCATCCACAGCGCGCCGCCGAGGCCCGCGATCATCAGCCGCGGGTCGACGAAGAAATTCTGCATATAGGTGTCGTTGATCGCCCAGATCATGCCGAACACGATGAAGGGCAGCGATCCGACAATATAGGCCGAAGCCTTGGATTCCGACGACATCGCCTTGATCTTCAGCTTCATCTGCGACCGCTTGCGCAGCACATCGGCCAGATTGGCGAGCGTTTCGGCTAGGTTGCCGCCGGTTTCGCGCTGGATGGCGATGGTGATGATGAAGAACTGGAATTCGGGCGTGCCGAGCCGGTCGCCGGTTTCCTGCAACGCGGCGTCGAGCGAGCGGCCGATCTTCATCCGGTCGCTGACCAGGCGGAATTCCTCGCCGACCGGCCCGTCGACTTCCTGTCCGACGACGTTCATCGTCTCGGTGATCGGCAGACCCGACCGCAGGCCGCGCACCAGCAGTTCGATCGCGTCGGGAAATTTGGCGGTGAAGCGGGCGATGCGCCGCTTGATGACATAGCCGACCGCGAAATGGGGCAGGCCCATGCCCGCGACCAGCCCCAGCAACAGCGCGAGGATCATCGGGAACCCGCGCAGCATCAGCAGGGCGGTGACGCCGACGAGAAGCCCCAGCGACACCTTGCCATATTGGGCGAGGGTCCAGCTGCGGCCGGTCTTCTGCAGGCGCAGCTTGAGCTGTTCGACATTGGGCAGGAACCGCGCGGCGGCACGATCCGCCTTGGTCGTGTTGCGGTTGCCGATGCGGCGCATCTGCGCTTCCATCGCCGTCGTGCTGGCGGCGGAGGCATGGCGTTCGCGTACCGCGAGCAGGCGACGGCCGCGCGCGCGCTCGCCCGATGGGGGCGACAGGGCAAGGACCAGCAGCACCAGCGTCATCGCCGCGCCGGCCGCCAGCATAAGGATGGGGAGCAGGTCCATCGCCGTGCCGTCCGCGCTTACTTCTTGGCCCGGGCGGGCAGGCGTGCGCGCAGACCGGCGAGCTTGCCCATAAGCGACGTTCCGCCCTTGCCTTTGCCCTTGCCCGCTGCCGGCGCGGCGTCATCGTCGCCGGCATCGTGCAGCCGGCACAGATGCCGCGACAGGTCGATCAGGGGGCTGAGCGCGCGGTTGCCCTTGCCCGCTTCCGCCAGCGGCTTGCCCAGCTTGGCCGCCTGTGCCGCCAGCTTGCCGTCCCACGGGATCATGAAGTCGAGCTTGCGTTCGATCGATCCTTCGAAATCCTTGCGGCTGATTTCCTGGTTGGCGGCCGGCTGCACCTTGTTGCCGACCAGCACGACGGTGACGTGCGAGGCATTGGAGCGGAACCACGACAGCAACCGGATCGTGTCGCGCGCGGCGGCCAGCGTCAGTTCGGTGACGATCACCGCCGTCTGCACTTCCTCGACCAGATGCGGATAGTTGACGAGCATGTTGCGCGGCAGGTCGACGATGGTGCATTCGAACGCGGCGCGCATCTCCTCCTGCAACTGGTAGAAGGCGGCGCCGTCGGTCTGGATCGGCGCGTTGATCGGCGCTTCGGCCGACAGGACCGACAGCCGTTCGCCGGCGCGGACCATGGCGCGTTCGATGAACAGCCCGTCGATGCGGCTGGGGTTTTCGATCGCGTCGGTCAGCCCGCGACCGGGTTCGAGGTCGAGGCCGAGGGCGCCGGTGCCGAAATGCACGTCGAGGTCGAGCAGCGCGGTGCTGCGCTTTTCCTGTTCGCCGCTCAGCCACGCCAGTGAGGTGGCGATGGTCGATGCCCCGGCGCCGCCGCGCGTGCCGATGATCGCGACCGCGCAATGCGGCCGTTCCTCGCTCGCTTCCGCCGCCTTGGGCGCGTGGAGCAGGGCATGGGCCTGCGCGATCGATTCGCGCACCATATCGGGGTTGAGCGGCTTGAGCAGATAGTCGTGGATTCCGCTGGACAGCAGGTCGCGGTACAGGCGCACGTCGTTGACCTGGCCCATGGCGATCACGACCGTGCCCGGCTCGCACACTTCGGCAAGGCCGTTGATGTCGTTCAGCGGATCGCCCGATTCCGACAGGTCAACGAACAGCACGTGCGGGCTGGCCGATACGGACAGCGTCTGCACCGCGTTGCGCAGGCCGCCCTTCATGATCTTTTCGACCGGCCAGCCATGATCGCTGGCGACGCCGCGCAGCGTCTCGGCCGAATTCTCGTCGCAGACGAACGCGATGAACGCGTCGCGCTGCGCGGATTTGGCGAGGTTGAAGGGGGCGTTCATTACTTGCTGCTCCCCCCGCTGCCGCCGGCGCCGCCGGTGGAATTGGTGACCTGTCCGCCATTGCCGCTGGGCGCGGCGCGGCGCAGCGCGCCGACCGCCTTGCTATTGACCATGGTGTCGGTCGTGTCGGCGTTGCCGCGGCCCAGCACCATGTCACCGGGGCGGGCGACCATCGCCGCCAGGTTCGAATTGATCGCGCAGCCGAAGTCGGACGAGGTGTGCGCCCCGAAATTGGGCTGATAGGTGCGCGAGTTATCGGGGCATCCCGGTACGCTGGCCACCATGCGCGACACGACGACGCGGACCGTGCCGGGGGCGAGGGTGCCGGGCGTCGGCGGCACGGCATCGGCCAGCAGCAGGCCGACCCGCGCGGCTTCGGCGGCGATGTCGCCCCGTACGGCTTCGTCACCGGTGCCGGCATCGTCGACGCCGATCTCGTCGCCATAGCGCAGGTGCATCGCCTCCAGCCAGCCGGCCAGCCGCGCGCGTTCGCCCGGCGCCAGCCCGGCGGAACCGGTCGACAGGTCGAAGGAATAGGCGGAGCGGCTGACGACCGGCTGGTGCACCGATTCGACGCCGCGATTGGGGGTGCCGGTGCAACCGGCGACCGCGATCGTCGTGCCGAGCGCGAGGATACGGAAAAGGGTCATCGGGGCTTGCCTCACTGAATGCTGAAACCGGGGGCGACGGGCGCGGTGCCGCGACCGCCCTTGCGCGGGGGCGCTGCGGCCGGGGCGGGATCGGCGGCCTGCGGTTCGACCGGGGCCGGTGCGGTCAGCCCGATGGTCGGCCGCGCGGGCAACTGCGGCGCCATGGTCGGCACCGGACGGGGATCGGGTTTGCGCTGGCCCGACAACTGCCCCATCAGCACGCGTTCGACGTCGCCCGGGGTGGAATAGGCGTCGGTCGGCAGGGCGATGCGCGACTGGCTGTCGACCGGCTTCACCAGATACGGGGTGATGACGATCACCAGTTCGGTTTCGTTGCGGGTGAACGCGTTCGAGCGGAACAGCGAACCCAGCACCGGCAGGTCGCCCAGGCCCGGTGCCTTGTCGATCGAATTGTCATGGCTGTTCGACAACAGCCCGCCGATCATCATGCTCTGCCCCGACCCCAGTTCGACCGTGGTTTCGGCGCGGCGGGTGGTGAGCGCGGGAATGGTGGTGCCGTCGATCTGCACCGCGCCCGCCGCCGACAGCTGCGACACTTCCGGGCGGACACGCAGCGAGATGCGGCCATCGGCCAGCACGGTCGGGGTATAGGCGAGGCTGACGCCATATTGCTTGTACTGCACCGATACCGCGCCGAACCCCTGGCTGACGGGGATCGGGATTTCGCCGCCGGCCAGGAACGATCCCGTCTCGCCCGACAGCGCGGTCAGGTTCGGATTGGCGAGCGTCGTCACCTGTCCGATCCGCTCACCCAGGTCGAGCGCGCCGAGCAGTTCGAGGCCGAGCAGCTTGCCCGCGAGGTTCAGCGTCGTGCCGTTGGTCCCCTTGGTCGGGAAACCGAACAGCGTGCCGCCGGGGCGGCCGCCATTGACGAGGAAGTTCGTGTCGGTCGGCGAGCCGGGGATGGTGGTGATCGTACCCTGCCGCCCCTGCGCGACGCCGAACAGAACGCCGCTCGACACGTCGCGCGACGTCAGGTTGACGCCGATATTCTTGACGAAGTTGCGGCTGACCTCGGCGATGCGGACCTGGAGGTTGACCTGGAGCGGGGTGGCCAGCTTAAGCCGGTTCACCACGCCGACCTTCAGCGCGACATTGGGATCGCCCACCGCGACACCGGGATTGAGCAGCGACGCGACCAGCCGTTCGGCCTGCGCGCTGTCGGCGGGGGAGGCGATGGTGCCGTTGATGACCGCGATCTGGCCGACCGTCGTCACGCGGATGTCCGCTTCGGGCATCGCCGCCTTCAGCATCCGGTCGAGCGAGGTGAGGTTCTGCCCCACTCGGACATTCGCCGAATAGACGACCGCGCCGCTGGCGCTGGTAGCGAAGATGGTGGCTTCGCCGTCGGTCTTGCCGAACAGATGGATCTGACGCGGATTGCCGACATAGACATCGGCGACCCCCGGGTTCGATACCCAGACATCGGCGACGTTGGATGGCAGCGTCACCAGCTCACCCTGGCCGATCGACAGCATGACGTCGGTCGTCGGGCGCATCGTGCCGGCGGGCGGCGTGCCGACGCGTGCGGCGCGGACGGTGGTGGTGCCGGGCGCAGCGACAGCGGCGGTCGGCACCACCGGGGCGGC
This sequence comes from Sphingomonas sp. Leaf32, assembly GCF_001421765.1. Taxonomy (GTDB): domain Bacteria; phylum Pseudomonadota; class Alphaproteobacteria; order Sphingomonadales; family Sphingomonadaceae; genus Sphingomonas. The sequence goes on along the minus strand of NZ_LMLA01000009.1, from coordinate 263,766 downwards.
GACCAGCGCGACCGACAGGGTCGCGGCCAGCGACCGATGGATCAGGTTCATGCCAGACATTAGTTGGTTCCTCCGACCGGCACGGCGGTCACGTCATTGCCGCGGGTGATCCGCACGACCGGTCCGGCCGGTGCGGCGGGCGTCGTCGGCCCGGCGGGCGTCATCGTCCCGGGCGGCGGCCCGGCGTTCGTCGATCCGGCCATCATGCTGGCCTTGCCGGGTACCGAGCTGCGCTGGAACCGCGACACGTCGGCGCCGGTCGAGAAGGTCGATCCGCTGTCGAGCGGACGGGCGGCGACGCGGGCCAGCGCCGCCTTTTCCGCCTTCGGGTCGCCATTGGCGGGCAGCTGGACATCGCCGCTGGCGATCGCCTCCTCCAGTTCGGTGCCATTGTCCGCGATCGAGCGCAGCGACAGCGACAGCGTGCCGACGGTCTGTGCGACCGCGATCTTTTCGGCGATGCGCGGCGTCGCCTCGACCGTCACGGTCGAATAGGTCGACACCAGCGTCTTGCCCTGGTCATCGGTATTCTTGTCGGTCCGCTGGTCGGTCGCCAGCACGCGCAGGTTGCGCAGGAAGGTTTCCGCCGCCTTGAGCGGGGCGCCATCGCCGCCGCCCGGCACGTTCTGCGTCAGCACCAGGTCGACGCGGTCGCCCGGAAAGACGAAGCCCGCGACCGCGCTCTGCGCCGATACCGGCACGGTGACCGCCCGCATCCCCGGCCCGAGGGCGGCGGCAAGGAAGCCCCGGTCGCCCGGCTTCACCAATGCGCCCTGCGTGATCGGCTGGCCCGCCGGAATGGCGAAGCGAACGACGGTGCCGACCAGATTACGCGATTCCGGCATGGATTCGAGGAAATAGGCGTTCTCGACCAGCTCCTTCGGCCATGGCTGGAACCGCAGCGTGGTGGCGTCGATGATGGTGCCGACCGGCAGCGCCTTCGTCGCGACCAGCACGCGCGGGCCGTCGATCGGGGCGGCCATCGGCGCGGCGGTCGCCATCGGTGCCGATGCCCCGGCCATTAGATTGCGCGCCATGAACGCGGTCAGGCCCGCCACCATCAGCGCCCCAAGCAGCAGGAACAGTTTGCGAGATTCCATGACGTCGATGGCCTTTCAATTCGTCTGGCCGGTTGATTCGCCGTTAAGCATCACCGAAATGGGTTAAGAACGGGTTCGCGATGGCGAGCATCCCGGCGATGGCGATGGCGATCCCATAGGGAATCTCCGCGACTTGGCTTGCCCGCCGCCGCCAGCGATCGGCGAGGAACAGCAGCGTCAGCACGCCGCCCAGCACCGACATCACCATCAGCATCGACAGGACCGCGCCCGGCGGCAGCCACAGCGCGAGCGCGGCGATCATCTTGACGTCGCCGCCACCCATCTGCCCGGCGACGAACGCGGCGAAGAACAGCGCGAAGACGATTCCCGCCACGCCCAGCTGCCACGCCATGTCGACCCCCGACAGGCCGTTGGCCCACCACCACGGCAGCGCCAGCAGCGCGATGGCGGCATTTTTCCAGTTGGCGATTTCGCGGGTCCGTGCGTCCTCGATTCCCGCGATGGCCAGCAGCAGCAGCAGCGCAAGCGCCAGCCAAGGAACGACGATACCCCCCATGTCGTTAATCCCTAGACGTAAGGGGTTTCGAAACCGTAACCGGACCCATGGCCGCCCACGCCCTATACCGCCGCGCGATTCCCGCCGCCGCCACCATCACCCGGTGGCACGCGCCCGATAACTGGTCGCATCGCCGGTTCGACTGGGCCGCCCCCGCCAATGTCCGCCCGCGCGGCAGCCTGTTGTTCCAGACCGGGCGCGGCGACATGTTCGAGAAATATCTGGAAGCGTTCGCCCATTGGCATGTGCGCGGCTGGAACATCACCGCGTTCGACTGGCGCGGGCAGGGCGGGTCCGGGCGCTGCACGCCAGCGGGGGATTGCGGCGACATCGACCGGTTCGAAACCTATCTCGACGATCTTGCCGCCTTCTGGAGCCAGTGGACCGGCGTAGGACCGCGCGTCCTGATCGGCCATTCGATGGGCGGGCATCTGGCGCTGCGGGGTGTCGTCGAGCGGCGGGTCGATCCGGCGGCGTGCGTGCTGGTCGCGCCGATGCTGGGGCTGCGGTCGCCGATCGGCCCGCGGTTCGGCGAACGCATGGCGCGGGTGCTGAGCGCGATGGGCAGCCCGCTGCGTGCCGCATGGAAGGGGAACGAGCGCCCGCACACCGTCCGTCCGCGAGAGGCGCTGCTGACCCACGACCCCGCGCGCTATTCCGATGAACTGTGGTGGCAGGGGACCGACGCGGCGCTGCGCACCGGGCCGCCGAGCTGGCGCTGGGTGATCGACGCCTTTCGTTCGACCCGCGAACTGCGGGCCGATCCGGCGCTGGATCAGGTGTCGGTGCCGATCCAGATGCTGGTGGCCGATGCCGATGCGCTGGTCGATCCGCGCGCCGCTGTCGAGGTTGCAGGGCGGTTGCGCGATGTCGAGCTGCTGCGCTTCGGCGCGGAATCGGCGCATGAGATCTTGCGGGAGGCCGATCCGGTGCGCGCGCGCGCGATCGCGGCGATCGACGCGTTTCTCGACGCCCGCGCCCCCGCGCCGCACCGGACCCACGCATGACGCGCAGGCGGGTGGCGATTGTCGGCGCGGGGATGGCAGGGGCGAGCCTTGCCGCCGAACTGGCCGCGACCGACGACGTCATCCTGCTCGAAGCGGAGGCACAGCCGGGCTTCCACGCCACCGGGCGGTCGGCGGCCTTCTGGTCGGAAACCTATGGCGGGCCGCTGGTCCAGCCGCTGACGACCGCCTCGGGACCGTTCCTCCAGGCACCGCCGCCCGATTTCGCGGCGCGGGGGTTCCTGCGCACGCGCGGCGAGTTGCTGCTGGCCCGTGATCGTACGGTGCTGGAGGCGATGGCGACCGATTTTGCCGCCACCGGGGTGCCGATCGCGTGGCGCGATCCGCATGGCATGGTCGACGGCCTGCGGGGGCAGTGGCACGCGCTGTGGTCGCCGGGCTGCGCCGACATCGATGTGGGGGCGCTCCACGCCGCCTATCTTGCCAAGGCGCGGCGGGGCGGTGTGGCGTTGCACTGCGATGCACGGCTGACCGGCGGGCGGCACGATGCCGGCCGGTGGGCGCTGACCACCGTAGCGGGCGACACGATCGTCGCCGATGTCGTCGTGAACGCCGCCGGGGCGTGGGCCGATGCGGTGGCCGCGATGCTGGGGGCCGCGCCGCAGGGCATCCGGCCCTATCGGCGGACGGTCGTGCAGGTGCGGGTCGATCCACCGGCATCGCCCGACCTCCCGCTGGTGATGGACGCGGCGGGCGGTTTCTATTTCAAGCCGGAGCCGGGCGGGCGGCTCTGGCTGACTCCGCATGACGAGACGCCCGACCGGCCGCACGACGTCGCGGCGGAGGAGATCGACGTCGCGCTGGCGATCGATCGGTTCGAGGCGGCGGTCGACTGGCGGGTCGAGGCGGTCGAGCGGCGCTGGGCCGGCCTGCGCAGCTTCGCGCCCGACCGGTTGCCGGTCTATGGCTTCGACCCGACCGTGCCCGGTTTCTTCTGGTGCGCGGGGCAGGGTGGCTTCGGTATCCAGACCGCGCCGGCCGCCGCGCGGCTGTGCGCCGCGCTGCTGGGGGCGGGGGACGTGCCGTCGGGGGTCGACGCGCGCGTCTATTCGCCGCATAGATTGTCGGAGTAATTCGCGTCACCCATTTACGTTAGCGCTATCAGTTCCTATCTGAGCGCCAACACTTTGCGCAAAGAGGATGCACATGACGATCACCGGCGAACTGTTCCTGGGTTCGAAGCGCGTCGCCCGCGACGACCAGTTCCAAGCCTATGACCCCGCAACCGGCGCGCTGTTCGGCGAAGGTTTTTCGAAGGGTACGAAGGAAGACGCGACCGAAGCGTGCGACCGCGCCGCCGCCGCTTTCCCGATCTATGCCGCGCTGCCGCTCGAACGGCGGGCCGGCTTCCTCGACGCGATCGCCGACGAGATCGAGGCGCTGGGCGACGAACTGATCGAACGCGGCAGCCGCGAAACCGGCCTGCCGACCGCGCGCCTGACCGGTGAACGCGGCCGCACCTGTGGCCAGCTGCGCCTGTTCGCCAAGGAAGTGCGTGACGGCGCGTGGCAGCAGCTGCGCATCGATCATGCCGATCCCGCCCGCGCGCCGGTGCCCAAGCCTGACCTGCGGCTGCGGACCATTCCGGTCGGCCCGGTCGTCGTGTTCGGCGCATCGAACTTCCCGCTCGCCTTCTCGACCGCCGGTGGCGACACCGCGTCGGCGCTGGCGGCAGGCTGCACCGTGATCGTGAAGGCGCATCAGGCGCATCCGGGCACCGCCGAACTGGTCGCATCGGCGATCATCAAGGCGGCGGAAAGGACCGGGATGCCGGACGGCGTGTTCTCGATGGTGTCGGGTGCCGGCCAGACGATCGGCACCGCGCTGGTCGCCGATCCGCGCATCCAGGCGGTCGGCTTCACCGGGTCGCGAGCCGGTGGCACCGCGCTGATGAAGGTGGCGCAGGACCGGGCGCAGCCGATCCCGGTCTATGCCGAAATGTCGTCGATCAATCCGGTCGTACTGATGCCCGAGGCGCTGAAGAACCGGGGCGAGGCGCTGGCCAAGGCCTATGTCGGGTCGCTGAGCATGGGGGCGGGGCAGTTCTGCACCAATCCAGGCCTCGTCCTCGGCATTGCCGGGCCGGAACTCGACGCGTTCCTCGACACGGCGGGCGACGCGTTGCTCGGCACGCCGGCGCAGGTCATGCTGACCGACGGCATCCACAAGGCGTTCGAGGAAGGCCGCGCCAAGCTGGCCTCCAGCCCGGCGGTGACACTGGTCGGCGAAGGCCAGGTGCCCGAAGGCCCGACCCGTGGCCGCGCGGCGATCTTCGCGGTGTCGGGCACGGACTTCCTTGCCGATCCGGCCCATGCGCACGAAGTGTTCGGCATGACGTCGGTCGTGGTGAAGTGCGCCGATGCCGACGAACTGGTCGAGGTGCTGAGCAAGCTCGAAGGTCAGCTGACCGCGACGCTCCAGATCGACGAAGGCGATTATGAGGATGCGCGCAAGCTGGTCCCGGTGCTGGAACGCACCGTCGGCCGCATCCTGTGCAACGGCTGGCCGACCGGTGTGGAAGTTGGCCATGCCATGGTCCATGGCGGCCCGTTCCCCGCCACCTCGGACGGGCGCACGACTTCGGTCGGGACGCTCGCCATCGACCGCTTCCTGCGGCCGGTATCGTATCAGGATTTCCCGGAAGCGTTGTTGCCCGACGCGCTGCGCGAAGGGAACCAGCAGGGTGCGCTGGCGCGCATCGACGGGGCGTGGACGCTCGGCTGATCGGCTTGTGATCCGCGCACGCGCAGGCGGTGCCGACCTGAGGGAGCGGGTCGGCACCACGCCGGTTCGGCCATGCCGAACAGCGCGTGACGGAGACAAGGGGGCGGCGGGTCGTTGATCCGCCGCCCTTTTACGTTTGGATACAGGACATGGACGACGATACGATCATCGACACCCCCGAAGGACCCAAGCGGTGGGGGGATTGGAAGAAGAAGAACCCGGTGCAGCTGCCGTCGCGGCGGACGAAGGGCAAGGATCTGCCGAACAAGGTGAAGATGCGGACGGATGAGTGATTGCCGGCCTTAGGCGCGTGATCCTGACCCGGTAGCAAATCGACTGTGAGCTGCGCTCGGTGTACGCTATACGATCGGTATGAGCGACAAGCCATCTAACAGCGTTTATGATGTCGGAGTCCGGCACATGCTTTGGACGATGGTGGCGATGTTCACGATCGTTTGGGGGATTCCGTTTGTTCTTATGACGGTTGGTTTGCGTGCGGATTGGACGGCGGTGGTTTTAATTCCGCTCGGAATCGCTTGGGTACTGATCGGCGGCATACGCTCCCTCCTGATTCGCTGCCCCCGCTGCGGCAAGTCCGTGTTTATGCGCGGCCTTATCAGCGTGCCGTGGCCTGCAAAGCGGTGCAGCCGATGCCGGACCGATCTGACCACCTGTTCGCGTTGATCGGTCGTTGGCTTCGGGGCCTCGGCGGTGTTGAGAGAGTGTATAGAAGTACTGCGGCAGGTGCTTCGATACGGGCCTTCGACTTCGCTCAGTCCCTACTCAGCATGAACGGTGGTGAGAAATGGTTCTCCACCCAATCCGTTTGGTTCGAGCAGCTTCGAGCTTGTCGAGAAGCGTCCGTCAAGAACGGGTTGCCTAGGGCTGGCGGGTTCTCGACAAGCTCGAACTGAACGAAGGTAGGGGCGGTTTGTCCGCCTTCAGCGGCATCCTTGCGGAACCCCGTTCTCGACAAGCTCGAACTAAACGGGAGGGGCGCGGTTCGAACCAGATGGAACGACGGAGGAGGCAGGGGTGAAGTGCCCCTACCGCCGCCCAGCCAACCAGATCACATGCCGCGCGCCCTTGGTCCCGCGCGCCCGCACCACCTGTTCGTCGACCAGATAGCCGCAATCCTTCAGCCGCCTGGTGAACGCCGCATCGGCATAGGCCGACCAGATCGCCAGCACCCCGCCCGACCGCAACGCGCGCTGCGTCACTTGCAGACCGCGCGGCGAATACAGCTTGTCGTTGCCGGCATGGGTGAGGCCATCCGGGCCATTGTCGACATCGAGCAGTACCGCGTCCCAGCCGCCCTCCTCGATCGCCCACGCCACGTCGCCCACCGCGATCCGCACGCGTGGGTCGTCGAGACAGCCATCGAAGATATGCGCCAACGGTCCGCGCGCCCATTCGACGATCTTGGGCACCAGTTCGGCAACCACCACCTCGGCATCTGCGGGCAGGATCTTCAGCGCACGGCGCAGGGTGAAGCCCATGCCGAGGCCGCCGATCAGGACCCGCACGCCCTTGCGTCCCGTCAGATGCGCACAGCCGAGATCGGCCAGCGCCTCTTCCGACGCCGACATGCGGCTGCTCATCAGTTCGTTGCGGTCGAGGACGATCATGAAATCGTCGCCGCGCTGGACGAGGCGCAGCTCGACGCTGTCGCCGGGCACCTGGGCTGTATCGATCAGGATACGGGGGATCACTGGCGGATCGCCGCATCGCTGGCGAGCTTGTCGGCGCGCTCGTTATCGGGATGACCGGCATGGCCCTTGACCCATTGCCATTCGATACGGTGCGGCTTGGCGGCGGCGAGCAGGTCCTGCCATAGCTCGGCATTCTTGACCGGCTGGCGCGCGGCGGTCTTCCACCCGTTCTTCTGCCAGCCCTTGATCCACTTGGTCAGGCCATCCATCACATAGCGGCTGTCGGTAGACAGGATCACGCGGCACGGGCGCTTGAGCGCCCGCAGCCCCTCGATCGCGGCCATCAGTTCCATGCGGTTGTTGGTCGTCTCACGCTCGCCGCCCGACAATTCGCGTTCGCGGCCATCGGCGGCGCGCAGCACCGCGCCCCAGCCGCCGCGCCCCGGATTGCCCTTGCACGCGCCATCGGTCGCGATTTCCACGCGGGGGAGTTCGGGGGCGTCGGTCATGCGAAGGCGGTCGGGTTCGTGTCGTACCAGTCGAGCCGGCGCAGATAGGCGAGCGGGTCCTTGCGCGTCACCAGCGCATCGGGCGGCGTGTTGATCCAGTCCCAGGCGCGGGTGAGCAGGAAGCGGATGCACGCGCCCTTCGCCAGCAGCGGGAGTGCGGCGACTTCGGCATCCGACAGCGACGCTTCCGTGCGATAGCCGGCGAGCAGCGCCTGCCCGATCGCCGGGTCGAGGGGCAAACCCTTCGCGTCGAAGCTCCATGCCGAGTGGGTGATCGCGACGTCATAGGCGATGATGTCGGTGCAGGCGAAATAGAAGTCGATCAGCCCGGTCACCCGGTCGCCCAGCATCAGGACGTTGTCGGGAAAGAGATCGGCATGGATCGCTCCGGTCGGCAGGTCGGCGGGCCAGTCCGCCAGCACGGCGTCCAGCGCCCCGCCCACCCGCGCGCGCAGGCCCGGCCGGATCGAATCGAGCTGGTCGGCGCAGTCGGCATGGAGTTTGGGCCATGCCGCCATGCCCATCGAATTGGCGCGGGTCGGCACGAAATCGCTCAAGGTACGATGCAGCGCGCCCAGCGCCGCGCCCGCCGCATGGGCCTGTTCGATCGTGGGGTGGCTGACCGACACGCCCGACAGGAACTCGATCAGGCAGGCGGGGCGACCCTCCAGCGTCTGGATCACCTGTCCCGCCCGGTCGGGCAGCGCGCGCGGCACCGGGTTGCCGGCATCGGCCAACGCATCGGTCATCGCGAAGAAAAAGGGCAGGTCGGCCAGATCGACGCGCTTTTCATACAGCGTCAGGATGAACCGCCCGGTCGTGGTGTCGACCAGATAGTTGCTGTTCTCCACCCCCTCGGCGATCCCCTTGGCCGACACGAGGTCGCCATGGTCATAGCCCGACAGGAAGCGGGCGAGCGCCTCCGCCGACACCTGCGTATAGACGGCCATCAGGCGGCTTCGAGGCCGCGCGGCAGCTTGAACGCGATCGTCTCGCGCGTCATCTCGACCTCGCGCTCGGTCACCGTGAAGCGGGTGGCGATGCGGTCGACCAGTTCGCGCACCAGCACTTCGGGCGCCGAGGCGCCGGCGGTGATGCCGAGCGTGCCGACCCCCTCCAGCCACGCGAAGTCGAGTTCGGCGGCGCGCTGGATCAGTCTGGCCGAGATGCCTTCACGCTCCGCCACTTCTACCAGCCGGACCGAGTTGGACGAATTGGGCGCGCCGATCACCAGCATCATGTCGCAGCTTTGCGCGATCGCCTTCACCGCATTCTGCCGGTTGGACGTGGCATAGCAGATGTCGTCGGCCTTGGGTGCGACGATGGTCGGGAAGCGGGCGATCGTCGCCTCGACGATGGCGCGCGTGTCGTCGACCGACAGCGTCGTCTGCGTCAGGAAGGCGAGGTTGTCGGGGTCGGCGGGGGTCAGGTTCGCGACGTCCTCGACCGTTTCGATCAGCGTCATTTGCCCCTGAGGCACCTGCCCGAAAGTGCCGATGACCTCCGGATGGCCGGCATGGCCGACGAACAGGATGTGGCGGCCGGATGCTACCAGCCGTTCGGCCTGGCGGTGGACCTTCGACACGAGCGGGCAGGTGGCGTCGAGATATTCGAGGCCCCGCTCGCTCGCCGCCGCCGGCACCGATTTCGGCACGCCATGCGCCGAGAACACGACCGGCACGCCGTCGGGCACCTGGTCCAGTTCCTCGACAAAGATCGCGCCCTTCGCGCGCAGCGAGTCGACCACGAACTTGTTATGGACAATCTCGTGCCGGACATAGACCGGCGCGCCGTGCTTCTGGATCGCCAGCTCGACGATCTGGATGGCGCGGTCGACCCCGGCGCAGAAACCGCGCGGGGCGGCGATCAGCAGTTCGATGGCGGGGCGCTGGGGTTCGGTCATGGCCCCAGCGCTTACAGCTTGTTTGGTGGCACGCCAAGTCAAGCCGGACGGTATCGCCCCAAACACGCGATTGCTTGCACGCGCGAAAGCCGGTTCCTATGAAGCGTGGCTATCAGGAGGCGCGGCATCGCCGCACCCGTGCATAAGGTACAGATTTCCGTGACCCTCCGCAAAACCGTTGCCGTCGCCACGCTCGCTGTTGTCGCCTTGTCGGGGTGCAAGCGCACCGGCGAGCTGGACGTGACGCAGGGCGTCGGCATTTCGGCGGTGCGGTCCGCTTGCCCGGTGGCGGGCGTGCCCGCCGGGACCGGCGACATCACGCTGTTCGATCCGCCCGCCAGCACCGATGCGACGGCGATCGACGTCGTGGCGACGCTGACCAACGTCCGCGCGAACTGCGTCGAGGGCACCGACACGATCAACAGCACGATCAGCTTCGACGTGCAGGCCCGGCGCAACCGCACCGATGCCGCGCGGACAGTGACGCTGCCCTATTTCGTGTCGGTGGTACGCGGCGGCACGCAGGTCGTGTCGAAGCGGGTGGGGCAGGTCACGCTGAACTTCGCGGCGGGCGAGGCACGCGCCTCCGCACAGGCGCGGGGGACGGCGGTCGTCGACCGCGCCGCCGCGACGCTGCCGCAGGAAACCCGCAACCAGATCAACCGCCGCCGCAAGGCCGGGGATCAGGACGCCGCGATCGATCCGCTGTCCGATCCGGCGGTGCGTCAGGCCGTGTTGGCCGCCACGTTCGAGGCGCTGGTCGGGTTCCAGCTGACCGACGCGCAGCTGCGGTACAACGTTACGCGGTAAGGCCGGGCCGGGCGCGCGGCGGTTCATACACATCGTCATTCCCGCGAAGGCGGGAATCTATAGACGCAGCGGCAGCGAGTCCTGCTCGAAGGTCAGCGTGTATGGATTCCCGCCTTCGCGGGAATGACGAGGAGAATGGTTTCTGGCACCCGCTATCCCGGCCTGCGCCGGGATGACGAACGTCGTCGCGTTGCCCCTCCGTCCGCCACCAACCCCGCTTTCCCGATTGACTAATCCCGACGCCCGAGCCAGAGCTTCGCGGATCGACAGGCTTGCAGCCGACGCCACGCGCGGGAGAGTGCGGAGTGATCCGCCGCCGAAGGAGCAACCGCCCCGGAATCTCTCAGGCAACAGGGACCGCGCGGGGCATATGATACTCTGGAAAGCGCCGCGGCCGAAACGGTCGGGCCACCGAAGGGGTAAGCAGGGCATAGCCCCTCGCGAAAGCTCTCAGGTTCCGTGACAGAGGGGGCGATGGTCGTCAGGCGCGGTGCGCCCGTGCGTCCGTCGATTGCCCCTATCACGAAGGACGTGGCCCATGAGCGACATTGCCCCCGAACCCGCCCACGAACTGCGCGCCGACGGCACCGATCCGGTCGAGGAACTGCCGCCGCAGGCCCTCCCGCTCGACGCGTGGCACCGCGCGAGGGGCGGGCGTATGGTCCCGTTCGCGGGCTATACGATGCCGGTCCAGTATGAAGGCATCATGGCGGAGCATCTGTGGACGCGTGAGAGCGCCGGGCTGTTCGACGTCAGCCATATGGGCCAGTTGCTGATCCACGGACCCGATGCCACCGCCGCGCTGGAGGCGTTGCTGCCGGGCGACCTGCGCATCCTGAAGCCCGCCAAGATCCGCTATTCGCTGCTGCTGGACGACAATGGCGGTATCCTCGACGACCTGATGGTCACGCGGCTGGATGCGGCGGAGCCGGGCATTCCGTTCCCGATGGATGCTGCCGAGGGCGACGACGCCTTCTACACGGTCGTCAACGGTGCGACCAAGTACGACGATATCGGCCACCTGCGCGAGCATCTCGCCGATGAGATCACGCTGAACCACCTCGACGACCGCGCGCTGCTGGCGGTGCAGGGGCCGAAGGCGGTCGATGCGCTGGACCGCATCCTGCCGGGTGTCGCCGCGTTGACGTTCATGACGGCTGGGCCGTTCGACTGGCAGGGTCATGGCCTGTGGGTCAGCCGTTCGGGCTATACCGGTGAGGACGGCTATGAGATTTCGCTGCCCGAGGATGCCGCCACTGCCTTTGCCGACGCGATCTGCGCCGAACCGGAGGTAAAGCCGATCGGTCTGGGCGCGCGCGACTCGCTGCGCCTCGAAGCCGGGTTGCCGCTCTACGGCCATGACCTTTCGCCCGACACGACGCCGGTCGCCGCCGATCTGGGCTTCGCGCTGTCGAAGCGTCGCCGTGAAGAGGGCGGCTTCCCCGGTGCCGAGCGCATCCTCGCCGAACGCGCCGCCGGTCCCGCGCTCAAGCGCATCGGCGTGATCGTCGAGGGTCGCCAGCCGGTGCGCGAGGGTGCCGAGGTGATCGATGCGGACGGAACCGTCGTCGGCCACGTCACCTCGGGCGGGTTCGCGCCCAGCGTCCAGGCGCCGATCGCCATGGCCTATTGCCCGCCGGCGCTGGCGGAAAGCGGGGCGATCACCCTGCGCCAGCGCGGCAAGCTGCACACGGCGCGGGTCGTCCCGATGCCGTTCGTCCCCCATCGTTACGTCCGTTAAGAGGGAGTTGCCCCGATGAGCCGTTTTTTCACGCAGGAACATGAGTGGATCGAAGTCGACGGTGAAGTCGCGACGGTCGGCATCACCGAATATGCCGCCGGGCAGCTGGGCGACATCGTGTTCGTCGACGTCCCCGCCGACGGCCGCGAACTGACCAAGGGCGACGATGCCGCCGTGGTCGAATCGGTGAAGGCCGCGTCCGACGTCTACACTCCGGCATCGGGCATCGTGATCGAGGGCAATCCCGCGTTGACCGACAACCCGGCGCTGGTGAACGAGGACCCGGAAGGTGATGGCTGGTTCTTCAAGCTGACGCTGCGCGATGACAGTGAGCTGGGCGAGCTGATGGATGAAGAGAAATACGCCGCCTACGTTGCGCGGCTGTAAGCGAACCGTCTGTCCCCCGGCCTCCCGTCATCCCGGCGGAGGCCGGGATCCATGGTCACGGGCCGGCGCGTTCTGAATCGATGACGCCCGTATCCGTGGATTCCGGCTTGGCGCCGGAATGACGAATGAGGCCGCTCCCCCGGCGGACCAACAAGGACCATCATGCGCTATCTTCCCCTGACCCCGACCGACCGCGCGGACATGCTGTCCGTGATCGGTGCTGACAGCATCGATGACCTGTTCGTCGACGTTCCCGAATCCGCCCGGCTCGACGGGCCGGTGCCCGGCCTGCCGAACCATGCCAGCGAGCTGGCGGTCGAACGGCATTTGTCGGCGCTGGCGGCGAAGAATGTCGCGGCCGGGTCGGTGCCGTTCTTCCTCGGCTGCGGCGCGTATCGTCACCATGTGCCCGCCAGCGTCGATCACCTGATCCAGCGCGGCGAGTATCTGACGGCCTACACGCCCTATCAGCCCGAAATCGCGCAGGGCACGTTGCAGATGCTGTTCGAGTTCCAGAGCCAGGTCGCCCGGCTGCTGGGCTGCGACGTGGCGAATGCGTCGATGTACGACGGCTCGACCGCCTGCTGGGAAGCGGTGACGATGGCGCGTCGTGTCACGCGCAAGGCCAAGGCGGTGTTTTCGGGCGGGGTGCATCCGCACTATGTCTCGGTCGCGAAGACCATGGCGAAATATACCGGCGACGTGCTGGCGACGGCGCTGCCGGTGCTGGACGCCGCCACCGACGACGACGCGGTGATCGCGGGAATCGACGCCGACACCTCGTGCGTGGTCGTACAGTATCCCGACATTCTCGGCCGCATTCCCGACCTGCGGCGGATCGCCGATGCCGCGCACGCCGCCAAGGCGTTGCTGATCGCGGTGGTGACCGAGCCGGTCGCGCTGGGCGCGATCGAGGCGCCGGGCAATCTGGGCGCCGACATCGTGGTCGGCGAAGGCCAGTCGCTGGGCGTCGGGCTGCAATTCGGCGGTCCCTATGTCGGGCTGTTCGCCTGTTCGGAAAAGCTGGTGCGGCAGATGCCGGGCCGGCTGTGCGGCGAGACGGTCGATGCCGAGGGCAAGCGCGGCTTCGTGCTGACGCTGTCGACCCGCGAACAGCATATCCGCCGCGAAAAGGCGACGTCGAACATTTGCACCAATTCGGGGCTGTGCGCGCTCGCCTTCTCGATCCACCTGACGCTGCTCGGCGAAAAGGGGTTGAGGCAACTGGCTGAGGTCAATCACGCCAAGGCATGTGCCGCCGCCGACCGGCTGGCGCAGGTGCCGGGCGTCGAGCTGGTCAACGACAGCTTCTTCAATGAATTCACCCTGAAGCTGCCGGTCGAGGCGCGGCCGGTCGTGCGCGAACTGGCCGATCGCGGCGTGCTGGCGGGCGTGTCGCTCGGCCGGCTGTATCCGGGCGAGGATGCGCTGGCCAACGGGCTGGTCGTGGCGGTCACCGAAACCGTGACCGAGGAAGATATCGAGGCGCTGGCGACGGCGCTGACGGAGATACTGGCATGAGCGTGAACCAGAGCGGCTGGCGTCCAGAAATGGGCGAGGCTTCGACGCAGCAGCAGGCGACCTTCACCGGCAATCGCGCGCTGATGCTGGAAGAGGCGCTGATCTTCGAAATCGGATCGAACGAGACCACCGGCGTCGACATCGACGAAGCGCCGAAGATTGCCTCGCGCCTCGGCGGCCATGCCCGCAAGGGCGCGATCGGCCTGCCCGGCCTGTCGGAGCCGGAGGCGGTCCGCCACTATACCCGCCTGTCGCGGCAGAATTATGCCATCGACCTCGGCCTGTTCCCGCTGGGATCGTGCACGATGAAGCATAATCCGCGCCTCAACGAGCGGATGGCGCGACTGCCCGGCTTTGCCGACCTCCATCCGCTGGGGCCGATCGACACGGTGCAGGGCGCGCTGGAGGTGATCCATCAGCTTGCGCACTGGCTGGTCACGCTGACCAACATGGATTCGGTCGCGATGTCGCCGAAGGCCGGCGCGCATGGCGAGCTGTGCGGCATCCTCGCGATCAAGGCGGCGCTGGAGAAGCGCGGCGAGGGCCATCGCAAGACGATCCTGGTGCCGGAATCGGCGCACGGCACCAACCCGGCGACGGCGGCGTTCGCGGGCTTCACCGTGAAGGCCATTCCCGCCACCGCCGAGGGGCGGATCGATACGCAGGCGCTGAAGGACCGGCTGGGTCCCGACGTCGCGGGCGTGATGATTACGAACCCGAACACCTGCGGGCTGTTCGAGCGCGACCTGAAGGAAATCTCCGACGCGGTGCACGCGGCGGGTGGCTACGTCTATTGCGACGGCGCGAACTTCAACGCGATCGTCGGCCGGGTGCGGCCGGGTGACCTGGGCGTCGATGCGATGCACATCAACCTGCACAAGACCTTCTCGACGCCCCACGGCGGCGGCGGTCCGGGGTCGGGTCCGGTGGTGTTTTCCAAGGCGCTGACCCCCTTCGCACCGCTGCCGTTCGTTGAGAAGCAGGACGGCCGGTTCGTGCTGGTCGAAGAGGAAACGGCGGGCGAGCATCACGCCGACAGCTTCGGCCGGATGGTCGCGTTCCACGGCCAGATGGGCATGTTCACCCGCGCGCTGAGCTACATCCTCAGCCACGGCGCCGACGGGTTGAAGCAGGTCGCGGAAGATGCGGTGCTCAACGCCAATTATGTCTTGCGCAGCCTGGACGACACGCTCGACGCGCCGTTCGGCAAGAGCGGGCCGTGTATGCACGAGGCATTGTTCAGCGATGCCAACCTGGCGGAAGGCTTCTCGACGCTCGACGTGGCGAAGGGCCTGATCGACGAGGGCTATCACCCGATGACGGTGTATTTCCCGCTGGTCGTCCACGGTGCGATGCTGGTCGAACCGACCGAGACGGAGAGCAAGGCGGCGCTCGACCAGTTCATCGGCGCGCTGAAGTCGGTCGGTGAACGCGCCAAGGCCGGCGATCAGGCGCTGAAGTCCGCGCCGCACTTCGCGCCGCGCCGCCGCCTCGACGAGACGCTGGCGGCGCGCAAGCCGGTGCTGGCGTGGAAGGAAAGCGTTGCGCCGGTGGCGGAAGCCGCCGAATAACGGCTCCCGCCCCGTCCGATCGGCGGGCGGGGCGGGGGATTTTCGATGAACGGACAAACGGGCTGGCTGCCGACGTTGATGCCGGTCGCCATCGTGGCGCTGGTGGTTGCGATCCGCTGGTGGCGCGGGCAGAAGATGCGCCCGCTGCGGCTGGAGACATTGTGGGTGATGCCCGCGATCCTCACCATCGTCGCCGGCGGCCTGTTCTACAGTTTTCCGCCGTCGGGTTGGGGCTGGATGGTGTGTGCCGTCGCGGCCGGCGCGGGACTGGTGCTCGGTTGGCAGCGCGGGCGGTTGATGCGGATCGAGGTCGATCCGGCGACGCATCGGCTGAACCACCGCCCGTCCCCCGCCGCCTTGCTGTTCATCGTCGCACTGCTGCTGGTCAGGACGGCGCTGAAGCAGGCGATGGCGTATGGCGGCGCGACCTTGCTGAATCTCAACGCAGCGACCGTGACCGACGCGTTCGTCGCGCTTGCCTGGGGCATCGTCGTCGCACAGCGGGTGGAAATGTTCGTCCGCGCCCGCCGGCTGCTGGCGAGCGCCCGGGCGGTCTAGGGCCGGATCGACATTCAGCTACTTCCGGTGTCGATCGCCCCTAGGTCGCGACGGCGACCACGCGGACCGATCCGCGCGGCCGATTGCGCCATGCCTCGCACAGCCGGGCGGTGACCGCCGCCAGCGCCAGCGTCGCCGCCAGCGCAAGGAACGGCGCGACGTTCGCGCTAATTCCGGTCGCCTGTAGCCGAACGATGATGGCATAGCCGATCACGGCATGGAGCAGGTAGAAGGGGTAGGAAACGCCACCGAGCCACAGCAGCGCCGGTCGTGCCAGCCAGCGCATCCGCCCGCTCGCCACCGCGAGGAACAGCAGCGCCAGCCCCCCGGCCAGCACAGCGGCGGCATGGTCGGCGGTCAGCGCGGCGATGGCGACGATGGCGCCGAACAGCGGCACCTGCTCCCGCGTCGATGCCGTGCCGCGCCAGATCGGCCAGGCGATCAGCCCGATCGCGAACCACGCAGCGTGGTCGATCAGCAACAGTTGCTGCACCCACGCGGGAACCGGCAGCAACCAGCAGCCCAGCCGCAGCGCCATCCAGCCAAGGACCAGCCGGTCGATCCGCCGGGTCGCGCCGATCCGACACAGCAGCGCGATCCACGCGTAGAACAGGATTTCGACATTCAACGTCCAATAGACGCCATCGACCATCGGTACGCCGGTCCATGCCTGCAACAGCGGCAGGTTCGCCAGCCAGTCGAGCGGCCCGACCCGCAGCCGCTCCGGTCCCAGCGCCCATGCGACCGCCCCGGTCAGGACCATCGCGGTCCAATATTCGGGCAGCAACCGCCGTCCCCGCGCGCGGGCGAACGCGGCCAGACCGCTCGTCCGCTCCAGCGTCGCCAGCATGGCGAAGCCCGAAATCGCGAAGAACAGCTTCACCCCGGCATCGCCCCACCGCACCTGCCAGTCGGGCAGGGCGGTGCCGGGCAGGACGAAGCCGATGAAATAGCTGTAATGGTAGAGCGCGACCGCCAGCGCCGACAATCCGCGCAAGGCGTCCAGCTCGCGCAGGCGGCGTGGGTGGACGGGGGCGATGCGGTCGGGTTCCACCTGCCGTCTTTCGCCCATGCGCAGTCAAGGCGGCGTTAACGCCTCAATCTTCCTCGACCATCGATCGCACCTTCTGCCGGCCCAGGCGATGTTCGCGCCACACGATGAACAGCCCGCTGGCGATGATGATCGGCGCGCCGACCCAGGTCATCGACGTCGGCAACACCCCGAACAGCAGCCACCCATAGACGGTCGCCCAGATCAGTCCCGAATAGTCCATCGGCACCACCACCGCGACCGGCGCGGCGCGCGATGCGGCGGTCAGCGCGATCTGTCCCATGCCGCCGACCACGCCGACTGCGATCAGGTTCAGCCAGGTCAGCCAGTCGTGCGCGCGGATGTCGAAGGCATAGGCGGTGACGATGAACGGCAGGGTGAGCGTCGAGAACCAGAACACGGTCGTCCCCGCCGGTTCTTCGCGCAACTGGCGCAGCGCGATCGCGACCAGCGCGACGAACAGTGCTGCCATCAGCCCGACGAACGCGCCGAACAGCGGCACGTGCGAACTGCCCGGCTGTGCCACGACCAGCACGCCGACGAACCCGACCAGCACCGCGCTCCACCGTTGCCACCCGGTCCGTTCGCGCAGCACCAGCGCGCCGAGCAGCGTGGCGAAGATCGGCACGGTGAACTGGAACGTCGTCGCCTCCGCCAGCGGCAGCAGCAGCACCGCGCCGAAGGTAAAGACCATGCCGACCAGCCCGATCATCGACCGGGTCAGATGTCCCCTGATCCGCGTCGTACGCAGCGACCGCAGGCCCGGCCCGGCCGCGACGAAGCCCAGCACCACCGGCAGCGCGCAGAGTTGGCGATAGAACATGGTTTCGGGCAGCGACGCCCCGCGGGTCTCGGCCAGCTTCACCAGTGCCGACATGGTGGACAGGAAGAAGATCGCGAGCAGGCGGAGCGCCAACCCCGTGAGAATACGGTCGCCGGGCATGACGGGGCACCTACAGGCTGCGACGCGCCGACGCCACCCCGTGCGCGACACTGCAAAGATTGCGCGGCCCAGGTGGGGAAGAACTGTCAGACATCGCTAACCATGTTGGTGTTGCAGGGCGGCGGACACCCGCCGTCCACGATCGAACGTTGCGACCGTTGCGGATTTCGTCGAACGCGCCTGTAGGTAGAGCGGCAAGGAAAATATCGATATCTCAACAGGATAGATTGAATGGTCGTGAAAGCCGCATGAAACACAAGAACATTCACCATCTGGCGGATGGAGAACTCATTCCCCGCGATCGGATCAGGCGTCGGGCGGGTCCGCCGCGGTTGCGTCCCCGCGCGACAATCCTGTTCTGGATGGCCTTCGCCGTCGTCCCGTGGATGATATTCTTTGCCGTGACGCTGCTCCGCGACTGACCTGCCGATCCCCGCTTGGCGAACCGCCCCGTTTCCCGCTATCGCGCTGGCCATGAAGCACGCTCTCAACGTCACGCGCGAACAGGATTTCGCCGCCTGGTATCAAGCCGTCATCACCGAAGCCGATCTGGCCGAGGAATCCGGGGTGCGCGGGTGCATGGTCATCCGGCCATGGGGCTATGGCATCTGGGAACGCATTCAGCGGCTGCTCGACGACCGGATCAAGGCGACGGGGCATGAGAATTGCTATTTCCCGCTCTTCATCCCGCTCTCCTATTTCGAGAAGGAGGCCGAGCATGTCGACGGCTTCGCCAAGGAGATGGCGGTCGTCACCCACCACCGGCTGGTGGCGGACGGCAAGGGCGGGCTGATCCCCGATCCCGAAGCGAAGCTGGAGGAGCCGCTGGTCGTGCGCCCGACCAGCGAGACGGTGATCGGCACCGCCTTTTCGCGCTGGGTCCAGTCGTGGCGCGACCTGCCGGTGCTCATCAACCAGTGGGCGAATGTCGTCCGCTGGGAAATGCGCACCCGCATGTTCCTGCGCACCGCCGAATTCCTGTGGCAGGAAGGGCATACCGCCCATGCCACCGCGCAAGAGGCGCGGGACGAGACGCTCAAGATGCTCGAAGTCTATCGCGAGTTCGCCGAGACCTGTCTCGGCCTGCACGTGATCGCGGGCGAGAAGCCGGAGAATGAACGCTTCCCCGGCGCGGTCGCGACCTACAGCATCGAAGCGATGATGCAGGACGGCAAGGCGTTGCAGGCGGGCACCTCGCACTTCCTCGGCACCAATTTCGCGCATGCGCAGAATATCCGGTTCCAGAATGCCGAGGGGCAGTTCGAACACGCCAACACGACCAGCTGGGGCGTGTCGACGCGGATGATCGGCGGCGTCATCATGGTCCATGGCGACGATGACGGGCTGCGCGTGCCGCCCGCGATCGCGCCGTGGCAGGTGGTGATCGTGCCGATGCTGCGCGATGCGCCCGAGGACGAACCGCTGATCGCCTATTGCCGCGAGTTGCAGGCGGCGCTGGCGAAGCAGAGCGCGCTGGGCGAACCGGTCCGCGCGCTGCTCGACCTGAAGCCCGCCAAGGCGGCCAACAAGCGCTGGGGCTGGGTCAAGAAGGGCGCGCCGGTCATCATCGAGGTCGGTGGGCGCGACATGGCCGGCGGCAACGTTTCGGTCGTGCGGCGCGACCGGCTGTATCGTGCCGATGGCAAGCTCGACAGCGCGGTGGTCGCTAAGGACGATTTCGTGGGGCAGGTCGGCGATGTGCTGGCGGATGTCCAGGCGACGCTGCTCGCGCAGTCGACCGAGCGGCTGCGGGCGCAGATCGTGCCGGTCGACGACTGGGCCGGCGTCGAGACGCATTTCGCGTCCGGCGTGAAGAACCCCGGCTGGGTCGATGTCCGCTGGTCGAAACCGACCGGCGCGGCGCTGGAAGCCGTGGTGCAGCGGTTGAAGGCACTGAAGCTCACGATCCGCAACGCGCCGCTGGGGCAGGCCGGGTGCGATGACGGCCCGTGCGTGTTTACCGGGGAACCGGCGGTGGAGCGGGTGCTGGTCGGACGGGCCTACTAACCCACGCATCATCCCTGCCGTCACCCCGGACTTGATCCGGGGTCCCGCTTCTTCTCGACCGCTGGAAAGATAGCAGGACTCCTGGTTGAACCCGGGATGACGAAGGTTAAGCGATCGGCACGGTCATCTACTTTGTTACCCGTACCCCGGCGAAGGCCGGGGTACGGGTGCGCCGGGATGTGGTTGGGGCGTAACGGGGCTTCCCCTCAATCCTTCAAATTGCCCGGCACCTGCCCGCCGGCCTTGCCCAGTTCCTGCAACACCGCGCGGTGGAGCCAGATGTTCATCTCCGCGCTGCCGTCGTTCGCACCGGTATAGCCCAGCTCGGTCGCCAGTTCCCTGCGATTGTCGAGGCTGGAATCGAGGTCGAGCAGCTTCATCAGGTCGACGATCGACGTCCGCCAGTTGAGCGGCGGATTGCCCTTTTGCTCAGCGATGCGCTCGATCGCGGTCATCGGGTCGACCGGCTGCGGCTGGGCGGGCGCAGCAGGCGCAGCGGGTGCAGGGGCGGCAGGCGCAGGCGCGGGAGCCTGCTGCGCCGGGGCCGGTGCGGGCGTCGGTTGTGGCGCGGTGGCGTCCTTCTTCTGCCCGAAATAATTGTCGCCGAACGGGCCGCCGTCCTTGCCGAAGATCTGCGTCTTGATGCGTTCGAAAATGCCCATGGTCGTCTCCGTTCGAAAGGGATCGATCGTTCCAACGGGCCGGCCGCCGATCGGGTCCGTCGACGATACGCCATTGGTCTGACGGGCGGGGCACTCTATGTCATGGCCGATGGTACGCACCAAAACGCCGCCCGGCCTGCCCACCCGCGAGCAGATCCTCGATTTTATCCAGACGTCGGAGACTCCGGCAGGCAAGCGCGAGATCGCCCGCGCCTTCGCCTTGTCGGCCCAGCAGAAGATTTCGCTGAAGGCGCTGCTGAAGGACATGGCCGATGAGGGGCTGATCGACAGCGCCCCCGGCCGCGCCTTTCACAAGATGGGCGGCCTGCCCAAGGTGACGGTGCTGCGCGTGGCCGATGTCGATGATGGCGGCAATGTCTGGGCGGTGCCCGAACGCTGGGAGGCGGATACGCCGCCACCGCGCGTCCGGGTGCGCGAACGTGGCCGGCGCAGCGCGCTGGGCATTGGCGACCGCATCCTTGCGCGGACCGAGGAGGCCGGAGCGGGCTGGGCCGCCTATCCGATGAAGAAGCTCGACCGCGCCGCCGAAGCGGTGCTGGGCGTGTTGCGCGCCGAGGGCGACAAATTATGGTTGCAGGGCGTCGACAAGAAGGAACGCCGCGAGGTGCCGGTGTCCGATGCCGGCGGCGCCGCGCCCGGCGATCTGGTGCTGGCCGAGATGGCCGGCCGCCCGCCGCGCATCACCGCGCGGGTCGTCGAACGGCTGGGCGATCCGTTCGAGGCGCGCAGCTTCTCGCTGATCGCGATCCACAAGCACGGCATTCCCGATGTATTTTCGGAAGAAGTGCTGGCCGAAGCGCGCAAGGTCGCCGCCTATCCGGTCGGGGGTCGCGAGGACCTGCGCCACCTGCCGATCGTCGCGATCGACCCGATCGACGCGCGCGACCATGACGATGCGGTCTGGGCGACAGCGGATGACAGCGAGGACAACGCCGGCGGCTGGCAGGCGATCGTCGCCATCGCCGACGTGTCCTTCTATGTCCGCCCCGGCTCCGAACTCGACAAATCGGCGCGTTCGCGCGGCAACAGCGTCTATTTCCCCGATCGGGTGGTGCCGATGCTGCCCGAAATCCTGTCGGCGGACGTCTGCTCGCTGAAAGCCGGGCAGGACCGGGCCGCCCTGGTCTGTCACCTGACCATCGCCAGGGACGGGACGCTGAAGAAATGGCGCTTCACCCGCGCCGTGATCCGCGTGGCGGCGAACATCGCCTATGAACATGCGCAGGCGGCGATCGATGGCGTGGCGGACGCGCCGGTGTCGGCCGAACTGATCGACGGGGCGCTGAAACCGCTCTGGTCGTGCTGGGCGGCGCTGGCGAAGGCGCGGGCAAAGCGCGAGCCGCTCGACCTCGACCTGCCCGAACGGCGGATCGTGCTGGACGACAAGGGCCGCATCCTGTCGGTCGCCCCGCGAGAACGGCTGGATTCGATGCGGCTGATCGAGGATTACATGATCGCCGCCAACGTCGCGGCGGCCAAGGCGCTGGAGGCGAAGAAGGCCCCGGTCATGTACCGCGTCCACGAACCGCCGACGCGCGAAAAGCTGGTGGCGCTGAAAGACTATCTCGAAACCTTCGACGTGCCGTTCGCGCTGGGGCAGGTGATCCGCCCGGCGACCTTCAACCATGTGCTGGAACGCATCGGCGAGGCGGATTTCCGGCCGCAGGTGATGGAGCAGATCCTCCGTACCCAGACGCAGGCATTCTACGGTCCGCAGAATCACGGCCATTTCGGGCTGGGGCTGGGCAGCTACGCCCACTTCACCTCGCCGATCCGCCGCTATGCCGACCTGATCGTCCACCGCTCACTCGTCGGCAGCTATGGTCTGGGCGAAGGCGCGCTGCCCGCCGACGATGCGGCGAACATGGAGCGGGTGGGGGAAGCGATCAGCGGCCTCGAACGGCGCGCGATGGAGGCGGAGCGCGAAACCGTGGACCGCTATGTCGCCGCCTATCTGGCCGAGCATGTCGGCACGGTGATGGACGCACGGATCACCGGCGTCGCCAGCTTCGGCTTCTTCGCGACGGTCGACGGGGTGGGCGGCGACGGCCTCGTCCCCGCGCGCGACCTGGGCACCGAATATTTCCGCTTCGACGAAAGCTCGCAATCGCTGATCGGTGACCAGAGCGGGGAGACTTTTGCGGCGGGGCAACGCCTGCAACTGCGGCTGGCAGAAGCGAACCCGGTATCGGGCGCGCTGCGGTTCGAACTGCCCGATGGCAAGGGATCGGCGGGCAGCGACCGGCGCAAGGGGCCGCCGCAGCGGGTGCTGAAACGACGCGGTCGTCCGGCGAACATCCGCCACAACGGTCGCAAGCGATGAACGTCGCGCTCCGGGACGCAGGCCCACGCCACCGCCGCGGACGGTTCCGTCGCTGGTGGCGGATCAACGTCATCGGATCGGTCGATCACGACGCGGTGTTGCGTCAGGTCGCCGAGGAGTCCGGCTGGTCGCCGCGCTATGGCCTGATGATCGTGCTGTCGATGGCGCTGTCACTGCTGGGGCTGCTGATGCCGTCGGTCGCCGTGCTGATCGGCGCGATGCTGATCTCTCCGCTGATGATGCCGATCATTGGCCTCGGCTTCGGTATCGCGGTGCTCGACGTGGCCGATATTCGCAAGTCGCTGATCGCGCTGGCGATCGGGGCGGGGCTGGCGGTCGGGCTGTCGGCAGTGCTGGTGGCGCTGTCGCCGATCCAGACGATCACGACCGAGATTGCCGGGCGGACCCGCCCGACCCTGTTCGACCTGCTGGTCGCATTCCTGTCGGCGATCGCCGGCGGCTATGCGCTGATCCGGGGGCGGGGGGCGACCGTCGTCGGCGTCGCCATCGCCATCGCGCTGATGCCGCCCTTGTGCGTGGTCGGCTTCGGTATCGCCACGCATAACGCGACCGTAGCCGGCGGAGCGCTGCTGCTGTTCTTCACCAATCTCATCACCATCGCGCTGACGGCGGCGGCGATGGCGCGTATCTATGGCTTCGGCCGGCACCTGACCCCGCGCAACACGACGTTCCAGATCGTGCTGTTCGTCGGCGCGATGCTGGCGCTGGCGGTGCCGCTGGGCGCGGCGCTGCGCCAGATCGCGTTCGAATCGGTGGCGCAGCGACAGGTGCGCAGCGCGATCCTGTCGCGCTTTCCCGACGAGGCGCGGCTCAGCCAGCTCGAGATCACTTATGATCGCAGCGCCGTGCGGGTCCGCGCGGTGGTGCTGACACCGAAGCTGGACCGTCAGGCGGACAGCGTCCTTGCCGCGCAGCTGGGGAAAAGGCTGGGGCGGCGGCTGGACCTGCATGTCGACCAGATCCGCAGTTCGATGGACCAGCAGGCGACCGAGGCGCAGCAGATCGCGAAGGTCAACGAACGCCCCGGCGCGACCTTCGGCCCGGTGCGCGAACGGATCATGGCACAGGTGACGCTGGTTACCGGCGCGGCGGTCGATACGATGCAGGTCGACGATGCCAGCCGCAGCGTGCGCGCGGTTGCGGCGGAACTGCCGGGCCTGCCCCCGCGCGGCTATCGTACGATCGAGGCGCGCGCGCGGGCGGCGGCACCCGGCTGGCAGGTCGATGTCGTGCCGCCCGTCGCGGGCGACGCACCGCCGCAGATCGCCTATCGCGACGGGGTCGCCGACGCCCGCGCGCTGGATGATGTGGCATGGTTGTCGGCGCGGCTTGACCGGGGAGTCGTGGTCGGCGGCGGGACGGCGGCGCAGCGCGGCGCGCTGATCGACGGGATCGGCATGCGGGGTGGCCGGGCAGTCGCCGGAGCGACGACCGGGACATTGGCGCTGGCGTGGCAGCCGGTGGAAAGCGACGGGACGAAGGTCGTTGCGCCAACAAAATGAACACTGTCATCGCCCTGTCACGCCCGGTTAGTCGCTGGTTTACCCTCCGGCCCTAACTCTCGCGCCCGATGGCTCACTACCCTCGCCTCGACCCCGCCGTGATGGCCGATCACCTGACGATCCGGCAGGATGCGACGCTGACGCAGGTCGTCGACCGGTTCCGGCGGCATCATGACCTGCGTCTGCTGGCGGTACTGGACGACCGGCGACAACCGGTCGGCGTGCTGCGGGAGGTCGATGTACGCGACCTGTTGTTCAACCCTTTCGGCCACGCCCTGTTGCGCAATCCCAGCTTCGGCGACGGCATGGCGCAGCTCATCCGCCCGGCCACCGTCACCGATCATGAAACGCCGTTGCCCGATCTGCTGGCGATGCATGGCGACAATGGCGTGGTGCTGGTGCAGCACGGCGTGTTCTTCGCGCTGCTCGATCCGGTGCAACTGTTGCGCATGGCCAGCCGGTGGCACGGCGACGCGTCGGCGCTGGCCCAGGCCCGGTCGCAGCGCGTCCACACCGCCGCCAACGCATTCGAAGCGGGGATCAAGGCGCTGGCGGCCGACATCGGCACCGCCTGCGCAGCGATCGGCGGGGTCGCGGCGGAACTGGACCAGCGGGCCAACGCCACCCATGGCAGCGCCGCATCGGTCGCCGCCGCCGCGCACCAGACGGCGGTCGGCATGGTCGACCTCGAGCAGCGCGGCCGTGCGCTGGCGCTGTCGATCGAACGCATCACCCGTGACGCGGGCGAAGCGCTGCGCCTGCGCGAACAGGCGAGCGCGGCGGTGGAGCGGACCGGTACGCAGGTCCAGTCGCTTTCCGAAGTCGCGACGACGATCGAGGCGATGCTGGCGCTGATCCGGGGTCTTGCCAGGCAGACCAACCTGCTGGCGCTGAACGCCGGGATCGAGGCGGCGCGGGCGGGACCGGCGGGCAGCGGCTTCGCGGTCGTGGCCGGCGAGGTGAAGTCGCTGGCGCGCCAGACCGAAACGGCGGCGGGGGACATCGCCCGCCGGGTCGACGCGGTTCACGCGCTGCTGGGCGATGTCGGCCAGGGACAGCGCGCGGTGCAGAGCGCCATCGCCGCGATCGGGCAGATCACGACGACCATCGGCACGGCGGTCGCCGCCGAACGCGATACGACGCAGGCCATCGCCGAACGGGTCGAAGAAGCACGCGGCGCCGGTGCCGACATCGACGCCCGCGTCGGGGCGATCGCCACGGCGGCGGACGGCATCGGCGACCGGGCGGGAATGCTCGCGCGGCTGGTCGACGGGCTGTCGACGCTCAGCCGGCAATTGCAAGGGCGGGCGAGCGAACTGGTGTCGGCGGTGGCGTGAGGGGGGGGCTCCTCCAGTCCACCCCGTTTGCTTCGAGCCTGTCGAGAACCGAAGTCGAGAAGGGTTGCCCCAAACGACCAAGTTCTCGACAGACCCTTCTCGACAAGCTCGAAGCTGCTCGAACCGAACGGGCAAGGGCGGCGCGCCGCCTAAAATCCACCGTCACCCCGGACTTGATCCGGGGTCCCGCTTCTTCTCGACTGTTGCCACCCGATAATCGGCGGGACTCGGTTGGTCGCCCTCAACCGCCCTCGTGAAACTGCAAATTCGCCAGCCGCGCATACAGCCCGCCCTGCGCGATCAATTCCGCATGGCGCCCGCTCTCGACGATCCGCCCCTGCTCCATCACGATGATCCGCGACGCCGCGCGCACCGTGGCCAGCCGATGCGCGATGACCAGGGTCGTGCGGTTCGCCATCAGCCGGTCGAGTGCGTCCTGCACCAGCCGCTCGCTCTCCGCATCCAGCGCCGAGGTCGCTTCGTCCAGCAGCAGGATCGGCGCATCGCGCAGCAGCGCGCGCGCGATCGCCACCCGCTGCCGCTGTCCACCGGACAGCCGCGCGCCGCCTTCGCCTAGATAGGTGTCCAGTCCCTGCGGCAATTCGCGCAGGAAGCTGCTGGCATTGGCGGCGTCCGCCGCCGCCCATAGCTGCGCGTCGCTCGCGTCCCAGCGGCCATAGCGCAGATTGTCGCGGGCCGACGCAGCGAAGATCACCGTTTCCTGCGGCACCATCGCGATGCGCGCGCGGACCGCGCCCGGATCGGCGTCGCGAATATCGACCCCGTCGACCGCGACACGGCCGGCTGCGGGGTCGTAGAAGCGCTGGATCAGCTGGAACAACGTCGACTTGCCGGCACCCGATGGCCCCACCACCGCCACCGTCTCGCCCGGCGTCACGTCCAGCGTGAAATCGGACAGCGCGGCGATTTCGGGGCGGGTGGGGTAATGGAAGGTCACCCCGTCGAACGCCACCGCACCGCGCGCCGGTTCGGGCAGCGCGACCGGGTTCGCAGGCGCGGCGATGACCGGGCGTTCCGCCAACAGGTCGGCCAGCCGGGCGGCGGCCCCCGATGCGCGCAGCAGGTCGCCATAGACTTCGGTCAGCGCGCCGAACGATCCGGTGACCAGCGCGGCGGTCAGGACGAAGGCGGTGATCGCGCCGCCGGTCGTCCGCCCCGCCGCCACGTCGCTCACCGCGTCCCACATGATGAGCGTGATCGCGGCGAACAACATGCCGATGACGAACGCGGTCATGATCGCCCGCGTCGCGAACCGTTTCTTGGCGGTGGCGAAGCCGCGATCGACGGCGGCCTCGAACCGGTCGCCTTCGCGGCGTTCCTGCCCGAATGCCTGCACGATCTTCATCGCACCCAACGTTTCCGACGCGACCGATCCGATGTCGGCGATCCGGTCCTGGCTCGACCGCGACAATTTGCGCACCCGTCCGCCCAGCCACATGATCGGGAACACGATCACCGGAATGCCGACGATCAGATAGAGCGTCAGCTTCGGTTGCAGGCTGAACAGGTAGATTACCCCGCCGACCCCGACCAGCAGGTTGCGCAGCGCGACCGATACGGTGGTGCTGACGATCCCCTCGACGATCGCGGTATCGGCGGTCAGGCGCGACGCGATTTCGGACGGGCGGTTCTCCTCGAACCAGCCGGGCGACAGCGTCAGCAGGTTGCGATGCACCGCCATGCGCAGGTCGGCGACGGTGCGTTCGCCCAGCCACGACACGAAATAGAACCGCCCGGCCGTCGCGATCGCCAGCACGACGACGACGCCCAGCAGTCCTTCGAAATAGACCGCGATCCCGTCGACGCTCGCCCCTTCGGCAAAGCCGTTGTCGACGACCTTCTGAAAGGTGCGCGGAATCCACAGCGTCGCGACCGCCGCGGTGATGAGCGACACCAGCGCGCCGATCAATTGCAGCTTGTAGCGGAAGGTGAAACGCCAGACGAGCCGGAGCGCCGGCAGCATCTTTGCGCGATCGGGGGCAGGGGGCGTGTCGGCCATGACGCGCTGCCTAGCGCCTGCGACCGCCCATCGCAAAGGGAACCTCCGACCCTGTTCGTTGCTTGAACGTATCGAAGGACGCTGGAATGGTGTCCGCCCCCGTGCCGCCGGCGCGCGGGACAGGTCTGTGCTTTCAGCGCAGGGACAGGTTCGGCGTACGACGTTCGAAGCGTTGCCGATGGCAACGAATCGCTATATTTTCACTGGTACGGGTAGTTCCCGTCAGAGAAGGTTCGGGGATGCCCATGTTGTACGACGCTTATGAATGGCAACGCTCGCTGCTGGCCGGGGCCAGCGCGATGGCCAATTTCGGTGCGGGGCTGTTGCAGAACCCCAGCAACCCGTTCGCCTATTTCGGTGGCGGCCCGGTGCTGGGATCGGCGCTGCAGGTCTTTGCCCATGCCGCCGCCCCGCGCGGCAAGCCGGCCTTCGGCCTCACCAGCACCATGATCGACGGCAAGCCGGTGGCGGTGCGCGAGGAAGTCGTGCTGCGCCGTCCGTTCGGACAGCTCAAGCGCTTCGTCCGCGAAGGGGTGGAGGGCGGCCCCAAGCTGCTGATCGTCGCGCCGATGAGCGGTCATTATGCGACACTGCTGCGCGGTACCGTGGAACGGATGCTGCCCGGTGCCGACGTCTACATCACCGACTGGCGCGATGCGAAGCTGGTGCCGGTGGCCGATGGCCGTTTCGACCTCGACGATTATATCGATTACGTCGTCGCCTTCCTCGAAAAGATCGGCGAGACGGGCGATGCCCGGGCGCATGTGCTGGCGGTGTGCCAGCCGTCAGTCCCGGTCTATGCCGCGACCGCGCTGATGGGGGCGGACAAGCATCCCAATCGTCCGCGCACGCTGACCATGATGGGCGGGCCGATCGACACGCGTCAGGCGCCGACGGCGGTCAACACGCTGGCGACTGAACGCCCGCACGCATGGTTTGAACAGAATGTCATCGCGACCGTCCCGATGACCTATCCGGGTGCCGGCCGCCGCGTCTATCCGGGCTTCCTGCAGCTTGCCGGCTTCATGAGCATGAATCTCGGCAGCCACATGATCTCGCACTATGAGATGTTCAAGCATCTCGTGCAGGGCGATGGCGAGGGGGCGGGCACGACCCAGCGCTTCTACGAGGAATATCGCGCGGTGTGCGACATGACCGCCGAATTCTATCTCCAGACGATCGACATCGTGTTCCAGACCCATGCCCTGCCCGAAGGCACGATGAAGCATCGCGGGCGTGCGGTCGATCCGGGCGCGATCACCGATACGGCGGTCCTGGCGATCGAAGGCGAGCGGGACGACATTTCGGGCCTGGGCCAGACCCGCGCCGCGCTGACGCTGGCAACCGCGTTGCCCGATGCCATGAAGCAATATCACATGGCTCCAGAAGTTGGCCATTACGGTATATTCAACGGGTCGAAATGGCGCACCCGCATCGCGCCGGTGCTGGAGCAGTGGATCGCTACCCACAATGGCTGATCGCCCGATCGCCACGGGGCATTGAGGAAAGGGCGGGGGCGCGAACCCCCGCCCTTTTCGCATTCAGACGTCGACGACGGCGTGGCTGCCGGCTTCGTCGCTGCTCTTGATGGTCTGGCCGGTGAACATCTTGAGCTTGCCGAGCAGCGACTGGTCGGTTTCCCACACCTCGGCACTGTCGAGGTCGAAGCGCAGCATCAGCAGCGACGGGTCCTGCCGTCCCTGTTCGTACCATGCCTCGACCGGCTTCGACCAATATTTGTCGATGACCGCCGGATCGGTTTCCTCGGTCAGGTTGCCGCTGATGCACGCGAACAGGTCGTGCCCCTTGGCGACGAACTGCACCATTGCCGCACCACCGGATGCGGCGCGGTTGTCGCGCTTCGTGTAGAACCAGAACTCGCTGTGCGCGTCCTCGTCCAACACGGCGTACATCGGTTCGCTATGCTGCTGCTTACCGGTCAGGCCCAGCATCACATAGGGGCTGGCCGCCATCGCCTTCCACATGGCGTCGCGGATTTCGGCTGGGCTCTTGGTCGACATGGATTTTTCCTTCTGGACAATGCCTCCCCCCAACGACCCAAGGGCGTCAGGTTTCCCACGCGCCGCCCGTGCAAACCCCATTGCGAATCCCGGCATATCCCCCTAGTGCGTCCCTCCACCGCGCACGTCGCGGCTGCTGGGGCGTCGCCAAGCGGTAAGGCACCGGTTTTTGGTACCGGCATTCGTAGGTTCGAATCCTGCCGCCCCAGCCAAGTCACAGCTAAGCGATCGGTCGAACTGGCTAACTCCAGTCCGAATGCCCTATCGGCGTTCGCCTGTCGCTCTGGACTCTCGACCGGCTACAGGCGCGGAACCGGGCGCGGTGTTGGCCGCGTTCCATGGTCGGGCGTCGACCCTATTGGTCGACCCTATTGAAAGCATGTGTCCTGGGAGATCGTGGCACTACCTGGCGTAAACTCAAGGCAATGCTCGAGGAAGCTGAGCTGAGGTTTCCACCGCGCCAGTTCGAACCGATCGCGCTCGATCCGCTGATCCTCCGGGAAATCATGCGCAACATGCGCGCGATGACGCCCGAATCGATTGCGATACTGCAACCCGTACCGTAGCGGCGTCGCGACTTCAGGGGATGAACGATGCGATCGGGAACCGGATGGCGGACTGTGCTGGGCATGGTGGTCGCGCTGGCTATGTCGGGATGTGGCGGCGGCGGGGGGGATGACGGCGACGGCATCGTGACGACGCCCCCGACGGCTTCGCCCGTTCCGGTGCCTACTGCGACCGCATCCCCAACCACGCCATCCACCGGCAACTGGTGGCGTCCCGTCGCGACGACGACGTGGCAGTGGCAGCTCAGTGGTACCGTCGATACCCGTTATGCTGTCGACGCCTATGACATCGACCTGTTCGATACGCCGGCCGCCACCATCGCGCAGCTGCACCTGTCGAAGCGGCGGGTGATCTGTTATTTCTCGGCCGGGTCGTCCGAAAACTGGCGCAGCGACGACGGCAAGTTCGTCGC
Organism: Sphingomonas sp. Leaf32; assembly: GCF_001421765.1. GTDB lineage: Bacteria > Pseudomonadota > Alphaproteobacteria > Sphingomonadales > Sphingomonadaceae > Sphingomonas. The sequence continues at coordinate 232,861 of NZ_LMLA01000009.1, read as the reverse complement.
GTCCGACCGGGGATCGGCGCTGGACGGTTGGGTCGGCGAACGCTGGCTATCCGTCACATCGGCTACGGTGCGTGCCGTGATGCAGGATCGGCTCGACCTTGCCCGGTCCAAGGGGTGCGATGCCGTCGAACCCGATAATGTCGATGGCTATGCGAACCGCAACGGCCTTGGCATCACCGCTGCACAACAACTCGACTATAACCGCTTCCTCGCGCGTGAGGCCCATGCACGCGGGCTTGCGATCGGGTTGAAGAACGATCTGGATCAGGTCGCGGCGCTGGAGGGCGTGTTCGACTTCGCGGTCAACGAACAATGTCATGAATTCGACGAATGCGGAAAGCTCAAGCCGTTCGTTTCCGCTGCCAAGTCGGTATTCGTCGCCGAATACAAGGCCGACTATCGCAACAACAGCGGCGGCGCGCGCGACCGGCTGTGTGCCGCCTCACGCGCGGCAGGGCTTCACACGCTGGTGCTGGCCGAGGCGCTCGACAATAGTTTCCGCTTCGCGTGCGATGTCGAGGGATAGGTACGGGGACTCTGCCGCTCCGATGCAGATGGATTGGATCGATGCCGGCGTTTGCATACTGTCGCTCCCGTCGTCGGCAGGACCCGGTGCAAGATGTCCTGCTCTTCATCTTCTGAGCGCTGGGGTCTTGGTTCCCTAGGACCGGTCGACATTCAGCAAATCCAAGGGTTATCGCTGAGCGACGTATAATCTCTTCGTCACCCCGGACTTGTTTTGGGGTCCACTTCGCCGCTCACGCTGTCCCGAGAAGCGCTGGCTGCACCGCTCGCCGCGCCGTGGACCCCGGAACAAGTCCGGGGTGACGAAGGGGCCGGAGGCGGCGATCAGGAACGACACCGGGAGCGGCCGAATGTCGATCCGATCTGGACCAGGAACGAAAGCTCCTGCCTGTCCACTGCCGCCTATCCTGTGAGACTGAAGCTGTCCCGCCGCAGCATTGACCGCCAATCGCCGGACCGGTGCCGATCGAGAATTGCCTCGATCGCCTTCCCGGCGTCTGTAAGCGGTTCTCCACCCTTGTCGAGCAGGTGGAAGGCGCTGACGTGACCCCGCCTCTTCAAGTACTGGAACGAGAAGACGGCCCTTGACGGGACGGACAGAATGAAGCCTCGACGTCGGCGACGAGCAGTTCGTCCGGCACCGATGCTTGCCACGCAAGTCAGCTTTTAACCTTTCACCGCCATAACGCCGCCCATGCCGCTTACCGTTTCGCCGTCCGCCTCCGGCAATCTGCTGTCCGACACGCTGCGGCGTTGCCGTCGCCATCTATGGGCGGCGGGGCTGTTTTCCGGACTGGTGAATATCCTCTACCTCGTCCCGTCGATCTTCATGCTGCAGGTCTATGACCGGGTGGTGCCAACGCGGGGCGAGGCGACGCTGCTGCTGCTGACGCTGATTCTCGGCATATCGCTGGTGGTGTTCGCGGTGCTGGATGCGGTGCGGATGCGGCTGTTGCTGCGCGCGTCGATGCGACTGGAACGGTGTGCGGCCCCCGGCATTCTGATGCGCATCATGGGCAGCGACGTCGGCAGCACCGGCGCGCAACTGCAGGCGCTGCGCGATTTCGATACGTTGCGCGGAACGATGGCCGGGCCGATCATGATCGCGCTGTTCGATGCGCCGTGGGCCCCGATCTACATCCTGATCTCGTTCCTGCTGCATCCCTGGATCGGCGTGCTCGCGCTATGCAGTTCGTTGCTGCTCGCCGCCCTCGCCTGGGCCGGGGACCGGACGACCGCCACGGCGATGCGCGATGCCAATGCCCGCGCGACGCTTGCCAACCGCGAACAGGATTTTTCGATCCGGATGGCGGAGGTCGCACGCGTCCTGGGAATGCGTAACGCGCTGGTCACGCGTCACCTGCTGGAACGCGCCGATCTGGTCCGGCGGCAGGCCGGGATCGCCGCGACGCAATCGCGCTTCCTCGGCATCACCAAGTTCCTGCGCCTGTTGCTGCAATCGCTGGCGCTGGCGCTGGGGGCGCTGCTCGCGATCCGGCAGGAGATTTCGGGCGGCGCGATCTTTGCCGCCTCGCTGCTGCTCGGCCGCGCGCTGCAACCGGTCGAACAGATACTGGGTGCGCTGAAGCCGCTGGCGAGCGCGCGACAGGCATGGGGCAACCTCACCGCCTTTTGCGCATTGCCCGAACCGGGCACGACCGCGACGAAGCTGCCGGTGCCCGAGGGACGGATCGAGGTGCGCGCGCTGACCGTCAGCGCACCCGACAGCGACCGCGAGATCCTGTCCGACATCAGCTTTACGATCGAGCCGGGACAGGTCGTCGCGCTGGTGGGACCCAGCGGGGCGGGCAAGTCGACGCTGTTGCGCGCGCTGGCCGGCGCCTTGTCGCCCGACAGCGGCGACGTGCGGATCGACGGGGCCAGTCTGCCGGACTGGAATCGCGAACAGCTCGGCCGGCATCTGGGCTATATGCCGCAGTCGCCTTCGCTGTTTCCGACGACGGTACATGCCAATATCTCCCGGTTTCAGGCGGTGCTGGCGGGCGATGGCCCCGAGATCGACGACCGCGTGGTCGCAGCGGCGATGCACGCGGGCGCGCATCCCCTGATCCTGGGATTGCCGTCGGGATATGGCACGATGCTGACGATGGCGGACGGGGCCGGGCTGTCGGCAGGACAGGGGCAGGCGGTGGCGCTGGCCCGCGCGCTATATGGCGACCCGGCGATCCTGTTCCTCGACGAACCCAATGCCCATCTGGACAGCGAAGGTGAGGCGCGACTGGTGCAGACGATCGAATCGTTGCGCGCGCGCCGGGCGACCGTCGTGGTGTCGACCCACCGGACCGGGCTGTTGCAGGCGGTCGACAAGATATTGCTGCTTAAGAACGGACGAATCCAGTTGTTCGACGATCGCGACCGCGTGATCCGCGGCCCCGCCCCGGCACAGGGTGTCGTACCACCCCCGATGACCGCCGGGGGAGCCGGCTGATGGACGGCACGATCATTCCGGCCGATCGTCGTCAGGATGCGGTCCGTGCCCGGATCGCGCAGGACCTCGCGCTCGACGATTCGCCCCGACATGCCGTTCGGATCGGCGTGATCGTCTCGATCCTGTTCTTCGTCGTCGGGCTGGGCTGGGCGGCGTTTGCCCGGCTGGACGCGGCGGCGGCGGGGGAGGGACAGGTCGTCGTTGCCGGCAACCGGCAGACCGTCCAGCACCGCGACGGCGGGATCGTTCGGGCGATGAACGTGCGCGACGGACAGCATGTCGCCGCCGGGCAGCTGCTGTTCCGGCTCGAGGGCGCAGAGGTCGCCGCGACCGAACGGGCGCTGGCCGCCAGCGTCATCGATCTTCAGGCGCAACGGGCGCGGCTCGAGGCGGATGTACGCGGCGGGGCCATCCGCTGGCCCGCCGACTTCGACCGTGCGACCGGCGACGACCGACGACTGGTCGAGCGCGCCAAGTCGCTTCAGATCGCGCAGGCCGCCGCCCGTGCCTCCGCGCTCGCCGCCAATGGCGCGGTGTTGCAGCAGCAGGCAGCGGGCGTCGCGCAACAGTCGGGCGGGTTCGCCGCACAGGCGCGCGCGACCGAACGCCAGCGCCAGTCGCTCCAGCAGCAGCTGGAAAGCACGCGGCAGCTGGCCGACCAGGGCTATGTCTCGCGCAACACGGTGCGGGCGATCGAACGGTCGATCCAGCAGCTCGACGGGGCCGATGGCGACTATGCGTCCCGCGTGGCCGCCGCGCGCGAACAGATCGGACAGGCGCGCGCCGAACAGGTGCAGTCCCGCCGGCGCTATGTCGAGGATTCGGCGGCGCTGCTGCGCGATACCCAGTTCCAGCTGAACGAGGCGCTGCCCAAATGGGCGGCGGCGCGCGAACAACTGGCGCGTACCGAAATCCGCGCGCCGGTCGGCGGGCGGGTGGTAGGATTGCGAGTATTCTCGGTCGGTGGCGTTATCCAGGCGGGGCAGCCCATCCTCGACATCGTGCCCGATGCCGCGCCGCTGGTCATCCGTGCGACTTTCCTGCCGACCGACATCGACGGGGTGGTGCCGGGGCGCGAGGCGGAGTTGAAGTTCCTGTCGCTGCACGAACGCGACCTGCCGATCCTGCTGGGCACCGTCGCCACCGTATCCGCCGATGCCCTGCGCGACGAGGCGAGCGGGCGCAGCTATTTCAGCGCGGAGATCACCGTGCCCCGCAGCCAGATCGCCCGGATCGAGGCGGTGCGTGGGCGTGATACCGGCATTCGCCCGGGCGTGCCGGTGCAGGCGACCGTCAAGCTGCGCGCACGCACCGCGCTGCAATATCTGCTCGATCCGCTGACCGAAGCCTTTTCGAGGTCGCTCCATGAACGCTGATCTTCGCGCGATGCCGCTGGCGGCGGCGATGTTCCTCGCCCCCACGGCACAGGCCCAGGCGCAGGATGTTCTGGTCGAGGCCATCGCCGATGCCTATCGCAGCAACCCGACGCTGGACGCGCAACGCGCCGAATTGCGCAGCCTGGACGAGACGATCTTGCAGGCAGGCGCGCCGTATCGCCCGACCATCGGGCTGAATATGGAACTGCAATATCGCTCGGCCGATCAGCGCAACCTGTTCGACGATTTCGTTACCAACCGCAGCCGCACGATGGCGGCGACGCTGAGCGCGCAGCAGATCCTGTTGAACGGCGGGCGCACCGCCGCGCAGGTGTCCATTGCCGAGGCGCGGGTGCTGGCCGCGCGCGAGCGGTTGCGACTGGTCGAGAATGCGATCCTGCTGGAAGTCGTCGATTCCTATGTCGCCGTCCGGCGCGACAGCGATCTGGTCGCGATCCAGAGTCGCTCGCTGGACAGCTATGACCGGCAGGTCGCGCAGGCGATCGCCCGCGAACGCGGCGGTGACCTGACCCGCACCGACATCGCCCAGGCCCGCGCGCAGGCGGAGATCATCCGCGCGCAACTGGCGCAGAGCCAGGCCAATCTGCAGGTCAGCCGCGCCCGCTTTGCCACGGTCGTCGGGCGGATGCCGGGGACGCTCGCCGAACCGCCGGTGCTGAACGGGGTGCCGCTGTCGCTGGACGCCGCCTTCGCCATCGCCCAGCGCGAAAGCCCGGCGATCGGCGAAGCATTGCTGTCGGCGCGGGCAGGCGATGCGCGAATCTCTGCCGAACGGGCCGAACGCGCGCCCGTGGTCGCGCTGTCGGGTGGCTATGGCTATCGCACGGCGGGCAGTTTCCAGACCCGCGACCTGGGCGCGCAGGCGAGCGGCGGAGTAACGCTCACCATGCCGCTGATCGCCGGCGGGGTGATCGGGTCGAGGATCCGCGCGGCACAGGCCGACCGCGAAAGGCTGGGATTCGAGGTCGAGAGCACCCGGCGTCAGGCGCTGGCCCAGACGCAGGATGCGTGGAATCAGTCGCTGGCAGCGGCCAGCGCGGCGGCGGCCGGCCGGATCGCGACGCAATCGGCGCAGGAGGCGTTGACGGGCGTGCAGCGCGGTTTCGCCGAAGGGTTTCGTTCGAATTTCGAGGTGCTGGATTCGGAGCAGCGGTTGCTGAACGCGCAACTCGTGCTGACCAACGCGACCTATTCCGCCTACGCCGCGCAGGCGCGGTTGCTCGCGACGCTGGGCCGGTTGCAGGCGGCGCTGCTGGCACAGGGGCTGCCGACCTACGATCCCACCGTGCCCGCGCGCGCGGCCAGGAATACCCTGATCGGGCCGATCGATCCAGTGCTGGCGGCGATCGATCGGGCGCAAATGCCCCGTAGCGCCTTTACCCCGCAACCGCCGCTGCCGGTCGCGACCACCCCGGTCCTGCGCCCGGCCACGACCCCGCCGCCGCAGGGCAGCCTCGGCGACAAGCTGCCGCTGCTGCCCAACCCGGTCATTGCGGAGCTGAACGATACGGCGGTTACCGGATAACACCTCCGGCGGCGGCGCGATGGATGGGTGCTACCGCGCCGCGAGTTCGGCGTAGAGATCGCGATACGCGCCGATAATGGTCGGGTGGTCGTAATCGCGCAGCACCCGGCGACGCATCGCCTCCCCCATGTCGCGGCGGACGGCGGGTTCGCCGGCGATCGCACAGATGCCCGCCGCCGTCGCCTGCGGATTGACCAGCGGGGTCACGATCCCGCCATGCCCCGGATCATGCGGTCCGCGCCCCTCGATCATCTCGCGGCAGCTGCCGACATCGGGGGCGACGACCGGGATGCCACACGCTCCCCCTTCGAGGATGACCAGCGGCTGCGCCTCCGACAGGCTGGTCAGTACCAGTAGGTCGATGCGGTTCATCCAGTCCTCGATCTTCACCCGCCCGGCAAAGGTCAGCACCTCGCCCAGTTGCAGGTCGGCGACCAGCCGCGTGCATTCGGCGGCATATTCGGGGTCCTCGTCCTCCGGCCCCAGCACGACGAAGCGCAGATGCGGCTTTTGCGCATGGGCGATGGCGCAAGCGCGGATGAAGGTCTTGATGTCCTTGATCGGCACCACCCGGCCGAGCAGCGCGACCAGCGGGTGCGCCGGGTCGCGCGCGTCGGCCAGATGCGCGAAGCGCCGCGCGTCGATACCGTTCGGGATCACCTGCACCCGGTCCACCGCCGCGCCCAGTCGGCGTTGCACCGCGTTGTTTTCGCCATAAAGCGCCACGATCGGGTCGCAGGCGTCGTAACAGGCGGTGGCATAGCTGGTGAAGGCGCGCACCCACAGGTCGCGCAGGTCGCGGACGCTGCGATCCATGTCCAGCCCGGTGTCGACCTGATCGCCGATCCATTCGGCCATCATCACCTCGATCTGGCGTTCGAGCAGATAGATGCCATGTTCGGTGATGAATGCCGGTCGCCCGGTTTCCTTCGCCGCGCGCGCCGCCAGCAGCCCGGCGAACCCGGTCGAGATCGTGTGATATGCCCGCGCGCGGGGCAGGGGGGCCGTCAGCACCGCGAGCAACCCGCCGAGCAGCACCCGCATCGCCCAGAAATAATGGTGGAACGACGCCTTGGGCAGCAGCGCCTGATAATGCCGGTTCAGCCGGGCAAAACATGCCGGATGGGCCAGAATGTCGCCCGGCGTCGGTCGCTGGGAGCCTTCGTCGAGCAGGTCGATGAGCCTTGCCAGCGCCTCACCGCCGCCGACCCCGACGAATTCGATCAGCGCGTCGGCTATCGCGGTGGCGCGTCCGCGCGGCAACCCGCGCGGCATTGCGGTTTCGGGGGCCAGCGCGATCTCGACCACCTTGACGACGTTGGGCGGGGGTGTGAGCCGAAAGGGCAGGGGGCCGGCCGACGGCTTGATCGCGACGATCGCGAAGCGGATGTCGGGCAGGCTTGCGATCAGGTCCTGCAACCATCCCGACACGCCGCCGACGACATAGGGATAGGCCCCTTCGACGATCAGGCAGATGTCGGCATCGTCCGGCGCGCTCATGCCGCCGCGTTGTCCCGCCACCACGCCGTCGCCTGCGCCATCCGGCCGCCATCGACCGGTGTCCCGTGCGCCGCGAGCAGCGCGTCGATCGCGGCATAATCGCCAGCGGCCCACAGCGCTTCGATCCGCACCGCGTCGGACGTGTCGTCGTCCAGCAGTGCCAGTGCGTCCTCGCGCAGATGCGCCCGCTGCGAATCGGACAGCAGGAGATTGGCCCGCGCATGGTCGGCGAGCAGCGCGATCAGCGTCGCGCGCGCTTCGCCATCCGCGCCCTTCTCCTCCAGCGTGGTGCGACCGTCGGACAGGTTCTGCACCACCCGCGCCGACGCGGCGGCGGCCAGCGCCCGGATCGTTTGGTCGCTGTCGGTCAATGCCAGCGCGATCAGCGGCGAGAGCGAGGGCTGGAACGATCGGACGACCGTTTCCAACGCGCGTCGACGATCGGCGACATCGCCGTGGCGCATGACCGTCACCAGCGAATGGAGCGTGTCCGGTTCGGCGTGGAGTATCCGCCCGTCGAGCATTCGCGCCACGGCGAGGCTGGCACCCTTTCGTGCAGGCCGCGCGCGGATCACGCGATCGGGTAGCGGCAGCGGTGGGCGGGTCGCGCGCGGCAGGCGGGCGACGATCCCGCCGACCAGCAGCAGTGCAGCCGGGCCGAAGATGCCCGCCATCGCAGCGGCGAATCCGATGGCGCGACCCTGCCGCAGCCACAGCGCATAGCCCAGCGCGACCAGCACAACATGGACCAGCAGCAGCACCGCCTCGCCGTTGCCGAGGGCAATACCGACGACCGCGACATCGATTGCCGCCGCGATCGGTAGCGCCGGCTTCATGCGGCCCGGCCCGGGGGCGTCACCATGGTTGCCGCGGCATGTTCCCGCACGGCGATCAACGGGGCCAGCCAACCACCGATTTCGGCCATTTCTGCCAGGGCATTGGCGTTGAGTGAGGCGAAGGGGAGGCCATGGATCACCAGGCAACCGACGACCGATCCGCCGTCACGCTCGGCCAGCGGAATGGCGATGACGCCGATCCCGTCCAATACGACGCGATCGCCACGCCGGCCGACATGGATCGGTTCGCTTCGCCGCCGCGACAGCATGGCGAGCGCGTCGGGCAGGATGTCGGGGCGGGCCGTCGCGGTCGCACCGCGCAGCCACGCGCGGGCTTCCGAACCGGCGAAGCGGTAGCAGGTGAAATCCTCGCTGCGGGCGGCCATGGCGATCAGCGCCGCCAGCGCCGCCCGACGCTCGGTCGGATCGATCGCGGTCAGGCGGGTGGCGGTCGCCACGACATGGCCCAGGGTACGGGCATCGGTCGCCACCTCGACCTGCAGCGCACGGTTGGTGTGCGCCAGCTGGTGGAACGCTTCGGTCAGGCGCGCGACGTTGCGCTGCGCGATCCCGGCGCGCCGGTCGAGCAGGCGATACCGCCCAACGCGCAGGATCGTCACCTCGCCGACCGTAACCGCCGCGACGAACCACAGGAGCGGCGGCAGCGACAGGTGAAGCAGGTGATCGAGATAGTCGCGCTCGCCGCCGCCCGGAACGGCATGGAGCAGCCACAGGCCCGATGCGATCCCCGCCGCCGCCAGCGCGGGCAGCGTGCCATAGGCCAGCGCCATGACCAGGACCGGCAGCCACAACGGATTGGGCTGGATGTCGGCAAAGGCATCACCCGTGCCAACAAGCCGGTCGATCAGGATCAGCGCCCCGAACCCGACCGCCATTTCGGCCGCGATCCGCGCGATGCGTGGGACCCCACCGGTCATCGTGCACTCCCTAGGCCGCGGCTGAGTAGCGCGCGTGCGTAAATCTGTTGCCCCGGAAACCCCGGCCGCGCGATCGAGCTGATCCCGCCGCTGGCTTCGATCCGCCACGCCGTCGCAACCGGAAGGTTGAGCCCGAGGCTGGCGCTGGGGCCGTTACCGCCGAAACGGTCGACCGTCCAGCCCGCCAGCCCGGTCAACTGCGCTTCGCCCATCGATCCGCTGACCAATCCCTGCAGCGTATGGTTTTCGCGATCCACCAGATCGACGACCACGCGCCCGTTCGCCGCCCGGCCCAGCCGCTGGACATATTCGCCCTCCAGCCGGTACGTCAGGCCGAACGCCAGCCCGCCGCGCCGGACGATATAGTCGAGTCCGCCGGCCAGCGTCAGCGTGTCGCTGGCCCCGTCCAGCCCGGCAAGGCCGTAGCGATTGCCGCCGATGTCGATCTGGCCGACGAGGCCCGGCGCGATGCGATAGCTGCCGCCGGCGGTGATGCGCGACAGGTATCCGCCGCCGATCGCCTGTTCGACGGTCGAATAATCGGGCTGGTGCAGCAACAGCCCGGCACGCCATTGTGCCTCCGCCGATCCGGCGACCAACCGTATTCCGCCGCCGGTCACGCCGCTGTCCAGCGCGCCGGCCAGCACCGCCTGCATCCGCGTGGCATCGCTGATCCGCACGGTCGCCGTCAGATCGACGATGGGATCGGTATGACGCTGCGTTTCCGTGCCCGTATCGACCCGGCTCGCCACCGCCCGCACCCCGCCGCCCAGCGTCAGCCGGTCGCCCAGCGCGGCATCGACCCGTGCCGCGGTTTCGATTTGCGACAGGTCGCCACCGCTGCGCAGCGTCGTCCCGATGCTGGCCGTGCCGGGAGCGAAGGCCAGCGCCCGGCGCGCGACAGGATCGGTCGCGCCGATCCGGCGATAGGCGGCCGCCGCGCCGCGCACATCCCCATCGGCGCCCCGCGCATCGGCCAGGATGCGCCCGACGCGCGGGTCGTCGGGCTGCGACCGTGCCAGCGCCTCGGCCGCGCGGCGTCCCTGGTCCGGATAGCCCGCCGCGACATCCGCCTCGATCGCGAGCAGCCGGCTGTCGAGGTCGACGGGCCGGGTGGGCGCATCGACGACGATGTCGTCGCCATGGGCCGCGAAATCGACCGCGATCACTTGCCCGTCCTGCGTCCACGCCATGTCCCAGCCGATGGCCGGGCGCAGGACGAGGCTGGCGTCGTTCCACCGCAAATCGCCGATCGCCGCGCCGCCGGCCCGGCGGAAGGCGTCGATCGTCGCGTCGTCGATCGGCCGGTCGAAGCGGACGACGAGTTCGCGTTCCTGCTCTTCGGCCATGACCGTCGTGCCCGGCAGCCAGACCAGCTGGGCACCACCGCCCGCGACCTGCGTATCCTGAAGCAGTGCGGGCGGAACGCGCAGCGTCGGCGCGGCTGCGGCGGCCAGGAGGGCGAGGACGATCATGGTGCCGGGACCATCCGCGCGCGACCGGGTTCGCCGCGCGCGATCAACAGGCGGGTGTAGAGGTTGGCGAGCGCCCGGTCGCCGGGATCGGCCGCGCGCAGCCGTTCGACCATCGCCACCGCCTCGCGGGTACGGCCGAGGCGATCGAGCAGTTCGGCACGGTTCCGTCCGCTCTCGGGCGTCGCTGCCAGCGCCCGTTCGAGCCATGGCCGTGCCGCCGTGGCACCATGCGCCTTCGCCTGCGCATCGGCCATCAGCCGCAGCGCGGCCACGTCGCCGGGCGCATCGTCCAGATGTTCGCGCAGCACCGCGATGGTCCGGGCCGCATCGCCGCCATTCCACGCGCTCCACGCGAGGTCCATCCGGTCGCGTGGGCCAGCAATGCCCGCCGCGATCCGCGCGCGCGCGAGGGCGGCGGCCTGTGCCGGATCGACGCGACGCGGGGTCGCCGCGCTGACGGCGCGCAGTTGCTCAACCGACAGCGCCCGCCCGTCGAGCAGCCGTGCGAGCAGGCCGCGCCCCGCCGCCCCGTCGCCTGCCGCATTGGCGAGCGTCAGCTGGGTCAGCAGCGTCTCGGTCCGATCGGCCAGCGGGTGACGGCCGAGAAACGCCAGCGCATTGGCCGGGCGGTCGCGTTCGGCATAAGCGGTCAGCCACTGGCGCTGTTCGTCGGCGCTGCCCGACGATGCGCGCTGTCGCAGCCATGCCAGATCGCCCTCGCCGGGCCGGGGACCGAGCAGGTAGAGCAGCCGGCGGGCGGGCGCGGTGTCGGTCCCGCCGCTCGCCGCCGCGCGCTTCAGCAGCGCGGCGGCGTCGTCGCGCGCGCCGAGCGCGATCAGCCGCTCGGCGAGGCCCGGCAAGTCGGCGCCGGCACCATCCGCCCGCGCGAGGAGCTGCCGCCGCAATCCCGCCGTATCGCCTGCCTGCGCCAGAATCGCTTCGCGCGCCGCGTCGACCTGCCCCGCCGGCAGCAGGGCCGCCGCCGCCAGCGCGCCATCGGCGTCGCCACGCGCCTGCGCGACGCGGATCGCGGTCCACGGATCGCCCCGCCGCCAGTCGCTGCCCACCCGGTCCAGCGTGGCGATCAGGTCGTATCGTCCGTTGGCGGCCAGTCGCCGGACCAGATCGAGCGTCAGCGCCGGATCGGGGCGGGGGATCGCGCCGCGCACGGCGGCGGTCACCAGCAGGTCCGGCCGGTCGAGCGCATAGGCCGCCGCGACGATCGCCGGAGCGGGAACCGCCCCCGGCGTGGTGACGGTCCGCGCCAGCAGCGCGGTCGCCTCCGCCCGACGCCCGGCCTTGGCCAGCAAATCCATCCGCAGCGGCCAGCTTTCCGCACTGTCGCCATCGGGCCGCGCGGCAAGAAAGGCGAGGGCGACGGGGCCGCGCCCGGCGGCGGCAAGGTCGTAGGCGACCTGCATCGTCGTCACGCGCTCACCCGCGTCGATCAACTTCTGGGTCAGCGCGGCAAGCGCGGCCGCATCTGCGGTGCGGATGGTGGCGGCGATCTGGGGCAGGGTCGGCGGGCGATCGGCCGGGATCACCGACAGGGGAACCGTCGGCGGCGGTACGGCCACCGATGCGGTCGGCGGCGGCGAATGCGCGCGTCGCTTGGCGTGGCGTACCTCGAGCTGCCCCGGCAGGAGCATCAGCGCGGCAGCGAGCGTCGCGCCGCCCACGAGCGCCGGCACGCCGATCGCCAGCCATCGGTCGGGCGAAGCCCTCATCGGCGCGGTTCCTGCCACAGTCGATCGAGCGCCAGGGTCGACACATAGGGCAGAAAACCGCCGGCGCGTTCCCGGTCATACAGCGCGGCGACCGCCTTCGTATCGGCGGGGTCCCAGTAATCCAGCGTATGCAGCGCCAAGGCGGGATGGATCGTACGGGCGCGACGCAACCGATCGGCCTGCCACTGCCAATCGCTGTCGGACAGCGCTTCATAGGTCTTTGTCGCGAAGTTCCACCGGGTCGCCATCGCTTCGCCCAGCACATGGTCGATCCTGGGGGCCACGGTGTCGAGCAGGGCATAGCCCCGGTTCAGCATGATGCGGATCGTGGGGAACCGGGCGCGGACCGCCGCGATCAACGCCGCGCCTGCCTGCACCATGCCCTTGTTGCCGATCGGATTCTGCCGTTCCATCGCTTCGGCGTTATCCATCGTATCGATGAAGATTCCGTCATAGCCCTTTGCCAGAATTTGCGGGACGATCGTCTCGACGATCGCTTTGGTCCATGCCGGATGGCGCAGGTCGACGAACCGCGCGTCGGGCCAGTTGGGATTGGGCGCACCGAGCGCGCCGGCCTTATCCAGATCGGCGAAATAGGGCCGTTGCCGTTCGACCTCGCCGAAGCTGACATAGCCGAGCAGCCGCGCGGCCGGACCGCGCAGCGGCGCGATCGGGCGAGCATGATGCGGTTCGAGGACCAAGAGGTCAAAGGTCCGGGCGATGGCCGGCACGCTCGCCGCGCCATAGTCGATCGCCCAGCGCGTGCGGATCGGTGGGCTGCCGTCCGCCCGGCGGCGCAGCGCGAGGGTCAGTGCCATTGTCCCCGCGCCCAATCCCATCAACCGCCGCCGCCCGATCATCGTCACAGCCAGCGTCCGCCATTGCCGACGACCGCGGGATTATTGCCGACGAACAACAGATAGGTCAGGTTCACGCTCGCCTCCGCCACCATGGCGATACCGACCGAGGCACCGACCACCGCGCCCGCCATATAGCCCCAGCCGAAAGCCGCCAGTCCCGCATCGAACTGCAACCAGGTCGCGATCGCGCTGCCGATCGCGAACCCCGCCCAGGTCGCCAGAATCCGGCCGAACAGGTCGTAATAGGCGAGCACGACGGTCGTCGCGATCGCGATCAGGTGAAACACGACCCCGGCCGAGGTCTGGCGAAATGCGAAGATCGCGCGAACATCGGCCCCGATCAGGTCGAACAGCGGGACCGCCAATACCCAGGCCAGCGCCGCGACCAGCAACTGCACCAGTATCAGCAGGCGGATGCCGTTGAGCATCACGCGGATAAGGTCGGTGCGCGCTTCCTCGATCCGTTCCATCGTCGACGTGCCGGTGCACCGCGCCAACATGCTGCCGAACGCGCGGTCGAACCGCGTTTCGGTGACGATCAGCAGCAGGGTCAGTCCCGGCACGATCGTCAGCAGCCCTAGGAAACTGCCTTCGTCGTTGATCGGGTTGAGCCGGAGCAGCCCGAGCGCCCGGCCGCTTTCCGGCCCGAACCACAGGATCCATTTGTCGATCCAGATGGCGGTCACCCCGGCGATGCCGGCAAGCGAGATGATCGTCGCCAATCGGCGCGGCATCGCGTCGGGGGCGGGCAGCACGGCGTCGCCGGTGAAATGCCGGCGCAGCAGCATCAGGATCGCGGCCAGCGTCGTGCCGACGCCGATGCCGACGACCGCCAGCACGCTCGTCGCCCCGGCGTGCGGCCGCAGCAGCAGCGTTCCGGTCGCCACGAGGATACCGAGCAGATAGGCTGCGGGCACTGCACGGAACCGGTCGAGCGTCGTCAGCATCGGTGCCGCGATCCAGATCTGCGTCAGCCATGCCAGCGTCACTGCCGAGAGCAGCGCCGTTGCCGGCGGCAACCTGCCCAGACCGGCGAACAGCGCAAGGCCGACCGTCAGGCCGATCGCGCCTCCGGCCGCCAGCGCGGTGAGCAGGATCCCCGGAATCGCCGCGCTGTCGCGCGCGAACAGGCGGTCGGCGACCAGCCGGGTCGCGACGATGCCGATCGGTGCGGCCGCCAGAGCCGACAGGCTGAACGCATAGATCAGCACGGTCTGAACGAGATGCGCGGCATCGCCGTGCAGATGGTGCGCCGTCCAGCGTTCCAGCAGGATCATGCCCGCGGCGGTCAACAGCCACGGCCCCGAACTGATGACCGCGCCATGCACGGCGGCTGCGGCGATCCCGCCCACGCCGCCTTCGCGTGCCACCCGCGCCAGTTGAAACCCGATGCCCGCCATCAATACCCTCGAAAACCCGGATGCGGGTCCTGATCCTTAAAACAACAGGCGATGGCTCCGGGCATCGCCTGCCGGATCGGACCTATAGCGCGGGTTTCGTAACGGTCCCTTACAGGAAGAAGTCGTTCGTCGTCAGATTGTGGTGGCCGAGCAGCGCGACCGAGAAGTCCGCGATGGAGCCGATCCCGGTGTTCCCCTCGACGACGGTATATTCCTTGCCGTCGATCATCTGGAAGCTGAAGCGCAGTTGCGCTGCGCCGGTGAACTTCGCACCGGGCGTGGCGAGCAGGTTGAACGCCTGATCGCCGCGGGCGAGCAGTGACGTGTTGGCATCGATCGCCGACAGGTCGATCTTGTCCTCGCCCGACCGGAAATCGGTGATGACATCGCGCAGCGACGACAGCGTGGAAGTGTCGCCCGACCGCTCGAAGCGGAACACGTCGTTCCCGGCCCCGCCGGTCAGAACGTCCCGGCCATCGCCGCCGATCAGGATGTCGTTCCCGTCGCCGCCGTTCAGCGTATCCCTTCCAAGGCCGCCGATCAGGCGATCGTTCCCGCCAAGCCCGTTCAACACGTCGTTGCCCCAGCTGCCGTCGAGCACGTCCTGTTCGCCGGTGCCGTTGATCGTTTCCGACAGGATGGTGCCGGTCTTGGTAATGCCCACCACGTCGGTGACCGCCACCGACAGGGTCTGCGTGTCGGTCGCGCCGCGCGCGTCGGTGGCGACGACCGTGACGGAATAGATATTGTCGCGATTGGCATCGGTCGGATTTTCGAAATCGGGTCCGGCGATGAACTTCAGGACGCCGCTGGTCGGATCGATGGTGAACTTGTCCCCATCGGCCGTGGCCGCGATCGAGAATTTGATCGAGTCGCCGAACTTGATGTTCGCGTCGGTCGCGGTGATCGTGGTGAGCGCCGCGATCGAATTTTCCGCCGTCGACAGCGCGCCGGTGTCGGCGCCGCCGAACGAACCGATGGTCGGCCCGGTATTGGCGACCTGCTGCACCTTGACCGCATGGGCGCCGATCGCGCCGATATCGATCGTCGCGACTTCACCGATCAGCGACTCCAGCTTGCCGCCCTCGACCGAAAGCCAGCTGGTGCCCGGCGCCTTCAGGTCGATCTTGACCTTGCCTTCGCCTTCGACCGTGAACGACAGGTCGCGACCGTCGCCCGACACCGATTGCAGCGAGGCGCGCATCGGCAGTTCGACGATATGGGTCACATCGTCGGCTTGCGCGCCCATCTTGATCTCGAAGCTGCCGCCGGTGGTCGGCAGGAACACCTTGTCGGCATTATAGGCATACCAGCCCGTGACGCTCTGGATCACCTGACCGGTCTTCTGCCCATCGACGTCGAGCGCGAACAGGCCGGTGCCCAGCGGCGAGGTGACGGTGGCGTTGATCGTGTTGCCGATGACGCTGGTGACGATCTTCGACTGGTCGAACGCCTGGACGCGCGCGGCGAGATCGGCGAGCGTCACGAATTCGATCCCGGTCTTCGCCGCCATCGCCACGAATTCGGTGAACATCGCCTGGGTATAGGCGCTGGCCAGGCCATCGGCCGACCACATGGTCGGGCCGTAATCATGCCACGGCCACACCACCACCGGCGCATCGGCATTGGCGGTGAGCGTGGCGAATTCCTTGGCCCAGATCGCCTGTGCCTCGGCGACGGTCTTCTTCTGGAATTCGATCAGCGAGAAGTCGAACGAGGTGTTGGGCGCGATATAGACCTGGCCCGACGCCGCATTGGCCGGGTTCATGAACCCGATGGCGTTGGGATAGCCCGCCCCGACGCCCGAATAGCCGCCCGAGAGATACTGCACGTATTTCAGGATTTCCTGCGACGTCGCGATCTGTTCGGGGGCGCCGGGCACCGCCGCACCGATCACCTTCGCATCGCGGCCGATATAATCGCTGATCTGCTTTTGCAGTTCGGCGCGGCTCTGCCCGAATTCATAGGCGATCTGTTCGGGCGTCAGGACGTTGGTGTCGTGCGGGTGGGTATAGCTGTGGGTGCCGATCTCGTTGCCCATGTCGAGCAGCGCCTTGTAGGCCGGCAGCGACGCCGCCCAGTCGGTCGCCTGGCCGGTGGCCGGGCTGTTGCCGATATTGACGTAATAGCTGCCGAGGAAATTATACTTTTCCTTCCACTCGGCCAGCAGCGGGATCAGCTTGTCATAGATACCGGGCGTGGTCCCTTCCGGGTTCACCTCGTCGCGTTCCTGGCTCTGGTCCATGTCGACGCGCGATGCGAACAGGCCGCTCTGCCGCGTCATCTGCAGCCCGACCGACAGGCCGCTGCCATGAACCGAATAGTCGATCGCCTTCTGCAACAGGTTCTCGTCGGCCATCACCGCTTCCGACGAGAAGATGACGTTGCGGCCGCCGGTCTGCGTCGCGATCGCCGCCGAATAGGTTTCGCCGTTCACGGTTCCGGTCGCGATCGTCTGCCCGGTGCCGCTCTCGCTCTTGAACGCGTTCCAGCCGACGCCCTTATATTCGTGAACGACCTGTCCATCGGTATAGCCGTCGAGCACGGTGCCGTTCGCGTCGGTCGCGCGGATGGTCAGGTCGGCGGGGAAGCCGCCGGTCACGCGGGTCGCGTCGAACAGCAGCTTCATCCGGCTGTAGCTGTCGCCCGCCAGCGCGTTTCCTGCCTGATCGTTGGTCATGAATTCGCCGGCGGCGATCAGGCCGATGCCGAACTGCTTGGTCGCCTGTTCCAGCGTCTGCGCGATCAGGTCGGCCTTGCTCGCATCGACGTTGCGGAACGAGGGGAAGACGATGCTGTCATATTTCGCGAGCGTCGACAGGCTGGTCAGGTCGCTTTCGGTCAGGATGTCGAACGGGACGCCGGCCTGCATCGCCTGGCTCTGCGCGGCCATGAACAGCTGCGAATAGGCGGTCTTGCTGAAATAGGCGTTGGCGGTCGAATCCGACCACACGATCGCGATGCGGTGCGCCGGATCGGCGGTCGCGCCGGTGTCGTTGAACACCGTGAAGGGATTGGCCGAATAATTGCCCGGCAGGAACACGCTGTCGTTCACGTCGTACAGCGTGTCGATCGCCTGCGGATTGCCGATCGCCGCCTTGGGCACGCGGAACTCGACGGTGGTGCGATCGGCCGACCACACCGCCTGCAGGTTCGCCAGCACGAGCTTTTCGCCGGCACCGCCGGAATAGAGCGACACCGTGCCGTCGGCGTTGAAATTGACGTTGTATTCGGCACCGCCGGCAAAGCCGAAGACCTGATACCCGGTCGCCGCGTTGCGATCGGTGTTGAGCCATGCCGTGGTGTTGGCGCCGATCGCGCCGGGGGCCTTCAGCGCAAAGGCAAAGGCATCGCCGTCGCTTCTGGCATAGATGCCATAGCCTTCGCCCAGCCCCCGATCGATCCGGTCCGCCTGGTTCCAGTCGTTCAGATTCCCGTCGAGCATGATCGGGGTCGTATTCGCCATCGCCAGTCGTCCCATAGGGTTGTCGGGGGCGCGCTTCGCACCGTCGGCAGTCCGTCGCAATCATCTATTCGATGGTTACAAATCGCAGATCTGGTTAATTCGTATCAGGACGGTACGGGCGTCGCGATTTCATGGTGAACGGGAGTTTCGGGAACGGCGATCCGGCTTGCAGCGGTTGGAACCGGGCAAGCGTCGCGACCGGATTCGGATGCCGTATGGCGGCGAATGATCCCAGGGCCGATCGATATTGACATTCTATTTCGTCACCCCGGACTTGTTCCGGGGTCCACCGAGCCGCGATCGTGGTCGATAGAGGCGCACGCCGCACCGATTGGCGCGCTGTGGACCCCGGAACAAGTCCGGGGTGACGATAAACTGGTAAAGGTCGATCGGTCCTGATCCGGGCGTCCCATCAAACCGACGGCGCGGTCATGGCGGCGGATCAGATCGGAACGCCGGACCCGCCTTGACTGCGGAAGCCGTAGGTCCGGTATCGGCTGATGACATTGTGACCATCGACGCCGCCCGGTTCAGCGGTGGTAGCGCAGGGTAGCGAAGACCTGCCGCGGTGCCGTCGTCTGCGGCGTAGTGTACGCGCCGTTCGGGTCGGACGTCGCGAAGCCAGCTCACATCCTTCCTTTGACGCGGTTCGCGTCTGGGCCGATAATCTTACGCCTCGGAGACAATCCGCTTCATTGCCGCCTGACCGAAGCGTGAAGCCGTATGGCGATCGTCGCGCTATGCCATCGGTCGCAACGTGAACCGCGTGATCTCGGACGGCACGCCCAGCCGCAGTGCGAAGCCCGGCCACAGTCCGGTGCCGTTGCTGACATAGAGCGTCATGCCGCCGACGTCGTACCGTCCCGACACGAACCCGGCATTGCCGCGCGCAACGAGCCGGTCCAGCCCGACGATCATGCCGCCATGGGTGTGTCCGGACAATTGAAGCGCGACCCCGCGCGCGGCAGCGTCGCGTGCCATGCGCGGCTGATGGTCGAGCAGAATGACCGGCGCGTCGGCGCGCGCACCGCGCAGGGCAAGCGGGAGGTCGGGGCCGGCCTCGCCAACGCTCGGAGCCGAAAGGTCGGTGACCCCGGCGACGACCAGGCGGTCACCGCCGCGCTCGATCACCTCATGCGCATTCGGCAGCATCCGGAAACCCATGCCCGACAAATGCCGCATCCATGCGCCGTAATCGAAGAAATATTCGTGATTGCCCGGAATGGCATAGACTCCGTCCGGCGCGCGCAACCGCTGCAAGGGCGCCACGTCGTCGCGCCGCATGGCGACCGACCCGTCGATGAAGTCGCCGGTCACCACGATCAGGTCGGCACCGGATGCGTTGGCGCGCTCGACGACCGCCTGCGCCCATCTGGCGGTGAAGAGCCGGCTGATATGCAGATCGGTAAGCTGAACGATCCGGTAGCCGTCGAACGATGGCGGAAGGTTTCGGATCGCCACCGTCACGTCCTTGATCGACGGAACGCGCAGCGCGTTGGCGACCCCGATCCCGGCCAGCACCGCCGCCAGCCCGGCAATGGCATAGCGCAGCGCGGCCGGTTCCCGAATCACCTCCCGGCGAACGAGCATCGTCAGCAGCGCCCCCAGGTCGATGACCAGTTGGAACACGGCCAGCAGGACCAATGCGCCGAAGGCCCAGTTGAACAGGATCACGACCATGCGCGGGAATTCGGGCGCGAACACCGAACCCGACGACAGCCGGCTCCACAAGTGGAACTGCGACGCCGCCAGCATCAGCACCCCGGCGGGTATCTTGGCCCAGATCGGCAGCGGCAAGGGCCACAGCCAGCGTGCGAGGACGAACAGCGCCGGTACGGCAAACACGACATTGAAGATGGGACGCACTCCGGCTGTTATATGCGATGCCACCCGTAAACGAGGCATATGCCGCTGGTGTCCGGCCTATGCCACGCATGAGGATGCCTGGACATCGTTTCGGTCCGCGCCGCCTTGGTTTCACGACAGCTATGCGGCAGGCGGGTGCGCATGGCCGTCAGGCGTTCGCGATAAATTCGCGCGAGCAGGATCGGCTCATTCCACCAACGGAAGGGGCCGACCCGGCGTCTTACGCGGTTATGCCGCCGTCGATGTTGAGCGTGGTGCCGGTGATGTAGCTGGCATCGGGTCCGGCAAGGAACGCCACCGCGCCGGCGATTTCCTCGACCTTGCCATAACGGCCAAGGGGGATGGCGCCCAGCATCTGCCCTGCGAATTCGCTATCGGCGGGATTCATGTCGGTGTCGATCGGCCCCGGCTGCACGGTGTTGACCAGGATGTTGCGCGGGGCGAGATCCTTGGCCCAACCGCGCGCCAGTGCTGCCACCGCTGCCTTGGTCGCGCTGTAGACCGTGGTCGCGGGGAAGGCCATCTCGCCCGAGATGCTGCCGATCAGGATGATGCGGCCACCGTCGCGAAGATGCGGCAAGGCCGCGCGGGTGCCGACGTGCAGGCCCTTCACGTTGACGCCGAACTGGCGGTCATAGATTTCGTCGGTATCCTCGGCGACGGCGGAAAACTCGGCCACACCGGCATTGTGGACCAGAATGTCGATCCCGCCCAGGGCAGCGGCGGCCTGCTCGACGCCCGCCCGCTGCGAGGCCGGGTCGGCGGCATCGGCCTGGAAGGCGAAGGCGGTGCCGCCCGCGCTCTCGATCGCCGCCACCGTGGCGTCGGCTGCGGCCTTGTTGCCGGCATAGGTGATCGCCACCGCCGCGCCGTCGGCCGCCAGCCGCTTGGCGATCGCCGAACCGATACCGCGCGATCCGCCGGTGACGAGCGCTGTCTTGTGTGCAAGGGACATGTGCATTCTCCAAAAATCTGGCCCGCGATCACGGCGTCGTGCGCTGTCGGCAGGCGTGAAGATGGGGGAATGCTTCGACAGTTCAATATTCCCGAACTATTAAATTTGTGGCGATCGCCTATATCCGTCACATGCCCCGCTTCACCCATCCCCGGCTGGAGGACGTTCCGCTCGATCTGGCGCTGCACGCGCTGGCCGATCCCAATCGGCTGGCCATGGTGGCGCGGCTGGCCGCGACCGAGCGGCTGAGCTGCACCGACGCGGCGCCGTGCGATTCCATCCCCAAGAGCACGTTGTCCAACCATTTGAAGCTGCTGCGCGCGGCCGGGCTGATCGAGACGACGCAGGCCGGGCGTGAGATGATAAACACGCTGCGGCGGGACGATTTCGACCGGCGCTTTCCGGGGCTGCTCGACGTGGTACTTGCCAACCGGTCGGCCTGATACCGGCCGATCGCGTCGACCCGCGCCGTCCCTCACGCCGCCGGGGTCAGTGGTCGCCGATCACGTCCGCCCAGTTCAGGTCGAACCGCGCCAGATATTTGCGCAGGCGATCCGCGTCGTTGGTCGACGTGCGTTGGCGGCGGGAGGCGGCGAACAGGGCGCGGCCGGCGTCGGACAGCGAACGGCTGGTCCGACACGTCGCGACGACATGCGCGAGTTGCACCCGGTCGAAGGGGTCCAGTCCGTCCAGCTGATCGGGCCACATCAGCCTCGCGAGCGGATCGGGCGGGCCTGAGCCGCCGGTCCACAGCCGCTTGAGCCGGGCGATTTCGCCCGTGACGCATTCGACGTTGATCCGGCCGGAGGGGCTGAACGTCGCCATCCGCGTGACGCTGGCGGCCAGATCGCGAAAATTGCCGGGCCAGCGGGCCTCGGCGCTGGTCGCGAAGCCGAGATAGCGGTCGCGCGCTTCCTTGTTGAACGTGATGCGGTCACCCTCGCGCTCCGCATGGCGATCGAGTTCATAGTCCAGATTGGGCGCAATATCCTCGCGACGCTCGGCGAGGCCCGGCAGCGTGAAGGTCCAGAGATTGAGCCGCGCATACAGGTCGTCGCGGAACGTGCCCGCCGCGACGCAGGCGGCAAGGTCGCGATTGGTGCCGGCGATAAGCTGGAAATCGCTTTCGACTTCGCGGTCGGCGCCGACCGGCAGGAAGCGCCTGTCCTCGATCGCGCGCAGGATCATCGCCTGTTCGTCGAGGCCCAGCTCGCCGATCTCGTCGAGGAACAGCACGCCGGTATCGGCAGTGCGCAACAGTCCGGCGCGGTCGGCGGCGGCGCCGGTGAACGCCCCCTTGCGGTGACCGAACAGCGCCGACATCGCGCCGTCGCCTTTCAGCGTCGCGCAATTCACCTCGACCAGCGGCCCCTTCACCTGCCGCTTGATCCGCTTCAATTCGTAAATCCGCCGGGCAAGCTGGCTCTTGCCGGCGCCGGTCGGTCCCATCAGCAGCAACGGCGCGCGGCTGCGGACCGCCACCTGCTCGATCTCGTCGATCATCGCGTTAAAGGCAGCGTTGCGCGTGTCGATTCCCGATTTCAGGAAACTGGTGCTCTCCGCGCTGTCTGCGGCAAAGCGGGTGGCGATGCTGTCATAGCGCGACAGGTCGAGGTCGATGATGTTCCACGTGCCTGCGGCACCGCCCGGCCCCCGTACCGGCTGCGTCTGGAGCAGTCGGCCGGGCAGATAATGCGCCTCGGTCAGCAGGAAGAGGCAGATCTGCGCGACGTGGGTGCCGGTCGTGATGTGGACCAGATAGTCTTCCGCATCCGGATCGAACGGGTAGGCGCGCGCGAAGTCGAGCAGCTTGCCGTAGACTTCCTCGAAATCCCATGCGTCGGCAAAGTCCATCGCCTGCATTTCGACCTGCGTTTCGGGCGATACCGACGCGATGTCGGTTTCGACGAACGCGGCAAGGCGCGCGTGCTGCGTGCCGTGGATCAGGACGAGCCGGTCGATCCGCAAATCCTCGTGCATCGTCAGGCCAACCGTCGGCCGCCAGCGGTTCCAGCGCTGGGTATCGAACTTGCCGGCATCGAGGGTCGAGCCGAGAAAACCGATGGCGACGACAGGCTTCATGACGATACGATAGGATAAGATACGATCCATGTCGATCGTCTATAACGGATCGGGTCCTTCGGGACGTCTGACCGAAACTCTGATAAAATCCTTGTTTAAGAGCGGGATGATCGGTTCTCGCACCCGATGGATCGCATCTGGCACGCTCCTCGCAGAGCAGTCTTCGTCGGATCGCATGATATCGAACGGTCCGACACGCGGCAGAGGCGGCCGGAATAGGCCGGCCGCCTCAAAGGTAAGTCCGAGGAGTTAGACGATGACCGCCACTGCTTACGAATATACCGACGTCCCCGGCGGCGTGCCGATCAAGGCCTGGACGCGGGGCGTGCCGGTCGAGGATGGCGCGCGGGCGCAGCTGGCACGCGCGGCGCAGATGCCGTTCATCTTCAAGCACGTCGCGGTCATGCCCGACGTCCATATCGGTATCGGCGCGACCGTGGGGTCGGTGATCCCGACCAAGGGCGCGGTGATTCCGGCGGCGGTCGGGGTCGACATCGGCTGCGGGATGATGGCGGCGCGCACCTCGCTGATGGCGAGCGACCTGCCCGACACGCTGGACGGTGTCCGTTCGGCGATCGAACAGGCGGTGCCGCACGGCCGCAGCGTCGGCCGTAGCAAGCGGGACACTGGCAGCTGGGGTTCGCCCCCGCCCGCGATCGTCGCGGCGTGGTCCACGCTGGTCCAGCGGTTCGACCGGCTGTGCGACAAGCATCCGCGTCTCAGGAACACGAACAACCTGGTGCATCTGGGGACGCTGGGCACCGGCAACCACTTTATCGAGCTGTGCCTCGACGAAGTCGGCGCGGTCTGGGTGATGCTGCATTCGGGGTCGCGGGGCGTCGGTAATGCCATCGGCACCTTCTTCATCGAACTCGCCAAGCAGGACATGCGCAAATGGCATCTGAACCTGCCCGACGAGGATCTGGCGTACTTTCCGGAAGGTACCGATCACTTCGACGATTATGTCGAGGCGGTCGGCTGGGCGCAGGATTATGCTGCGCTCAACCGGCGGATGATGATGACCAACGTTATTGCCGCGCTGCGCCGGGTCATTACCAAGCCGTTCGAGGCGGAACTGGAGGCGGTGAACTGCCACCACAATTACGTCACGCGCGAGAACCACTTCGGTGAAAATGTTCTGGTGACCCGCAAGGGCGCGGTGCGCGCGGCGAAGGGCGTGATGGGGATCATCCCCGGATCGATGGGCGCCAAATCGTTCATCGTCCGGGGCTTGGGCAACCCGGAATCGTTCGACAGCTGCTCGCACGGCGCGGGCCGGGTGATGAGCCGGACCGCCGCCAAGAAGCTGGTGACGCTCGACGAACATATCGCCGATACGGCGGGCGTCGAATGCCGCAAGGACGAAGGCGTGATCGACGAGACGCCCAGGGCCTATAAGCCGATCGAAGCCGTGATGGCCGCGCAGGCCGATCTGGTGGAGATCGTCCATACCTTGAAGCAGGTGGTGTGCGTCAAAGGCTGATGCACACCACCGATCAGAGTGGAAATCATGATCGAGATCGATGGAGCGGAGGGCGAAGGCGGCGGACAGGTGGTGCGCAATGCGTGCGCGCTGTCGCTCGTCACCGGGGAGCCGGTCCGCATTACGAACGTCCGTGCCAGGCGGTCGAAGCCGGGGCTGATGCGCCAGCACGTCACCGCGGTCGAGGCGGCCTGCGCCATCGGTGGCGCGACCTGCGAGGGGCTGGTCGTCGGGTCGTCCGACCTGACCTTCCGCCCCGGTCGGGTGACGGCGGGCGATTATCGCTTCTCGGTCGGTACGGCTGGCTCGACCGGCCTCGTCCTTCAGACGGTGCTGATGCCGCTGCTGCTCGCCGATGGTCCGTCGCGGCTGGTGCTGGAAGGCGGCACCCACAACACGCTGGCCCCGCCGTTCGAGTTCCTCGATCGCTGCTTCTTGTCCGTCGTCCGGCGGATGGGCGGACAGGTCGACGCGCGGCTGGTCCGGCACGGCTTCTACCCGCGCGGCGGCGGGCGGATCGAGGTGGACATCACCCCGGGTCCGCTCCGGCCGATCGAATGCCTGACGCGGGGGGCGGCGCTGGGCGTGTCGGCCTGCGCCCTGTTCGCCGGGTTGCCGATGTCGATCGCCGAGCGGGAGATCGCCGTGGTCCGCAAGGCGTTCGACTGGTCGGAGCGCGAATGTTTCCTGCGCGAACTGCCGGTCGATCAGGGACCGGGCAACATCCTGCTGCTGGAAGCACGGTTCGAGCATGTCACCGAGATCGTCAGCGGCTTCGCGCAACTGGGCACGACGGCGGAGCGGGTCGCGAAGACGGCGGTCGGCCGGATGCGCGGCTATCTGGGATGCGACGCCTTTGCCGGGCCGTATCTGGCGGACCAGTTGCTGTTGCCGATGGCCCTGGCGGGCGGCGGCACGTTCATCACCGTCAAACCGAGCGACCATGCCCGCACGGCGGCGACGGTGATCGAGCGCTTCACCGGGCGGCGTACCCGGTTCGAGCAGCAGGCAGGCGGCGCCCATCTCGTGACGATCGCCTAACGGATAGCGAGCGTGGCGACCCAAGGCCGATCGACTTTCAGTTCGAACGTGATGACATCCGGTAGAACCGTTCGTGCTGAGTAGGGACTGAGCTTGTCGAAGGCCCGTATCGAAGCACTTCCACCACGGTCCTTCGATACGCCGCTTCGACAAGCTCAGCGGCACCTCAGGACGAACGGTTCTAACTTATGTCATCAAGCTCTAAGCCCGGTGTCGTTCGTAATCGACGCCCCCAGCTTATCGTCACCCCGGACTTGTTCCGGGGTCCACCGCGCCGCAATCGCGGTCGATAGAGGCTCCCCCCGCAACGGTTGCCGCGCCGTGGACCCCGGAACAAGTCCGGGGTGACGAAATGAAAACGTGAATATCGATATGGCTGAAGAGTATCGTCTTCTCAGGCCAAAGGATGGCTTCGTCGTCGGGGTCAGCCGACCGCCACACCCTTCCAGAAGGCGATGCGCCCGCGAATGGCCTCCGCCTCGGGTTTGGGATCGGGGTAATACCAGGCGGCGTCAGGGTTGTCGGCGCCCGCGACGTGCAGGCTGTAATAGTGCGCCGTTCCCTTCCAGGGGCAGATTGTCGTCGTATCGCTCGGTCGCAAGAGCGCGGCATCTATGCTGTGCTCGGGGAAATAATGGTTGTCCTCGACGACGACCGTATCGTCGCTATGGGCAATGCGTACGCCGTTCCATCGTGCTTCTACCATCCTGGGTCTCCCGATACCGAAGAAGGTCGGCATTCGCTCGACGCCCTGCAAGGGCACGATCGGCGAGATTTCGGTGCCGGGCACCGTGCCAGACAGGCGCTTCAACGGCTCAAGGTCGGTCGATCCGACCATCGTACGCGACAGCAGCCCCTTTTCTCCCGTTCAGAACATTCCCCACAACGACAAAAGCCGGCACGCGGATTTGTACCTGTACGGATTTGCTGTGCTACAGCCCCGGCCATGTCGAAATCCCACACGAACGCCGGCACGGTTACCGTCGATGGCGTCGCCTATGATTGGCACCTGTGCAGCGAACCCCATCAATCGGATGACGAAGGGTGGAAGGGCATGACGATCGCGCTGCTCCAGCAGGACGCCAAGCGCGAGGCACTGGTCGAATTTCCACCACCCAAGCGGCTGTTGAAGGGATTGCCGCGCGGTCGGCTCCAGCTTGACGACGCGACGATCACGCGGTGCGTGCGCTCGGCGCTGTCGGCCGGCTGGGAGCCGCTGTCGCGGGGCCGGCCGGTGGCGATCATGGTCGACGCCGAGGGCAATTGAGCAGCGCGGCGGCTACGGGCCGGGGATTCGCCTTGTCACGAACGGTGGCGCGGGCCAACTTCGGCGCGAGATGAAGACATCCCCGATCTCCGACGACTATGCCCGCGGGCGACGCGATGGCTTGCGCCTCGCGCTGTCGATCCTCGAGGCGGAGGAGGCGAAATGGGAAGCGCGGCTCGGCGAAAGCCCGTCGTGGCGGACCAACGCGATGCGGGTCATCCGCCACAAGGCGTATCAGGTCGCGCGCAAACGCGTGCAGACGGCGCTCCATCGCCTGCTGCCGAAGTCGGAAGCCGAATTGCCCAGCGACATCGCGCAAAGGATCGACCAGGCCGGCCTGTAGGCCGATGCGCCGCAGGAGGAACTCACGTGAAGGTGTACGGGGTGCCGCAATGGGGATCGGCCATCGTCGAGGCGATGCTGGCACTGGTCGGCCAGCCCTATGCGTTCGTCGACGTCGAAGGCTTCGATCGTCCGGGTGAGGCCCGAGACAGGCTCGCGGCGGTAAATCCGTTGCGGCAGGTTCCCACGCTGGTGCTGGACGATGGCGAGGTGCTGACCGAAACCGCCGCGATCGCGCTGTGGCTGGCGGATCGGCACGCGGCACTGGCACCTCCGGCGGGAACCACCGACCATCGCCGCTTCCTGCGCCTGCTGATCTGGATCGTGGCGAACGTCTATCCGACCTTCACCTATGGCGATTATCCGGAGCGCTGGGCGCCCTCCGCACCGGACGAACTGGTCGATGCCACCAATGCCCATCGCCAGCGCCTCTACCGGTGGCTCGAGGAGCAGGTCGTCGGACCCTATGTGCTGGGCGAGCAGCCGTCCGCGCTGGACTGCTATGCGGCGGTGATGATCGACTGGCGGCCGGGCCGCGCATGGTTCGCCGAAAACACGCCGCGACTATGTGCTGCCGCCGGGCTGATGCGGCGCGATCCGCGGCTGGTGGCGGTGATGGCGCACAACCGGCTGACTGTCGATTGATGGCTGTCTCGCCCGCCCAATGGCGATTGCACGCTATCCCAGCGCGATTCGGGTCCCCAGCGCCGCGACCAGCGCCAGCGGCATGGCGATGGCGCCGATCTTCAGAAAGCGCCAGAACCCGACATCCTCGCCCTCCCGCCGGATCGCCTGCAACCACAGGATCGTCGCCAGACTGCCGGTGATCGACAGATTGGGACCCAGGTCGACCCCGATCAGCAGCGCATCGACCACCAGTTGCGGCGGCTGCGCCTGCGCGACGGCGGTACTGGCGACCAGCCCGGCGGGCAGGTTGTTCATCAGGTTCGACGCGAACGCCAGGATCGTTCCCGACGCCGCCGCCGCCGGCACCGGATCGGCCGATGCCGTGCGGAGAGCTGCGGCGACCTGTCCGATCACCCCGGTCAGGTCCAGCGCCTCGACCAGCACGAACAGCCCGGCGACCAGCGGCAGGACGCTCCACGACACGCCCTGCAGCAGCGTGACGGGCGACGATCGCGCAATGGCGCAGACGACCAGCGTCGTAGCGATGCCGGCGATCGCGGTCGGCAGCCCCAGTTCGATGTCGCGCGCCGACACGACCAGCAGCACCGCCGCCGTGGCGACGATGCCGGCGAACGCCGCCTTGCCGCCGGTCGTCAGCGGCGTGCGTTCGACGGTGCTGACGCACGTCCCCGCCAACCGATCACGCTCCAGCCAGCGCAGCACGACGAACGTCACCACGATCGCCGCCAGCGAGGGGAGGGCGAACGACGCGAACCATTGGCCGAGCGGCGGCATCTTGCCCCCGTACAGTACCAAGTTGGCGGGATTGGAGATCGGCAGGACGAAGCTGGCGGCATTGGCGATCAGCGCGCAGGCGAACAGCAGGGGCAAGGGATCGGCCTTCGCCTTTCGCGCGGCGGCGTAGACCGCTGGCGTCACCACGACGGCGGTCGCGTCGTTCGACAGGAAGGTGGTGGTCACGATACCGGTGACATAGACCAGCGCGAACAGGCGCGGGGGCGATCCGCGCGCATGGATCGCGGCCGTTGCCGCCACCCAGTCGAACAGCCCTTCGGCGCGGGCGACCTCGCTCAGCAACATCATGCCGATCAGGAACAGGTAGACATCGCCGCCCTTCGCCACCGCGCCCAGCGCCGCCGACACCGGGATGAGGCCCAGCAGCAGCAGCAGCGCGGCTCCCGCCAGCGCCCAGATCGCCTCCGGCCAGCGGAACGGCCGCGCGATCACCGCCGCCGTCGCGGCTGCGCAGATGCCCCAGGTCGCTCCGGTCGCAAGGATCACCACTGTCGTCCATTTTTGTCGGAACGGAGCTGGGTAGCCCAAATGCCGTGGACGGACCATGCGTCGATGGGATGGACGTGATGATCGGCGGCGACCGCGTTCCGTCGCATACCCGGCCGGGTCATTTGTGCGTTTCCGGCATGGCGAACAGGTACAGAACGAACCCGATGGCCGCGATGCCCGCCAGCGTCAGGAAGCCGGCGCTATATCCCGCCCACACGATGATCGATCCGGCGAGCGTCGCCGACAGCGCTGCGCCCAGGCCGAAGACGCTCGACACCACGCCCTGGCTGACATTGAACCGGCCGGACCCCTTGGTCAGATCGGCGACGATCACCGGGAACAGCGCGCCGAAAATGCCGGCGCCGATCCCGTCGAGCGCCTGTACACCCACCAGCCACCATGGATCGTTCGACACGGTGTAGCGCGCCCCGGATCGCGAGAAATCCGAACGCGACGAGGAACATCGGCTTGGTCCCCCAGCGTTCGGTGTTGCGCCCGACCACGATCGCGACCGGCACCATCACCAATTGCGCGGCGACGATGCAGGCGGCGGTCAGCGATGTCGCCTTGTCGGTCCCGACGGTACGGCCCAGCAATTGGCTGACCGAGGTCAGCATCGCCGCATTGGCGAGGTGGAAGGTGAAGGCGGCCAGCGCGAAGATCAGCAGCGGGCGGTTTTCGACCAGCGTCCGCCATCCGCTCGCCTCCTCGCAATCCGCATCGGGTTCGCAGTCGAGGCCGCGGGCGACGGCATTGTCGATGTCGTCGTTGTTCAGTCGCGCGGCGACGACGACGCTGGCGACGGTCAGCGCGGCCATCAGCCAGAAGACGACGACCGGCCCGAACGACCAGGCGAGAACGCCGGCCAGCGCGGCCGAAACGGCATTGCCGGCATGGTTGAACGCTTCGTTCCGCCCGACGCGCTTGGCGAAGAGCTTGGGGCCGACCAGCCCCAGCGTGATCCCGGAGATCGCGGGCGCGAACACCGCACCCGCCGCCGCCGCGATCGACTGGGTGATCGTCACCATCGTGAAGCCCGACACGATCGGCAGCGACAGGCTGCTGGCCGTCACCAGCAGCGCGGCGACGATGACGATGCGCTGCTTGTTCCTGGCACGGTCGATCAGCCCGCCTGCCGGCGTCTGCGACAACAGGCCGACGATTCCGGCGATGGTTAGGACCAGCCCGACCGTCGCTTCGTTCCAGCCGTGCGACGGACCGCGCACGACCAGCAGATAGATCGCCAGATACGGCCCCAACCCGTCGCGCACATCGGCAAGGAAGAAGTTGAGGGCGTCGAGCGTACCGTTCGGCGTCCTGCCGGGTGCCGCCCGCGCCTTGCCCGATGGGACAGTCCCCGTTGCCATACCGTCCATCCGATCTGTCCGAGCATCGGCGCAAGCAACACCTCCGGGGAAGCGCCACCCAAGCCGACCGGACCGCGCGGTTGGAAGATGTTCGGACCGGCCTTCGCAGGAAAGCCGGGGGTCGTCCTATCTAGAAACGTCGCGGTCCGGTTTCCGTGCGGCTAATCGAGCAACGGGCAGCATCGGTTCCGATACAATACAGCAATAATGTTAATTACTTGTCGGAAATGTTGGACGATCGTCTTCCGATCTTCCGGACTCTGGTGCGGTTTGTCTTGTCTAGTATGGGAAAACCGCCCCGGAACAATGCGGCGCATCGTCCCGAGGCGGTTCTTTTTTGTCGTTCGGATCAGAAGCGGAAGTTCGCACCCGCGCTGAAGCTACGGCCGACCAGTCCGGCATAATGCCAGCTGCTCAGATAGTTCGGATTGCTGGTATAGGCGCCCGAGGCCAGCGGAGCGCGGGCGTTGGTCACGTTCTGCACGTTCACGAAGAAGCGGAACTGGTCGTTCACCTCCACCGCGGCGTTCAGGTCGGCATAGATGAACGGCCGGATATAGCATTGCGCGGTCAGCGCCTTGCTGCACGACAGGTCGATCACCCCGTTGACCGGCGTGATATTGTCCGCGGCGACCTGCTTGATCCGACCGACATAATAGGTCGTCGCGGTCAGCGCGAAGTTGCCGACTTCGACCGAGTTCTGCCAGTTGCCACGCGTGCGCGGCGTGCCGCCACCCGACGACAGCTGGTACGGCCCCAGCGTACCGGCATATTTCTGCACAACGCCGTCCGGGGTCACCAGGTCGAGGTTGATGACCTGCGTGATGTCGAGCCGGCTGATGATGCGCAGCTGGTCCGACACGGGCACGTTCAGGTTCGCCTGCATGTCGACGCCCGAGCTGACCTGATAGTTCGCGTTGACATAGGGCACGTCGAACACGAGCAGACGGGGCAGGGCGCCCGGGTTGTCGGGATCGGGCGCATCGATGACGTTGCAGCGATAGCCTTCGCCGACCGCTGCGAGCGCGGCACAGCCGGCGGTCGAATTGGTTTGCGCATAATAAGCGGCAATTGCGTCGGCGCGGCGCGGACCGGTGACGATCAGGTTCGACTTCTTTATGTTGTAATAGTCGACGGTCAGGTTGAACCAGCGCACCGGCTTGAAGATGGCACCGGCCGAGAAGCTGCGCGAGACTTCGGGCAGGATGTCGGCATTACCGGTCGCGCCGCTGCCGATATTGTAGGTGTTGGTATAGGCGGCATTGCCGGGATGCGCCGCGACGAAGCTGGCCGGCGGCGTGAACGACGAGAAGCCCGAATAGCTGCTGGCCGGGTTGTTTTCGGCAAAGGTCGGCGCGCGGAACCCCTTCGAATAGGTCGCCCGCAGCGAGAGCTGGTCGATCGGCATGAACTTCATGCCGACCTTCGGCGAGAAGCGGCTATAGCCCTGCGAATAGCTGTCGTAGCGGCCCGACACGTTCAGGTCGAATTCGCGCGCGAACGGGGCGTCGATTTCGAAGAAGCCGGCGGTCACCGTCTGCGCGCCCCGCGCCGACGACGTGTTCAGCCCGTAATAGCTGAGGTCGCGGTTCTGGTTGCGGTTCATCAGCGTCTCGCGGCGGAGCTGGAACCCGGCACCGACATTGAGGTCGCCGCCGGGCAGCAGCAGCAGCTTCTTGAGCAGCGAACCGCCGATCGTGGCGACCGTCGAATAGGACGGCGTGGTGCGATCCGGCGAGATCTGCGCGCGCACCGCCGCTGTGTTCGCCTGCGGATTGACGAAGTTGTACGCGCCGGTGTTGATCGCGTTCAGCAGCCCCTGGATGTTCAGGAAACCGCGCTGGGTGACGCTGAAATTGTCACGGGCATAGACGCCGTTCAGACGGAATTTGAAGCCGGCGCCCAGATCGCCCGAAATGCCCGCCGTGGTGCGGAACACGTCGACATAGCGGTGGCTGTTGGCCGGGATGTCGCCGAACGAATAGTAGATGCGCGCCGCGCCTTGCCCCGGATTGTTGGCGAAGGCGGCGGCATAGGGGTTGTTGGGGTTCAGCTGCCGGTCGGCCGCCGTCGCACAGTTGGTACCGGCCGCGCAGACATAGACCGGCAGCACGATCCCCGGGCTGCTGGAGGCGAGCGCCGCCGAACCGCCGAAGGGCTGGGTCTGGCGGATGCCGGTCGGCGCGCCCTTGATGTCGACTTCGGAATGCGAATAGCTGCCGCTGGCGAACGCTTCCAGATTGTCGCTCAGCCGGATGCTCAGGCGACCGGTGGTCGAATAGCGCTGCTGCTGCGGCTGGATGATCGAATATTCGCCGGGGATGTTGTGGGCGCAGGCGGTTCCGCGCGCCGCCGTCGTGTTCACCGTATAGGTGCCGAACGGGCACGAACCGGGATCGAGCAGCTGATACTGGTTGGTGAGCGGCGCGCCGATCTTGCCCGACAGCGGGTTGTTCAGGTCGCTCTGGCTGACGCGGACGACGACCGCCTGCGGGTTCTGCGCGGTCAGCGATTCGTCGTTCAGGTTGCGGTCGCTCAGGCCGCTCGGCCGCAGGTCCAGCGTGTTGAACGGATAGCCGCGCGAGTTGTTCGTGATGAACGCGTCGTAGGTATATTCGCCGTTCAGGTAGAAATTGAAGCCCTGCTCGCGATAGTCGCCATAGCCGGCGGTCAGCGTCGCGCGATAGCGCGAGCCATCGGCCTTTTCGGTGGTGCCGCCCTGCACCGATCCTTCGATGCCCTGGAAATTCTTCTTGCTGATGAGGTTCACGACGCCGCCGATCGCGTCGGCGCCATAGGTGGACGACGCGCCGTCCTTCAGCACTTCGACACGCTCGACGACGCTGAACGGGATCGAGTTCAGGTCGACATAGGCGTTGTGGCCATCGTCGTTGAGCGGGAAGTTCGCCGAGCGCAGCCCGTCGATCAGCACCACTGTCGACGAAACGCCCAGGCCGCGCAGCGAAACCGCCGCGCCGCCGGCCGAAAAGCCGTTGCGGAAGCCGGTCGAGATCGAACCGGCGCTATCGGCGGAAACCGACCGGATCGCGTCCTGCACCGTGGTGATGTTCGCGCGCTGCAACGTTTCGGACGTCAGCACGGTCACCGGTGAGATCGAGCTGGCGTTCGAATCGCGGAACAGCGTACCGGTGACGACGATGGTCGCCGGCTGGCCGGCATCGGCGGTTGCCGCGGGCTTTTCCACCTGCGGTACGGCCGCCGCTTCCGGCGCGAACGGGGTTGCCTCCTGTTCGGCAGTGGCGACGACCGGTGCCGCCACCGCCTCCTGCGCGTACGCCGGGAATGCGGTCGCCGCCAGCAAGGCTGCCGTTGAAATGCCCAGACGCAGCGTACCCGCTGCCGAATTCGTCAGAATCACCCAGAGTTCCCCAAAATTACGCGGCGATCGGTATCGCCAGTCCCCCATGCGTCGCCCGTGGACGATGCGTGGCAGGCGTTATTGCCGCGGGGGTTACCGGGCTATTAAGGACGCGAAAAATTGTGGCGGCGATTGTCGAGGGTGCCGGATTTCGGAAGCTTTGGGGCTAGAGCCTGATGACCTCCACAAAACCGTTCGTCCTGAGTAGCCGCTGAGCTTGTCGAAGCGGCGTATCGAAGGACCGGGGCAGGTGCTTCGATACGGTCCTTCGACAAGCTCAGTCCCTACTCAGCACGAACGGTTCTACTCGATATCATCGCGGGCGAAGCGGTGACTTGCGGGCATTGCGTCGCCCGGGCGTGCCGCGTCAGAGCGGACACTGCGGCCGGTTCTCCTTACGTGCCATCGGATCGTCCGCTGCCCGAAACCCGGCGCGCTATATTTACGGCCCGGCCGGCCTCAGCGCGCGAGGATCGTCGAATCGATCGCCGCGATCGTCCGCACCCCGGTCAGCGCCATCGCCACCCGCATCTCCCGCTCGAACAGGTCGAGCAGATTGGCGACCCCCGCCTCGCCCGCTGCGGCCAGCGCATAGATGAACGCCCGCCCGAGCATCGCGGCATCGGCGCCCAGCGCCAGCATCCGCACCACGTCCAGCCCCGACCGCACGCCCGAATCGGCGAGGATCGTGACCTGTCCCTTCACCGCGTCGGCAATGGCCGGCAGCGCGCGGGCCGACGACAGCACGCCGTCGAGCTGCCGCCCGCCATGGTTGGACACGACGATGCCCTGCGCACCGAACCGCACCGCCTCCCGCGCGTCCTCGACGTCGAGGATGCCCTTGATGACGATCGCTCCCTTCCAGACATCGCGCATCCATTGCAGGTCGTGCCAGCCGATCGACGGATCGAAATTGGCGCCGAGCCACCCGATATAGTCTGCCAGCCCGGTGGCCGCGCCGCGATAGGCCGAGATATTGCCCAGGTCGTGCGGCCGCCCATGGATGCCGACATCCCATGCCCAGCGCGGATGGGTGACCGCCTGCACCATGCGCCGCCACGCGGCATGGGGGCCGGACATGCCCGAATGGGCGTCGCGGTACCGCGCGCCCGGCACCGGCATGTCGACCGTGAAGACCAGCGTCTCCACCCCCGCCGCCTGTGCGCGCTCCAGCGCGTCGCGCATGAACCCGCGATCCTTCAGCACATAGAGCTGGAACCAGATCGGGGCCGGCGACTGGCGCTGCACCTCGTCGATCGCGCATACCGATACGGTCGACAGGGTGAACGGGACCTGCTTGCTCGCGGCCGCGCGCGCCGCCTGCACCTCGCCCCGGCGGGCATACATGCCGGTCAGCCCGACCGGCGCCAGCACCACCGGCATCCCGACCGACCGGCCGAACAACGTCGTGCCGGTATCAATGTCGGCGACGTCGCGCAGCACCCGCTGGCGCAGCGCCACGTCGGACAGGTCGGACATGTTGCGGCCAAGCGTATGTTCGGCATAGGCCCCGCCGTCGATATAGTGGAACAGGAAGGGCGGCAGGCGGCGCCGCGCGGCTTCGCGATAGTCGGTGGTGGCGGAGATGATCATCGGATCGTTCCCAAATCTACAGCGAAGGGTCGGCGTTGCGCGCGGCGATGCTGCGCCCGGTCCGGTCGGCATAGATCGGGAGCGGAAGGCTTTTCAACGGCCGACCGAACATCCGTCCGCGCGCCTCCGGCATCCTTCGCCCGGCAATGCGCGCTTTCGTCGATGCGATGCAGGTCTAGGCGCAGGGCCAGAGGGTCGTGGCCGCCTCGCGCCGGATATCGCGCACCTCATGGTAGCGATCGGAATCGCCTGGCAGGATGTCGGCCAGGAACAGGGCTTCGCGCGCGGCGGAAAGCGCCGGATCGCGCAGCGCGGCGGCAAGGGCCGAACCAAGCGCCTCGCACACCGCCGGCGGCGTCGCGCGGGCGGTGACGAGGGGCAGGGCGGGGGTGGATCGGGTCGTGCCGATGCTGCGCAGTCCGGCGACGGCACCCGGTTCGAACCGTTCGATCGCCGCGAAGGTCACCGCGTCGATCGCGGCCACGTCGGCGCGACCCGCCGCCACGGCCCGCACGCTGTCGCGGTGCGATCCGGTGACGATGATCCCGTCGAAAAATGCCTGCCCCTTCGCCAGCGGCGCCACGCTCGCCCGCAACAGATTGGCCCCGGTGTTCGACAGCGGCGCATTGATCGCGGCGACCGATCCGCGCAGGTCGGCAAGCGATCCGGCCCCATGCTCCGCCCGCACCACGATCCGGCTGCAATGCCGGCCCGGCGCGCAATCCGTCACGGCATAGCTCGGCACCGCGATCACCCGCAGGTCGAGGTCGGGATCGGCGACCAGCGGAAAGCCGCACGCCTGCGCCAGCAGCAGCGCGGGATCGCGCCAGATCGCCTCGACCGGCCGGTCGCGGTCGAGCCGGGCCGGTGCGTCGATACCCTGCGCGTGCAGGTCGTGCGCCACGGCGGCCCACAGTGCATCGTTCGCCGCCCGTTGCGCGGGATGGTCATACATGCCGAGCGAGGCGACGCTCATCGCTCACGCCCCGGATGGAGCAGGCGATCGTGCGGCCGAAAGGCGAAGCGACGCACGATCTCGCCATAGCTGCGATGCGCGCGCCCGGCCTGGGCCAGCAGCCGCGCCCGATGCCGGCGGTGATGGGCGGGCAACCGATACCAGGCAAGGTCGGGCCGGTCGTGATGCGCGGTGTGCAGATGGTTGTTGAGGTACAGCAGCCCCAGCAATCCGCCCCGCTCCACCGTCGCCGCCCGCGCCGGACCGGGCAGGTCGGCGCGGTGTTCGGCAAAGGAACGCAGCAGGGTGAGCGACGTGCCCGGCCAGACGACGAGGAGAATGTAGCGCAACGTGCCGAAGCCCGACGCCTCCAGACAGGCGACGATCCCGGCGACGGCGATCAGGTGCGGCACCCAGTCGCGCATCACATGACCGGGCTGCGTGCCGAACCGCCGCGCTTCGTCGCGCGCGAGGGCGAGGACGCCCAGCGGAGGCCCAAGGAGCAGTCGCCCGGCCAGCGTCGCCTGCAACCGCGCCGCCACGCGACCCCGGCCATCGCGGCCGACATAGCGCGACTCCGGATCATGGTCCGGCTCGGTGATGTGCGGGCTGCGGTGATGGGCGATATGGCTGTCGCGATAGACGCCATAGGGTATCCACAGCGACAGCGGGACCGCACCGATCAGCGTGTTGACGATCCGGCTGCGGGTCGGGTGGCCATGGATCGTCTCATGCTGCAACGACCCGTGCCACGCGATCAGCACGGCACCGGCGAGCATGACGACCGGCAGCGGCAACAGGCGATGGACCAGCAGCAGCGCGACCCAGCCGCCATAGATCACGATGGCGAGCAGGACGGTCGGCCATTCGATCGCGGCCTGGGACGTCGGGCGGTCACGGGAAACCTCTTCCATCCGCATATCCTACCATAAAAGTAGGATATGCGCGACGATCTTTACGCCACCGGCGTAAAGCTGCGCTTCACCACGCCTCCGCCGCCGCCCGTCAGCCGAACAGCGGTCGCATCGGATCGCCGATCAGCCCGCTGACCATCGCCGCCTGGATGCGGGTCGCGGGCCACAGTTTCGACAGGGGGCCGACGATCCGGTCGCGGACGAACGGCAGGATGTGGCTGTCGGATTGATAGACCGGCGTGAACAGCGCGGTCAGCGCCTGATACAGATGGACATGCCGCCGCCGCATCGCGATCGCGTCGGACAGCGCGGTGGCGACATCCGGTGCCTGTCGCAATGCCTGGGCCAGCGCATGGGCGTCGAGCAGCGCCATGTTCGCGCCTTGGCCCAGCTGCGGGCTGGCCGAATGCCACGCATCGCCGATATGGATCATGCCCGTCTCCGCCGGGGTGCGCAGCGTGCGATGGGCATAGCGGGCAAAGGTCAGCTGGTCGGCCGAGTGGATCTGGTCGAGCAGCGCGCGCGTCGCGGGCCACAGCGCGGCGACCTCCGCCTTCCACGCGTCCAGCCCGGCCGCGCGCCATGCCTCCAGCCGGTCGGCGCGCAGCGACCAGAACAACGCCGCCTGCCGGCGCGCTTCCTCCGGAAACCGCCCGACCGGCAGCACGCCGACCATAACGTTCGCCCGGCGATAGCGTTGTTCCAGCGCGGCGGGATCGAAGCCCGCATTCTCCGGCCAGTCGAGCGTTCCCCACAGCGCGCCATAGGCAAGCGTCCGTCCGCACGGCGGCGCCAGCGGGGTGCGCGTGCCCAGCGCGTCGACGATCAGGTCGAACGGCCCGATCTGGCGTCCGCCCTCCTGCACCAGCGCGCGGCGGTCGCCGGCACCGGCTTCGCTCCCCGCCACGGCACAGCCGGTCTCGATCGCGATGCCTTCGGCGGCGACCGCCTGGTGCAGCAGCGTGAACAGCGCCGCGCGATGCACCCCGACACCGAACGCCGCCCGCTTGCCCAGCGCCGCATAGCGCACGTCGAGCACCACGCGACCGCTGCTGCCCGCCTCGCCATGCAGCCGGTCGACCCGCGCGCCATGGTCGAGCAGCGCGCCGTCCAGCCCCAGTTCGCGCAGCACGGCAAAGCCGGTTGGCTGGATCATCAGTCCCGATCCGACCGGACGCGGCGCGTCGAACCGCTCGAACAGCGTCACATGGTGGCCGTCGCGATGGAGCAGCAATGCGGAGGCAAGACCGGCCGGGCCGCACCCGGCGATGGCGATGTTCAGGCGCTGCATCGGACCCGTCTAGGACCGATCGGCACGCAATCCCAGCGGAAGAAACCGTTACTCCCGGCTTGGAAAAGGCCCTCCGTGCAAGTCTTGTATTCCTGCCGTACCCTGACGGAGGTCAAGGTTCCGCCAGGAAGGTTGTTCCGCACTTACGGGGGCGCCCCGGCCGCCTCCGTATCGCCACTCCCGCGCAGGCGGGAGTCCATATGCGCCAACCTTGCGGACAGCAGCGAACCGTTAGCGTCGATGGATTCCCGCCTGCGCGGGAATGACGAAGGTTCCTCGGCGGCGCTGAATGCCGGTCCGACCCGGTGATTTTTCGCCGCGAAAAGTAGGACCCCGAGCCAAGTCCGCGCTGTAAGCGACAGGGCATCTGCACCGTCCGCCCCGACATGGGTCGCGCTGTCGAGCGGACCAACGTGCTACTTCGCGATGGACGCGCGGAAACCGATCGCTTACAGAAATAATATGTTATTACATAACACATCACAAGTTCTGGCCAACCCTTCGCCACTGCTGTCCGATCCAACTTCGGGAACACCATCGCACGTTCGCATCGGCGAGACGAACGACGACCTGCGCGCAATCCGGTCGGCGGACGTCAATCTGGCGATATGGCGGCGTTCGCCCCCGGTAACGCTGAACGAAGCCATGCTGGATGCGGTCGACGACCTTGCCATCGTGCGGCCGATCGACCTGCTCGCCACGATGCTGCCGGCCGATCTCCGGACGGCGGGCTATCCGGACGCGACCGCCGCGTTGCTCGGCGCCGATGTCGCCACGCTGGCCGACGCCTTCGCGCGCATCGTCGGGGCGACGCGCGTGTCGATCCGGCTGGACGTGGTGGAAACCGATGCGTGCCGCCGGTTCCACGCCGACTATGTCACCGCCCGGCTGATCTGCACCTATGTCGGGCCGGGAACGCAATGGCTCGACACGATCGATGCGGCGGCGCTGGGTGAGGGGGCGGACGTCGACACGCTGACGATCCGGTCGCTCGCCACCGGCGATGTCGGGCTGTTCAAGGGCTGGCTGTGGTCGCCGGACGCCCCGATCGTCCATCGCTCGCCACCGATCCTCACCACCGGGGAACGCCGCCTGCTGCTGGTGATCGACCCGGCACCCGCTGCCGACCCGTCCTAGGTCAGATCGACCTTCACATCCAATTTCGTCACCCCGCACTTGTTCCGGGGTCCACCGAGCCGCAATCGCGGTCGCTAGAGGCGCCTGCCGCACCGATCGCCGCACCGTGGACCCCGGACAAGTCCGGGGTGACGAAGGGATCGTGCGTCGCTCAACGATTACCTTGAGATCGGCCGAACGTCGATCGGTCCTAGCAACGTCGCCCCGGTGAAGGTTGGGGCCTCCCGCAGTTCATGCTGCGCCTTGCAGACGGCATCGATCGGAAACCGCTAAACCTCGTTCAGCTCGGTGACGAACTCATAGCGGTCGCCGCGATAGACCGACCGGGTGAACTCCACGATCCGCCCGTCGGACAGGCGGGTGCGGCGTTCGATGCGCAGCACTTCGGACAATTGCTCGATCGACAGGATGCCGGCCTCGGTCGCGGTGGCGAGCGAGGCGCGCACCCGCTGCGTTCCCCCGACCGGGCGGAAGCCATGGGCCTCCAGCGCTTCGTACAGCGAATCCTGCAACCGGGCGAGGTCGGGCATGAATTCGGCCGGCACCACCGCATGTTCGATCGCCAGCGGATCGCCGCCCGACAGGCGGACGCGCCCCAGCCGGGCGACGCGGGTATCGGGCGCGACCTCCAGCGCGGCGGCCTCCTCCTCGGTCGGCAGCGCGTAGCTCTTGTAGATCCATACGACCCCCGGCGCCTCGCCGCGCGACCGGGCATCGTCGCTGAAGCTGGTCAGCCGTGCGCCGCGCGCCTCGATCCGGGGAGCGACGAAGGTGCCCGACCCCTGTTTGCGCACGACGATGCCCTCGTCGATCAGCTGCTGGATGCCCTTGCGCACCGTCACGCGCGACAGCCCGGCCATCTCGCTCAGGTCGCGTTCGGAGGGCAGGGCGCCGCCCGGCACGATCCCGCCGTCGCTGATATGATCGCGCAGGCTGCGGGCGAGCTGGAGGTAGAGCGGCGTATCCGCGTCGCCGCGCGGCCAGGCGATCTCGCGCATCAGCCCGCCGCCGCGATGGCGGCATCCAGCCGCCCGTGATGGGTATCGAGCAGCGCCGCCGCGTCCTCCGGCGTTGATCCGCGTGCGATCAGCACCGCGCGGCGAATGTCGTTGCCGCCGCGCTCCAGCGCATCGGCGGCGATGTGCGGTTCGACCCCGGTCAGGTCCTGCACCATCGCCCGCGCGCGGCGCAGCAGCTTGGCGTTCGACACCCGCATCGCCACCATCCGCCCGTCATGGACCAGCCCCAGCCGGATCATGATCGTGGTCGACAGCAGGTTCAGCGCGGCCTTTTGCGCGGTGCCGGCCTTCATCCGGGTCGACCCGGCGATGATCTCGCTCCCCGTCGCGGCGACGACGACATGCTCGGCGGCCTGCGTCAGCGGGGTTTCGGGGTTGTTGGCGATGCCGATGGTCAGCGCGCCCGCTGCCCGTGCCGCTTCGATCGCGGCGACGGTGAAGGGCGTGCGCCCGCTCGCCGCCACGCCGATCATCACGTCGCCCGCACCGATCCCGGCGGCGGCGACCTCGGCGCGGGCGGCGTCGGCGTCATCCTCCGCCCCTTCGCGCGCCTGGGTCAGGGCACCGGCACCGCCCGCCATCAGGAACAGCATCCGCTCGCCCGGCCAGCCGAAGGTCGGGTGCAGTTCGGTCCCGTCCTGCACCGCCAGCCGCCCCGACGTGCCCGCCCCGACGAACACCAGCCGCCCGGCCGTCTCCAGCCGCACGGCGGCGGCGTCCGCGGCGGCGGCGATGGCGGCGGTCTGCGTCTGGAGCGCGGCGATCGCCGCCATCTGCCCCTCCAGCATCGCCTCGACCGCGCACTGCGTCGGCCAGTGTTCGACGCCCCGATAGCGGGGGTCCAGCGTTTCGGTATTCATGTGGAGAGTCCATCCGATGGGCCACGCCCCGTCGGCGCAGCGCAGACGAGGAACGCGACGAGTGTGCCGATGCACAGCTGAAAGGGAAAGGCGAGACCGGTAAGCGCCCCGGGCAGCGACACCGCCCGCGCGATGCCGGGTTGCAGCAGCACGATCACCGCGAACCCGACCAGCAACGCGGCGACCACCGACCCGCTGGTCCCCCGCTTGGTGAACAACGCGGTGAAATACACCCCCAGCAGCCCGGCATAGGTGAACACCATCACCTGCAACGCGAACTCCAGCAGCCCCATGGCGCTATGCCGCTGCCAATAATAGGACGCGACCGCCATCACCAGCATGGCCAGCCCGATCACTCCCATGCCCGCGCGTCCGGCGGTGACGTAATGCCGCTCCGCCACCGCACCCCGCCGCTCGCGCCACGGGCGATAGAAGTCCTGCACCAGCACCGACGACATGGCGTTCAGCGCCGAATTGGTCGTGGCGACCGCCGCCGCGCAGATGCCGATCGTCACCAGCCCGCGCAAACCGCCGGGCAACTGGGTCAGGATATAGTGCATGAAGATGCTGATCTTCTCGCCCCCGAACGCCTGACCCGCGGTCGCGGCACTGCCACCCATCAGGTCGGGGCGGTTATAGAAGACATGCAGTAACAATCCGATGACGATGAACAGCCCGACCGTCGGGATCGTCGCGAACACCGACA
Source organism: Sphingomonas sp. Leaf32 (assembly GCF_001421765.1). Taxonomy (GTDB): domain Bacteria; phylum Pseudomonadota; class Alphaproteobacteria; order Sphingomonadales; family Sphingomonadaceae; genus Sphingomonas. The sequence goes on along the minus strand of NZ_LMLA01000009.1, from coordinate 190,574 downwards.
GATACAGCCCCTTGGCACCGGTCTTCGCATCCTTGCACGCCAGCAGCCGCTGCGTCGTGTCCTGATCCATGCCGGCATTGGCGATGTAGAGCAGGGTGATGCCGGTCACGATCGCCAGCAGCGAAAAGGGCCGCGACAGGTCGATCGACAGATCGAACAGCCGCAGCTTGTCGACCCCGCCCGGTGCATTGCGCAGCGCATCGACGATCGCCTCGTTCGACGCCGGAATCGACAGCCGCAGGAACACCAGCACCGCGATCGCCGACCCCAGATACACGACGAACTGGATCAGGTCGTTCCACAGGACCGACTTCAGCCCGCCGACAAAGGTGAACAACACGCTCGCCACCACCAGCAGCGCGGCGGCGATGAGGATGCCCGTCGCATCGACCGACCCGGTGATAACCATCGCCAGCGCGATCGCCGCCAGATACACCCGCGCGCCGCCGGCAAACACCCGCCCGACCAGGAACATGCCCCCGGCCCAGCGCGTCGCACGAATGCCGAAGCGCATCGTCAACAGCTCGTACGCCGTCGTCGCGCGGATCGCGTAGAAGCGCGGGATCATCACATGCGCGACGAACATCGCGCCCAGCAACCCGCCGATATTGCCGGTCAGATAGGTGAGGTCCGCGCCATAGCCATAGTCCGGCCCGCCGAGGAACGTCGCCGCCGATTGCGTCGCCGACAGCACCGACACCGCCGCCAGCCACGCCGGCACATTGCCCCCGGCAAGGAAATAATCATGCGCCGATGCGGTGTTGCGGGGGGTGAAGATCCACCCCCCGGCGACCAGCAGCAACAGATAGGCGGCGATGACCAGCCAGTCCGCCAGCGAAAAGGGCAGGTGCATCGCCCTTACATCTTCGCCGTCAGGGTGAACCCGATAGTGCGGCCCAATATGTCATAGGTATCGGGGAAGGTGTTGAAGACCCCGCCCGCCGACACGCGCGGCGGACGACGATCGAGCAGATTGTAGACCCCTGCGCTCATCGTGATCGCCGGCGTGAAGTCGCGCGATGCCGACAGGTCGAACGTGTCCTGCGCGCCGATCGTCTCGCTCGACCCCGAAGCGCTCGACTTCACCGCCCCGATCCGCTGCCAGTCGAACTGGATCACGCCATGGTCGAACAGGATGCCGATCCCGGCGGTGTGGCGATAATCGGGCTGGACCAGCGTCGTGCCGTCGCTCGAACAGGTCGCCCCGAACGTGCCCTTGCACTGCACCGCGTTCACCGTCGGGTTCGCCTGGATCAGGTAGGAGGTGACGATATTGCCCTGATAGCTGGCACGCAGGCCGATGCCGTTCATCCATTCGGGGCGCAGCGTATAGCTGGCCGCGACGTCCAGCCCGCGTTGCAGCAGCCGACCCAGATTCTGGTTGTTGACGAACGCGTCCTTGAACGTCCCGTTGGCGTTGCGCGTCACCAGATTGCACAGCGGATTGCCCGCCGTCGGATTGGTGATGTAGCAGCTGGTGATCGCCGCGATCGGCTGGATCACGCCCACCGCGCCGCGCAGGTCCAGCTCATACCAGTCGACCGTCGCGTTCAGGCCGGGCAGGAACGTCGGCGTCAGCACGCCGCCGATCGTCTTGGTAAAGCCGGTTTCGGGCTGGATGTCCGGATTGCCGCCATAGAAGTAATTGCCGGTCAGATAGCTGGCGGCGGTCGAATTGGCCGACCCCTGCGCCGGCGCGCCCAGCCGGTCGCACTGCGCCCGGTTGCCGGTGCCGATCACGCACGGATCGCCGCCATAGCGTGGGCGCAACCGGTCGACGGTGACAAGGCTGCTGAACGGTAGCGACGAGGTGCTGGCGGCGAACTCGCCGAAATTGGGGGTGCGCAGCACGCGCTGATAGGTGCCGCGCAGCCGCAAATTGCGGTCGACCGCCCAGTTCGCCTCGACCTTCCACGTCCCATGCGTGCCGAACAGGTCGTAATCAGACAGGCGATACGCACCGCCGACATTGAACTGGCGGATGAACGGCGTATTGTGGATCAGCGGCACGCGCAGCTCGCCGTACAGCTCCTTCACGTCGAACGTGCCGGTATAGGCGGCCTGCACCCCTTGCCGGTACGTGTTGCCCGACAACAGCGCACTGTCCTGCTGGATGCTCGCCGTCTCCCGCCGATATTCGACACCCGCCGCAAAACCGATCGGACCGGCGGGCAGGGTGAACAGATCGTCCAGCGTTCCGCTGACCGTCGCCGCCGTCACGAACTGGTCGCGCTTGCGGTTGAAACCGTTGATCGGGCTGCCCAGCGCCGCTGCGATGCCCGGCCGGTTCGGGCCGAAGATGTCGACCGTGTTGACGATCGACGCGAAGTTGTTCGCGCCGCTGGCATTGGCGACCAGCCCGTCGCCGCCGATCAGCGAATTTTCGATCGACCGGCCATATTGGGCATAGACATTCCATTGCAGTGCCCCGGTGATCGGGCCGCGCAGCCCCGACTGCAACTGCAACGTATCGCGTTCGGTGCGATAGGTGATGAGGCCCAGTTCGGCGAGCGAGCGGCTGACATTCACCTGCGCCACGCCATTCACGAAGGTCAGCTGGCTGCGGATCGCATCGGTCAGGAACGGATTGGTCGCATTGATGCCGACGGTGCGGCTGACGCTGGCCGGCTGCGCGCCGGGCGTGCCGGTCTCTTCGGTCCGGGCATTGGTGAACATCGCCCGGCCGTAAATCTCCACCGCTGGGGTGATTTCATATTTGTACAGCGCGGCCAGATTGATGCGCTTCAGCGGCGATACCAGCGGATAGCTGCCCGAAATGTTCGACGTCGCCGACGGACTGGTCGTGAACGCCCCGGCATCGGTAAAGCCGAACCGCCGCCCGCTCGCGACATCGGTGAACACGCCGCCGATGCTGGGCACGGTCTGGTTCGGCGTCGCCGCCCAGTCGCGCTGCCGCGCGAGGATGCCGTCGCGCTGGGTATAATCGGCCGCGAACACCAGATTGCCACGTGTCCCCACGCCCAGCCCCAGCATCACCGACCCGCCATATTGCGCGCCGCCGCGCACCGACAATCGGCTGGCGGCGGTGCCGCGTACCCCTTCGAATTCGTCGTTCAGGATGAAGTTGACGACGCCCGCCACCGCATCCGCGCCATAGACGGCGGCGGCGCCGCCGGTTAGCACGTCGACCCGCTTGATGAGCGAGGCGGGGATGGCGTTGACGTCCACCGAATTGCGAAAGCTGAACGGCGCGGCGCGGGTGCCGTCGATCAGCACCAGCGAGCGGCTCTGTCCGAAATTGCGCAGTTCCAGCACCTGCGCCCCGAACGCATCGCTCCCCTGCGACCCCTGCCGCACACCGCCCGACAATTGCGGCAGCTTGGTGGAGAAATCCTCGATCGTCAGCGCCGACTGCAGCCGGATCTGCTGCTCGCTGGTCGAAGCGACCGGGCTGCTCGACACCAGCCCCGGCGTCGGGATGCGCGTGCCCGTGACGACGATCTCGCCCTCGCCCTGTTCGTCGGCGGGGGTGGCGGCGGTCGTCGGGGCAGGATCGGTCTGCGCCATCGCCACCCCCGGCAACTGCGTCAGCGCAAAGGCCAGCGCCGCCAGCGCGGTCGAATGCCGGAACGATGATACCATGCTCTGCTCCCTCTGCCGCACCGCCGATTAGCCCGGCCAATGCCTCCCCCCGCGCATCGCGGTCGACCGGGAGTATGTATACCTATAGGTGTGGTGTAAAGAGGTGGTATCAATCTGGTATGTACTGGCGTGAATACGCGACGGCAAGGCCGTATCGGCCGCCACCCCAACCCATCGTCACCCGGACTTGATCCGGGGTCCCGCTTCTTTCCCCGAATGCAACGTGCCGAGGACGATCCACGGCGGACGCGTCCGCTATTCGCCCAATTGCGGTCGTTCGCTATTCCTCGCCACCTTGAAGTTGAGCAACGCCTCCTTGGTCGCTGATCAGCGCCAGTAGCTCCTGCCGAAAGGTGCTGACGTGATTGTAGGTGGTGAGAAAATAGAGGTTTGTTGAGTGTGCAAGTTCGTCTGCTTGCATGTCCTCATAGGGGTCCGTGAGGATCGTACTAACGCGTATGCGCCCCGTGCGGTCGTGCGGCTTAAAAGCGACGCGCAAGTGGATTTGGGTTAGCCCGTCATTGGCAGCCGCGCCCCAGTAGCCTCCCTGTAAGGTTACCTCCGTGCCCCACGGCAGAGGATAGGTAGCTAAGCGGCTCGCGAACTCCATCAGTTCGGAACGATTGAACCATGCGCTACCTTGCCCGGCGAACTTTCCACTTCGCGCTTGCGCAGTAAGTAGGCCAAGAAAGTCATCTTCCGGTTCATACCAAATGCTAAGCGTGCCCATGCGTATCCCTCGCGCGCCGCACCAGCATAGCACTACTTTTCGCAGGGACTTTTTCAGGCTCTTTCATTCAGCTGTCAACGACCGCGTCCCACCAATGTCCGACGTTCGCCAAGGCGTATCGTCCAGTGCAGGCACGGCAGTAGAAACCGCCAAAGTACCGCAGCCGAGCATCAATGTGTCGTCGCCTTCCATTGAGCATTCGGCAAACTGAACCGAGTGGTGTCCCGCTAAAACCAGTCCAACGCCACTTGTCACATTCGGTCGACTGGTATCTAGTCCGCCGATGACCGAACCAGCATCGCCACTCCCCGACCTCGGCATGATCGAGGGCCGGTTCGGCCGCCTCTGGACCCCCGATGAACGCGGCTATGTCGTCCACACGCTCGCTGCCGCCGGCTACAGCTTCTATCATTACGGACCGAAGGCGGACGCGGCGCTCCGCCGCACCTGGCGCACCGCCCACGACCCCGCGCAGACCGAGACATTGGCACAACTGTCGGCGGAGGTCCGCGCGGCGGGGATGCGTTTCGGCATGGCGCTGACCCCGATCGGCTCGACCCATCCCTTCGACGATGCCGTCCGCGCCGACCTCACCCGGCGGATCGCCGATCTCGACGCGATCGGCATCGACGACCTCGCCATCCTGTTCGACGACCTGCGCGGCGACCTGCCCGAACTGGCGGCGCGGCAGGCGGAGGTGGTCAATTTCTGTGGCGGGATCACGCGGGCGACGCGGGTCTATATGTGCCCGACCTATTATTCCGACGATCCGGTCCTCGACCGCGTGTTCGGTGCGCGTCCTGCGGACTATCTCGGCGATCTTGGGCGGATGCTCGACCCGGCGGTGCAGGTCTACTGGACCGGGGAGGAAGTCTGCGCGCGCGAGATCGGCGTCGGCCACCTCCGCCGCGTCGCCGAAGCGCTCGGGCGGCGGGTGTGTCTGTGGGACAATTACCCGGTCAACGACGGCGTCCGCATGTCGCGCCACCTCCACCTGCGCGCGTTCACCGGCCGCAGCGCGGGCATCGCGCCGTGGCTGACCGGCCATGCGATCAACCCGGCGATCCAGGCGCATCTGACCTGCATCTCCGCCCTGACCCTGCCGATGCTGTACCGCCAGGGTCCGGACTACGCCTACGCCATCGCCTTTATCGAAGCGGCAACGACATTGCTGGGCCGGGAACTGGCGGCGATGCTGCAGGCTGACCTGCTGACCCTGCAGGACACCGGCCACGACCGCTTGAACATCCGCATCCCAACCCTCCAATCCCAATACACCCCCCTCCACCACCCTGCCGCGGGGGAGGTGGTGCGATGGTTGGCCGGGCACGATTTGATGACCGATGCCGAGGTGCAGACGTAGTAGGGCGGATGGAGTCATTTGCTTTGCTGAAGGAGATCGGTGGCTGAAGTAATTCTCGCGATTGTACGTGGAGACGCTAGGCGCAGCACGACAAAAGGGTCGGGGTAAGGTTGATCCCCGCGGGTGCGGGGGAGACTGTTCGGCCAGCAACGTCAGCAGGTCCGCTCCGGGTTGATCCCCGCGGGTGCGGGGGAGACACCCGCGCCATTGCCAATGGCGGCATGGAGACGGGGTGATCCCCGCGGGTGCGGGGGAGACGCGCTAGGCATATCCGACCTCCTTTCAGTGCAGGGGTGATCCCCGCGGGTGCGGGGGAGACTGCTAGAAAAGCACCTTGGCGAAACGCGCCCGGGGGTGATCCCCGCGGGTGCGGGGGAGACACTTACCGTTCGGATGACCTGACGCAACCGTTGGGGTGATCCCCGCGGGTGCGGGGGAGACAGCGGGCACAAGAAGCCATCGGCAAGAAGCCGGGGGTGATCCCCGCGGGTGCGGGGGAGACATTGGCCAGGTATTGCGGGCGCAAGGCGTCAAGGGGTGATCCCCGCGGGTGCGGGGGAGACGTCGCGAAGCGTTATCTTGCCGTCGCGGAATAGGGGTGATCCCCGCGGGTGCGGGGGAGACCACTACCGCGCGTGTGAGCCGGTCTTCCGTCGGGGGTGATCCCCGCGGGTGCGGGGGAGACGTGTACGGACGCGCCGCCCACGTCTTACGCTGGGGGTGATCCCCGCGGGTGCGGGGGAGACACGTCCCGCGCGACGAACGCATAGTCGATGACGGGGTGATCCCCGCGGGTGCGGGGGAGACTGCGGATCGACGGCACGGAGGCCAGTGATACCGGGGTGATCCCCGCGGGTGCGGGGGAGACATGTGGCTACCAAGCCTTTCGGCAGCTATCCGGGGGTGATCCCCGCGGGTGCGGGGGAGACTGCGTGATCGCCTTGTTGGGCTTGCGCAGTGCGGGGTGATCCCCGCGGGTGCGGGGGAGACGACGCGCCCGAAAGCACGACACACGCCGTCAAGGGGTGATCCCCGCGGGTGCGGGGGAGACACTCGCCAGCCTTACGGAACGCGGCAACCTGATGGGTGATCCCCGCGGGTGCGGGGGAGACTGAGGAAGGTCTTTGATAGCTTTCCGGGTGTCGGGGTGATCCCCGCGGGTGCGGGGGAGACGACGAAATGATGTGGTCGGCATAGCCGTCGGGGGGGTGATCCCCGCGGGTGCGGGGGAGACGACCGTGTAGCGCGACAGCACGCCCCGGATGAAGGGTGATCCCCGCGGGTGCGGGGGAGACGGTCGTGTTTGTCGGGAGGCGGATGTAATGCTGGGGTGATCCCCGCGGGTGCGGGGGAGACATGAACCGGTCGAGCGCCTGCTGCTCGGTCGCGGGGTGATCCCCGCGGGTGCGGGGGAGACGCCTTCTGGAACGGCCACCACACGGCCATGAGGGGGTGATCCCCGCGGGTGCGGGGGAGACTCGATTTCCAGCTGGATTTTGGGCTTGAGCAGGGGGTGATCCCCGCGGGTGCGGGGGAGACGTCCGCCTTGATCCGCTCTTCGAGGACGTCGAGGGGTGATCCCCGCGGGTGCGGGGGAGACGATCCGACAGCGCTGATCGCGCCCGGCAAGTCGGGGTGATCCCCGCGGGTGCGGGGGAGACACCTGAAACGTGATGCCGGTGCCGACCATATTGGGGTGATCCCCGCGGGTGCGGGGGAGACGCCATTGACGGCGGCGCTCCGGCAGCGGCAAGGGGGTGATCCCCGCGGGTGCGGGGGAGACTGCGGCCGACCGACCCGGCGCCACCGCACCAGGGGGTGATCCCCGCGGGTGCGGGGGAGACGCATGCTCGCCGCCGAACCTTTCGCCCGTCCCGGGGTGATCCCCGCGGGTGCGGGGGAGACACGCCAAGGGGTTCAAGAAGACGTTATTGCCGGGGGTGATCCCCGCGGGTGCGGGGGAGACGCGTTGGTCACGGCTAGAAGCGTGTCGGTTAGGGGGTGATCCCCGCGGGTGCGGGGGAGACGATATCGTCGCCCTCGGCGGGGCGCTCAATCAGGGGTGATCCCCGCGGGTGCGGGGGAGACCTTGTGCGATAGCCTGCCGCTGTTCGAGATCGGGGGTGATCCCCGCGGGTGCGGGGGAGACGCCGCCCTCGCCTCCGCGCCTGCCGGGGATGGGGGGTGATCCCCGCGGGTGCGGGGGAGACGCCGGCATCGACAGGACGCCGCGGGCGCTCGAGGGGTGATCCCCGCGGGTGCGGGGGAGACTAGCGGCGTTTGCGTTGGTCGTGACGTTCAGGGGGGTGATCCCCGCGGGTGCGGGGGAGACATCAGATTGCAATGGATAAGAACGGGCAGCCTGGGGTGATCCCCGCGGGTGCGGGGGAGACGCGTCGGTTGCGTAACGCATATCACCAATGGAGGGGTGATCCCCGCGGGTGCGGGGGAGACGAAAACGGGAGGCTAATAACAGTATTTGACGAGGGGTGATCCCCGCGGGTGCGGGGGAGACCGACGCCCGCCCAGCGCCGCGCGGGTTGGCCAAGGGTGATCCCCGCGGGTGCGGGGGAGACGCCGGGATCGACATCCTCGATCTCGCCGTCGGGGGGTGATCCCCGCGGGTGCGGGGGAGACTGGCGCAAGCACCGCAACGACGCGCTGCGCGGGGGGTGATCCCCGCGGGTGCGGGGGAGACCGCTCCGCACCGCTGCAATCGTCGTAGGAGCCGGGGTGATCCCCGCGGGTGCGGGGGAGACACCCATAGATAGAGGCCGCCACCATCGGCCAGCGGGTGATCCCCGCGGGTGCGGGGGAGACATGTCCTACGACGATCTGCCGGCCCCTGACCTGGGGTGATCCCCGCGGGTGCGGGGGAGACCGATTGAAGCGGACATGACCCGCCGCCAGTGCGGGGTGATCCCCGCGGGTGCGGGGGAGACCGGCGCGCTTCGTCTGTGCCGGCGGCGTCGATGGGGTGATCCCCGCGGGTGCGGGGGAGACCTGTCGCGGAAGTTGCGGGCCTGCGCGATGGGGGGGTGATCCCCGCGGGTGCGGGGGAGACAGATCGGCAGCAGTCACCGTCAGCGATGGCGGGGGGTGATCCCCGCGGGTGCGGGGGAGACATTTCACCCGCTTCCGGGTTCGCTGCGATCGTGGGGTGATCCCCGCGGGTGCGGGGGAGACGTAATCGCAACGCTGTCGGTGACGTAGTAGCTGGGGTGATCCCCGCGGGTGCGGGGGAGACCGTATGGCGCTTCCCCGTTCCAATCACCGATGGGGGTGATCCCCGCGGGTGCGGGGGAGACGGCTTCACCTGGTTCAGGCGCAGCCGCATGTTGGGGTGATCCCCGCGGGTGCGGGGGAGACACCCCGTTCTGGCCGAACCGACCGAAGCTGTCGGGGTGATCCCCGCGGGTGCGGGGGAGACGATCCCCCGACTTGGGCGACCCGTTGGGACGTGGGGTGATCCCCGCGGGTGCGGGGGAGACGACGCCGGTCGACGTCCTGGCGGCGCAGCTCGGGGGTGATCCCCGCGGGTGCGGGGGAGACACGGGCGTGCTGCGCGCGTCCGGCCTCGAGCGGGGGTGATCCCCGCGGGTGCGGGGGAGACTTCGGCCTGCGGGCCCGGCGTGGGCCTGCAAAGGGGTGATCCCCGCGGGTGCGGGGGAGACGATGGGGTGCCATGCCTCCATCCCATCCGTGTGGGGTGATCCCCGCGGGTGCGGGGGAGACACCTTCGTCGGTTGCCCGGTAATCGCCGCGCGGGGGTGATCCCCGCGGGTGCGGGGGAGACGCTGGGCCATTCAGCCTGCGCGCTCATGCTTGGGGGTGATCCCCGCGGGTGCGGGGGAGACCTCAAGGCGATCGGTCTCGACAGCGGCATTCCGGGGTGATCCCCGCGGGTGCGGGGGAGACGGGGAGGTGAGGCGTCCTAAGCTGCTCGACCTGGGGTGATCCCCGCGGGTGCGGGGGAGACCCGGCCGGCGTGCTGGCGGGCGATGCCACATGGGGGTGATCCCCGCGGGTGCGGGGGAGACAGCGCGTGCGCCTTGGCAGCGCTCGTCGAGAAGGGGTGATCCCCGCGGGTGCGGGGGAGACGCGATCGGGCTCTCGGATGCAGAGCCGGGCGTGGGGTGATCCCCGCGGGTGCGGGGGAGACTCGGCTGACACCCCGACTGGCTTTCCGATCGTGGGGTGATCCCCGCGGGTGCGGGGGAGACGAAGATAGTCCAGATGACCGATTTCCGGCCGTGGGGTGATCCCCGCGGGTGCGGGGGAGACCCCTTATCCGCCTCCAGCATGTTGAAGGCGCGGGGGTGATCCCCGCGGGTGCGGGGGAGACGAACGACTCGTCGTCGGAACGAAGCTGATCGAGGGGTGATCCCCGCGGGTGCGGGGGAGACGAGACCCCCGGAGCCCTTGTGGACCCCGGAGAGGGGTGATCCCCGCGGGTGCGGGGGAGACGTCCGAACCATCGAGCCCGAAGAAGCCGAGCGGGGGTGATCCCCGCGGGTGCGGGGGAGACGTCAGCGCATCCTTCCCAGTCGAAGCCATTCGGGGGTGATCCCCGCGGGTGCGGGGGAGACATCGAGCAGTACGCCCCCGACGTCCTCGGCCGGGGGTGATCCCCGCGGGTGCGGGGGAGACTCGTCGCGATCGGCAACGGCGCTTCTACAGAAGGGGTGATCCCCGCGGGTGCGGGGGAGACTGCGATCACGACGGACAAAATCACCGTCAATAGGGGTGATCCCCGCGGGTGCGGGGGAGACTCTAGGCCATAAGTTACGGAAGTTGTTTACTATGTCAAAGAGCGTCTTGCAAAACGGGTTTTACAGGGTGCGGGAGCCGAGCGCGCGGCGGACCAGGAGGATGCCGTCGTGCGAGACCACGTCCTTGGGCGGTTCGCCCAGCACCGACAGGCCGAGACCACCGGCGGACGAGGGTTCGGCCCAGCACATCACGATGCTGCCGCGCCGCAACCGCCCGTGCCATTCCTCCACCACGGTCCAGATGCGGCCGCGCACGCCGGCGCTCATGCGCGGCTGGGCATAGACACCCGGCGCCAGTTCCAGCATCGCCGAGCCGAGAAAGCCGCGATAGCGGTCCTCGACATCGCGAGTGATGACCACCGTCAGCGGCATCAGGTCGTTGCCGAAGCCGGTTCGGCCAGGATCAGCGCCTTGATCCGGTCGATCATGCCCGGAATCAGGCTGCGCTGGCGAAACAGCAGCGCGGCGCGTTTGCGCACCAGCCGTTCGATGGGAGCCGCACCATGCGCCCGCGCTTCCCGCACCGCGCCGAACGCGATGTCGAGCAATACGTCGTGACGATACAGGTCGGCGATGTCGAGCACGAAGCTCTGCCCCGAATCCTCATGCACGAAGCCCAGTTGCGGGATCGCGCCGGTCGATGCCACCGCGACCGCCGCCGCAGCGGTCATCGCCGACCCGGCATGGTTGATCGCCTGGTTCGCGAGGTCGCCAGCCTCCGGGTTCTCCCGGTCGTAGCGGCGGCCGTTCCACGCGATGCCATGGCGTTCGGCGGCGAGGACATAGGCGCGCTTGATCCGCGCGCCCTCCTGCCCGCGCAGCACGGTGATGTCGCGGGTCCGCACGATCTCGCCAAAGCGCATCGCGTACATCGCCCGCGCGGTTTCCATGCGCAGCTTCGGATCGGCCCAGCGGCGGACCTGCGCGCGCGCCAGCGCCGAACTGTCGGGCATCAACGGCGGCGCGGTGTAGAAGCGGACCGCGCCGTCGCCGATCGCCGCCAGCGCACAGCCATGCCGCGCCAGCAGCCGCAGCGCGTCGTGCGTGACGCTGGACCCCGGACCCAGCAGCACGATCGAGATGGCGTGATAGGGGATCTGGTAATCACCCGCGACCAGCGCGCCGCCACCCGCCGTCACGAAGCGGAGACACCCGTCCTCCACCTCCAGCCGCCCGCGATCGAGCCACACCAGCCCCTGCCGGTCGGCATGGGGGATGCGCGCCTTTTCCAGTCCGAGACGACCCGAAAGCATCTATCCGGCCCGACCCGGAGGTGCGAGCAGCACCATGCCATAGCCGAACGCGGCATGGCGCCCGATTCCCTTTGCCAGCAGCGCGGCGAAAGCGTCCGGATCGGCGACGGTCAGCGTGCCGCCGATCAGCGCGTCCGGCCCCTCGACCCGGTGGGTACGCCGTCCTTCGCTGCGGTGCGTGTTGCGCAGGGTGCGGGTGCGGCGGAAATGGCGCAGGTCGGCATGGTCGAGCGTGGCGGCCCCCGCCAGACGGCCCGCCAGCCAGTCGATATAGACCGCCGCCCGGTCGACCAGATCGGGATCGCCGCCCGCGCGCTCAGCCCGTTCGCGCGCGGCGGTGTGGGCGTCGATCTCTCCGGCGCGTTGCAGCCAGCCGCCGGCACGGTCGTTGCGCGCGGCGCGCACGCTCTTGCCGAAGCGGACGACGGGGCGCACCCGCACCTCGAAACCATAGCGCGCGCCCTCGCGCCAGGTTTCCGGCATGGTGCGTAGCCCGGGTTCGCCGCCGAACACGGCATCCATTGCCGCATCGGCCGGCGGCAGCGCGGCGGCCTCGTCGAACGCGGCACGATCCTGCACATAGCCCAGCAGATGCGGCCCCGATTCATGGTCGGGCAGGAAGCGAAACGGGCGCGGCGCGGCATCGCCGAAGCGGGCGGTAAGCGCGGCGTGGAGGGCATAGCCGAAATCCTCGTCGCTCAGCCGCCGCGCCACCGCGAAGGATGCCAGCGCGGGGACATGGATACCGATGCGGACCAGGTGCAGCGTCATGGCGTCACCTGCGGCCAGTCGAGCCGGCCATGGACCACCCGGCGCAACCCGGCATGGACCCCGGCGGGCCAGTGGCGTTCGTCGGTCAGTTCCCCCGTTTGCGCGCCGTGCGTCACCACCGCGCCGGTCGGTTCGCCATGCGGCCATTGCGCGCGGATCGCGGCGGGGCGGGCGAGACCGATACGTTCGAACCCCAGCGCCAGCGCGTCGAGGATCGTGTCGGCCCCGACCAGCCCCAGCAGCAGCGGACGCGATGGCAGGAACGGTTTGCGGCCGATGAACAGCGGGCGTTCGGGCCGGGCCAGCGCCGCCGCCAGCGCGTCGAGATCGGGCGCGGCGTCGGCCGGTTCGAGCCGGCAGGCGATCAGGACACGTGCATCGGCGTCCATGTCGCGATAGCGGATGTGCGGCGATTTATAGGTATCGGCACCGCCCGCGCGCCCCTCCACCCGGCCGCGCGTGGTCCAGCCGCGATCGTTCGCGCCCAACTGCGCAGTCTGGAACTCGCGTTCGCGCCGCCCCTCGGCCACGCGGGCCGATCCGATCACCAGCCGCGCCTGCAATGCGGCATGGGCGTCGACATCGAAGCGTTCCCAGCCGAGGGCATTGGCGAACAGCCCGGCGACCATCGACTTGGCCGGAAAATCGCGCACCACGCCATAGGCATCGACCAGATCGCCGCCGAAGCTCATGAGCGGCGCGTCGCAATCCAGCAGCAGGTGTTTCACGCGCGGGCGTCCCGCACGATCGCGCCGGCCCATGCCGCCAGTTCGCGCAAGCTGCCATTGGCGACTTCCGGCACGGCGAGGTCGGGGAGGGCGGCGAGGCGACGGGCCTCACCGGTTTCGTACATCCGGTCGAGGTCGGTCAGATGGCCGGCCATCGCCTGCGCCGTGCGGTGACCGAGCGAATGGTTCGATTTGCGATCCTCGGTCGCGATGGCGTCGCGAAAGGCATTGGCGAGGGTACGCGGCTGGCGGTCGCCCGCTTCCACCAGCACCAGTTCGGCACGGCTGTAGGGCGCGGTCGACCCCTTTTTCGCGCCGGGAGAGATTTCGGCGACGAGGTGGACCAGATGTTCGACCACCTGCGCGGCGAGTGCGCGGTCGTGGTCGCCGGTCCAGTCGCGGCGGTCGCAGCCGGTCAGGTTGGAGACGAGCAGCGGCACGTCGACCACGACATAGCCGTAATACAGGCCCGAGGTCAGTTCGGTGTCGAACACGCCCGCCGCGCCGGCATCGTCGCCCTGTTCGCGGTCGCTGAGGTCGTCGACGACGGTGAAATAGTCGGTTTCGGTCTGCATCGCATGGACGGTGAAGGCATGGGCGACATGGATCGCCGCATCGCGATTGGCCTTCGTATCGCTGGTCACCATGCGGCCGAACAGCGCCGCCTCCAGCGAGGCGGCGAGCAGATTCTGGTCGCGCAGCTGGTTCAGATTGTTCTTCTGTTCCTTGACCCAGATTTCGGCCGCCGCCTTCACACCGGCCGCGCTGGCGCTTTCGGCGAGCAGGCGTTCGGCCTCCGAGGCCAGCCATGCCAGTTCGGGGCGGCCGAACAGCAGGGCCTGACGCTGCTGCTTGTCCTTGGCGTTCTTGCCATAGAATTTGGTGATGAAGGCTTCCTCCACCGCATCGACCATGTCCTTGTCGAACCGGGCGCGTAAGGGGCCGGTGACGTCGCGTTCGATCGCCTGTTTGGAGCGGACGCCCTCCACGCCATTCTGCTTCGCCAGTTCGTGCAGCGCGCGGGGGTCGTCGGCCATCCGCCAGTGGCGTTTCAGGCATTGCGACGATACCCGCGTCCGGGTGGCGGTGCCGAAGGGCAGGCGCTTGGCAAGCCCGGCATCGTCGCGGTTGAGGAGCGCGCCGGGCCAGGCGGCAAGGAAGTGGATCTGGATGAATTTCGGCACGATGCCGTCGGTTGCGGTGGTCGTCATGCGGAATCCCCTCAGTTCGATTTGGCCTGCGCGGCGTAAAACTGCCGCGCCATGCGCAGCCGGGCGGCGTCCGACTTGACCGGATCGTCGCCCAGCAGGTGATAGATGTCCCACAGGTTCACGGGCTTGCGTTCCCGTGACAGGATGCGGACGGCGAGCGCGAGTTGATCGCCCAGCGCCTCCCCCCGGCTGGCGAGGAGGCGCAGCAGGCGCTTTTCGGAAACATTCGCCTCGAACAGCGCGGCGCCGACGCCGCGATGTTCGTCATGCGGATAGAGCGCGGCGGTGCCCGACAACAGCCCGGCGAAATGGCCGATCAGCCGCAATCGGGTCCAGTCGTCCTTGATCCGCGATTCCGGAACCTGCGCGCGCAGCAGCGTCTTGATCGCGACGGCATCGGCCGCCGGCGATTTCGTCAGTTCCATCCGGCGCAGCGCCGCGCGGTCGCCGCTCGACATGCCGTGCACATGGCGCGAGATGGCCCGCATCCAGTCGTCCGGCGGGGCAGCGGTCGCCGGCGCAGTATTCGCGGCGGCGGGGTTACTCGCCATATTCGGCCTCCTCGACCCATTTCTTCATTTCGTAATGCAGCAGCGATCCGGCGCGGGCGCGGGCCGGAACGCGGCGGACTTCGGTGCCGGGCGCGGCTTCGGCGGCGATGGCGAAGGTATCGGTCGCGATGTCGCGCAGCGTCACGCGCCACGCCATGCGGGGATTGTCGGCGGTGCCGGCGACCTCTTCCCAGAAGGGCGGGTCGAAGAAGATGCCGTCGACCGCTTCGTTGAAGCGGGTCATCCAGCGCTCGATCTTCTTCTTGGCGGAATCATCGTCCAGCCGCGCGCGCTCCGGCCCGCCCTGCACCAGCGAGATCAGCGCGCGGCTGAGGCGGCGGCTGGCCTGGAACCCTTCCTCGGCGCGCTTGCCCGCGACCTCGCCGATCCGGTCGAGCGGAAGTCGCTGGCCATCGGCGTCGCGCAGCGCGCCCGGCGTGCGGATGATGCGGCGGTGCAACCCCTCGGTCTTGCCCTGTCCGCGCACCAGTGCGGCGGCGACGATCACCAACTCCTCACGGTCGTCGGCGGGGTCGGGCCGGGCGAGATGGGGGAGGGTGATCTTCTTTTTGTCGAGCAATGTCGCCATCTGGCGATAACCAAAGCCAGCGCCGGTGGGGGTGTGGCTGGTCGATCCGTCCGCCTTCATCGGTGCCCACGGGTCGAGCGTATTGCCCTTCAGTTCGGATGCGGCGACGCGGGCGCATTTCGATCCGGCGGCCAGCGCCTCGATCGCGTCCCCGTTGCGCCGCAGCCGGACGCGGCGGCAGATTTCGACATAGAGTTCGTCGAGCTTGTTATAGTCGAGCGACAGCGTGCCGTCCCACGGCACGGTCCACAGTAACGCGGTGCCGGTGCGCCGGTCGGGCCGGGCGCGGGCGTCGGCGACGAGGCGGTCAACGTCGCGCCGGAACGCCCGGCCCGCACCGCCTGCCGGACGGATGCCGAGGCTCATGCGCGATGCGAAGCCGCCATTCATGCGGGAGATGCCGTAGTTGCCTGCGCCGAGAAAGCCTTCAGTCGTCTGCAGCGTGACGAGGGCGAACAGCCAGTCCTCGTCGCTGGCCGCGATCATCCGCTCCTGCTTCAAATCATGATTCTTGGCGGTGACGAGCATGTCGAGCGCGTCGGGCGTGGGGATGCGGTTCTTGTACGCCGCGCGGTCGGACGGCTGCACGGTCGGCGGCTGGAGCAGCGCGGGCTTCGACCAGTCGTCGACGACCAGTTCCCATGCCTCGGGCTGGTCGGGGGTGAGGGCCAGCAACAGGTCGCGCCATGCCGCCTCGGTGGTGGGTGGCGTGTCGGTGCCGGCATGGATCAGCGCGAGCGCGGCGACCTGCACGGTGAAGGCATGCCACGGCTCGCGCTGGTGCGGGCGGAGCGCGGGGAAGCTCCATGCCTGCCCATCGGCCAGCGCCGCGAATGTCGCGAACAGGCTGCCGCGATGCGTGTCGCCGTGTTCGTCCCGCCAACCGATCATATGCCCTCCGCTGGGGTGAAAGGAGCCGGATCATGCGGCTTCGTCAAGCCTTTACGCCTGTCCACGGAACAGCGCCGTTTCGGCCGTCAGCACCGTGGGGGCGGTGAGGGCGCGGTCGAGGTAAAGGTTGCGGGCCTCGCAGGACGTTTCGGCGACCAGCAGGCAGCTGTGGCAGGCGGCACCGCTCAACGCGCGTTCGTCTTGGTGGTGGTCGGGGTCGTGTTCGGCGCAGATCGGGTCGCCCGAACACAGCGCCAGCCGGTCGAGCGCGCGCTCGGCGATGGCACCCAGCCGGGGGAGGACGGCGACGAGGCCGCCGAGCGTCCCCTGCGCGCCGGTCGAGGCGGTGTAGAGCAGCAGGCCGTAGCGCGGGCCGTCCTCCTCCAGCACCGCATATAGCCGTTCCTTGAGCGCGGTGGCGGGATAGCCGCAGTCGAGCGCGATCTCGTTCATCAGCGCGTGGCTGAACCCGTGCATGGCGTAATAGGCGAGGTTCGGGAAGCGCAGCTTGTCGCCATACGCCTGTCCGCCGCGCCAGCGTTCCCAGCCGCTCCACAATGCTTCGTGGCGGGCCATGACGGCGGGGCGGGCGAGCCAGTCGGCGATGGCCTCCGCGTCGAAGCGCAGGAAGATGCCTTCGCCCAGTTGTTCGACCGCAGGCAGCCAGTCGAGGTCGTTGGCGAGCGCCGCGCCTTCGACCGCGATGTGCAGTTCTTCCAGGTCGCCGTCGATCGCGGTCGGGGCGGCTTCGAAGCGGGTGAAGCCATAGAGGCAGGCGACCTCGCGCAACCTGTGCACCGCGACGACCGAGGCGATGGGCGACAGGCGGGGGCGGTCGCCGTCCCACTGGTCGCGCGTCAGGGTGCGGGCGTGGAGGCGGGCGTCGGGGGCGTCGGTGCCGATTTCGGCAAGGCCGGAGGCGAGGAGGTCGAATTCGGCGACCTTGGGTGCTTTGGCCAGATTCTGGTGGCCGGTGGCGCGCAGTTGCGCCACGCGGGCGACGATCTCGGCGTCGCTCCACCCCTCCAGCGCGGCGCGCAGCGACGGGTTGGCGCGGCGGGCGATCGCCATTTCCGCCTCGGTCGTCACCCAGTCGATCGCGTCCATCTGCCCCTCCACCAGCCGGGTCAGTTCGTCCTCGGCAGCGGGTAGCGAGATGACGGTCAGCACCTGCGGGAAATAGGCGTTGGTCGCGGTACGGGTGAGGAAGCGCAGGTTCTCGCCGCAATCGGTCGGTTCGTCCTTGTTCAGCCACGGCCGCCGCCCGCGACACTTGCCGAACCGGCCATCGGCCTGCGCATCGCGCAGCGACAGCGCGGCGCCGCAGCCGCAGGTGATGCGGGTCGAGGCGGGGTCGCCCGACGTGCCGCGCTCCTCCAGCCACAGCGGCTGCACGCAGCGGCCGGGCTGGTCGACGTGCACGGCGTAGGACCAGTCGATGTCCTGCAAATGCCCCTTGTGACAGCCGGCGACGAAGCGGATCGGCGTGACGGCCACCCGCCGGCCGTCATCGTCGATGAAGTCGGCCCGCCCGCGCGGATTGAGATCCTGCCAGCGGACCAGGCGGCGGCGGCGGACATCGCCCGCCGTCTCCGCATCGCGCGCGACGAACCATGCGGGAAAGATGCGCGCCTCGATCCCCGGCGGCTCGGCCGAACCACTGCGCCCCTCGTCATCGGCGGGCGGCGTGCGCAAGGTGAGCTGCACGTCGTCGGCCAGGCGCCCGGTCGCGCGCAGCAGCGTTTCGAGGACGGCGGTCGCGCGCGGTTCGTGGACCGGCCGCCAACTGCCGCGTTCGCGCATGTGCCACAGGTCCAGCCCGCCGATCACGACCGACCGGGTCGGCAGGTCGACCATCGCGCCGGGACCGAAGCCGAACACCAGCTGCGACTGGCGCAGGGTGATGCGCTTGCCGCTCATGCCATGTCTCCCGCACCGCTCACGCGCTCGCCGTTCGGCCCGCGCGGTTTGACCAGCACGCCGGGTTCGACGTCGCGCATACTATAGCCTGCCTGAAACCGCCCGTGCGCGGGCGACAAATTGGTGAGCGCCGGGTCGAGCGGCGGATGGAGCAGCCGGTGCGGCCGGTCGTCATAGCTGAACCGCCCGCCGGCCATCGTCCCTTCGTCGGCCAGCATCATCCAGTCGTCGAGCAGGCCGGCGATGGTCGCTGCCAGCCGGTCGCGCCCGCCATCGATCGTGTCGGGCGCGCGATCGACCAGATGCGCGATCACCGCCGCGCGGATGTCGGGCGCGTTGGCAAGTGCCGCGACCGCGCTGGAGGGTGTGAGCGTCGGATCGAGATGCCGGGCGATCGCCACCACGACTGCCGCCAGCGACCGGTCGAGCGCACGGGCCGACCATGGCGTGACGCTGGTCGCCTCCACCGCGCGGTAGAAAGTGTCGTGGAAATGACGGAATTGTTCGAAGTGCATTCGGTCGCGGGGGCGGTGGATGTTCAACACGACGGCGACCAGGCCGGGGCGGGCGGGATTGCGGCCGACGCGGCTGGTGGCCTGGATATATTCCGCTGCCGTCTTGGGCTGTCCCTGCACCAGCATCAGGCCCAGACGGTCGATGTCGAGGCCGACCGAGATCATGTTGGTCGCCAGCGCCACGTCGACCGGTTCGCCCGCGGCATCGAAGCCGGTTTCCAGCCGCGCCTTGGCCGCCGCGACCTGATCGGTCGATACGCGCGAGGTGAGTTCGACCGGTTCACCCAAGCTGCGGTTGCCGAAGGGGTGGTCGACCGGTTCGATCCGGCGGCGGCGGTCGCCATAGTCGGTCAGGCGATTGGCGACCTCGTCCTCGACGATCCGCCGCGCGCCGCCCAGTTCGCGCAGCGCGTTGAAATAGCACAGCGCGGTGCGATAGGCATCGGCGTCGCCCCCGGCATCCGCCAGCCCCTGCGCCGCGCCGAGCAATGTCACCAGCGTTTGCAGGAACACCAGCTTCGGCCCGCGCCCCGCCGCCGCGATGCCGACATACCAGCGCGCGGGGTCGTCGGCGCTTTCCGGCCTGGTCAGCGCGAAGAAGCTGTCGCGCCGGTCGAGGCCGGGTGGGGGGAAGATGCGGGTGTCGTGGCGGTCGAACAGCGCGCGGATCTGATCGCGGGCGCGACGCACGGTGGCGGTCGAGGCGACGATCTTCGGCCGGACCCGATGCCCGTCGAGCGTGCGCGAGGCGAGGCGGTCGATCGCCGCTTCGTACAGGCCCGCCACGGTGCCAAGTGGCCCGGAGATCAGGTGCAGTTCGTCCTGCACCACCAGGTCGGGCGGGGCGAGAAAATGGCCGTTGTCGAGTGCGCGGCCCTTACCCGGTTCCGCCGCGCCGTAGAAGCCGGTGTCGTCGGCGCGGTCGACATGGCCGAAGAATGCGCCCGCCGCGCCGTTCCACGGCAACGCGGCGAACTTGTCGACCGTGGCGATCAGGAAGGCGGGGAGACGGCGATAGATCGCCTGATCCACCGTCACCACCGGCAGCGCGCGGTCGCCGGTAAAGGCGCAGGCGTCGTTCACGCAGCGCAGTTCGAGGTTGGTCGGCGCGTCGGCATTGGGCACGCAGCGAAAGCTCTGTCTGGTGAAGGGCGTGTTGCACCAGGGACAGGCCTTGATCGGGGCCGGGGCGCGGCTGTCGCGGCCGGTGGTATAGGCGCGCACGCGCTTGACGGCGGTGCCGTCGCGCTTGTCGCCCTTGCCGCCCAGCCAGTTGGGGCTGGCGTCCGATCCGACCCACAGCCCGATCTCGATCGGCCAGTCGCCCAGCAGCGGGCGTCCGGCTTCGTCGCGATGGTCCGGCCCGGTTCGCAGCAGTTCGAGCGCGCAGACAAGGCCCGCCGCGCGGCCGAGCTGGTCGAGCGTCAGCAGCCGCAGCGTATAGCGCATGATGACCGCGACCCCCGCGCCGAGCAGGCCGCTGGCCCCCAGTCGCCGGAGCGCGATGGTGAAGGCGGCGAGGCCCAGATACGCCTCGGTCTTGCCGCCGCCGGTCGGGAAGAACAGCAGGTCGGCGGTGTCGCGATCGGGGTGGCGTGGATCGGCCATGGCCGAGAGGTTCAGGAGGATGAAGGCGAGCTGGAACGGTCGCCATGCCGGGCGGGTGTCGGACGGGCGGCGGGCGCGAGTGGCGTCGGCGACCGCACGATTGGCGATGGCGAAGGCGCGGCGCGCGGTGGCGTCCCGCCCCAGCAGCGCGATGCCGGCGGCGATGCGGTCGCACGCCTCCGCCTGTTCCGCGATCAACCGGGTCGCGGTGCGGACGCGCTGCGGGGCGGTGGCGATGTCGGGTGCGGTCGCCGCCGCGTGCTGGTCGGTGGACCATGCGCGATAGGCGGTGACGAGCGGGTGCAGCGCATCGGCCAGGGCGGTGCCGTCGCCGCCGGCAAGGTCGGACAGGTCGTCCATGGCGAAGGTGACGTCGGCGACGGGGGCCGCGACGGTCCGCTCGACCGCCGCGTGTGGCAGGTGGGTGGTGTGGACGCTGCGCACCTGGCCGTCTTCGTCGGCGACGTGGCCGGTGGCACAGCCGAGGCCGACCGCATAGGCGGCGCTGTCGCGATAGTGCAGGTCGGCGAGCTGGTCGTCCCAATCGTCGCGGGCGATGCGCGACAGGTCGTGCTGCGCAACGAAGCCGTTCGCGCATTTCAGCGTCAGGCGGACCTGATAGGCATAGGCGAGGTCGCGGTAGCGTGAGGGCGGCTCCAGCCGTTTGTTGACGAGGAATATCGTCACGACCTGCACGTCGCGCAGGGTGCCGTCGGCGCGGCGCAGTGCGAAAGGGCGGGCGCGGATGGCGAGTTCCAGCGCGCCGCCGGGCCGCGCGGTGGCGGCCGATCCGACGACCGGAACGCGCGCGATCCCGTCCGCCTCGCGCGGGATGCGCAGCGTTTCGGTGGCATGGCGCGGGATGCGCCGCCAGCCGACCGGTTGCCCATGCGGTTCGCCGCCGCTTTCGAGCAGTTCGGGCGGCAGCGGCGGTTCAGGGGCATAGTCGCCCCAGTCGATCGTCACCGTCAGCGTTTCGACCGCGCGATCGACCATGGTAGACAGGCCGATGGTGCTGGGCAGGAAGCGGCGGCGGGCCGCTGGCGCCTCCGGTTCGTCATGGTCGCCCGCCGCGCCGCCCGCGCCGAAGCCTTCGTCGGGGAGCAGGCCGTCGATCTCGTCCCATTCGGCGTCGGGCGTGTCGGTGGTGTCGGCGGTCAGTTCACCCGACGGGGCGATATAGCCCGACAGATACCAGCGCGACGGGCTTTCGCCCGGCGGCAGGCGTTCGGCGGCGAGGTCGGCGTCCTCCGCCTCGCCGGGGCCGATCAGGTTGCGCCGCAGCCGCGCGACCAGTTCGCTGCGCACTTCGCCTGCGTTCATGCCATCCGCTCCATTTTCGCGCGTTCCTCGTTCAGCCGCAGCAGCCGCGCCAGCACCGCGTCGCGAAACGGCGCGCTCCAGAACAGCCGGCCGCGATAGCGGTGGTCGTCTTCGGTATCGGGATCGAGGAAGACCGGTGCGGCCTGCGCGGCGAGGTCGTCCCAGCCATAGGCCGACAGCACCGCGCGATCCATCGCGGCGTGCAGGTCGCGCAGCCCCGTGATGTCGGGATCGGTGTCGGCGGCCCGGTGGAAGCGGTTATAGGTCGGGGTCATGCCCTGATCGCGCGCGACCATCAGTTGCGCGCGGTGGTCGTGGTAATGTTGGCCGGCGGCTTCGAGGGTGGGGGCGGTGTCGAAGGCAGGGGGCAGGGGGAAGGTTTCGAAACAGTCGGACGGGGTGTAGCGCAGGTCGTCCTTCATCGAGGACGCAAAGGTGCGCGCCCAGACTTCGTGGACGCGGGACTGGAGCGTGGCGAAGACGGCCATCGATTCGAACGCGAAGACATCGACGGATTCACCGAAAACCTGTCTGGCATCGACGCGGGCGATGGAGAGATGCGGACTGACCCGACACAACGAAAAGACCGTCTCAAGTTTGCGAACGGCTTCGTAAAGTTCAGGGCGTTGACGCTCGTACAGCCACCAGCGATCCCGAGTAGTGGGATTCGTCACCTTGTCGCGATCGGGTTTCACCGTGTCCCGACAAAGCCGATAGAGCACGGGATGCTCGTCCCGAACCTGCTTCTCCGTAAGGCCCGAAAAGTCCATGGCAAACCGCGACGTTTTTTGCCGGGGGTGATTGTTCAGATCCTCGCCACCCAATAGCGGATGTATTCGACGGCCATCGGTAGGATTGGCATCGATGACGTCCCGCATCGACGACGTCGTATGGAGTGGGCTTGCCGGGCGATCGTCCCGAAATGCAAAGCCGTTTCCGTACAGCTTCGAACCTTCGAACGCCTTCTTTCGGTTGGCCTTCAGCGTCGCCGGCGATCCGTCAAGGTCGCCCTCCATCAGATAGGCCGAGATGCGGCGTACGGGGCGGCCGTCGAGGATCGGCGCGCTGTCGTCCGGCCCTCGCCGGACGAAGACCTGCGCGACGACGACCGCCGCTTCGCCTTCCCAGACGTGGCGGCTGACGGCGCGGGTGATGGTGCCGCCGTCGGACAGGATGCGGGTGAGACCGGTGTCGCGGGTGTCGCCCTGGCGGATGGTGTTGGTCGCGATCAGGCCGAACGCGCCGCCGACACGCAACAGGCTGAAGGCGCGGCGGAAGAAATGCGCCGCCAGATCGGCATTGCCGTGCGCGCCTTCGTGCAGCGTTTTGAGCCAGTCGGGATAGGCGGCGGCGTGGCCGGCGGCGATGGTGTTCTTGCCGGCGAAGGGCGGGTTGCCGATGATCGCGTCGAAGCCGGGATCGGGACGGCGGAACACGTCCTCGAACGCCAATTCCCAGTGGAAGCTCTCGATCCCGATCGGGGGAGCGCGCAACTCCGCCTGCCATGCCGCCAGTTGCGCCCAGCTTTCCGGGGTGGGAGCGAGGACGCATTGCTGCACCTCGGCCAGCCGCGCGGCGCGGTCGCGCGCCTTTTCGGCGGAGAAATAGGACCAGAGGATCGCATCGGCGACCAGATGCGCGCGGGTAAGCGCGGTGGTGGCGGCCAGGTGGCGGCGTTCCTGTGCGGCATAGGGCGCGATCTCCGCCTCCTGCCGCATCAGCCGGCGCAGTTCGGCGGCGGCGTCGATGCCGTCGCGCACGATCGTCTCGACAAAGCCATGTTGCCGCGACACCCGGTCCCAGGTCACCGCGACGATCTTGGGATTGGGCAACCCGACCAGGCTGTCCCCGCTGCGCAGCACCGCGTCGAGGAAAGTGAACTCGTGCGCGCTGGCCAGCGTTTCCAGCCATAGCGACAGCTTGGCAAGGTCGATGGCGAGCGGGTTACGGTCGACGCCGCGCAGGCAATGCTGCGCCACCAGCCGCTTGGCGTGGAGCAGTTCGTCTTCGTCCGCCGGGATGGTCGGGCGCTGCGCCGGCCAGCGGGTCCAGGCGGCGACCAGCCGTTCGCCCAGTTGCCGGCACGCCTCGACCAGGAACGCGCCCGACCCGGCGGCGGGGTCGCAGACCTTCAGGTCCAGCACGTCCGACGGGCCGGCGTCGGGACCGATCCGGGCGAAGGCGGGGGCGAGGGCATGGGCGACGATCGGGCCGGTCAGGCTGGGCGGGGTGTAATGGCTGCCGGTGCGGCGGCGTTCGTCAGTCGGTTGCAGGATCGGGGTGCCCGCCGCGACCGGCTGGCCGCGCGGCGAGGCACGGTGGTCGGCCACGGGTGCGAGGGCGGCCGCCAGCGTTGTGGTGTCGGTGGCGGAGCGCAGGGCGCGCGACACGGGGGTGGGCCATGCGCCGCGCCCGGTGGTCGACTTCAGCGATTTCTCGCGCTCGCCGCCGGGCAGGGCGGTGAGCGCGGCGAGGTCGACCCAGACCGGCACGCGGTTCGCCTTGCCCGCGCGGATCGCCAGCATCGGCGCGCGCGCGCACTGGGCGGTGAAGCCCATTACCGTCTCATAGACCGATCCGATCTGTTCGACGCTGAGCGCGCGATATGCGATGCGTTCCCCCCGGTCGATCAGCAGCCCGTCGAGCACCCGCAGCACGCAGCCGTCGCCGACCGGCAGCACCGTTTCCGGATCATGGGGCGCGTCGCGGCCGAGCAGGAAGGGAAAGGCGGCCTCGTCGAACAGCTTGCCGCCGCGCGCCTGCATGAAGCCCGACGGGTCGCCCCGTCCGACCAGCCGGAACAGCGCGATCAATTGCCCCCAGCTCCCCCTCCGTTCGTCCATGATGTCGGGATAGAGCGCGGCGTCGTCGCGCAGCCGCAGGTGCAGCGCGCCCAGCGCATAGCCCTGTTCATACAGCGCCGCCGCCGCCCCGCCGGGCGTCGAGGGCATCAGCTGGCGATCCTCGGCATAGAGGATGAAGATCAGCCGCAGCAGGACGGTCAGCAGCCCTTCGTACAGATGCTGCGGTCGCGCCTGTGCCAGCGCGCGCACCCGCGCCGGATCGGCGGCGTCCAGCCCGCGCAGCAGTTCGTGCAGGCTGGCGAGGACCTGTCCGGCGAGCCGGGTCGACACATCGGCCTGCGCCGCGCGGCTTTCGGCGAGGAGTGCCGGGAGGCGGTGCGAGGGCGGCCCGGTGAACAGCGCATGGGCGTCGAGCAGCAGCTTCAGCCCGCCCAGCATCCCGCGCCCGGCAACCTCCGCCAGCGCGGGGAGCGGCCAGCTCATATGCCCCGACACCTCGCCGCGCGGGGTGACGACCAGGCGCAGGACGGTTTCGGTCGTTGCCCCTTCGCGCCGGCCGGTCTCGCGCGCGCCGACGATCAGCCCCGCGCCGATGCCGGTTTCGCGCAGCAGCCGTTCGAAGCGTTGCTGCGCGGTTGCCTCCCACCCGTCGAGGGTGCCGCGCCGGTCGAGCAGCAGCCCCGGTGCCTCGATCCGGACCAGCAGTTGCGGCGTGCCGTCTGCCGCCAGCACCGCCCAATGCGGTTCGAGCAGGACGTCGAGTTCGGGAAAGGCGATGCTGAGCGTATCGGGCAGGGGCGGGCCACCCGGCACCCCCGCGACCCGCGCCGCCGGCCAGCCGAGAATGTCGCGGAAGAAGGGCCAGGGATCGGCGTTGAAATCCGCCAGCGCCGCCGCCACGCCCGCGCTGTCGGCGGCATCCTGCGGCGTGACCCACGCCCCGATCCGGCTGAGTGCGGCGGGAGCAACGACCAGCCCGACCGGTTGCAGATAACCGATCCAGTCATGCGGGCCGCTGCCTGCGCTCATGCCGCCGGCCACAGATAGACCAGCCCGATCGGTTCCAGCCGGGTGGCGTGGACGCGGGCGGCGGCGCGCAGGCGTTCGGGTTCGCGGACCAGTTCGTCGTCCAGCCGGGTGGCGGCGCGATCCCATGACCGGCGGTCGGCGGCGCGCTGCCGCGCCTCGGCCGGGTCGAGCAGCAGGTCGAGTTGTCCGGTGTCCAGCCCACGTTCGCGCAGGACGCGGGCGATGCGCTGTTTGAGCAGGGTTTCCAGCCCCTGCGCCTCGGCGGTGGCGCGGCGGGTCAGTTCCTGTGCCACCCGCGCGGCACGGGCATCGGCGCGTTCGATCAGCACCGGGCGCAGGGCGGCGACGTCGTTCGCCGCGCCGGTCGTGGCGAGGCGCACCGTGGCGGGATCGGCATCCTGCGCATCGCGCAAAGCGGCGAGCAGTTCGTCCAGCACCCGCGCCTCCGCCTCGCGCCCCTCGGCCAGCGCGCGCAGGGGCGTGTCGTCCCGCCAGTCGGCGGCGACGCTCAACACCTCTTCGTGCAGCCGCGCCGCCTGTTCGCCGTAGAGCGCCAGCCGCCCGAGCAGCACGACGCGCGGGGATGCGGTGGTGGCGGTGCGGATGACGCAGCACCGCTCCAGCCCCTGCCGGAACCCCGCCGACAGGAACCGGCCGAGCAGCCGCCGCACCAGCCGGTGTTCCAGATGCAGCTGCACCACGTCACCGGCATCGCGCCCGTCGTCGAGGATCGCGGGCGCGAAGCTGACGCGGCGGACGGCGGCGTCGGGGCTGGCGCGCCATTCGCCGGGACGCTCGCCGGGCTTGGCGGGGCGGCCGCGCAGTTCGTCGATCAGCGGCGTCCAGCTCGGGTCGCCCGCCAGCCGGGGTTCGTCGAGCGCGAAGACGGGTACGTCGCCGACCGCACCGGGCATGGTCCACGCCCCGCCCGATCGGGTGAGTGCCAGTTCCACCACCGACTGCAATTCGTCCGGGTCCACGCCGACCCGCGCCCGTGCCTTGTCCAGCGCGGCGGCGAGATCGGCCTGTTCGCGCCGCAGCCGGGCGAGGCGTGCGTCGGCGCCGTCGTCCAGGTCGCGGACGGCGGCGGCGACGCGGGCATCGGCCTCCGCGTCGCGGATGCGGCTGGCAAGGTCGCGCGCCTGCGTGCGGTCGATGCCGCTGCGGAAACTCTCGGCAATGCGGTCGCCCAGCACCTGGCCCGCCGACCCCAGTTGCCGCCGGATCGCTTCGGTCTTGCGCACCAGCGCGTCGAGCACGACGTCCTCGGGCCGCTGGGCATAGGTGAAGTAGCGGCAGGTCACCGTGTCGGCGGGTTGCAGCTTGCGGTCGATCCGCCCGTTACGCTGTTCCAGCCGCGACGGGTTCCATGGCAGATCGACATGGATCAGGTCGTGGCATTGCGATTGCAGGTTGATGCCTTCGCGCGCGGCATCGGTGCAGATCAGGATGCGCAAGGGG
Source organism: Sphingomonas sp. Leaf32 (assembly GCF_001421765.1). Classification (GTDB taxonomy): domain Bacteria; phylum Pseudomonadota; class Alphaproteobacteria; order Sphingomonadales; family Sphingomonadaceae; genus Sphingomonas. Next base: position 163,452 of record NZ_LMLA01000009.1, on the reverse strand, counting down.
CTGGCGGGATCGTTGAACGCGCGCTTGATCGCGTCGCGCCGTTCGGTGGAGGTGATGCCGGTGAAGCTGTCGATCCGGTCGGCTTCGTGGGCATCGGCGGGATCGGTGAGGACCGAGAGCTGGCGCTGGAGCCAGCGGCGCGTATCCTCATATTCGGTGAACAGGATCAGCCGCCGATCGCGCCAGTTGCCGGTCGCGTCGAGCAGGTGGTCGCGCGCCCAGTCGAGGAGCCAGCGCACGCGGGCATCGGGGCTGCCGCGCGCGGTTTCCGCCAGCGCCAGCATCGCGGCGGCATGGGCGCGTTCGGCGGCGAGCTGGCCCGACGAGGCATCTTGGGCACCCGCCAGCGCGTCGGCACGGGCGCGGGCTTCGTCACTGCGGTCGAGCAGGTCGAGCGCGGCATCCTCCTGCGCCGCGAGGTCGGGGGCGTCGGGTTCGACATCCTCGGCAACCATGGTCGCCGCCGCGCCGGCGATGGCGCGGTCGAGGCCGTCGATATGGACCTTCAGCGTGCGGGCGAAGGCCGGGATCGAGGAGAGCAGCCGTTGTTGCAGCCCGACGAAGCCCAGTCGCGCCTGCGCGCGGCGTGCTGGCGGCAGGGCGGCGATCCGTGCCTCACGCAGGCGGCGATAGTCGGCGAGCATGGCGGCCAGCACCAGTTCGGGCGCGTCGTCGGGCAGGCCGTCGATCACGATCGGTGCCACGACTCGTTCGGGGAAGCGTTCGCCCAGCGCCCTGAGGTCGCTTTTCAGCCGGCGGACCATGACCGGTTCGAGATCGGCGGGCCGCACGGCGACACCGCGCGTGAATCGCTGCGGATCGAGTAGTTCGAGCAAGGTCGCGAAGCTGTTGGGATGGCCGTTATGCGGCGTGGCGGACAGGAACAGGCGATGTTCGAACCGGTCGGACAGGTCGCGCAGGGAGCGGGTGAACTGGCTTTCGATCGCGTAGCGCCCGCCGCCCGCCGGTGCGGCGTGATGCGCTTCGTCGAGGATCAGCAGCGAGCGCGCGCGGAAATCCTCCAATATGTCGCGTAAGCCGGCGACATAGGCTTCGTCGCCGAGCAGCCGGTGCGACAGGATGAAGCGCGATCCCGCCGCCCACGGGTTCGCGCCATAGCCGCGCCGACGGCGCAGCGCCTCCAGATGGCGGGCATCGACGATCTCGAAGGCGAGGCCGAACTTGCTCTGCAATTCGTCGCGCCACTGGCCGGTCATCGCCGCCGGGGCCAGCACCACGGTATAGTCGACGCGGCGTCGCAGCAGCAGCTCGCGCAGCACCAGCCCGGCCTCTACCGTCTTGCCCAGCCCGACATCATCGGCGATCAGCAGGTTGACGCGGGGCAGGCGCAACGCCTTGCGCAAGGGCAGCAGCTGATACGGGTCGAGCCGGATGCCGGCGCGGAACGGCGCCTGGAACAGGTCGCGTTCGGCCGCCGTCGCGGTGCGCCAGCGGACGGTGCGCAGATAGGCGGAGAAGCTGGCGGCATCGCCTCCGCCAATCCCGCCTTCGCGACCGAGCGACGCCCATGCCTCTTCGTCGTGCAGCCGGGCGTCGACCTCCGCGCTCCACAGCACGCGGGCATCCTCGCCGCTGGCATCGTCGTCGATACAGGCGAGGCGGTGGCCGTCGAACGGGCCGTCGGGCTGCGTCTCGACCATCCACAGCCGCCCGCGCAGCGACACGAACTGGCCGACACCCGGCTGGGCTGTGCGAACGCCGCTGTGGCTGGCCATGACGCTTCCCCCTCTCGCCGATGAGGGTGGGGGAGGGGGTGTGGCGCTGCCAATCCGCGATGGCTCCAATCCTGTCTCGATTGGCTGGACCTGCTCCCCTCCCTCACAAGGGAGGGGTTGGGGGTGGGTTGGTTTGTGAGGAAAGGTGCCCGCGCCGCAACGGGCCGACCCACCCCCGACCCCTCCCTGTCAGGGAGGGGAGTCAAGATGGTCGTTCGCCGACAAGCTCCATTTCGGATCAATCGCCTTGCCCTGCTGTCCGCACGCGTGGACGATGCAGGTATGGAGATGCGGCCGATGCTCGAACTCGATGGTCCCTGGGCCAAGCTGTTGCGCGACGACGACAAGGTGGCGGTCGCCGCGCTGTCGCTGATCGACCATTGCCTCGATGTCGGGGCGGTGGCGGAGATCGTCGTGCGGGGATGGATGGCTCCGCTGACGGCGGCGGCGGGGCGGGCGCTGACCGAGCAGGATGTCGCGCGGCTGGTGGTGCTGATGGCGCTACACGATCTGGGCAAGGCCAATCGCGGGTTTCAGGCGCGGATCGATCCGAAGGTTCGGGAGAAGATCGGCCATACCGGACCGGTCGCGGCGCTGCTGAACCATTCGAAGTTGCGGCAGACGCCGGCTGCGGCCGCCCTGTTGGCGATGATCGACGCGTGGGGAGCGGAACAGCATTTCGCGGCGGTGATGGCGCATCATGGCAGGCCGCTGGCCGAATTTCACGAAGCGGCGACCTCGCTGGATTGGGGCAAGCATAACGGACTTTGGTGGCCCAAGGCCGATGGCGATCCGGCCGCCGACGTCCTGCCGCTGATCGACGCGGTGCGGGCGCGCTGGCCGCTGGCGTGGGAAGCGGGGGAGCGGCTGCCGTCCGCGCCGCGCTTCGTCGCGTTGTTCGCCGGGCTGGTGACGCTGGCCGACTGGCTGGGGTCGGATACGCAGCGCTTTCCGGTCGACGGACCGCGGGGGGCGGCGCGGGTGGCGATGCGGGCCGAAGCGGCGCTGGCGGCGGCGGAGGCGCGGGGGTTCCGGCCGCTCGATACCCCACCGGGTGATTTCGTCGCGGCGTTCGGTCATGCGCCGTTCGATTTCCAGCAGGCCGCCGCCGGCGATCTGGGGGCGGTGGCGCTGATCGAGGCGGAGACGGGGTCGGGCAAGACCGAGGCGGCGCTGTGGCGCTGGCTGGAATTGCGGCGGCGGGGGCTGGTCGACGGACTGTTCTTCGCGTTGCCCACGCGGTCGGCGGCGGTGCAGCTGCACGCGCGGGTCGATGCGATGCTCCGGCGGGTGTGGGGGGCGGATGGTCCCCGCGCGGTGCTGGCAGTGCCGGGCTATCTGAAGGCGGGCGAGGCGAGCGGGCAGGCGTTGCCGGGTTATGCCGTGCGCTGGGACGACGGGGCCAAGGGCGAGGAACGCTGGGCGGCGGAGCGGGCCAATCGGTTTCTGGCGGCGCGGGTCGCGGTGGGGACGATCGATCAGGCGCTGTTGGGCGCGCTGCCGGTCAAGCACGCGCTGTTCCGGTCGAGCGTGCTGGCGCGCAGCCTGCTGGTGGTCGACGAGGTCCATGCGTCGGACGCCTATATGACCGGGCTGCTCGACCGGTTGCTCGACCAGCATATTGCAGCGGGCGGGCAGGCGTTGCTGTTGTCGGCGACGCTGGGCGCGGCGGCGCGGGCGAAGCTGTTGCGCCAGCCCTGTCCGTCGCCCGAAGAAGCGGAGGCGGTGCCCTATCCGGCGCTGTCGGGACGCGGCGTGCCGCTTCGGGCGGCGGAGGGGGCGGTGGGTCGGCACAAGGCCGTGACGGTCGAGGTCGCGCCGATCCTGGAAGACCCGCGTGCGATCACGATGCGGGCGGTCGAGGCGGCGCGGGCCGGGGCGGCGGTGCTGGTGGTGCGCAACAGCGTGGCCGGCGCGGTCGCCGTGGCGCAGGCGGTGGCGGAAATGGCCCCAGACCTCGCCTTTGCGGTGAACGAGGTGCCGACGGTCCACCACGGCCGGTTCGCGGCGGCGGACCGCGAGAAGCTGGACGATGCAGTGACGTCGCTGTTCGGCAAGGGGCGCGGGGCTGGCGGGCGGGTGCTGGTGGGGACGCAGACGCTGGAACAGTCGCTCGACATCGATGCCGACCTGCTGATTACCGACCTAGCGCCGGTCGACGTGCTGCTGCAGCGCATCGGGCGGCTGCATCGCCATGCCGGGCGGGCGCGGGGCGGGTTCGCGGAAGCGCGCGTGATCGTGCTGCGACCGGCGGAGCGCGACATGACGTCGCTGCTGACAGGGCGGGCGCTGCACGGGCTGGGCGGGGCGAAGCGGGTCGCGCCCTATCCCGACCTGCTGCCGGTCGAGGCGACGCTGGCGCTGCTGGAGGCGATGCCGACCATCGTCATCCCGCGCGACAACCGCCTGTTGGTCGAACGCGCGCTGCATCCGGTGGTGCTGGACGAACTGGCCGAGCGACTGGGAACGGCATGGCGGAACCACCGTAGCGAACGCAGCGGCGGGGCGGCGGTCGATGGGCAGGCGGCGGGGCAGGTCGCGCTGAACCTGTCCTGTCGCTTCACCGAATTGCCGCCGTTCGACGGGAGCGAGGCGGTCGCGACGCGGCTGGGCGCGCGCGACCTGCTGGTCGACCTGCCCGAGCCGCTCACCGGGGCATTCGGCGAAACGGTCGACCGGATCGCGATCCCGGCATGGATGGCGCAAGGGGCCGAAGCTGCGAAGGTGGAGCGGATCGACGGGCGGCAGTTCGCGCTGGGCGGGCATCGCTTCCGCTATGACCAATGGGGGCTGGACCGCGCCTGACGCAAAAACGGAGGGCGGGTATAACCGGCGGCCATGGGCCGGTTGACGTGGGGGCCGGATCGCTTGAGGTTCGCGCTTTGCCGTGTCCGGAGTAGCCATGACCGCATCCGCCGCCGCTGCGGTCCCGCCCGCCGCCGACGCCGCCACCCATCCGGGCCGCAGCGCGATGCTGTTGTACGGACTGCTGGGCTTTGCCGCCGGGCTGCCCTTCTACATGTTTTCGACCGTGCTGGCGCTGCGGTTGCAGGCGCATGGCGTCGCTCTGACCGTGCTGGGCTTCTTTGCGTGGGTGCAACTGCTGCCGACGCTGAAGTTCGTGTGGGCGCCGCTGCTCGACCGGTATGACGTGCCGGGGTTCGGCCGCTTCTGGGGCAAACGGCGCGGGTGGATCATGCTGGCGCAGCTGGGCATCGTCACCGCGATGGGGGCGATGGCGTGGACGGCAGACGATGCGTCGCTGCCGGTCACCGCGCTGTTCGCGGTGCTGCTCGCCTTCTGGACCACGACGCTGGAGGTCGCCGCCGACGCGTGGCGGATCGAGCTGTTTCCGACACAGGATCAGCAGGGGCCGATCGTCGCGGCGAACCTGTGGGGGTATCGCACGGCGATGGTCGCGGCGGGCAGCGGCGCGCTGTTGCTGGCGGACAATGGCGGATGGACGCTGGCGTATCTGCTGGTCGCGGTAGCCGCGTTCCTGCCGTTCCCGATCCTGGCGGCGATGCGGCCGGAAGCGGGCCGGGGCGGCGGGCGGATGGTGGCGCTGCTGACCGGGGTTGGCGGCGGGGCGGTGATCCTGGGCATCGCGTGCGCGGTGACGGCGGGCGTCGGCTATATCCTGCTGTCGGCGGCGGCAGGGATCGGGATCGATGCGAAGAGCAACGTCACGCCATGGGTGCTGGGGCTGTGCATGGTGCCGTTCGTCGGCATGGCGGCGGCGCTGCCGTGGATCCGGAAAGCACCGCCGACCGCGCCGATCCGTACGTCGACCGCCATCGGGCCGTATGTCGATTTCTTCTGGCGGTTTCAGTATGCGGCGATCCTGCTGATGGTATTCGTCTCGCTCTATCGGATGGGCGACGTGCTGGCGCTCAACTTGTCCAAGCCGATGATAAAGGGGCTGGGCTATACGCTCAGCCAGATCGGGCGGGCAGACGGCGTCGTGGCGCTGGCGGCGAGCATGGTCGGCGTTGGCTTGGGCGGATGGATGGTCACGCGCCGGCCGATGCTGTGGGCGCTGGCGGTCGGCGCGGTGGTCGCGGCGGTCGGTAATTTCGGGTTCGTGTGGCTGGCGCATCAGCCGGTGAGCGAGGCGACGCTGTATGTCGCCACCGCGCTGGATCAGTTCGGCAACGGCTTTGCGGGGGCGGTGTTCGTCGTCTACCTCTCGCTGCTGGTGAACCCGCGCTATCCGGGCGCGCAATATGCGTTCCTGACCGGCTTTGCGTTTCTGTTGCCGCGAATGCTGGCCGGGGCTGGCGGATCGATGGTCGGGGTGATCGGCTATGACGGGTTCTTCCTGCTGTCGGGCGCGGTCAGCCTGGCGGCGATCCCGCTGCTGCCCGCGCTGTCGAAGATCCGGGCGCGGGAGGATGATGCATGATCGACCGGGCCTTTGCCGAAGCCGCGCGGTATGTCGCGCAAGGGCGGATACCCGGTGCGACGCTGGGAATCGTCACCGCCGATGGTGTGCGGGAGGTGCGGGTCGCCGGGCTGGCGCAGCGGGTGCCCGAGGAGCGGCCGCTGACGCGCGAGCATTGGTTCGACCTGGCGTCGGTCAGCAAGGTGATCGCGACCACCCGGTTCGTGCTGCAACTGGCGGAGGCGGGGCGGATCGACCTCGACCGGCCGCTGACCGATGCGATCCCCGATCTGCGGCAATATGACGTGGCGGGCGCGGCGGAGCGGCGGCTGACGTTTCGCGACTGTCTGGTCCACCGCACCTTCCTGCCGGCGGTCGAGCCGATCTATACCTATGGCGACGATCCGGCGCGGCTGCGGGCGTTCGTGTTGCAGCGGGAGTGGCGGCACGGGCCGCCGGTCTATTCGGACATCAATTTCATCCTGCTGGGGATCGCGGTCGAGCGGATCATCGGCGCCGGGCTGGACGCGCTACCGCTGGGGCCGGGCCTGAGCTGGGGACCGCCGCCGGGGCCGGCGGTCGCGACCGAGCATTGCCAGTGGCGCGGGCGGGTGCTGGTGGGCGAGGTGCATGACGAGAATTGTTCGGCGATGGGCGGGCGGACCGGCCATGCCGGGCTGTTCGGGACGGTCGATGGCGTGCTGGATTTCGCATTGGGGCTGCTGGATGGGACGGGTGCGTCGGCGGCGATGCTGGCGGCGATCCGGACGCCGGTCGAGGGGCATCGCACGGCGGGGTGGGAAATCCGTTTTCCCGGATGGTCGGGGGGGCAGGCGTGTTCGGCGGGGACGATCGGGCATACCGGCTTTACCGGAACCGGGCTGTGGGTCGATTTCGAGCGGGGGCTGGCGTGGACGCTGCTCACCAACCGGGTGCATCCGACGCGGCATTTCGACAGCGGGATTTTCGAGCTGCGGCCGGCGACCGGGGATGCGGTGGTGGCGGAGTTTGATGATAGATCAATAGGTTAGCCGGTCAGGCCGGTTCCAAAGTTCACTAAGTTCACACTTGCCACGTTTTCGTGTGGCGTTTGGCGCGGGGCGGGTTGCGGCGATGGGAAAGAGCTGAGCCAAGGTAGCGGGGCGCTGGTTTGTAGGAAAGCGCGTCGACTAGGCCGTCGGTCTCCAGATCCCGGTTAACGCCACAATCGTTCATCCTGAGTAGCCGCTGAGCTTGTCGAAGCGGCGTATCGAAGGACCGCTTGCGGCAGAATGCTTCGATACGGGTCTTCGACAAGCTCAGCCCCTACTCAGCACGAACGGTTCTGATAGGAAAAATGTGGTCATTGAGGGGTGGCGACGGTCGCCCGACCCTCAAGGCGCCTCGATCACCTCGCGCAGCACGCCGAGAAACTCGCTGGCCAGCGCGCTGGGCGGACGGTCGAGCAGGTGCATGGCATGGACGTCGAAGGTCAGCGAGGGCTTGAGCGGGCGCATCGCGAGGCCGTCGGCCAGCGAGGCTTCGGCGGTGAAATTGTCGACGACGCTCAAGCCGACGCCCGCGCGGACCAGCGCGGCGGCGATGTAGAAGGTGCGGGCCGAGGCGACCTCCTGCAATTCGATGCCGAGGCGTTCCTGCTCCTGCGCGAAGAGCTGGCCGATGGGGCCGCTGGCGGCGAGGGTGATGAAGGGGTGGCCGACCAGTTGCGGCAGTTCGATCCGCTGCGCCGCCTGGGGCAAGTCGGCGTCGCGGTAGAGGACGACCAGTTCGCCCTCGCCCAGCCAAACCTTCCCCAGCGGCGCGCCGCGCGGGACTTCGGCGGCGATGGCGATGTCGGTTTCGCGCTCGTAGAGTTTGCGCAGCAGGTCGTCATGATGGACGGTCTGCAGGTCGAAACGGACGTCGGGGCGCCGTGCCATGAAGCGCGCGACGGCGGTCGGTAGGGCGCCGAGGGCGAGGCTGGGGAGGGCCGAGATGCGCAGGGTCGCGCCGCCGCCGCTGCGCAGGTTGCGGCCGGCTTCGCGGAGCGCCCGGACGCGTTCCTGAATGTCGGCCACGTCGCCGAACAGGGCGTGGGCGTCTTCGGTGGGGACGAGGCGGCTGTTGGTGCGCTGGAACAGTTCGAAGCCGAGCAGCGTCTCGGCATGGCGCAGCGTTTTCGAGACGGAGGGCTGCGAGATGTTGAGCGCGCGGGCGGCGGCGCTGACCGATCCGTTGACGTAGACGGCGTGGAAAATCTCGATGTGGCGCAGGTTCATGTCGCCGTTTGGCCCCGATAGCGCGCCTCGTCCAGCCCGTCCTCGGCGCGCGCCACCAGCGTCGCGACGGTCAGGTTGGCGCTGGCTGAGGCGACGGTGCGCGTCATGTCGAGCAGCCGGTCGAACGGCAGGACGAGGCCGACGACCAAAGCGGTCTGTTCCGCGCCGACCCCGACCGCGCCGAGCATCGCCGCCAGCATGAACAGCGAGGCGGACGGGACCGGCGCGGTGCCGAACGCGGCGAGCGCGCCGGTGGCCAGCATCACGCCCAGCATCCAGCCATCGGGCACGATGCCCAGCGCCTGCAACGCGAACTGGCCGAGCAGCCCGACATACATCGCCGTCCCGTCCTTGCCGATGCTGGCGCCCAGCGGGAGGACGGTCGAGGCGATCGGGCGGGCGATGCCGAGATTGTCTTGGCTGACGCGCAGCGCTACCGGCAGCGTGGCGGAGGAGGAGGCGGTTGAGAAGGCGACGATCAGCGCATCGACGATCCCGCGAAAGAAGCGCACCACCGGCAGCTTCGCGACGAAGCGCAGCAGCCCGGCATGGAACGCCATCTGGGCCAGCGTGCCGAGGATCACGCACAGCGCCAGCCAGCCGACATTGACAAAAACGGCCAAGCCATTGCCCGCAACGGCATTGGCGATGAGGGCGAGGACGCCGAAGGGGGTGACCTCCATGACGATGCGGACGAGGTGGAGCAGGACGGCGGACAGCCCCTGCAACAGCGCCACGACCGGCTTGCCCGCTTCGCCCGACACGACGCTGGCGATGCCGAGCAGGACGGCGACGAAGATGATCGCGAGCATGTCGCCCTTCGCCAGCGCGTCGACGATGTTGAGCGGCACGATGCCGAGCAACTGATCGGCGGGGGTGACCGGGGGGCCGAGCACATGCGGCGCGACGCCGGCCAGCGCAATGCCGCTGCCCGGTTGGAGCAACAGGCCCAGCGCCATGCCGACCGTCACCGCGATGAGCGTGGTGAAGGCGAACAGCGCGACCGTCCGCCCGCCGATCCCGCCCAGACGGCGCGGATCGCCCAAGGACGCGATGCCGGCGGCGATGGTGATGAGGACCACCGGCACGACCAGCATCTTGATGCAGCGGACGAAGAGGTCGCCGATGATCTTGATCGCGGCGGCACCGTCCGGCCACAGCAGCCCGATCGCGACGCCGAGGAACAGCGCGGCGACGACCCGCTGCCACAGGGGAATCGCGAACCAGCGGCGCATCAGTTGCCCCAGAAGCCGGGGGCGGGGGGCGACAACATGCCATCATGGTCGGTGACGCCGCCGGGGCGGTCCTCGCTGAGCCAGAGCGGTCCGTCGAGATCGACGAACGCGGCCTCACCGCCGAGCAGCATGGCGGGCGCGATGCCCAGCGACGAACAGACCATGCACCCGACCATCAACCCGAACCCCTTCGCGCGCGCCGTCTGCGCAAGGATCAGTGCTTCGGTCAGGCCGCCGGTCTTGTCGAGCTTGATGTTCACCACGTCGTAGCGGCCGGCAAGGCTGTCGAGGTCGGCGGCGGTGTGCAGCGATTCATCGGCGCAGATCGGTACCGGGCTGTCGACGGTCGCGAGCGCGCCGTCTTCCCCCGCCGGCAGCGGTTGTTCGAGCAGGTCGACGCGCCACTCGGCGAGGTGGGGTTTGAGGGCTGCCAGCGTGTCGATCGTCCAGCTTTCATTGGGATCGACGATCAGGCGGGGCAGGGGGGCGGCGGCGCGGACGGCGGCGATCTGCGCGGCGGGGTCGCTGCGGTCGACCTTGATCTTGAGCAGCGGAACGGTCGCGACCCGTGCCGCCGCGCGGGCCATGGCGTCGGGGGTGTCGAGGCCGATGGTGATCGCCGATGCCAGCGCGACCGGTTCGGTGAGGCCGGTGAGGGCGGCGACCGAGGTACCGGCGAGCCGGGCTTCGAGGTCCCACAGCGCGCAGTCGACTGCGTTGCGGGCGGCGCCGGCGGGCAGCAGCGTGGCGAGGTCGGCGCGGGTGGCTCCTTGCGCGATGGCCGGCGCGATGGCGCGGATCGCGGCCAGCGTGTCGTCGATGCCCTCGCCATAGCGGGCATAGGGCACCGCCTCGCCCCGGCCGGCGACGTCGCCCTGCGTGATCGTCACCGTGACGACGTCGGCCGCCGTCTTGACCCCGCGCGAGATGCGGAAAGGGGTGCTCAGGCCGAAACGGTCATGGGCGACGTCGAGATGTCGAAGCATGTCTGCATCCAGTCGATGATCGGGTCCGCGCCGAAGCGATAGGGATCGGTGCAGGGCAGGCCGTGCGCGTCGGCAGTCCGCGCGCACAGGCGGCGGGCTTCGTCCTCGGCGAGCTTCACCGTGTTGAGCGCGATGCCGACCGCCTGCACGTCGGGGCTGGTCAGCCGCGCGACCGACAGGTTGGCGGCGATACAGTCGGCGATGTCCGGCACGGCATAGTGCGGCAGGCCGCGCATATGGTCGCGCGCCGGATCGTGGCACATCACGATCGCACGCGGCTGGGCACCGTGGAGCAGGCCGGTCGATACCCCGGCGAAGGACGGGTGGAACAGCGAACCCTGCCCCTCGATCAGGTCCCAGCCATTATCGGTGCGCGCCGGGGTGATCGTCTCGATCGCGCCGGAGATGAAGTCGGCGACCACCGCGTCGACGGGAACGCCGGAGCCGGCGATCAGGATGCCGGTCTGGCCGGTCGCGCGGAAATCGGCGGCGATGCCGCGCGCGACCATCGCGTCGCGCAGCGCCAGCGTCGTATACATCTTGCCGACCGAACAATCGGTGCCGACGGTCAGCAGCCGGTTGCCCGCGCGCCGCCGGCCATTGCCGACGGGGAGGTCGGCGGGCGGGTCGCGCACGTCGAACAGCCGGACGCCGGCGTCCTGCGCGGCCTGTGCGATCCGGGGCACGTCGCGCAGCCGCTGGTGGAGGCCGGAGGCGACGTTCATGCCGGTCGCGATCGCCGCCAGCGCATCGTCGATCAGCGCGTCGCCCATGCGGCCGCCGGCATTGGCGATGCCGAGGATCAGGGTGTTCGCCCCGGCTGCGCGGCCCTCCGCCGCGTCCATGCGCGGCAGGCCGAGGGTGAGCGGACAATCGTCGTGCCGCCATTCGCCGACGCATTCGTCCGGACGAAAGGTGGCGACGCCGCGCGAGGTCTTGATACCGACCGCGTCGTCGGAATGGCCGAGGTAAAGGAGGAAGGGACCGGGGATCATCGCGCACCCTGCTGGCTGTCGGGACACCGGGATAGGGCGGGGCGTGGCGCTGCGCCCAATCATGCTGTCGCGGCGAGGTATAGCGGCGGGTTATGGGGTGGGCTTTGCCGCCACGATCGTCATCCCGGCGCAGGCTGGGATCTCTCGGTAATGGAGCGCGCGCCTGGCCGCAGGAGGCCCCAGCCTGCGCTGGGGCGACAGCATCCCTATGCCCGGCCTGTTTGGTTGGCGGCACCCTCCCCAACCCATCGTCACCCCGGACTTGATCCGGGGTCCCGCTGTTTCATTGGCCGTTGGAGAAGGAGAAGCGGGACCCCGGGTCAAGCCCGGGGTGACGGCGTGGGTGGGGTTCAGGTGGCGGCCGGACACCGGGCCGGCGTCGGCCGCAGGAGCGCGCGGCCGGGGGCGGCGCCGGTGGTGGCGCCGTCCTTCAGCGCCAGTTTGCCGTTCACGAACAGCGCCTTCACCCCGACACTGGGTACGCGCGGGTTCACATAGGTAGCGCGGGGGGCGTAGTTCACGGGATCGAACACGACGACATCGGCATAATAGCCGGGCTTCAGATAGCCGCGATGGTCCATGCGGTACATGTCGGCGGTGGCACCGGTCGAGCGGTGGATGAAGTCGCGCATCGTGATGACCTTCCGCTCGCGGACATAGGTCTGGTACTTGCGCGGGAAGGTCGCGTACTGGCGCGGGTGGCCGTTCGATCCGTCGGAGCTGGTCACGACCCAGGGCTGCTGCATGATGAGGTCGGCGTCGGCGTCGATCATGTTGAAGCTGGCGACCGATACGCCCGCCGGTTCCTTGCCGCTGGCATCGGCGACGCGCAGGATCTTGATCGCGGCGTCGATGGGGTCGATCCCCCATTGATCCGCCATCTGACCCAGCGTCTTGCCGGTCCACGGCATCCCGGCGCTGGTCAGCAGCAGCGATCCCTTGCCGCCGCGCCGGCGCAGATTCTCGGCCATTTCAACCTTGATCTTGGCGAGTGTCGCCGGATCGTCGAACCGCTGGATCAGGCGGGGATAGCCGCCGTCATTCGCCCAGCGGGGCACGAGCGAGGCATCGACGCTGGAGCCGGATGCCAGCCACGGATATTGGTCGGCGGTTACATTCTGTCCCGCCTTGCGCGCGGCGTCGATCACCGCGATCAGTTCGGGGGCCTTGCCCTGCACATCGACGCCCAGCGCCTTCAGGTGGGCGATGTGCACCGGCATCTTCGCCTGTCGCCCGATTGCGATCACCTCTTTCGTCGAGTTGATAAGGCCGATGCTGTAGTTGGATTCGTCGCGCTGATGCGTGTCGTACATGCCGCCGCGGATCGCCGCCTCGCGGGCGATGGCGACCACTTCGTCGGTCTTGGCGAAACTCTGCGGGGCGTAGAACAGGCCGGTCGAAAAGCCATAGGCGCCTTCGCACATCGCCTTGGCCACCAGCGCCTTTTCCCGGGCGAGTTCGGCCGGGGTGGGGGCGCGGTCGTCCTGGCCCAGCACGCGGCCGCGCACCGCGCCGAAGCCGACGAAGGGCGCGACATTGGTGCCGATGCCGCCGGCCATCAGCTTGCGCGCATCTTCGGCGACATCGGGCGTGCCGTATCCGTCGACGCCGATGACGATGGTCGACACGCCCTGCGCCAGCCAGGGCAGGTTGAGCCGCGCCGTGGGATCGTCGGAGCGGATATAGCTGTCGGGGTGGGTGTGCGCGTCGATGAAGCCGGGGGCGACGATCTGTCCGCGTGCGTCGATTACCTGCGCGGCATTGGTCCGGCGGGTGGGACCGACATAGACGATGCGGTCGCCGGCGATCTCGACATCGCCCGTGATGGGTTCGGCATTCGCGCCGCTATAGACGGTGCCGCCCCGGATTACGATGTCGACCTTCGGTGCTGCCGCGACGGCCGGGCCGGCGAGGGCGGCGAGCAGGGCGATCAGGGGCAGGCGCTTCATCGACGATTCCTTCGGACTGGGGGTGTCAGCGTAGCACGGCGGGCGGCCTTGCCATCCACCGCCGTTCGGCTGAACAGCAGCGGCAGGGTCTGTCCGGCGATCCACGGTGCGTATTGGTCGCGATAATGGGGACTGCGCGGGTCGTTCGACTGGCCGGGCAGGTTCAGGAACACCGAATTGTCCCACGCGCCGACATCGATCACCTGCAGATAGCTGGCCCCGCCACCGACCCGCCAGCCGGGACCGTCGCCCAGCCAGCGTGCCATGACGGTGTAGGAATCGCCGCCCGATCCGCTGCCCTCGATCGGCGGAAAGGCGGCGGCGATGGCGGGAATGCGCGACAGCGGATGGGCGATGCGGACCTGATGCAGACTGCCCCAGCGCCACTTTGTCGGGTCGGGGCCGAGCAGCGATTGCGCGCTGGTCCATGCCGAGGCAAGGGCGTCGCGCAGCATCGCGTCGCGGGTGGTGACGGGCAGGCGGGCGTCGGGCCGGGCGAGCAGGCCGAGCAGGACCGACGGGTCGATCTCGGTCACCAGCGCCTTGGCCTGTGCGGGCACGATCGCGGTCAGCATCCGCTTGCCCAGATCGCGCCAGAGGATTTCGAACAAGGCGGCTGGGCCGCTATCGGCGGTCAGGCGGCCGTCCCAGCGACGCAGCATGTCACCGGCGGGTGAGGGGGTGGCGGGCAGCAGTGCGACGAGCTGGCGGGCGGGGGTGGATACCGTGTCGAACTGCAACGCCACGCTGTCGGCGATGCTGTGCTTGGGCTGGGAGGCCAGCACGTCGGCGATGCGTTCGTAGCGATAGGGCGCGCGGAACGAGAAGGCGGGAATGCGGTCGCGCGGCCAGTCGGCGGGCAGGTTGTTCTGGTTGGCCGACGCGAACCAGCCTTTCTTCGGGTTGTAGTCGCTGGGCAGCGACGCGAAGTCGCGCATCCCCGTCCAGTCGTAGCGCCCGTCGCCCGGCACCGGTAGCAGCCCGTCGCCCGCTTTCCGCACCGGTGCGAAGCCGATCACCTGCCACCCGGTATTGCCCTGCGTATCGGCATAGTGGAAATTGGTGGGGGAGGGGTGGAGGCGGAACGCCTTGCGCAGCGAGGCCCAGTCGCGGGCGAGGTTGATCGCGACCATGGCAAAGGCGCCGCCGCCGCCCGGCTGCATCGCGATCGAGGCCAACACGCTGGCGCGGCGCTTCGCCGGATCGTGCGATACGACCGGACCCTGCACCGAATAGCGCAGGGTCGCGACATAGGGGGCGGTGTCCTTTACCGGGATGGCGATGTCGATCTTCGTAAAACGCTTCCAGCCGCCATTGTGGCGGTAGCGTTCGGGATCGGCGGGATCGAGTTCGAGGATGAACAGGTCCTGCTGGTCGATATGGAAGTTGGTGCGGCCAAAGGCGAAGCGGTCGGTATGGCCCTGCATGATGCCCGGCAGGCCCGGCGCACCGCCGCCAATGACGTCGAGGCCGGGGGCGGTCAGGTGGGCGACGTGGCGCGGGCCGAAGCCGCCGATGCCCAGATGCGGATCGTTGGCGAGGATCGGGCGGCCGGTCGCGGTACGGCTGCCGGCGACGGTCCATGCGTTGCTGCCGGCATTGGCGCGCTCCATCGGTCCTTCGGCGGGATCGCGGGTGGGGGTGTCGGGACCGAAGGGCAGGCCGCCCTGGCGCAACACGCCGAGGTCGGCGGGAGAGACGGCGGCGGTGTCGAGGCCGTCGGGCACGCGCATCTGCCAGTTCGGCCGCAACGGTGCGACGATCGCGTCGAGGTCGAGCAGGCCGATCGCGGCGAGCTGCGCCCGGCGGATTTCGTCGTCGGCATTGCCAATCGCGCCGCCGCGGGCGAGGACGAAATCCTCGACGGCCCATTTGATCGGCTGGACGCCGAGGATCGCATATTCGGGCGGCAGCAGGGTGGGGTCGGCCAGCACCTCGTCGATGCGCGCGTTGATGCCGGCGATATAGGCGCGGGTGCACGCCAGCACGTCAGCGGGCACCCGGCGCAGTTCGGCGCTCAGGTCGCCGCGATAGTGGAACAGGCGCGCGGCGGCGTCGTGCTTCGCGAAGTCCGCGCCAAATGCTTCGGCCAGCCGGCCAAGTTCCCGCCGGTGGCCGAGGTCGACCTGGAACAGCCGGTCGCGCGCGACGACATAGCCCTGTCCGTAGAAGGCGTCGGGGATGGTCGCGGCGCGGATATGCGGCACGCCGTAGACGTCGTCGATGATCTCGATCGGGGCGGTGAGGGTTTCGCCGCTCGGGGCGAATGCGCGAGCGTCCGCCGCGAACGGCGCGAGTGCCAGCGCGGCGACCGACCCGGAGAGAAAGGCGCGGCGGTGGATCATCGGCGGCATCCCTTGCTGGTCATGCGATGCGGCGCTCGACATCGCAGAAAAGATACACGTTCGTCCTGAGTAGCTGTTGAGCGTAGTCGAAACAGCGTATCGAAGGACCGCTTACCAAGTGCTTCGATACGAGGCTTCGACAGGCTCAGCCTCTACTCAGCACGAACGGGTGGGGCTGAAGTTGCCGCACTCTACGGACAGCCTGCCCGCAAAAGGTATGACAACCGCGCCCCGGCCCATAGGGCGCGTTTATGGCCGGCGCCCATAATCTGCGGCTATGGCTTGGCGAAGCGATAATAGCCGCGCGTCGCTTGACGCATGTCCCCCTCGCCGCGCAGCTTTCGGGTTCGACACGAACGGCGACGGCGCGACAGCGGCGACGACCAGTTCGGCGATGCCGCAGGAACCGACACGGTCACAAATGCAGCCCGACCAACGGGCGAAGGGGAGCAATCCATGACGACATCCATGCCCTTCCGGCGGTATCTCCCGGCACTGGCCCGCGCGACCAGCCTGGCCGCCTTGTGCATCGCCACGCCGGTCTTCGCGCAGGATGCGCCTGTGCCGACCGAACAGGCCGCCGATCCCGCGACGCAGGCCGACGGCGAAATCCTCGTCACCGGATCGCGCGTGGTGCGCGACGGGTTCCAGTCGCCGACGCCGCTGACCGTGCTGACCCAGCAGGAGATCCAGAACAGCTCGCCGACCAACAACCTCGCCGATTTCGTCAACCAGATTCCGGCGGTGGCGGGCAGCCTTCGCCCGGCCAATTCGCGCCTGGCGATCAGTTCGGGGCTCGCCGGGATCAACGCGCTGAACCTGCGCGCGCTGGGCGAAATCCGCACGCTGGTGCTGCTCGACGGGCGGCGCTCGGTCGGGTCGAGCGTCACCGGGCTGGTAGACATCAACACCTTTCCCCAGGCGCTGGTGAAGAGCGTCGAGATCGTGACCGGCGGTGCGTCGGCGGCATACGGGTCGGACGCGGTGGCGGGCGTCGTCAACTTCGCGCTCGACAAGACCTATGAAGGGCTGAAGGTTTCCGCCGACAGCGGCATCACCGAATATGGCGACGGCTTCAACTATTCGTTCAGCGTGGCGGGCGGCACCAGCTTTGCCGGCGGACGCGGGCATGTGCTGCTGAGCGGCGAGGTCGCGCATCGCGACGGCATCTTCCAGGTCGATCGCGACTGGAATGCGCGCGGGCGGGTGGTCGTCACCAACCCCGCCTACACCAATAGCAACGGCGTGCCGCAGTTCCTGACGCTCGACCGGATCGGGGTCGCCAATGCTACGCCGGGCGGGATCATTCTCAATTCGGCGGGCGGCGTCGCCAACCGGTTGCGGGGCATCTATTTCGGTGCCGGCGGGTCGGTGAACCAGTTCAACTATGGCAGCTTCAATTCGCCCAATCTGGGCGGCAGCACCGCGCCGACCCGGACGCAGGGCGGCGACTGGCAGCTGAACGATCAGGGGCGCAACATCGGTCTCGACGCCGATGACGACCGGCATGGCGTGTTCGGGCGGGTCAGCTATGAACTGGCCGACTGGATCACGGTGTTCGGGGAAGCGTCGTACAACTGGCAGAAGACGCTGTTCAACGCCGGACCCCAGCTGTCGACGACCACGACGCTGCGCAGCGACAATGCGTATCTCATCAATACGCTGGGCGCGGCGCGGCTGGCGGGCATCACGTCGGTTACGCTCGGCACCACCGCCGTCGACCTGCCGTACCGCAAGAACAACAGTTCGCGCGACGTGCAGCGCTATGCGATCGGCGCGGAGGGCGATTTTCAGCTGTTCGGCAACAAGGCGGTGTGGAGCGCCTATGGCCAATATGGCGAGACCAACGCCCGCGAGCAGTTGCGCGACATCATGAACGTCACGCGCATGGCCAACGCCACCGACGCGGTGTTCGCGCCGGCGGGCAATGCGCTGGGCGTAGCGGCGGGGACGATCGTGTGCCGGTCGACCCTGACCGCGCCGACCAATGGCTGCGTGCCGATGAACCGGCTGGGGATCGGCGTCACCAGCCAGGGGGCGATCGACTATGCGCTGGGCGATCCGTATCGCGACCAGAAGCTGAAGCAGACGGTGGCGGGCATCAACCTGTCGGTCGTGCCGTTCGCCACCTGGGCCGGCGACGTCAGCGTCGCGGTGGGCGGCGAATATCGCAAGGAAGAGGTGTCGGGCGCCGTCCCGACCGAGTTCCAGACCGGATGGTCGGTCGGCAACTTCCTGCCCACCTTCGGCAGCTACAACGTGAAGGAAGCCTATCTCGAAACCGTGGTCCCGCTGGGGTCGGGGGTCGAGTTCAACGGCGCCGTGCGCGCGACCGATTATTCGACCTCGGGCTATGTCACCACGTGGAAGGTCGGGACGACTTGGGCCCCGATCGAGGACATCCGCTTCCGCGTCACCCGGTCGCGCGACATCCGCGCGCCCAACCTCAACGAGCTGTTCCAGGCGGGCACGTCGCGCACCAACACGCTGACCGATCCGTTCACCGGGCGGACCGGCGTGACCTTCCGCGAAACGACGACCGGCAACCTGAACCTGAAGCCCGAGATCGCCGATTCGACCAGTGTCGGCGTGGTGTTGCAGCCGCGCTTCATTCCCGGCTTTTCCTTCTCGGCCGACGGGTTCCTCATCAAGCTGCAGGATGCGATCGGGCAGTTCTTCGCACAGGACATCATCAACCGCTGCTTCGAGGGGCGGACGGAGTTCTGCGCGGCGTACGGGGCCGATCCGCTGGGTGACCGCGAATTCTTCTTCCGCGCCAGCCCGTTCAACTTCGCGCGGCAGACGGTGCGCGGGCTGGACTTCGATGCGACGTACCGGGTGCCGTTGGCCGATGTGGTCGACAGCGCGCCGGGCAATGTGACGCTGAAGGCGCTGGCGACGCGCTATATCGACAATATCACCGATACCGGCGTGCCGAACGTCGTGCCGGTCGATATCGTCGGGCAGCTGGGCGGCGCGAGCCTGCCGAGCTGGATCTATCGCTTCAACGCGACCTACGACACCGACAGCTTCGCCATCACCGGCACCGCGCGCGGGGTCGCCGGGGGCACCTATTCGAACAACTATATCGTGTGTTCGACCAACTGCCCGGTCGGGCGTCCGGCGGGGATCGTGTCGCAATTCCCGACGATCGACAGCAACAGGATCGACGGCGCCACCTATTTCGACCTGAACCTGACCGGCAAGGTCGACATGGGTACCGGTGCGAAGGCGGAGCTGTTCCTGAACGTCACCAACCTGTTCAACCGCGAACCGATCCTGTTGCCCGAAACCGGGCTGGCGGCGAACAGCACCTATTCGGACCTGCTGGGCCGGTCGTTCCGCATCGGCATCCGGATGCAGACGCGGTGAGCGGATAGCCGATTCGTCCTTGATGATGTCGTACCCCCGCGCAGGCGGGGGTCCAGGGTCCCGAACGCCAAGGGTGCGTTGCTTGGCTCTGGACCCCCGCCTGCGCGGAGGTACGGTGGGGCGGGTAGGGGCCGGAGTGGCAGGCGTAATGACGGATAACTCGGCAACCGGACAACTTATCGCCCAACTCCGCGCGGCGGTCGGGCGGCGGCAGGTGCTGACCGATCCGCGCCGGACCGCGCGGTTCCGGCGCGGATACCGCACGGGCGAGGGCGCGGCGCTGGCGGTGGTGCGGCCGGCGTCGCTGGTCGAATTGTGGCGGGTGGTGCAGGCATGCGTCGCGGCCGACGTTTCCATTCTGATGCAGGCGTCGAACACCGGGCTGACCGGCGGGTCGACACCGCATGGCGACGACTATCCCGGCGGGCTGGTCGTCATCAGTACGACGCGGCTCGACCGGCTGCATGTGCTGGGCGGGGGCGAGCAGGTCGTGTGCCTGCCCGGCACGACGCTCTACCGGCTGGAAGCGGCACTCAGGCCGCTGGGGCGCGAGCCGCATTCGGTGATCGGGTCGTCGTGCCTGGGCGCGTCGGTGGTCGGCGGGGTCTGCAACAATTCGGGGGGATCGCTGATCCGGCGGGGTCCGGCCTATACCGAACTGGCGCTGTTCGGCAGCGTGGGGGCGGACGGCACGCTGCGGCTGGTCAACCATCTGGGCATCGAATTGGGCGATGATCCGGAGGCAATCCTCGGCAGGCTGGACCGGGGCAATTTCACCGCCGCCGATGTCGATCCCGCGCAGGACCGGCCGGCGCACGACCATCGCTACGTTACCCATGTCCGCGACATCGACAGCGACGTGCCCGCGCGGTTCAACGCCGATCCGCGCTGCCTGTTCGAGGCGGCGGGGAGTGCCGGCAAGCTGATCGTGTTCGCGGTACGGCTCGATACCTTCGCGCGCGACGACGCGACGGTCACCTTCTATATCGGGACCAACGACCCGGACCGGTTGACCGCATTGCGGCGGACGATGCTCAGCGATTTCGCCGAACTGCCGATCGCGGGCGAGTATATGCATCGCGGCGCGTTCGACATCGCCGATCGTTATGGCCGCGATACGTTCCGCGCGATCGAGCGGCTGGGGACCGACCGGTTGCCGCGCCTGTTCGCGGCGAAGGCATGGGTCGACGGCATTGCCGAACGGTTCGTGCGCAACCTGAGCGACCGGGTGCTGCAACGGGCCGGGGCGTTGCTGGGCGATCACCTGCCGGCGCGGATGCGCGATTTCCGCCAGCGGTTCGAACATCACCTTTTGCTCAAGATGCCGCGTGGCGACGCAGAGGCGACCGCCGCGTTGCTCGATACGCTGCTGCCGGGCGGCTGGTTCGAATGTTCGGCGGACGAGGCGGGCAAGGCGTTCCTGCACCGCTTCGTCGCGGCAGGGGCGGCGGTCCGCTACCGCGCGGTCCATGCCGACACGGTGGAGGACATCGTCGCGCTCGACGTGGCACTGCCGCGCAACACGCGTGATTGGGCAGAGGTGCTGCCGGACGATCTGGCGGATCAGGTCGTCGACACGCTCTATTACGGGCATTTCTTCTGCCACGTGTTCCACCGCGACTATATCGTGCGGAAAGGCGTCGACCCGTTGGCGTTCGAACACGTGCTGTGGAAGCGGCTGGATGCGGTCGGCGCGCAATATCCGGCCGAGCATAATGTCGGGCACCTCTATCCGGCAAAGCCCGAACTGGCCGGCTTCTATCGCCAGCTCGACCCGCGCAACCAGCTGAACCCCGGCATCGGCCAGACGCCCAAGGCCCGGGCGTGGGGGGCGGAGGCGTGACCTTCTATCTGGGCATCGATGCTGGCGGCAGCCATTGCCGGGCGAGGCTGGTCGATGCGTCCGGCCGGGACATCGGCACGGGGCAGGCCGGCGCGGCCAATGCGGGGATCGGCGTGGAGGCGCTGCGGGCCGTGCTGTCCGACGTGATCGGGCAGGCGGTGGCGATGCTGTCACCGGCGGAGCGGGCGCAGGTGCGTGTCGGCATGGGCATCGCCGGCATCCGCCGCCCCGGCATCCGCGCCGCGCTGGCGCAGAGCGACTTCGGTGTCGGATCGGTGACGCTGGCGAGCGATGCGCAGATCGCGCATCTGGGCGCGCATGGCGGCGGCGATGGCGCGATCCTGATCCTCGGCACCGGCAGCGCCGCGTTGCTGCGGATCGAAGGGCAGGAGGTGGCGCTGGGCGGCTATGGCTTTCCGGTGTCCGATGAGGGGAGCGGCGCGGCGCTGGGGCTGAGCGCGGTGCGCCATGCGCTGCGCGCGCTCGACGGGCGGACGCAGTGGACGCCGCTGGCCGACGCGATCTCGGCGCGGTTCGACCATGACACGATCCGGGCGGTCGCGTGGATGGCGCAGGCGACACCACGCGACTACGGCGCGCTGGCGCCGATCGTCATGGACCATGCCGATGCGAACGACCCGATCGCGCGGTCGATCGTCGAGGATGCCGCCGGCCATGTCGAGCGGTTCGTCGAGACGATCGTGGCGCGCGGCGTGGTGCGCTGCACGCTGGTCGGCGGATTGGCCCCCCGATTGCGGCCGTGGCTGCGGGTGCGGACCGTGGCGCATCTGTGCCCGCCGCTGGGCGATCCGCTGGACGGGGCATTGCGGCTGGCCGGGCTTACTTTCGCGCCCGACCGTGCCGTCCGTTAAATCGGTGTAAACCATCTTTGGGCAGGGTGGCGCGTGAAATGATCCTGCGTCGTCTTGTCCTCCTGATCCTGTCGCTGGCGGCAATGCTTCCGGCCATGGCCGCGGCGGCGTCGACCCCGGATGCGTGGTCGGCATGGCGCACGCCGCTGTTCCAGACGCTGGACGGCAGTGTCGGGCTGCCGCACGCCACCACCACCGCGATCGTGCAGAGCAGCGACGGGTTGATGTGGATCGGCACGCGCGGCGGACTGGCCCGGTATGACGGACAGCGGTTGAAGGTGTTTCGTCAGGCCGGCGGCGCGTCGGGCGGATTGCCGGACAATTATATCCGCTCGCTCCTGCCCCTGTCCCATGGCGGCGTGCTGGTCGGGACCAATGTCGGCGGGCTGGTGCGGTTCGACGCCACGTCCAGCAGCTTCGTCTCGATCCCCGGCGTCAGGGGCGTGGGGGCGGGTACGCGCATCATGTCGATCGCGTCGGATGGACAGGGCGGGGCTTTCGTCGCGTCGGACCGGGGCGTGTTCCGCTACGACGCGCGGCGCGACCGGATCGAGCCCGTCGCGGGGCAGGGCAATGCGCTGGCCGGTGGCGCCTTTGCCGTGCACCATGACCGGGACGGGACGCTCTATGCCGGTGGCGACACCGGATTGTTCGTCCGCCACCCGGGCACCCGGCAGTTCGCGCGCGTCGCGACGCCGGCGATCGGCGACGTGTGGGCGATCGCCCGCGACACGGCGGGGCGGTTGTGGGTCGGGACCGGTTCGCACGGCATCTTCGTCCAGCTGCGCACCGGTCGCTTCGTCCAGCCGGCGGCGCTGTCGGGCGCGGCGCCCCAGATCGGGCACCGGACGATCCGTGCCTTCGCGATCGGGAGCCGGGGCGAGGTGTGGGTCGGGACCGACGGATTCGGCATGTTGCGTATCGCGACGCAGGGCGTGTTCTCCGTCCGGTCGGTGCGCAACAGTCCCGCCGATCGCGGTTCACTGTCGGGCGATACCGTTCGCGCGCTGACGATCGACCGCAACGGACGGCTATGGGCCGCGACGGAGGTCGGGGCGTCGCATACCGACCCGTCGCTGAAGGCGATCTTCACCATCGGCAACGCCATGCCCGACCCGCGGCATTCGCTGGCCGATCGCAACGTGCGCGGTATCCTGGTCGACCGGCGCGACCGGATCTGGGTCGGCATGAGCAACGGGCTGATCGACCGTATCGACCGGGCGGAGGGCGTGGTGCGCCACCTGCGGCTGGACGGCACCCATGCGGGGCAGGACATCAAGGCCTTTGCCGAGCGCGCCGACGGCACGATCCTGGCGGGCGGACGCGGGATCGTGATGATCGACCCGGACACGCTGCGCATGGCGTCGCTGCCCATGGCCGAGCTGGGCGACCTGCCGGTCATCTCCCTGCTGCACCTCGACCATCGGCTGCTGATCGGCACCTACAAGGGGCTGTTCGTGCGCGACGACCGGACGCGGCGGGTGCAGCGCTACCTGCATGTGCCGGGCGACGATGCATCGCTGGCCAATAACGAGGTCATCAACATCGTCGCGGCATCGGGCGGCGGGGCATGGATCGCGACGCCGCGCGGGATCAACCGGTTCGATCCGGCCGCTGGGCGCTTCGTCACCTATCGCAACGACCCGCGCGATCCGGCCAGCCTGCCGCAGAATTATACCGGGTCGATCGTCCCTGCCGGCAATTCGCTGTGGGTCGGGACCTATGGCGGGGTCGCGCATGGCACCCGAACGGCGCAGCGCTGGCGGTTCCATGCCATCACCGAGGCGCGAGGCCTAGCCAATGATAATGTCGCGGCGGTGCAGATCGATCGTGCCGGCCGCCTGTGGTCGACCGGGGCCAGTGGCATCTCGCTGATCGATCCCGAGCGGGAAACGGTCGTGGCGGTCGGTCGCCGCGACGGGCTGACCTCCGATTCGTTCAGCCAGCGGGTCAGCGCGATCACGCGCGCGGGCGACCTGCTGTTCGGGGGCACCGGCGGGTTGCTGGTGCTGCGGCCGGACCAGATGCTCGCCGCGCATCCGGTCGCCATCCCGGCGCTGGCGCCCAGCGAGGTGGAGGAGAGCGGCCGGATCATCCCGTATGATTCGCGCACCGGGTACCGGACGATCCGATCCGATGGCCATGGCATTCGCATCGCCTTTTCGCTCAGCGACTATGCCGCGCCCGAAGAGATTCGCTATCGCTATCGCCTGCGCGGGTTCGACGAGAATTGGGTCGCGATCCCGCCGGCCAGCCCGGCGACTGCGATCTATACCAACCTGCCCGGTGGTCGATACGTCCTCGAACTGCAGGCGCAGATTCCGGGCGTCCATCCGCGCGTCGTCACCAGCGAACGCGACCTGATCGTCGCGCAGGCGTGGCATGAACGATGGTTCGTCCGGGTGGCGCTGATCCTGATCGCCGTTCTGGCGATCATCGGCATCGTCCAGTTGCGGACGGTGGTGCTGCGCCGCCGGACCCGCGCGCTGGAAACCCTGATCGAACAGCGGACGCACGAACTGCGCGCGGCCAATGCCCGGCTGGAACTGCTGGCCAGTACCGATCCGCTGACCGGCCTTGCCAACCGGCGCACGATGATCGCGATGCTCGATGCCGCGCGGGAGACGGCGTTGCGCAGCGGCAGCACTTATGTCGTCGCGATGCTCGACATCGACCGGTTCAAGCGGATCAACGACGCGCACGGCCATCAGGTGGGCGACAGGGTGATCGAGGCGGTCGCGGGGCGGATCGCCGGGTCGGTGCGCGCAGTCGATGTCGTGGCGCGTTATGGCGGCGAAGAGATCGCTATCCTGTTTGCGGACGTGTCGCCGGCGGAAGCCATGGCGACCGCCGAACGGGTCCGGGCCGCCGTCGCCGACCGTCCGATCGTGGCGAACGGCGTCGAGGTCGCGGTGACCGTCAGCGGCGGGATCGCCGTGGCGACGGGGGACACGTCCCCGGCCGAACTGCTGCACCGGGCCGATGTGGCGCTGTACCGGGCCAAGCGCGACGGGCGCGACCGCGTGGTCCTCGACGAACTGGCCGAGGCCACGGGATCAGTCGCGGATTAGAGCGGTTTCCGATCAGATTGGATCACCGGCACGGAGGCGATTTCGGCTTGGGGCGAGGCGAGAGGAGGCCGCGATGCAACGGCATCGTGGCCGACGAGCAACGCTGCCCCGAGCCGAAAGCGGCCCGCCGCGTCAGCGGTCGCCCGCAGGGCGATGACGGTGGTTCAATCTGGTCGG
Source organism: Sphingomonas sp. Leaf32 (assembly GCF_001421765.1). Lineage (GTDB taxonomy): Bacteria > Pseudomonadota > Alphaproteobacteria > Sphingomonadales > Sphingomonadaceae > Sphingomonas. The sequence goes on along the minus strand of NZ_LMLA01000009.1, from coordinate 138,229 downwards.
AAACCGCTCTAGGCCCTTGCCCGCCCGCGCGAACCGCAACACCCCGTCGGCGAGCGTGCCGAAGCGCAGGGTGGCGTAGTCGAGGAAATAATTCTGGCGCAACCGCCATGGTGCGCGCGAACCCTGCGCCGGGGCGACGGACGCCGCCCGCACGACATAGCCCGAGCTGAAATCGAGCAGCGGGCGACGCTCCACCTCCGGTCCGGGCGGGGCGGGCAGGCAGATGTCATGGCCGTGCCGCCGCATATGGTTCAGCATCCGGCACATCCGCCGCGATACCAGGTCGATCTTCAGCGTCCACGACGCATTGGTATAGCCCAGCGCCAGCACCAGATTGGGCACGCCCGACGCCATCATCCCGCGATAGATCAGGTGATCGGCGGGGACGAAGGGCCTGCCGTCGATCCGCAGCCGGATGCCGCCCAGCAGATGCAGCTTCAGCCCCGTCGCGGTGACGATGATGTCCGCATCGACACGCGCGCCCGATCCCAGTTCGATGCCGCCGGGCGTGAAGCGGCGGATGGTGTCGGTTGCGATCGTCGCCGTTCCGTCGCGCAGCGCGGCGAACAGATCGGCGTCGGGGACCAGGCACAGTCGCTGGTCCCACGGGTCGTAGCGCGGGGTGAAGTGGCGGTTGACATCCGTCATGCCGGGCAGCTCCGCCCGCACGCCGCGCAGGATCAACGCCTGCATCCGGCGCGGAAACCGGCGGGCGAACTGAAAGGCGACCAGGCCCAGCGCCGCGCTTTTCCACCGGGCAATGCGTCCGGCCAGTCGTTCGGGCAGGAGGCGATAGAGCAGCCGGGCGACGCGATCCTGCGAAGGCTGCGACACGATATGGCTGGGCGAGCGCTGCACCATCGTCACCTGCGCGCCCTGCGCGGCAAGGGCGGGGACCAGCGTCACGGCGGTGGCGCCGCTACCGATCACCGCCACGCGTTTGCCCGCGACGTTCAGGTCCTGCGGCCAGTGCTGCGGGTGGACGATCGGCCCGGCGAAATCCGCCTGTCCCGCGAAATCGGGGGCATGGCCGCGGGCATAGTCGTAATAGCCGCAGCCCATGAACAGGAAGCGGCAGGTGATGGTCGATACGTCGCCATCGACGTCGCAGGTCAGCGTCCAGCGCGCCGTTTCGGACGACCAGTCGGCGGACAGGATGCGGTGGCGGAAGCGGATGCGGCGGTCGATGCCGAAGGCCCGCGCCGTATCCGCGATATAGTCGCGAATGTCGCCGCCATCGGCGATCACCTTGTCCCCCCGCCAAGGGCGGAACGGAAAGCCCAACGTGTGCATGTCCGAATCCGACCGGACGCCGGGATAGCGGAACAGGTCCCACGTCCCGCCGATCGCGTCGCGCGCCTCGAAGATCGCGTAGCGCCGGTCGGGGCAGCGATGTTGCAGATGCCATGCGGCGTCGATGCCGGACAGCCCGGCACCGATGATGGCGACGTCGAGTTCGGTGTCCTGCGGATCGGCGGGGGATGGGGTCGGCATGGCGGGCTTATCCCCGCGCCCGGCTCCCTTGCCAAGCCCGCCTGCGTCAGCGCGTGCCGAGCAGCAGCGCGGTCAGCACCGGATCGCCGGTGCGGCGCGGATCGGCGCGGATCGCCGCTTCCTCCCGCCCGATCGCGCGGAAGATGGCGTTCCCCGCCTGATCGGCGGCGCTGCGGGCGATGGCGGTATAGTCGATGCCGGTCTGCGCGGTGACGATCGCCGACAGGATTTCGGTCGCGTCCGAGCGCAGCCCGCTGGAAAATTCGGGGAGCATCGCCTCGATCACCGCACCGCGCGCGGACCGGGCCAACAGGTCGGTGGCGGCAGTCGGCCCGCCGCGCAGGACGGCAACCGCATCGGCCAGCGTCAGCCCGCGGATCGAATCAAGCACGACCGGGGTCGCGCGGTCGGCGGCATCGACCGCGATGTCGTTCAGCGCCATCGCGATCCGCCCGCGCACCGCATTGGTCCGCAGCACCGCCGCCAGCACGTTGTTCTGCCCGCCGGTGTCGGGCAGCGTCAGCCGGGTCAGCTGGTCGTCATAGAAGCCGCCCGGACGGATCAGCCGTTCGAACGCCCGCTGGCTCGACAGGGTGAGCAGGCGGCGGACGCCTTCCTCGACGCTATAGCTGCCGAGCGGGGTGGCGCAGCCGCCAAGGACGGCAACGGGAAGGATCAGGGCGGCGGCACCGAGAATGCGGCGACGCGACAGCGGTTGCGACAGCGGGGCGTGGATCATGACGGGCTTCTCCGGAGGTGCGATTGCGCTGCCAACGCAGGCGATGGCCTCCGGTGCCCTGTCCGCCGTGAACCGACGTTGAACCGGACGGCCTTCCTTGGCCGACTGCGCAGCGGCGGGCGGGTTTTGGTGCCGTGCGGCGTCGAGGTTCCTCGCAGCCCATTCTGGTCATTCCCACGCAGGCGGGAATCCATCGCCGCTGACGTTTCCGCTGAATTCGCAACGTCGGCACATATGGACTCCCGCCTGCGCGGGAGTGACGATGGGGAGTAGCAGGGCGGCAACGCGCGCCTGACGAACTGAATGTCATCCGGTCCTGGCCTGGCACCAGAATAGGCTCCGTCCCGACCTTGTTCTGACTGGGCTTGGACCCTACTACCGAACCATGGCTGATCCCTATGCAACTCTGGGCGTCGCGCGTGGTGCGACCGAAGCGGACATCAAGAAGGCGTATCGCAAGCTCGCCAAGGAGCTGCACCCCGACCGGAACAAGGACAACAAGGCCGCGTCCGACCGGTTCGGCAAGGTCACGCAGGCCTATGACCTGCTGACCGACAAGGACAAGCGTGCGCGGTTCGACCGGGGCGAGATCGATGGCGACGGCAATCCGGCGTCGCCCTTCGGCTTCGGGGCCGGGGGCGGCACCGGTGGCTTTCGTCCGGGGCCGGGCGGACGCGGCGGGTTCGACATGGGACCCGAGGGGCAGGGCGGCGACTTTTCGGATATTTTCGAAGGGCTGTTTGGCGGTCGCGGCGGCGGCGGTGCCGGCGGCGGATTCGCCAGCGGTTTCGGTCGGCGGCCGCAGCCCAAGGGCGGCAACGTCGCCTATCGGCTGAAGGTGCCGTTCGAGGATGCGGCGACGCTCAGCCCGCAGCGCATCACGCTGGCCGATGGCAAGACCATCGACCTGAAGCTGCCGGCCGGTGTCGACACGGGTACGCAGATGCGCCTGACGGGCAAGGGCGATGCCGGTCCCGGTGGTGCGGGCGACGCGATCGTGACGGTCGAGGTGCAGCCGCACCGTTTCTATACCCGCGACGGTGACGATGTGCGGATCGACCTGCCGATCAACCTGGCCGAAGCGGTGCTGGGCGGAAAAGTGCGCGTGCCGACCGTCGAGGGCGCGGTGATGCTGAGCGTGCCCAAGGGGGCGACCTCGGGCAAGACGCTGCGGCTCAAGGGACGGGGATTCCATCGGAAAGACGGCACGCGCGGAGATCAGCTCGTCACGCTGATGGTCGATGTTCCCGCCGACGACGCCGACCTCACGGCGTTCGTGGAGGGTTGGCGCGGCGCGGACACGGACCCGAGGGCGAAGCTGGGCGTTTGATCCGCCTGCCAAACCAGCCGAAACGAACCGCATGACCGAGCCGTCCCCGACCAGTCCCGAGGCCCGGCACCGTGAAGGCCGCCCGGCGCTGGCCCGCCTGCGCCCGTCCGCGCGGGCGATCGAGGTGATGAAGCGCGTCGCGATCGGCACGTTCAACGACGGCTTCACCCATGCCGGCAACCTTGCCTATCTCTCGCTGCTGACGCTGTTTCCCTTCTTCATCGTCGCGGCGGCGATCGCGCGCGCGGTGGGGCGCAGCGGCGACAGCATCCACGCGGTCACCGCCTTTCTGGAAACCGTGCCGCGCGACGTGGCGGTGGTGCTGGAGCAACCGATCCTCGACGTGTTGCAGGCACGGTCGGGGTCGCTGCTGTGGCTGGGCGCGCTGGTCGGGCTGTGGACGACCACCGGCTTCATCGAAACGGTGCGGTCGATCCTGCGGCAGGCCTATGGCATTCCGTTCTCGCGGCCGTTCTGGGAATATCGGCTGGGATCGATCGGGCTGATCGTCGGGTCGGTGGTGATGCTAATGATTGCGTTCAGCCTTCAGGTCGTGCTGGTCGGCGTGGAGCAGCTGATCTATCGTGCGCTGCCGTTCCTGCAGCCCTATGCCGCCTATCTGTCGATCGCGAAGCTGTTTCCGGCGCTGGCGCTGTTCGTCGCGCTCTACACGTTGTTCTATTCGCTCAGTCCGAAGAAATATCGCGCGTCGAACTGCCCGAAATGGCCGGGCGCGGTGGCGACGACGACGGTGTGGATCGGCACCACGCAGCTCCTGCCGCTGGCGATCGATGCGCTGGGCGGATATGACCGCACCTATGGTAGCCTGGCCGGGGTGATGATCGCGCTGTTCTTCTTCTATATCGTGGGGTTGGGCGTGGTGATCGGCGGCGAATTGAACGCGGCGCTGGCGGAAACGCCCGACCCTGCGCTAGAGGGTGCCGTACCAGACGAAAAAGGGAAAGTCGCGTGAACGGTTTGATGCAGGGCAAGCGGGGGGTCATCATGGGCCTCGCCAACGATCGGTCGCTGGCCTGGGGCATCGCCAAGCAGCTTGCCGCGCAGGGGGCCGAACTGGCCTTCACTTATCAGGGTGAGGCGCTGGAGCGCCGCGTGCGGCCGCTGGCCACCGAACTGGGCGCCGACTTCCTGATCGAATGCGACGTGTCCGACATGGGCGCGCTCGACACCGCGTTCGATACGATCGCCGCGCGCTGGCCGACGATCGATTTCGTGGTCCATGCCATCGGCTTTTCGGACAAGAACGAGCTGCGCGGGCATTATTACGACACCAGCCTCGACAATTTCCTGATGACGATGAACATCAGCGTCTATTCCTTCACCGCCGTCGCCAGGCGCGCCCGCGCGCTGATGCCCAATGGCGGATCGCTGCTGACGCTGACCTATTACGGGTCGGAAAAGGTCGTGCCGCATTACAACGTCATGGGTGTCGCCAAGGCGGCGCTCGACATGTCGGTCAAGTACCTCGCGATGGACATGGGGCCGGAGAATATCCGGGTGAACGCGATTTCGGCCGGTCCGATCAAGACGTTGGCTGCCAGCGGTATCGGCGATTTCCGCTACATCCTGAAGTGGAACGAACTGAACTCGCCGCTGCGCCGCAACGTCACGATCGACGATGTCGGCGGGGCGGGGCTGTATCTGCTGAGCGACCTGTCGAGCGGCGTGACCGGCGAGATCCACCATGTCGACGCCGGCTACAACGTCATCGGCATGAAGGCCGAGGACGCGCCTGACATCGCGCTGGCCTGACGCCCATGAGCGTCATCCGGGCGGCGACCGGCGCGGACGCGCCGGCGGTCGATGCGTTGCTGCGCGCCTGTTTCCCGCGTGAAGAAGAGGCGCGGCTGGTCCAGCAATTGGCGATCGACGGCGATCTGGTGCTGGTGCTGGTCGCCGAGGATGCGGGCGTGGTGGTCGGGATGATTGCCGCCAGCCGGATGCAGGTCACCGCCGATACGCGCGAGATCGCGGCGGTCGCCGTTGCCCCGCTGGCGGTGGCGAAGGGAGCGCGGGGGCAGGGCGTCGGCGAGGCGCTGGTCGCCGCCGCCATCGCGCATCTGCGTAGTGCCGGCGTGGAGCTGGGCTTCGTGCTGGGCGATCCGGCTTATTATGGCCGCTTCGGGTTCGAGGCGGCCACGGCGCGCGGGTTCGACAGTCCCTATGCCGGTGAGTATCTGCTGGGCATCCGCCTGAACGACGGACCGTGCGTCCACACACCCGGCGCGGCGAGCCATGCCCGCGCCTTTGCGGCATTGGGGGAGGACGCATGAGCCACAACAGCTTCGGGCATCTGTTTCGCTTCACGACCTGGGGCGAGAGCCATGGGCCGGCGCTGGGCGCGGTGGTCGACGGGTGTCCGCCGGGACTGACGCTCAGCGCGGCGGACATCCAGCCGTTCCTCGACGCGCGGCGGCCGGGCACCAGTCGCTTCACGACGCAGCGGCGCGAGCCGGATGCGGTGCGCATCCTGTCGGGCGTGTTCGACGGGCGCACGACCGGCACGCCGATCAGCCTGATGATCGAGAATGTCGACCAGCGGTCGAAGGATTATTCGGACGTCGCGAAGGCCTATCGTCCCGGCCATGCCGATTATGCCTATGACGCGAAATACGGCTTTCGCGACTATCGTGGCGGCGGACGGTCGTCGGCGCGCGAGACGGCGGCGCGGGTGGCGGCCGGCGCGGTGGCGCGGCTGGTGATCCCGGAGGTGACGATCACCGCCTGGGTCGAATCGATCGGCGGCGATGCGATCGATCCGGCGGCGTTCGACGCGGCGGAGATCGGCCGCAACCCGTTCTTCTGCCCCGATGCGGCGGCGGCGGCGCGGTGGGAAGCGCTGGTCGACGGCGCGCGCAAGGCAGGGTCGTCGCTGGGGGCGGTCGTCGCGTGTCGGGCGGAGGGCGTGCCGGCCGGCTGGGGCGCGCCGCTCTATGCCAAGCTCGACGCTGAACTGGCGAGCGCCGCCATGTCGATCAACGCGGTGAAGGGCGTCGAGATCGGCGACGGCTTCGCGGCGGCGGCGCTATCGGGTGAAGCGAATGCCGATCCGATGCGACCGGGGGCGGGCGGTGTCGAGTTCCTGGCGAACCATGCCGGCGGGATTGCTGGGGGTATCTCGACCGGGCAGCCGGTGACGTTGCGGGTAGCATTCAAGCCGACGAGTTCGATCCTGACCCCGGTCGAGACGATCGGGCCGGACGGGCAGGCGACGACGATCGCTACCAAGGGCCGGCACGACCCCTGTGTCGGCATTCGCGGCGTGCCGGTGGTCGAGGCGATGGTCGCGCTGGTGCTGGCCGACCAGAAGCTGCGGCATCGCGGACAGGTGGGATAGGCTCGACTGGCCATGGCATCCGGCGAATAGAACAGGAAGCGGGACCCCGGATCGAGTCCGGGGTGACGTGCTGAGGGTTCCAGGGCCGATCGACGTTCAGCCGATCCGAGGGTGATCGCTGAGCGACGCACAATCCCTTCGTCACCCCGGACGTGTTCCGGGGTCCACTTCGCTGCTTGCGCTGTCCTGAGAAACGCTGGCTGCACCGATCGCTGCACCGTGGACCCCGAAACAAGTCCGGGGTGACGATCGGCCGCTGCATGTCGATCCGTACTAATGAGCCACTGCCGGTGTCGTCCCAAGCTACCGGTCCAACCGGAAGCCGCAAGCGTCATCCCAATGCAGGCCGAGAGCGTCCACTTGGATACACAGCGTTCCACAACGGGATGCCGCACCCCCGCAAGGCAACGATCGGGCCAAGGGCGGGGCGACCGGTCGTCGTCGTGCCACGGCCCGACCCCGTTCCGACCCTCCCGCGCGATGAGCCGATCGGAACCGGCGGACCCTTCTACCGGGCCAAGGCATTGAACCCATTGCTTGATGCAAGGAGAATTTCGATGCGCAAGACCATTGTCACGAGCCTGCTGATCCTGTGCGGTTCGACCGCGGCCGTCGCGCAGGTGGCACCGACCCAGACCCAGCCGACCCAGCCGACGACGACGCAGGGCACGCCGGACCCGATGCGGCCGACCCAGCCCGCACCGCAGACGACCGGCCCCACCAATCCGGTAGACGCGCCGACCGATCCCAACCGGCCGGGCGAAACGAAGACCGACGACACCACGACGGACGATACGACGCCGCCCGCCACGACGGGCAGCACGCCGACTACTCCGCCGACCACCGGCACGCCGCGATAAGCGGTTAACTGCAAAGGCCCGCCCGGAGCGATCCGGGCGGGCCTTTTCGTTTCATAGAGTCGGACGACTTCCACCCACTCCGTTCGTCCTGAGTAGCCATTGAGCTTGTCGAAATGGCGTATCGAAGGACCGCCTCCAGCCAAGTGCTTCGATAATGATTGGGTGAACCATGCCCCGCATGGTTCAGGATCGTCCGGGGGACGATCCGACCCAATCATCCTCGACAAGCTCAGCCCCTACTCAGCACGAACGGATGGAGGAGATGCGCCTCTGCTCGACGCGAACAGGGCGGGAGCGTTCCCTCAATCCGCGAAGGGATCGCGCACGAGGATCGTGTCGTCGCGCTCGGGGCTGGTCGATACCAGCGTCACCGGGCACTGGATCAGCTCTTCGATCCGGCGGATATATTTGATCGCCTGTGCGGGCAGTTCGGCCCAGCTACGCGCGCCGGCGGTCGACTCCGACCAGCCGGGCATGGTTTCGTAGATCGGCTCCACGCCCGCCTGATCGGCGGCATGGGCGGGGAAATAGTCGAGCACCTGATCGCCGAGGCGATAGCCGGTGCAGATCGCCACTTCCTCGAACCCGTCGAGTACGTCGATCTTGGTCAGGGCGATGCCGGTGATGCCGCCGACCGCCGCCGCCTGTCGCACCAGCACGCTGTCGAACCAGCCGCAGCGGCGCTTGCGACCGGTGACGGTGCCGAACTCATGCCCGCGCACGCCCAGCCGCTCGCCGGTTTCATTCTCCAGCTCGGTCGGGAAGGGGCCGGAGCCGACGCGGGTGGTGTACGCCTTGGCGATGCCCAGCACGAAGCCGACCGCACCCGGACCCATGCCCGAACCGCCCGCCGCCGTGCCGGCGATGGTGTTGGACGAGGTGACGAACGGATAGGTGCCGTGGTCGATGTCGAGCAGCACGCCCTGCGCGCCTTCGAACAGGATGCGCTTGCCGGTCGCCTTGGCCTGCGCCAGCACACGCCACACCGGCTGGGCATAGGGCAGGACGAAATCGGCGATCTCGCGCAGTTCGGCGACGAGGGCCGCGCGGTCGATCGCCGGTTCGTTGAAGCCGGCGCGCAGCGCGTCGTGATGCGCGGTCAGCCGGTCGAGCTGCGGTTCCAGCTGGTCGAGATGGGCGAGGTCGCAGACGCGGATCGCGCGGCGGCCAACCTTATCCTCGTACGCCGGACCGATGCCGCGCCGGGTGGTGCCGATCTTGCCGGCGCCGCTGGCGTCCTCGCGCAGGCCGTCGAGGTCGCGGTGGAAGGGGAGGATCAGCGCGCAGGTCTCGGCGATCATCAGGGTGTCGGGCGTGACCGAGACGCCCTGGTCGCGCAGCCGTTCGACCTCCGCCTTCAGCGCCCAAGGGTCGAGCACCACGCCGTTGCCGACCACCGACGGCGTGCCGCGCACGATGCCCGAGGGGAGCAGCGACAGCTTGTAGGTCGTGCCGCCGACGACCAGCGTGTGGCCGGCATTGTGACCGCCCTGGAACCGGACGACCATGTCGGCGCGTTCCGCCAGCCAGTCGACGATCTTGCCCTTGCCCTCGTCACCCCATTGGGCGCCGATCACCGCTACGTTCGCCACGTCCATACCCTCATGCAATGCGCGTTTCCGCGATCCACTAGGGCCGTACGACGTCCGCGTCCACCTCGCCGGCGGTCCGGTCACCCGGAATGTGACGATAGAGTTGCGTTTCCTCGCGACGGATGCGGTCGGCCAGCGCCGCCGCCAGCGCCCTGGACGCCGCTTCGAAGGCATCGGGCCGCGCCTCGATCCGCCCTGCGTCCCAATCCTGCATATAGGCTTTGAAGCCGTCGGACAGGCCGCCCATCTCCGCCTCGAACCGGCGCGATAGCGCGGCGACGGCGGGATCGCCGCTACGCTGGAGCATCGGGTGGAGCAGTCGATCCTCCTTTGCCAGATGGGCGAGCAGCAGGCGGCTCATCCGCCAGCGTAGCTGCGCGATGTCGGCGATGGGCGGGGGGCGCCGGGCGGCGTGGTGCAACAGGTCGCCGATCACCGCGCCCAGTTCGACATGCTCCGCGACCAGTGTCTTGCGTTCGAGCTGCATGGGATGTTCCCTTCGGCGTCGGACCCTGCGACGGCACGTCCTAACGAACGATGTAGACGGCGGCTCGACATTATGCGCGACGACGCGCAAACCGGGGGCAGAACAGTGAAGGAGAGTGTGCCGCATGAAACTCGCCAGCCTCAAGCACGGCCGGGATGGCCGGTTGGTCGTCGTTTCCACCGATCTGGCCTGGTATGCGGATGCCAGCGGGATCGTGCCCACGCTGCAGGCGGCGCTGGACGACTGGGACGCGCACGAAGGCGACCTGCGCAACCTCGCCACCGATCTCGATCATGACGTGATCCCCAAGGAGCGTTTCCATGAGCGTGACGCCGCGTCGCCGCTGCCCCGCGCCTATCAATGGGCGGACGGGTCGGCTTATGTGAACCATGTCGCGCTGGTGCGGCAGGCGCGCGGGGCGGAGATGCCCGACAGCTTCTGGCACGACCCGCTGATGTACCAGGGCGGGTCCGACGGGTTCCTGGGGCCGCGCGATCCGATCCCGCCGGGCGATGCGGCATGGGGCTGCGATTTCGAGGCCGAGGTCGTGGTCGTGACCGGTGACGTGGCGCAGGGCGCATCGCGCGAGGAGGCGCTGGCGGCGGTGCGGCTGGTCGGGTTGACCAACGACGTGTCGCTGCGCGGGCTGATCCCAGGTGAACTGGCCAAGGGGTTCGGATTCTTCCAGTCGAAGCCGGCGTCGGCCTTCTCCCCCGTCTTCGTAACCCCGGACGCGCTGGGCGATTGGTGGCGGGACGGCAAGCTGCACCGGCGGATGTGCGTCGACCTGAACGGCAAACCGTTCGGACGTGCCGAGGCGGGTGAGGACATGACGTTCGATTTCGGCACGTTGATCGCCCATGCCGCGAAGACGCGGGCGCTGGGCGCGGGCACGATCATCGGATCGGGCACGGTGTCGAACCGGGACGGCGATGGCGGTCCGGGCAAGCCGGTGGCGGACGGAGGCGTCGGCTATTCCTGCCTCGCCGAAATCCGCACGGTCGAGACGATCCGGGGCGGCAAGGCGGAGACGCCGTTCCTGCAAAGCGGCGACACGGTGCGCATCTGGGCCGAGGACGACCGGCATCACCCGATCTTCGGCGTGATCGAGCAGACGGTGGCATAACCCACGGAACGCCCCCGGCGGTTGCGGATTGAACCGGTATCGCAACTGTCCGGGGGTGTCATGACGATCGTTCGAAGCTGTCGCTGGCTGATGCCGGCCTTGCTGGCGGGATGTACGAGCGTCGATGGTCCGCGTCCGGTGGGGACGGTTGCCGCCCTTCCCGCCGCGAGCGTGGCGACCCCGGCGGACCGGTTCGGCCCGCTGTTCGAAGCGGTGCAGATGCGGCGTATCTTTCCCGACGGAAAGACGTTCGTGGATGCGGTGCCGAAGCGAGCGGATGCCGCGCTCCTGGCCGATTTCCGCAAGGGCAATTTCGACGATGCCGGGCTGAAGGCTTTCGTCCTCGCCAATTTCGACGTGCCCGGACTGGACCCGGTGCCCGAGTCCGACCATGGCCCGCGCCTGCCGATCGAACGGCATATCGCCGAACTCTGGCCGCATCTGACGCGCGATCCGGTGACGCCGCCCGCGGGATCGAGTGCGCTGGCGGTCAAGGACCGGTTCGTGGTGCCGGGCGGGCGGTTTCGCGAACTCTATTACTGGGACAGCTATTTCACGATGCTGGGGCTGGTCGCCGATGGGCGGAAGGACCTGGTCGAATCGATGCTGGACGGGTTCGTCGATCTGGTCGAGCGCTACGGCCATGTGCCCAACGGCACGCGGAGCTATTATCTCAGTCGGTCGCAGCCGCCGTTCCTGTACCTGATGATGGGGCTGTCGCAGAACCGCGATCCGAAGGTTGCGACGCGGCGGCTGGCGGCGCTGCGGCGGGAATATGCGTTCTTCACATCGCCCGAACGGTCGGTGAGGCTGACCGACGGAGCGGTGTTGCAACATTATTGGGACGCGCGGACCAGCCCCCGCGACGAATCGTGGCGCGAGGATGTCGAGACGGCGAATGTCGCCGGGCGACCGGCGCGCGGCACCTATGGCGACCTGCGTGCCGGGGCGGAGAGCGGCTGGGATTATTCGTCGCGCTGGCTGGCCGATGGCCGCACGCTGGCGACGATCGACACGACCAATATCCTGCCCGCCGACCTCAACAGCCTGCTATGGGGCATGGAGCGGGCGATTGCCGAGGGCGCGGCGGCGGCGGGTGACCTTGCGACGGCGCGCGACTTTGCCGACCGGGCGACGAAGCGCGGCGCGGCGATCGATCGCTGGCTGTGGAGCGAGGCCGAGGGACGTTATGGCGATTACGACGTCAGGCGGCAGGTGCTGCGCAAGGGGGTGACGGCGGCGACCGCCTATCCGTTGTTCGTCGGGCTGACGACCGCGCCACGCGCGACACGGGTGGCCGCGACCATTGAGCGGCAGTTGCTGGCGCCGGGGGGCTTGCGCACGACGGCGGTCGATACCGGGCAGCAATGGGACAAGCCCAATGGCTGGGCGCCGCTGCAATGGATCGCGGTGGCCGGGCTGGACCGGACGGGCAACCGCGCGCTGGCGGACAAGATCGCCACCCGCTTCCTCGCGACGGTCGAGCGCGAATATGCCGCGTCGGGCAAACTGGTCGAAAAATATGACGTCGAGCAGGTGAAGCCCGGCGGCGGCGGCGAGTATCCGTTGCAGGACGGGTTCGGGTGGACCAACGGCGTCACGCGCGCGCTGATGAAGCGCGGTGGGCGGTAATCGCGCGGCCAAAGTTCACAAAGTTCACACTCGTGCGCGGTTTGTCGCGGTGTTGCGTTCGGGCCTTTGTAGTTCTGTCTTCATCGTACCCCTGCCTGCGCGGGAGTGGGGTTGGGGCGGACGGTTCAAGGAGCGTCGGCGAGGATGGCACCCCGCGCGGCTGTAGGAAAGCCTATGCCGTCCACGCCGCGACGTCATCCTGCTGCCCGATCAGCGCGAGGCCGTGGGCGACCGAGGTGAGTTCGTTGCCCGAGGCCAACCGGTCCTGCCCGAACCGGTCGGCGAAGGCGCGGCGGATGGCGGGGGTGAGCGAGGTTCCGCCGGTCAGGAACACGCGGTCGATGCCGGCGGTGTCCAGCCCGGCCGAGTCCAGCGCGCGGTCGACGGTCGCCATGATCCGGGCGAGGTCGTCGGCGATCCACGCCTCGAACTGGTTGCGCGTTACCTGAGCCTCGATGGCGATGCCGCCGCCGTCGAAAGCGAAGGTGGCTTCGTCGCCCTGCGACAAGGCGCGCTTCACCTGCCCGACCGCGTCGTAGAGCGGATAGCCCTGTTCGCCCTCGATCACCGCGATCATCCGTTCGATCGCCGCTGGATCGGTCGCGGCGCGGCGCAATTTGTCGAGTTCGGCCATCGTCTTGCGGTTGCGCATCAGGGCGAGGCGCGACCAGTCGGTGAAGTCGGTGAAGTGGCCGGCGGGAATCTCCAGCACCTTGTCGAACGATCGATAGGTGCCGCCCTTGCCGAGCAGCGGCAGGACCAGCTTGTCGAGGATGCGGCGGTCGAACTGGTCGCCGGCGATGCCGATGCCGGCGTGACCCAAGGGCCGGGCGCGGCGCTCGCTGCCAGGGGCTTCCAATCGGACGACCGAAAAGTCGCTGGTGCCGCCGCCGAAATCGGCGACGAGGATGGTCGCGGTGTCGCTGAGCGTCGCCGCATGGCTGAACGCCGCGCCGAGCGGTTCGTAGACATAGACGATCTCAGCGCCCAGGGCGGCGAACATCGCATCGTAGCGCTGACGGGCAAGCGCTTCGTCGGGGCGGTGGCCGGCATAGGTGATCGGGCGGCCGACGACGATCCGCTTCGCGCCATTCAGGACGCCGTGCGCGCGGGCGGCGAGCCGGTCGAGAAAGGCGCGGCCGAGGTCTTCGAACCGGTAGCGTTTGGTGAAGATCGGCGCGGTGTCGAAGCTGGGGCTGGCGGCGACCGACTTGAACGACTGGAGAAAGCGGCAACCCTCTGGATAGTGGAGATATTCGTCGATCGCCCATGGGCCGGCCTCCACCGCGATGCCGCCGGGAACGTCGTCCTGCCAGAAGCACAGCGCCGATCGGAACACCGCGTCCGGCCCGTCCGGTCCGTCGAGCGGCACGAGGGTCGCGCCATCGGCATCGGCGCGGGCGAGGACGGAATTGGTGGTGCCGAAATCTAGGCCGAGGGACATGGGGAGGCTCCGGGCAGCGGCGGGACGCCCTACACCGGTTGTTCGGGTTTGTCTTGGGGGTGTTGGGCAGGAGGACTGGTTCGCGCGGCGGAGAGGGAGATTGAAAGAAGAGTAGATTTCGCGCGGAGGCGCGGAGGCGCAGAGAGGGTGTGGCAGGGCGGTCGCGGTTTTCCGGCGAAGCCGTTGCGCTTGTTGCAGCGGAACGAGAGGGCTGCCGGTGCAGCGAAGGCTTGCCACGAGCGGACTCTCCGCGCCTCCGCGCCTCCGCGTGAACCAGCTTTCTTCTTTGTGCCTTCGCGTGAAACGATCTTGGTGGCGTTGGTGCGAGCTGGCCTTTGCCAAGAGTGTACGTCCGCGCGAGCGGGAATCCGGAGTTCCGGAGGATGCCGTTGCTTGCGTGGCCCTGGACCCCCGCCTGCGCGGGGGTGCGGTGTCTGGCTGGATGGGGTGCTTCCTCCAAATGGACGTACCCCGGCGAAGGCCGGGGTCCAGTTGGGAGACGCTGGTGGATGGCCACCGGCGTTCCGTAACTGGACCCCGGCTTCTGCCGGGGTACGGTTGGCGCTTGGGGTTAGCGGGTTGCCCGTACGCCTGCCGGTGCCGACGCATTGGCTACCGGTGGTGCGCCGTCGGCGGGAGGCGGGGGCGGGGGCATCGCGCCGGGTGCGCAACCCGGACCGCCGGGGCCGCCGGGACCGCGTGCTTCGGGGCCGCCCGGACCACCCGGACCGTGCGGGCCGGGGCCGCGACCTTCGGGGCCGTGGCCGCGGCGCGGCGGCGGGCCGACCGGCGTGACCTTGCCGGCCGCGTCGACGACATAGGAGGCGCGGAGCTGTCCGTCGTCATAGCGGCCCTGCACCTGCACCGGTGCGCCCTTCGTCACGTTCGCGTCGCGGCCGCCATCGACCATCGCCTTGCCGCTGCCATCCTGTACGACGAAGCGGTCGCCATAGACTTCGGCGACGCGGCCCTTGACCGTCACCACGCCGCTGCTGCTTGCCAACCGCGCGACCGGGGTCGCCACGGTCGGGGCCATTTCTACGCCGGGCCGGGTCAGCGACACCGCGCCGGCCCCGCCCGCCGCGCCGATGGCGAGGCCGATCGCCACGCCAAGGCCCAGCTTGGCCGGGCTGCCCAGGGATAGTTTCGCCATATGCTTCACTCCTTCGTTGTTCGATGAAGCCGTTCTAGCGATTCGTCCCCCCGCCACGCTGAACCCGGCGGTTCAGTTTCGGTTTAGCCACGATTGGCATTGGCTCCCCCGTTCGTCCTGAGTAGCCATTGAGCCTGTCGAAATGGCGTATCGAAGGACCGCTTGAGGCGAAGTGCTTCGATACGGGTCTTCGACAAGCTCAGCCCCTACTCAGCACGAACGGGGTGGTGCCGGCGAGGAAAGTGGACGGAAATGCGCATCTTGTTAGTCGAGGACGATCCCGATCTCGGCCCCGCCATTGCGCGGGCGCTGCGGGCGGAGCAGTGCGCGGTCGATCTGGTGCCGAGCGGCATCGACGCGCAGCATCTGGGCGAGACCGAACGCTATGACGTGGCGGTGCTGGACCTCGGCCTGCCCGACCGCGAGGGGACGGCGGTGCTTAAAGGGTGGCGCGAGGGTGGGCGCACCCTGCCGGTGCTGGTGCTGACCGCACGCGATGGATGGTCGGACAAGGTGGCCGGGTTCAAGGCGGGCGCGGACGATTTCCTGACCAAGCCGTTCCGCATCGAGGAACTGATGATGCGGCTGCGTGCATTGGTGCGGCGATCGGCCGGGCATGGCGCGACGCGGATCGTCTGCGGGCCGCTGGCGTACGAGACGCAGACCGGGGTGTTCGAGCTGGACGGGCTGCCGATCAAGCTGACCGCGCTGGAACACCGGGTGCTGGCCGCGCTGATGCTGGCGAAGGAGGCGGTGATCGAGCGGCTGGACCTGATGGAGCGGGTTTATGAGGGCGATGCCGATGTCGATTCGAACAGCTTGGAGGTCATTATCGGGCGGCTGCGCAAGAAGATCGGCGCATCGCTGATCGAAACGGTGCGCGGGCGGGGATACCGACTGACGGCGGGCGGGCAATGAGGCTGCCCCGGTCGATCCACGCCCGGATGCTGGCGCTGTCGGTCGCGACGACGTTGGTTGCGCTGCCGGTGGCGGGGGTGGCGATCGGTGGCGTGCTCGAACATTTCGTGACGCGCAACGTCGATGAACGGCTGGGCGATCGTCTGGCGCTGCTGCGCGCGGTGGTGCGCGCGGACGGGACGATCGACCGCGCCCTGCTGAACCGCGCCGGGGTGGCGGCGGCGATCGGGGCCGATGCGGTATGGCGGATCGATGCGCCGGACGGCACGATCGCGGGCGGATTGCCGAGGATCGACGCGACGCCGGGCCTGCCGGGCGATCGTCATCACGGTCGACGTCCCGATGGTGCGCCGCATCCCGTCCCCGGACCGACAATGCCGGGCGGGGAGCCGTTCGACGTCACCCTGCCCGATGCGACCCGCGTCCACGGGTTGATGGCGGAGATACCGTCCGACGCCGGGCCGATCCGCGTGGCGGTGGCGGTGCCGCGGCGCGAGATCGAACAGCCGTTGCGCGGCGCGATGCTGCCGCTGCTGGCGACGCTGGCCATCGTCGCGCTGGTGCTGGCGGTGGCGACGCTGGTGCAGCTGCGGTTGGGGCTGCGGCCCTTGCGCGTCCTGCGGGATCGGGTGGCGGCGGTGCGCACGGGTGCGGCGCGCGACGTGCCGGAGGATCAGCCGGACGAATTGCGGCCGCTGGCGGTCGAGCTGAACGCGCTGGTCCGCGACAATGATGCGGCGCTGGCGGCGGCGCGGGCGTCGGCGGCGAACCTTGCCCATGCGCTCAAGACGCCGGTGGCTACGCTGGCGATCGACCTGGGCGACGATCCGCGTGGGAGCCAGGTGGCCCGGATCGATGCGACCATCCGCCACCATCTGTCGCGTGCGCGGGGCGGGGCGGTCGACCGGCGGGCGGCGACGGCGCTGAAACCGGCGATCGAGGCGCTAGTCGGCGTGGTGCGGGCGCTGCACCAGGGCGGCGGGGTGACGATCGCGGCTGACATCGCCGGGTTGACGGTGGCGGTCGATGCGGCGGATCTGGACGAACTGGCGGGCAACCTGATCGACAATGCCGCGCGTCATGCCCGGTCGCGGGTGGTGGTGGAGGCGGTGCGGGCGGGGGCGATGGTGCGCCTGTCGGTCAGCGACGACGGTCCCGGCATTCCTGCCGCCGACCGGGCGCGGGCGACCGATCCGGGCGTACGGCTGGACGAGCGCGGCGACGGGCATGGCTTCGGCCTCGCCATCGTCCGCGACCTGGCGGCGCTGTACGGCGGGCGGCTGGAACTGGGCGAAGCGGACGGCGGCGGGCTGGTCGCCGCCGTCACGCTGCCGCTCAGCGTGGCAACTGGAACATGAAGCGCTGCGTGTTACCGGTGCAGGCGGTGTTGTTGTCGGGGCGGAAGCTGCTGCGAAAGCGGGTGGCGGTCACCATCTTCTGCGCCGCGTCGCCGAACACGAACGGGGGATAGGCGGCGACGGTGCGCGGGGTCAGGGTATGGCCGTCGGCGGCGATGTCGAACTCCACCTTGGCCCATCCTTCGAAGCCCATCTGCAACGCTTCCTGTGGATAGCGGCTGCTGGTCGCGCCCGATTTGGCGATGGCCGGGGTCGGGGCGATCAACGCGCATTGATCGCTGCTGAGACCCGTGCGGTCGAACGCCGCCTGCGCGGCGGCGGTGTCGCCGCTTTGTGCCGACAGGTCGGCGCGGTTCAGCAGCGCCGCGACCTTCAGCGGATGGGTGTCGGGCAGCGGCGAGGCGAGTACGGCGTCGGTCAGCTGGGTGCGCTCGGCGGTGCGGACCTGCGACCCGCCCGTGGCCAGCATCATCCGCACCGTCGCCGCCGACAGCGGATCGGCCGCGACCTCCGGACGGCGCAGGACCGCGCGAAACCCGTCAAGGACCTGCCCATATTCCTTCGCCGCGACATAGGCGTCGCTGATCCGGAAGCGGGTGGCGACCGCGGCCGGGGCGCCCGTCGCCTGGGCGAGCGTCAGCGCTTCGGCGACCAGCGGGCGCGCTTCTTCTGCGTTGACCAGTCGCGAATCGAACATCCAGCCAAGGGCGCGCAGTTCGGCGATGCGGTCGCCGGCTGCGCGGGCGCGCTGCACCTCGGCACGCGCCAGCGGCAAAGCGCGGGCGGCGGGCTGTTCTTCCCAGGCGAAGGCGGGTGCCCCCTTCGACGTCAGCCACGCGTCGAACGCGTCGTCGATCGGCTGGGTGATGGAGGGGCGTTCGGCGGCGGTCGAACAGCGCAGCTCGACCCGCGCCGATTGCCGCCAGAAGGCGGGGATCGCGGTCGCGTCCTCGGGCTGCCACGACCAGTCGCCCACGGCGCGCGCGAAGGCCAGGGCCGCCGCCCGATTGCCGGTGGTATAGATCGGCGCGACGTTGCGGACGATGCCGTCGTCGCCCAGCGAAAACTCGACCACCGCGACTTCGGCGGGCTTCAGGCCGGTGGCGGCACCGCAGGCGGGCAGATCCATCTGCCGCGCGCCGGCAAAGGGCGCCTTTTCCAGCCGACCGGCACCGGTATAGGCGAGATAGGTGCGGGCGCGTTCGCGGTCGCCGTTCAGCAGTGCCGCCTGCGCCAGATCGGCACGGGTCGCCACCTCCGACAGGTTGACCCGGTCGTCGAGGCCGCCCTGTTTCTTCAGCGAATCCTTCAGCACCGTGTACGCATCGGCGGTGCGCCCTTCGTTGAGTAGCACGCGGGCATAGCGGGTCTGCACCGCCGCGACGGTCGCCTTGTCGATGTTCGGTTCGGATTCGGTCAGCTTCCGCGCCTCCTCCGCATAGGCCAGCGCACGGCCGTCATGGTCGAACGACAGGGTACGGGCGAGCGCGAGCAGGGGGACCACGCGGTCGATCCCCTTCGCCAGGTCCAGCGCTGACTTGAACGAGGCGGCGGCCGCATCATAGTCGAACGCGTCATAGGCCGCCTCGCCGAGCGCCAGATGCGCTGCGCCCAGATCGGCGCGAAACTCGTCGGGCCGGCTGGCGAGCGCGGGCAGGCCGCGCCGGATCGCGGCGACGCCGGCCTCCCGCTCGCCCTGACGGACCCGGCAGATGCCGCTGCGCAGCGCGATCGCGCCGGTCAGCAGCGGGTTCTTGCTGGTCGCGGTCCGCCGTTCGAGCGCTTCGTAGAGTTTCAGCGCCTCGGCACAGTTGCGGGTGGAATAGGCGGCGTTCGCGGCGTCGAACTGTGCCTGCAACGTCTGTGGCTTCGCGGGGGCGGCCGGCTGGGCCGGTGTCGTTGCCTGAGCCAGCGCCATCAGGCCGTACAGAATCGGATCGAGCATCGTTCCCCCCTTGTCTTGCGCCAACAAAGCACGGCTATGTTACAGGGTCGATGGGGGATGCGATGAAGCGTTGGGCGGGGATTTGCGGCTGGGCAGCGGCGCTGTTGCTGTCGGCGACACCCGTATCCGCGGCACCGGCCTATCCGGCGCGCACCATCCTGTTGTTCGTCGCGTCATGGTGTGCGCCCTGCCATGGCGAGATCGCGGCACTCCCCCGGCTGAGCGAGGCGGCTGGGCCGTGGCGGGTGCTGGTGGTGCCGGTCGATCGCGGGCGGGCGACGGCGGCGATGCTGCAAGCGGTGCCGGCGGCGCAGCGCTGGCTGCCGGATGCGGCGCAGATGGCGGCGATGCGCGAGGATTTGTTCGGGGGTACGGCGGGGTTGCCGTTCAGCGTGGCGGTCGGTGGCGACGGGCGGCCCTGTGGCGCGCACCGCGGGGTGTTGAGCGCGGCGCGGGTGTCGGCATTGCGGGCGGGGTGTGGGGGGTGATTGGCATCGTCTTCGTCACCCCGGACTTGATCCGGGGTCCCGCTTTTTTACGTCGCCGGATGCAGAAGAAGAAGCGGGACCCCGGGTCAAGCCCGGGGTGACGTTGGGGCGTGTTGCTTTCTCTTCAATGGCGTCAACCCAGCGCAGGCTGGGGTCTCTTGCGGCAGGCGGACCGAACCTTACCGGGAGACCCAAGCCTTCGCTGGGGTGACGTTCTTGGCTACGAGGTGATCCCGTGGTTACAGCGTCACGCTGCCGCCGGTGCCGCCGCGTAAGGTCAGCGATTTGACGACGTTGCCCTGACGCACGTTCACCTGGTTGACCTGCGCGCGGTACACGTCGGTCAGGACGGTCGAGCGGACCGCGACCGTCTTCGGCTTGCGTGGGGCCTTGCCGACATACTCAATGCGGACCTGCGAATGGGTCAGGTCGGTCGATACATGGGTCAGCGCCACCGGCTTGCCGTCGATCGTCAGCTTGAAGTGGCCCAGTACATAGGCCTGGAGCGCGGCGACCGCCTTCGGATCGTCGAGGCTGACCTGCGCGTCCGGGGCGATCTTCGACAGCGCCGGTTCGATGTCGTGCGCCTCGAACCGGTGCGACACGGTGACCTTGCCATCGGCCAGCGTCACCACCGCCAGCGAGTCATGCCCGCGATGCGCCTGTGCCGGGGCGATCACCGCCACGGCGGCGAGAAGGGCGAGCGCCGCCCTCACTTCGCCACCGGCGCGGGATAGGTCTGGAGCGAGCCGGGCTTCACCTGCACGTCGAAGTCCTTCATGCGGTTTTCGAGGTCCTGGACATCCTCGATCTCCAGTACGACCGGGCGGATGGCGCCGCGATAGACATTGTTCGACCGGTCGGCATCGGCGATTTCCAGCAGCGGATCGACCTCCGCCCCGGTGATCGTCTTGCCCGTGACATATTGCCACGTCACCGCCTTCGGATTGTAGCGCCACACTTCTGCGGGCAAGCGAACGATCTCGTTCGTGCCGTCGCTATAGGTCAGCTTCAGCGGGATCGGCATGACGAGGCCGCCGATGTTGCGGAACGAGAAGCGGTAGAATTTGTCCTTCACCTGGAAGGCGGCGCGTTCCTCGGGCGTCAGCTTTTCGAGCTTTTCGGCCAGGTCGCGGCGCTGCTGCGGGCTGACGGCGAAGCGGTCCTGCCGGTCGTAGAAGTCACGGGTCGACGGATCGCGTTCGGTGACGGTCTTCTGCCCGGCGTTGCCCTTCACGGTCAGCGAGGTGTTTTCCGCATCGGCCAGCGCGCGGCGTTCGCGGGCATTGGCGTCCAGATCGCCGCCGGCGATGCGGCCCTCGACCACCTTGTCCAGCGCGATGTCGACATGATCGGTCGAATAGAACCAGCCGCGCCAGAACCAGTCGAGATCGACCCCGGAGCTTTCCTCCATCGTGCGGAAGAAGTCGTAGGGCGTCGGCCGCTTGAAGCGCCAGCGCGTGGCATATTCGCGGAAGGCGCGGTCGAACAGCTCGCGGCCGAGCACCGTTTCGCGCAGGATGGTGAGCGCGGTCGCCGGTTTGCCGTACCCGTTGGCACCGAACTGCAGCACCGAATCCGACTGGGTCATCAGGGGGACCTGATTGTCCGACAGCATATACTCGGCGATATCCTTCGGCTCGCCGCGCCGTGACGGGAAGTCCTTGTCCCACAGCTTTTCGGCCTGGAACTGGAGGAAGGTGTTCAGCCCTTCGTCCATCCACGTCCATTGGCGTTCGTCGCTGTTGACGATCATCGGGAACCAGTCGTGCCCGACCTCGTGGATCACCACGCCGATCAGCCCAGTCTTGGCGCGTTCGGTATAGGTCAGCTGGCCGGTCTTGGCGTCCTTCACCGGGCGCGGCCCGTTGAAGGTTATCATCGGATATTCCATGCCGCCGACGGGTCCGTTGACCGACTGCGCCACCGGATAGGGGTAGGGGAAGGCGAACTTGCCGTACACGTCGATCGTGTGGGCGATCGCCTTGGTCGAGTACGCGTCCCAGAGCGGGCGTGCTTCCTTCGGGTAGAAGGACATCGCCATCACGTTCGGGTTGGCGGCATAGTCCTGCCGCACGTTCATCGCGTCCCATGCGAACTTGCGCGACGATGCCCAGCCGAAGTCGCGGACATTCTGCGCGGCGAAGGTCCAGGTCTTGGTGCCCGAGGCGCGGCCGCGTTCGGCGGCGAGCGCTTCGTCGGGGGTGACGATGTACATCGGCGCGGTGGCCGACTTCGCCGCTTCCAGACGCTGGCGCTGGGTCGCGGTCAGCACCTGATCGGCGTTCTGCAACACGCCGGTGGCCGAGACGACGTGATCGGCGGGGACGGTCAGCGCGACCTTGTAATCGCCGAATTCCAGCGTGAATTCGCCCGCGTCGAGGAACGCCTTGTTATGCCAGCCCTCATAGTCCGAATAGACGGCGAGGCGCGGGAACCACTGCGCCCCTTCGAAGATGCAGTTGCCGTCCTCGCCCTTCTGCGTGAAGCATTCATAGCCCGAGCGGCCGTCGACGACCTTCTGTTCCGCCATCGGGAACGACCAGTCGATCGACAGCACGACCTCCCCGCCATTGCCCGCGACCGGCTGTGGCAGTTCGATGCGCAGCAGTGTGTCGGTGACGCGGTGGGCCAGCGGCTGGCCATCGGGACCACGCACCGCCGCAATGGTGAAACCGCCATCCCACGTCTTGAGCGCTTCCTGCCGCCGGATTTCGCCGATGCTGATCGAATGGGCGTCGGGCACGGTCGCGCTGAGCGATGCGATCGAGTTGCGCTTGTAATGATTCTGGTCGAGCAGCAGCCAGAGATAGGGCAGCGCGTCGGGCGAATTGTTGCGGTAGCGGATCGTCTCCGTCCCCGTCACGACCTTGGTCGTTTCGTTCAGCGCCACCTTGACGTCGTAATCGACCTTTTGCTGCCAATAGCGATAGCCCGGTGCGCCCGATGCGTTGCGATAATCGGTCGGGGTCGGCCAATCCTCCCCTTCCAGCTGGCGGAACTTGTCCTGCCAGTCGCCCTTGGTCTGGCGGATCGGGTCGGCAAGGGCCGGGGTGGTGCCGAGCAACAGCGCGATCAGCGCGAGACGGGGGGTAGCGGACAAGCGGGCGGGCCTTTCGGACGTAAATCTGGCGTGATCGTTACGCGGGATACCGGGCGCGTCAACCATAAGCATCGGCGCGGGAGGCGGCGAAATCGCGCTCCATGCGTTTGCGGCGGCGAAAGAACCAAGGAAATTGCCATGACCCGACCGACCGGCACCGAAGGCTTCGCGCTGAACCAGACGATGCTGCGCGTCCGCGATCCCAGTGCCAGCCTGGCCTTTTATCAGGACGTGCTGGGCATGACGTTGTTGCAGAAGCTGGATTTCGAGAAGGCGGCGTTCTCGCTCTATTTTCTGGGGTTCCTGCGCGACGGGGAAAGCGTGCCGGGCGACCCGAAAGAGCGCGCGCGGTTCGTGTTCACGCGTGAGACGACGCTGGAGCTGACGCATAACTGGGGGACCGAGGACGATCCCGATTTCGCCGGCTATCACAGCGGCAACGACGACCCGCGTGGCTTCGGCCATATCGGGATCAGCGTGCCCGATGTGGCGGCGGCGTGCGCACGGTTCGAGGAACTGGGCGTCACGTTCCGCAAGCGACCAGACGAGGGGCGGATGAAGGACATCGCCTTCATCACCGATCCCGATGGCTATTGGATCGAAATCCTGTCGCCGAACGGCATGACGCAGGCGGTGACGGACGCGGGGGATGCGGCATGAAGGCGGTGATCCTGCGCAGTCCCGGCGGGCTGGACCGGCTGGAATGGGTCGAGCGGCCCGATCCGGGGCAGCCGGGGCCGGGCAAAATTCGCGTGGCGCTGCATGGCAGCTCGCTCAACTTTCACGATTACATGGTGGCGAGCGGCAAGTCACCGGCGGCGGATGGCCGGGTGCCGATGGCGGATGGTGCCGGTACGGTAGAGGCGCTGGGGGCGGGCGTCACCGACTTCGCGGTCGGCGACATGGTGGTGTCGTGCTTCTTTCCCGACTGGCAGGATGGCGGGCCGACCGTTGGTGATTTCAGCCGGACGCCGGGCGACGGGATCGATGGCTTCGCGCAGGAAATCGTTGTGCTGCCCGCCACCGCCTTCACGCTGGCGCCCAAGGGATGGGACGCAGTCGAGGCGGCGACGATCACCACGGCGGGCCTGACCGCGTGGCGGGCGCTGGTAGTCGATGGCGGGCTGAAGGCGGGCGACCGGGTGCTGCTGCTCGGCACCGGCGGCGTGTCGATCTGGGCGTTGCAGATCACCAAGGCGATGGGAGCGATGGTAGCCATCACTTCGTCCAGCGACGACAAGCTCGCGCGGGCAGAGGCGCTGGGGGCGGACTTCACCGTCAATTACCGCAGCGACAGCGACTGGGGCGCGACCGTGGCGAACTGGGCCGATGGGCGCGGCGTCGATCATGTGGTCGAGGTTGGCGGCCCGGCGACGCTAGCGCAGTCGATCGCGGCGGTGCGGGTCGGCGGGCATATCTCGTTGATCGGCGTGCTGACCGGGCGCGGCGGCGAGGTGCCGACCGCGGCACTGATGGCGAAACAGGCGCGGTTGCAGGGGCTGATCGTCGGCAGCCGGCGTCAGCAGCAGGAGTTCGTGTGGGCGCTGGAGGCGACGGGCATCCGGCCGGTAGTGGATCGGCGGTTCGCGCTGCGGGAACTGGCCGAGGCGTTCCGGTTTCAGGAAGGCGGCGACCATTTCGGGAAGATCGGGGTGGGGTGGTAGCACCACCCGGTCGTCATTCCCGCGAAGGCGGGAATCCATAGCCACCGACGTTCGCGATCTATCATCGGCCATTGCGTATAGGGATCCCCGCCTGCGCGGGGATGACGAAGGGAGTGCGGGGCGGTCCCACACTCCCTTTCACTGTGGCCCTCAATTCCCGCTGGGTGTCTTCGCCTTGATCGTTTCCGGCGGGGTGATCGGCGACAGGGTCTGCTTCTGCGTCGCGGTGTTGATGCGGCGGCGGCGTTCGAAGGGGGGCAGGTCGACGCGACGGCCGGTCTTCAGCGCCTCGACGATCCCCTCGACCACGCGCAGGTCGGCGATGCCTTCCTCCGCATCGGGTTCGGGATCGTCGCCGTTCAGGATGCAGTCGGAGAAGTACTTCATCTCGCCGCCGAACTGGTCGGTCGGCTTGAACTTTTCCTCGCGCTTGTCGGTGCCGATGGTGATCGTCTGGTGCTGCGTATCGCCATAGCCGAAGGCGGGGTCGATATGGATGCTCCCCTTCGTACCGGCGACGGTCAGATGGTCGACATTGCCGGCATAATAGCTGACGGTGAAGCTCGCCAGTCGGTCACCCGGCATCCGCAACACGACCGCGAACGTATCGTCGAGATCGCCGAAGCCCGCGCCGGCCTGCCGCGTCGCCACCGCCGATTCGACCGCGACCGGTTCCTCGCCGAACAGATAGCGGATGGCGTTGATCGGATACGGCCCCATGTCGAACAGCGGCCCCGCGACGATGCCGTGCTTGGCGCGGTGGTTGTCGGGGTCGAGCGACTGGCTGAAGGTCGCGGAGAAGGTGACGAGGTCGCCGAGCTTTCCGTCGCGCACCATGTCGATTGCCGACAGCGTGCCGGGTTCGAAATGCAGTCGATAGGCGGTCATCAGCTTGGCCGACGATGCGGCCTGCGCCGCGGCGATGGCGCGGCCCTGCTCGACCGAGATTTCCAGCGGCTTTTCGCACAGGACATGGATGCCGGCGGCGAGTGCAGGGATGGCGAACTCCGCATGGCGCCAGTTGGGCGTGCCGAGATAGATCGCATCGATCGTGCCCGATGCGAGCAGTTCGTGAAACTGGTCGTAACCATAGGTCGCGTCGACGCCGTACATCTCGGCCAATGCCGCCGCCTTGTCCGCGTCGCCGGTGACGATCGCGACCAGCTTCGAATTGCCGGTATGCTTGATGCCGGGCAGCATCGACCGCTGGGTGATGTCGCCCGCGCCGACGACGGCGTAGCGGACCTTCTTGCCTAGCCCGAAGGCGGAAGCGATGCTCATGAAGCGGTTCTCCGTGGGGATGGGAATGGAGCGCCAACGCACGCCGTCGCGACATTCTCCCGCCCGTTCGGACATTTGCGCCCGATCATAAGTTATCGGCAGCATGTTGTTTCGCCCCCGCGCCGCCGATCCCACCCTGCTCCGCGATGCGGAAGGTTATCTGCCGCTAGCCCGCTATGGCGCGCTGGGCGACGGGCGCGCGGTGGTGCTGTCGGGGGCGGACGGGTCGATCGACTGGTGGTGCGTGCCGAACATGGATTCGCCCGCGCTGTTCGACCGGCTGCTCGACGGGACGCTGGGCGGCTATTTCGCGATCACCCCGACCGAGCCGTTCACCAGCGAGCAGCGCTATCGCGACGACAGCAACGTGCTGGAGACGGTGTTCACCACCGCGAGCGGCCGCGCGAAGCTGACCGAGAGTTTGAACAGTGGCACGGCGGGGCGGCTGCCCTGGGCCGAACTGGCGCGGCGGGTCGAGGGGCTGGACGGGCATGTCGCGTTCGTGCTGACGCTGCGCTTCGGGCGGCGGGCGGATACCGTCAGCCCCTATTTCGCGCGGGCCGGTGGGCATGACGTGTTCCATGTCGGCGCGGTGCTGGGGCTGGTCCGGTGCAGCGACAATGTGCGGATAGAGCGGCAGGACGACGACGGCATCGACGGCCAGATCGCGGTGGCGCAGGGGGAGCGGGCGACGGTGGCGATCGTCGCTGGTGCCGACGAACCGCTGGTGGTGCCGACGATCGAGGTGATCGACGCGCGGATCGACCTGTCCGACCGCGAGTGGCGCGACTGGACACAGGCGCTCGACTGGTCGGGGCAGCTGCATTGCGACGGCGCGCGCCGGGCACTGGCGATCCGCAGCGCGCTGGCGCTGAAGCTGCTGCTCTATTCGCCGACCGGAGCGATCGTCGCGGCGGCGACGACCTCGCTGCCCGAAAAGGTCGGCGGGCCGAAGAACTGGGACTATCGCTATGCGTGGATCAGGGACGCGGGGTACACGATCAAGGCGTTCCTGCGCATCGGGGCGCAGGCCGAGGCGAAGGCAGGGTTCACTTGGCTGCTCAAGCGGCTGGGCCACGGGGTGCCGAAGGTCTGCTACACGCTGGGTGGCGATCCGGTGCCCGAGGTGCGCGAGATCGATATTCCGGGCTATCGCGGATCGAAACCGGTGGTGACCGGTAATCTGGCGACCGACCAGCATCAGCACGGCATCTATGGCGACATCTTCGAAACCGCCGAGCGGTTCGTGGCGTGCGGCAACATCCTCGACGGGCAGAGCGCGGCGACGCTGTCGCATCTGGCCGACCTGTGCGCCGATCGCTGGCGGCAGAAGGATGCCGGCATCTGGGAACTGCCCGAGGTGCAGCACTATACCATGTCGAAGATCAGCTGCTGGCAGGCGCTGCAGCGCGCGGTCGAGCTGGCCGATGCCGGGCAGATTCCGACGACCTGCCGCGACCGCTGGGCACGCGAACGCGACCGGATCATGGACTGGATCGGCGAGCATTGCTGGGACGAGGAACGCGGGGCGTATCTCTGTTATCCCGGTGCGGACGGACTGGATGCGTCGCTGGCGCTGGCGGTGCGGTTCCGCTTCGACGGGCAGGACCGGCTGGCGCGGACGCTGGACGCGATCGACCGGGAACTGGGCGCGGGCGCGTTCCATTATCGCTATACCGGCATGGAGCAGGAGGAGGGGTGTTTCCTCGCCTGCACCTTCTGGATGGTCGAGGCGCGGGCGATGCTGGGGCAGCACGACCGGGCGGAGACGGCGTTCGCGGCGGCGATGGCGGGGCTGGCGCACGGCACCGGGATTTTGCCGGAGATGATCGATCCCAAGACCGGCGACTATCTGGGCAATCTGCCGCAGGGATTGAGTCATCTGGCGCTGATCCAGGCGATCGCGACGCTGGGTGGGGCGGAGTTGTAGGTTCCGACTTTGCCCCGACACCGCCGTCGCCCCAGCGCAGGCTGGGGCTTCAGGCGGCTCCTGTCCCGTGCTGTCAGCGGGAGATCCCAGCCTTCGCTGGTATGACGTTTCCGGCAACGGGTAGGGCTGGGTCCCCATCGGGCAGGGAACCGGGCGGCGTTTCAATAGCTTGGTCGGTTTCCTGACGGGAGAGTGACATGGATTACGGACTGGGCGGCGCGCTGGCGCTGGTGACGGGCGCGGATAGCGGCATCGGGCGCGAAACGGCGCGGATGTTGTTGCAGGAGGGCGCCAGGGTCGCGATCAGCGACAAGGATGCGGACTCACTGGAACAGGTCCGCGCCGAGCTGGCCGATCATGGCGAGGTGGTGGCGGTCGCCGCCGACGTGACCGACCTGTCGAGCGTGCAGGCGCTGTTCGAGCAGGTGCGTGGGAAACTGGGCGATCCGACGATTTTGGTCCATGCGGCGGGCGTGACCGGCGCGACCGGCGATTTCCTCGACGTCGACGATGCCGGATGGCAGTCGACACTGGACATCAATCTGATGGGTGCGGTGCGGGTGACGCGCGAGGCGATCCCGGCGATGCGCAAGGGCGGTGGCGGCCGGATCGTGCTGATCGCGTCGGAAGATGCGGTGCAGCCCTATGTCGACGAACTGGCCTATTGCGCGTCGAAGGCCGGGGTGCTGAACTTGGCGAAGGGGCTGTCCAAGGCCTATGGCTGCGACAATGTGCTGGTGAACAGTGTGTCGCCCGCGTTCATCGCGACGCCGATGACCGATGCAATGATGGACAAGCGCGCCGAGGAACAGGGCACCGACCGCGATGGCGCGATCAAGAGTTTCCTGAAGGAAGAGCGTCCCGGCATGACGCTGGGCCGGCGCGGCACGGCGGAAGAGGTCGCGGCGGCGATCCTGTTTCTGGTGTCGAAGCCCGCGAGCTTCGTGAATGGCGCGAATCTGCGAGTGGATTCGGGGTCGGTGATGACGATGGCGGGGTGAGGGGGCGCCTGACCGCCGTATAACTCTGGAGGCGATCCGGGGTTGTTGGCGGTGGAGGCTGTGTCCTTGGACGCCCGTTTGCATCAGGACGCGATGTCGTACCCCGGCGAAGGCCGGGGTCCAGTCGGGAGGGCCTCTCCGCATATCGCAGACGTCCCGTACCCGGCCTTCGCCGGGTACGGGACGTGGCGCGGCTTGGGTCGCGGTTACACGAGAAGAAGCGGGACCCCGGGTCAAGCCCGGGGTGACGTGTAGGGGTTGGGGGTCAGACCAGCACCTTCTCCGGCTTCTGCACCTCGCCCAGCGGCGTGCCGGCGTCGATCTCCATTAGCGGCTTGAGCAACCCGTCGCGCAGGTCATAGACCCAGCCATGGAGTTCGAGCGGCTGGCCGGCGGCGAACGCCTTTTGCACCACGTCAGTGCGAGCGAGCTGGACGAGCTGGTCGTGGACGTTCAGTTCGACCAGCCGATTGGCGCGCTGATCCTCGGGCAGGGCGTCGAGTTCGTCGCGGTGATTGGCGACAACCTCGCGCGCGATCGCCAGCCAGTCATGGACATGGCCGTCGACCCCGCCCTGCAATGCCGCCTGGATGCCGCCACAGGCATAATGGCCGCACACGATGATGTGGCCGACCTTCAGCACTTCCACGGCGAACTGCACGACCGACATCAGGTTCTGGTCGCCCGGATCGACCAGATTGGCGATGTTGCGGTGGATGAACATGCCGCCCGGTTCGGTATTGGTCAACTGGTCCGGCGCGACCCGACTGTCGGAACAGCCGATCCACAGGAATTCGGGCTGCTGACCGGCGGTCTGCCGCGCGAAATAATCGGGATTGTCCTCCAGCCGCTCGGCGGCCCATGCCTTGTTGGCGAGGAGCAGGTGCTTGTATTCCCTCATGCGTAGGCGACCTCCTTGCGCGGCGCCTTGATCTGCGGCGCGGTCTTGTCGGCGATGTCGCCGCGCACCAGTACGTTGATGCCCCGATATCCCGCGTTCTTGATGAACCCGTTGATGATGTCGATATTGTCGAGGTCGACATAGCTGGTCGCCGACAGATCGATCACTACGGTGCAGTCGTCCGGCACCTTCTCCAGTTCCCTGGTCAGTTCGACCTTGTGGATGAAATACAGGTTGCGCTTTGCGCGCACCATGCAGCTGGCGCCGGGGCCTTCGCCGTCCTGCACGAACGTCACCGCCGGGCGGAAATTGCGGGCGATGACGAACACGAAACCGACCACCAGCCCGACGACGATGCCCTTGAGCAGATCGGTGAACAGGATCGCGGCGATGGTGACGACGAACGGCACGAACTGGGTCATGCCCTGCTTCCACCGTTTGGTGAACAGTTCGGGCTTGGTCAGCTTGTAGCCGGTCTGGATCAGCACCGCGGCCAGCGCCGATAGCGGGATCAGGTTGAGCAATGTCGGGACCAGCAGGACGCTGAGCAGCAGCCAGGTGCCGTGCAGGATCGTCGACATCTTGGACGCGGCATTGGCATCGACATTCGCCGACGACCGCACGATGACCGAGGTGACGGGCAGGCCGCCGATCAGCCCCGACAGGATGTTGCCGCCGCCCTGCGCCAGTAGTTCGTGGTTCTTGTTGGTCACGCGGCGCTTGGGGTCGAGTTCGTCGACCGCCTTCACCGACAGCAGCGATTCGAGGCTGGCGACGATGGCGAGGGTGACGGCGACGGTCCACACGGTCGCGTTGCCGATCTGGCCGAAGTCGGGCAGGCTGAACAGCTTGACGAAGCCGCCCAGGCCATCGGCGATCGGCACGCTGACCAGATGGCTCGGCTTCACCTGGATCGCAGGTGCCACCGCACCGAACAGCGCATTCATCGCGATCGACCCGACGACGACGACCAGCGGCCCCGGCACGAAGCGCAACGGGCCGTCCTTGGGCTTGTTCTTGTCCCACCAGAACAGGAACGCGATGCTGACCGCCGCGATGATCGCCGCCCCCCACACGACCTGCTCGCGCAGCACGAACAGGATGGTGTTGAAGGTGTTGAGGCCATCGCCTTGGCTGAACCGGAAATCGCCCGCCGGATCGCCGTCATAGCCGATGGCGTGCGGCACCTGCTTCAGGATCAGGATCAGGCCGATCGCGGCCAGCATACCGGTGATGACCGACGAGGGCACGAATTCGCCCAGCACGCCCGAACGCGAAAAGGACAGCAGGATCTGCATACAGCCCGCCAGGAACACGGCGAGCAGGAACGCCTCGAAGCTCGGCAGCTTGGTGATCGCGTCGAGCACGATCACGGTCAGCCCGGCGGCGGGGCCACTGACCGACAGTGGAGACTTGCTGAGCGAACCGACGACGATGCCGCCGACGATGCCGGCGATCAGCCCGGAAAACAGCGGGGCGCCGGAGGCGAGCGCGACGCCGAGGCACAGCGGCAGCGCGACGAGCGCCACCACGATCGAGGCGGGAATATCCTGTCGCAGATTGGCGATCAGAGAGGGTTGCGACGACATGGCGGTCGATAGCCTTTGAAACAGGGTGCGCCGGACGTGCTTTGGGGGAAGCACGCCCGGCGCGGAACCCACGGCCGGCGGAACGGGGGAGGGAAGATTCGCCCCGCCAACCCGCAGGAACTGGTTATTCGGCGGCTTCCGCCGTCACGAAATCCGCAGCGAGGCGCTTGGCGGCGGGCAGGGCCACCGGCAGTGGGCGATCCTCGTTGATCGGTGCGAAGCGGCCGGTCGTGCCGTCCAGCGCGAGGATCGTGCCCGCGTGAATGTCGACGAACCAGCCGTGCAGCGTCAACTCGCCCTTGGCGATGCGCGACGCGACCGCCGGATGGGTGCGCAGGTGCGAAATCTGGACCACGACGTTCTCGAGGCTGGCGGCGCGGACGGCGGCGGCATCGTCGAGATCGGGATAGCTGTTTTCGACCACCGAATGCGCGGCATGGCTGTGACGCAGCCACGCGGCGACGCTGGGCAGGCCAGCGAGCGTATCGGGCTTCATCAGCGCGCCCATCGCGCCGCAACCCGAATGGCCCGACACGATGATGTCGGTGACGCCCAGCACTGCGACGGCATATTCGACCGTGGAGGTCGTGCCGCCATTCTGCTGGGTGAAGGGGGGGACGATGTTGCCGGCGTTGCGGATGACGAACACGTCGCCGGGCTTCGCCTGCAGGATATGTTCAGGGACGACGCGCGAGTCCGAGCAGGAAATCATCAGGACCTTCGGGCTTTGCCCATCGGTCGCCAGCTTCGAATACAGGTCGGCATCGCTGCCAAACACATCCTTTTCAAAGCCGAATACCCGGCCGATCACGTCGTTCATCGTTTCTCCCTCCAAACCATGACAGCGGCGCAGGGCCACCGGTTCGTGGATACGATATAGACGCCGCAATCTTGCTACGTTCGGCGGCCGTGTAACGAATTATTGCTGCGGTGCGAAAGGTGCAGGCAGGACGATCGCGGCGCACAGGCCGCCGCCGTCGCGATTACGCAGCTCCAGCCGGCCACCCTCCGCCTCCGCCGCGCGCTGCACGATCGAGAGGCCGAGGCCGAATCCCACCGTGTCGCGTTTGCGCGCGGTGTCGAGCCGCACGAACGGTTCGAGGACGTCGGCCAGCGATTCGGGGGGAATGCCGGGGCCGTCATCCTCCACCCGGATCACGGTCGCGCCATCCTCGATCCCCAGGGTCAGCGTCGCGCCACCGCCATAATGGATCGCGTTTTCGACCAGGTTGGTGACGGCGCGGCGGAAGTTCGACCGGCGCACCGCGCGTTCGAAATGGTCGGGGCCGACATAGGTCGCTTCGTGGCCATGGTCGGCGGCATCGTCGACGATGCTGGCGCACAGCACCGCGATGTCGACCAGCACGGCGCGCTCCGGCTCGCTCTCCCCGCCCAGAAAGGCGAGGAGCGAGGTGACCATCGCTTCCATTTCGGCCAAGTCGTTCTGCACCGTGTCGCGCAGGTCACGGTCGGGGATCGCGTCGGTGCGCAGCCGCAGCCGGGCGAGCGGCGTGCGCAGGTCATGGCCGACGGCGGCGAGCGCGCGGGTCCGTTCGTCGATCAGCCGATGGATGCGCGCCTGCAACCCGTTGAATGCGACGACGAGGCGGCGGACCTCGCCCGGCCCTGCTTCCTCGATCGTCGGCAGGGTCGACCCGCCGCCGGGGCCGAAGCGGTCGACCGCATCGGCCAGTTGGCGCATCGGGCGCAGCGTCCGGCGGATCAGCAGGCCGCCGACCACCATCAGCGCGATGGCGGGGATCAGCGCCAGCAGGATGCGACCGATCGCCAGGTCGAACGCGCGCAGCGGTTCGAGCGTGCGGAAATACAGCCAGCTGCCATCCTCCAGCCGCAGCGCTCCGCTGACCACCGATCGCCGCCCCTGACCGATCAGCGTCAGGTGCAGGCCGGTGGGGGCCAGGCTCGGCTCCCACGCCAGAATCTGCTGCTCCATCTCGCGCAGTTCGGTGCCGCTGGCGGGCAGTTCGGGGGCGGAGCCACGCCACTGCACGGCATAGCGTTCGGTCGTCAACTCGGTCGCCATGCCGGCGCGCTGGTCGACTGGGCGTTCCTCGACGATGCGCCTCGCGATGACGAGGTGTTCGGCCAGGCGACGGGCTTCGTCGTCGCGCACCGAAAACTGGCTGGCGCGTTCGTACAGCAGCACCGACACGCCGAATTCAATGACGATGGTCAGCAGCAGGATCGCGACGATCCGGCCGATCAGCCCAACCGGCAATGCCGGCAACCGCTTCAACGGCGTTCCACCGGCACGTTCAGCATATAGCCGACACCGCGCACGGTGACGATCGGCGGGGTGCCGCCGGCGGTCGACAGCTTGCGGCGCAACCGGCTGATAAGGACGTCGATGCTGCGATCCGAACTGTCACCCAGCCGGGTGCGCGACAGCTCGATCAGGCGTTCACGGGCGATGACGCGCTGGGCATGGTCGAGCAGCACGACCAGCAGGTCGAATTCCGCACCGGTCAGGTCGACCTGCGCACCGGTGGGCGAGGTCAGTTCGCGACGCGGCACGTTCGCCGTCCAGCCTTCGAAGCTGTAGATGCCCTCTTCGCGCTGTGCGGCCTGGGCGTTCAGCTCGCCCCGGCGCAGCACGGCGCGGACGCGGGCGATCAGCTCGCGCGTGCCGAACGGCTTGGGCAGATAGTCGTCGGCACCGAGTTCGAGGCCGATCACGCGGTCGACCTCGCTGCCCTTGGCCGATACGAAGATGATCGGCACCGCGCTGTTCTGGCGGATCTGGCGGCACAGGTCGATGCCGCTGGTGCCCGGCAGCATGATGTCGAGCAGGATCAGGTCGACCGGCCCCTGTTCCAGCGCCAGCCACATTTCGGGCGCGGCCGAACAGGTGCGGACGTGATAGCCGTTTTCCTGCAACGCGCGGGCGGTCAGGGTGCGCAGCGCGGGATCGTCCTCGACGACGATGATCGAAGGGGCGGTCATGGGGTCAGGCTCTCCATCGCGTTCTTCTGGCGGCCAATCGGTTCGGCCCGTCATTCCCGCGCAGGCGGGGATCCATAGACGCAACCGCTGCGGTCCGATCCGAGACCGTGGCGTCTATGGATCCCCGCCTGCGCAGGGATGACGGAGATTTGGGGGCAGGGTTCGTTCAATTTTACCGGAATGTCCACCGCACCCGGTATTCGGTCAATTCACCTCGCGCCCGATCGGGTACAGCAGGAACCGTTCGTCATAATAGCGCGTGCGGGCATAGAACCACTGCAACCGGGCGGTCGGATCGGCGGCAAACGTCGGGTCGGCGGCGACCTTCGCGTCGAACTCCGCCTTGAGCTTCGCATCGGTCGCCAGCATCCGGTCGGCCAGCGGCGCGATGGCGTATCCTTCGATATATTCGGTCCGTTGCAGCATTCCCGGCGCCAGGTTCCATGCCAGCACGCCGTCTTCGCTTTCGGGTTCGAGCAGGAAGGCGGCGAGCAGGCCGAGCGGCTGGTCGGCGGGCACGCGGACCGACCCGGCGGGCATGGTTTCGCGGCGGCGTTCATGAACGATCGTCGCCTCCAGCGGGATATGGCCTTCATTGGCCGCTTTCAGCTTTGGATCGGTCGCGCGCGCCATGTCGAGGTCGAGCGTCTGCGGGGTGCCGATTGGCTGGACGGTCACGCCGTGCAGCTTCAGCAGGTCGATGACATGGGGAAGGGTGGCGGGCACCCACCACGCCTTCGGCAGCGTCACCGTCTTCTCGGGATTGCTGCCATAGACCGGCATTTTGAAAGTTATAGGTTTGGGCAGCCAGCGCAGTTCGTCGCGGCCAGAGGCGGGCGAGCGATAGGTGTCGTGGGCGAGGCCGAGAAAGTCGACGCTGTAGATCGGATCGGGCGTCTGTTTCCACGATGTCGTGACGGTTATCGGGCGCGATGCCCGGTCGGCATCGATCGCGGCGCGCAGTTCGACCGCGCGTTCCCCGGCAAGGCGTAGCGATTCCTCGACGAAGACATAGGTTCCGAGCACGCGCTGGCGATAGGGTTTGAGCGAATGCGTCTCGACCAGCACGGTCGGGATGTGCGCGACGTCGCCATAGCCGGTCGAGAAACGCGGCGTGTCGACATCCTGCGTCATGCCCTTCTCCGGCGCGCGGTTGTCGAGCGTGCTGACATAATAGCCGGGGATATGGCCGTTCCGCCTCAGCGCCGCATCCATCGCCGGCCGCAGCCGCGTGTCGAGGAACCGCCCGATTGCCGCCGAGCGCGCATAATAGCCTCGCCAGCCTGAAAATGCATAGGTCACGTCGTAGCGATGGTCGATGCCGTCGGTGACGTGCAGGTCGAGATACAGGATCGGATCGACCCGGCGGATCAGGCCGATCATCGCCTGTGTCTCCGGCGCGTCGGCCTTCAGGTAATCGCGGTTGAGGTTCAGGTTCTGCGCGGTAGTGCGCCAGCCCATGTCCTTCGGCCCCCGCTGGTTCGGGCGGTTGAACGGCGAAGAACGTTCGTGCCCGTCGACATTGTAGATCGGCACGAACACCAGATCGACCCGGTCGAGCAACCGGTCCTTGCCCCGGAGCGCGATGTCGCGCAGCAGCATCAGCCCGGCATCCTTGCCCTCGATCTCGCCCGAATGGATGCCGGCCTGCACCAGCACGACGGGCTTAGGGGTCGTGCCCTTGTGCGCGCGCACCGCATAGAGGTCGCGACCCTGCGGGCTTTTCCCGAACGTCTCGATCGACAGCAGCGGGGATGCGGCGACCAGCCGGTCGATCCAGGCCCGGGTCGCGGCATAATCGGGCGTGGTGACGAAGCCGCTCGCCTCCGCCGGGGTGATCCACGGATCGCCCGGCTTCACGACCAGCTTTTCGCTGGCGCCGTGCCATGGGCGGACCGGGGGCAGCGGTGCTTCGAGCGATGTCTGGGCGGCTAGGGGAGCGGCGAGCAGGCCGGCGGCGAGGATCAGGAGACGCATGGGACGATCGTAGCGGATGTTACCGGCGATGCCAGTCATACCGTGCCAGGGTGACGTGTGGCTTGCGAGCAACGGAACCGGCGTATCCATTGCCCAGCCGGAACGATCCGTTCCGTAACAAGTTGTTGCTAGGTCAATACCCCCATATGGAGCCAAGGCGATCGCCCCGGCGTATGAATTCAAGCCGCACGAGCGGCCGTTCCTGCCCGGTTCCCCCGCGACGCCCGACCATCCGTTCGGGCGGAGGGTCGGTTATTTCGCGATCGGCATCCTGCTGGGCGTAACCGGCGGGTTCAACAACGGGCTGCTGATCGCCAATCTGCCGCAGATTCAGGGCGCGCTGGGCCTGACCCCGGTCGAGGGCGGCTGGCTGACGGCGATTTCGTCGATGACCAGCGTCTGCATGTCGATGCTGCTCATCAAGTTCCGCCAGCAATTCGGAATGCAGCGCTTTACCCGCGTGTTCCTGGTCGCGTTCCTGATCCTGAACATGTTGCAGCTCGTCGTGCACAGCTATGGCGTGCAGTTGATCGTCCGCGGCGCATCGGGGATCGCGGCCAGCGCGCTGACGACCTTGTGCTTCCTCTACATCATGCAGTCGCTGCCCGCCGCCGCGCGCCTGTCAGGCATGATTATCGGCTTCGGCGCGTCGCAGGTGGCGCTGCCGCTGGCGCGCACCCTGTCGCCGCTGCTGCTGGCCGATGGGCGGATCGAGGCGCTGTTCTGGTTCGAACTGGGGCTGACGCTGATGTGCCTGGGGTCGGTCGCGCTGCTGCGCCTGCCCCCGTCCGAGCGCACGCCGGCGTTCGAGCGGATCGATTTCCTGACCTTCGCGCTGTTCGCGCCCGGCATCGCGCTGCTGTGCGCCGTGCTGGTGCAGGGACGTATCCAGTGGTGGTCGACCCCGTGGCTGGGCTATGCCACCGCCGCCGCCATCCCGCTGATCGGCGGCGCGCTGCTGATCGAGCATAACCGCGCCAACCCGCTGCTCAACACCCGCTGGATGCTGGGCCGCAACATCATCCGGTTCGCGGTCGTGGCCGCGTCACTCCGCATCCTGCTGTCCGAACAGAGCTTCGGCGCGGTCGGGCTGCTGACCGTCGTCGGCATGGGCAACGATCAGTTGGTGACGCTCAGCCTGGTCATGACGCTGGCCTCGATCGCCGGGATCGTCGTCGGCCTCAAGACGCTGAACATGCAGGACCTGTACAAGCCGGTCGTGATCGCGGTCGCGCTGATCGGGATCGGTGCGTGGATGGATTCGGATTCGACCAACCTGACGCGTCCGTCCAGCCTGTATCTCAGCCAGGGGATCATCGCCTTCGCCGCGCTCTATTTCCTGGGACCGATGGTGATGATCGGCATCTTCCGTGCGCTGGCGCGGGGGCCGAGCCATATCATCAGCTTTTCGGCGATCTTCAGCATCACCCAGACGCTGGGCGGCCTTGCCGGGACCGCGCTGCTGGGATCGTTCCAGATCGTGCGGGAAAAATACCACGCGTTCGAACTGACCCAGACGCTGACCGCCACCGATCCGCAGGTGGTGCAGCGTATCCAGCAACTGGGCGGTGCCTATGCGCGCGTGCTGGGCGATGCCACGCTGCGGCAGGCATCGGGCGCGGGGCTGCTGGGGCAGCAGGTGACGCGCGAAGCCAACATCCTTGCCTATAACGACGTGTTCCTCGGCGTCGCGGTGCTGTCGGCGGCGGTCGTCCTGTGGCTGGGGGCGCTGTGGCTGCGCTTCCGGTTGCGCGGACAGAACCCGCTGGCCGCCGATCTCGCCGCCGTGCAGCAGATGCGACAGAAACAGATGTCATGACCGATTCCCGATTATCCCGAGATGAAGCGGAACGGCTGGCCGACCCGGTCGAGGTGCCGCAGGAACCGGTGCGCGCACGCGGCTGGGCGCCGCCGCGTGGTGGGCTGAAATCGACGATCGGCTTCGTCGCGCTGCTGCTGGGCGGTGTCGCGCTGGCGCTCTACGCATGGGGTCTGTGGCCGTTCGGCAGCGCGATTCAGGCGACCGACAATGCCTATGTCCGGGGGCAGACGACGATCATCGCGCCGCAGGTCAACGGCTATGTCACCGAGGTGCTGGTCCGCGACTTTCAGGACGTGAAGGGCGGACAGGTGCTCGCCCGGATCGACGACCGCATCTATCGCCAGCGGGTCGAACAGGCGCGGGCGCAACTGGCGGCGCAACAGGCTAACCTTGCCAATTCGCAACAGAGCGAGCGGTCGAGCGAAGCCAGCCTCGGTGGACAGGCCGCGGCGGTGCAGAATGCGCGCGCGCAGCTGGCGCGGGCGCAGGCGGATATGGCGCGCGTCAACGATCTGGTCCGCGAAGGGTCGGTGTCGTTGCGCGAGCGGGACCAGACCTTGGCCGCCCTGCGCGCGGCCGAAGCCGGAGTGGCGCAGGCACAGGCGCAACGCAGCGTCGCGCAGGAGCAGGTACGTACGGTCACCGTCGGGCGCGGTGGGCTGAACGCGGCGGTCGAGAATGCGCGCGCCGCCGTCCGGCTGGCCGAGATCGACCTAGCGAACACCGTCATCCGCGCGCCGCAGGGCGGACGGCTGGGCGAGGTCGGGGTGCGGCTGGGCCAATATGTGACGGCGGGCACGCAGATGATGTTCCTGGTGCCGCCGACGGTGTGGGTCACCGCCAATTTCAAGGAAGCGCAGACCGCACGGATGGCGCCGGGTCAGCCCGCGACCGTTCGGGTCGACGCCCTCGACCGCGCCGAACTGCATGGCCGGGTCGAGCGGATCGCTCCCGCCGCCGCCAATGAGTTCGCCGTGATCCGTGCCGACAATGCGACCGGCAATTTCGTGAAGGTGGCACAGCGCATTCCGGTGCGCATCGCGATCGACCGGAACGATCCGCTGTTCCCGCGGCTGCGCCCCGGCATGTCGGTCGAGGCGCGGGTGGATACGCATGGCGGCGTGTCGCCGGCACTGCGATGAGGCGCGTCCTGCTCCTGTCGGTCGCGGTGCTGGGGGCCTGTACCCCGGCGCAGCGGCCGCGTCCGGTGGCGGCGAACGTCACGCCGCCGCCCGCGTGGCGCACGACCCTGCCCGGCTCTGCGCCGATCGCGGCGCATTGGTGGGAGGGGTTCGGCGATCCCGAACTGACCCGGCTGGTGACGGCGGCGCTGGCCAACAATCCCGACATCGCCGTCGCGGTCGCGCGGGTGGCGGAGGCGCGGGCCGCCGAGCGCGTGGCGCGGGCGGCGCGGTTTCCGACGCTGGATGCCGGTGTCGGGCTGATCGAACAGCGCGCGCTCAACGCCTTCGGCACGGCCAGCACCGGCACCTCGCTGCAACCGGTGTTCCAGTCGGCCTATGAGGTCGATCTGTTCGGGCGGATCGGGTCGACGATCGATGCCGCGCGGCTGACCGGCGCTGCCGCCGCCGCCGCCGCCGACACCGCGCGCCTGTCGGTCGCCGCCGCCACCGCCAGCGGCTATATCACGCTGCGCGGGCTGGACGCGCGGATCGAAACGGTGCGGGCGACGATCGCGTCGCGCGGCGAGGCGCTCCGCATCGCCCGGTCGCGGGCGGAGGTCGGCTATACCTCGCAGCTCGAACTGCGCCAGGCGGAGGCGGAATATGCGGCGGTGACGCAGACGCTGCCGCAGCTGGAGCTGCTGGCGCGGCGACAGGAAAATGCGCTGGCATTGCTGACCGGTACGCCGCCGCGCCCCATCGCGCGGGGGCGGGCGCTGGCGGCACTGGTGCCGCCGCCGATCCCGGCGGGGCTGCCCAGCGACCTGCTGCGCCGCCGCCCCGACATCGCGCAAGCCGAGGCGACGCTGGCGGCGAGCGATGCATCGCTGGCGGCGGCGCGCGCGCAGTTCCTGCCGCAATTGCGCCTGACCGGATCGACCGGCGAAGTCTTGTCGAGCGCCTTGCCCAATCCGGTCGGTATCTGGTCGATCGGGGCGAGCGTGCTGGCGCCGCTGTTCCGGGGCGGGCAGCTGCGCGGCAATTATGACGGCGCGACTGCGCGGCGCGATCAGGCGGCCTTCGGCTATCAGCGCAGTGTGCTGACCGCGTTCCGCGAGATCGAGGACGCGCTGGCCGGGGTCGACCGGTTGGCCGCGCAGCGCCGCGCGCTGGAAACGCAACGGACCGCGACGGCGGAGGCGCTGCGCCATGCGACCAATCGCTATCGCGCGGGCTACAGTCCGTATCTGGAGCAGCTCGATGCGCAGCGTGCCCTGTTCAGCGCCGAATTGTCGTTGGAACAGGTTCGCGCCGACCAGTTGAACGCGCTGGTCGCGCTGTATCAGGCGATGGGCGGGGGATGGGGCGGATGATCCGGCCTGCGACATCGGCGGACATTCCCGTGCTGCACGCACTGGTGGAATCGGCCTTTCGCGGCGACAGCGCGCGGGGCGGGTGGACGCATGAGGCGGACCTGCTGGACGGCCAGCGTACCGACCCCGCCGCGCTGGCCGAGGCGATCGGCGATCCTGACCGGACGATCCTGATCGCATTCGCTGGCGACGATGCGATCGGCTGTGTCGAGGTGAAGCGTGCCGGAACGGGACGCTCGGCGCTGGGGCTGTTATCGGTCCGCCCGGATCGGCAGGCGGAAGGACTCGGACGGCGACTCGTCACGGCAGCGGAGAGCCATGCGCGCGACCATCACGGCGCGGCGTCGATGGAGATGACGGTCATCGCCGTGCGGCGCGAATTGATCGCGTGGTACGAACGCCAGGGCTATGCCCGCACCGGAGAAGTCCGGCCTTTTCCGATGGATGATCCCCGCTTCGGATTGCCGAGAACAACACTGTCGTTCGTCGTGCTGGCGCGGGGGCTGGTGTGATGGAGGCTGAAACGACAAGCCCCGCCCGGGGGTCCGGACAGGGCCTGCGACGACCGCGCAAGGGAGTGCGCGTCGTAACCCTATCGCGGCGTCACAAA
Source organism: Sphingomonas sp. Leaf32 (assembly GCF_001421765.1). Taxonomy (GTDB): domain Bacteria; phylum Pseudomonadota; class Alphaproteobacteria; order Sphingomonadales; family Sphingomonadaceae; genus Sphingomonas. The sequence goes on along the minus strand of NZ_LMLA01000009.1, from coordinate 96,966 downwards.
TCCGCAATGGTTGTTTTCGAAGATCGGGTCTGGTTTTGGCGCGATCAGTTCGTCGACATGCGCGTCGAGGACGGCGATCAGCCGGCGGAAGGTCACGGCTTCTTTGAAATCCGGGTCGCCGATCCGGCGGTACAGGACGCCCGCGCTCATCGTCAGGATCATGTCGCACAACAGCGACCGTTCCTCGGCCTGCGATTCGGCCGGGGCGAGGGCAGCGAGGACCCGCATCAACGCTTCCGACACGCTGCGGTTGATCGAGTGGGAGATGGCGCGGATACGTTCGTTGCGCGCCGCCTCCGCCATGATTTCGGCGAACAACGGGTCGGGTTCGCCGTCGCTGCCGCAGCGCAGAAACTCGCGCAGCCATTCCCGCAACGCAGGTACGTCGCGGGTTTCGATGGCGCGCGTCATGTCCTGATCGTTCAGGAACACGGCCAGGTCGCTTTCGACGATCGCGGCGACGATCGACTCCTTGTCGGCGAAATCGCGATAGATCTGCCCGACCTTGATCCCCGACTCGGCGGCGAGCTGCGCGACCCCGGTGCCGTGGAATCCCTGTTCGGCGAACAGTCGCCGGGCCACGCTGACCAGTTGTTCGCGACGCGCCGCCGCCCGGCTGGCGCGCCTTGCCTCTCCGCACTGCAACAAATTCACTTGCCGTTCACCTGTACCCTCTTGCCACTTGCACTTTACCGGCGTACCCGCCGAAAAGTGTGAGTGATCGATCACTCACGTTTAGCACATCCGTCGAGGACGTTCATGAAAAATCGCATGGCCCCATTGGCACTGGCGCTCCTTCTCTCGGCTTGCGGGGGCGGCGGCGAGTCGCAGCAGCAGCAGGGGGCGCCCCAGGGGCCGCCGCAGGTCGGATTCGTGACCGTCCAGCCGCAACCGGTGACGCTCACCACCGAGCTTCCCGGCCGTACCGCGCCCTATGAGACGTCGGACGTCCGGCCGCAGGTCAACGGGCTGATCCTTGCCCGGCTGTTCCAGGAAGGCGACTATGTGCGGCAGGGGCAGCCGCTCTATCGCATCGATCCGTCGCCCTATCAGGCGGCGGTCGCCAGCGCGCGTGCGGCGCTGTCCCGGGCGCAGGCGTCGATCGCATCGACCCGCAACCTGGCGCGCCGCTATGGCGAACTGGTCAAGATCAACGCGATCAGCCGCCAGGAATATGAGAATGCGGTGACCGGCGCGCAGCAGGCCGAGGCGGACATCGCCGCCCAGCGCGCTGCACTGCGTCAGGCGCAGATCGACCTGTCGCGCACCACCATCACCGCGCCGATCTCCGGCCGGATCGGTCGGTCGGTATTCACGACGGGCGCGCTGGTATCGGCCGCGCAGACCAATGCGCTGGCGACGATCCAGCGGCTCGACCCGATCTATGTCGACATCCAGCAGTCGAGCGCCGACCTGTTGAAGCTGCGTCAGCAGATCATGGGCGGCGACCTGTCGCGCGGCGCAGGTGCCGCGCGCGTCCGGCTGAAGCTGGAGGATGGCAGCACCTATCCGATCGAGGGTACGCTGAAGTTCACCGACGTCACCGTCGATCCGGCGACCGGGACGCAGGCGATCCGCGCCGTCTTCTCCAACCCGCGCGGGCTGTTGCTGCCGGGCATGTATGTCCGCGCCGAGCTGGTCGAGGGCACGCAGGCGAACGGCATCCTGGTGCCGCAGCGGGCGGTGACGCGCGATCCGAAGGGGGCGGCGACCGTTCTCGTCATCGGGCCGGACGGCAAGCTGGCACCGCGTCCGTTGCAGACGAAGCGTACGGTCGGCGACGCCTGGCTGGTGACCGGCGGGCTGAACGCGGGCGACAAGATCGTCGTGGAGGGCGCGCAGATGCTGCAGCCCGGTACGCCGGTAAAGGGCTATCCGTGGAAGCCGCAGCCGGAAGGGCAGGCGCCGCAGGGTGCCGCCCCCGCCGGGGCCGGCGGCTCCCAGGCACAGGCGAAGTAACGGGCCATGTCACGCTATTTCATCGACCGACCCATCTTCGCATGGGTCATCGCCGTCGTGATGATGCTGGCCGGCGCCATCGCGATCCGCAGCCTGCCGATCGCGCAGTTCCCCGAGATCGCGCCGCCCGCGGTCGCGATCACCGCGACCTATCCGGGTGCCGATGCCGAAACGCTGGAGCGCACGACGACCCAGATCATCGAGCAGCAGCTCAAGGGCATCGACAATCTGCGCTATTTCTCGTCCTCGTCCTCCTCGGCGGGGACGGTGACGATCACCCTGACCTTCGAACAGGGCACCGATCCCGACATCGCGCAGGTGCAGGTGCAGAACAAGCTGCAGGCGGCGACCCCGCTGCTGCCGCAGGAGGTCCAGCGCCAAGGCATTCAGGTTACCAAGTCCGCCGCCAGCTTCCTGCTGGTCGTCGGCCTCGTGTCGACCGACGGATCGCATACCAACAACGACCTGTCCGACATGGTCGTGTCGCAGTTCCAGGACCCGATCAGCCGCGTCAGCGGCGTGGGTGAGTTGCAGGTGTTCGGCGCGCAATATGCGATGCGCATCTGGCTCGATCCGATCAAGCTCAACAGCTATCAGCTGACCGTCGCCGATGTGACGTCGGCCGTGCAGGCGCAAAACGCGCAGGTCTCGGCCGGCCAGATCGGCGCGCTGCCGGCACCCAAGGAGCAGATGCTGAACGCCACGGTCAGCGTCCAGTCGCGCCTGCAAACGCCCGAGCAATTCGCCAATATCCGCCTGAAGACCAACGCCGATGGCGCGGTCGTCCGGCTGGGCGATGTCGCGCGGGTCGAGCTGGGGGCCGAGAATTACGGCTTCGACGTCCAGTATAACGGCAAGCCCGCTTCGGGCTTCGGCGTCCGCCTTGCCGCCGGTGCCAACGCGCTCGACACGGTGGAACTGGTCAAGGCGCGCGCGCAGGAGATCGGACGCAGCCTGCCGGGCGACGTGAAGGTCATCTATCCGTACGACACCACGCCGTTCGTCCGCCTGTCGGTCGAACAGGTCATCCACACGCTGATCGAGGCGGTGGTGCTGGTCTTCCTCGTCATGTTCCTGTTCCTGCAGAACTGGCGTGCGACGATCATCCCGACCATCGCGGTGCCGGTGGTGCTGCTCGGCACCTTCGCGGTGATGGCGGTCGCTGGCTTCACCATCAACACGCTGACGCTGTTCGGCATGGTGCTGGCGATCGGCCTGCTGGTCGACGACGCGATCGTCGTCGTCGAGAACGTCGAACGCCTGATCCAGACCGAGGGGCTGTCCCCCAGGGAAGCTGCGCGCAAGTCGATGGACGAGATCACCAGCGCGCTGGTGGGCATCGGCCTAGTCCTGTCGGCGGTGTTCCTGCCGATGGCGTTCTTCGGCGGGTCGACCGGCGTCATCTATCGCCAGTTCTCGATCACGATCGTCTCGGCGATGGTGCTGTCGGTGCTGGTCGCGCTGATCCTGACGCCGGCGCTCTGCGCCACGATCCTGAAGCCGCACGATCCGCACAAGCACGAGAAGGGCAACGGCCTGCTCGCGCGCTTTTTCCGCTGGTTCAACGACCGGTTCGAACGCGGCCAGCAGAAATATGAGGGCGGGGTACGTCGCACCACGCGCAGCTGGAAACGGTCGATGCTCGTCTATCTGCTGATCGTGGCGGGCATGGTCTTCGTCTTCACGCGCCTGCCCTCGGGCTTCCTGCCCGACGAGGATCAGGGCACCGTGCTGGCGCTGGTACAGGGGCCGGCAGGATCGACGAGCAGCCGCACCGAAAAGGGCCTGAACGTGGTTCGCGACCATTTCCTGAAGCAGGAATCGGCCAATGTCGCGGGCGTCTTCACCGTCAACGGCTTCAGTTTCGCGGGGCAGGGACAGAATGCCGGTCTGGTGTTCGTCAACCTGAAGCCGTGGGAGGATCGCGGCGGCGCCGAGAACAAGGCGCAGGCGATCGTCGGCCGGGCGATGGGGGCGTTCAGCCAGTATAAGGACGGCATGATCTTCGCGCTGGTGCCGCCGGCCGTGCAGGAACTGGGCAACGCCACCGGGTTCGATGTGCAGCTGGTGGACACCGGCGGCATCGGCCACGAACGGTTGTTGCAGGCGCGCAACATGATGCTGGGCATGGCGTCGCAGGACCCGCGCGTGGCGCAGGTCCGGCCGCTCAGCCTCGACGACGCACCGCAGCTCAAGGTCAAGATCGACGAGGACAAGGCGCGCGCGCTGGGGCTGGACCTGGCGGACGTCAACTCGACGATCGCGACCGCATGGGGCGGCGGCTATATCAACGACTTCATCGATCGCGGCCGCGTGAAGCGCGTCTATGTACAGGCCGATGCGCCCTACCGGCTCGCGCCGGAGGATGTCGGCGACCTGTATGTGCGCGGCGCGACCGGGCAGATGGTGCCGTTCACCGCCTTCTCGACGCTCGAATGGGCCAATGCGCCGGTGTCGCTGACCCGCTATAACGGCCAGTCGGCGATGCAGCTGCAGGGTGCGCCCGGACCGGGCCTCAGCACCGGCGCAGCGATGCAGGCGATGGAGGAAATCCATGCCAAGCTGCCGCCGGGTACCGCGCTCGAATGGACCGGGCTGTCGTTCGAGGAACGGCTGTCGGGTGGTCAGGCGCCTGCGCTTTATGGCCTGTCGCTGCTGATCGTGTTCCTGTGCCTTGCCGCGCTGTACGAAAGCTGGTCGGTACCGATTTCGGTGCTGCTGGTCGTGCCGCTGGGCATCCTGGGCGCGCTGCTGGCGGCGTGGCTGACCGGGCTGAACAACGACATCTACCTGCAGGTCGGCCTCATCACGACCATCGGCGTGTCGGCGAAGAACGCGATCCTGATCGTGGAGTTCGCCGAAGAGCGGATGGCGGACGGCATGGGCGCGGTCGAGGCGGCGGTGGAGGCGGCGCGGCTGCGGTTGCGCCCGATCCTGATGACGTCGCTGGCGTTCGTGTTCGGCGTGTTGCCATTGGCGATCAGCACCGGTGCCGGGGCGGGTGGCCAGAACGCGATCGGCCGGGCGGTGGTCGGCGGCATGTTGTCGGCGACGATCCTCGCGATCTTCTTCGTACCGATGTTCTTCGTCGTCGTGCTGCGCCTGTTCGGGCACGGCGGCAAGAACACCCCTGCCGACACGCGGGATCACGACCCGCAGGATGGCAATCGCTCCACCGACGACGGCGAACCCGCGCCGCAGGGAGCATGAACATGAGCAACAACGCCATGACGCTGCGTAGTCTGACCCTCCTGATCGCCACCACCGCGTTGGCAGGGTGCAATCTGGCGCCCAAGAATGTCCGGCCGGAAGGGGCGATCCCGCTGACCCTGCCGCAAGGCGGTCCTTACCCGGCACTGGGGGCCGAGCAGGTCGACATGACCCGGATCGGCTATCGCGACTTCTTCGTCGATCCGCGCTTGCAGGCGGTGATCGCGACCGCGCTGGACAACAACCGCGATTACCGCGTGACGGCGGCCAATGTGCTGGTCGCCCGCGCCCAGTATCGCGTGACCCGCTCCAGTCAGGTGCCGACTACCTCGGCCAATGGCGGCGTCACCTATACCAACAACCCGTTCGGCGCGCTGGGCGGTGCCGGGGGGGCAGGGGGTGCCGGTGGTGCGGGCGGCGTTCCCGCCCAGACCGGCAATCTCGAAATCTATCAGGCGTCGGTCGGATTTTCCGCGTTCGAACTCGACCTGTTCGGGCGGGTGCGTAATCTGAGCCAGGCCGGGCTGCAGGAATATTTCGCGACCGAAGAGGCGCAGCGCGCCGCGCGCATTGCCCTGATCGGTGAAGTCGCGACCGCGTGGCTGACCATGGCGGCGGATCAGGACCAGCTGCGCCTGTCGCGTGAGACGCTGACCAGCTTCGGCCGCACGCTGGAACTGACCCGTGCGCAGTTCCGCGTCGGCGTCATCTCCGAACTGGAGGTGCAGCAGGCGGAAACCAGCTATCAGCAGGCCCGCAACGACATCGCCGCCCTGACCGCGCAGATCGCGCAGGACCAGAATGCGATCAACCTGCTGGCGGGCACCACGGTCCCGGTTGAACAACTGCCGACCGAACTGGGCGAGCGCGACCCGATCCTGTCGAACCTGCCGACCGGCATATCGTCGACGGTGCTGCTGCGCCGGCCCGACGTGCTGCAGGCCGAACGCCGCCTCTATGCCGCCAACGCCAATATCGGCGCGGCGCGTGCGGCGCTGTTCCCGACCATCTCGCTGACCGCGACGCTGGGGACGATAAGCACCGCCTTGGGTGGCCTGTTCGGATCGGGGACGCAGCAATTCTCGGTCGCTCCGGCGGTCGCACTGCCGCTGTTCGACGGTGGCCAGCGGCGCGGCAATGTCGAGGTCGCACGTGCGCAGCAGCTGGCGGCGGTCGCGACCTATGAAGGCACGTTGCAGACGGCGTTCAAGGAAGTGGCCGATGCGCTGGCGACGCGTGGCACGATCGACGAGCAGCTGTCGGCGCAGACCGCCAAGGCCACGTCGGCGGCGACCGCCCAGCGGCTGTCGGACGCGCGCTACCGCGCCGGGATCGATTCGTTCCTGAACACGCTCGACGCGCAGCGCACCAGCTACACCGCGCGGCAGGCGCTGGTGCAGACCCGGCTGGCACGGGCGTCGAACCTGGTGACGCTGTACCGGACGCTCGGGGGCGGGCTGAACTAGGCCCCTTGCGTACCGGTACGATCGGCATATGCTCTCCATTATAACCATAAGGAGAGGAACGATGAATCCGATCGAACCGTGCGATGCCGCCGGCGAGAAGAGCATGGTGATCCTGCAAAGCCTGCTCTGCCTGTTGCGCGAGAAGAACCTGCTGTCGCGGGCGGACATCGAGGAGCTGGCGGCGAAGGTCGCCAGCCGCGCGGCGGACCGCGACCATGATCCGCTGCCGTGCCAGAGCGACGCGGCGATCGGCGCGGCCAGCGAGATGCACCGGCTGGGGGCCTATATCGGCGGGCGCTATGGCGGAAAACACCGTCGTATGTAATGGGTTGGACGCCGCTTGCCGCATCCTCTACGTGCGGCGGGCGGTGTCATCACGGCGTCAGAATTTGCGACGACACGCATCCCGGTCAACGGTCATGCGTTTACTGCACGTCCGGTTGGCCGGGCGAGTAGCATAAACGGGCGATGAAACGCCCTTGAGAGGTTGTCGTGTCTTCGATTGGTCCGGACGAAATGTCCTACTTCGTACGTCGTGCCGAACAGCAGCTGGAATTCGCGCAACGGGCTGACCATGAACAGGTGGTCAGTGCGCATTACGAACTGGCGAACCTGTATCTCGATCGCGCCTATGCGCCGGTAATTCCGGTCGTTCCCGTCGAGGGGACTGCACAGGCCGCATGATCTCCGCCGCACGGCAGAAATCGTGTTGCGCCCTTGCCGATCCTGTGCGGTGGCTCACGCTCGGGGCGGTAGCCGGTCTCAGTCGGGCTGTGCGTGTGGTCCGGTCATGTGAAACTTCCTGAAAGCGTCCCAGGCCTTGGCCGCGATGGCGGCTTGGAAGGGGCAACCGAGCAGCCACCGGAAACCAGCCGATCTGCGGGCTTCCGCCACGACCCCCGCAAGCAGATCGTTCGATGGGTTCCGGAGGACGTCCTCCAGTGGACCGCAGCCGAGACCTGTCAAAAACCCGGGATCGTCCGAGCGGGTAGCACCGAGGATGACATAGGCGAGCGCTCGGTCGGGATCGTCGTGATGGCATGACAGGATGTCGCCGATGCCCTCATCCGTTTCATTGGGCGATGACGCCTGTTTCAAACGGGATGTGATCAAAACACAAAGATGGATCGGCATTCACCGGGCTATCGTCACCCCCGGACTTGTTCCGGGGTCTACTTCGCCGCTCACCTTGTCCTGAGAAGCACTGGTCGCACCGATCGCCGCACCGTGGACCCCGGAACAAGCCCGGGGTGGCGGAAGGATCGTACGTCGCTCAGCGATCACCCTCGGATTGGCTGAAGGTCGATCCGCCCTGGAAGTGCTTGGCGGGCGTGCAACAGGAAATGCCTGACGAAGTGGCGTTTGCCGCTGGCACCAATGGTGTCGATTGCACCGATACCAAAATGGCCCGCCGCCACCCCGCAGGGCAGGTGGCGATACAGGCCAAGGAATTCCCGCTAGGACCGATCGACATTCCGTCACCCCGGACTTGTTCCGGGGTCCACCGAGCCGCAATTGCGGTCGCTAGAGGCTCACGCCGTACCGATAGCCCCGCCGTGGACCCCGGAACAAGTCCAGGGTGGCGGAGAGGCTGGAGGCTGCGATCAGGAACGACACCGGGCGTAGCTGAATGTCGATTCCCCTAACCGTTCGGGGCGTCGGCTTCCTGCTGGTTCGACATCGTGTCGTCGACCGGTGCATCGTCGCTGCTGTCCTGCCTGCGCGTCGAGCGCGAGGTCATGCCGGTCGCGGAGGCGTCGTCCAGCACCTGCTGGTCGGGTGCGACCGGCGGGGGCGGGGGCAGGTCTTCGGCCGGTGCCGGGGCCGACAGGTTCTCGGTGATCGTCGGTGCCGCCTCGTAATTTTCCATCGGCAGCGGGGTCGGGGGCGGTGCGTCCTCGTCGAACGCGCTGTTTTCTATCGGAGCCTCGTCGACATTGTCGTTCGAGCATCCCGCCATACCGGTCGCCAGCAACAGGCCGCTGCCAGCCAGCAGCGCCGCGCGCCATCCGTTCTTCATCACCATCCCCTTATCGTGCCGCCAACTGGCTGGCTTCGGCGCGCGCGGCGATCTTGTTCGCCAGCACGCCGTCCCATTTATACGGATCCTCGCGGAAGCTCATCGTGCCGTTCGGCGTGGCGAAGGCAGTCCAGTACAGGAGATACACCTTCACCGGATCGGCGACCTTGGCGCGCACCGTCTTGCCCGACGCCAGCGTCGTGTCGATCTGTTCCGCCGGCCATTCGGGGGTCGTGCGCAGCAACAGGCGCGCCAGATCCTCGGGCTTTTCGAGGCGGACGCAGCCATGGCTGGCCAACCGGTCGAACTTGGCGAACCCCGCCTGCGCCGGCGTATCGTGCAGATACACCGCGAACGGATTGTCGAAATCGAACTTGAACCGGCCGAGCGCGCTGTTCTCCGACGCCTGTTGCAGCCGCCGCCCGCCACCCTCCATCTCGATCACGCGAAAGCCGTTGCGCTTCAGATAGCCGGGATTCGCCCGCTCCTTCGGCCACAATTCCTTATCGGCGATCGACGACGGCACGTTCCATGGCGGATTGAGCACGATCGAATGGATCGTGGAGGTCAGCATCGGCGTCTCGTCGCCCGGACGGCCCGTCACCGCCTTCATCGACGTCACCGGCTGGTCGCCGTCGAACACCGTCAGCACGGCGGCGGCGATGTTGACCTGGATGCGGTTCTTTTCCAGCTCGGTCGGCAGCCAGCGCCACCGCTCCATATTCGCCTTGATCTGCTTGACCCGCTCGCCGACCGGCACGTTCAGCGACGCGACGGTCTGCGCGCCGACCTGTCCGGCGGGGTTCAGGCCATAGCGGCGCTGGGCGCGGCGTACGGCGTCGAGCAGCGACTGGTCGAACGTATCGCCGTTCGCCGACACATCGCTATCCTCGATCGCCAGCCGCTTGCGCAGCGCGGCGACCTGCGGCCCCCGACCGCCGAGCCGCATTTCGGAACCTGCACCGATGACCGGCCAACCACCGTTCGCGGCGATCTTGCGATAGCGGGCAAGACCGGCGACGAGCGTGTCGTAGCCTGCATAAGGAGGCGGAAGCGAGGCGATCCACGCCGCCAGCCGATCCTTCGCCACCGCATCGTGGAACGACGGCAGCGGATCGAACGCCTGCGGGCGCATCGCCCAATCCTTCTGGAAATCGCTATTGTCCAGCCGGCCGGCGCGCACCGCATGGGCATGGTCGAGCGCGGCCCGGACCAGCGCGGGGCCGGTCAGGCCGGTCAGCGACGGTTCGCGGTCCTTCAACCCCTGCGCCACCGCGTCGCGCGCCAGCAACCGTGCCAGTTCGCTCTCCTGCGCCGCCGTCAGCGTCGGCAGCGGGGCGGGTGCCGGGATCGGCTGCACCAGCGACGGGGTCGTCGGCAGCGTCGGCACGACCGGCGGCGGCGTCACCTGCGCCATGGCACCGGTCGCGCCGGTCATGGCGATGCCGGCCAGCAGCACGCGGCGTGCAAGGCGATCGAAACGATGGCGGTGGTCGGTAATGCTCTTCATCCTATACTCTTCCGGTGCGGCACGCAGGCTGTATCGCATTCGAACCTGCCGCACGATGAACCGTTCCCCTTTGACGTCCGATACCACAGGGGCGGGGTGGTTTCGAACCCCCGGCATCTAAGAAAGATGGCGTTTGTCGAGCTTTCGCGCCAGCGTCCGGCGATGCATCCCCAGGCGGCGGGCCGCTTCGGAGATGTTGAAACCGGTGTCGGCCAGCGTCTGGTGGATATGTTCCCATTCCAGCGTCTTGATCGAGGTCGGGGCGGCGGTCAGGTCGGCATCCGCATTGCCCTCCACCCGCGCGAACGCCGCCTCGATTTCGTCGGTGTTGGCCGGCTTGGTCAGATAGTTGGTGGCGCCCAGCTTGATCGCCTCCACCGCCGTCGCGATGCTGGCGAAGCCGGTCAGCACGACGATCCGCATCGCCGGATCGATCGCCGACAGCACCGATACGCACGCCAGCCCCGATGCCCCGCCCAGCCGCAGGTCGACCACCGCATGGTCGGGGGCGAAGTCGCGCGCCAGTTCCTCCAGCCGGTCGGGGCCGCCGGTCACCTCCACCGCATAGCCGCGCCGTTCGAACGAACGGCAGAGCGTGCGGGCAAAGGTGGCGTCGTCCTCGACGATCAGCAATCGGCGCCCGGTCATCGCGTCTTCTCCAGCGCCAGCGAATCGATCGGCAGGATCAGCGTCGTCTCCGCTCCCCCGCCGTCGCGGTTCAATGCCTCGATCGTACCACCCAGCGGGCGCAGCACGTTGGTAGCGAGATAGAGGCCCAGGCCCGCTCCCTGCCGGTCCTTGCTGGTATTATAGGGCTTACCGAGCTGCGAGAGAATGCGGTCCGAAAAGCCGTTGCCGTCGTCACGCACCGTCAGGCGCAGCGTCGATCCGTCGCGCAGCGCCAGTAACGCGATGTTGCGTCCGCCCGCCTCCACCGCATTGTCGAGCAGGTTGGTCAGTGCCTGCGACAACGCGCGGTCGGCGACAATCGGTACGTCGGGACCAAGACGATCCTCGAACACGGCCCGCGCGGGATCGTTGCCGCGCCAGCGGTCGAGCGTGTCGTTGAGGAAAGTGCGCAGCGTCGTACGGGTCGGCGCTTCGCCGGTCACCTCGCCCGCCGCGAACAGGATGCCCGACACGATCTCCTTGCAGCGCATGACTTCCGCCCGCATGTCGTCGACCTCCGCCACGAAGCGCGGATCGCGGCGGATCGCCGGTTCGTTCTTCCAGTCGCCGAGCAGCACCGAAATGGACGACAGCGGCGTGCCCAGTTCATGCGCCGCACCGCTGGCGAGCAGGCCCATGCGGACGATATGCTCCTCCTCCACCGCGCGCTGGTGCAGCCGGGCGACCTTGGTATCGCGGTCGCGCAGATTGGCGGCGATGCGCGTGACGAAGGCAACCAGCAGCGTTGCCGCCAGCACGAAATTGATCCAGTTGCCGATCAGATAGGCGTCGGACAGGCTGCTGGCATAGGCGGGCGGCAGGTCGAGCCGCCGGTGGAACGGCCCGAGCAGCGCGAACGCCCCGCTGGTGATTGCGACCAGCGCCCAGCTCGACCAGACCTTCAGCAGGATCGCGCCGATCACGACCTGCAACAGATAGAGCGACACGAACGGATTGCGCGCGCCGCCCGACAGATAGAGTTGCGCGGTCAGTGCCGCGACGTCGAGGACCAACGCGGCGAACAGCGGCAGGTTGGTATCGCTCCACCGTGACCGGCGGGCAAGGGTGACGAGGTTGAGCAGGACCAGAGCCGCCAGCACGCTGGCCATCGGGATCAGCGGCAGGCGGATGCCGAGCAGTCCGTCGACCACGAGGATCGTACCCAGCTGCCCGCCGACCGCCAGCCACCGCAACTGGACGAGCAGCAGCATGTTGCGGCCGACGCCATCGGACGCGGGCAGGCGCGGAGTCGGGGCAGGGGCGGCGGGCTGCATCGGGCGCATGTTACGCCCGTGGTTCGCGCCGGGCGACCCACCATGTCATGCCGGCCAACAGCAGGGCGAGGCCGAACCAGGTCAGCGCATAGACGAGGTGATTGTTGCGGAAGGTGACGACGGTCAGCCCGCCGCGCGGCCATTCGACCTGTCGGTCGGCCACGGCGTCGATGAAATAGGGGGCGACGTTGGTCAGCCCGCGCTTTTCAGCGATCGCCGCGACATCGCGCGAGTACCAGCGGTCTTCGCTGGGCATGTTGCTGCGCAAGAAGCCGCCGTCCGGCTCGGTGATCCGCAACAGGCCGCGTACGGTGACGGTGCCGGTGGGGGCGGCGACCTTCCCGCGACGCTCCGGGGTTACGAAGCCGCGATTGACGAGAAGGGTAAAGCGCCCGGTGTCGAGCGGGGTCAGGACCCAGAAACCGCCGCCAAGGGCAGTCGCGGCCTGGGTATAGGTATCGGCGTCGGGTCGATAGCGCCCGGTGGCGATGACAGGGCGATAGGCGTCGTCCTTCGCGATCGCGGCCCATGCCGCAGGCGGCGGGGCGGGGACGGGCGGGGAGCGCAGCATCGCTTCGGTGCGCTGGATCAGGTCCAGCTTCCACACCCGCCGCTGCAGCTGCCACACGCCCAGCCCGATCAGGCCGGCGACGACGCATCCGATCGTGATGACGATCAGGATGCGTCGGATCGACCGGCCCTTCGTCACATCGCGCTCATGTCCCCGGACATCTGCGGCATCATGTTCACGTTCATATGGTACATGACCCACAGCGATCCGGACAGCACGATCACCACCAGCACGACGGTGAAGATCAGCGCCATCAGCGTCCAGCCGCTTTCCGACTTGGTGTTCATGTGCAGGAAGTAGATCATGTGCACGACGATCTGCACGACCGCGCAGACCATGACGATGCCGGCGGTGATCCGCGTATCGGCAAAGGCGTTGGTCATGACGAGTGCGAAGGGGATCGCGGTCAACAGCACCGACAGCAGGAAGCCGATGACATAGTCCTTGCGCGACCCGTGCGCGGGCGCGTCGCCGTGACCGCCATGGCCGTGCGCGTCGTGATGGGCGTGGCCAGCCATTAGAGGACTCCCAGCAGATAGACGAAGGTGAAGACGCCGATCCAGATGACGTCGAGGAAGTGCCAGAACAGCGACAGGCACATCAGCCGGCGCATGTTCGCCGCGCCGAGGCCGTATTTGGCGACCTGCACCATCAGCGTGACCAGCCAGACGGAGCCAAAGGTGACGTGCAGCCCGTGGGTGCCGACCAGCGTGAAGAAGCTGGACAGGAACGCGCTGCGCTGCGGTCCGGCGCCTTCGTGGATCAGGTGGCTGAACTCATAGAGTTCGATGCCGAGGAAGCAGAGGCCGAACACGCCGGTGATGGCGAGCCAGCGGAGCGTCGCACCCTTCTTTCCCTGTTCGGCGGCGATCATCGCGAAGCCATAGGTGATCGAAGAGAACAGCAGCATCGCGGTGTTGAGCGCGACGAGCGGCAGGTCGAACAGTTCCTTGGCGTCCGGGCCACCCGCGGTGCTGCCCGAATAGACGCCATAGGCGGCGAAGAGCATGGCGAAGATGAGACAGTCGCTCATCAGGTAGAGCCAGAAGCCGAGCATGGTGCTCGACCCGGCTTCATGCTCATGCTCCTCCGCCAGATGATAGGCGCGTTCCGATGCGCCTGCGGGGATTTGTACCGACGAACCCATGCTTTACGCCCCCGCGGCCTGGAGGTCGGCAGTGCGCTGCCGCTCCGTCTCGATGACTTCCTCGACCGGAATGTGGAAGTCGCGATGATAGTTGAAGGTGTGGAAGATCGCGACACCGATCACCGCGACGAACGACAATGCCGCCAGCCACCAGATGTACCAGACCATCGCCAAACCGAAGACGGTCGAGATGCCGGCCAGCACGATCCCCGCCCAAGTGTTGCTGGGCATGTGGATGGCGGTGAAGCCTTCCGTGGGACGCGCATACTTATGCTGCTTCATGTCGTACCACGCGTCCATGTCGTGGACGACGGGTGTGAACGCGAAGTTATAGTCCGGCGGCGGCGATGAGGTCGCCCATTCGAGGCTGCGACCGCCCCACGGATCACCGGTGAAGTCGCGCAGCTTGTCGCGGTTCATGATGCTGACGGCGATCTGCACCAGGAAAGCGGCGATGCCGACCGCGATGATCGCGGCGCCGACGGCGGCAATCACGAACCAGATCTGCAGGCTCGGATCGTCGAAGTGGCGCAGGCGACGGGTGATGCCCATCAGGCCCAGCACATAGAGCGGGGTGAACGCGACCCAGAAGCCGACGAACCAGCACCAGAAGCTGACCAAGCCCCATTTCTTGTCCAGCTTGAAGCCGAACGCCTTGGGGAACCAGTAGTTGATGCCGGCGAACATCCCGAACACCACGCCGCCGATGATGACGTTGTGGAAGTGGGCGACGAGGAACAGCGAGTTGTGCAGCACGAAGTCGGCAGGCGGCACCGCGAGCAACACGCCGGTCATGCCACCGATGGTGAAGGTCAGCATGAAGGCGATCGCCCACAGCATCGGCAGTTCGTAGCGGATGCGACCGCGATACATGGTGAACAGCCAGTTGAAGATCTTCGCGCCCGTCGGGATCGAGATAATCATCGTGGTGATGCCGAAGAACGAATTGACGCTCGCCCCCGACCCCATGGTGAAGAAGTGGTGCAGCCACACCAGGTACGACAGGATGGTGATGACCAGCAGCGCGTAGACCATCGACGTATAGCCGAACAGCCGCTTGCCCGAAAAGGTCGATACGATTTCCGAGAACACGCCGAACGCCGGCAGGATCAGGATGTAGACTTCCGGGTGGCCCCAGATCCAGATCATGTTCACGTACATCATCGGGTTGCCGCCCAGCGTGTTCGTGAAGAAATTGGTGCCGACATAGCGGTCGAGCGACAGCAGCGCGAGCACGGCGGTCAGCACCGGGAAAGCGGCGACGATCAGGATGTTGGTGACCAGCGCCGACCAGGTGAAGATCGGCATCTTCATCAGGCCCATGCCCGGCGCGCGCATCTTGACGATGGTCGCGATCAGGTTGACGCCCGACAACAATGTCCCAACGCCCGCCAGCTGCAGCGCCCAGATATAATAGTCGACCCCGACGTCCGGCGAATAATCCAGCCCGGACAACGGCGCGAACGCCAGCCAGCCGGTGCGCGCGAATTCGCCGACGAACAGGCTGGCCATGACGATCACGACGCCGGACGCGGTCATCCAGAAGCTGAAATTGTTCAGGAACGGGAAGGACACGTCGCGCGCACCGATCTGGAGCGGGACGATGTAGTTCATCAGCCCGGTGACCAGCGGCATCGCCACGAAGAAGATCATGATGACGCCGTGGGCGGTGAACACCTGGTCATAGTGATGCGCGTTCAGAAACCCCTCGTTCTGGCCGAACGCCATCGATTGCTGCGCGCGCATCATCACCGCGTCGGCGAAGCCGCGCAGCAGCATGACGATGCCCAGGATCATGTACATGATCCCGATCCGCTTGTGATCGACCGTGGTGAACCACTCCTTCCAGAGATAGCCCCACAGTTTGAAATAGGTCAGCGCCGCCAGCACCGCCGCGCCGCCGATGGCGACCGCGATGAAGGTCATGACGATGATCGGTTCGTGGATCGGGAAGCTTTCGAGCGTCAGGCGCCCGAATATCAGCTTGGTCAGGGTATCGGACATGATTGCTTGTCTCAGCCAAGTGCCGGAGCGTTGCGGCCCGGGATCGCGGGCGGCGCGATGCGGGTCATGTTGCGGTTGGCATCACTGCCCGGATCGGCGGCACCGGGGGCGGCGGACGACCCTTGCGGCGCGTCGCCGCTGCTGTGCGGGCTGACACCATAATCCGATGGTGCCTTTTCCAGCGCGCCCTTGGTACGCTCCCCTTCGGGCAGTCGGTTGTTGGTCGCGCCACCATGGCCGCCATGACCCATGCTTTCGGTCATGCACGGCGTGCCGGGCTTCACGCACATCTGCACGATGCGGGTGAACAGCCCATTCTCCACGCCGCCAAAGCCCATCGGCGGCACCTTCTCGCTGGGCTTTTCCAGTTCGAGGTAGCGCGCGGTGTTCAGCCGGTTCGGCATCGCCCGCACACCCGCGACGAACTTGTCGAATCCGGCAGCGTCGGTGCTGGTCGTCTTGAAGTTCATGTAGGAGAAGCCGGCACCGCTATAATGCGCCGACATGCCCTCGAACGTGCCCGGACGATTCAGCACGGCGTGCAGCTTCGTCTCCATGCCCGGCATCGTATAGATCATGCCGGCCATCGCGGGGACGTAGAAGGTGTTCATCACCGACGACGACGACAGGCGGAATCGCACCTGGCGATCGACCGGCACGACGAGGCGGTTGACCGTCGCGATCCCCTGTTCGGGATAGATGAACAGCCATTTCCAGTCGAGCGAGACGACCTGGATCTCCAGCGGCTGCTGGTCTTGCGGCACAGGCTTGCCCGCCGAAATCTGCCCGATCGGGCGATAAGGGTCGAGCAGGTGGGTGCTGATCCACGTCAGCGCGCCCAGCGCGATGACGATCAGCAACGGGCCGGACCAGATGACCAGTTCGAGTGCAGTCGAATGGTCCCAGTCGGGCTTGTACGTCGCCTTCTCGTTGCTCGCGCGGTATTTCCACGCGAACCAGACGGTCAGCGCCATCACCGGAATGATGATAAGCAACATCAGGCCGACCGAGATCATCAGGACGTCGGCCTGCTGGCGCGCAACGTCGCCGGCGGGATTGAGCACGACCATGTCGCATCCGGCCAGCAGCGGCAGGGCCGCGAGGGGCAGGAGCGAACGCAGTGGCCTGTGCCACGGAAGCGAGCGGGGCAGGATCATGGCCGCGCCCTATGCCTGTCGATGCTGCACTGCGATAGGACATTTTGTCCTATCCCCGCGTTTGGTGCATTGCGATAACGGGCGCATATTCAGTCCTACCCGCGCATCGTTTCGCGCAACGCTTGGAGTCCCTATGGCCGAGGCCGTTCATTCCCGCGACATCGAGGCCGACGCTCGCGCCATCAACCATGGGGATGGCGAGGTGAACGTCCAGTCCGAAGAGATCGCCATCGGCGTCATCATCGGGCGTACCTCGGAATTCTTCGACTTCTTCGTCTATGCGATCGCATCGGTGATCGTGTTCCCGCAACTGATGTTTCCCTATGTCGATCGGCTGACCGGCACGCTCTATTCGTTCGCCTTGTTCCCGCTGGCGTTCTTCGCGCGGCCGCTGGGCACGCTGTTGTTCATGGCGATCGACCGGCGGCACGGACGCGGCACCAAGCTGACCATCGCGCTGTTCCTGCTCGGCACGTCGACCGTGGCGATGGGTTTCCTGCCCGGCTATGCGCAGGTCGGGGCATGGTCTGCGATACTGCTGGCGGCGCTGCGCATCCTGCAGGGTATTGCGCTCGGCGGCGCGTGGGACGGGCTGGCGTCGCTGCTGGCGCTGAACGTGCCGCAGGACCGGCGCGGCTGGTATGCGATGATCCCGCAGCTCGGCGCGCCGCTGGGCCTGATGGTGGCGAGTGCGCTGTTCGCCTTCTTCACCGCCTATATGAGTGCTGAGGATTTCATCAGCTGGGGCTGGCGCTATCCGTTCTTCGTCGCGTTCGCGCTAAACGTCGTGGCGCTGTTCGCCCGGCTGCGCATCGTCGTGACGCCGGAATATACCGCGCTGTTCGAGAATCGCGAGTTGAAGGCGTCGCCGGTGCTGCCGACCGTCAAGCGCGAGTGGCGGACGATCGCGATCGGTGCGCTGGTGCCGCTGGCAAGCTTTGCGCTGTTCCACATGGTCACCGTGTTTCCGCTGTCGTGGATTTTCCTGTTCACCGACCAGGAAATCGCCCGCTTCCTGTGGATCGAGACGGCCTGCGCGATCTTCTTCATCTTCGCCATCGTCATCTCGGGCGTGCTGGCCGACCATGTCGGACGCCGCACGCTGCTGGGCATCGGCGCGATTGCCATCGCGCTGTTTTCCGGCCTTGCGCCGCTGCTGCTGAACGGCGGTGATGCGGGTGAGATCGCGTTCATGATTACCGGGTTCATCCTGTTGGGCCTGTCGTTCGGTCAGTCGTCGGGGACGGTGGCGGCGAACTTCGCCAAGGATTCGCGCTATACCGGCGCGGCGCTGACCTCCGATCTCGCCTGGCTGTTCGGTGCCGGTTTCGCGCCTTTGGTCGCGCTGGCGCTGGCGGGCAAGCTGGGGCTGATCGCGTCGGGCCTGTACCTGTTGTCGGGTGCGGTCGGCACGCTGGCGGCGCTGGCGCTGAACAAGGAACTGGCACGCCGGCTCGATTGATCCGGTCCATGTTTCGATGGTGGGCGGCGGCGCTTGCGCTGGCGGTGGGAACTCCCGCCGCGGCACAGGACGCCGCCGTCGTCGTTTCCGCCGACACCGCACTGGCGCAGGACGCCGCCGAAGTCGCCCGCACGCGTGGGATCGACCCGGCCGACGCGCTGATCCTGCTGCGCAAGCAGGCGGCGAGCGTCGCGGTGACCGACTGGATCGAGGGCGAATATCGCGACCGGGTGGCCGGCACCGTGGTCGAGCGCGATGGTGGCGTTACCGTCCTGCTGACCGGTACACGCGCCGTGTCCGACGGTCAGGTCGCGATCGATGGGCTGACGATCCCGATCCGCTTCCGCACCGGCGCGGGCGCCACCCGCGTGCAGATGCTGGCGGCGATCACCCGGCATCAAGCGGCGATCCGGGCAATGGTCCAGCGCCCGCCCGCCTTGGGCATCGACGCGCGGCGTGGCGAACTGCTGATCCTGATCGGCGCGGCCGATGCAGCGGGCGATGTCGCGGCGCTCAAGCGACGGGTAGAAGCACTGACCGGCGTCCCCGTCCGCATCGCCACCAGCGGTCGCCCCGAACTGGACCTGTCGGGGGAGGTGGTCGGCGGATCGCGGCTGATCGGTCCCGATCCGGTCAGCGGACGGCGCTTCTATTGCACGACCGGCTTCGTCGTGACCGATGGCGTCCAGAACGGCATCGTTACCGCTGCGCATTGCCCGGACACGCTGGAGCATGTCGCCAAGGACGGCACCCGCACGCCGCTGACCTTTATCGGGCAATGGGGCTGGGGCTTTCACGATGTGCAGATCAATGCCAGTCCGGAAGCCGTGCAGCCGCGCTTCTTTTCCGACGCCGCGCGCACCGTGTCGCGCCCGGTCGAGGGACAGCGCAGCCGGGCGAGGACTCGTGTCGGCGATATCGTCTGCCATCGGGGCGAGCATAGCGGCTATAGCTGTGCGGAGGTCGAGATGGTCGACTTCGCGCCATCGGGCGATCTGTGCGGCGGCCCCTGCCTGCCGACCTGGGTCGCGGTGGCGGGGCCGGGGTGTCGCGGTGGCGACAGTGGCGGCCCGGTCTTTATCGGCACGACCGCCATCGGATTGCTGAAGGGCGCGAGCTATCGACCGGACGGGACGTGCGTGTTCTATTATTACATGTCGCTGGATTATCTGCCCGATGGCTGGCGACTGGTTCGCGCACCGTCCGCCTTCACAACCCCGGGGACGCTTCCCAACTCTCCGTGATGACCGCCGCCATTCCCGCCGCCACGCTGATCCTGTTGCGCGACCGTGCCGCGGGACCGCCGGAGATATTGATGGTCGAGCGGGCGGCGGCGATGGCCTTTGCTGGCGGTGCGCTGGTGTTTCCCGGCGGGCGGATCGACCCCGGTGACGAAGCGTTGGCGATGGTAATGGGCGACGGTGATCTTGCGCCGCGACTGGCTGCTATCCGCGAGACGATCGAGGAAGCTGGGATCGCGATCGGAGTCGATGGCGATGTCGGCACGATGCGCGCGGCGCTGGCCGGGGGAGCGCCGATCGGCGACCTCGCCCCGGTCGATCCGTCCGCGCTGATTCCCTATGCCCGGTGGCGGCCGGACCATGTGCCGGTGCGCGTGTTCGACACATGGTTCTATGTCGCACGTCTGCCCGACGCCGCGCCGCCCGCGCAGGTCGACGCGACCGAGAATGTCCGGACGCTGTGGATCACCGCCGGCGATGCGTTGCAGGCGGCGGAACGGGCAGAGGCGACGTTGCTGTATCCGACCCGGCGGGTGCTGGAGCGACTGGCACGGCAGGACGATGTGGCCGGGGTGCTGGCCGATGCGCGCCGCTGGCCGGTACGGACGATCACGCCCTGGATCGAGGAGCGGGCGGGGGAGCGGTTCGTCTGCATTCCCGACGATCTGGGCTATCCGGTGACGGCGGAATCGATGGATCGCGCGGTGCGGGGATGAAGGCGTTGGCGGTCGGCATCCGTACCCTCGTCTGGCTGGCCATCCTCGCCGCGATCGCCTTTGCGCTCTATGCCTTTACCCGTAGCCGCCCGCAGGACGTGCCGTGGACGCCGCTCGACCTGTCGCAGCCGATCGGCATGTTCACCCGGAGCAAGATCGGCGATCTGGCGGGGGATTTCGCCGGGTGCCGGACGCTGCTCGATGCGGCAGGCGTGCGCTACACCGCGTTGCCGCCGCGCGACGGGGCTGGGCAGTGCGGCTATGACGATGCGGTGCGGATGCGCGGGGGCGGGTCGCGCGGCATCGCCATCACCCCCGATGTCGGCGTGTCGTGCCGGGTGGCGACGGCGATGGCGCTATGGGAGTGGCAGGTCGTGCAGCCCGCCGCGCAAAAGCATTTCGGCGAACCGGTGACCGCGATCGAGAATTTCGGTAGCTATAACTGCCGTCGCCTCTACGGCCGTGACACCGGCGCGTTCAGCGAACATGCGACCGCCAACGCGCTGGACATCGCCGCGTTCGTGCTGCGCGACGGGCGGCGGGTAAGCGTCGTCGGCGACTGGACGGAGGGGCAGGGGCGCGACGATGCCGCCAGGGCCGCGTTCCTGCGCGAGGTGCGCGACGGCGCGTGCGGCGTGTTCTCGACCGTGTTGTCGCCCGACTATAACGCCGCGCACCGCGACCATTTCCACTTCGATCAGGCGAAGCGCGGCTATGGCGGGGCCTGTCGCTGACCCCGCCCGGTCGATCAGTGCATCGGCGCGCCGGCTTCGACCTTTTCGACCCAAGCCGGATAGAAGGCGGGTTGCCGCATCGACCAGCCCGACGCGGTCGCCGCCGCTTCGCTGAGCGACTGCAGCAGCTTGCGCCGCAATTCGGGGTGCAGGTGCGGCAGCGCGGCCGAAGCGCAGAAGGCGGCGGGCAGCCACGGGCGCGACTCCGGCCCGACCAGCCGTTCATAGAGGAAGCGATAGGCACCGAAGGTCGTCAGCCGCCCTTGCCCCAGGTCGAAGGCGGTGACGGTCAGCAGCGGCGTCATGAACGGCTCGATCGCGTCCAGCCCGCTGTCTTCGGGAATGCAGGCGCGGATGTCGGGCAAACGATCATAGATGCGGGCCTGCGCGCGGATGCTGGCGGCCTCCACCACGTCGCGCGACCAGCGGCGCATCGCGTCGTCGCGGTCCAGCCCGATGTCGAGCGAGCGGCGGATATAACGCTGCGTCGCCGAGGAAAAGGTCGCGAACTCTTTCATCTCCGCCAGCGTCATCGCGCCTTCGGCCGGCCTGCGTGCAATCGCCATCTCTGAACTCCCCGCCCAAGATTACAACCAACCGGATATTGCCGAACAATGGTTAACGGCTTGCTGAACGAAACACGGCAATCCCGACTGACGACACATCGGAACAGGTTCGGTGCTGCGATGCAACATCCGTGTCACACGGTTCGTCGCATCCGGCATCGCGGTGAAATCGGGCGGCGGGGGCAGGTAAACGACCGGCGGCATTCGGTTCATCCGCCGGTCATCGCCGCGCAAACACGGTTCGTCGGAATTGGTTCCCATTTGGTCGCCGGTGGGGTTTCCGCCGCCTGCAAACCCTGCTCAATGCCGCTCAACACATTCGTGGGGCCGTGGGGGTCAGATGAAGTTTGGTGCTGTGGCAGCGCGTTTCGCGCTGGTGGTTTCGTGCGCTCTGGCGATGGTGGCTCCGGCCCAGGCCCGCTTCTGGCAATGCGCCCCCTATGCACGCGAGATTTCGGGCGTCGAAATCTTCGGTAACGCCCATACCTGGTGGGGTCAGGCCGCCGGCAAGTACGAACGCGGCCATTCTCCCAAGGAAGGCGCCGTCCTCTCCTTCGCTGCAACCTCGAAGATGCGTCTCGGCCATGTCGCCATGGTGTCGAAGGTCGTCAGTGACCGCGAAGTGCTGCTGACCCACGCCAACTGGTCGCGCCGCGGCGGCGTCGAACATGACGTCCGAGCGATCGACGTATCGGCGGCGGGCGACTGGAGCGAAGTGAAGGTGTGGTTCGGTCCGCTCGGTGGCCTCGGCACCTCGGCCTATCCCGCCAACGGCTTCATCTATGCCAAGCACGCGCCGCGCGGCAGCGAACTGGGCGCGCCGCTGGTGATCGTGAAGACCGATCCGCCGGCTCCGACGCAGGGCGGTGCCAGCGGCCAGTCGGCGCAGGCGCGGATGGTCGTCGCGCTCAACGACTGATCGTTTTCCGCAAGCGCTCGTAAAAAGGCACGCTACACGATGTGTGGCGGGCTTTTTGCCATTCAGGCGGGGCGGAACGTCATCGCAACGCCGTTCATGCAGTAGCGCTTGCCGGTGGGCGGCGGCCCGTCGTCGAATACATGGCCGAGGTGCCCGCCACAGCGGCTGCACACCACTTCGGTCCGCGTCATCATTAGCGATCGGTCGGTCCGGTTCACGACGGCGCCGGAGCGCGGCGCATAGAAGCTGGGCCAGCCGGTGCCGCTTTCGAACTTCGTCGACGACAGGAACAGCGGCTGGCTGCAGCCGGCGCAGGCGAACACGCCCTTGCGCTTTTCGTCGTTCAGCGGGCTGCTGTACGGGCGCTCGGTCCCTTCCTGCCGCAGCACATTGTATTGCGCCGGGGTCAGGCGGGCCTCCCACTGGGCGTCGCTCAGCCTGAACGGAAAGGCCGGTGCGGCCTCGCTGGCTTCGGGTGCGCAACCGATCAGCGCGGCGAGCGCGGACATTCCGGTGAGTTCGAGCAGGCGGCGGCGATCGATCGACATGGCGCGAATCCCTTCGAACCCGATGTGGGAACAGGGTGCCGGGGCGGCAATATCGGGGTACGGAAGCCGACAAACGAAAATCTTTTGCCATATTCGCGTACGGGTTGCATGGTAAACGATACGCTTGGCCTTGCCGTGGCCGCAATTTGGAGCCATCTGGCACCCCATGCCTTTTTCGACGTTACCCGAACCGCTCGCCGCGGCGCTCTCCGCGCGTGGTTATGAAGCCCCGACCGCCGTCCAGGCGGCTGTCCTCACGCCCGATGCCGAAGGACGCGACCTGCTGGTGTCCGCGCAGACCGGTTCGGGCAAGACCGTCGCCTTCGGCCTCGCCATGGCACGCGACCTGCTCGACGCCGACGACAAGATGCCGCGCGCCGGCACGCCGCTGGCGCTGGCCATCGCGCCGACCCGCGAACTGGCGCTGCAGGTCGCGCGCGAACTACTGTGGCTTTATGGCCCGACTGGTGCGCGTATCGTGTCGTGCGTCGGCGGGATGGATGCCGCCCGCGAACGCCGCAACCTGAGCCACGGCGCGCATATCGTCGTCGGCACGCCCGGCCGTCTGCGCGATCACCTCGAGCGGGGTGCGCTCGACCTGTCGGCGCTTAAGGTCGCGATCCTCGACGAAGCCGACGAAATGCTCGACATGGGCTTCCGCGAGGACCTTGAGGGGATTCTCGACGGGACGCCGGCCGAGCGCCGCACGCTGTTGTTCTCGGCTACGCTGGCCAAGCCGATCGTGGCGCTGGCCAAGCGCTACCAGAAGGACGCGTTCCGCATCGACACGCGCGAGGCGGAGCGCGGTCACGGCGACATCAGCTATCAGGCGATGACCGTCGCGCCGAACGACATCGAGAACGCGGTCGTCAACCTGCTGCGGTTGCACGAGCCGGATACCGCCTTCCTGTTCTGCGCCACGCGCGAAGCGGTGCGCCACCTGCACGCCAACCTGGTCGAGCGCGGGTTCGATGCCGTCGCATTGTCGGGTGAGCATTCGCAGTCGGAACGCAACCATGCGTTGCAGGCGCTGCGCGACCGCCGCGCTCGCGTCTGCGTCGCGACCGACGTCGCCGCGCGCGGCATCGATCTGCCGTCGCTCAGCCTCGTCGTCCATGTCGAACTGCCGCGCGATGCCGAGGCGTTGCAGCACCGTTCGGGTCGTACCGGCCGTGCGGGCAAGAAGGGGATCGCGGCACTGATCGTGCCGTTCCAGCGCCGTCGCCGCGTCGAAGGGCTGCTGCGCGATGCCAAGATCAACGCCGAATGGATCGGTGTCCCGACGCCGGAGGAAATCCACGCGGCGGATCGCGAACGCCTGCTCGCGAAGCTGGCCGAGCCGGTCGAGTTCGACGAGGCCGATGTCGAGCTGGGCGCGCGTTTGCTGACCGAAAAGACGCCGGAAGACATCGCCGCGCTGCTGGTGCGTGCCTATCGCGCCAAGCTGCCGGCGCCTGAGGAACTGTCGGCCGGTGGCGCACCCGAACGCCGCGAACGGCCGGAAGGGCCGCGTCCGGGGTTCGAGGACACGGTGTGGTTCCGCATGAACGTGGGCCGCCGGCACAATGCCGACCCGCGCTGGCTGCTGCCGCTGCTGTGCCGTCGCGGACACATCACCAAGGGCGAGATCGGCGCGATCCGCATCGCCAACGACGAGTCGGCGTTCGAAATTCCGAAGGCGATCGCGGGCAAGTTCATCGCATCGGTCAAGCGGACGGCCACGCCCGACGACGACCTGATGTTCGAACAAATGGCCGGTCCGCCCGCTGCTCCGCAGCGTCGCACCACCGGCGCGCCGCCGCGTCATGCGGCCAAGCCGTATCGGCCGCAGCGTCGCGGGTGATCTGGTTTTCACGCGAAGGCGCGGGGGCGCGGAGATAGTAAGAAGCTAGATTTTGCGCGGAGGCGCGGAGGGGTGTCGCCTTTAGCAGTGGTCCGCCGCGCCAGCGGCCGTCATCGCTCTTTGCAGCGACTCCGAAAGGCTTCGCCGGAGAAGGGACAGTCGCCCGGATCACAACCGCCCTGCGCCTCTGTGCGAATTCTACTTTCTACTTTCTTCTCCGCGTCTCCGCGCCTTCGCGTGAACCAATCCCTTCTTCTACCCGAGCGCGAACCTCGAACCGTTGCACCCTCCGCCCAAAAGGCGTATGGCGCGCCGGTTCGACGAGCACAGACTCGCGAAGGCCGGGTGCTTGCGCGCCCATTCCGCATAGCCGGGGCAAGCCTTTCGTGACGACGGGGTCGCCGAATGCCGCGTGTCGTATTCGGCGCGCGCGGCAATCCCGGTCAAAGACCGCCGGAGACAACCGGCCGGCCGGAAATCAGTACGTTCAGGAACCAAGATTTATATGGCCAGCATGGCAAATCCCACCCGTGACGATTTCGCGTCGATGCTCGACGACATGTTCGGTGCTTCGGAAAGCTTCGAAGGCCGCGTCGTCATCGGTACCGTCACCGGCATCGAGAACGACCTGGCGGTCATCGACGTCGGTCTGAAGTCGGAAGGCCGCGTGCCGCTGCGCGAATTCGCGGCGCCGGGCCAGAAGGCGGACCTGAAGGTCGGCGACGAAGTCGAAGTCTATGTCGACCGCGTCGAGAATGCGAACGGCGAAGCGATGCTGAGCCGCGACCGCGCCCGTCGCGAAGCCGCGTGGGACAAGCTGGAAACCGAATTCGCCAAGACCGCGCGCGTCGAAGGCGTGATCTTCGGTCGCGTGAAGGGCGGCTTCACCGTCGACCTGTCGGGCGCCGTGGCGTTCCTGCCGGGTTCGCAGGTCGACATCCGCCCGGTGCGCGACGTCACCCCGCTGATGGACATTCCGCAGCCGTTCCAGATTCTGAAGATGGACCGCAAGCGCGGCAACATCGTCGTGTCGCGCCGCGCCGTGCTGGAAGAAACCCGCGCCGAGCAGCGTTCGGGCCTGATCCAGTCGCTGGCCGAAGGCCAGGTTATCGACGGCGTGGTCAAGAACATCACCGATTACGGTGCGTTCGTTGATCTGGGCGGCATCGACGGCCTGCTGCACGTCACCGACCTGTCGTACAAGCGCGTCGGGCATCCGTCGGAAGTGCTGAACATCGGCGACACCGTCCGCGTTCAGATCATCCGCATCAACCGCGACACGCAGCGCATCTCGCTCGGCATGAAGCAGCTTGAGAGCGATCCGTGGGATGGCGCCGGCGCCAAGTATCCGGTCGGCGCGAAGCTGTCGGGCCGCGTCACGAACATCACCGAATATGGTGCGTTCGTCGAACTGGAGCCGGGCATCGAAGGTCTGGTCCACGTATCGGAAATGAGCTGGACCAAGAAGAACGTCCATCCGGGCAAGATCGTCTCGACCTCGCAGGAAGTCGACGTGATCGTCCTCGAGGTCGATCAGGACAAGCGCCGCATCTCGCTGGGCCTCAAGCAGGCGCAGGCCAATCCGTGGGAGAAGTTCGCGGAAGATCACCCCGTCGGTTCGACCGTCGAGGGCGAAGTCAAGAACGCCACCGAATTCGGCCTGTTCATCGGCCTGGACGGCGACGTCGACGGCATGGTCCACATGTCGGACATCGCATGGGGCATCTCGGGCGAAGACGCGCTCAACCTGCACCGCAAGGGCGAGACGGTTCAGGCCGTCGTGCTGGCGGTCGAGCCGGACAAGGAGCGCATCTCGCTCGGCATGAAGCAGCTGGAGCGTGGTGGTCCGGTCACGGCGCAGGCGGGTGATCGCCTGAACAAGAACGCGATCGTCACCGTCACCGTGCTCGAAGTCCGCGACGCGGGCCTCGAAGTGCAGCAGGGCGACGATGGCGCGACCGGCTTCATCAAGCGCACCGATCTCGGCCGCGACCGCGACGAACAGCGTCCGGAGCGTTTCCAGGTCGGCCAGAAGTTCGACGCGATGGTCACCGGCTTCGATCGTTCGAAGAAGCCGACCTTCTCGATCAAGGCGATGCAGATCGCCGAAGAGAAGCAGGCGGTTGCGCAGTACGGTTCGTCCGACTCGGGCGCGTCGCTGGGCGACATTCTGGGCGAGGCGCTGAAGGCGCGCGGCGAACAGAAGTAAGCCTAACCGCCATCTGGTGGGATCAGGGACGGGGTGCTCCAGATCGGAGCGCCCCGTTTTTGCGTTCATTCGAAAGGCGGATTGTGGGGCTCGATAGACATAGGTTAGGGAAACCGAATGCGCGGAACGGACCGTTCCGGCGCATGGTTTTGAATTACCGGGGGAAATGATGATCCGATCGGAACTGGTTCAGCACGTGGCACAGGAAAATCCGGAACTGCCGCTGCGGGATGTCGAGCGGATCGTCGCGACCTTCTTCGATGCGATCACCGAACAGTTGCGCAGCGGTGGGCGTGTCGAACTCCGCGGCTTCGGTGCTTTTTCGACCCGTGCGCGCGACGCCCGCACCGGTCGCAACCCGCGCACCGGCGAGGCGGTGGACGTGGATGCGAAGCGCGTTCCCTATTTCAAGCCGGGTAAGGAAATGCGCGCGCGCCTCAACGTCTGACGGCGTACCGCACCGGGACGGATTTGCCCCCTTCCGTGCAGGGTCCCGCTGGCGCATGTCAGGGCCGGAACCGATAGAGGACCGGCCGATGAACGCTCGCCATTTACTGCCCCTCGCGATGGTGCTGTTGGCCGCTCCGCTTCCGGCGCAGCAGCGCGGCGCGCCGTTCGTGATCGAACAGACCGGCGAGGGGTTTGCGACGATCGATGCGGCTGTGAGTGCGGTGCGCGACGGCACCGCCACGATCCTGATCGCGCCGGGCACCTATCGCGACTGTACGGTCCAGACCGGCGGCGACATCACCTATCGCGCGCGCACCCCCGGCACGGTCATTTTCGATGGCGGGGCGTGTGAGGAAAAGGCGACGTTCGTCCTGCGCGGGCGGCGATCGACGGTCGACGGCATCGTGTTCCGCCGCATCCGCGTGCCCGACGGCAATGGCGCGGGCATCCGTACCGAAATCGGGGACCTGACCGTCACCAATTCGACCTTCCTCGACAGCCAGGAAGGGATTCTCGGCGGCAATCCCGACGGGCAGCAGCGTATCCGCATCGACCGGTCGACCTTTGCCGGCC
The DNA here is from genome assembly GCF_001421765.1 of Sphingomonas sp. Leaf32. Taxonomy (GTDB): domain Bacteria; phylum Pseudomonadota; class Alphaproteobacteria; order Sphingomonadales; family Sphingomonadaceae; genus Sphingomonas. Next base: position 68,718 of record NZ_LMLA01000009.1, on the reverse strand, counting down.
TCGGCCAATGCGACGAGACGGTCGATTGTTCGCACGCGGTTTATCTCGGCAATAACGGGTCGATCACCATCACTCGCTCACGCTTCGAACGCGGCACCGGCGGTCATTATGTCAAGATCCGCGCGCCCCGGATCGAGATCACCGATTCCAGCTTTGACGACAGCCGGGGCAGCAAGACCAACTATATGATCGACCTGCCCGAAGGGGCCACCGGGCTGATCGCGCGCAATACCTTCGTCCAGGGCAAGGCGAAGGAGAACTGGACCGGCTTCATCGTCGTCGGGGCGGAGAAGCACACCTTCCCGGCGCGCGGGTTGCGGGTCGAGGACAACGATGCGCGGCTGGCCCCCGGCATGAACAAGAGCCCGGCGTTCGTCGCCGACTATACCGGCGACGGGGTAGCGGTCGGGGCGAACCGGCTGGGGCCGGGCGTTCGCAAGTTCGAAACGCGCTAGGACGGGTCGACATTCAGCTACGTCTGGTGTCGTTCCTGATCGCTGCCTCCAGCCTCTCCGTCCCCCCGGACTTGTTCCGGGGTCCACCGAGCCGCTGTCGTGGTCGATAGAGGCTCACGCCGCACCGATTACCGCGCCGTGGACCCCGGAACAAGTCCGGGGGGACGATAGACCGGTGAATGTCGATCACTCCGAGGCCGGATCGACATTATACGCCGGTGCGAGATGTCCAAGCGACAATCGCGAAACCCCAGGAAGTCGGATTTTCGCGCGGAGGCGCGGAGGACGCAGAGGTATCGCGCACGGGGCTGATCGCAGGGTCGATTACCGGTCGGCCCGATATCGTAGCGCCGATGAAGCGAGTACCGCTTTGCGTAACGCGCGGTTCTCTGCGTCCTCCGCGCCTCCGCGCGAACATCTTCTTTCTTCACTTCGCGGCCTCGCGCGAACATCGCGCACTCGCACATTGAATGCCGATCCATCCCGAGTCGCTCCGGTCGTCAGTCCCAGTCACGACACGATTTCGCTTCGAACAGCACGCCGATCCGGTTAGCGTGTTCGCATATGCGCACCATTTTCAGCACATCGCTGGCGGCCTTGGCCGTCACCACCACGGCGGTTGCCGCGCCACAGGCCCGGCCGTCGCGTGCCGTCACCGAAGTTTCGCGCTGGATCGACGTGCCATCGGGTGCCCGTCGCGCCGATGCCGCGATCCTGAACCGGCCGCTCGGCCGCGCGGATGCCGACCGGGTGCTGGCGCTGCTTGCCGCCGACCGGATGCAGCAGGTGGCGGCGGCAGACCGCGATGCTGTTGCCGCCAAGGCGATCACGCTCGGCGACAAGACCTTGCGCTGGGACAGCCGACAATTCGGTAACGCACCGTTCGGAAAGCGTAGCCTTTGGATTTCGATGCATGGCGGCGGCAATGCCGCGCCGGCGGTGAACGACCAGCAATGGCGCAACCAGATCCGGCTCTACGAACCGGCCGAGGGCATCTATCTTGCCCCGCGCGCGCCGACCGATACGTGGAATCTGTGGCATGAGGCGCATATCGACCCACTGTTCCAGCGGCTGATCGATGCGCAGGTGGCGATCAATGGTGTCGATCCGAACCGGGTCTATCTGCTCGGCTATTCGGCGGGTGGCGATGGCGTATGGCAATTGGCGCCGCGCATGGCGGATCGCTTCGCGGCGGCATCGATGATGGCGGGCCATCCGAATGAGGCGGGCGTGGCGGGCCTGCGGAACCTGCCGTTCGGCATCTTCATGGGCGGGGCCGACGCCGCCTATGACCGCAACCGGATCGCGGCGGAAAAGAGCGCCGAACTGGCGAAGCTGCACGCCGCCGATCCGGGCGGCTATGTGTCGATGACCCGCATCTATCCGGGGCTGCCGCACTGGATGAACCGCAAGGATGCCGAGGCGCTGCCGTGGATGGCGCAGTTCACCCGCAACCCGTGGCCGAAGCGGATCGTGTGGGTGCAGGACGACGTGACCCATGACCGGTTCTACTGGCTGCACATTCCCGACGCGGCGAGTGCGAAGGCGGGCGACCGGGTCGACGCGCGGGTCGAGGGGCAGGCGATCACGATCGACGGTGCGGTGCCCGCCGGACTGACGCTGCGGCTGTCGGACCGGCTGGTCGATCTCGACAAACCGGTGCGGGTGACGGTCAACGGCCGGGTGGCGTTTGCGGGTAAGGTACCGCGCACGGCGGCGGCGATCGTCACCTCGCTGGCGGAGCGCGCCGATCCGGCGTCGGCGGCGACGGCGTTGCTGCGGCTACCCTGAGGATGGCACGTCCCGTCGAGCGGAGTTCTCGACGGGACGCTTTTCGATCTTGCTCGACGCTGCTCGACCGAACGGCGGGATCAGCGGCAGGTCGATCCGTCACCGGGGTTGAGGTCGAGGCAGCGGCCGTCGATCTCGCCCTTCGGCACCGCCAGCCCGATCGTCGCCGCCAGCGTTGGCAGGATGTCGACCGTCTCGACGCCGAACGGCTCCTCGAACCCGCCGGCACCCTTGCGCCAGAACAGGATCGGCACACGCCGGTCGTAGTCCCAGAAGCTGCCGTGAGTCGCGACCGCGCTGCCGACTACCGGATGCGGCAGCGTCAGCACGCGCGGCTTCATCGCCACCAGTAGGTCGCCCGAGCGCGGGGGATAATAGGACGCACGCGCACGCTCTACCAGGCTCCAGGTTTCGGGCGGGGTGTTCGGCACGGTCGCCGCCGTCACCTGCGCGCGGGTGAAGACCGCCTGTGTCTGCGGATGCGCCATGAACATCGCGATCGCCTCGCGCTCCACCGCCGCGCGCTGCGCCGGGGTCAACTTGATGTCATACCACACATCGCCGTTCACCCCGCCGAACAGGACCGGGCCGGCGATCCCCAGCTTCTGCCCGATCGCCTTGCCGACGCCCTCGACCGTCAGTTCGCCGTCCTGGCGCACGGCATCGGGGATGGCGTGGTGCGCATGGCGCTCGCTGGCGTCGCTGCCGCCATGGTCGGCGGTCAGCACGACCTGATAATCCACGCCGGTCGCGTCGAGCACCTTGAAGAACTCACCCAGACTCTGGTCGAGCGAGGTCAGCTGCAGGCACATCTCGCTGCCTTCGGTGCCATAGCCGTGCCCGACATAGTCGGTCGCCGATGCGCCGATTGAGATGATGTCGGTTTGCGGTCCCTGGCCCAGCTTCATGTCCTGAATCAGCCCGGCGGCAAGCGCCAGGACGGCAGCGTCATATTCGGGCGAGCGGCGGAAATTGTTCACGTCGCCCGCCTCTCGTGCGAAGCGACCGGTGCCGATCGTCTTGCCGGCGACCGATACCGCCCGCGCGAGCGGCTGGCAGAAGGTCGGCAGCGTCATCGCCGGCTGGGCGGTCGCGATCCGCTTCGCCACGGCGGCATTGGCGCGCGCGACCACCGGCGGCATCGTGCGCCCGGCATAGCTGGTGAAGCCGTCCTTGCCGAACCACCACAGTTCGTCGACCTTGTGTCCGCCCATCATCACCGCCGCGCGGTCCTTGCCCGCGACCGAGACGACGCGGGTACGCGGGTCGGCGGCCTTCATCCGCTCGCCGAGCGTCGGCACCATCAGGTGGACGTCGGACACGGTATAGTCCTTGAAGGTCGACCCGCTGACCCGTTCATCCTCCGCGCAATAGACCTTGTGGTCGGGGCGGGTCGTGCTGCGCTGGTCGATCCAGTCGTTGGCGATGATGCCGGTGCGTGCCGGCCGTGCGCCGGTCAGGATCGTCGAATGACCGGGGCAGGTCTCGGTCGCGGCATGGCTCTGATAGCCTGACGGGAACACCGCCCCCTGCATCATCCGCACGAAGCCACCGGTGAACCGCGCGCGATATTCGGCGAACAGGTCGGCGGAGAACTGGTCGACCGAGATGGCGACGATCAGCTTGGGGGCCGTCGTCGGATAGGTCGGCGGTACCGGCATATCGGTGGCTGCCGGGGCGGGCGCGGTGGTCTGTGCCATGGCGGGGACGGCGGTGCCGAGCAGCAGCGCGGCAAGGGTCAGGAAACGCATCGAGGAACTCCGCGGACGGTGCATCCGTCTCGAAACTCCGCTACCCGCCGTACATGACACCGGCAAGAACGCTATGGCGACTCATCGCCGTCCTTTCGGCATTCCTCGCGGCACTGCCGGTGGCGGCGCAGGTGCCGGGGCAGCGGCACGTCCGGATGCGGATCGTCGCGGAAAGCGATACCCCGGCGGCGGGATCGCGCGTGGCGCTGGCGCTGGTGTCGGTGCCCGATACGGGCTGGCACGGATATTGGAAGAATCCCGGCGCGGTAGGCACCCAGCCGCGGCTCGACTGGACCCTGCCGGCGGGGGCGCGGATCGGCACCTTGCGCTATCCGGTGCCCGAGCGGCTGAGCGTCGCCGGGATCATCAACTATGTCTATGAGCGGCCCTGGACGATCCTGACCGAATTGCAGCTTCCCGCCGGGTTGGCGACGGGAGCCAAAGTGCCGGTGCGCCTGTCGATCGACTATCTGGTCTGCACCCGCGAAATCTGCGTACCGGAAAAGGCGGACCTCGCGACCGAACTGACCATCGGCGATGGCGCGATCGCATCGGAACGCCGCGACGAGTTCGACCGCTGGCGGCGCGCGTTGCCCCGGCCGCTGGGGTCGCCGGCATCGTTCCAGGCGGGTGAGCCGCTGCGGCTGCGTGTGCCGTTCCCGGCGTCGCAGGCGGTCGGAGACGCCTATTTCTTCGCCGAGACCGAAAATGCGATCGATTACGACGCTCCGCAGACCATCCGCCGCGACGGCGATGCGCTGGTCATCGAGACGAAGGGCATAGGCAAGCCGGCGGTGATCGAGGGGGTGCTGGCGACCGGATCGCGGCAGGGCTTCGCGATCCGCGCGACGCCGGGCGTAGTGCCCGCCGCTGCCGAACCGGCCCCGATCCGCGCCGCGATGGTCGCCTTTGCCGGGGCGCTGCTGGGCGGGTTGCTGCTCAACATCATGCCCTGCGTCTTCCCGATCCTCAGCCTCAAGGCGCTGAGCCTTGCCCGCTCGGGCGAATCGGCGGCCCATGCGCGGGCGGAGGGGGTGGCCTATACCGCCGGGGCGGTCGTCACCTGCATGGCGCTGGGCGGCATATTGCTCGCGATCCGCGCCGCGGGCGTGGCGGCGGGATGGGCGTTCCAGCTGACCGATCCGCGCGTCGTGCTGCTGCTGCTGGTCCTGACCGGCGGGATCGCGCTGAACCTGGCCGGGCTGTTCGAACTGCCCACGCCGCAGGTCGGCACGCGCAAGGGGCGGGGCGGGGCGTTCGCCACCGGGGCGCTGGCCGCGTTCGTCGCGACGCCGTGCACCGGGCCGTTCATGGGCGCGGCGCTGGGGTCGGCGCTGGTGCTGCCGCCGGTCGCGGCGATGGCGGTGTTCGCCGGGTTGGGGCTGGGACTGGCGCTGCCGTTCCTGCTGTTGGGCTTCGTGCCGGCGCTCCGCCGCCGCCTGCCGAAACCGGGTGCGTGGATGGATGTGTTCCGCAAGGGGCTGTCGGTGCCGATGTTTCTGACCGCGCTGGCGCTGGCGTGGATATTGGGGCGGCAGGCGGGCGTCGACGGCATGGCGCTGGGGCTCGGCGCGTTGCTGCTCGCCGGACTGGGGCTGTGGTGGACCGGGCGGCGGCAGTTGCGCGGGCGCGACCGGGCATGGTGGCCGGGGATCGCCGCGCTGGTGCTGGCGGTGGCGAGTGCGGCGCTGGTTCAGCGCGCGCCGCCCGCCGGCGCCGCACCGACCGGCATCGCCGGCGCCGAACCGTTCAGCGAGGCGCGACTGGCGGCGCTGCGCGCGGAGGGCAAGCCGGTCTTCGCCTATTTCACCGCCGACTGGTGCCTGACCTGCAAGGTCAACGAACGCGCTGCGATCGAGACGCAGGCAGTCGCCGATGCCTTTGCCAAGGGCGGGGTGAAGGTGCTGGTGGGCGACTGGACCGATGGCGACCCGACGCTGGGTCGCTTCATCGAGAGGCATAACCGCGCCGGCGTGCCGCTATATCTGTGGTACGCTCCGGGCAAACAGGACGCGCGCGTGCTGCCGCAGGTGTTGACCCCTGCAACCTTGACCGAATTGGTACGATAGCGCGCGTAGCCGCTTGCCAGTGTCGATTTCGCAGCGCAGCATGGGGACCATTATCCGTCAGGCGGCGTTGGGGATTGAATGGGGCAGGCGTTCGACGAAATCTGGGGACATGGCGGGCCGGATCATCCGCGCACCGACCTTGCGGCACTGGCACGATGGATGCGCGAGGTGCCGTCCCACGAGTTGAAACGCCGCCTGCAATCCGCCGAAGCCACTTTTCGCCAACTGGGCATCACCTTTGCCGTCTATGGCGACAGCGAGGCGGCGGAGCGGATCATCCCGTTCGACATCGTGCCGCGCGTGTTCATGGCCGACGAATGGGCGCGGCTGTCCAGGGGGCTGATCCAGCGGACGCAGGCGATCAACGCCTTTCTCGACGACATTTATGGCGAGCGGCGCATCCTGAAGGCGGGGGTGCTGCCGCCCGACCTGATCTTCGGCAATGCGCAGTTCCGGCCGGAAATCGCCGGCATCCGCCCGCCGCATGGGGTGTGGGCGCATATCTGCGGCATCGATCTGGTCCGCACCGGCCCGGACGAATTCTATGTGCTGGAGGACAATGCCCGCACCCCGTCGGGCGTGTCATACATGCTGGAAAATCGCGAGGCGATGATCCGGCTGTGCCCCGAACTGTTCCGCAATTTCCGCGTCGCGGCGGTCGACAGCTACCCCGACAAGCTGCTGGAAACGATGCGGTCGGTCGCCCCGCCGGGTGCCGGTGCCCACCCGACCTGCGTCGTGCTGACGCCGGGCCATTTCAATTCGGCCTATTACGAACACAGCTTCCTCGCCGATTCGATGGGCGTCGAACTGGTCGAGCCGGCCGATCTGCTGGTCGACGACGATGTGGTGTGGATGCAGACCATCGCCGGGCGGGTGCGGGTCGATGTCATCTATCGCCGGATCGACGACGACTTCATCGATCCGGTGGTGTTCCGCCCCGAATCGCTGCTGGGCGTGCCGGGGCTGATCGCCGCCTATCGCGCGGGCAATGTCGCGCTGGTCAACGCGCCGGGCAACGGCATCGCCGACGACAAGGCGATCTACAGCTACATGCCCGAAATCGTCCGCTTCTACTCGGAAAGCGAGCCGTTGCTTCCCAATGTCGAGACGTGGCGCTGCCGCGAGCCGGACGCGCTGAAATATGTCCTCGACCATCTGGACGAGGTGGTGGTGAAGCTGGTCGACGGGTCGGGCGGCTACGGAATGCTGGTCGGCCCGACCGCGTCGAAGGCGGAGATCGAGGATTTCCGCCGCGCGCTGATCGCCGAGCCGCAGCGCTACATCGCGCAGCCCACTCTTGCGCTGTCCACCGTGCCGACGCTGACCGAAGCAGGCCTTGCCCCGCGCCATGTCGACTTCCGCCCGTTCGTGCTGACCGGTGCGGACACGGTGCAGGTGGTGCCCGGCGGCCTGACCCGGGTCGCGCTGAAGGAAGGATCGCTGGTCGTCAATTCCAGCCAGGGCGGCGGGACCAAGGACAGTTTCGTGCTGATGGACGACGGTCCGGTCCAGTCGCAATCGCTGGGCGGCATGACCCAGAGCCAGGGAGGGCGCTGACATGGCGATGCTCTCGCGTACCGCCGCGTCGCTCTACTGGCTGGGTCGCTACGTCGAACGCGCCGACTTCCTCGCGCGGCTGGTCGAGGCGACGGTGCGGCTGGATGCGCTGTCATCGCGTCCGGGCGGCGACGCGGCATGGGCCAGCGCGCTGGCGGTCAGCTATACCGAGGACAGCTTCGCCGCGACCGGGCAGGCGGTCGGGCAGGCATCGGTCGCCCGCTTCCTGACCTGCGACCGCAGCCATGCCGGATCGATCCTGTGGTGCCTCGACATGGCGCGCAACAATGCGAAGGCGGTGCGCACCGCGCTGACCCGCGACGCATGGACCGCGATCAACCGCGCGTGGATCGTGTTCAACGCGCCGGGTGCGGAGGAGGGTGAGGACATCCTCAACCTGGTCGAGGCGATCAAGGCCGAGGCACGCGGGTTCGAAGGCGCGGTCCAGCGCATGATGAAGAACGAGGCGACGTGGTTCGTGCAACTGGGCGCGGCGATCGAGCGCGCCGACAACACCGCGCGCCTGATCGACGTCAAATATCACCTGCTGCTGCCCGAAGGCGAACGAATCGGCGGTGCGATCGACCGCGATCAATGGACGACGATCCTGCAGACGGTGTCCGCCGTCACCGCCTATCGCTGGCTCTATAGCGAGGGGTTGAAGCCAGCCAACGTCATCGAACTGCTGCTGTCCCGCGGCGAGGTGCCACGCAGTCTGGCCGCCTGTGTCGACGAAACGGTCGAGATGCTGAACATGCTCGGCAAGCGCACCGGGTTCCAGGGAGAGGCCGACCGCATGGCCCGCGCGCGGCTGGCACGGATGCAGAAGACGCGCGCGCATGAGGTGATCGTCAGCGGCCTGCATGAATATCTGAACGCCTTCATCCGGGAGAATGCGATGCTCGACGCCGCGATCGCCCGCCAGTTCCGCTTCATCTGATGCGGCTGTCGGTCCACCACGAAACGCGCTACCGCTTCACCGAGCCGCAGGCGCGTATCGTCCAGCTGCTGCGGCTGTTTCCGGGCGACACCAGCCACCAGACGGTGGTGAACTGGCGCATCGACGTCGATTGCGACGCGCGGCTGCGGGAAGGGTTCGATGGGTACGGCAACATCACCCGGATGCTCTATGCCGAGGGACCGTTCGAGACGCTGGTACTGACCGTGTCGGGCGAAGCGCTGCTGACCGAAGCCGACGGTCCGATCGAGGGCACCGACGAGCCGTTTCCGCCTGAACTGTTCCGCCGCGTGACGCCGTTGACCCGCGCCGATGCGGTGATCGAGGAACTGGTACAGGGCGACGATCTGGCGGCGATGACCAAGCTGGCCGCCGCGATCCACGCTCGCTGGCCGCTCGACCGGCGGCCGACCCCGACGATCCGTCCGGCGGTCGAGGCGGTGGGCGACGCCCGGCTGGGGCCACGCGACATGGCGCAGATATTCCTTGCCGCCGCCCGGGCGCGAGGCGTGCCGGCCCGCTATGTCTCCGGGTACAGCCTGTCGGGCGACGACGAACGGCGAACCGCCGCCCCCCATGCCTGGGTCGAGGCATATGTTTCGGGCGGCTGGTACGCGTTCGATCCGGCGACGGGCGGGCGGTCGGGACTGGACCACATCCGCGTGGCGGTCGCGCTGGATGCAGCGGGTGCGGCGCCGATCGCCGGCGTACGGATGGGCGCGGGTGACGAAGAACTGGACGTCGACGTCCGGGTCGAGGGCAGCGAGGCGGAGTAGAAATCCTCCCCGATACGGGGAGGGGGACCGCCGCGTAGCGGCGGCGGAGCGCAGCGCCTGCGGAAGCCCCCCTCCACCATCTTGCGGCCGGTCCCCCTCCCCGTGCCGGGGAGGATTTTGGACTTAGGCTTCCTGCCCGCGATAGTTCTTCAGCTCGTCGCCGACGATCTGCACGACGTGAAGCACGTTGGTCGAACCCGGCGTGCCGAACGGAACGCCGGCGCAGACGACGACGCGGTCGCCGGGCGAGGCGATGTTGTGGCGCAGGACCATGCGCTTGGCCTTTGCCACCATCTCTTCGAACGATTCGACGTCGCGGGTGTGCACGGCATGGACGCCCCACAGCAGGCCGAGGCGGCGGGCGGTGTCGATCTGCGGCGTCAGCACCATGATCGGCACGGCGGGACGCTCGCGCGCGATGCGGCGTGCGGTCGAGCCCGACTTGGTGAAGCACAGGATCGCCTTCGCATCGACCGTGGCGGCGATGTTCTTGGCGGCTTCGGCCAGCGCGTCGGCGGTGGTGGGGTCGGGGCGCAGCACGGTGAAGTGGACGCGGTCGCCATGGGCGGGATCGCGCTCCACGGCGTGCGAGATGTCGTTCATCATCGCGACCGATTCGACCGGCCAGCTGCCCGCGGCGCTTTCCGCCGACAACATGATCGCGTCCGCGCCGTCATAGACGGCGGTGGCGACGTCCGACACTTCCGCGCGGGTCGGCGAGGGCGAGGTAATCATCGATTCGAGCATCTGCGTCGCGACCACCACCGGGCGGCCGAGGCGACGGGCAGTCTCGACGATGCGCTTCTGCAACGGCGGCACCGACTGCGGCGGCAGTTCGACGCCCAGATCGCCGCGCGCGACCATCACGCCGTCGCACTGTTCGACGATCTCCTCCAGCCGTGCGACGGCCGACGGCTTCTCGATCTTGGCGAGCAGCGCGGCCTTGCCCTGAATCAGCTTGCGCGCCTCGGCCAGATCCTCCGGGCGCTGCACGAACGACAGCGCGATCCAGTCCACGCCCTGGTCGACCGCGAAGTGCAGGTCCGAAATATCCTTGGGCGTCAACGCCGCCATCGGCAGTACGACGTCGGGGACGTTCAGCCCCTTCGAATTCGACAGCGCGCCGCCGACCACTACTTCGGTGACGATCTTGTCGTCGTCATGGTCGAGGACGCGCAGCACCAGCTTGCCGTCGTCGAGCAGCAGGCGGGCATCGCGGGCGATCGCGGCAAAGATTTCGGGATGGGGCAACTGGACGCGATTCGCATCGCCGGGTTCGTCCGACCGGTCGAGCGTGAAGCGCTGCCCGGCTTCGAGCATCACGCGCCCTTCGGCGAAGCGACCGACGCGCAGCTTCGGGCCCTGCAGATCGGCGAGGATGGTCGTCGGGCGGCCATATTGCTTTTCCAGCGCGCGAATCGCCTCGATCACCGCGACCTTCGACTGCTGGTCGCCATGGCTCATGTTGACGCGGAACGCATCGGCGCCCGCTTCGTACAGCTTCGCGATCATTTCGTACGTGTTGCTCGCAGGGCCGAGCGTGGCGAGGACGCGAACCTTGCGCGAACGGGGGCTGATGGCCTTGGTCATAATCACTCTCCGGGCGTTGCGCGCCTGCCTCTAGTGCTTATTCACAAAGGTTCAACCTTGGAGGGCCATCAGATGGCAACAATCGATTTAATTGACGACGCGGCACAAGCTGCCGCCTTCCGCCGCCTGATCCGGCACCTTCAGCATCGTACCGATGCGCAGAATGTCGACCTGATGGGACTGGCCGGCTTTTGCCGCAACTGCTTGGGCGACTGGCTGGGCGAGGCGGCCGGGCTGTCGAAGGAGCAGGGCCGCGAGGCGGTGTACGGCATGCCCTATGCGCAGTGGAAGGCGACTCACCAGTTGCCCGCGACCGCCGAACAGATCGCACGCATGGACGAAAGCGTGGCGAAGAACCGGACCGACGCCGCGCTGGACGAGGCACTGGACGACAGCTTCCCGGCCAGCGACCCACCGGCGATGACCGAACCCCGCTGATCGGTTGAGGCGCGCGCCCGGATCGGCTAGGCGCGCCCGTTCACGAATTCTTGACCATCGTAAGGGAATCCATGACCGACAACGTCTCGGCGGAACAGCTCCGCCTGCTCATCGAACGCATCGAGCGCCTGGAAGAAGAAAAGAAGGGCATCAGCGACGACATCAAGGATGTCTATGCCGAAGCCAAGTCGACCGGGTTCGACATCAAGACCATGCGCACGATCATCCGCCTGCGCCGCATGGAAAAGCATCACCGCGACGAAGCGGACATGCTGCTCGAAACGTACAAGCAGGCGCTCGGCATCTAACACCGACACAACGGGGGCAGGGACATGGCCAGCGTCTTTCACATCGCGACCCGCCTGCTGAAAGGGCATGGGGACCCGCAGGGCGAGGAAGAGGCCCATGTCCTGTCCGCGATCGAACGCGGCACCCCCGTCACCCGCGACGCCGCCGACGAATCGGACGCGCGGTCGACCTATGGCGATCGACTGGCGGACCGCGTCGCGGCGGTCGGCGGGTCGTGGGGGTTCATCATCGCCTTCACGGCGGTACTGCTGGGGTGGATGCTGCTCAATTCCGACGTGCTGTCGCACTTCGGCATGGCGTTCGACCCTTATCCCTACATCTTTCTCAACCTGATGCTGTCGACGCTGGCCGCGATCCAGGCACCGGTCATCATGATGAGCCAGAACCGGCAGTCGGAAAAGGACCGGCTGGCGGCGCGGCTGGACTATGAAACCAATTTGCGCGCAGAGATCGACATCCTCGCGTTGCACGCCAAGCTGGACAGCGACGTGATCGACCGGCTGGCGGCGCTGGAGGCGAAGATCGACGCGCTGGCGCAACGCGCGCCGTCCGCTTAAGAGCGGACCCGAACCTAAAGAGGCACCGATGGCAGGCCATAGCAAATTCAAGAACATCATGCACCGCAAGGGTGCGCAGGATAAGAAGCGGTCGGGCATGTTCAGCAAGCTCAGCCGCGAAATCACCGTCGCGGCGAAGATGGGCCTGCCCGATCCCGACATGAACCCGCGCCTGCGCGCGGCGATCAACGCCGCCAAGGCGCAGTCGATGCCCAAGGACAATATCCAGCGCGCGGTCGACAAGGCGTCGAAGGGCGACATGGAGAATTACGAGGAAATCCGCTACGAAGGCTTCGGCCCGGCAGGGGTTTCGCTCATCATCGAGGCGCTGTCCGACAACCGCAACCGCACCGCGACCAACGTGCGCACCGCCGTGTCGAAGAACGGCGGCAATCTCGGCACCGCCGGGTCGGTCAGCCACGGGTTCGACCGGGTCGGCCTCATCAACTATCCCGCCAAGGCCGGCGACGCCGAAAAGGTGTTCGAGGCCGCGCTGGAAGCCGGCGCCGAGGACGTGACGTCGAGCGAGGACGGCCACGAAATCTGGACCGCACAGGGCGACCTGCACGAAGTCGCCAAGGCGCTAGAGCCGGTGCTGGGCGAGGCCGAAGGCGCCAAGCTCGCCTGGCGGCCGCAGACGATGGTGTCGGTCGGCGAGGACGATGCCGCGACGCTGTTCAAACTGCTCGACGCGCTGGACGACGATGACGACGTCCAGACGGTGTGGGGCAATTACGAAGTGTCCGACGAAGTGATGGAGAAGCTGGGTTGACCGAACAATTCCTCCCCGCTGCACGGGGAGGATGCTCTTGCTGATCCTCGGCCTCGACCCCGGTCTCGGCACGACCGGCTGGGGCATGATCCGCGCCGATGGCAACCGGTTGTCGCATATCGCCAACGGCCAGATCCGCACCGACCCGTCGATGCAGCTTCCCCGTCGCCTCGCGCTGTTGTTCGGTGCGCTGGGCGAGGTGATCCGCACCGAACGCCCCGACGGCGCGGCGGTCGAGGAGGTGTTGGGCAACAGCAACGCGCAATCGACGCTGAAGCTGGGGCAGGCTCGTGGTGTCGTGCTCCTATCCGCCTCGACCGCCGGCCTTGCGATCGGCGAATATCATCCGAGCATCGTCAAGAAGGCGGTGGTCGGCACCGGCGGCGCGGACAAGAAACAAATCCAGGCGATGGTCGGCCACCTGCTGCCCGGCGTGAAGCTGTCCGGCCCCGATGCCGCCGATGCGCTGGCGGTGGCGATCACTCACGCGCACCATCTGGCGAGCGCGCAGGCAAGGGCGCGGCGCTCGACCGGGATCGGGGCGTGACGCGGCCCCATCCCCTACCGTCACCCCGGACCTGTTCCGGGGTCCACCGTTCCGCGAACGCACCGACGGAGACATTTGCGCCGCGGTGGACCCCGGAACAGGTCCGGGGTGACGACATGGAGATGCGAGCGCATCGCCGGCAATGCCACCCATTTCAGACAGGCACACCATGATCGCCCATCTCAAAGGTACGCTCTCCGTCTCCGGCATCGACCATGCCGTCATTGACGTGAACGGCGTCGGCTATCTGGTCGGCGCGTCGTCACGGACGTTGCAGGCGCTGGGACCGGTCGGTGGCAGCGTCACGATTCATACCGAAATGCTGGTCGCGGAGGATTTCATCCGCCTCGTCGGCTTCGCGAGCGCGGATGAGCGCGACTGGTTCCGCCTGCTGACTGGCGTGCAGGGCGTCGGCGCTCGGGTTGCGCTGGGCATCCTGTCTACCCTGTCACCCGAAGAGGTCCGCACGGCGATCGCGCGCGGCGACAAGGCGAGCATCGCGCGCGCCAACGGCGTCGGCCCGAAGCTGGCGCAGCGCATCGCGATGGAATTGAAGGACAAAGTCGGCGGCATCGCCATCGGTCCGGGCGCGGTGGCGCCGGCGGCAGGCGGGGACGGGGTGGAAGGCGACGCGGTATCGGCGCTCTTGAACCTTGGCTTTCGCCCCGCCGAAGCGGCCACGGCGGTCGGCAAGGCGGCCGAGGAACTGGGGCCGGGCGTCGGCTTGGATGCGCTGGTGCGGCTGGCGCTGCGCAAGGCGTCCCGCACCTGACATCCTCCCCGGCACGGGGAGGGGGACCAGCGAAGCTGGTGGAGCGGGCTAGCCGCATACGGTACGGTTGCGTGTGTGGACACCACCTCCACCAGCTGCGCTGGTCCCGCTCCCCGTACCGGGGAGGCGCTTTCCATGCCGAACGCGAACGTCTAGGGAACGCGGGTGACCGACGACCGTATGACCACCCCGCTTCGCCGTCCCGAGGACGTCGACGCTGCGCTCCGCCCGAAAGCGCTCGACGAATTCGTCGGGCAGCAGGCGGCGCGCGAGAATCTGCGCGTGTTCATCGATGCCGCGCGCGGGCGGGGTGATGTCCTCGACCATGTGCTGTTCTTCGGCCCTCCTGGTCTTGGCAAGACCACGCTGGCGCAGATCGTCGCGCGGGAAATGGGCGTGGGCTTCCGCGCCACCTCCGGCCCGGTCATCGCCAAGTCGGGGGATCTGGCGGCGCTGCTCACCAATCTCGAAGACGGCGACGTGTTGTTCATCGACGAAATCCATCGCCTAAATCCCGCGGTCGAGGAGGTTCTCTATCCGGCGATGGAGGACCGCGCGCTCGACCTGATGATCGGGGAGGGGCCGTCCGCGCGTAGCGTCCGCATCGACCTGCCGCGCTTCACGCTGGTTGGCGCGACCACGCGGCAGGGGTTGCTGACCACGCCGTTGCGCGACCGTTTCGGCATTCCGGTCCGCCTGCAATTCTACACCGTCGACGAACTCACCCGCGTCGTCAGCCGGGCCGCCGGCTTGCTCGGCCTGGGCATCGCCAAGGACGGCGCGACCGAAGTCGCCCGTCGTGCGCGCGGCACGCCGCGCATCGCCGGCCGCCTGCTGCGCCGGGTACGCGATTTCGCGAATGTCGCCGGCGTCGAGATCGTCGATGCCCGCACCGCCGACGCCGCGCTCAACCGGCTGGAGGTCGACGCCAAGGGGCTGGACGCGATGGATCGCCGCTACCTGACGATGATCGCCGACGTCTATCGCGGGGGGCCGGTGGGCGTGGAGACGCTGGCGGCGGGCCTCAGCGAACCGCGCGACACGATCGAGGAAGTGATCGAGCCGTATCTGATCCAGATCGGCATGATCGCCCGCACCGCGCGCGGCCGTTGCCTGAACGCGGGCGGATGGAAGCATCTGGGGTTCGAGCCGCCGGCGGGCGTGCAGGATGGGTTGTTCGATTGATGGAACGAAACGGCAGGCAACGCGGCAATTTGCTGGCATCGGCGGCGATCGGTCCGCGACAGGCGGGGCGGATTGCCGCCCCGGCCGAGCAACTGGTGATCGATGCCGCGTTCGCCGCCGACGCCAGCTGTTCGGTGACGCTGACCGGTGAAACCTTCGTCCTGCCCGATGCCGCTTCGGCCTTCGTCTCGGCCCTGCGCGCCTTGCCCGACCATGACCAGCCGCTGACGCTGGCCGTCCGGGGCGGTGCAATGGCGTCCGCACGGCAGGTCGGCGCGATCCTGCAGTTGATCCGGTCGGCGGGGCGTAACAACGTGACCGTTACCCGCAACGACTGATGGGCGCGGCGCACCCCATAGCTCCGGGTTAATCCGGTCACCCCTTTCCCCGACCGCCGCCAATGGTTAAAGCCGTGGTCATGACCGACCCCGACCAGCCGGCCGGCGGCCGCTTCGTCGGCGGCACGCATCGCTTTCCGTTGCGGATTTATTTCGAGGACACCGACCTGTCGGGCGTCGTCTACCACGCGAATTACCTCCGTTACCTCGAACGGGCGCGCAGCGACATGCTTCGACTGGCCGGCATCGATCAGCGTGCCGCGCAGGAAGCGGGCGAGGGTGCCTATGCCGTGCGGTCGATGCAGATCGACTGGCGGGCGCCCGCGCGACTGAACGACGCGCTGGTCGTGGTCAGCACGGTCGAGCGGGTGCGGGCGGCGGCGGTCGACATTCAGCAATCAGTCATCCGCGACGATCTTCTACTGGCGTCGGCACGGGTGGAGGTCGCGTTCGTGGCCCCCAACGGGCGGCCGCGTCGTCAGCCGGCGGCGTGGGTCGACACCTTCGCCGCGCTGGTCGCAACCGATAAAGGGGCATGATGGACGTTTTCGTGAACACCGACGCCGCGACCATGTCGCCGGTCGCGCTCTTCCTGCAAGCCGATTGGGTGGTGAAGGCGGTGATGCTGGGCCTGCTGGCGGCGAGCATCTGGACCTGGGCGATCATCGTCGGCTTCCTGGTGCGCGCCCGCAAGGTCCGCCGCGACATCGACCGGTTCGAAGTCGAGTTCGAACAGGCGGAGGACATCGACGCGTTCCACCGGTTGCAGGGATCGCGCGACACCGCCATCGCCCGCGTGTTTTCGTCCGGTGTGCGCGAATGGCGCCGGTCGACCGCGTCGAAGCAGATCGATCGCGACGGCACGCGCGAACGCCTTGCCACCGCCATGGCGTCGAGCGTCGCGGATGAGAGCGAGACGCTGGCCGACCGGCTGAACGTGCTGGCGACGGTCGGGTCGGTCGCGCCGTTCGTGGGGCTGTTCGGCACCGTCTGGGGCATCATGCGCTCGTTCACCGCCATCGCGTCCGAGCAGAATACCTCGTTGGCCGTCGTCGCGCCGGGCATCGCCGAGGCGCTGTTCGCGACCGCCATCGGCCTGTTCGCCGCCATCCCCGCGGTCATCGCCTATAACCGCTTCAGTCACCGCGTGAACCGGATCGAGGCGCGGCTGAACCGCTTCGCCGATGCGTTCCACGCCACGCTGTCGCGCCAGCTCGAAGGCGTCTGAGCCATGGGCATCAACTTGCCCTCGGCAAAGGGAAAAGGGCGTCGCGCGCCGATGGCGGAGATCAATGTCACGCCGCTCGTCGACGTGATGCTGGTGCTGCTCATCATCTTCATGGTGACCGCGCCGTTGATGACCGCCGGCGTGCCGGTGAACCTGCCCGACAGCCGCGCAAAGGCGGTCGAACAGACGCAGCAGCCGGTCACGCTGTCGATGGATGCGGAGGGGCGGACCTTCATCGACGATCTCGAAGTATCGGCCGACAACCTGCCCGGCGAACTGGAAAAGATCGCAGCCGCGGGTGCCGGGGCGACCGAGCCGCGGCAGGTGATGCTGCGCGCCGACCGCAGCCTCGATTATGGTCGGGTCAACGCGGTGCTGGGCGAACTCAACCGTGCCGGGCTGAACCGCGTATCGCTCATCAGCGTGGCGCAATAAGCCCATGCAGAAGGCGGAGAAGATCGGGCTTGGCGTAGCGGTCGCGGGACATGCCGTCCTGTTCGGCCTGCTGTCGGTCGGGTTTCTCGCCACGCCGAACCCGTTGAAGCTCAAGACCGAGCCGATGGACGTCAGCTTCGCCGAAGAGGTGGCGGCCGAACAGAGCGCGCCGGAACAGACCGACGCCCCCGCGATCAGCCAAGCGCCCGAAACCGGCCCGCCTGAGGATGCCGCGCCCAGCGAACCGGCAAGCGAGCCGGAGCCGGCCCCGGAACCCGAACCCGCACCGCCTGCGCCGGCTCCCCGGCCGCAGCCTGCACCGCGCCCGGAACCCCGCCCCGCCCCGAAGCCGGTGCCCGCGCCGAAGCCCGTACCGAAACCGGTGCCCAAGCCGGCACCCAAACCTGCCCCGGCTCCGAAGCCCGAACCCCGGCCCGCTCCGGCACGGCAACCGGCGCGTCCGGCGCCGGCGCGGCCGACCGCCGTGGCAAAGGCTCCGCCCAAGGCAGCGCCGGCCAAACCCGCCGCCGCGCCGGCCAAGCCCGCCGCCAAGCCGGCGACGACGCGAGGGGAGGGCGCCAACGCCCAGGCGACGGCACAGCGCCCGCGCGGTGGCCGGCTGGGCAACGATTTCCTGAAGGGCATCGCCGACACGCCGGCCCCCGGCAAGGCGCAGACCCCGCGCGGGACGGCGGTCAGCGCGCAGTCGGTGGCGGGGCTGGCCAGTGCGATCCAGCGGCAGGTGCAACCTTGCGCCAACAAGATTCCGAACCCCGGCCCCGGCGCGAACCAGATCCGCTCGCGCATCCGGTTGCAGATGCGCTCGGACGGCACCTTTGCCGCCAGGCCCGAACTGCGTGGCCAGACGGGGATCGACGACGAAAACCGCCGCTATGCGCAGCGTGTGTCCGAACTGGCGATCGCGGCGTTGACCCAATGCGCGCCGTACGAACTGCCCGCCGAGCTGTATGACGGCGGGTGGAAAGACATCATCATCAACTACAAGCTGCCCGGCTGACCGGAGGGGATGTATGCGTAAAGTCACGATGGCCTTGGGGGCGGTGCTCGCCAGCCTGCTCGCTGCCCCTGCGGCGTTCGCGCAGGTCGAGGTGGATATCGAGGGCGGCATTTCCGAACCGCTGCCGATCGCGGTGCCGGTGATGCCGACGCCGCAGGTGGCGTCCACGCCCGCCGGATCGACCGACGCGCTGGGGCGGCAACTCGCGGAGATCGTCGCCACCGATCTGCGCAACTCGGGGCTGTTCAAGCCCGCCGGCCCCGCCGGCCTGCCGCCGGTCGCGATGGCGCAGGTGCAGGCGCCCGATTATGCCGCGTGGAGCAACGCGCAGGCGCTGGTGCAGGGCTATGTCCGCGCCGAAGCGAACGGCACGCTGACCATCGGTTGCTATCTCTACGATACGTTTGGGCGGACCGAGCTGACGCGGCAGGGGTTCAACGTGGCACCCGCCGAATGGCGTCGCGCCGCGCACAAATGCGCCGATGCGGTCTATACCCGCCTGTCGGGCGAAAGCGCCTATTTCGACAGCCGCATCGTCTATGTCAGCGAAACGGGGCCGAAGGGCAACCGGATCAAGCGGCTGGCGATCATGGACCAGGACGGGGCGAACCACCGCTTCCTGACCAACGGCCAATCGATCGTGCTGACGCCGCGGTTCGCGCCGAACCAGCAGTCGATCGTGTATATGTCCTACGCCAACGAGCGGCCGGCGATCTATGTCCTCGACCTCGACAGCGGGCGGCAGCGGTTGCTGGTGCAGAATGCGTCGCTGACCTTCGCGCCGCGCTTCTCGCCTGATGGCCGCTATGTCCTGTTCTCGATGGCGCAGGCGGGCAATACCGACATCTACCGCGTGGCCGCATCGGGCGGCAGCCCACAACGGCTGACCAATGCGCCGGGCATCGACACCGGCGGCAGCTATTCGCCGGATGGCTCGAAGATCGTGTTCGAAAGCGATCGCTCAGGCTCGCAGCAGCTCTACGTGATGAATGCCGACGGATCGAACCAGACGCGGATCAGCTTCGGCGGCGGGCGCTATGCGACGCCGGTCTGGAGCCCGCGCGGCGACCTGATCGCCTTTACTCGCCAGGGTGGCGGAGCTTTCCGCATCGGCATCATGTCGCCCGGCGGCAGTGGCGAGAAGCTGTTGAGCGATGCGTGGGGTGACGAAGGGCCGAGCTGGTCGCCCAACGGCCGCGTGCTCACCTTCTTCCGCAGCGCGCAGGGGTCGGGCCGGGCACAGATCTGGTCGGTCGATCTGACCGGCGCGAACATCCGCCGCATTCCGACCGCGCTCGACGGATCGGACCCGAGCTGGGGGCCGCTACGCCCCTGACCTTTCACCAACGGGGGCCATTTCCGCTACAGGGGCATTGTAGCGGAAGGCGCAACGACCAAGGGAGGTTTATCATGACCAAGATTTCCGCGACGATGTTCGTCGCTATCGGCCTGCTGGCGACCGCCGGCTGTGCGAAGAAGCGCCCAGCGGTACTGCCCCCCGCACCGGGGCAGACCGTCGATCCGAACGCCGGCACCGGCGGCACGGGCACCGGGACCGGCACCAACGGCGTCGTGCCGGGATCGCGTGCCGATTTCCAGCAGTCGGTTGCCAGCGATACGATCAATTTCGGCCTCGACCAGTATGACATCGACGCAACCGCGCGGCAGATTCTCGACAGCCAGGCGCAGTGGCTGACGCGTTATCCCAATGTCCGCGTCACGATCGAGGGCCATGCCGACGAACGCGGCACCCGCGAGTACAACCTCGCGCTGGGCGACCGTCGCGCCAATGCCGCGTCGAGCTACCTCGCGACGCGTGGCATCTCGCCGTCGCGGATCACGACGATCAGCTATGGCAAGGAACGTCCGTTGGCGCTGGGATCGGACGAGGCCGCCTGGGCGCAGAACCGTCGCGCCGTGACGGTGGTATTGCAGTAGCGGCACGCGCCCGCCCGGTCGCGATGCGCGGTCGGGCGGGCGGTCAGCTTGCCAATCGCAGGGTGCCCCGTCCTTCGGACTTGGCGAAGTAGAGCGCGCGGTCGACCCGACTATAGACGCTGGATACCGTGTCGCCGATCCGGACGTCGGTCAGCCCGGCGGAAAAATCGATCCGGAAGGCCGCGTCTTCCGGGATCACCATGTGGTCGCTTATCCGCGCGCGCAGTCGGTCGACCGCGCGGCAGGCCTTGGCGATCGTCATGCCGGGGAACAGGATCAGAAATTCCTCGCCCCCGATACGACCGAACCCGTCGCAGGTGCGCAGATCGGCGCGGACGATGCGGGCGAATTCACGCAGCACCTGATCGCCGCCGACATGGCCGAAGCGGTCGTTGACGCGCTTGAAATGGTCGAGATCGACCAGCACCGCGACCGTGCTGCGCGGCGGTATCGCGCGCCGTCGTTCGATCCGGTCGCCCATCAAGGCCATGATATGCCCGCGATTGGAGATGCCGGTCAGCGGATCGGTCGACGCGCTCTTGAGCGCGATGTCGCGTTCCTGTCGCAACACGCGTTCCGACTGCCGCATCCGGGTGATGTCGAGTGCGACGAACAGAATGTGGCCGTCGGGCATCGTCTGTTCGACGATATGCAGCCAGCTGCCGTCGTGCATGTCGGTTTCGATCGACAGCATCGGCACCTTGCCCCGCCGCGACAGCGACGACGACAGCCATGCCTCGAAATCGTCGTGCGAGACGACCGGGCCGCGCCGATGGGCATGGTTGCGGCGCATCAGGTCGATCCAGTCGGGCGTCTCGTCGGGATCGAGAAAGAAGGCACGGCGATAGGACGGGTTGGCGAAGAGGATGCGCCCTGCGGGATCGTACAACGCGACCATCGCCGCGGCGTGGTCGAACGTTTCGATCAGTCGGGCAAGGGCTGGCGGCATGTTGCTTTCGGCAGAGACGGGACTGCGCGCAAGCGCGTGTCGACCGTTATGCCACAATGCGTGAGATATTGATTAAGGAAGGGCCGCGACCATGACGGTCGCGGCCCCAGGTGCAGGATCGATCAGGCTTCGGCCGACGCCTTGGCCTTGCCACCCTTGCGCGGTTTCTTGGGCGCGGCGGGGGTGATCTCGAAGGTCAGCGCGCCGTCCTTCAACGCGACATTCACTTCGCCGCCATGGACCAGCTTGCCGAACAACAGTTCCTCGGCCAGCGGCTGCTTGATCTTGTCCTGGATCAGGCGGCCCATCGGGCGTGCGCCGTACAGCTTGTCATAACCCTTGTCGGTCAGCCACGTCCGCGCCGGCTCGTCGAGGCGGATATGGACGCCGCGATCGGCGAGCTGCAGTTCGAGCTGGAGGATGAACTTGTCCACCACCCGCGCGACGACTTCGGGCGGCAGATAACCGAACGGCACGATCGCATCGAGGCGGTTGCGGAATTCGGGGGTGAAGAGCTTCTTCACCGCTTCCTCCTGCACATCCTCGCGGTCGATCTGGCCGAAACCGATCGATTCCTTGGCCATATCCGACGCACCCGCATTGGTCGTCATGATGAGAATGACGTTGCGGAAATCGACGGTCTTGCCGTGGTGATCGGTCAGCTTGCCGTTGTCCATCACCTGCAACAGGATGTTGAACAGGTCCGGATGCGCCTTCTCGATCTCGTCGAGCAGCAGGACGCAGTGCGGCTGCTGATCGATGGCGTCGGTCAGCAGACCGCCCTGGTCGTAGCCGACATAGCCCGGGGGGGCACCGATCAGCCGGCTGACCGAGTGGCGCTCCATATATTCGGACATGTCGAACCGCTGGAGCGGAATGCCCATGATCTCCGACAATTGCCGCGCGACCTCGGTCTTGCCGACGCCGGTCGGGCCGGTGAACAGATAGTTGCCGATCGGCTTGTCGGGATCGCGGAGACCCGCGCGCGACAGTTTGATCGCCGCGGACAGCGCCTTGATCGCGTCATCCTGCCCGAACACCACCCGCTTCAGGTCGAGTTCGAGATTGGCGAGCACGCGCGTATCGTCGGTCGATACCGTCTTCGGCGGGATGCGCGCCATCGTCGCGATGACCTGTTCGATCTCCTTCGACGTGATCGTCTTCTTCCGCTTCGGCGCGGGCACCAGCATCTGCATCGCGCCGACTTCGTCGATCACGTCGATCGCCTTGTCCGGCAGCTTGCGGTCGTTGATGTAGCGTGCGGACAATTCCACCGCCGACTTGATCGAATCAGGGGTATACTTGACCTTGTGATGCTCCTCGAACGCGCTGCGCAGGCCGGTCAGGATCTTGATCGTGTCCTCGACCGAGGGTTCGTTCACGTCGATCTTCTGGAACCGGCGCAGCAGCGCGCGATCCTTTTCGAAGTGGTTGCGGAACTCCTTGTAGGTGGTCGATCCGATGCAGCGAATCTGGCCGCCCGACAGCGCGGGCTTGAGCAGGTTCGACGCGTCCATCGCCCCGCCGCTGGTCGCGCCGGCACCGATGACGGTGTGGATTTCATCGATGAACAGCACCGCGTGGGGCAGCTTTTCCAGCTCGGTCACGACCTGCTTCAGCCGCTCCTCGAAATCACCGCGATAGCGGGTGCCGGCCAGCAGCGCGCCCATGTCGAGCGAATAGATGACTGCGGGCAACAGCACCTCGGGCACGTCGCCCTCGACGATCTTGCGCGCGAGGCCTTCCGCGATCGCGGTCTTGCCGACGCCGGGATCGCCGACATAGAGCGGGTTGTTCTTCGAGCGGCGGCACAGGATCTGCACCGTGCGGTCGACCTCGGCCGAACGCCCGATCAGCGGATCGACCTTTCCGACCTTGGCCTTTTCGTTCAGGTCGACGCAGAACTGCTTGAGCGCGCTCTCGTTCTTGCCCTTGTCTGCAGCCTTCGGGCTTTCCTTCTCCTCGGCTCCCTTGGGTGCCGGGGTTTCGGTAGCGGTCGATCCGCCCTTGCCGACGCCGTGGCTGATGAAGCTGACCGCGTCGAGGCGGCTCATGTCCTGCTGTTGCAGGAAATAGACGGCATAGGTCTCGCGCTCGCTGAACATCGCGACCAGCACGTTGGCGCCGGTAACCTCGTCACGGCCCGACGACTGGACGTGGAGGATCGCGCGCTGCACGACCCGCTGGAAGCTGCTGGTCGGCGACGGATCGGTCGCGGCGTCCAGTTTGAACGTGTCGAGTTCGGTGTCGAGATAATGAGCGACGGTCGCGCGCAGCTCGTCGAGGTCGACGCCGCACCCGGTCATCACCTTGGCCGCGTCGACATCGTCGGTCAGCGCGAACAGCAGATGTTCGAGGGTCGCATATTCGTGCCGGCGCGAGGATGCGGCCTCGAGCGCCTTGTGCAGCGTGGATTCCAGTGCGGATGCGAAGGATGGCATTCAGTTCACTCCGGTCGGCCGGCGAGAACGCGCCGGCCCTGCGTCCCGGTCACCCGGGTCTCCACCAATGTCGGTATGCCGCCCGCCGGCATCAAGCGGGGCGGAACATCTCATGACCGGAACAGCGCGTCGGCGCTGGCGCGGTGGCTGCTCGCGCGGTCGATCCGCGCGCGGCAGCGGGCGATCTCGCCCTCCAGCGCGGCGATACGCTTCGTCAGTTCATCGACCGACAGCGGGTCCAGATCCTCGGCGAGCAACATGGGCAGCAGGTTGCCACGAAGATGGTTAACATTTTCGTCGGGTTCCATGGCGATGCAGCGTTGACCCTGTCGCTGGCGATGTCAATAACGCCGGACACAGGGGGATGAGCGTTATGGACGTACCAGCGGCGATGCGTGCGATCGATCCGACGGAGCCGGGCGGCCCCGACGTGCTGGTCGTGGTCGAGCGGCCGACGCCTCGCCCTGCGCCGGGCGAAGTGTTGATCCGCGTGGCCGCCGCCGGGGTGAATCGCCCCGACGTCCTGCAGCGCACCGGCGGCTATGCCCCGCCGCCCGGAGCGCCTAGCATCCCCGGCCTGGAGGTGGCGGGTCATGTCGTCGCGGTCGGCGACGATGCCGACGGCCACCTGATCGGCCAGCCGGTGTGCGCGTTGCTCGCCGGCGGTGGTTATGCCGAATATGTCGCGGTATCCGCCGGACAGTGCCTGCCGGTGCCCGATGGCCTGTCGATGGCGGAGGCGGCCGCGCTGCCCGAGACGCTGTTCACCGTGTGGACCAATTTGTTCGAGCGCGGCTATGCGGCGGAGGGCGACACCGTGCTGGTCCATGGTGGCACCAGCGGCATCGGCACCATGGCGATCCTGCTGGGCAAGCTGTTCGGTATCGAGGTGATCGTGACGGTCGGCAGCGACGCGAAGGCGAAGGCGGCGCGCGATCTGGGCGCGGCGCAGGCCATCAACTACCGCACCGAGGATTTCGTCGAGCGGGTGGCCGAGATTACGCAGGGCAAGGGCGTCAGCGTCGTGCTGGACATGGTCGGCGGCGACTATGTGCCGCGGAATATCAAGTGCCTGGGCGAAGATGGTCGCCACGTGTCGATCGCGGTCCAGGGCGGGGCGACCGCCACTATTCCCATCTGGGACATCATGCGCCGCCGCCTGACGCTGACCGGATCGACGCTGCGCCCGCGCGACGTGGGGTTCAAGGAAATGGTCGCCGACGAACTGTCGCGCACCGTCTGGCCACATGTCGCCGCCGGTCGGCTGCGCCCGGTGATGGACCGCTGCTTCCCGCTGGAACAGGCCGCCGACGCGCATCGCCGGATGGAAGCGGGCGACCATGTGGGCAAGATCGTCCTGACGCTGGAATAGGAAGCGGACACGACCGGCGCCCCGGCGCTTGCCCTTTGCGACGACCTGTCCTAAGTCCGTATCCAACGTGGCCGCCCGGTTTGGGCGGCCCTTTCTATTTCGGAGACCCGTCGTGGCCCAGCCGCTGATGCCGCACGCGACCGCTTCCTGGCTGGTCGACAATACCGCCTTGTCCTTTCCGCAGATCGCCGATTTCTGCGGTCTGCACGTCCTCGAGGTGCAGGCGATCGCCGACGACACCGCCGCGACCAAGCTGACCGGCCGCGATCCGGTGCGCGCGCACGAACTGACGATGGAAGAGATCGAGAAGGGGCAGAAGAACCCCGACTATCGCCTCATCATGATGAAGGGGCCGGAACAGGTCCGCCGGACCAAGGGGCCGCGCTATACGCCGGTCAGCAAGCGGCAGGACAAGCCGGACGGCATCGCCTGGATCATCCGCAACCACCCGGAAATCTCGGACGGCGCGATCGGCAAGCTGATCGGCACGACCCGCACCACCATCGCCGCGATCCGCGACCGGACGCACTGGAACATCGGCAACATCACGCCGAAGGACCCGGTGACGCTGGGCCTGTGCTCGCAGCGCGAGCTGGACGCACTGGTCGGCAAGGCGGCGAAGGCCGCCGGTATCGAGGCCCCGACCGACACCCGTCTGGAGGGCGATCGCGAGGCGCTGATCGAACAGCTCCGCAACGAACGTACCCAGGCCGCGCGCGACGCCGAACTGGCCGAGCGCGGCGAAACGGCGGAGCCGTCGAGCTTCTTCGATCCGTTCAAGCGCTGAACCGGCCAGGTCGGTTCGCGCATTGCCGGCCCGGCCATCGCAAGGTGGCCGGGCCGTTTGCGTATCGGTGGCAAAGGGTTAGGCTGCGCACTTCCACAGCGGAGTGCCATGCCGATGTCCGACGACCTGAACGCCAGCGCCATCGCGCTGTACGACGCCTTCACGCATGAGCATCACGACCGCCGGACCTTCATGGCGCAGATGGTCGCGCTCACCGGATCGGCCGCCGCCGCCGAAATCCTGATCGCCGGCATCGCCGCATCGCCCGCCGCCGCGCAGCAGGTCGCCGCCAACGACCCCCGGCTCGATGTAGCCAAGGTCAGCGGTGCCGAAGCTGGCCATCCCGCCACCGCCTATTTCTCTGCGCCCAAGGGCCAGCGCAACTTGCCGCTGGTGCTGGTCATCCACGAAAATCGCGGGCTGAACGCGCATATCGAGGATGTCGCCCGGCGCGTCGCGCTGGCGGGTTTCCGCGTTATCGCCCCCGATCTGCTCGCGCCGCAGGGCGGCACTCCGGCCGACGAGGACAAGGCGCGTGCGATGATCGGCACGATCGACTATGACCTTGCGCTCGCGCAGGCCAAGGCGTTCCTTGCCAAGGCGCGGGGCGAGCGCAAGGGCCGGCCCACTGGCGCGGTCGGCTTCTGCTGGGGCGGGGCGTTCGTCAACCGACTGGCGGTGGCCGATCCGGCGCTTACCGCCGGGGTCAGCTATTACGGCCCGGCACCCGATCCGGCCGAAGCGCCCAAGGTCCGCGCCGCGCTGATGCTGCAACTCGCCGAAAAGGACGCCCGGGTGAACGCCACCGCGCTGCCCTGGGGCGACGCGCTGCGCAAGGCGGGTAAGCGGGCGACCATCCATGTCTATCCGGGGGTCGACCACGCGTTCAACAACGATAGCTCGGCAGCGCGCTACAATGCCGCCGCCGCGACGCTCGCCTGGGACAGGACCATAACTTTCCTGCGTCATGAACTTGACGCGAAATAGGAGGATGTTCCACCTTTGTTCCAACGAATCGAGGGGAGAAGCAAGATGGCCGGACTGACGCTCTACACCAACCCGATGTCGCGCGGGCGGATCGCGCGCTGGATGCTGGAGGAGGTCGGTGCCGATTACGCCGTCGAAATGCTCGGCTATGGCGGTTCGATGAAGGCCGATGCCTATCTGGCGATCAACCCGATGGCGAAGGTGCCGGCGATCGTCCATGACGGGCGGGTCGTCACCGAATGCGCCGCGATCTGCGCCTATCTGGCGGATGCCTTTCCCGAGGCGGGGCTTGGACCTACGGCGGACGAGCGCGCCGACTATCATCGCTGGATGTTCTTCGCGGCGGGGCCGCTGGAGCAGGCGATCACCAACCGGTCGCTGGGGGTCGTTCCCGGCGAGGATCAGCAGCGGATGGTCGGCTATGGTGATTATGACCGGGTCGTCGCGGTGCTGGAGGCGGCGGTTTCGGCCCATCCCTATATCGCGGGCGATCGCTTCACTGCCGCCGATGTCTATGTCGGATCGCATGTGATGTGGGGTATGCAGTTCGGGACGTTGCCCAAACAGGACGCGTTCATGGCCTATCTCGCCCGACTGGCCGACCGCCCGGCGCATGTCCGGGCAAGTGAACTGGACGATGCGGCGATGGCGGAGATGCAGGCGGCGTAGCGGGTCGTCGAGGGGCCTGAACCGCAAACCCCCGGCCTTGAGCTGCGGTCGCGCTTGTCCTTTTGCTGGGATCGGTGAACCGCGCGACCCCGAACCAAGGCCGGGATAACGACGATTTTCGGCAGCAACCTTACCGCCGCACGCCGATCAACCACACTTTCGGCCCGCCGGTCGGCTGCGACTTGCCATCCATGCGGCGGGCGCGGAGGATGCGGATCGGATCAAGGATCATCTGTCCCTTCATCGCGTCCGATCCGCCGCCGGTCGGCTTGGCAAGGATGCGCTTCACCACATCCATGCCGCCGACGACCCGTCCGAACGCGGCATAGCCGGCAAAGTCGCCTTTCGCGTCCATGCTGGGCATCGCCCCCACCAGCAGCACGAAATTGCCGCCCGCCGAATTGGCCTCGGGCCGCCGCGCCATCGAAATCGCGCCGTCGACATGTTTCACGCCGGTCCTGTCGGTGCGCTCATGCGCGAAGGGCGGCAGGATGCGGCGGGCATCGGTGCGGATGCCGCCCTGCACGAAGCCGAGCTTCGGATCGGCCTTGCGCCGCGCCGAGCGGTAGAAATCGGTATCGTCGAACCGGCCATCGTCGACATAGGCGAGGAAGTTCTTCGACGTCGCGGGGGCGCGCCGGACGTCCAGCGCAACGATGATCGATCCGACATTGGTGTCGATCTTCACCCGGACATAGCCGGGCGTGGCGCGAGTGGCGGACTGGGCGGATGCCGGTACGGCGAAGGCCAGCATAAACAGGGCAAACAGGATACGCATCGACGCTTCCTAACGCCCGAACCCGCCGGGCGAAAGCGCGTCAGTCGGCGTGGAGCGCGGCATATTCGGCGAGCAGCGGTCCGAACGCCTCGGACGGCGGAAACCCCGGATAGCGGTGCCGTGCCGGCGTTCCTGCCCAGAGCAAGGCCTCGTCGGTCCATGTTTCGATGAACGGGGCAAAAGCTTCCGGTCGGTCCAGCGCGCCGACGCGGACATTGGCAAAGCCCGGATCGGGATCGATGCGGGTGAACAGCCAACTCTTGCAATGGTCGCAATGGTGATGACGGATTTGATCGCCTTGCAGTCCGCCGATCACCGTGTCGCCGACGACGCACAGCGCGGCGCTCGGGACGGCGACGTTCAGTGAAAAGGCGCTGCCCGACATCTGCCGGCACCCGCGACAATGGCAGGCCATGGTCATCATCGGCGCGGCGTCGATCCGCAGGCGTACCCGCCCGCAACGACAGCCGCCTTCGATCGGCAGGGCAGGGGGCATGGCATGGCTCCGTTGGCGGGAAAGCTGTTCCGGGTATAGACGAGTCCGCAGACGAGGCAAAAGGGACCGGGCGATGATGATGACGCGGGCGATCCTGTGGCCCAGCTTCGCGCTGGTCGCATTGATCTTCCTGGTCGGCATCACGCTGTTGCAGGCGCGGATCGGGCATATGCGGCGGCAACGGCCCCGTGCGGCCGACCTTGCCGACTGCGACGCGACTCGCGCCTATTTCCGCCCGGTCGAGCGGCCCGCCGCCAATCTGGCGAATCTGTTCGAGATGCCGGCGCTGTATTTCGCGCTGGTGCCGCTGCTGCTGGTCACCGGCCTCGCGACGCTGACGCAGGTCACGCTCGCCTGGTTCTATGTCGCGGCGCGTGCGGGACACAGCCTCGCCCATATTGCCGGGCGGATACGGCTGCGCTTCGTCCTGTTTCTCGTGTCGAACGCCGTGCTGGGCGCGATGTGGATCGGCTTCGCGGTCGACATCGGTTTTTCGGCGCGCTGACGGACCGGAACGGGGTGCCGAGAACGACGTTGGAGTCGCAAACCGCTGGAGACAAGTCATGACCCGTTTCGCCGCCGCTGCCGCTCTACCCCTCGTCGCGTTGCTGGGCGCCTGTGGCGGGCAGGAAATCACGACGACCAACGACGCCAACGTCGTCTCGAACGACGTTTATGCCAACGCCGCTTTCCGCAACGATGGCGAGGTCGGCAACGAAATGATCGCGATCAACCCGATGGAAACCGAGGCGAACTCGGTGACGACGGCGGGCGACGCGATGATGGGCAATACCCCTGACGCGATGAACGCCACGATGGGGAACAGCGCCAACTGATCGCGACCAACTCCGTCGGAAGATGGGCGGGCGGCGGGGCAGGGCCTCGTCGCCCGCTTGCGCATCGCCTGGTCCGCCCCGTGCCATTGACCAATCGGGGGCGTATCGGTATAGGCCGCGCGTCCCGCTGGGTCGGCGTCGTAGCCGTCATCGGCCTGCATGTGGGTTCAAAGAGCTGAACATTGCTGGAGACATCGGCCCCGAGGGTTCTCGCCCACGTGGCCTTTGCGCATTTCTGACAGGAACGGCTCCGGCAAAGTAACCGCAAGATAAGGTGAAGGGCTTCATGCCGACGATCAACCAGCTGGTCCGTAAGGGCCGCGAACCGCAGAAGGCCAAGTCGAAGGTCCCTGCGATGGACCAGAACCCGCAGAAGCGCGGTGTCTGCACCCGCGTCTACACGACGACCCCGAAGAAGCCGAACTCGGCACTGCGCAAGGTGGCCAAGGTTCGCCTGACCAACCAGCGCGAAGTCATCAGCTACATTCCGGGTGAAGGCCACAACCTCCAGGAGCACTCGGTCGTGCTGATCCGCGGCGGTCGTGTGCGCGATCTTCCCGGCGTTCGCTACCACGTCCTGCGCGGCGTGCTCGATACGCAGGGTGTCAAGGATCGCCGCCAGTCGCGTTCGAAGTACGGCGCCAAGCGTCCGAAGTGATCCCGTGCCGCGCATGACCTGCGCGGCCTGAGGTCCATCTACCCCCAGTAAGCCCCGGACGGGTTCCGGAACCGGCTGAAGATTGAAGGAATATCTGATGGCTCGTCGTCGTCGTCCCGAAAAGCGGGAAATCCTGCCTGATCCCGTATACGGGGATGAGGTTCTGACCAAGTTCATGAATTCGGTGATGCTGGACGGCAAGAAGTCCGTCGCCGAAGGCATCGTCTATTCGGCATTCGAAACCGTCGAGAGCCGCGCGAAGCGCGACCCGCTGGGCGTGTTCCACGATGCGCTGAACAATGTGAAGCCGAACATCGAAGTGCGTTCGCGCCGCGTCGGTGGTGCGACCTATCAGGTCCCGGTCGAAGTCCGCTTCGAACGTGCCCAGGCGCTCGCCATCCGCTGGCTGATCGCCTCGGCCCGCAACCGCAGCGAGAACACCATGTCGGCGCGCCTGTCGGGCGAGCTGATGGACGCCGCCAACAACCGCGGCAACGCGGTGAAGAAGCGCGAAGACACGCACCGCATGGCGGAAGCGAACCGCGCCTTCTCGCACTACCGCTGGTAAGCGTCGGCGGTGGCTTTTCACCGCTGATCTAACCGCCTATATCGTGGGGAGCGGGCGTCATGCCTCGCTCCCCACATTGCTAAGGAAGCACGATCATGGCCCGCAGCCATCCGCTCGAACGGTATCGTAACATCGGCATCATGGCGCACATCGACGCCGGCAAGACGACCACCACCGAGCGTATTCTTTACTACACCGGCAAGTCCTACAAGATCGGCGAAGTGCACGAAGGCACCGCCACCATGGACTGGATGGAGCAGGAGCAGGAACGCGGCATCACCATCACCTCGGCGGCGACCACCTGCAAGTGGCGCGCCGAAGAGGGCAAGGGTGAAGAGCACCTCATCAACATCATCGACACCCCCGGCCACGTCGACTTCACGATCGAAGTCGAGCGTTCGCTGCGCGTGCTCGACGGTGCGGTCGCCTGTTTCGACGGCGTTGCCGGCGTGGAGCCGCAGTCGGAAACCGTGTGGCGTCAGGCCGACAAGTACGGCGTGCCGCGCATGTGCTTCGTCAACAAGCTCGACCGCACCGGCGCCGACTTCTATTTCTGCGTCGACTCGATCATCGAGCGCCTCGGTGCGCGTCCGGCGGTCCTGTATCTCCCGATCGGCATCGAAGGCGGCTTCAAGGGCCTCGTCGACCTGGTCGAGAACCGCGCGATCATCTGGCTCGAAGAGTCGCTGGGCGCGAAGTTCGAATATCAGGACATTCCGGCCGACATGGCCGAGAAGGCCGCGAAGTATCGTAGCGAGCTGATCGAAATGGCCGTCGAGCAGGACGACGACCTGATGGAAGCCTATCTCGAAGGCAATGAACCGTCGGTCGCCGATCTGAAGAAGCTGATCCGCAAGGGCACGCTGGCGATGAACTTCGTGCCGATCGTCTGCGGCTCGGCGTTCAAGAACAAGGGTGTGCAGCCGCTGCTCGACGCCGTCGTCGACTATCTGCCTTCGCCGCTGGACATTCCGGACGTGCAGGGCGTGAAGCTCGACGGCGAGACCCCGGACTCGCGTCCGGCCGCCGACGACGCGCCGATGTCGCTGCTGGCGTTCAAGATCATGAACGATCCGTTCGTCGGCTCGCTCACCTTCGCCCGCATCTATTCGGGTACCCTCACCAAGGGTGGCTACCTGAACTCGGTGAAGGACAAGAAGGAAAAGATCGGCCGTATGCTCCTCATGCACGCGAACTCGCGTGAGGACATCGACGAGGCGCGCGCCGGTGACATTGTCGCCATCGCGGGTCTGAAGGAAACGACGACCGGCGATACGCTGTGCGACGCTTCGAACCCGATCATCCTCGAGCGGATGGAGTTCCCCGAACCCGTCATCGAGCTGTCGGTGGAGCCGAAGACCAAGGCCGACCAGGAAAAGATGGGCATCGCGCTCAACCGCCTGGCTGCCGAGGACCCTTCGTTCCGCGTGTCGACCGACCATGAATCGGGTCAGACGATCATCAAGGGCATGGGTGAACTCCACCTCGAAATCCTCGTCGATCGCATGAAGCGCGAATTCAAGGTCGAGGCGAACGTCGGTGCGCCGCAGGTGGCGTATCGCGAATATCTCGCCAAGCCGGTCGAGCTGACCTACACCCACAAGAAGCAGTCGGGTGGCTCTGGTCAGTTCGGCGAAGTGAAGGTGAAGGTCATTCCGGGCGAGCGCGGCACGGGCTACCAGTTCTTCGACGAGATCAAGGGCGGCAACATCCCGCGCGAATATATCCCGTCGGTGGAAAAGGGTATGCGCGAGACGGCACAGACCGGATCGCTGATCGGCTTCCCGATCATCGACTTCGAAGTGCACCTGATCGACGGCAAGTACCACGACGTCGACTCGTCGGCGCTGGCCTTCGAAATCTGCGCCCGTGGCGCGATGCGCGAAGCGGCCCAGAAGGCCGGCATCAAGCTGCTCGAGCCGATCATGAAGGTCGAGGTCGTGACCCCGGAAGACTATCTGGGCGACGTCATCGGCGACATGAACAGCCGTCGTGGCCAGATCCAGGGCACCGACAGCCGCGGCAACGCGCAGACCGTCGAAGCGATGGTCCCGCTCGCCAACATGTTCGGCTATGTGAACCAGCTCCGCTCGTTCACGCAGGGCCGCGCGCAATACTCGATGCAGTTCTCGCACTATGATGAAGTGCCGCAGAACGTCGCGGACGAGGTCAAGGCGAAGATGGCCTGAGGCGCACGGAGCTAAGCCAGCTTAGCTCCGAGACGCCGAAAGGCCGGCCGGCGGGGCGGTCGCAAGACCGTCCCGACCGACGACAAGGGATTTACTCCCTTGTCGGCTCCCCCGCACGGGGGCTGGCAATCCCCCCAAACACCCGCTAAAGGGCCGCGTTCGCGTGGCCCCGGCGGCACCGAATTCGAATCAGAAGGTAGGAAAATGGCTAAGGCAAAATTCGAGCGGAACAAGCCGCACCTCAACATCGGCACCATCGGTCACGTCGACCACGGCAAGACCTCGCTGACCGCCGCGATCACGAAGGTGCTGGCCGAAACGTCGGGCGGCGTCGCCGTCGACTTCGCCAACATCGACAAGGCGCCGGAAGAGCGCGAGCGCGGCATCACCATCTCGACCGCCCACGTCGAGTATGAGACCGCCAACCGTCACTACGCCCACGTCGATTGCCCGGGCCACGCCGATTATGTGAAAAACATGATCACGGGCGCGGCGCAGATGGACGGCGCGATCCTGGTCGTGTCGGCCACCGACGGCCCGATGCCGCAGACCAAGGAGCACATCCTGCTCGCCAAGCAGGTCGGCGTTCCCACCATGGTCGTCTTCCTGAACAAGGTCGATCTGGTCGACGACGAGGAAATCCTCGAACTCGTCGAAATGGAAATCCGCGAAGAACTGTCGAAGCGTGAATTCGACGGCGACAACATTCCGATCATCCGTGGCTCGGCCACCTGCGCGCTGTCGGGTTCGAACGACACGTTCGGCAAGGAAGCGGTTCTCGCGCTGATGGCAGCGGTCGACGAGTCGATCCCGCAGCCGGAGCGTCCGCTGGACAAGCCGTTCATGATGCCGATCGAAGACGTGTTCTCGATCTCGGGTCGTGGCACCGTGGTCACCGGCCGCGTCGAAACCGGCATCGTGAAGGTCGGCGAAGAAGTCGAAATCGTCGGCATCCACGAATCGGTCCGCAAGACCGTCGTGACCGGCGTCGAAATGTTCCGCAAGCTGCTCGATCAGGGTCAGGCCGGCGACAACATCGGCGCGCTGATCCGCGGCGTCGCCCGTGACGAAGTGGAGCGTGGCCAGGTTCTGGCGAAGCCGGGTTCGATCACGCCGCACACCGACTTCCAGTCGTCGGTGTACGTGCTGTCGAAGGACGAAGGTGGCCGTCACACGCCGTTCTTCGCCAACTATCGTCCGCAGTTCTACTTCCGCACCACGGACGTCACCGGCACCATCGAATTGCCGGAAGGCACCGAAATGGTCATGCCGGGCGACGAAGTCGCGCTGGGCGTGAAGCTGATCGCACCGATCGCCATGGACGTCGGCCAGCGCTTCACCATCCGTGAAGGCGGTCGTACCGTCGGCGCAGGGGTTGTCAGCGGCATCGACAAGTAATATAGCGACTCGAACAGGTGGCGGTCCCCGGCGACGGGGGCCGCCATTTGCTATTTAATGAGGGCACCTCGCTTGTAGCTGGGGTATCCACTAAGCCATTCGTTGTTAATCAAGAGCCGTCCCAACGGCCCGCTCTTTCGCATCGGTAGGACCATGGACAACAATATCCGTATTCGCCTGAAGGCGTTCGACCATCGCGTGCTCGACCAAGCGGCCGGCGACATCGCCGACACCGCACGTCGCACCGGCGCCCTGATCCGTGGACCGATTCCGCTGCCCACGCACATCGACAAGTTCACGGTCAACCGCGGCCCGCACATCGACAAGAAGTCGCGCGAGCAGTTCGAGACCCGTACCTATAAGCGTCTGCTCGACATCGTGCAGCCGACCCCGCAGACCGTCGACGCGCTCATGAAGCTCGACCTCGCGGCAGGGGTGGACGTAGAGATCAAGCTGGCGTAATAGCCGGCTTCCGCGACGTAGGGTGATTCCGCCCTGCGTCGCGCTTTCGCTTCCCGCCGGTTCGTTCCGAGCCCCAGCGGTAGAGGCCGGGAAAGCAACCACAGGGATACCGAACGGCAAGACGCTCCCGGGCAGATGCCGTTGTCCGCGTCCCCGCTATCGTCGATGCGACCCTTCGGTGGGGAATATCGGCGATGTCTGGCCCTGGCGGGGGCGTGCAGATCGCAAGGGCTGGGGCTTCGGAGGCGGGTGACCGCGCACCGGAGCCTTTTTCGTTAGGCAAGCTCGTCGTCAAGACGAGCCTCTGTTGGAGGAGTTGGTCATGCGTACTGGTGTGATCGCGAAGAAAATGGGAATGACCCGGTTGTTCCAGGACGATGGGCGCCACGTGCCCGTCACCGTCCTGCAGCTGGAAGACGTGCAGGTCGTTGCCCGTCGTGAGAAGGATCGGGACGGCTACGTCGCGGTGCAGCTCGGCGCCGGCACTGCCAAGGCGAAGAACGTCGCCAAGCCGCAGCGCGGCCATTTCGGCAAGGCCGAAGTGACCCCGAAGGCGCGCGTCGTCGAGTTCCGCGTCAATGATGACGCGCTGCTCGATGTCGGTGCGACGATCTCGGCCGACCACTATGTCGCCGGCCAGCTGGTCGACGTTTCGGGTCGCACGCAGGGCAAGGGCTTTGCGGGCGCCATGAAGCGTTGGAACTTCGGCGGTCTGCGCGCGACGCACGGCGTCTCGGTCTCGCACCGTTCGCACGGTTCGACCGGTCAGCGTCAGGATCCGGGCAAGGTCTTCAAGAACAAGAAGATGGCCGGCCACATGGGCGACCGGAACCGCACGCAGCAGAATCTGCAGGTCGTGTCGACCGACGTCGAGCGTGGGCTGATCTTCATCAAGGGTTCGGTCCCCGGTCACAAGGGTAGCTGGCTGACGGTCAAGGACGCGGTGAAGGTCGCGCGCCATGCCGACGCGCCGTATCCCGCCGGCCTGAAGAGCGCCAACAGCAACGACGCGGCCGCACCGGCAGCGACCGACGGCCAGGAGGGCTGATCCATGAAGGTCAAGGTACAGACCCTCGACGCCGTCGAAAGCGGTGATATCGAGCTGAACGACGAGGTGTTCGGCCTCGATCCGCGTGCGGACATCCTGCACCGGGTCGTGACGTGGCAGCTCGAAAAGCGTCGCGGCACTGCGCGCGGTACGCGCGAGCGCGCCGACGTCGCCCGTTCGGGCAAGAAGCTGGGCCGCCAGAAGGGCGGCGGTGTCGCCCGTCACGGCGATCGCCGCGCACCGGTGTTCATCGGCGGTGGTAAGGCGCACGGCGCCCGCGTCCGCGACTTCAACCCGGGGCTGAACAAGAAGGTTCGCGCACTGGGCCTGAAGATGGCGCTGTCGAGCCATGCCAAGGCGGGTTCGCTGGTCGTTCTGGACGAGCTGACGGTGGCCGACGGCAAGACCCAGGTCCTGCTCGGCAACCTGTCGAAGCTCGGCTTCGGCAAGACGTCGCTGGTTATCGATGGCGACGCCGTCGAGAACAGCTTCGCGCTGGCCGCCCGCAACCTGCGTCAGGTCAATGTCCTGCCCGCCGGTGGCGCCAACGTCTATGACATCCTGAAGCACGACACGCTGGTGCTGACCCGCGCCGCCGTCGAAAAGCTGGAGGCCCGTTTCCATGGCTAAGCAGCAGTCGGCTATCGACATCCGTCACTACGACGTTGTCCTCAGCCCGCACATCACCGAGAAGGCGACCATGCTCTCCGAGCATAATGCGGTCGTGTTCAAGGTCGCGAACAAGGCGTCGAAGCCGGAGATCAAGGCAGCGGTCGAAGCGCTGTTCAACGTCACCGTCACCGGCGTCAACACGATCGTGACCAAGGGCAAGACCAAGAAGTGGAAGGGCGCGCCCTACACCCGGTCGGACTTCAAGAAGGCGATCGTGACCCTGGCCGAAGGCCAGTCGATCGACATTACCGAGGGGGCCAAGTAACATGGCACTCAAGCAATATAATCCGACCACGCCGTCGCAGCGTGGCCTGGTCCTGATCGACCGTTCGGCGCTGTACAAGGGCCGTCCGGTCAAGGCGCTGACCGAAGGCAAGACCAAGACCGGCGGTCGCAACAACAAGGGCCATGTGACCTCGCGCGGCATTGCCGGCGGTCACAAGCAGCGCTACCGCATCATCGACTTCAAGCGTCGCTTGTGGGACGTCGAGGGCACCGTGGACCGGATCGAATATGATCCCAACCGCACCGCCTTCATCGCGCTCATCAACTATGGTGCGGACGAAGCGGGCAAGGACCGCGTCGCCTACATCATCGCGCCGCAGCGTCTGAACGTCGGCGACAAGGTGATCGCGGGCAAGAAGACCGACGTGAAGCCGGGCAACGCGATGGAACTGGGCCAGGTGCCGGTCGGCACGATCGTCCACAACATCGAGATGAAGCCGGGCAAGGGCGGTCAGATCGCCCGTTCGGCTGGCACGTACGTGCAGGTCGTCGGCCGCGACAAGGGCATGGTCATTGTCCGCCTGAACTCGGGTGAACAGCGCTACATCCACGCCGCCTGCATGGCGACGATCGGTGCGGTGTCGAACCCCGACAATCAGAACCAGAATCTGGGCAAGGCCGGCCGCAACCGCTGGAAGGGCATCCGCCCGCTGACGCGCGGTGTCGCCAAGAACCCGGTCGACCACCCGCACGGCGGTGGTGAAGGCCGGACCTCGGGCGGCCGTCATCCGGTCACTCCGTGGGGCAAGCCGACCAAGGGCGCGCGCACGCGGCACAACAAGGCGACGGACAAGATGATTATCCGTAGCCGTCACGCGAAGAAGAAGGGCTAAGCGATGGCTCGTTCCGTATGGAAGGGTCCGTTCGTGGACCTCAATCTGCTGAAGAAGGCGGAAGTGGCGCAGGACGCCGGCACCCGTGCCGGCCCGATCAAGACCTGGTCGCGCCGCTCGACCATTCTCCCGCAGTTCGTCGGCCTGACGTTCAACGTCTATAATGGCCGCAAGTTCGTGCCGGTTTCGGTCAACGAAGACATGGTGGGCATGAAGCTCGGCGAGTTCGCGCCGACGCGCTTCTTCCCCGGCCACGCCGCCGACAAGAAGGGCAAGCGCTGATGAGCAAGCAGGCAGCACCCCGCCGCGTCGGTGACAAGGAAGCCCTGGCGGTCGCGACTCAGGTCCGCGGCTCGGCCCAGAAGCTGAACCTCGTCGCCGCGCTGATCCGCAACCGCAAGGCCGGTGAAGCGATGAACATCCTTGCCTTCTCGAAGAAGGCGATGGCGGTCGATGTCCGCAAGTGCCTCGCTTCGGCGATCGCGAATGCGGAAAACAACCACAACCTCGACGTCGACGCACTCGTCGTCAAGGAAGCCTCGGTCGGCAAGTCGATCACGATGAAGCGTTTCGCGACCCGTGGTCGCGGCAAGTCGACGCGCATCCTGAAGCCGTTCAGCCGCGTGCGCATCGTCGTGTCCGAGGTGGAGGAAGCGTAATGGGTCACAAGTCCAATCCCATCGGTCTGCGTCTGCAGATCAACCGCACCTGGGACAGCCGTTGGTATGCCGAAGGCGCCGACTATGGCCGTCTGCTGCTGGAGGATCTGAAGATCCGCCAGTACATCATGAAGACGCTGCCGCAGGCCGCGATCTCCAAGGTGGTCATCGAGCGTCCGGCGAAGCTGTGCCGCATCTCGATCTTCGCGGCTCGTCCGGGCGTCATCATCGGCAAGAAGGGCACCGACATCGAAAAGCTTCGTCGGAAGCTGGGTTCGATGACCGGTTCCGAAGTGTCGCTGAACATCGTCGAAATCCGCAAGCCGGAAATCGATGCGAAGCTCGTCGCGCAGGGTATTGCCGATCAGCTCGAGCGTCGTATCGCCTTCCGCCGCGCCATGAAGCGTGCGGTGCAGTCGGCGATGCGCCTGGGTGCCGACGGCATCCGCGTCGCTTGCGGCGGTCGTCTGGGCGGTGCGGAAATCGCCCGTTCGGAAGGCTATCGCGAAGGTCGCGTTCCGCTCCACACGCTGCGTGCCAACCTCGACTATGCCGAGGCCCAGGCGCACACCGCGTATGGCGTCTGCGGCGTCAAGGTCTGGATCTTCAAGGGTGAGATCCTCGGCCATGACCCGATGGCGCAGGACAGGCTGATGATGGAGGCCCAGACCTCCGGCGTGCGCCCCGCGCGCGACGATCACCGCCGCTAAGGATGATTTGAGATGCTGCAACCAAAGCGCACCAAGTTCCGCAAGGCCTTCAAGGGCCGCATCCATGGCGATGCCAAGGGCGGTACGTCGCTGAACTTCGGGTCGTATGGCCTGAAGGCGATGGAGCCGGAGCGGATCACCGCCCGCCAGATCGAGGCGGCTCGCCGCGCGATCACGCGTCACATCAAGCGCCAGGGCCGCTTGTGGATCCGGATTTTCCCGGATCTGCCGGTGTCGTCGAAGCCTGCCGAAGTCCGCATGGGCTCGGGCAAGGGTTCGCCCGAATTCTGGGTCGCCCGCGTCAAGCCGGGTCGCATCCTGTTCGAACTGGACGGCGTGCCCGGCCCGCTCGCTGCGGAGGCGTTCTCGCGCGCCGCGATGAAGCTGCCGATCGCGGTCAAGGTCGTTGCCCGTCTGGGCGACACCTCGCACCTGGAGGGTTGAGAATGACGAAGGCAACCGATCTTCGCGCCAAGAGCGACGACCAGCTGGTCGAGGAACTGACCAGCCTGAAGCGTGAGGCGTTCAACCTCCGTTTCCAGGCGGCGACCAGCCAGCTGGAAAAGCCGACCCGCGTGAAGGAAGTCCGTCGCGACATCGCGCGGATCAAGACGCTGCAGGGCGAGCGTTCGCGCTCGTCCGACAAGTAAGGACGAGAGA
Source organism: Sphingomonas sp. Leaf32 (assembly GCF_001421765.1). Classification (GTDB taxonomy): domain Bacteria; phylum Pseudomonadota; class Alphaproteobacteria; order Sphingomonadales; family Sphingomonadaceae; genus Sphingomonas. The sequence continues at coordinate 28,774 of NZ_LMLA01000009.1, read as the reverse complement.
CATGCCGAAGCGTGTGCTGACCGGGATGATCGTCTCGGACAAGACCGACAAGACGGTGGTGGTGAAGGTAGAGCGGAAGGTCAAGCACCCCCTCTATGGCAAGATCATCCGCCGTTCGAAGAAGTATCATGCCCATGACGAGGGCAATGAGTATCGTGAAGGCGAGACCGTGCGCATCGAAGAGACCGCGCCGATCTCGAAGCTGAAGACCTGGAAGGTGATCGAGCGGGTGAACACCCACGCGACGCCGGCGGAAGTCGCAGCCGAGGCGTAAGCCTTTGCTGGGGTGGGGCGCCTATGGCGTCGCCACCCCACGCAATTCCGGGGTCGGACCCGGATGGTACGAACATTCGCGGGAAGGCTTGCCTTTTCGCCATGGGGCGGTTAATGGGCCGCTCCCCCCGGCGCGGTACGCCCGCAGCCGGGGGTTCATTTTTAGCAGGCGGGGTCCGGTCGGAATCGGCCCCATAGGGTAAGGAATCGCATCCATGATTCAGATGCAATCCAATCTCGACGTCGCTGACAACAGCGGCGCGAAGCGGGTGCAGTGCATCAAGGTGCTTGGTGGGTCCAAGCGCCGTGTGGCGGGTGTGGGCGACGTCATCGTCGTCAGCATCAAGGAAGCCGCTCCGCGCGGCCGCGTGAAGAAGGGTGACGTGCACCGCGCCGTCATCGTTCGCACCGCCAAGGACATCCGTCGTACCGACGGTTCGGTGATCCGCTTCGACGGCAATGCCGCCGTGCTGGTCAACAAGAACGAGGAGCCGATCGGCACCCGTATCTTTGGCCCGGTGGTCCGCGAGCTGCGCTCGAAGGGCTTCATGAAGATCATCTCGCTCGCCCCTGAGGTGCTGTAATGGCTTCCGCAAAGATCAAGAAGGGCGACACCGTGATCGTCCTGTCGGGCAAGGACAAGGGCAAGACCGGCCAGGTCACTCAGTCGCTGCCCAAGGATGGCAAGGTCGTCGTCGCCGGCGTCAACATCGCTGTTCGCCACAAGAAGCCGAACCAGGCCGACCCGCAGGGCGGTCTGGTGCGTTCGGAAGCGCCGATGCACGTGAGCAAGGTTGCGCACGTCGTCGACGGCAAGCCGACCCGCGTGCGCTTCGAAGTGCGCGATGGCAAGAAGGTCCGGGTCGCCGTGAAGGGCGGGGAGGTCATCAATGGCTGATAATTACACGCCGCGCATGAAGTCGATCTATGACGATCGCATCGTGAAGGCGATGACCGAGAAGTTCGGTTACAAGAACGCGCTCGAAGTGCCCCGGATCGAAAAGATCGTCCTGAACATGGGCGTGGGCGAAGCGACGCAGGACAAGAAGAAGGTCGAGCAGGCCAGTTCCGAAATGGAGCTGATCGCGGGCCAGAAGCCTGTCGTCACCAAGGCTAAGAAGTCGATCGCGCAGTTCAAGCTGCGCGAAGGCATGGCGATCGGCTGCAAGGTCACGCTGCGTCGCCAGCGGATGTACGAGTTCCTCGATCGCTTCATCACCATCGCGCTTCCCCGCGTCCGCGACTTTCGTGGCCTGAACCCGAAGTCGTTCGACGGCCGTGGCAACTATGCCTGCGGCATCAAGGAACAGATCGTGTTCCCCGAAATCAACTATGACCGCATCGACAAGGTGCGCGGCATGGATGTGATCGTAACCACCACCGCCAAGACCGATGACGAGGCTCGCGAGCTTCTGCGGCTCTTCGGTTTCCCCTTCCCGCAGGAAGCGGACGCCGAGGAAAAGAAGGCGGCATAACCAGCCCGCTCCCCTTCGCCGGGGAGCGGTCTATGCTTTACTAGAGAGAGCTTAAGTCCATGGCGAAACTGAGTTCCGTGAACAAGAACGAGCGTCGGCGCGCGCTCGTAAAGAAGTACGCGCCCAAATATGCGAAGCTGAAGGCGATCGCAGCCGACCAGTCGCTTGACGAAACCGAGCGCCTGATCGCGCGGCTGAAGATGGCCGAGATTCCCCGCAACGGGAATCCGACCCGCATCCGCAACCGTTGCGAGCTGACGGGTCGTCCCCGCGGCTATTATCGCAAGTTCCGTCTCGCCCGCGTCATGCTGCGTGAACTGGCCAATAAGGGCCTGATCCCCGGCGTCACGAAGTCGAGCTGGTAAGGAACACACAGCATGGCATTGACCGATCCCCTGGGTGACATGCTCACCCGCATCCGCAACGGCCAGCGCGCGCGCAAGGACTCCGTCTTGACGCCCGCCAGCAAGTTGCGGGCCCGTGTCCTCGACGTGTTGCAGCGCGAGGGCTATATCCGTGGCTACAGCGAAGAGCAGATGGGCCCCGCGGCCGGCATCCGCATCGAGCTGAAGTATTTCGAAGGCCAGCCCGCGATCAAGCACGTCGCGCGCGTCTCGAAGCCCGGCCGCCGCGTCTATTCGGGTTCGCAGGAACTGCCGAAGGTGCGCAACGGCCTTGGCATCACCATCGTTTCGACGCCGCGTGGCGTTCTGTCCGACGCAGAAGCGCGCGAACAGAATGTTGGTGGCGAAGTCCTCGCGGAGGTCTTCTGATGAGCCGCATCGGTAAGAAGGCAGTCCCGGTTCCGGCCGGCGTCACCGCCAACATCGCAGGGCGCGAGCTGAGCGTCAAAGGTCCCAAGGGCACGCTGACGCTGCCGCTGGCGGACGACATCGCCTATGCCGTCGAAGGCGACACCATCTCGGTGCAGCCGGCGAACGACACCAAGCGCGCGCGCGCGTTCTGGGGGATGCAGCGCACGCTCGTGCAGAACCTGGTCACCGGCGTGACCACCGGCTTCACCAAGAAGCTGCTGATCACCGGTGTCGGCTATCGTGCCGCGGCGCAGGGCAAGAACCTGAAGCTGCAGCTCGGATACAGCCACGACGTCAACATCGACGTGCCGGAAGGCATCGAGATCAAGACGCCGGACCAGACCACGATCGAAATCAGCGGGATCGACAAGCAGAAGGTCGGTCAGATCGCTGCCGAGATCCGTCGTTGGCGTAAGCCCGAGCCGTACAAGGGCAAGGGCATCAAGTACGACGGCGAGTTCATCTTCCGCAAGGAAGGGAAGAAGAAGTAATGACCAAGGGTCTCTCCCTCTTCGAGAAGCGCCGTCGGCGCAATCGCACCGCGCTGAAGGCGCGTTCGGGCGGCCGTGCGCGGCTGTCGATCCATCGTTCGGGCAAGCACATCTACGCCCAGGTCATCGACGATGCAGCGGGTCGCACCGTTGCTTCGGCATCGACCCTGGAAAAGGACGTGCGTGGCACCTCGGGCGCGAATGTCGATGCCGCAAAGGGCGTCGGTACCCGCGTTGCGGAAGCGGCGAAGGCCGCCGGCGTGACGCAGGTCGTGTTCGACCGTGGCGGCTTCCTGTTCCACGGCCGCGTCAAGGCGCTGGCCGAGGCCGCCCGCGAAGCCGGATTGGAGTTCTAAGACATGGCTGACGAAAACAATCAGGCCGAAACCCCCGCCGCCGACGTGTCGGCAGCGCCGGGTGGCGAGCAGCCGCAGGGCCGTGGTCCCCGTGGCGGTCGCGGTCGCGGCGGTCCGGGTGGTCCCGGCGGCGGCGGTCGCGGTGGTCGTGACGGCAACCGTGGCGGACGTCGCGACGACCGTCGTGGCGGCCAGGATGATGGCGGCGAAGAGCTGATCGAAAAGCTCGTCCACATCAACCGCGTGTCGAAGACCGTCAAGGGCGGCAAGCGCTTCGGCTTCGCTGCACTGGTCGTCGTCGGCGACGGCAAGGGTCGCGTGGGCTTCGGACATGGCAAGGCACGCGAAGTGCCGGAAGCCATCTCGAAGGCGACCGCCGCTGCCAAGAAGGCGATGGTCCGCGTTCCGCTCAAGGACGGTCGCACCCTGCATCACGACGGCAACGGCCACTTCGGTGCCGGTCGCGTGACGGTGCGTTCGGCGCCTGCCGGTACCGGCATCATCGCAGGTGGCCCGATGCGCGCCATCTTCGAATCGCTGGGCGTGGCCGACGTCGTGACCAAGTCGGTCGGCACGTCGAACCCGTACAACATGATCCGTGCGACCTTCGAGGCGCTGAACGACCAGTCGTCGCCGAAGGCGGTGGCTCAGCGTCGCGGCAAGAAGATCGCCGACCTGCTGGGTCGTGGCGGATCGCAGACCGCCGAGGCTGACGCCGCGGCGATCGTGGAGTAACGAGCGATGGCAACCGTCAAGATCACCCAGACCGGGTCGCCGATCCGCCGGACCAAGGACCAGCGCGCGACGCTGATCGGTCTCGGCCTTAACAAGATGCACAAGACCGTGGAGCTGACCGACACCCCCGAGGTGCGCGGCATGATCCGCAAGGTGCAGCACATGGTGTCGGTCGAAGGCTGAGGCCCTCTACCTTTACCGGTGACAAATGCGGGGAAGGGGGCTAAGCGGCCCCCTTCCTCATTTATTCAGCGCGAACATAGCGAAAGCGAGTGCAGACCATGAAACTCAACGAAATTCGCGACAATGCCGGCGCCCGCAAGAGCAAGATGCGCGTCGGACGCGGCATCGGCTCGGGCAAGGGCAAGACCGCCGGCCGTGGCCAGAAGGGCCAGAAGAGCCGCGAAGGCGTCTCGATCGCCGGGTTCGAGGGCGGCCAGATGCCGCTCCACATGCGCATCCCGAAGCGCGGCTTTAACAACATCTTCGCCAAGGACTATGCCGAAGTGAACCTCGGCGCGATCCAGAAGGCGATCGACGCCGGCAAGATCGAAGCCGGCGCGACCCTCGACCACGCCGCACTGAAGGCCGCGAACCTGGCCCGTGGCGGCAAGGACGGCGTGCGTCTGCTCGCCAAGGGCGAACTGACCGCCAAGCTGACCTTCACGGTTGCCGGTGCGTCGAAGTCGGCGATCGAAGCGGTCGAAAAGGCCGGCGGTTCGGTGTCGGTCATCGAAGTCGTGCCCGCGCACGAAAAGGCCGCTGCCAAGAAGGGCAAGACGCTCGCCGCCAAGAAGGCTGCGCACGCGTAATTGCGGGACTGCCGTTCAGCCTGAGTCGCTGCTGAGCGAAGTCGAAGCGGCGTATCGAAGGATCGCCCATGGTGGCGTACTTCGATACGGGCCTTCGATTTCGCTCAGTCCCTACTCGGCATGAACGGGTGGCGCGACAAGGTGTCGCTCCCCCTTAGACATCCCCGTTGCAACCCCTATATGGTCGCCCGGGGGGTGGGCTGATGGCCCGCCAGCATCATTCGGGACATATCCATGGCAGCCGCCTCAGACGGTCTTGCGACCAATCTCAACCTGTCGAAATTCGGTCAGGCGACCGAACTCAAGAAGCGCCTGTGGTTTACGCTTGGGGCACTGATCGTGTTCCGTATGCTGAGCTATGTGCCGCTGCCGGGCATCGACCCGACGCAGCTCGGCCTGCTCGCGAACCAGACGCAGGGCGGCGTTCTCGACTTTTTCAACACCTTTTCGGGCGGTGCGCTGACGCGCATGTCGGTCGTTGCGCTGGGCGTCATGCCCTACATCACCGCGTCGATCGTCGTGCAGCTCGCGACCTCGCTCAGCCCGCAGCTCGCCGCCATCAAGAAGGAAGGCGAGTCGGGCCGCAAGAAGCTCAACCAGTATACCCGCTACGGCACGGTGCTGCTGACCGCGATCCAGGGCTATACCATCGCCGTCGGGCTGGAGGCGTTCGGCGCCTCGGCCGGCGCGCAGGCGGTGATCGAACCGGGCATGACCTTCCGCGTCGCGGCGGTCATCTCGTTGATCGGCGGCACGATGTTCCTGATGTGGCTGGGTGAGCAGATCACCAGCCGCGGCATTGGCAACGGCATTTCGCTCATCATCATGGCCGGCATCGTCGCGCATCTGCCGACGACGCTGCTTCAGTTATTCGAGGGCAGCCGTTCGGGTACGATGAACCCGCTGACGCTGATCGGCATCATCGTCGCGGTCGCCGGCCTTGTGCTGTTCATCTGCTTTATGGAGCGCGCGCAGCGGCGCATCCTGATCCAGTACCCCAAGCGCCAGACGGCGCGCGGCGTGCAGGCGGATCGCAGCCACCTGCCGCTGAAGATCAATACCGCGGGCGTCATCCCGCCGATCTTCGCGTCGTCGCTGCTGCTGATGCCGGTGACCATCACCCAGTTCGCCGGCAAGGCGACGGCGGGCGACAGCCGCTGGGGCGACTTCATCCTGTCGCTCAACCAGTATCTGGCGCATGGCCAGCCGCTTTACATGTTGCTCTATGGCGCGGGTATCGTCTTCTTCTCGTTCTTCTACACCGCGATCGTCTTCAATCCCGAAGAGACCGCCGACAATCTGAAGCGCTATGGCGGGTTCATCCCCGGCATCCGCCCGGGCAAGAATACCGAGAATTATTTCGACTATGTCCTGACCCGCATCACCGTGATCGGCGCGGCGTATCTGGTCATCATCTGCCTGTTGCCCGAATATCTGGTATCGGCGCTGTCGATTCCCTTCTATCTCGGCGGCACCAGCCTGCTCATCGTGGTCAACGTCACGATGGACACGGTGACTCAGATCCAGTCGCACCTGCTGGCGCACCAGTATGGCGACCTCATCAAGAAGGCGAAGCTGAAGGGCGGACGCCTGCGCGGCTGAGTGTAACGGAACTAAGGGGGCAGCTATGGATATCATCCTTCTCGGACCGCCGGGGGCGGGCAAAGGCACCCAGGCCGCGCGGCTCGAAACGGCGCGTGGCATGGTGCAGCTGTCGACGGGCGACATGCTGCGCGCGGCGGTCAAGGCCGGCAGCCCGGTGGGCGTGCAGGCGAAGGCGGTGATGGATGCCGGCGAACTGGTGTCCGACGCGATCGTGTCCGCGCTGATCGGCGAGCGGCTCGACCAGCTGGGCGACCAGGGCGCGATCTTCGACGGCTATCCGCGCACCGCCGCACAGGCCGACGCGCTCGACCTTCTGCTCGAACATCGCGGGCGTCAGTTGACGCATGTGATCGAGCTGGTCGTCGACGAGGATGCGCTGGTCGAACGGATCGTCGGCCGCTTCACCTGCGCCAATTGTGGTGCAGGCTATCACGACACGTTCAAGCAGCCCGCGGTTGCCGGCGTATGCGATGCGTGCGGCGCGACCGAGTTCAAGCGCCGTCCCGACGATAACGAGGAAACCGTGCGCACCCGCATGGTGGAATATCGTGCGAAGACCGCACCGATCCTGCCGCTCTACGAAGCGCGCGGGCTGGTCCACCGGGTCGATGGCATGGCCGACATGGACGATGTCACGACGCAGATCGCGGCGATTCTCGACAAGTAAGGGGCGGGCGAGTGTCGCTCCGTCAACCAAGGCCCGTCACCCCGGCGCAGGCCGGGGTCTCCCCGTTGGAGAGCGCTCGGCCCGCCCCATGGAGACCCCAGCCTGCGCTGGGGTGACGTATATTGGCAGAGGGCATGCTGTGCCGGCCCCGCTCACGCCTTATCCCGAATTTGGTTCCGCCCACCGGTTGACAGGGTGGGAATCGGTCCGTATCAGCGATCCACCCCGACATACCGGTTACGGCGGCGCTTTTGCGCGTTCGCCGCCATCGCGCGTGACGGGTTTCAACGCTACGAGATGAGGAGCCGCTGCCATGCGGCGCCTCGTGGAGCTGGGAGAATTTAGTTCATGGCACGTATCGCGGGTGTTAATATCCCGACCAACAAGCGCGTCATCATTGCGCTGCAGTACATTCACGGCATCGGTCCGGCCAAGGCCAAGCAGTTGACCGATCAGCTGGGCATCGCCGCCGAGCGTCGCGTGCAGGACCTGAGCGACCAGGAAGTCCTCCAGATCCGCGAAGCGATCGACGCCAGCCACACCGTGGAAGGTGACCTGCGTCGCCAGACCGCGATGAACATCAAGCGTCTGATGGATCTCGCCTGCTATCGTGGCCTGCGTCACCGCAAGGGGCTGCCGGTCCGCGGCCAGCGCACGCACACCAATGCGCGCACCCGTAAGGGCAAGGCGAAGCCGATCGCGGGTAAGAAGAAGTAAAAAACGATCCGGGGGATCGTTTTTTCTTCTTCTCCGCCGGAGGCAGGTTCGAGGCTGACAGCCTCCCGGCCTCCGTACCACGCTATACAGGTCAGGATTTCCACAAATGGCACGTGAACCGCAGCGCCTTCGCCGTCGCGAGCGCAAGAACATCACCGCCGGCGTCGCGCATGTGAACGCCAGCTTCAACAACACCATGATCACCATCACCGATGCGCAGGGCAATGCGATCAGCTGGTCGTCGGCCGGCATGATGGGCTTCAAGGGCTCGCGCAAGTCGACCCCGTACGCCGCGCAGGTCGCTGCCGAGGACGCCGGCCGCAAGGCCGCCGACCATGGCGTGCGCACCCTCGAAGTCGAAGTGAAGGGCCCGGGATCGGGTCGTGAATCGGCACTGCGCGCACTGCAGGCGGTGGGTTTCCAGATCACGTCTATCCGCGACGTGACCTCGATCCCGCACAATGGCGTGCGCCCGTCGAAGCGCCGCCGCGTCTGATCCGTGCCTGCTGCCCCGCCGGGTTCGTCCGGCGGGGCCGTTCTTTCATGGCGCGGACCCGTCCTTTCCGCGCCGCCAAGCTAGGGGAAGCCCGTGTCCGTCAACGCTAAGAACTGGCAGGAACTCAAGAAGCCGAGCGGCCTCGAGAAGAAGCCGGGCGGCGATCCCAAGCGCCGTTCGACCTTCGTGGCCGAACCGCTGGAGCGGGGCTTTGGCCTGACGCTCGGCAACGCGCTGCGCCGCGTGCTACTGTCGTCGCTGCAGGGCGCCGCCGTCACCTCGATCAAGATCGAGAACGTCCTTCACGAATTTTCCAGCCTTGCCGGCGTCCGTGAGGACGTGACCGACATGGTGCTGAACGTGAAGCAGATCGCGCTGCGGATGCAGGGCGAAGGCCCGAAGCGTCTGCAGCTGTCCGTCACCGGTCCGGCCGAAGTGAAGGCCGGCGACATCGCCGTTACCGGCGACATCGAAGTCATGAATCCGGAACTGGTGCTGTGCCATCTCGACGATGGTGCGACGCTCAACATGGAACTGACCGCGGACGTCGGTAAGGGCTATGTCCCCGCCGCCGGCAACCGTCCGGCCGATGCGCCGATCGGCCTGATCCCCGTCGATGCGCTGTATTCGCCGGTGCGCCAGGTCAGCTACAAGGTCGAGAACACCCGCGTCGGGCAGGAACTCGATTACGACAAGCTGACGCTGACGATCGAAACCGACGGTACCGTGACCCCTGAGGACGCGCTGGCCTATGCCGGTCGCATCCTGCAGGACCAGCTGGCGCTGTTCGTCCACTTCGATGACTCGACGCTGCCCCGCGCTGCCGCCACCGGCACGCAGGTCGCAGCACCGCAGAGCGAAGGTCAGGGCGATACCGCCCAGATCAACCGCTACCTGCTCAAGAAGGTCGACGAGCTGGAACTCTCGGTCCGTTCGGCCAACTGCCTCAAGAACGATAACATCATCTATATCGGCGATCTGGTTCAGAAGACCGAAGCCGAGATGCTGCGCACTCCCAATTTCGGCCGCAAGTCGCTGAACGAAATCAAGGAAGTGCTGTCGTCGATGGGCCTTCGTCTCGGCATGGACATCCCCGGATGGCCGCCCGAGAACATCGAAGAGATGGCGAAGAAGCTCGAACAGGAAATTATGGGCTGATTTTGCACCGGGGCAGGCGAGCCTGCCCCGGAGACAAAACCAGCCCGGCCGGCGGCCTTCTAGGCCGTCCGACGACACGGGCTTTGCCCGTGTCCGACCCGGCAAACGAAATAGCGGCAAGTGTGAACTTAGTGAACTTTGCCGCGAACAGGCGAACCGGTGGCGGCCTCCAACAGCCACCAGCTCTGGGGATTCCGTGACACGGCCCCTTAACGAACGAAGGAAATACCCATGCGTCATCGCGTCGGCGGCCGTAAGCTGCAGCGTACCTCGGCCCATCGTCTGGCCCTGTTCCGCAACATGTCGGCCGCGCTCATCAAGCACGAGCAGATCACCACCACCGTCGCCAAGGCGAAGGAACTGCGTCCGTACATCGAAAAGCTGATCACGCTGGCGAAGAAGGGCGGTCTGTCGAACCGCCGTCTCGCGCACGCCCGTCTGCTCGACGATGTCCAGCTGGTGAAGCTGTTTGACGTGCTGGCGACCCGCTATGCCGATCGTAACGGCGGCTATACCCGCATCATCAAGGCCGGCATCCGTGCGTCGGACGCCTCGCCGATGGCGATCATCGAATTCGTCGACCGCGACGTGTCGGCCAAGGGCCAGGACTCGGGTCCGGTCCTGAACGACGAGGATTTCGACGAAGCCGCCTGATCGGCGTTTCGCTCGCGTGACACGGAAGGGCGGTCGTACTTCGGTACGGCCGCCCTTTTGCGTGGGGGCGGGTAACATTGTCTCCACGGGGTTGCGCGGGCGCACGTCTAGCGTATCGTACCGGTAACGCCGGATACCGTCCGGCAAGCCCCATGGAGCAACGATGTACCGCCATGCCTTTGCCGCGATCGCGTGCCTGATGACCAGCACGACTGCCCTTGCCCAGACCGTCGCCTATCCGCAGACCCGCACCGTCGACCAGGTCGACGAACAGTTCGGCGTGAAGGTCGCCGATCCCTATCGCTGGCTGGAGAACGACGTCCGGGGCGACCAGGAGGTCGCCGCGTGGGTCGCAGCGGAAAACAAGGTCACCGACGCCTATCTGGCGACGCTGCCCGGCCGCGATATCTTCAAGAACCGGCTGACCCGGCTGTTCGACTATGAACGCTTCGGCGTACCGCATCGTGAGGGCGGTCGCTATTTCTACAGCCGCAATTCGGGGCTGCAGAATCAGTCGGTGCTGTACGTCCGCGACAGCCTGAACGGGCAGGGGCGGGTGCTGATCGACCCGAATGGCTGGGCGAAGGACGGTGCGACCGCGCTCGCCGAATGGGCGCCGTCGAAGGACGGCAAGCGGCTGCTCTATTCGATTCAGGACGGCGGCAGCGACTGGCGCAAGCTGCGCGTGCTCGACGCCGATACGGGCAAGGTACTCGACGACCAGATCGACTGGGTGAAGTACGGCCTGTCGGCGTCGTGGGTGAAGGACGGCTCAGGCTTTTATTATGCCCGCTTCCCGACCCCGGAAAAGGGGCAGGAGTTCCAAAGCCAAAATCTGAACGCGAAAATCTATTTCCATAAGCTCGGCACGCCGCAGAGCGCCGACCGGCTGATCTACGAACGCCCCGACCAGCCGCGCTTCACCTTCTATCCGGGCATCACCGATGACGGCCGCTGGCTCATCATCTCGACCAGCGGTCCGGGCGACCATACCGAGATTGCCGTTGCCGACCTGACCAAGCCGAATGACAAGCCCCGCACGATCGTCAACACGGACAATGTCGACTGGAACACGGTGGGCACGAAGGACAGCACGCTGTACCTGACCACGACGCAGGGCGCCCCGCGCCTGCGCATCGTGACGCTCGACATGGCTGCTTCGAACCCGCAGCCAAAGGAACTGGTGGCGCAGGACAAGGCGGTGCTGAACGGCGCGTCGCTGGTCGGCGGCCGGATCATGGCGGCCTATCTGGTCGATGCGAAGACCGAGGTAAAGCGCTTCACGCTGGACGGCAAGCCCGATGGCGCGATCGAACTGCCCGGCATCGGCACGGTCGGCGGCGTTGGCGGTGAGCTGGACAACAACGAAGGCTTCTTCGCCTTTTCCAGCTTCGCGACGCCGACCACCATCTATCGCTACGACGTCGCGACGCGGCAGGCCACGCCATGGGCCAGCCCCAAGGTCGCGTTCGACCCGGCGCAGTACGACGTCCGCCAGCGCTTCTACACGTCGAAGGACGGGACGAAGGTTCCGATGTTCATCGTCAAGCGCAAGGACGTGACCAGGCCCGCGCCGACGCTGCTCTACGCCTATGGCGGGTTCAACGTGCCGATCCTGCCGGGCTTCTCGCCGGGCCGCATCGCGTGGCTGGAGCAGGGCGGCGTGCTGGCGGTCGCGAACATTCGCGGCGGCAGCGAATATGGCAAGGAATGGCATGACGGCGGCAAGCTGCTGAACAAGCAGAATGTCTTCGACGACTTCATCTCTGCGGGCGAGGACCTGATCGCGCAGGGGGTGACGGGCAAGGGCCAGCTGGCGATCCAGGGCGGATCGAACGGCGGCCTGCTGGTCGGCGCAGTCGTCAACCAGCGCCCCGACCTGTTCGCCGCCGCGCTGCCGGCGGTGGGTGTCATGGACATGCTGCGCTTCGACCGGTTCACCGCCGGGCGCTACTGGGTCGACGATTATGGCGTCCCGGCGAAGGAAGCCGATTTCCGCAACCTGCTGACCTATTCGCCCTATCACAATGTGAAGGCCGGCGTGACCTATCCGGCGATCCTAGCGACCACCGCCGACACTGACGACCGCGTGGTGCCGGGCCATACGTTCAAGTACACCGCGATGCTCCAGGCGAAGGACATCGGGCCGAAGCCGCATCTGGTCCGCATCGAAACCCGCGCCGGCCACGGCTCGGGCAAGCCGACCGACAAGGTGATCGAGGAAACCGCCGATCTGTGGGCGTTCATCGCCAAATGGACCGGGCTGGCGGTGAAGCCGATCGGCTAAAGGGAAGGTCGTTTTTACGCAGGGGCGCGGGAGGGGGCGATAGAAGCGCCCTCCCGCCGCCTCAGCGGCCTTCACCCCGTGGCGACAGGCGCTAAGGCTCCCGTTCGCGGTCGATCGCCACCAGCGCAACCACTCCGCGTCTCCGCGCCTTCGCGTGAAACCGACCCCTTCTTCCAACCTCGCCACCCAGGGGGCTGGCACCCGCGCGACGCTCTGCTATCGGGGGGCATGAACGAGACCCCCGATTCCATCCTGATCGTCGACTTCGGCAGCCAGGTGACGCAGCTGATCGCGCGTCGCGTACGCGAGGCCGGCGTCTATTCCGAAATCGCCCCGTTCCAGAAGGCCGAGGAAGCCTTTGCACGGATGCAGCCCAAGGGCGTGATCCTGTCGGGCGGTCCGGCATCGGTCTGCGACGACGGTTCCCCCCGCGCACCGCAGGCGATCTTCGATTCGGGAGTGCCGGTGTTCGGCATCTGCTATGGCCAGCAGGTGATGACCGCGCAGTTGGGTGGAAAGGTCGAGAAGGGCAATTCGGGCGAGTTCGGCGAGGCCTATATCGAGGTCGGCGACGACTGCGCGATGTTCGACGGGCTGTGGCAAAAGGCCGAACGCCATCAGGTGTGGATGAGCCATGGCGACAAGGTCACCGAACTCGCCCCGGGCTTCCGCACGGTCGCGACCAGCCCGGGCGCGCCCTATGCCATCGTCGCCGATGACGAGCGCCGCTATTATGGCGCGCAGTTCCACCCGGAGGTCGTCCATACCCCCGATGGCGGCAAGCTGATCGCAAACTTCGCCCGCCACGTCTGCGGCCTTGCCGGCGACTGGACGATGGCCGAATTCCGCGACGCCAAGATCGCCGAGATCCGCGCGCAGGTCGGCGACGGCAAGGTCATCTGCGGCCTGTCGGGCGGGGTCGACTCGTCGGTCGCCGCGCTGCTAATCCACGAAGCGATCGGCGATCAGCTGACCTGCGTCTTCGTCGATGGCGGCATCCTGCGCGCCGGGGAGGCCGAACAGGTCGTCAGCCTGTTCCGCGGCCACTACAACATCCCGCTGGTCCATGTGGACGCGCAGGACCTGTTCATGGACGGGCTGGCCGGCGTCACCGACCCCGAAGCCAAGCGCAAGTTCATCGGCAAGACCTTCATCGACGTGTTCGAGGGCGAGGCGAAGAAGATCGGCGGCGCGCAGTTCCTAGCGCAAGGCACGCTGTACCCGGACGTGATCGAGAGCGTCAGCTTCACCGGCGGTCCATCGGTCACGATCAAGAGCCACCACAATGTCGGCGGCCTGCCCGAACGCATGAACATGGCGCTGGTCGAACCGCTTCGCGAACTGTTCAAGGATGAGGTCCGCGCGCTGGGTCGCGAACTAGGCTTGCCCGACGTGTTCGTCGGTCGCCACCCGTTCCCCGGACCAGGCCTTGCCATCCGTATTCCGGGCGAAGTGACGCGCGAGCGCTGCGACATCTTGCGCAAGGCGGACGCGATCTACCTCGACGAAATCCGCACCGCCGGGCTGTACGACACGATCTGGCAGGCGTTCGCGGTGCTGTTGCCGGTGCGCTCGGTCGGCGTGATGGGCGACGGGCGGACCTACGACAATGTGCTGGCGCTGCGTGCGGTCACCTCGACCGACGGCATGACGGCGCAGGCATTCCAGTTCCCCGGCGACTTCCTGCCGCGCGTGGCGACCCGGATCATCAACGAGGTGAAGGGCATCAACCGCGTCACCTACGACTATACCAGCAAGCCGCCCGGCACGATCGAGTGGGAATGATTTATGCCTATCCGAACGCCGCCGAAACTACGCCATGATACGATCTAAGTGACTGAAAACAAAAATAATTCCTGTCGATAACGATTGGCAGCTATCGGTGGGTAGAGTTTGTCGTTGGCGGTCCGCCTGACGGACATCGGGCATATTGCTTAGCCGCGTTTTTGAAAGTACCGTCAGGGGCAAGGAGGCTCGTGACGGTACTTTTTTCGTATTAAACATTGAAATAAATGGTGAATATCCGTCTCTGAGCCTCGAATTTGTACTGACGGTACTTTTCAGGAGGCAGTAGGGATGCTGACGGACGCCGCCCTTAAGGCATTGAAACCAAAAGAGAAGATTTACAAAGTTGCTGACCGTGACGGCATGTATGTCCGTGTCATGCCCAGTGGTGCGATCTCATTTCGCCTAGACTACAGGCTCAACGGCCGTCGGGAGACAGTCTACCTGGGCAGGTACGGGCGCGACGGCATCTCGCTTGCCCGGGCCCGAGAGAAGTGTATCGACGCGAGGCGTGCCGTCGGCGAAGGGCGATCGCCTGCGATCGAGAAGCAGCGCGATAAGCGCCGCCTGAAAGAGGCCAAGAGCTTCGGAGAGTTCGGGGAGAAGTGGCTCACCGCCGCGCCGATGGCAGACAGCACGCGTGCCATGCGGCGTTCCATCTTCGAGCGAGAGCTTTTGCCCGTCTGGCGAAATCGTCTCCTGACTGAGATCACGCCAGACGATCTAAGAGCCCATTGCGGCGGTATCGTTGAACGTGGTGCCCCGGCGACGGCTATCCATGTGCGAGATATCCTCAAGCAGATCTACGGCTTCGCGATCCTGCATGGTGAAAAGGTCGCCAACCCAGCCGACGAAGTGGGGCCGGCATCAATCGCCACTTTTGTGCCGAAGGACCGCTCGCTTTCGCCCTCTGAAATTCGGGTGATGCTGAAGCAACTCGAACACGTCGCCACGCTTCCTACGATCCGTCTGGGAATGCGGCTCTATCTCCTAACGATGGTGCGGAAGAGCGAACTGCAGGACGCGGTTTGGGACGAAGTTGACTTCGAGAATGCGGTTTGGACGATTCCGAAGGAACGGATGAAGCGCTCGAAACCGCATAACGTCTACCTGTCGCGCCAAGTGCTCGACATCATGATTGCCCTGAAGACCTGTGCGGGAAATTCAAGATACCTTCTGCCGTCGCGGTACGACGCAGATGCCCCGATGTCGCGCGCCACCTTCAATCGGGTTACCTACGCAGTTGTCGAACGGGCGAAGGCGGAAGGTTTGCCGTTGGAGCCGTTTACGGTGCACGATCTGCGGCGGACAGGTTCGACTCTGCTGAACGAGCTCGGCTTTAACAGCGACTGGATCGAAAAGTGCCTGGCGCATGAGGACGGGCGCTCGTCGCGCGGCGTCTACAACAAAGCCGAGTATGAGGTACAGCGAAGGCACATGATGCAGGAGTGGTCGGACATTTTGGTCGCCTGGGTCGATGGCAAGAAGTACGTGCCAACGCTCATCCCGCCGTCGATGCCGATCCTGGCGCCCGATCCTGCTCTTTGACCGGGCGGGCTCGACGTTGTTTCACGTCGGGGCCGGGCGCACGGAGAATTGGTTTTGAGCGACGGGCCGCGAGCCATGCCTGAACCTCGCCCAGATCCCAAACCACGCATCGTGGGGTCAAAGCGAAGCGTCGCGGAAATTCCCCCCGCTGTTCCATTTCGTAGATCGTGCTGTCAGCTAACGGCACTATCTCACCCAACTGCTGTCGTCTGATCGTTTTTTCGATGTGTGGGTTGGCCGTCGCGTTCATGTTGCAACTCCTCTTGATGTGCGGGTGAGGAGATAGAAAGCAATAGGTCGCGAACGGTGGAAGCCCTCACGACAATCAATCGGGAAATAGAGGGCTATGGCGTACACATCGGACGGTGACATCGTCGTTGTACTAGGTGCCGCACAGGTGCGTGGATCACGGAAATCAGGATCTGATGAAGCGCCGACTAGGGCAACGGCACCGCTTTTTTGTAAACGCGACTCCCTTCAAAATCCGGTTCCGCAAGGAGTGTCGGTTCGATTCCGACCACCCGCACCATTCACTCAAGAAGCGCTGAAGTTCAGCGCGCTGCGCCGTAGCGCGGCCTTCGGCTGCAGACCGCGTGATCGCGCCTAAGCCATTCACTTTCGATATTACAGCGTCCCCGCAATCAACGTGGAGGTCGCGGGCCGAGTCCCTCAACGTAAAAGTAAGGCCGTAGCCGCCCCGTGCTCCGCGGGACATCATTTCGTGGTCACGACCTGATCTGGTTCGCATCCAAGCCCAACAGCCGATCGACGCGAGTGCCGCCCGTTGATCGATTGGCACGAACGCAGCGCTGACGGCGGCTAGTGCCTCGTCAGTACGGTTTAGGATGCTGGTCCAGCAGGGCGTGATCCGCCGCAGACAGGCGCTCAGTCGCGTTCGCCTTCTGGTGCCAATATGGATAAAGGAGCGGGGGGCGGCTGACTTCTTCCAGCCGGCGCACTTCCTCGGGCGACAGTGTGATGTCCGCAGCGACCAGGTTTTCGGAAAGCTGCACCTCATTGCGCGCCCCGATGACCAACGCCGCGACGCCGGGGCGCGTCAGCAGCCAAGCCAGCGCGACTTGCGCCGGGGTTGCCTTACGCTCGTTGGCAATCGCGGTCAGTTCGTCGACGATCCGCCACAGCGCTTCCCAATCGCGCATTGGAGGTTCCGGCCAACCTGCGACCTGGCGGGTGCCTTCCGGCCTAGGGTTGTCGCGCGTGAACTTGCCTCCCAGCAGGCCGGCGGCAAGCGGCGACCAGGCAACGATCGAGACGTCCTGATCGACGCTGATCGGCATGAGCTCATATTCGGCCTCGCGTGACTGGAGAGAGTAGTAGATCTGCTGCGCGACCGGGCGGATGAGGCCTTCGCGCTCAGAGATGCCGAGCGCCTTCATGAGGTGCCATCCGGCCCAGTTCGAGATGCCGAAATAGTTGATCTTGCCCTCGGTCCGGAGGTCCTCGAACGCGCGCAGGGTTTCTTCCAGCGGCGTGGCGCCGTCCCACTCGTGCGCCCAGTAGAGATCGAGGTGGTCGGTGCCCAGCCGCTTCAGGCTCGCCTCGCATCCGCGCTTGATATGGTGGCGCGACAGGCCGCCTTCGTTCGGCCCTTCGCCGACCGGGGACCGGACCTTCGAGGCGATCAGCACCTGATCGCGCTTGCCCTTGAGCGCTTCGCCGACGATTCTCTCGGACTCGCCCATCGAATAGATGTCCGCCGTATCGACCATGTTGACGCCGGCGTCGAGCAGCATGTCGATCTGGCGGCGGGCTTCTGCGACCCCGTTGTCGGCGACCATCCCGAACATCCCTTTGCCGCCGAACGACATCGTTCCGAGAATGAGCGTCGATACTCTCAGGCCTGAACGGCCAAGCTGGCGATATTGCATGTCTACTTCTCCTCAGGTGGGTCAGACGGACTGACAATTGGCACAGACAAGCTGCGGGGCATTTTCAGGTGCAAACGCGGGAAGACATCAGGCGTCCCTCAGAAGCCCTCAATAAGCTGGACAAACACGCCGTCAGGATCAGTGGCGACGATGAACCGCATTCCTTCGTCGCCGACGCTCTGCGGCTCATCGGTAAGGAAAGTGACGCCTCTGTCCTTTGCCGCCGCGATAGTGGCGTCCATGTCGGAGACGCGCAGCGCGAAACGATTGAGGCCCACATTGTTCAGAGCGGGATACGCTTCGCCGGCCGCTGCGGGATCGAGCCATTGCACCAAGTCGATGAACATCCGGCCCTCCTCGGTGGAGGCGGCGAGATAGGCGACGGCCAGACGCGCGGTAGGCAGCCGGAAAGCGTCAGCAATTCCCTGCTCCTGGACTTCGCCGAACCGCTTGATCGTCTTGAGGCCGAGCGCCTCGTAGAAACGGATCGTCCGCTCCAGATCGCGGCATGTGATACTGATATGAAGAAAGTCGTGGATCATGTCCGGGCTCCTGTATGGTCGGGCCATGCCGCCCCTCCGGTGAGAGGCATCCGTGTTCGGTGATCGTGGGCAAAGCAGAAGCGGTCAGCCGACCGTCAGTCCGCCGTCCACGGTAACGGCCTGGCCGACCACGTAGCTGGCGCCTGGGCTGCATAGCCACAGGACCGCGGCCGCGATCTCCTCGGACGTGCCGGCGCGTCCCATCGGAACCTTGCCCACCATCTCTGCGTAGGCCTGGTCGTCGCCCCTGACGACATCACGGGCGATCTGGGTGTCGACCACGCCGGGGTTCACCGCGTTCACGCGGATGCCAAGCCGGACGTATTCGAGTGCGGCTGTCCGGGTCAGGCCGATCACGCCATGCTTGGACGCCGTGTAGGGGCTGACACCTGGGTCGCCCTTTTCCCCGCCGACCGACGCGTTGTTGACGATCGCGCCGCCGCCCTGCTGCTGCATCTGGCGCAACTGATGCTTCATGCAGTTCCAAACGCCGCGCAGATTCACGCCAATCACCCGATCCCAATCGTCGCGGGTGCTTTCTGCCAGCGGGGCCACCTTTGCCATGACGCCGGCGTTGTTGAAGGCGAAGTCGAGGCGGCCGAACTCGTTGACGGCGCGCCCAACCATCATGGCCACCTGATCGTCGTCGCGGGTGTCGCAGCGCACCGCTATCGCCCGACCTCCAGCGGCGACCAAAACCCTGGCTGCCGCGCTCACGCCTTCTTCCCTGATGTCGGCCAGTACGACTGCCGCTCCGGCTTCGGCAAAGGCACGAGCTGTTGCGAGCCCCATGCCGGCACTGGCGCCCGTCACGAGGGCAACCTTGCCCTGGAAATCATAGGTTGGGTTCATGTCGTTCAATCCTATCAAATAAGGGGGGACGTCCGTCCGGACATCCACATCTCCCGCTGATGGGCTCGCCGATCAGGGAGAAATCCTCGATTGTCAGTTTGCCGAGCGCTGCCAGGGCAACCCGCTGAACATCCCCGAAGGCGAGTCGGATATTACCGGGCGCAAGCACGGGCGGGCGTCGGCGCACAATCCCTATCGCGTAGAAACGGGAACGAGTTCGGCACTCGCGATGCTGTTGGTATTCAGCATATAACCTACCAACGCCCCGCTAGACTCGCTATCGACCGGCAGCTGCTCGACCTTCAACGCCCAGACTTTGAAGTGATAGTGATGGGTTTGGTCTCCAGCCGGAGGGCACGCCCCGCCGTAGCCGGGCCCGCCGAAGTCCGTTCTTCCCTGTACGGCTCCCGGAGGTGCATTTGTTCCGCTCTTGTTGCCTGCATCGGTCGGCAGGTTGTGAACGCCCCTGGGGATGTTCACCATGGTCCAATGCCACCAGCCGCTTCCGGTAGGGGCATCGGAATCGAACATCGTAACCGCGAAGCTCTTGGTGCCCTCGGGTTCGCCAGACCAGGAAAGCTCGGGAGACATGTCCTGACCGGAACATCCGGAACCATTGAGGACATAGGCATGCGCGATCTGTTCGCCGCTACGTACATCGCTGCTCGTAAGCCGGAATTCCTGCGCCTGAACGGCCAGAGGAAATAGAGACACAGCAACGCTGAGGACTAGTTTTTTCATTTGTGCACCTTTTGGGTAGTCAGGCCCGCAGGGCGGCAGCCGATATTCGGGCCGACCGCCTGAACGACAGTTTCGGCTGCCACTTCGTAAGAGCTTGCGGTCATCTCAGCGACGCCATGTCGATCTTTCGGCCGGCTCTGGCGGAGATCGCTAAAGCCGGCCTATTCCTCAGGCGCTCAGGTGCTGATCGAAGAACGACTTGAGCTTGTCGAAGGGGATGAGGTTCACGCGATCATAAAGGTCAACGTGCCCGGCACCCCTGACCCAATGCAGTTCCTTCGGCTCGGCCGCCTTGCCGAAAGCCAGCTCGCTGAATTCCTTCGAATGCGCCTGGTCGCCGGCGATGAAAAGCAGGGGCCGAGGCGACACCGTGTCGAGATTTTCGAGCGGATAGAAATTCACGAACTTCACGTTCGTCACCATCGTCGGCATCGAGCTTGTCTTCGGCGATGCGTAGGCTGGGGTCACCTCGCCACGTGACGTCCGATAGAAATCGTAGAACTCGTCGCCGATGGCGTTGCCGGTAAGCTCGGTCGGAGCTCCGGCTGTGTAGCGCACCGGCGCGCCGGCCGCTTCCGCGACCCGTTGCTGAGCGCCCTCGGCGAGAAACGCCTGAAACTGTTCCGGCGTCTGCTTGCCGCCGAGGCCTTTGCGGTACAGCGTGCCATGATCGTACATGCTAACCGTAGCGATCGCCTTCAGGCGCGGGTCGATCTTGGCCGCGCTCAGCGCAAAACCGCCACTGCCGCAGATGCCGATCACGCCGATGCGTTCACGATCGACGAACGGTAAAGTGCCGAGATAGTCCGCAGCGGCGCTATACGCTTCCGCGTAGAAATCCGGGGAGACGGCCTGACGCGGTTGCCCGTCGCTTTCGCCCCAGAAGGGCAGATCGATCGCGAGTGTGACGAAGCCCTGCTCCGCCATTTTGGCGGCGTAGAGGTTGGCGCTCTGCTCTTTCACAGCGCCCATCGGGTGGCTCACGATGATCGCGGGATGCTTGGCGTTCCGGTCCAGGGTTTTCGCCACATGCTGATTGGCGACGACATTGGTATTGTACGCACTCTTGAAGGTGACCTTCTCAAGCGTCGCCGTGTCGCTCTTGTAGAAGTTCGCAGCACCGTTCGACATGTCTTGTGCCTCCGCATCGCTGACGTTGAACATTGACGTGAACCCCAGCGCGGTCACACCAGCGGCCGTTGCCTTCAGCAGGTTGCGCCGGTCTGCGTCCACTTCGAGGACAGAAGCCGAGCCTCTTTCGGTATCTTTTTGCTGCGTCATGCCGAGTTACCTCTTGGTCATTTGCACGTCTTTGCGACGGCTGAGAGTTGCAACTTGCTCAACTGACGGTTTGTCATGATGAGCGATGGAGGCACGCCGTTGTCCGACAGGGATATCCCGGCTCCGCGGGACGGCGTCCTGTGCCGTCACCAGGGCTGATTGGCCGGACCCACGGTGATTTCGTTGATCGTCGTGTCTTCAGGCGCGTCGATCGCGAACGCGACGATGTCGGCGATCCGCTCGGGGGAAATCCCGTACTGCGCGTAGACCTTCTGCGCCGCCTCGGCGGTAGTTTGGTCGCTAATCGCATTCAGCAGTTCGGTGTTGATGGCGGCGGGATAGATCGTAGCGGTGCGGATGTTCGTCCCCTCGAGGGCCGATTCCATCCGCAGGACCTCCATGAAGTCGCGCACGAACCACTTGGTGCCGCCATAGACTGCGCCGCCCGGGTAGGCTTTGAGGCCGGCAACCGAGGATGTCGTGATGACGTGACCGAATTTCTGTTCGGTGAATGTCGGCAATACCGCCGCGACGCCGTTGAGCACGCCCTTGATGTTGACATCCACCATCTGGTGCCAGTCATCGGTCTTGAGCGCGGAGAGCTGCGAATTCGGCATGATGCCGGCGTTGAGGAAGATGGCGTCCACCCGACCGAAGCGTTCCTTGGCCAGGCTGACGATCGCGTCGTTGTCGGCCTGCTTCGTCACGTCCAGTTCCCGATAGGACGCCTCGCCGCCGCCTGCTTCGATCTCGGCGACGATCTGCTTGAGCTTGTCGTCGCGCCGCGCGCCCAAGACGACCTTGGCGCCCTTGCTCGCGAGCAGCTTCGCGGTGGCCTCGCCAATACCCGATGAAGCCCCGGTGATAATGACGACCTTGTCCTTGATCATTTCGAACCTCCGTTGTGCGGCGACCGACAATCGCCAGAAATCTACAGAGATTGCATCTTTTCATGGTCGATGCCGGGTGCGGTAGAACGATCCGGCCATTTTCTTGCCTGATTGTCCGGCGCGCCGATTTTCTTCCAGACAGAAGGAGGAGTCTGGAATACAAGGGCTGCATGAAGCGCCCGGAGGATTCCATGTCAGATCAAGAATTGTTCGACGTGTCGCCGCGCGCACAGAACGCTCTTCTGGACCAGTTGGCTGACGTGATCGGGCGCCGGACCGTGGGCAACGAGGACTGCGCGACAGCGATACCCTACCTCACGTTTTTCCGACGCGAGAAGCTCACTGAACCCAATCCGTGCCTCATCGAGCCTAGCATCGTTTTCGTCGCCCAGGGCGCCAAACAACTGCTGATCGGCGATCAGGCCTATACCTACGACGTCGCCCGCTTCCTGATTGCTTCGCTCGATCTGCCCGGAAGCTCACAGGTCCTGCAGGCAAGCCCTGACAAGCCCTGCTTAGGCTTGGCGCTGCGGCTCGACCTGCGCGTCATTACCGAGCTTGCGGGGCATGTGCGCCTCCCTGCCTCACGGGATCGCGGTACTGATGGAAGCGCCGCTCTCGGGACGGTCACCCCGGCGTTGCTGGAGCCGTTCGACCGCTTGCTCGCCTTGCTCGATAGGCCAGATGAAATCCCAGTTCTCGCGCCGCTCATCGAGCGGGAGATCCATTTTCGTCTGTTAAAGAGCGATGTTGCGCCGCGCCTGTTGCAGATCGCAGCGGTCGGAAGCCACAGCCAACGCATCGCCAGAGCCATCGACTGGATCAAGGTGAACTATGCTGGGCCGCTGCGTATCGAAGGACTCGCGGCCCATGTGCAAATGAGTACATCCACTCTTCACCATCACTTCCGGCAGCTCACTGCGATGAGCCCGCTGCAATATCAGAAGTGGATGCGGCTGAACGAGGCGCGGCGAATGATGCTGAATGAGGGTATAGACGCAGCCAGCGCCGCATTTCAGGTCGGCTATGAGAGCCCGTCCCAATTCAGCCGCGAATATAACCGGCTCTTCGGCGCGCCTCCGAAACGCGACATTGGAACCTTGCGAGAACGCGCGGGCAAGGTGCGTCGGCGCCTCGCTATGACGAACTGAGTCGCGCGGCTCGCTTGCAAATCTTAGCCGCCGGGCGCCAGGCCATCAACGCAGCCTTCGAGCTGATATTCAGCGCGGTCTCTTTCGCGCATGGCACCAGCGCATCATTGCGTGGTTAGCGTAGGGGATTGAGTTGCCAGTGAGCACGCCTGGGAGTGCCGCTCTAGACTCGTAACACGAAGCCGATCAGAATGATCAGCTTCCATACATCTTTAGGAAAGCATCGACGGCGGCAGCCACTGCCTCGTCCGGCTCGAACCAAGGTTCGGCCCCGAACAACAATGGGTCAACGAACCCCGTCTCGAGGAGACCCTTGAGGTGGGCTGCCGCAACCAGCGGATCAGCCGGGCGGAGCGAACCCCTCTCCTGGAGGTGGACGATGTAGGCGGCCATCTCCTTCCATCCGGCAGCCGCGCCCTGTTCATATAGCAGTGCGCCCAGCTTGGAATTTCCACCTTCGGCGATCGCTGCGCGCATTATGGCGACGGTATCCGGTGCCATGAGCATCGCTAAAAGAGCCTTACCGAACCTACAAAGCGCCAATCGCGTATCGGGCTCGGAGATATCGAGCAAAGCAACGATCTGCTGCGCTTGCTCTTCCATCACGGCCATCATCGCGGCGGCGAACAACTCCTCTTTGGACTTAAAGTAGCCGTACAGCGTGCTTTTCGACCCGCCGATGCGGGTAGAGATCATCGCCATGCTGGCGTTGGCGTAGCCGATATCCAGGAATATCTCTGTCGCGGCGCGAAGGATCGCATCGCGGCGCTCGTCCGACTTCACTCTCATTCCGGCCTCCTGCCTGTACAGACCTGTACGGTTTAGGATTGACAATGACAAGCACAAGCGCTTAACCGACCGTACAGTACGGTTATTAATCGGAGGCGCGTTTTCCTGTGAGATTCTTGCATCGCTTAGCGCGATACAGCGGGCTATCCACGATGCTCAGTTTGATCGCGAGTCTGCTGCTGGGTGGATGCGCCGCCGTTCCCGAAATGGCGCCCGCGCCGCGCGTCATCCCCGCGCCGAGCATCGCGCGCATGCTGGGCTCGCCATCGGGACAACAAGAATGGCCGGGGGAGGGTTGGTGGACGGACTTCGCCGATCCTCAACTTACGGCATTGATTACAGAAGGACTGGAAGGGGCTTCCGATCTGCGGGTCGCCGAAGCCCGCTACGCCCGAGCCGAGGCGCTGGTCCGTCAAACGCGCAACGTACTGCTGCCATCCCTGAATGGGAGCGCCGAAGGCGGCGCGACCAAGCAGAGCTATAATTATCTCGTTCCCGAAGCCTTCGCGCCCAAGGGGTGGCCCGACTACGGGCAGGGTTCGTTGCGGCTCGACTGGGAACTGGACTTCTGGGGGCGCAACAGGGCGGC
The DNA here is from genome assembly GCF_001421765.1 of Sphingomonas sp. Leaf32. GTDB lineage: Bacteria > Pseudomonadota > Alphaproteobacteria > Sphingomonadales > Sphingomonadaceae > Sphingomonas. Next base: position 4,176 of record NZ_LMLA01000009.1, on the reverse strand, counting down.
CCTGGCCGCTGCGCGTTCCGAAGCTCAGGCGGCGCGGATGGAAGCCGCCGCCGCGCGGCTTGCCGTCTCGGCCGGGGTCGCTGGTGCCTATGTGGATCTGGCCGGGCTCTATGCCGAACGAGATGCCGCTGAACATGCCATCGAGGTGCGGACCAGGACGCTGGCGCTGATGCGGGAACGCCGCACGCAGGGGCTTGAGCATGATGGCGCCATCGAGCGTGCCCAGTCGGCATTGGCCACAGCCCAAGGAGAACGCGCCAGCCTGGACGAGGCGCTTACGCTTTCGCGTAACCGCATCGCTGTTCTGATTGGGGCAGGCCCGGATCGTGGGATGGAGATCACCAGACCGTCGCTTACGATCCCCACCAATGCGGGCGTGCCGTCAAACCTCCCGGCCGAGCTGATCGGGCGGCGTCCGGATGTGCTTGCGGCGCGTCTGCGCAGCGAGGCTGCCGCGAGCCGGATCAAGCAAGCGAAGGCATCCTTTTACCCGAACGTGAACCTTGCCGGCGTGATCGGTCTGCAGGCGCTCGGCATCGGCAATGTGTTCAAGTCAGGCTCGGAATTTGGCACGGTCGGTCCCGCGATCAGTCTGCCAATCTTCGACGGTGGGCGCTTGCGCGGTCAGTACCGCGCAGCCGAAGCGGATTATCACGCTGCGGTCGCGCAATATGACGGGGCACTCGCTCAGGCGTTGCGCGAAGTGGCAGATGCGATCGGAAGCGACCGGGCGCTCCAGCAGCGGCTCGATCGCGCCGAGGAGGCCGATCGTGCCGCTACCGTCGCCTGGCGAGTGGCGACCAACCGCTACCGCGGCGGGCTTGCCACCTACCTGGACGTACTCACCGCCGAAGATGCGCTTATCGCGACCCGCCGCAGCGTCACCTCCATGAAAACCCGTTCTTTCGCCCTCGACGTCGCGCTGATCCGGGCGCTCGGCGGCGGCTTTCGTTCCTGAAAGGGATACTGATGTCAGACGAGACCAACAGCGGCGAGCTAGATACACGCGTCGCCATCCCCGAAGATGATGCGGCCGACGCGAAACGGCACAGTAAGCGCAAACGCCTCTTCATCGGCCTGGGGGCGACCGTCGCGATTCTAGGGGCGGGGTACACGGCCTATGACTGGCTGATTGTCGCCGACCACATCGAAACGGACAACGCCTATGTCGGGGCGAACGTCGCTCAGGTGACGCCGCTGGTGGGCGGCGCGGTTCGTGAGGTGCTGGTGGACGATGCGCTGACGGTCAAGCGCGGCGACATATTGGTTCGGCTCGACGATACCGACGCTCGCCTCGTACTGGCGCGAGCCGAGGCGGACCTGGCGCAAACCGAACGGCGGGTACGGGGCCTTATCGCCAACGATAGCGGTCTCAGCGCGCAGATCGATGCACGGGCGGCCGATGAGACCCGCGCGGACGCGCAACTTTCCGCCGCGATGGCGGACATGCAGAAGGCGTCGATCGATCTCAACCGTCGGGAAGCGCTTGCGGCCTCAGGTTCGGTCTCGGGCGAGGAGGTCAGCTCGGCGCGCGGCGCGTACAGTACGGCCGTCGCCAACGTGAAAGCGGCGCGAGCCGCGCGCGTCCAGGCTTCCGCCAATCGCACCTCGGCGATCGGCAGCCGCGACGCCAACCGGGTGTTGATCGACAAGACCGCTGTCGACGATAATCCCGAAGTGTTGGGAGCCCGCGCCACGCGAGATCAAGCCCGCGTGGACCTGACCCGTACCGTGCTGCGATCACCGGTCGATGGGATCGTTTCACGCCGTCAGGTGCAGGTCGGTCAGCGCGTCGCGCCGGGCGCAATGCTGATGGTGGTGGTGCCGATCGGCTCCACTTACGTGGATGCCAATTTCAAAGAAGGTCAGCTCGCCAAGGTCAGGCCCGGCCAGGCCGTCAAATTGACATCGGATCTCTATGGCGACGACGTCGAGTATCGTGGGACCGTTGTCGGGTTCTCTGGGGGGACCGGCTCCGCCTTCGCTGTCGTCCCTGCGCAGAATGCGACGGGCAACTGGATCAAGGTCGTCCAACGTCTGCCTGTGCGGATAAGGCTCGACCCTCGACAACTCGCCGAGCACCCGCTGCGGGTCGGCCTGTCGATGACGGCCGATATCGACCTTTCCCGCTGATCGGTTGGAGTGATCGCTCATGGCCGATACTCACCAGCATCAGGGCGCGGCGGCGCAACCGTTGACCGGCGCAAAGCTGATCACGGCCGCGATCCTGATTGGCCTCGGCAATTTCCTCGTCGTGCTCGACACCACCATCGCCAACGTCTCCATTCCCCATATTGCCGGCGGCCTGGGCGTGTCGGCGTCGCAGGCCAGTTGGGTGATCACGTCCTATGCGGTCGCAGAGGCGATCACGGTGCCGCTGACTGGTTGGCTGGCGCGACGCTTCGGCGCGCAGCGCGTGTTCATCGTTTCCTATCTGGCCTTTGGAATCCTGTCGTTTCTGTGCGGTCTGTCGACATCGTTGGGGATGCTGATTGCCGGGCGTATTTTGCTGGGTTTTGCCGGCGGCACCATCATGCCGTTGTCGCAAACGCTGCTGCTGCGCATCTTCCCGTCCGAGAGGGCAACGACAGCGACGATCATCTGGGCGATGACGACCACCATCGCGCCCGTCGCAGGGCCGATCCTAGGCGGTGTCATTTCGGACAATATCGGTTGGGAATGGATCTTTTTCATCAACGTGCCGCTCGCAGCGATGGGCGGTGCAGGCCTGCTCGTTCTGCTGCGGGGTCGCGCAGAGCCTACCGTGAGGGCGCGAATCGATGCGGTCGGGCTCGGTCTGCTGGTCGTGTGGATCGCCGCTCTCCAGATACTGCTCGACGAGGGCCGTAATCACGACTGGTTCGCGGCGGCGGAAATTCGCTGGCTGGCGGTCATCGCCGCGGTTGGCTTCGTTGCATTTCTGATCTGGGAGCTGACGGAAAAGGAGCCGATAGTAAACCTGCGGGTGTTCAGACATCGCGGTTTTGCGGCGGGGTCGACCACCTACGCGCTGGGTTATGGCGCCTTCTTCGCGATGGTTGTGATCATCCCGCTCTGGCTCCAACAGAATATGGGCTATACGGCAACCTGGGCCGGCTACGCGACCGGTTTGATGGGCGTACTTGCCGTCCTCACGGCGCCGATCGTGGGGCAGGTCGTCGCCAAGCTCGACGCTCGTTTGATCATCTTTCTCGGGATCATGGGACTCGCCGGCATATCGCTTTGGCGAACCGGCTTCACGCCGGACATCACCTTCATGCAAATGGCGTGGCCGATGCTGCTGACCGGCCTGTTCATGATGATGTTCTTCGTTCCCGTGACCGGCCTGTGCATGGCCAGCGTGAATACGGAAGAACAGGCCGACGCTGCCGGCATTTCCAACTTCATGCGCACCATCGCCGGCGCCTTCGCCGCTTCGCTCGTGCAAACCGGTTGGGCGCACGCAGCGCGCGAGAACCAAGCCGAACTAGCAGGGGCCATGACACAGGGTGGGGAAACGCTCGACGGCTTGGTCTCTGGGGGCATGTCTCGGGAGACGGCGACTGCCATGCTGACCAACATTGTAGAGGGGCAGAGCGTGATGCTGGCGACGCTCAATGTGTTTGCCGTCGTCGGTCTATGCTTTGCTCTGGCGGCGACGCTCATCTGGTTCGCCCCCAAGCCCAAGGGGCCGATTGACACCAGTGCCGCTCATTGAGCGAAAGGCGCGAAGACAGCGCTTGGCGGGGTCGGTGGTGACGCGCACCGCATGTCGGCGTCTAGAAGGCCGTTGAAATCAAACTTACCGAAGGGTGTGCGGCGATGGAGGCGAAATCGATTTACTGGGGCGCAACTGGCCTACTCGCGACCCCGTATTTGGGGACCTCAATGGTTCGCCGTAAGTTTGCTGAGCGCCCTCAGGTTTACTCCGAACGCAGCTTGCGCTCGTCGGCGGCGCTCCGTGTGGCGGTCTCGCGCGCGATCTCCAGAAACCGATGCAGAGCTGGGTTTGAATTGTTGGTGGTCCAAACGGCGGTGCAGGGCACGATGTCCTCATCCCCGGCGATCGGGAGGAAGGTGAGGCCCGCGAAGGTCGTCGCTAGGCGGCGTGGACAAAATCAGCACGCCTGTTTCTACGGGACGTGCACCGACTGGACCTCGAGGCGTGCCTCTGGCGCGTCCCGCAATTGGGCGTGG
>NZ_LMLA01000008.1:0-375000 GCF_001421765.1 Sphingomonas sp. Leaf32 | reverse complement strand
GGGTAGGACGGCGTTATTGGCGCCGCTTCGATATTTGACATTGTGAATGGTTTTTTCAAATCGATGCCGTGAGGCGTTGGTTCGGAAAAGGGAAGCGTAGCCGCAAGGCTGTGCTGAACTAAACGAACGAACGTTCATCACAACAAAGGCTGAGCGATTTTCAACCACACCGAAAACAACCGCGATACACTGCTCTGCCGAGTTTCGTGTCGTCGTCTGCGGACGTCGATCCAGTGTTGTCGTTGGTGGTGTGGACTCTCAAGCGTGAGGTAAGGGCAATTCGTGGATGCCTTGGCATGTACAGGCGATGAAGGACGTGGCACGCTGCGATAAGCGTCGGTGAGGTGTGAGCAACCTTTGACCCGACGATTTCCGAATGGGGAAACCCACCTATCCGTTTAATCCTGACCGTTGGTAACGGCGTTCAGGGTTAAATGGACAAGGTATCTCTTAACTGAATACATAGGTTTCGAGAAGCGAACCCGGCGAACTGAAACATCTCAGTACCCGGAGGAAAAGACATCAACCGAGATTCCGTTAGTAGTGGCGAGCGAACGCGGACCAGGCCAGTGCCTGATATTCAACTAGCAGAACAGCGTGGAAAAGCTGACCATAGCGGGTGACAGTCCCGTATGCGAAAGTGATGTATCAGGACTCGAGTAGGGCGGAACACGTGTAATTCTGTCTGAACATGGGGGGACCACCCTCCAAGCCTAAATACTCGTACATGACCGATAGCGAACTAGTACCGTGAGGGAAAGGTGAAAAGCACCCCGATGAGGGGAGTGAAACAGTACCTGAAACGGATTGCCTACAAGCAGTTGGAGCCCTTTTATGGGGTGACAGCGTACCTCTTGCATAATGGGTCTGTGACTTAATCTGTCAAGCAAGCTTAAGCCGTTAGGTGTAGGCGCAGCGAAAGCGAGTCTGAATAGGGCGAATGAGTTTGACGGATTAGACCCGAAACCCGGCGATCTAGGCATGACCAGGATGAAGGTGGGGTAACACCCACTGGAGGTCCGAACCGATTAACGTTGAAAAGTTACCGGATGAGTTGTGTTTAGGGGTGAAAGGCCAATCAAGCCGGGAAATAGCTGGTTCTCCGCGAAAACTATTGAGGTAGTGCCTCGGATGGACACCTTATGGGGTAGAGCACTGGATGGTTGCGGGGGTCGCGAGATCTACCAATACTAACCAAACTCCGAATACATAAGAGTGATATCCGGGAGACAGACGGCGGGTGCTAAGGTCCGTCGTCAAAAGGGAAACAGCCCTGACCTACAGCTAAGGTCCCCAAGTCGTGTCTAAGTGGGAAAGCATGTGGGAATCCCAAAACAACCAGGAGGTTGGCTTAGAAGCAGCCATCCTTTAAAGAAAGCGTAACAGCTCACTGGTCTAAACAAGGGTTCCTGCGGCGAAGATGTAACGGGGCTCAAGACACGCACCGAAGCTTAGGGTGTGCACTTTGTGCACGCGGTAGCGGAGCGTTCCGTACGCCTGTGAAGCGATCTGGTAATGGGTCGTGGAGGTATCGGAAGTGCGAATGCAGACATGAGTAGCGATAAAAAGGGTGAGATGCCCTTTCGCCGAAAGACCAAGGGTTCCTGCGCAAGGCTAATCCGCGCAGGGTGAGCCGGCCCCTAAGACGAGCCCGAAGGGGGTAGTCGATGGGAACCACGTTAATATTCGTGGGCCTGGTGGTGTGTGACGGATGGCGTGTGTTGTCAGCTCTTATCGGATTGAGCTGGCTTCGAAGCTGTCCCGGGAAATAGCCCCACCGTATAGACCGTACCCGAAACCGACACAGGTGGTCAGGTAGAGTATACCAAGGCGCTTGAGAGAAGTGTCCTGAAGGAACTCGGCAAATTGCCTCCGTACCTTCGGAAGAAGGAGGCCCCAACTAGGCGCAAGCTCTGTTGGGGGGCACAGGCCAGGGGGTAGCGACTGTTTAGCAAAAACACAGGGCTCTGCTAAGTCGGCTTCAAGACGACGTATAGGGCCTGACGCCTGCCCGGTGCCTGAAGGTTAAGTGGAGGGGTGCAAGCTCTGAAATGAAGCCCAGGTAAACGGCGGCCGTAACTATAACGGTCCTAAGGTAGCGAAATTCCTTGTCGGGTAAGTTCCGACCTGCACGAATGGCGTAACGACTTCCCCACTGTCTCCAGGACATGCTCAGCGAAATTGAATTCTCCGTGAAGATGCGGAGTACCCGCGGTTAGACGGAAAGACCCCGTGCACCTTTACTGCAGCTTCAGAGTGGCATTAGGAAAGAACTGTGTAGCATAGGTGGGAGGCTTTGAAGCGTCGGCGCCAGCTGACGTGGAGCCATAGGTGAAATACCACCCTGTTGTTTTCTGATGTCTAACCTGCGCCCATGAAACTGGGCGAGGGACCCTCTGTGGCGGGTAGTTTGACTGGGGCGGTCGCCTCCTAAAGAGTAACGGAGGCGCGCGAAGGTTGGCTCAGGACGGTTGGAAACCGTCTGTTAGAGTGCAATGGCATAAGCCAGCCTGACTGCGAGACTGACAAGTCGAGCAGAGACGAAAGTCGGTCATAGTGATCCGGTGGTCCCTCGTGGAAGGGCCATCGCTCAACGGATAAAAGGTACGCCGGGGATAACAGGCTGATAACCCCCAAGAGCTCATATCGACGGGGTTGTTTGGCACCTCGATGTCGGCTCATCACATCCTGGGGCTGGAGCAGGTCCCAAGGGTTTGGCTGTTCGCCAATTAAAGTGGTACGTGAGCTGGGTTCAGAACGTCGCGAGACAGTTTGGTCCCTATCTGCCGTGGGCGTCGAAATTTGAGAGGAGTTGCCCCTAGTACGAGAGGACCGGGGTGAACGTACCTCTGGTGTACCTGTCGTCGTGCCAACGGCGCAGCAGGGTAGCTATGTACGGACGGGATAACCGCTGAAAGCATCTAAGCGGGAAGCCTCCCTCAAGATAAGATTTCTTAGGACGGTCGGAGACCACGACCTTGATAGATCGGATGTGGAAGCGCAGTAATGCGTGAAGCTAACCGATACTAATTGTCCTATTCGCGCTTGTAGAGTTCACACCGCCAACGTCAGCACTGGTTGCAGACCAAGGCGTGGTTGAAACCCTCAGCCTTTCAAAACATCGATTTGAAAAACCAATGTGCACCCGCTTCATTGCCTGGTGGCTATAGCGTTTGTGAAGCCGTGAAACCAACCTGCGCCAATGGTACTATTGCTCAAGCAATGGAAGAGTAGGTCGTCGCCAGGCATTGAAGCCGGTGCACATAACCATTCACAATGTCCCTTACCCCTTTCGTCCAACAGGACGTCCCATGGTGGCGCGGGGTGGAGCAGCCCGGTAGCTCGTCAGGCTCATAACCTGAAGGTCACAGGTTCAAATCCTGTCCCCGCAACCAACCCTTTCACCAACGCCCCAGATCCCGTCTCCAAAGAGATGGGGCTAGGGGCGTTGGGGCAAACGAAACGCTCAAGCCCCCGCTACAGCGGTAAGCCCACATAATTCTCCGCGATCGCCGTCTGCATCGCCGACGAACCCGCCACATAGGCCAGTTCCGCTGCCTGCATACGGTGCTCGAACGCGCCGTCCTCCGGAAAACGGTGCATCAGTTTCGTCAAATACCAGCTGAAGCGCTCAGCCTTCCAGATCCGCGACAACGCCCGCGCTGCATATCCTGTCAGCAATGCCTCCTCCCCACGCTTGAAAAAAGCGATCAGCGCATCCGACAAATACGCAACATCCGACGCCGCAAGGTTCAATCCCTTCGCTCCCGTCGGGGGGACGATGTGCGCACTATCGCCCGCCAGGAACAGTCGGCCAAGGCGCATGGTTTCTAACACATAGGACCGGAGCGGCGCGATCGACATTTCCAGCGCCGGTCCGCGGGTGACGCCATGATCGCTAATCGGATCGAACCGTTCGACCAATTCATCCCATAGCCGGTCCGCGTTCCAATCCTTGATCCGCTCGGTCAGCGGAACCTGGATGTAATAGCGGCTGCGCGTCGCCGATCGCATCGACGCCAGCGCGAAACCACGATCGGTATTGGCGTAGATCAGTTCGGCATGGCACGGCGGTACATCTGCCAGAATACCGAGCCAGCCGAACGGATATTCCCGTTCGAACTCCCGCACGGCCGACGCCGGGATCGCCCGCCGGGAGGGGCCGTGAAACCCGTCGCAGCCGATGACGAACTGTGCGTCGATGCGCGTTGCTGTGCCATCCTTTAGGAAAGTTATGAACGGTGCGGCGCTGTCGATGTCATGCAGTGCGACATCCTTTGCACCATACAGGATGGTCAGGTCGCGCTCGACCGCCGCATCCATCAGGTCACGCGTCAACTCGGTCTGGCCATAGACGGTGACGTGCTTGCCGGTCAGGCCCGCGATGTCGATGCGGATCAGATGATCGGCGGTGGCGAGGTTGAAGCCTTTTTCGATCAGCCCCTCGGCACGCAGTCGCCCTTCCAACCCCAGCCGTGCCATCAGGTCGGTCGTCACCGTCTCCAGCACGCCGGCGCGGATGCGGGTCAGGATGTATTCGGGCGATTGATGTTCAACGACGATACAGTCGACGCCGGCCGCGCGCAGCAGATGCCCGAGCAACAGACCAGACGGGCCGGCGCCGATGATGACGACCGATGTCTTCATCGTGCGACCGCCAGCGGCTTGTCGAGTACGATCGACTGCGCGAGGCTGACGGAAGGGGCGTGGCGCGGCCCGTCGAGGCTGGCGAGCATATTCTTCATGGCGGTTTCTCCTAAACGATGGGACGGACGGCATCGCTGCGCATGGCGGGCAGCGCCTGATCGAGAGGACGTCAGTGGGAAGACGGCAGCGACCCTGGCCAGTGCGGCCGGCGGTGTTTCGCAGCCGTTGACACCGGCGGCGCGGCGGGCGTTCGACAGGCACCGGCGTTCCGTCGCGGCCGCCATCTCGCGGTCGTGGCCGCCGATGCCGGGAAGCGCGTGCGCGCGGCCTGCCTTTCCGAACCCGATACCGATGACATCCTTCCCATGGGCAGGGCGTACCGGAGCGACCGGCCATCGTGCCAATCGGAAAGGTCCGAGCCTTATCGGTTTTCCTGAAGTCTGGTTTTCCGTGACGCGTCCTGCAACAGGCCGATCAGCCGGGCCTGTCCGGCGGTCGGGCGCCATCCGGTACGGGTGGTGATGCCGATGGTACGCACCGTATCCTCCAGGTCCGGACCGATCCGCACCAGCAGCCCGGCATCCATTTCGAGTGCGACCTGATCGGGGGAGAGCAGGGTCAGCAGGTCGCTTTCGGCCAGCAACCCCCGGATCACCATCACCGACCCGCATTCGACCGGGACCGGGGGAAGGGGGCGACCGGCAAACAGCGCCTCCCAATGGCTGCGCAGCGGCGTGCCGTTCGGCCCGACGACCCAGGGCTGCGCGGCAAGCTGGTCCAGATCGACCGCCTTCCCCGCCAGCGGGTGGCCGGCGCGTCCGAAAATGACGAGCCGGTCGCTGAACAGCGGCATCTGATCGATCCCGGCGGGCGGATCGCTACGCAGCGCACCGATCATCAGATCGATCACACCATCCAGCAGCGGTTCGACCAGTTCGCGCCATGATCCCTCGACCACGTCGATCACCGTCCCGCGGGCATCGGTCAGGAACCGGGCAAGCGCGTGCGGGAGCAGGAGCGCACGGCTGAGCGGCATCGCGCCGATCGCGACACGCCCGCCTTCCCCGGCATCGCCGTGCGCCTCGACGATGCCCGCGGCGATCTCGTTCGCCGCCAGCCGCACGCTCCGCGCCACGGCGCGACCGGCGGCGGTCAGCACCATGCCGCGCCCGCGCCGCTCGGCCAGCGGCGTCGCCCAGATCGCTTCCAGTTCGCGGACCGCGCGGTGAATCGCCGGCTGCGACAGACCGCTGTTCGCAGCCGCCCCGGCAAAGCCGCCGGCATCGGCGAAATGCAGAAATGCCTCGGCCTGGGTCGACGTCATCAACGCATCGGGCCGGGCGAAACCGCGCTTGCCACTGCGCCGGCCGACCCCGGCCAGCAAGGCGAAGGCGCGGTCGGTCCGCTCGGCCAGCGCCAGCCCCGCCGCCGTTGCGGTCATGCCGTCGGGATTGCGTTCGAACAATCGCGTACCCAGTTGCCGTTCCAGCTTGCCAAGGCCCTGCGTCAGCGCCGGTTGCGACAGCCCGGCGGCAGCGGCGGCGCGGTTCAGGCTGCGCGCGGCCACGATATGGCTGATCGCGCGCAGATGACGCAGGTTGAGGTCGAACGGCTTCACGGACGCGGATATAGCAAAAACTTATGACCTGTGCGCTGGTCGATGGGCAAAGCGTGCGGTGGGACGGCCGCTGCGGCTTGCCTCCGGAACGGAACGCGATGGCTGTTGTCGCGCAGCATATCGAACGGCACCGGCACTGTGCGGGGGGTGTGGGCGCGGATCGCTGGCGGTCACGATTTTCCCCATGTCATTCCTGTCGACCCTCCGATTTCGGTGGCGATCGATCAAACGGGCGGGTCGGATACGCGCCATCGCCGGACATGACCGCGTTTCGCGCGCTGTTCGGCAGTTGCGACGCCATCCTGACCCATGGTGACTTCGTTCGACCGGCTCGTTCAGGGCCAGTCGACATTCGGCTACTCCCGGTGTCGTTCCTGATCGACGCGTGCAGCCTCTCCGTCACCCCGGAACACGTCCGGGGCAATGAAATAGAATGTGGATGTCGATCGGTCCTGGCATCGAGTGCCGCGTTTAACCGTTGGCCGTTGCTTCCGGCATCCCCCATCCTCTGTTCCGATTCTTGCTATCCAACGCAGCTACATCGTCGCCGACGTCAACCGACCGGCGGGGTTGCGGTGGCAAAGATGCGCTGCAGCCAATGGTCGAACGTCTCGACCCAGTGGCCGACCGGCAGGGTGGGCGATCCGACGCCGAAGCCATGCCCGCCCTCGGCCACGAAATGCGCTTCGACCGGGCGGCCGGCGCGGCGCAGCGCGGCCATCATCGCCATGCTGTTGTCGGGCACCACCGCGCCGTCGTCCATCGCGTGCAGCAGGAAGGTCGGCGGGGTCGTCGCGGTGACGTGGCTGGCTGGAGAGCGGCGGGCGATCGCCGCCGCGCCTGGCTTCTTCCCCAGCAGTCGTTCGGCGGACAGGGCGTGGGTGAAGGGCGGGGCGGCGGCGATCACCGGGTAGATCAACCCGGCAGCGTCGGGACGGGCATCGACTCGGTCGATCGCATCGGTCGGCCGATAGACGGCTTGCGCGAAGTCGGTTTCCAGCGTCGCGGCCAGGTGACCGCCCGCCGAAAAGCCCAGTACCGCCACCCGGTGCGGGTCCAGCCCGTCTTTCGTCGCGGCGGCGCGGACCATGCGCAGGCCCCGCTGCGCATCCTGCAACGGCACGTCCGAGCGGTTGGCCCACCCTTCGCCCGGCAGGCGGTAGACGAGGACATAGACGGTATAGCCGAGCGCGTTCAGCCGCTCCGCGATCTCCACGCCCTCGTTGCCGATCGACAGGAAGTCATACGCGCCGCCGGGGATGACCAGTACCGACGCGCCGTTGGCATGGGCCGGGCGGAACAGCCGCAGGCCGGGCTGGTCGATGTTGCGCAGGAAGGTGGCGGGGCTGTCGGCGGGCACGGCGACCCGGCGAAAGCCGCCGCCGGGCGGGGTGCCGGTCCATAGCGGCACGAACGGCGCGCTGGTCCATGCCACGGGCGGGGCGGGGCGTTCAGCCATTGCGGCGGGTGCCTGCGCGAAAAGCGCACCTGGTATCAGCCCGAGCGACAGCAGCAAGGTGGCGCGGAGGGGCAGGGAACGAGCGGCCATGGGCAATATCCTGTCGGAGAATCATGTCGGTGCGCCATCGGCCCCGAAGGCGCGGCGCAATGCGGCGATCTTGGCGGCGGTGAAGCGCTTGGCAAGCCCGGTTTCCGGCGCGACCGCATCGAAGCCGTGAAAGGCACCGGGGGCCACGACCAGTTCGGACGGCACGCCCGCCGCGATCAGGCAAAACGCCATGGCCCTCGCCCGTACTTTCCCCCCCGATCACCGCGATTCGCGCCGGATTGGCGCCAGGGGCTGCTCCGCTCACGCGCTATAGTCCGACCAGAATACCGAGTCCCGGCTCTGCGTCGGATCGCGGCCGATGAAGCATTCGGCGACCAGCTTGCGCAGCCACGACACCGCCGGATCGCCATGCGCGCGCCGGTGCCAGAACTGGCGCAACTCCACGCCGGGTACGGTGAAGGGCAGGGGGAGGAGCTTCAGCCCCAGCAGCCGGGCATAGATGCGCCCGACCGCCTGCGGCACCACGGTCATCATGTCCGACCCGGCGACCAGCAGCGGCACGCTCATGAAATGGGGCGAATGCAGCGCGATGCGGCGCTCCAGCCCCAGGGCGCGCACCTGTCGTTCGAAGCGTTCCTGGCTGCGCCCCTCCTGCGACACGACGATATGGTCGAGGCCGAGAAACTGGTCGAGGGTCAGCGTGTCGTCGATCGTCGGATGGTCGCCGCGTACGAGGCAGACGAAATGCTGCACGAACAGCGTCTGTTCGAACAGGCTGGCTGAACCGGCGTCTGTCAAATGGCCGATGGCGAGGTCGATCGTGCCGCGCGCCATGCCGTCGATCAACTGGGCGGGGTCGGCGGCGACCGAGTGCACCGTGACACCCGGCGCGCGTTCGCGCAGCCGCGCCATCAGGTCGGGCAGGAACACCAGGTCGCCCAGATCGGACAGGCTGATGGCGAAGCGACGGTCGGACCGGGCGGGATCGAACCGCCCGGCGGGCAGGATTTCCGACTGGATCGTCGCCAGCGTGCGCAGCACCGGTTCGCGCAATCCCTCTGCCAGCGCGGTCGGCACCATCGCGCCGCCCTGTCGCACGAACAGGTCGTCGCCGAAATGCTCGCGCAGGCGGCGCAGCGCGATGCTGACCCCCGGCTGGCTCAGCCCCAGCGCGCGGGCCGCGCCTGATACGCTGCCTAGCGAGAACAGCGCGTCCAGCACACGCAGCAGGTTGAGGTCGAGCGGCGGCATATATCTGGCTTATACCGGGTATAAACAGAATGCGCGATGCTTATGGCGATCCCGACTGATACCGTTGCGGCGTGATCGAGAGCCGCTGCCAGCGGCCGGACAGGAGCAGGACATGACCACCGACACGCTCGTCGCACCGCCCAAATCCCGTGCCGCCGCCGACGCGCCGCGCATGACTTGGCCGGTCAACGCCTGGTACGTCGCGGCGACTGCCGCCGAAATCACCGACAAGCCGCTGGCGCGCCAGATCACCGGTCGGCGCATGGTGTTCTTCCGCCCGACGAGCGGCGGCGTGGTCGCGCTGGAGGATTTCTGCCCGCATCGCGGCGCGCCGCTGTCGCTGGGCTTCGTGCGCGGCGATACGATCGTGTGCGGCTATCACGGGCTGGCGCTGAACTGCAAAGGGCGGCCCGACAACATGCCGGGGCAGCAGGTCGGCAGGTTTCCGTCGGCGCAGAACTTCCCGGTCATGGAACGCTATGGCTTTATCTGGGTGTGGCCGGGCGATCCGGCGCAGGCGTCGGCGGACAAGCTGCACCCGCTGCCATGGGCGGAAAGCCCCGACTGGGCCTATGGCGGGGGGCTGTTCCATATCGCGTGCGATTACCGGCTGATGATCGACAATCTGATGGACCTGACCCACGAAACCTATGTCCATGCCAGCAGCATCGGGCAGAAGGAGATCGACGAGGCGCCGGTCAGGACCGAGGTGACCGGGCAGGAAGTCGTGACGAGCCGGACGATGGACGGCGTGTCGCCGCCGCCCTTCTGGCAGATGGCGTTGCGCGGTGCGGGCTTGCCCGAGGATGCGGTCGTCGACCGGTGGCAGAAGTGCCGGTTCAGCCTGCCCAGCCATGTGATGATCGAGGTCGGCGTCGCGCTGCAGGGGGAGGGCGGCTATGACGCGCCTGATGACCGCAAGGCGTCGAGCATCGTCGTCGACTTCATCACGCCGGAAACCGAAACGTCGCACTGGTATTTCTGGGGCATGGCGCGGCAGTTCGCGGTCGACGACGCGGCGTTGACCGAGACGATCCGCGAAGGGCAGGGTAAGATTTTCTCCGAGGATCTCGACATGCTCGAACAGCAGCAGCGCAACCTGACGCAGTTTCCCGAGCGCAAGTTGTTGAAGCTGAACATCGATGCCGGCGGCGTACGATCGCGGTTGATGATCGACCGGGCGATCGCGCGCGAACAGGCCGACGCCGAATGAGTGTGGCGCCGCGCCGGTTCGACGTGCTGATCGTCGGCGGCGGCCATGGCGGTGCGCAGGCGGCGATCGCGCTCCGGCAAAAGGGGTTTGCCGGCAGCATCGCGATCCTCGGCGACGAACCGGATCTGCCCTATGAGCGCCCGCCGCTGTCCAAGGACTATCTGGCCGGGGACAAGCCGTTCGAGCGCATCCTGATCCGCCCCGCCGCCTTCTGGACCGAACGGTCGGTCGAGCTGCTGCTGGGCCGGCGGGTGGTGCGGGTCGATGCGGCGGCGCACCGGGTGGAAACCGATGGCGGCGAGGCGTTCGGCTATGGCCGGATGATCTGGGCGACCGGGGGCAGCCCCCGCCAGCTGACGTGCAGCGGCCACGACCTGCCGGGCGTGCATGGCGTCCGGACGCGTGCCGATGTCGATGCGATCATGGCCGGGCTGGACGGCGTGACGCGGGTCTGCATCATCGGCGGCGGCTATATCGGGTTGGAGGCGGCGGCGGTGCTGACGAAGGTCGGCAGGCAGGTGACGTTGCTGGAGGCGCAGGACCGGGTGCTGGCGCGGGTCGCCGGCGCGCCGCTGTCGGCCTTCTACGAAGCCGAACACCGTGCGGCGGGCGTCGATCTGCGGACTGGTGTCACCGTCGATTGCATCGAACGCGGTGAAAAGGGTGGCTTGTCGGTGCGGACCGCCGATGGCGGCGCCCATCCCTGCGAGATGGTGATCGTCGGCATCGGCATCGTGCCGGCGGTCGAACCGCTGCTGGCGGCTGGCGCGACGGGCGGCAATGGCGTGGCGGTCGATGCGTGGTGCCGCACCGCGCTGCCCGACATCCACGCCATCGGCGACTGCGCGGTGCAGGCGAACCGCTTTGCCGGGGATGCGCCGATCCGGGTCGAAAGCGTGCAGAACGCCAACGACCAGGCAACGACCGTCGCGACGCTGATCGCGACCGGGGAGGCACCGCCCCATGCCGCGCTGCCGTGGTTCTGGTCGAACCAATATGACCTGCGCCTGCAGACGGTCGGCCTGTCGATCGGTCATGACGATGCGGTGATCCGGGGCGACATCGCGGCGCGCGCTTTCTCGATCGTCTATCTGCGGCGGGGGCGGGTGATCGCGCTCGACTGCGTGAACGTCACGCGGGATTATGTGCAGGGGCGCAAGCTGGTCGAACAGGGCGCGTCGCCGCCACGCGACCGGCTGGCCGATGCGATGGTGCCGCTGAAGGAGTTGCTGTGATGCCGGTATTGACCGTGACCACCCGCGACGGATCGGTGCGCGACATCGACGGGCAGGCCGGCCTGAGCGTGATGGAGGCCATCCGCGACGGCGGGATCGACGAACTGGCCGCGATCTGTGGCGGATGCTGTTCGTGCGCGACCTGCCATGTCTATATCGATGCAGCAGACCTGGCCCTGCTGCCGCCGATGGAGGCGGACGAGGATGATCTGCTCGACGGTTCGGAGCATCGTACCGAACGGTCGCGCCTGTCGTGTCAGATCGCGATCTTCGACGGGATGCGGGTCGAGATCGCGCCGGAGGATTAGGGCGGGTCGGCGGAACCACTCCCATCGTCACCCCGGACTTGTTCCGGGGTCCACGGCGCGGCCATCGGTGCGATTCGAGCCTCTATCGACAGCTTGTGCGGCCCAGTGGACCCCGGAACAGGTCCGGGGTGACGATGAGGGCAACTGGCGCGTTCCCTGTTATTCGCCCCGACGCGCGGTCAATCCGTCGTCACCGCGCGCTGTTCGATCCGTTCGAGCAGGTCGAGCAACGTCGCCTTTTCCGCGTCGGTGAACCCGGACAGCAACCGTTCCTCATGCGCCTCGATCCGGGCGATGCAGTCGGTCAGCAACTGCGTACCCTCCGCCGACATGGCGAGGGTGAAGGCTCGGCGGTCGTTCGGGTCGGTTTCGCGGACGATCAGCCCGGCTTCGATCAGTTCGTTGATGAGCGGCACCATGTTGGCGCGCTTGATCCCCAGCAGGCGGCCGACCGTGCCCTGGTTGATCCCCGGATTGTCGGCGACGACGGCGAGGATGCCCATCGGGATCTGGCGGATGCCGGTCCCGTCTAGCGTCACGGCGAAGTCGCTGGCAAAGACGGCGGAAGCACGACGCAGGCGATAGCCGACCAGCCGGCCGAGCGTCCGGGTATGGGGATGCGGTTCGGTCATGTGCCTTGCGAAGCCATGTTCCGCGAACCGCGTCAAATCCAAATCGCAGATCGGGGCGCAGCGTGCCCTATCGCGCACCTTCGCGAAGAGTCAGCAGGGCGGGGGCCACCGCCAGCGCGACGACCGCGATCATCGCACCGGGCACCATTACCCATCCGCTCCATTCCAGCAGCCAGTGCGAGACGAGCGGGGTCAGCCCGCCGAAGATCGCGGTGGCCGCCGTCGCACCCAGCGCAAGGCCGCTCAGCCGCCCTTCGCCGGGGAGCTGTTCGGCGGTGGCGACCGCGCCTACCGCGCTCATCGCGCCGCCCAGCGCCGCCAGCACCAGCGCCCCGATCAGCGCGGCGGACCCTGCGCCCGCCATCCACGCGAACATCGTCATCGGCAGGATCGCGGCGGCGATGCAGATGGCGATCAGCACCGGCTTGCGTCCGACATGGTCGGACAACAGCCCGACCAGCGGCGTGACCGCGATGACCATCACCGCGGCGGCGGTCGCCAGCCACAATGCCGCACCTTCGCCCATCGCGCCGGTACTGGTCAGGAACGACGGCACATAGACGATGCCGACATAATAGGTGATCGACCCCAAGGCCGAGATGGCGAAGCCGCGCGCGATCGCCGCGCGGTGGTGGGTGAGCGCATGGGCGATCGGATTGGCCGGGACCGATCCGTGCCGCTGTTGCCGTTCGAACTCGGGCGATTCCTGCAAGGTCGATCGCGCGATGCCGATCGTCGCGGCCAGCGCCGCCCCGATGAAGAACGGAATGCGCCAGCCCCATGCCTCCAGCTGCGCGGCCGACAGCAGCGAGACGATGGCCGCCGAAATGCCGACCGCCAGCAATCCGCCGACCTCGCTCGCCGCCGATGCCGACGACGTGACCAGCCCGCGCCGGTCGGGCCGCGCCCCTTCGTAGAGATAGGCGACGACCCCGGTATATTCCCCGCCGACCGAGAAGGCCATGACACAGCGCAACGCCAGCAACAGCCACCCCGCCGCCGGGCCGATCGCGTCGCGCGTCGGCAACAGCGCGATGCCGAGCATGGCGATGGTCATCAGCGCCATCGACAGCAGCATCATCCGCCGCCGCCCGAACCGGTCGCCGATCTGCCCGAACGCCAGCGCGCCCAGCGGCCGCATCAGATAGGACACCGCGAACCCGCCCAGCGTCACCGCCAGCGAAGTCGCGCCCCCGCCGTAGAAGACGCGCGACAACAAGGTCGCGAGATAGAGGTACAGGGTGAAGTCGTACCATTCGACGACGGTCGAAAAGGCGGCGATGGCCATCGATCGGCGCGAAAGGCCATGCTGCGTGCCGCCGTCGTTCATCGCCATCCCCTTCGTACGCGGTGGTGGCGGGTTATCGGACGAGCGGCAAGCGGGATTCGGGGAACTGCCTTGCTGCCCGAAACATACGTCACCCCGGAATCCGATCCATCTGCCTCGAACCGTCGCCCCAGCGAAGGCCGGGGCCTCCCCGTGGTGGCGTGCCGCGCTATCCGCGAAAGACCCCAGCCTTCGCTGGGGTGACGTGCGTGGGTCGGAAGCAGGGGGCGCAAAGGGGCAGGCCGTACCTGCGTCAATCGCCCCTACAGCGCGGTAAACCGGAAATCGCGGAAGCGGGCGGTGCCGGCACCTGCCGAATACAGCCCAGGCCGCAACATCAGGAACCCACCCCGGACATTGTGGTGATAGCCCGATACCTCCATCCCCCGGTCGAACCGCCGCCACGTCGCGCCGCCGTCGCCGCTGGTGTGGAAGGACACGATATGCCGGTCGTTGGTGACGCGCATCCGCATTCGCGCCCCATGCGGATTGGCCGGGCGGCCGCGTTCGATGCCATATTGGTGGGTGACGAACCGCTGTTCGTCGAACCCCAGCCCGCAATACAGCTTGTCGTCGTAGAACAGGATCAGCCCGGCGGTCCCGCCGGCCGCGATCTCGATGTCGCATTCGAAGCGATAGCTTGTATCGCCCGCGATCAGCAGCAGCGGCGATCCGTCCGACGGCGCCGTGCCCTTCGCCTCCAGTAGCAGCGCACCGTCCTGCACCCGTGCCCGCGCGCGATCGTCCGGCGTGGGGCGAAAGAAATTCCACCGCGTACCCAACGCCAGCGTGGCGAAGTCGTCGGACAGCGGCTGGCCGTGCCGCACCGGCTGCCCGCCCTTCGGCTTGGGCAGTGGGCGCGACAGGTCGCCGCCGGTCATGCGGAACCAGCCATCGGCGCTCCATGCGACTGGATCGAGCAAGGTCTGCCGCCCCAGCGTCCAATAGCCGTTTTCATAGCCGTGATAGACCGACCACCAGCTGCCGTCCGG
The DNA here is from genome assembly GCF_001421765.1 of Sphingomonas sp. Leaf32. Taxonomy (GTDB): domain Bacteria; phylum Pseudomonadota; class Alphaproteobacteria; order Sphingomonadales; family Sphingomonadaceae; genus Sphingomonas. The sequence goes on along the minus strand of NZ_LMLA01000008.1, from coordinate 360,267 downwards.
CCCCTCGACCAGCGTCGCATGGCCGCGCGACCACCATTTCTCGTCGGTGGAGGTCGTGCGGACGATCGGGTTGCCGGGATGATGTTCCCACGGGCCATGGATCGACCGTGACCGGGCGGCGATCACCATATGCCCGGTCGGCGGTCCCGCCGTGCCGCCCACCGCGGTGACGAGATAGAACCAGTCGCCGCGCCGCGTCACCTTCGGCCCCTCCGGGCTGAACCCCTCGACGTCCCATGTGTCGGGATAGCGCCATGGGTCGTAGACATGCTCGACCTTGCCCATGGTCTTCAGCCCGTCGTCGGACAGGCGGATGCGGTCGCCACCCGACAGGAACAGCCAGCGCGATCCGTCCTCGCCCACCGCATGGCCCGGATCGATATGGTCGGGCAGCTTCAGGTCGATCGGTTCCGACCATGGCCCGTCGATATGATCGGCCCAGATCACCCAGCTGGTCGTCGGGTTCTTGGTCGGAATGTAGAGGTAGTAGCGCCCCTTGTGCTTCGTCAGCTCGGGTGCCCAGACCGATCCGATATTGGTCGTCAGCGCGGCCGTGCGCGGGGTCCAGTTCACCAGGTCGCGCGAATGCCAGATCACCAGCCCCGGATAGGAATCGAAGGTGGAGAAGGTCATGTAATAATCGCGACCATCCTTCAGGATCGTCGGATCGGGATGGTCGCCCGCCATCAGCGGGTTGAGGAAGCGCCCGTCGCCCAGATCGGCGATCCGCTGGTTGTCGAACCCGCGTCTGGCGACCGGGGCAGGGGCCGCCCGTCCGGCGGCGGGCAGCGCGGCGAGTGCCCCCCCCAGCGCCGCGCCCGCCATCACCCCCCGCCGCGAGACGATGCTCACATCTTGACCCGTGCGCCGACCAGCAGCGTGCGGCCGAAATGGTTGTTCTCGTAATTGCGGCGCACGTCGACGTCGGTGATCCGGCGGCGATAGGCGTCGGTCAGGTTTGTCCCCTCCAGCGACAGTTCGAGGAAGTCGGTCAGCTTGTAGCGGATCGACGCATCGACGTTCGCGATCGAATCATAGCCTTCGAAGATGTTGCCGGTGCCCGAACCGCCATCGACATAGGGGCCGCGATAGGCGACCGAGGTGCGCGCGCTGAACTTCGCATCCTCGTAATACAGCGTCGCGTTGAACTGGCGCTTGGACACATTGTACAGCGTTTCGGTGCGCGCCACGGTGGGCAGCGTGCCGCCGGGCGTCGTCGCCGGCCCTTGCTGGGTATAATCGGCGTCCGAGCGGACGAAGGTCGCGTTCACGATCCCGCCGAAGTTGCGCAGCACGCCCGGCAGGAAGCGGAACGGCGCCTGCAACGCGATCTCGATCCCGTCGAGCGTCGCCCCCGTGCCGTTACCGGTGGTGGAGATCGTCCAGATATCCTGCGATTGCAGTGCGGGATTGAGCGCGGCGGGCGAGGACGACACCAGCACCGAGGGCGACAGGCCGGTTTCGGTGAAGGTGCCGCTGCGCGAAATCGCGACCGGGAAGCTCGCCACGTCCTTGCGGAACAGCGCGACCGAGAAGGCCGATTGCGGCGCGAAATACCATTCGGCGGCCAGATCGTAATTGGTCGCGCGGAACGGTTCGAGGAACGGGTTGCCGCTGGTCACGCGGAAGTTGAAGCCGTCGGCTGATCCGCCGGGCGTCAGGTTGCCGAGCGACGGGCGGGTGATGACCTTCGCGATCGCGCCGCGCACGATGATGTCGGGCGTCGGGTACAGCGCGACGTTCATCGAGGGCAGCCAGTCCTCGTAATCGCGCTTCACCGTCACGTTGACGCCACTGTTGATGCCATAGGACGACTGGTCGGTGCGGACATAGCGGATGCCGGCATTGGCGGCGTATTCGAGGCCGAAGACCGTGCCCTTGGCATCGAATTGCAGATAGCCGCCCTTCGTCTCCTCGGTCACGCCGCGATTGTTGCCGACGTCGAGCGCCAGCGGGCGGTTGTACAGGCCGGTGAACTGCGTCGCGGCGTCGAGGTTGGGGATCAGCCATTGGGTCGTGGTGCCCGAAGGCGTCTTCGCTCCCTTGAGCGTGAACAGCTCCGACAGCTGCGGCGTCGCCTGGAAGCCGTAGATGGCGGTCGGGCCGAACGCGGTGCTGGCCGAACAGGTGATCGTGCCCAGCACCAGATCGCGCCCGCCATTGCCGCACACCGCCGTGTCGCGGGTGAAGGCGGTGGTGTCATAGTCATAGCGCCGCCACATGCCGCCGACGCGGACCTGGAACCCTTCCGCCACATCCCATTCGGTGCGCAACTGCGCGGTCTTGAACTGGTTCACCACGTCGGACGGGCGATCGCGGATTTCGGCGAGCTGGAAATTGGCCGGGTCGGTGACGCTGGTGCCGAAGGCGAGCAGCGGCGAATTTTTATCGCTGTAGTCGTAGCGATAGCCCTGCGCATCGCGATCGTCGAACACCAGCGTCGTTTCTACCGGCACGCTGGCGTCGGATTTCGAATAGCCGCCGAGCAGGGTGAAGCGGAACTTGTCGCCGACATCCTGATCCCAGGTGCCGCCGATCTGGTAGAACTCCGTCTGCGACTGGCGCAGATAATGTTCGGTGCGGACCCAAGCGTCGTTCAGCGTCGCCGACACCATGTTGTTGTTCGCATCATAGGTCGGGTTCAGGACGTCGATCTGACGTTCGTTCGAGCGCAGCAGCACTTCGCCCCATTTCTCGCGGCGATCGGCGCGGAAGCGCGAATACAGGCCGTCGATCGACACCTTGGTCGCGTCGATCGGCGACCATTGCACGCTGCCGGTAAGCCCCAGCCGCTCGCGGCTGTGCGTCACCTCGCCATAGCGCGGGATGCGCGGGTGGAACGACAGCGCCGCCTTGTCGCACGCCGCGCCGGCGATGTAGGTGCCGCCCCGGTTCGGCGCGGTCCAGCAGCGCGTGCCGTCGACCGAATCGAAGCGCGCCTGCGCCCAGCGGACGGTGTTGTTGCCGATCTCCTTGGTGACCGTGTCCTGATAGGCGACCGACACCGACGCGCCGAGCGTCCCGTCGGGTGATTTCCAGCCGATCAGCCCGGCGAAGCGCGGACCGACCGTCTTCGACAGGTCGTTGTAATTGGCGACGGCGGAGGCGGCGACGGTCACGCCGGTCTTGCCCGCCAGCGGGTTGCCGGTGTTGAGGTCGACGACCGCGCCCAGCGACCCTTCGTCCAGATCGGCCGAGGCGGTCTTGTGCACCACGATCGAGCTGAACAGTTCGGAGGCGAAGACGTTGAAATCGAACGACCGGTCGCGATTGGCGGATGCGCCGTCGCTCGACGTGGTGACGGTTTCGAGGCCGTTGACCCGGACGCGCGTGAATTGCGCGCCGAGGCCCCGGACGGTGATCGCGCGGCCTTCGCCGCCGTCACGCTGGATGGCGATGCCGGGAATGCGCTGGAGCGATTCGGCAAGATTCTGGTCGGGGAACTTGGCGATGTCTTCGGCGACGATGGCATCGACCGCGCCGACCGACTGACGCTTCACGTTCAGCGCGGCGTTCAGCGACGCGCGAAAGCCGGTGACGATGATCTCGCCCTCGGCATCGTCGGCGGTCTGTGCCGGGTCGGCGGGGGCGGGTGCTTCCTGTGCGTGCGCCGCGCCGGTAACGGCGATGAGCGACGTCGCGGCAAGCAGCGCGCGAATGAGGCGGCGATTGGTGCGAACTTCCATGGCAATCCCTCTCCCTGCGCGATGACACCGGGGGCAATTCCACTGCCCCGGCGGTCATCAGCTTGTCGGCGGCACGGGGCCTCGTTCGGCCCGCACCTCCGTTGATCCTTCCCGCGATGGCGTGATCCACCGCGAGAATCCGGTTTTGCCGTTTTCGGCTTGAGAAACCGGTGTCAACGCGACATTGTGCCGTCACGACGAAGCTGTCAAGAAGCGCGCGGAGAGGAAATCGATATGAACCGACGGATCGCCCTGGCCCTGTGCGGCCTGTTGCCGGTCGCGATGGCCGCGACTATGGCGCCTGCGCAAAATACCGCGACGCCAGCGGGGGTTAGCGCATTTCCGGGCGCACAGGGGTGGGCGGCGGCGACGCCTGGCGGGCGCGGCGGGCGGATCATCCGCGTGACGACGCTGGCGCCCGACGGCCCCGGATCGTTCAAGGCCGCGCTGGAGGCGAAAGGCCCGCGCATCGTCGTGTTCGAAGTGGGCGGCGTGATCGATCTCGGCCGCTCGACGCTGACCATCACCGAACCGTTTCTGACCATCGCCGGACAGACCGCGCCGTCGCCGGGCATCACGATCATCCGCGGCGGCATCGACATTCGCGCGCATGACGTGATCGTTCGCCATCTGCGCGTGCGGCCCGGCCTCGACGGACAGCCCAAGCGGTCGGGGTGGGAGGTCGATGCGATGAACACCGTGTCGGCGCACAATGTCATCGTCGACCATTGCACGATGAGCTGGGGGCTGGACGAAAACCTGTCCGCCTCCGGCCCGCGCTTCACCGGCGCGACACCCGACGACTGGCGGCGCGGGACCAGCCACAACATCACCTTCAGCTACAATTTGCTGGCCGAGGGGCTGGCCGATGCCAGCCATCCCAAGGGCGAACACAGCAAGGGGTCGCTGATCCACGACAACGCCACCAACATCCTGATCTGGCGCAACGTCTATGCCCATAATGTCGAGCGCAGCCCGCTGTTGAAGGGTGGCGTGCAGGCGGCGGTGGTCAACAACCTGATCTACGATCCCGGCACGCGCGCGGTGCATTACAACCTGATGGCGCTGGAATGGGCCGGCCATGCGTATCAGGAGGGCAAGCTGTCGGCGGTCGGCAATGTCATGCGCGCCGGGCCGTCGACCGACGTCAACCTGCCGTTTCTGATGCTCGGCGGCGATGGCGACCTGCGCTATCATGGGCGCGACAATGTCGCGGTCGACAAACATGGTGGCCCGCTGCCGATGTTCGGGCGCTATGGCGTGACGCGGGCGAAGCTGATCGAGGCGAAGACCCCGCCGGTGTGGCCCGCCGGCCTTCCCGTACTCCCCGCGCAGGATGTCGAGACGCATGTGCTGGCCAATGCCGGCGCGCGGCCATGGGACCGCGATGCCGACGACATCCGCGTGCTGTTCTTCGTGGCCGAAGGGCGCGGAAAGATCATCGACGACGAACGGCAGGTAAGCGAATATCCCCATCCGGTGCCGACGACCGCACCGTTCGTCGAGGCGGAATGGGACATGGGGACGATGGAGCCGAGATCTGGACGCTATCCCGGGCAGAAGGGGCCGATCCAGGAATCGCTGTCGGTGCGCGACCGGGCGATGCGGCAATGATCGTCCGGCTGATCGTCACGCTGCTGGCGCTGCTGTTCGCGGTGCCGGGCATGGCGGCACCGCGCGTGCTGCTGTTCCACCGCGCGACCGGGTTCGTGCATGATTCGATTCCCGTGGCCGTGGTCGCGCTGACGACGCTGGCGCGCGACAAGGGTCTGGAGCCGGTCGCGAGCGACGATCCGGCGGTGTTCGACCAACCGCTGACCTATGCCGCGATCGTGCTGGTATCGACCACGACCGACCCGAAGCGGCCGGAGAGCGAATGGTTCGTGGGGCCACGTCGCGATGCCCTGCAACGCTATGTCGAGGGCGGCGGCGGGATCGTCGCGATCCATGCCGCGGCCGATTCGCACTATAGCTGGCCCTGGTATGCGCGGATGATCGGCGGGCGCTTTGCCCAGCACCCGCCGGGCACGCCGGAGGCCGAGGTGACGCGCACGCCGCATCGCCATCCGGCGGTTGATGGCCTGCCCGGACATTTCCGGATCGCCGACGAATGGTATGGTTTTCGCGACCTGTCGACCGATCTCGACCATCTGCTGACCTTCGACCCGCAATCGATCGGCGCCAGCGACGTGAACCCGAAGCCGCTCGTCTGGGCGCATCGCGTGGGGAAGGGGCGGGTGTTCTACACCGGGCTTGGCCACCGCAAGGAAAGCTGGAGCGATCCGCGCGTGTTGCGGCATGTCGGCGGGGCGCTCGACTGGGCGACCGGGCGGCGGCGGTGAACAGGAACGTCATCCCGGCAAAGGCTGGGACGGATCGACATTTACATTCTATTTCGTCACCCCGGACTTGTTCCGGGGTCCACTTCGCCGCTCGCGCTGCCCTGATAAGCGCTGGCGGCACCGATCGCCGCGCCGTGGACCAAGGAACAAGTCCGGGGTGACGATAAGTCGGTGAAGGTCGATCGGTCCTAGCCTTCGCCGGGATGGCGTTCAAGTCACGGCGAGTAGCCTCACGTCCCCGGCTGGATGTACGGAAAGCGGGCGAACAGCTCGCGCTCCCAGCGGCGGGGATCGTTCACCACCCGGCTGGTGGTGTCGAACACCATCGTCGCGCGGTCGGGCAGGGTGTGGCGCGGCCAGTCGCGACCCGGATGACCGTTGCGGGCGAGGGACGTGAACGCCGCCATCATCCCTGCGGAAACCGCACGGGCGGCGGGGCCGGTGCCGCTCATCGACCCGGCGGCATCGAGCGTCCCGAACACCAGCGGAATATCGTCGGTATGCGCCGCGCCGCCGCCCGGCCGCACCGGCGATCCGTAATCGAGCTGATAGACCCAGGCGGGGGTGCCGGCGGCGGCGCGTGCCTCCGCCTCGATCACCTGTCCCGGCCAGCTGCGCCCGGCGGTGGTCGCGCGGTACAGGATGTCGGCCGGGGTCATCGCCGGGAACCGGGCGCGATACTGTGCGACGAGCCATTCAGGGTGCGCATCGACGCGAAGTTGCGGGGCGATGCGGGCTGCGAGATTGGTCCAGTTCAGGTCGGGCTGGGGCGCGATGAAGGCACGGGTTTCCTCCCGCGTATTGCCCAGGATCAGCGGAATGTTGCGACCGAGCGGATGGGCATCGGGCCAGAACGGGTGCCGCTGGAGCGACCGCATGTCGAGCACTGGCCCCATATAGACTCCGCCGCCGAGGATGGGGTCCTCGGCCGACAGCGCGTCGATCAGCCGTTCGACGGGCAGGGTCGCGGCTTCGGCCGGGGTCGCCTTCAGGCGGGAGAGGAGCGCCCGTGCGCGGCGGGTGGCGTTCAGCGGGCCGGAGGCGGTGACCTGTTGCCCGCTCATCGTCGCGGCGGCGTGGAACAGTCCGGCAGCGTCGGGCATCGCCAGCAACGTCGCGATCTTCGCGCCGCCGCCCGACTGGCCGAACAACATGACCCGGCCGGGATCGCCGCCGAACTGCGCGATGTTGGTTCTGATCCAGCGCAGGGCGAGCAGCAGGTCGCGCTGCCCGACATTGCCGCTGTCGGGAAAGCGCGGGTCGAGCCGGGCGAGATAGAGATACCCCAGCGCGTTCAGCCGGTGGTTGACCGTCACCACGACGACATCGCCGTCCGCCGCCAGTTGGTGTCCATGTACCAGCGGATCGACCACCGTGCCGTTCATGTACGCGCCGCCATGGAAATAGACCATGACCGGGCGATTGGCGTGCGCGCGGGCATCCGGAGTCCAGATGTTGAGAAACAGGCAGTCCTCGGACTCGACGCCGATGTCGGCACGTTGCGGGCAGGAGGGGGCGAATGCGGTCGCGTCCAGCGTGTCGCGAACGGGGGCGGGTGCCGTAACCGGTTGAAATCGAAAGCGGGTCGGGTCGACGCCGTAGCGGATGCCGCGAAAGACCTGCACGCCACCTTGCGTCGTGCCCCGCCAGCTTCCCGCGGGAGCGGTGACCACCGGGTCCGCGCCGGCGGCGTATGCCGGGCGCAGCAGGGTCAGTGCAGCGGCGCCGGCGATCAGGTCGCGACGGGCGATCGACAGGGTCATGCAGTCTCTCCTGACCGAAACCATAACGTTCGTCCTGAGTAGCCATTGAGCGAAGTCGAAATGGCGTATCGAAGGACTTGGACAGGTGCTTCGATACGGGTCTTCGACTTCGCTCAGCCCCTACTCAGCATGAATGGCAGTATTGGCGTTATTATCTTTCGGGCCAAGGTAATCGGTGTCATCAGCCGCCGCAAGTCACGTCTGCGGCTTGGCGACCGATGCACGGCGGATCAGGGTGGAAACGAACAGCGTCGCCTCGGCCTCCGGCGCGTCCGCGTCCGGTTCGTCGTCGTCTTCGCCGATCAGCTTCAGCGCGGCGGCGCGGGCCATGGTCGCGATCGGCCAGCGGACGGTGGTGAGCGGCGGCCAGAGGTGCGACGCGATCGAGGTGTCGTCGAACCCGACGATCGACAGGTTTTCCGGCACGTCCAGCCCGCGCTGCCGGGCGATGTGCAGCGCCCCCGCCGCCATTTCGTCGTTGGAGGAAAAGATCGCGGTCGGGCGCGGCGACAGGTCGAGCAGCCGTTCGGCGGCGCGCATCCCCGATTCGAACGTATAGTCCCCCTGCGCGATCCAGGTACGCTGCACACCCAGTCCGGCGGCCTCCATCGCCTCCTCATAGCCCTGTTGCCGCTCGAACGCCGATCGGAAGCCATGCGGGCCGGCGATCATGCAGATGCGGCGATGGCCGGCGGCAAAGAGATGGTCGATCGCGCCGCGCACCGCCTCCCGGTCGTTCGACGATACCATATGCCCCGGATCGTCGAACGCCGCAGACCCCATGCGGACATAACGGCAGCCGATCTGCGCGCACAGCGCCGCCAACGCGTCGTTTTCCGAGATCGGCGGCAGCAGCATGACGCCATAGGGTCGCTGTCGTTCGAGGAAGCGGCGGATTTCGTCGCGCATGTCGGGCGCGCCGCGATCGACCGGATGAACGAGCAGCTCGAATTCGGTGTCGCGCAGCACCTCCAGCAAACCCTGCTGCACCCGCAATACCATCTGGGCATTGGGATTGTCGTGGATCAGCGCGATCAGGAAGTTGCGCCGCAATGCCAGCGCGCGCGCCTGCGGATTGGGGATGTAGCCAAGCTCGGCGATTACCGCCTGCACCTTGTCCCGCGTCTCCCCATTCAGCAGCGGCGACTGGTTGATGACCCGGCTGACCGTCTTCTTGGAGACGCCGGCCAAGCGGGCGACGTCGTTGATGGTCGGCTGGCCGGTCCTTTTCATATCCGTTCGATAGCTTGACCGGGGCGATCCGCCAATGTCCCGATGGGACGAATTGATCGCCTTGCGTGTGACACCGGTTTCCTATACGCTGATCGCAGAATAGGGAGAGGCCGGGGCATGGGTAATCGCGATCGGATCGCACAGGCGTTCGTGGCGGCGCGGCGGCAGGCGGCGGGACTGTCGCCCTATCCGGGCGATGCGCCCATGACGCTCGCCGATGCCTATGCGATTCAGGACCGCGCGATCGCGATCGACGGGCGCGGCATTGCCGGGTGGAAGGTCGGACGGATCAACGCGCCGCTGGATAGCGCGCTCGGCGCCAACCGGCTGGCCGGACCGATCTTTGCCGATCAGGTCTTTGGGGCGGGCACCGCGCAGATGGCGGTCATCGCCGATGGCTTCGCCGCGGCGGAGGCGGAATATTGCGTGCGGATCGGTCGCAGCCCCCAGCCGGGCCGTACCGGCCTGTCGCTCGAAGCGGCGCTGGACCTGGTCGATGCGGTGCATATCGGCGTAGAGATCGCCAGCTCGCCCTATGCCGGGATCAACGCCGACGGGCCGCTGGTGACGATCAGCGATTTCGGCAATAATTACGGGCTGTTGATCGGGGCGGAAGTACCCGGCTGGCGCGAACTGGGCTTTCTCGACTGGCCGGTGGAATCGTGCATCGACGACGCGGTCGTCGGTAGCGCCACTGCGCGGACGATGCTCGACGGGCCGATCGGGGCGGTCGCGTTCCTGGTCGACTGCCTCGCCGCGCGCGGACGGACGCTGGAGCCGGGGACATGGGTATCGTCGGGCGCGGTGACCGGCGTGCACCAAATCCGGCCGGGCCAGCGGTTCGAGGCTGATTTCGGCGTGTTGCAGGTCGCGTGCGGTATCGTGGCGGCCGGGGGCGAACGGGAAGATGCTGCCTGACCGGCCAGATCGTTTGTCCTGAGTAGCTGTCGAAACAGCGTATCGAAGGACCGCAAAGGATGCTTTGATACGGGTCTTCGACAAGCTCAGCCTCTACTCGGCACGAACGGCTTTCTTTTCGATCAGGCGAGGCAATCGCCCACAACGAACAACGCGGAATCGGCCCCATCCGAAGGGTCGATCCGCAGAGGATGCAAGCGGAGGCGTGGAATGACGGAGCAGGTTGACGGCATCGAACGCGCGGTGGCACGCGCGGGTCGCTATCGCTGGGGGATCGTCGCGCTGTTGTTCATGGCGACGGTCATCAACTATGTCGACCGGCAGATGATCGGGGTGCTGAAACCCACGCTGTCGAAGGATCTCGGCTGGACCGAAACCGACTTCGCCAACGTCATCTTCTTTTTCCAGATGGCCTATGCCATCGGCTATATCGGGTTCGGGCGGATCGTCGACGTGATCGGCGCGCGCATGGGCTATGCCGTCGCTTTCGTCATCTGGCAGATCGCGCATATCGCCCATGGCGGTGCCTATGGCGTCACCCAGTTCGCGATGGCGCGGTTCGGGCTGGGCCTGGGCGAGGCGGGCAATTTCCCGGCGGGCATCAAGGCGGTGACCGAATGGTTCCCGGCCAAGGAGCGCGCCTTTGCCATCGGCGTGTTCAACGCCGGGGCCAATGTCGGGGCGATCATCACCCCACTGGCGGTGCCGGTGCTGACCGTCGCCTATGGCTGGCGCATGGCGTTCGTCGTGACCGGGGTGGTCAGCCTGTTGTGGCTCGTCGCGTGGCTCGCCTTCTACCGCAGCCCGCGCGAGCATCGGAACGTGTCGAGCGGTGAACTGGCATGGATTGAACAGGACCCGGCCGATCCGGTGCAGCCGATCGCGTGGCGGCGGCTGGTGACCAAGCGGGAAACCTGGGCCTATGCGCTGGGCAAGTTCTGCATCGATCCGATCTGGTGGTTCTTTCTGTTCTGGCTGCCGGGCTATCTGGGCGACCGCTACGACCTCGATCTGCTCAGCTTCGGCCCGCCGCTGGTCGCGATCTATCTGTTGTCCGATCTGGGCAGCGTGGCGGGCGGGTGGCTGTCGTCGCGGCTGATCGCCAGCGGGCGGACGGTCAATTTCGCGCGCAAGGCGACGATGTTCGTGTGCGCGGTCGCGGTCCTGCCGGTGTTGTTCGCCCAGTCGATCGACAATCTGTGGGTCGCGGTGCTGGTGATCGGCATCGCCACGGCGGCGCATCAGGCGTTTTCGGCCAACCTTTACACGCTGCCGTCCGACCTGTTCCCGCGCGCGGCGGTGGGCTCGGTCGTCGGCATCGGCGGGACGGTCGGTGCGGTGGGCGGCATGTTGATGGCGAAATATGCCGGCTATGTGCTCGATGGCATCGGCAGCTATGCGCCGTTGTTCTTCGTGGCCGGGTCGGCCTATTTCGTGGCGTTGCTGCTGGTGCATCTGCTTTCACCCCGGCTGGCGCGGGTGGAGGGGGCGTAGAGGTTCTGCCAATCCGTTCGTGCTGAGTAGAGACTGAGCCCTTCGACTGCCTGCCTGCGGCAGGCGCTCAGGGCAGGCTTCGGTGCTGCGCACCGAAGTCGAAGGCTCGTATCGAAGCACCCGTGGCGGTCCTTCGATACGCCGCTTCGACAAGCTCAGTGGCTACTCAGGACGAACGGTTGGACATTCTATACGCGCCGTTGGGTTCGAGCAGCTTCGAGCCTGTCGAGAAGCGATAGTCGAGAACGCCCAGTTTGGGGCAACCCGTTCTCGACGGACGCTTCTCGACTACGCGCGAAGCTGCTCGAACCGAACGGGAGAGGGGAAGGTGCCTACTCCCCCGCCAGCCGCATCACCACCGCCCACTCCGCATCGCTGACCGGCGACACCGACAGCCGCGACTGGCGCAGCATCGCCATGTCTTTCAGCGCATCCTCCCTCTTCATCGCCGCCAGCGTTACGGCACGGGGCAGGGGATGGTCGGGTTCGACCCGCACCGACACCCAGCCGTCTTCGCCGTCCGGCCGGGCCGCGCGGGCGATCCGTGCCACGCCGACCGCCGCCTTGTCCTTGCCCGAATGATAGAAGAGCGCGCGGTCGCCCTCCGCCATGGCGCGCAGATGCTTCGCGGCGACATGGTTGCGCACGCCGTCCCATTCGGTGCCGCCATCGCGCACCAGATCGTCCCACCCATAGCTGTCGGGTTCGGACTTGAGCAGCCAGTTCGCCATGCGCATGTTCTCCCTGGATAAACCGCCGGTGAATGCCCGGTTCCGCGTGCGTTCAGTCGGCCGGCTGTAGGGAATCGATCATCGGCGCAGATGCGTCGACGTGACAAGGGGCACCACACCCCCACGCATGTTGAGGAGATTGACATGAAGACCTTGCTGACCAAGGCGGGCCTGGGGCTGTCGCTGGCGGCGACCGCGCTCACCGCCGCTGCGCCCGCCGATGCGCAGTGGCGTCGCGGCTATGGCTGGGACCGGGGCTATGATCGCGGCTGGCATCGTGGGCGCGACAATGGCGGTGCCGCCGTCGTCGCCGGGATCGCCGGCCTGGCGATCGGCGCGGCGCTGGTGTCGAGCGCCAATGACCGCCGCTATCGTGACCGCTATTACCGCGACCGTGGCTATGCCTATGACTATGACGACCGCTATTATCGTCAGCGCGGCTATTACCCGAACGACGGTTATTACGCCTATCGCTACAATGATTATCAGCGGTGCTGGGTCGAGCGGCGCTACGATCCCTATTATGACCGGTCGGTGCGCGTCCGGGTCTGTAACTGATGCGACGGGGCGGGGGAGTGATCGTCTGCCCTTTCCGCTTGGCGGCGGGGGCGTTTTGCGGCATGGGCCGCGCCCATGACTGATACGCCCCCCGATCGCCTCTCGATCAATCCGCGCAGCCCGCATTTCGACCAGCCGACGCTGGAGCGCGGCATCGGCATCCGCTTCAAGGGCGCCGAACGCAACGATGTCGAGGAATATTCGATTTCCGAAGGCTGGATCCGCGTCGCGCTCGGCAAGAAGGTCGACCGCAAGGGCCAGCCGCTGACCATCAAGCTGTCCGGCCCGGTCGAAGCCTATTTCCAGACGCCGGGCGAGGGTGAGGATGCTCCGGTGGACGAAGACGCCAAGGGCGAAGAGGCGGAGTAAGCGCCGTCACGGCCACGGCGGATGGGCATAGCGCCCGTCCGCCGGGTCATAGCTCAGGATCGCATAGGCAGGCTGATTCTCGTGGATCAGCGTTACCGGTCGATGCAGCAGGTCGCCCAGCCAGCCGAGCAGGTCGATGATGGCGACGTCGTGATCGGTGCCGGGCGGATCGACGGTGAAGTCCGCTGCGGTTCCGCCGTAGACACTGAATGTAACCGGCACCCCGCGCCATTCGAACAATACGGTCTGGGACGCTTCCGGCGCTGCGACAAAGACCGGACCTATCGCCGGCGGCATCCGTGCCCGGTTTCCTCCTGAGATATAGAAGGGTTGGAGATCGTGCCGACGTAAGGCCGTCCAGAGCCGTTGCCAGTCCTCGCCATCCGGCTCCTCTGCGACGATGTGGCGTACCGAACCATCGGGTATCAGCTGCTTACGCAGCCAAGCCCGGTCGATCACTGGTCGTCCCTGTCCATCCGCGCGCCGACATGCTGTTCGCCGCGCTGCGCCGCCAGCATCACCTGCCGATGCCGTTCCGCCTTGGCCGCCAGCGTGGCGGCATCGCGGGTGCCGGCGCAGGCGGGGCATTGCACGCCTTCCTCGAACAGCGGGGAGGCGCGGTCCTCCGGGCTGACCGGCATCCGGCAGCCACGGCACAGGCCGTGCGTGCCTTGTTCAAGACCGTGGCCGACCGCGACTCGTTCGTCGAAGACGAAGCATTCGCCCTGCCATGCGCTGGCTTGCTCCGGCACCTCCTCCAGATATTTCAGGATGCCGCCATCGAGGTGATAGACGGCCTCGATGCCTTCGCCCTTCAGGAACGCAGTCGATTTCTCGCAACGTATGCCGCCGGTGCAGAACATCGCGACCTTCGACTTTCCCGCCAGCAACTCGGTCCGGTTGGCGCGGAACCAGTCGGGAAAGTCGCGAAAGCTGTCGGTACCCGGATCGACCGCACCGGCGAAGGTGCCGACCTTCACCTCATAGGCATTGCGGGTGTCGATCACGACCGTCTCCGGATCGGCGATCAGCGCGTTCCAGCCGGCTGGCGCGACATAGGTGCCGACGATCGCGGTCGGGTCGGTGCCGGGCACGCCCATCGTCACGATTTCCCGCTTCACCCGCACCTTCAGCCGGTGGAACGGCATGGTCGCCGCCGTGCTGAACTTCGGCGTCAGGTCTTCGCAGCCCGGCAGTGCGCGGATCGCGGCCAGCGCGGTGGCGATCCCCTCCGCGCTGCCGGCGATGGTGCCGTTGACCCCCTCCGACGCGATCAGCAGCGTGCCGCGAATGCCGGCACCCGCCAGCACGCCCTCCAGCGTGTCGCGCACACAGTGCGGATCGGCAATCGTCGTAAAGCGGTACAGGGCCGCGACGGTAATCCCGGTCATCAGTGGACGAAGCGCGCCACCACGTCGCGGTACGAGCGGCTGACTTTCACCTGCGAACCCGATTCGAGGATCAGGAAACATTCGCCGTTGGTGTGCGGCTTCACCTGCTTGACCAGGTCGAGATTGACGATGGTCGAGCGGTGCACGCGCTGGAACCGGCGCGGGTCGAGCCGCTTTTCGAGGTCCTTCATCGTCTCGCGCAGCACCAGCGAATTGTCGCCGGTGTTGATGACCATGTAATCGCCCGCCGCCTCGATCATCTCGATCGTGTCGACATCGACGCGGAAGATCTGGCCGCGATCCTTGATGTTGATGAGCTTTTCGAACCGGTTCGCGCCGACCGCATCGTCGCCGGCGCCATCGGCCGCCTCCATCTCCGCCGCCGTGTCCGGGGCAACCTCGGCCAGTACTTCCTTCAGCTTCTCGACCTCGGCTTGGCCCCGCTTTTCGGACAGGCGCTGGCGCACGCGGTCGAGCGTGTCGGCGAGGCGGGATTCCTCGACCGGTTTCATCAGATAATCGACTGCCTGCGCCTCGAACGCGCGGATCGCGTGGTCGCTATAGGCGGTGACGAACACGACCAGCGGCGGTTCGACTTCCATCAGCCCCTGTACGACCGAAAAACCGTCGAAGCCGGGCATTTGGATGTCGAGGAAGACGAGGTCGGGCTTGTGGGTCTTGATCGCGCGGATCGCCTCGCGACCATTCTGGCACTTGTCGATGATCTCGACATCCTCATGTGCCGCCAGGCGTAGTTCGAGGCCCTGGATCGCCAACGATTCGTCGTCGACAAGAATGGTTCGGATGGTCATGCAGCCTCTTTGGTAACGTCTTGCGTCTGGTACGGCAGTTCGATCTCGACCACGAACCCGCCGTCGTTTCCGCCGCGGGTTTCGAAACGATGGTCGGGGCCATATGCCTGTGCCAGCCGGTCCCGGATATTCTGTATGCCGACACCGGTGGACAGCGTCGGCCGCTTCGGCCCGTCGATCAAGCCGGGGCCGGTATCGGACACGGCGATCTGCACCCGATCCCCGGCCAGTCGAGCGGTGATCGCGATATCGGCCCCGTCCTCCTGCGGCGTGACGGCATATTTGATCGCGTTTTCGACCAAAGGTTGCAGCAGCAGCGAGGGCAGCCGCGCGTGCGCGACGCGGGCGTCGATGTCGAAACAGGTGCGCAGGCGATCTTCGAACCGCATCTTTTCGATATCGAGATAGAGTTTGAGCGTTTCAACCTCCTGCTCCAGCGTGACGTGCGCGGTTGGTTCGTTCGCCAGCGTATAGCGCAGGAACGACGATAGCCGGCTGAGCATCACATTCGCCTTCTCGGTCTGTTTCAGCAGCACGAGGGTCGAGATCGAATTGAGCGTGTTGAACAGAAAATGCGGGTTCAGCTGATAGCGCAGCATGGCGAGCTGCGCCGACGACGCCTGCATCTCCAGCATCCGCATCTCGTCGACCTGCTGTTCGACCACCAGGTAGAAATTGATCCCGAAATACAGCGCCGACCAGCCGGTCAGCACGGTGAAGTTCAGGAACAGCGTGCCCAGCACCAGCGACAGGCTGACATCGGGCGACACGTTGCGGATGAAGGTGAAGACGAACGCGTCGATCAGCGAATAGGCAAAGGTCGCCGCCGACAGGGTGCACATGGTCAGGAAGATCGCCGGCACGCGCGGCAACGAGCGGTAATAGCCGTACAGCACGCTCATCAGCAGCGTCAGGCAATAGCCGACGATCACCTCGACGATATTGCCCAGCACATTCTTCAGCGACGCCGCGCTGGCCACGGTCGACACCGATCGCAGTAGCAGATAGCCCGTCCAGCCGGCCGCCTGCAGCAGCCAGAAGGCGCGGTTCTTCTGTTCGAAGAAGGGGCGCGAGAAAATGGCGGGCTTCGGCGTCATGCGCTCCGTCAGTCGTCTTGTGCCCCCGCAAGCGGTCATAGCGGGGCGGGGGCGGGTTGGCAAAAGTCGCTCTAGCGCAATGCAGCCCCAAACGAAAACCGCCGCCCCGTTGCCGGGACGGCGGTTCGTGTCGGTGATCTTGGTATCGCGTTAGAAGCTGAACACCAGCGAGCCGCTGACCGTGCGCGGCACGCCGATCTGGACGAACGGCACCGAGGTGTCGTTGGTCTGACCGCTGACATAGCCGATGTAGAAGCTGTTCAGGATGTTGGTTACGTTGACCTGGAAGAAGGTCTTGTTGAGACCGAACTGCGCCAGCGAGAAGCGGGCATCGGCATCGAGGATGTCGAACGCGGGCGTCTTGGCCGGGTACAGTTCCGTCGTGGTCACGATGTTGTTGGCGACCGTACGCGTCACCAGCGGCAGGTTGCTGTCGTTGATGTAGCGCGGGCCGGTGCGCTTGTACTGCACGCCTGCTTCCAGCGGGCCGAGGTTCGCCTGCAGCCGGCCGCCGAACATATATTCGGAGACGCCCGATTCCTGCTTGCCGCCGGTCGGGAAGAAATACTGCTGCGTGGTGGCCGTGCAACCATAGGCGCGCTGGCTGATCAGAGTGGCGCTGCAATTGCCGCCGAGCAGATCGTCCTTGATCTCCGAGTTCAGGTACGAACCGTAGACATAGGCGGTGATCTCACGGATCGGGCTGTACGACACGCTGCCATCAACGCCCCAGCGGGTCACTTCGCCGATGTTGCGCGAAACGCTCTCACCCAGTTCGGCGTCGAACGCGGTCGCGATCCGGTTTTCGAACGTCGTGTAGAATGCGCCGATCTGTGCCTGCACCTGCGACGAGCGATAGCGAACGCCGGCGTCGAAGCTGTCAGTGCGTTCCGGCTTCGGCTCCGCGCCCGGACGGCCGGGGGCATAGAAGAACGCGTTGTACAGCACGTCCGTACCCGGAACCGACAGACCCTTCGCATAGCTGGCGAAGATGCTCGCCTGCGGCGTCAGATTGTATGTGAAGCCGACGTTCGGCAGCACCGCGCTGTAGTTGTATTCGCGCTGCTGCGGACGGGTGAAGGTCGGGTTCTGTGCCGCATAATCCGCCTGACGGAGGAAGGGGATGCAGTCGACGAAACCGCCCGCCGAGGTGGTGAAGCAGTTCTGGTCCAGCTCGCGCTTGAAGAACGGCGCACGCACGCCGAGGTCGAGGACCAGCGCATCGGCGAAGAACGAACCGCGATACTGACCCGAAACCTGGTTCAGCAAAGCGACCGACCGGCGGTCACGCTTCTGGATGACGTTGCCGTTCAGGTCGAGGATCGGATTGTTGACCGGGAAAACGTCGAAGGGTTCGCCGTTCGAAAAGACGCCGCCGACTTCACCGGTCTGACGGTGGTTGCCGCGGTCATAAGTATAGGCGAGGCGGACGGTCTGATCTTCGTTGATGTCGTAGATCAGGTTGGCGATCAGGATGTAGCGACGGGTCTGCGTCTGGCTGGGAGACAATAGGGTAACTGCGTCGAGCGTGTCGCCGTCACCGTTCAGGTCGGTACCGAAATAATAGTTGTTGCCCGAAAAGCCGGTATAGTTCTGGCCGCTGATGGTGCGCTGCTGTTCGCGGCCGGTGATGGTGCCGCCGCCATTCGCCTTGACGTACTGGAAGCTCGGATCGATCGTCAGGACGAGGCCGTCAGTCAGCGTGAAGCGCGAGTTGCCGCGGATGTTGCCAGTGTTCGACGGGTTGTAGCGACGGTCGAATTCGGTGCCGCAAGTCGCAGCCGCCTGCGCGGTGCCGCGAACCGGGGTCACTACCGAGGTGCCGGTGCAGGGGTAGTTGATGTTGTAAGTCGCTTCGGCGATCGTGCGCGGGAAGCGGTTGCCCGAACCGGTGCCCGGGGCACGGTTGGAATCGTCGCGCAACGGGGCCGAGCCGAAGAAGTTGTTGCGGTTCTCGTTGTAGTTGCCGGCAATCGAGAGGAAGTCGCCGTCCGCGCCGAGTTCCTGATACAGGCGGGCGTTGAACTGCTGCTTGCGGATCTTGCCGTAGTTGTTGAACGGGTTGTCGTAGGTCGTCCACGAACCCGACACGAACGCGGTCGTGCCCTTGCCGGTGATGTCGCCGGTGTCGATCATGCCGAACACGCGGTTATAGTTGAAATCGCCCAGCGATGCCGACATCATCGCGCCCAGTTCGTTGCCGGGGCGACGGGTACGGATGTTGACGGTGCCGCCGACGGCCGATGCGGTCGGGCTGTCGACGTCGGTCGCGCCCAGGTTGACCGTCACCGATTCCAGCGTTTCCGAATCCTGCTGCTGGTTGGTGTAAATGGCATAGTTGCCGGTGTCGTTCAGCGGGATGCCGTCCTGCGTCTGCGAAATGCGCGACGAGTCGAAACCACGGATACGGAAACCGCCGCCGCCCGAACCATAGGGGTCGTTCGACAGGTTGCTGACGCCGGGGACCAGGTTGATGATTTCGTTGACCGTCTGGCCGGCGCGCTGGCGCTGGATGATCTCGGAATCGAGCGTCACCTTTGCTTTGGGCTGGTTGGGGACTTCGATGCCACCGACGTCACGCTGGGCCGATCCGGTGACGACGATTTCGGCGTCGTCGATTTCCGACGATGCGGTCGACTGCGCAAAGGCCGAGGCAGGCAGGATGAACGCGGCAAAGGCCACGCCGGCATAGAGCTTGGTGTTCATAAGTCCCCTTTGAATCGCAAGGTTCTGGCGCGACTCGAGTACGCTGGTTCAGGCGGTGCGCTTCACCGTCCCGGCGCCAATGAACGCGCCATATTTCTATTTTGCGACATCCGGAAGCGGGGGACTCAGTCTCTTTCCGTGCGTTGCAAAAACGTCACGTTGTTGCAGCGGATACGATTTCCGCCCAAGCCGCTTCGTCGATTACGCGGATGCCCAGTTCCTCCGCCTTCGCCCGCTTCGATCCGGCATCGGCGCCGACCACGACCAGGTCGGTCTTCTTCGATACCGATCCTGCGACCCGCGCACCCAGCGCGTCCGCCTGCGCCTTCGCCTCGTCGCGGCTGAGCGTTTCGAGCTTGCCGGTGAAGACCACGGTCTTGCCGGTCAGTTCGGAGGCGACCGCCTTGTGTTCCACGGGCAGAGGGGTGACCTCGCGCAACAGGTCGTCGACCACCGCGCGGTTATGCTCCTCGGCGAAGAAGGCGAGCAGCGCGTCGGCGACCTCGGGACCGATGCCGGCCGTTTCGACCGCCGCCACCAGCGCGCGACCGCGGCGCAGGACGAACTTGCGATCATTCTCGCCGATCGCCGGCACCGTTTCGGCGCGCACGACGAGCGCGCGCTCGATCATCTCCAGAAACGCCTCGATCGTGCCATAGCGCCGCGCGAGGTCGCGCGCGGTGACTTCGCCGACATGGCGGATGCCGAGGGCGAAGAGGAAGCGGTCGAGGCCGATCTCGCGCCGCGCGTCGATCGCGGAGAGCAGCTTGTCGACCACCAGCTCGGACATGCGCTCACGCTTGACCAAGGCCTCGCGGTGGGTGTGCAGGCGAAAAATGTCAGCAGGCGAGGCGATCAGGTGATCGCGGAAGAAATCCTCGACCCGGACCAGCCCCAGCCCGGCGATGTCATAGGCGTGGCGCGAGACGAAATGGATCAGCCGCTCGACCCGCTGCGCCGGACAGACGAGGCCGCCGGTGCAGCGCACGACCACTTCGCCCTCGCCGCGTTCGGCAAGCGAGCCGCATTCGGGACATTCGGTCGGGAACGCCCAGGGGTCGCGCGGTTCGTCGCGGGTCAGGTTGTCGACGATCTGCGGGATGACGTCGCCAGCGCGCTGCACGACGACGCGGTCGCCGGGGCGCACGCCCAGCCGCTCAATCTCATCGGCATTGTGCAGCGTGGCGTTGGTGACGACGACGCCGCCGACGGTCACCGGCTCCAGCCGCGCGACCGGGGTCAGCGCGCCGGTGCGGCCGACCTGGATGTCGATGGCTTTAAGGGTCGTCTGCGCGCGTTCCGCCGGAAACTTGTGCGCGATCGCCCAGCGCGGGGCGCGGCCGACGAACCCCAGCCGCTCCTGCCAGTCGAGCCGGTCGAGCTTATAGACGACGCCGTCGATGTCATAGGGCAGGTCGGCGCGGCTGCCCTCGATCGCGCGATAGACGGCGAGCGCTTCCGCAGCACCTTCGCACCGCTGAAAGGCATCGGCGATCGGAAAGCCCCAGTCCTTCAGCGCCGCGACGACCCCGCCTTGCGTGTCGGCGGGGAGGGCGGCAACCTCGCCCCACCCATGCGCCAGGAACTTGAGCGGACGCGACGCAGTGACGGTGGCGTCCTTCTGCCGCAGCGATCCGGCGGCGGCGTTGCGCGGGTTGGCAAACTGGCGCGCCTTCGCCGGATCGACCGCGTCGGCGAGCAGCCGGGCGTTGAGACCGGCGAAATCCGCCTTCGCCATATATACTTCGCCGCGTACCTCGAACACGTCGGGGGCAGCGGCGGGCAGCGTCTGGGGAATGTCGGCGATGGTCGCGACATTGGCGGTCACATCCTCGCCCACCGCGCCGTCGCCCCGGGTCAGTGCGCGGACCAGCGTGCGCCCTTCGTAGCGCAGCGAGCAGGACAGGCCGTCGATCTTCGGCTCGGCGGTCAGCGCCACGGCTTCGTCGTCGGACAGGCGCAGGAAACGGCGGACGCTCGCCACGAACTCCGCCACATCGTCATCGGCAAAGGCGTTGTTTAGGCTAAGCATCGGCCGGGCATGGGCGACCTTGGCCAGATGGCCCGCCGGTGCCGCGCCGACGCGCAGCGAGGGGGAGTCGCTACGGACCAGCGCGGGGAAAGCGGCCTCGATCGCGCGGTTGCGGGCGACCAGCGCGTCATAGTCCGCGTCGCTCATCTCCGGCGCGTCGTCGCCATGATAGGCGGTGTCGGCCTGCGCGATGCGTTCGGCCAGCGCCGCCAGTTCGGTGCGGGCATCGTCTTCGGTGGCGGGCAGGGACTGCGTGGTCATGGGGCAAGCGCTACCGGGGGCGGCGCGCCCGATCAAGCGGGGCCGGCGGCTTTACTCACCCGCGCCGCGTGCCGTGCTACGGCGGATGGTGACGCGGCGTTCGACGACGATCGGCAGGTCGAAATGCAGTCCGGCGCGGCCATCCTCGGCCCAGCGCAGCGTCGCCGCCGTCCACTGGCCGCCGCCGATGTCGATGCGCAGCGTCGTGCCGATCGCGCTTTCGTCGAAATCGACCAGGTCGATCAAGGCGCCATTGGCGGAAAGGTCACGGATGCGCGCCGATCGCCGCGCACCGTTCACCTCGATCGTGGTCGAGCGCAGCATCCGGGTGCGGGGCAAGCGGGGCGCCTTGGGACCGCGCGGGGTCAGCGCGCCGCCCTCCGCCAGCAACCGCGCCGCGGCCTCCGCCGTGTCGACCGGCTCGCCATAGACGAAGCCCTGCACGTTGCCGCAGCCAAGGTCGCGCAGCGCGGACAGTTCGTCGTGATATTCCACGCCCTTGGCAGTGGTGTCGATGCCCAGCGTCTCGGCCATCGTCGTGATCGCGCGGACGACGGCGGCGTTGCGCCCCTCCGGATCGCCGATCCCGCGCACGAACGAGCGGTCGATCTTGATCCGGTCGAACGCCACGCGGCGCAGGCACGACATCGATCCCTGGCCCGCGCCGAAGTCGTTGAGCGCGATGCGTACGCCGATGCCGTGCAGCGCGCTGAAGGTACCGATCGCGGCGGGTATGTCGCGCAGCACGCTGTCTTCGTCGAGGTCCAGTTCCAGCCGTTCGGGCGGCAGGCCCGACCGCGCGACGGCATTGGCGATGATCGCGGGCAGGGCCGGATTGGTGAACTGCGCGCCCGACAGATTGACCGCCAGCCGCGTGTCGCCGGGCCAGGCGGCGGCATCGTGACAGGCGGTCCGCAGGACCCATTCGCCGATCGATTCGATCAGCTTGCATTCCTCCGCGATGCCCAGGAACTCGGCGGGCAGCAGGGTGCCGCGCGTCGGATGGTCCCAGCGCAGCAGCGCCTCGAACCCGGCGATGCGGCTGTCGTCCAATGCCACGACGGGCTGATACACGATCCGCATCTGGTCGTGCGACAGCGCGCGGCGCAGGTCGTCCTCCATCTGCCGCCGCGACCGTGCGCCGTCGAGCATCGCGTCGTTGAAGAACCGCGCGACGCCGCGCCCGGCATCCTTGGCGGCATACAGCGCCAGATCGGCGTTGGTGACGAGCGCGTCGGAGGTGGCGCCATGATCGGGCGACACGGCGATACCGACCGAACAGCCGATCGACACGGCCGCGCCGTTCAGGAAATAGGGCTGCGACAAGGCGGTGATGATCGCCTGCGCCAGCGTGACCATTTCGGCGCGACTGCCGATGCGCGGCAGGATGACCTTGAATTCGTCGCCGCCCAGCCGCCCGACCAGTCCGGCATCGCCGACGGTGCGCAGCAGCCGCTGCGCCACCTGCTTCAACAGCGCGTCGCCGACGGGATGGCCCATCGTGTCGTTGACCGCCTTGAACCGGTCGAGGTCGAGCAGGAACAGCGCGGTCCCGTCATAGCCCGGCTGCGCCAGCGTCTGGTCCAGCGACATCCGCATCCGTTGCCGGTTGGCAAGGCCGGTCAGGCTGTCGAACAGCGCAAGGCGGGTGATCGTCGCGTCCGACTGCTGGACCGCTGCCATGTCAGTGCCGGTGCCGACGAACCCTTCGAACCGGCCATAAGGGTCGGTGAACGGGCTGCCCGATACGGTCCAGTTGTGGTCGGACTGGCCAGAGGCCGCCGGGACGACGGCATAGTTGGCGAAGGCGGTGCGCGCCGACAGGTGGAAGGCGATGGTGCGTTCGGCGTCGTCGGGCGTCGCTTCGCCGCCGGCGATGCGCAGCACGTCGATCAGCGGCGCGCCCATCGGATCGATGCCGGCCACGGCGAACACCGCGACGATCTTGTCGCTCAGATAGGCGATGCGCCCGTTGCGATCGGTCTGCCAGAACCAGTTGGGGCTGTGATTCTCGGCCTCGCGGATCAGGCGGTCGGCCGGCGCGCGTGCGCTATCGTCGGTCCCCTGGACCAACGACCGCAATGCCGCCTTTAACCCCCCGCTCGCCACCATGCTTCCCCTGCGTGATCCAGGCGGCAGGATAGCGTCACACAAGTGAACGAATTCTTTGCGTGGGCGTACCGTGACCCTGTAGGACGGGAAAGATTTTCGACAGACATGGACTACGCGATGACCGTCACCATCACCGAAACCGACCTGATCGACAGCGTCGCCGACGCGCTGCAGTTCATCAGCTATTACCACCCGATGGACTATATCCGCGCACTGGGCGAAGCCTATGCCGCCGAGACATCGCCCGCCGCCAAGGACGCGATCGCGCAAATCCTGACCAACAGCCGGATGTGTGCGGAGGGGCATCGCCCGATCTGCCAGGATACCGGCATCGTGACTGTGTTCGTAAAATGGGGGCAGGATTGCCGGCTCGACAGCGACCGGTCGTTGCAGGAGGTCGTCGACGAAGGCGTCCGCCGCGCCTACCTCCACCCGGAAAACAAGCTGCGCGCGTCGATCCTCGCCGACCCGGCGTTCACGCGTCGCAATACGAAGGACAATACACCGTCGGTGCTGCACGTCGAAATGGTGCCGGGGACCAAGGTGCATGTCGATGTCGCGGCCAAGGGGGGTGGCAGCGAAAACAAGTCCAAGTTCAAGATGATGAACCCCAGCGATTCGATCGTCGACTGGGTGCTGGAGATGTTGCCGCAGATGGGCGCCGGCTGGTGCCCGCCGGGCATGATCGGCATCGGCATCGGCGGCACCGCCGAAAAGGCGATGCTGCTCGCCAAGGAATCGCTGATGGCGCCGATCGACATGGGCCAGTTGAAGCAGCGGGGGGCGCAGACCGATATCGAGGCGCTGCGTATCGAACTGATGGACAAGGTCAATGCGCTGGGCATCGGGGCGCAGGGGCTGGGCGGCCTGTCGACCGTGCTGGACGTCAAGATTCTCGACTGGCCAACCCACGCCGCGTCGAAGCCCGTCGCGATGATCCCGAACTGCGCCGCGACCCGTCACGCGCATTTCACGCTGGACGGCAGCGGCCCGGCCTATCTCGAACAGCCGAACCTCGCCGACTGGCCCGACGTCAACTGGACGCCGGACAAGGCGGCGATCCGCGTCGACCTCGATCACTTGACCCCCGAAGTCGTCGCGACGTGGAAGCATGGCGACCGGCTGTTGCTCAACGGCAAGATGCTGACCGGCCGTGATGCCGCGCACAAGCGGATCGCCGACATGCTGGCCAGGGGCGAGGAAATGCCGGTCGATTTCCGCGGCCGCGTGATATATTATGTCGGGCCGGTCGATCCGGTGGGCGAGGAAGTGGTCGGCCCGGCCGGCCCCACCACCGCCACCCGCATGGACAAGTTCACCCGCATGATGCTCGACCAGGGGCTGCTGGCGATGGTCGGCAAGGCCGAGCGCGGCGCGGATGCGACCAGGGCGATCGCGGAGGCCAAGTCGGCCTATCTCATGGCGGTCGGCGGCGCGGCCTATCTGGTTGCGCGCGCGATCAAGGGGTCAAAGGTCGTCGGCTTCGCGGACCTCGGCATGGAAGCGATCTACGAGTTCGAGGTGCAGGACTTCCCGGTCACCGTCGCGGTGGATAGCGAGGGGCAGAACGTCCACCACCTTGCCCCGCTGGTGTGGCGCGAGAAGATCGCCAGAGAGCGGTTGCTGGAGGGGGCGTGATCGCCACGACGTAACGCGCGCGCCAACCGTCGTCATTCCTGCGCAGGCGGGAATCCCTATACGCTGACGTTTCGGCTCGATCCGCGAGCGTCGCGTCTATGGATTCCCGCCTGCGCGGGAACGACGATGGGGTGAGGCCACGCCATTTCCTCCCCAATACCGTCATCCCGGCGAAGGCCGGGATCCACCGTGCCGCATGACCGACGGCTTCGGCACTTGCGGAACCTGGGATCCCGGCCTTCGCCGGGATGACGGGAAGAGGCGGCTCCGCTGCGAGGACCGTCGTGCGCCACCTGGACGTCACACCGGCGCAGGCTGGCGTCTCCCGGTTATCGGGCAGGGCAGGAGCCGCTATCGACCCCAGCCTGCGCTGAAGTGACGTTGGTGGACAAGGGGGCAACATCTCCCCCACCGTCACCCCGGACTCGATCCGGGGTCCCGCTCCTTCTTCCGGCGGCGGTAGGAAGCGGGACCCCGGGTCAAGCCCGAGATGACGGTCAAGTCAGGCCGCGTTCGTCTCCGCCGTCAGCGCATCGATGAACCGCTTGCGCCACCAGATCACATCCTCGTCGACGACATTCTCGATAATTGCCTGCCACCGGTCGATCCGCTCGGCGCGCGGCATCCGGAGCGCCTTGTCGATGCCGTCGGCGATGTCCTCGGCGCTGTACGGGTTCACCATCAGCGCCCCCACCGACAGCTGCTGCGCCGCCCCGGCAAAGCGCGACAGGATCAGCACGCCGGGATCGCGCGGGTCCTGTGCCGCGACATATTCCTTCGCCACCAGGTTCATGCCGTCGCGAAGCGGCGTCACCAGCCCGATCCGCGCCGCGCGGTAGATGCCGGCGAGCACCTCGCGCGGATAGCCCTTGTTCACATAGCGGATCGGCACCCAGTCGGTATCGGCATAGGCGCCGTTGATCTGCCCCGACATCTGTTCCAGCGTGTTGCGGATGTCGCGGTACGTCTGCACGGCGGTGCGCGACGGCGGTGCGATTTGCAGCAGATAGACCAAGGCCCGCCGGTCGGGATGGTTCTGCAGAAAACGTTCATAGCCCGAAAAGCGTTCGGGTAGTCCCTTCGAGTAATCCAGCCGGTCGACGCCCACGATCAGGCTGCGCCCGACCGCGCTTTCGAGTTGGTTGAGCTGCGCGGCGCGCGCCACCGGCCCGGCGGCGCCGGCGATGAAGTCCTTCGCCTCGATCCCGATCGGGCAGCTGATAGCGCAGATCGTGCGCCCGCCGACGGTGACGCTGTTGCCGTCGATCGTCCCGCCCATCTCCTCGCGGACATAGTTGAAGAAGCTGTCGAGCCACTCCTCGTTCTGGAACCCCACCACGTCATAGGCGAACAGCGCCTCCACCATGCGGCGATGGTCGGGCAGCGCGGTCAGCAGCCGGCGCGGCGGCCACGGGATATGCAGGAAGAACCCGATGCGGTTGGTCACGCCCTGCTGGCGCAGCACCCAGCCGAGCGGGATCATGTGGTAGTCATGGACCCACACCAGATCATCCGGTTCGATATGCGGGCCGATCCGTTCGCCGAACACGCGGTTGACGCGTTCGTACCCGCCCTGGAAATCGCGCTCGAACTCGGTCAGGTCCAGCCGATAGTGGAACAGCGGCCACAGCGTCCGGTTGGCATAGCCGTCATAATATTCCTCGACGTCCTGCTCGCTCAGATCCATCACGGCGCTGGTGACGCCGCCATAGGTCTGGAACCGCAGTTCGCGATTGTCGCTGGTATCCCCGGACCAGCCGAACCAGATGCCGTCCTCCTCCGCCAGCGCGGCGTTCAGCGCGACGGCCAGCCCGCCCTGCGCGCCGCCGCCGGTGCCCGGCTGCGGGGCCTGCACCCGGTTCGAGATGACGATCAAGCGACTCATCGCACGACATTCCATGACTTGCTCAGCAGGACGGCGGAATTGATCATGCCGACCAGCGAGTAGGTTTGCGGGTAATTCCCCCAGAGTTCCCCGGTTTCGGGGTCGATATCCTCGGACAACAGCCCGGCCGGCGTGCAGCGCGACAGCATCTCCTCCAGCAGTTCGCGTGCATCCTCGTCGCGGCCGGTCGCGTGCAGCGCCTCGATCAGCCAGAAGGTGCAGACGTTGAACGCGGTATGCGGCAGGCCGAAATCATCCTCGATCGCATAGCGCAGCATATGACTGCCGCGCCGCAGGCCCTTTTCCACCGCCTCCAGCGTGCCGTGGAAGCGCGGATCGTCGGGTTCGAGGAAGCGGAGATCGAGCAGCTGGATGATGCTCGCGTCGAGGTCGTCGCCGCCGAAGGTCGCCGACATGCGGTTCGTCTCCGGCCGCCACGCCTCGCGCTCGATCTTGGTCCGCATCGCGGTCGCCCGGTCGCGCCAGAAGGTTTCCCGTTCGGTCAGCCCCAGCGTACCCGCGACATTGGCGAGGCGGTCGCACGCCGCCCAGCACATGGCGGCGCTGTACGTGTGGACATGGCTCTTGGTACGTAGTTCCCACAGGCCGGCGTCGGGCTTGTCATACGCCGCCCACGCCCGCTCGCCGATCGGCTCCAGCGCCTCGAAATCGGCCTGCTTGCCGACCCGGAACAGCCGCTGGTCGAAAAACCCCTGCGCGTTCGACAGGATGATCTGGCCATAGGCGTCGTGCTGGACCTGCTCATAGGCCTGGTTGCCGACGCGCACCGGTCCCATGCCGCGATAGCCGTCCAGCCCATCGGCCTCACGCTCGACCAAAGTCGCTTCGCCGCCGACGCCATAGAGCGGCTGGATCTGCCCGTCGGCGGCATTGTCGACGATGTTGCGCAGATATTCGAGATACCCCTCCAGCACGTCGAGCGCGCCGAGGCGGTTCAATGCCTGCACCGTATAATAGGCGTCGCGGATCCAGCAGTAGCGATAGTCCCAGTTGCGGCCCGAGTTCGCATGTTCGGGGATCGAGGTGGTCAGCGCGGCGACGATCGCGCCGGTTTCCTCATGCTGGCACAGCTTCAGCGTGATCGCGCTGCGGATCACCGCCTGCTGCCATTCGACCGGGGTGGCGAGGCCGCGCACCCAGTGGCGCCATTCGTCGATGGTGTTCTTCAGCATCCGCTCGACCGAGGCGGGCAGTTCGTCGGAAAAGCTCTCGTCCGGCCCCAGGAAGAAATGCAGCGTGCGCTCGACCCGGAACAGCCGCTCGTCCTCGATCCAGCCGACCGGCGCGCTGGTCGACAGGCGGATCGCCTCCTGATCCAGCAGATAGCGGATATGGTTCGATCCGCGCGTCCGCTCGGCGGGCGCGCTGCCCCAGTCGACCGACGGACGCAGCCGGACGCGGATGCGGGGTGACCCGGCCAGCGGGCGCACAATCCGGCAAAAGGCGACCGGGCGGTACATCCGGTCGTGCCGCTTGAAGCGGGGACAGAAGTCGACCACCTCGATCGCGTTGCCCGCCGCATCGGTATGGCGGGTGACCAGCACCGGCGTGTTGCGGATATAGGTCTGCTCGGTCTCGACACAGCCGTCGAGGTCGATTTCCCAGAAACCGAATGCGCCGTCCGATCCGCGCCGCCGGTCGTCGAGCAGCGAGGAAAAGGCCGGATCGCCATCGACGCGCGGCAGACAGCCCCAGACGAAGCGCCCATTGCGGTCGACCAGCGCCGACACCTGGCAGTTCCCGATCGGCCAGAGGTCCATCGTCGCGGTCATGCGTTTGTCTCCAGCCAGTCGAGGAATGCGGCGACGTCGTCCAGCCGATACGCCGCGGCGGTATCGCGCATCGGTCCGATCAATATGCCCGCGCCGCCATGATGCGCGGCGACCATCATGCCCGGTTCGTCGGTCAGGTCGTCGCCGACGAAGACCGGCGCGTGGCCGGCAAAGGGCGCGCCTTCGCACAGGGTCGCGATCGCGGTGCCCTTGTCATGGCCGGCCATGCGCAGTTCGATCATCATCTTGCCGCCTTGCGCGGTCAGCCCGTCGCGCTGCGCGAAAGCGTCGACCAGCGCGTGTGCCTCCTGTTCGACCTCCGGCGCACCGCGATAATGAATCGCGACGCCCAGGGTCTTACTCTCGATCACGACCCGGGGATCGTCGGCGAAGCGTTCGGTAAAGGCACGCTCGGCCGCGGCAAGGCTGGCCGGACGGTCGGGCAGGAGGGTCTCGCCCCCGGCGGGGCGGATTTCCGCGCCATGGCTGCCCACGACCGCGAAGTTGCGGATCGTGTCGCCCAGAAAGCCGTCGATCTGCGCGATCGACCGCCCGCTGACGATCGCGACCCGTCCGTCCAGCCGTTCGGGCAGGCGACGCAGCAGTGCATGGAGCGCGGCGTCGACCGCCACGGCATCGGGCTTGTCGGCCAGTTCGACCAGCGTGCCGTCGAAATCGAGGAACAGGCCGGCATCATCGAGCAGGCCGGCGGGCGGGGGAGGGAGGTCCTGGTACGGCATCGCGGCGATGAACGCGGCGTGACGCGAAATCGTTTCGCAGGTGCGGCGTATTTTGACGTACAGGCGCATCGCTTGCGCCTCTCCGTCACCCCGGGCTTGACCCGGGGTCCCGCTTCTTCTTCTCTCCGACAATGACGAAAGAGGAGAAAGGCGGCTGGGTGTACATCATGGCCGACCGCTATCGCGGTGCGACCTATGTCGGCGTGACGGCGGACCTTCCGACCCGCATCCACCAGCACCGAACCGGTGGCGGCTCGATTCACTGCGCCAAGTACAGTCTCGACCGGCTGGTGTGGGCAGAACGCGGCGAAGACATCCTATCCTGCATCGCGCAGGAGAAGCGCATGAAACGCTGGCACCGCGAGTGGAAAATCGAGCTGATCGAACGTGGCAATCCGGACTGGCGCGACCTTTCCACAACCATCGTCGGCTGAAGAAGCGGGACCCCGGGTCAAGCCCGGGGTGACGCGCGAATGTGGCAACCGGGGGTGGCGAACCCTCGACGCACCCTTTATGCACGCGGGCATGACAGCCCGGATCATCGACGGAAAAGCCTTCGCCGCCCAATTGCGCGCGTGTGTCGCCACCCATGCCGCCGCGTTCGCGGCCAAGGCTGGCCGTCCCGCCGGCCTCGCCGTCGTGCTGGTGGGCGAGGATGCGGCGTCCGCCGTCTATGTCCGGTCGAAGGGCAAGGCGACGCGCGAGGCGGGGATGGCCAGCTTCGAACACCGCCTGTCCGCCGATGTGTCGCAGGAAGAGCTGATCGCGCTGGTCGAACGGCTGAACGCCGACCCGGCGGTCGACGGCATCCTCGTGCAATTGCCGCTGCCCCGGCATCTCGACACCGACGCCGTGCTGTTGACGATCGATCCGGACAAGGATGTCGACGGCTTCCACCCGGTCAATGCCGGACGGCTGGCGACCGGGTTGCCGGGGATGGTGCCGTGCACCCCCTATGGCTGCCTGTTGCTGCTGCGCGACGTGCTGGGCGACCTGTCGGGGATGGACGCGGTCGTCGTCGGTCGATCGAACATCGTGGGCAAGCCGATGGCGGCGCTGCTGACCGCCGAGAGCTGCACCGTCACCATCGCCCATTCGCGTACCCGCGACCTTGCCGACCATGTCCGCCGCGCCGACATCGTCGTGGCGGCGGTGGGCCGGGCGAACTTCGTGCCGGGCGAGTGGATCAAGCCCGGCGCGACCGTCATCGACGTCGGCATCAACCGCACCGATGGGGGCCTGGTCGGCGATGTCGACTTCGCCTCCGCTTCGCAGGTCGCCGGTGCCATCACCCCGGTGCCCGGCGGCGTCGGGCCGATGACCATCGCCTGCCTGCTGCGCAACACGCTGGTCGCGGCACATCGCCGGGAAGGCATCGCTTTCGACGACAAGACGCTGTGATCGAGCTGTTCGTCTCGTCGCTCATCACCTTCTTCGTGGTGATCGATCCGCCGGGCTGCGCCCCGATCTATGCCGGTCTCACCACCGGTGCGTCGGATGTGCAGCGCCGCGCGATGGCGATCCGCGCGGTCGGCATCGCCACCGCCATCCTCGTCGTGTTCGCGCTGTTCGGACAGGCGCTGTTGAAGGCGCTGGGCATCAGCCTCGACAGCTTCCGCATCGCCGGCGGCATCATGCTGTTCCTGATCGCGCTGGAGATGGTGTTCGAAAAACGCACCCAGCGCCGCGAGGACCGCGCCCAGAAGATCATCGAGACGCCCGAGGTAGAGGACGTCTCGACCTTCCCGATGGCGATGCCGATGATCGCGGGACCGGGGTCGATCGCCTCGGTCATGCTGCTGATGAGCCAGGTCGGCGACTGGAGCGCGCGGGCGGTGGTACTCGGCGCGCTGGCCACGATCCTCGCGCTGACGCTGGCGGCATTGCTGGCGGCCGGACCGCTGATGAAGCTGCTCGGTGCGCGGATCGAAGCGGTCATTACTCGTTTGCTGGGCGTGCTGCTGGCGGCGCTCGCGGCGCAATTCGTCATCGACGGGGTGCGGGCGAGCTTTCTGTAATACAATATATCGATACTGTATCGAAGTGTTGCTTTCTCGTTACACTCGATACGAAAACGCGGCTATGCGTGTCGGGCGTATTTACATGCGGTGATTATTGGATCGATACCTTGGAGGCAAACCGGACTTTCCTTGGAAGGGACGGGGATAGCCAAATGCCTGATAAGGCGTAAAAAAGGGGCTTCGACCACATGATTTCCACGATGTTGCGCACCTCGCTGCGCCGCGGTACCGCGATGACCGCCCTTGCGGTTGCGGGCGCCGGCCTGTTCGCCGCTCCTGCCTTCGCCCAGGAAGTGCCGCCTGCCGGCGCGACCGTTCCCGTGCCAGCCACGCCCGCCGATGACACGGCGCAGGACATCGTCGTTACCGGCTCGATCCTGCGTGGCGCCGACAGCGGCATCTCGCCGGTCACCACGCTGACCGCTGAAAACCTCGACGCGCGCGGCATCAACACGGTGCAGGATGCGATCCAGCTGCTGTCGTCGAACAACGGCCCGGCGCTGACCAACTCGTTCACCGCCAACGGCGCGTTCGCCGGCGGTGCGTCGGCCGTGTCGCTGCGCGGCCTGTCGACCAGCTCGACGCTGGTGCTGTTCGACGGCCTGCGCGCCGCCTATTATCCGCTGGCAGATGACGGTTCGCGCAACTTCGTCGACCTCAACACCATTCCCGACGACATCGTCGATCGCGTCGAAGTGCTGCGCGACGGTGCATCGTCGGCCTATGGCGCCGACGCGATCGCGGGCGTGGTCAACATCATCACGAAGCGCAGCGTCAAGGGCGTTTCGGGCCGCGTCGAAGCCGGCATCTCGGAAACCGGCGTTGCCGCGAACCAGCGTCTGACGCTGACCGCCGGCACCGGCGATCTCGACCAGCAGGGCTATAACGCGTATATCAGCGGCTTCTACTTCCGCAGCGAAGGCGTGAAGAACCGCGACCTGCCGGGTGTGTTCGGCACCGACGACCAGCGCAGCATCGGTGGCCCGAACGGCATCTTCAACGGTCAGAATGCCGAAGGCAACCTGACCGGCTTCAACGTCGGATCGACCTTTTACGTCCGTCCGGGCACGTCGGGCCGTTATCAGATCCTGAACCCGACCGGTGGCTGCTTCGCCGGTCCGTCGATCACGCCGAGCGCCGCCAGCCTCGCCGCCAGCGCGACGCTGCCGACCAGCAACATCTGCCAGGAAGATTTCACCAACAATTACGGCAACGTGACGCCGGATATCGAACGCTTCGGCGGTTCGGCCCGCTTCACCGCCAAGGTCGGTGACTCGTCGGAAGCCTTCCTGTCGGTCAACTTCCAGCAGACCACGTCGAGCTACACCGGCAGCACCGGCACGATCCGCGGCAATGCGCCGACCGGCATCCTGTTCCCGCAGTTCTCGACCTCGTCGGGCGCCGCCACCTTTGCGCCGGGTTCGGCGATCCTGACGCTGCCGGTCTATGTCTGCGCCGCGCGCGTGAACTGCACCGCCGCAAACGGTCGTCTGAACCCGAACAACCCGTTCGCGGCCGCCGGTCAGACCGCGCAGATCCTCGGTCGCAATCAGGAATTGGTGTACAATGAAACGCGCAGCCGCGTGTATCGTGCGGCGTTCGGCCTGTCGGGCACGATCTTCGACGACATCGACTACAACTTCAACGCGACCGCGATGCACACCGATCTGCAGCGCAAGCAGGACGGATATGTCTATATCCAGAACCTGCTGAACGTGATCGCCGACGGTACGTACAACTTCGTCAACCCGGGCCAGAACAGCCAGGCGGTGAAGGATTACGTCACGCCGGTGAACATCACCGATGCATCGTCGGATCTGTATCAGGCGCAGGTGACCTTCACCAAGTCGCTGTTCGAACTGCCCGGTGGTCCGCTGCAGCTCGGCGTCGGCGGCTCGGTGTTCTACGAAGCGGTGAACGCGCCCAGCGCCAACCCGGACACCAACGGCCCGTCGCAGCGTTACTTCACGATCAACGCGTTCGGCACCGAAGGTAATCGTACCGTCACCTCGGCATTCGGTGAAATTCAGGCGCCGGTGTTCGACATGCTCGACGTCAACCTGTCGGGTCGCTACGACAATTATTCGAGTGGTCAGAGCAACTTCTCGCCGAAGGCCGGTGCCCGGTTCAAGCCGTTCCGCCAGCTGACCATTCGTGGCACCTGGTCGCGCGGTTTCCGTATCCCGAGCTTCGCGGAAGCCAACGCGCTGCCGACGACCGGCTATGTCAGCCAGTCGATCACGAACGTGCCGGCCAGCTTCCGTGCGCAATATGGCGCGGCCTGCGCCAACAACGCGACGGCGGCGACCGCTTGCCCGACCTATCTGACTGCCTATTCGATCGGGTCGACCACGCTCGCCTCGCCGAACCTGCAGCCGGAAAAGTCGCGCAGCTTCACCGCGGGTATCCAGTTCACGCCGATCCCGAACTTCACGTTCACGGTCGATTACTTCAACATCAAGAAGACCGGCGCGATCACCTCGCCGTCGAACGCTGCTGCGATCGCCGCTTACTATGCGGGTCAGGCGATCCCGGCCGGGTTCAACGTCATTCCGGACGCTCCGGACGTCAACCTGCCCAACGGTCGTCCGCGCATCGGCTTCGTCGAATCGCAGCTCATCAACTCGGACACGATCTTCTCGGAAGGTCTGGACTTCGGTCTGACCGGTCGCGTCGATTTCGGGTCGTTCCAGTGGCGCACCGCCGCCAACGCCAGCCTGTTGCTGGAACTGAGCACGACCTTCCCGGACGGTTCGAAGGAAACCTATGTCGACACGCTCGGCAACTTCAACCTGACGGCGGGCAGCGGCACGTTCAAGTGGCGCGGCAACTGGTCGAACACCTTCTCGTTCGACAAGGTCGACCTGACCGGTACCGTGAACTACGTCTCGGGCTATGACCTGTCGGCGAAGGATCAGGGTGGCGACTATCGCGACTGCTCGCTCAACCCGGGCTATGTCGATTGCCGCGTGAAGAGCTACATCACGGCCGACCTGAACGTCAGCTTCAACGTCAATGACAAGTTCACCTTCTACGTGAACGCGCTGAACGTGTTCGATCGCCTGCCTCCGATCGATCCGGTCACCTATGGTGCGCATCTCTACAACCCGGTGCAGGGTGGCAACGGCATCTTCGGCCGCAGCTTCCGCGCCGGTGCGAAGTTCGGCTTCTAGTCGCTTCGAACCTGCCAGAGAGGGCCGCTTCCCATTCGGGGAGCGGCCCTTTTTTTGTGCGGAAAGAACGGTATCTGCGGCGGCGCTGGGAAAGCCCGCGTCAAGGATCGTGTGCAGAGGGGCGGGCCGGATCGGCATTCAACCCAAGGCATCACCTGAGATTCCTACTGCGTTGGCCATTCAGCAACCTTCATGCGAGGTGGCAATGTTGCTGAATTGTTTCCAGTTTATTTTCGGATCTTTCCGAACTATTGTCTGATGGAAACAATTTTCATCGTCAACTGCCGGTGGCGATCAAAGATAATATGAAAATAGCGAACCCGAAAATGGCGATGCATCTTTAAAATATATCCCAAGATCAGGAGTTTACCCTAATTCGGCTTCAGGGAAATTTGCCGTTCTCACCCTGTCACTAAAATACAACGTGATGCTAATTTTAATCCATTGCGGTGAATGGCAATTGCTTCCGAAGATTTGCCGCCAGTAGGTTCCCCACGTTGCATCGCGGTTACGACGCGTTGAAGAAAACAGGGGTGAATATGAAGAAGTCCGTCCGCACTGCCTTGCTGGCATCGACGTTGTTGATCGGGTTCGCGAACCCCGCGCTGGCACAGGTCGCGCCGGGAACCGCAGGCACCGATCCGTCGGGCGAAGGCGACAACGGGCAGGAAATTCTGGTCACCGGTTCGCGCATCGCACGCCCGGAAGTCGAATCCCCGGTCCCGCTCACCACGATCACCAGCGCACAGCTGTTGCAGGATGCCTCGGCCAACGTTTCCGACATTCTGAACGAACTGCCGCAGGTCGCGATCGGGTCGACCCGTACCAACACCAACTTCCTGACGTCGGGTACGGGCGTGTCGACCGTCAACCTGCGCGGCCTGGGGGCGAACCGCACGCTGGTGCTGGTCAATGGACGCCGGTTCGTCGGCGGGTTCGGCGGCGACACGGCGGTCGACATCAACAACATTCCGGTCGACCTGCTCGAACGCGTCGACAACATCACCGGCGGTTCGTCGGCGGTCTATGGCTCGGACGCGGTCGCGGGCGTCGTCAACTTCATCATGCGGGACAGCTTCGAAGGGCTGCAGGTTCGCGCACAGGGGGGTATTACCGAACGCGGCGACAACGGCCGCTACATGGTCAGCGTGACCGGCGGTACCAAATGGGGTGCGGACGATCGCGGCAACGCGATGTTCAACTTCACCTATGACCGCGACGAAGGATTGCTGTCGGCCGACCGCGCGATTTCGGCGCAGGATTGCGCCAATCTCGTTTGCGGGCCCAACGCCTACAGCTCGTTCGCACCGCAGGGCCAGTTCCAGCTGCTCAGCGCGGCAGGTGGCGCGCGTGCCGTCCTGCCGGGTAACGTGTCGAACTTCTCCTACCGTCCGGACGGTTCGCTGGCGCTGCTGCCGGGCTATCAGACCGGTATCTACGGCTTCAACCGCAACGGCGTGCGTCGGATCGCTGTGCCGCTGGAACGCTATCTCGCGAACGGTATCTTCAACTACGAGATCAACGACCGGATTCAGGCCTATGCGGAAGTAACCTACGCCCGCACCAGCTCGAACGCATCGCTCGAAGCATTTGCGTTGCAGACCGCCGATCTGGGCGCCGGCATCCCGATCACCAACGCGTTCATTCCGACGTCGGTCGCCGCCGCCATCGCTGCCGCCAATTCGGATGGCATCACCACCAACGACGTGTCGTCGATCGGCTTCCGCCGTCGCCAGAACGAGGTGTTCGACCGCAGCAACCGGGCAGAGCGTAACACGTGGCGCGCCGTGGCCGGCATCCGGGGCGACCTGGGCGCGAAGTTCAATTATGACATCAGCTATGTCTATGGCCACCTGAACGACTTCAACGCCAGCCAGGACATCGACACGGCCCGCTATCGCCAGTCGCTCGATTCGATCCGGGTCGGCACCGGCAATGTGGTCGGCACCGACATCGTCTGCCGCGACGTCGCGGCGCGCGCGGCCGGCTGTATCCCGATCAACCTGTTCGGACTGGGCACCGCCGATCCCCGTGCATCGGCCTATGTTCAGGCGGTCGTGCCGAAGTCGGAAGACATCACCAACGAACAGCATGTCGTGACTGCGGTCCTGACCAATTCGTCGCTGTTCGATCTGGGCGCCGGCGGCGTCGGCATTTCGGCCGGTGTCGAATATCGCTATGAATCGGTCTTCGACGATCTCGACATCCTGACCAACACCGGCGGCAATTCGGGCAACCAGATTCCCGATCTTTCCGGGTCGCAGGACGTCAAGGAAGCGTTCGGCGAAATCAACGTGCCCTTGCTGTCGGATCGCGGCTTCTTCGAATATCTCGGCGTCAACGGCGCGGTGCGGTATTCGGACTATTCGACCGTCGGCAGCGTGTTCAGCTGGAACGCGGGCGCGGAGTGGGAGCCGGTCCGGGGCCTGCGGTTCCGTGGCCGCTACGCCGTCGCCAACCGCGCGCCGAACAATAGCGAACTGTTCAGCGCCCCGTCGGAAACCTTCGCAGCGGTCACCGATCCGTGCGACGGCATTACCCGCACCTCGACCGGCGCGGCCGACTCCGCCTGCCGGACGGTTCCGGGCATCGCGGCGTTCTTCGCCGCCAACCCCGGTGGCACGTTCCGCTACGCGCAAGCCGACATCCAGAACGTCAACGGCTTCGTCGGCGGCAATTCGGCGCTGAACGAGGAGAAGGCCAAGACGATCACCGCCGGTTTCGTCTTTACCCCGACCTTCCTGCCCGGGTTCCAGTTCACCGCCGATTATTTCGACATCCGGATCGACGGCGCGATCGACACGCTCGACCGCAGCGACACGGTTGAAAAGTGCCTGCTGACCGGCGACTCCGTGTTCTGCAACAACGTCATCCGCATCGCCGGGACCGGCTATCTCCAGACGGTCAATGCGCAGCTCATCAACATCGCCGCCTACAAGGTTCGCGGCATCGACATGACCATGCGCTATGGTCGCACGCTCGGTCTGGCGACCGACGATCGTCTGACGCTGACCGCCAACTACACCTATCTGCTCGACAACAAGCGGCAGGACGACCCTGCCACGCCGGAGGAAGAGGATGCCGGCGGTTTCGGTCGTGGATCGACCCTGCGCAGCGCCTATTCGACGCACAACCTGAACGCGCGTGCGACCTACACGGTCAACGGCACCGGCCTGAGCTGGCAGACGAACTTCCTGAGCGGTGGCGATTTCATCCGCAACGGGTTCATCAGCAACGATCCGGCGGTGCTGGCGCTGAACAAGGTCGACGATTACTGGCTGCACAACATCCAGATCAGCCAGGATGTCGGCAAGGCGTTCACCTTCTACTTCAACGTCGACAATCTGTTCGACACGAAGCCGCAATACCTGCCGGGGGTCCCCTACGGCACGCCGACCGGCCTCGAAACGTCGGCCGACTTCGACCTGTTCGGTCGTCGCTTCACCGCCGGCGCGCGCTTCCGCTTCTGATCGGATAGCGTAAGTCAGGAGAAAGGCGCCTTCCCCGTGGGGGAGGGCGCCTTTTTCGTTTTACCCGACGCGCAGTTCCAGCCGCCCGTCGCCCTCATCGACCCGCACGGTCGCCCCGTCGCGGACTTCCCCGCGGAGGATCAGGTCGGCGAGCGGGTCCTGCAGATAGCGCTGCACCGCGCGCTTGAGCGGTCGCGCGCCGTACACCGGGTCGTAGCCGACGCGGCCCAGCCATCCCCGCGCGGCGTCGGTCAGTTCGACCTTCACCTTGCGATCCGCCAGCAGCTTGCCGACACGCCCGACCTGGATGTCGACGATCGGCGCCATGTGGTCGGCGGCAAGGCGGTGGAACAGGATGATCTCGTCCAGCCGGTTGAGGAATTCCGGCCGGAAATGGGCGCGCACCACGTCCATCACCTGCGGTTCGACATCCTCGACCGGCTGTCCATCGGCCAGACCGGTCAGATACTGGCTGCCAAGGTTCGAGGTGAGGATGATGATCGTGTTCGAGAAATCGACCGTGCGCCCCTGACCATCGGTCAGGCGACCGTCGTCCAGCACTTGCAACAGGATGTTGAACACGTCGCCATGCGCCTTCTCCACCTCGTCGAACAGCACGACCTGATAGGGCCGCCGCCGCACCGCCTCGGTCAGCACGCCGCCTTCCTCATAACCGACATAGCCCGGCGGGGCACCGATCAGCCGGGCGACCGCGTGCTTTTCCATGAACTCGCTCATGTCGATCCGCACCATCGCGTTCGGATCGTCGAACAGGAACTCGGCAAGGCTCTTGGTCAGCTCGGTCTTGCCGACGCCCGTCGGCCCGAGAAACAGGAACGACCCCAGCGGCCGGTTCGGGTCCTGCAGGCCGGCACGTGAGCGGCGGACGGCGGTGGCGACGGCGCGCACCGCCTCCGCCTGCCCGATCACACGCCTGCCCAGCGCCTCCTCCATCTGGAGCAGCTTCTCGCGCTCGCCCTCCAGCATCCGGTCGACCGGAATCCCGGTCCAGCGGCTGACGACCCCGGCGATGTCGTCGGCGGTCACCTCCTCGCGCAGCATCGCGCCCGCTGACGCGCCTTCCGCCTCGGCCAGCTGCTTTTCGAGCGTCGGGATGGTGCCATAGGTCAGTTCGGACATCTTCGCGAGGTCGCCCGACCGCTGCGCCTGTTCCAGCGCCATGCGCGCGGCGTCGAGCTGTTCCTTCAGCTTCGCCTCCGACGCGATC
The DNA here is from genome assembly GCF_001421765.1 of Sphingomonas sp. Leaf32. Lineage (GTDB taxonomy): Bacteria > Pseudomonadota > Alphaproteobacteria > Sphingomonadales > Sphingomonadaceae > Sphingomonas. The sequence goes on along the minus strand of NZ_LMLA01000008.1, from coordinate 320,814 downwards.
TTGTCGCGCTCGGCCTGCCACCGCGTCGTCAGTTCGGCCAATACCTGCTCGGCATTGGCCAGTTCCTCCTCCAGCGTGTCGAGCCGGTCGGCGCTGGCGGTGTCGCTCTCCCGGCGCAACGCCTCACGCTCGATCTTCATACGCAGGATACGGCGGTCGAGGCTTTCGATCTCCTCGGGCTTGCTCTCAACCTCCATGCGGATGCGGCTGGCTGCTTCGTCCATCAGGTCGATCGCCTTGTCGGGCAGGAAGCGGTCGGTGATGTAGCGGTTCGACAGCGTCGCCGCCGACACCAGTGCGCCATCGGTGATCCGCACGCCGTGGTGCAGTTCGTACTTCTCCTTCAGGCCGCGCAGGATGCTGATCGTATCCTCGACGGTCGGTTCGCCTACGAACACCGGCTGGAACCGCCGCTGGAGCGCGGGGTCCTTTTCGACATGCTTGCGATATTCGTCCAGCGTGGTCGCGCCGATGCAGTGGAGTTCGCCCCGCGCCAGCGCCGGCTTCAGCAGGTTGCCCGCGTCCATCGCCCCTTCGGATTTTCCCGCGCCGATCAGCGTGTGCATCTCGTCGATGAACAGGATGATCTGGCCTTCCGCGCCCTTCACCTCGTCGAGCACGCCCTTCAGCCGCTCCTCGAACTCGCCGCGATATTTCGCGCCAGCGATCAGCGAGCCCATGTCGAGCGACATCAGCGCGCGGTCCTTCAGCCCCTCGGGCACGTCGCCATTGGCGATGCGTAGCGCCAACCCTTCCGCGATCGCGGTCTTGCCGACACCGGGTTCGCCGATCAGCACCGGGTTGTTCTTGGTACGGCGCGCCAGGATCTGGATCGTGCGGCGGATCTCCTCGTCGCGGCCGATCACGGGATCGAGCTTGCCGTCGCGCGCCGCCGCCGTCAGGTCGCGGGCGAATTTCTTGAGCGCGTCGTAGCGATCCTCGGCCCCCGCCGTGTCGGCGCTGCGGCCGCCGCGCAACTTGTCGATCGCGGCGTTCAGCCCCTGCGGTGTGACGCCGGCCGTCGTCAGCGCCTTGCCCGCCGCCCCCGGCGACAGCGTCAGCGCCAGCAGCAGCCGCTCGACGGTGACGAAGCTGTCGCCCGCCTTGGTCGCGATCTGCTCGGCCTGATCGAGCAGGCGCACGGTATCATTGTCGAGACCCGGCGAGCTTTGCGCCCCCGATCCCGACACCGCCGGCACCCTGGCCAGCGCGGCGTCGGTTTCGGCGTTCGCCCGGCGCGCATCGCCGCCGGCCGCATTGATGAGGCCCGACGCCATGCCCTGATCGTCGTCGAGCAGCGCCTTCAAAATATGCTCGGGGCTGATCCGCTGATGGCTGTTGCGGATCGCCACCGTCTGCGCGGCCTGCAAAAAGCCTTTCGCGCGGTCGGTGAATTTCTCTAGGTTCATGGGATGCTCCCCTGTGATGTTGTCGGCGATATGGTGTGGTAAATGAGCAACACAAGAGTGGCCGCGCATCGAAACTTGCCGGACCGCGTTCGGGTGTGATGGGGCGCATCATCAAGGGGCTGGTCTGGACCGGCGTGTGGATCGTCGCGGTCCTTTGTCTCGTCGTCACCATCGTGCCCCGCTTCCTCGACAGCCTCTATTATCAGGGCGTGGCGGGCGACCATTTCGATGGTGCGCGCTTCTTCAATCCCGATGGCGACGATACATCCCGCCCGGCCGGTGGGCGCGCCCATTATCTCTGGCAGCAGGTCACCGGCACCGATGGTCGTCCGGACTGGCCGACCCAGGTCCCGGTGACCTCGGCGAAGCCTGCCGACCTGCTCCCCGCCGCCACCCCGCCCGCGCGCGATCCGAGAGCCACGCCGATGCGCGTCACCTGGGTCGGCCACGCGTCGGTGCTGGTGCAGGCGCCCGGCCTCAATATCCTGACCGATCCCGTCTGGAACGACCGCGCCGGCCCGTTCGGCTTCGGGCCGAAGCGGGTGGCGCAGCCCGGCATCGCGCTGGACAAGCTGCCGAAGATCGACCTGATCCTCATCAGCCACAATCATTACGACCATCTCGACCTGTCGACGCTGAAACGCATCTGGGACCGCGACCGCCCCGCGATCGTCACGTCGCTCGGCAACGACGCCATCCTGGGCGGCGCCGGCATGGCAGCGACCGCGCTCGACTGGCGACAGGCGGAGCGGGTCGGCGGGGCAACCGTCCATGTCGTGCGCAACCACCATTGGTCCAGCCGCTGGTTCGTCGATCGCAACCGTGCGCTGTGGTCGGCGTTCGTCGTCGAACTGCCCGGCGGCAACCTGTTCTTCGCGGGCGATACCGGCATGGGCGACGGGGCGTGGGTGCGCGAGGCGGCGGCGCTCGGCCCGATCCGCTTGGCGCTGATCCCCATCGGTGCCTTCCGGTTCCAGCCGGGCCAGATGACCAGCGGCGCGCATATCGGCCCGGTCGATGCGCTGGACGTGTTTCAGCGGCTGGGCGCATCGCGCGGCATGGCGATCCACTGGGGCACGTTCCGCCTGTCGTATGAGGGCTGGGCCACGCCGCCGAAGTTGCTGACCGCGGCGAAGCGCTGCGCGGGGCAGGGCGACCGCCGCTTCGGCGCGGTCCTGATCGGCCGCCCGGTTGACATCGCGCCGATGACGACACCCCCGCCGCCGGCCTTCGACCGCGACGCGATCCTGCGCTGCCTCGACTCGGGGGAGGGCAACGCCTTGCGCTGACCGGCATCCCGGGCCTAATGGTAACGACAGATACGATCCGGCACAGACCGGACAATTGGAGAGAGACATGCTCGATTTCGCGCTCGGCGAGATGGCCGATGCCATTCGCGAGACCACGCAGCGCTTCGCCGCCGACCGGATCGCGCCGATCGCGGCGGCGGTCGATGCCGACGATCGCTTCCCCATCGAGCTGTGGCCCGAAATGGGCGCGCTCGGCCTGCACGGTATCACCGTAAAGGAGGAAGATGGCGGCCTCGGTCTCGGTTATCTCGAACATGTCGTCGCGTGCGAGGAAGTGGCCCGCGCCTCCGCCTCGGTCGGCCTTTCCTACGGCGCGCATTCGAACCTGTGCGTCAACCAGATCGCGCGCTGGGGCAATGCCGAGCAGAAGGCCAAGTATCTGCCCAAACTCATCAGCGGCGAGCATGTCGGATCACTGGCGATGTCGGAAGCCGGGGCGGGGTCCGACGTCGTGTCGATGAAGCTGCGCGCCGACAAGGTGGACGGCGGCTATCGCCTGAACGGCACGAAATTCTGGATCACCAACGCCCCCTATGCCGCGACCCTGGTCGTCTATGCCAAGACCCAGCCGGATGCCGGATCGAAGGGCATCACCGCCTTCCTGATCGAACAGGATTTCGATGGCTTCTCGATCGGTCAGAAGATCGATAAGATGGGAATGCGCGGATCGCCGACCGCCGAGCTGGTCTTTAACGACTGTTTCGTACCGGACGAAAACGTGATGGGGCCGCTGAACGGCGGCGTCGGCGTGCTGATGTCGGGCCTCGATTACGAGCGCGTCGTGCTGTCGGGCATCCAGCTCGGCATCATGCAGGCGTGCCTCGACACCGTCCTGCCCTTCGTCGCCGAGCGCAAGCAGTTCGGCAAACCGATCGGCGCGTTCCAGTTGATGCAGGGCAAGATCGCCGACATGTCGGTCGCGCTCAATTCCGCCCGCGCCTATGTCTATGCGGTGGCGAAGGCGTGCGACGCCGGCCGCACCACCCGCCACGACGCGGCGGGCGCGATCCTGCTGGCGTCCGAAAACGCGGTGAAGGTCGCCAATGACGCGATCCAGGCGCTGGGCGGCGCAGGGTACACGAAGGACTGGCCGGTCGAACGCTATTATCGCGATGCGAAGCTGCTCGACATCGGTGCCGGGACCAACGAAGTTCGCCGGATGCTGATCGGTCGCGAATTGCTGGGTGAGGGGACGCGCGCGCAATGACGGTGCTGCCGACGCTGATCGATCGAAGCTCGGCCGGTTTCGCCGCCAACGCCGCGCACAATGCCGCTTTGGCCAACGAGCTGCGCGCACGGATCGCCACGACATCGCTCGGCGGGCCGGAGCGCAGCCGCGAACGCCATGTCGCACGCGGCAAGCTGCTGCCCCGCGACCGCATCCACCGCGTCCTCGACGCCGGATCGCCGTTCCTCGAGGTCGGCGCGCTGGCGGCGAATGGCATGTATGGCGACGAGGCCCCGGCGGCGGGCGTCATCGCCGGCATGGGCCAAGTCCATGGCCGGCAGGTGATGATCGTCGCCAACGACCCGACGGTAAAGGGCGGCGCGTATTTCCCGATGACGGTGAAAAAGCATCTCCGCGCGCAGGAGATCGCGACCGAGAATCATCTGCCGTGCATCTATCTGGTCGACAGCGGCGGCGCGAACCTGCCGCATCAGGCGGAGGTGTTTCCCGACCGCGACCATTTCGGCCGCATCTTCTTCAATCAGGCGCAGATGTCGGCGAAGGGCATTCCCCAGATCGCCTGCGTGCTGGGCAGTTGCACCGCCGGCGGCGCGTACGTGCCCGCCATGTCCGACGAAACGGTGATCGTCCGCAACCAGGGCACGATCTTCCTCGCCGGCCCGCCGCTGGTGAAGGCCGCGACCGGAGAGGTCATCACCGCCGAGGAACTGGGCGGGGCCGACACCCATGGCCGCAAGTCGGGCGTGGTCGATCATGTCGCCGACGACGACCAACAGGCGCTGCTGATCGTCCGCGACATCGTCGCGACCCTGCCGCCGCCGCGCCGTGCGGAGATGGCGCTGACCGACCCGCGTCCACCGCTGTACGATCCCGCTGACCTTGCCGGGATCGTGCCCACCGACGTCCGCGCACCCTATGACGTGCGTGAGGTCATCGCGCGGCTGGTCGACGGGTCCGAACTGCACGAGTTCAAGCCGCTCTACGGCACGACCCTCGTGTGCGGCTTCGCCCGCATCTGGGGGATGCCGGTCGCGATCCTTGCGAACAACGGCGTGCTGTTCTCCGAAAGCGCGCAGAAGGGCGCGCATTTCATCGAACTCGCTTGCCAGCGCCGCACGCCGCTGCTGTTCCTTCAGAATATCTCGGGCTTCATGGTCGGCGGCAAGTATGAAGCCGAGGGGATCGCCAAGCATGGCGCGAAGCTGGTCACTGCCGTCGCCACGGCGCAGGTGCCCAAGATCACCGTGCTGATCGGCGGCAGCTTCGGCGCGGGCAATTACGGCATGTGCGGTCGTGCCTATTCCCCGCGCTTCCTGTTCACTTGGCCCAACAGCCGCATTTCGGTGATGGGCGGCGAACAGGCGGCGAGCGTGCTGGCGACCGTCCACCGCGATGCGGACCACTGGACGCCGGAAGAGGCCGAGGCGTTCAAGACCCCGGTCCGCGACCGCTACGAAGCGGAGGGCAGCCCGTACTATGCCACCGCCCGCCTGTGGGACGACGGCGTGATCCTGCCCGAACAGACCCGCAACGTGCTGGGCCTCGCGCTGTCGGCGACGCTGAACGCCCCGATCGCGGATCGCGCGCAGTTCGGCATTTTCCGGATGTGATGGCAACCATTCGCCTTTCCTTCACGTATCCCCGCGGCCTCCTTCCGTATCCCCGCGCAGGCGGGGTTCCAGAGCGAAACGGGCTGACGTCGGTTAGCGACAACCCTGGCCCCCCGCCTGCGCGGGGGTACGCGGTCGTGTCGCGTGACGTCGGCCACCCAAAACTGGACGTACCCCGGCCTGCGCCGGGGTACGAAGACTGGCGGAAGGAGAAGGTGGCATGACCACCATCTCCGGCCTCCCCCCCATCCGCCCGCCCGGCCAGCAGGATCCCGCGATCGTCCCCGGCAAGGCCACGCCGACGGCAACGCCGGCTTCCACCCCCACGACCGCGCTCGGCATCGACACCGTCGCCTATGACGCGATCGTCGCGATGGTCACCCGCGCCATCGCCAGCCTGCCGCCGGGCATGGCGCTGTCCAGCTTCATCGCCACCGTCGCCCGCGTGACGGCGGAGGTGGAGGCGCAACTCGCCGCACGCCCGCCGGCGGACGGGCAGGGCATCGCACCCTCGACGACGCCCCATACCGGCGGCACGACCACGCCGCTCCCCGAAGCGGTCGCCCAGCGTCTGGCCGCCGCCTTCGCCGCCGATCCCGTCGCCGCCCGCGCGGCGATCACCGATCCGCTGCAACCACCGCCGACCCATCCGACCGAGGTCAGCGCCCGCGACCTCGCGCTTGCCGCCGCTGCGCTGATGGGCGGCCGCGTCGACACCGACCGTCCGACCCCGACCGCCGACCGCCTCGCGACCGATCCCGACCGCCAGCCCCTCTCCACGGAACAACCCATGCGTGACCGCCTCTATCTGCTCGACCCGAGCTTCGCCGATCCGGCCTGGCCCGACCGGACCTTCTATTGCCGCGACTGCATCACGCTCGACGGCCTGCTCGCGCGCTTCCCCGACAAGGCGACGATGCTGGAGGTGATCCGCGTCCCCTATGCCCTCCCGCGGGAGGTGGTGATCGCGGCGGTGGGCGAGGGGCATCAGAACCTGCCGCTGCTGGTCCTTGCCCCCAATGCCGACCCCGCCCTTGCCGACGGACGGCACGACGGCACCTTTTTCGTCAGCGATATGAAGGGGTTGCTGCACGCGCTGCACATCCGCCACGGCTTTCCGGAGGCGCATCCATGACCCTTTCCTACAGCCCGGCTGCCGTGCCAGACCATCGGTTGCGCCACGCGACTGCGCCACGGGATCACGCGCGACACGCATTGCGCACGAGTGTGAACTTCGTGAACTTTGGAGCGGCGCGATGATCGAATCGCTGCTGATCGCCAACCGGGGGGAGATCGCCCGCCGCATCCTCCGCACCGCCCGCCGGCTGGGGGTGCGCACGATCGCCGTCCACAGCGACGTCGATGCCGGCCTGCCCTTCGTGCGCGAGGCCGATCAGGCGGTGTGCATCGGCCCGGCCCCGGCGCGCGAAAGCTATCTCGATCAGGCGAAGATCCTTGCCGCCGCCCGCGCCACCGGCGCGGCCGCGATCCATCCAGGCTATGGCTTCCTGTCGGAGAATGCCGAGTTCGCCGAGGCGGTCGTCGCCGCCGGCATCGTCTGGGTCGGCGCACCCGCCGCCGCCATTCGCGCGATGGGCCTGAAGGACGCGGCCAAGGCGCGTATGATCGCCGCCGGCGTACCCGTCACCCCCGGCTATCTGGGTGAGAACCAGTCGCCCGACCGCCTGCGCGCGGAGGCCGAGGCTATCGGGTATCCGGTGCTCATCAAGGCGGTGGCCGGCGGCGGAGGCAAGGGGATGCGCCGCGTCGACACCGCCGCCGCCTTTGCCGACGCGCTCGACAGCTGCCGCCGCGAAGCCGCCGCATCGTTCGGCGACGACCGGGTGCTGATCGAGAAATATATCCTGTCGCCGCGCCATATCGAGGTGCAGGTCTTCGGCGACACCCATGGCAATGCGGTCCACCTGTTCGAGCGCGACTGCTCGCTGCAACGCCGCCATCAGAAGGTGATCGAGGAAGCTCCCGCCCCCGGCATGGATGCCGCTACCCGCGCCGCCGTGTGCGACGCCGCCGTCCGCGCAGCGCGCGCGGTCGACTATGTCGGGGCGGGCACGATCGAGTTCATCGCCGATGCGTCCGAAGGGCTGCGCGCCGACCGCATCTGGTTCATGGAAATGAACACCCGATTGCAGGTCGAACATCCGGTGACCGAGGCGATTACCGGCACCGATCTGGTCGAATGGCAGTTGCGCGTCGCGTCGGGCGAGCCGCTGCCCCGCGCCCAGGACGAACTCTCCATCACCGGCTGGGCGATGGAGGCGCGGCTCTATGCCGAGAACCCGGCGACCGGCTTCCTGCCCTCTACGGGTAAGCTCACCCACCTGAAACTCCCGACCGACATCCGCGTCGATGCCGGGGTGGAACAGGGCGATGCGGTGACGCCGTATTACGACCCGATGATCGCCAAGCTGATCGTCCACGCCCCCACCCGCGCCGCCGCCGCCGCGAAGCTCGCCCGCGCCGCCGCGTCGGTACAGGTCTGGCCGGTCCGCACCAACGCCGCCTTCCTCGCCGCTTGCGCCGGTGACGCCGATTTCGTCGCCGAAGCGATCGATACCGGCTTCATCGAACGCCATGCCGACCGGCTGGTGCCCGATGGCAGCGCGTCCGACACCATCGCCGGGTCCGCCGCCGCCGCGCTGGTGCAGGGCGACCCGACCGATCCGTGGCGCGCGCTGACCGGCTTCCGCCTCAACGCCGCGCCCGACGACCGGGTCGCGGTGTCGATCGGCGGCACCACCCGCCTCGCCACGTCCGCCCCCGGCGGTGCCGTCGCGCAGGTCGCGCACGAGCGCGTCCTGTTCGCCGCCGGCGAAGCCTTTCCCTTCGCCGCGCCCGTCGCGGGGCAGGGCGGCGGCGCGTCGGCCGGCGACGGCGCGATCCTCTCCCCGATGCCCGGCCGGATCGTCGCGGTGGAGGTCGCGGCAGGCGACCACGTGACCGCCGGCCAGCGGCTGGTCGTGTTGGAGGCGATGAAGATGGAACAGGCGCTGCTCAGCCCGTTCGACGGCACCGTCGCCGATCTTTCCGCCACGGTCGGCGGGCAGGTCGCCGAGGGCGTGGTATTGGCCCGTATCGAAAAGGACGCCGCATGACCGGCCGCTTCTACGACGATTGGCAAATCGGCGACCTGATCGAGCATCCGATCCGCCGTACCGTGACCGAAACCGACAATCTGCTGTTCTCGGCGATGACCCATAACCCGCAGCCGCTGCACATCGATGCGGAGGCGGCGAAGGCGTCGGAGTTCGGCCAGATCGTCGTCAACGGCACCTTCACCTTCGCGCTGATGGTCGGCCTGTCGGTGGGGGAGACGACGCTCGGCACGCTGGTCGCCAATCTCGGCTATGACCAGCTGGTGATGCCCAAACCCGTGTTCCTCGGCGATACGCTGCGCGCCACGACCGAGGTCACCGCGCTCAAGGACAGTCGCTCGCGCCCCGATGCCGGCATCGTCACCTTCGCCCATGAACTGCACAACCAGCGCGGCGAGGTGGTGTGCCGCTGCCTGCGCACCGCGCTGATGCAGCGCCGGCCATGAAGCTCCGCTCGCTGCTGTTCGTCCCCGGCGACCGGCCGGATCGCTTCGCCAAGGCGGCGGCGAGCGGGGCCGATGCGCTGATCCTCGATCTCGAAGACGCGGTTGCCGCGTCGGCCAAGGTTACTGCCCGCGCCGCCGTCCACGACTGGCTGGGGCAGGGGGGACCGCTCCCGCGCTTTGTGCGGATCAACCCGGTCGAAGGCCCGCTCGCGCTCGCCGATCTCGACGCGCTGGCCGGCACCCGGCCCGACGGGATCGTGGTGCCCAAGGCGGAGGGCGCGGCGACGATCACCGCGCTCGATGCGCTGCTGACCCCGCGCGGGCTGGGCGACGTCCCGCTGCTGCCGATCGCGACCGAAACTCCGGCGGCGATCTTCCAGCTCGGCAGCTATGGGGCGGTCGCCCATCGCCTCGCCGGGCTGACTTGGGGCGCGGAGGATTTGCCCGCCGCGATCGGCGCGGCAACCTCGCGCGAGGCGGATGGCCGCTACACCGCGCCCTATGAAATGGTGCGCGCGCTCACCCTGTTCGGCGCGCACGCCGCCGGGGTCGCGGCGATCGACACGGTGTACCCGGCGATCCGCGACGAAGCCGGCCTCGCCGCCTATGCCGCCCGCGCCGTGCGCGATGGCTTTACCGGCATGATGGTGCTGCACCCGGCACAGGTCCCGGTCATCAACGCCGCCTTCACCCCCTCGACCGAAGCGGTCGCGCGAGCGCAGGCGATCGTCGACGCCTTCGCCGCGAACCCCGGCGCCGGGGCGCTACAGGTCGACGGCCGCATGGTCGACGCCCCGCATCTGAAGCAGGCGCGGCGAGTGCTGGCGATGTAAATCCTCCCCGGCACGGGGAGGGGGACCGTCGCCGAAGGCGATGGTGGAGGGGGATCGCCCCGCAACACAACCGTTTCGCATGTGGCCATCCCCCTCCACCATGCTGCGCATGGTCCCCCTCCCCGTACCGGGGAGGATCGGCTCACTCCACCGGCGGGCTGGGCGGCGGCGCGGCCAGCTTGCGCAGCGCCGCCGTCCGCTCCCGTTCCACCGCCGCCCGGTCGGTGGCCAGCCGCTTGCGCACCGCCAGATAATGCAGCGCCGCGCGGCGATCCTCCTCCTGCGTCAGTGTCGCGGGCAATTGCTGCGCGGCTTCCTCCAGCGCGGCGGGCGATGGCACCGGGGTGGCGGGGGGCAGGCCGGCATGGGCCTGCGACGCGACGTCGTACCAATGCGCGGCGGCTTGCGAAAATCCGGGGAGGGTCGCCGCCACCGCGTCGAACTGTTCCACCGCCATGGCGTGGCGCACCAGCTCCGCCTCGATCGGGATCAGCGCGCGTTCGGCCAGCAGCATCCGCAGCATCGCCGCATCACGGTCGAACCGCGCCCAGGCGGCATGGTTGAAGGCGTGCTGGCTGCGCTGCAGCGTCAGCGCGCGCAGCACGTCGTCGCGGTCGGGCTGTCGCCAGGCCCAGGCGATCCCCTGCACCGCGAACCACCCCCACGCCACCAAAGCGAAGCTGGACAGCGCCAGCAACAGGGTGCGCCAGCCGGGTTGGCCGGCCGATCCGGCGGCAATGCCGACCACGACCGCCGCCAGCGCCGCCGCCGCCAGCCCCAGTCGCGGGTCGCGATACCATGTCTCGCGCAAAGCAGCCTCTCCCCCTTTACCGATAGCCGGCGACCCTAGCACCGATCGCCCGGGCGTCGACACCGGCAAGTTGCGGGCGGCGTACCGCGTTGGGAATGGGGATCAGGCCGCCAGTCGCAGCCGGTCGCGCCCATCGGCCTTCGCGCCGTACAGCGCCCGGTCCGCCGCGCGCAGTGCCGCCACCGCGCTGCCGGTGCCGTCGACCGCGGCGATCCCGGCGCTGACCGTCAGCTCGACTACCGATGACCCGTGGCGCAGCCTGGTCGCGGCAAGCGTGGTGCGCAGCCGCTCGCACAGCGCATGGGCCTGTTCGATGCCGGTGCCGGGGAACAGGATGCCGAATTCCTCGCCGCCCAGCCGGGCGACGACGTCGCCGTCGCGGGTCACCCCGCGCGCGATCCGGGCGAATGCCTGCAACACATGGTCGCCGGCGTCATGGCCGTACCGGTCGTTGACCGCCTTGAAATGGTCGAGGTCGAACACCGCCACGCAGCCGGCGATGCCGCCCCCTGCCGCGACATCGATCCGCTGCGCCAGAGCGGCATCGAACACCCGGCGATTGGCGAGTCCGGTCAGCGGATCGGTCGACGCCGCGCGCGACAGTTCGGCCTCCAGCGTCTTGCGGTGCGACACGTCGCGGATCATCGCCACGCTGCCGGTGACCCGCCCGTCATCGTCCAGCACCGCGCGGGTATGCGATTCGAACCAGCGCAGCGCGCCGTTGGTCACCCGCGCACGATATTCGACGATCTGCGTACCCCCGACATCGGTCAGCGTGTCGCGATGGGCGATCAGCACCATGTCTCGGTCGAGCGGATGCACCAGCTCCAGCGCGCGGCGGCCGTGCAATTGTGCGGGACTGCGCCCGACGATCTGTTCGATCGACGGCGAGAGATAGGTGATCCGCCCGCCGGTATCGATCCCCAGCACGATGTCGGTCGAATGATCGGCCAGCAGGCGATAGCGCGCCTCGCTTTCGCGCAGCCGGCGGTACAGCGCCTGTCGCCGGCTGAGATCGGCGGCGACCGGAAAGGTCGTCAGCACGGTGCACGCCAGATAGAATTGGAAGAACTCCATGCGCGATTGCAGGTCGCCGCCGATGAAGCCGATCGGCCCCATTTCCTGCGACGTGGCATAGCCGCCGACCAGCGCCAGCACGATCGCCGACGCCGCCGCACCGGGCAATCCCAGCCGGAACGTGGTCAGCATGATCGGTAGTATGGGCAGGAACAGCAACGGTCGTTCGTTCTGCGTGAATACGGCGGCCGCCACGGCCAGCGTCGCGGTCAACAGCACGGCGGCCTCGACCCGCAATTGCCGGCTCGCACCGCGCCACGTCCGCCCGACCGCGCCGGTCAGCAGCAGCGATAGCACCGGCGTCATGGTAATCATGCTCAGGCTGTGGCCGACGAACCAGATGTGCCATTGCCGTTCGAACGGCAGGCCGAAGCGTATCGCGACGACGCTGGCGGCGGTGGTCGCGCCAAGGGCAGGAGCGACAATGCCGACCGCAGCCACGAACCGCCCGATCCGGTCGAGCGATCCGAAATAGCCCCGGCGCCCGCGCAGCTTGCGGAACAGCCAAGCCGCCACGCCGACCTCGCCCACCTTGGCGATCGCCATCGGCAGCGCGGACAGCACGCCGAACCCGAACAGCGACGTCGCCGCCATGCTGCCGATCGCCGCGCCGGTCAGGATCGATCGCCAATCGCGGCGCGGCCGGGCGATCAGCAGGGCCAGCACGAACGGCGTCGCGGGCGCCATGCTCGACAGCCCGCCACGGCCATTTATCAGAATGGTCGACGACGACAGCAGGAAATAGATCAGCGCCGTTGCCAGTCCGATCCGCTGCTTGGGTGTGCCTGTCGTCATGGCGGCTGCATGGCCGGGGGGCGGTTAACGCCGGGTATAACCGGCGGCTAACTTGCTCCAAACTGATCGAATTTATCCCGTTTTCGCTGCCCGAACAGCAATTTTCTTTCGAGGTGATGCCGCAGCGCCGCATAATATGCTTCGAGGAAGGCGAGGTCATACCCCTCTTCCTGCCGTCCGAGTTTCCGCCGGATCGCGGTTGCGACCGCATACAGGTCGGCACGGTCGTTCCGGCGCAGCACCTCTTCCAGCCGTTGCAGCTCCAACGTGCCATAGGTATCCAGCTCGGCTGCGGTGAACGGCGCGATCCGGGCGCGGTCATGTTCGTGCGCGGTCTGGACCAGCAGATCCTCGCCCAGCTTGCGCACCTCGCGCTCGACGACCCAGGTGCCGCCGATCAGGTCCCCGGCGCGTAACCGGTCGCGATTGAACAATGGCAGAAACAGCAGGATCGACGCCCATCCCAGCGCCAGCGTCGCGGTCCATGCGGTCGCCATCCCCTCCGCAAAGGCAAAGGCGAGGAAGAACAGCGGCAGGAACACCTCGATCTCGCGCATCAGGTTGCGGGCCAGCACCGCCGACCCGGTCAGCCGCCCGCCGTCGCGTGACACGACGCGCAGCTTCATCAGCCTTTTGCCCGGCGTCGCCGCGCGCTTGCCCGCTTCGAACAGCACGAAATAGAAATTGCGCAGCAGGAAGAAGCCCAGCAGCCACACGACCGCGTATAGCGACGCCGCCCCGCGCGGCCCCCCGATCGCGAGCGCCAGGATCAGCAGCGACGCCGCGACCAGCACCGCCACCATGATGATCGCATCGATCAGGAACGCCCCGGCCCGCGACCCCGCCGATCCCAGCCGCAGGTTGAGCGGCACGCCCTCGGGCGTGACCAGTTGCCGCTCCAGCGTGCGCGGCACGCGCGGACGGCGGGCCTTGCGCTCACGCCGCGCCACGACGGCCTCCGAAGGTGAAATAGAGCGTCCACAGCGCCAGCATCGCGCCGCCGACGGCCAGCCGCGCGCTGTCGTCGATCACCAGCTGGCGGGCGAACCCCTCCAGCAACCCCGCGACCAGCAGCATCAGGATGACGCCGATCATCACCACCGCCCCGCGTCGTCCGGCATCGGCGGCGGCGGCCATGCGCGTGCGCTCGCCCGGAAAGGCGACCGCGCGGCCGATATGCAGCCCCGCCGCCGCCGCGATGGCGATCGCGGCGATCTCGGTCGTGCCATGGATCATCAGCCACGCGAACAGGCCCCAGCCCAGGCCGTGCGGCACGAACGCGGCGAACATCGCCCCCGCCATCGCGCCGTTCTGCACCGACAGGATGATGGTGGGTACGCCGAACAGGAAGCCCAGCGCGAAGGCCATGATCGCGACCTGGGAATTGTGGGTGAACAGCGAGGTGGCGAAGACGTGCAGCCCGCCCTGGTCCGGCGGCGAATAGAGCGAGGCGCGCAGCGTCGCCGCGCTGGCGTTCATGTCGCGCCCGCTCGCCAGTTCGGGGGAGATCATCGCCGAATACCATGCCGGGTCGGTACGCACGAGGTGATAGGCGGCAACCGCGCTCAGGATCAGCAACGCGGTCGCCAGCAACAGCTCGGGGGCGATAGACCGTACCGCGCGCGGCCAGCCGGAGAGGAAGAACGTCCTCACCTGTCGCCACCACGGTTCGCGCGCCGAATAGAGCGCGAAATAGGCCCGCGTCGACAGCGCCTCCAGATAGCCGACCAGCGATGCGTCGAGCGACGTCGCCCGCGCGATCGATAGCGCCGACAGCGTGGCGCGATAGAGGCGCGGCAGGTCGATCAGGTCCTCGTCCGACAGCCGGCGCGGCGATTTCTTCTCCAGCTGGTCCAACAACGCCTCAAGCCGCGCCCAGTCGCCCTCGCGCTCGGCCCGGAAATGACGGGTGGCGAAGGTGACGGTCATCGGCCGCGCTCCCGGTGGGTCAGATAGCGTTCGACCAGCGCCAGCGGCATGGCGTCGGCGGTCGCCTCGATCACGTCGATTCCCATCCGCCGCAGCCGTTCGACCACGATCGCCCGGTCGCGCAGCAACAGGTGCGCGACATCGGCGCGGACCAGATCGTCGGCATGGGCCGGTTCGGCATCGCGCAGTGCTTCCAGTTCGACATCGCGGAACAGCACGAACAGCACGCGGTGCCGCTTGAGCATACGCTGCGCCGCCGCCAGCAGCAGTTCGGCGCTGGTCGTGTCGGTGAATTCGGTGAAGAGCACCACCAGCGCGCGCCGGTCGAGTTTCTGGTCAAGCGTGACGAGGCCGAGCGTATAGTTGCTCTCCTCCACGCCGTAATCGATGTCGGCGGCGGCGTGGTGCAGCCGGGCGAAGCCGCGCGTGCCGCCGCCGATGCTGCCGCTGTCGACCTGCGGCCGGGCACCGAACGAATAGAGCCGCACCCGGTCGCCGGATTTCAGCGCGACGAACGCCGCCAGCAGGGCCGACGATACCGCGCGATCGACACGCGGAACATCGCCGACCGGATCGGTCATCGCGCGGCCGGCGTCGACCGCGAACACGATCATGTTGTCGCGTTCGGTGTGAAACTCCCGCGCCAGCAGCGATGCGTGGCGGGCCGATGCCTTCCAGTCGATCGACCGGCGTTCCATCCCGGCCTGAAAATCGGTCAGCACCTGGAAATCCTGTCCATCGCCATGGTCGCGGCGCATCCGGTTGCCGATGCTCAGGCTGTTCAGATATTGCCGCATCCCCTGGTCGCGGACCGGGCGGATGTCGGGCAGGACGGGGATGTCGCGATCGGCCTTCGCGCTCGCCTGTCGCCACGCCAGTCCCATCGGCCCTGCCTGCCGTGCCCAGAGCCGCCGCAACCGCGCCTTGCCGCGTCGCTCCGCGCGAAAGCTGCCGGGAGCGGTGCGTTCGACCGGACCGTCGAACGCCGCGGCGACGTCGGCGCTGCCCAGCGTAAACGTCTCGCCGATGTTCAGCGTTGCGGGCAGGCCCTCGGGCATCGCCAGCACCGGCGTCTTCGCCAGCACCGCATCGGCCACGATCAGCACGAGCACGCCCATGATCCACAGCGGCGCGGCGATCCACGCCGCCGGCGCCAGCACGCCCAGCGCCAGCCCGACCGGCGCGGCGAGCGCGGTCAGCTGGATCGCGCGGGGCGTGGGGACGATCATCGCGGCGCTTCGACCGATGCGATCAGGCTGGCGACGACGTCATCGACCCGCCGCCCGTCGATCTCGGCGCTGGGCGACAGGATCAGCCGGTGGCGCAGCAGGGCGGGGGCCAGCGTCTTCACATCGTCGGGAATGACATAATCGCGCCCGTCGAGCGCCGCGCCCGCACGCGATGCCGCCGCCAGCGCCGATGCCGCGCGGGGCGAGGCACCCGACGACAGGTCGCCATGCTCGCGCGTCGCGCGGACCAGCCGCACGATATAGTCGATCACTTCGTCGACCAGTCGCACCTGCCCAACGGCATCGATCGCGGCGGCGATGGCTCCGCTGCCGGCGACCTGCGCCACGCCCGAATCCTGCGGGGCGGGGGTGCCGGTGCGCGTGCCGTACTGCGCGACGATCGCGCGCTCGGCATCGATGTCGGGCCATCCGATCGCGATCTTGAACAGGAACCGGTCGAGCTGCGCCTCGGGCAGCGGGTATACGCCCTGCTGTTCGATCGGGTTCTGCGTCGCGACCACGGTGAAGCGGTCGGACAGCATCTCGGTCCGCCCGTCGATGGTGATGCGCCGCTCCTGCATCGCCTCCAGCAGCGCGGCCTGCGTCTTGGGCGGGGTACGGTTGATCTCGTCGGCCAGCAGCAGTTCGCAGAATACCGGCCCGCGCGTCAGCGCGAATTCCGACGTCTGGAAATTGAACAGATTGGACCCGATGATGTCGCCGGGCATCAGGTCCGGCGTGAACTGGATGCGCCCGAAATCGAGGCCCAGCGTGCGTGCGAAACTCTGCGCCAGCAGCGTCTTGGCCGTTCCCGGCGGTCCTTCCAGCAGGACATGACCGGCCGAGAACAGCGCGATGGTCAGCAGGCGGACGGCGCCCGCCTGTCCCACCACCGCCTTGCTGATCTCCCGGTCGATCGCCGATCCCAGCGACCGTACCTCGTCGAGCGTCATGCGCCTGTTTCCTTCTTCCATGCGGTGAGGTCCCGTGCCGCCGCCAGTGCCGCACCCTCGGTGCGGGCATCGCGCAGGCGACGGTCGATGTCGGAATAGCCGGGATGCACCCGGTCGAGCCGTTCGGGTGCGGGCTGCTCGCCCGTCAGCAGACGGCGCGACAACAGCTCCAGCATCATGTCGGCATAGCGCGGTCCGACCAGTGGCGTGCGTCCGGCCAGCCGGGTCAGCGCCACGATATTGTCGATCAGCGCGCGCTTGCCCGCTGCCACCGCGCGCTTTTCGGTCAGCGGCGGCCCGAACCGCCCGGCGGCGGCGATTCCGGCCAGCACGGCGGCGGCGATCAGCGCCAGCGTGACGCCAAGGAACGGCGGCAGGAACAGCAGCTTGACCAGATTGCGGTCGCCCCGTGAAAAATGCAGCGTGCGGTCGAACACCGCGCGCCCGTCATGCTCCGGATCGATCGCGCGCAGCATCGCCAACGCGGCCTTCGCATTGCGTTCGTCGGCCATGGCGCGGTTGTTGACCAGATCGGGATCGACCAGCACGAACGTATCGCTCGTCCCGATCTGCCCCAGCACCGCCGCCCCGTCGCGCGCGCCGATCAGCGGGGTGATGTCGTCGCCCATCACCGCATTCAACTCGCGGTCGGGCAGCGCAAAGGATCGCAGGCCGGGATAGTTGGCGGGCATGATGCCGACATTGGACCGGTCCTCGCGATGCCAGTCGACCTTGGTCGGGACCAGCCGCGCCAGCTTGGCCATGTCCGCCTCGCCGGTCCGTCGCACCCGGCCGCCCTGCAACGGCAGCTTTTCGACCTGCCATTTGGGCAGGATGATAAGCGTCGCATAGCGCATCAGCGGATGCCCTTCCCTGGCGACGAAATCGTCACCGCCGGTCATCGCCGATGCGAACGCGATGCGCTTGTCGACGATCGCCTTCACATCCTCCGGCCGGGTGGCCTCGGTCGGGGTCAGGATGAGGATCGCCGATGCTACCGTTGGTGCGGACACCTCTGTCTCCGGCGGCTGCACCGCCGCGACCAGCCGCTGGAACGCGTGATAGCCGGCGCCGTCCTTGCGATCCGCCGCCGGCGCGTCGCCGGTCGCGCGGGCGATTTCGTCGCCGAAGCCGGACATCAGGATCGAGGCGAGCAGCAGCAGCGCGCCGCCGATGACGAGGATGACGACCGTGCGGACGGCAAAGGGCGAGGATTGTTTCACCGCGCACCCTTCAGCGCGAAGCCGGCATAGTCGGCGCGCGCGCGCTGCCAGTCGTCCATGCCCAGCGCCCGCCCGCCGAACAGGCTGCGCTCGACCGCCGCGACGATTCCGGCGAACACGCCGCGCGCATTGTCGGGCAGGGCATCGGCGCGGGCGATGTCGCGGCTGGTATCGGCCGGGCGCACCACGTCGCCGCGCCACGCGACGATGTCGTCGATGCTGCGGAACAGCAGCAGGTGGACCGCTTCGTCGAACCTGCCCGCCGCCGCCAGCGCGTCGGCATCCTCCAGCAGCGCGCGGGCGCGGGTTTCGGTCGGTGCCCAGCCGGGCGCATCCTCGACCATGCGGTTCCGGCCGAGTTTCTCGGCGATCCACTGGCGCAGCGACGGCACCAGCGCGAACAGGAGCGCGACGACGATGACGATGCCGATGACCCACAGGATCACCCGCCAGCCGCCGCCGACCCACTGCACGAAATTGCCGATCGCGCGCAGGACCGGTTCGAGCCATTCGGGCGGCGGATCGCGCGGCTCCACCACCTTTTGCGGCAGGTCGAACTGGATCGACGGATCGGCGCGGATCGCCTTCCACGCGGCATCGACCTGCGCGGAATCGACCGGCGGCACCGACGCGGCGGCATGGTTCAGTCTGTCCGCCCCTTCCGCCCCCGCCACGTTGCTATTCCCCCTGCCGCCCCCGGTGACGTGGGCACGCTTGGAGCAAATCGCCGATTTACATGCAACGCTTTTCCACCCTACCTTTCGCGTCGAGGGCCGGGGGCGGCCATTGGGGGAAAGGTCATCGATGGCGGCGTTCGCGATCCTGTTGCTGTTGCTGCCGGTCCTGCTGATCGCGGTCGCGCTGGGCGGGGCCTGGTATGAGGGGCGGCGCTCGCCCTATGCCTTCGGCATCGGGCGCGTAATCTCCAACACCTTCGGGGCAATCGGCGGCGCGCCGCTCGCGCTGTTCGGGGCAAGCGCGCTGCTGAACGCGCCGATGCAACTGGCGATGCCGCTGATCGCCGGACGCCCGGCCAACGCCGATCAACTGATCGCGATCGGGACGTCGCTGGCGCCGTTCGGCATCCTGTGGATATTGGTCTATCCGTTCCTCAAGCTGTTCATGACCGGTATCGCCGTCGACACGCTGGCCGGACAGCCGGTCGATCCCGGCGCGACGTCGCGCATGGCGCTGCGGCGGACGCTGCCGGCGCTGGGAATGCTCATCCTGTTCGGCATCGCCCTGATGATGGGCATGGTGCTGTTCCTCGTGCCGGCGCTGATCCTGTGGCTCACCTGGTTCGTGGTCGTGCCGGTGATGGCGGCGGAAGGGCGCGGTGCCATCGAATGTTTTGGCCGCAGCCAGGAATTGCTGCGCGGGATGCGCTGGCGGCTGCTGGTGCTGCTGGCGATCGGGGGCGTATTGTACATCGTCGCCACCGGGATGGTGCAGGGCCTGGTCCTCGGTCTGCTCGGCACCGACAATTCGTGGGTTTCCGCCGGAATTCAGGCGGTTTTCGCCACGCTGGTCGGGGTGCTGCCGGCAACCGCCGCCGCCGCCGTCTATCACGAGGCGCGAACCGCGAAGGAAGGGTCGGGCAGCCACGACCTGGAGGCCGTCTTCGCCTGACCGGCATCGTATGAAAAGGGGAGTATCCGCGTGATCCGAACATTGACGATGGTGGCGCTCGCCGCCGGGCTGGTCGCCTGTACCGGCGATGGCAAGGGCGTGCGCTCCGCCGCCACCGACGCGCCCAAGGGTAAGGGCAAGGGGCCGGGCGCGGGCAAGGGCTATGACCACGACCCGTTCCCCTCGACCTATCGCGCCTATCCGGGCCGGCCGACGCTGGTCACCAACGTCACCATCTTCGATGGCGAGGGCGGGCGGATCGACGGCGGCTCGGTGCTGTTTCAGGGCGGCAAGATCGTCGAGGTCGGGCAATCGATCGCGCCGACCGATGGCGTGACGGTGATCGACGGACAGGGCAAGTGGGTGACGCCGGGCGTCATCGACGTCCACAGCCATCTGGGCGACTATCCCAGCCCCGGCGTCGAGGCGAACAGCGACGGCAACGAGATGACCGGCCCGGTCACCGCCGAGGTCTGGGCCGAACACAGCGTCTGGCCGCAGGACCCGGGCTTTGCCCGCGCGCTGACCAATGGCGGCGTGACGACGCTCCAGATCCTGCCCGGCTCCGCGAACCTGATGGGTGGCCGCTCGGTCACGCTGAAGAACGTCTATGGCCGCACCATGCAGGCGATGAAGTTCCCCGGCGCGCCCTATGGCCTGAAGATGGCCTGCGGCGAGAATCCGAAGCGCGTCTATGGGGCGAAGGGGCGGATGCCCTCGACCCGCATGGGCAACATCGCGGTCGATCGCGCGACGTGGCTGAAAGCGCGCGAATATGACCGAAAGTGGGACAAGTACGAGGCGGATGGCGGCGACGAACCGCCGGCCCGCGATCTGGCGATGGACACGCTGCGCGGCGTGCTGGACGGCGAGATCCTCGTCCACAACCATTGCTACCGCGCCGACGAAATGGCCATCGTCATGGATATGGCGCAGGAGATGGGGTACAAGGTCACCGCCTTCCACCACGCCGTCGAAAGCTACAAGATCGCCGACCTGTTGAAGGCGCGCGGTGTCTGCTCGGCGGTCTGGGCCGACTGGTACGGCTTCAAGATGGAAAGCTACGACGCGATCGGCGAAAACCTCGCGATCCTCGACCAGCAGGGCGCCTGCGCGATGATCCATTCGGACAGCGAGAACGGCATCCAGCGGCTGAATCAGGAAGTGGCGAAGGTCATCGCCTCGGCCAGGCGGGTCGGGATCACCGTGACGCCCGAACATGCCTGGACCTGGCTCGCGATCAACCCGGCGCGGGCGCTGGGCATCGACAAGGTCACGGGGTCGCTGAAAGCCGGCAAGATGGCCGATGTGGTGCTGTGGAACGGCGATCCGTTCAGCGTCTATACCCGTCCGCAGATGGTGTGGGTCGACGGCGCGCTGCTCTACGACGCGAACAATCCGAAATTGCGCCCGGTGTCCGATTTCGAACTCGGCCAGCCCGGCGAAGGGGATGTGAAGTGAAGCGCCTGTTCCTCGCCGCCCTGCTTGGCAGCGCGACCCTTGCCGCCCCTGCCATCGCGCAGGACGTGACCATCACTAATGCAAAGCTCGTGCTGGGCGACGGATCGGCCCCGATCGAGGGCGGCACCGTCGTCGTGCGCGGCGGGCGCGTTGTCAGCGCCGGGCGCGGCGGTGCTGCGGCGGGCGGTCGCACCATTGATGCCGGCGGGCGCTACGTCACGCCCGGCCTCGTCGCCGGCTTCACCCGGTTGGGTATCGTCGAGGTCGACGGCGTGTCGCCCACCAACGACGCCTCGGCGCGCGAAAGCGTGTTCAATGCCGGTCTCGACATCGCCTCGGCCGTCAATCCGCGCGCGACGCCGATCGCGATCAACCGCACCGACGGCATCACCCGCGCGATCGTCGCGCCCGATAATGGCGGCTCGATCTTCGCCGGGCAGGGGGCCGTCATCGACCTCGGCAACGACATGGACGCGGTGACAAGGGGGCAGGCGTTCCAGTTCATGGAATGGGGCGAAACCGGCGCGCGTGCGGCCGGCGGCAGCCGCCCGGCGGCGATGGCGCTGTTCCGCAACGCGCTGTTCGAGGCGCAGGCCTATGCCCGCAATCCGGCGAGCTTCGCCGATCGCGGTAAGGAAGCGCTGCTGACGCGCGCCGACGCGCAGGCGCTGCAAAAGGTGCTGACTGGACAGGTCCCGCTGCTGATCCATGTCGAGCGTGCCTCCGACATCCTCGGCGTACTGGCCTTGAAGCGTGAGTTCGCCGGCTTGAAGCCGGTACTGGTCGGGGCCAGCGAAGGCTGGACCGTCGCGGCACAGATCGCGGCGGCGAACGTGCCGGTGCTGGCCAGCGCGCTGTCCGACCTGCCCGCCAGCTTCGAACAACTCGCCGCCACGCAGTCCAATATCGGTCGGATGAAGGCCGCCGGTGTAGTCGTCGGCATCGGCATGATCGGCGACGACGAAGCGCGGCAGGCGCGGCTGGTGCGGCAATATGCCGGCAACCTCGTCGCGCTGTCGAAGGTGCCGGGTGCCTCCGGCCTCGACTGGAATGCCGCCTTCGCCACGATCAGTTCGCTGCCTGCCCGCACGATCGGCATGGAGGGGGAAATCGGCTCGCTTGCTCCCGGCCGGCGCGGCGACGTGGTGATCTGGGATGGCGATCCGCTCGAAATCGGATCGGCCCCGACGCAGCTGTTCATCGATGGCGTCGAGCAGCCGCTCACCAACCGCCAGACCCGCCTGCGCGATCGCTATCTGGTGCCCGCCGAACAGGGGCTGCCCAAGGCGTATCAGCGGTAGGATGCACGGAACCCGCAGGCGGGGTCGGGCTTTGTCCGAAACGGACAGTCGCCGCGCCTGCGGCTTGATCGGGAGAGACACATGCGTGCGTTGCTGGTGATGCTGGGTGGATCGTTGATGCTGGCGGCGTGCGGGCCGAGCGCCGAGCAGCAGGCCGCCGCCAATCAGGCCGCCGCCGCCAATGCGCAGGAAGCGCAGGAAACCGCGACCAAGGTCGATGCCCTGTCGCCCGGCCAGCGCGACGGCGTCTTCATCCGCGCCATCCGCGACGCCGGCCTGCCGTGCCAGAGCGTCACCAAGTCCGAAAAGGGCGAGAAGCCGGGAAGCTGGGTCGCCACCTGTCAGGAAGGGTCGCGCCACATCATCACCTTCGGCACGAACGGCATGGCGAACGTGACCAGCTTCACCCCGCAACCGGCGGCGGCGCGGTAAGCGCCACCACGCTGTTAGAGCTTGATGACATAAGATAGAACCGTTCGTCCTGAGTAGCCGCTGAGCTTGTCGAAGCGGCGTATCGAAGGACCGTGGAGGAGGTGCTTCGATATAGGCCTTCGACAAGCTTAGTCCCTACTCAGCACGAACGGTTCTACTGGATGTCATCACGTTCTAACGTCACCTCGGATCAAGTCCGGGGTGACGTAAGGTTACCGCAAATGGCGAGCGCCACCCCTATCGCGGCTCGAATACCGACCACCCGGTCCGCTGCACCAGCCGCTCCAGCGCCACCGTCCCCAGTTGTGAATTGCCGCGCTCGTTCAGCCCCGGCGACCATACGGCGATCGAGGCGATGCCGGGCGCGATCGCCAGGATGCCGCCGCCGACCCCGCTCTTGCCCGGCAACCCCACGCGGAACGCGAACTCACCGGACCCGTCATAATGGCCGCAGGTCAGCATCAGCGCGTTGATCCGCCGCGCCCGCTGCGCCGACACGACATTGCGCCCGGTCGTCGGATTGACCCCGCCCGCCGCCAGATACCGCCCGGCCAGCGCCAGTTGCCGGCAGCTCATCGCCAGCGCGCACTGGTGGAAATACACGCCCAGCGTCACGTGCGGATCATGGTGCAGATTGCCGAACGCGCGCATGTAGCTGGCCAGCGCAAGGTTGCGGAATCCCGTATCCTGTTCCGCCTTCGCCACGCCTTCGTCGATGAAGATGCCGTCCTCGCCCGCCGCCGCCCGCACGAAGCGCAGCAGCTCGCCCAGCGCCTCGCGCGGTTCGTAGCGGCCGAGCAATATGTCGGCGACGACGATCGCCCCGGCGTTGATGAACGGATTGCGCGGAATCCCGTGTTCGCTCTCCAGCTGCACGATCGAATTGAACGCGCTGCCCGACGGTTCGCGCCCGACCCGCTTCCACAATTGATCCCCCACCGCGCCCAGCGCCAGCGTCAGCGCGAACACCTTCGACACCGACTGGATCGAGAACGGCTCTTCGGCATCGCCCGCCAGATGGCATGTCCCGTCCGCCTCGATCACCGCCATGCCGAACCGGTTCGGGTCCACGGCGGCGAGCGGCGGGATATAGTCGGCGGGCGTGCCCCGGTCGGGGGCATCGGCCATTTCGGCGGCAATATCGGCAACGATCTGCGACAGGTCGGTCATGGCCTTTCCTATCCGCTACGCGCCTCCCGCAAAATCGAATGTTGATTTTCGTTATTCATCGGGCCAGCCTGCCGCAACGACATTAGGGGAGGATCGCGATGCGGATCACGCGACGGCAGGGACTGGGCGGACTGGCATCGATCGCGCTCGGCACGGCATTGCCGGCGGAAGGGGTGCCGGCACGGCGGCTGAGCAACCCGCGCGCCTCGGCGGAGGCGCGGGCGCTCTATCGCTATTTCTGGAGCATCTATGGCAAGCGCACGCTGACCGGACAGCAGGAATCGAGCTGGACGCCGCAGGGGCCGCGTGCCGAACTCGACTTTCTGGAGCGCACGACCGGCAAGCTGCCCGCGATCCTCGGCCTCGACTATATCGATCCGAAGGACAATGCCGCCGTCAATGCCCGCGCGACGCGCTGGTGGCGGGAGGAGGGCGGCATCCCCAGCATCTGCTGGCATTGGGGCGCACCCGACCGGGGTACGGGCTATGAAAATTCCAAACGCACGTTCGACGTGCGCGCCGCGCTGACGCCCGGTACGCCGCAGCACGCCGCCATGCACCGCGACATGGCGCAGATCGCTGACCTGCTGACCGAATTGCGCGACGCGCGCGTCCCCGTGCTGTGGCGGCCGTTCCACGAATTCACCGGCAGCTGGTTCTGGTGGGGGCAGTGGGGACCGGTTGCCTTCAAGCGGTTGTGGCGGACCATGTATCGCTATTTCGTCGACGAACGCCGGCTCGACAATCTGATCTGGGTATTGGGGTTCGCCGACGTGCCCGATGCGGACTATTATCCCGGCCGCGCCTATGTCGATGTCGCCGGGGCCGACACCTATGTCGATCACCACGGCAGTCTGGCCCCGATGTTCGCGGGCGTGAAGGCGATCGTCGGCGACACCGTGCCGATCGCGCTGCACGAAAACGGCCCGATCCCCGACCCGACGCTGCTGGGGTCGCAGGCCGACTGGCTGTGGTTCATGACATGGCACACCCGCTGGCTACAGGACGGGGTGCAGAACACCGCCGAAACGCTGAAGGCGGCCTATGGCTCGCCGCGCTACATCACGAAGGACGAATTGCCGAAATTCCGCTGACATCCCGCCCGGCGCCGGTCGATCCGTGCCGGACCGGGTGGGCGGATCGCCTATGATCGAAAGCACTTGTCATCTGCGCGCGATCGGGCATCCTCGACAATACCAATGGTTTGGGAGAATGCCCATGTCTGCATCGATCTTGTTCGCGCTGCTGCTGCAATCGGTACCGCCGGGTGGATCGCATCATGCCGGCTTCTATCCATATCAGGGGCAGACGCCGATCGCCTATGAGAACGAACTGAACTTCTTCGATCTGTACGACATCAATCGCAACGATGTCGTCGATCGCCGCGAACTGCAAGCGGTCGCGGTCAAGGCCGATCGGACGTTCGCCCGTCGCGCGCCCGAACAACGCGGGCAGTTGCTGGCGGCGATGACCGATGCGTTCGCGACACTCGATCGAAACGGCGATGGCCGGGTTACGCGCACCGAATTTCAGCAGGCGAACGTGACCAGCTGACCCGGCTGCACAGCGGGTTGGCGCTGCGTTGCCGGTGTCGCCCGGATGCGCGAAGGGGAGCGTGTTTCCTCCGACCTGAGCGACGGTCGGAACTCACACCAACCCCTTCAACCGGTACAGCGCCTCCATCGCCTCGCGCGGTGACATCGCGTCGACATCCAGCGCGCCCAGCGCCTCGCGCAAGCCATCGACCGGAGCTTCCTCGACCAGGGCCATCGCGGCGAACAGCGGCAGGTCGTCCAGTCCTGCCGCGATGCCGCCGGTCTTCGCCTTGCCTGCCTCCAGCTTCGCCAGCACGGCCTTGGCGCGTTGCAGCGTCGCGGGCGGCAAGCCGGCGAGGCGCGCCACCGCGATGCCGTAGCTGCGATCCGCCGGCCCCTCGGCCAGTTCGTGGAGCAGCACCAGATCGCCCTTCCACTCGCGCGCGCGGACATGGTGGAGCGACAGCGCGTCACAGCGTTCCGCCAGCCGGGTCAGCTCGTGATAATGGGTCGCGAACAGGCAGCGGCAGCGATTATCCTCATGGATCGCCTCGACCACGGCCCAGGCGATGGCGAGGCCGTCATAGGTCGATGTGCCGCGCCCCACTTCGTCGAGGATCACGAACGACCGCGGCGTCGCCTGCGCGAGGATCGCCGCCGTCTCGACCATCTCGACCATGAAGGTCGATCGCCCCCGCGCGAGATTGTCCGACGCGCCGACCCGGCTGAACAACCGGTCGACCAGCCCCAGCGTGGCCGATGTCGCCGGCACGAAACTGCCCGCCTGCGCCAGCACGACGATCAGCGCATTCTGCCGCAGGAAGGTCGACTTGCCGCCCATGTTGGGGCCGGTCACCAGCCACAGCCGCGACTGTTCCGACAGGCGGCAATCGTTGGCGACGAACCGCCCGCCGCTTCTGGCCACCGCGCTTTCGACCACCGGATGCCGTCCGCCGACGATGTCGAGGCAGCTATGGTCGACCAGTTCGGGCCGCGCCCAGCCGCCTTCGGCCGCGCGTTCGGCCAGCGCCGCCGTCACGTCGATCCGCGCCAGCGCATCCGCCGTCGCGGCGATGGCCTCGCGCTTGTCGAGCGCCGCCTCGGTAAACGCCTCCAGATGCGCCGCCTCCGCCGCCAGCGCGTGTGCACCGGCCTGGCCGACCTTCAGCGCGGCTTCGTGCAGGTCGGGCGCGTTGAAGCGGACCACCCCGGCCAGCGTCTGGCGATGGGTAAAGCCGCTGTCGGCCGCCATCAGCTTGTCGGCGACGCGCGCGGGCACCTCGACATGATAGCCCAGCACGCCGTTATGCCGGATCTTCAGCGCCGAAATACCGGTGCGCTCGCGATACTGCGCCTCCAGCGCGGCGATCGCCCGCCGCCCGCCCGCGCCGGTATCGCGCAGTGCATCGAGTGCAGCATCGAACCCTTCGGCCACGAACCCGCCCGCCGCCGCGTCGATCGGCGGCATCGGCACCAGCCCGCGCGTCAGCAGGTCGATCAACTCGCCATGCCCGCGTAGCCGCGGCGCCAGCTCCGCGATCAGTGGCGGCACGGCCGGCAATTTGTCCAGCCGCTGCCCCAGCGTCCACGCCGCGCTCAACCCGTCGCGCAACTGCCCCAGATCGCGTGGGGAACCCCGTCCTGCCGCGATCCGCCCCAGTGCCCGCCCGATATCGGGCAGCGCACGCAGTGTGGTGCGCAGTTCGTCGCGCAAACCGGGATCGTCATGCGCCCAGCCGACGGCGGCCAACCGCGCCTCGATCATCGCCCGGTCCATCAACGGCGCGGCGATGTCGCCCGCCAGCAACCGCGCGCCGGCACCCGTCACCGTCCGGTCGACTTCGGCCAGCAGGCTCCCCGCCCGCGCGCCGGCGGCGGTACGGGTCAGCTCCAGGCTCTCGCGCGTCGCCGCATCGATCGCCATGCACTGCCCTTCCGCAGCGCAGACCGGCGGGCGCAGGAACGGCATCTGCCCGCGCGCATTATGGTCGAGATA
This sequence comes from Sphingomonas sp. Leaf32, assembly GCF_001421765.1. GTDB lineage: Bacteria > Pseudomonadota > Alphaproteobacteria > Sphingomonadales > Sphingomonadaceae > Sphingomonas. Next base: position 293,360 of record NZ_LMLA01000008.1, on the reverse strand, counting down.
GGCGATCAGCCCACCCGCCGCGGCCAGCGCCGCGCGCGAAAACTGTCCGAACCCGTCGAGGGTCGCGACGCCGTGCAGCGCTTTCAACCGTGCCTCGCCGCCCGCGCTGTCGAAATCCGCCTTCGATCGCAGCAAGGTCGCGACCTCCGCGAACGCCGACGTGTCCGCCGCGACCACCTCGACTGCCTGCAACCGCGCGAGGGCGGCGGTCAGGCCGGTGGCGTCGGTTTCGATCACCTCGAACCGGCCGGTCGACACATCGGCGGCAGCGATGGCGACCCCGCCCGCCGCCTCGCCGATACACGCGCACCAGTTCGCTGTCCGCGCGTCGAGCAGCGCCTCCTCGGTCAGCGTCCCCGCCGTGACGACGCGCACGATCGCCCGCGCGACCAGCGCCTTCGACCCGCGCGCCTTCTTCGCCTCTTCCGGGCTTTCGACCTGCTCGGCGATGGCGACGCGGTGCCCGGCCTTGATGAGCCGCGCCAGATACCCCTCGGCGCTGTGCACCGGCACCCCGCACATCGGAATCTTGCTGCCCTCATGCTCGCCGCGCGCGGTCAGCGCGATGTCAAGGCACGCGGCGGCGATCTTCGCATCGTCATGGAACAGCTCGAAGAAATCGCCCATGCGGTAAAAGAGCAGGCAGTCGTCGGCCTCCGCCTTCAACGCCAGATATTGCTGCATCATCGGGGTGGGGGCGGGGGAATCGTCCGATCGAGCCTTGCTTGCCATGGCGCGGCGATACCGGTGCGCGGGACCAAGGGCAATGTCGCCGAACCGGCCCTTCACCCTTGCCCGATCCGCCTTCCCCTGCGTAAAGCCCATGGAAACGGGAGAAGCGCCAGTGTCCGAAACCACCGACCAGTTTTCCGAGCGCGAGGCGCTGCTGTTCCATTCGGAGGGACGGCCCGGCAAGATCGAGATCATCGCGTCAAAGCCGATGGCGACGCAGCGCGACCTGGCGCTGGCCTATTCGCCCGGCGTCGCGGTGCCGGTAAAGGCGATCTACGACGATCCCGCCTGCGCCTATGACTATACCGCCAAGGGCAATCTGGTCGCGGTCATCTCCAACGGCACCGCCATCCTCGGCCTCGGCAACTTGGGCGCGCTGGCATCCAAGCCGGTGATGGAGGGCAAAGCGGTCCTGTTCAAGCGCTTCGCCGACGTGGATTCGATCGACATCGAACTGAAGACCGAGGATGTCGACCGCTTCATCGATGCGGTCGAGCTGATGGAGCCGAGCTTCGGCGGCATCAACCTCGAAGACATCAAGTCGCCCGAATGCTTCATCATCGAGCAGACGCTGCGCGAACGCATGAACATTCCTGTGTTCCATGACGACCAGCACGGCACCGCGATCATCTGCGCCGCCGGCCTCATCAACGCCTGTCTGCTGACCAAGCGCAAGCTGAGCGAAGTGAAGGTCGTGGTGAACGGGGCAGGGGCCGCCGCCATCGCCTGCACCGAACTCATGAAGGCGATGGGCGTCGCCCATCACAACGTCATCATGTGCGACCGCACCGGCGTCATCTATCAGGGGCGCGACGACGTGAACCAGTGGCAGTCGGCGCACGCCGCCGCCACCGACCGCCGCACGCTCACCGAAGCGCTGCACGGCGCCGACGTGTTCCTGGGGCTGTCGGCCGCCGGCGCGCTGAAGCCCGAAATGGTCAAGGACATGGCCCCGTCGCCGATCATCTTCGCGATGGCCAACCCGGAACCCGAAATCCGCCCCGAACTGGCCAAGGCCGCGCGGCCCGACGCGATCGTCGCCACCGGACGTTCGGACTATCCGAACCAGGTCAACAACGTCATCGGCTTCCCCTTCATCTTCCGCGGTGCGCTCGACGTGCGCGCGACCGGCATCAATGACGAGATGAAGATCGCCGCCGCCAACGCCATCGCCGAACTGGCGCGCCAGCGCGTGCCGGAAGAGGTCGCACTCGCCTATGGCACGCAACACAGCTTCGGCCCCGAATACATCATCCCCGCGCCGTTCGACCCGCGCCTGATGGAACTGGTGCCGAGCGCGGTGGCCAAGGCGGCGATGGACTCCGGTGTCGCGACGCGCCCGATTCTCGACATGGAGGCGTATCGCCAGACGCTGCGCGCGCGGCTCAACCCGACCACCTCGGTCCTGACCATGGCCTATGAGGGCGCCAAGGCGCATCCCAAGCGCGTGCTGTTTGCCGAGGGCGAAGAGGAAGTCGTGCTGCGCGCCGCCATTGCCTTCAAGGAAGGCGGCTATGGCATCCCGGTGCTGGTCGGGCGCGAAGACGTGCATGACCGGCTGCGCGCGCTGGGCGTCGCCAACCCGGAGGATTACGAGGTCCACAACAGCCGCACCAGCGAGATGGTGCCGCAGATGGTCGATTTCCTCTACGAACGGCTCCAGCGGCGCGGCTATCTGAAGCGCGACGCCGAACGCCTCATCAACCAGGACCGCAACACCTTCGGCGCGGTGCTGCTGCAGCTGGGCGTCGCCGACGCGATGATTACGGGCATCACCCGCACCTATGCGCAGACGTTCCGCGATGTGCGCCGCGTGATCGATCCGGTCGACGGCAAGGTGCCGTTCGGCATCCACCTGCTGGTCGGACAAAGCCACACCGTGTTCATGTCGGACACGACTATCAACGAACGGCCCAGCGCCGAGGAACTGGCCGACATCGCCGAACGCACCGCCGCCGTCGCCCGCCGCATGGGCCACGAACCGCGCGTCGCGTTCCTCAGCTATTCGACCTTCGGCAATCCGTCGGGCCAGTGGATCGATAACGTCCGCGACGGCGTGGCCGCACTCGACAAGCGGCAGGTCGGCTTCGAATATGAAGGCGAAATGGCCCCCGACGTCGCGCTCAACCCCAAGCAGATGGCGAACTTCCCCTTCGCCCGCCTGTCGGGACCGGCCAACGTCCTCATCATGCCGGGGCTGCAATCGGCCAATATCTCGGCCAAGCTGTTGCGCGAACTGGGCGGCGACGACGTGATCGGCCCGATGCTGATCGGCATGGAAAAGCCGGTGCAGATCGCGCCGATGACCAGCACGGCGAACGAACTGGTGACGCTGGCGGTGCTGGCGGCGGGCGGCATGGTGGGGTGAGGAGAGGGCGCTCCCGAAGTGGAGCGCCTTCGTTGCTCAACGCACAACGTCACCCCGGCCTTGCGCCAGGGTTGCGCTTCTTCTTCGGTCGCGAAGCGAGAACCCCGAACCCGGCAAAACCCTGCCGTACCCCCGCGCAGGTGGGGGGCAGGGTTGCAGTCACAAACCGTCGTTCTGGGTCGCTCTGGACCCCCGCCTGCGCGGGGGTACGTGAACAGCGCAGTATCGCCGGATCAAGTCCGGAGTGACGACACTCCCCTCAAAACTCCTTAATCAATCGCACCCCGCCGACCGGCCGGGCGCGTTCCCCCCGCTGCCGGTCGACCCCGGCCCCCAGTTGCACGTTGACCTTGTTCGCCAGCGGTGCGTGAAATTGCGGGATGATCGCGACGCCGCCATCGTGGTGCGACTTGTAATTGACCTCAACCCCGGCGACCCGGTCCCGCCCGACGTCGTAGAAGGTCGAATGGTTGACCAGCAGCCCGGCGTCGCTCTCCGACTGGCCCAGCCGGACATCGCCGACCCCGACCATCGTCATCGTGCTCAGCCGCTCGCTATGCCGCCGCCCCAGCATGTAGAGCAGCGCCTGCGACGTCCGTCCGCTCTCGCGCTCGTATATTCCCAGATATTGCAGGCCGTGAACGATCCGCCCCCGGTCGAACGTCCCGATCGTCGCCTGCGCTCCCATCTTCAGCTCCGCCAGTCGGGCGCCTTCGAACGGCAATTCGAACTCCAGCGCGAAACCGTCGGCGACGGCATATTCGACCTCCGGCGCCCATTCGACCGCGCGCTCTTGCCCAGACAGCGGCGACAGCGCGAGGACGTTGGTTTCCAATTCTCCCCTTCGCGCGCCCATCGGGCGCACCATGTCGAACACCATCGGTTCGGGAATGTCCGGATAGTCGGCGGCGTCGCGCGCAGCGGCTGGAACGGTGCCGACGATCGTCAGCATCATGGCGGCGAAACGGGCTATAACCATCGATAGGACAGACCTTTTTTTGTGCAGCCGCGTTGTACGGTTCGCCCATCGCGGGTCAAAGTGCCGCGGGATCGCAGCAGCACTTTGACCGTGACGGTTTACGTTGGAGCAATGGAGGCGGCGATGACGACGGCAATGGTGATCGGCGCGAATGGCGGGATCGGCGCGGCACTGACGGCGGCGCTTGCAGCGTCCGGTCGCTACGCCCGCGTCATCGCCGCCGCCCGCCGCGAACCGGACGCGCTTCCCGTCGGCGTCGACTATCATCCGATCGATCTCGCCGACCCCGCCAGCATCAAAGCCGCCGCTACCCGCATCGACACGCCGCTCACCCGCGTCATCGTCGCGACCGGCATCCTGCACGACGAAACGGGCGGCCCCGAACGGTCGCTGCGCGATCTCGACGCCGACCGCCTCGCGCATCTCTTCGCGATCAACACCATCGGCCCGGCACTCGCGCTCAAATATTTCGCGCCGCTGCTGGCGAAAGACGCGCCGTCGACCATCGCCTGCATCTCGGCGCGGGTCGGCAGCATTTCCGACAACCGGCTGGGCGGCTGGTACGGCTATCGCGCATCGAAGGCGGCGCTGAACCAGATCGTGCGCACCGCCGCGATCGAACTGGCGCGCAGCCACCGCCAGACGGTATGCGTCGCGCTGCATCCCGGCACGGTCGACACCGGCTTGAGCAAACCGTTCCAGCGCGGCGTGCCGGCGGAAAAGCTGTTCACCCCGGCCTATAGCGCCGAGCGGCTATTGGCGGTGCTCGACGGCCTGACCCCGGCGCAGAGCGGCCGCATCTTCGCCTGGGACGGCGCGGAGATCGCCCCCTGACTTTCCTACAGGCGGGTCGGCTGTCATGATCGGCACCGCTCTTTCGCATCGTCCGCCGACTTGTCCTCGCCATCCACGTGTTCGCCGAACGACCGACGACGCGCGCAATGCGTGCGAGTGTGAACTTCGTGAACTTTGGCCCTCATCCGTCGATCGATCCGCCCAGCGACGCATTCACCAACCCGCCATCGACGGTGATCGTCTCGCCCACCACATAGTCCCCGGCCCGCGCCGCGAGGTAGATCGCCGCCGCCGCCATATCCTCGTCCACGCCGATCCGGCCGGCCGGGATGCGCTTGGCCACCCCATCGCCATGGTCGCGCGCCGCCTTGTTCATCTCGCTGGCAAAGGCGCCCGGCGCGATCGAGGTGACATGGATCGCATCGGTCACCAGCCGCGCCGCCATCCGCCGCGTCAAGTGGATCAGCGCCGCCTTCGACGCCTGATAGCTGTAGGTTTCCCACGGATTGACACGCTGGCCGTCGATCGAGGTGATGTTGATGACCTTGGCCGGCCGCGCCCGCGATGCCGCCGCCTTCAGCATCGGATGCAGTGCCTGCGTCAGGAAAAACGGCGATTTGACGTTCAGGTCCATCACCTTGTCCCATCCCGCCTCGGGAAACTCCTCGAACGCCTGTCCCCATGCCGCGCCGGCATTGTTGACCAAAATGTCCAGCCGGTCGGTATGGCTGGCCAGCCGGTCGGCCAGCGCGCGGCACCCTTCCACGCTCGACACGTCCTGCGGCAGCGCGGTCGCGCCGATCGCCTCGGCCGTGGCGATGCAGGCATCGGCCTTGCGCGCGGACACGAATACCCGTGCGCCCTGCGCGACGAAGCCGGCGGCGATCATCCGCCCGATCCCGCGCGATCCGCCGGTAATCAGCGCCGTGCGTCCGTCGAGCCGGAACAGGCTGTTGGTATCCATCGCATCGTCTCCTGCAAACCCGATATTCTAAACAGCATCGGTGCAGGATGAATAGCCGATACCGGAGCAACAAAAAAGCTCTGCTCCCCTCCCTTGTATCACTTCGGCGTTTCTGTAATCTCTTTACAAGCGGCAGCCAGGGGGTGTCATGGAAAGCAAGATGTTCGCGGGTCACGCCGTCCGCCGCCTGCGCCGGGGGCAGGCGCTGACCCAGGCGGCGATGGCGCAGGCGCTGGGCATTTCCGCCAGCTACCTGAACCTGATCGAACGCAACCAGCGCCCGCTGACCGCGACGCTGCTGGTGGCACTGGCCGAACGCTATGGCTTCGACGCGCGGACGCTGGCCGCCAGCGAACCCGGCGGCGGGGCGGAGGGGCTGCGGCGGCGGCTGGCCGACCCGATGTTTGCCGATCTGGCGCTCGACCGCGCCGACATCGCCGAATGGCTGGCGGCGGCACCGGGCGGCGCGGAGGCATTCGCCCGCGCCTTCGACCGGCTGGGCGGCGGCGGGGCGGGGGCGGCGGTCACCGCCGATCCGGCGGCCGAGGCGCGGGCGACCATCGAACGCTGGCGCAACCATTTCCCCGACCTCGATGCGCAGGCGGAGGCGCTGGCCGACGAACTGCGCCTGGCGGGCGGCGATCCGGCGGCGGCGATGGCCGACCGGCTGCGGGTGCGGCACCACCTCTCGGTCCGGCTGCTCCCGGTCGAGGTGATGCCGGACCGGCTGCATCGCACCGACCTCCACGCGCGGCAACTCCAGTTGTCCGAACGGCTCGACCCGGCGTCGCGCACCTTCGCGCTCGCCCGCGCGCTGGGTCATGCCGAGGCGCGGGGCGAGGTCGACGCGGTGGTGCGCGGGGCGGGCCTGTCGGACCGGACCGCCGAGCAATGGCTGCGCCGTCACCTCCACGGCTATTTCGCCGCCGCCGTGATGATGCCCTATGCCCGGTTCCTGCGCGCGTGCGAGGCGACCGGCTACGACCTGGCGTTGCTCGGCCGGCGGTTCGGTGCGGGGTTCGAACACGTCGCCCACCGCCTGACCACGCTGCACCGCGTCGGCGCGCGGGGGCTGTCCTTCTGCCTGTTGCGGCTCGACCGGGCGGGGCAGGTGTCGAAGCGCTTCGCCGGGGCCAGCCAGTCGCCGCTGGTCGAAGGGCTGCCGTGCCCGCTGCTCGGCGCGTTCGACGCCTTTGCGCGGGGTGGCGAGACCGTGGTGCAACTGGTCGAGCCGGAGGGCGGCGGGCGCTGGCTCACCCTGTCGCGTACCGTCACCCCGCCCGGCGCCCTGGCGGGGGAGGTGCGGGCGCGCTTCGTGGTGATGCTGGGCGTCGCCGCCGATCAGGCGGGTGCGCTGGCGGCGGCGCGGGGGCTGGACCTGTCGGCGCGGGGCGTTCCGGTGGGGCCGGGGTGCCGCGCCTGCACCCGGGGCGACTGTCCGCAACGCTCCGCCCCGCCGGTCGCCCGCGCCATGCGGCTGGACGATCGCGAAGGCGGGCTGACCCCCTTCGCCTTTGCCGGCGACTGAGACTGCGGTAGGACGGCGTTACGTCTCCTTTAACCCTGTCGTGGCAGGAGGTTGGTATGCGAGTCCTTCACATCCTCGACCATGGCCTGCCCTTGCATAGCGGCTACACGTTCCGCACGCGGGCGATCCTGACCGCGCAGATGGCGCGCGGGTGGCAGGTCGCGGCGGTCACCGGTGCCAGGCAGGGTGTGACGCAGCAGCCGCGCGAAACCGTGGACGGCATCGATTTCCACCGCACCGTGCCGCCCCGCGCGCTGCCGGCACCGCTGGGCGAACTGGCGGAAATCCGCGCCTTCGCCGCGTCGATCGACCGGGTGGTGGCCCAATTCCGCCCCGACATCCTCCACGCCCATTCGCCGGTGCTCGACGCTCTTGCAGCACTCCGCGTCGCGCGTCGCCGGCACCTGCCGCTGGTGTACGAGATCCGCGCCTTCTGGGAGGACGCGGCGGTCGGCAACGGGACCGGCACCGAAGGCTCGGCCCGCTACCGCGCGACTCGCGCGCTCGAAAGCTGGGCGGTGCGCCGTGCCGATGGCGTCGCGGTGATCTGTGAGGGGCTGCGCCGCGATCTGGTCGCCCGCGGGATCGAACCAGGCAAGATCATGGTGTCGCCCAACGGCGTCGACCTGACGCTGTTCGGCGATCCGCCGCCGCCCGACATGGCGCTCGCCGCCGAACTGGGATTGGCGGGCAAGGAGGTGCTGGGCTTCATCGGCAGCTTCTACGATTACGAAGGCCTCGACACGCTGATCGCGGCGATGCCCGCGCTGGTCGCGGCGCGGCCCGACGTCCGGCTGCTGCTGGTCGGTGGCGGGCCGATGGAGGCGGCGCTGCGCGCGCAGGCGGCGGCATCCAGCGCGGCACATGCGATCCGCTTCATTGGCCGCGTGCCGCATCAGGAGGTCGAACGCTATTACGGGCTGGTCGACCTGCTGGTCTATCCGCGCAAGGCGATGCGCCTGACCGATCTGGTCACGCCGCTCAAACCGCTGGAGGCGATGGCGCAGCGCCGGCTGGTCGCGGCATCCGATGTCGGCGGCCACCGCGAGCTGATCTGCGACGGCGACACCGGCACGCTGTTCCCGCCCGATGACCCTGCCGCCCTTGCATCGCGGGTCACGGCGTTGCTGGCGGACCGGTCGGGCTGGGAAGCGATGCGCGACCGGGGCCGTGCCTTTGTCGAGGCGGAGCGCAACTGGGCGTCGAACGTCGCGCGCTATCAACCGCTCTACCAGCGACTGGTCGCCGGCAAGCGGCCCGGCCCCGTTCCTGCCGATTCAGCGATGGTGGACGCATGAACCGCACGGTGCCCCCCGTGGTGGCCGGGATCGCCGGGCTGGCCGTCGCGGTGGCGATTTCGCTGGTCCCGACCTGGCGGATCGAAACCGTCGTGTCCGCGAGCGGACTGCCCGCGCTGCTGCCGATCGCTGAGCCGCCGCTTGGGTGGACGGCGCGCGTCGGGCTGATGCTGCTGGCGGCGTTGCTGGTCGCGGTGCCGGTGTGGATTGCGCTCAGCCTGCTGGTGGTGCGACGGCCGCTCACGTTGCCGGAGGAAGATGGGATCGCGGAGGAAGCCCCGCCCAGCGTCCGTCGCGCCGATGCCCATCCCGACGCCCCGCCGCGCCCGCCGGTCCGCGCCGCGCGCGACCTGGGGATGCCGTTCCTCGATCCCATCGTGGAGGGCGAGCCGGAACTCGACCTGCCGCGCGACCTGAACACGCCGATGGCGATGTTCGACCCGGAGGCGCTGCCGATGGTGCCGGCAGCACCGCCGCCCACGGTGCGCCCGCTCTTCCGCCCGCCGGTCGCCGACGCCGATCCGGTCATGGAGCCAGAACCGGTCGTCGAACCCGATGCCGTGCCGCCGCTATCGGTCGAAGCACTCGCCGAACCGACGCCGCCTGCGCCCGGCCTGACCGAATTGATCGACCGGCTCGACCGGGGATTGCAGCGCCGGCGCGGCGATCGCCCCGCCGCACCCGCACCCGATGCGGGCAATGCCGGCCTCGCCTCCGCGCTGGGCGCGCTGCGCCGCATGGCCGGGGGCGAGTAGCGCGTCAGCGTTCCTCGACCGTCAGCGCCTCGATCGTCGCTGCGGGACCGTCGGGCAGCGTCGACTGGCCCGTGACGATCAGGTCGGCGACCAGATGCCCGCGCAGCGGCAGGTCGGCCTCGGGCAATCCGGCAAGCCATGGCGCGAACCCGGCATCGCCACTGGTCAGCGTCAGCCGATGTCGCGCACCGTTGAACGTCGCACTGGCCCAGCCAGTCTGGTCCGACGCCGTGATCGCGATCGAAACGCCCATTGCCTCCGCCGCGATGCGCAGTCGCCGTTCCAGCAGCGTCGTCGCGTCCGGACCCCGGCTCATTCCGACCGTTCCTGTCCGGCGATGTAAGCCTCGATCCGGGCGATCAGCGGTGCGCGCGGCTGCCGCCCGTTGCGCAGGTCGCCCACCAGTCGCGGGTCGCCCGCCGCCCGCCGCCCGAACAGCGTCTCGGGCGTTCCCGTTTCCTGCAGATGCCGACTGATCCGCTGCAAAATGCTGTGCATCCATATCCTCCCGCCTACTCCTCCGACTCAAGAATGTTCTTGATCTGTTCTTTGAAATCCAACATGTCTAGGAAAATTCCTAAACGGGAGGCGGCGATGGAAATGGACGATGTCCGGGGGACGATCGCGCGGCTCGCGACGCAGCGGGGGGCGAGCCTGTCGGAACTGTCGCGCCTGTTGGGGCGCAATCCGGCGTATATGCAGCAATATATCGAACGGGGTTCGCCCCGCCGGTTGTCGGAGGGCGACCGGGCGACGCTGGCGCGCTATCTGGGGGTGTCGGAGGCAGCGCTGGGCGGGCCGGTCGCGCACGAGATGATCGCGGTGCCGCGGATCGACGCGCTGGCGTCGGCCGGACCGGGCGGGTTCGTGGAGGACGATCGCGGCGACGGTGCGCTGCGGATCGACGCCGCCTTGCTACGCCAGTTGCGGGTGCGCCCCGGTCAGGCGTCGGTGATCGCGGTCGCGGGCGATTCGATGCTGCCGACGCTGGCCGATGGCGACACCATCCTGGTCGATGGCGGCGACCGGCGCGGGGTGTCGGGTGCGATCCATGTCGTACGCCATGACGGGGTGTTGCTGGTCAAGCGGCTGGCGCGGGTGCCGGGCGGCATCGAACTGGTCAGCGACAATCCCGCCTATGCGCCGATCGCCATCGATGGTGCGCCCGATATCGTCGGGCGGGTCGTCTGGCTGTCGCGCGCGCTATAGGCGTCGATCAGCGATCCGTTCGCCAGATGACGACGGCAATGGCGATGCCCAGCGCCAGTCCGATCAGCAGGCCCATCGTCGCCTCGCCGAAGACCGCGCCGACGATCGCGCCGCCCATCACGCCCAGCGCGATCGGCATCCCGCCGGCTTTCGGCGTATGGGGTGGTCTGTTCATCGCCATCGCTTGCCATAGTCGGCGCTGCCGCGCCACTGCCGTCCCGCCTGTGTCGCATCGGGACGGCACGCTGTATCGATACGGGATTGCGTTGGCCGCGTTAACGATCGAGGGGCGCAGGGAAGGCGGTCGGCCCGGTTCCGGCACGATCCATGAACAACAGGATGCCATGCTCGAACCCGCCGCCGTGCCGCCCTATATCGCCGATCCGTCCGATCTGGCGGCGACGCAGGAACTGATGGCGGAATATGGACCGGTCGCCGCCGAAGAAGCGACCGCGCGCGCGAACCGGGCGCGCGACCGCGACAATGTCGTGCAATTCTGCCGTTGGCGACAGGTCGCGCGGCTGGTCACGCTGCTGGAGCAGCCGGGCGCCTGGGGCACGATTCACTGACATTTCCGGCCGGTTTGCGCTTGGCGGCGGCCACCCTGCCGCGCTAGGACGACGCGATGTCGAGCTGCCGGCTTGCCGTGCTGTTGAGCGCCGGATGGCTCGCTGTTGCGGGTCCGATTGCGTTCGCCCAGACGCCGCCGGCCGTGCAGGAAACGCCGCTCGATCCCAATGCCCCGATGTCCGACATGCCGGACATCGGCGTCGCCTGGCCCGACCTGGCGACCGCGCCGACCGATCCGACACTGGCGACCGGGCCGCAGCGTGCCGGCGGTGAGTTCCGCTACAATTACCGCATCACCGGCATCGACAGCATCAACAACGACCTGTTCCGCCAGCGTTTCAACGAATTGTCGACGCTGCGCGCCAAGGAAGGCGAGCCGTCGAACGCCGCACAGATCGACCGCCGCGCGCGTGAGGATGCGCGCTTGCTGGACGACCTGCTGCGCAACGAAGGCTATTTCGACGCCCGCATCACCACCAGCGTTCGGCCCGAGGGGGATCGGCTGATCGTCTATCTGGAGGTCGAGCCGGGCCAGCTCTATCGCTTCGCGCAGGTCCGCACGCCCGGCATCGCGGCGGCGGGCGACAAGGCACCCGACCTGCGCGATGCGTTCGGCCTGAAGCCCGAGACGCCGGTACAGGGCGATACCGTCGTCGCCGCGCAGGAAAAGCTGGAAACGACGATCGGGCGCGAAGGATTTCCCTTCGCCAAGGTCGGCGAGCCGCAGATCACCGTCGACCATGCCACGCGCACCGCCACGATCGAGGTCGATGTGCAACCAGGTGGCGAGCGGCGCTTCGGTACGATCGTCGCGCGGGCCAACCGTATCTTCGACGGCGATCATGCGCAGGACATCGCCCGCTTCAAACCCGGCGACACCTATGATTCCGCGCTGGTCGACGACCTGCGCCGCGCGATCGTGCAGACCAGCCTGGTGTCGCAGGTGCGGCTGACCCCGGTCGAGGGACAGGCGCCGGGCACAGTCGATCTCGACCTCGCGATGGAGCCGGCCCCGCCGCGCACCATCGCCGGCGAAATCGGCTATGGCACCGGCGAAGGCGCGCGCGTGGAGGCGAGCTGGACCCATCGCAACCTGTTCCCGCCCGAAGGCGCGCTGACGCTGCGCGGCGTGCTCGGCACGCTGGAGCAGGTCGCCGCCGTCACCTATCGGCGCAATAATTTCCATGGTCGGGACCGGGTGCTGACCGCGCAGATCGCCGCCACCCACCTCGTCCGCAACGCGTTCGAAGCGAACACCGTGTCGCTGTCCGCCGGGCTGGAACGACAGACCAACATCTTCTTCCAGAAGACGTGGACCTGGGCGCTGGGCGGCGAACTGGTTGCGACCGACGAACGCGATGTGATCGTCGCGACCGGGGAGCCGCGTCGCCGGACCTATTTCATCGGTGCCTTGCCCAGCAGCCTGAATTACGACGGCTCGGACGACCTGCTGAATCCGACGCGCGGGTTCCGGCTGGGCGGGCGGATCAGCCCTGAATTGTCGCTGCAGGGCGATGTGTTCGGCTATACCCGTGCCCAGATCGACGCCAGCGTTTATCGGCCGGTCACCGGCCGCGTCGTTCTCGCCGCGCGGACCCGCATCGGTTCGATCCTCGGCGCGCCGCGCGACGCGGTAGCGCCCTCGCGGCGCTTCTATGCGGGCGGCGGTGCGTCGGTGCGCGGATACGGGTTTCAGGACATCGGCCCGCGCGATCCCAACAACGATCCGATCGGGGGGCGCAGCCTCGCCGAGTTTTCGCTGGAGGCGCGGGTCAAGGCGTTCGGCAATTTCGGCGTCGTGCCTTTCCTCGACGCCGGCAACATCTATACCTCCACGCTGCCGCGTTTTTCCGGGATGCGTTACGGCGCCGGGATCGGCGTGCGCTATTACAGCAACTTCGGCCCGATCCGCGTCGATGTCGGTACGCCGATCAACCCGCAGCGCGGCGACCCGCGCGTCGCGGTCTATGTCTCGCTGGGGCAGGCATTTTGACCGACGAACCCGTCGCAACGCCGCCGGTCGTGGAGAAGCGCCGCGTCGGCTGGGGCCGGCGGATCGCGCAGTTCCTGCTGGCAATCGTCGTCCTGATCGCCGGGCTGCTGATCGTGATCGATACCGGCCCCGGTCACCGGCTGATCGCCAACCGCATCGCGACGCTGAAGCCCGCCAACGGGATGCGCTATCGCATCGGGCGGATCGACGGATCGATCTATCGCCGCGCGCGGCTGATCGATGTCCGTATCTATGACCAGAAGGGGTTGGTCCTGCGCGCCCCGCTCGCCCAACTCGACTGGCGGCCATGGGAGTTCCTGTCGAACCGTCTGTCGATCGACAGCCTGACGATCCCGCGCGCGATCCTAGCCAAACTGCCGCAGCCGACGCCGACCGGGCGCAAGAGCCCGATCCTGCCGAGCTTCGACATCCGTATCGGCCGGTTGAGCGTCGAACGGCTCGAACTGGCCAAGGGCATCACCGGTACACCGCGCATCGGCCAGCTCGCCGGACAGGCGGACATCCGTTCGGGCCGCGCGCTGGTCGACCTCGCGCTCGACGTCGCCAGCAGCGACCGGTTGCGCCTGCGGCTGGATGCCGAACCGGATCGCGACCGCTTCGACGTCGACCTGCGCGCACGCGGCACGCGGGACGGGCTGCTCGCCACCGCCAGCGGGATTCGCCGGCCGCTATCGGTCGAGGTGTCGGGCGACGGGCGCTGGTCGGCATGGGACGGGCGCGCGGTCGCCGATGCCGGCCGCACGCGGATCGTCGACCTGACGCTGGGCGTGCGCGCCGGCCGCTACACGCTGGGCGGGACGCTTGCCCCATCCGCGTTGCTGCAGGGCAAGCTGCAGCGGCTAACCGACCGCCAAGTCCGCGTGACCGGCAGCGCGACCTTTGCCGATCGGCGGATCGACGGCGTGCTGGCGCTGCGCAGCGCCGCGCTGGCGATGGAGGCGGACGGCATCGTCGACCTCGGCACCAGCGCGTTCCGTGACCTGCGCCTGCGCGCACGACTGCTGCGGCCGGCGGCGATGTTCCCGAACATGACCGGGCGTGACATCGAACTGCGTGCGATCCTCGATGGCGAGTTTTCGATCGCGCGGTTCGACTATCGCCTGCGCGCGAGCCGGCTGGCATTCGACCAGACCGGGTTCGAACAGGTCGTCGCCGCCGGGCAGGGGCGGTTGTCGAAGGCGCCGGTGATCGTGCCGATCCGGCTGGCGGCGGCGCGCGTGACCGGGGTCGGCGATGTCGCGGGCGGCATCCTGCGCAACCTGTCGGTCACGGGGCGGCTGGCTGTCGATGCGAAGACGCTGGTCGGCAACGACCTGATCGTGCGGTCGGACAAGCTGAACGGGCGGATCATGCTGACGCTCGACCTGGCCACCGGCCGGTACGAGGTCGGGATCAGCGGTGCGCTGCAACGCTATCTGATCCCCGGCCTTGGGCTGGTCGACGTGCAGACCCGGCTGACGGCCGTTCCCATTCCCGGCGGCGGCACGCGGATCGTCGGGCGCGGCATGGCGCAGGTCCGCCGGCTCGACAACGGCTTCTTCCGGTCGCTGACCCAAGGGTTGCCGCGCATCGAAACCGGGCTGGAGCGCGGGAAAGACGGCATCCTGTATCTACGCGGGCTGCGGCTGACGTCGCCCGGCCTGACGCTCACCGGCAACGGCTATCGCCGCCGCGACGGCACCTTCCATTTCGAAGGCAGCGGGCGACAGGCGACCTATGGCCCGGTGCAGTTGATCCTCGACGGCAATATCTCCAAGCCGACGCTCGACCTGCGCTTCGCGTCGCCCAATGCGACGCTGGGCCTCACCGATGTCGTGGCCCATCTCGATCCGACGGTAGAGGGTTTCGCCTATCGCGCGCAGGGTGGTTCGCGTCTCGGGCCGTTCACCGCCAATGGCCGCATCCTGTTGCCCAGCGGCGGCACGGCGCGGATTGCGGTCGACGAACTGGAGGTCAGCGGCACCCGCGCGACCGGCGGGGTCGATATCGTCGAGGACGGTTTCCTCGGACGGCTGAACGTCGATGGCGGCGGCATCGCCGGCACGATCGATTTCCGGCCGCAGGGTAGCGACCAGCGGATCGACATCGCGCTCGACGCGACCCGCGCGCGCCTCGGCGTCGCCGGATCGGTGCGGCGGGCGCGGCTGGAGGCCGGGATCGTGCTGGCCGATGGCGGCACTACGCTCGACGCGACGATGACGGCGCAGGGCTTCCGGCGCGGGCAATTGTCGATCGCGCGGCTGGCGGGCAGCGCGAAGCTGGTCGACGGCGTCGGCGAAGTCCGCGCTGCCATCGCCGGGTCGCGCGGCCGCGCCTTTTCGATCCAGAGCGTGACGCAGGTCGCCGCCGACGAAGTTCGCATCAGCGCGGAAGGAACGCTCGACCGCCGGCCGCTGAAGCTCGAAACCCCGGCGGTGGTCTGGCGGGAGGGTGATGGCTGGCGACTGGCACCGACGCAGTTCAGCTTTGCCGGCGGCACGGCAACGGTCGGCGGCGCGGTGGGGGCCGACACGACCGAACTGGCGCTGGACGTCACGCGGATGCCGCTGGCGGTGCTCGACATCGGCTATCCGGGGCTGGGCTTGAGCGGCAGCGCGTCGGGCAAGATCGTCTATGCCACGCGTGGCGATACGCCCAGCGGACGGGTCGACCTGACCATTCGCGGCCTCAGCCGATCGGGGCTGGTCGTGTCGTCGACCCCAATCGATGTCGGCATCGCGGCGGTGCTGGATGCGAACCGCGCCGGCGTCCGCGCGGTGATGGCGAGCGGGGGCAAGACGATCGGTCGGGCGCAGGCGCGCCTTGCCCCGCTGGGGCAGGGAGACCTCGCCACCCGCCTGGGCAACGCGCCGCTGTTCGCGCAACTACGCTATGGCGGTCCGGCCGATACGCTGTGGCGGTTGACCGGCATCGAATTGTTCGACCTGTCCGGCCCGGTATCGGTCGGCGCCGACGTCAGTGGTCGTCTCGCCGATCCGCGCATCCGCGGCGTGGTCCGTTCCAGCGGCGCGCGCATCGAAAGCGCGATCACCGGCACTGTGCTGACCGGCGTGGAGGCGCAGGGCCGCTTTGACGGGTCGCGGCTGGTCATCGACCGGTTCGCGGCGAACGACGGCCGACAGGGACGGGTGACCGGCACCGGCGCGTTCGAATTCGCCGCCGTGCGGGGCTTCGGCATCGACCTGTCGCTGAACGCCGACCGCGCGCGCCTCATCAACACCGATTCGATCGGTGCGACCGTCACCGGCCCGATCCGCGTGCGCAGCGACGGGGCGGGCGGCACGATTTCGGGTGAGGTCCGGATGGACGGCAGCCGCTATCGCCTCGGCCGCGCGACTGCCACCGCGCCGCTCCCGCGCCTCAACATCCGCGAAATCAATCGTCCCGATGGCGATGACGAGGCCAGCGCGGCGGTGGTCCCGTGGAAGCTCGACCTGCGCGCCCGCGCGCCCGGCGGCCTGATCGTCACCGGCCTCGGCCTCAACAGCGAATGGTCAGCCGACCTTGCCATCACCGGTGAGCCGACCAGCCCGATCATCAACGGCCGTGCCGATCTGGTGCGGGGCGACTATGAGTTCGCCGGCCGCGAGTTCCGGGTGGATCGCGGTGCGCTGCGCTTCAACGGCGAAAGCCCCGCCGACCCGGCGCTCGACATCGTCGCCAATGCCGATACGCAAGGGCTGAACGCTACCATCCGAGTCGCCGGCACCGCGACCCGGCCTGAAATCAGCTTCCAGAGCGTGCCCGCGCTGCCCGAGGACGAATTGCTGTCGCGGCTGCTGTTCGGCACCTCGATCACCAACTTGTCCGCACCGGAGGCGTTGCAGCTCGCCGCCGCCGTCGCCGCGTTGCAGAATGGCGAGGGCGGGCTGAACCCGATCAACGCGGTGCGCCGCGCCGCCGGTCTCGATCGCCTGCGCATCCTGCCCGCCGATCCGCAGACGGGGCAGGGGACCTCGGTCGCCGCCGGCAAATACTTGACCCGACGTTTCTATGCGGAGATCGTGACCGACGGGCAGGGCTATTCCGCCACCCGGATCGAATTTCAGGTCACGCGCTGGCTGTCGCTGCTGGCATCGATTTCCACCATCGGCCGGCAAAGCACCAACGTCCGCATCTCGCGCGATTATTGAGCGTCCGGTCGAACCGGCTGCGCAACGATTGGTTCGGCGGTTCGTATAACGTCCGAACCACCGGAGACGCCGATGCCCGCTGCTGCCCCTGCCGTTGATGGACGCCTCGCCCGGATCGCGCTGCGCTTCACCGCCTGGGCCGAACGCTGGTTTCCCGACGCGTTCGTGTTCGTGGCGCTGGCGGTCGTCGTCGTCGCGGTCGCGGTGCTGGCCCATGGTGCGCCGGTCGCGGCCGTGACCAGGAGCTTCGGCGACGGCTTCTGGACGCTGATCCCGTTCACCATGCAGATGGCGTTCGTGACGATCGGCGGCTATGTCGTCGCGACCTCGGCACCGATGCAGCGGCTGATCGACCGTCTGGCGCTGATCCCGAACAGCGGGCGCGGGGCGATCGGCCTGATCGCCATCGCGACGATGCTGTCCTCGCTGCTGAGCTGGGGGTTGAGCCTGATCTTCGGCGGCCTGCTGACCCGCGCCCTGGCGCGGCGGACCGAATTGCGGATGGATTACCGCGCAGGCGGAGCGGCGGCCTATCTGGGTCTCGGCGCGACCTGGGCGATGGGGCTGTCATCCTCCTCGGCCCAGCTACAGGCGAACCCGGCCAGCCTGCCGCCCGGGCTGTTGCCGATCACTGGCGTCATCCCGTTCAGCCAGACGATCTTCCTGTGGCAATCGATGCTGATCGCCGCGATCCTGGTGATCGTGTCGACGGTGATCGCGATCGCGTCGGCCCCCGGTCGCGACACCGCGGTGACGGCGCAGGACATGGGGATCGATCCCGCGCGCCAGGACGACGCCCTGCCGCCCCGGACCCAGCCCGGCGAATGGCTGGAACATGCCCCGCTGCTGACCGTGCTCATCGGGCTGCTGGCGGCCGGCTGGCTGCTGCAGGAGTTTGCGCGGCAGTCGTGGATGATCGCCATCTCCAACCTCAACACCTATAATTTCCTGTTCCTGATGGCCGGGCTGGTGCTGCATTGGCGGCCCAGGCGTTTCCTGAACGCGTTGGCCCGGTCGGTGCCGTCGACCGCCGGCATCCTGATCCAATATCCCTTCTACGCCGCGATCGCCGCGATGATGACGACCGCGAAAAGCGCCGACGGATCGACCCTGTCCGACGTCGTCGCCCATGCCTTCGTCTCGCTGAACACGACCGAGACGTTTCCGCTCACAATGGGTGTCTATTCGGCGATCCTCGGCTTCTTCATCCCCTCGGGCGGCGGCAAATGGCTGCTGGAGGCGCCCTATGTCATGCAGGCGGCGAACGACCTGCAAGTCCATCTCGGCTGGGCGGTGCAGATCTATAACGCGTCCGAAGCGCTGCCGAACCTCATCAACCCGTTCTGGATGCTGCCGTTGCTCGGCATCCTTGGGCTGAAGGCGCGCGACATCGTCGGGTTCAGCTTCCTCCAGCTGGTTGTCCACCTGCCGCTGGTGCTGTTCCTGCTCTGGGCGCTGGCCTTTACGCTGCCCTATATGCCGCCGGTCATGCCGTAACGCGGGCGCGGACCGGGATCGACGCGTTGTAGAGGCTGGCCCCGCGTTCGTCGCGCAGGTCGAACGACAACAGGTCGCCTGCGATCTGCACCATGCCGAACCCGGCGGCCGCGCGGCAGAAGCGGGTGCCCTCGACCGCCGCGACCGGGCGTGCTTCCATGCCGCCGCCACACTGGATCATGTCGATGCCGTCACGGCGGATATGCTGCAGGTCATGGTCGTGACCGGCGATATAAGCTTGTACGCCGTACCGGTTCAGGATCGGCAGCACCTGCGCGATGATCTCCGGCTGGTCGCCATGGCCGCTGCCGCCCGACCGGATCGGATGGTGGCCGGTCACGATCTTCCACTTCGCCTGCGACTGCGACAGCGCATGGTCCAGCCACGCGAGTTGCTTGGCGGTATCCTGCGACCGGGTGTTGCTGCCGATCATGCCGTCATTGGTGCGATAGCGCTCGACGAAGGGCGAGGTGTCGATCGCGAATAATTCCGTATCCGCCCGCGCGAGCGACGCGTCGGCGACCTGATAATAGCGCGCCGGCATCCGCCACCTTTTGCTGCGTTTCGCATAGTCGATCTGTGCCTGCGGATTGCCGCGATAGTCGTGATTGCCGAGCAGCGCATACCACGGCACCTGCAAGGCGGGGTGGGTATAGACGCCCTCGAACACCGACTGCCACAGCGGATCATCGATGGAGGTCACGCCGTCGCTGTAGAAATTGTCGCCGATCGCCAGCACGAAATCGCTCTGCGCTGCCGCTGCGGTGCGGCCCATCGCCGCGGCGACGTGATGCTGTTCGGGCGTATCGCGGCCCCAGTCGCCCAATACCGCAAAGGTGCACCCTTTGCCGCCGCGCGCCTGCACCGGCGCGACCGACAGGGTGGCGGCGCCGAGAGCGAATCCGCCGAGCAAGGTGCGGCGGTCGAGGAGGACGGTCATGGGCGGCGATTCCTGTGGCGGGTGGTTGCTGGTTCTTGACCATGGGGATGTGACGTTTGTGTGGCAGGCGATGGGGCGTTCGGTTCCGTCGCGGACGCCGCTGGTGTTGTTCGCTATACCTACCCCACCCGTCACCCCGGACTTGATCCGGGGTCCCGCTTCTTCTTCTCAGTCGCCGTACGTAAGGAGTACCCCGGCGCAAGGCTCTGTTGAAGTTAGTGCAGTCGCGAGAAACTCGGCCGCGACCGGACCGGCGCAACGGCGTATAGCGAGACGTCCCGTCACCCTATCACCACCTCACCGAAGGCTGGGGCCTTTTGTGGCTGATGCGGTGAGCTTCCACAAGGAGATCCCAGCCTGCGCTGGGACGACGTTGGTGTGGAGGGAAGGGGGTATCCCGCCATTTGCCCAATGCTTAAGAAAAAAAGGCGCCGGGACATGCGCCCGACGCCTTTCTCCAACCTCAGCGCGACGTGGCGAAGCCACGTCGTCGGTCCTCGCCGGTTCGGCGAGGCCGGCCGACAGCGACTGTGGCACGCTTGCGTGCCACCGGTTGCCGGCACGGCAACCTTACGCGCTGTAGTACATATCATACTCGACCGGGCTCGGGGTCATTTCCCACCGTGCCACTTCGCCGCGCTTGATCTCGACATAGGCCTCGATCTGGTCCTTCGAGAACACGTCGCCCTTCAGCAGATAGTCGTGATCGGCTTCGAGGCTGTCGAGCGCTTCGCGGAGCGAACCGCAGACGGTCGGGACCTGCGCGAGTTCTGCCGGCGGCAGGTCGTACAGGTTCTTGTCCATCGCCTCGCCCGGATGGATCTTGTTCTGGATGCCGTCGAGACCGGCCATCATCAGTGCCGCATAGGCGAGATAGGGGTTGGCCATCGCGTCGGGGAAGCGGACTTCGACGCGCTTCGACTTCGGACCGGTGCCGTACGGGATGCGGCACGACGCCGACCGGTTGCGCGCCGAATAGGCGAGCAGCACCGGCGCTTCATAGCCCGGGACCAGGCGCTTGTAGCTGTTGGTTGTCGGGTTGGTGAAGGCGTTCACCGACTTGGCGTGCTTGATGATACCGCCGATGAAATACAGGCACATGTCCGACAGGCCGGCATAGCCGTCGCCGGCGAACAGCGGGTTGCCGCCGTTCCAGATCGAGAAGTGGGTGTGCATCCCCGAGCCGTTATCTTCCTTGATCGGCTTCGGCATGAACGTCGCGGTCTTGCCATAGGCGTGCGCAACCTGATGCACGACATACTTGTAGATCTGCATCCGGTCGGCGGTCGTGGTCAGCGTGCCGAAGGTCAGGCCCAGCTCGTGCTGCGCGGCGGCGACTTCGTGGTGATGCTTGTCGCAGGGCAGGCCCATCTCGAGCATCGTGGTGACCATTTCGCCACGGATGTCGACGGCGCTGTCGACCGGCGCGACCGGGAAGTAGCCGCCCTTGGCGCGCGGGCGGTGGCCCATGTTGCCGGCTTCATATTCGCGACCCGAATTGCCCGGCAGTTCGATGTCGTCGATCTTGTAATAGCTGGTCGAATAGCTGTTTTCGAACCGGACATCGTCGAACATGAAGAATTCGGCTTCCGGCCCGACATAGACGGTGTCGCCGATGCCGGTGGTCTTCAGATACGCCTCGGCGCGCTTCGCGGTCGAACGCGGGTCGCGGGCATAGAGTTCGCCGGTCGACGGCTCGACCACGTCGCAGAAGATGACCAGCATCGGGGTGGCCGAGAACGGATCGGTATACACTGCGTCCAGATCGGGCTTCAGCACCATGTCCGATTCGTTGATCGCCTTCCAGCCCTCGATCGACGAACCGTCGAACATCAGGCCGTCGGTCAGCTCGTCATCGCCCAGGATCGACGCGACCATGGTCAGGTGCTGCCACTTGCCCTTGGGATCGGTGAAGCGAAGGTCGATCCACTCGATCTCTTCGTCCTTGATCCGCTTCAGGATGGTGCTGGCGGTAGTAGCCATCGGAAACTGCCCTTTCTGGATTAAACCCCACGCTCCGGCGCAATCAAACGCCCCGGAACGCCCCATGATTCGAAATAATGCTGCGTTGCGTCAGATCGCGTCGTCGTTGCGCTCACCGGTGCGAATGCGCAAGGCGGTCTCGACCGGAATGACGAAAATCTTTCCGTCGCCGATGCGGCCGGTCTGTGCCGCCGCCGCGATCGCCTCGACCACACGCTCGGCTAGGCCGTCCTCGACCACCACTTCCAGCTTCACCTTCGGCAGAAAGTCGACGACATATTCCGCGCCGCGATACAGTTCGGTGTGTCCCTTCTGCCGGCCGAACCCCTTGGCTTCGGTCACGGTGATGCCGCTGACGCCGACTTCGTGCAGCGCTTCCTTTACCTCATCCAGCTTGAACGGCTTGATGATGGCCTCGATCTTCTTCATGCGCCCTGCCGATCCCCTCGGACGTGACGACCCGGACGGGTCGTTAGCATCCCGTTAAACAATTACCGTGCCAACCGGCGATTCGCCTTGGATACGATCATCGGGGATTTGACCGGGGCTGTCGATATTGCCCAGCGAAGGGGCAGGGTGCTGGTTTTTTGGGCAGGAGCGGGGTCGTCCTGCCAAGCCGCCAGCGTCGCCCTAGCGCAGGCTGGGGCATCCCGGTGGTAGGTGCTGCGTGCTGCCACGGGGAGATCCCAGCCTGCGCTGGGATGACGTCTGTTTCGACTCGGTTACAGATACGGCGGCCTGGTGAGGCCCTTGGGACTGAGCGTAAAGATTTCGCACCCGTCTTCGGTGATGCCGATCGAATGCTCGAACTGCGCCGACAGCGACCGGTCGCGCGTGACCGCCGTCCAGCCATCGTCGAGCATCTTCACGTCGGGCCGGCCGATATTAATCATCGGTTCGATGGTGAAGAACATGCCGGGCCGCAGCTCCGGCCCGGTGCCGGGACGGCCTGCATGGATCACCTCGGGCGCGTCGTGGAACAACTGGCCCAGGCCATGGCCACAGAAATCGCGGACGACGCCATAGCGATGCGCCTCGGCATGGCGCTGGATCGCGTGCGCCACGTCGCCCATCCGGTTGCCCGGCTTCGCCTGTTCGATGCCGAGCATCAGGCATTCATAGGTCACGTCGACCAGCTTGCGCGCCTTGATCGGAACATTGCCGACCAGATAGGTGCGGCTACTATCGCCGTGCCAGCCGTCGAGCAGCGGCGTCACGTCGATATTGGCGATGTCGCCGTCCTTGAGCGTCCGGTCCGACGGGATGCCGTGGCACACGACATGGTTGATCGAGATGCAGGTCGAATGGGCATAGCCGCGATAGCCGAGCGTGGCGGGCACGGCGTCGCCCTCGCGCATCAGGCCAAAGATGATCGCGTCCAGCTCGGCGGTGGTGACGCCCGGCACGACATGCGGCGTGATTTCGTCGAGGATATGCGCGGCGAGGCGGCCGGCACGGCGCATCCCTTCGAATCCGGCGGCATCGTGCAGCTTGATTGCGCCGGTCCGGGCGAGCGGCATATCGGCGGTGACGGTCTGATAGTCGGTCATCATGCCCATATAGGCAAGGATCGGGCGCTAGGCGAGGGCGCGTGCCCACGCTATGCGAAGGCATGACCGACCGCATCTGGACCGCCGCCCTGCTCGTCATCGGGGATGAAATCCTCTCCGGCCGGACGCAGGACAGGAATGTCGCGCAACTGGCGACGTGGCTGAACGTCCAGGGCATCCGCCTGTCGGAAGTGCGCGTCGTCGCCGACCGCGAGGAAGCGATCGTGGAGGCGGTGAACAGCTTGCGCGCGCGCAACGACTATCTGTTCACCACCGGCGGCATCGGGCCGACGCATGACGACATCACCGTTGATTCGATCGCGGCGGCGCTGGGCGTGCCGGTAATCGTCCATCCCCGCGCCCGCGCGATCCTCGAAGCCTATTACGAAACGCGCGGCGGGCTGACCGACGCCCGCCTGCGCATGGCGCGGGTGCCGGAAGGGGGCGAGCTGATCGAGAACCGCATGTCGGGCGCGCCGGGCATCCATATCGGCAACATCTTCGTCATGGCCGGCGTGCCCCATATCGCGGCGGCGATGCTCGACAGCCTGACCGGTACGCTGGAGGGTGGCCTGCCGGTCGTCTCCGGAACGATCGGCTGCTGGGTCGGCGAGAGCGAGGTCGCAGGCACACTGCGCGAGGTCGAGCGGGCGCATGACGGTGTGGCGATCGGTAGCTATCCATTTTTCCGCGAAGGCCGCACCGGCGCCAATTTCGTCGTGCGCGCGACCGATCCGGCGCTGGTCGACACCTGTCTTGCCGACCTGGCCGGGCGGCTGCGCGCCTCCGGGCATGATGTGGTTGCCGACGGAATCTGACGCGCCGCTTGCGGGGGCGTGGCCGGCTTGATAAGTCGGACAAATAACCGGCAGGAGAGAATGACGTTGGCTTCCCCGACCCGTATCGCGCTGGCCGGCATCGGCAAGATCGCGCGCGACCAGCATATCCCGCACATCGCCGCCAGCCCGGACTTCGAGCTTGTCGCCGCCGTCACCGGCCATACGCCGCCCGATGGCGTACCCGGCTTCAAGACGATCGACGACATGATGGCGGCGATGCCGGACGTGCAGGCGATTTCGATCTGCACGCCGCCGCGCGGGCGGCTGTCGCTGATCCGCCAAGCGCTCGACCACGGCCTCGACGTCATGATCGAAAAGCCGCCGGCCGCCACCCTGTCCGAAGCGCAGGCGTTCGCCCGCGCCGCCGAACGCGCACGGCGGGTCCTGTTCGCGACGTGGCATTCGCGCGAGGCGGCAGCAGTGGAGCCGGCGCGGCAATGGCTGACGCAGCGCAATATCCGCCGCGTCGCGGTCAACTGGAAAGAGAATGTCCGCGTCTGGCATCCGGGGCAGGCATGGATTTGGGAACCGGGCATCGGCGTGTTCGACCCCGGCATCAATGCGCTGTCGGTCATCACCCGCATCCTGCCGCGCCCGTTACTGCTCGACACGGCCGAGTTGCGTTTTCCGTCAAACCGCGATGCGCCGATCGCCGCCGATCTCGACTTCACCGATACGGCTGGCGTCCCGGTCCGCGTCGAATTCGATTTCGACCAGACCGGACCGCAGACTTGGGACATCGATGTCGAAACCGATGACGGCCATCTGAAGCTGTCGATGGGCGCGTCGCAGATGGCGGTGGATGGGGTGGCGGTCGATGTTGGCGACGAACCCGAATATGCCCGGCTCTATCGCCGCTTCGCCGAATGCCTGCGCGACCGGACCAGCGATGTGGACCTGTCGCCCTTCGTCCACGTCAACGACGCGTTTCTGCTTGGCCGGCGGGTAACGATGGGCGAATTCAGCGAATAACGCCCCGTCCGTTCGTGCTGCTGAGTAGGGGCTGAGCGAAGTCGAAGACCCGATCGAAGCACCTGTGGCAACGGTCCTTCGATACGCCGCTTCGACAGGCTCAGCGGCTACTCAGGACGAACGGTTCGAGTTGACGTGCGATGGGCAGTACTGGCCATCGCCGCCGCGATCGCATCCCGCGCACGGGTCGCGACGGCCTTGCGCCCCAGGCCCGCCGGGTCGAACGGTTCGAGGAAATGGATGGTCAACCCGATCCGGCCCGGCCGCGCCAATACCCGTGCGGCGTTGGTCGTGCCCGGTTCGTCGCCCAACCACGCTACTTCGCGCGCATCGCCATAGTCGCAATAGACCGGCTGCACCCGCAGTCCCGGCGGCGGCGGGTCGATCGCGCCCAGCAGCGCCGCCTTGAACGGCAGCAACTCACCCGGCGCCGCGGTGGTGCCTTCGGGAAACACCGTCACCGGATGATCGGCCAGCAGCGCCTGGCGCAGCGTATCGATCTGCCGCGCAACGCCCAGCCGGTCGCCGCGATCGACGAACAGCGTGTGGTTCAGCGTACACAGCCACCCGACCAGCGGCGCGTCGCGCAATTCGCCCTTGGCGACGAACGCGCTACCGCTCGCCCCGGCGATGGCGAGAATGTCGATCCAGCTCTGATGGTTGGCGAGATAGAGGACGTCGCGCGGGACGGGCGATCCGACGATCTTGGTCCGCACGCCGACGATGTGCGCGATCCGCCCCAGGAAGCGCGGTGGCCACGGCGAACGCCGCCCGATCAGCCGCCAACTGCCATGCAGGATCAGATAGACGATCAGCGCCGCCAGCATCCCACCCGCCCGTGCGATCAACCGCAACCGCGCGGGCAGCGTCACGGCCGTCAATCCTTGCGGTCGAGGCTGACGCCGTAGAGTTCCATGCGGTGGTCGACCAGGCGGAAGCCCAGCCGCTCCGCGATCTGCTTTTGCAGCAGTTCCAGCTCGGGATCGACGAATTCGATCACCCGGCCGCTCTCGACATCGATCAGGTGGTCGTGATGCGCCTCGGGCGAGGGTTCGTAGCGCGCGCGGCCGTCGCCGAAATCGTGGCGGTCGAGGATGCCGGCCTCTTCGAACAGCCGCACGGTGCGATACACGGTCGCGATCGAGATGCCCGGATCGATCGTCGACGCGCGCTCATACACCTTTTCGACATCGGGATGGTCGTCGGCTTCGGACAGCACGCGCGCGATGACGCGGCGTTGCTCGGTGATCCGCAGCCCCTTTTGGTGACACAGCGCTTCGAGGTCGATCTTGCGGGGCATGTATTCCTGTACGTCCAGCCGGAGAAGGTTGCCCGCGTTCTAGCGTGCCGGGCGCGTCAGCGAAAGCCGCTAAACGCGCCCGGCCCGGATCATGCCGTGCGGCGTTGCGTGCCAAGTCCGATCTGCTTGGCCAGCGTCCGGCGCTGTTCGGCATAGTTGGGCGCGACCATCGGATAATCGGCCGGCAGGTTCCACCGGGCGCGATATTGTTCGGGGGTCAGGTTGTAATGAGTCATCAGGTGCCGCTTGAGCATCTTCAGCTTCCGCCCATCCTCCAGACAGACGATATAATCGGGCTTGATCGATGCCCGAACCGGCACGGCGGGTTCCGCCCGTTGCACCGGTGGCTCCTCCACCGTTCCGAGGCTCGCCAGCGCGCCGTGCACGCTGCGGATCAGCACGGGGATTTCTGCCATGTCGATATTGTTGTTGCCGACATGTGCGGCGACGATGTCCGCCGTCAATGCGATCAGCGTCCCGTCGCGCTCCGCGTCCATTTCCATATCTTCCCTCGTTACGCAGCCGCTACAAAAAAAGGCCGGTATCGCTATCGGCCGGCTTGGCGGTCACCGCAACAATATAAACAACATCTTTGTCTATTCGAGTGGGATCGGCCGAATATAGGTGTGCGCGTCGAACCGCGCGCCGCCACGGCCGGCATAATAGTTGCGCCGCTCGCCGCATTTGGTGAAACCTTCGCCGACGTATAGCCGGGTGGCATCGTTGTCCTCCCGCATCTCCAGGCACAACCGCGCCGCGCCGCGCGTACCGGCCTCCTCTATCGCGCGTCGCAGTAGGGCGCGGCCGATACCATGGCCGCGCTGGTCGGGCAGCACCGCGATCAGCAGCAATTCGGCATCATCGGCGACTGCGCGGGTCAGCGCGAAACCGACAAGAGCATCACCCGCACGCGCCAGCGTCAGCCACACCCCGGGCAGCGACAGCATTCCCAGACACTGTGCCGGCGTCCAGGCTTCGCCGAAGCGCGGATCGAACGCCGCCTGCATCACCCGGTCGACCGCGCCGACATCGGCGGCGGTCCCTTCGGCCAGCGCGACGTCGACGCGGGTATCGGTCATGCCCGGACGCTCGGCACCGCATCGGGCGCGCGGCCATAGAGCGGGGCGGGGGGCAGGCTGGCCTGCGCCGGCGGCAACAGCACCGCATCGGCGGCATCGGGCAGGCGGTCGCAGGCGGGCAAGGTATCGTCGACGGTCCGCAGGCGGGCAAGCCCCTGTCCGACCACCCGCCGTCCCGCCAATACCGCTACCGCGTCCGCCGGCTTGCGCGACACCGCCGGGCCATCGGCGACCAGCGCGCCGTCGAACCCCTGCTGGAACACCTCGCCATGGCCGCCGTCCAGCACGGCGACGATGGTGTCGTCCGGCCGGTCGTTCAGCGCGGCGGCGGCGATCAGCGCCAGCGAAGAATAGCCGCCAACCGGCACGCCCCAGCCGATGCCGAGGCCCCGCGCCGCCGCCAGCCCGACGCGGACGCCGGTGAAGCTGCCCGGACCGCAATCGACCAGGATCGCGTCGGCGCGCCCCTGATCCGGCAACCCGGCGATCATCGGCACCAGCCGTTCGGCATGGCCGCGCCCGACGACGACATGATCGCGCGCGATCACCATGCCGTCCTCGATCAACGCGACCGAACAGGCGGCGGTGGCGGTTTCGATCACCAGCGTTCGCACGGCCGCGTCAGGCGATCCGGTTGAACTTGGCGAAATCGGGGCGGGGCGAGCGCGGGTGCAGGCTGGCGGGATCGCCATAGCCCAGCGTCGTGATGAAGTTGGCATGGACCGACGGCGTATCGGCAAAGAACGCCTTGTCCACGGCCCCTGCATCGAAGCCCGACATCGGCCCGGTATCGAGGCCCAGCGCGCGGGCGGCGAGGATCAGATACGCGCCCTGCAACGACGAATTGCGGAACGCCGATGCCTGCCGCAATTCGGCATTGCCGTCGAACCACGACTTCGCATCGGTGTGCGGGAACAGTTCGGGCAGATGCTCGTGAAACTCGGTGTCCATGCCGATGATCGCTGTCACCGGGGCGGCGCGGATCTTGTCGGGGTTGGTCCCGCTGGCGCAGTCGGCCAGCTTGTCCTTCGCCGCCTGCGACGTGCACCATACGATCCGCGCGGGTAGCTGGTTCGCGCTGGTCGGCCCCCATTTCAGCAGGTCCCAGATCGCGTGCAGCTTGGCGTCATCGACCGGCTGGTTGGTGTATGCGTTGAACGTGCGCGCGCTGCGGAACAGCGTGTCGAGCGCCTGATCGTCGAGCTTGGGCATCAGACTGCGCGAACCTCCGTGACTTCGGGAACATAATATTTGAGCAACTGCTCGATACCGTTCTTCAGCGTCGCGCTGGACGAGGGGCAGCCCGAACAGGCACCCTGCAACTGCAAATAGACCTTGCCCTGGTCGAACCCGCGATAGACGATGTCGCCGCCGTCATTCGCCACCGCCGGGCGCACGCGGGTCTCGATCAGTTCCTTGATCTGTTCGACGATGTCGGCATCCTCGGGATTGTCGACGAAGCTGCTGTCCTCCGCCGGGACCGAGAAGCCGGCGCTGCCCACGGCATGGAACAGCGGCATACGCCCGCCGAAATGGTCGAGCATCAGCGCCAGCACGTCGGGCTTCAGGTCGGCCCATTCGCTGCCCGGTGCCTTGGTCACCGACACGAAATCGCGGCCGAAGAACACGCCGACGACATCGCCCAGCGCGAACAGCTGCGTGGCGAGCGGCGAGGCTTCGGCCTCTTCCGGCGATGCGAAGTCGCGGGTGCCCGCGTCCATGACGACCTGCCCGGGCAGGAACTTCAGCGTGGCCGGATTGGGCGTGGATTCGGTTTCGATCAACATGTGGCCCATGTGGCGGCATGGGCACGGGGGATCAAGGGCGCGCGGAGAAACGCTGCGTTCCCGTTCGGGCAGGCCGCGTTGCCTCTGCAACGGTGGTACGCTACCAGCGTAACGATCTTGCAAGAGGGGCTGTTACCGGTGATCGAGACGCATCTGGCGAAATTGCGCGCACGCGACACGATTTCGTTGGAGGAGGAACAGGTCATCCGGGCGTCGCTGGGTGAGGTGCGCGACCTGCCCGCGCATGATACCTGCATCCGCGCGGGACAGCGGTTGACCGTCAGCACGCTGCTGCTCGAAGGATTGATGTGCCGGTACAAGGATTTGCCGGGCGGTGAACGGCAGATCACCGAACTGCATGTCGCGGGCGACTTTCTCGACCTGCACAGTTTTTCGCTCAAGCAGCTCGACCATAATGTGATGACCTTGACGCCGTGCCGGGTCGTGCTGGTCCCACATACGAAGCTGACCGAGATCACCGAGAAGCAGCCGCATCTGGCGCGGGTCTACTGGTTCCTGACCGCGCTCGACGCCGCGATCCACCGCGAATGGGAATTGTCGCTGGGCCGGCGTACCGCGATCCAGAAGATCGCCCATCTGGTCTGTGAACTGCGCGTCCGGCTGGGGCTGATCGGGGAGGCGGACGACAGCGGCTTCGCGCTGCCGCTGACGCAGACCGACCTGTCGGACTGCACCGGCCTGACCCCGGTCCATGTCAACCGCACCCTGCGTGACCTGCGCGAGCGCGGGCTGATGGATTTCCGTGGGCGCCGGGTGACGATCCACGATCTGGCCGGGCTGATGGCGCTGGCCGAGTTCGACAATTCCTATCTGTATCTGCGGCGCGAGGAGCGTTGAGACCAAAACGCAAGTTCCGCTTCGTCACCCCGGAACAAGTCCGGGGTGACGATAGGATCGCGAAGGTCGATCCGTCCCACCTGAGCCAACGCTGAACGACACACCTATCCGACCTTTATATTTGCGAACCGCTGTCGATACTGGTGAAGGCGTTGCAACGACGCTACACCCTCGCGCATGGCATCCCTGTTCCGACCGGCTATGGGCGCGTTCTCGACCCTGGCCCTGATCGCCGCGCCGCTTGCCGCGCAGACCCCGCCCGCATCGCCTGCGCCTGCCTCTCCGGCACCAGCTCGCCAGCTCCCGCCGTTGCAACCGGTGGCGCAAGGGCCGGACACGCCGTGGCTGTTCAAGGGCAGCGACATCCCGCCCGACCGGACCTGGACGTACGGGGTCCTGTCCAATGGCCTGAAATATGCCGTGCGCAAGAATGGCGTGCCGCCGGGGCAGGTGGCGATCCGGGTCGCGATCGGCACCGGATCGCTGATGGAAACCGACAGCGAGCGCGGCTTCGCGCATCTGATCGAACACCTGACCTTCCGCGGATCGGTCCATGTCCCCGATGGCGAATCGAAGCGGGTGTGGCAGCGTCTGGGCGTAACCTTCGGCTCCGACAGCAATGCGTCGACCAGCTTTACCCAGACCGTGTACAAGCTCGACCTGCCCTCGGCGACGCCGACCGGCCTTGATGAGAGCATGAAGATCCTGTCGGGGATGATGGCCGAACCGACGCTGACGCAGGCCGCGCTCGACGCCGAACGGCCGGTCGTCCTGTCCGAACAGCGCGAACAGCCAGGGCCGCAGGTCCGCTTCGGCGATGCGGTGCGCGCGCTGTTCTTCGCCGGACAGCCGCTGGCCGACCGCTCGCCGATCGGCAATGTCGATACGCTGCAGGCCGCCACCGCCGCCAGCGTCAAGGCGTTCCACGACCGCTGGTATCGCCCCGACCGCGCGATCATCGTGATCGCGGGCGACGCCGATCCCGCTATCCTCGAAGCGATGGTGAAGAAGCATTTCTCGGCCTGGGCCGGCAATGGCCCGTCGCCCGCCGAACCGAAATTCGGTGCGCCCAAGGCCAATGAGCCGGTCGCGGCGGTGGTTAGCGAACCGACCATGCCGACGCTGCTCCAGATGGCCGTGCTGCGGCCCTGGACGGTCGGCGACGACACGATCCTGTTCAATCAGGATCGGATGATCGACCAGATCGCGCTGCGCATCCTGAACCGCCGCCTCGAAAGCCGCGCACGGGCCGGGGGCAGCTATATCTCGGCGGGTGCGAACCTCGACGACGTGTCGCGCTCGGCCAACATCACCCAATTGTCGATCCTGCCGCTGGGCGACGACTGGGCGGCGGCGCTGCGCGATGTGCGCCAGTCGATCGCCGATGCGATGCGCACGCCGCCGACCCAGGCGGAGATCGACCGCGAGGTCGCCGAAATCCGCGCGGGGATGGAGAATGAGGTTCGCACCGCCCCGGTGACGGCCGGCGCGCTGCTCGCCGACAACCTGATTTCCGCGACCGACATCCGCGAAACCGTCGCCGGTCCCGAAACCTCCCTGCGTATCTTCGAAGGGGCGGTGACCAAGAAGTTCTTCACGCCCGCGCGCGTGCAGGCGGCGACGAAGAAGGTCTTCGCCGGCACCGCCACCCGCGCCATCGTCAACACCCGCACTCCCGATCCGACCGCACAGGCCAAGCTGACCGCCGCCCTGTCGGAAAAGATCGCCGGCAGCGCGAGCCGGCGTAGCGGGCAGGGGGCGATCGGCTTCGACCGGCTGGCGCCGCTTGGGAAACCGGGCACGATCACCGCACGCAGCATGGCGCTGAGCGATCCGCCGGTCGAGCGGGTCGATTTCGCCAATGGTTCGTCGCTGCTGCTGTTCCCCAATGAATCGGAGACGGGCAAGGTCTATGTCCGCGTCCGCTTCGGCCGTGGCTTGAACGCGCTCCCTGCCGACCGCCGCACCCCGGCCTTCGCCGCCGACCTCGCGCTGGTCGCATCGGGTATCCAGACGCCGAAGGGCGTGCTGGGGCAGGAGGAGCTGGACCGGCTGACCGGTGGGCGGCAGATCGGGCTGTCGTTCGGGATCGACGACGATGCCTTCAGCCTGTCGGGCATCACCACCGCCGCCGACCTGACCGACCAGCTCAAGCTGATCGCGGCCAAGCTGCAATCGCCGGCATGGGACCCCGCGCCGGTCGCCCGCGCCCGCGCGGTGATGCTCGCCAGCTATGATGCGCTGGGTGCCTCGCCCGATGGCGTGATGGCGCGCGATCTCGACGCGCTGCTCCACGACAACGATCCGCGCTGGGGCACGCCCGATCGCAAGGAGATCGAGGCGCTGACCCCGGCGGCGTTCAAGGTGCTGTGGGCGCCGCTGCTCGCCTCCGGTCCGATCGAGGTGCAGGTGTTCGGCGACGTGCAGCAGCAGCCGGCGATCGACGCCGTCGCGGCGACTATCGGCGCGATGGCCCCGCGGCCTGCCGCCGCCACCCCGCCGCCATCGGTCCGTTTTCCGGCGCACGTCGCCAGCCCGGTCACGCGGACCCATAGCGGCCAGCCCAACCAGGCGGCGGCGGCCATCGCGTGGCCGACCGGTGCGGGCAGCGCGGGCCTTGCCGAAAGCCGCAAGCTTGAGGTGCTGGCGGCGGTGTTCCGCGACAGGCTGCTCGACCGGCTGCGCAGCCAGGCCGGGGTCAGCTATTCGCCGAACGTCGATAATGGCTGGCCGGTCGGCCTGCCCGGCGGCGGGCGGATCATGGCGATCGGCATGGTGCCGCCGGACAAGACCGGCTTCTTCTTCGACCTCGCCCGCGAACTGGCGGCCGATCTGGTCAAGACGCCGGTGCCCGACGACGAACTCGACCGCGCCAAGCTGCCGGTAATCCAGATGATCGCGCGCATGTCGAGCGGCAACATGTTCTGGATGAACCAGACGCAGGGCGGCACGCGCGATCCCGCGCGGCTGGCGGCGATCCCCGGCATCATCAACGACATCCGGGGCACTACTCCGGCGGAACTGCAGGCACTGGCCGCGAAGTATCTGGTCCCCGCCAAGGACTGGTCGATGCAGGTACTGCCGGAGAAGAAGTAACTTGAAACCCTCCCCAGTATGGGGAGGGGGACCATCCGCAGGATGGTGGAGGGGGGTGTCCGCACACGAACCGGTGGCGGGCGCCCTCACTGTCTAAAGAGAAGAAATGGGTTCACGCGGAGGCGCGGAGACGCGGAGGGGTTGCGTTCGGGCCAGCGTTCCCCGCGTCAGCGGCCTCACTACCCGGCTATCCCGTCGCGCGAGGTCTCCCGTTCACGAGCGCTTCGGCCGGAGGGGAACCTCCTCCGCGTCTCCGCGCCTCCGCGCGAACCCCTACCTTCTTCTACGTCCTACGCCTCGACAGCCTGCCGAACCGGCGCCCCAGCCAGCACGGCGATCCCCCAGATCGCCAACCCGCCCAGCGCCAGCCCGGCCCCGACGACCCCGGTCGACGTCCAGCCATAGCCCGCCGCGATCGCCAGCCCGCCGGCCCAAGGCCCGATCGCATTGGCGGTATTGAACGCCGAATGGTTGAGCGACGCCGCCAGGCTCTGGCCATGGTGCGCAATGTCCATCAACCGTGTCTGGAGCACGGTCCCCAGCGCCCCGCCGATCCCGATCAGGAACACGATGACCAGCATCGACCAAAGCTGCCCCGCCGCCAGCGGATAAAGCGCTAGCGTGGCAGCGCTCCACAACAGCAGGCCCCCTGCAGTCGGCATCAGCGCGCGGTCGGCAAAGCGCGGCACCACCAGATTTCCGACCGTCATGCCGGTCCCGAACACCGCCAGCACCACCGGCACCATCGCGGGCGCCGCGCCGGTCACCTCGATCAGCGTGGAGGCGAGATAGGTATAGACCGCGAACATGCCGCCGAAACCGATCGCCCCGATGCCTAGCGTCAGCCAGAGCTGGCCCGACTTCAGCACGTTCAGTTCGGCCAGCGGGCTGGCGGTGCGATCCGGCCGGTCGCGCGGCGCGACCCACGCGACCATCGCCATCGTCGCCGCCGCCAGCACCGCGACCACGCCGAAGCCCCAGCGCCAGCCCAGCGCCTGCCCCAGCGCATTGGCCAGCGGCACGCCGACGATGGTCGCGACCGTCAGCCCCAGCATGACCCGCCCGATCGCCTGCGTCCGCTTTTCCGGCGGGACCAGCGACGCGGCGACCAGCGCCGCGATCCCGAAATAGGCACCATGCGGCAACCCGCTGAAGAACCGGGCAACCAGCATCGCTTCATAGGTCGGGGCCAGCGCGCTGGCCGCATTGGCGATGCCGAAACACGCCATCAGCGCGATCAGCACCGTCCGCCGCGCCATCCGCGCCGTCATCACCGCCAGCAGCGGCGCACCGACCACCACGCCCAGCGCATAGGCGCTGATGACATGCCCCGCCGTCGGTTCGTCGATGCCGAGGCCGGGGGCGAAGAACGGCACGAGGCTCATCGTCGCGAACTCGGTCGTCCCGATCGCGAACCCACCCAGCGCGAGCGCCAAGTGGACAAGGGCAGGGCTACGGGTCGGGGTCACAGGCACACTCCTTGCTGCGATGCAGCATTCGAAGCGGGCCATATGGGAACCGGTGGGGTCAGTTCAACGATGAATAGCTATGCATAGCGATCGTCACACCGGTACAGCGATCACGCTCGGACTGGTTGAATGTCGATCGGCCCTATACTGCTGCCGTTGATGCTTTCGTAAATGCCATGGGGTTTGGCGTTGAGGCGGTCCGATAGACCTGCGGGCATCCCGGTCGGCAAACGCCGCCGCGTCACCCGATGAAACAAGGTGGATCGTCGCGGGCTTGCTACGGCCTTCGGTCCCGCGCGTTTGGCGTTCCGGACGAGCGTGCGGCCAACCCGTCGACCATATCGATCTGGAACCTGTTCAGGCCATTGCGACGCTGGTTGGCGACGACGCCACGCCGCTGCCGCCACCCTGCATGATCTTCATCCGTCGTGCGACTTCCATCGCGACCTTCTGTTCGACTTCGGCTTGTTCCTTGGGCGGCAACGTCTCGATTGCTTCCTCGGTCAGGTCCATGCTCTTCAGCACATCGCGGCGCACCCGCTCCGCCGGGGTCATCGACAGTTCCTTTTTGAAGGCGGCCAGTGCCTCCTTCAGGGTCGCGGATTCGGTTGCTTCCTCCGCCGCGGAAGCGTGATTGCCCGCCGATGAGGAACGGGTCGTAACGGAAGGCGGGGAAGCGGTAGCGTCGGTCGCCGTCAGCGAACCGAACACCTCGGCAAAGTGCGTTGCCGCCGGCCGCGTGCCGGACGAGGGCGTGCCAACGGTCGTCTGGTCATTTCCGATCGAGCGAATCATCACGCTGCCCCAGCCATTGCCTGCCGCCGATGCTAGCGTGTCATGGTTAACGAATGCTTCGGTCGCTGATCCTGCTTTCCTACACGATCACCATCATGCGATACCGCCGACCTGTTCTTTCAGCCGTCAAGCCGACTGTCCGCCGACGAACCGGATCGCCTCCGCCGCGAATGCCGCGCGAGTGTGACTTTCGTGAACTTTGGCCGTCCCGTTTTACAGAAACCGGGCCATCCGCTTTGTCAGCAAAGCCATCAGCGCCGGGTCCATGCAGGCATAATCGTCCGGTATATCAAGGCACACGATCCGCTTGCCGTTCAGGTGCCGGCGAAAGCGGCGCTGGACCCGCGTGCGATGCACCCGTTCCATGACGAAGATGGTGTCGGCCCAGTCGATCAATTCGCCGGTCAGCGGATTGTCGGCATCGGGGCTGGTGCCCGCCGACGCGGTTTCGACATCGGGCAGGTCGCCGAACATCGTTTCGGCGGTGGGGCTGCGCAGCCGGTTGCGACTGCACACGAACAGCCAGTTTTTCACCCCCGGTACAGCGCGTCCAGCCGCTCACCATACACGTCCTTCAACACATGCCGCCGGATCTTCAGGCTGGGGGTGAGTTGCTGGTTCTCGATGGTGAAGGGTTCGTCGGCGATGATGAAGCGGCGGATGCGTTCGGTGACCGACAGGTCCTTGTTCACCCGCTCCACCGCCGCGCCCAGCGCGCTGCGATAATCGCTGTCCTCGCGCAGCCGGGCAAAGTCGCAGCGCGCGCCGCCCTTCGCGCAGAATTGCTGGGTCCATTCGGCATCGGGCACGATCACCGCGACCATGTACGGCCGCCGGTCGCCCGCGATCATCGCCTGCGCGATTTCGTTCTGGAGGGTCAGCATCCCCTCCACCTTCTGCGGCGCGACGTTGTCGCCCTTGTCGTTGACGATGATGTCCTTCTTGCGATCGGTGATGCGGATGCGGCCCTTCGCGTCGATCTCGCCGATGTCGCCGGTGTGCAGCCACCCGTCTTTGAGGACCCGCGCCGTCTCCGCCTCGTTGCGCCAATAGCCGTGCATGACCAGTTCGCCGCGCACCAGGATTTCGCCGTCCTCGGCGATGCGGACCTCGGTATCGACCAGCGGCGGGCCGACCGTGTCCATTTTGATCCCCGCCGCCGGGCGATTGCACGAGATGACCGGCGCGGCCTCGGTCTGGCCATAGCCCTGGAGGAAGGTGAGGCCGAGCGACTGGAAGAAGCCGCCGATCTCCGGGTTGAGCGGCGCGCCGCCCGACACCATCGCCTTCAACCGTCCGCCGAAGCGCTTGCCGATCTTGGGCTTGAGCAGCGTATCGACCAGCAATTTGCTCGGCCGGTCGAGCAGGGTGGGGCCGCCCTCCTTGCTGCCGATCGCGACCGCGCGGTCGAGCAGCCATGAGGAGACGCGGCCCTGTTTCTGCACCGCCTTGGTGATGCGGGTGCGCAGCACTTCGAACAGGCGAGGGACGACGACCATGATCGTCGGCCGGACCTCCTCGATATTGCTCGCCAGCTTGTCGAGGCCCTCGCTGTAATAGATCTGCCCGCCCAGCCCGATCGGGAAATGCTGCCCCCCGGTATGTTCATAAGCGTGGCTCAAGGGCAGGAACGACAGGAACACCTCGTCCTCCCAGCCGAAATCCTCCGAGATGACGGTGCAGCAGCCGTTGACGTTGTGCAGGATCGCGCCGTGATGCTGCATGACGCCGCGCGGGGAGCCGCCGGTGCCGGAGGTGTAGATGATGCAGGCCAGGTCCTCGCGCCGGAAATCGGCCTGCGCCGCGACGGTCGCCGGGTCGGCCGGATGCCGCGCGATCAGCTCGCGCCAGTCGTGGAACTCCAGGCTGCCCTGCTGCGCGGTGCGCATGCGTTCGATCGTGATGATCTTTTCCGACGACTGGGTGGCGCGCAGCGCGGCGGGCAGGACGGTACGCGCGAGCTTTTCGGTCGACACGATGATCGCGCAGGCGCCCGAATTCTCGATGATATGGCCATGGTCGCGCACGGTGTTGGTGACATAGGTCGGCACCGTCACGCAGCCCGCCGCCATGATCGCCAGGTCGGAGATGCACCATTCCGGCCGGTTTTCGCTCACCAGCATCACCCGGTCGCCGCGTTTCAACCCGATTGCGGTCAGCGCGGTGGCGAGGCTCGCCACCTGTCGCGCCGCCTCCGCCCAGCTGATCGATTGCCATGTCCCGCCCTGCTTGCTCCACAGGAACGGCGCATCGCCGCGTTCGGCCGCGCGCGCGAAGAACATGGTGACCAGATTGGGGAATCGTTCCAGTTGCCGGGCCATTGCGTATCCTTCTCCTGCGGCAGGGGTGTAGGCAGGCATATCGGGTACGGCAACGTTCGAACGCGGGTGACGGGACCGAAGCGGTTGGATAGACAAGCGGCCATGAAGATGTTCGCCACCACCATCGCCGCGCTCGCCACCGTTACGCTGGGGGGCTGCAACGTCCTGTCGTTCGGCAAGAAGGAGGTCGCCAGCGCCGCGACGCAGCCGGTGACCGCCACGGCGGGGCAGGCGCAGAAATTCGTCATCACCGCCAACCCGATCGCCAGCGAGGCGGGGATGGCGGTGCTGCGCCGGGGCGGTAGCGCGATCGACGCGGCGATCGCGGTGCAGGCGATGCTGTCGCTGGTCGAACCGCAAAGCTCCGGCCTCGGCGGCGGCGCTTTCCTCACCTATTTCAACGCGAAGACCGGCAAAGTCGAAATCTATGACGGGCGCGAGGTCGCGCCGGCCGGTGCGACGCCGACCATGCTGCTCGGCACCGACGGCCAGCCGCTGCCGTTCGCGCAGGCGGTGATGAGCGGGCGGGCGACCGGCGTGCCGGGCGCGGTGCGGATGCTGGGACAGGCCCATGCCGACCACGGTACGCTTGCGTGGAAGGAGTTGTTCGACGATGCCGAACAGGTCGCGCGCAAGGGCTTCGTGATTTCAGCCCGTCTCGGCCGCTTCCTCGGCGGCCAGTCGCCGCAGCTACAGGCGGAGGATGTCCGCCGCTATTTCAAAGGCAAGGGCGGGGCGCTCGCCACCACCGGCGACCGGATCAGGAATGGCGACTATGCCGATTTCCTGCGGCGGCTGGCGAAGCAGGGACCGGACGCGCTCTATACCGGCAAGACCGCCGAGCGGATCGTCGCCCGGACGACCAGCGGCAGCCTGCCCGGCACGATGACGCTGGCCGACCTTGCCGCCTATCGCGCGGTGAAGCGCGATCCGCTGTGCGGCAACTGGCGCGCCTATATCGTCTGTACGCCGCCGCCACCGTCGAGCGGGGTGGGGCTGCTCGAACTGCTCGCGATCCTCGGGCGGACCGACATTGACAAGCGCGGGCCGAACGATCCGCAGAGCTGGTACCTCTTCGCCGAGGCCAGCCGGCTGATGTACGCCGATCGCGACCTGTATGTCGGCGACCCCAAGTTCGCGAACGTGCCGGTCGCCGGGCTGCTCGCACCGGCCTATATCGCCGAGCGGGCGAAGCTGATCGGCGCGACCGCGGGGCCGGCGCCGAGCGCCGGCGTGCCGGCGGGTGTGGTCACGGCGGCGGCCGATACGACCCGCGAACCGGCGGGTACGTCGCACTTCATCGTCGGCGATGCGCAGGGCAATGTCGTGTCGATGACGACGACCGTGGAGAGCTTCTTCGGCACCGGGCGGATGGTCGACGGCTTCTTCCTCAACAACCAGATGACCGATTTCGCCTTCGCGCCCCGCGATGCGCAGGGGCGGGCGGCGGCCAATGCGGTGGCACCGGGCAAGCGTCCGCGTTCGTCGATGACGCCGCTGGTGATGATCGACCGGCAGGGCAAGTTCGCCGGGGCGCTCGGCTCGGCCGGCGGCAACGCGATCCTCGCCTATGTCGGCAAGTCGCTGGTTGGCGCGGTGGAATGGAAGCTGTCGATGCAGCAGGCGCTGGCGCTCCCGAACCTCGTCGCGCGGGGCGACGGGTTTCAGGGGGAAGTGACGAAATTCTCGCCCGAGATTCTGAACGGACTGGCGCTGCGCGGTATCCGGCTACAGCCGGGGCAGGGCGAGGATTCCGGTCTCCACGGCGTCATCATCCGCGACGGCAAGGTCGATGGCGGCGTCGATCCCCGGCGCGAGGGCAAGGTGATCGTGGAGTAGGAGAAAGGTTGTTCACGCGAAGGCGCGGAGACGCGGAGCAGGTCGCGACCCAGGCAGCCAGCCGCTCGCGATCGGCAGACCTAACCCACATTGCCGAGAGTCAAAAGGCTGCTGACGCAGAAGAGGTGGCCTGTGACGCAACCTACTCCGCGTCTCCGCGCCTTCGCGTGAACCCTTCTATTTCTTTCGCCGCACCTTCGCGAAATGCTCGGCCCGTTCCAGCAGCAGCGTCAAATCCTCCGGCGCAATGTCATACGCATCCGGCGTCTCCGCCAGTGCCGCGTCGATGTCGGCGGGCAGGACGCCGCCCGGCTCCACCGCCGCCTTGATCGCCGCCGGCGTGGCAGGCTCATGCGGATAACTGAGCAAGGTCATCCGGTGATAGAAGATGCCGATCGACACCAGAGCGATCGAATTGATCCCGACCGGCGCGAACGCAAAGGCATAGCCCGCGTCATGAATCCCAGCGCTGCCGATCACCGCGGTCAGCGCCGCCGCGCCGCCGGGGGGATGGAGGCACCGGCACAGCGACATCATCAGAATGGCGATACCCACCGCTACCCCGGCGGCGAGGGTCAGGTTCGGGATCGCCTGAAACACCGCGACGCCGACCAGCGTCGACAGGATGTTGCCGCCGACGACCGGCCAGGGCTGGGCCAGCGGACTGGCCGGCACCGCGAACACCAGCACCGCCGATGCGCCCAGCGGCGCGACGATGATCGGCAG
Organism: Sphingomonas sp. Leaf32; assembly: GCF_001421765.1. Classification (GTDB taxonomy): domain Bacteria; phylum Pseudomonadota; class Alphaproteobacteria; order Sphingomonadales; family Sphingomonadaceae; genus Sphingomonas. The sequence continues at coordinate 252,964 of NZ_LMLA01000008.1, read as the reverse complement.
GTCGCTGCCCAGCCACGGAAACTGCGCGCAAACCGCCATGGTCAGGGCGATGCCGATCGCCGCCCCGATACAGGCAACCACCCGCCGCCCGAACCCGGCATTGGCGAGCAGCGGCCGGAACAGCCCGATCACAGCCCGGCGACGATCCGCCGCGCGAGGCCCGGTCCTTCATAGACCATCGCGCTGTAGAGCTGGACCAAACTGGCCCCGGCATCCAGCCGTCGCCGCGCTTCGTCCGCCGATCCGATGCCGCCCGCCGAGATCAGAGGGATCGCGCCATCCGCGATCTCTCGCGCCTCGATCAGCTTGGCGAGCGCCAGCGGGGCAAGCGGCGCGCCCGACAGACCGCCGGTTTCCCGTGCGTGGTGCGACCGCAGCGTGTCGGGCCGCGAGATGGTCGTGTTCGATACGATCAGCGCATCGACCCCGCCATCGACCGCCGCACGGACCGCGACCGCCATCCCCTCGCGCGACAGGTCGGGCGCGACCTTCAGGAACAGCGGCACGCGCTTGCCCGCGACATGGCGGGCGGCATCGCTGGCGGCGATCAGCTGGCCCAGCTCGGGCTGCGACTGCAGGTCGCGCAGGCCCGGCGTGTTGGGGCTGGAAATGTTGATCGTGACATAGTCGGCCAGCGGTGCGGCCTTCGCCACCGCCGTCCCGTAATCGGCGATGCGGTCGGTCGATTCCTTGTTCGCACCGACATTGATGCCGATGATGCCGGGGCGGGGGGCGAGCGCCGCGATCCGTTCGAGCGCCGCGTCGATCCCGCCATTGTTGAACCCCAGCCGGTTCACCACGCCCTTGTCCTCGGGCAGACGAAAGATACGCGGCTTGGGATTGCCCGGCTGGGGCCTGGGGGTCAGCGTACCCACCTCGACGAAGCCGAAGCCGAGGCCGAGAAACCCCGCAACCGCCCGCGCGTCCTTGTCGACCCCCGCCGCCAGCCCGACCGGGTTGGGAAAGCGGATGCCGGCGACCGTCACCGCATGGGCGTCGTCGGTTCTGGGTGCGAGCGGTGCGCCGGCCTTCCCCCATGCCTCCAGCATGGCGATCGTCAGCGAATGCGCGCGTTCGGCGTCGAGGGCGAAGAGGAGGGGGTGATACCAGGCCATGGGTGGCGCTGTATCCTTCGTCGGCGGCGGAAGGAAGATTCGGTTTCACGCGAAGGCGCGAAGACGCGAAGGCGTAAAGAAGAGAGTGGTTCGCGCAGAGACGCGGAGACGCGGAGACGCGGAGGAGTTGCGTTCGTCCTTCTGTCTCGCGCCAGCGAGACCTCGACTCCATGCGGCTGGCACGAGCATCAAAGCCGCTGACGCGGTAAGACGCTTCCGCCAGCGCAACCCCTCCGCGCCTCCGCGTCTCTGCGCGAACCAACTTCCTTCTCTTCGCGGCATCGCGCCTTCGCGTGAAACCGAATCCTTCCCAACCCTAACAATCGATCACATCAATCGAAACAAACCCGGTTGACCTTCCGCTCGCCCACGACCACATGCCAATCCGACCGGAATGATCCGATTAAGGAAATCATGCGCCTTTCCAGCCTTGCCGACTATGCCGTCGTCCTGCTTGCCGCTACCGCGCGGCGGGGCGGGGAGGCGCGCGTGACGGCGACCGTGCTGGCGGAGGAAACCGGATTGCCGCTGCCGACCGTGCAGAAGCTGGTCAGCCGCCTGTCCGCCGCCGCGCTGATCGAGACCGGACGGGGCAGCGGCGGCGGCTTTCGCCTCGCCCGCGCACCGCACGCGATCGACCTTGCGCAGATCATCGAGGCGATCGAGGGGCCGATCGCGCTCACCACCTGCGTCGATGCCGCGCGGCACGATTGCGCGGTGGAGACGAACTGCATGATCCGCCCCCACGCCGGCACGGTCAACGCCGTGGTCCGGGGCGCTCTGGCGGGCGTGACGCTCGCCCAACTCGCGAACACCGGGGCGATGCCCCAAGAGGTAGTGTGATGGCCACGAAGAATGCCGAGGCGCTCGCCGCCGCGAACAAGAAGTACGAGTGGGGGTTTTCCTCCGACATCGAACAGGACTTCGCACCCAAGGGTTTGAGCGAAGACACCGTCCGCTACATCAGCGCCAAGAAGAACGAGCCGGAATGGATGCTCGACTGGCGGCTGAAGGCGTTCCGCCTGTGGCTGACGATGGAGGCGCCCGACTGGGCCAAGCTGAACCTCGATCCGATCGACTATCAGGACGCCTATTATTACGCCGAGCCGAAGGCGAAGCCGAAGCTGGGTTCGCTGGACGAGGTCGATCCCGAGATTCTGCGCGTCTATGAAAAGCTCGGCATTCCGATCGAGGAGCAGAAGGTCCTCGCCGGGGTCGAAGGGTCGCGCAAGGTCGCGGTCGATGCGGTGTTCGACAGCGTGTCGGTCGCGACGACTTTCCGCAAGGAGCTGGAAGCCGCCGGCGTCATCTTCCGCTCGATCAGCGAAGCGATCCGCGAATATCCCGATCTGGTCCGCAAGTGGCTGGGCAAGGTCGTGCCGCAGCGTGACAATTTCTTCGCGACGCTGAACAGCGCGGTCTTTTCGGACGGGACCTTCGTCTACATTCCGGAGGGCGTGCACTGCCCGATGGAGCTGTCGACCTATTTCCGGATCAATGCCGAAAATACCGGCCAGTTCGAACGCACGCTGATCGTCGCCGACAAGGGCAGCTATGTCAGCTACCTAGAAGGCTGCACCGCGCCGATGCGCGACGAGAACCAGCTGCACGCTGCGGTGGTCGAACTGGTCGCGCTGGACGATGCCGAGATAAAGTACTCGACCGTCCAGAACTGGTATCCCGGCGACGAGAACGGCAAGGGCGGCATCTATAATTTCGTGACCAAGCGCGCGCTGTGTCAAGGCAAGAACAGCAAGGTATCGTGGACGCAGGTCGAGACCGGTAGCGCGATCACGTGGAAATACCCGTCCTGCGTGCTGGCCGGCGAGAACAGCGTCGGCGAATTCTATTCGGTCGCGGTCACCAACAACCGGCAGCAGGCCGATACCGGCACCAAGATGATCCATCTGGGCAAGGGGTCGCGCTCGACCATCGTGTCGAAGGGGATCAGCGCGGGCCGCAGCGACAATACCTATCGCGGGCTGGTGCGCGTCGCCCCCTCGGCGGAGGGCGTGCGCAACTTCACCCAGTGCGACAGCCTGTTGCTCGGCGACCAGTGCGGCGCGCACACCGTGCCCTATATCGAGGTCAAGAACCCCTCGGCGCAGATCGAGCATGAGGCGACGACCAGCAAGATTTCCGAGGACCAGATGTTCTACGCGCGGCAGCGCGGGCTGGATTCGGAGGCGGCGGTCGCGCTGATCGTCAACGGCTTCGCCCGCGAAGTGCTGCAACAGCTGCCGATGGAATTCGCGGTCGAGGCGCAGAAGCTGCTCGGCATCAGCCTCGAAGGGTCGGTGGGGTGATCGCGCTGGCTGCCGCCTTGATGATACAGACGCCAGCGCCCGTACCCCCCGTGGTCGCGGCCGAGGACGAGATCGTCGTCATCGGCCGCAAGATGCGGACGATGCGGTTCGAATATAAGACCCGGCACTGGCAGATGAAGCGGTGCCGCGTCACCAAAAGCAGCGGCGACCCGTTGCTGGATCAGGCAGTCTGCACGGTGATGGCGCAATGTGCCGCCGATCATCGCGCTGCGGCGAACGAGATGACCGCGTGTCTGGATGAACGTCGTCCCGAAATCCGTGCCCAACGCGACAAGCTTCGGGGAGCGTCATGATCGCGATGGTGCTGGCGATGCAGGCGGTCGCGCCGACCGCGCCCTATGCCGACTGTCTTTCGACGCGGATCAATGCGGATGCCCGCATGGAGAAGCCCCCCGCCGAAGCGGCGGCGCGGGTCGCGATCTTCGACGATGCGGCGACGGCGTGCGCGGCGGTGCGGGCAAAGGTACCGAAAGCCCATGCCGCGATGCTCGACAAGATCGACGCATCGATGAAGGCGGTGCTGGTCAATCCGGATGCAGCCGAGGCCGAGTTCGGCACCGAACCGGTCGCCGGCGAGACGCCGTAACAAGAGATTTGCGGCCGAGGTCGCACGAACAGGACGGAACATGCTGAACATCCAAAACCTTCACGCCGAAATCGACGGCAAGGAAATCCTCAAGGGCCTCTCGCTCAGCGTGAACGCGGGCGAAGTCCATGCGATCATGGGGCCGAATGGTGCCGGCAAGTCGACGCTTGGCTATGTGCTGGGCGGGCGGCCCGGCTATGAGGTGACGCAGGGCAGCGTGACCTTCGCCGGCGAGGACCTGCTGGAGATGGAGGCCGATGCCCGCGCCGCCGCCGGCCTGTTCCTCGGCTTCCAATATCCGGTCGAGATTCCCGGCTTGTCGAACGTCCAGTTCCTGCGCGAAAGCCTGAACAGCCAGCGCCGCGCCCGCGACGAAAAGCCGCTGTCGGGCGCCGAGTTCCTGAAGCTCGCCCGCGCGCAGGCCGATGGGCTGGGCATGGACATGGACATGATGAAGCGCCCGGTGAATGTCGGCTTTTCGGGCGGCGAGAAGAAGCGCAACGAAATGGTGCAGATGGGCATCCTCGATCCCAAGCTGGCGATCCTCGACGAAACCGACAGCGGCCTCGACATCGACGCGCTGCGCATCGTCGGCGACGGCATCAACCGCATCATGCGCCGCCCGGACAAGGGCGTGATCCTCATCACCCATTATCAGCGCCTGCTCGATTACGTGCAGCCCGATTTCGTCCACGTCCTCGCCGATGGCCGCATCGTGCGGTCGGGCGGCAAGGAACTGGCGCACGAGCTGGAACGCGAAGGCTATGGAGCGGTGGCGGCGTAATGGCGACCCTGCCCACCAACCGCGACGAAGCATGGCGCTGGACCGATCTTGCCGCGCTGAGCGCTGCTGCGGCCAGTGAATCGGCGGAAGCGCCGGGTGCCGACGGCTATTGGCTCGACCTGCCCGGCGCGCGGATCGTGTTCGTCGATGGCGCCTATGTCGACCACCTCAGCACGCCCGGTCACGTCGCGCTGTCGTCGCTGACGCTCGACACCGCGCATCCGCTGGGCGTGCAGGCGTCGGGCGCGGACGGCTGGTCGATCGACCTGTCGGCTGCCGAGGTCGCGGAGCCGGTGCAGATCGTCCACATCGCGACCGGTAGCGAGAACCATGTTCCCGCCCGCCTGACAATGGACGAGGATGCAGTCGCGTCGGTGGTCGAGACCTATGTCGGCAGCGGCTGGACCAATCGCCTGACGCAGATCGACCTCGAACGCGGCGCGCGGCTGATGCGCAGCGTCCGCCTGCTCCAGTCGGGCGGCTTCGTGTCGATCCGCGACGAAGCGGTGGTGGGGGAGGGAGCGAGCCTCGTGTCGCAGTTCCTCGGCGCCGGCGGTATGGGCAGCCGGATCGACGCGCAACTGACGCTCGATGGCGATAGCGCGTTCGTCGACTATGGCGGCGCACTGCTGACCCGCGAGGACCAGCGGCAGGAATGCGCCGTCGCGGTCCGCCATGCCGCGCTCAACGGGTCGAGCCGCCAGACGTGGCGCGCGGTCGCGGCCGATCGCAGCCAGGCGAGCCTCGCTGCCCGCGTCGAAGTGGCACGCGGCGCGCAGAAGACCGACGGCGAACAGTCGCTGCGCGGCCTGCTGCTGCAACGCACCGCCACCGTAAACCTGAAGCCCGAACTCGAAATCTTTGCTGACGACGTGAAGTGCGCGCACGGCGCGACGGTGGGCGAACTCGATGCCAAGGCGCTGTTCTACCTGCGCAGCCGTGGGGTGAACGAAGCACGGGCCAAGGCGCTGCTGACCAAGGCATTCGTATCGGATTCGCTCGACCGGATCGACGACGAAACGGTTCGCGAGGCGTTCGCGGCTGACGCCGATGCCTGGCTGGAAGCAGCACTTTGACCGACACCACCCCCCTCGACCGCGTGAGCGACTTCCCCGCCATCCCCGATGGCTGGGCGTATCTCGACACTGCCGCGACCGCGCAGAAGCCGCAGGCGGTGATCGACGCGATCACCCGCGCGTACGACACGACCTATGCCACGGTGCATCGCGGCGTGTACCAGCGCTCGGCCGACATGACGCTCGCCTATGAAGCAGCCCGCCGCCGGGTCGCATCGTTCATCGGTGCCGGTGCGCCGGAGGAATGCGTGTTCGTGCGCGGCGCGACCGAGGGGATCAATCTGGTCGCGCAAGGGTGGGCCGAACGCCACCTGAAGGCCGGCGACCGCATCCTGCTGTCGATGTTGGAGCATCATTCGAACATCGTGCCGTGGCAACTCGTCGCCGAGCGGATCGGAGCGGCGATCGATGTCGTGCCGCTGACCACTGATGGCCGGATCGATCTCGACGCGATGGCGGCGATGATCCGTCCCGAGCACAAGCTGGTCGCGCTGGCCCATGTGTCGAACGTGCTGGGATCGGTGCTCGACGGCCGCCGCGCCGCTGACATCGCCCATTCGGTCGGCGCGAAGCTGCTGCTCGACGGGTGTCAGGCGGTGTCGCGCATCGCCGTCGACGTGGCGGCACTCGACTGCGATTTCTACGTGTTCTCCGGGCACAAGCTGTACGGCCCGACCGGGATCGGCGTGCTGTGGGGCCGCCCCGACCTGTTGGAAGCGATGCACCCGGTACAGGGCGGCGGGGCGATGATCGACCGGGTGACGTTCGAACGCACCACCTATGCCCCGCCGCCCGCCCGGTTCGAGGCGGGGACGCCGCATATCGTCGGTGCGCTCGGCCTCCATGCCGCGATCGATTACGTCGATAGTATCGGGCTGGACGCGATCCACGCGCATGAAACCGCGTTGGTGCGCGCGACGCGCGACGCGCTGGGCCGGATCAACTCGGTTCGCCTGCTGGGGCCGGACGATTCCGCCGGAATCGTCAGTTTCGTGGTGGAGGGGGTGCATCCGCACGATGTCGGCACCATCTTGGACGAGGAACGCGTCGCCATCCGCGCCGGCCATCATTGCGCGCAGCCGTTGATGGACGTGCTGGGCGTCCCCGCCACCGCGCGGGCGAGCTTCGGCGTGTATAACGGACGGGCCGATGTCGATGCGCTGGTGCGCGGACTGGAACGGGTGAGCAGGATTTTCGGATGAACGACGAACATCACATCGAGGTCGAGGAAGTGGCGGCGGTCCCGTCGCCGCCGCGCGCCCGCGTGACCGATGCAGAGGAGCCGCGCCAGCGCGACTATCTGGGCGATTTCCTCGCGAAGAAGCCGGTGCCGGTCGCTGACGGCGAACCGGGCGGCGACATTTACGAGGCCGTCATCGTCGCGCTGAAGGAAATCTTCGATCCCGAAATCCCGGTCAATATCTATGATCTGGGCCTGATCTACGGCGTCGACGTGGCGGACAACGGCCATGTCGCGGTGACGATGACGCTCACCACGCCGCATTGCCCGGTCGCGGAATCGATGCCGGCCGAGGTCGAACTGCGCGTATCGGCGGTGCCCGGCGTCGCGACCGCGGACGTCAACCTCGTCTGGGACCCGCCATGGGACCCGCAGAAGATGTCGGACGACGCCAAGCTCGAACTGGGAATGCTGTGATGGCCACGCGCGTCCGCCCCGCCGCGATCAACCTGACCGCCAACGCCGAACGTCGCGTCGCCGACCTGATGGCGAAGGCCCCTCCGCAAGCGATCGGCGTGAAGCTGTCGACCCCGCGTCGCGGCTGTTCCGGCCTTGCCTATTCGGTCGATTACGTCACCGCCGCCAATGCGATGGACGAACGGATCGAGACGCCGGGCGGCACCTTCTTCGTCGATGGCGGATCGATACTCTACCTGATCGGTTCGACGATGGACTGGGTCGAGGACGATTTCACCGCAGGCTTCGTCTTCGCCAATCCGAATGCGAAGGGCGCGTGCGGGTGCGGGGAGAGCTTCACGGTCTGAAGAGCGTGAAGCGTTTCCTGTGGCTGGCGCTGTGGCCGGGCGTGGCGGCGGCGCAGGACGCGCCCGAGATCGTCATCACCGGACGCGGGCTGGCCGATGCGCCGGGCGACCGCGTCTATGACATCGTCACGCTGGAGCGCGACCGCATCCTTGCTTCCGCCAGCGGCCGGGTTGAGGATGTCCTGCGCGACGTGGCTGGCCTCCAGCAGTTTCGCCGCTCCGACTCCCGCAGCGCCAATCCGACGTCGCAGGGGATCACCCTGCGCGGACTGGGCGGGAACGCGTCGAGCCGTGTGTTGCTGTTGCTTGATGGCGTGCCGCAGGCCGATCCGTTCGGCGGCTGGGTCGCCTTTCCCGCCTATACCACCGACCGGCTGGGCCGCATCCGGGCGACGCGCGGCGGGGGGAGCGGGGTCGGCGGGCCGGGCGCGCTGGCCGGCACGATCGAACTCGACAGCGCCGTGCCGGGCGACCTCGCACCCTTCGCGGCATCGATCGCTGGCGGCAGCCGGGCCGCGCTCGACGCGCGAGGATCGGCCGCCTTGGTGCGCAGCGGCGGGTTCGCCACCCTGTCCGGCGCCTATGCCCGTGGCGACGGCTTCGTGCCCATCGTGCGCGAGGATCGCGGCCCGGCCGACCGCGCCGCCCCGTTCGAACAGGCAAGCGCCGCCGCCCGTGCCGTCGTGCAGGTCGCGCCCGCCACCGAATTGCAGGCCAATGTTTCCGCCTTCACCGACCGGCGCGATCGTGGTCTCGACTTCACCGACAATCGCAGCGAGGGGGCGGATGCCAGCCTCCGCCTGGTCGGACGCGGATCGTTCGGCTGGTCGCTGCTCGGCTATCTCCAGACCCGCGCCTTCGCCAGCCGTTTCGCCAGTGTCGGGGCGGGGCGGGCGTCGACCGCGCTGACGCTCGACCAGTATAATGTCCCCGCGACCGGCGTCGGCGGCCGGGCGGAGATCGCGCCGGTGATCGGTGCGCTGACGCTGCGGCTGGGCACGGATATTCGCGTCGTGATCGGTGAGACGCAGGAACTGTACACCTATGTCGCGGGCCGTCCCACGCGGCGGCGGGTCGCGGGCGGGCGCAACGGCACCGCCGGCCTGTTCGCCGATGCCAGCGTCGTGACCGGCGATGTCGTCTGGAGTGCGGGCGGCAGGATTGATCGCTGGACCATCGCCGATGGCAGGTTGCTGGAAACCGCGCTGACCGGTGCGACGCTTACCGACCAGCGCTTCGTGGATCGACAGGGATGGGAGCCGACCGGTCGGGCCGGGGTCGCCTGGACCCCGGCCGACGCGATGACGCTCCGGTTGGCGGGATATCGCGGCTGGCGCTTGCCGACGCTCAACGAACTCTATCGTCCGTTCCGGGTCGGTGTCGACGCCACCGCCGCCAATGCGACGCTTGCCCCCGAAACCCTGTGGGGCGGGGAGGCGGGGCTGGAACTGCGGCCGGCAGCCGGGGTGCGCCTTGCCGCCACCGCCTTTGCTAACGACCTGCGCGATGCCATCGCCAATGTGACCGTCGCCAACGGACCGGGTACGTATCCGGGCGTCGGCTTCGTGTCGGCCGCCGGCGTGTTCCGCCGTCGCGCTAACCTCGACCATGTTCGGGTGCGGGGATTGGAACTGGATGCGTCGGGGCGGATCGGTTCGCTCGAAGGGCGGCTGTCCTACGCCTATACCGATGCGCGGGTCCGCGATGGCGGGGCGCTGGACGGCCTGCGCCCGGCACAGACGCCGACGCATGGCGCGTCCGCGACACTCGGCTGGCGACGCGATCGGTGGCAGACGTCGGCGACGCTGCGCCATGTCGCGGGGCAGTTCGAGGATGACGCCAATCAGCGCCGGTTGTCCGCCGCGACCACGCTCGATCTGATTGGCAGTGTGCCGGCAACGCGCTGGCTTTCGTTCGAGGCGCGTGCGGAGAATGTTACCGACGCGCAAGTCGAAACCGCGATCGGCGGCGATGGCGTGGTCGAGCGCGCAAACCCCCGTACCTTGTGGCTGGGGGTCCGGCTGGGCGGCTGACCGACTTGGCGGTCAGCCGTGCCGCCGTTCAGGCGCCGGTCTGCGACGCCATGCTGCCGCGTGGCTCGACAATCGACGGCAGCGGCCCCGTCGCGGGACGAAGCGATTCGCGATCGGCGGCGGATACCGCGGCGGTGGGATCGGGACGAAAGGCTTCGGGCGCGCGATCGGTCGGACCCGGACGTTCCTTATCCAGCGCCAGATCAGGCGCGGCATGGCCCTCGGCGGGCTTGCGTCGCGCCAGCAGCACGCCGAACAGTCCGACCGCTATGCCCGTGGCGGCAAGGGCGACGGTACGCAGGGTCGATACCCCGGCGGTGCGCAATTTTGGCTTGTGTTTCTTATGCTTGGCCATGGTCGATCCTTTTGCTGTCGCCGGTTCAACGACCGGCGCGCAGACAGGTTCAACCGACGGCTTCGCTCCGCCGGATCGTGGCGGCTTCGCGGATCAGGCGCTGCTCGGTCGTGCGCTCGGCCCGGTCGGCCATTTCGGTCCACGCCTGTTCGGCGCGGCGGCAGCGGTCGCGGACATTGTCCAGCGTCGCGGCTTCGGCATTGGCGCGCTCCACGGCGGCGCGGGCGCGATAGGCTTCGGCGGTGTCGGCCAAGAAAACCCTCCTGCAAGCAAAAGGGCGGGTGGAAATCGCTCCACCCGCCCCGAAAAATCAGTCTGCGGCGGTCAGGTTGACCGCGCTGACCCGGCCGCGCCGGTCTTCTTCCAGCTCGAAGCCGACGCGCTGGTTCTGGTTCAGCGTGACCATGCCCGCGCGTTCGACGGCCGAGATGTGGACGAAGGCGTCGGTGCCGCCGTTATCGGGGGCGATGAAGCCATAGCCCTTGTCAATGTTGAAGAATTTTACGGTGCCGAGTGTGGCCATGATCGTTCCTTCCGGATGTTGCGGGCGCCGGAAACGCCCGTCACCCGTGCCTTAGGCAGCAGGGAAAGAAGGAACTTGCCGCAAAGCAGGACACCATCGATTTGCGACTGTAGCTAACCGGATATGGGTATCGGCCCGCCCCCGTACAAGGGGCAGGCCGACCGCTTCCGTGATCGGGTCGCGCTGCTGGCTCAGCGGCAGCGCACGTTGTTGTTGCTGCGATCGATCGCCTGGCCACCGGCCGCACCGGCCGCACCGCCGAGGATCGCGCCCAGCAGCCCCGAGCCGCCCGGACGCAGCGCCGTGCCGAGCACGCCGCCGGCGATCCCGCCGACGATCAGGCCGGTGGTGCCGTCGTTGCGGCGGCAATAATAACGGCCGTCCTGCCCGACATAGACACGATCGTTCTGTGACAGGCGACGTTCGCGATAGCGGCGGTCGTCGCGGTAATAGCGGGCGGCGTCATAGCCGTTATAGGCGGGATCGGGCCGGTCATAGTCGTAGCGGCTGTAGCCGGCATCGGCATAGCGCGGACCGCCCATGCCATAATCGGTGCATCCGGAAACCAGGGTAGCGGCGGCGACGAGGCCGAGGGTGAGCGCGCGCATGTCGACAGGTCCTTCGCTTGAGTTCGATCAAGCTCGAATGCCGGGACGCTGCGGATGTTCCGAGATTATACGGGAAACGCCGGTTTCGCGGACGGACTTACCAGCGCCCGCCCGCTGCCTCGATCGCCGCAAGCAAGGCCCGCTTGCTCTCGGTCCGGTTGGCACCGGCGTTGCGCGGCAGTTCGGGATTGCCGAGCGCGGCGCGGCGACGCGTCAAATCACGCCCGAAAGCTTCAAGCGACATGACCTGCGGGGCCGGAGCGGAGGGTTGCGATGCCATGTTCGTTCGATGTTTCTTCGCGTATCCGTCTTTCCAGATAATCCATATCCAGGTCGGAGGAAAGATCGAACAGGGTTCGGGCCTGTCCCAACATTTCCTGCGCGGTACCGGACGCATATTGGCCCATCCGGTCCGCGATCAAGTCTTCTACCGAAATGATTTCAAAAGCGTCATCGTCCGATACGGAAAACATCCGCACGCGATTTCTGTCGGCAGCGCCGTCGAGCAGGACCTTGGCGACAATTTCGAAACCCAGGCCCAAGTCGCGGTAGACCCAGCCTCTCGTCGCCACGCCGGCACCATGAGGACGCTCAAAGCCCGCTTCGATGAATACCTGTTCCAGTACATCGTCCCGAGCAACGACGATGTCAAAATCCCCGGTGGCGACGATACCGCCGGAGTAAATTTCCACCGCGGCGCCCCCCACAAGTACCGGCCGGCTGTATCCGCGACGCACCATCTCGGAACTTACCTTTGCCAGCAGGTCCAGTCCGGCAACGAACTCGGGCCGCCAGACGCTCACTCCGCCGCCTGCGCCCTCGGGGTCAGCAGCGGCTTAAGATACCGCCCGGTAAAGCTGCCCTCGACCGCCGCGACCTTTTCCGGCGTGCCCTCGGCAACCACGCGGCCGCCCTTCACGCCGCCTTCCGGTCCCATGTCCAAAATCCAGTCGGCGGTCTTGATGACGTCGAGATTGTGCTCGATCACCACCACCGTATTGCCCTGTTCGACCAGCTGGTGGAGCACCTCCAGCAGCTTGCGCACGTCCTCGAAATGCAGGCCCGTGGTCGGTTCGTCGAGGATGTAGAGCGTGTTGCCGGTCGCCCGCCGCGCCAGTTCCTTGGCCAGCTTCACCCGCTGCGCCTCGCCGCCCGACAGCGTCGTCGCCTGCTGCCCGACCTTGACATAGCCGAGGCCCACTTCGGCCAGCATCGCCATCTTGTCGCGGATCGGCGGCACCGCCTTGAAGAACTCGACCGCGTCCTCGACCGTCATGTCGAGCACGTCGGCGATGCTCATCCCCTTGAACTTCACCTCCAGCGTCTCGCGATTGTAGCGCGCGCCGTGGCATACGTCGCACTCGACATAGACGTCGGGCAGGAAGTGCATCTCGATCTTGAGCACGCCGTCGCCTTGGCACGCCTCGCACCGGCCGCCCTTGACGTTGAAGCTGAACCGGCCGGGCTTGTAGCCGCGCGCCTGCGCTTCGGGCAGGCCGGCGAACCAGTCGCGGATCTGGGTGAAGGCGCCGGTATAGGTCGCCGGGTTCGACCGCGGAGTGCGGCCGATCGGCGACTGGTCGATGTCGATGACCTTGTCGAGATGTTGCAGGCCGGTGATCTTGTCATGCTTGCCCTGCACGATCCGCGCGCCGTTCAGCGTGCGGGCGGCGGCGGCATAGAGCGTGTCGATGGTGAAGCTCGACTTGCCCGATCCCGACACGCCGGTGATGCAGGTGAAGGTGCCGAGCGGCAGCGACGCGGTGACGCCGGTCAGGTTGTTGGCGGTGGCGTTATGCACCGTCAGCTTCTTGCCATTGCCCTTGCGGCGCTTGTCGGGCAGCGGCACCGACCGCGTGCCGTTCAGGTAATCGGCGGTGACCGACCCCTTGGCCTTCAATATCTGCTTCAGCGTCCCCTTCGCGACCACCTCGCCGCCATGGACGCCCGCGCCCGGCCCCATGTCGATGACGTAATCGGCGGTGCGGATCGCATCCTCGTCATGTTCGACCACCAGCACGGTATTGCCGAGGTCGCGCAGGCGGCGCAGCGTCGCCAGCAGCATGTCGTTGTCGCGCTGGTGCAGCCCGATCGATGGTTCGTCGAGGACGTACAGCACGCCCGACAACCCGCTGCCGATCTGCGAGGCAAGGCGGATACGCTGCGATTCCCCGCCCGACAGCGTGCCGCTGGTCCGGTCGAGGTTCAGGTAATCCAGCCCGACATTGTTGAGGAAGCCCAGCCGCTCGACGATTTCCTTCAGGATCGACTGGGCGATCGCCTTTTGCTGGTCGTTGAAATGATCGGGCAGCGATTCGAAAAAGCGCAGCGCATCGACCACCGACAGATGCGTGGCATAGGCGATGTCCTGCATCGCCACCTTCACCGCCAGCGCCTCGGGCTTCAGCCGCGCGCCGTGACAGGTCTCGCACGGCTGCGACGCCTGGTACTTCGCCAGTTCTTCGCGCATCCACGCGCTTTCGGTCGACAGCATCCGCCGGTTGAGATTGCCCAGTACGCCTTCGAACGGCTTCTTGACGTCATACGCCTTCTTGCCGTCGATGAAGGTCAGCGTCACCGGCTTGCCGGCGGTGCCGTGCAGGATTACCCGCTGCGCTTCCTCGGACAGGTCCTTCCAAGCGGTGTCGAGCGAGAAGTCGTACGCCTTCGAAAGCGACCCTAGCACCTGCATATAATAAGGGGAGGGCGGGTTGGACTTCGCCCACGGCACCACCGCGCCCTTCTTGATCGACAGTTCGTGATTGGGGACGATCAAATCCTCGTCGAACTCAAGGCGTTCGCCCAGGCCGTCGCACGCCGGACACGCCCCTTGCGGCGCGTTGAAGCTGAACAGGCGAGGCTCGATCTCACTGATCGTGAAGCCGCTGACCGGACAGGCGAACTTCTCCGAAAACACGATACGGTTGTCGGGAATGCCGGCGCCCTTCAGCTTGCCGGTCTGCGGCGCGGCCTCGGTTGCGCGGTCGCCCTGTTCGCTGGGGATCGGCGGGTTGGCCGACTGCGCCTCTGCAACCGTCGTCTCCAGCAGGTCGACATAGGCGAGGCCGTCGGCCAGCTTCAACGCGGTTTCGAAACTCTCCGCCAGCCGCGTCGCCGCTTCGGGGTTCACCACCAGCCGGTCGACCACGACCTCGATGTCGTGCTTGAACTTCTTGTCAAGCGCCGGCGCATCCTCGATCAGATGCACCTCGCCGTTCACCCGCACGCGCTGGAATCCGGCCTTCTGCCACTCGGCCAGTTCCTTGCGATACTCGCCCTTCCGCCCGCGCACGACGGGAGCCAGCAGCAGCAGCCGGGTCCCCTCGCGCAGCGCCAGCACGCGGTCGACCATCTGGCTGACCGTCTGCGCGCTGATCGGCAGGCCGGTGGCAGGTGAGAACGGCACGCCGACCCGCGCCCACAACAGCCGCATATAGTCGTAGATCTCGGTGACCGTCGCGACGGTCGAGCGCGGGTTGCGCGACGTCGTCTTTTGTTCGATCGAGATCGCCGGCGACAGCCCCTCGATATGCTCGACGTTCGGCTTCTGCATCAGTTCGAGGAACTGGCGCGCATAGGCCGACAGCGACTCGACATAGCGGCGCTGCCCCTCGGCATAGATGGTGTCGAAGGCGAGGGAGGACTTGCCCGAACCCGACAGGCCGGTGATGACCGTCAGCGTGTCGCGCGGGATGTCGATGTCGACACCCTTGAGGTTGTGTTCCCGCGCGCCGCGGACGGAGATATGGGTCAGGCTCATGCGGTCCGTTCTATCTTCGTTCTTTTGGATTGGCTAGGGCGAGAGATGGGGGCGCGTGGCCCCTGTTTCGAGGGGGTCTTGCCGCGCCATGCCAGCGACCGGCGATCGAGGTCGACCATGTCGGCCTCGCCCGCCAACGCCGCCTCGCCCAGCGCGACCGCCCGTTCCAGCGCCGCGACATCGGCATGGGCATAAGCCGGGCGTCCGGCGACATGGTCGTACCACACTCCGCCAAACGCATTGTCGAGCAGGATGCGCTGGAAACAATGATCGGCCACGACCGGCCAGTGTCGCTCCCGCGCCACGTCCGGCAGTTCGCGCCGCGTCAGGTCCAGCCACCGTGCCTCCAGCCCCTCGCGGTCGCTCATGCCGGCAACCGCACCTGCAACCGCCGCCAGCGCGCCTCGACGAAGCTGAATGCCCCGAACGCGACGAAGCCGATGCCGATCGCGGTCAGCAGCAACTGTCCGCCCGCCTGTCGCTGCAACAGGGCGAGGCCGCTCGCCATTCCGCCGGCTTCGTCGGCATCCGCTGCCCAGGCCGCACCGACGAACAGCATCGCGATCGCCGCGAACACGGCGGCACGCGCGCCATAGCCGATGCGGCCCATGGTACAGACATAGCCGGGCACCGGCGTGCCGCCCGACAGGGTGCGGGCGAACTCGCCGGTCCACGCCTTCTTCGCCTGTTGCGCCGCCGCCGCCAGCAGGCCGATCGCGACCAGTGCGACCAGCAACCGCCCGCCCGGCTGGTCCAGCATCCACGCGGTCCAGTCATGCGCGCTGTCTTCGCCACCGACCCGGCCGCCCGCCCGTGCGCTGTGCAGCGCAAGGCGCGCGGCGGTCCATGCCAGTACGACATGGGCGATGCCGCTGATCGCGTGTCCGGCGCGGCGGAATGCGCCCTTGGCGTCGTTCGCCTGCGCTTCGGGATCGAACAGCGCCTCGGTCAGCCGCCACAGCGCATAGCCGGCCAGCCCCGCCGCCATCGCCGCCAGCAGCCATTCGCCGAACGGTTCGTCGGCCAGACTGGCGATCGCGCCCTGATTGTCGCCCGCCCGCCCGCCGCGCAGCGCCGCGTCGATCGCGAACCAGCCGACGATGCAATAGACGATGCCGCGGGCGGCAAACCCAAGACGGGCGAGCAGGGTAGCACCGGTGCGCGTCGACATGGGGAGGGTTGGCCTTTGAAATCGTTGCGCCATGCCAACATCCTGCATCGGCCAGGGTTCCGGCGATTGCGACACGACCGTCGCGGTGGCATCGTCTGCTTGAGGGGCAATGCGGGGGCGACAGGATGCGGACGATCATGCTGGCGGCGGTGCTGGCCGGGCAGGCGGGCGGGGTGGACGCGCCGCCGCTCAAGCCCGTCCGGTCATGGAACATCGAATATGCCGACAGCATGTGCGTGGCCGCCCGTGCCTATGGCGACCCCGCCGCCCCGATCGTGATCGCGTTCAAGCCGACGCCGTTCGGCGATATGTTGCAGGGGGTCGTGCTCGGTACCAAAAAGCAACTGGGACGGCAGGCGCGCGTGCAGATCGAACTGGCGGTTTCCGGGCGCCAACTGGGCGAAAAGCAGGACGGAACACGGGTTCATTTCCCGAACGAGGATCGGGCGGTCCTGACCTTCTATCTGGCACGCGATCAGCTCGAATCGCTGGTCGGTGCTTCGACATTCTCGATTCGGGCTTCGGGCAGCGCCCCGATCTCGGTTGCGTTGGCGATGGGCAAACCGGTTCTGGCCGCGCTGCGAACCTGCGAAAGCGATCTCCTTCAGCATTTCGGCTATGATCCCGCAAAGATCGCTGCGATTGCCGAAAAGGCGCAAGGGATCGACCCCGCGCAATGGCTCAGCAGCGATGATTATCCTATGTCAGCGCTGAACGCGGCCAAGCAGGGCGTCAGCTTCATCGGCTGGACCATCTCACCCAGCGGGCGGGTGTCAAATTGCCGAGTCCTGCAGTCGTCGGGGACCCCTGAACTGGACAAGGCCGCCTGCGATGCCATCCAACGGCGCGGGCGCTATCGCCCGGCGCTGGATGCAGCCGGCAAACCGGTCGAGTCCTATTCGACCCGAAACGTCCGCTGGTCGCTGCCCGGCTACGGTTGACGCCTCACCCCTGCCCGAACGGCAGCAGCGCCTCGTACACTGCCAGCGGCGGCTTGTCCTTCACCGCCACCCCCTGCCGCAGCAGGAAGGTGTGGCGGACGATCTCCGCCTGCTGCTCGATGCCGTACGCCTCGAACGGTTTGCCCGGCATGATGGCGTAGCGATAGGTACAGAACGGATGCCGCATCAGCGGCAGCCAATAGCGCCCGCGATGCTGCGTCTGATGGACATGCATCATCTCGTGCAGGAACAGCGCGGCCAGATCGCGCCCGGCATCGGCGAAATCGTCGCGGTACAGCGTGCCGCCCGGATGGAAATGGATGCAGCCGGTCGGCGCCATCGCGACCTGTTTCGGCTGGAAGAACGCCCATTTCGCATTCGCTACCCTAGCCTGTCCGTAATCGATCGTGTCGCCGAACATCGTGCGGGCGAGGTCGGTTTCGGCCGGGGTTAACCCGCGCTTCATTCGGGCGCCGGATCGCCCGCGCCGACCAGTCTGGCATCGACCGTCTGCTCGCTGCCGTCGAAATCGAACGTCAACTTGATCCATCCGCCGGGCTGGAGGTTGGGGGCGGGATCGAACAGCATGGCGTGGATGCCGCCCGGGGCGAGTTGCACCGTCCTGTCCTTTGCCACCGGCAGGCGCTGAAGCGGCTGCATCGTCGCCATGCCGTGCCCGCCGGTCATGCTGCGGTGAAGTTCGACCCGGCGTGCGGCGGGTGTCGAGACGGTCGTCAGTTCCACATCGACGCTGCCCCCGGTGATCGTCGCATAGGCGACGGCGGGCCGTCCGGGTACTGCGGGCAGGCGGACCCAGGCATCGTCGATCGACGGTGCTTTGGAACAGGCGGCCAGCATCATCGCTCCCGCCGCCAACGCCATCCACCGTGTCTTCACGCGCACGCTCCCATATCGATACGGTTCCCTATGCCCCGCATAATCTTGCGGCAAGCCGAACCCTGCCTATATCCGCCCTCGGAACGACCCGGACGGCACCTCCCCGTGCCTTCGGGTCCAGGCATTATCTCAACCCGGGGGCCAATGAGGGACCATGGCTAAAGTAATCGGTATCGATCTGGGCACGACCAACAGCTGCGTCGCGGTGATGGAGGGCGGTAGCCCGAAGGTCATCGAAAATGCGGAAGGCGCGCGCACCACGCCGTCGATCGTCGCGTTCGCGAAGGATGGCGAGCGTCTGATCGGCCAGCCGGCCAAGCGTCAGGCCGTGACCAACGGCGACAACACGATCTTCGCGGTGAAGCGCCTGATCGGCCGCCGCTTCGACGATCCGGTCACCAAGAAGGATACCGAGCTGGTTCCCTACACCATCGCGCGCGGGCCGAATGGCGATGCGTGGGTGAAGGCGGGCGGCGAGGAATATTCGCCGTCGCAGATCAGTGCGTTCATCCTGCAGAAGATGAAGGAAACGGCGGAGTCGTATCTCGGCGAAACCGTGACGCAGGCGGTCATCACCGTCCCCGCCTACTTCAACGATGCCCAGCGTCAGGCGACCAAGGACGCCGGCAAGATCGCCGGCCTCGAAGTCCTGCGCATCATCAACGAACCGACGGCGGCGGCGCTCGCCTATGGCCTCGACAAGGACAACAACAAGACCATCGCGGTCTATGACCTTGGCGGCGGCACCTTCGACATCTCGGTCCTCGAGATCGGCGACGGCGTGTTCGAGGTGAAGGCGACCAACGGCGACACCTTCCTCGGCGGCGAAGACTTCGACGCGAAGATCGTGCAGTTCCTCGCCGACGAGTTCAAGAAGGTCGAAGGCATCGACCTGACCAAGGACAAGCTGGCGCTCCAGCGGCTGAAGGAAGCCGCCGAAAAGGCGAAGATCGAGCTGTCGTCGGCGCAGACGACCGAAGTCAACCTGCCGTTCATCACGGCCGACGCGACCGGTCCGAAGCATCTGGTGAAGTCGATCACCCGCGCCGACCTCGAACGTCTGGTCGAGGATCTGGTGAAGCGTACGCTGGAGCCGTGCAAGAAGGCGCTGGCCGATGCCGGCGTGCAGGCGAGCGCGATTGATGAGGTCGTGCTGGTCGGCGGCATGACGCGGATGCCGCGCGTCCGCGAAGTCGTGAAGCAGTTCTTCGGCAAGGAACCGCACACCGGCGTGAACCCCGACGAGGTCGTGGCGATCGGTGCCGCGATCCAGGCCGGCGTGCTGCAGGGCGACGTGAAGGACGTGCTGCTGCTCGACGTGACCCCGCTGTCGCTGGGCATCGAGACGCTGGGCGGCATCATGACCCGCATGATCGATCGCAACACCACCATCCCGACCAAGAAGTCGCAGGTCTATTCGACCGCCGACGACAATCAGGGGGCGGTGACGATCCGCGTGTTCCAGGGCGAACGCGAAATGGCGTCGGACAACAAGATGCTGGGCCAGTTCGATCTGGTCGGCATCCCGCCCGCGCCGCGCGGCGTGCCGCAGATCGAGGTCACGTTCGACATCGACGCCAATGGCATCGTCAACGTTTCGGCCAAGGACAAGGGCACCGGCAAGGAACAGCAGATCCGTATCCAGGCCTCGGGCGGTCTGTCGGACAACGACATCGACCAGATGGTCCGTGACGCCGAGCAGTTCGCCGAGGAAGACAAGAAGCGTCGTGCCGGCGCCGAAGCGAAGAACAACGCCGAATCGCTGATCCACACGACCGAACGCCAGCTGGCCGACAATGGCGACAAGGTCGATGCGTCGCTGAAGTCGGAGATCGAGGCCGCGGTCGCCGAAACCAAGGCAGCGGTCGAAAGCGGCGATGCCGATCGCATGACCGAAAAGAGCACTGCGCTTGCCCAGGTCGCGATGAAGCTCGGCCAGGCGATCTACGAAAAGCAGCAGCAGGCCGAAGCCGCCCCGGCGGCCGACGCTGCCGCGGAGCACAAGGCTGACGATGTGGTCGACGCCGAGTTCTCGGAAGTCGACGACAGCCACAAGGCGTAAACCAACGCCCCTCCCTCTCCCCCATGGGGGAGAGGGCCGGGGAGAGGGGCTGTGCACAGGCGGGTCGTTTCCGACACCCCCTCTCCCAACCCTCTCCCCCATGGGGGAGAGGGCTTTTTGATGACCACCGAAGTCGATTTCTACGAGCTGCTCGAATGCGAGCGCACCGCCGATGGCGCGACGATCAAGTCGTCCTATCGCAAGCTCGCGATCAAATATCACCCCGACAAGAATGCCGGGTGCAAGGATTCCGAGGCGAAGTTCAAGGCGATCAACGAAGCCTATGACTGCCTGAAAGACCCGCAGAAGCGTGCGGCGTACGATCGCTACGGCCATGCCGCCTTCCGCCAGGGTGCGGGCGGTGCCGGCGGCGGCGCGCAGGATTTCGGCGGCTTTTCCGACATTTTCGAAAGCGTGTTCGGCGAATTCATGGGCGGCGGCCGACAGGGCGGTCGCGCCGGCCCCCGTCGCGGTGCCGACCTGCGCTACGACATGGAGATTTCGCTGGAGGATGCCTATCACGGCCACCAGACCGAAATCACCGTCGACGTGTCGACCAGTTGCGGCCCGTGCGGCGGCAGCGGCGCATCGCCGGGGACCAAGGCGCGGACCTGTCACACCTGTAACGGGCATGGCAAGGTGCGCGCGCAGCAGGGCTTCTTCGTCGTCGAACGCGCCTGCCCGACCTGCCACGGCGCGGGTCAGGTCATCAGCGATCCGTGCCCGGTGTGCAACGGCGAAGGCCGCGTCGACCAGACCAGGACGCTGCAGGTCAACGTACCCCCCGGCGTCGACGAAGGCACGCGCATCCGCCTGACCGGCGAGGGCGAGGCCGGCGCACGCGGCGCTCCCTCGGGCGACCTCTACATCTTCCTCCATGTGAAGCGCCACGCGCTGTTCGAACGCGAAGGCACTGCGCTGCACGCCCGCGCGCCGATCAGCTTCACGACGGCGGCACTGGGCGGGGTGATCGAAATCCCCGGCCTCGACGGGCAGAAGCACAGCATCCGCGTGCCCGCCGGCATCCAGTCGGGCAAGGAACTGCGCCAGCGCGGTGCCGGGATGCCGGTGTTGCAGGGGCGGGGCCATGGCGACATGGTCATCCATATCGAGGTGGAAACCCCGACCCGCCTGTCGGCGCGACAGAAGGAACTGCTCGAAGCGTTCCGTGAAACCGAAACCGGTGAGGAATGCCCGGAATCGATGGGCTTTTTCAGCCGCCTGAAGACGGCGCTCGGCGGGTAGGGGCGGACGAGGCCGGCTGACACAGGCGACCCGGCGGCCTATATTCGTCATCCCGGCGAAGGCCGGGATCCATGGACGGCGGTACGTCGCGCATCTTTCGCGAACGCCCGACACAATGGATCCCGGCCTTCGCCGGGATGACGGTAGGGCGTGGTTAACCACCGCCATCCAATCAAAGGACAGGACAGCATGACCGCCGAGTGGCGCCCAGCCACCCCCGCCGACGCGCCACAGATCGCGGCGCTCGCCCATGCCGAACTGGGCGACTATGGCGAGGCGGCGGACCTCTACGCCGAACGCATCGCGCTCAGTCCCGAGGGGTGCTGGGTGCTGGCCGACGGCGAAGCGGTCATCGGCCATTGCATCAGCCATCCATGGCACCGGCTGGCCCCGCCGGCGATGCACGCCTTGCTCGGCAACCTGCCGCCCAGCGCCGATTGCTGGTATCTCCACGATGTCGTCGTCGCGCCGGCGGCGCGCGGCACGAAGGCGGTCGAGCGCCTGCTGCCGATCCTCGACGGCACCGCCACCCGCCACGGTATCCCAGTACTTGCGCTGATCGCGGTGGGCGGGGCGGACGCCTATTGGGCGCGACAGGGCTTCATCGCGGCCCCCGGCGGCGCCGCCGGCTTCGGCAAGGATGCGGTCTATATGGAGCGCGTCGTCGGGCAGTAACCGCGTCCGGGTCACCGTGCCGCTGGGGCCGATCGAACGTCGGCCATTCCCGATCTCGCTCTCGATCCGAAGCACCGCCCCTTCGTCACCCCGGAACACGTCGAGACCTCTGCAAAAGCCCTCGATCCGTACCCCGGCGAAGGCCGGGGTCCAGTTGGGGGGCATTGGTAAGATACGGAAAAGCCTTTCCAACTGGACCCCGGCCTTCGCCGGGGTACGGCGAGGAGTTGGCTTAGTTAGAGACTTTCGCAGAGGTCTCGAACACGTCCGGAGTGACGAATAGGACGCGAATGTCGATCCGCCCTAGGCCGTTCTTTCCTACATCCGCCGGCTTTGCCATGCTTTCCGGCGTTCTTTGAAAACCGAAATCCACGACACCTGCGGCCGACGACGAATGGTGTGCGCAAAACGCGGCAAGTGTGAACTTAGTGAACTTTGGGCTCGCAAACCGCCCCGCCGGACCGAAGCCCGGCGGGGCGCATCGCTCACGCCGTGCCGAACACCCGCGCAAAGATCGTGTCGACATGCTTGTAGTGATAGCCGAGGTCGAACCGGCTCTCGATCTCCTCGGCCGACAGCGCGGCGGCGACGTCCGGGTCGGCCTTCAGCAGTTCGAGCAGCGACAGTTCACCGTCCGATTCCCACACCTTCATCGCGTTGCGCTGGACGTACCGGTACGAATCCTCGCGGCTGACGCCCGCCTGGGTCAGCGCCAGCAGCACGCGCTGCGAATGGACGAGGCCGCCCATCTTGTTCAGGTTCTTTTCCATCCGCGCCGGATAGACGACCAGCTTGTCGATCACGCCGGTCAGCCGGGCCAGCGCGAAGTCGAGCGTGATCGTCGCGTCGGGGCCGATATAGCGCTCGACCGACGAATGGCTGATGTCCCGCTCATGCCACAGCGCGACATTCTCCAGCGCCGGGGTGACATAGCCGCGCACCATGCGGGCGAGGCCGGTCAGGTTCTCGGTCAGCACCGGGTTGCGCTTGTGCGGCATAGCCGACGACCCCTTCTGCCCCGGCGAGAAATATTCCTCCGCCTCCAGCACCTCGGTCCGCTGCAAATGGCGGATTTCGGTCGCCAATCGCTCGATCGACCCGGCGATCACGCCCAGCGTCGCGAAATACATGGCATGGCGGTCGCGCGGGATGACCTGCGTCGACACCGGCTCGACGCTCAACCCCATCTTCTCCGCGACATGCTCCTCGACGCGCGGGTCGATATTGGCGAAGGTGCCGACCGCGCCGGAGATCGCGCAAGTCGCCACTTCCGCCCGGGCATTGCGCAGGCGCGTGCGGCAGCGGTCGAACTCGGCATAGGCCTGTGCCAGCTTCAGCCCGAACGTCACCGGCTCGGCATGGATGCCATGGCTGCGGCCGATCGTCGGGGTCAGCTTGTGCTCGCGCGCGCGGCGTTCGATGACGTCCAGCAGCTTGTCCAGATCGGCGAGCAGGATGTCCGACGCCCGCGCCAGCTGCACCGCCAGGCAGGTGTCGAGTACGTCGGAGCTGGTCATCCCCTGATGCAGAAACCGTGCTTCCGGCCCGGTCCGCTCCGACACATGCGTCAGGAAGGCGATGACGTCATGCTTCGTCTCCGCCTCGATCGCGTCGATCCGGTCGACGTCGAAATCGGCGTCGTTCATCGCCCAGATCTTTTCCGCAGCGTCTTTCGGCACCACGCCCAGCTCGGCCAGCGCGTCGGTGGCGTGCGCCTCGATCTCGAACCAGATGCGGAATCGGGCCTGCGGCTGCCACAGGGCAGTCATTTCGGGACGGGAGTAGCGCGGAATCATGGCAGGCCTTTCGAAAACGGGCGATCGGTTTGCCGCGCCCTAGCAACAAGTCGCGGATGAATCGAGCCTGTCGTGCGATAGAAGAAATCGGGAAGGGGCTTCAATCGAAACCGAAACGACCTAAGTTGGTTTGGTCATCGCAGCGTCGTTGCGGAGTTGTCTTGCAACGATGGCATGAAATTACGAACCAATCCGAAAGGAGAAATTCGATGATGAAGCGTATTCTTCTCGCCAGCGCCATGATGGTATCTGCCCCGGCATTTGCCCAGGACGCGGTACTGGCACAGACGACTGCTCCCGCCACGCAGGATACGCCGGCAACTTCGCAGGCGGCACCCGCTGATCCGTCGATCGCCGCGACTCAGGCCGCACCCGCTGCCCAGCCCGATGCCGCGACGCAGACCGCGCAGACCACGGCCGAGGCCGGTCAGCCCGTCAGCGGTACGCAGATCGCGCAGATCGTCGAGGCCGAATTCCCGAAATACGACAAGGACGGGAAGGGTCAGCTGACCGAGAAGCAGTTCGGCGACTGGATGGTCGCGTTGCGCTCGGCGAGCGAACCCGGCGTGACCGCCGACAAGCCCGAGGTGAAGAGCTGGGTCAAGCAGGCCTTCGCCCAGGCGGACAAGGACAAGTCGAAGGCGGTGTCGAAGGCGGAACTGACCAGCTTCCTGAGCCAGAGCGCCTGAGCCAAGACTTGAGCTGATATCGATGCGACCGCCGGGAACGATCCCGGCGGTCGTTTTCGTATGGGACGGGGGCGGGCTTCCTAAGCACTTCCCGTCACCTCGGACTTGATCCGGGGTCCCGCTGCCTTTGCTATAGCAGGACCTGCGATTGGCGGCGCATAAGAAGAAAAGTGGTTCGCGCGGAGGCGCGGAGACGCGGAGGATATGCGCACCGGGCGAGCGTTTCGCGATCGGGAGGCGCTGTGCAAGCTGCAAGCAGGACAATGGGCCGCTGACGCGGGCAACAATTCCACAAGCGGAACGCCTCCGCGCCTTCGCGCCTCCGCGTGAACCAACCTTCTCTCTACTTCCCCGCCAACACCCGCGCCGGATTGCCCACCACCGTCGCCCCCGCCGGCACATCGCGCGTCACCACCGCCCCCGCGCCGATCAGCGCATCGTCGCCGACCGTGACGCCCGGCAGCAGGATCGCCCCGCCGCCGATCCAGACA
This sequence comes from Sphingomonas sp. Leaf32, assembly GCF_001421765.1. Taxonomy (GTDB): domain Bacteria; phylum Pseudomonadota; class Alphaproteobacteria; order Sphingomonadales; family Sphingomonadaceae; genus Sphingomonas. Next base: position 227,826 of record NZ_LMLA01000008.1, on the reverse strand, counting down.
TTCCGGCCGATCGTCACCGGCCGCCCGAATTCCAGCATCTGCGCGCGCACCGCCGGATCGCGCGGATGGTCGGCGGCGAGGATCTGCACGCCCGGCCCGATCTGCGTCTTGTCGCCGATGGTCACGGCACACACGTCGAGGATGACGCAGCCGTAATTCAGAAAGACCTCGTCGCCGAGGGTGATGTTGTAGCCATAGTCGATGTGGAACGGCGGGCGGATGAGCACGTCCTTGCCGACCCCCGGCATGATCTCCCGCAGCAGCGTGCGCTGTTCGTCGCGTTCCAGCGCGATGCGGGCATTGTAGCGATCCATCCACGCCGCCGCCCGCAATACATCGGCGACCAGTTCGGCGTCGCCGGCATGGTACAGCTCGCCGGCGATCATCTTCTGCTTTTCGGTACGCATCAGAACATTCCCTGGGCGCGCAGGCTGGTATGTCCCTTGGCGCCGATGATGAGGTGGTCGTGGACGGCAATGCCCAGCGGCTTGCCCGCCGCCGCGATGGTGCGGGTCAGGTCGATGTCCGCCCGGCTGGGGCTATGGTCGCCGCTGGGGTGGTTATGGACCAGGATCAGCGCGGCCGACCCCAGGTCCAGCGCGCGGCGGATCACCTCGCGGGTATAGATCGGCGCTTCGTCGATCGTCCCCTCCGCCACCAGTTCGTCGCGGATCAGCAGGTTGCGACTGTTCAGGTGCAGGACCCGGATCCGCTCGACCGCCTGATGCGCCATGTCGGCGTGGAGATAGTCGAGTAGCGCCTGCCAGTTCGACAGCACCGGCCTCTGCGCCACCTGCGCCTGCAGCATCCGCGTCGCGGCGGCCTGCGCGATGCGGATCGCCGCGACCGCGCTGTCGCCCATGCCGGATACCTTGCCCAGTGCCAGAGGGTCGGCCGACAGCAACCCGCCGATCCCGCCGAACTCGTGCAGCAGCGTCTTGGCCAGCGGCTTGGTATCACGGCGCGGAATGGCCAGCGTCAGGAGATATTCGATCAGCTCATGGTCGAGCAGTGCCGCCCCGCCATGGTCCAGCAGCCGCCCGCGCAGGCGCGCGCGGTGGCCGGTGCCGTCGGTCTCGGGCGTCGTCATGCCCGCCTGCCTAGCGGATCGCAGGGCAGCAGGCGAGGGGGCGGCTCATTCCTCGCCTCCCGCGCGCAGGTCGTCGTCGGACGGGGTATAGTCGAGGATGTCGCCCGGGGTGCAGTCCAGATAGCGGCAGATCGCGGCCAGCGTCGCGAAGCGCACGCCCTTCACCTTGCCTGACTTCAACAGCGACAGGTTCGATTCGGTGATGCCGATCGCCTCCGCCAGTTCCTTCGACCGCACCTTGCGGCGTGCCAGCATCACGTCGAGATTGACGACGACCGGCATCAGACGAAATCGGCCAGTTCGCGCTCGGCCCGGATGCCCGCCTCCAGTGCCCAGATCATGGCACGAACGGCAGCGGTGAACAGCAACAGCACCAACGTGTTGGCTAGGTTGATCGGTGGCAGCACGATGTCGGGCCGGCCCAGCCCGTTGTAAAGCAAGGCACCGTTCGCGAGGGGGACGACAAGACGCGACAACGCCAGCGCGATCGCGGCACGCGACGCGTGCCGAAGCCATGGCAGAGCATGGGCAAGGGCGTCGCGCTGCTGCCTGCCCAATCGGCGGAGTGTCATACCGACCGCGATGAGTAGGATCGTCATCGGCCCCAACTCCAGCAGGACGAGCGCACCCAATCCGACGCGGACGGCAGGCTCCGCTACCCATCGATCGAAATGGCGGCGTGCCTGGGGGGCACGATCCAGCTCGGCGTGAACCTCGTCGGGCAGCAGATTCGCCGGATCCGTTCCGCTGATGCAGCGCTGCTCGGCATCGCAGTTGAAATAGCTGCCCGGTACAACCGACCCGGCGACCGTAAATACTGCCATGAGCGCCCCGATCAACAGAAACAGGCCGCCGACCCTGCGGCTGGTACGCGCCTTCTTCGGTGGCAGTGAATATCCGTCGGACACAAGATACTTTCTGTTTTACAGCAATTATTGTCGATGATACGACATTGGCCACGGCGAAGCGAATGCCGTTTGCGACGAAGGGGTTCAGATGATTCGGATGAAGCAGGGCGTCCTGGGCGCAGTGTTGGCGCTCGTCTCCACGACGGCGATGGCGCAGGAAGCGCCCGACCGCGCATCGCGCGATGGAGGTGCGGAGGTGGCCATCGGCGTCCTGCGGCACGGTGCCAACTTCCACCCGCTCGGTGGCAAGCTGATCTTCGACCTGCCCGACCTGCCGGACGGGCAAATCTATGAGGGGTTCGAGGAGAATGGCACGGTCGACGTGCAGATCGCCTATCGCACCGCGCCGCTGCGCATCCTGCTCAAGCCCCGCCTGACGGCAAAGGCGCAGATCAACACCGCCGGGCGCACCAGCTTCGCCAGCATCGGCGCGGAGTGGCGGCAGCATATCCTGCGCGGCCGGGTCTACGGACAGGCAGGCATCGGCGTGACGGTCATCGACGGCTACCGCTTCACGCCCGATCCGTTCCAGCCGGGCATCTCCACGGACGAGGCATGGCGCCGCTACGACATCTATCGCCGGCGCACCTCGTTCGGCTCGAAGATCCTGTTCAATCCCAATGCCTCGATCGGCGTACGGCTCGATCGGCGCTGGGCGGTCGAACTGGCGTGGGAGCATTTCAGCCACCGCCAGATGTTCTCCGACACCAATCCGGGGATCGACAATGTCGGTATCCGTGTCGTGCGCCGGCTGGGGCGATGATGCCGGCCTTCCTCGCCGCCGTCGCGTTGCTGGCGCAGGCGGCTCCGCCTGCGCCGCCGGCCGATGACGAGATCGTGGTGACCGGCGAACGCCCGCGCGATTTCCGGATCGTCACCAGGCGGGACTGGTTCATAGGCGCCAAGCGCTGCGCGCTGAAGCCGCCCAGCGGCGATCCGGTGTTCGACGCCAGCATCTGCGAAGCCTATCTCGCCTGCGTGCCCAACATCCGCACCGCGAAGGAACTGGAAGCGTGTATGACCCCGCCGATGGGCCTTGCGGTGAAGGCATGGGCCGAGCGGCGCAAGGCGGCGATGGCGACGCGCTGACCCCCGATCGGGCAACTTCCGTTGCGCTGCCGGAACCGTTTGCCGCTTCTCGCGCTTGACCCCTGCGGCGTCAGGCGCGACGAACGGGGCGAGCAGCGGAGTGAAGGGTCTGGGCGGTGACGACGAGCAGGCGGTGGGGGCCGTGGCGTCGCCGCGTCCCCGGGGCGCCAGACGGCGACGGTTCACGCGGGTGTTGCTGGTCGTCTCCGGCATCGTCCTGCTGCTTGCCGGGCTGTTGTGGACGCAGCGCAAACCGATCGCCGACGATCTGGTCCGCCGCGAACTGGAAAAACGCGGCGTCTCCGCGCGCTACCGCGTGGCGGAGATCGGGACGGGGCGGCAGCGGCTGGTCGATGTCGTGCTGGGCGATCCCAAAGCGCCCGACCTGATCGCCGACTGGATCGACATCGACACCAGCATCTCGCTGAACGGTGCGAAGGTCACCGGCGCGCGCGTCGGGCAGGCGCGGCTGCGTGCGACGCTGCGGCCCGACGGGACGGTATCGTTCGGACAGATCGACCGGCTGTTGCCGCCGCCGTCGGGCAAGCCGTTCGCGCTGCCCGATTTCGACGTCGGCGTGGACGATGGGCGTATCCGTCTTGCCACCCCCTATGGCGTGATCGGTGCGAAGCTCGCCGGGCGCGGCAATCTGGCGAACGGCTTTACCGGAAAACTGGCGGCGGTGTCGGAGCGGCTGTCGCTGAACGGCTGCGGGATCGACCGGCTGGCGGCGAACCTGTCGCTGCGCACCGCCAGCACCGGCCCGTCGCTAAGCGGCCCGATCCGGGCGCGGGCAGCGGCGTGCGGTGACGTGCGGCTGGCCGGACCGGTGGTGGCGGTCGAAGCGCGGCTTTCGCCCGGTTTCGACCGCTGGCGCGGACGGGCGGAGGTCGCGGCCGATCGCATCGCTGCACCTCAGGCACAGGTGGCGGCGCTATCCGGCACGGTCGGTTTCGACGGACGGGCGGCTGGAACCACCGGCACGCTCGATCTGCGGTCGGGCGACTTCGTCCTGCCACAACTGGCAGGGCAGGGGCTGTCGATCGCCGGGCGCTATGCGATCGGCGGCGTGCCGGCATTCGAAGGACGGATCGGTGCGCGCGGGGCGCGGCTCGCGCCCGCCATGGTTGCGCGGATCGCCGGCGGCGCGGATGCCGCCGCCGGAACGCCGGTCGCGCCACTGGCGACGGCGGCGATGGCGGCGGTGGTCCGGGCGACGCAACGCTTCGATCTTTCGGCCGAGGTCGCCGCCCGGCCGCTGGCGGCACGGATTGACCGGCTGGCCTTCGTTGCCGCCAGCGGCGCGCGCGCGACCTTGCGTGACGGGCCGGTCCGCTGGGTATCGGGCAAGGGCGTGACGCTGAACGGCACGCTGGCGATGGGTGGCGGCGGGTTGCCAGTCGCCAGCGTCCGCCTGTCGCACGCCGGCCCCGGCGCTCCGGTCACCGGTACGGCGACCATCGCCCCTTATGCGGAGGGTGACGCGCGGCTGGCGCTCGCGCCCGTCCGCTTCCGTGCCGATGGCGATGGCGCGACCCGGATCCAGACCCGCGCCGAACTGTCGGGACCGTTCAGCGGCGGGCGGATCGACCGCCTCGCGCTGCCGATCGATTCGCGCTGGGACGGGGCGGGGCGGCTGGTGGTGAACGACGGCTGCGTGCCGGTCGCCTTCGATCGGTTGCGGGTGTCCGCCCTGACGCTCGATCCGGCACGGCTGCGGCTCTGTGCGGCGGATGGGGGCATGGTCCGGCTGGCCGGGGGCAAGGTCGGCGGCGGCATCGCTACCGGCGCCACCCGGTTGACCGGCAGGCTGGGCGGCACCCCCGTCACTCTCGCGGCGGGAAGCGGACGGTTCGGCCTCGCCGATCTTGGCTTCGTGCTGGCAGATGTGAAGACGCGCCTGGGCAATCCCGACCGGGTCAGTGTCCTCGACCTCGGTACGTTGACCGGACGCGTCGCGAACGGCGAGGTCGCGGGGCAATTCGCACGGAGCGAGGGGCAGATCGGCAACGTGCCGCTGCTGATCCGCGATGCGTCGGGCGACTGGAAGCTGGCGGGTGGCGTGCTGTCGCTGAAGGGCGATGTCGGCGTACGCGATGCCGATCCGCAACCGCGATTCGAACCGCTGCGCAGCGACGATTTCACCCTGACGCTCAGCGGCAACGACATTCGCGCGGGCGGCACGCTGAAGCGTCCGACCAAGGGCGTGAAGGTCAGCGACGTCACCATCGTCCACAACCTCGGCACCGGGCGCGGCAAGGCGGTGCTGGCGGTGCCGGGCATCACCTTTGGCGATTCGTTCCAGCCGAACGAGCTGACCCGGCTGACCTTCGGCGTCGTCGCCGATGTGAAGGGCACGGTATCGGGACGCGGTGACATCGCATGGACGCCCGATGGTGTCACCTCGACCGGCACTTTCCGCACCGCCGGCACCGATCTTGCCGCCGCCTTCGGTCCGGTCAGCGGGCTGGCGGGCGAGATACGCTTCACCGACCTGCTCGGCCTCGTCACTGCGCCGGGACAGGTCGCGACGATCGCGGAGGTTAATCCGGGCATCGCGGTGACCGACGGCGTGGTCCGCTATCGCTTGATCGAAGGTATGCGGGTCCAGATCGACGGGGGCCGCTGGCCGCTGGGCGGGGGCGAAATGGTGCTGGAGCCGACCGTCCTCGATTTCGCCGACGACCGGGAACGCCGCATGACCTTCCGCGTGACCGGGGTCGATGGCGGGCTGTTCCTGCAGCAGTTCGCCTTCGACAATCTCAACGCCTCGGGCGTGTTCGACGGCGTGCTGCCGATGATCTTCGACGCCAATGGCGGCCGGATCGAAGGCGGCAAGCTGCAATCGCGCGGCCCTGGAAATCTGTCCTATGTGGGTGAGGTGTCTAAGGAGGATGTCGGCTTCTGGGGCAACCTCGCGTTCCAGGCGCTCAAGTCGATGGACTATCGCCGCCTGACGATCGAGCTGGACGGGCCGCTGGCCGGTGAGATGCTGACCGCGATCCGCTTCGCCGGGGTCAGCCAGGGGCAGGGGACGTACAGCAACTTCCTGATCCGGCGGCTGGCGAAGCTCCCCTTCGTGTTCAACGTCCGGATCAAGGCGCCCTTCCGCCAGCTGATCGATTCGGTGCAGAATTACTACGACCCGAAACGGCTGATCGAACGCAACCTGCCCGCGCTCCAGGCCGAACAGCGCCGCCGCGAACAGGGCTTGCCACCGGCGCCGCTCGATACCACCATTCAGCCCTCCGAAAGCGAGACTGTGCCATGAACGACAGCGTGACGATGTTCAGAGCCTTGATGATCGGTGGCACGGCGTGTCTTGCCGGCGGGTGCGTCAACGTGTCCGCGCCGGACAAGCCGATCGTCATCAACCTGAACATCAACATCACGCAGGAAGTGGTGTATCGTCTCGATGGTGAGGCGAAGACGCTCATCCAGGACAATCCAGGGATTTTCTGACCATGCACGCATATGTCAAATACGGCCTCGCCGCTGCCGCCTTCGTCGCGGTCGCCGGGATTGCCGGCACCGCATGGGCGCAACGCGACCCGGCCTATCAGGCCGCACGCGCGGCGGGGCAGGTGGGCGAGCAGCCCGACGGTTATCTGGGCGTCGTCGGCGGCGGCACGCCGGAGTTGCGCGCGCTGGTCGCCAACATCAACATCCAGCGCAAGGCGGCGTACACGCGCGGCGCGCAGTCGGGCGCGACGGTCGAACAATTCGCGTTCGTCTCTGGATGCAACCTGATCGCGCAGACCAAGCCGGGCGAGAAGTACAAGACGCCGGGCGGTAGCTGGGAAACGCGCGGCAGCGGCCCGGCGGAGCGCGACGCGCGCTGCGTGTGAGGGTTGAAAAAATCGGCCAGTTAGAATAAATGCTAATTGCGACTTCAACAGAGTATCGCCTCCTTGAACCCCGGTCATGCCAGTGGCCGGGGTTCTTTGCATTCGGGGGCCGAGCGAACCCGGCCCCCTCCCGTTATTTCGAACGGGCTACCTCGATGATTTTCAGCACCAGGGTAGTGAATGCCACCATCAGCGTGCCAGCGCCGATGATGATCGTTGCGACTTCAGGGGTCAGAGTAATCACCCCCTTTCTGACCGACGTATCGGCCGGCTCAGGTGATAAGCACCAAGCTATGGCCGCGTCATCGGGAAAATTCCTTGAAGTTTCCAGTTGACTGGTGCGGCACGTGCGTAGCGCCCGTTCATCCTCCGGAAAGCTTTCCGCGCGAACGCTATGGTTGACTCGAAACCGTCACCTTCCTAAAGCGCGCCTGCCTTGGCGGGCTCGCCATCCGGCGGATTCCGGCCCGGCCACTATGGCCCTGGGGAGGAATGATGGCGGAGAACGAGCCTGGACTAGACCCCTTGCCCGAAGATGCCCGGATCACCTCGCTCGACGAGCGATTGCGACGGGCGAAGACGGATGAGGCGATCCGGACCGGTCAGGCGCGCGACGAAGCGGGGGAAAAAAACTACCGCCTCGGCAATCGCGTGCTGGCCGAACTGATCGGCGGGATGGTCGGGGGGGCGGTGATCGGGGGAACGCTCGATTATCTGCTCGGCACCTCGCCATGGCTCCTGCTCGTGCTGCTGTCCCTCGGGATCGTCAGTGCGTTCAGGAATATCATCAGAATTTCGAACCGGCGTCCGGACTGACAGTCCTCGGGCGCCTTGGCATATCGGGGCGAAGCGACGTGGCGCAGGCAGGCAAGATCGATCCGATGCACCAGTTCGAGGTGCAGACGATCTTCAACATTCCCCTGGGCGATCACGTCCTGCCGTTCACCAATTCGGCGCTGTGGATGATCGTCGCGGCGGTCGCGCTGTTCGTGTTCATGATCGGCGGGATGAAGCAGCAGCAGGTGCCCGGCCGCTGGCAGATGGCGGTCGAGGGCTTCACCGGCTTCATCGACAAGCTGCTCGCCGCGAACATCGGGCATGAAGGGCGCAAGTATCTGCCCTATGTCTTCTCGCTGTTCATGTTCATCCTGTTCGCGAACGTCGTCGGCCTGCTGCCCTTCGGCCTGATCGGCCTGCACCCGTTCACCGTCACCAGCCATTTCACCGTGACCGGCGTCCTCGCCATCGCCAGCTTCTCGATCGTGCTGGTCGTCGGCCTGTTCAAGCATGGCCTGCGCTTCTTCAGCCTGTTCGCGCCGAAGGGCACGCCGATCCCGGTGCTGCTGCTGGTCGCGCCGATCGAGTTCGTGTCGTTCATGGTCCGCCCGTTCAGCCTCGCGCTGCGACTGTTCGTGGCGATGACCGCCGGCCACATCCTGCTGAAGGTGCTGGCGGGCTTCATCATCAATTCGACCGCGACCGGCGCCGGCATCGGCGTGCTGGTCAGCGTGCCCAGCTTCGCGCTGATGGTCGGCGTGTCGGCCCTCGAAATGCTGGTCGCCGGCGTGCAGGCCTATGTCTTCGCGCTGCTGACCTCGCTCTACATCAACGATGCCGTGCACCTGCACGACCATCACTGATCCCAACCCAAACACAGATTTTTCCAAGGGAGTTTTCGACATGGAAGCAGACGCCATCAAGTTCCTGGGCGCCGGTCTCGCAGCCATCGGTGCCGGCCTCGCCGCACTCGGCGTGGGCAACGTCTTCGCCGCCTTCCTGCAGGGCGCGCTGCGCAACCCGTCGGCCGCTGCCGGCCAGCAGGGCAACATGTTCATCGGCTTCGCCGCCGCCGAACTTCTCGGCCTGCTGGCGTTCGTCGTCGCCGTGCTGCTGATCTTCGTCGCGTAACATGCGTGACGCCCGGCGCGGGGGCTTTGCCCTGCGCCGGACCCGCCGGTCCGTCTGACGGACCGGTTTCGGCCGGGCGATGGCGCCCGGTCGACCAGACCAATACGGGACGTTTCATGCCGCAAATCGAGCAGCTCGCCGCGACCTGGGGGTCGCAGGTCTTCTGGCTGGTGCTGACCTTCGGCATCGTGTTCCTCGTCGTGGGCCTCGGCATGGTGCCCAAGGTGCAGGGCACGGTCGACCAGCGCGACCAGGGCATCGCCGCCGATCTCGCCGCCGCCGAACAGGCGCGTGGCGCGGCGGATGCGACCGAAGCGGCATGGCGTGCCCGCGAAAATGCCAGCCGCGAGGCTGCGCAGAAGCTGCTGGCCGAAGCCCGTGCCAAGGGCGCGGCGGCGGCGGCCGAACGGCTGGCCGCGGCCAATGCCGACATGCAGGCGCGCGTCGCGCAGGCCGAAGCCGATATCGCCGCCCAGCGCGGTGCGGCGATGGCGCAGGTCGAACAGGTCGCCGCAGAGGCCGCCCAGGCGATCGTCGAGCGCGTGTCGGGCGTGCGGGTCAGCGAACGGGACGCGCAGGGCGCGGTGAAGGCGGTGCTCCATGGCTAATCCCAATGTCGCGCACAACAGCCCGACGCTGAACGAAGCGATCCACGAGGAAGGCCTGCCCAGGACGGGTACGGAAGCCGTCGAGGGCGCGCACGGCAGCACGACCGGGACGGCCCATGTCGATCCGACCGCGCTGGGGCTGAACGCCACGGCATGGGTCAGCGCGGCGATGCTGCTGTTCCTGCTGGTGCTGGTCGTGAAGGGCGTTCCCGCCCTGATCGGCCGTCTGCTCGACGGACAGATCGCGGCGATCCGCACCCGCCTCGACGAAGCGCGCATCCTGCGCGCCGAAGCCGAGGCGCTGCGCGACGAATATACGTCGAAGATCGCCGGGATCGAGGCGCAGGCGGCCGAGATGGTCGCCCATGCCGAGGCCGAGGCGCAGGGCCTGCTCGCCAAGGCCGAGGCCGATGCCGCCGACCTGACCCAGCGCCGTGCCAAGATGGCGACCGACAAGATCGCCGCCGCCGAACGCGCCGCCATCGCCGAGGTCCGCGCGACCGCCGCCGATGCCGCCGCCAAGGCCGCCGGCACGCTCATCGCGACGCACCTGTCCGGCGACGCCGACCGTGCGCTGGTCGACCGGACCATCGCCGGTCTGGGCGGTAGCCGGCTGAACTGATAGGATATTTCCCGCGCGACGACGCCGCCCCGCCATCCGGCCGGGCGGCGTTTCGCGTTTCGGCCTTGGCGTCTCTTTCGGGTTTCCGGCGCGCGGCCCATCTTACCGAGCCCGTGACAGGAGAAGCGATATGGCGTGGGCCATTCTCGCGGTTGCGGTGGTGTGTGAGATCATCTGGGCGCTGAGCCTGAAATGGGCGTCGGGGCAGGGGACGTTGCTCGCTTCCGCCGTGCCGATCACGCTGTCCTTCGTGAACATGGGGCTGCTGGCGTTGGCGATGCGCGGCATTCCGGCCGGCACTGCCTATGCGGTGTGGACAGGGCTGGGGGCGGTGGGCGTCATCATCGGCGGTGCGGTGCTGTTCGGCGAACGCATCGCGCCGGTGCAGGCGGGCTTTATGGTGCTGATCGTCGTCGGCGTGGTCGGGACGAAGCTGTTCGCGCAGACGTGATCGCCCCGCGGCTATAGGCAGCGCCGCCCGCCGCTGGCATGATGTCCGCAAACGACGGTGGAGCGGACCGATGCGGTGGCGGGCAGGGATGATGGTCGTGGCACTGGCGCTGACCGCGTGCGGCGGTGGCCGGCAGATGGCGTCGGACTCGATGCAGGCCTTCGACGTGGAGGAGCCGCTGGCCGAAGCGTCGGCACCACCCGCCGCGCCGGGGGCACAAATCGCCTATGCGTACAGCGTCAGCTACGCCTTCGATCGCCGAACCGTCGCGGCGGTGCAGGGCGAGCAATTGGCGTTGTGCCGTAAATTGGGGCCGGCGCGGTGCCTCGTGGTCCGCTCGACGCTCAACACCCCCGGCCCGGACGACCATATCGTCAGCGACGAGGCGGTGCTGCTGATCGACGCGCGCCAGGCCGAGGCACTGACCCGCCGCTTCGATACCATCGCCGAGGCCGGCGGCGCGCGGCGGTCGCGCCGGGAGGTCGTGGCCGAGGATGTCACGAAGCAGATGATCGATGCCGACGCGTCGGTGCGTGCCAAACAGGCGCTGTCCGAACGGCTGCTGGCGATCATCCGGTCGGGCAATGGCAAGGTCGGCGAACTGGTCGAGGCGGAGCGCGCCTATGCCACCACCAACGAGGAACTGGAGGCGGCCAGGGCCACGCGCGCCGCGCTGGCGCAGCGGGTGGCGATGTCGCGGCTGACGATCGGCTATGTCTTCAACGACATGCCGGGCGGGTCGTCGCCGGTCGCCGCAAGCATTGCGACGGCGGGTGAGACGTTGTCGACCAGCGTGGCGGCGCTGGTGACGTTCCTGGTTGCGGCGTTCCCATGGGCGATCGTCGCCGGACTGTTGCTGTTCGGTCTGCGTCGACTTGCTCGGCGCCGTGGCTGGCGCTGGCCGTGGCGACGGCACGCGCTGGCGGGCAACGGTCGCGCGCCGCTTGGCGATGGCGGGACGGGGCGCTAAGCCCTCCATGGGCACGATGCCCATGGAGGGTTCCCTGTGAAATTCCTGATGACTGCCATGCTGATCGCGACCCCGGTCGCCGTTGTCGCCCAGACCGCACCGACATCCGCTCCGGCGCCGGCCGCCGCCGCCAAGCTGACCATCGACAGCAGCATCGAAACCATCGCGGCCGATCCGAAGGGCAAGGCGATCCTCGACGCGAACTTTCCCGGCATGGTCGCGCATGAATCCTATCCGATGTTCAAGGGCATGAGCCTGAAGCAGGTCCAGCCCTATGCCAATGGCCGCATCACCGACGAACAGGTCGCGAAGGTTTCGGCCGAACTGGCAAAGCTGAACTGACATGGTGCGCGTCGGCCTGATCGGGTTCGGCCTGGCCGGCGCGTCGTTCCACGCGCCGCTGATCGCGACCGTCGAGGGGATGGAACTGGCGGCGATCGCCACCTCCCGCCCGACCGATCGCTTCCCGCAGGCGGTGCGGCACGGCGACCCGATGGCGCTGATCGACGATGACGCCCTCGACCTGATCGTCATCGCCACCCCCAATGACAGCCACGCCCCGCTGGCGCAGGCGGCGCTGGCCGCCGGACGCCATGTCGTCGTCGACAAGCCGCTCGCCACCGACGATCCCGATGCCGTCGCACTGGTCCAGTTGGCGCGCGGTGCGGGGCGGCGGCTCAGCGTGTTCCACAACCGCCGCTGGGACAGCGATTTCCTGACGGTCGAACGGCTGCTGCGCGAGGATGCGCTGGGCGAGGTGCACCTTGCCGAACTGCGCTGGGACCGGTTCCGCCCCGCGATCAAGCCAGGCTGGCGGGAAGAGGGCGGGCCGGGTAGCGGGCTGCTGAACGACCTCGGCCCGCATATGATCGATCAGGCGATCCGCCTGTTCGGGATGCCCGATGCGGTCGCCGGCGACGTGACGACGCAGCGCGACGGTGCGGGCGCCGACGATTACTTCGAGATCGTCCTGCGCCATGGCGCGCGGCGCGTGACCATCGGTTCCGCCTCGCTGGTCGCCGCGCCCCGTCCGCGCTTCGCGCTGCACGGGACGAAAGGCAGCTACGTCAAATACGGCATCGATCCGCAGGAGGCGGTACTGCGCGCCGGCGGGATGCCGACCGACAGCGGCTATGGCATCGAACCCGACAGCGCATGGGGGCTGCTGACCGACGCGGAGGGCAACGTCCGTCCGGTCCGGTCGGAGGCCGGCGACTGGCGCGGCTTCTACCGCGCGATGCGCGACGCGATCCGGGGTGAGGGCGACGTGCCGGTCGATCCGGTCGATGCGGTGCGGGGCTTGCGGATCATCGACGCGGCGCGGGCGGGGTGAGCTACGTGGCAAACCGCAGGCGGGCTTGCGCCCGGTTCGCCATGATGGCCGGTTGACCAGACATCTTCCCTGTATCGTCATTCCCGCGAAGGCGGGAATCCATATACGCCGACGTTTTTGCAAGAGGCGCTGCCGCGGCGTCTATGGATCCCCGCCTGCGCGGGGATGACGGTTGCTGCGCGGTTGCAGGTGTTCCAACTACCCGTCTGGCGCAACCGCCCGGCACCTCCTAAATCGGCGGCAATGTCGGAAACCCCCAACGCCCCCAATCGCTTCCATGAGGACAAGGCCAGCTTCACCGTGCGCGGATCGGACGCGCCGGACATCGACGCCGGCGTCGCCGCGATCCGCAACGTGCTGGCGACGCTGCCCGCGCGGCCCGGCGTGTACCGGATGCAGGATGCGCGCGGCGAGGTGCTCTACGTCGGCAAGGCGAGAGCGCTGAAGAACCGCGTCGCGAACTATACGCAGGTCACCCGCCTGACCAAGCGGTTGCAGCGCATGGTGTCGCAGACCCGGTCGATGACCATCGTCACGACCAATAACGAGGCGGAGGCGCTGTTGCTCGAAGCGCAGCTCATCAAGCGCTACCGCCCGCCGTACAACGTGCTGCTGCGCGACGATAAGTCGTTCCCGTTCATCCTGCTGCGCGCCGACCACGAATTCCCCCGCATCCAGAAGCATCGCGGGGCGCGGCGGGCGAAGGGCAATTATTACGGCCCCTTCGCCAGCGCCGGGTCGGTGACGCAGACGCTGAATGCGCTGCAGAAGCTGTTCCTGCTGCGATCGTGCACCGACGGTTTCTTCAAGACCCGCGACCGGCCATGCCTGCTGTACCAGATCAAGCGCTGCTCGGCCCCCTGTGTCGGCCGCATCGATCAGGACGCCTATGCCGAACTGATTTCCGACGCGAAGGATTTCCTCGGCGGCAAATCGACCAAGGTACAGGCCAAGCTGGGCGTGCAGATGCAGGCGGCAGCAGAGGCGATGGACTTCGAACTTGCCGCCGTGCTGCGCGACCGGTTGAAGGCGCTGACCTTCATTCAGGGCAGCCAGGCGATCAACGCGGACGGCGTCGGCGACGCCGACATCTTCGCCATGGCCGCACGCGAAGGAACGATCGGCATCCAGGCATTCTTCATCCGCGGGGGCCAGAATTGGGGCCATCGCAGCTTCTTCCCGGCACACACCAACGACGTGCCGGAGGACGAGGTGCTGTCCGCCTTCCTGATGCAATTCTACGAAGAGGTCCCGCCGCCGCGCAACGTCTTCGTCGACCGCGACCTAGCGGAAGGCGAGATACTGGCCGAGGCGATGGCCGAGCGCGCCGGGTTCAAGGTCGCGCTGTCGGTGCCGCAGCGCGGGGTGCGCCGCCGCCTGCTCGACCAGGCGAAGCGCAATGCCGAGGAGGCGCTGGAGCGTCGCAACGCCGAATCGACCACGCAGGCCAAGCTGCTGCGCGAGGTCGCCGACCTGTTCGAGTTGGAGGGACCGCCCGACCGGATCGAGGTGTACGACAACAGCCATATCCAGGGCACGAATGCGCTGGGCGCGATGGTCGTCGCCGGGCCGGAGGGGTTCCGCAAGGGTCAGTATCGCAAGTTCAATATCAAGCAGGCGCAGACCAACGACGACTTCGCGATGATGAAGGAGGTGCTGACCCGCCGCTTCGCCCGCGCGCAGGAGGAGAATCCGGATCGCGAAACCGATCGCGACGGCAATGGCTGGCCCGACCTCGTCCTGATCGACGGTGGCAAGGGGCAGTTGAACGCAGCAAAGGCGGTGCTGGAGGACCTCGGTATCGAGGATGTCTGCATGGTCGGCGTGGCGAAGGGGCCGCACCATGGCCGCGACGGGCGCGAGGTGTTCCATCTGATGGACGGGCGCGAACTGATTCTGCCGGTCAATTCGCCGGTGCTGTTCTACCTCCAGCGGCTGCGCGACGAGGTGCACCGCTTCGTCATCGGCGCGCACCGCGACAAACGGTCCAAGGCGATCGGCGCCAGTCCGCTGGACGACGTGCCCGGCATCGGCCCGGCACGGAAAAAGGCGCTGCTGATGCACTTCGGCACCGCCCGCGCGGTACGCAACGCCAGCCTGGAGGATTTGCAGAAGGCGCCGGGGGTGAGCCGGGCGATGGCGCAGGGGGTCTATGACTTCTTCCACGCCCGCTGAGATTACGCTCGACCCGGCACTGGTGGCGCGGGCGCAGGCGGCGGGGGTCGATGTCGCCGCGACCTGCCACGCGGCGTTGCTCCGGGCGGTCGATGAGGCCGTGCTGGCTGGAAGGCGGACGGAGACGGCTGCGGCGATCGCCGAATGGAATGACTGGGCAGGGACGCCAGATTCCTGACCTCATCGTCACTCCGGATCAAGTCCGGGGTGACGATGGATATAAGATCAACGGACACCCCGCTGGATGAAGCTGCGGATCGCTTTCCAGCGCTGGGCCTCGCCGGCATCGCCACGGTTGCCGGCGCGCGTGCTGTGCGATCCGGCAATATCCGACGCAGCGCGGCCGTGGCGCGCGACGAGGAAAATGGCGTCGGTGCGGTCGATGTCGTCGATCATCCAGCCCTCCGGTGATAAAGTTACGCCGCCTAACGACGTGTTCGCGACGCCTGTTCCCCGTGTCGACCCCGTAATTCCCGCAAATTGCGCAAGGTTTTCGATACGCAGCAGTAACAATACGTGCAGCTTCGGCGATAGCGTGGTTAACGTCGCAACGGTACGCTGCGTACGAAATGTGCAGTGCAACTGGCGCGGCTTTATGGGATGTTTACGCGACCCCGTGCAGGACACGCCCATGGCAACGCCGGTTTTCCTGACGATCGACACCGAATTGATGTGGCGGCACCATGCCGCCGACCTCCCCGCGCCGATGGTCGTCGCCCGCTCGCTCGAACCCGCCGGGGTCGGAGTGACGTGGCAGCTCGAGCGGTTGCGCGACCATGGGCTGAAGGCCTGCTTCTTCGTCGATCCGCTCCCCGCGCGAATCTATGGTATGGCGGCAATCGCGCCGACCGTGGAGGCGATCCTGTCGGCGGGGCAGGAGGTCCAACTGCACATGCATCCCAATTGGGTCGGCGCGGCGGTCGGCGACCGGGGGCGGGCGCATGGGCATTTCGAACTGGTCGACCTGTCGCGGCAGGAACAGGAAGACCTGCTGGGCGAGGCCCGCGACCTGTTGCGTGCTGCCGGTGCGCCCGACCCGGTGGCCTTCCGCGCCGGCAGCTACAGCGCCAACGACACGACCATCGACGCGCTGGCCGCATTGGGCTTCGCCTATGACAGCAGCCATAATGGCGCGCACCATCCCTGGCCCAGCGCGATCACCCTGTCGCCCGACCGGATCGCGCCCGTCGCGCATCGCGGGCTGGTCGAACTGCCGGTGACCACCATCGCCATGCCCGGCGGCGGGCGGCGGCATTTCCAGATTTGCGCGCTGTCGGCGGCCGAGATGCGCGCGGCGCTGGCCCATGCCGCCGCCAACGACCATGCGGCGGTGACGATCGTCAGCCACGGCTTCGAACTGGCCAACCGGCAGGGCACGCGCGCCAACGGTGTCCATGTCCGCCGGTTCGAGGCGCTGTGCCGCACCCTGGCCGCGCGCGCCGACGTACTGCCCACCACTCATTTCCGCGACCGTCCGGCGCTGCGGCTGGGGCAGGACGACCGTCCGCTCCCCGCCAGCGCGCTGCGCACGCGGTTGCGGCAGGTCGAACAACTCTGGTCCAACTGGGTCGAGGAGCGGGCGGCATGACGATCGCCCAGCCATGGCCGCTGAAGTTCCAGATCGGCGCGCGCACGCTGTTCTCGATCCGCCGCCGGCTGGTGCGGGTGCCACTGGAACTCAGCGACGTGCTGTCGGGGCAGGCACCCGTGCTGCCGCCGCTGCCCGCCGGGGCGGATGGCTGGTCGGTCACGTCGCTCCCCGAGCCGTTGCTGGACGCGGTGCGTTCCGACAGTGGCTTCGCTTTCGTCCGCCAAAGGTACACCCGCTATCATACCGACCTGACGATCGGCTTCGACGCATGGTTCGCCGGACTGTCGGGCAATGCCCGCTCCGGCCTGAAGCGCAAGGCGAAGAAGCTGGCCGAGGCGAATGACGGCAGCCTCGACGTCCGCACCTATCGCACCGCGCAGGAAATGGCCGAGTTCCACGGCCTCGCCCGCCGCGTCGCCGCGCGGACCTATCAGGAAAAGCTGCTGGGGGCCGGCCTACCCGACACCATGGCGTTCCGCGCGGCGATGCAGGGCAAGGGCGCGGCGCGCGAGGCGTTCGGCTGGCTGCTGTTCGTCGGCGGCACGCCCATCGCCTATCTCTATTGCCCGATGACGGCGGGCGACGTCCGCTACGACTATGTCGGCCACGACCCGGCGTGGAGCGAATGGTCGCCCGGCAGCGTGCTGCACTTGGAAGCATTCCGCACGCTGTTCGCGGAAAGCGCGGCGCTGCGCTTCGACTTCACCGAGGGTGAGGGCCAGCACAAGCGCCAGTTCTCGACCGGCGAGACCCCCTGCGCCGACCTGCTGCTGCTGCGCGGGACGCTCGGCAACCGGGCGACGGTAACGGCGCTCAAGGCGTTCGACGACGGCGTGGCGCGGGTCAAGCGGGCGCGCGATTGGCCGGTGGTTGGCCCGCTGGTGGCGCGGGTGCGGCGGGGGTAGCCTCTATCGCATTCCCTATGAGCCGCACGTCATCCCAGCGAAGGCCGGGATTTCCGGGTCGTAGCGCGGGACAAGCGCCGCTTGATGCCCCCGCCTTCGCTGGGGCGACGTTTCTGGTCAGGTGGATCGAACTTCATCCCATCGGCGGGTGCCATTCGCGGCGGGGTTACTCGACGCCGGCGTGCTGACGAATGGCTGGTATCAGTAGCGCCGGATAGATCGATGCCAGCGACGCAGGGTCGGATCGGACCATCGCCGCCGGTGTGAAATCGCTGACCTCAAAACGGGTCCCTTCGATCGCCACGATCCGCATCGCCCCTTCGACACGATTTCCGGTGTCATCTTCGGCACGGACCCAGGCATAATATTTGGGGTAGGAAACGCCGCTCTGGGTCGGCCCCCTCCGGAGCAGTTCGATTGCCACGCGCTTCGCCAGGAGCTGGTTGGTGCCGAGATATGCCTTCACATCGCGTCGCAACAGCACCATGAACTCGGCGTCCGACGGTAGGTTTGCGGCGATATGGCCGGACCGCACGTCCTGCATCGTCCGCTGCGGTTCGGCGGTCGACTGGCGGGGTTCTGCCGAGCAACCGGCCGATGCGGAAAGTGCAAATGCCAGCAAGGCGACGGTGAAGCGTTCGATCATAGCACCGTCGATGCCATATAATTATGGCGGGTCAACGACGGCGATTTTCTGAGCCGCGCCGATCCTGCTAAACCAACCCCATGCACCTGACCGCCGCCGCGATCCTCCTGTCCGCCCGCCCGCACGGCGAGCACGGCGCGATCGTCCGGGCGCTGACCGAACACGCTGGCGTCCAGCCCGGTTACGTCCGCGGCGGGCGGAGCCGGGCGATCCGGCCGATCCTGCAACCCGGCAACCTGATCCGCGGCGACTGGCGCGCGCGGACCGATACGCAGTTGGCCGCGCTGACCGTCGAATTGATCGAGAGCCGCGCGCCGCTGTTCGCCGAGCCGCTGGCCGCCGCCGCGATCGACTGGATGTGTGCGCTGATCGCCTATGCCCTGCCCGAAGCGCAGCCTTATCCCCGCATCCATGCCGCGCTCGACGGGCTGTTCGCGGCGATCGCGGCGGCTCCCGGTGCGCGCGACTGGGTGGGGGCGCTGGTGCGGACCGAATTGCTGATCCTGTCCGAACTGGGCTTCGGCCTGTCGCTCGACGAATGCGTCGCGACCGGCGTCACCGACGACCTGACCCATGTCAGTCCCAAGAGCGGCGGCGCGGTGTCGCGCGGGGCGGCGGTCGGCCTCGAACCGCGCCTGCTGCCGCTGCCCGCCTTCCTGATCGAAGGGGGCCGGGCCGAGTGGGCGGCGGCGTTCGATGGGCTGGCGTTGTCGGGCCATTTCCTGTCGCGCGACCTGCTGGGGTTGAAGGGGCAGGACGTGCTGGCGGCGCGCACCCGGCTGGTCGAGCGGTTGAAAAGGACGGTTGCGTGAGCGGCCCCGACTGGGGCAGAGGCAGCCCCGCGCAATCTTCGTGCGTGAACCATGGATGATATGATGGCTTTGATCGCGATACTGCCCGGCGACGGGATCGGACCGGAAGTGGTGGCGGCGGCGCGCCAAGTGCTGGATGCGCTCGATCTGGGCCTGACCTTCGAGGAAGCACCGGTCGGCGGCGCGGCGTATCGCGCGCATGGCCATCCGCTCCCGCCCGCGACGCTCGATCTGGCCAAGCGTGCCGATGCGGTGCTGTTCGGCGCGGTCGGCGACCCGGAGTTCGACAATGTCGCGCGCGAACACCGCCCGGAACAGGCGATCCTCGGCCTGCGCAAGGAGTTGGGCCTGTTCGCGAACCTGCGCCCTGCCAAGCTGTTCGCGGGGCTGGAGGACGCATCGGCGCTCCGCCCCGAAGTCGCCGCCGCGATCGACATGGTGATCGTGCGCGAGCTGACCGGCGACGTCTATTTCGGCGAGAAGGGTCGCGGCACGACTGTCGATGGTCTGCGCGAAGGCCATGACCTGATGCGCTATGACGAGGCGGAGGTCGCCCGCATCGCCGGCGTCGCGTTCGAAACCGCCCGGACCCGCAACCACAAGCTGTGTTCGGTCGACAAGGCCAACGTGCTGGAAACCTCGCAGCTGTGGCGCGATGTCGTGATCGAGGTGTCGGCCGGCTATCCCGACGTGGCGCTGACCCATATGTATGTCGACAATGCCGCGATGCAGCTGGTGCGCAATCCGGGGCAGTTCGACGTGATCGTCACCGGCAACCTGTTCGGCGACATCCTGTCGGATCAGGCGAGCATGTGTGCCGGATCGATCGGGATGCTGCCCTCGGCCGCGATCAATCAGGACAAGAAGGGCCTGTACGAACCGATCCATGGTTCTGCACCCGACATCGCCGGACAGGGTAAGGCGAACCCGTTGGCGACGATCCTGTCGGCGGCGATGATGCTGCGCCACTCGCTGGGCTTGGCAGAGGCAGCGGACCGGATCGAGGCGGCGGTCACCGCCGCGCTGGTCGCTGGGCACCGCACCCCCGACCTGGGGGGCAAGGCGACGACGCAGGACATGACGAACGCGGTGCTGGCGGCATTGTGATCCCGGCGCGCACCCGTATCCCCGCGCAGGCGGGGATACAGAGCCAGATGCGGTGACGGTAGCGTTTGGAACTCTGGACCCCCGCCTGCGCGGGGGTACGGTAGCGCGGATATGACCCCAATCGACCTCGCCATCGTCGTCCCCGTCTTCAACGAACGCGGCAACGTGCCGCTGCTCGTCGCCGCGCTCGACGCCGCGTTGCAGGGCATCGCGTGGGAAGCGATCTTCGTCGACGACGACAGCCCCGACGGCACCGCCGATGTCGTGCGGGACATCGCCCGCCACGACCCGCGCATCCGCGTTCTCCAGCGGATCGGCCGGCGCGGCCTGTCGACCGCCTGTATCGAGGGGATGTGCGCCACCGCCGCGCCGCTGGTCGCGGTGATCGACGGCGACCTGCAGCATGACGAGGCGCTGTTGCCGCGCATGGCGGCAGCACTGACCGCCGATCCGGCGATCGACCTCGTCATCGGGTCGCGCTTCGTCGCGGGCGGCGGGACGGGGGCATGGGATGCCGACCGCGTCGCCAAATCGGCGCTCGCCACCCGCCTGTCGCGTCGCGTGCTGAAGGCGGACCTGTCCGACCCGATGAGCGGCTTCTTCATGATCCGGGGCGCGGTAATGCGCGGGATCGTGCCGCGCCTGTCGGGGATCGGGTTCAAGATCCTGCTCGACATCCTGACCGCCGCGCCGCAGCCGCTGGCGTTCGTCGAACTGCCTTACGTCTTCCGCACCCGCGCGGTGGGGGAGAGCAAGCTCGACCATGTCGTGGCGCTCGAATATCTGATCGCGCTGTACGACCGGATGTTCGGGCGGGTGGTGCCGGTCCGCTTCGTCATGTTCTCCGCGATCGGTGCGGCGGGGGCGATCGTCCATCTGGCGGCGCTGGCGCTGTGTCTGGAACTGGGCGCGGGCTTCATCGCGGCGACGATCGTCGCGACCGTCATGGCGATGACGTTCAATTTCTTCCTGAACAACCTGCTGACCTATCGCGACCGGCGACTGCGGGGGGCACGGGCGCTGGCGAACGGCTGGGTATCGTTCTGTGCGGTGTGTTCGGTCGGCGCGGTCGCCAATGTCGGCGTCGCGGCGTTCCTCTATGACGTGCGCGGCGGGGCGTGGGCGCTTCCGGCACTGGCGGGGATCGCGGTCGGCGCGGTGTGGAATTTCGCGCTGTCGTCGCGGTTCACATGGGGGCGGTACGGGCGGAAGCGGGCGGCTTAGTTTCACGCGGAGGCGCGGAGAGAAGAAGGAGTTTGTTCGCGCAGAGGCGCAGAGGGCGCGGAGAAGTTGCGATCGGGAGACGTAACCTTCCTACCCATAGAGGTTAAGAGCCTGTCGCGGCAGCCGCAACCCCTCTGCGTCCTCTGCGCCTCTGCGCGAAAATCCTACTCTTCTCCGCGCCTCCGCGCCTTCGCGTGAACCCAACTTCTTCCTGCGTTACCGCCAGCTATCGAACCACATCCACCGGTTGAACGCCTGCGGCCCCGACAGCGGCGCGGCGGAGATGATCGGATGGAAATAAACGAACAGCATCAGCACCGGCACCGCGAACCATTCGTCCGCCCGGGCGAACCGCCCCTTGGCAAGCCCATGGAACGCCGCCGCCAGCGCGAGGCACAGCCAGATGCTCGACAGATGGTAATAATAATAGAAGCCGAGCGATTTCGGGATCACCGCCCACACCGCGAGCGACCCGACCCACAGCAGCCCGACGCCCCAGAACGCCGGAGCGCGCCGCCGCAACCCCGCCCACAAACACGCGACGACGGCGACCAGCCCGCCCCACATGATCGCCGGATTGCCCAGCAGCAGCACGCCGCGCTGCACGCCGCTGTCGGGTTCGTAGAAATACCAGATCGGCCGGATCAGCAGCGGCCAGCTCCACCAGCTCGACTGATAGGGATGAGGGGCGAGGATCTGCGTCTGCCGCTGATACATCTCCAGCTGGAACGGGATCAGCCGCGCCAGCGTCAGCGGGTCCTGCGCATAGAAGAAGGCGGGGGCGAAGGTCGCGAAATAGGTGCCGATGCTGACCGTGCCGAACAGCGCGAGCGCGGGGAACAGCGGCAGCCCCGGCCAGTAATCCCGCCCATCACTCTTGCCCCAGATCAGCAGCAGCCCGGCGCCCGCGACATAGGGCACCGCCGCCCACTTCACCCCCACCGCCAGCCCGAACAACACCGCCGACAGCGCCAGTCGCCGCGCCGGCCGCCCGCGCATCGACCAGAGCAGCGCCGCGATGGCGAGCGTGGTGAACGCGCCCAGATACACTTCCAGCATGGCGGTGCGCGCCTCGACCAGCAGCGTCTGGTTCAGCATCGCCAGCACCGCGCCGAACGCCGACACATGGGTCCGCCGGAACAGCAGGTGCAGGCACGCGAACACCCCCAGCACGGTCGCGGTCCCGGCCAGCGTCCCCATGATCCGCCAGCCCCAGGGATTGTCGCCGAACAGCGCGATGCCGGCGGCGATGAACGCCTTCGCCACCAGCGGATGTTCGGTATTGGCGGGATAGGCCAGCGCCAGCAGCGTGCGTGCGGCGGGTACGTAATGCACTTCGTCGAACGACAGCTTGCCCGGTCGCCCCAGGCCCCAGCTGAACAGCAACTGCGCCATGGCGGCGATCAGCAAGGCGGTGGTCCACGGGCGATCGCGCAGGCGGGAGAGCATGGCGCGGGTGTGTAGCGGATGCTTCGGGGCGTGCCTATCCTCCCCGGTGCGGGGAGGATGGGGAGCTTGCTCCAACCACACCGAACTGGACGTCATCCCAGCGAAGGCTGGGATCTTCCGGTGGTAGCGCACGGCAGGAGCCGCTTGAGGCCCCAGCCTCCGCTGGGGCGACGTTTCCGTGTCGGTGGATCGGGCCTCGATATGCGTCCCGCCAATCACTTGCCACAATCCGCCCGTATTGGATCGTGCATGGCACTGATCGACACGTTTCTCGCCCGTACCGTGCGCCGCGGTACGCTCTTGCTGACCCATGCCGATGGCCGCACCGTTACCTTCGGCAGCGCCGATCCCGCCTTTCCCGACGTCGCGATCCGCTTCGTAAAGCCGGGCGTCGCCGGCCGCATCGTCCGCCATCCGGCGCTGGGCGCGGCGGAGGCGTATATGGACGGCGACCTCGTGATCGATCGCGGCGACATTCGCGACCTGATCGAATTGCTGACCTCCAACACCCCGTGGGGCCGGGGCAGCTCGCTCAAGCCATCGCTGCCGATCCGGCTGTTCGACGCGGTCCGCCACCGGATCGACCGGGTCAACATGGCCCGCCGGTCGAAGCGCAACGTGGCGCATCATTACGACCTGTCCGACCGGCTCTACGCGCTCTTCCTCGATAATGACCTGCAATATAGCTGCGCCTATTTCACCGATCCCGCCAACAGCCTCGAACGGGCACAGGCGGACAAGAAGGCGCATATCGCCGCCAAGCTGGCGCTGAAGCCGGGGATGCGCGTGCTCGACATCGGCTGCGGCTGGGGCGGGATGGCGCTGTATCTGCACGAAAAGACCGGCGCCGAAGTGCTGGGCGTCACCCTGTCCGAAGAGCAGATCAAGGTCGCCCGCCGCCGCGCCGCGGAGGCCGGCGTCGCCGACAAGGTCACGTTCGAGCTGATCGATTATCGCGCGGTGACCGGCCAGTTCGACCGGATCGTTTCGGTCGGCATGTTCGAACATGTCGGTCCGCCGCACTACGGCGCGTTCTTCCGCAAATGTCGCGAACTGCTGACCGACGACGGCGTCATGCTGCTGCACACCATCGGCCGCATGGGGGTGCCGGGCGTCACCGACACCTTCACGACGAAATATATCTTCCCCGGCGGCTACAACCCGGCGCTGTCGGAGATCGTGCGCGGCTATGAAGGGACCAAGCTGATCGCGACCGATATCGAGGTGCTGCGCGTCCATTACGCGTTGACCATCGATCACTGGTACGACCGAACGGTGGCGGCGAAAGATCAGATCGTCGCGCTGTACGACGAGGGATTCTACCGCATGTGGACCTTCTACCTCGCCGGCGCGGCGGCGGCGTTCCGCCATGGCGGCATGGTCAATTATCAG
The DNA here is from genome assembly GCF_001421765.1 of Sphingomonas sp. Leaf32. Classification (GTDB taxonomy): domain Bacteria; phylum Pseudomonadota; class Alphaproteobacteria; order Sphingomonadales; family Sphingomonadaceae; genus Sphingomonas. Next base: position 203,698 of record NZ_LMLA01000008.1, on the reverse strand, counting down.
GTCCAGCTCGCCCGCAGCCGCCTCGCCCTGCCGCTGACCCGCGATTACATGGTGGAGGAAGAACGGCGGTTGCGGGGGTAACAGTCGGACAGCCGACCCTCTACCGTCACCCCGGGCTTGACCCGGGGTCCCGCTTCTTCTTCGACGGAGGATAGAAAGCGGGACCCCGGATCAAGTCCGGGGTGACGGTTAGGCGGGTGATCGGACCCTCAAGCATCACAGCCCTTGCCGAGCGACCCGCGAAGCGCGAAAATACGCCATGCGCAGGTTCGGCTGGCTTTTCCGGCAATCGTCCAAGCCGGTCCAAACCGACGGGTTCGGCCAAAGTCTCCTCGACGACCTGCTCTGGATCGGGCGCGTGCGTCGCTACCGGCAGATGGCGATGACATGGCGCAAGCCGACCGCTGACGAAGAAGTCGCGATCGTCGCCGATCCGCTGCTCGGGCGGTTCGGCGACGACACGATCGGCCTTGCGGAGATCAACGGGCTTCGCTGCATCGTGCGCGATCACGACTGGTTCGGTTGGCCCGATCCGCCGCGCTTCGTGTTCTTCGCGTTGGCGGGGAACCGGGTCGTCGCAGCAGCGGGCTTCCACGACTGGCCATCGTGCTGGACCCCGGCACCGCCCGATTACTCGATCGTCACCCCGACGACCTTCCAGTCGCCCCCTTCCTGATTCAGCGTCACCGTTTCGACCTTCTCGCCACCGGTCGCGAAGCGGGTGCGGAACTTCAGCATCTCGACGCCGACGGGGGGCACGGGAATGGTTTCCTGCCCCAGCAGCGACCGCGATACGACCGCGCCCAGCGGCGGGCGCACGCGCTGCGATACCTCGCTCCACACCTGTTCGCTGTTCAGCTTGCGGAACGCCGCGCCGAACCGGCCATAGCTCTCGCGCCAGCGCCCGGCATCGATCAGTTCGAGGAACTGGTGCGCGGCGGCGTCGGCGGGAATAGCCGGCGCGGCGATCGACGGCGGCGGGGCCTGTGTCGTGCCGGGCATCAGGGTCAGGGCGGCCAGGCCGAGGGCGAAGGTCATGAGCATCACTCCGATCAGGATGGGAAAGCGGCGACGCGCCGTTCCCGCGCCGGTCACCGGCGCCTGCTCCCCATCGTTCGCGGCGACGCGCCCGTCGTCCCCGGTTCTTCTGTCCCCCAGATTTTCGGGGGTCTCGGCATCCAGCAACAGCCGCGCCGCCTCGCGGCTGCTCGACACCGCCAGCTTGCGCCGCGCATCGCGCAGCCGTTCGTTGATGGTATGGACCGACAGCCCCAGCGTGACCGCGACCGACTTCGCATCATGCCCGCGCACGATCAGGCGCAGCGTCTGCTTTTCCTTTTCGGTCAGGGCGTCGAAGGCCGCTTTGCTCGGCATGGTCATGGGGTGCGGCCTATGGCCGGGGCGGGGCAGGGGCCACCCCTAAAAATTTGTGAGGTGCCGACGGCAGTCGCGAAATACACCGTCACCCCGGATCAAGTCCGGGGTGAGGAAAAGGGGACTGAACGGTCCCCCTCAATCCTCGCCGAAACGATCCTCGACCAGTTGCGCCAGCTGCCCTACCACGGCCTCGGCACCGTCGCCCGACGCGCTGATCGTGATATGGTCGCCCTTGGCGGCGCCCAGCATCATCAGGCCCATGATCGACGTGCCGGTGACGCGCGATCCGTCCTTTTCCACGCTGACCTCGATCGGCTGCGCGGCGGCCATTGTCACGAACTTGGCGCTGGCGCGGGCGTGCAGGCCGCGGCGGTTGGTGATCTGGACGGTGCGGGTGACGCTCACGCCGCGGCCTCGCCCAGCACTTCGCTGGCGACCGAGATGTACTTGCGCCCCGCCTCGCGCGCGGCGGCGACGGCTTCGGCGACCTTCATCGCTTTCCGCGCGCCGCCCAGCCGGATCAGCATCGGCAGGTTGATGCCGGCAATCACCTCGATCCGCCCGGTTTCCATCAGCGAGATGGCGAGGTTGCTGGGCGTGCCGCCGAACAGGTCGGTCAGCACGATCACGCCCTGTCCCGCATCGACATCGGCGATCGCCTTCGCGATGTCGGCGCGGCGTTCCTCCATATCGTCTTCGGGGCCGATACAGACCGTGCCGATCCGCTCCTGCGGACCCACGACATGCTCCATCGCCACGACGAACTCCTCGGCAAGACGTCCGTGCGTCACCAAAACCAGGCCGATCATGTTCGTCGTCGTTCCTACATCCGTCATGGCGCCTGCGTCACGCCTTCCAGCGAATCCTGCGGCGCGGTGCCCAGGTCGCGATGGTGTATCGTGGGCGAAAATCCTTGTGCACGCAACCATGCGCCCATCCGCTCCGCGACATGGACCGAGCGGTGCCGCCCGCCGGTACAGCCGAACGCGATGGTGACATAGGATTTGCCTTCCGCGCGGTAGCGGGGGAGGAGCGTCAGCAGCATCGTTTCGAACGACGCGATCGCGGCGTCGTACGCCGGGTCGGCCTGCACATAGGCGGCGACATCGGGGTCCAGGCCCGTGCCCGGCCGCAGCACCGGGTCCCAGTGCGGATTGCGCAGGAACCGCATGTCCAGCACGATGTCGGCGTTGCGCGGCACCCCGCGCGAAAAGCCGAACGACAGAACCGACAGCACGGGCGCGCTGCTGTCCGGTTCGGCAAAGGTCTCGCGCGTCCATTGCGCCAGGTCGTTGCGGCTGAAATTGGTCGTGTCGAGCAGCCGGTTGGCGAAGACGCGCAACGGTTCCAGCACCTCGCGCTCGCTCTCGATCCCGTCGGCGGCGGTGCGGTCCAGCGCCAGCGGGTGACGCCGCCGCGTCTCGTTATACCGGCGTTCCAGCTCGGCCTGGCTGCTGTCGAGGAACAGCACGCTGACCCCGAATTCGGGCCGGGCGCGGATTGCCGCCACGATCTGTTCGGCGTCGAACCCGCGCGTGCGGGTGCCGATCCCGACGGCAAGCGGCCGGTCGGCGTCGGCGGGGGTCGCGGCGATCAACTGGCCGAGCAGGCGCAGCGGCAGATTGTCGACGATGTCCCAGCCGCTGTCCTCCAGCGTCTTCAGGACCGTCGATTTCCCCGCGCCGGACATGCCGGTGACGAGCAGGATATGGGCGTGCTGCATTATCGTGCGATCCCGTCGAGCATGAGGTGGAGTCGGGCCGGCGCCGACGCTTCGAGCAATGCCAGCGTATAGGCCGGCAGGGCGATACCGCCGATGACATGGGTCATGCCCTCGGGCAGTCGTTCGGGCGTGCCGGCCTCGACCCAGAGGGCGACCGGAACGTCGCGGACGAATGGCCGTTCGACGATGCCGATCCCGCGCACCTCGATCCGCCCGGCGATGGTGTCGGGCGGCGTCGCATACAGCACGCCGTTCCGCGCGGTCAGCGCCGTATAGTCGTCGCTGACCAGTACCGCGCCCGTCGCGATCAGCCGCAGCGCCAGGTCGGACTTGCCCGACCCCGACGGCCCGGCGATCAGCACGCCCCGCCCGTCGATCGCGACGCACGAGGCGTGGACCGGGGGCAGCGGCGCAGCGCTCATGCCCCGGCCACCGGCAACTGCACGACGAAGCGCGCACCCTCGCGGTGGTCCCTGCGTGATTCGGCGGCGATCATACCGCCATGGCCTTCGACGATGGTCCGCGCGATGGCAAGGCCAAGGCCGGAATGTCGTCCGAAAGCCTCGTCGCCCGGTCGCACCGAATGGAACCGGCGGAACACCGCCTCGCGCTGTTCGGGGGGCACGCCGGGACCGTCGTCGACCACCTCGATCTCGATCAGGTCGCCATCGTTGATGCCGGTGATCCGCACCGTACCGCCGGGCGGCGAGAAGGAGACGGCATTGTCGATCAGGTTGGCGAACACCCGCTCCAGCCGCGCGCCCTCGCCATGCGCCACCAGCGGTTCGTCATGCTCGAACGACAGCGTCACGCCGCGCCCGACCCCGCGTTCGGTGCGATAGGCGACCAGTGCCCCGATCAGCGCGCCCAGGTCGACACCCTCGAACTTCGCCCGCGCCAGCTGCGCATCCAGCCGCGACGCGTCGGAAATATCGGTAATCAGCCGGTCGAGCCGGTGCACATCGTCCTGCACGATCGCCAGCAATTGCGCGCGCAGGTCCGGGTCCTTCACCGCGCCCAGCCCGTCGACGGCGGAGCGCAGCGAGGCGAGGGGGTTCTTCAACTCGTGCGTCACATCGGCGGCGAACGCCTCGGTCGCGTCGATCCGGCTGCGCAGCGCGCTGGTCATGTCGGACAGCGCGCGGGCGAGCATCCCGATCTCGTCCCGTCGGCTGGGCAGGCGCGGCACCACCACCTCGCGCGCGCGGCCCAGCCGCACCCGGATCGCGGCGCGCGCCAGCATCCGCATCGGCCGGACGATGGTGCGGGCGAGGAACAGCGACAGCAGCACCGACAACAGCACCGCGACGCCGAGGACCAGGCTCAGGCGAAACCGCTCGGAGCGCACCGTCGACGTGATGTCGCGGGCGTTGACCGTCGCCATCAGCACCCGGTCTTCGGGCAGCGGCGCGGCGGCGGTGACCACCGGCGTCCGGTCGGGCGCGCGCCACACGGTCGCGGCGGTCGCTCCGGTCGTGCGCACCGTCACCACATCGGGCCAGCGCAGGCCCCGGCCCGGCGCGCGTTCGCGGTACAGCGGATCGCGTTCATTGCCGACCACGGTGTCGATCCCGGCGTCCAGCGCGCGGGCGGCATCCTGTTGCCAACCATCCTTGTCCGGATCGACCAGCTGGAAATTGCGCACGCCCAGCGCCCGGCTGTCGGCGGCCAGCCGCCCGCGCCGGTCGTAGATACGCAGCCGCAGGCCGGACTTGCGCGCGAAATTAACCATTTCGTCGGTGCGGTCGTCGGGCGGTAACAGCGACAGCGCCTCGGCGATCAGCCGCACCTCGCGCTCCGCCTGCGCCACGCGGCCATCGACGATCCGCGCGCGATAGCTGTCGAGATAGAAGAACCCGCCCGCCAGCAGCGCCAGCGCGAAGATGTTCACGAACAGGATGCGCGGGGTGAGCGATACGCGCCCCGACCAGCGCAGCGACAGCGCGCCTTCGTCGGGAGGCAGGTCCTCGGGGATGTCAGCGGGGGGCATTAGCTGTTCCCCGCGCGGAAAAGGCGAACAAGCCGTTCGTCCTGAGTAGCCATTGAGCCTGTCGAAAGGGCGTATCGAAGGACCGTTGCAGCGAATGCTTCGATACGGGTCTTCGACAAGCTCAGCCCCTACTCAGCACGAACGGTTGGATTGTGGGATCATAGACCTATTCGTCCGCGAACCGGTACCCCGCGCCATACAGCGTCTCGATCGCGTCGAATGCCTTGTCGACCTGCCGGAACTTGCGGCGCAACCGCTTGATGTGGCTGTCGATCGTGCGGTCGTCGACATAGATGTCGTCCTGATAGGCGGCGTCCATCAACTGGTTGCGCGTCTTGACGATGCCGGGGCGGCTGGCGAGCGTTTCGAGGATCAGGAACTCGGTCACCGTCAGCGTCACGTTCTCGCCGTTCCACGTCACCTTGTGCCGCGCCGGGTCCATCGCCAGCCGTCCGCGCTCCAGTACCGCCTGGGCCGCGGTTTCGGGGCTGCCCGGCTCTCCGGCCAGCGCCGGTTCGGCGCGGCGCAGGATGGCGCGGATGCGCGCGATCAGCAGCCGCTGCGAAAACGGCTTGGCGATATAATCGTCCGCGCCCATCGCCAGGCCCAGCGCCTCGTCCAGCTCGTCGTCCTTGCTGGTCAGGAAGATTACCGGCAGCCGGCTCTTCTCCCGCAACCGCCGCAGCAGTTCGAGGCCGTCCATCCGCGGCATCTTGATGTCGAGCACCGCCAGATCGGGCGGATTCTCGGCAAAGGCCTTCAGCGCGACCTCGCCGTCCGAATAGACCCGCGTGACGAAGCCCTCGGTCTGCAGCGCGATCGATACCGACGTCAGGATGTTGCGGTCGTCATCGACCAGCGCGATCGTCGCGGTCATGGGCGGAAATCCGTGTGCATCACGTTCGACGGTTACGGGAAAGGGGCGTCCCGCTCAATGCCCTGTGCCGGGGGTAAGCGACATTAGCACATCGCCACTGCGTGACCGTCGTTCCGGCTCGGGACATCCGCCCGACCGTCACCCCGGGTCAAGCGCGGGTGACGTGGCGGGTAACGAGCACTCCCCCTCCTCCGCTATATATCATATAATTCGTCCGCTAACCCATTGGTCGCAATCGCAAAACATCACGGCCATAATGTTGTTTAACGTGTTTGACGGGCTGCCCCGGTGCGCTTACAGCAACGGGAAATCGCGGGGCGGGACTACCGTTCGCGAGTCGAGATCCGAGGGAGAACACAGCATGGCGATCGTCACGCCCGAACACGACCTGTCGGCAATGGGCATCGAAACCGGCGCGCAGGTGCACTGGAACCTGCGCACGCCGCAGCTGGTCGAACAGGCGGTCGCGCGCGGCGAGGGGCGGCTGGCCAAGGACGGCCCGTTGGTCGTCACCACCGGCCGCCACACCGGCCGCAGCCCGCAGGACAAGTTCATGGTCCGCGATGCCGTGACCGAAGATACGGTGTGGTGGGGCAAGACCAACCGCGCGATGACGCCGGACCATTTCGCCGTGCTGAAGGCCGATTTCATGGCCGAACTCGTCAACGAGCCGAACCTGTTCGTGCAGGACCTGTTCGGCGGATCGCAGCCCGAACACCGGGTGAAGGTGCGGGTCGTCAACACGCTGGCGTGGCACAACCTGTTCATCCGCACGATGCTGGTCCGGCCGGAGGAGGGCGACCTTGCCGGGTTCGTCCCCGACTTCACCATCATCGACCTGCCGAACTTCCGCGCCGACCCGGCGCGCCATGGCTGTCGCAGCGAGACGGTGATCGCCGTCAGCCTGACCGAAAAGCTGATCCTGATCGGCGGCACGCAATATGCCGGGGAAATGAAGAAGTCGGTGTTCGGCCTGCTGAACTTCCTGCTGCCCGAAACCGGCACGATGCCGATGCACTGTTCGGCCAATATCGGCCCGAAGGGCGATACGGCGGTGTTCTTCGGCCTGTCGGGCACCGGCAAGACGACGCTCAGCGCCGATGCCAGCCGCACGCTGATCGGCGACGACGAACATGGCTGGTCGGACACCGCGGTCTTCAATTTCGAAGGCGGCTGCTATGCCAAGATGATCCGCCTGTCGGCCGAGGCCGAACCGGAAATCTTCGCGACGACTAAGCGCTTCGGCACGGTGCTCGAAAATGTCGTGATGGACCCGGATACGCGGGTGCTCGACCTCGACGATCCGGCGCTCGCCGAAAATTCGCGCGCGGCCTATCCGATCGACTTCATTCCCAATGCGTCGGCCGACAATATGGGACCGGTGCCCAGCAACGTCGTGATGCTGACCGCCGACGCCTTCGGCATCCTGCCGCCGATCGCGAAGCTGACGCCCGATCAGGCGATGTACCACTTCCTGTCGGGCTATACGTCGAAGGTCGCGGGCACGGAGATCGGCGTGACCGAACCCGAACCGGTCTTCTCGACCTGCTTCGGCGCACCGTTCATGCCGCGCCACCCGTCGGTCTATGGCAATCTGCTGAAGGACCGCATCGCCAAGGGCAATGTCGCGTGCTGGCTGGTCAATACCGGCTGGACCGGCGGGCAATATGGCGAAGGGCGCCGGATGCCGATCAAGGCGACGCGCGCGCTGCTCAACGCCGCGCTCGACGGCTCGCTCAACGATGCCGAATTCCGCACCGATCCGTATTTCGGGTTCGAAGTGCCGGTATCGGTGCCGGGCGTCGACGCCGCGATCCTCGATCCGCGCGGCACCTGGGCCGACGGCGCGGCCTATGACCGCACCGCCGCCAAGCTGGTCGATCTGTTCAACGCCAATTTCGCGCAGTTCGCCGATGCGGTCGATGCCGGCGTCCGCGACGCCGCGCCGCGCGTCGCCGAACCGGCCTGAGGTAGGAGAGGGAGCGCCCCCGCCACGCAAGCGGGGGCGCCATTCCTGCCAGGGGATAGCAACGCCATCCCCTGCGTTGTCGGGCCATGCCCCGCACTTTCCGCGAACCGCAATCGGCCCGTCTGACCCTCCGCGCGGGACGCAAGCTGCACTTGCGGGCAGGGGTGTCGGTCACCCCGGCGGGCTTGCTGTCGATCGGCGCGCTGGTATCGTCGATCCTGTTGTCCAGCGCGGCGATCGTCGCCGCCGCGCGGCTGCCCGCCCCGGACCGGGAGAAGCGCGATGTTCCATGACTCGAACGCCTGGCCGCCACCGCCCGATGGCTACGAACCGCCGCGCCCGCCCGCCCGTCTGACTCGCCCGCAGGAGCGGGTGATGCTCGGCAGCATCGGACTGTTCCTGCTGGTGATGTTCGTCGGGCCACTGGCGGGATCGTCGGTTATTGCCGCGCTAATCGCGCTGTTTTCGTGATGGCAAGGGCAGAAGATTGGTTCACGCGAAGGCGCGGAGACGCGGAGATTTTGCCCGTAACCACCCTGCTGCCGCGCAAGCGGCCTTATCGTTCGCTGCAAGAGACGAAGCGGTCTCCCGTTCGCGGACCGCTGGCCAGGAGCGCAACCCCTCCGCGTCTCCGCGCCTTCGCATGAACCAATCTTCTATCGAACGAACGTCCACCGATCCCCCTCGGCCCCCGCAAACGCGTAGCCGTCGCTGTCGAACCCCCGCATCGCCGCGACATCGGTCACGCGATGTTCGCACATCCACCGCGCCATCATCCCCCGCGCGCGCTTCGCATGAAAGCTGACGAAGCGCGGCCCGTCCGGCCCGTTCTCGCGGAAATCGACCTCGATCACCCGGACGTCAGGCGGCAGCTTGCCCGCCACCGAATGCCAATATTCCTGGCTGGCGAGGTTCAGCACCACGTCGGACCCGCTCCCCCGCACATCCTCCGCGAGCAACTCTGCGATCCGGTCCCCCCAAAAGGCATACAGGTCCTTCGCCCGTCCCGGCGCCCAGCGCGTCCCCATCTCCAGCCGGTAGGGCCGGATCGCGTCCAGCGGCCGCAACAGCCCGTACAGTCCCGACAGGATGCGCACATGATCCTGCGCGAAATCGAACTGCGACATCTCCAGCGACCTGGCATCGAACCCGGTATAGACGTCGCCCGCGAACGCCAGCAGCGCCGGCCGCTCCTCCGCCCCGTCGAAGTCGCGATAGCGCCCGGCGTTCAACGCGGCGAGCTTCGGCGAAATCCGCATCAGGTCGGCGAGCTTCTTCGCCCCCAGCCGCGCCGCCCCGCGCGCGATCTGCCCGCTTTCCTCCGGAAAACGCGGCGCGCTCCACGTCAGTTCGGGCAGCGTGCTCGTATAATCGAGCGTCTTGGCGGGGGACAGGATCGCGATCATCGCGTGCCGCCTATCGGCCCGGGCCGGACACGTCAAAGGGGGGAAGGGAGCCGATGCGTTCAACGCGCGTTCAGCGCAAGTCCGGCAACGCATCGTTACGTGCGTGTGCTTGTGCGGACGCATGGTTCGACCTAGATGGGCCGCGCCTGCCGGGCGTATAAGTCCAGCATCAGTTTTCGGGAGAAATCACGGCATGACGTTCGTTTCCAAGGCTGCCCTGGCTGCCCTGCTCGGCATGGGTGCGACCCTGGCCGTCGCTTCGCCGGCCGATGCCCAGCGCAAGAAGAAGGACGAAGCGCCGGCCGCACCGCAGATCCAGGTCGGTGAAGCGTTCCGCACCGCCGCGCTTGCCGCCGACGCGGCGATCAAGGCCAAGAACTACGCCGTCGCCGATCAGCAGATCGCCGCGATGCAGGCGGCGATGACCGCCGGCAACCAGGACGAGGCCTATTTCCTCGCCCAGTTGAAGGTGTCGAACGCGCAGGCGAAGAACGATCGTCCCGGCCTTGCCGCCGCGATCGACGAACTGCTCGCCAGCCCGAAGCTGAAGCCCGAAGAGCGCGGCAGCCTCTATTACAACCGCGGCGTTCTCGCGCTCGACACCAAGCAGACCGACGTCGCGGTGCAGAATTTCGAACGCGCCAAGCAGGCCGGCTATAACGAACCCGACCTCGAACTGCGCCTCGCCAGCATCGCGATCCAGAAGGGGCAGGTCGATCAGGGCCTCGCCAGCCTCGAAAAGGTGATGGCCGCACGCAAGGCCGCCGGGCAGCCGGTGCCGCCGGGCTGGTACGACCTCGCCATTTCGCAGCTCTACCGGTCGAACCGCCCGGTCGAGGCGGGCCAGTGGGCGCGCCGCAAGCTGGCCGAATATCCGACGCAGGCGAACTGGCGCACCGTGCTGGCACTGTTCCGCGACCGCGCCGACAACAAGGGCGCGACGCTGGGCAACCAGGCGCGCGTCGACATCCTGCGCCTGATGCGCGATACCAAGTCGCTGGCCGACCAGAACGACTATCGCGATTATGTGCAGACCACGCAGGACATCGGCCTGCCCTATGAAACCGTCGCGGTGATCGACGAAGGGCGCGCATCGGGCAAGATTCCGGCATCGGCCGCGATCTTCAACACCGTGCGCACCACCGCCCAGACGCAGATCAAGGCCGACGGTTCGGCCGCCGCGCTGGAAACCCGCGCCAAGTCCGGCCCGAACGGCCGCGCGGCGCTGGCGGCGGGCAACGTCTATCTGGCGACCGGCAACAACGCCAAGGCGATCGAGCTGTACAATCTCGCGCTGCAAAAGGGCGGGATCGACGCCGACGAAGCGAATACGCGCATCGGCATCGCCCATGCCCGCGCCGGCCAGGCCGCCGAAGCCAAGGCGGCATTGGCCAAGGTCGCGACCACCGGCCCGCGCGCCGAAATCGCGAGCTTCTGGACCTTCTACGTCGACAACCCCCGCATCGTCGCCTCGACCCCGGTCGCCGGCAACAACTGATCGGGTGAGCCGAACAAGGAAGTGGCCCGGACCAGCGATGGTCCGGGCCGTTTTCGTTTGTGGGGTGCTCGCCGCGAAAAATACGTCACCCCGGACTTGATCCGGGGTCCCGCTTCTTCTTCTTGCCGACGGTAGCGAGAAAGCGGGACCCCGGATCAAGTCCGGGGTGCCGAGAATTGAATTTCCGTTCGTCCTGAGTAGCCACTGAGCTTGTCGAAGGGGCGTATCGAAGGACCGCACAAGTGCTTCGATACGGGTCTTAGAAAAGCTCAGCCCTACGCAGCACGAACGGTTTTGCAGAAGGCAAGTGCGTTCTGGATGCACTTGCCTCCTCAATACTCAACCGCATCCCCTCATCCCCGTTCGGTTCGAGCAGCTTCGAGCCTGTCGAGAAGCGTCTGTCGAGAACGCCCCGTTTGGGGCAAGCCCTTCTCGACTACGGTTCTCGACAGGCTCCAACCTCCGCTCGCAGCAAACGGAAGGGAAATCGGGGGTGAAGGAGTCCCCTCACTCCCCCGCCGCAACCGGAATCCCCGGCAATGCCTTCGACGTGCGCACCGTCGGCGACGTCTTCACGCTCGCCACATTGGGCGCGGTGATGAGCTGCGTCGTCAGCATCGACTGGAACGTCTCCAGATCGGCGGCCACGATCTTCAGGATGAAGTCGATTTCTCCGTTCAGCATGTGGCATTCGCGAACTTCGGGAATCGTCGCGATATGCGCTTCGAACGCGGCCAGGTCGCTGCCCGCCTGGCTCTTCAGGCTGACCAGCGCGAACACCGTGATCGTAAAGCCCAGCAGTCGCGGATCGAGCGCGGCGTGATAGCCGCGGATCGCACCGGCCTCTTCCAGCGCGCGCACGCGGCGCAGGCAGGGCGGCGCGGTCAGCCCGACGCGTTCGGCCAGTTCGACGTTCGTCATCCGTCCGTCCTCCTGCAACAGGGCAAGGATTTGCCGGTCGATACGATCGAAAGCCATGCGTGAGTTCCGTGATTGGGTTCGAATGATCGCCCTGCCTACAGCATTATAAAATTACGCGGAAGCGCAATTGTCCCACATTGCGACGTACCGAAAATGGGCAGTTCCGTATTAACGGTGTCGGGGTTAAGGGTCGTGGGCATCCCGGCTTCGCGAGGGTGCGAGTGACGGGAATCCGGTGCGCTTCGACGATACCCTCGAAACGGTTTTGGCCGCCGACCTGACGAGTGAGGGCGCGCGCGCCTCCGCATGGCGGCAGCTGGTCGACCTGATCGGGCGCGGTCGTGCCGCCGCCGATTCGCGCGCACTCGCGCTGTTGCGGGAATTGCGCGACGGCGTGCCGCGTACCGTCCGCGTCGCCAGCGCCCGCGACCTTGAATTTGCCCGTCCGCCCGCCGCGCTGGTCGACCTGCTGGCGACCGATGTCATCGAAGCGGCGGTGCCGGTGCTGCGCGGCGCCATGCTGTCGGTCGACGACTGGCTGGCGCTGCTGCCCCGCCTCGGCTCGGCGGCGCGCGGCGTGGTCCGCAACCGTCGCGACCTCGACCCCGCCGTGCAGCGCGCGCTCGACAGCTTCGGCGGCACCGATCTGGTGCTGGGCGACGATAGTGCCGCGGGCGATGCAGCCGCACCTGCCGCCATCCGTAACCCCGGCGAAGGCCGGGGTCTATCGCCGCAACCGGACGACGCCCGCCCCACAGAAACCTCAGCCTCCGCTGGGGTTGCGGCTGTTGTAGAGGCGCAAGATCCGGCGCCAAACCTGTCGACTCCGATGGCGGACGCTGAAGAAGTCCCGCCCGCCGCATCGTCGCTCGCCCCCAACCGTCATCCCAGCGAAGGCTGGGATCTCCCGCCGCAGTCGGACGACGCCAGCCTCGCAGAGACCCCAGCCTCCGCTGGGGTGACGTCCGTGGTGGAGGCGCAAAACCCGCCGCCGGACATGCCGTCGCCGATGGCGGACGCTGACCACGTCACGCCTGCCCCCAAGCGTCACCCCGGCGAAGGCTGGTATCTCCCGCCGCAATCGGACGACACTCGCCCCACAGAGACCCCAGCCTCCGCTGGGGTGACGCCTGTGGCGGATGCCGCAGATTTGCCACCCGAACCACGCGCCCCCGCCGATCAGGCCGATCTGTTCGCCCCCGCCACCGACCCGGCCGGCCCCTTCCGCATCGTCGATGTCATGGCCCGGATCGAGGCGTTCGAACGGACGAGCGACGTCGCCCCGCCGCCGCCGCCCATAACGGGCACGCATGACAGCTTCCGCTTCGAAACCGACGCCGCCGGCCTGATCCGCTGGGTGGAGGGGGTGAGCCGCGCGCCGCTAATCGGCCTGTCGCTTGATTTCGGCGCCGCGCCCGGCACCGCGCGCTTCGACGGCGTGGCGGCAGGCGCGCTGCGCCAGCGCAGCCCGTTCCGCGACGCGCGGCTGGTGATCGGCGGCGACAGCGATGCGGCGGGCGAATGGACCGTGTCGGGCGTCCCCGCCTTCGACCATGCGACCGGCCGTTTCACCGGCTATCGCGGCACCGCACGCCGCCCGCGCCGCGACGAACGCGCCGAACCGGTCGTCAACCGCGACGCCGGCGTCGCGCAACTGCGCCAGCTCGTCCACGAACTGCGCACCCCCGCCGGGGCGATCGCCGGCTTTGCCGAGATGATCGAGGCGCAACTGCTCGGCCCCGTGCCCCCGGTCTATCGCGACCGCGCCGGGGCGATCCTCAACCATTCGCGCGATTTGGTCGCGGTGATCGACGACCTCGACCTCGCCGCGCGGATCGATGGCGACGCGCTCGACCTGCGCGCCGACAGCGTGGCGTTGCGCCCGGTGCTCGACGTCATCGCCGCCGACCTCGCCTCGCTGTGCGACTTGCGCGGCACGTTGCTGGAAATCGAGCCGACCGACCTGTCGGTGTCGGGCGATCGCCGCGCGGTCGAACGACTGCTCGCTCGGCTGCTCGCGACCCTGGTGTCTGCGGGCGAACCGGAGGAATCGATCTACGTCCGCATGGGGCTGGAGGGAGACGGGCATATCGCGATCGTGCTCGACCGGCCGCAGGCGCTGGACGCATGGCCCGGCGACAGCGTGTTCGACGTCGACGATGACGAAGGCGACCAGTCGCTGCTCGGCACCGGCTTTGCCCTGCGCCTCGCCCGCAACCTTGCCAGCGAACTGGGCGGTACGCTCGTCTTCGGCACCGCCACGCTGACGCTGCGCCTGCCGGCGGCGGACGCGGCGGAGGTCGGGCAGGCGCAACAGCGGTGACTCCCCCGTTTCGGCCCGCCGATGGCCGGCCGGTGGTCTGGCGCGACGGCTTCGGGACGCGCTTCACGGTGTTCGTCGATACCGAGGAGGAATTCGACTGGCGCGCGCCCTTCCGCCACGATGGCTGGGGCGTGGCGACCACCGCCGCCTTGCCCGGCGCCCATGCCCGGATGGCCGGCATGGGGGTGCGCAGCTGCTATCTGGTCGATTATCCGGTCGCGACCGATCCCGCCGCCGTCGACGCGCTGCGTGCCGTGCTGGCGCAGGGCGACGCGACCATCGGCGCGCAGCTCCACCCATGGGTGAACCCGCCCTTCGACGAAACCTTGTCGGCGCATAGCAGCTTTGCCGGCAACCTGCCCCGCGTGCTGGAGGCGGCGAAGCTCGATCGGCTGACCGACGCGCTGACCAAGCTCGCCGGCACCCGCCCGACCGTCTATCGCGCCGGCCGCTATGGCCTTGGTCCCAATACGCTCAAGCTGTTGGCGGAACGCGGCTACCGGCTCGATAGCTCGATGCGCGCCCGCTACGACTATGGCGCGCAGGGCGGGCCGGACTATCGCGCCATCGCCAACCATGCCTTCCGCACCGGCCCCGATGGCGGCATCGTCGAATTGCCGCTGACCACGGTCTTTACCGGGCGGCTGCGGCGGGGCGGCGGGGCGCTCTACCGCGCCGCCGGCCGTATTCCACGCGGGCGCGGCATCCTGGCCCGGACCGGCCTGCTCCACCGCGTCGCGCTCACGCCCGAGGATATGCCGCTGGCGGATGTGCTGGAGGCGATCCGGGTGGCGGTGGGGGAGGGGACGCGCGTCCTCAACTTCGCCTATCACTCGCCCAGCCTCGTCCCCGGCCACACCCCCTATGTCCGCGACGCCGCCGACCTCGCCGCCTTCTGGCGCTGGTGGGGCGCGGTGCTGGCGTTGCTCGCGCGGCTGGACGTAGCGCCGGCATCGAGCGACGACATCCTCGCCGCCGCCGACTGATCCTTCGCGCGCACGGTGCGTTCGGTCCCGCGAAGGGAATTGCCGATGCTGAGCCGCCAAGACGAACACTGGATGCGACAGGCGATCGCCATCGCCCGGACCAAGGGCGACGACCCCTCCTGCTCGCCGCTCGGATCGATCATCGTCCGCGGCGATCGCGTCCTCTCCGCCGAACCCAACCAGACGGACGTGTTGCCCGACGCCACCGCCCATGCCGAGATGATGGCGATCCGCCGCGCCTGCGAGAGCGAAGGCGACATGGAGTTGCGCGGCGCGACGCTCTACTCCACGCTCCAGCCCTGCGGCATGTGCACCATGGCCACGATCTGGTCGAAGGTCGCCCGCGTCGTCTATGGCGCCGGCCGCGCCGACGTCCACGCCATGTATTTCGAGGACCGCCACATCGACACGCTGACCTTCATCGCCGATGCGTACCGCGACGACATCGTGATCGAGGGCGGCTGCCTGCGCGACGAATGCGCGGCGCTCTATTACGGTCCCGACGACGATGTTCCGGAGGAGGAACAGGGGAATATCTGAAGGGGAGTGGCGCAGGTTACTCCTACCACCACCGTCATCCCGGCGAAGGCCGGGATCCATTGTGTCGGGTGCTGCCGGCTCCAGCCGTGACCCAAGAAAAAGGGGCCGGAAGCGCAAAGCCTCCGACCCCTGTTTTCTTGTCGGCCGACGCGGGAGTAAATCCCGCGTCGTCGGTCGGGAGCTTGCGCCCCCGCCGGCCGGCCTCGGGCCGTGCCCTGCGGCACGGCGTCGGCGCTTACGCGCCTGCGACCTCGGCCGTGTCGACCTTGATCCCCGGGCCCATCGACGAGCTGACCGCAACCTTGCGGACATACTTGCCCTTGGCGCCCGACGGCTTGGCCTTCACCACCGCATCGACCAGTGCGTCGAAGTTTTCGCGGAGATCAGCGGCCGAGAACGACGCCTTGCCGATGCCCGAATGGATGATGCCGGCCTTTTCGACGCGGTATTCCACCTGGCCGCCCTTGGCCGCCTCGACCGCAGCCGCGACGTTCATGGTGACCGTGCCCAGCTTCGGGTTCGGCATCAGGCCCTTGGGACCCAGGATCTTGCCGAGACGACCGACCAGACCCATCATGTCCGGGGTCGCGATGCAGCGATCGAAGTCGATCTTGCCGCCCTGGATCGCGTCCATCAGGTCCTCGGCACCCACCACATCGGCACCCGCCGCGGTGGCTTCCTCGGCCTTCGCGCCGCGCGCGAACACGCCGACGCGCACGGTCTTGCCGGTGCCCTTGGGCAGGGTCACCACGCCGCGGACCATCTGGTCGGCGTGACGCGGATCGACGCCCAGGTTCAGCGCGACTTCGATCGTCTCGTCGAACTTGGCGGTCGCATGGGTGCGGGCAAGCGCGATGGCTTCATCGACACCGTACAGCTTTTCGCGATCGATCGCGGTGGCGAGGGTCTTCGCCTTCTTGGTCAGCTTGGCCACTATCTTAACCCTCCACCACTTCGAGGCCCATCGCGCGGGCCGAACCTTCGATGATCTTCGTCGCCGCGTCGATGTCGTTGGCGTTCAGATCCTTCATCTTCATCGTGGCGATCTCGCTCAGCTGCGACCGCTTGATGCTGCCGGCCTTCACCTTGCCCGGTTCCTTCGAACCCGACTTCAGGTTGATCGCCTGCTTGATGAGATAGGTCGCCGGCGGCGTCTTCGTCTCGAAGCTGAACGAGCGGTCGGCATAGACGGTGATGATCGTGGGCAGCGGGGTGCCCTTCGAAATGTCACCGCTGGAGGTCTGCGCGTTGAACGCCTTGCAGAATTCCATGATGTTCACGCCGCGCTGACCCAGCGCCGGGCCGATCGGCGGCGACGGCTTGGCTTCGCCCGCCGGCACCTGCAGCTTGATATAGCCGGTAATCTTCTTGGCCATGTTCACTCTCTTTCAAGTTTAGCGGTTCGTGCGGCGCGGTCCTGCCGGACCGGCCTCCCGCCATGGTTTCCAAAACTGTCGTTTGGGAAGCGGCGCGCTTAGCGCAAACGCCGCCCCCTTGCAATGTTGGATTCCGCCTGATCCGGTAGTCCCATGCCCGGACCCAAGCCACGCCCCTATTCCCGCAAGCAGGCGCTGCAAAACGCCGCGTTCCTGACCGAACTCGAACGCAGCGGCAATGCAAGAGACGCCGCCCGCGCGACCGGCCTCAACCGCTCGATGCTCACCAAGCGCCGCAACGCCGACCCAGACTTCGCCCAAAGGTGGGAGGCGGCGCTGACCCTCGCCGCCGCCCGCCTGTCCGATCCGGAGCGCACCCAAGGCCCGGCGCGCGTCGTCCGGTCGAAAGGCCGCCTGCAACTGCGCGTCTCGAAAGCCCGCACCATCGACCGCGACGCCGAACAACGCTTCCTCGCCGCCTTGAGCGCCACCGCCAATGTCCGCCTCTCCGCAGCCGCCGCCGGCTTCGCGCATTCGAGCTTCTACGCCCGCGCCCGCCACAATTCCGGCTTCGCCCGCGAGATGCGCGTGGCACTGGCGTTGGGGTCGGAACGACTGGAACTGGCGCTGCTCGAAAGCAGCCTGCCCGAAAGCAGCACCCACGACCATTGGCGCCACAACGATCCCCCGCCGATCCCGCCGATGACCGTCGCGCAGGCGATGCAGATGATCGCGTGGAACGACAAGCGCGCGAAAGGGCTGGCCGAACCCGACCTCGCCCCGAAGCGCGGCGAGAGCAACGCGGATTTTATCGCACGCAAGGCGAAGGACTATCGCGCCGGGCTGCTGCTGGCCGAGGAGGAGATGCGGATGGTGGAATATGCGCAGCTGGAGTGGCGGCGGGGTGGGCGACGCAGCCAATGGGAGCCGGGGGGCTGGGAGGTGGCGTTGGAGATTGCGTTGCGGAAGGGGTGAGATTTCAGCGAAATCCCCAACTGCATCTGTTTGCAACCGGTATTATTTTGCTTAATCTTCAAAATGTTGCCGTACTTATTTTGGTTCTGAGGTGGTGCATGATTGAAGATATAGAACTAAATTTCGGATCAAGTTTGGGTGAGCAGCCGCTCCGCTTTGAGCCTAAGTCCCTTACCGTTGTTATAGGTCCTAACAATTCCGGCAAGAGCAAGATGATAAGCGAAATAGCTCATCAATGTATGAATGGTACTATGGTACCATCTGATGTTATTATAAAAAGTATAAAATTTAAAGAATTTGATTACCATGCAGTACAAATTCTGCTGGATTCACTCGAGGTCAGGGCACCCGCTGGTCAAAGTCTATATTCCGGGCACATGTTCGTTAATCAGAGAGGTTCGGTTTCTCAGGTAAGCAAAATTATGCTTGAAAATGCTCTCCGAAATCCAAACGACTTCACTCACAGGCACTATTTTGCAGCAGCGTATTCTGGCGTTAGAACAAAAACTCTAGACGGGAAGAATAGAATTTCACTTGCTGATCCTCAAGCGGGTGGGGACCTTCAACAGCCAGCGGTTTCGACATTTCAACATCTTTTTAAAGATGACAATCTTCGTAAGAAGTATCGCCAGCTCGTATATAAGAGTTTGGGTGGGTATGCTGTTATTGATCCAACAAAGCTTGGCACATTGCGGCTGCGACTCTCTCCGACAGAGCCGGAGAGTGCTGATCTTGAGCGTGGGTTGGGTAATGCGTCCCTCAAATTCCACTCTAACGCACAGCTAGTCGAAGAGGCAAGCGACGGGGCAAAGGCGTTCACTGGAGTTCTTTCTGAGATATTGGCAGGCAATCCAGAAATATTACTAATGGATGAACCGGAGGCATTTTTGCATCCGGCGCTAGCATTCAATATGGGGCGCGAAATATCTAGATCTTTAGCGTCAAGCAATAAGCAGATGTTTGTATCTACGCATAGTGCGCAATTTCTGATGGGATGCATACAATCGGGCGTGCAAATGAATGTTATTAGGCTGACCTATAGGGAAGGAGTCGCAACTGCACGCCTTTTGCCTTCCGAAGAAATCAAGAAATTGATGAGAAATCCGCTTTTAAGGTCGACAGGTGTTATTTCCGCGTTGTTCTATGAAAGTGTGGTGGTCACTGAGGGGGATGCTGACCGAGCATTTTATCAGGAAATCAACGAGCGACTACAAGCTATTGGTGCTGGTATCCCAAACTGTATATTCATCAATGCTCAGAACAAACAAACGATACCGCTTATCATCAAGCCGCTTCGATCATTGGGAATACCTGCTGCGGCCATTTACGATCTAGATGTAATCAAAGAGGGTGGGGGCGTTGCAACGAGATTTTTCGATGCTGCGGAGATACCGGAACTGCAGCAAGCCAGCTTAAATATGCTACGATTATCTGTTTTGGGTGCATTGAGTTCGTCGGATAGTAATTGGAAGATAAATGGGGGAACTGAGGTTTTGTCAGGAAGTGACAAGATAGCTGCTGATAATTATTTTGATCAAATTGAAAAGTACGGTGCCTTTGTAGTGCGTCGAGGAGAATTGGAAAAATGGTTGCCGTCTGTTCATAATGGAGGGCATGGACCGACATGGCTAATTCCCATGTTTGAGGCCATGGGAGAGGATCCCGATGCGCTAAATTATGTTAAGCCTGAGGATAATGATGTATGGAAATTCATGAACGACATAGCATCATGGCTTCTGGACTCCTGCCGTCAAGGAATACCTAACTAGCTATGCTCCGTTGCTATAATCGCCGGGAACCCTCTCAACATGAACAAAAAACGGCGCAGGGCCTTCGCCCTACGCCGCTAACGTCGGTCGGGTTGTACCCGCCGGCCAGTGTCCGCCGTCTCACGAATAGCGTTCGCTATTCGTGTGCGGACAGCAAGTTTCGGCTTTGCCTTACTTGCTTCGTTCCACCTGCTCGAAATCCAGTTCCACCGGCGTTGCCCGCCCGAAGATCGACACCGAAACCTTCACCTTCGACTTGTCGAAGTCCAGTTCCTCGACCACGCCGTTGAAGCTCGCGAACGGGCCGTCCAGCACCTTGACCGAATCGCCGATCTCGAAATCGACCTTGATCTTCTGCTTGGTGGGCGAGGCGGCGGCCTCTTCCTTGCTGTTCAGCATCCGCGTGGCTTCCGCCTCGCTGATCGCCTGCGGCTTGCCCGACGATCCCAGGAAGCCCGTGACCTTCGGCGTGTTCTTGACGAGGTGATAGACCTGGTCGCTCAGGTCCAGCTTCGCCAGCACGTAACCGGGCATGAACTTGCGCTCGGACTGCACCTTCTTGCCGCGACGGACTTCGGTCACATTCTCGGTGGGGACTTCGATCGCCTCGACCGCATGGTCGAGGCCGAGGCGCGTCGCTTCGGTGAGGATCGAATCGCGGACCTTGCCCTCGAACCCGGAATAGGCGTGAATGATGTACCAGCGCGACATGGGTGTCCTTAAAGCTATGGGGGGTGCGACGGCGGTTACTGCGCGAGCTTCAGCAAGCCCTTGACGATCGCGTCGAACGCCGAATCCACGCCGAGGAAGAATACCGCCAGCAACGTGGTCATGATGACGACCATCACCGCGGTCATCACCGTTTCCTTGCGCGTCGGCCACGTCACCTTGGCGGTTTCGGCCCGGACCTGCCGCATGAATTCGACGGGGGTAACTTTCGCCACGAGCATGACCTTCATTATCGGTTCGACCGACTGCCGGACACAAGGCCCCGTCCGGTCCCTGTCAGAACCGGCGCGACCCATCCACGCTGTCGGATTGGGCATGGTATCTAGCGATCTCGCGCGCCGGAAGCAAGCGGGCGGGGCAGGGGCCGTTCGCACCGCCCGCCAAGTGGTTCGCCCACCACCGTTCCGCCGCCCGCCGTCCCACAGCCCGTTCGCTTACAACCGTTCCTCGCCCCTGGAGCACCGCCGCCGCCCCAATCGTCACCCCGGACGTGTTCCGGGGTCCGCCGAGCCGCGATCGCGCTCGATAGAGGCGCACACCGCACCGATTGTCGCGCCGTGGACCCCGGAACAAGTCGGGGGTGGCGGAGAGGCTTGGGGCGTCGATTAGAACGAATACCGGGCGTAGCCGAAGGTCGATCCGACCTCGATCCGGTCCGGGGCAACGTGCAGCGTCTGCCGCGCCTCCCCGCTCAGAACCGATAGCCGAACCCCGCCACCGCATGGCGCCGGTCGAAGTTCAGCCCCTCATATATCTTGTCCTTCGTGCGGAAGTTCGTCGCGACCAGTTCGGCCTTCACGAACGCGCGGCTGCCCAACCCGACTTCCCCGCCCAGCCCGAACTGCATCCCCGCATAGGTCTCGGTGGTCTTGTCGGTGCTGAACGCGAATTCCAGCGGCATCGACGCATAGCCGACCTTGCCGTACAACTGCGCCCGCTCGGCGACCCGCAGCCCCAGCCGGACGCCGCCCGACAACTCGCCCTTGGCCCGCTGGCACAATTCGGTAAACAGCCCGACATCGTCGCACCGCTTCGTCGACGCCCCGGCATAGCCGGCATAGGCCCCCAGCAGCACCGTGCCGCCGATCGCGACGTCATACCCGATCTCGCCGCCATAGCGGATGCCGTCGGCACCATCATAATATTTGGTGTCGCCGTCGATATAGTTGACCTCCAGCCGGTCGTACCCGCCCAGCACCTCGACCCGGAACCCGGTCATCGGATCGCGATAGGTGACTTCCTCGCCACCATCGCCATAGGGATCGAACGGCTTTTCCGCCGGAGCCTGTTGTGCCAGCGCCGGCGTCGCGGCCAGCATTGCCGCCGACGCGGCGACCATCATCTGCTTCATGTCTTCCCCCCTCTGCGCGATCGTCGCGCTGGCGGGGAGATGGCGGTCATGTCGTTTCGGGAAAGTTACGATTCCGGCAATCGTATCCGAAACGGTTACAACAGGCTGATCGCGGCGAACCCGCCGACCAGCGCCACGACCAACAACAGGCCGATCAGCGTCAGCCGCTTTTCGATGAAGTCCTGCACCGGCTGTCCGTATTTCTTGAGCAGGAAGGCGATCAGGAAGAAGCGAAAGGCGCGGGTGATCGCCGCGGTCAGAACGAACAGCCCGAAATTGAACTTGGCGAGGCCCGACGCGATCGTCACCAGCTTGAACGGGATCGGCGTCAGCCCTTTCAGCAGGATGATCGCCGCGCCATATTTCGCGAACGACGCCTGGAACGCGGTCGCCTTGTCCTGCAACCCGTACAGGTTGATGACCCATGCGCCGACCGTGTCCCACAGGAAGTATCCGATGGCATAGCCGACCATACCGCCCAGCACCGACGCGATCGTACAGATCGCCGCGATCTGATACGCGCGGCTGCGATGCTGCAAAATGACCGGCACCAGCACGACGTCGGGCGGGATCGGAAAGAACGAGCTTTCGCAGAACGACACGACCGCCAGGCTGCGCACCGCATGGCGATGATTGGCGAGGCGGAGCGTCCAGTCGTACAGCGCGCGGAACATCGTCGGCGAATCCAGTCCAATAGTTTCGGGGATCGGCGCGGCGGCGCGCTGGCACGAGTGGAGGGATTCGAACCCCCGGCCCTCGGTTTTGGAGACCGATGCTCTACCAGCTGAGCTACACTCGTGTGCGGACGCGGCCTCTATCCCGGTCGAACCGGAAGGGCAAGGCCAAATCCGGGATAGGGAAGCGCAGCCCTGTAGGAAAGCGAAAAATCAGGCCGCGATGGCGTAGGGTTTGATCTCACCCTCGAGGTACAATTTGCGCGCCTTGGCCCGGCTCAGCTTTCCCGACGACGTGCGAGGCAGGGTGCGTGGCGGGACCAGTTCGATGACGCAATTCATGCCGGTAACCGACCGCACCCGCTCGCGAATTTCCTCGCGCAGCCGCTGGCGCTCGCCCTCGTCCGACGCCCGGCACTGGACCAGCACGGCGGGCGTTTCCTCCCCGCCCGGCGTGGTGATGGCGAAGGCGGCGATATCGCCGGCCTTGAACCCCGGCAACTGCTCCACCGCCCATTCGATGTCCTGCGGCCAGTGATTCTTGCCGTTGACGATAATCATGTCCTTGGCCCGCCCGACGATATAGACATATCCGTCAGACAGATAGCCCATGTCCCCGGTGTCCAGCCAGCCATCGACCATGCACGCGGCCGTCGCTTCCGGATCGCGGAAATAACCGCTCATCAGCGATGGTCCCTTGCACCAGACCTTGCCGATCGCGCGCTCGGGCAGGGGGCTGCCGTCCTCCTCGCGGATTTCGATCGCCATGTCCTTCACCGGCTTCCCGCAATTGACGATCGCACGATAGCGCTGCGGCCGGTCGGCGCGGCCGGTGCCGCCGGAAAGTTCCGTCTCTTCAACCAGTTCGACGATGATCCCTTCGCCCGGCGGCATGATCGCCACCGCCAGCGTCGCTTCCGCCAGGCCATAGGATGGCAGGAAGGCGGACGCCTTGAACCCGGCATCGGCGAAGGCGTCGACGAACGACTGCATCACGTCGGGCCGGATCATGTCCGCGCCGTTCCCGGCCAGCCGCCAGCGCGACAGGTCGAACCGGTCCGCCGCCTTGGTCTGGCTCGACATCCGCCTCGCGCAGATGTCGTAGCCGAAGGTCGGCGAGTAGGAAATCGAATTGCCGGTATTGCGGGTGATGAGGTCGAGCCACGCCAGCGGGCGGCGGGCAAAATCCTCTGTTTTCAAATAGTCGGTCGATACCTGGTTGGCGACGACCGACAGGAAGCAGCCGACCAGCCCCATGTCGTGATACCAGGGCAGCCACGAAATGCAGCGATCCTGATCGGCCAGCTCCATCCCGTGGCTGTGCGCCGACAGGTTGTTCAACAACGCGGCATGGGTAATCTCTGTCCCGTGCGGAAAGCGGGTCGATCCGCTCGAATATTGCAGGTAGCAGATATCGTCGCTCAACGCCTTCGGCAGCTCCACGACGGGCGCCTCGGCGAGCGAAAAGCTTTCCCAGTCAATGCCTTCGACGCCCGCGATCCGCGCCGCCTCACCGGCCATCGCCTCCAGCTCGGCCGGGTAGAACAACGTTTTCGGATCACAGCTGGCCAGCTGCACGCGCAGCTGTTCGACATAGGCCTCGCGCCCGCCGAACGACGTGGGCAGCGGCAGCGGTACCGGCCAGGCGCCGGCATAGACGACGCCGAAGAACAGCGCGGCGAATTCCGGCCCGGTTTCGGCGACCAGCGCGATGCGGTCGTTCGGGCGCACGCCCTTGGCGATCAGGCGAAATGCCTGTTGCAGCGCATCCTCACGCATCTCACGGAACGGGTAGGGGCGCTTCAGCGCGCCACGCGCATCGTGGAAGTTCAGCCCGCGCGACCCCTGCGCCGCATAGTCCATCGCGTCGCCCAGCGTCGCGAAGTCCGCGAACCGGCGCGGCAACGCATCCACGGTCGGGGTGGCTTCCGGCGAAACTGCAACACTTCCTTCAAGATTCGTCGTCATTCTTGTCCAACTCTCAGGCTCGTTCGCGCGATACGCGGCGTTCGAAGCGTGTCGCCATAGCGGCAAAGGGCCGCGCGGCACAGTTCATTTCAAAATCGCCGGGCAGTGTGGCACAAACATGGCGCATGTCCCGAGACCCCCGCCGCCCGCTTCCGCCGCTCGACCAGCCTGCCCTGGAACGTGCCGCCTTACGCTATGTTGAACGCTATGCGACGACACGCGCGAAGCTGGTCATGTATCTGAACCGCAAGCTGCGCGAGCGCGGTGTCGACGGACCGGTCGATATCGATGCCCTTGCCGACCGGATGGCCGAACTCCGCTATGTCGATGATCGCGCCTTTGCGGAGGCGCGGGTGGCGTCGATGACCCGCCGGGGGCTGGGCGCGCGCCGGGTCCGCGATGTGCTGCGCCAGGCGGGCGTGGGGGAGGCGGATGCGGGCGAGTTTCGCGAGACGCTGGAGGAAGGGGCGGAGGGCGCGGCGCTCGCTTTCGCCCGGCGCAAGCGCATTGGACCGTTCGCGGCCGCGCCGGTCGAACGCGACAAGCGCGAGAAGCAGATCGCGGCGATGGTGCGTGCGGGCCACGCCCCGTCGCTCGCGCGTCGTATCGTGGGGCTGGAGGCGTCCGACGACGATCTGGACTGGGAAGGGTGAAGCGCAAAGAAATCGTCGCGTTCGTGAAACATCGTGTTAGGATGCACCCCAGGGGGAGCAAGCGACAATGCGTCTGGAAGCGCGAACGATTGCCGATGATTGCGTGGCGGCACAGGCGGTACCGGCCCTGATGGCAGCCGCGCATGAAGAACTGATCCCGGCCGTCCGGGGGGCGATCAAATGGTTCGACGTGACGCGCGGCTTCGGTTTCGCGGTGGCGGACGATCCCGCGATCGGCGACGTCCTCGTTCATTTTTCGGTCCTCGAGGCGCATGGCCGGCGGACCCTGCCCGAAGGGGCAATCATCACCTGCAACGCGGTGCGGCGTTCGCGGGGGATGCAGGCGGTCGAGATCCTCGACATCGACCTGTCGAGCGCGATCGAACCGGTGCGCCGTGTCGCCGACCGGCCCGATCGCACTGCGCTGGCCGATCAGGCGGGGCCGTTCGAACCGGTGACGGTCAAGTGGTTCAACCGGCTGAAAGGCTATGGCTTCCTTGTCCGCGACGGCAAGCCGGGCGACGTCTTCGTCCATATGGAAACGCTGCGCAGCGGCGGGATCGAGGAAGTCGACCCCGAACAGCGGCTTGTCGCGCGCATCGTCGAGGGGCAGAAGGGGCCGTTGGCCGTGATGGTCGAGGTAGGCGAGTGAAGGCGTGAGAGCATTGCGATTTTCCGGGCTGGCGGCGGTTGCGCTGCTGGCGTCGCTGGGCGGCTGCAAGAAGGAGGGCGGGGACGTCCCGACGGGGCTGGCCAAGACCGACCTGACCATCACCACCGCCGACGGCAGCGCGCACCGTTTCACCGTGGAGGTCGCTGCGACCGAACCGCAGCAGCAGCAGGGGCTGATGTACCGCCCGCCGCTTGGCGCCGATGCGGGCATGTTGTTCGCACCCTATCCCCCCGATGGCGGACCGCCGAGAGCCGCCAATTTCTGGATGAAGAATACGCCCAGCCCGCTCGACATCCTCTTCATCCGCCCCGACCGCACCATCGCGACCATCGCCGAAAACACCGTGCCGTTTTCGGAAGCGCCGGTACCGTCGGGCGAGCCGGTGTCGGCGGTGCTGGAACTGGGCGGTGGCCGCGCCGCCGAACTGGGCATCGCGGCGGGCGACAAGGTGACGTGGAAATGATCCACCCCATTGTCGTGCGCCTGGGGCTACGCTAAGCGGTCGCGCATGGGAATCCTCGCGAACGTCTTCACCTGGTGGAACGGTGCCACCTTCGGCACCTGGCTCGGTCTGCGCGGCAAGACGCAGGTCGGCACCGACGACCTCGGCAACGCCTATTACGAGGGCGGTCGCGACACCGCGGGCAATCCGCGCCGCTGGGTGATCTATGCGGGGTCGAACGACGCCAGCCGCGTGCCGCCCGAATGGTTCAGCTGGCTGCATCACCAGATCGAGGGCACGCCCGACCAGTCGCTGCCGCCGGTGCGCCAGTGGCAGCAGCCGGCCATCCCCAACCAGACCGGGACCGCGCTGGCCTATCGCCCGCCGGGCGTGCTCGACAAGGGCGGCGCCCGCGTTCGCGCTACCGGCGATTATGAGGCGTGGAGCCCCGACGCGTGAATTCGCGCCGCTGGCTGGCCGGGCTGGCGATCGCGGCCCTGCTGGCGGTTGGCGGCTGGTTCGGCTGGCGTAGCTGGCAGTCGCGACAGACGACGCCCGCCGGTCCCCGTGCGGAGGTTGCCGTTCCCGAATCGGCGCGCCCGCGTCCCGGTGCGCCGGAAGTTGTCAGCGTCGACGCCGGACTCGACACCCGCCTGCTGGCCGGTGCCACGCCGATGGCGGAGCGGGTGGCGGTCGTCGGCCTGCTCAACAAGCGCAACGGCGAAACCCGGGAACTGACGCTGAAGCCCGGACAGGCCACGCGTATCGGCGACGTAATCGTGCGCCTGCGCGCCTGCGAACGCACCGCGCCGTGGGAGCAGGAGCAATATACCGGCGCGTTCGTGCAGATGGACGTACGAGGGACAGACGCGAAATGGCGTCGCGCCTTTTCGGGCTGGCTGTTCAGGGAACGTCCGGCGCTGAACGTCGTGTTGCACCCGATCTACGACGTGTGGCCCAAGAGCTGCACGATGTCCTTCCCCGACACCGGTCCCGATACCGTGTCGGCCGGGGCAGGGGCCGCACCGGCGGCAAGCACGCCGCGCCGGTCGAGCGCATCGAACGCAGCGGAGGCCAGCCCGGTGCCCGCCGAATCCATCCCCAGCGCGTCGGACAACAGCGCCGAATAGGCTTTGCGCGGGATTTCGACCGCCCCCATCGTCGCCAGATGGTCGGTCTGGAACTGGCAATCGAGCAACCGGAAGCCGCCGACCTTCAGTCGCGCGACCAGCCACGCCAGCGCGACCTTAGACGCGCTGGGCGCCCGGCTGACCATCGATTCGCCGAAGAACGCCTGCCCTAGCGCGAGGCCATAGAGGCCACCGGCCAGCCGAGCCCCGTCCCATATCTCGATCGAATGGGCGAACCCCATTTCGTGCAGGCGCAGAAAGGCCCGCTCGATCGTGCCGTTGATCCAGGTTTCGGGGCGGTCCGACGCGCTTTGCGCGCACAGCTCGATAATGTCCTCGAACGCGGCATCGGCGGTGACGCGGTAGCGGTCCGATGCGATCAGCTTGCGCAGCGATCGCGATGCGTGGAAGCCATCGAGCGGCAGCACCCCGCGCAGCTTCGGCTCGACCCAGTAGATGCCGGGCGCATCGCGATCGTCCGCCATCGGAAAGATACCGCTGGCATAGGCGCGCAGCACCGTCTGCGGGTCCAGTTCGAAATCGGGTGCCATCGGGCGCACCCTATCGCCCCAATGCCCGCTGGCAATGGCCGATCATTCCCCGGCCAGATAGCGGGCGACCGGTTCGATCATTTCCTCCGGAATGCGCCGGGCAATGACCGGCATCGTCGCCTGATCCTTGCGGGCGTCGACGACCTCCTTCTCGCCCCGCCAGTGGCGCAACCGTTCGGCGATATAGACCGACCGCTGGCCGTCGATCACCGGGAAGCGCTTGGCTCCCGCCGCATCGTGGCAACTGCGGCAGGCGGGGAGCTGCTTGGTCGGAAGGCCGCGCTCGACGATCTGCCGTGCCGCCGCGTCGCCATTGCCACCGCGTCCTGGGGCGATGCCCTGCATGGCGGCGAAGCGCTGCGCCAAGGCGACGCGCTCTTCCGGCGTCAACTGCGCGGCGGCGTTGCCCATGACCGCGCTCTGGCGTTTGCCGGTGGCATAGGCCTCCAGCGCGGCGGCGAGATAGACGGGGTTCTGTCCGGCGAGGATCGGAATGTCGCGCTGCCCGCGGCCTAGACCGTTCTCGCCATGGCAGCCGGCACAGCTGTCGAACCGGCCGTTCGCCGCGCCGAAGCCTTGCGCATTGCTGCCGGCTAGCACGCGATATTCCTGCGGGGTCATCGTTGGCAGGCGGCGGACGAAGGCGACCATGCGCTTTACCTCGTCCGGCCGGTCCTTCGCGGCCCAGGCGGGCATTCCGCTGAACTTCACGCCATGTTCGAGAATCCAGAACAGCTGGCGGTCGGTCCATTCCTTCGCGTTCTTCGACAGGTCGGGGGCGGGGGGCGTTGCCGCCTGCATCAACGGCAGCGGGCGGACGCCGGGCGCGCCGTGGCACGATGCGCAGGACGACGCGTAGTAACCCGCTGCGCTGACCAGCCCGCTATTATCCTTCGCGTCCTTGGGGCTGGAGAAGGCGGCACGGGTCTGCACCGAATTGCGCATTACCCAGTGCAGGAACCAGTCGGTGACCGCCCAATGCCCCGACGACGCGGCAACGTTGAACAGGCCGGACCACGCATAGGCCATGCCCAGCGCGAAGATGCCGAGCAGCGTCACGATCACGCGCTTCCAGGTGAGGCGAATGGTCATGGCGTCGGCTCCGGATGGCGCAATAGTGTGGCGAGCAGGGCAAGTCCGCCGAGGAAATAACTGGCGGCACCGATCATCAGCATGACGACCCCGCCCAGTTGCTGGTCGGCCAGCGCGTCGTGCATCCCGTGCGCCATCGCCGGATAGAGGGGGCGCGGGGCAAGACCGATCAGCGCGCCGAGCAGGGTCATGTGCATTGAGGTGAGCAGCAGCGCGCCGACCCCCGCCGCGCGCCGGTCCGGCCCGGTGCCAAGGACGGCGGCCCAGAGCAGCCATCCGGCGATCAGGAACATTGCCTGTTCGACGATCATCGCCGCAAGGTGCGTGTCGGCGAGCATCCGCAGCGCGGGCAGATGCCAGCCCCACACCGTCGCCAGTTCGACCAGCGACATGGCGAGCGGGGTGACGGCGTGCGGCCAGCGTCGCGCCGGATCGAACCGGCCGTCCGCCAGTCCGAACGCGATCAGCGGCGCGGCGATGGCTACCGCGATCATATGCCCGGCCATATGCCCGACCATCCCCGCCTGCGCCGCCGCCAGCCACCCGGCGGGCAGCAGCACCAGCCCGGCGATCAGGCTCGCGCGCTTCATCGGCAGTCCGTCAGGAACAGCACCGGCGCGGCGGTGAAGATCACCCCGACGAAGCTCAACGCCGCCAGCAGCACGGTCGAGAAGGCGAGGAAGCGGATGCGGTCGCTGTCGGTGCCTTCCTCATGCGGCGCAGGGTCGCCGGGCACATGCGACTGAAGATGCGCGACGATCCCCGCCGCAAGGATCAGGGCGAGGGCGACCACGGTGCCGACCGTGTAGAGGACCGGAAAGCGCGGGAACCCGCCGACCTTGGCGCAGTGGATCGCCGCCCACAAATAAGAAAACAGGAAATGCACCGCCCACACCGTCGGCGGCACGATCAGCGACCACAAGGTGACCTTCAGCTTGGCCACCATGCCATGCAGCCCGCGCTTCATGCGACCCCCGGGAACAGGCCGATCGTCGCATAGGTGACGATGGCGGTGAGTGCCATGAAATGCTGGTACACCGTGATGTTGCGCAGGTCGGCGTCGTAGGTCGGGGTCATCCGACCGGCGATGCTGCGCGCCAGCGTATAGCCCTGCATGATCGCGCCGACCCCGGCATGGGCGGTTGTCCAGATCACCAGTACCCACACGATCGCGGGATAGCTGTGCAGTTCGGGGTCCAGCCCGGTGGTCAGCGGACCCTGCAACCCGGCCCAGATGCCGGCAAGGCTGGCGAGGATGCCAAGCGCCAGCAACCCGCGCGCCGCCGTGACGCCGCCGCGCCGGTTGCTCTCCCGCGCCGCCACCGTCGCGATCCAGCTAACCGCCGCGACACCCAGCGCCACCATCGGCCAGAAGGTGCCGGGGCCATCCATGCCCGGCCCCGACGGCGGAAATTCGGGATGCACCGTCCAGAAGAAATAATAGCCGAACACCAACCCGGAAAAGGCGGTCGCGTCGGCCATCATCGTGATGAACATCGCCCACCACCCCGGCGCGGCCGATCCGGAGACATAGAGCGGCAGTTCGATGCCGTGCCCGATCGGCTTGGACGGCTTTTCGGGGATTTCGGCGGTGCCCGTCCACAGCCAGTATAGGACGAAGCCCAGTGTCGCGATCGCGCCGGCCAGCGACCACCAATACAGGTGATAGGTGGTCAGGATGAACACGCTGCCCAGCGCGATCGCGGTCAGCATCGGGATCCAGCCGGGCGTGCCCAGCCGCACGACGAAGAGCGGGCGGGCGTCCAGCACCGTCGTCACGATCGTTTCGCGCCGGCCTTCCTCCGCATCGGGCAGGAAGAAGCGGCCCTCGTCGACCTTCCGCACGAAATCCTTCTGATCCCAGATCGGATAGCGGCTCTCGATCAGCGGGACCGAGCGGATGCCCCAATCCTCGTCATCCGGGTGCGCCAGCCATTCGAGCGTGCCCGCGTGCCACGGGTTGCGCACCGCCTTGGGCCGCCACGGCGAGCGCGCCAGATCGATGCACACCACCAGCGTGCCGAGCGCGAACAGATAGGCGCCGATGGTCGAGGCGAGGTTGAGATAATCGATGCCGAGTTCGCTGGGATAGGTGAACACCCGGCGCGGCATCCCGTACAGCCCGCTGAAATGCATCGGAAAGAAGGTCAGGTTGGCGCCGACGAACAGCATCCAGAACGCGGTGCGCCCCATCCGGTCGGACAGCTTCTTGCCGGTAATCAGCGGCCAGTAATAGTACAGGCCCCCGAACAGCGGCAGCAGCGTCCCGCCGATCAGCACGTAATGCAGATGCGCCACGACGAAATAGGTGTCGTGCGCCTGCCAGTCGAACGGCGCGATCGCGACCATCACGCCGGTCAGGCCGCCGATGACGAAGATGGCGAGCGACCCGCTGGCGTACAGGAGTGGCGTCGACCACTTTACCTTGCCGGCCCACAATGTCGCGATGAACGCGAAGATTTGGATGCCGGTTGGGATCGCCACCGCTTCGGATGCGGCGGAGAAGAAGGCGAGGCTGATCTTGGGCAGGCCGGTCGCGAACATGTGGTGGACCCACAGCCCGAACGACAGGAACGCGGTACCGACCGCCGCCAGCACGATCCACGGATAGCCGAGCAGATGGCGCTGGGCGAAGGTCGGGATCATCATCGCAAACAGCGCGATGGAGGGCAGAAAGACGATATAGACTTCCGGATGGCCGAAGATCCAGAACAGGTGCTGCCACAACAGCGGGTCGCCCCCACGCGCCGCGTCGAAGAACGGCCAGTTCAGCAGCCGCTCCATTTCGAACAGCACGTCGCCCGCGATCAGCGGCGGAAACGCGAACAGGATCATGACCGCGACGACGAGGATATACCACGCATAGAGCGGCATCAGGTTGAGCCGCATCCCCGGCGGCCGGCATTTCAGCACGCCGACGATCAGCTCGACCGCCGCCGCCACCGACGATACCTCGATGAAGCTCAGCCCCAGCATCCAGATGTCGGCGCCAAGACCCGACAGGTCGGTGCGGGTGGTGAGCGGCGGGTACATGAACCAGCCGCCATCGGGCGCGGCGTTGAAGAAGATCGATCCGCCGACGAACACGCCGCCGATCAGGAACGACCAGTAACCGAACGCCGACAGCCGCGGAAAGGGCAGGTCGCGCGCACCCAGCAGCTGCGGCAGCAGGATGATCGACACCGCCTCGAACATTGGCACGGCGAACAGGAACATCATCATCGAGCCGTGCAGCGTGAACAGCTGGTTGAAGCTGTTCGCCGAGACGAGATCGTTTTCCGGCACCGCCAACTGGGTGCGCATGATGAGCGCCAGCACGCCAGCGAACAGCATGAAGCCGAACGCGGTCAGCGTGTACCACGCACCGACGCGGTTGTTGTTGCAGTCGGTCCAGCGCAGGAAGATGCCCTGCGGCGCTTTCCAGACGGCGCGCAGCCGTTCTTCCTGCGCGGCGCGGAGCGCGGGATCGTCTTGCGCGTGCAGGCTCATTTCAGGCTTTCCAGATAGGCGGCGATCGCCTGCGCGTCCTGGCGCGGCAATTGCGGATAGGCGGGCATCCGCGCACCGGGTTTCACCGACGGGGCGTCGACGATGAAGCGGACCAGTGCGTCGCGGGTCATCGGTGTCGTGCCCGCGCCCAGCGACGTACGGCTGCCGATATGGGTCAGGTCGGGGCCGATCAGTCCGGCGGCGGGCGTGCCGGCGATCGCGTGGCAACCGGTGCAGCCATTGGCGGCGAAGGCGCGCGCGCCGGCGGCGGTCCCGGCGGCTGGAACGGCGGGGCGGCGCTCGTTCGCCAGCCACGCGTCGAAGGCCGCCGGCTCCATCGCCACCACGTCGAACGCCATCAACGCGTGGCTGAGGCCGCAGAATTCGGTGCAGACGCCGCGAAACTTGCCGGCTTTGGTCGCGCGGACCACCAGCGTGTTGGTCCGGCCGGGGATCATGTCCATCTTGCCGGCAAGGCCCGGTATCCAGAAGCTGTGAATGACATCGCCGGCGGTAAGGTCGAACTGGACGGTGCGACCGACCGGAATGCGGATTTCGTTGGCGGTGACGACCGGGGCCGCGCCCGGCGGCTGATACCGGACGCGCCACCAGAACTGCTCCCCCTCCACCGCGATGCGCAGGTCGTTCTGCGCTACCGGCAGCGGTCGCATCGCGGGCAGGCTGTAGAGCAGCAGCCCCAGCAGCACGACGACCGGCAGCACGCCGCCCAGCCATCCGACCAGACGCATCCCGCCGACCAGCGTCAGCTTGCCCTCCGGCGCGCGCACGGCGGCGACCATCAACGCGGCGACACCGGCGGCGATGACGATCGCGCCGATCAGCATGATGACGGTCAGATGGCGGACGGTGGCGGCTTCCGCGCCGAACACGTCGAGCGCCGATTGATGCCGGTTACACGCCCCCAGCAGCAACAGCGCGGCTGCACCCCAACTGGCTTTGACGCCGCGCATAGTCCCCCTTCGCCCCGCGCCGAAGTATACGGCACGGGTACGAAACGACATTTCAGCGGCGGCGTTCCATCGTCACCGCAATTGGTCCGCTGTGGGCCGGAATGTGCAGGCCATCCTTCGCGATTGCGACCGGCGTGCCGTCGATCGTCGCCCGCCCGGCGTCGCCGGCCAGCGGCCAGGGGAGGAGGAACCCGCCTGGCGGCATCGCTCCGCCGCCGATGGTCGCGACGACCGAGGTCCCCTCGGCACGGATGGCCAGATCGACCGTCCCATAGGGGGTGCGCAGGCCGCGCACGTCCGATCCCTTGCCGGCCAGCCAGTCCTGGTCCAACCCGCCGGCCAGCACGATCGCCCGTTTGTCCTGATCGACATAAGCGAACAGGTCCAGCGCGGCCCGGATATAGTCCGATGCGACCCAGGCGTGCGGCACGTCGCCCAGAAAGCGGATGTCGCGTGGGTCGCGTCCGACGACTTCGGCCCAGCCATTCCACCCGCCCGGTCGCCGGTCACCCATGTAGAAATCGAGCAGCCGGTTCGCCCGGTCGCGCCAGCCCAGCCGGACCATCGCCGACACGTTGCGCAGTTCATAGGGGGTGTAATCCGTCCAGTCGCCGGTGACCGGCCGCGCGATCACCCGCTGCCACTGTTTGTCGAACGTATTGGCCAGCAATTTGGGATCGAGCCGCGCCTGTTCGCCGGCCGGGTCAAGGCCCATGGTGGTCGAGGTCGCGTCGAAATCGCCCATGCTGGTCGCGCCGGGGATATAGTCGATCTTCCAATACCGCACCGCCGCCGCGATCGCCGCGTGCAGGTCGCGCTGGAAGCGGTCGCGCTGCGCCTCGATCTCCGCCGCCTCCGGTTTGCCCAGCACGCGCGCGGCGAAGGCGGCGTCCTTATACCCGGTCAGCGCCCAGAAATCGTCCCACAGGCTGTACTGCGCCTTGGCCGAATAGCCTTCGTGGCTGATTGAAGGCGGCATCAATCCGTACAGCATTCGCCGTTCAGGCGTCCGGTTCGCCGCCGTCCGTTCGGACTGGGCAAGGCTTTCCATATAGCGCCGCGCCGCATCCAGCTTCGGCCAGTCGCGCGCCAATGCCGCCTTGTCCCCGGTGTAGCGATACAGGTCGGTGACGAGGTGGATATACTGGCCGTGGCTGTCGTTCTCCGGCACCGGGTCCGGCCCGCGCGCATCGACGCAGCACGGCACCTTGCCGTTCGCGAACAGGTTCGGCCCGTACCAGTCGGCGAAGGCGCGGCCCGGCGCGACCAGCCCCATGCGCAACATCGTCTCCGTCATCATCGCGCCGTCGCGAATCCAGCTCCGGTCGTAGGAGCGCGTGCCGGGCTTGAGCGCCGGCGCGTCGCGGCTCATCAACACCTGCGCCAGCGCCGATTTGACCGTATCGGCCAGCGGCTGCTTCACCGCCGGGACGGTCATCGTCACCGCGCCCAGCGTCCGTTGCCAATAGGTACGGGTCGCGGCATGGGCGGCGTCCAGCGCTGCCGCTGTCATCGGCGCATCGCCGCCCAGCGCCATCGCCGTGCTCCAGCTTTCGCCGGGGGCGAGGGTGATGTCATAGGCCAAACCGCCCGAGGCAAGCCGGGTCAGGCCCTCGATCCGTGTCGCGATGCCGGGCCTGGCAGGATTGCCGAGCGCACCCTGATCGAACGGCGTCGCCCACGCTTGCGCCGGTGCGGTAAGCGGGAACAGCCGCCGCGTAACGGCCGAATCCCCATCGATTGCGCCGGGCGTCGTCACCGCCATCGCGCTGCCATCCCAAGCCAGCGCGGAGATCGGACTGACGCCGCCGCGCTGGCTAAGGAACTGGGCGGGCGGGTTCACCTGGAACGGGCGTACCGCCAATACCAGCCGCAGCGTGCGTGGCGTGTCGCCGCTATTCTTCAGCGTCCACCGCGCCATCAGCCGCCTGGATCCGGCATCGGCGAACAGGCTGGTGTCGAGCGTCCACCCGGTCGCCGTCCACAGCGCGTGCGGGATCGGCAGATAACCGTCCTCAAGACTGTGACCGGTCGCAACATCGCTCCACGCGATCGTCCGGCCATTCTCGACGACGAAGGGTTCGACCGAAAAGCCGCCCTTGGCGATCTCGATCGCGCCATCCTCGCCGATCAGCCCGCTGACCGTGCCGCCGTCGCTGGCGACGAGCGTCCAGTAGCTTTGTTCGGTAAAGCCGCGCGGAAAGCGGCCGCGCGGTGCCGTGCGTGCCAGATCGGCGACGAAGGCGTTGGGCGTTTCCGCCCAGGTGCGGTCCTTCACCTCGACCTCCGCCAGACCCTTCGCCCTGCTGATCCGCAGATAGCGCGTTTCGGTATCGGGCAGCGCGATCGGATCGCTGCCGCCATCACCCTGCGTCACCGCGCGTAGCAGTCGCCAGCGGCGGCGGTCGTCGCTCGCTTCGATGCGATAGGCCGGCGCGGCACCCGCCCAGTGTAGCACCAGCCCGCCCAGCTCGCGCGCACCGCCGAAATCGATCGTCACCGGTCCCCTGGCGGCGGTCGTCCGGTCGCCGTCGATCGCGCGCGCGTCGCTCGCTACCGGGGCAGGCAGCGGACGAGGCGGGGGCAGGGTCTCGAAGGTCCAGTCGTCGACCTCGATCGTGCCCGCGCCGCCATCACGGCCGCGTACCACGACGATTTCGACCGCCTGCGTCGCCCTCAGCGCCTTGTCGGTCGTGGGTCCCCAGGCGAACTGCACGTCGCGCGGGCGGATGCGCAGTTCCTGCCAGTCCGCCGAGGGCCGGAAATTGGGCTTGGTCACCCACCAGACATTGGTGCCGTCGGCATCGGTGAACTTGATCTGCAGGTCGTTGACCCCGCCGGTGCCGCGCACCTTCAACCGCATTTCCCAGTTCGGCGGGAAGGTGATCGGCAGCGTCCGCCGGATGAAGGCATAGCCCGATACCTTCGCGAAGTCGTAGCGCAGCTGCAGCGCCTTGTCCGTAGCACCCGGCACGGCGGTCGCCGTCGCGCTGACCCCGTCCGACGATGCCGCGCGCCACGCCGCCACATCGTCGAACCGGTCGAGCGGTTGCGCCTGTGCCGCCGCCGCCAGCAGGACGAGCGGGATCACGCCAGCCAGCCCCCCTTGAACCCGGCCCGTTCCAGCCCGCGCCGGATATGCGGGTTGCGCCGCATCACGTCCCAGATCATCCCCGACCGGCGGTTCTCGATCATCAGCACGATCGGTCCCTGATCGATCCCCAGATAATCGCCATCGACCCAGCCGACGCCGGGCACCAGCTTGCCGTGCTTGAGCGGCTGGTCGGTGCGGGTCAGCGTCGGGTTGAAGCTGTCGAGAAAGCCATATTTGTCATAGATGCCGGCTCCATAGCGCGCGTGCATCTTGCCGATCATCGGTTCGACGATTTCCGGCGCGAACGCGACCGAGCCGAGTGCTGCGGTCGGTGCCAGCGTTCCGTCGTCGCGCTCGCCCGGACCGCGCGCGGAATAGCTGTAGAATTCGCGGCTCC
This sequence comes from Sphingomonas sp. Leaf32, assembly GCF_001421765.1. Taxonomy (GTDB): domain Bacteria; phylum Pseudomonadota; class Alphaproteobacteria; order Sphingomonadales; family Sphingomonadaceae; genus Sphingomonas. Next base: position 166,754 of record NZ_LMLA01000008.1, on the reverse strand, counting down.
GCCCGTCGATCGTCACCGTGAAGTCGCCCGGCCCGTCGCAGGCGGTCAATCCCCAGCAATCGTCGCCATAGCCGACCTTCTGCCCCGGATTTTCGTTGGCATAGGCACGCTGCGCATAGGTCGCGCGGCGGCTGTTCTCGAAATAATCGATGCCCTTCGACGCGATATAAGGGTCGCGGATGTCGCGGAAGTCGATCCAGACATGGCTGTACTGGTGGCCGAACATCGGCGCGAACTGAAGATGCGGTTCGCCCCAGCGATTGCCCCAGCTCTTGTCGAACTGCTGCGTCAGGGCGCTCCACGTTGCCGGCGGCAGCGGATGCGTCGGGCTGGCCAGCGCCAGCACGTACAGGATCATGCCTTCGTTATAGATGTTCCAGTCGGACTTGATGAAGCCGCTCTCGGGATGCCAGCCCATCGACACGAAGGGCGGGCGCGGCACGATCCAGTCCCATTCGACCGCGCGATAGAGTCGCTCGGCCAGATCGCGGATACGTGCCTCTTGCGGATCGGCGCGGTCGAACCAGCTCTGCGCGAACAGGACGCCACCCAGCAGCAATGCGGTGTCGATCGTCGACAGCTCGCATTTGGCGAAGCGCAGTCCCTTGGTCACGCCCAGAAAATGATAGAAGAAGCCCTTATGGCCGCTGAACCCGGTTTCGCCGTCGCCCTGTGGCGCCCTTGCGAGAAATTCGAGCGTGGTAAGCGTGCGGTCGCGATGCTCCTGGCGTGTGATCCAGCCGTGTTTTTCGCCGACGCCGTAGGCGGTAAGCGCAAAGCCCATCGCGGCGATCGAGGCGAAGCTGGGCGTCGGCCAGCGATCAGGCGCAAGGCCGGTCGCGGCATCAGTCGTGTCCCAGAAAAATCGGAACGCGCGCTCCTGAATATCGGACATCAGGTCGCCGTTGCGGGCAGGGGCGGGGGCGATCCCGGTCCGTGGCGTGCAGGCCCCGACAAGTGCGGCGGTGCTGGCGGCAAGGAAGAAACGGCGATCGATCACGAGCAAGCCCCTTAACTGGATACAAAAAAGCCGGGACAGGCGGGGGAGCCTGTCCCGGCAGGGGAGGGAAAGGTTAGAAGTTGAAGCCCGCCGACAGCTTGATCGTACGCGGCTGGTTGCCGCCGATGCTGAACGACGACCGTTCGCCATAGACCGACTGCGTGCCGTCGGTCCGGCTGTTGTCGAGCGGACTGTTGTTGAAATCGATATAGTTGCGATCGTTCATCAGGTTGATGATGTCGACACGGAAGCGGATCCGCGCGGTGTCGTTGACGAACCGGATCGGGATATACTTCGTTGCGGCGACGTCGAGCTGACGACGGCCCCATTGATCGCCCAGGCTGTCACGGAACCGGCCGACGAAGTTGCGCTGGTACGGGTTCGAGCTGTCGAACGATGTCACCATGAACATTGGCGATTCGATCGAGAACTTGGCCGATAGCGACAGACCGATCGGCGTATCTACGCTACCCGCAGCGACGAAGCGGTGGCGCGGCACGCCGGCCGAACGCAACGTCGGGTAATCGTCGATCGACGGGAAATCGAGGCTGAAGGTTTCGCCGAATTGACGGTTTTCCGACGCTTCGGTGAAAGTATAGGTCGCGTCGAGGCTCCACGGCGACGTCGGCGAATAAGGCTTGGTCAGCTTGACATAGGCCGAGTCCGCGTCGGTCTTCAGGCCGTTGTCGCCGATGATGATCGACCCGAAGCCCGGCGGCGTGAAGCCGAACGGCGACTGCGGCGTCGGGTTCTGTGCGGTCGGAGCGGGCGCGAAGAACGACCCGTCCGGACGACGGTTACCCAGCAGATACACGAAGCCGTCGCGGCTCGAGATATGCTGATACCCGACTTCGAGTTCGATCGGGTTGAACCGCGAACGGAAGCCCAGCGAGAACTGGTCCGAATACGGCATCTTCAGATCGTTCTTGATGAAGCGCAGTTCGCGCCCGCCACCGGTGCTGCTCGACGCCAGCTGCGCGCGGCCTTCCGCGGTCAGATAGATCGGGTTCCACGCGATACAGGTCGACGACGGGGTGCACGGGTTCAGCTGGTCGGCGCCCTGGAACAGGAACGTCCGCTGCTGGAACGCGCCGACCGACAGTTCCTGTTGCAGGAAGTCGAACTGGTTGCGGTCGTACGACCGGCCGAAGCCGCCAAAGACGGTGAAGCGACCATCCTCGTCGATGCGATAGGTAAAGCCGACGCGCGGCTGGATCGCGCCGGTAAACGCCTTCCGGTTGTTCCCGTTCGAGATATAGTCGTTGATGTTGTAATCGGCGTTCTGCAGGTTCGGATATTGTGCGGCCGAGATAGCGGTCAGGTTCGACTGCGGGGTCACGAAGTCTAGGAACGCCGGGGTCCGTTCGTAATCCCACCGCACGCCGAGGTTCAGTGTCAACCGGTCGGTGACGTCCCAGTCGTCCTGCGCATAGATGCCAAACTGGAAGTTCTTGGATTCGATCGTAGAGCTGCCGAAGCCGCTGGGAGCGCCGAACTGCAGGCGATAGGGGATGTCGGTCTGGAAACCGGTCTGGCTGAACAGGTTCACGTCATAGGTGTAGGAACCGTTGATGTTGTTCTGTTCGAGCGTGTTGAGGTTGACCCACTTCGCCTTCACGCCGGTCTTGAACGTATGTCCTTCGAGGCCGGTGAAGGTGAAGTCATTCTGGACGGTCCAGCCCTTCTGACCCTTTTCCTGGAAATTGGTACCGCCACCGATGCGCAGAAGGTCGATGCGCCGCGAGCTGGTGCCGGTGATTTCAGTGCGCTGGAAGAACTGATTGATCGACTGTTCGACCGGACGCGGCGACCAGACCACGTCCTCGTACGACACGCGGAAATCGTTGATCCAGTTGTCGGCGGTGTGCTGCCAACGGGCCAGGCCGCGGACATCTTTGACCGAATTGTTGGTCCGGGTGGAGAAGGCGTTGATACCGCTGCCCAGGTCGTCACCGCTTTCCTTGCGGTACTTGCCCGAGAATTCGAACAGGTCTTCCGCAGTCGGCGAGATGTCGATCTTGCCGAAGATCAGGTCTTCGTTAAACGTGTTGGTGAAATTGCCGAAGCGCGAGCGCAGTTCGGCGGGGATCACGTTGATGTCGACGCCGTTGCCCGGCAGCACGTCGACCGGGCGTTCCTGCCGCTTGCCTTCGTAGCTGACGAAGAAATGCGCGATGTCCTTAATGATCGGACCGCCCAGGGCCACGCCGTACTGGATATCCTTGGTGTCGACCTTCGCGACGCGGGTCGGGAACAGTTCGGTCGGACGGCGGTCGCGCAGATCCTGGTTGGTATAGTCGACGAACCCTTCGCCATGGAACTCGTTCGTGCCCGACTTGGTGCCGGCGACGATCGCCACCGAGCTTACCTGGTCGAACTCCGCCTTGTAGTTCGACGACAGCACCTGATATTCGCCGATGGCGAGCTGCGGGAACGGGTTGCCCGGCGACGAATCCTGGCCGGTGACGCCGTTCTTCAGGACATAGTCCTTCTGGCTAACGCCATCGATGAACACGTTGACCGAATTCGACCGCTGCGCACCACCCTGAAGACGGGCTTGGCCGTTCGCGCCTTCCTCAACGAAGCGGACACCCGGCGCCAGGTCGGCGAAGGCCAGAAAGTTGCGGTTGTTCTGCGGCAACTGCTCGATCAGGCGCTGCGTGATGTTGATGCCGACCTGACCGCCCGACAGCGTACGGATGCGGTTGCCGGTGACGACGATTTCTTCGTCGTTCGACGCGACGCTGCCGGGATCGGTTTCGGTGGTTTCGCCGGCAGGCGCGGCGGCGGCGGTCGTCAGGTCGAGGTCGAGACCGGCACTCTGGCCGACCCGCAGCGTGAACTCGTCGGAATTGCGCGTGCCGTTGGTCAGCTGGATTTCCAGCCGGTAGGTGCCGGCGCGCAGCGACGCGAAGTTGTACGTCCCGTCCGCGCCGATGGTGGCGGTACGGCGGATGCCGGTTGCGACTTCGATGGCGGTGACCTGCGTCGCCTTGTTGTTCGCGGGCGACGTGATCGTGCCGCGCAGCGATGCCTGTCCGACCTGTGCATAGGCGGCAACCGGAGCGAGCGTCGCCCCCGTCGCCAGCGTCGTCGCGGCGGCCAGGGCCGCGCGGATCATGGTTTTCCTCATGCGTGTATTCCCCTTTGTTCCCGGTTTTCCGGGTCTTCCCGTGGTGAAGTGGTGTCGCGCACGACCAGCATGGGCGCGCGCAATTCGACGCTTTGGTCGTCGCCGCCGTCGATCTGATCGATCAGGCGGGCGACCGCGCGTTCGCCCAGTCCGGCGATGTCGATCTTGAGCGTGGTGAGCGCAGGCGAGATCAGGCGGGCGAGCGGAATATCGTCAAACCCGGCAACGGCGATCCGGTCGGGCACGGCAATCCCGGCGCGGCGAAACGCCATCATCGCGCCGATCGCCATCATGTCGTTGGCGGCGAATACCGCGTCGACATCCGTCCCCTCCCGAACCAGCCGTTCGGCCACGAAAACGCCCGATTCCTCCAGAAAGGTTCCGCGTTCAAAGCGGGATTCGATGCCCGCTGCGGCCATCGCCGCACAGTATCCGGCAAGCCGTTCTTCGGCATCGATATTTCCCGCAGGTCCCGCGAGATGAAAAATGCGCCGCCGGCCGGTCGCGAGGAGATGCTCGACCATCGTCCGTGCGCCGGCGGCATTGTCGATGCGCAGTTCGGGGCGCGGCTGATGATGGGGCGCGCAATTGACCAGTACGGCGGGCACGCCCGGTGGCAGGTGGCCGAACAACTGGTCGGGGTCGATATGCGGCGCCATCACCACCAGCCCGTCGACCCGCCCGCGCATGGTGTGCAGCGCCTCGACACCGCGTGCCGGATCGGCGTGCATGTTCGACAGCAGCAATTGCAGCCCGCGCTCCGACGCCTCCCGGTCCATGCCGCGCAGCAATTCGGAAAAGAACTCGCCGTGCAGATCCGGCAGGACGACGCCGATCGCGTTCGACCGGGCCAGGCTGAGCGAGCGCGCACCGGCATGGGGGACATAGCCGAGCGTCCGCGCGGCGGCCTCCACCTTCTCGCGCAGGGCCGGTCGGACATTCTGGTGCCGGTTGAGGACACGCGAAACCGAGGCGACGGACACGTCCGCCGCGCGAGCGACATCGCGGATGGTGGCATTCGCCATGCTCTTACCGGTCCACTCCCTGCATCGCCCCGCCCATCGCGGCGAATCCGACGGCTGCCTGCCGTTCGCTCTTGATGTAACCGGTTACAAGAATCTACAACGCGCTTCAACCACAGATTCGAAACGACGAATTTGAAACACGGGCGCGACTGGATCGTTGCGCGAAAGACACAGAGGGGATCGCATGGAAGACATCCGCATTTCGCGCCGGGCGCTCATGATGGGCGCCGGCGCGGTGGCCGCGTGGAGCGCGTCACCGGCCCGGGCGCTGCTGGCGCAGGCGGGCGATCGCCTGCCGGCATCGGTCGAGGCGCTGATCGGTCAGATGACCGTAGAGGAGAAGGCCGGGCAGCTGACGCTGATGGCCGCCGCATGGGCCGGGGGCGCCGCCAACGCGCTGAATCCGATCAGCGCGACCGCAACGTTCGACGAACAGCTGGCGCAAGTCCGCGCGGGCAAATTGACTGGCGTATTCAACGGCAATGGCGCGGAAATGGCGCGGCGGATGCAGTTGGTGGCGATGCGCGAACAGCGGCTGAAGGTGCCGTTGCTGTTCGCCGCCGACATCATCCACGGTTTCCGCACCGTCTTCCCCATGCCGCTGGCCGAGGCGGGCAGTTTCGATGCCGACCTTGCCGAACGCACCGCACGCGCGGCGGCGGTCGAGGCGTCGGCGGCCGGCATCGATTGGACCTTCGCGCCGATGGTCGACATCGCCCGCGACCAGCGCTGGGGCCGCGGGATCGAGGGGGCGGGCGAGGACCTGCTGCTGGGCAAGACGATGGCGGATGCCCGCGTACGCGGTTTCCAGGGGCGTCGCGGGCTGACCGCCGACGATGCGGTTGCGGCCTGCGCCAAGCATTTCGCCGCCTATGGCGCGGCGGAGGCCGGGCTGGATTACAACACGGTCGATATTTCCGAACGGACGCTCCGCGAAACCTATTTCCCGCCGTTCCAGACCGCCTTTGCCGCCGGTGCGCCGACGACGATGGCGTCGTTCAACGAATTGTCGGGCGTACCCGCCACCGCCAATCCGTGGTTGCTCGACACGATTTTACGCAAGGAATGGGGCTTCGGCGGGCTGGTCGTGTCCGACTATACCGGTGACGAGGAACTGATCGCGCACGGCTTCGCGGCGGATGCGCGCGAGGCGACGAAGCTCGCCTTCCTTGCCGGCGTCGACATGTCGATGCAGTCGGGCTTCTATATCAAGCACCTGCCCGATCTGGTCGCGAAGGGCGAGGTGCCGATGGCGCGCCTCGACCAGGCGGTGCGCCGCGTGCTGGCGCTGAAGGTGCAACTCGGCCTGTTCGACGATCCGTTCCGCCGCATCGATCCGCGCCGCGAGAAGGCGCGGGTGCGCACCGCCGCCCATCTGAAGCTGTCGCGGGAGGCGGGCGCTCGCTCGATCGTGATGCTGAAGAACGACGGCGATCTGCTGCCGCTGCCCAAGTCGGGCAAGAAGATCGCGCTGATCGGTCCGTTCGTGCAGGGGCAGCGCGAGCTGATCGGCACATGGAACGTCTATGGCTCGGATGCGGAGGCGGTCGACCTGCTGACCGGAGTCCGCGCCGCCGTCACCGATCCTTCGCTGGTTTCGGCGGTCGACGGGTCGGGCATCACCGACGCCATCCCCGGCGGGATCGAGGCGGCGGTCATCGCCGCATCGCAGGCGGACGTGGTGCTGCTGGCGATCGGGGAGTCGCAGCGCATGTCGGGGGAGGCGCAGTCGCGCGTCGACATCGGCATCCCGCAGGCGCAGCTCGACCTGGCGCAAGCGGTGCTGGCGACCGGCAAGCCGACCGTCATCCTGCTGCGCAATGGTCGGGCGATGGTACTCGACAAGCCGGTGCTGGATGCGCGTGCGATCCTCGTCACCTGGTTCCTGGGGTCGCAGAGCGGTCCGGCGACCGCCGACATCCTGTTCGGCGACATGTCACCTTCGGCCCGCCTGCCGGTCAGCTTTCCCTACTCGACCGGCCAGCAGCCTTATTATTATGCGCACAAGACGACCGGCCGGCCCAATCCGCCGGGGCCGCTGGCCGAATACAAGGCGCGCTATCGCGAAGGGCCGAACGCGGCGCGTTTCCCGTTCGGCCATGGCCTGACCTATGGCCGCGTCGCCTATAGCGATCTCGATCTCGGCGGCGGGCGGCTGAATACCGATGGCGCGCTGAAGGTGCGGGCGCGGGTCACCAATAGCGGCACCCGCGCCGCGACCGAGGTGGTGCAGCTCTACATCCACGACGTCGCCGCCAGCATCACGCGTCCTGTCCGCGAGCTGAAGGCGTTTCAGCGCGTAGCGCTGGCACCGGGCGAATCGAAGATCGTCGAGTTCACCCTGCGCGCCGACGCCCTGCGCTTCATCGGGACGCAGAACCGTCCCGTCGTCGAACCGGGCAGCTTCCGCATCTGGGTCGCGCCCTCGGCCGAAGCGGACGGCGTCAACGGCAGCTTCGTGCTGGCCTGAACGCACGCACCCGGCATCGGTCGTCGCGCGTTGACCCTCTCAACCGCAAGGAGAAGCATGTGATGACCGATGACGGAAAACAGCCCAACCAGGCGGTAGGCGGCAAGTCCGACGCCGGCGGGCCCGATGGCGTCAACACGACGTCCGGCGGCGGCGAGTCCGGTGGCGGAGCCTATCCCAATCCGCATGACGACAAGGATGCCGGACGCTTTGCCGGTGGGCAGAGCGAAAAAGACTATCACGGCGGACCGGGCGGCGCGCACAACGACGCCGCCGGGACCGACACGTCCGACGCGGACTGATCCTGCCGGTCAGGCGGCGGTCAGCACGCCCTGCGCCATGACCAGCGTGCCGAGCGGGCCGGCTTCGTCGCCCAAGCCCGCCGGCACGATCCGCTCGCCGATCGAGTGCTCGTCGACAAAGCCCAGATAGCCCGCCAGTGCCGCGACCGTGCGTTCGCGCACCATTGGCAACACGTGCGGCTGGCCGAGCCCGACCCCGCCGCCGACGATGATGCGGGCAGGGGAGAGGGTGAGGAACAGCATCGCGAACGCCTCACCCAGCGCATCGGCGACATCGCGCCACGCCGGATCGTCGGCGCCCAGCAGATGCGCCGGCTTGCCCGCCCGCGCGGCGATCGCGGGGCCGCTGACCAATCCTTCCAGGCAGTCGCCATGGAACGGACAGGCTCCGGCAAAATCGTCCCCCGCGCGCCGCCGCACGCGGATATGCCCGGCTTCCGGATGCATCAGGCCGGTCACCGGCCGTCCGTTGACGATGATCCCCATGCCGACCCCGGTTCCGACCGTGACGTATAGGAAATCGGACAGGCCGACGCCGGCGCCGTGGCGACCCTCGCCCAATGCCGCACCCGTCACATCGGTATGGAACGCCACCCGGTCGAACCCGACCGCAAGCGGTCCGACGATGTCCGCGCCCGCCCAATGCGGCTTGGGCGTCGGCAGCATCGTTCCGTCCGCCACCGAAATCGGGCCGAAGCTGGCGATACCGATCGCTTCGGGGCGATGCACCTGCCGCCATTCGGCCAGCTTCGCCGCCAGCGCGCCCAGCGTTTCGTCGGGCGTGGTGGTCGGCACGCGGAACCGGTCGATGATCGTGTCGCCATGTCCGATCACCGCGATCGACTTGGTTCCGCCCAGTTCGACACCGGCAACCATCCTGTCCGCAACCATCGTTCGCCCTCTCCGCTGATCCCCGATCCTGCCGTAGCGACGCCCGTCGCGGCAAGCCGGGTTATTGTCCTCAGCCCATATTGGCGTTCGCAATCGTTTGCAATTGTCTCGCATCCTCCACACATTCTGCTGGCAGATGTATGGAATATGTTCGTACAAGTAACAACATGGACGAAAATACCACATCCGGGTCCCGCGTGCGGACGATCGCCGACCTTGCCCGGCTGGCCGGGGTGTCGCCCGGTACCGTGTCGCGCGCGCTGGCCGGCAAATCGCTGGTCAATGCGGAGACCCGAGACCGCATCCAGGCGCTGGCCGCCGAACACAGTTTCCGCCCGAACCAGATGGCCAGCCGATTGCGGACGCAGCGGACGGGGGTGATCGGGGTGGTGGTGCCGCTGGGCCATGAACGGCGCCAGCATCTGTCCGACCCGTTCTTCATGACGATGCTCGGCTTCCTCGCCGACCGCCTGACCGAGGATGGCTACGACCTGATGCTGTCGCGCGTCATTCCCGATGCGACCGACTGGCTGGAGCGGATCGTCGATTCCGGTATGCTCGACGGGGTGCTGCTGATCGGCCAGTCGGACCAGTTCCATACCATCGAACGCATCGCCCGCCGCTATCGCCCGCTGGTGGCGTGGGGCAGCAGCAATCTGCCCGACCAGATGCATTGCGCGGTCGGGACCGATAACATCGCGGGCGGGCGGCTGGCCGGCGAACGGCTGATCCAGCGCGGCGCGCGGCGTATCGCCTTTCTCGGCGAACTGCGTGCGCCCGAAATTCGCCAGCGTTGCGAGGGCGTGGCGCAGGCGCTGGCGATCGCCGGTATCGCCGACCCGCCGATCCAGCTCGACACCCATCTCGCCTCCGACATCATGGAGCAGGAGATCGCCGCGCATCTCGACCGGGTCGGCGGGCAGGTCGACGGGATCGTTGCCGCATCGGACGTCATCGCGTTGACGGCGCTGCGCGTCCTGGCCGATCGGGGCATCCGTGTTCCCGGCGATATGCCGGTCATCGGCTATGATGACCTGCCGCTCGCGGTAAGCGCCGTGCCGCGGATCACGACCGTCCGCCAGGACATCGCGCGCGGCGCGAACGAGATGGTTTCCGCGCTGTTCCGCCGGATCGCGGGGGAGGATGCCCCGTCGGTGGTGATGACGCCGACGCTGGTCGAACGCGACTCCGCCTGATCGCGCAGACGGGGGAGGGGCATCATCCCACTTGCGCCGCCCCCGCGCCCGACGCTATCGCACCCCGGTACAAGCGTGGGCCTGTAGCTCAATGGTTAGAGCTGGCCGCTCATAACGGCTAGGTTGCGGGTTCGAGTCCTGCCGGGCCCACCAACGCTTGTGCAACGCGGCGTTTGCGACTAGGGCCGCGCTTCGCGTCGGGGAGTGGCGCAGTCTGGTAGCGCGCCTGCTTTGGGAGCAGGATGTCGCAGGTTCGAATCCTGTCTCCCCGACCACATTGCCCTGAAGCGATTCGATCGCACCGCTTTATGGTTATGCGCACTGGCGCGGACGGTGCACAGAAACGCGGCACCCGTCTTCCCTGATATCGTTGCTGCTGACGTGCTGTATCTCTGCAGGGGGCAAGGGGCATTGTAGAGCGAGGTGGGGCTTCGCTCCGCCGCGCTCCTCAGCTCGTTGCTCGGTATTACGTTTATGCGGCTACAGGTCGAGAACCGGCCGGTTCGACGTCGGGTATTGGAGATGGCGCCCGGCGGGACAGTTTACCGGGCGAATCGTTCCGAGCGTGCAGTCCGTTTGGCGGCAGGCAGAGGTTATGCTGGGCGCGCCGCCGGTAGATCGAACCATGCGGATTGGCGAACACTGCAGGGCGCCGGGGTTTCGCGCAGTTGCGATGAAGCAGCGATCTTACGCACCGAATATGGCAAATCGTGCGGCGGTGCAGCGCGCAACATTCGCTCATCGGTTCGTCGCAAAGGCGCCGCAATCGCGCCATCGTGCTGCTGACCGCGTAACGATCCGTAGCTGGCACGAAAAAAAGGGCGCCACCGTTGCCGGGGCGCCCCTTCTTCATTCCTGTTTCCCGCATCCGAGAGGACGCAGGAACGGGAATTACATGCCGTTGTGCTCGGCTGCGTTCTCGATCGCGTCCGAAGCGTCTTCGGCGTTTTCCGAAGCGTTCATCAGGTCGGCAGCGACGGCTTCGTTCGAGGTGTTCTCGGCCTGCGCTTCGAGGTTGTCAGCCAGCATTTCCAGGTTGTCCGACGCGGCGTCAGCGGCGTTGTCGGTCGGGGTATTCTTGCAAGCGGCAACCGACAGGAGGCCGACGGCGGCGGCGACGAGCATGATCTTCTTCATTCGGGTTACTCCCAGAAAATTCCATTTCGCGAATATCCCGGCGTCACCGCCGTCGCGAGATAGCCGCAATAGCGCCTTGTACGCCGCCGTCAATCTCCAATTGTGGCAGGAATGCGGCTTTGCGACCAATGGTGGGCCGTGGCTCGCCTGCGACGAACGACAAATATGCCTCTAAATAGGGCGAAAAACGGCGGTTGACGCGACGTCATGTTGCATTAGCGAATTGTTATGGGTCTCATTCGAGATTTCCGGCTGGACCACGCTGCGCGCCGCATTTGACCGGTCGTCATGGCGGGGCAGGGTGGCCCGAATCGCACGCTTGGCCCGCCGTCGGTCCGTAGCGCCCGCGTTGCCAATTCGACGGCCCAACGCTACATCGCGCCAGAGCCTTTTACACCACCCCCGATATTCGAAACGGAGCCGTCGGCAATGGCCGTGCAGTACAGCTATGTGATGAAGGGTCTGACCAAGACCTTCCCCGGCGCCAACAAGCCGGTTCTCAACAATATCCACCTGCAGTTCCTGCCCGACGCGAAGATCGCGATCATCGGCCCGAACGGCGCGGGCAAGTCGACGCTGATGAAGGTCATGGCCGGCATCGACACCGAATTCACCGGCGAGGCATGGGCCGCCGATGGGGTGAAGGTCGGCTATCTGCCGCAGGAGCCGAAGCTCGACCCGACCAAGACGGTGATGGAGAACGTCAAGGACGGCGTGCGCCCGGTCGCCGACCTCGTCGATCGCTTCAACGCCATTTCGGCCGAGATGGGCGATCCGCAGGACGACACCGACTTCGATAAGCTGCTCGAGGAAATGGGCGAGCTGCAGGCGAAGATCGATGCGGTCGACGGCTGGAGCCTCGACAACCAGCTCGAAATCGCGATGGAAGCGCTGCGCTGTCCGCCGGGCGATGCCTCGGTCGAAAACCTGTCGGGCGGTGAGAAGCGCCGCGTCGCATTGTGCAAGCTGCTGCTGGAAAAGCCGCAGATCCTGCTGCTCGACGAACCGACCAACCACCTCGACGCCGAAAGCGTCGGCTGGCTGGAGAATTATCTCAAGGAATATACCGGCAACGTCATCCTCGTGACGCACGACCGCTATTTCCTCGACAACGTCGTCAACTGGGTCCTCGAACTCGATCGCGGTCGCTACTACACCTACGAAGCCAATTATTCGGGCTATCTGGAAAAGAAGGCCAAGCGGCTCGAACAGGAAGAGCGCGAGGAAGCCGGCAAGGCCAAGGCGATTCAGGACGAACTGGCATGGATGCGCCAGACGCCCAAGGCGCGCCAGACCAAGTCCAAGGCCCGCATCCGCGCCTTCGACGAACTGGTCAAGAACCAGGAAAACCGCGCGGTCGGCAAGGCGCAGATCCTGATCCAGATCCCCGAACGCCTCGGCGGCAAGGTGATCGAGGCGCAGGGCCTGACCAAGGCCTATGGCGACAAGCTGCTGTTCGAAAATCTCGACTTCAACCTGCCGCCGGGTGGCATCGTCGGCGTGATCGGGCCGAACGGCGCGGGCAAGTCGACGCTGTTCAAGCTCATCACGGGACAGGAACAGCCCGATGGCGGCTCGATCGAGGTCGGGCAGACGGTGAAGCTCGGCTATGTCGACCAGTCGCGCGACGATCTCGATCCCAACAAGAATGTCTGGGAAGAGGTGTCGGACGGCCTCGACATCTTCCGCTTCGGCAAGCAGGAGCTGGGTACGCGCGCCTATGTCGGCGCGTTCAACTTCAAGGGGCAGGACCAGCAGAAGAAGGTCGGTCAGCTATCGGGCGGTGAGCGCAATCGCGTCCACATCGCCAAGATGCTGAAGGAGGGCGGCAACGTCCTGCTGCTTGACGAACCGACCAACGACCTCGACGTCGAGACGCTGCGCGCATTGGAAGAGGCGCTGGAAAGCTTCGCCGGCTGTGCCGTGGTCATCAGCCACGATCGCTTCTTCCTCGATCGCCTGTGCACTCACATCCTCGCGTTCGAGGGCGACAGCCATGTCGAGTGGTTCGAGGGCAATTTCGAAGCCTATGAGGAAGACAAGCGCCGCCGCATGGGCGACGCCGCGGATCGTCCGACGCGACTGGCGTACAAGAAGCTGACGCGCTGACCTGATGCCGGTGGTCGAGGAAAATGGGGCGGGGTCGGACGATCCCGCCGATGCGATCCGCTATCGCCTCGACCAGCAGCGCATCCTGGCCGAATTCGGCGGCATCGCACTCCGCAGCCGCGACATCGACGAGATCGTGCGGGCGGCGGTCGAACTCGCCGCGCGGGGAATGCGCACCCGGCTCGCCAAGTTCCTGCACCATGACGACCAGGGCGGCGCGCTGATCGTCCGTGCCGGCATCGGCTGGGACGAGGGCGTGGTCGGGCAGGCGGAGATGGGCGACGACCTGGCTTCGCCCGCGGGCTTCGCCTTCCGCACCGGCGAAGCAGTGATCTCCAACCATCTGGGCGACGAAAAACGCTTTCGCACCCCCGGATTCATGGCGGATCATGGCGTCAAGCGCGCGATCAACGTGCTGGTCGAGGCCAATGGTCGCCGGTTCGGCGTGCTGGAGGTCGACAGCCGCAAGGATGGCCGGTTCGAGGAAGACGACCTCGCCTTCATGCAGGGTTTCGCCAACCTGATCGGCGTGGCGATCGAGCGGCTGGATGCCGAGGCGTCCCTGCGCGCGGCGATCCAGCATCAGGAACTGCTGACGCGCGAGGCGTCGCACCGGGTGAAGAACAGCCTGGCGATGGTGTCGGCGATGCTGAACCTGCAGATGCGCGAGGATGACGACCCGCGCGTGCAGCGGATGCTGGGCGATGCGCAGGCGCGGATCGTCGCCATCGGGCAGGCGCATGACCAGCTGTGGCAAGGCGACCGCGTCGGCGTCGTCGCGCTGGACCGGCTGGTATGCGGCATCATTGACGGCCTGCGTAAGCAGGCGCCCGACCACGCCATCGACTGCGATATCGCGCCGCTGGTCGTGAGCGGCGACACGGCGATCCCGCTGGGGCTGTTGCTGACCGAACTGGTCACCAACGCGATCAAATATGCTTATAGCGAAGGCGGCGGGCCGGTCAGGATCGAGACGCGCTGCGACGATGGGCAGTTATGGCTGGAGGTCGTCGATCATGGACGGGGATTGCCGGCGGGCTTCGATCCGGCGGCGGCGCGTCCAACCAGCCTTGGGATGCGGATGGTGTCCAGCCTCGCGCGGCAGCTGGGCGGGACGTTGCGTTTCGAGGATGCCGGGCCGGGGACGCATGTGTCGTTCGTGATGCCGTTGCCTGAGGCGGTGTAGGGCGGTCCTTCTCCCCCAACGCCTCCCGCTTGCTTCGAACTTGTCGAAAAGTGTTGCCTTCCACCCGCATCAACCCGTTCGTGCTGAGTAGGGACCGAGCCCTTCGACTGCCTACCCGCGGCAGGCGCTCAGGACAGGCTTCGGTGCTACGCACCGAAATCGAAGGCCCGTATCGAAGCACCCTTGGCAGTCCTTCGATACGCCCTTTCGACAGGCTCAATGGCTACTCAGGACGAGCGGCGGGGATGCAGGGCGGCCTTCTCGACAGTCGCTTCTCGACAGGCTCGAAACAAGCGGAGTAGGTGAGGAAAGGGGGCGGATAGAGGACCGCTCCCCTCACACCAGCTTGACGAACACCCCAGTATCGCGCCGCTCCACCTCGAACTCCTTCACCTTCTCGATCAGGTCCGACAGCCGCTTGAACCCGTAATTCCGCGTGTCGAAGCTCGACCGGTTCGCCGCGCGCTGGCCGACTTCGGACAGGCTGGCAAAGCCCTTCTTGTCGACCTTCGACGCGTCATAGGCATCGGACAGCAGCTTCACGAGCGACGCATCGACCTTCTGGCTCTTGCGCGCCGGGGCAGGGGCAGGCTTGGCCGCCGGAGTCGTGGCGGGGGCGGGGACGCCGCCGATCGCGGGGGGCAGCGGCATGTTCGCCACATCCTCGACGTCCAGCGACGCGACGTCGATGAACCGGGTGCAGCTCTCGCGGAACCCCTCTGGCGTGCGGTCCGTGCCGAAGCCGTAGACCGGGACCCCTTCCTGCCGGATGCGCTGGGCGAGCGGCATGAAGTCGCTGTCCGACGACATGATGCCGAACCCGGTGATCCGCCCGCGCAGCAACAGGTCCATCGCGTCGATGGTCATGCGCATGTCGGTCGCGTTCTTGCCCTTGGTGATGTCGAACTGCTGGAACGGTTCGATGCCGTGGCGCATCAGCAGCGCCTTCCAGCTTTTGAGGCCGGGCTTTTCCCAATTGCCATAGGCGCGGCGGACGTTGACCGTGCCGAATTCGGCCAGCACCGTCAGCACGGAATCGAGATAGGCGGCGCCGGCATTGTCGGCATCGATCAGCAACGCGACGTTGCCGGTGGGGGCGTTATGGTTGGCCATGCCGCCCGTCTATCGCACTCGCGGCGCGCGTGCGACCGAAACCGTCAGGCGCGCTGCCGGGCGGCGTCGATGCTCCACGCCCCGCCGCCGGCCGCCGCCATGTACAGGAAGGCGAAGCAGTACAGCACCGCCGCTTCGCCGCCATTGGCGATCGGGAACGGACCCTGCGGCGCATGGGCCAGGAAATAGGCGACCGCCATCATCCCCGACAGGACGAACGCCACCGGCCGCACCGCCAGCCCGACGATCAGCAGCCCGCCGCCGACCAGTTCGAGGATTGCCGCGCCATACAGCAGCCCGTTCATCGGCATCGGAAAGGGCGGCAGGCCGAACAGCTTGGACACGCCATGGCTGAGGAAGACGAGGCCGAAGACGATCCGCATCGCGGCGAGCAGGCGCGGGGCAAGGGTGGCGGGCAGGGGCATGATGGTTTCTCCTCGGGGCGACGACCCCGATATTGCAGCGGGTCGGTCGTTCCCCAAGTGCAATGATCGAAACGATCCGTTGCATCATTCGGTGCGCTGGCGCTCCGTCTCCGCGCGACGCAACATGGTGTGCGCCAGCTCCTCCTCGCCCAGCACGACCTGATCGACGCCGTGGCGGGTGAGATATTGCACCTCCTCCGCCGAATGCGCCCGCGACAGGATGTAGAGGTCTGCATTCATCCCACGCGCGTGCTGGACGATGGCACCCGCCTCGAACCCGCCGGGAATGGCGATCAGCAGCTTGGTCGCCTGCGCCACCCCGGCATCGCGTAGCACATTGGGGTCGAGGGCGTTGCCCAGCACCACGCTCCACCCATGCGCTTGCGCCGTGCGGGCGGTATCGGCCTGATCCTCGATCACGACGAAGGCACGACCGGCCTCGCGCAGCCCTTCGGCGATCAGTCGCCCGACGCGGCCCGCGCCGATCAGCACGACATGATCCTCGCGCGCTTCCTCCCGCGCTGCCTCGCGTTCCCGGGCGGGGCCGGCGTCCTCGCCACGTCCGGCGACCGCGCCGAACAGGAACGGATTGACCATGATCGACAGGATCGCCCCGGCCAGGATCAGGTCGCGCCCCTCGCTCGGCAGGATGTTCAGGCTCGTCCCCAGCCCGGCGAGGATGAACGAGAATTCGCCGATTTGTGCGAGGCTGGCGGCGATGGTCGCGGCGGTCCGGTTGGGGTGGCCGAACAGGCGGACGATGGCGAAGGCGGCGGCGGACTTGCCGATCACGATGATGGCGATCGTCGCGATCAGCGGACCGGGCTGCTGCGTCAGCACCTTCGGATCGAACAACATGCCGACCGATACGAAGAACAGCACCGCGAACGCATCGCGCAGCGGCAGCGTCTCCTGCGCCGCGCGCCGGCTGAGCGGGGTTTCGCCCAGGATCATGCCGGCGAAGAACGCGCCCAGCGCGAACGACACGTCGAACGCCAGCGCCGCGAAGAACGCCACCCCCAGCGCGATCGCCAGCACGGCGAGGCGGAACAGCTCGCGCGATCCGGTGTGCACCACCCAGTGCAGCGCCCACGGGATCGCCCGCCGTCCGACGACCAGCATCAGCGTGACGAAGCCGGTGACCTTCAGCAGCGTCATCGCGACGGCGGTCACGATCGCGCCCGGTGCGGCGGCCTTCGCCGGATCGACCGCCGCCGCGATCACCGGCAGCAGGACCAGTGCCAGCACCATCGCCAGATCCTCGACGATCAGCCAGCCGACCGCGATCCGCCCGCGTTCGGTCTGCACCAGCGCGCGGGCCTCCAACGCGCGCAGCAGCACCACGGTACTGGCAACCGACAGCGCGAGGCCGAACACGATTCCCGCCATCAGCGACCAACCGAGGAACTGCGACAATCCCCAGCCCATCGCCGTCGCCACCGCGATCTGCACCAGCGCGCCGGGCACGGCGATGCGCCACACCGACAACAGGTCCTTCAGCGAAAAATGCAGCCCCACCCCGAACATCAGCAGGATGACGCCGATTTCGGCCAGCTCGGCGGCGATGCCCGAATTGGCGACGAACCCCGGCGTGAACGGCCCGATCAACACGCCCGCCATCAGATAGCCGGCGATCGGCGACACCCGCAGCTTGTGCGCCATCGCCCCCAGCGCGAAGGCCGCGACCAGGGCGGTGACGATGGTTCCGATCAGCGGCGTGTAGTGGGGCATTCCGTCTCCTCGACCGGTTCGACTGATTGAACGAACCGCTGCGGCGCAACCAAGTTTCAAATCGTTGCCGAATCGCTTCGTTGGTAGATAATATCGTTGTCCGAGCATGGCGCTTGGTCGATGGCTTGCCAGTCGTTCGCAGCCGGTCTGTTATGGGCAAGGAAGGAGCAGATGATGATAGTCGGTATTGCCGGTACGGATCAGCTCATCAGATGCCCAGCCTGCGGTCATTGCACGGTTGTTCGAGCGCGCGTGCGTGGGATGCCCCCGGCGGGTCCCGGCTCCTACGCTTCGGTACCCATTCCCTCGCCGACATGTGCCCGCTGTCTCAAGATGCTGAGCTATGAGCGGGAATAGATAAGGCCATAAACAAGAAGCTGCTGCCGGACCTCAGTTGTTTGTTAGGCAAAGTCATTCCCGCGAAGGCGGGAATCCATACACGCATCGTCTGTACTTGGACCGGAAACGATAGTTCCTACCGGCAAGCACCACCCCGACGGGACGGTCAAGGATAGGTGATCGCCATCACTTCATATTCCTTCGTCCCCGCCGGCAGCGCAACGGTGCGCACATCGCCGACCGCGCTGCCACGCAGGGCGCGCGCCATCGGCGAGTTCCACCCGATCCGCCCCTTGCCGGCATCGGCCTCGTCATCGCCGACCAGTTCCAGCACGCGGTGATTGTCGTCCTCGTCGGCGATGGTGACGGTCGCGCCGAACCATGCCTTGCCCCGTTCGGTCTGCGCGGTCGGATCGACCACCCGCGCCGCCTTCATCCGCTTGGCGAGGAAGCCGAGCCGCCGGTCGATCTCACGCAAGCGCTTGCGACCATAGATATAGTCGCCATTTTCCGAGCGGTCGCCATTGCCCGCGGCCCAGGCGATGACGTCGACCAGCTTCGGGCGTTCCTCGCCCAGCAACTGGTCATATTCGGCCTTCAACACGGCATAGCCCGCCGGGGTGATGTAGTTCGGACGCGGCTCGGTCATCCCGGTCGGTTCTTCCCCAGATACCAGCTCAGGTTGTTGGGTCCGCGCGACCGGGCCTTGTCGGTATGGATCAGGTCGTAGACGACCGCATTCTCCAGCACCCGCTGCACATAGCCGCGCGTTTCGCTGTACGGAATCTTCTCGACCCAATCGACCACGTCGACGCCCGGCGTGCGCGGGTCGCCATTGGCGCGCAGCCATTTGTTCACATTGCCCGGCCCGGCATTGTACGCCGCCACCGCCAACGGATAGCTGCCGCCATAATAGTCGAGCATCCGCTGGATGAAGCTGGACCCCAGCGCCATGTTGTAGGCCGGATCGTTCAGCGACGACGGATTGTACGACAGGCCGAGCTTCCCCGCCGTTTCGCGCGCGGTGCCGGGCATCAACTGCATCAGCCCGCGCGCGCCGGTGCGGCTGACGGCGGTGCGGTCGAACTGGCTTTCCTGCCGCGCGATGGCGTGGATCAGCGTGAACTGGTCGCGCTGCGCTCCGCTGACCGGCACGGACGGGTAACCCGCCAGCGTATAGTCGCTATGCCCGTTCACCAATGCGCTGCGCCCGACCATCACACTCAGGTCGGGACGATCGATCGCCTGCGCCAGCTCGACCGCCAGCGCGTGATCGGTGTCGCTGCGGGCATCCTCCGCGATCTTGCGGACGAACAGCCCCTGATCGGCATATTGCCCGGTGCGGCCCAGATAGCGCGTCGCCTTCACCACGTCGCTGTTCATATAGGCCGCGCGGACCGCCGCCGGGATTGCCGCCGCATCGGCGGTGTTCGCCGGGGCGCGCAAGGGACGCCCAATCCGTTCGCTCGCCAACTGCCCGTAATAGAGGTCACCCAGATCGGCGGCCTGCGCATACCATCGGTCGGCGGTCGGCCGGTCGCCGGCCGCTTCGGCCGCGCGGCCGGCCCAGTAATAGCCCTTGGTCCGCACCGTCGGCGTGCGCGATCCGCTGGCATAGCGGGCGAACATGCCGGTCGCATCGGCGGGCCGGTTCAGCTTTTGCAGGGCGATCGTGCCGGCCAGCCATGCCAGGCTGGTATAGTCGTCCCGCTCGCCATAGGCGGCGTCGGCGATGACCGTGCCGGCGGGAAAGGCATCGTCGATCTGCGATGCGATGCGCCAGGCGAGGTCGAACTGGCTGTCCGCCTGTGCCGCCTTCGCATTGGTCAGCAGGACTTCGAGCCATTCCTCGACATCGCCGGGCGTCCGCGACAGGCGGCGCGGCTGGGCGAGGTAGGCGCGCGCCGCCACCGACTGCCCGGTCGCGCGCAGCCAGCTCGCGCGGTCGGCGACATAGCCCGGATCGGCGCGGTCGACGCCCGCCTGTTCGCCGCGCACGCTGGCATCGGCCGCGCCGGTGCGGAACGCGATCCGCGCGTCGAACGTGGGGCGCATCGCGGGAGAGACATAGCCGATCTGCTTGCCGGCAGCACTGGTCGCCCCCTGCCACAGCAGACGGTCCATCCGCGCATCGTGATCCTCGGGCCGGAGCGCCGAAGCGAACCGGCCGAGCAGCTTCGCCTCGTCATTCGTACGCAGCGCACCCCGGCGCCATGCCGCACGTGCCGCCTCCTGCGCCTCCGCCATCCGTCCGCTCGCCGCCAGCGCTTCCGCCATGCGCAGCCGTCCGGCGGCGGTCATCGGCGGGAACCGGTCGAAGAAGCGCAGCACGGTCGCCGGGTCCTGACCTCCGTCGGCCAGCACCGTCTCTGCCGCCGCGCGCCGGCTGGTCTCCCCCGGAAAACCGGGATGCGCCATCAGGAACCGGGCATAGTCGGTGAAGGGGTAATTGTCCGATTGCTGCAACCGTTTCCAGTCGGCCAGTACCGGCTGGATCGGGTCATAGGCCGGGGCCTGCGCCATCGGCCGGGCAGGGGCCGGCACCTGCTGCAGCATCGGTGCCGGCTGGGGCTGGACGGCGATTTGCGCGGCGGGGCGGAACATCCCGGCGGCCATGGCGGCGCTCGCGACGCCGGTGAGCAGGAACGCGCTCTTGAACACGGTGGTCAGCATACTGGACATGATATGGAAGGCCGCCCTATCTGTCGCCACCTTTTCGGCTCGAAACCCTGTCTGCGGAGCGCGTTTTCCATGTTTTCCGGTTCGATTCCCGCGCTCGTCACCCCGTTTGCCGACGGTCGGTTCGACGAAGCATCGTTCCGCGCTCTCGTCGACTGGCAGATCGAGAGCGGGTCGAGCGCGCTGGTCCCCTGCGGCACCACCGGCGAAGCGGCGACGATGACGATCGAGGAGCATGACCATGTCGTGCGCGTCTGCGTCGATCAGGCACAGGGCCGCGTGCCGGTGATCGCGGGCTGCGGATCGAACGATACCGCCGTCGCACTGCACCACATCCATGCGGCGAAGGCGGCGGGCGCCACCGCCGCGCTGCTGGTCCCGCCCTATTACAACCGTCCGAATCAGGAAGGCGTGTTCCGCCATTTCGAGGTGCTGGCGCGCGAAGGCGGGCTGCCGATCGTCCTCTACAACGTGCCCGGCCGCACCATCACCGATATCAATGTCGAAACGGTCGAGCGCATCGTGAAGGCGTTCCCCGACGTCGTGGTCGGGATCAAGGACGCGACCGGCCAGATGGCGCGCGTCGCCGAACACCGGATGCGCTGCGGCACCGGTTTCGCGCAGTTGTCGGGCAATGACGACATGGCGCTCGCCTTCATGGCGATGGGCGGGGTCGGGGCGATCTCGGTCACCGCAAATGTCGCGCCGGCGATGTGCGCCGAGTTCCAGGACGCCTGTGCCGCCGGCGACTTCGCCCGTGCGCTGACCATTCAGGACCGGCTGTTCCCGCTCCACGCCGCGCTGTTCAGCGATGCGTCGCCGGGGCCGGTCAAATATGCGATGGGCCGCGTCCGTCCGGGCTTCCCGACCGATCTACGCCTGCCGATGACGCCCGCGTCCGCAGCGTCGCAGGCGGCGGTCGACGCCGCGTTGACCCATGCCGGGCTGGTGCGCTGAACTGATCGCTGGCACCGCCAAATCGAACGAGCGGAACCGTTCCATTGCGGTAGCGGGGGCGGCGGCGTAACACGCGGGGCATATGCCAAACGGACCTCTTTCCACCCAGACCCTGACCGGCGCGGAGATCGCCGCGTATGACTGGTCGGCCCACCCGCTCGGCCCGATCGAGGGCTGGCCGGTATCGCTGCGGTCGCTGCTGGCGATGATGCTGTCGTGCCCCACGCCGATGTTCCTGGCATGGGGGCCGGAGCTGCGCTGCTTCTACAACGACGCCTATCGGCCGCTGCTGGGGGTCCGGCTGGCGGGATCGCTGGGCGAACGGTTCGATGTCGTGTGGTCGAACCTGTGGGACGAACTGGTCCCGCTGGTCGACAGGACCCTGGCCGGTGGCAATGTCGTCGCGACGGACATGAAGCTCGACCTGGCCCGTACCGGCGAACCGGAGGACAGTTGGTGGAGCTTCACCTATTCCCCCGCCTTCGACGATGCCGGGCGGATCGCCGGGCTGTTGTGCGTGACCGGGGAGACGACCGCGCGCGTCGTGGCGGAACGGGAACGCGCCGCGGCCGACGAACGGTTGCAGCTGGCGCTGTCGGCCGGGCGCAATATCGGCGCGTGGGACTGGGACGTGCAGGCCGATATCGTCCGCGCCGACACCCGCTTCGCGCTGCTTTATGGTGTCGATCCGAAAATGGCGGAGAATGGCGCGCCGATCGCGACCTTCTTCGAGGGGCTGCACCCCGACGACCTGCCCGAAACGCAGCGCGCGATCGAGCGGGCGATGGACCCGGCGGGCGACGGCACGCTGGTAACCGAATATCGCGTCATCGACCGCGACGGCGGTTGCCGCTGGGTATCGGCACAGGGGCGCTGTACCTTTGACGAAGTCGGCCGACCGGTCCGGTTCCCTGGCGTCAGCTACGACATCGACGACCGCAAGCAGGCCGAACTGGCGGCACTGGCGGCCAAGGCCGAGCGCGAATTCGTCCTGTCGCTCAGCGCACGCCAGCGCGCCGCGACCGATCCCGCCGCGATCATGCGGTTCACCGCCCGGTCGCTGGGCGAATGGCTGCGCGTCGACCGTGTCGGTTTCGCCCGGGTAGCGGCGAACCGCGTGCGCTATACCGGCGGGTGGAACGATGGCGTCCTGCCGCCGCTGGCCGGCGAACATTCGCTCGACCGGTTCGGACGCAGCAACACCGCGCTGCTGCGCGCCGGGCGAACGATCGCGTCCGATGAATTCGCGACTGACCCGGCGTTCGAGGAAAGCGAAGCCTCCTCCTACTCCGCCGTCTCCGGCCTGTGCGTACCGCTGCGCCATGACGGTCGGCTCGAAGGGTTGCTGGTCGTCGGGCACGGCACCCGGCGCCACTGGTTGCCCGGTGAAATCGCGTTGTTGCAGGAAGTGGCCGAGATCAGCTGGGTCACCGTCCAGCGCGCCGACGCGCTCGTCCGGCTGGAGGCGAAGGTCGGGCGGCAGGATGCGCAGCTCGAACGGGTCGCCACCGAACTGCACAATGCCGCCAGCGCCCGCGCCGCCGCCGAAACGCAGGTGCGCCAGTTGCAGAAGATGGAGGCGGTCGGCCAGTTGACCGGCGGCATCGCGCACGACTTCAACAACATGCTGGCCGTCGTCATCGGCGGCCTCGACATGATCGAGCGCCGCATCGCCGCCGGGCGCGGCGACGTGGGCCGCTATGTCGAGGCGGCGAAGGACGGGGCCACCCGCGCCGCCGCGCTGACGCAGCGCCTGCTCGCCTTTTCGCGCCAGTCGCCGCTGTCGCCCGAACCGGTCGAGGGCAACCGGCTGATCACCGACCTGACCGAGTTGCTGACCCGGACGCTGGGCGAACCGATCGCGGTGGAGACGGTGTTGAGCGCCGGGCTGTGGCGGGCGGAGGCCGATCGCGGGCAGTTGGAGAACGCGATCGTCAACCTGGCGGTCAACGCGCGCGACGCGATGCTCGATGGCGGCAAGCTGACCATCGAAACCGCCAACGCCCATGTCGGCGACGATTATGCGCGCGAGGCCGACATGGCCGCCGGGCAGTACGTCATGATCGCCGTCACCGACACCGGCACCGGCATGGCGAGCGACGTGCTGGCCAAGGCGTTCGAACCGTTCTTCACCACCAAGCCGGTCGGACGGGGCACGGGGCTGGGGCTGAGCCAGGTCTTCGGCTTCGTCCGCCAGTCGCGCGGCCATGTCCGCATCTATTCCGAACCCGATGTCGGCACGACCGTCCGCCTGTACCTGCCGCGCTTCTATGGCGAGGAACCGACGCCGACGCCGCGCGCGACGATGCAGCCGGTCCGCCGGGGCGAACCGGGCGAAACGGTGCTGGTGGTCGAGGACGAACCGCGCGTCCGCAGCTTTTCGGTCGAGGTGCTGCGCGACCTCGGCTACGGCGTCCTGCACGCCTCGAACGGGGCGGAGGCGCTGGCGCTGCTGGAGGAGGGGGTGCGCGTCACCTTGCTGTTCACCGACGTCGTGATGCCCGGCATGACCGGCCGCGAACTGGCCGACCGGGCGCTGGCGATGCGCCCCGACCTGCGGGTGCTGTACACGACGGGCTATACCCGCAACGCGGTGGTCCACAACGGCGTGCTGGACCCCGGCACGCGGTTGCTGCCCAAGCCGTTCGGCGTCGACGAACTGGCAAGGAAGGTTCGGGAAGCACTCGACGCCTAAAATCCTCCCCGGCACGGGGAGGGGGACCGCCGCGCAGCGGTGGTGGAGGGGGGCCTCTCCAACCGGAACGGCAGCGTTTGCGGACCGCCCCCTCCACCAGCTGCGCTGGTCCCCCTCCCCGTGCCGGGGAGGATTTCTTCCACCCGCTTCCCTCCACGCCCCCGACACCCTATGTCGCTGCCCATGAGCCGTCCGCGCCCCCAATTGTTCGATAAGAAGAAGATCGTCGCCGAAAACCGCCGTGCGCGGTTCGATTACGAAATCGACACGGTGTACGAGGCCGGCATCGCTCTGACCGGCACCGAGGTGAAGTCGCTGCGCTTCGGCGAGGGATCGATCGCCGAAAGCTATGCCGATGTCCGCGACGGGCAGGTGTGGCTCATCAATTCGAACGTGCCCGAATTCAGCCACGGCAACCGCTTCAACCACGAACCGCGCCGCCCGCGTAAACTGCTGCTTCACGAACGCGAGATAAACAAGATGCACGGTGCGGTGGCGCGCGACGGCATGACGCTGGTCGCGCTGTCGGTGTATTTCAACGGCAAGGGGCGGGCGAAGGTCGAACTGGCATTGGCCAAGGGGCGCAAGACCCACGACAAGCGCGAGCACATCAAGGAACGGGACTGGAAGCGTGAACAGGGAAGGTTGCTCCGCGACCGTGGCTGACCCGCAGGGCGATGACGACCGGCGGCTGGGCGCCCGCGCGCTGCGCTGGATTCGCGCCAACCTGCCGACGCGGGAATCGATGGAGGCGAACCGCTTCCTGCGCCCGGTCGCGCATCGGGTCCTCGCCCCCGAACTGTGGCGCTTCACCCGGCGGTCGGTGCCGCGCGGGGTGGCGTTGGGCATGTTCACCGGCATCCTGATCCCGCTCGGGCAAATCCCGGCGTCGGCCGTCCTCGCGCTACCCCTGCGCGCCAACGTGCCCGCCGCGGCGCTCACCACCTTCTTCACCAACCCGATTACCACGCCTTTGCTGTTCATCCTGTACTATAAGGTCGGGGCATGGCTGCTGCACCTCGACCGCGTCGTGCCGGGCGACCCGATCGGCAATGCGGTGGCGACGCCGCCGGGCTGGCTCGAATGGCTGGTGGCGGAGGTCGGGCCGGCGACCGCGCTCGGCATGGTCGTCTGTTCGGTGATCGGCGCGGTGCTGGGCTATGCGGTGGCCGCGCTCGGCTGGCGGTGGTGGATCGGGGCGAAGTGGAAGCGCCGCGGGCATGGGGTGCGGTCCTGAATCACCCCAACCGTTTGTGCTGAGTAGGGGCTGAGCTTGTCGAAGACCCGTACCGAAGCACGGGTGGCAACGGTCCTTCGATACGCCATTTCGACAAGCTCAATGGCTACTCAGGACGAACGGTGATGAGGCAGGTGCACCCTCCTTCCCGTTCGGTTCGAGCAGCTTCGAGCTTGTCGAGAAGCGTCTGTCGAGAACACCGTGTTTGCGGCACCCCTTTCTCGACAGGCTCGAACCTGCGCTCGAAGCAAGCGGGTGGCGGAAGGGGAGGGCAAAGCTAGATATTGACGATCGATAAGCCCGGGTGCAGCATTGCCGTATCACCCGATACGAAAAGGCTTATTCGATGCGGCGTAGTTTCGTCCTCACCACCCTGCTCGCGGCGTCCGCCCTGTCGGCCTGCGCCACCACGCCGCCACCGCAAACGGGCAATGCCGATCCCATACCGGTGACCGAAACCGCCGCCCCGGCACCCAAGCCCGAGATCGGCGATTTCGGCTTCGACGTCGCCGGCATGGACCGCAGCGTGAAGGCGGGCGACAATTTCTACAAATACGCCAACGGCAACTGGGAAAAGATCACGCCGATCCCGGCCGACAAATCGAACTACGGCATGTTCACCGCACTCGACGACCTGTCGAAGACGCGCACCCGCGAGCTGCTCGATGCGGCGAAGGGCGATCCCAATTCGAAGATCGGCGTGGCCTATGCCACCTATCTCGATCAGGCGGCGATCGAGGCGAAGGGGCTGGCCCCGATCCAGCCGTGGCTGAACGAGATCAAGGGCCTGTCGTCGAAGGCCGGCTATGCCGCGCTGACGGCCAAGGCGTCGCAGGCCGGCGTCGGCGCGCCCTTCGGTGCCTATGTCGGCCCGGACGACAAGCAGCCGACCGTCTATGCGCTGCAAACGTCGCAGGGCGGGTTGGGGATGCCCGACCGCGACTATTATCTGTCGACCGACGCCAAGCTGGTCGAACAGCGCAAAGCCTATCAGGCGCACCTGGCCAAGATGCTGACGCTGGCCGGCGAGCCGAACGCGGCCGCCCGTGCCGCCGCCGTGGTCGCCTTCGAAACGCAGATCGCCAGGGCGCACTGGACGCGGATCGAAAGCCGCGATGCGAACAAGACCTATAACAAGATGTCGGTCGCGGACCTCCAGCGCCGCGCGCCGGGCTTCGACTTCGCGACCTATTTCCGGGGTCTGGGCGCGAACACGACCGATGTGATCGTCGCGCAGCCGAGCGCGTTCGCTGGCATGGCGAAGGTCATCGGCGCCGCGCCGATCGGCGTGCTGAAGGACCAGCTGCTGGTCCGCTCGCTCGACAC
The DNA here is from genome assembly GCF_001421765.1 of Sphingomonas sp. Leaf32. Lineage (GTDB taxonomy): Bacteria > Pseudomonadota > Alphaproteobacteria > Sphingomonadales > Sphingomonadaceae > Sphingomonas. The sequence continues at coordinate 139,803 of NZ_LMLA01000008.1, read as the reverse complement.
CTTCGCCAGCGTTCTGCCGCAGACATTCGATAAGGAAAGCTTCGCCTTCTTCGGCACCGTCCTGTCGGGCACGCCGCAGCAGGAAGAACGCTGGAAGCGCGCGGTCGACTTCACGTCGGATGCGGTCGCCGACGACGTCAGCAAGGCTTATGTCGCCAAATTCTTCCCGCCCGCGACCAAGGCGGCGGCGGACGAACTGGTGCGCAACGTGACCGAGGCGATGGGCCGCCGGATCGACAATCTCGACTGGATGGCGCCGGAAACCAAGGCGAAGGCGCGTGCCAAGCTCGCCGCCTTTACGCCCAAGATCGGCTATCCCGACCAGTGGCGCGACATGACCGACCTGACGATCACGCCGGGCGATGCGTTCGGCAACATGCTGCGCGCGAACCAGTGGCAGCAGCGCTACAATGTGCAGCATCTGGGCAAGCCGATCCAGAAGTGGGAATGGTTCATGACCCCCATGACCGTGAACGCCTATGCGAACCCGGTGATGAACGAAATCGTGTTCCCCGCCGCGATCCTGCAACCGCCCTTCTTCGATCCCAACGCCGATCCGGCGGTCAATTACGGCGCGATCGGCGCGGTGATCGGGCACGAGATCAGCCACCATTTCGACGATCAGGGCCGCAAATACGACGTCAACGGCAGCCTGACCGACTGGTGGACGGCCGAGGACGTGAAGCGGTTCGAGGAGCGCACGGCCGCGCTGGTCAAGCAATATGACGCCTATGAGCCGCTGCCGGGCCTGCACGTGAAGGGCGAACTGACGCTGGGCGAGAACATCGCCGACCTCGCCGGCCTGACCGCCGCGTGGGACGCCTATACCCATGCCTATCCGAACGACCGGAAGGTGATCGACGGCTTCGGCCCCGAACAGCGCTTCTACCTCGGCTGGGCACAGGTCTGGCGGCGCAGCTACCGCGAGGCGAACCTGCGCCAGCGGCTGCTGACCGATCCGCACAGCCCGTCCGAACAGCGCGCCTGGGTCGTCCGTAACCTCGACCCGTGGTATCAGGGCTACAAGCCGGCGATGGGCGAATATCTGTTCCTGTCGCCCGAACAGCGCGTGCGTATCTGGTAAGCGGCAAGGGGCGCCGGATCACTTCGGCGCCCTTTTTCGTCATTCCCGCGAAGGCGGGAACCCATAGCCGCCAACGCTGCTACTAAACCATGATCGTCGGCGTGTATGGATTCCCGCCTTCGCGGGAACGACGTGGATCGTCGGAGGCCGGCCCGGTTGCTTCCCGCGCCCGGACGAGTGGCGCCACCGCTTGACGTCGCCCCCCGAACCACCCCAACAGCTTCGACATGCTCTCGAAATCTCCGTCCGCCTCGTCGCCGGTCCTGCCGCTCGCCATCGCGCTGGTCGCCGGGGGTGTCGCGGCGGCGCTCATTCTGTGGACGCTCGGCAGCATCCCCGTCGCGATCGGTTTCGTCGCGGCGGCGATCGTGCTTGCCGGCGTGGCGCTGGGCGTTCGTCACTGGACCGGAACGGCCGAGGCGGCGGAGCCGGTGATCGACTGGTCGCTGGCCCAGACCATCGCGTCGGTCAGCCCGCACGCGCTGGCGGTCACCGACCGTGCGGGACGGCTGGTCTGCGCCAACGACCGCTATGCCGCGCTGTTCGGCGGCTATCCCACCCCGCCGGGCGTGCTGGGCGATGGTGTCGATGCCGGCGCATTGGCGGGAGCGGCGCGGACGGCATGGCGCGACGGCGATGCGAAGGTGACGGTGCGACAGGGCGATGCGCCCGTCATGGCGACGCTGGCCCGCGCCGGCGAATCGATGCTCGTCTGGCGCTTCGAAGGCGGGCAGGCGATCGCCGAGGCGGTGACGATGCGGGCGATGATCGCGGGTGACGCGGGCGAGCGGCTGGGCACGGCAGGCGTAATGGTCGCGCTGCTCAGCGCCGATGGCCGCATCCGCGCCGCCAACCGCGTGTTCCGCGCCCGCGCCGTCGGCAACGAGGACGCCGCGATCGAAGGGCGCGACTTCGCCCGTTTCCTCGTCACCGACAATCGCGGCCGGGTCCGCTTCGAACGCGAGGGGCTGGGCGGCGACCCGTTGCGCATCGTGCAGGTGCCGTTCGTCGACGATCCCGCCGGCCCGATGCTGGTCGCGATGCTGGACGAGGAAGAGGCGCCGGTCGGCCTGATGCCGATCGCCGCGCCCGGTTCGGCGGCACAGGTCCGCGCGCTCGTCTCGCTGCTGCCGGTCGGCATGGCGCTGGTCGACCGCGACGGCCGCTTCCTGCACATGAACGACGCCTTCGTTCGCGCGACCGGCGTCAACCCCGTCGCCCCGCCGCTCTATCCCGGCGACCTGGTGGTGCGCGAGGACAAGGCTGCGCTGGCCGATGCCGTCCGCCGTTTCGCAGGCGGCGCGCAGCACAGCGCGGACATGGCCGTCCGCCTGAACGACCGTTCCGACGAACCCATCGCCCTGTCGATCGCCGGTGCGCGCGGGCTGGGCGAGGCCGCCGTCGTCCTGTCGCTGCGCGATACGGGCGAGGAGGGCAAGCTGAAGCGACAGGTGGCGCAGGCGACCAAGATGCAGGCGGTCGGGCAACTCGCCGGCGGCGTCGCGCATGATTTCAACAACATCCTGACCGCGATCATCGGCCATTGCGACCTGATGCTGATGCGCCATGCGCCCGGCGACAGCGACTATGACGACATCCAGCAGATCCGTGCCAATTCGAACCGCGCCGCCAGCCTGACGCGCCAGCTGCTCGCCTTCTCCCGCCAGCAGACGCTGCGCCCGCAGGTGCTGCAGTTGCCCGACGTCATTTCGGAGGTGTCGAACCTCCTCAAGCGCCTCCTCGGTGAAACCGTGCAGCTGGTCGTCAATCATGGCCGTGGCCTCGGCTCCGTGCGCGCCGATCCGGGGCAGCTCGAACAGGTCGTCGTCAACCTCGCGGTCAATGCCCGCGATGCGATGCTGGCGCAGGGCGGGCGGGGCAGCGTGCTCACGATCGAGACGCTGGCGACCAGCGCGCAGGAAGTCCGCGCGATGGACGACGACGTCCTGCCGGTCGGCGACTATGTGACGCTGAAAGTGTCCGACACCGGCACCGGCATCCCCGCCGACGTGCTGCCGAAGATTTTCGAGCCGTTCTTCACGACCAAGGAAGTGGGCAAGGGCACCGGTCTGGGCCTCTCCACCGTCTATGGCATCATCAAGCAGTCGGGCGGCTATATCTTTGCCGAATCGCGCGCCGGTCAGGGGTCGATCTTCACCATCCACCTGCCGGTCCACGCCGCCGCCGCCGAGCCGCCGCGTTTGGGCACCAATCCAAAACTGAAGAGCGAACCGGCCGAACCCGCCTGGGGCAGCGGCACGATCCTGCTGGTCGAGGACGAGGACATGGTCCGCGCCATCGCCGAACGCGCGCTGACGCGGCAGGGCTATACCGTGATGACCGCCGAACATGGCGAGGCGGCGCTGGAGCTGCTCGCCGACCGGCCGCACATCGACCTGCTGATCTCCGACGTGGTCATGCCGACGATGGACGGTCCGACTATGGTCGGCCATGTCCGCAAAGTCTATCCCACGCTGCCGATCCTGTTCATGTCGGGCTATGCCGAGGAACAGTTGCGACGGTCGATTGATCTGGATCAGGTTTCCTTCCTGCCGAAGCCCTTTTCGGTGCAGCAACTGGCCACCGCGGCGCGCGATGCACTCGCAAAGTCCTGAACGGACCACGAAATCGGTTGCGGTGTTCCTGCTTTGACCGCTAAGGACCCGCCGACATGACCTCGCCTGCGCGTATCCTCCTGGTCGAGGACGAACCCCTGATCGCCATGATGCTCGAGGATTTCCTCGACATGCTGGGCCACACCGTCGCCGGCACCGCCGACAGCGTGGCCGCCGCCGTCTCGGCGATTGACAAGGGCGGCATCGACGGCGCGATCCTCGACGTGCACCTGCGTGGCGGGGAAAAGAGCTGGCCGGTCGCGGACAGGCTGGCGGCGGCGGGCATTCCGTTCGTGCTGGCGACCGGTGGTTCCGGCGACACGATCGAACCCGCCCACCGCGACCGCCCGGTCCTGTCGAAGCCGTTCACGATGGACGCGGTCGAAAAGGCGTTGAACGACTTGGGATAGCCGTCGTTACGCCCGCTTAATGCGGGACGAACGATCCAGCCGGAATGATCCCCCGCGACCGGGACGAGATCGGCGTATCGTTGTCGCAGATGCGTGACGACAATCGCTTGCTGCCCTGTCGGACGACCAGGCCGGTTTCCGATTTCGGATCGTTGCGTCCGTCCGCACCGAACGCGGTACGCGTCGTGCGATCGAACATCGTGTAGGAATATCCGTTGTTCGTCGCGGTAATCTGGGTTTCGCCACCACCGGAAAAGCTCCGCTTCGCCAGCGTCAGCCGCTGCGACGACAATTCGATCCGCCCCGGACGTCCGTACCGATAAGTTGCCTTCCCACCCGTCTGGCAGACTGAGGCGCGGCGGCTGCCCAGCGTGCAGGTGAACAGCGGCGTTTCGGCCGGCATACACAGAGCGGCGTCGGGATCGTGTGGCACCTTGGCCGTCGCTGGCGGCGTAGCGGGGGAAAGCCCCATCGCCACCGCCGTCGATACAACCATCACTGCGCCGATGCCGGCTGCAATGCCCTTAACGCCCGTTGATATGCTGCCCATCGTTCATCGCTCCCATGATCGCCGCCGTTGACCGTCCGCGACACGCCGTTGAACGCCTGCCGGGACAGGACGGTCGACGTACGCGCGTTCAGGCCGTTGGTTGCCCAGAACCGCCCGGCACTGTCGGCTGCCGTGGTGGGGTCGGCAAGCGCGTCGGGGTTGTTTTCGAATCCGGCCGAACGATAATTGCTACGACCTGTCGTCTGCATTAACCCGCGACCGCGATAGCGGTAGCCATCGCCGCTCGCCTCGTCGCCATTGCTCAGCCGGTCGGCATAGACCTTGTTGGCAAGCGCTTCGGGATTGTGGGCGTAATTCCTGGCTATTTCGTCGCTCCGGAACCGCTTTGGCCATACGACGCGCAGCCGCGACGCCGAATAGTTCAGATTCTCGACGACATTGTGCAACTGTCCGCTTTCGACGCTGATCTGCGCCAGAAACGCAGCCCGCCGCGTCGTGGTGTTGATGCTGTGAAGCTGCATCGCCGCGTTTAACGGCGCAAGATAGCGTCCCGCCCGCGTACCTGCATTCGGCATGATCGCCCGCAACTCGGCCTCGGTCACGCCGCCGGCGATCCCGTTGCCGGGTCCGGGCGCCGTTGCGGCCGGGGCCGCGGAAGGGGGCGGCGTGCGCGGCGCTTCAACAAGTGTCGGCGCGGACCTGACGCGTCCGGCAGTGGCACGGGCGGGCGATGTCGCGGCATTGGAACGACCGGGTATCATCAGCCTCTGTCCAACTCTCAGCCGGTCCGGATTGCTCAATCCGTTCGCCCGCGCCAAGGTTTCCCAGGTCGTACCGAAGCGGGCTGCGATCGCGGACAGGCTCTCGCCCCGGCGAATGATGTGATGCTCCACGGCTTGCTTCCTCACCATGTTGACGCGCCGTCCATAGCAGGATCGCCTCCCAACGAAAACGCGAGATCGCCAGTTCCCCTTGCGGAACGAGAACAAACCGAATACATGCAAATCCAACAAGGCGCGTTGAACCCTCGGCGCGGTTGCTCTACGCGAAAGGCTGGACATGGCGGCAAATCTGAAGGCGGTCGATAGCAAGATGGCGGCAGCGAACGACAAGGCAGCGGGCGAACGGCAAAAGGCGCTCGACGCCGCGCTGGCGCAGATCGACCGGGCGTTCGGCAAGGGTTCGGCGATGAAGCTTGGCCAGAAGGAAGCGATGCAGGTCGAGGCGATCTCGACCGGGTCGCTTGGCCTCGACATCGCTTTGGGCGTCGGCGGCCTGCCGCGCGGCCGCGTGATTGAGGTGTACGGGCCGGAAAGCTCGGGCAAGACCACGCTCGCGCTGCACGTGCTGGCGGAGGCGCAGAAGGGCGGCGGCACCGTCGCCTTCGTCGATGCCGAACACGCGCTCGATCCGGTCTATGCGAAAAAGCTGGGCGTCAACATCGACGAACTGATCGTGTCGCAGCCCGATACCGGCGAACAGGCGCTGGAGATCGTCGACACGCTGGTCCGTTCCAACGCGATCGACGTGCTGGTGGTCGATTCGGTCGCGGCGCTGGTGCCGCGCGCGGAGATCGAGGGCGAGATGGGCGACAGCCATGTCGGCCTGCAGGCGCGCCTGATGTCGCAATCCCTGCGCAAGCTGACCGGCTCGATCAGCCGCTCGCGCTGCATGGTGATCTTCATCAACCAGCTGCGCATGAAGATCGGTGTGATGTACGGCAATCCGGAAACCACGACCGGCGGCAACGCGCTCAAATTCTATGCCTCGGTCCGGCTCGACATCCGCCGCACCGGGCAGATCAAGGACCGGGACGAGATCATCGGCAACACGACCCGGGTAAAGGTCGTGAAGAACAAGGTCGCCCCGCCGTTCAAGCAGGTCGAATTCGACATCATGTACGGACAGGGCATTTCGAAGATCGGCGAGATCCTCGACCTGGGCGTGAAGGCCGGGTTGGTCGAGAAATCGGGCGCGTGGTTCAGCTATGACAGCGTGCGGATCGGGCAGGGGCGTGAGAACGCGAAGAATTTCCTGACCGAACATCCCGAACTGCGCGACAAGCTCGAAGCCGCGATCCGCGCGCGGACCGAAAAGGTCGCCGAGGAAATGATGACCGGCCCCGATGCCGAGGACGGCGACGACGATATGTAAGGGCAGGGCGGCGATCCGACGGGTCGCCGCCTGCTTTCGTCACGGTCGGTCGCCTTTGGCGGCAAGGTGACGGATCGTTTGGCGAGTGTGAACTTTGTGAACTTTGCCATTTGAACGATCCGATATTGGGGGTCACATGATCGTCGTCCATCACCTTGAAAATTCCCGGTCGCAGCGGGTGCTCTGGCTGCTGGAGGAGCTGGGTCTGCCCTATGCGGTGAAGCGCTATGAGCGGAACAAGGCGACGATGCTGGCTCCGCCCGAACTGCGCCGCGTCCATCCGCTGGGCAAATCGCCGGTGATCGAGGACAGCGGCGCGGGCAGCGCCGGCGGTTCGCTGGTCGTCGCCGAAACCGGGGCGATCGTCGAATATCTGGTGGAAAAGGCCGATGGCCGGCTGGGCACTCCGGCGCATCGCCGCAACGCGCTGCACTATCGCCATTTCCTGCACTATGCCGAAGGCTCGCTGATGCCGCCGCTGCTGGTCAAGCTGGTGCTCGGCCGCGTGCCGCTGCTCGGCAAGGCGGCGCAGAAGAAAGTGCAGCCGATGATCGACGTCCATCTTGATTATGTCGAAGCGCATCTGGCCAGCCACGACTGGTTCGCGGGCGACGCGATGACCGCCGCCGACATCATGATGAGCTTTCCGCTGGAGGCGGCACGCAACCGCGCCGGTCTCGACGCCTCGCGCCCGCATGTCATCGCGTGGCTCGACCGCATCCATGCCCGTCCCGCCTATCGCGCCGCGCTCGCCGCCGGTGGAGCTTATGCCTATGCCTGAGCGGCTATGACCGATCGATTGCCTTCAGGTGATCGACGATCAGTGCCGCCAGCCGATCGGGTTGTTCCAGGGGCATGAGGTGCGCGGCATCCGCCACCGCCTCGACCCGCCCGGCGGTATAATGCGGCAGGTTCAGCCGCCGCTGCGCTGCCTCGCCCAGATCGCCGTCCTCGGCACCCGCGACGATCAGCGCTGGCATCGGCAGCGTGCCGACCCGCACGGCCCAATCCTCGCGGCTGCCGCGCGTCAGCCATCCGGTCCATGCCGCCGGGCGGCTGCGGCGCACCTCCGCTATCGCCTGATCCCGCAGCGGCGAGGGCAGTCGCCCGGCGCAGTTCGCATCGACGAATGCCGCCGCATCGGCGTCCGAAATTTGCCCGTCCGCGAACCAGTCGATCATCGCCTGCCGACGTGCCTCGTCCATCGGTTCAGGCGATGGCGGCGATGCTGCGACCAGCACGACGCCGGCCACCGCCGGTCCGGCGTCGGCGGCGATCAGCGTGGCGATCTTGCCGCCCATGCTGTGCCCGACCAGTACGCACGTTCCGATCTGCGCGACGACGGCTCGCACCGCATCCATCATCTCGGCGACGTCCCCCGATCCTTTGTCGGCAGCCGCACCGAAGCCGGGCAGGTCGATCGCGACCGACGCTATCCCGCCCAGCCGCTCGCGCACCGGACGCCACGTCGCCGCACTCATCCCGAGCGCGTGGAGGAAGATCAGGGTCGGGACGGGCATGGCATCTCACCGGCAGCGGACAGGATGCGACCTCAAACCACCGTGCCCGGCAGGGTTCCGTTGCTCGCCCATCCCGTCGGTCCGATGCAGATCGACACGGCACGATTTCCCGCTCCTAGACACCACAGTGAGTCAGGCTCACCGATGATGTCATCCGCGCCCTGTCGGGTCTGTCCGAACGCGCTAACACCGTCGCCGACATCAATCGATTCCACGATAGCCGGCAGCCGCCGGTCCGGTCTGAAACCCGACCAGTGTCGGACGATCGTGACGCAGGGGCACGACCGGACCAGCCTTCGCTCGCAGCGGAAGCACGGCCTTGACCGCGCGGAGATCGGCGACGGTAGCACGTTCCATCTCCGCGCGCCGGTCCGCTATTCGTGCGCGCACCGCCGCGCGACGACGCTCGCCCGATCCTGCCGGTTCGCGATCGCCCACAGTCCCAGTCCGGCGATCGCGAACAGGCTGCCGACCCAGCCCGTCGCGGTCCAGCCCAGCCCGGCCGAAATCGCCAGTCCCCCCGCCCAGGGTCCCAGCGCGTTGGCGAAGTTGAACGCGCTATGGTTGAGCGCGGCGGCGAGGCTCTGCCCGCCCTCGGCAAGGTCCATCAGCCGGGTCTGGAGAACCGTGCCGAGGCCACCGCCCAGCCCGATCGCGAAGACCGTCAGCGCGATCGACCACAGCGCGCCGGCGGCCACCGAATAGAGCGCCAGCATCACCGCGCTCCAGATCAACAGGGCAGCGGCGGTGGGCATCAGCGCGCGGTCGGCGAAGCGCGGCACGATGAGGTTGCCCAGCGTCATCCCGATCCCGAAAATGGCCAGTACCACCGGCACCGTGGTTTCGGGAACCCGCGTGACGGCGATCAGGGTCGACGCCAGATAGGTATAGACCGAAAACAGCCCGCCATAGCCGATCGCCCCGATGGCGAGGGTCAGCCAGATCCGCCGGTCGCGCAGGATTTGCAGTTCGGCCAGGGGGCGGGCGGTGCGGTCAGCGACATCGTGCGGGGCGACGAGGGCGATGGCGATGGCCGTCGCCGCCGCGATCATGCCGACGATGCCGAAGCCCCATCGCCACCCCAGCGTCTGCCCGAGCAGGTTCGCCAGCGGTACGCCGACGATCGTCGCCACGGTCAGGCCCAGCATCACCCGCGCGACCGCCTGCGTCCGCTTGTTCACCGGGACCAGCGACGCGGCGACGAGCGAGGCGGTGCCGAAATAGGCCCCGTGCGGCAGGCCGCTGACGAAGCGGAAGAACAGCATCCACGGAAAGGTCGGCGTGACCGCGCTCAGCAGGTTCCCAAGGGCGAAGAGCAGCATCAGCGCGATCAGGACGTGGCGGCGGCTGAACCGGCTACCGATCACCGCCAGCAACGGCGCGCCGGCCACCACGCCCAGCGCATAGGCGCTGATGACATGCCCCGCCATCGGCTCGTCGACCCGCAGCCCGGCGGAAAAGAACGGCAGCAGGCTCATCGTCGCATATTCGGTCGTGCCGATGGCGAACCCACCCATGGCGAGCGCGAAGTGGACGAGACCAACGGGGGCGGAAGCGCGAACCAAGGGGAGTAGCTTTCTGTGATCGGAGCGAGGGTCGGGCGGGATCAGCCGACCGTGACGCTGCCGGGAAGGCCGAACGGGGTCGGGCGACCGCCGGTATCGAACAGGATCTGCAGGATGTGCGGCCCCGGCCCGGCCCGGAGCGGCAGGACGAGGCGGCCGGGACCCGGATCGGTCTTGTCCCGGACCGGTTGTCCGTCGAGCCAAAGGCGCGCGGCCCCGACGATCCGGGCGAAGACGATGGTCCCGCCGGCGGCCATCGTTCGGCGGCGGGGGGTGAATTCGGTGCGGAACAGGATGTAGCGCCCATCCGCGCCGCCGGTTTCGACCGCGCCGGGCTTGATCCATGCCCAGCTGTTCATGTCGCCCTCGGCGATCACCCGGTCCAGCGGCGGGGGCGTGGGGGAGGGCGGTGCCTGCCGCCATTCGGTCAGGCTCTGGCGTCCGTCGCGCGGTGCGACCGAGGGCATGGTGCCGGGGATCAGGTTGAGCGACAGCGACGTCGGTGCCAGCCCGTCCGCCTGCGCGGTGATCGTCATCCGGCCCCGCCCGCGCGTCTGCACCAGCACCTGCGCCAGCCCGTTGAACAGGTGCCGCGCCGCGCTGTGCCCGCCCGGTGCCGGCAGGTCGCTTTCGTGGCTGTTCGGATCGCCGTTGCCGACCCCGGCGATCGTCCCGCCGTCGATGGACAGGCGCACGAGGTGCTGCGCATCGGGACAGGGGCGGCCCCGTGCATCAAGCGCCTCCAGCGTGATCGGCACCGTGTCGCGCCCGTCGGCCCGTATCGCCGGGCGATCGGGCGTCAGGTGCAGGGCGACCGCGCGTCCGGTCGTCTCGACCCGGCGATGCGCGACCGGCCGCCCCCGGCGATAGGCGATGGCTTCGAGCCGACCGGGCGCATAGGCGAGGGTGGTCCGCGCCATCGTGAAGCGATCGACGGTCAGGTCGCCGACGATCTGGCCGTTGAGGCGCAGCACGACGCGGTCGGCATTGGTGATAACCAAGATGGGAATCGGCATCCCCTCGCGCCCCGGCCAGGTCCAGTGCGGCGACAGTTCGAGCACCGGCGCGTCGTCGGTCCACAACGCCCGCCGGATATGGAACGCGCTCTTGGCGAACCCGCACAGGTCCATCGCCCCGAACGACGCGCCGGTGCTCGGCCATTCGAACGGGGTCGGTTCGCCGCGATAGTCGAAGCCGGTCCATGCGAAGCCGCCCGCCATGAACGGGCGCGTCGCGATCGATCGCCAAGCCTCGCCATGGCTGCGGCCCCATGCGGCATGTTCGCTGTCGTCGTCCGCCAGCACATGCGCCGCCCGGTCGGTGCGCAGGACCCCGCGCGTCATATAGGCCGAGGTGTCCTCGGAACTCAGCAGCGGCCGGTCGGGAAAGGTCGCGTGATAGCGGTCATATTGGTCGGTGCCGTAATTGAACCCGACCACGTCCAGTTCGTCGGCGATGTTGGGCTGCGCGAACATCGCCCCGTTCAGCGCGGCGGTGATCGGGCGACTGTCGTCGAGCGCGCGGACGACCGCCTTCATCCGGCGGATCATCGCCACGCCGGTCGCGCTGGATTGCAGCGATTCCTCGTTGCACAGCGACCACAGGATAACGCTCGGATGGTTCCGGTCGCGCCGGACGAGCCAGCCGAGCCGGTCGAGCGTATCGTCGGCACCGCTCAGTTCGCGATGCTCGTCCATTACCAGCATCCCGAGCCGGTCGGCGGCGTCGAGCAGGGCTGCAGCAGGGGGATTGTGCGCGCACCGGATCGCGTTGGCGCCCATCGCCTGCAACCGACGCAACCGATAGTCCCACAGGCTGTCGGGCACCGCGACCCCCACCCCGGCATGGTCCTGATGCACGCAGACGCCGCGAATCTTGAGCGGGCGATCGTTCAGGAAAAATCCGTCGCGCGCATCGAAGCGCAGCGTGCGGAACCCGATCGGCGTCTCGACCGCGTCGATGCTTCGCCCGTCCGCGACGATGCGCGTCGTCAGCCGGTGGAGGACGGGCGCGTCCGGCGACCAGCGCGCCGGATCGGCGCAGGACAGCGTCGCATGGGCGACGACGGTGCCGCCCGCCGGCAGCGCGACCGGCGTCGCGGCGGCGATCCGGCGACCGGCGAGATCGGTCAGCACCGTCTCCAGCACGACCTGCGCGGCGGTGGCCCGCGTGTTGACGATCGCCGCCGCGACAGGAACCCGCCATGCGCCGCCGTCGTACCGGGGATCGCAATGGACGCCGTCGGTCGCGATATGCACCGCGTCGCGCTTCGTCAGCCAGCAATGGCGATAGAGGCCGGCACCTTCGTACCACCACCCCTCGGTCGCATCGGCATCCACCCGGACGGCGATGGTGTTCAGGTCGTCGCCGAACGCGGCGAACGCGCCGAGATCGATCGTGAAGCCGGTGAAGCCGCTGAAGTTGCGCCGCGCCAGCGTGCCGTTGATCCACACCGTCGCATGGGTGGCGATCCCGTCGAAGCGCAGTTCGAGGTGCCGGTCGCGATCCGCTTCGTCCAGTGCGAAGGTGCGCCGGTACCAGCCGATCCCCCTGCGCCGGAACCCCTGGTCGATATTCATCGCCGGGTCGACGGGCTGGCCGAGCGCCCAGTCATGGGGCACGGTGACCACCGCCCAGTCGCTGTCGTCATGGTCGGCCGCCGCCGCGCCGGTCGCGTTGCCGGCCTTGCCATTGGCATAGGCCGCCTCGTGATCGCGGATCGGGGGAAAGGCGATGTCGCCTTCGTGGAACCGCCATCCGTCGTTCAGCGACAGCGTTTCCCGACCCGATAACACGATGGCCGGCGGCGGCGCGGCGGCCATCGCCGGCGGCAGGCCGCCGCACGCCGACAGCCCGACCGCCGCCGTCGACCCGGCGATCACCTCGCGCCGCGTCACGCTCATCGGCGGACGATCGAGTACACGGCGGCCATCGCGCTCAGCAGTGCTGGCAGGTCGGGTCGAGCAGATCGGCCAGCAGTGCGCCGGTCGGGTCCCATTCGCCGATCGCCGGGTGGATCAGCAACGCCTTGCGCGCGGTCGGGCGCTCGCCGGTCAGCGCCGCCTCGATCGCGGCGCGCTCATAGGCCTTGATGCCATGGACCAGCCCGATGGCCGGGTCCGGCAGCGCCGCGATCGGCAGCGGGGTGATGGCGTCGCGTTCGATCCGCGACGACGTCTCGACGATCGATCGTTCGGGCAGGTCGGGCAACGCGCCCCGGTTGCGGGTGTTGACGACGATCGTGGCGGGCTTCGCCCCGGTCAGCGCGCTCATCACGTCGATCGCGATCCGGTGATAGCCGCTGGCGACGCGGAACGGATCAATGTCGAAAGTCGATTCGGGGTCGAACGCCGATCCGCCCTCGGCCTCCAGCTTCATGTACGATCCCGAACGGCGGTTGAGATAGGCGGCGTAGGCCGCGATCGCGCTCGCGCCGTCGTCCGCCCCCAACCGGTCGCGCAGCGTCGCGATCAGTTGGACGTTCAGCGCCTCCACCTCGGTGCCGCGGCTCGACCCGTGCTTGCACTGGTTGGCGAGCGCGCGGCGGCGTTCGTAATAGAAGAACAGATATTCGGTCGGGATCAGCCGCAGCGCGCGGATCATCGCCTTGTCGAACACCGGCGCGCTGTACAGCTTGTCGAGGACCGCATCGTCGGCAAGGACGCGGTCGAACACGTCCTCGCCATGCAGCCGGATGCCGCGCACCCAGCCCAGATGGTTCAGCCCGACATAGTCGCATTCGACATCGGCGAGCGTCGCGCCCAGCGCATGGGCGATGTTGTGGAACAGCTCGGTCGGCGTGTCGCAGATGCCGACGACCTTGGCGTCGGTATGGTCGCTGATCGCCTGGGTAATCAGTCCCGCCGGATTGGTGAAGTTGACGATCCAGCCATCGGGGCTGAGCCGCTCGACCAGTCGCGCCTGTTCGATGGCGATCGGCACGGTGCGCAGCGCCATCGCGGCGCCGGCCGGGCCGGTAGTTTCCTGACCAGGAAAGCCGTGGTCGATCGCGGTGCGTTCGTCGGCGGCGCGGCCGGCGATCCCGCCGACGCGGATCGAGTTCATCACGAAAGCGGCACCCTCGACCGCATCCTCGATCGACGTCGCCTCGCGCACGATCAGCTCGCCGCCCTCCGCCTTGACGATCGCACGACCCAGCGCCGCCATGATCGCCAGGCGATCGGCATCCGGGTCCCACAGCACCAGCTCACGCGCGCCCAGCGCCTGCGCGGCATCGTTCACGCCGAAGGTGACGAGGGGCGTGCGGACGCCCCCGCCGCCGATCAGCGTCAGCTTGCGGTCAGTAGCTACAGTCATGGAAACTCCGGAGTTCTTGGGTATCGGGAATGGCGGCGAGCGCGCCGGGCCTGCGGGTCGACAACGCCCCGGTGATGCAGCCGCGTCGCAGCCGCGCCAGGGCATCGCCGCCGTCGAGCAGCGCATCGATGAAGCCCGCGTCGAAATTGTCGCCGGCACCGGTCGCATCGACGGCGGTCACGCGGGGCGGGACCGCGCGTACGACCGCGCCGTTCTCCAGCGCGGCGGCCCCGCGGACGCCCAGCTTCAGCATCGGGTTGCGCAGGCCGATCGCGCGCGCATGGGCGAAATAGGCGTCGGGATCGTCGCTGCCGCACAGCAACTCCGCTTCCTTCTCGTTCGGCATCAGGTGGTCGACGGCGGCCAGCGTCGGCGCATTGGCGGGGTCGGCCAGCCATTCGGGCTGATACCCCATGTCGAGCGACGTGGTGATGCCCAGGTCGGCCAGCACCGGCAGGACCGCATCGGCGACGTCGCGCGCGATCGGCATGGCGAAATGAACGTGGCGTGCCCGGCGCAGTGTCGCCAGCCCCGGCCCCTTCGCCAGCGCGCCGACGTCGCGGTTGACGCCGACATGGGTGAAGAACGACCGGTCCACGGCGGTCGACACGCTGATCGTGGTTCCGGTCGATCCCTCGCCCGCCACCAGCCCGTCGGCGACGACGCCGAACCGGCCAAGCCGGTCGAGGAACCAGAGGATGTCGTCCTGCCCGACCAGTCCCAGCAGCGCGACCCGCCGCCCGAGCTTCGCCAGGCCGCAGGCGGTCACCGCCGCCCCGCCGCCCACTTCGCGGACATAAGCGTCGGTCACGACCTCCTCGCCCGGCGCGGGCCAGGTGGCAAAGCCGCTGAAGACATGGTCGACATAGATTTCGCCGACGACGACGACGTCATATCCGGGGGTCATGCGGCAATCTCCCGCTCGGGTGCGAAGGGCCAGCTGCGGCGTGCGCGGGCGATGAGGAGGAAGACGAGGGTGCCGATCATCATCGCGCCGATGCCGCCGACGATATGGACCGGGCGACTGGTGGTCACGATGAACAGCCACCCGACCAGCGTGACGACGATCGGCAGGGGATAGAGCGGCATCCGGAACGTCGCGCCGCCCTCCGCCCGCCGCTGCCGGCGCAGCAGGACGATGGCGAAGCATTGCGCGGTATATTGGAACAGCGTCTGCACCACGATCAGCGCGGCGATCAGATTGTCGAGCGACACCAGGCACGCGACGGCCGATGCCGCGCCCATGAACAGCAACGATACCGTCGGAAACTTGCCGGTGGGATGCAGCCGGCCGAACCGTGCCAAGAATTCCCCCTCCACCGCGGCGGCATAGGGGACGCGCGAATATCCCAGCAGCACGATCAGCGCTGAACCCCAGCTCGCGATCAGGATCAGGACCGCGACGGTGACCCCGCCGACCGATCCGTAGAGGACCTGCATGAAGTCCGCGACGACCGCCTCGCTCTTCATCGCCTGCTGCCATGGCAGCACGCCGATGATCGACAGGTTCAACCCGACATAGAGCAGCGCGACGAGCGGGATGGAGATCAGCACTGCGCGCGGGATGGTGCGGCGCGGTTCGCGCACCTCGCCGCCCAACATGCAGACCGCGTTGTAGCCGCCATAGTCATACACGCCGATCAGCGTCGCGGCGCCCAGCCCGGTCCAGAAGGCGGTGGTGGGCGAAAAGGCATGGGGTGGAAAGGAGAACGCGCGTCCGGCATCGAAATGCAGCGCGCCGCTGACGATGATCCACAGGCACGCGGCGATCACGATCACGCTGACGGTGATCGACAGTCGCTGGATCGAGCGCACGTCGCGCCACAACAGGCCGGTATTGGCGAGGCAGACCAGCGCCGCCAGCGCCGCGACGCCCCATCCGGTCAGCGAAGGCCAGATGAACGTGGCATAATGCGCCAGCCCGACCGTGCCGGATGCGATCGACATCGGACCGATCAGCAATGTTTGCCAAAGGTACAGGAAACCGAACAGCCGGCCGAGCTTCGCCGGGCCATAGGCTTCGCGCAGATAATGGAACGGCCCGCCCGAGCGGGGCAGCGTCGATCCGAGTTCGGCCCAGACCAGCCCGTCGCACAGGCACAGCACTGCCCCCAGCAGCCAGCCCAGCAGCGCCTGCGGCCCGCCCATCGCCGACAGCGCCAGCGGAATGGTGATGAACGGCCCGATGCCGATCATGTTGAGCAGATTGGCCGATAGCCCGCCGATCAGGCCCAGCGACCGCGCGGGGGCGCCCGTGTCGATCGTCGCGCGCGATCCGGAATCGACGTCGTTCATGCCGCGACCGACTCCGACGTCGCCGGGACGGCGAACGGGTATCCACACGACAGCGCTGCATCCTTCATGGCGGCATTCCCCCCGACCAGATCCCCGGTCGAATAGACAGATAATGCCAGCGCACTGTCAATATAGAAATTACATTCCAGAAATCTTCGTTGCAATGAACCCTGCCGGATTTATGCTGGGTCGCCCGCGAAGGAGACGAGCATGACCGAGGCCGATACCCCTGTTCCCCAGACGGCGGCGGAGCTGCGGCAGACCATTCTCGACCGGCACGACGGGCTGAGCAAGCGGTTGCAGCATGTCGCCCGCTACGTCCTCGACCATCCCGACGACATGGCGCTGCAACCGCTCAGCGTCATTGCGGCGCGATCGGGCACACAGCCCTCCACGATCGTGCGGTTCGCCAAGTCGCTCGGCTTTACTGGCGCGGGACCGATGCAGCGGCTGCTCCGCGACAGCCTGCTCGCGAAGAATGCGAGCCTGGGATATGGCGAGCGGGTGCACCAGTTCACCGCCGCCGTCGACCAGTCGGTATCGGAACACGGCGTCGGATCGCTGATCGACGAGTTCACCGAAGGCGACATACTGGCGTTGCAGAACACCCGCCTCACCATCGGGCAGGACGGTCTGGCGGATGCGGTCGCGCTGATCCGCAAGGCGCAGATCGTGCATGTCGTGGGGATGCGGCGCGCCTTTCCGGTCGCCGCCTATCTGGCCTATGCGGTGCCGCAGGCGGGCAAGCCGACCGTGTTGATCGACGGGGTGGGCGGGCTGACGTTCCAGCAGTTCCGGGCGATGTCGCCGCGCGACCTGCTGATCGCCATCAGCTATAATTCCTACGCCCCCGAAACGGTCAGCGCGGTCGAGGCGGCGGCGGCGGCGGGTACGAAGATCCTCGCCATTTCCGACAGCCTCGCCAGCCCGATCGCCCGGCACGCCACGCAGACGCTGGTCGTGCGCGAATCGGAAGTGCGCGGGTTCCGGTCGCTGGCCGCGTCGCTGTGCGTTGCGCAGGCGCTGGTCGTCGGTCTTGCCTATGAAAAGGAACGCGGCGTCCGTCGTACGAAAGCCGTTCCCGCGGTGCAGGA
Organism: Sphingomonas sp. Leaf32; assembly: GCF_001421765.1. Classification (GTDB taxonomy): domain Bacteria; phylum Pseudomonadota; class Alphaproteobacteria; order Sphingomonadales; family Sphingomonadaceae; genus Sphingomonas. The sequence continues at coordinate 122,238 of NZ_LMLA01000008.1, read as the reverse complement.
CGCATCCTGACCCGGCCACCGGTTCGTTTGGAATGAATTGGCGCATTATGCGCTGAAATGGAAATGTCATATTGACAGGAGCGCGGCCGCCATATTCTCTGCGGCGGATCGACCGATCGCTCAGGCCGGTCGCGGATCGGGGCATTTCTATGATCGACACGCCGGCTGTTTCGCGTCGCACGCTCCTCGCCGGGGCTGGCGGCATGATCGTGGGGTCTGCCTTGCCTGCGGCCGCCGCCGTCCCGGCGCGCGCACGGCCGGCGGACAGGGTCGATCCGTTCATCGGCACCGGCGGTCATGGCCATACCTATCCGGGGGCGGCCCGGCCGTTCGGCATGGTGCAGCTCAGCCCAGATACCGACAATGCCCGGTGGGACGCTTGTTCGGGCTATCACCATGACGACACGACCATGCTCGGCTTTTCGCACACCCATCTGTCGGGAACCGGCGTCGGCGACCTGATGGACGTGCTGCTGACGCCGCGCACCGGGCCGGTCGTCCTGAACCCCGGCAGCCTCGATCGACCCGAGGGCAGCTATCGCCAGCGCTTCGTCCATGGCGACGAACGCGCCGTGCCCGGCTATTATGCGGTGCGCTTTCCCGACAGCGGGATCGCGGCTGAACTGACCGTCACCGATCGGGTGGGCTATCACCGCTATCGCTTCCCCGGACCGGGGCATATCCTGCTCGACCTTGCGCATGGCGCGCGCGACGAGCCGGACCCGGCGAGCATCGGTTTCGATCCGCCGCGTCCAACCCCGGTCAGCGACGCCTCGCTGCGGCTGATCGGGCGCGACACGCTGGTCGGATCGCGGCGGGTGCAGCAATGGGCGAACGGGCGCGTCATCCATTTCGCGCTACGCCTGTCGCGGCCCTTCGCCGAAGCGCGCTTCTTCAGCAACGACCGCCCCGTCGCGCACGGCGCGGACGGGGTTGCCGGTGCGGCGCTGAAGGCCGCGTTGCTGTTCCCCGACGCCGCCGACGCGCCGATCGTCGTGCGGGTTGCGCTGTCGGGCGTGGATGTCGACGGGGCCTTGGCCAATCTGGCGGCGGACGGCGCGGTCGAGGATTTCGACCGGATCGTGCGTGATGCGGAAGCGCGCTGGAACACGGCGCTGGGAACACTGTCGATCGAGGGCGCGGATGCGGTGCAGGAACGCATCTTTTACACCGCCGCCTATCACGCGATGCTGGCCCCGACGCTGTTTTCCGATGCCGATGGACGCTATCGCGGCATGGATACCGCCGTCCATCGCCTGCCCGCCGGGGCCGGCAACTACAGCACCTATTCGCTGTGGGACACGTATCGCGCGCTCCACCCGCTGCTGACGCTGGTCGCGCCGGAGCGGAACGGCGACCTGGTGCGAGGGCTTGCCCGCATGACGCTGGAAACGCCTGCGGGGCCGCCGGTCTGGCCGTTGCAGGGGATCGAGACGCACTGCATGATCGGATGGCATTCGGCGGTCGTCATCGCCGAGGCGCTGGTCAAGGGCGTGCCCGGTCTGGACGCCGCCGCGATCTGGCCGGCCTTTCGCCAGCTGGCGTTCGAGAGCGAGGCACGCGGCCTGCGGCCCTATCGCGCGCTCGGCTATATCCCGTCGGACAAGGTGGCGGAGGCGGCCAGCAAGACGCTGGAATATGCCTATGACGACTGGGCGATGGCGGTGATCGCGGACCGGGCGGGGGCGGCGGACGATGCCGCGCGCCTGCGCGCCCGGTCGCGCAACTATCGCAACCTGTTCGACGCGGGCACCGGGTTCATCCGCCCGAAACTGGCGGACGGTCGCTGGGCCGAACCGTTCGATCCGCGTGCGCTGGGCCATGATACGACGCACTGGCGCGACTTTACCGAATGCAATGCGTGGCAGGCGACGTTCCTCAACCAGCACGACGTCTATGGCCTGATCGACCTGTTCGGCGGGGACGCGCCGTTCGAGGCGAAGCTCGACGCGCTCTTCGCCGCCGACAGCGCGATCGTCGGCGACGCGGTGCCCGACATCTCCGGCATGGTCGGCCAATATGCGCATGGCAACGAACCCAGCCACCACGTCGCCTATCTCTATGCCTATTGCGGCGCCCCGTGGAAGACGCAGGCGCGGGTGCGGATGCTACTGGCGGGCCAGTATCGCGCCGCGCCGGACGGCCTGTCGGGCAACGAGGATTGCGGGCAGATGAGCGCATGGTATCTGATGAGCGCGCTCGGCCTCTATCCGGTCGATCCGGTCAGCGCGGTCTATGTCTTCGGCAGCCCGCTGCACCCGCGCGCGACGATCGACATGGGGCAGGGGCGGCGGCTCGTCATCGAGGCGCCGGGGGTGTCGGCGGAGGCGGTGTATGTGCAGCGCGTGACATGGAACGGCCGGCCCTGGACCCGCAGCTGGATTCGACACGACGAGCTGGCACGGGGTGGGCGGCTGGTTTTTCACATGGGTTCCCGTCCCAACCGGACGTTCGGCCGCGATCCCACCGACCGGCCGCCGTCGTTCGGAGGCGTCGGACGATCCGCATGACCCGCGCCGGTGCCGCGTCCACGCAAGTGGATCGACCGCTAGAGCGGTATCCGATCAGGTTGGATCACCGCGCTGCGAAGCAGGCGCCCGAAGGGCGATGACGGCGGTTCAACTTGCTCGGATACCGCTCCAGACCGGCTCGATCCGGCCCGACGCGATCGATCGCTCCGCCGCGTCCGCCAGCGCCAGCGCGGCGACGCCGTCATGGTGATCGACCATGGCCGGCGCGCCGCCCAGCATGTCGGCGAAATGTGCGATCTCCCGTCGATAGGCGTCGGCATAGCGATCGATAAAGAAATGCTGGACCGGGGCATGGTGTCGCCCGTCGGCGCTCCAGTGTTCGACCATGGTCTGCGCCAAATTGTCGACCCGCAACAGCCCGGTGCTGCCGAACGCCTCGATCCGCTGGTCATAGCCATAGCCGCTGCGGCGGCTGGAACTGATCGTCGCCATCCGCCCGTCCGCCGTGGTCAGGATGGTCCGCGCGGTATCGACATCGCCGGCCGCCGCGATGGCGGGATCGATCAGGCAGGCGGCGCGCGCGAAGACGCCGGTGACGGGCGCATCGAGCAGCCAGCTGGCCATGTCGAAATCATGGATCACCATGTCGCGGAACAGCCCGCCCGAGGTCGCGAGATAGTCGGTGGGGGGCGGCGCGGGGTCGTGGCTGACGATATGTACCGCCTCCAGCGCGCCGATCGTCCCGGCGCGCAGCCGGTCGCGCAGCGCGTGGAAATGCGGATCGAAGCGGCGGTTGAAGCCGATCAGCACGCGGGCGCCCAGCGCATCGAGCGCGGTCGCCGCCGCACGGGCGCGATCGAGGTCGAGGTCGACCGGCTTTTCGCAAAAGACCGCCTTGCCGTGGCGCGCGGCAGCCAGCATCAGGTCGACATGGGTCGGGGTAGGGCTGGCGATCACGACGCCCGCAATGTCGGGCAGCGACAGCGCGGTGTCGATGTCGACGACGCGCGCGGCGTGGCGCGTGGCCAGCGCCCGTGCCGCCGTCGGCGTCGCATCGGCCACGCAGGCGAGGGTCAGGTCCGGATGCGCGGCGATCGATGCCGCATGGATGGCCCCGATCCGTCCCGCGCCGATCACCGCGATATTGTGCACGCCCGTCCCCTTTGCCGACGCCCATCCTTTCCATGGCCGACCGCCGTTCGGCAAGCCCGCGAAGGGACCCCGCGATGAACCGCCCGCTCGACCTCATCACCATCGGGCGGTCGAGCGTGGACCTGTACGGCGAACAGGTCGGCGGCCGGCTGGAGGATATGGCGAGCTTCGCGAAATATGTTGGCGGAAGCCCGACCAACACCGCGATCGGCGCCGTCCGCCTCGGCCTGCGCGCCGGGTTGGTGACGCGGGTCGGCGACGATCATATGGGCCGGTTCGTGCGCGAACAGCTGCTGCGCGAAGGGGTGGACACGCGCGGCGTGCGGACCGATCCCGCCCGGTTGACCGCGCTCGTCATCCTCGGCATCCGCGACCGGGACAGCTTTCCGCTGATCTTTTACCGCGAGAATTGCGCCGACAGCGCGCTCGACGAGGGCGATGTGGATCCGGACCAGATTGCCCGGGCGGGGGCGGTGCTCATCAACGGCACCCACCTGTCGCAGCCCGGCGTGCGGCGGGCGAGCATCAAGGCGGCGCGGCTTTCCCGTGCAGGGGGCGGGCGCGTCGTCTTCGACGTGGATTATCGCCCGGTGCTGTGGGGCCTTGCCTCGCGCGATCGCGGCGAGGACCGGTTCGTTGCCGATGCCGACGTCACCCGCGCCCTGCAGGCGGTGTTGCCGGTGGTCGACCTGATCGTCGGCACCGAGGAGGAAATCCACATCCTGGGTGGCGTCACCGATACGGTCGCGGCGCTGCGCATCATCCGGCAGGCGACCCCGGCGTTGATCGTGGTGAAGCGGGGTGCCGAGGGCTGCACGATCGTGGAGGGTGACGTTCCCGCGACGCTGGCAGACGGGCTGCGGGTGCCGGGCTATCCCGTCGAGATGTTCAATGCGCTGGGGGCGGGGGACGCGTTCATGGCGGGGTTTTTGCGCGGGTGGCTGCGGGGCGAGTCGCTGGAGACCGCCGGTGCGTGGGGCAATGCGTGCGGCGCGATGGTCGTGTCGCGCCACGGCTGCGCGCCGGCGATGCCGGGTTGGAAGGAATTGCAGATGTTCATGACGGCCACCGACCTGCCCTATCGTCTGCGCGACGATCCCGCGCTGGCGCGCGAACACCGCATCGTGGAGCGCGGCGCGGCGTATGACGACCTGATGGTGCTGGCGGTCGACCACCGGACCTATTTCGATGATCTAGTTGACCGTCTGGGCGGAGACAGCCGGTCGCGTGTCGCCCGGTTCAAGTCGCTGGTGCTGCGCGCCACGGACCGCCTTGCCGCCGGCGACCGGGGGTTCGGCGTGCTGCTGGACGGCGGGGACGGCGCCCGCGCGCTCGAAGCGGCGGCGGACCTGCCATACTGGATCGGACGCCCGATCGAGGTGCCGGGATCACGCCCGCTGTCGTTCGAGGCGGGGCTGGACCCGGCGGTCACGCTGCGCGGCTGGCCTGCGCGGCAGGTGGTCAAGTGCCTCGTCTATTACCGGATCGACGATCCCGCCGACATGCGCGCGGCACAGGATCGCGAGTTGATTCGACTATATCAGGCGTGCCGCGCGACGGGGCATGAACTGCTGCTGGAAGTGATCGTGTCGGCGCACGGCCCGGTCGACGCCCGCACGACCGCCGACGTGCTGGACCATTTCTACACGCTGGGCATCCATCCCGACTGGTGGAAGCTGGAGCCGGCCGACGATCCCGCGGCATGGGTCGCGATCGGCGACGTCATCGCTCGCCACGATCCCGATTGTCGCGGGGTCCTGCTGCTCGGCCTGTCGGCGACGCCCGAGGTGCTGCTCGACCGCTTCGTCATCGCCGCGACCTGCCCGATGGTGCGGGGCTTTGCCGTCGGCCGGACGATCTGGCACAAGGCCGCCGCCGACTGGCTAGCCGGCAAGATCGACGAGGAAGAGGCGGTGGCGCGGATCGCGGCGAATTTCGGGGTGTTGGTGGATGCGTGGCGGCGTGCGCGCGCGGCGCGTCCCGCCTGACGCATGGCGCAGCCGCCGATCCTGCGGCTGACCGCCGCGCAGGCGATCGTCCGCTGGATGATCGCGCAGCGCGTAGAGACGGCGGACGGTGTCGTGCCGTTCTTCGCCGGCATCTGGGCGATCTTCGGGCATGGCAATGTCGCGGGGCTGGGCGAGGCGCTGGCCGAGGTAACCGACGACCTGCCGACGCTGCGCGCGCACAGCGAGCAGGGCATGGCCCATGCGGCGGTCGCCTTTGCCAAGGCGCACCGGCGCGAACGGGCGATGGCGTGCACCAGTTCGATCGGTCCCGGCGCGACCAATCTGGTGACGGCGGCGGCGGTGGCGCACGTCAACCGACTGCCGTTGCTGCTGCTGCCCGGTGACGTCTTCGCCGGTCGACGGCCCGATCCGGTGTTGCAACAGCTCGAATGCCCGTCGGACCCGACCGCGACGGTCAACGACTGTCTGCGCCCGGTATCGCGGCTGTTCGACCGCATCGCGCGGCCCGAACAACTGATCGATGCGTTGCCGCGCGCGATGGCGGTGCTGACCGATCCGGCGCTGTGCGGCCCGGTCACCCTGTGTCTGTGCCAGGACGTGCAGGCCGAGGCGTTCGACTATCCCGCTGCGCTGTTCCGCACGCGGACCTGGCGACGGCGACGCGCGCCCGCCGACCCGGCGGAGGTCGCGGAACTGGTGGCGGCGCTGCGCAGCGCCCGGTCGCCGCTGGTCATCGCCGGGGGCGGGGTCCTGTATGCACGGGCGGAGGAGCGGCTGGCCCGCTTTGCCCGCGATAGCGGCATCCCGGTGGTCGAGACGCAGGCGGGCAAGGGCACGCTGTCCGGCGACCATCCCCAGTTGCTGGGCGGGATCGGCGTCACCGGCACGCAGGCCGCCAACGACGCGGCGGCCGCGGCCGACGTGATCGTCGCGATCGGCACGCGGTTGCAGGACTTCACCACCGGGTCGCGCACCCTGTTCGCCGACGACGTGACGCTGTTCCAGGTCAATGTCGCGGCGCAGGACGTCGCCAAGCATGATGCTCGCCCGGTGCTGGGCGATGCGGCGATGGTGCTGGATGCGCTGGCCGGGGCGCTGGGCGACTGGCGGGTTCCGACCGCATGGCGCGACCGTTGCGCGGCGGATCGTCTGGCATGGGACCGCGCCGTCGGACAGGTGCTGGCACCCGGCGATGCGACCGCGCTACCCGGCGAAGCGCAGGTGATCGGCGCGGTGGCGCGTGACGCGGCGGACGACGACGTGATCGTCTGCGCGGCCGGCGGCCTGCCGGGCGAGCTGCATAAATTGTGGCGGGTCGCGCGCGCCGGCGGCTATCACGCAGAATACGGCTTTTCCTGCATGGGATACGAGATCGCCGGCGGGCTGGGCGTGGCGCTGGCGATGCCCGGCCGGCGGGTGACGGTGATGGTCGGCGACGGCAGCTACCTGATGCTCAATTCCGAAATCGCGACCGCCGTGGCGATGGGGTGCGCGATGACGATCGTGCTGGTCGACAATGGCGGGTTCGGCTGCATCGAACGGTTGCAACGCAGCGTCGGCGGGGCGTCGTTCGGCAACCTGCGCACAGCGGGCGTGCCGGCGATCGACTTCGTCGCCCATGCCCGCAGCCTTGGCGCGGCGGCGGAGCGGGTCGACGGTATCGCCGCGCTGGAGGCCGCCTTGCCCCGCGCGCGCGAACGTGGCGGGGTCGTCGTCGTCGTCGTCGCGACCGACCCGATGCGCGCGACCGCGATTGGCGGCCATTGGTGGGACGTGCCCGTACCGGCGGAATCCACCCGCGCCGACGTGCGCGCGGCGCGCCAGCGCTATGACCGCGGTTCGGGGGCATAGTCTTTCCCGCGCATCGGGCCGCGCCCGTCTTTATCGTGCCCCGCCGCTCTGGCATGGTCGCCGCGACGGGCAGGGACGGAGGAGTGCGGGCTTGGGCATCAGCTGGGGGGTAAGCCCCATCGCGTGGATGAACGACGACATGCCGGAACTGGGTGCCGGTACGACCGTCGCACAGGTGCTGGACGATGCCCATGCCATCGGCTTCGACGGCATCGAACTCGGCCACGCCTTTCCGCGCGATCCGGCGCTGTTGTCGCCGCTCTTGTCGCGCCATGCCCTGCGCCTCGTCGGCGGATGGTATGGCACCTCCCTGCTGACCCGGCCGGTCGAGGCGGAGATCGCCGCACTCGGTCCGCATCTCGACCTGTTGCAGCGCATGGGCAGCGACGTCTTCGTCGTGGCGGAAACGTCGAACGCGATCCACGCGGATCGTAGCGTTCCCCTGACCGGCACGCCACGGCTCGACGACGCCGGGTGGGATATGCTGGGACGCGGCCTGAACCGCATCGCCGGGCACCTCGCCGCGCGCGACATGCGGCTGGCCTATCACCACCATCTCGGCACCGTGGTGGAGACCGCCGACGATCTGGAGCGGCTGTTCGAGGTGACCGACCCGGAGGTCGGGTTGACCATCGACACGGGCCATGCGGCGCTGGCCGGTATCGATCCGGCGGCCATCGTCCGGCGGTATCCGGAGCGTATCCTGCATGTCCATTGCAAGGATGTGCGTCGCGCGCGGCATGACGCGGTACTGGGGGCGGGGGGCAGTTTCCTCGAAGGTGTCGTCGCCGGCATGTTCACCGTGCCGGGCGACGGCGATCTCGACTTCGGCCCGTTTCTGCGGTCGCTGGCCGAGATCGACTATGCCGGATGGATCGTGGTGGAGGCGGAACAGGACCCGGCCAGCGCCCCGCCCCGCGACTATCAGCGCCTCGGGCTGGATACGCTCCGGGCATTGGCCGCCAAGGTCGGCTTGTCGGCCTGATCCGCCGGATTCGTGTCCGGCACACGGTCTGACAGCGGTGCGGTGGAACATAAAGCGCCACGATTTCATCCATATGCGGCCGATCGGCGCAGGGCGTGGGATGCCGCTTCGCACGCCGGCCTGCGCATATCGAACTTGGAAATAATAGTTCAAAATAATTCGAAACAGAAAAAGCATATTGACAAGAATATGACATTGGCATTCCCTGTACCCCAAGAAAGCCGGCACCATGCCGGCGGATTTCGGGGGACGGGACATGGGCGGGACGACCTTGCGCGCGCGATTGTTGGCGGGAACGATGCTGCTGGCGGGGGCGGTCGTCGCCACCGGTGCCGCGGCGCAGGAAGTGGCCCCCGGTCCCGTTCAGGGAGTAGCGGCGGCACAGGACGCCGCCGATCGCAAGGCGGACGCCTCCGCCCCGGCCCGCGCGCCCGACGTCGCGCCACAGGCGGCGGCCGATGTCGCGGGGGACGACATCCTGGTCGTCGGCAACCGGTACGAAGCGACCGACCTGCAGATGCGGTCGGCGAACACCACCAACGTCCTGTCTGCCGAGGATCTGGCGCATACCGCCGTCCACAACGTCGCCGAAGCGCTGGGGCTGCTGCCCGGCATCAACGTGATGAACACCGGCTCGGCCTTTGCCGGCGGTGTCGACGGCGCGTCGCGCGGCGAGGGCATGTTCGTGTCGGTGCGCGGGCTGAACGCCGAATACAACCTCAACCTCATCAACGGCGTCAACGTGGCGCAGGGCAATCCCTATAGCCGCGGCGTCCAGCTCAGCCTGTTGCCGCCATCGGGGTTGCAGACGATCGTGCTGAACAAGACGTCGCAGCCTGACATGCTGGGCGACGCCATCGGTGGGACGATCGATTTCCGCACGCCATCGGCCTTCGACTATCGCGACGGCCTGCGCGCCAGCGTGACCGTCGGCGGGCGGCTTGAAAGCCGTGCGCGCGCCTATGGCAAGGATGGGCTGGGCTATAATGTCGGTGGCGACGTTTCGACCAAATTCGGGCCGGACCAGCAGTTCGGTTTCTATATCAGCGGCTTCTACGACATCCGCCATTATGCCAACAGCCTGGTCGGCGGCATCCAGGCATCGGGCTGCTGCGACTTCGGCTATGATTTCGCGGTGCAGAATGCGGACGGGTCGAACCCGTCCAACCTCGATCCGGCGGCGAACCTGATCCTGACCGGGGCCAATTTCGGCATGTCGTCGGGATCGACCGAACGCTATGGCGGCAACGCCACGTTCGACTGGCGCCCCGACGACGACACCGCCGTCTATGCGCGCGTCACCTATGCGCAGGCTAATACCGAACAGAACAGCCACCTGACCCAGATCATCGCGATGAACAAGAAGACCGGGTCGGCGGGCACGCCGCTCGGCAACGGGCTGTACGCGCCGGTCCTGTCGAACGTCTCGACCCGGTTCTGGTACGAAACCAACCCGGCGCTGGCCAAGCTGGGCACCGCGCAGATCGGCGGCGAACATCATGTCGGCGCGCTGACGATCGCGCCGAACCTGTTCTACAGCTGGGGCACCAACGCGCGGCCCAACCATATCGAGGTCGCGGCGCGCACGCTGGGCACCGACGGCAACGGGCTGGCGTTCGGCGGCGGCACGCTGTTCGGCTATCGCAACGGCTATCCCGAACCGCTGTTGCCGCAGCGGCTGTACGATGCGCTGAACAATGTCGCAGGGATGCCGGCGGCGGGCGGAGCGCCGGAATATACGCCGCAGACCAGCAGCCAGCGCAAGGGCGGTGCGAAGATCGATCTGCGCTACGATGTCGAGGGCAGCGCGTTGCGCTTCGTGAAGGCCGGTGTGCGGATCGAGGAGAGCAGCCGCAAGATCACCAACCGCGACTATACCGTGCCGGGATACGGCACCGCGAACACCTTCGGCGACCTCGGCATCATTTCGAAGACCTATCCCAGCGTCTGGCCGGGCCGCTATGGCTGGGACGTGCCGGAAATCGACCAGAAGAAGCTGTTCGCGCTGTTCGACCGTCTGGGCGGCGCGACCGATGCGACGATCGACACCTGCGGCAGCAATCCGATCAACAGCTTCAACTGCAACACGCAGCGCGCGACCGAAACCGTCTATGCCACCTATGCCATGGCGCAGGTCGATATCGGCAACCTCGAACTGATCCCCGGTGTCCGCTACGAACATACCGACATCCGCAACACCTTCTGGGTCACGCCCAACGTCAACGGGGTGACCGGCACCGGCGCGTTCGGCAACAACGTCGCGCGCTTCGATGCCGTGTTGCCCAGCATCGCCGCCAATTACCGGCCCAACCGCAGCGCCGTGTACCGCGCGTCGATCTGGACCAGCTATGTCCGGCCGCCGTTCCTTCAGCTGGGCGGCGGGGCCAACACCGTCGTGTCGGGCGGGGTAACCACCGTCACCCGCGGCAACCCGGACCTGAAGGCGATCCGCGCGATCAACGTCGATGCGTCGGGCGAATGGGATTTCGATCAGGGTGGCCACATCCTGCTGTCAGCCTTCTACAAGCGGCTGAACAACTATATCTACGACAATGGCAGCAATGCCGGCATCGTCACCGGCACCAATGTCGGCGTGACTCAGGGCACGGTCACCTTCCAACCGCAAAATGGTGGGTCGGGCGACATCTACGGCATCGAACTGGCGGCGCGGCAGAAGCTGTCGGGGCTGCCCGGCTTCCTGAGCGGGTTCGGCGTCGCGGGCAACGTCACCCGGCAATGGACGAAGGTCGACGTGCTGGGCGACGGCACGCGGATGGACCGGATCCAGAACGCGCCGGACCTGCTGGCCAATGCGCAGCTGTTCTACGAAAGCGGGCCGGTGACGTTCGACATCAACTACAACCATGCCGGCAGCTATGTCTCGATCTACGATACGCTGGGCAAGGGGTCGAGCTGGGACAATGTATGGGTCCGCCCGATCAACCGCGTCGACCTGCACGCCGGGTTCGCCGCGACCGAGCGGCTGAAGCTGGACGTGTCGGTATCGAACGTCTTCAACACCTACAGCTATTGGGCGCATATTGGGAAGAACAGCCTGGCGGTGTCGGACATCGTCAATTCGGGCACCACCTCGCTGTTGACCGCCACCTGGAAGATGTAAGGCCGGCTACGGGTGCCTGACCATCCGATCGCGCCGCTACGCGCGATCGGATGGTCAGGCACCGCTTGATCGGTGGGGCAGGGACGGCGGGTCGAATCGCCGGTTCTCGCCGATGCTGGCGACGATCGCCGGCCAGTTGTCGCCGAACCAATAGCCTTCCCGTTCGCGCCGCAGGACCGGATCGTGCGCGGTGTCGACATCCTCGGGCGCGAGGAACGCGGCGGGCGGCACGTCGAAGAAGGTGCGCACCCGCGGGTGAAACGGATCGACCGACCCGTCGAGGACGATGCCCAGGCGGTTCGACCGGGTCCGGACCAGCGCGCCCACGGGATGAATGCCCAGCATGGTGATGAAGCTGTCCAGCAGCACCGGATCGAAATGCCCCTCCCAGCTGCCCATCCGCGCCAGCGCTTCGTTCGGCGACCAGGGCCGCTTGTACGGCCGGATCGACGTCACCGCGTCGTACACGTCGCAGATCGCGGCCATCCGCGCATGGATGCTGATCGCGTCGGCCGCCAATCCTTCGGGATAGCCCTGTCCATCTAGCCGTTCGTGATGATGCAGGCACACGTCCAGCGTGATGCCGTCCGCTTCGCCCAAGTCGCGCAGGATCGCATGGCCGCTCGCGGCATGGCGTCGCATCACGGCCAGCTCGCCGGCATCCAGCACGCCGGGTTTCAGGAGGATTTCGTCCGGGGTCGTCGCCTTGCCGATATCGTGCAGCAACCCGGCGGCGCCGATCGCCCGCACCTGTTCGTCGTCGAAGCCGAGATGGATCGCCAATTGGATCAGCAACGCGCAGACCGCGATCGAATGGAGATAGGTATAGTCGTCGGCGGGCTTTTGCCGTGTTCCGGCGACCATCGCCACCGCGTCGCGCCGTACCCGCAGGGTGATGTCGTCGACCAGCGGGCTGACCGCCGCGACCGTGACGTTCCGTCCGAGCCGGACGTCCTGAAACAGCGCATGAACCTGCTGCTTGGAACGCTCCAGCATGGTTTCCAGGCTCTCGGTCGCGGGGACCGCGCGGCTCCGCCGTCCGTGCGCGATCGGCAGGTCGATCGCCATCGACACGGCGGCGGGAACGACGGGCGATACCGGCGCCAGCCCCCGGTCGGTGTCGATCGCGACAAAGGCGATGGCGGACTGTTTCAACCGCGCGATGTCCTCGGCATCGCGGAGGGCGAAGCGCCGCCGCCAGAAGGGGCTTTCCAGCCACGAACATTCGATCGAGTCGATATACATGCCCGGCCGCAAGTCCTGCACGGCAATACGAACGATCATCCCCGCCACCACCCTCCTGTCGTATCCCGGGCTACCGCAATTATGTTTGCAAAAGGTTATGTGGCGGCGGGCCGTTGGAATATGTCGAAATTCATTCGGAGTGTATTAACCCATAGCAAATCATCCCAAGGACACGGACGCTGATCCTGCCTCATCGATACTTTAACCATGACAGTATTTATCTGTCGGGAACGCGTAGGCATCGGTGTCTCGTCAGGGAATTTTAAATACAGGTTGTCTATGGTGCCGCGATGATCGCGTTCGGCTACCAGATCGACCTGACGACGATGTTGTTCGTCAATGCGCTGACCTCGTTCGCGTCGGCGCTGCTGTTCCTGTGTTTCTGGTACGCGACGAACGACCTCAAGCGGCCGGTCAGCCTGTTGTTCTGGAGCATCGCCAACCTGCTGCTGGCGGCGGGGTTCGGCGCGCTGCTGTCCGAAGCCTTCGGACTCACGGTGCGGCGTATGCCGCTGATGGCCAATCTGACGATCGATGCGGGAACGGCGGTCGCACTGGTCGCCACCAACCTGTTCCTCGACCGTCCGCGCCGGGACAACTGGCCGATCGCGGTCGCGGCGATCCTTGCCGTCGTGGAAGTCTGCTACGCGCTGACGCGTGCGACGCCCGATTTCGGCGTCATGCTGATCCTGGGCTGCACGCTGCGCGGAACGCTGACCGTCGCCACGGGCATCGCGCTATGGCGTCATGCCGATCTGCCCCGCCGTCCGCCGGCGCGATTGGCGGCGGGCTTCCATTTCGCCCTGGCCGGTGTCATGGCCCTGCGCAGTATCGCGGTACTGGCGGGTGCGGAGGACAGCGTAGCCTTCGAGCTAAGCTCGGTCGTGGGGCTGGTCACGCGCCTGCTGCTGACCTGGATGATCGCCATCTGCCTGTTGTGGATGATCGCCCGGCAACTGAACGAACAACTGATCTGGCAGGCGACGCGCGACACGCTGACCGGCCTGTCGAACCGGCGGGTGATGTGGGAAACCGGTACCAGGCGCGTGGCGTCGCTGGCCCATGACGGCGGGAACGTCGCGCTGATCCTGCTCGACATCGATCATTTCAAGCGGCTGAACGATCGCTGGGGGCATCTGGCGGGGGACGCGGCGCTGGCGGCGGTTGCAGCGCGGATCGCCCGGACGGTGCGGTCCGCCGACCTCGTCGCGCGGGTGGGGGGCGAGGAGTTCATGGTCTTGTTGGAGCAAGGTCCCGATACCAGTCCGGCGGAGATCGCCGAACGCATTCGCGCCGCGATCGAGGCGATGGCCATCCGCCTCGACGACGGTACCGAACTACGCTGTACGGTCAGCGCCGGGTACAGCCATATCGCCGACCGGAACGCGACGTGGGAACGGCTGATCGCGCAGGCCGACAGCGCGCTCTATGCCGCCAAGGCGCAGGGCCGCAACCAGGTGGTCGATCACGCCCGCATGGCAGCATGACCTATCCCGGCGCGCAGGTCACCGCGTCGCCGTCGACCCTCTGTTCCAACTGTTCATCATAGTTCACCGATAGCGATACGCCACGCGGAACCCGATGTGCGAAGTGGGGAAGTCCTGTTCCTGCGCCTGGAAGGCGGCGGGGCGGAAGTTCGCGCAATAGTTGGTCGCGCACAGGAAACTGCCGCCCTTGACCAGCCCGACCGGTCCGTCGCCCGCGACCCATTCCCACACATTGCCGACCATATCGTACAGGCCGAGGTCGTTGGCCGGAAAGCGCGCGACGGGGGCGATTCCGGCATAGCCGTCGGCGGCGGTATCGACGATCGGGAAGACGCCTTCCCACACATTCGCGCGCGCCTTGCCGTGATCGAATGCCCAGGTCATGGCGTCGCGCAGCGTCGTCTGTCCGCCGCGGGCGGCACGTTCCCACTGGTCGACATTCGGCAGGAAGCCGCCGGCCCAAGCGGCATAGGCGGCGGCGTCGGACCGGTCGACATGGACGACCGGGTCCTGCCAATGCCCGTCGATCGAACTTGCCCGTCCCTGCGGATGCCGCCAGTCGGCGCCTTTCACGAACCGCCACCAGCGCGCGGCATCGTTCAGCGGGACAGGTTCGGTCGGCGCGACGAACACCGCCGACCCGCCATCGCGCTCGGCACGGGTGCGATGGCCGGTGGCAGCGACGAAGGCGGCGAACTGGCGGTTGGTGACTTCATGCGCGTCGATACGAAACGCGGCGACCGGCGTCGCCGTCCCTGGACGGCCAGCACCATCCTCGCCCAGCAGCACCGTACCGGCCGGAATCGCGACGCAGCGGTCGGTCGCGTCGCAGCGCGGGGTCGGGCGATATGCACCGGTCGATGCCAGCCCCGCCACGGCCAGCAGCAGCGCCGTCGCCGGCTTCACGGCTTGGCACCGGTAGGCGCGGCGGCTCCGGGCAGGGGTACGACGCCCTTTTCCCTGGCATAGACGTCATAGGCGGCGACCAGTTCGGCGAGCCGGGCCGGTTCGGCCGCCGCCAGATCGTGCGTCTCACCCGGATCGCGGGCGACGTCGAACAACTGCCAGCGTCCGGTGCTGACGCCCTTGCGGGTATAGCGATTGGTGCCGGCCGGCAGGTACACCGCCTTCCAGTCGCCCTTGCGCAAGGCGCGGCGGTAGAAGAGTTCATAGCCGACGGCTTCGTCCGCCGTGCGGACCGCCGGGGCGGTGGCGGCAAGGACCGGACGCAGGCTGTGCCCCTGATGCGGCACGATCGGGCGGCCGGCAAAGCTCTTGGGCTGGGTCAGTCCGGCATAGTCGAGCAGGGTCGGCGCGATGTCGCGCACGTCGAGATTGGTGGTGGCGATGCGTCCGCCGCCGGCCACACCCTTGCCCGCGGCAAAGGCGCTGACCCGGATACCGCCCTCGGTAGGATAGCCCTTCACCAGCCACGACGGCGTCGAATTGGCCTGCGCCCAGCCCGGACCATAGCCGACATAGCTGGTCGCCGCGCCGATGTTGGCGAGGCGGTTGTCGATGCCAAGCGACGGGTCGACCGGCGGCGGCGCATCGGGATCGGCCGGGGGAGCCTTCGGATCGGCGATCCTGAACCGGGGCGAGGGGGCGTCGATCACATTTCCTTCCGGGCCGTTGTCCGACAGGAACAGGATGATCGTATCGTCATAGCGGCCCTGCGCCTTCAGCGCGGCGATCACCCGCCCGACATTCTGGTCGAGCCGGTCGACCATCGCTGCATAGACCTCCATCTTGCGCGCCTCGATCGCGCGTTCCTCCGGGGTCAGCGATGCCCAGGGGCGGACCTGCTCGGTGGCATGGGCGACGGCATCAGTGGGCACCAGCCCCAGTTGCTTCTGACGGGCGAGCCGCGCCTCGCGCAGCGCTTCATATCCCGTGTCGTACCGGCCCTTATATTTGGCGATCGTTTCCGGCGGAGCTTGTAGCGGCCAGTGCGGCGCGGTGAAGGGAAGGTAGGCGAAGAACGGCCGGTCGTCGCCCGCGCGCTTTGCCTGGTCGAGATAGCCGATCAGCCGGTCGGTGAAATAATCGGTCGAATAGCGGCCGGCAGGAAGGGCGGCGGGCTTGCCGTCGTCGCGGTAGCTGGGGTCGAGGCCGGCCTTCTTCCAAGCGGCATTCTGGTCCGCGCCGAAATGGTTCGACAACCCCTGCAACAGCGCGAAACTATGTTCGAACCCGCGCGCCGCCGGTTCACGATCGGGGGTGAGGCCGAGGTGCCATTTGCCCGACATCACCGTGGCATAGCCGCCGGCGCGCAACAGTTCGGCGATCGAGGCGACCCGATCGTTGAGATAGCCTTCATAGCCCGGCCGGCCACGCGTCGCATCGCTCAGCAGTTCGGCCATGGTGCCTAGCCCCGCCTGATGATTGTCGACCCCGCTCATCAGCATCGATCGCGTCGGCGAACAGGTAGGGGCGGTGTGGAAACCGGTGAAGCGCACCCCCGACAGCGCCAGCGCGTCGAGGTTCGGGGTCGCGATCTCGCCGCCGAACGCGCCGATGTCGGACCAGCCCAGATCATCGGCGACGATGACGAGGAAGTTCGGCGAACCCTTTGGCGCGACCGTCGGCGCAGACTGTGCGGCCGCCACCGGCGGCGTCTCGGGCGCGGCGGCGGCGGGAAGGGCGAACAGCAGCGCGGGGAGGGCGGCGATCAGGGGCTTGGCCGGCATGGGCACTCCTTGGGTAGCGAAAGTCGTGCGCACGGGCATAGCGAGGCTCATGGCGCCGACAATAAAGATAATCTACCAATACAGTGGGAATTAGTGCGTTCGTTTCGATGGCGTCTCCATTCTAGCCAGTGCCGGTCCGGCGGGTGCCGCCGCCATTCGTGACCGAGGACCATCGATGCCGACTTCGCCCGCCCGCGCCTTTCGCCTCGCCCTGTTCGCCGGTGCCGCACTGTGCGCCGCACCGGCCTTTGCGGCCGATCCGGTGCCGACTACCGCCGAAGTCGACGCCGACGCACCCGAACCGGCGGAGGGTGGCGAGGACATCGTCGTCACCGCGCGCCGCCGGGCCGAGCGCAGCCAGGACGTGCCGATCGCGATCAATGCGTTCGGGGCGGCGCAGATCGAATCCACCCGCACCTATAATCTGCGCGACCTGCAACAGCTTACCCCCAGCCTGGTCGTCACCAACACCAACCCGCGCAACACCAGCATCAATATCCGCGGGCTGGGCAACAACGTCGCCGTCTATAATGACGGGCTTGAGCCGGCGGTCGGCGTCTATGTCGACGGCGTCTATCTGGCGCGGCCGGGACAGACCGTGTTCGACCTCGCCGACCTCGAACGGATCGAGGTGCTGCGCGGGCCGCAGGGGACGTTGTTCGGCAAGAACACCTCGGCCGGCGCGGTGGTCGTCACGACCAAGGCCCCGACGTTCGAGCCGGAGGCCGGCGGCGACGTGTCGCTCGGCAATGTCGGCTTCCGCCAGCTCCATGCCTATGTGTCGGGACCGATCACCGATAGCCTCGCCGCGCGGCTGTTCGTGTCGAAGACCGATCGCAACGGCTTCACCCTGAACCGCTTCGACGGGCGGTTAGGGCAGGATTTCCACGACCTCAACGTGCGGGGGCAACTCCTCTACAAGCCGACCGATACGCTGACGTTGCGCCTGATCGGCGATTGGGGGCGGCAGCATTCCTTCACCGCCGGTACCATCCTGCTGGGCGCGATCCGTGCTTACGACAACGGCACCAACTTCGCGAACAACTATTATGATCGCGCCGCGCGGCTGGGCTACAGCCCGGTGCCCGCCGATCCGGCGTTCCGGACCACCGATGTCGACGCGAACCCGCGCTATGCGATGAACCAGCACGGCATCAACCTGACCGCCGATCTCGATCTGGGGGCGGCGACGCTGACCTCGGTCACGGCGTATCGCGCGTGGAACTGGTATCCGCATAACGACGGCGACAGCACCAGCATCGATGCGGGCGCCGACTTCCACCAGAGCAACGAACAGCGACAGGTCAGCCAGGAACTGCGCATCGCGTCGAACGGCGACCGCCCGGTCGATTATGTCGCCGGCCTCTATTATCTCTACCAGTCGATCCGCGCGGAGGCGGTGAACCGCTACGGCACCCGCGCCGCCGACTGGTTCCTGCCGCCGACGACCAATGCAGCGGTCGGCGCGGCGGCGCTCAACGACTATAACGTCGTCAGCCAGTCGCGCCCCGTCACCGACAGCTATGCCGCGTTCGCCCAGACGACATGGCATATCGTGCCCGGCGTCGATCTGACCACCGGCCTGCGCTATACCTATGAGACTAAGAGCGGCTATTTCGATCAGATCGCGACCGGCCGTTCGCTTGGCCAGCTGACGACGGCACAGCAGGCGGCGGCGCAGACCATCCGCTCGCGCTACGGTATCGCCAATCGCTATGCGGCCGATACGAAGGCCGGGCGGCTGTCGGGACAGGCGACGCTGTCGTGGAAGGTCGCTCCGCCGGTGCTGGGCTATGTGACCTATGCGCGCGGCAACAAGTTCGGCGGACTGAACCTCGCCAATATCACGACCACCGGGCAATTCGCCGCCAACCCGGTGATCGCGCCCGAGACGATCGACAGCTACGAAGCGGGCGTGAAGACGACTTGGTTCGGCGGGCGGCTCACCGCCAACGCCGCCGCCTTCTGGACGGACGTGAAGGACTATCAGACGACGATCATCGACATCGAACGCAACGGAGTTAGCTTCTTCACCAACGCGGCAAAGGTCCGCACGCGCGGGTTCGAGGGCGATGTGCGCGCGACGCCGACCCGCTGGCTGACGCTGTACGGATCGGGCACCTATGACGATGCGCGCTACATCTCCTATGCCAATGCGCCATGCCCGATCGAGATCACCGGGCGGGCGCTGTGCGACCTGTCGGGCCGGCGCCTGCCCGGCGTATCGGAATGGGCGGCCTCGGCCGGGGGTGAGGTCCGTGCACCGATCGCAAATATGGCGGGCCGATCAGGCGAGGTCTATTTCGGCAGCGACTACAGCTATCGATCGAGCACCAACACCACCGCCAGCCTCAGCCGGTATTCGGTCATCCCGGCCTACGACCTCTTGAACCTCCGCCTGGGCTTCCGCACCGACGACGGGCTGTTCGACATTCAATTGTGGGGTCGCAACGTGACCGACGAAACCTATTTCCTGTCGCGCGCCGCCGCCAATACCGGCGCGATCACCGGTACGCTGGGCGATCCGCGAACCTATGGGATCACGCTGCGCACCCGGCTGTAGTCGAGGCGGGTGCCGAGGCGATGATGGACGTGGCCTGCTGGCGTTTGATCCATCTTGGTGAAACGTCACCTCAGCGAAGGCTGCGGTTTCTAGCGGCTCCTGCAGAGTGCTGTCGCCGGGATGACGCCTGCGTCAACAAGGATGGATCAAACTCCAACCTGCGCGGCAAGTACCGACCCGGCGGCATCGGGTGGATGCTTCGATCGTGTCATCTGCCCGATGGCATCATCAGCGCGCCGTCAAGGGGAGCGGGCGCGCGAAGACCAGCAGTTCGTTCGCGACGGGCCGTTCCCGTCCGGGCACGCCGGTATGGATCGGCCGGTTGAGGACCGTGGCGCCATCGTCCATCGCGATGGCGAGCGTCGAGGAGCCGCCGCCATCGAAGCTCATCGCATCGCTGGCCCCCAGACTCCGGAAAAGCGCGACCAGCGCGGCATTGTCCGCGCCCATGCTATAGCCCTTTTGCCGGCCATCGATCACGACGATCCATGCGCGCCGCAGGTCGGACGACAGCCCGAACGCGGTGCGCGGACCTTTGCCGCCCTCTGCGGCGAGGGCGCGGTGAAGCGGGACAAGCTTGCCGTCCTGCAACAGATGCGGGCCGGCGGCGATGGCGTCGCGGGTTCCCTTCGGGCAGCGCTGCCCGGGGAGGATGACGGTCCGGCGGCCGATGCACAGGATGGCCGCGACGCGCAGGTCCTGGTCGTTTTCCTCCGGAGAGGCGACGCGCCCGGCGCCGATCGCCGCGCCGGACACCGACACCGGCTCCCCGTCATGCGGATAATAATCGTCCCTCTTGGGCGATCCGCCGAAGAAGGGCAGAAAATAGCTGGCGTTGACCGCGACCTGTGCGCGGTTGGCGACCAGCGCCGCGCGGACGGTATGCGCGACATATTCCATCTTGCGCGACCGGTCGGGCGGGGTCACCCCCAGGCGCAGGCCCGCTCGCGTCAGGTCGAGGGTGACGATGTGGATCACCACCGGCTCGGCGCCGGCGTCGACGCGCTGCTCCTCCCGGTAGGTGACACCGTCGAACAGCGGCCGGTCCGCCCCGGGCACGGCCTGCCCTGCCGCCATCAGCGCCAGCAGGGCGAGACCCGCGCTCACAGCTTCACCGCCGCGCCGAGCCAGAACTGGCGACCGAAGAAATTCTGGTCGCGCGTGCCGAAGCCGTCGAAATTCTCCCGGTGCGCGTTGGTCGCGTTGCGGACCTCGCCGATGATCTGGATCGCACCGAACGTCATGCGGGTCTGCAGGTCGAGCTGGTCGAACGGCTGGTCGTAGCGGTTCGTCAGCGGGGCCGTCGGGCTGATCGAGGTAAATTGCCGCCCGATATGCGCATAGCTTACCCGCGCCTGGAGCCAGTCGCGCTGGTAGAAGAGCGCCGCATTGCCCTGGAATTCGGGCTGCTGCGTCAGCCGGTCGAAGCTGCCGCCTCCCGGAAAGCGCGATCTGCCGTTCAGATAGGTGGCGTTCAGCGACATGCCGAAATCCGCCAATGGTCCCGGCAGGAAGCGCAACTTGTTGACGACCAGCGCCCCTTCGACGCCGAAAACGCGCGATCCTGCGAGGTTCTGCGGCTGCGTGACCTGATAGGTCGTGCCGTCGATCACGGCGGTGCCGGCCGCCCGCGAATAGATGTCGTCGCGAATGTCCTTGTAGAAGGTGGCCAGCGACAACAGCCCGGCGTCGCCCGGCATGTAATATTCGAGGCTGGCATCGAAATTCTGCGCGACGCGCGGGCGCAGGTCGGGATTGCCGCGCGTCAGCACCAGCGTCGTCTGGTTCAGCGTCTCGTTGGTGCCGAGGTCGCTCGGGCTGGGTCGCCCGATCGCCTTGTAATAGCCGAGGCGCAGCTTGAGCGGATCGGCCAGTTCGTAGTTGAACGTCGCCGATGGCAGCCAGGTGCCGTAATCGGACCCGCGCGTGAGCGGCGTCAGCGCGCTGCCGGCGACGCGGAAGCCATCGATCGTCGTCTCGGTATCCTCATAGCGGACGCCGGTGATGAGCGAGTGACGATCGCCGGTGTGGCGCAACAGCACATAGGCGGCCATGACCTTCTCATCGACGACATAGTCCGAACGCCGTTCGTTCAGCGTCGTCTGGGCGGCGTTCAGCGTGAAGCGCGACGGGTTCTCCAAAAAGTAGCGCTGGAACGCCGCGAAATCGATCAGCGGCTGCGGGCGGTCCTGCCCGCCGGTGTAGAGCGGGGACCAGCGGTCGGGCAGCACGAACCCGGCGGCGTTTAATGTGGTGCCGGTGGCCGGACCCCATACCGCCTGCCGCGTGTCGAAATCGCGCGTGGCGGCGCGGTACTTCATCCCCGCGCCGATGCCCAATCCCCGGTCCCGCGCGGTATCGCGATAGCCCCAGTCGAATTGCCCCTCGCGCACCAGGTCGAGCGAGCGGTCGCGATAGGGGGTGTAGGAGGCAAAGCCATAGCTTGCCGGATTGGTGAAGACCGCCGGATTGTCGAGCACTGCGATCGGCACGCCGTCGGCCATCGTCTGGCTATAGGCGTTGGCGACGCTGGTCGGCAGGTTGAACTGCACCTGGTTCGACGCCTCGAGGAAGATCGCGCGCGACCAGCTGCCGCGGACGGCCGCGTGGTGCCCGTCGTCGCCGGTCCATTGCGCCCGGCCCTGCGCGACATAGAGCGGCTTTTCGAGCGGGAAGTCGTTGAAGCGCAGGAATCCGCCGGCAGTGCCGACGCGGGCCGTGCCGCCATTGGTGCGGGTGGCGTCGACGGTGCCGCGGGTCAGCTGCTGCTGGTGGCGCAGTTCATTGTCGGACTGCTGGAAATAGGTCCCCGACACGTCCAGCTGGAGGCGCGGATCGGGACGCCATTCCAGCTTCGCGGTCCCGCCATAGCGATCGACCGTGTTGGGATAGCCGGCCGAGATGATGCCGCTGGCCACCGGGACGCCGTTGACGAGCGTGTAGCCGGTCGGGTTCAGCCGCTCCTGGTCGCGGCGCTTGCGGCTATAGGCACCCGTCAGCACGAAGCCCCAGGTCTCGTCGACGCCGAAGCGGGTCGCCACGGTCGCATCGGCGCGATAGTTGATGCCGTCGTCCGATGGCCGGTTGAAACCCTTGCCCGGCACGGCGCGGCTGTCCGAGGTGCCGATAAAGGCATTGCCGACGAAGGTGCGGATGCCCCGATCGAAGGCGGAGCGGGTCCGCAGATTGACGATGCCGCCGATGGCGTTGCCCTCAATGTCGGGGGTGCGCGACTTGATGACCTCCAGCGCGGAGACGGCGGTGGTCGGGATCGCCTCCATGTTGAGCTGGCGGTTCTGGCGCTCGGCAGTGGCCAGCACGGCGCCGTCCAGCGTGCCCATGGTGAAGTTCGGGTTCATGCCGCGGATGCCGACATAGCGACCCTCGTCCTCGTCGAAGACGGTGGTGACGCCGGGCAGGCGGCGGAAGCTGTCGGAAATATTATAGTCGGGCTGTTGCCCGATCTCGTCGCTGGCGAGGAACTCGCCGATCCGGTCATTGTCGCGCTTGGCGGCGATGGCGCGCATGTTCTGGCGCGCGTAGCCGGTGACGACGATGTCGTCCGTCGGCTCGGACGACGCCGGCGCGGGTGCCTCCTGCGCGATGGTGGGAAGCGGAAGAACGGCGGCGGAGAGCATTACCGCCCGCAATGTCTTGGTGGATCGAAACATCGTCATACCCCCTGAATCAGCAACACGGCCGTCATTTATGCACTATAGGTGACATAAACATGACGCCGCGACCGGTGCGGCGTGACGGGGATCGGAACGAGGGATGACGATGCTGATTTTGATGACGTTTCTGGCGATGGCCGTAGCGGACGAACCGGCGCGGACCGCCTATGCCTGTGGCGACGATCAGGTCCGCGAACTGCGAATCACCCCCGATGGCGCGGTCGAGACATGGCGGTGGAGCGCGCGTGACGCACGCGACCTGCCGGCCGACTATCGCGAGCGGCTGCTGAGCCATATCGACGAATGCAAGCCGGTCGATGGCGGTCGCTCGATCCTCGTCACCGCCTCGACCGGCGGTGCGGTGCTGATCGATCGTGCGACCGGCCGCACGGGATTTCGCGCTCGGGTTCCCATGGCCCATTCGGCGGCGCTGCTGCCCGGTGGCCGCATCGCCGTCGCGCTGTCGATCGCGCCCGATGGCGACCGGCTGCAACTCTATGACCGGCGGCGCAGCGAGCAGGTGCTGCAGACCGAGCCGCTGCCCTCGGGCCATGGCGCGGTCTGGGACGCACGGCGACGCCGACTGTTCGTGCTGTCGCATGATCTGGTGCAGGCCTTTCGCCTGACCGGTAGCGGGCGATTTGCGCGGCTGCGCGAAACCGCGCGCTGGACGTTGCCGGGGCGCCGCGACGGGCACGACCTGTCGCTCGGCGATGACGGTCGTTATTGGGTGACGACCGACGATGGCACCTGGCGGTTCGACCCTGCGAACGGCAGCTTCGCCCTTTACGCCCCCCTCAATCCCGCGCTGCGGATCAAGTCGGTCAGCGCGGCGGGCGACCGGATCGCCTGGGTCCAGGCGGAGCAGAGCTGGTGGGCGAATGGTTTCACCGTGATGGCGGCGGACGGCAGCGACCGGCAGCGGATCGCACTCGACGGCATCCACCTCTACAAGGTGCGCTGGGTGCGATGACGGCGATGACCGGCCGCCATGCCGGGACGATGCCGGGCGTATCGACAGGCTTGACAACCGGTCCCGCGCGCGGCGCAAGAAGCGGATGACTGACCGACATGCCGGCGCCTTCGATCCCCGCTTCCTGCGCGCTGATGGCCAGCGGACGGCCACCGCGAACGAACGTTTCGTGATGTCGCTGCTGGCGCGGCGCGGTGCCGCCTCGCGCGCAGAGCTTGCCCGCGCGACCGCGCTGGCCCCCCATTCGGTGAGTAGGCTGATCGAACCGCTGATCGACCGTGGTCTGGTGGAGGAGGGAACGCCCGAGATCGCCGGACGCGGCAAACCCGGAGCGCCGCTGCGCCTCGCGGCCGACGCCGCGTTTTCGGTCGGCGTCTCCGTGATGACCGATGCGGTGACGCTCGTGGTCATGGATCTGGGCGGGACGGTGCGCGGTCACACCGGAGCGCCCCTCAAACTGGCGGACTTTGACGCGGGTGCGCGGCAGATCGCGGCGCTGATTGCGGACACGATCGGAAGGACCGGCCTCGATCCGGCGCGGCTGCTCGGTATCGGCTGCGGCGTCACCGGCTATTTCATCGGCGACGGCGCCCGGCTCAATCCGCCTACGTCGCTCGATCCCTGGGCGCTGCTACCGCTCGACGAACTGCTGGCGGACAGGTTGGGCGGCCCGGTGTGGATCGACAATGACGGCAACGTGGCCGCGATGGGCGAGGCGATGCTGGGTGTCGGGCGCACCTGTGCCAATTTCGCCTATCTCTATTTCGCGGCAGGGTTCGGCGGCGGTGTCTTCGCGCGCGGGGTGCCGCTGCGCGGGGCGAGGGGAAATGCCGGGGAGTTTGCATCGATCATTCCCGAGGGCTGGCCGCAACCCAATCTCGAAAATCTTCGTGCGCATCTGGCGGAGCGCGGGATTGTCCATGACGGCCTGCGCGCGATGCTGCGCGACCTCGATCTTGCCGCGCCGGCGGTGGAGGAATGGCTCGACCTCTGCGCACCTTCCCTGAACCTCGTCGTCTCCGCCATTTCCGGTTCGCTCGACCCCGAGATGATCGTCTTCGGCGGCCGGTTGCCACCGCAGCTTGCCGACCGGATGATCGCGAAGATGCGCTTCACGAATCCCGCCCGGCGCGGCCATCGCCGCCCGTTGCCGCGCATGGTGCACTCGACCGTCGGGGTCGATGCCACCGCGATCGGTGCCGCGATGATGCCGCTCCGCGCCGCCTTCTTTCAATAGGGTCTGACGATCTCACCCGCCGCTGCTTCCGTCTGTGGCGGCGGCACCGAAGGCGCGCTGGGCGGCACCATGGTCGGCGACAGCAGCAGACCGCTGTCGGTCGCGTAGCGGAAGGTTTCCACGATGTCGCCGGTCGTCACCGTCAGCACGCCGTCGCTCAGGTCGTCGACGACGGTGATGCGCTGTTCGTCGACGCCGGGGCACCCGACGATCGCGCCACCGGCGAAGCCGTCCGCCGCAGCGGGTCGGATCAGGCAGGTGCGTCCCCGTCCATCGCCGATCTCCAGCCAGCCCTGTTCGGTGATGCGGTGGGTATAGGCGGTCGCACCATCCGGCGCGATCGTGGCGAAGGTCGCGCCGCGACCGAACCGCCGCTCGGGCACGTCCATCCCCTTCACCCCGGCCAGGTTGTGCGACAGCAAACCATTGCCGTCGATATAGTAATGGCCGATCTGCGTGCCGGTATCGCCCGGCCAGCGCAGGTGCATATGGGCATGGGGCGGCGCGTCGACATGGCGGTGCGGGGCGTTGGTGTCGAAGCCCATGATCTGGATGGTGCCCCATCCCCGCCGCACCGCTGCTTCGCCAAGGCCCAGCGTCCGAACGACCTGCCGCTGGGCGAATTCCAGAACGTCGGCGGCACGCCGTTGCAGATAGGGAAAGGGACCGGCGGCATAGGCGCCGGCACGCCGCGCGGGGTCGGCATGTTCGAAGCGCAGGACCATGCCCGGCTCGACGATATGGGTCGCCACCTCGGCGGCCGTGATCGCATCCTGCGCGAGCGGCGGGAGGGCCACGACGATGCGGTTGCCGGCCGTCCGGAACGGCAGTTCGCCGGATTCCAGCAACACCCTCCGAACGGTGGCGGGACGCGCCTCGAACGCGAGTTCGATGCTGCGTCGGCGCGGCACCTGCAGCGCGATCGCCGTTTCGCGCGCATTGTCGGCGTTGAACAACGGTTCGTCGACGATCCGGCATGTCTTGCACGAGGCCGGATCGAAGCGGACGGACGCGCCGCCCGCGCCGCCCGCGCCGCCCGCGCCGCCCGCGCCGCCCGCGCCGTCCCGCTTCACGAACTTCAGGACGACGCGCACTTCGTCGGGGTGGCCCGCACCCGCCGCCGTAGCGATGGCGGGGACCAGGGCGAGGGCGGCGGCGGTGGCAAGCGCAAGGTACCTTACCATTGCGGTTTCCAAGACAGGCCCAGCCAGAAGGTGCGGCCGACCGGGAAGAAGTAATTCACATAGGCCCGGTCGACGCCCTGCCGGACGATGAACGGCGACTTGGTGAGGTTCTGTACCTGCCCGACCAACTCCACGCCGTCGCGGAGGGTCCAGCGCGCCTGTACGTCGACCTGCTGGCGCGGTTCCTGATACAGGTCGCGCGTCGGCGTGTCGCCATCGGCCGATTGCAGCGCGCGGCCGATGCGGTTGTAGGAGCCGCGCAGTTCGACCGGCCCGATCGCGTAGAAGGCGGTCAGGTTGGCGATATAGTCCGGCTGCTGGATCAGCCCACTGGTCCTGCGGGTCGCGCCCAGCCCCGATGCGATGCCGGCCGCGCTGACCGGCTGACGATAGGAACCGTCGAGCAGCGTGAAGTTGGCGTTGAACCCCAGCCCCGGCAGTGCGGCGATGCGATCCATCGTATAGCCGATCTCCAGCCCCTTCACGCTTGCCCCGGCGGCATTGCGCGGCGTGCTGACGACGACGTTCTGGTAGGTGACGCCCTGGAACGTCGTCACCGGTCCGACCTGGCTGCTGGTGAAAATCTCGTTGCGGATGTCCTTCACGAACCCGGCGACCGAGATCATGCCGACGGGCATGTACCATTCGTACGACAGGTCGTAATTCCACGCCTCGCGCGGTTTCAGATCGGGGTTGCCGGTGTTGATCGTTAGCGTGCCGTCGGTGCCGATCCCGAACGAGGTGCGCGCGGCATATTGGCTGTAGTCGGGCCGACCGATCGTCTTCGACACGCCCGCGCGGACCCGCATCCCGTCGCCCAGTTGATACGTCGCCAGCGCCGAGGGAAGCCAATAGCCGTAGTCGGTCGAGCGTCGCACCGGTTCATAGGCGGTCGCGCCGCGCGTGGTAGGCGCCCGATTGGTGTCGACGACCAGATGCGTGTCGTCGTAGCGGACGCCGATCTGCGCGTCGAAGCGATCGGCGCGGAACAGGCCCTGCGCATAGACCGCCCTGGTCGTCTCCAGATCGCGGAAATCGTCGGCGGCGTTGTTCGCGATCTGGTTGGTGGTGGTGAACGACGCGCGATTGGCCGCGAACCGCTGCCACGCCGCCGGTCGATCGATGAGCAGATAGGGCACGGCGGGCGTCAGATAGGTCCCCGGCCGCTGGTCGTACAGGATGCCCGACAATGTGCCGACCGCCGCCTGTCCGGCGGTGGTGGCGGGGACATATTCGACATAGCGCTGGTCGTAGGACAAATCGGTCCGGGTGACCGCCGCACCGATATTCGCGCCGAACCCGCGATCGTCGGCGGTGGCGTTGAACCCCAGATTGACCTTGCCGAAATCGACGGTTGAATCGAGGTCGCGGTGGATGGTGCGGAAATAGAGCGCGCGGTAGCTGTCGGGATTGTTCGCCGCGGCCGTCCCGTTGATCGTCAGGCGCGGACGTCCGTCAACGATCGTGTAGCCATAGCCATAGGCTGGCAGGAACCCGGCGGACGCCGCGCCGGCGCGCGGGTTGGTGTCGTATTTTATCATCTCGCGCAGTTCGCGATACTGCGCCTTCGACCGCGCGAGCGTGGTGTCGAGGACGATGCCGCCACCGAAATCATGCCGGCCCTTCGCGTCGATCAGCCAGGTATCGCGCGTGACCGGCTGATAGGTCAGCCCCTGCTGAAGATCGCCCTGCGCGAACGCGCCGCTGGTCGCGGTGACCGCGCTTGGCGCGCCGGTCGGCTGGGTCAGGACCTCGTACCGGGTCTCCACGTCCTTGTCGTGGTAATAGCCGCCGAACAGCGACACCTCGGTCGCGTCGTCGGGCCGCCATTCCAGCTTCAGATTGCCGCTGAGCCGGGTGCGCATGTTCTCGAAGAAATAGTCCTGGTTGCGCACCGGGACGAGGAAGCCGGTCGACAGGTTGGGAAACGGCGTGCGTGCGCCGGCAGCGGTGAAATAGGACCAGCCCGCACCGTTGCTGTCGCCGGGCAGTTCGGCCCGCGCGGTCGAGGGCAGACGCTGATATTCAACCGAGGCGACGATGCCGAAGCTCTTGTCGGGACCGAAGCGCAGCGCGCCGGTCGCATCAGTGCGGATCGATGCGCCGCCCTTCTCGATCAGCTTGCCCGCCGTGTCGTTGTACCCTCCGTTCGCATTCACCACGAAGAAGCGGTCGCTGCGACCGTCGAACGCGCTTTTCGACACGACGTTGATCTGCCCGCCGAGCGCGTGTGGGTCATATTGCGCGGTGACGCTCTTGATCGCCTCGATCCGCGACACCAGCGACGAGGGCAGCATGTCGAGCCGCGCCCCGCGATAGATCCAGTCGGGCGAGGCGAGCGGGATGCCGTCGATCGTCACCAGATTGTAGCGCGGGTCGAGACCGCGGATCGTCGCGCGCTGATAGATGTCGCGGTTCTTGGTCGGATCGGCCCCGCCGACCACCGACACGCCGGTGATCCGCCGGCTTGCCTCGACGATGTTGAGATCGGGCAGGCGGCCGACATCGTCCTGCGAAATGGCGTCGAGGATCACCGCCGACTGGCGCTTGGCCCGGGTCGCCGACTGCTGCGAAGCGCGAAAGCCGGTGACGACGATCTCGTCCCCCTGTGCCGGATCGGCCGCTGCCGGGTCGCCGGGTTCGGTCTGCGCCAATGCCGGCAGCGCGCAGCCCAGCGACGTGCCGAGTAGCAGAAGGCAAGCCAAACGTAGTTGCCGTGTCGATTTCATCTATATCACCCCTTCGGTATCCGCGCCTTATATATCGCTCAATGTGATATTTATTTGACAGTGGCGGGGGTGGGGTTCATTTTTGGCGTGGCGTTCGACCATCGCGTTGAATCGAAAGGCGTTTGATGTCGGCATTCAAATTGTCGGGGCGGAGCAGGGCGGTGCTGGCGGCGATCCGGCGGCGCGACAGCGCGTCGCGCGCGGAACTGATTCGCGACCTCGGTCTGTCGGGCACCGCGGTTTTCCGCGCGACCGAGGAACTGGAGGCGGCAGGGCTGGTCCGCAGCGGCGAAACGGTCGCGGCCGGTCGCGGCCAACCCAGTGCGATGATCCATATCCAGCCCGATGCGGCGTTCAGCATCGGCGTGTCGGTGATGACCGATCGCGCCGACGTCGTGCTGGTCGACCTGGCCGGCGCCATCCGTGCCCGTCGCGAGATCACGCTGCCCGGAATGCCGCGCGCGAAGATGATCGATGCCGCGATGGGCTTCGCGCTCGACCACATGGCCTCGGCCGGCATGGACCGCCGTCGCCTGCTGGGGCTGGGCATCGCGGTCGCGGGCTATTTCGTCGGCCCGTCGATGGTCAATCCGGGCCTCGAACTGGAGGAATGGGCGCTCGTCGATCTGCAGGAGGCGATCGAGCGGCAGACCGGCCTGCCCGTCATCGTCGAGAATATCGCCGGCGCGGCGGCGCTGGGTGAGCGAAGCCTGGGCGTTGCCGCCCGCCATGACAGCTTCTGCTACGTCAACGTCGCCGCCGGCTTCGGCGCCGGCATCGTGATGAACGGGGCGCTGGTCCGGGGTCGCCACGGCAATGCGGGCGAGATCGGCGGACTGTTCCTCAGCACCGGGCGCGTCACCCCGAACCTGATGACGCTATGCGATCGGCTGGCCGACCACGGCATCGCCTGTGCGGGCATCTCCGACCTGATCGCGCGGTTCGATCCGGCGTGGCCCGGCGTGGAGCAATGGCTGGCGGAGCATCTGCCATCCTTCTCCTATCTGTTCGGCGCGCTGCGCCTGACGCTCGACTGCGAGGCGATCATCCTCGGCGGGCGCCTGCCCCGGGTGCTGGCGCAGCGGATCGTCGATGCGATCGACCTGCCCGAAAACCACTGGCCCGTCCGGCGCGAGCGGCGCGCGCCGCCCATGGTGATGGAGGTGGCTAGCCTCGCGCCCGAACTGTCGGGGCCGCTGGGGGCCGCGTCGCTGATATTCCACCAGACCGTTTTCGATTGAGGGTCAGCACGAACGCCAGCACGCCGCACACGATGGCAATTTCGGCCAGCGCGCCGGCCATCATCAGCGAGGGCGGCGACCAAGGATCGCGCAGCGTCAGGCGATAGGGGGATGCGGCCAGCACGTGCCCGGCCGTGACGATGGCGACTGCCTGCGCCGTTTTCGATACGCAGGTGAAGATTCCGACATAGCGGGTCGCGCCGCCCTGCGCGGCGAGCGCCGTCATCGCGGTCCAGAGCATCAGCCACAGTCCGCCCGATCCGACGCCGAACGCCATGCCGGCCAGGACGACGCCGACCGGCGCGGATCGAAGCGGGCTGAGCACCAGTCCGGCCGATCCGGCCAGCGTGAAGGCCGCCGCGATCAGCATCACGCTCGCCGACCAGCGGCTCCGGCCCCGCGCCCATAACGGCTGACTGATCGTCCCGCCGATCGATGCCCAGAGCAACAGCCCGGCACCGCCCTGAACGAACGCGGAATAATAGGGTTCGATCAGGCGAAAGGCCGCGCTGGCGGCGATCATCATCGCCAGCGCCCACAGGATCGTCGCAAAGCCCAGCGTGCCGTCGGCGCCGCCCGGCCGGTCCGGTCGCGTCGGGCCGCCAGGCATCGGTACCCGTGCCACACACCACGCGCTGCCACAGACGACCAGCACCAGTCCGAATGCCCAGAGCATCCAGTGGCGCAGATCGCCGTCCCGCATCAGGATCGGCGCGGCGATCACGCTGACCGCGATTCCCGCGATCCCCGACGCGACGTTGCGATGCGCCAGAAGCCTGCAACGCGCGGCATCGTCGAGCGAGAGCAGCGCCGGAATGCTGTTCTGCGGCACGTCGAGCAGCGGATAGGTGGCGCGGAAGCCCAGCAGCATCACCAGCGCCCACGCCGATCGCGCGTCGATGGACAGGAACGGCGTAGCGCAGAACAGCAGGAAGAACGCACAGGTCAGCGGCGCACCGAGCGCCTGCGCGCGTCGCGCCTGCGCCTCGTCCGTGATCCGGTGTCGCCACCACATGCCCATGGCAAGATCGATCGATCCGTTCAGCAGCAGCGACGCCGCCATGATCCACCCCATCGACCGGGCACCGATCCCGCAGATTTCGGTCAGGAAGAAACCGAACAGCAGGGTGCTCGAATGCCAGAGCTGGCTCTTGGCATAATGGGCGATCAGATAGGCGGGGAAGGATGCCGCCAGTCGTCGTCGCGATGTTTCGAGCAGATACTGGATAGCGTCATCCGCAAAGGGCACGACGGTGCGCAAGGTCTTGCCGATCATGCCACCCTCCCGACCGGGCATATGCCGGTTTCATTGTGGAAGCATGACACCAACGCAATGGGGGTTGCGTCTTCCGCCCTCAATCGTCGCGGGGATGGCCGATCCTGTATGGCCCCGTCCGCGTCATCAGCGGTTGCCCCTTCCAGCTCAACCGCACCAGTCCGTCGCGGACCAATGCGTCGACCGTCGCGTGAACCGCAGGCATCGCCCCGCGCCAGTCCTGTGCGATCGCACGCGCGACCTCGCTCGGGCAGATCGTGGCGTCCGGAGCACGGCGCGCGAGCAGCGACAGCATTGCGGTTCGTGGGTCGGTCATCGGGCCGATGTCGGCCCGCCTTGCCGTCCGATCAAGCCGGAACGGGGTCGCGACAGCGCAACCGACGATTCGTTGCGCTCATCCCGGCACGACTGGCCCGCGTCGCTCGTGTCTGCCGGTCGGGCGCGGTGTTGCTGGGCGAATCAACGCAGAGGGCGACGATCCATGCCTCGTTCGACGGGCCGAGCCGACGATCGCCGCGGTCCGTGTCACCGGGCGGTCGGGGACGGGGCGCTCACCGAGGCGACGTACATTCTCTTCGTCACCCCGGACTTGTTCCGGGGTCCACGGTGCGGCGATCGGTGCAGCCAGCGTTTCTCAGGAAAGCGCGAGCGGCGAAGTGGACCCCGGAACACGTCCGGGGTGACGATAGAGCGCTGAATATCGATCCGGCCCAGTCGATTGAAGATCGGCGGAGGACCGGGCGGGGCTCGACGGGGCGGGGGGGGAACCGCCGTCTCGTCGATGTCTCTGGTCGGGGCGACAGGATTCGAACCTGCGACCCCCACACCCCCAGTGTGATGCGCTACCAGGCTGCGCTACGCCCCGATCAGAGAGGGCGTGCCTTTAGGGCGGCTTCGCGCGCCATGCAAGCCCGAAGCGTGGGCAAGGGCAAATGTTGCGTGGGACCCGTGCAGATGATAGCTGCCCGCAATTGACAGGATGCCGTGTTCGCGGCGTCCGCTTTTTCGGACATTCAGGCCAGCAATGCTCGTACCTTCCGCTTTCGCCCAGACCGCTGCCGCTCCTGCGGCTTCGGGTGGTTTCCTCGGCACGCTCGTCGGCATCGCGCCGCTGCTGCTGATCTTCGTCGCCTTCTACTTCCTGCTGATCCGTCCGCAGTCGAAGCGGATGAAGACGCTGCAGGCGTCGATCGCCGCCGTGAAGCGCGGCGACCAGGTCGTCACCGCCGGCGGCGTGATCGGCCGGGTGACCAAGGTCGAGGACGCGTTCGTCGAGGTGGAAATCGCCCAGAACACCCGCATCCGCGTGGTGAAGGCGACCATCGCCGAAGTCACGCCGCCCGCCGGCGCCAAGCCCGCGAACGACTGATGCTCGACTTTCCCCGCTGGAAACGGATCGCCATCTGGGCATCCGTGATCCTGTTGTCGCTGTTCGCGGTGCCGAGCCTGTTGCCCGAAGCCGTACGTGCCAAGCTGCCGAACTGGTACGCGTCGCAGACGATCAATTTCGGTCTCGATCTGGCCGGCGGCAGCTACATCCTGCTCGAAGCACAGACGCAGGACGTCGCGGC
Source organism: Sphingomonas sp. Leaf32 (assembly GCF_001421765.1). GTDB lineage: Bacteria > Pseudomonadota > Alphaproteobacteria > Sphingomonadales > Sphingomonadaceae > Sphingomonas. Next base: position 88,818 of record NZ_LMLA01000008.1, on the reverse strand, counting down.
GACGCGGGTCGAGGCGATGCGCGAGATGATCGCGACCGAGATGCGCCGCAACCCGCGCGTCAGCGTCGGCGACATTTCGACGCGCGGCGGGCAGATCAGCTTCATGGTCCGCGACGCGACACAGGTCGACGCGGCGCGCGAAAAGCTGCTCGGCCTGACCGGCGGCGGGGCGGGGATGACCGGCCAGCGCGAATGGGACATCGAAGTGCGTGACACCACGCGCTTCGTCCTGACCCCGACCCAGGCCGGCCTGCGGCTGGCGGTCGAGAATGCGATGAAGGACGCGACCGAGGTCGTGCGCCGCCGCATCGACGAACTGGGCACGCGCGAACCGACGATCATCCAGCAGGGCAGCAACCGCATCGTCGTGCAGGTCCCCGGCCTGTCCGATCCGAAGGCGCTGAAGGATCTGCTCGGCAAGACCGCGCGGCTGGAATTCAAGCTGGTCGACCTGACCGCCGATCCGGCCGCCGTCGCACGCGGACAGGCGCCGGCCGGCAGCCAGATCCTGCCCTATCCTTCGCAGGGCGGCGGGATCGCGGTGAAGCGCACCACGATCATCTCGGGCGATCAGCTGGCCGATGCGCGCCAGACCTACGACCAGAACAGCCAGCCCAACGTCACGATCAACTTCAATGCCGAAGGCGGTCGCCGCTTCGCGAAGGTGACGCAGGAAAATACCGGCAAGCCGTTCGCGATCATCGTCGACAATCAGGTCATTTCGGCCCCGAACATCAACGAACCGATCCTCGGCGGCAGCGCCACGATCAGCGGCGGCTTCACCGTTGATTCGGCCAACCAGCTCTCGATCGCGCTGCGTTCGGGCAAGTTGCCTGTCGATCTGACGGTCGTGCAGGAAAGCACCGTCAGCCCCGAACTGGGTGCCGATTCGGTCAAGGCCGGCGTCACCGCCGCGATCATCGCGACCATCGCCGTCATCGCGTTCATGGTGATGACCTATGGCCGGTTCGGCATTTATTCGACGATCGCGGTCGTGCTGAACATCCTGATGATCCTGGCGGTCATGGCGTTCCTGAAAGCCACGCTGACGCTGCCCGGCATCGCCGGCTTCGTGCTGACCATCGGTACCGCGGTCGACGCCAACGTGCTCATCAACGAGCGTATCCGCGAGGAACGGCGACGCGGGCGCAGCGTGCTGCAATCGCTGGAGCTGGGCTACAAGGAAGCGAGCCGCACCATCTTCGAGGCGAACGTGACCCACGCCATCGCCGGCGGGATCATGCTGATCCTCGGCTCCGGGCCGATTCGCGGCTTCGCGGTCGTGCTGCTGCTTGGGATCGCCAGCTCGGTGTTCACCGCCGTCACCTTCACGCGGATGCTCGTTGCCGGATGGATGCGCCGCAACCGTCCGACCGACATCACCATTTAAGGCTCCGGCGTCATGCGTCTCATCAAGCTGGTTCCCGACAACACCAACATCCGCTTCGTCGCGCTGCGCAAGGTCGCGTTCACCGTGACGCTGATCCTCAGCATCCTGGCGGTCGGGCTGGTGTTCGTGCGGGGCCTCAACTTCGGCGTCGACTTCATGGGCGGCGTCGCGATCGAGGAGAAATTCGCCTCGCCACCCGCGATCGACAAGGTGCGCGCCACGATCGAGCGGCTGGGGGTGGGCGAACCCGCGATCCAGCAGTTCGGCGACCCGAAGCTCGTGTCAATCCGCCTGCCGGTGCCCGAGGGTGATTCGGGCGCGACCGACCGGCTGGTCGAACGGGTGAAGTCGGCGCTGTCGACCGAGTTTCCCGGCGCGACCTTCAGCAACTATTCGACCGTGTCGGGCAAGGTGTCCGGCGAGCTGGTGACGAACGGCATCCTCGCCGTCGTTCTGGCGATCGTCGGCATCGCGATCTTTTCGTGGTTTCGCTACGAATGGCAGTTCGGCGTGTCGACCGCCGTCGCGATCGTGCACGACGTGCTGATGACGCTCGGCTTCTTCGCGCTGTTCCGTGAACAGTTCGCGTTCGACCTGACCATCGTTGCGGCGGTGCTGACCATCATCGGCTATTCGATCAACGACAAGATGGTGATCGACGACCGCATCCGCGAAAACATGCGCAAGTTCCGCAAGATGGAGATGCGCGAGCTGATCGATTTGTCGGTCAACGAAACGCTGCCACGCACCGTCATGACCTCGCTGACCATCCTGCTTGCGCTCACCGCGCTGCTGGTATTCGGCGGCCATGTGCTGCGCGGCTTCACCGCCGCGATGATCCTGGGCGTGATCGTCGGCACCTATTCGTCGATCTACGTGTCGTCGTCGCTGCTCATCACGCTGGGGCTGAAGCCCGGTGCGCCGGTGGGTGAGGGGACGGTCAAGGAGCCGGTCCCGCAAAAGGGTTCGCGGTGAAGCTCGACCGGGTCCGCAAGGGCGACGGCCCGGTCGTCTCCGGCCTGACCACGGCCGGGTTCCGCGTCGATGACGGCATCTATCCCGCGCTGCTGATGACGCCGCAGCGCGCGGACCTGTGGGAGCCGCCGGCGTTCGACGCGCTCGATGCCGATGCGCTGGCGTCGGTGCTGGCGATGCAGCCGGAGTTCCTGCTGCTCGGCACCGGCGCGACGCTGCGCCAGCCGCCCCATGCCCTGGCCCGCGCGCTCGACGCGATGGGGCTGGGGATCGAGGCCATGGACAGCCGCGCCGCCGCCCGTGCATGGGGCGTGCTGCGCGACGAGGGGCGACAGATCGCCGCGGCGTTCTACCCGCTCTGACGTAGCCGAGTACCCACGATCGTCACCCCGGACGTGTTTCGGGGTCCACTTCGCCGCTCACTTTGTCCCAGGAAGCGCTGGCTGCACCGATCGCCGCATCGTAGACCCCGGAACAAGTCCGGGGTGACGATACAAATGTGAATGTCGATCGGCCCTAGTCCGACCGCCGCCCCGCCACCAGTCCCGCCAGATGCGCGCGCAACTCCAGCGCATTACGCTCCCAACTGAACGCCTCGACCACCGCCTGCGTCGCTTGCCGGTCGACCGGCTGCGACAGGACCGCCGCGATCCCCTGCGCGAAGGCGCTCGATTCCCGCGCGACGATCCGTCCGGCGGCCGGCACGGTCACGACCTCGCGCGCGGCGCCGGCATCGGGAATGACGATCGGCGTACCGCTCGCCAGCGCTTCGACCCAGGCGTTGGCCAGCCCTTCCGACGACGACGCCAGCGCCATGACGTCCGCCGCCGCCAGCAGGTCGGGCAGGTCGCCGTGTGGCAGCGCTCCGCATAGCGTCACCCGGTCGCCGATGCCCAGTTCCGCGATCCGCGCCGCCAGCGCCGCCTGATCCGGCCCGCCACCCACGATCCACAGACCGACGCCGGGAAGCGCCGCCACCGCGTCCAGCACGATCCGGTGGCCCTTGCGCGGGATCAGCGCGCCCAGCGACACGACCAGCGGCCCGGTGATCCCCAGCCGCTGCCGCGCGGCCATGCGGTCGACGCATCCGAACCGGCTGCGGTCGATGCCGGTGCGGTGGACGCGGACCGGGCGGTCGATCCCGGTGGCGGCGATGTCGTCGGCCATCGACTGCGACACGGCGAGCAGCCCGTCGGCGGCCCTACCGGCGGCGCGCACCTGCGCGGCGGTCGCGGGGGCGTGGCCCCAGTGATGGATGTCGGCTCCGCGCGCCTTGATCGACACCGGCACGCCGAAGCGCCGCCCCAATGCCACCGCCGCCGGGCCATCGGGGAAGAAGAACTCGGCATCGATCACGTCGAAAGGAAAGTCTTCCCGCAATCGCACCAGATGCGGCACCAGTCGACGGACAAGCGCCGCGACATGGAACCGGCCCTGGGTCGCGGGCAGGTTCAGGAAGCGGGGCCGGTCGACCGGCAACCCCTTCCACACCTCATGCTGCGGCAAGCGCGACAGCGACCGGTAACCGGAATGCAGCGACAGCGGGAAAGGCGGCAACCCCAACGGCGCGACCACCCGCACCTCGACATCGTCCAGCGCGGCCAGTCCCAGCGTCTGGCGTTCGACGAACACCCCGAAATTGGGCCGCACGGCATCGGGGAACAGGGTGGCGAGGGTCAGGACACGCAGCATCGCGGCCGGTGTAGCGCGAAAAGCGTGAAGGCTTCGCGAAAAGGTGCCGGACCGCCATACGGACAGCCCGGCAAGCAGATCACGCCGTCAGCGTGTGCTCCAGCGTGATCTCGGCGTTCAGCAGCTTGGAGATCGGGCAACCGGCCTTGGCACCGGCTGCGATCTCTTCGAACTTCGCCTGATCGATGCCGGGAACATGGGCGGTCAGCGACAGCGCCGATTTGGTCACCGTGAATCCGTCGCCATCCTTGTCGAGCGTAACCTTCGCCGTCGTCTCCAGCGTGCCGTCGGTAAAGCCCGCACCGGCCAGCGCGAAGCTTAGCGCCATGGTGAAGCAGCTGGCATGGGCGGCGGCGATCAGCTCCTCGGGGTTGGTGCCCTTGCCGTCCTCGAACCGGGTGTTGAAGCCATATTGCTGGTCGGACAGCACGCCCGACTGGGTCGATACATGGCCTTTGCCGTCTTTGCCGAGACCGTCGTAGCGGGCGGATGCACTGCGGATCATGCGGGAACCTTTGCAAATGAAGAAGGGGCGGACCCGTCGCCGGACCCGCCCCTCCTGAATTCGCCAGACCCGTTAAGGTTCAACGGCAACGGCCACGGCTGCCGCTACGCTCGATCTCGCGACCGGCCAATGCGCCCGCGCCGGCGCCCAGCAGCGTGCCGAGCGTACGGTCGCCGCGCGAATCGATCGTGCGGCCGACCAGCGCACCGGCGACGCCGCCGACGACCAGACCGGTGGTGCCGTTTTCCTTGCGGCAGTAACGACGGCCGTCACGACCGCGCCATTCGCGATACTTGGAACGACGCTGCGCCTCGGCTTCGGTCTTGCCGACCGAAATGCCGTGCTTCGAGAAGGTCGGGCCGACCGGGGCCAGCAGCGAGGCGGCGGCGAGTGCCATCATGATATTGCGCATGGGGTTTTCCTTTCGTCCGTAATCTTGACTTGGGGCCTTAACGCATCCCCGCCATGACGGTTTCATGAACGAAACGACAGGCTCCCGTTCAGCTTGGGCGCGGTCATCCCAGCGGATAGCGGACGATCGGTTCGTACCACGCGCCGTCCTGACCCAGATGGCTTTCGTACAGGACCAGATGGTCGAACCGCATCGGCGGCGAGGTCAGAGCAGCATGGGCGGCGAGAAAGCCATCGACCGGTCCCGACAGACGGTTTAGCCGGGCCAGCGTAATATGCGGCAGGAACGCGCGTCCCTCGGGCAGCAGTCCGACCCGGACCAGTGCATGATCGACCTTGCGATGCAGCGCCGCGACCGCATCCTGCGGGGTAATGCCCGCCCATAGCGCGCGGCCTCGCGACCCGGTGTCGAACCGTCCCACTCCCGATAGCGCGAGGTCGAGGGCAGGGCCGTGCACCGCTTGCAGGGTGACCGCAATATCCTCGGCAACGGGCCGCTCCACCTCACCGATATAGCGTAGCGTGACGTGCAACTGCGCCTCGTCCTGCCACCGCGCACCCTCGACGCCGTCCATGATGTCGAGCAATTTCCGACGCATGGATGCGGGCGGGCGGAGGGCGACGAACAGGCGGTGCAAGCGTGAATTCTCCCGGTGGCGTAACAAAGTGTTGCTGTCCGCGTTTGCCTTGAAATCGTGCGTTGCGCAGACGATATTTCGAGCATCCGGCATGTGTGCCGGGAAGAGGAGTTTACAATGGCGAACTGGTCCGATCCCCGGACGACGGCCGCACCGATCACCCGCAACCGCACCACCGACATGGCGCGCGATGCGGGACTGCGGTCCTACATGCTTTCGGTTTACAACTACATGGCTTCGGGCGTGCTGTTGACCGGCATCGTCGCGCTGTTGTTCTCGTGGGGTGGCGACAGCTCGCCGGCCGCGCAGGTATTCTACCAGCCGGGCGCGCTGAAATACCTCATCATGTTTTCGCCGCTGATCTTCGTGATGGTGATGAGCTTCGGGATCAACCGGCTGTCGACCGGCGCGGCGCAAGGTCTGTTCTGGGCGTTCGCGGCGGTGATGGGTCTGTCTATGTCGACGATCTTCCTGCGCTATACCGGCCCGTCGATCGCGCTGACCTTCTTCTCGACCGCGACCGCGTTCCTGGCGCTCAGCCTCTATGGCTATACGACCAAGCGTGATTTGACCGGCTTCGGCACGTTCCTCATCATGGGTCTGGTCGGCCTGATCGTCGCGTCGCTGCTGAACCTGTTCTTCCAGTCGGGCATGTTCAGCCTGGTCATCAGCGCCGTCGGCGTGCTGCTGTTCGCCGGCCTCACCGCCTATGACACGCAGCGGATCAAGGCGATGTATTTCCAGGTCGCCGGCACCGACTTCGCGGGCAAGGCCGTGATCTTGGGCGCACTGTCGCTTTATCTCGACTTCGTGAACATGTTCCAGTTCCTGCTGTCGTTCCTCGGCAACCGCGACTGATCTAGCGGCCGGCCAATGATGGGATGGAGGCCCGGCGGGTGACCGCCGGGCCTTTTTTCATGGGCGGAACGTCGGGCGCACTAGCGTCGTTCTGATGGGGAAGGAGTGAGGGATATGACCAACGACACCAACGGTATCGACGACAAGGCGATCGCGTCGCTCTCCGTCGCGCCGGACGGCAAGGAAAGCGAAGCCAATCCTGCGCGTGGCGATGCCGGAACCGATGCGGCGCACGATGACGTCTCGGACAGCGACGCGAAGCTCGACCGCGGCCTCGACGAATCGATGGACGCCTCCGATCCGCCCAGTTCGGTCCAGCCCGGCAGCGATGGCCCGGCGCCCTCTTCGGGCTATGATGCCCAGCAGGAGGCGAAGCTGGCCGGACAGGTCGACCGCGACTGATCGAAGAGTAAGGTGCGGTTCGCGCGGCGCGTCGGCTATTCCCGGCGTGCCGCGCTTGGTATGAGGGCGGTCATGACGACCGATCGGCTGCTCCGTCCGATAATGCGCGCGCTCGCACTCCTCCTGCTGGCGTTAGTCAGCATCGTGCCGGCGCAGGCGGCGGTGACGATCACCTTCTGGTCGCAGGAGTTCGGCCAGAATTTCCCCCATGCCTTCTTCACCTTTTCCGGAACGCCCGACGCCGGTGGCCCGGCGGTGAACGAAAGCTATGGCTTCACGGCGAAGGCGATCACCCCTGCGCTGCTGATGGGATCGGTCGGCGGGATGATCGATCGACCGAAACCTTCCTATATCGCCAGGAGCAACGCGCATTTCTCGGTGGTGCTCAGCGACGCGCAATATGCGTCGGTCCGGGCGCTGATCGACGAATGGGGCGTGAAAGGCGATTCGCACTATAATCTGAACCGTCGCAACTGCGTCCATTTCGTCGCCGAAGCGGCGCGGCGGTCGGGCCTGACCGTGGTCGAGGACCGGAAGCTGATGAAGAAGCCGCGTTCCTTCATCCAGTCGGTTGAACACGCCAATGCCGGGCGGGTGACCGTCGTCGAACTGCCGGCCAAGGCGTATTTCGCGACGCTGCCGCCGCCCGCTGCCGCCAATGACGATACGCCGGTGCGCGACGCGGCGACCGCGCCGCACTGACCGGCGCGTTGCCCCTTTCGAAGCACGCATAATTGCGGCAGTCGTGCGGGCGGTATTCGAGCGGGAGAAACGGAATGCGGCGTTGGATGATCGGCGTGCTGGCGATGCTGGCCGGATGCGGTCAGGCGGATGAGACGCCCGCTCCCGCGAACCTGACCGACGACACCCCGATCCTGCCGGCCGCCACGCCGACCCCCGAAACATTGGTGACCATCCCGACCCGGTTCGTCGGCAGCTGGGACCGCGACGGCGCTGCCTGCGCCGCCAATCTGGCGAGTGCCGGTCGCCTCGTCATCGCCGCCAATGCAGTGCGGATCGGCGAAACCGACCTGCCGACCCGCGCGATCACCGCTGCGGATGCCGGCGCGGTCGATGTCGACGTGATCGGCGACCGGAGTGGCATCACCGAGCAGCGCCGCTACCGCCTCGCGCTGGGGAGCGGCGGCAGCCTTGAACTGACCGGGGTCGATGGCCTCACCCGTCTCGTCCGCTGCGACGCGCCGGCGGGGGCGGAGGCCGCCGCGCGCAACGCGGTGGCGCTGAACCTCGCGCCCGACGGGTTGCAGACGGTGGCCGGCGCCAGCAGCCGCTCGCTGCCGTTCGGCACCCCGGCGGAGGTCGTCCTGCGCGTCGTCGAGGCCGCGACCCAGACGCTGCCCGAACGGTCGCGCAACGCCGACTGCGGCGAAGGTCCGCTCGACATCGCCACCTATCCGCGCATCGCCGTCTATTTTCAGGAAGGGCGGTTCGTCGGCTGGTCGGCACGGGGGCGGGGGCTGACGACGATGGGCGGCGTCGGAATCGGATCGAAACGCGCCGCCGTCGAAGGGGTGATCGACGCGCCGGTCGAGGAAACCAGTCTGGGCCGGGAGTTCACCAGCGGTGGCCTGTCCGGGCTGTACGACGCGAAGGATAGCGTCAGCGCGCTATGGGCCGGCAGCACCTGCATCGCCCGGTGATCGACGACGCGACCCCGGCGGACGCGGCGGCGGTTGTCGCGCTGTGGCACGCCTGTGGCCTGACGCGGCCGTGGAACGACCCCGACGCCGACTTTACCCGCGCGCTGGATGGTGCGACTTCCACGATCCTGTTGGCGCGGCAGGCGGGCGTTCCGATCGGCAGCGTCATGGTCGGCCATGACGGCCATCGCGGCTGGCTCTATTATCTCGCGGTCCGGCCCGATGCGCGGGGGCAGGGGGTCGGCACCGCCCTGTTCGACGCCGCCGAACAATGGCTGCGTGCCCGGTCGGTGCCGAAGCTGCAACTGATGGTGCGTGAGGATAATGCCGCCGCCCTAGCATTCTACGACCGAATCGGGCTGGAACGGCAAGGGGTGGTGGTGCTCGGCCGATTCCTGACCAGGCCGTAATAGCACCCCGATAGGCTACTGATAGTCACTTGCAAAAGCATTAACGGCGGCGTAGCGGCAGGCGAAGCATCACAGGAATTGTTTCGTATGTCGCCTATCGCCGTCTTTCTCGCCGCCACCGCGCTGACCCCGAACCCGGTTGCCGCGGATGATCCGCAACAGCGTGGCGATGAGATCGTCGTGACCGGCCTGCGGACCGAAGGCAGCGACGACTATGCGGTGAAGGCACAGAGCACCGCGACCCGCCTGCCGCTGTCGCTGCGCGAAACGCCACAGTCGGTCAGTGTCGTGACCCGCGCGCAGATCGAGGACTTCCAGCTCAACGACATCAACGCGCTGCTGGCGACGGTGCCCGGCGTCAACGTGCAGGCGCAGGAAACCGACCGCTTCTATTATTCGGCGCGCGGCTTCGACATTCAGACCTTTCAGATCGACGGCGTCGGCCTGCCATTCCCGTTCCAGATCCAGAACGGGTCGATCGACACCGCGATGTACGACCGGATCGAGGTGGTGCGCGGCGCGCCGGGGCTGTTGTCGTCGACCGGAAACCCGTCGGCGGTCATCAACTTCATCCGCAAGCGCCCGACCCGCGACCTCGCCGTGTCGGCCAGTGCGCAATACGGCTCGTTCGACAATCTGCGCCTCGACGGCGACGTCAGCGTGCCGCTGACCGGAAACGGATCGGTCCGCGCGCGTGCGGTGGGGTCCTATCTCGACGGCGACAGCCATCTCGACCGCTACGGCCTCACCCGCTGGACCGGCTATGGCATTGTCGAGGCGGATCTGGGTCCCGACACCGTCGTCAGCGCCGGCTATGGCTATCAGAACCACAAGAGCCGCGCGGCGATGTGGGGGGCGATCCCGCTCTACTATACCGATGGCACCCGCATCGACCTCGCCCGCTCGACCAACACGGCCCCCGACTGGTCGAGCTTCGACGTGAGCGATCGCCAGATGTTCGGCGATGTGACCCATCGTTTCGGCGACTGGACCGCGAAGCTGACCGTGCAGCGCCGCGCGATCGACGAGGATGACCGGCTGTTCTACGTCTATGGCAATCCGGTTCGCGCGACCGGTCTCGGCATCGCCAGCTATCCGGGCGCGTTCCGGTCGTTCGCGCGCAACCTGACGATCGATGCGAACATCACCGGCACCGTGTCGCTGTTCGGGCGGACCCAGGATGTGATGTTCGGCGCGAACCGCTCTGCGCAGCGTTATACGCAGGATTCGGCCTATGACATGACGCAGGTCGGGCTGTCGCTGCCGCTGGCGACCGTGTTCGATGGTTCGTTCCCCGAACCGGACTTTCCCGCCTTTTCCCGCAGTCTCGACACGCATAGCCGGCGCGAGACGGTGTACGGCCTACTCCGCCTGAACCCGGCCGACCAGCTGAAGGTGATGGTCGGCGCGAATGCGACCCGCGCGTTCAGCGAGGGCATTTCCTATGGCGCGCCCACCAATTACGACCGTGCGCGGTTCCTGCCGTTCGTCGGCGCGACCTATGACCTGACCGGCAATATCAGCGCCTATGCGAGCTTCGCGACGATCTTCAATCCGCAGGATCAGCTGGAACGCGGCACCGACGGCACGCTGCGCCTGATCGACCCGATCGAGGGCGACAATCTGGAGGCGGGGCTGAAGGGTGAATGGCTGGGTGGTCGACTGAACGCCAGCGTCGCGCTGTTCCAGGCGCGGCAGAAGAACACGGCGGAGTCCGCCGGCTATGATACGACGATCCGGCAGACCCTCTATCGCGGCGTCGACGCCACCTCGCGCGGGATCGAGCTGGAGGTCAGCGGCCAGCTCGCGCCCGGTGTCCAGGCGACCGGCGGGTTCACCGCGATGCGCATCCGTGGCGAGAACGACCAGGCGGTCCGCACCTTCGTCCCGCGCAATACCGGCCGGCTGAACATCGTCTGGGCGCCGGTCGCGCTGCCCGCGCTCAAGCTGGGTGTATCGGGCCAGTATCAGAGTCGCATGTATCTCGAACCGGCGGGCATCGTGTCGTCCACCACCGGACAGCAGGTGCGGGTCACGCAGGACGGGTTCGCGACGGTCGACCTGATGGCGCGCTACGAATTGACGCCGCGCGTGTCGATCAGCGCCAATGTCCGCAACCTCAACGATGCGAAGGCGCTGAGCGCGCTGAATTTCGATCAGGGCTATTACAACGCGCCGCGTACGGTGCTCGGCACGGTGCGGGTCAGCTACTGACGTAAAAAGGGGGCGGTGGTGCCGCCCCCTTTGGTCCCTGTATCCGAACCAGCCATCCGTTCGTGCTGAGTAGGGGCTGAGCTTGCCGAAGACCCGTATCGAAGCACTTGGCGCACGGTCCTTCGATACGCCCTTCGACAAGCTCAGTGGCTACTCAGGATAAACGGCGTGGGTTGATCGGTACCGTGTCGCTGCAGAGCAGCCTCACCCCACGAACGCGCGTTCGATCACGTAATCGCCCGGCTTCGCGTTCGACCCCTCCTCGAAACCCTGACCCTCAAGATATTCCGAGAAATCGCGGATCATCTCGGTCGACCCGCACAGCATGATACGGTCGGTCGCCGGGTCGAACGCCTGCGCGCCGCCGATGCGCGCGCTGAACAGCGTGCCGTTTTCCACCAGCGCGTCGATACGCCCGGTGGTGTGGAATTCCTCGCGCGTGACCGTCGGCACATAGGTGAACTGCGCCGCCGCCTGATCCTCGACCAGCGGGTCGCCGGCGAGATTGGCCTCCAGCGTGGTGCGGAAGGCGAGGTCGCTGACGCGGCGCACCGAATGCACGACGACGATCGACGAATACATCTCATACACGTCGGGGTCGCGGATCAGCGACAGGAACGGCGCCAGACCGGTGCCGGTCGACAGCATGAACAGCCGTTCGCCGGGCTTCAGCGCGTCGGTGACCAGCGTGCCGGTCGGCTTCTTGCCGAGGAAGATCTCGTCGCCGGGGACGATCTGCTGCAGCTTCGACGTCAGTGGGCCGTCCGGCACCTTGATCGACAGGAACTCCAGCTCCTCGGCATAGGCGGGGCTGGCGATCGAATAGGCGCGCAGCAGCGGTTTGCCGTTGTCGCCGGGCAGGCCGATCATCACGAACTCGCCCGAACGGAAGCGGAAGCTGGGCGGGCGGGTGATGGTGAAGCTGAAGAGATGCTCGTTCCAGTGGCGCACCGAACGCACGCGCTCGACGCTCAGCGCGTTGGTGGGTTCGAGGCCGTGGACGACGGCGGTGCGGTCGGTCATCGATAATCCTTACGTCCTGACGTTGGTCCCCGGCGGCAGCCCGACCTGTCCGAGCATTGCCGCCGTCCGGGCCAGCGCGCAAAAAGTGGGGGCGATCGCCTCTTCGGCGACCAGCAGCGAAAGCGTGGTCCGCGCCTTCGCATCGCGTCCCGTTACGAGATCACGCGCCAAGGTCAAGAGAACCGATTCATCGTCGGTCACAAGCCCGCATTTACAATTGATCTGGATCGGCACCCGCGCATGGCTCGACAACTGCGTCATCCACGCGTCGAAATCGCCCAGCGCGTCGAGCGCGCCGGATTGTGCGAAGCGCGCCGCCAGCAGCGCGGCGGGGCATTGGCAGGCACCACGCGCCGCCACCCACAGCCGGATCGCGTCGATCAGGAAACGGTCGCCGGGGGACAGGGCCGTTACCGGCCGGTCGATCAGATCGTACATAGAGCCTCGCTATTGATACTCATTCGCATTGGCTATCGTGGATCGAATGGGTCGTCAATGGCCGGTGCGACGAATGCGACGCCGACGACGCGGTTCATGATTTTGCGGGTCGACCGCCAACGTTTAAACGCGATGTTCAGTATTTTGCGGGAAACCCGTCGGGAAATGACGGGGACGGCGAAGATGCAGTTGAAGGTTCGGGGTCGGATCAATCTGATCGGGGTGGTTGCCGCGCTGGGGCTGGTGGCCCTGCTGTGCATCAGCCTGTTCAATCTCTCCTCGGTCATGCACCGCGACATCGAACGCAGCACGCGCCAGGCGGTGGAGGGCGCACGCTCGATCGTCGTGCATTATCATGCCGAACAGGTCGCCGGGCGGATGACCCGCGCCGAGGCCCAGGCCGCCGCGCTGAGCGCGGTGAAGGCGATGCGTTACGACGGCTCCGAATATTTCTGGATCAACGACCTGCATCCCACGATGCTGATGCATCCGACCAAGCCCGAAATGAACGGCACCGACCTGACCAATTATCGCGACCCGACCGGCAAGACGCATTTCGTCGAGATGGCGCAGATCGCCAAGACCAAGGGCGCGGGGTTTCTCAGCTACAAATGGACCAAGCCGGGTCAGAAGGAAGCGCAGCCGAAACTGTCCTATGTCGCGGGCTTTGCGCCATGGGGCTGGGTCATCGGGTCGGGCGTGTTCATCGACCGCATCAACAGCGCGATCTTCGAAGCGGCGTTGTATCTCAGTGCATTGGCGCTGGCCGTGATGTTGCTGGTCGCCTTCTGCGCGCACCGCATCGGTCGCTCGATCTCGCTTCCGGTCGAGGCGGTGGCGGGCCGGATGCGCGCACTGGCGGCGGGCGACACCGCGTCGGCCATTCCGGGGCGCGACCGGCACGACGAGATCGGGGAGATGGCGGCGGCGCTCGAAACCTTCCGCGACGCCGCGATCGTCGCGGCCGAGCGCGAGGCGGAGCAGCAGCGCGTGGTCGACACGGTCGGCACCGGTCTTGCCGCGCTGGCGCGCGGGCATCTCGACACCCGGCTGGGCGATTCGCTGACGGGGTCGTTCCGCAAGCTCGGCAGCGATTTCGATTCGGCGATGGGCGCGCTCAACGATGCGATGCGCGCGGTGGTCCAGTCGACCGGCGGCATCCGGAGCGGCGCGTCGGACATCAGCAGCGCGTCGGACGACCTGTCGCGCCGCACCGAGCAGCAGGCGGCCAGCCTCGAGGAAACGGCGGCGGCCCTCGATCAGATCACCGCGACCGTCCGCCGCACCGCGACCGGCGCGGCGCAGGCGAACAGCACGATGGCGGCGACGCGTGGCGATGCCGAGGAGGGCGTGCGGATCGTGCGCCAGGCGGTCGACGCGATGGGCGCCATCAAGCGCGCCTCGGACGAGATTTCGGAGATCATCTCGGTCATCGACGGCATCGCCTTCCAGACCAACCTGCTGGCGCTCAACGCCGGCGTCGAGGCGGCGCGGGCAGGGGACGCGGGCAAGGGCTTCGCGGTCGTCGCCTCCGAAGTCCGCGCGCTGGCGCAGCGTTCGGCCAATGCGGCAAGCGACGTGAAGAGCCGCATCCTCGCCAGCGGCAGCCAAGTCGAGGTGGGCGTGAATCTCGTCGGCGAAACCGGCGGCGCGCTGGAACGGATCGTCGGCCGCATCGCCGAGATCGCCGATCTGGTGGCGACGATCGCCAAGGGCGCGGACGAACAGTCGTCGGGTCTGCAACAGGTCAACATCGCGGTCAGCGAGATGGATTCGGTGACGCAGCAGAATGCGGCTATGGTCGAAGAAAGCACCGCCGCCGCCCGGGGCCTCGCCGATCAGGCTGCGGCGCTCGCCGACCATGTCGACCGCTTCCGCCTGTCGGCCGAAGCGCGCAAGCCCCACGCTTATCGCGCGGCGGCTTGACGGGGCGTTCGGTGATGAGGGCAGAACGGAATTCGGCCATGGACTTCGATCCCTGGGCGCCGGCCGCATCGCGTGCTGAGGAGCGTGCCGACCTTCCGCTCTCTACGGCGTTCCCCGCTACAACCATGTCACGCCCGAGCGCGCAGTCTGACGCCTCGTCAACGTCAGGCTTTGGCGGGCAGCGGACGTATGCCATTTAGCGGCTGTGACGCTCGATCAAATAGCGCCAGGCAGATTTTCGATAATCCGGGTCGGCTGTGTCGAACTCAAAGTCCTCAAAGGGTATGGGAGCTTTCCGCCATCGTTTGGACCAGCGAACAAAGCGTACCTCCTGCTCTGGCGAGGTAAAAATAAGGCCCATCGCCACGCCCCAGCATATTGGAACGATGGTCGCTAAAGTGCCGACCACGACAACATACTCATTGCCGTTCCTCGAGAGCGGGAGGTGACGTACGATGCCATCCGTCGTCCCGGGAAAGATCAGAGCGAGAGCCAGCGAAACACTCAGGATCAAGGCAATCAAAGTGAGCCTGCCAATCGCTTGGAGCTTCTGATCTTGATACAGCGATGCAGGGTCACCTTTGCTTCTCATTGAACGAGCATAGCTCTGCTCATGAAATGTCTGCAATTGGGCGAAAGGCGACGGGCTGCTTTCGCGGCGGCCAATCGCTATCGCTAAGTCTGAATGCGACGAGGATGATGATGACGATCACGCTATACGGCATCCCCAACTGCGACACGATGAAGAAGGCGCGCACCTGGCTCGACGCGCACGGTGTCGACCACCATTTCCACGACTATAAGAAGGCCGGGATCGACCGCGCGACCCTGACGGCATGGGTCGATACGCTCGGCTGGGAAGCGCTCCTCAACCGCAGCGGCACGACGTTCCGCAAGCTGCCCGATGCCGACAAGGCCGACCTCGACGCACCGCGCGCGATCGATCTGATGCTGGCGCAGCCCTCGATGATCCGCCGGCCGGTGCTGGTGGGCGATGGCTGGATCGAAACCGGGTTCAAGCCCGAACGCTATGCGGAGCGATTCGCCATCGCCGGATAACTGCGTTAACCACAGGGGTAGGGCATCATTGCGGTGCCGTATCGAATCGCATGTGGGGAGCAGCATGGCATTGACGTTCGTCCGGACCCCGCCGCCATGGTTCCGCATCGTCGCCGTCCTGTTCCTGCTATGGGGTGTCGCGGGCGTCTTCGCCTTCTACAGCCAGGTCACGATGGGGCCGGCCGCGCTCGCGGCGCTCGGCGACTATGATCGCCGGTTCTACGCGTCGCTGCCGCGCTGGTTCGACTGGATCTATGGCATCGCCACCTGGGGTGGCTTGCTCGGCAGCGTCGCGCTGCTCATCGGCCGGCGCTGGGCGGCGGGGCTGTATGCCGCCTCGCTGCTGGCGGTCGCGATCCAGTTCGGCTGGGTCTTCGCCGCTACCGATCTGGTCGCGGTCAAGGGCGCGGCGGCGACGGTGCCGTTTCCGCTGGTGATCTTCGCCATCGCGCTGTGGCAGCTCGCCGTGGCGCGTCACGGCATCGCGCGCGGGTGGCTTCGCTGACCGCTTCGAGCTAGACCGCGCGCATGTCCACGACCTTCACCATCGACACCGCCACCAGCCGCGCGACGCCCACCCCGGCCCCGATGAAACGGCTGACAATCCCCGCCATCCGCGCCGCCAAGGGCAAGACCCCGCTGGTGATGCTGACCGCCTATACCGTCCGCATGGCGCAGTTGCTGGATGCGCAGTGCGACATGCTGCTGGTCGGCGACAGCCTGGGGCAGGTGATCTACGGCTTGCCCTCGACCGTGCCGGTCACGCTCGACATGATGGCGGCGCATGGCGCGGCGGTGGTGCGCGGCTCCTATCATGCGCTGGTCGTGATCGACATGCCGTTCGGCAGCTATGAAGCCAGCCCGCAACAGGCGTTCGAAAGCGCGGCGATGCTGCTGAAGGCGACCGGCGCGGCGGCGGTGAAGCTGGAGGGCGGTACGGCGATGGCCGAAACCGTCGCCTTCCTGTCGCAGCGGGGCATTCCCGTCATGGGCCATGTCGGCCTGACACCGCAGGCGGTGAACCAGCTCGGCGGCTATGGCGCGCGCGGCCGCAGCGCGGCGGAGGCGGAGAAGATCGTCGCCGATGCGGTGGCGGTCGCCGATGCCGGCGCGTTCGCGGTGGTGATCGAGGGCGTGGTCGAACCGATCGCGGTCGACATCACCCGCCGCATCGCCTGCCCGACGATCGGCATCGGCGCCTCGGCACAGTGCGACGGACAGGTGCTGGTGGCCGAGGACATGCTCGGTCTGTTCGAACGCACCCCGCGTTTCGTGAAGACGTTCGACGACATGGCCGGGCATATCTCCGCCGCGGTCGCGACCTATGCCGAAGAGGTCCGCACGCGCACGTTCCCGGGACCGGCGCAGCTTTACGCTCCGAAGGATTGATCGCTACGTCCCCTCGTCATTCCCCCGCAGGCGGGGATCCATAGCCGCAGCACCTGCGACTCTTGCCGGAACGTCAGCGTATATGGATCCCCGCCTGCGCGGGGATGACGGAATGGAGGGCCTCATTCATCCCCCGCACAGCCTTGCCGCCCCATGGTCCCGCCCCGGCACCGACCCCTACGACCATTCGCTTTCGTTTCGCATGGGCCTCGGCTAAAGGAGCGCGCTTGATCTATCCCCTGGAGCTGTTCCCTTGGCGTTGACCCCGCAGAACAACGAAGCCTTCATCCGCGAAGTCGATGAAGAGCTGCGCCGTGAGCAGATGTCGAACATCGGCAAACGCTATGGCCTGTTCATCATCGCGGCGGTCGTCCTCGCGCTCGTCGCGTTCGGCGGCTGGACGTGGTGGCAGCATCGCCAGAACACGCTGGCCGGCGAACAGGGCGAACAGCTCGCCACCGCGCTCGACGACATTCAGTCGGGCCGCGTCGCGCAGGCGACCGAGCTGGTCGGCAAGCTGACGACCTCCGACCGGGACGCCGTGCGCGCGACGGCGCTGCTGACCCAGGCCGACATGCTGCTGTCGAAGAACGATACCAAGGGCGCGGCCGCCGCGTTCGGCAAGGTCGCCGCCGACGAGACGCTGGCCCAGCCGTTCCGCGACATGGCGCTCGTCCGCCAGACGGCGGTCGAATATGATTCGCTTCAACCCCAGCAGGTCATCGACCGGTTGCGCGGCCTGGCCGACAAGGGCAGCCCGTGGCTGGGCAGCGCGGGCGAGATGGTCGCGGTCGCCTATCTGCGCCAGAACAAGCTGCAACAGGCCGGTCAGACCTTTGCCCTGATCGCGCAGACCGATGGCGTGCCGGAAAGCGTGCGCGCGCGGGCGGTGCAGATGGCCGGCTCGCTCGGCGTCGATGCCGCGCCCGCCGCTCCGACCGCCGCCGCGCAATAATTTCCTTTCGATACCGGAACCCCTTTCCCATGAAGACGCATCTGAAACTCTCGGCAGCGGTCGCGGCGTTGGCGCTGCTGGGTGGTTGCAGCGCCCTGAAGGGCAAGGGCGGGCCGCGCACGCCCGTCGTCGGACAGCGCGTGCCGATCCTCGCATCCGAAAATCTGGCGGAGGTCGATCCGGCGCTCGCCAATCTGCAGGTCGTCCTGCCGCTTGCCGAAACCAATGCCGACTGGTCGCAGCCGGGCGGCAATGCGTCGAAGTCGATGAGCCATGTCGCGCTGGGCGACACGCTGACCCAGGCGTGGAGCGCCCGGATCGAGGGTGGCAACACCCGCACCCGCCTCGCCGCCGCGCCGGTCGTGGTCGGCGGCCGCCTGTACGTCATCGACGTAAACGGCATGGTGACCGCGATGGATGCCGCCAGCGGCCGGACCGTGTGGACCGCGCAGACGGTGCAGGGCGACGCCAATCCGCGCGCCCGCTTCGGCGGCGGCGTGTCGGTAGAGGGCGATCGCGCCTTCGCCACCGATGGCCTGGGCGATGTCGTGGCGTTCAATACCGCCGACGGCAACGAAGTGTGGCGCGCCAAGCCCGGCGGCCCCCTGCGCGGTGCCCCGTCGCTGTCCAACGGCCAGGTCTATGTCGTCAGCCAGGACAATCAGCTGTTCGCGCTCGACCAGAGCGACGGCAAGGTCGTGTGGACCCAGTCCGGCAGCATCGAGGCGCAGGGCGTGTTCGGCGTCGCCGCCCCGGCCTCGGCGCAAGGGACCGTGGTCGCGGGCTTCTCATCGGGCGAACTGAACGCCTATCGCTATGAAAACGGCCGTTCGGTGTGGGGCGACAGCCTGTCGCGCACCTCGGCCTCGACCTCGGTGTCGGCGCTGGCGGACATCGACGCCGAACCGGTGATCGACAATGGCCGCGTCTATGCGGTCGGGCAGGGCGGCCGCATGGTCGCGCTCGAACTCGTGTCGGGCCAGCGGCTGTGGGAACAGAACCTCGCCGGTATCGCGACACCATGGGTCGCGGGCGAATGGATCTTCGTCGTGACCGACGACGCCCGCCTGCTGTGCATCTCGCGCGGCAGCGGCAAGCTGCGCTGGGTCCAGCAACTGCCCGGTTTCCGCAACGTGAAGAAGCGCAAGAACCCGATCAGTTGGCGCGGCCCGATCCTGGCGGGCAACCGCCTGATCCTCGTGAATTCCGAAGGACAGCTGGTGTCCGCCTCGACCGCCGATGGCAGCATCACCTCGACGCAGGACACCCGGTCGAAGGCAGGGTACAACCTGTCGCCGGTCGTCGCGAACGGGATGCTGTACCTGCTGGACGATGCAGGACAGCTGACCGCCTGGAAATAGCATCATTCTTCGTCATCCCCGCGAAGGCGGGGATCCATAGACGCAGCGCTTCTGATAGAGGCGCTGCGTCGGCGTATATGGGTTCCCGCCTGCGCGGGAACGACGATCTAGGGTAACACCCTCGACCCCCCGACCCAATTTCCTTACACTCGGCGGCAACCCCGCACCCCAGGAATCCCCATGCCTTTACCCGTCGTCGCCATCATCGGCCGTCCCAATGTCGGCAAGTCGACGCTGTTCAACCGGCTGGTCGGCAAGCGGCTGGCGCTGGTCGACGACCAGCCGGGCGTGACCCGCGACCGGCGTGAGGGGGAGGCGAACCTGCTCGGCCTCGACTTCACCATCGTCGACACGGCGGGGTTCGAGGACGAGGACGCCGCGACCCTGCCGGGGCGGATGCGGATGCAGACGCAGGCGGCGGTCGAGATGGCCGATGTCGCATTGTTCATGATCGACGCCCGTGCCGGCATCACGCCGCTGGACGAGGAAATCGCCCGCTGGCTGCGCTCGGCCGATGGCACCGTCGTCCTGGTCGCGAACAAGGCGGAGGGCCGCGCGGGCGAAAACGGCGTGCTCGAATCGCTGGCGCTGGGTTTCGGCGATCCGGTGCAAATGTCGGCCGAACATGGCGAGGGCGTCGCCGACCTGTTCGACGCGCTGCGCCCGTTCGTCGAGCGTGAGGAAGAGCCGGAGCCGGAGGACGAAGGGGAGTTCGACCCCGACACTGCCGTCCTGAAGCTCGCGATCGTCGGCCGCCCGAATGCCGGCAAGTCGACACTCATCAACCGTTTTCTCGGAGAAGACCGCCTCATCACCGGACCCGAAGCGGGCATCACCCGCGATTCGATCGCGGTCGACTGGAACTGGACCGCCCCCGATGGCCGCGTCCGTCCCGTCCGGCTGATCGACACGGCGGGGATGCGCAAGAAGGCGCGGGTGCAGGAAAAGCTCGAAAAGCTCTCCGTCGCCGACGCGCTGCACGCGATCGACTTTGCCGAGGTCGTGGTGCTGCTGCTCGACGGTACGCGCGGCCTTGAGTTGCAGGACATCAAGATCGCCGACCGCGTGCTGCAAGAGGGGCGCGCGTTGGTGATCGCGCTCAACAAATGGGACATCGCCGAACACGCATCGTCGTTGTTCAACGGCGTGAAGGGCGCGCTCGACGAAGGGCTGGCGCAGGCGCGGGGCGTGCCGCTGCTCACCGTATCGGCCGCGACGGGCAAGGGGCTGGACGTGCTGATGCAGGCCGCGTTCGAAACGCGCGAGGCATGGGGCCGCCGCGTGTCGACCGGACAACTCAACCGCTGGTTCGACCGCGCGCTGGAGGCGAACCCGCCGCCCGCCCCCGGCGGCAAGCGCATCAAGATGCGCTACATCACCCAGAACAACATCCGCCCGCCCAGCTTCGTCCTGTTCGGCACCCGCGTCGACCAGTTGCCGGAGAGCTATAAACGCTATCTCATCAATGGCATCCGCAAGGAATTCGGCTTCGGCGCGGTCCCGGTACGCCTCAACATGCGCGCACCGAAAAATCCCTTCGACCATAGCAAGTGATCCGCATCGACGCCCGCGGGATGCGCTGTCCGTGGCCCGCCATCCGGCTGGCCCGGTCGCTGCGCGACGGGGCGAAGGTGGTGGAGATCGAAGCCGACGACCCACGCGCGGCGGGCGAACTGGCCAGCGCGGCGACGGCGGTCGGTGCGCGGCTGGAGGTCGTGGGCGAGGGGGTGTTCCGGGTGGCGCGATGACCCGAGGGAGACGAGGCAGGCTATGATACCCGCAGCTTTCGACAAAACCGTCGCTGTAACCAAGTTGTCTATCGCAGCGCCATGCATTGAAATACTCGCTGACACTGGTGAGGTGTTGGCAACTGCGTCCGCTGCATTCTATTTGGGCGATGACGGCGATTATATCGTCACTAATTGGCATAACTTGGCAGGGGTAAACCCACTCACCGGGGTGCCTTTGTCGTCATCAAGGCGGTACCCGGCTAGTGTGAGGATAATCGGCCGCCACATGTATGACGATGTCTGGAATGTTCCAATAACCTTTGAAATATCGATAAGGCATGGCCATGATGGCCGTTATAATTGGAAGCAGCATCCGTTGTTTGTTAATAAAGTGGATGTTGCTGCGATTCGTATTCCGGACAATATTAAACTTAAATTAGTCCATGCCAATTCTGATATTTGGACAAGTCCAGTCATCAAGGGGCCAAGAGATGAAATATTCGTACTTGGCTATCCCCTCAATATTAGTGGAGGAGTAAACTATCCGTTATGGAAACGTGCGAGTATCGCATCCGAACCGAGCGAGGATATCAACGGGCTGCCAAAATATTTGATAGATACAGCCAGTCGGAAAGGTATGAGTGGCGCTCCTTTCTTCTATCGCAGTCATGTTCATTTGACGAACGACGACAAACTTTCTGTCGGTCAAACTGCACAGATTTTTTACGGGATATATTCTGGAAGACTCGTGGAGCTGGGTGATAGCGTAGCTGACCCAATCGCCGCTCAAATAGGAACCGTATGGAAACCCGCGGCAGTTGCTGAGGTGGTAAACCATGGAACTTCACCGACGCTCTAAACGCGTCGCGCCGGGCTGTCCTACATCCGTCAGGACATGCTATTATCCGCCCGGTTCTTTCACATCGCCGGAAAATCGCGCGTCGGGCATGGGGCGAACCGCACGACGCGCAAAACGTGCGCAAGTGTGAACTTCGTGAACTTTGGACCGCGCTACCGCTTCGATTCCCACGGTTTATCCCGCAAATTCAAATGGGTAATGCCACGCGCCTTCAACCGGGGTCCGAGAAAGCGGTAGAAGAACCAGTCCTTCGCTGCGAACGGCGTCGCATGGTACAGAATACGCTCGGCCAGGGTCCAGCGCACCCGCCGCCGGTCCGACCGGCGCGGTGAGGGTTTGGCCCAGAAATCATAGGGATAGACGATTCTGCCGAGCTTCGCGACGCGCTGCATGATCTCGTGGTCGAGCAGGACATAGGGCCACAGCTTCTCGGAAAAGCCGCCCGCCTCGACCAGCGCCGATGTTCGAAACGCCTGCCCATAACCGCCGGTATGCGTCTGTTTCGACAGGATTTTCGTAACGAACCCGGCATAGAGCGCGCGCCGTAGCTTCTGCCCCGACGCATCGACGCCCAGCGCCATCACCGCGACGGTGCGCGGATCGGCATCGAACGTCCGCTCCGCCTCGGCCAGATAGTGCGGCGGATAGAAGGTGTCGGCATCGCCGAACGCCGCGAACTCGGTGGACAGATGCCCCATCGCCGTTTCCAGCGCGTGGATTTTCCCAGGCCGCGCTTCGGACAGGTTCACTACCTCGACCCCCGGCGCGGCAAAGGCGCGGGCGATGGCGTCCGATCCGTCGGTCGACCCGTTGTCGACCAGCACCAGCCGGAACGGCACCGTCTGCGCCGCCAGCGCGGCCAGGGTCGCGGGCAGGAAGTCCGCCTCGTTGTAATAGGCGATGACGAAGGTCCAGCGGTTCATGCGGCCAGTTCCTGCAGCCGGCGGCAGGCGGCCTCCGACGATCGTGCGCCATGGGTCGCGACCGCGTGCGCGCGGGCCGCCACGCCCATCGCCGCGACCGCCGCCGGATCGGCCAGCAGCGCCGCCACCTTGTCGCGATAGTCGTTGTCCTTGACCAGCAGGCCGCACGCCTCGGGGATCACGTCTGGCCCGATCCGGTCGTCGAACGCGATGACCGGCAGGCCGCACGCCATCGCCTCCGGAATCGCGCGCGGAAAATAGTCGCGGCGTCCGGCGTGGAAGAACAGCCGCGACTGCACCAGCACCGAGGGCACCTCCGCATTGGGAACATGGCCCAGCCACGCGACCTGCGGAAAGCGGTGGCGCAACGCATCGGACTGCGGCCCGTCACCGATCACCGCCACCCGGTGCGTCTCCCCCAGCGCCGCGATCTCGTCGAACCGTTTGTACGGCGTCAGCCGGCTGGTCGCGATGACGTCGAACCTCTTGTCCGCCGGCCGGGGGGCGAAGCGGTCGGTATCGATCGTCTTGGGCAGCCGCTGCATCCGCGCCGTAGCGATCGCCCGCTGCCAGAAGCGCCAGCCGGGATGCGTCAGCTTCGCCTCCTGCAACGCCGACTCGGGAAAGACGAAGGCGGCGTGCGGCATGATCCGGCTCCACCAGTCACCGCCGATGATGACGGCGAAGCGCCGGCGGTCGGGTCGCAACACCCGGTCGAACAGGTCGAACCCCGCGCCGCCATTGCTGCCGACCAGCACGAACAGCGTCGCCGGATCGATCCGCGCGGCGGCGACCATCGCGTCGCTCTTCTGGTCGCGGGTCCGGGCCTGCGGGTTGGACGGCGCGAACAGGCGGATGGGGTAGGGGGCAATGCCGGGCAGGGCGGACACCGTGTCCAGCGGTTCGCGCGCCAGCCCCCACAACTCCACCTCGACGCCCATCTCGGTCAGGATGCCGGGCATCCGCCGGTCGCGATTGTCCCAGCGCAGCCACTCGCCGACATCGGCGACACCATGATGGGTGGGGTAGGTCAGGACGAATACGATCCGCATCGCCCATCCGGCTACCAGCGCGCGGGGCGTTGCGCCACTGGCTATTGCATGGCGGCGGCACCGCTCCACGACAAGCTGTCTCGACGCCTTTCCAAACCGGGTCTAAGGCGCTGGCGATGAACTGGTCCGATGACGGCGCGCGGGTAAGCTGCGTGATGGTGACCGCGAACCGTGCCGCGCTGGCGCGGCGCGCGGTCGACTGTTTTCTGCGGCAACGCTGGGGCAATCGGGAACTGGTCGTCGTCGACGACGGCGATCAGGACTATGCCCCGCTGTTCGCCGACATTCCCGCCGACCGGCTGATCTACGACCGGGTAGCCAAGACGCCGGAGACGACGCTGGGTCGCTTGCGCAACCGCACGCTGGACCTCGCCCGGGGCGGCATCGTCGCGCAATGGGATGACGACGACTGGTATCATCCCGACCGGCTGGTCCGGCAGGTCGCGGTGCTGGACGGCGGCAAGCACGCCTGTGTCCTGCGCGGCACGCTGATGCACCTCGACGCGCCCGACTGGTTCGACCATCCCTATGTCGGCACGCTGGAGCCGGGGGTGCCGGGCAGCATCGTCCACCGCGCCGATCCGACCGCCCGCTATCCCGAAAAGCGGCGCGGCGAGGATACCGATTTTCTCGCCCATTGGCCGCTGGACCGGATCGGCGTGCTCGACGCAGCCGGCCTGTTCGTCCGCGCCTTTCACGGGGCGAATACGTGGGAGCGGACCCATTTCGAACGGCGGGTACGCAACACGCCGCTCTCCGCCCTAGAATATGCCGTGCGCCGCTTCCTGCCGGGCGGGGTGTGGGGCCACTCGCGCTTCCGCCTCGACCCCGATACCCGCGCGGCGTTCGCAGCGTTCGTGGCCGATTCGCGTACCGCCGGAGTGTTCGCTTGACCCTGTCCGAGCGCGCACAGCGGCTGCACGACTGGTCGCAGACGCCCGCCGCCGCGCGTCTCGGCAAGGTCTTCCGCGCGTTGTTCTTCGTCGGCGTGCTGCTATGGCTGGTGCTGAAGGTCCGCGCGATCGGTTGGACCAACGTTGCCGCCGCGCTACCGCGCACGCCGTGGTTCTATATCCTGTTCGTCGTGATGTTCCTGGCGCTGCCGGTGTCGGAGGTATGGATCTTCCGCCTGCTGCTCGGTCGTCCGCTGCCCGGCAGCCTGCCGGTGTTCGTCCGCAAGCGCGTCTTCAATTCGGCGTTCGTTGGCTATTCGGGCGAAGTCTATCTGTTCGTCTGGGCGCGGCAGCGGCTGGGCATCGCGTCCAAGACGCTGCTGCTGGCGATCAAGGACAATGCGATCCTGTCGGCGCTGGCATCGGCTGCGATCACTTCGATCCTGCTGGTCATCTTCATGGGCACCGGCCGGGCGAAATGGATCGCCGACTGGCTGCATTCGGCGGGCGGCATGTTGCTGGCCGGATTGCTGGTCGCCGCGTTCCTGACCCCGCTGCTGTTACGCCTGCGCAAGCAGATCCTGTCGGTGCGCTGGCAGGTGGCCGGCGCGGTGCTGGGCATCCATGTCGCGCGCATCCTGGTCGTCGTGCTGCTGCAGGCGACGCAGTGGGCGGTGGTGCTGCCGGCCGAACCCTGGGGCGTGTGGGTCACGTTCCTGACGGTGCAGATGGTCATCAGCCGCCTGCCGATCGTGCCCAATCGCGACCTGCTGTTCCTGTCGGCCGCACTGGAGATGAGTCATATCGTCGACGGCCCGCGCGCCGCCATGGCCGGGCTGTTGCTGGCCGGCGGCGCGCTGACGCAGGGGAGCAACCTGCTGTTCTTCCTGCTTACCAGTTTCCAGCGGCGGCGCGGCACGCTGCCGGTTGCCGAGGTCGATCCTGGGTTCGAAGCGGAGGTCGCCACGCCGGCGGTGCCGCCGGCGGGCGAATAGCCTCAGGCCGAGGCCCGTGCGCAGATGAAGCGCGACAGTTCCTGGCGGAGCGGCAGACCGTCGGTCGAACGCAGCGGCCCGTCATGCGCGACGTTGGTTTCGACATGTGCCCGCGTGTCGGCCACGCCGACGACATGGAACAGGTTACGCTCGCAATCCAGTTCGGTGCGGGCATAGACGAAGCGGTTGCCGCGCTGCTGGCGCAGGATCGCGATGATCGTACCGCCTGCGGTCCGCCGCTGGCGCAGGACTTCGTACCGCGACTGGGCGTCCGATGGCGTCGGTATCTCCACGCCCTCCAGCGGATAGCGCTCGATGCCGTTCCCGGCCACCTCGGTCTCGACCAAATGGCGCAGGTCGACCGTGTTGTTCATCGTCGCCTCCGGCTCGGACGAAGTCGAACCACAGGCGGCCAGCATTGCCCCGGCCATCAGGACGGCAGTCGAACGGATCATACGCAAAACCCTTGTTCCTTGAGAAAACCCGTCTCAGGAAATGTTGCTACGCAGCAATATTAGAGCGCGGACGCTCAGCGCGAACGCAGCGCGCCGATCACCGTCATGCAGGCGAAGGCACTCATGGCAAGGACGACGCCTCCGATGTCCTCCCAGCCGACCGCAAGCAGGCGGTCGAGCCGGTCGGAATAGGGAAAGATCGCGCGGAAGGTTTCGAACGGACTGGTCATGGCGCGTTGCAACATAAGCACTGAAAGCAACATGAAAACCGCCAATCGGCCCGATCGCTCCAGGGACATCATATGTTACAGAGAGGCAAGGGATCGGCGCGGTTCGGGCAATGGAAGCGGCTTGCGCGGGTTCGTCGCACGCCATACACCTGCATTCCGTTTATCGATAATGGGTGGGGTTCCATGTTTCGTACCGTCGCTGCCGTATTGCTTGCTTCCACTGCGCTTGCCGGAACCGCCGCCTATGCGCAGGCACCGGCGCCCGCCGCGCCCCCGGTGAAGGCCGCTCCGCTCGCCCAACTGGTCGCACCGGTGAACATTCCCTACGAAAAGTTCACGCTGGCCAACGGCCTGACCGTCATCACCCATACCGACCGCAAGGCGCCGATCGTCGCGGTGTCGGTATGGTATGATGTCGGGTCGAAGCATGAGCCGGAGGGGAAGACGGGGTTTGCGCATCTGTTCGAGCATCTGATGTTCAACGGGTCGGAGAATGCGCCGGGCGATTTCTTCGATCCGCTGCGCTCGATCGGCGCGACCGACCTGAACGGCACCACCAGCTACGACCGCACCAATTATTTCGAGACGGTGCCGAAGGCGGCGCTGGACCGCGCGCTGTTCCTCGAATCGGATCGCATGGGCTATCTGTTGGGCGCGGTGACGCAGGGCGTGCTGGATGAACAGCGCGGCGTCGTGCAGAACGAAAAGCGGCAGGGCGACAACCAGCCCTACGGCCTGGTCCGCTACAAGATGACCGAGGGCATCTTCCCGGTCGGCCACCCCTATCGCCATTCGGTGATCGGTTCGATGGCCGATCTCGACGCCGCCAGCCTCGAGGACGTGAAGAACTGGTTCCGCGGCCATTACGGCCCGAACAATGCGGTGCTGGTACTGGCCGGCGACATCGACGCGAAAGAAGCGCGCCCGTTGGTCGAGAAATATTTCGGCAAGATCGCCAAGGGGCCGGAATCGGTCCTGCCGAAGATCGCGGTGCCCACGCTGGCCGCCCCGGTGCGCGAGGTGATGAAGGACAATGTCGCCGCGACCATGATCATGAAGGTCTGGCCGGTGCCGGGTCTGAACGATCCCGACGCGCCCGCGCTGGACGTCGCGATGAGCGCGTTCGGCGGCCTCGCCTCGTCGCGGCTCGACAACGAACTGGTCAAGAAGGACAAGCTGGCGGTGCAGGTGTCGGCCGGCGTACAGTCGCTGGCGCAGGCGGGCATGTTGATCGTCCGCGCGATCGTGCGTCCGGGCGTCGATGCGAAGACCGTCGAGGCCAGGCTGGACCAGATGATCGCCGATTATCTGCGCACCGGTCCCACCGCCGATGAAGTGTCGCGCGTCGCGACGACCCAGGTGGCGGGCACCATCGGTGGACTGGAATCGGTCGGCGGCTTCGGCGGCAAGGCAGTCACGCTGGCGTCGGGCGAGCTGTATTCGAACGATCCGGGCTTCTACAAGAAGGAGCTGAACGCGCTGGCCACGATGACGCCGGACCGCGCCCGGGCCGCCGCGCAGAAGTGGATGTCGCGCCCGGCCTATACGCTGATCGTCGAAAACGGCGCGCGCGAGGGCTATGAGGAGGCGAAGGCGGTCGCCGCTGCGCCCGCCACCCCGGCTGCCCCCGAAACGCCGTTCAAGGGCACGCGCGGCGCCATGCCGGGCGTCGCCGAAACCGGCACCGCGCTGCAATTCCCGAAGGTCACGCGCAGCCGCCTGTCGAACGGCATGGAGCTGGTCTATGCCCAGCGGACCGCCGTGCCGGTGACGCAGGTGTCGATGGTGTTCGACGCCGGCACCGCCGCCGATGTGGCCGGCAAGCTCGGCACCGCCGGCATGACGCTGTCGCTGATCGACGAAGGCACCACCACCCGCAATTCGATCGCGATGGCGGAGGCCAAGGAAAAGCTGGGCATGAGCATGTCGGGCGGCAATTCGGCCGACCAGACGACGATCGGCTTCGAGGTGCCCAGCGCCAATCTGGGCAGCGCGACCGAATTGTTCGCCGACGTGCTGCGCAACCCGGCATTCGACGCGAACGAGCTGGAGCGGGTGCGCGGGCAGGTGATGGCGCAGATCGGGCAACAGCGCACCCAGCCGCAGGGTCTGGCCGACATGACGCTGCCGCCGCTCCTCTATGGTGCCAACAGCCCGTATGCGAAGCTGGCGGCAGGCGTGGGCGATCCGGCGGCGGTCATGGCCATGAAGCGCGACGACCTGATCGCATGGCGCGGCGCGTGGTTGCGTCCGGACAAGGCGAAGGTCTTCGTCGTGTCCGACCGCCCGCTGGCGGAGGTGCAGGCCGCGTTGAACGCGTCGCTCGGCAACTGGCAGGCGACCGGTGCCGCCGGCACCAAGAGCTTCCCGACGCAGCGCGCGACGACCACGCCGAAGATCGTGCTGGTCGACCGGCCGAACTCGCCGCAGTCGCTGATCGTCGCCGGACAAATGACCCCGGTACAGGCGAAGGCGGACACGCTGGCGGCGACCACTGCCAACACCGTGCTCGGCTCGGGCTTCCTCAGCCGCATCAACATGGACCTACGCGAAGCCAAGCACTGGTCCTATGGCGCGCGTGGCGGGTTTCAGCTGATGCAGAACGCGGTGCCCTATGTCATCAACGCGCCGGTGCAGGCGGACAAGACCGGCCCGGCGATCGCGTCGCTGCGCGAACAGATCAACGGGTTCCTGGGTCCGAACGGCGTAACGCCGGTTGAATTCCGCCGCTCGATCGATGGCGAGACGCGGCAGCTTGCAGGCACGTACGAAACGTCGGGCGCGGTGCTGGGCGCTATGCGGGCGAACGACTTCCTCGGCCGGCCGGACGATTACCAGGCGACCCTGCCACAAAAATATCGTGCGCTGTCCACGGCCCAGCTTGACGCTGCGGCACGCGCGGCAATCGACCCCAATCGCTTCGTCTATGTGGTGGTCGGCGACGCCAAGGTCGTCCGTCCGCAGCTTGACGGGCTGGGCCTGCCGGTGGAGGTGGTGTCGGCAACGCCGGCAACCGCCCCCACCCCGGCGAAGTAAGGAGAGCGAACATGGCGAATGTCGATGGCAGCTGGAACACGATCACCAAGTCGCCGATGGGCGACCAGCAGGCGACGCTGAACGTCAAGAGCGACGGCGCCAGCTTCACCGGGACCTATTCCGGGGCGATGGGATCGACCGAGATCACCGACGGCAAGGTCGAAGGCGACAAGCTGAGCTGGAAGGTGGCGATCGTCGTGCCGATGCCGATGACGCTCGACTGCGAAGCGACGGTCGATGGTGACACCATCTCCGGCACGGTCGGCGCAGGCGCGTTCGGCAGCTTCCCGATGGCGGGCAACCGCGTCGGCTGACGTCCGGTGCGGTGACAGGAAACGGCCCGTCCGCAGTCGATGCGGGCGGGCCGTTTCGCGTTTGGGGGCATCCCATCTTAGCCCTGGACGTCACCCCAGCGCAGACTGGGGTCTCTCGCGGCAAGCAGGTCGCG
The DNA here is from genome assembly GCF_001421765.1 of Sphingomonas sp. Leaf32. Taxonomy (GTDB): domain Bacteria; phylum Pseudomonadota; class Alphaproteobacteria; order Sphingomonadales; family Sphingomonadaceae; genus Sphingomonas. The sequence goes on along the minus strand of NZ_LMLA01000008.1, from coordinate 58,890 downwards.
CTATCCGCAGGAGATCCCAGCCTTCGCTGGGATGACGTAGTTGCTGGAGCGTCGGCAGCGCCTGAGCGCAGCCAACCCCGACCCAACGCGTCACCCCGGACTTGATCCGGGGTCCCGCTGCCTTGGCAACGGTTGAGAAGAAGCGGGACCCCGGATCAAGTCCGGGGTGACGAAAGGCTATTCCGCCGCCCGCGCTTCCGCCTCGATCTCCGGCAGCCCCGCCGTGCGCGGCTTTTCCCCCGGTTCGGGAGCATAGCCGGTAAGCAACCGTGCGCCCCGGCCATAGGTGAACCACGACCACGCCCAATGGACGTACACCGACACCCGGCTGCGGAAATCGACCAGCAGCATCAGGTGGACCAGCGACCATGCCAACCATGCGACAAAGCCTTTCAGCTTCATCCCGCCGATCTCCGCCACCGCGCGCGACCGGCCGATGACCGCCATCGTGCCATAGTCGCGATAGCGGAAGCGGTCGGGCGCCGGCCGTCCCGCGATCCGCGCGGCGATCAGTTTTCCCACGAACCGCCCCTGTTGCTTGGCGACCGGAGCCAGCCCGGGCAGGGGGCCGTCGCCGCCATCGAAACTGGCGACGTCGCCGATCGCGAAGATGGCGGGATGGCCGGGGATCGAACAATCGGGCGCGACCTTCACCGCGCCGTTCTTGGCAGCCGCTGCCGACAGCCACCGCGCGACCGGCCGCGCCTCGGTCCCCGCGGCCCAGAGCACGGCGGCGGCGTCGATCCGCTGATCGCCGACGGTCAGCCCGCGTGCGTCGATCGCCTGCACCGCCGCGCCGGTGCGCACCTCGACGCCCAGCGACTCCAGCATCGCACGTGCCGCCTGCGACAGCGGCGGGTCGAATACGGTCAGGATGCGGCCGCCCATCTCGCACAGCACCACCCGCGCCGCGCGTGGATCGATCGAGGCGAAATCGCGCGCCAGCGTCGTACGTGCCAGTTCGGCGATCGTCCCGGCCAGCTCGACCCCGGTCGGCCCGCCGCCGACGACCGCGAAGGTCAGCAGCCGTTGCAACTCCACCGGGTCGTCGCATTGTTCCGCCCGCTCGAACGCGCCCAGCACCGCCGCGCGGATCGCCAGTGCATCGTCGATCGATTTAAGCACATAGGCATGGTCGCGCCACGCATCGTTGCCGAAGAAGCTGTAGGCCGCACCGGTCGCCAGGATCAGGTGATCGAACGGCAATCGCCGGCCATCGGCCAGACAGACTTCCCGGGCGTCCGCGTCGACGCCGCTCACCTCGGCCATCAATATCCGGGTGTTTCTGTTGCGGCGCAGCAGCGCGCGATTGGCGGTCGCGATGTCGGCCGGCGACAACGCGGCACCGGCGACCTGATACAGCAGCGGCTGGAACAGATGGTGGTTGGTGCGGTCGATCAGGACGATGTCGGCATCCGCCTTGCGCAGCGCCTGTGCCGCCGCGATGCCGCCGAAACCGGCGCCGACGATGATGATCCGGGGTCGCATACGCTGTTCGTCCTCCGATTCGCGCCTGTGATCGGCTCTCCCAACCCATCGGACCCCGGATCGTTGCGCGGGCCGTGCCCCGCCGCCGTGCCGCTGTTGCCACATTGTAACCATGGTCCGGGCAGTCGCGCCACGGTTCGTTCATCCGCGTGACAGATACCGTTGCGCGGAAGCAACAGTATCCGATTTGATGACCGCCATGTTGCGATGCGATGCAACACTTTGCGTTCTTTCGGGTTCAGAGGGGCCACGGACAAACCGGTGCGCGTTCGACGCCGGGACCGTAAACGCTGATGAGGTTTTGTATGCGTAAGCTTTTGACCGTCGCCGCTGCCGCCGTTGCCTTCACGGCCGCGCCCGCCTTTGCGCAGGACGCCACCGTGGTGCAGGACGCCCCGACGACCGAACCCGCCCCCGCCGTTGCCGCACCCGATGGCACCAGCGGCATCGGTTTCGAACCCTATGTCGCCATCATGGGCGGCTGGGAACAGTTCGACTCCGAGCGTACCGATGCCGGCATCCCGCTGGTTCCGCGCAACGACAAGCTGAACGGCGCCCTGGTTGAAGGCATCGTCGGTTTCAACGTGCCGCTGGGTCCGGTGTTCGTCGGTGCCGAAGGCAGCGTCTCGAAGGGCGTGTCGGGCGACATCGATTGGGATTACGGCGCGGCTGGCCGTTTCGGCGTCCGCGCGGGTGATTCGGGCCTAATCTACGGCAAGGTCGGCTATCGCTGGGTCAACTTCGACCGGTTCGGCAACGACAGCCGCGACTATCACGAAATGACCTATGGCGCCGGTTTCGAAGTCGGTCCGAAGGACATCGGCCTGGGCGGCATCACCGGCAACTCGGGCGTTCGCCTGCGCGGTGAAGTGTCGACCTTCGGTTCGGCGCACAGCTTCCGTCCGATGCTGGGTCTGACGACCCACTTCTAAGCATCGCACGAGTTTCGGGTGGGTCCGGCGTATCGGGACCCGCCCCGGTAATTGCGTATCATGAAAGGCTCCGGACGGGTTCGTCCGGGGCCTTTTGTTTTGGATTGAGCCATGATCCGCTCGGTCAGGGTGTAGGCCATATAGATCGGGCTGTCCGCGTAGCAGCCCGCTAGGATGGACCGACATTCACATTCCATTTCGTCACCCCGGACTTGTTCCGGGGTCCACCGAGCGGCGATCGTGGTCGATAGAGGCTCACGCCGCACCGATTGCCGCGCCGTGGACCCCGGAACAAGTCCGGGGTGACGGAGAGGCTGGAGGCAGCGATCAGGAGCGACACCGGGCGTAAATGAAGGTCGATCGGTTCTCGAACGGATACGGCTCGACATTCTGCGTGGTGATCTGGGTTGGTATCCGAGACTTTTCTGGTCGTCACTCCCGCGAAGGCGGGAGTCCATACACGCCAACTCTGCGGTCACGTCCGCAACGGTCGCGTCTAAGGATGCCCGCCTTCACGGGAAGGACGAACATGCGTTGCCGTCCCTGAAGGCCGATCAGTACTGATGCCCATGTTCGCACGATCGTTATCCGTGCCAAGCCGGCAAGAACGACAAATCGGGCCGGCTGGCGCGACATCTCGGGAACCCTAACACCTTCATTTGATATGCGTTTTCTGACACGACACGACACGACACGACACGACAACAGACAGGCCGCCGGGCGAACCCGACGGCCTGTTCTCCGTAAGACCGCTGTGCAGCGGTTATTCTTCGACGGTAACCCGACCGTTGCGGACGATCATGCCGCGTTCGGCCATTTCCTTGCGGAAATCGTGACGGGCATCGGCCACCTCGCGGCGATACTCCGCCCACGCATCCTCGCGGTCGGCGGCGTCGTCGGCGCGGGCGAGGTCCTTGCGCAGCTCGCGCTTCGCTTCGGAGAGGTCGGTCTTATAATCGAGATAATAGGGATTGTAATCCGAATAGACCGGGACCGTACGGCGATCCTTGGCCAGCGAAGGCGCCGCAATGACTGCGGTGGCAGCGGCGGCGATCAACAATGTCGTGCGGTTCATGGGGGCTCTCCCTTTTCCTGAACTTGCCGCGATACAACCCGCATCGGACGATGCCGGTTCCTTCATCTGGCGTTCACCTTGGGAGCGGGCATTCGGTACCCTTGCCAATTGCGGCAATGCTTCCGATCTTTTTATCCATGGCCGGACGGGTAAAGCGCAAGGCAGGGTTGGCAGCAGCGGAGGCGCTTGTGGCGCGTGCGGAGGTGCCGCTCGCCTGCGCGCTGTGCGATCGCCCGATCGGCACGCAGGTCGAATGGCACCACCGCGTGCCCAGAAGCGAGGGCGGGCGCGAAACCGTGCCCGTTCACCCGATCTGCCACCGCACGATCCATGCGAGTGCCACCAACGCCGAACTGGCCGGCCCGCTCGCCGACTTCGATGCCCTGCGTGCGGTTCCGGCGATGGCGAAGTTCGTGACGTGGGTGGCGGACAAGCCGGCGGATTTCCGGGTTCCGGTGCGGCGGGGGCGGTAGGGCTTGTCGCTCCGGGCGAAAGCGGGAATTTCCTGCGGCGAGTGCGGGCTTCGACCAACGGCCGTCGTCCCCGCGAAGGCGGGGACCCGTACACGCCACGCCGGCTACTCCAGCGCGAACGTCAGCGTCTATCGATTCCCACCTTCGCGGGAATGACCGGAGGGGAAGGGTCCTACGAGGGCAGAGACAGCGGTATTTCGCGCTGTCCTACACGTTCGCGCGTCGTCATCATGCTGCCGGGCCATCGCAGCCCCTGCTCTTTTACAGGTCGAACCCGAAGGTCACGCAAACAGCGTGCGAGTGTGAACTTTGTGAACTTTGAGCGGCGGGCATGGGCAAAGCCCATGCCGTCGGCCGGCGCTTTGGGCGCCGCCGGCCGGCCGCGCCTTGAGGCTCGGGGTAGCTTTCGCTACCCCTTGCCCGGCGCGGCTTATTCCGCCGCCACGCCCCCGAACATGTCGCCCATGCCGGTCGCTTCCTCGTTCGCCGGGGCGGTAACCTTGGCCTTCTGGCGCTTGTCGAAGCCGTCCCAGACTTCGTTCCAGTTGCCGCGCGTCGCCGCCTTCGAATATTCGGTCGCCCGCTGTTCGAAGAAGTTGGCGTGCTCGACGCCGTTCAGCAGCGGCGCCAGCCACGGCAGGGGATGTTCGTCGATCAGGTAGATCGGCTTCATGCCCAGCTGCCCCAGCCGCCAGTCGGCGATGTAGCGGATATATTTCTTGATCTCCTTGGCGGTCATCCCGTGGACCGGCCCCATTTCGAAGGCGAGATCGATGAAATTGTCCTCCAGCCTAACCGTCGTCTGGCACATGTCGGCAATGTCGTCGCGCACGGCGCGCGTCATGCAGTCGCGTTCCTTGCAGAAGGCGTGGAACAGCTTGATGATGCCTTCGCAGTGCAGGCTCTCGTCCCGGACCGACCACGACACGATCTGCCCCATGCCCTTCATCTTGTTGAAGCGCGGGAAGTTCATCAGCATCGCGAACGATGCGAATAGCTGCAATCCTTCGGTAAAGCCGCCGAACATTGCCAGCGTCTTGGCAATGTCTTCATCGGTGTCGACGCCGAAATTTTGCAGATAGTCGTGCTTGTCCTTCATCTCGCTATATTCGAGGAAGGCGCCATATTCGCTCTCGGGCATTCCGATCGTGTCGAGCAGGTGGCTGTAGGCCGCGATATGCACCGTCTCCATGTTGGAGAAGGCGGCGAGCATCATCTTCACCTCGGTCGGCTTGAAGATGCGGCCATATTTCTCGTGATAGCAGTCCTGCACCTCGACGTCCGCCTGGGTGAAGAAGCGGAAAATTTGCGTCAGCAGATTGCGTTCGTGCGGGGTCAGCTTCTGCGCCCAGTCGCGGCAATCCTCGCCCAGCGGCACCTCTTCGGGCATCCAGTGGATCTGCTGCTGGCGCTTCCAGAAATCGAACGCCCAGGGGTATTCGAACGGCTTGTACTGCTTGCGGGCTTCGGTGAGCGACATGGGGTTACTCCGGGGAAACTGACATAGGGAAACTGAAAACTCGAACGTCATCCCGGCGCAGGCCGGGATCCATGGATGGGGAAACGGTCGCGTCTCGATCGAGAACGCCCGTGTCCATGGATTCCGGCCTTCGCCGGAATGACGATGTGGGTGAGGGGGTCACGCCGACCCCCACGACCATTGCGCCACGCCGAAGATCGTCAGGATGATCCCCAGCGCCAGTGCCATCATCCCCGTCATGCCATGCGCATAGCGGCTCTGCGGCGTGGCACGCGACCTGAGGCGCAGCAGCAGCCACAGCCCGACGCCGCCCGCCACCATCGCGACGCACAACATGATGAGGACGTTCGCGGTCATGCGACCAACGCGGGGGCCGTGCGTTTCACCGCCGCCCCCACAGGAGAACTACCATGGCCGATCTCAGCAACATCAACGAACATGCCGAAGTCATCGGCGCCGATGGCGTGCATGTCGGCACCGTCGACCGCGTCGAGGGCGACCGCATCAAGCTGACCAAGAAGGACAGCGGCGCGGAAGTCGAAGGTGCCGAAAGCAGCCATGCCGGTCATCACCATTATATCGACGGCGGTCTCGTCGCCGAGGTCGAGGGCGACACCGTCCGCCTGAGCGCCAATGCCGATGTCGCGGTGACGTTCGAAACCGAAGAAGATGGCGCCGCCATCTGATCGATCGCGAACATCGCGACGGGGAAGGGGGCTGCGTGCCCCCTTTTTCTTGGCCGCAGTTTGCACGACCACGCCGTCAGACGACGACGCTACGCGCCCCCGCTGCCCGCCGTGGTCTGTCCCTGCCTTGCTTGAGCAAGGCAGGGCGACCCGCTTACTGACAAGCCAAGCACTCATCATAATCCGTCGTCTCGCCCAGATCGAACTTGGCCAGCTCGGACGTATTGTCCGCCTCGACGCCACCGGCGAATCCGGCGCGCTGCACCGACTTCGACCGCAGGTAATAGAGCGATTTGATGCCCAGCTCCCACGCGCGATAGTGGAGCATCAGCAGGTCCCACTTCTCGACATCGGCCGGGATGAACAGGTTCAGCGACTGCGCCTGATCGATGAATGGCGCACGGTCGCCGGCCAGTTCGAGCAGCCAGCGCTGGTCGATCTCGAAGCTGGTCTTGAACGTATCCTTTTCCTCGACCGACAGGAAATCGAGATGCTGAACCGACCCGCCACGCTCGAGGATCGTGTTCCACACCGCGTCGCTGTTCTTCGACTTCGCGATCAGCAGCTTTTCGAGATACGGGTTCTTGACCGACCACGATCCGCTCAGCGTCTTGTGGGTATAGATGTTGGCCGGGATCGGTTCGATGCACGCGCTGGTCCCGCCGCAGATGATGCTGATCGACGCGGTCGGCGCGATCGCCATCTTGCAGCTGAACCGCTCCATCACGCCCATGTCGGCGGCGTCGGGGCAGGGGCCACGTTCGTTGGCGAGGTGCATCGACGCCTCGTTCACCTGCGCGTTGACGTGGCGGAAGATCTTGAGGTTCCACGCCTTCGCCATCGCCCCTTCGAACGGCAGCGACCGCGCCTGCAGGAACGAGTGGAAGCCCATCACGCCCAGGCCGACCGAACGTTCGCGGCTGGCCGAATAACGGGCACGGGCCATTTCGTCGGGCGCACGCTCGATATAGTCGGTCAGCACATTGTCGAGGAAACGCATCACATCCTCGATGAACCGCTTGTCGCCGTTCCATTCGTCCCAGGTTTCGAGGTTCAGCGACGACAGGCAGCACACGGCGGTACGGTCGTTGCCAAGGTGGTCCTTGCCGGTCGGCAGCGTGATCTCGCTGCACAGGTTCGAGGTCGACACCTTCAGGCCCAGGTCGCGGTGATGCTTGGGCATCGTGTTGTTCACGTGATCGCTGAACACGATGTACGGTTCGCCGGTGGCGAGGCGGGTCTCGACCAGCTTCTGGAACAGCGACCGGGCGTCGACCGTGGCGCGGACCGACCCGTCCTTGGGGCTGGTCAGGTTCCATTCAGCGCCGTCGCGCACCGCTTCCATGAACGCGTCGGGGATGAGCACACCGTGGTGGAGGTTCAACGCCTTGCGGTTAAAATCGCCCGAGGGTTTGCGGATTTCGAGGAACTCCTCGATCTCCGGATGGCTGATGTCGAGATAGCAGGCGGCCGATCCGCGGCGCAGCGACCCCTGCGAAATGGCGAGGGTCAGCGAATCCATGACGCGGACGAACGGAATGATGCCGCTGGTCTTGCCGTTCAGCCCGACCGGCTCGCCGATGCCGCGCACGCTGCCCCAATAGGTACCGATGCCGCCGCCGCGCGATGCCAGCCATACATTCTCGTTCCACGTTTCGACGATGCCTTCGAGGCTGTCGGGGACCGAGTTGAGATAGCAACTGATCGGCAGGCCGCGTCCGGTGCCGCCGTTCGACAGCACCGGCGTCGCCGGCATGAACCACAGCTTCGAGATATAGTCGTACAGCCGCTGCGCATGGGCGGCGTCATCGGCATAGGCCGACGCGACGCGCACGAACAGGTCCTGGTACGATTCGCCCGGCAGCAGATAGCGGTCCTTCAGCGTATCCTTGCCGAAATCGGTCAGCAGCGCGTCGCGCGAATGATCGACTTCTACCGCATGGAGCAGGGCGTCGACCGTGTGGCTGGTGCGTTCGGGAGCCGGCGCGGCGGGGGCCGGATCGGCGAATTGCAGTTCGTTCATCTGGGCGTCCTGACTATCCTGAAAGCTCATCGTCCCGCTTTCCTGTGTTCGGCGGGGCGTCACATCCCCACGGACAAAAATCGGCTTGTCGCCGGTCCGAACGAGACCCGGCGACGCATAGGGAGCGTCACCGGCTTCGGTCGAGGTGAATACTATTTGTAGCGGGTGCGCCGCCATCGACACTACTAATTGTAGCAAATTTGCCATCGCGCAAGCGGCTAAATTTTGCGACCGGCGCGGAACGGATCGGCAGGCGAAGCCGGACATTCTGCGACGCGCGGACCTCTGCCGCTTCCCTGAAATGCAAGTGGCTAAATGGGCATCGCTACTATTTTTTCGGCGCGACAGGGGTTGCGTCGAACCACCGATCGGGGCGACGATGCCGCCATCAGCGTTCGCCGTACTACGGAGAAACGAGATGGGTGCTCGCGGGTTGTTGACCGCACCGGTGGGAAAGGGACGTCGCGCCGCGAATCGGCCGGCCGATGTGCGCACGGTCCAGCATTTGTTCAACGCCATCGACGACCGCGCCGCCCGGCCGGAAAACGGGCGGTCGGACGCCGCGCTGGTCGAACGGATCAACCGGTTCCAGCGCGAGGTGCTGCGCTATCCCCATCCCGATGGGCGGGTCGATCCGGAAGGGCGCACATTGCAGATGCTGCTGGCGCGGGCGGGGGAGCGGATGCGCGCTCGTCGTCCCGCACCGCCGGCCGATGCCGACGATTCCTGGACCAGTTGGGCGCAGGGGCAACTGGCGGAACTGCAACGGGCGATGGCGGGTGCGTGGAGTTCGCTGTTCGCCGATCGCAGCCGCGAACGCCGGGTCAGCGCGCCGTCGCCTGCCGGTCGCACCGCCGGAAAAAGTGCCACCCCGGCCGCGCCGGCGCCGGCCGCCAGCGGTGGCGCGGCGCGCAAGCTGACCGATCGCGACTATATCGACGCGGCGGCACGGCTGGGACGCGACATCGATCCGCTGTTGGTTCGGGCGCTCGCCACTGTCGAATCGGGCGGGCGATCCGGCTTCGGCGCGGATGGCCTGCCCAAGATCGCGTTTGAGGGGCATTGGTTCCGCAAGCTGACCAAGAAGCGATATGACGAGACGCATCCGCTGCTGTCCTATCCGTACAAGACGAAGGCCGGATGGCAGTGGCAGAAGAACAACAAGGACCATGCGACGGCATGGCGGACGCTGCGCGAGGCGATGGCGCTGGACGCCGATGCCGCGTTGCAATCGACGTCGTGGGGCATGTGCCAGGTGCTGGGCGCGAATTACTGGAAATGCGGCTACAAGGACGTCTTCGCATTCGTCGAGGCGATGAAGGCGGGCGAGCGCGGGCAATTGGAGGCGTTCGTCGGCTACTGCCTGAAGACACCGGGCATGGTGTCGGCGCTGCGCCGCAAGGATTTCACCGGCATGGCACGCGCCTATAACGGCGACGACTACGGCACCTACGACAAGCAGTTCGCGCGCGAATACAAGGCATTGGGAGGCAAGGTTTGAAGACGTCGTACACCGCCGCCGCGGCATTGCTCCTGATCGCCGGCTGTGCGGAGGCGCGCCCGCCCGCCGCGTCGTCGTTGCGTTCGGGGCTGTATGAAGGGTTGTCGCTGGCCGTCGCGCCCGATGGTCGCGTCGTCGGTCGTTTCCTGATGGAACAGGAAGGCGGAGGCAACCGGCGCTGCGATTTCGTCGTGACCGGCCGGTTGGACGCACGGGGCGCGACGGTCCGCGCGCTGGCCACGCCCTATGGGGCGAAGCAACCTCCGGTCGGGCGGATCGACCCGACCGGTGACGGCGTACGGCTGACGCTGCCGGGCAGCGGAAACCTTTCGGGCTGTGCGCAGGTCGCGGGGCCGTTCCTCGACGATCCCAAGGGGCTGGAGCTGTCGCGCACCGGTGCCGGCGGATGGACCGGCCTGGCGCGGGTCCGGGCGGTGAAGGTGCCGTTGCGCGCGCAACCGGGCGGCGCGGCGGGCAGGGCCTATGTCGTGCAGGGCGATGTGGTGGGTATCGCCGCGCGGTCGGGCGCGAATGTCCGGGTCATCTATCCCTCCGACCGGCAGGTGCGATCCGAAGGCTGGGTACCTGCCGCGGCGCTGGAACCCGTCGCCCGCTGACCGAAAGGGGGGCGGGGGTGTCGGACCCGCCGAAAGCCGGTTACGCCGACGGCACGCGACAGCGATGGGCGACGCGCGTCTGCCACGCCAGCAGCAGCGGCACGACGATCAGTTCGATGCACAGCCCGACCATATGACCGGTCGGCGGTACGCCGACCGTCGCCAGCGACAATAGCCGCGCAAATCCGCCGATGACGACCATCATGCCGAGCAGCCGGAAGCGGCCGCTCTTGCGTTCGATGCCGGGAATACAGCTGGCAAAGCCCAGGCCCAGCCCGAGGAACAGGCCGGAGAGATAGCGGAAATGGCTGTCCATCTCGGTCGTCGGTGTCGGTTGCAGCCATGCGGCGCCGTGCAGGATGCCGGCCAGCGAAGCGCCGAAGGGCACGATGCACACCAGCGCGATCACCGCCTGCAACAGCACGCGTTCGCGCCGCGGCGTCATGCGCGTTCGCGCTCCAGCAGTTCGGCGCGCACCCGGATCGCATGGACCGACAGCCGGACCTCGAACAGGAACCACACCAGTCCGCCGATCAGCAGCACCATCGACAGCACGAAGCTGATCGCGACCGCCTTGCCCAGCCCCAGGTCGAGCAGCTCGGCGATGAACAGCATCGCGACCACGGTACAGTTGGCGACCGCCGACAGCACGACCAGGAATACCGCATTGTTGATGATGCGGATGCGCCGGTCGAGCAGGCGCAGTTCGAACACATGCCGGGAATGTTCGGGGCCGGTGGAGCTGGGATGCAGTTTTTCGAGGTCGCGCGCCCGGTCGACGATCCGCGCCAGGCGGCCGACCATGACGTTCAGGATCGCCCCGATGCCGGCCAGCAGGAAGACCGGCGCGATGGCGGTCTGGATCGTCTTCGCGACGGTCGACAGGACAGGTTCGAATTCCACCGGATCGATATGCCTTGCGCACCGGGCAGGGGCAAGGCCGCGGGCCACCGCCGATGGTCCGCGCCGTGCGGTGATGGCGCTACCAGATCGTAAGAGGTTCGTGGCAATAGGCTGTCATGTTGTCTCCACCCGTCGCCATCGCTCCCATCGTTCGCGTCGTGGACGGCATCCCTGCATCCGTCGATGCGGTTGCTGCGGAGGCGCGGGAGACGCACCGCTTCCTGCGCCGGCAATGGTATGCGGCGGCGATCGACAGCTATGGCGGGAGCGCGCGGACGCTGGTCGTCGAGCGCGACGGACGGGCAGTCATCGCGCTGCCGTTGATCGGCCTGGGGCCGGCATGGCTGCGCATCGGACAGGTCCCGGGCTGCTACTGGCCGTTCCGCAGCGGCCCGGTCGCGGTGGATGCCGGTGCCGCCGACTTCGTCGCGTTGCTGGACGGTGCGAGGCGGGCGACGCGCGGGTTCCGGATCGGTCCGGTCTATGACGGCGACCCGCTGCTCGTCGGGTTGCAGGCCGCGGCCGACGCCAGGGGCTGGCGCGCCCTGCCGCGCTTCATCGCGGACAGCTATCTGCTCGACATGGCGGCGCTCCGGGCGGAGGGCGTCTGGCCGCGCAATTCGACGCTGCGCAAGAACCGGTTTCTCGAAAAGCATCTCGCCGGAATCGGCACGCCGGGCTGGTCGTTCGTCACCGGACACGATTGGACGGCGGAGGCGTTCGATTCACTCGCCGCGATCGAGAATGCCAGTTGGATCGCCGAGCGGACCGATGGCCGCGACGCCAAGTTCACCGCCGCCGGCCATGGCGGCTTCTGGCGCAAGGCAGCGACCGATCCGGTCATCGCCGACATGCTGTGGGCCGCGGTGCTGCGAATGGACGGACAGCCGGCGGCATTCTCGTTCGATCTGAATGCCGGCACGCTGAAATATGCGATCGCCAACAGCTATGACGTCCGGTTCGCGAAGCATTCGCCCGGCAGGGTGCTCTATTATCGCAACCTCGTCCGCGCATTGGACGACGGGATGACGCAGGTCGACTGGGGCGCAGGCGACAGCGGATACAAGCGTGTCATCGGTGCCGATCGGGGGCCGGCGATCCGCGACTGGCTGTTCCTGCCGCCCGGCCTGCCGGCGCTGGCCGGACGCTGGTTCGCCGGACGCTGGGCGGGTAGCGGCCATGCCGTAGCGTCGGACGACGATCCGGCCGCCGCGCAATAGCGGATCGTCTGCCGCCCCTATCCTGAGTAGCATTGCGTATGACCGGCGAATCAGGGACATCCGATGCCATGGCATCCCTGCATCAGCCATGGACGATGTCGTCCCTTCGCCGCCGTCCGCCGTTGCCGATGGCGGCGCTTGGCATCGGCTATGGGCTGCTGATCTATGTTCTCGCCGCGGTCATGCTGTGCGCCGACCGATGGCTGGACGGTGCGGGACTCCTCTGGCTGGCCAACCCGATCGCCATCGCCACGCTGATCCGGCGTCCCCGGTCGCAATGGCCGTGGCTGCTCTGCATCACCGGGATCGCGCTGGTCCTGGCGAACGGGTGGCGCCACGACGATTGGCGGTTGCTGATTGGCTATGGCCTGATCGACCTTATCAGCATCACCGCCGTCGCGTCGCTGATCCGGCTGGTTCATCCCGATCCACGACTGTTGCGCGGCTATGTGACCATCGTCCTGATCGCGCTGGCCGGGGCCGGGCTGATTACGGCATTGTTCATCCAGTTCCGGCTGGCGATGTTCGGCACCGTCACGTCACTCAGCGCGATCCAGTGGTTTGCCGCCAATGCGATGGGAATGATCGTGCTGCTGCCCGCGCTGAAGGCGACGCGGCGGGCATTGTCGGAGGAACTCGACGTCCTGTCGCCCTCGGTGATCGTCGTCGTGGCGCTGACCGCCGCGCTGGCCGGCGTTATCTTCACGATGAACAGCTATCTCGTGCTGTTCCTGCTGCTGCCCTGCGGCGTATTCTCGGCCCTGCTGTACCGTTTCGCCGGGGCGGCGGCATCGACCATCGCCGTGAGCGTCGTCGCGACGGTCTGCACCTTGCAGGGGGTCGGGCCGATCTACGACCTGATGATGTCGCGCGCCGACCGCATTCTGTACCTCCAGCTGTTCATCGGTGCGTTCACGCTGACCGTCTTTCCCGTGGCCGCGCTGGTGTACGAACAGTGGCTGGCATTGAAGGAAATCCGCGACAATGAACGCCATCTGCGGTTGCTGGCGGATCATTCGACCGACCTGATCGTCCGGCTGGGGCCGGACGGCCTGCGCCGCTATGCATCGTCGGGATCGGAACGGCTGCTCGGCTATCCCCCGGAACAGATGGTCGGGCACAGCCCGTTCCAGATGATCCATCCCGACGACCGCGACCGGGTGCAGCGTTGCCTCGCCGCGCTGACCCCGACCGGGGGGAGCCTGGTGGTTCGGTATCGGATGCGCCACCGCGATGGGCGTTACCTGTGGCTGGAAGGCGCGTTCCGGCTGGTCGGCGACGATCCCGCGTCCGCCGAGGTGATCGGATCGGTCCGCGACATCGCCGATCGTCGCGCGGCGGAGCGCGAGGCCGTCGCGTCCTTCGACGAACTGGAGGAGCAGCAGCGATTGCTGGCGATGGCGGAGAGCGCCGCGGGCATCGGCCATTGGCGGCTCAACCTGGCCGACTGGCGGCTGTTCTGGTCGCCCGAAGTCTTTCGTATCCACGGTGTCGAAGGGGACTGCGAACCCGGCATCGCCACCGCCATCCGCTATTACCATCCCGAGGACCGGACGAAGGTGCGCGACCGGATCGGCATGGCGATCGCCAATGGCGAGCCGTTCGAATTCGACGCCCGCATCGTGCGCCCGGATGGACAGATGCGCTGGGTCCGGTCGCGCGGGCAGGCGGAAACGGCGCCGGGGGCGGGGATCGTCGGCCTGTTCGGCGTGTTCCAGGACGTGACCGAACATGTCGCGGCGATGACCGATCTGCGCGCCGCCCGCGAAGAGGCCGAACGCGCGCTCGCGGCCAAGGCGACCTTCACCGCGACGATCAGCCATGAGATCCGCACCCCGCTGACCTCCATCCTCGCGGCGGTGCAGTTGCTGCGCGACACGCCGGACCGCGCCGAACGAATGCGGCATCTCGATTCGCTGGAAACCGCCGGGCGCACGCTGTCGGATATCGTCGACGACGTGCTGACCTTTTCCAAGCTGGAAGGCGGCCATGGCAGCCCGGAGGCGATCGCCTTCGAACCGCGGGAATTGTTGCAGACGGTGGCCGGGCTGTTCGCGGCGGAGGCGCGCAAACACGCGCTGTCCATAAAGCTCGACGCGCCCGCCGGTCGGGTCGTCGGCGATCCGGCGCGGTTGCAGCGGGTGCTGACCAATCTCGTCGGCAATGCCGTGAAGTTCACGCGAACCGGGTCGGTGAGCATCTGGGCATCGCGCGAAGACGGCGATCTGTGGCGGTTCCAGGTCACCGACACCGGCGTCGGCATTCGCGACGACCGGCTGGAGGCGATCTTCGAGCCCTTCGTCCAGGCGGACGCTTCGACCACGCGCAGCTATGGCGGCACCGGCCTCGGCCTCAGCATCAGCCGGATGCTGGTCGAATCGATGCGCGGTACGATCCAGGTCGTCAGCCGCCCCGGTGACGGCTCCCGCTTCTGGTTCGACATTCCGCTCCCTGCCGCCACGGTCGTCGACGATGCGGGGGGGCCGACGCTCGCCATGCCCCGTGCCGCGCAGGCACCGGACGGACGCCCGCCGATGACGGTACTGGTGGCCGAGGACAACGACACCAACCGCTATCTCCTGGCCGAGATCGTCCGGCGGCTGGGGCATCAGGTGGTGGCGGTCGAAAATGGCGCGCGGGCCGTCGAATATGTCACGGCGACGGCCGGCAATCCGGTCGATCTGGTACTGATGGACGTTCAGATGCCGGTGATGGACGGACTGGCCGCGACGCGCGCCATCCGGGCATGGAGCGGCGCGGGGGCCGCGGTTCCGATCCACGCGATCACCGCCGACCTGTCGAACGAGCGCCGCGCCGACATCACCCAGGCGGGGATGAACGGCGTGCTGACCAAGCCGGTCGACATGGCGCAGTTGAGCGCGTTGCTCGACAACGCGGCGACCGCGCCGCCGCGCTCACCGGTAGCGTCTCCGGTTTCTGACGTCATCGATCCGCTGCGGATACGCGCGCTCACCGATGCGCTGGGGCCTGAACAGCGCAACACGCTGCTCGCATTGTTCATCGAGGATGCGCGGCGGGTGCCGGGGCGGCTGCGGACGCTGCTGACCCATGGCCGCAACAACCTCGCCCGCCGCGAAGCCCATGCCTTTCACGGCGCGGCGGCCAGCATGGGGGCCGCCAATCTGATCGCGGCGCTGGCGGAGATCGAGGGGCTGGCCGACGACGCGACGATCGATCCGGGGGTGATCGACCGGCTGGATCGCTGCGCGCAGGACGTGATCGAGGCGGCACGCACCGCGATGCGCGGGGCCGCCTGAAGCGGATCAGCCTTCCGCGTCGAACGCCTGCAGCGCCAGCACCGCCTGCGTCCGGTTGCTGACGCCCAGCTTGCGGAAGATTGCTGACAGATGCGACTTCACCGTCGGCTCGGCGAGGTGCAGGTCGTACGCGATCTGCTTGTTCTGATGCCCGTTCACGATGGCGCGCAGCACGCGAAGCTGCGCGATCGACAAGGTGCCCATCCGCTCGGCCAGATCGACCCGGCGGTCTTCGTGGTTCGCATCGGCGATACCGGCGGGCAGCCAGTCCTGTCCGTCGAGCAGCGCGCGGATCGCGGCGATCATCTGATCGATCGTCGAGGATTTGGGGATGAACCCCTTTGCGCCCAGCGCGTGCGCCTGCGCGACGACGGCGGGTTCCTCCCGCCCGGAAACGATGGCGATGGTCGCGGTCGGACGGATGGCGCGCAGCATCGCCAATCCCGCAAATCCCTGCACGTCCGGCAACATGAGATCGAGCAGGATCAGGTCGTACGCGGTGCGACGGACCAGCGCTTCCGCTTCGGCCAGGGTCGTCACACAGTCCTTGGTGATGGCCGGATCGACCGCCCGCGCCGCCATCCCCAATGCGGTCGCGCACATCGGATGATCGTCGGCGACGAGAATCTGCGGCATTAACAATCCCTTGTTGGGGCGTAGGGTGTCGAGAGAGGTTGCCTATCACAATCTATCGCAAGTGACACTATCCACGACTGGCCGAATTCCGGGCAACTGTGCCGCATTAGTTCGGATCGACCTTCAGCTACTCCCGGTGTCGTTTCTGATCGCCGCCTTCAGCCCCTTCGTCACCCCGGAACAAGTCCGGGGTAACGAAATAGAATGTGAATGCCGATCACCCCTAGTTCGAAACCGGACGGTCCGCGAAATCTTCCCGAAGTACCTGTTCGATCGGACGATCGATTCCACGGGTCAGAGCGGCAGGCACGGTGACCGAAAATCCCCGCGCGACCAGCCCGTCGATCGCCCAGCGGACGCAGTAATCGGCGGCGATGCCGACCACGATCGCCCGATCGACGCCCTGTCGCCGCAGGTCGGCGAAGAAGGTGTCGCGTGGAACCGGAGGCATCACGCCGCGCGGATCGTCCAGCAGCAGTCCGTCTTCGGCCCACATGTCGAACACGCCCTTCTCCAGCGTCCGGCAGGAAATATCCCGTGCGGTCGACAGCGGGTCGAGCAGGTTCCGCCAGCCCGGCGTTCCCTTGACGCAGTGGATCGGAAACAGCGCCGCTTCGGCGCTGTCGGGGTAGGTATCGGCAAAATGCGTGTCGAAGGTGAACACCATCGCCGCGGTATCGGCCGCACTGCGCCGCGATAGCCATTCCGCCAGCGGGGCGACGATCGCCTCTGCGCCGGGCACCGGCAGGGCATAGTCCGGCAGCATGAAATCGGCCTGGGTATCCACGACAACGATCAGGTCACGCATGGCAGTTCTCCGTTCACCCGCTTTACATATATTCGAGTCAGATATATGTAAAGCGAATGGAAGAGGCGGTTTTCCTGCAACAATACGACCCGACCGGGTATGACCGACCATCGGTCGCGGTCGACTGCGCCGCGTTCGGGTTGGCGGAAGGGCGGTTGGTCGTTCTGCTGACCCGCCGGGATCAACCACCCTTCGCGGGTGACTGGGCGTTGCCCGGCGGATTCGTTGCCATCGACGAGTCGCTGGAGGCGGCGGCGGAGCGGGTGCTGCGCGACAAGGCCGGACTGTCCGGCGTCGTGCCCGAACAGGTCCATTGCTTCGGCGCGGTCGATCGCGATCCCCGGATGCGGATCATCGCCATCGCCTATCGCGTGCTGCTCGATCCGTCGCGGATGGCGGAGATACGACTGCGCGATGGCCAATGCCTGGCGACGATCGATCCGGCAGGGACGGTACAGCATGACGGGCAGGCGCTTCGGCTGGCGTTCGATCACGACCGGATTCTTCAGCTGACGCTGGAGCGGCTGCGCGACGCGATCGACGATGCCGCCTTTGCCCTGTTGCCCGAACGCTTCACCCTGCGCGAGTTGCAGGTGGTGCATGAGGCCGTGCTGGGCCGGACGCTGAACAAGCCGGCGTTTCGCCGCCGGATGCTGGAGCGCGGTACCCTGCAAGCGACGGAGCAATATGAGGCGGGGCGGGCATTCCGTCCGGCCGAACTCTATGTCCGGCTTTCGAAAGGCTGACCGATGGTGATGACCGATATTGCGACGCGGGTGTGGAACCATGGCTGGCGGCTGGACCCGGTGGTGCGCAGCCTGCTCGACACCGATTTCTACAAGCTGCTGATGGTGCAGATGATCCGCGACGTGCATCCGGATGTCCGCGCGACCTTTGCCGTCATCAACCGCAGCAGGTCGGTGCGGCTGGCCGAGGTGATCGACGAAGGCGAACTGCGCGCCCAGCTGGACCATGCCCGCACCGTCGCCTTTTCCAGGCAGGAGCTGATCTGGCTGGCGGGCAACAGCTTCTACGGGGTCGAGCGAATGTTCGCGCCCGGCTTCATCGACTGGCTTGGCCGTTTCCGCCTGCCGCCCTACGAACTGTCGATCCGCGACGGGCAGTACGAGCTGCATTTCGACGGGCCGTGGGCGGAGACGTCGCTGTGGGAAATCCCGGCCCTGACCATCCTCAACGAACTGCGGGCGCGGGCGGCGCTGCGCGACCATGGCCGGTTCGCGCTGGACGTAACCTATGCCCGGGCCAAGGCGCGGCTGTGGGACAAGGTCGAGCGGCTGCGCGCGCTGCCCGATCTAGTCCTGTCCGACTTCGGCACGCGGCGGCGGCATGGCTTCCTGTGGCAGCGCTGGTGTGTCGAGGCGTTGCAGGAGGGGCTGGGCGACCGGTTCGTCGGCACTTCCAACGTGCTGCTCGCAATGCAGGCGGGGGTGGAGGCGATTGGCACGAACGCGCACGAACTGCCGATGGTCGAGGCGGCGCTGGCCGGGGACGATGCCGGCATCGCCGCCGCGCCGTACCGTGTGCTGGAGGAATGGCGCCGGCATTATGGCGGCAACCTGCTGATCGCCTTGCCCGATGCGTTCGGCACCACCGCCTTCCTGCGCAACGCGCCCCGGTGGCTGGCCGACTGGACCGGCTTCCGCCCCGACAGTATGCCGCCGATCGAGGGGGGCGAGCAGATCCTGCGCTGGTGGCAGGACCAGGGCGTCGATCCCCGGTCCCGGCTGCTGATCTTCTCCGACGGCATGGACGTGGACAGCATCCTGGCGACCTATCGTCATTTCCATGGGCGGGTACGAATGAGCTTTGGTTGGGGGACGAACCTCACCAACGACTTCCGCGGCTGCGACCCGCTGGGGGGCGAGGGGCTGGAGCCGATCTCGCTGGTGTGCAAGGTCATCAGTGCCAATGGCCGCCCGGCGGTCAAGCTGTCGGACAACCCGGCCAAGGCGACCGGCGATCCCGCCGACATCGCACGCTATCTGCGCATCTTCGGCGAAGGCGGCCGGGTGGCCAGCCCGGTCGCGGTGTAGCGGCTGGGGAACGCCCGTCACCCCGATCCGCGTCAGACCCGGATGTAGCGGAAATACCAGACTTCGTGGCCCTGCCGCCGGGCCTTGCGCTCATAGCGGGTTTCGGGCCAGTCGGCGGGGCGGGTGAGGAAGTCGGCCGCCGTCTGCGCCTGCCACGCGAAGTCGCGGCGCTGGTCCATGACCATCATCGCCCAGCGGCAATAGGTCGGGTCGTCGGTACCGAGGCGGAACTCGCCGCCCGGCCGCAGCTTGCGCGCGATCAGGTCCATCGGGCCGTGGTTCATCATCCGCCGCTTGGCATGGCGGGCCTTGGGCCAGGGATCGGGGTGGAGCAGATAGACCCGCTCCAGCCCGGCATCGGGAAAGCGTTCGATTACCTCCAGCGCGTCGCCCATGTGCAGCCGGACATTGGCGAGGCCGTCGTCGCGGATATGGTTCAGCGCGCCGACCACGCCGTTCAGGAACGGTTCGCAGCCGACAAAACCGTGATGCGGGCGGCTGCCGGCCTGTCCGGCCAGATGCTCGCCCGCGCCGAAGCCGATCTCCACCTCGACCGGGCGATCGTCGCCGAACAGGACCTGCGACGTGAGCGGGCCGGTGTCGGGGACCGAGACCTGCGGCAACAGTTCCTCGACCAGCGCGGCCTGCCCTTGGCGCAGCTTGTGGCCCTGACGACGGCCATAGAGGCGGCGGATGGTAGTAGGATCGTTCATCGCGGCGCTCCTACCCGCCCGAACGGCGTGTCGACAAGGAGCTTCCGTGTCCGCCAGTGGTTGGAAGGCGATGGGCAAGAAAAAGCAGGCCAGACGCGAGGCCAAACGCGGGGCGAAGCAACTGGTCGATGCCGATATCGATATGGGGCAGGGGATCGCGGCCGGGCTGCGGCATCATCCGGTCGTGAAGGTGGCGGGTACGCTGAGCGAGGTCGCCGACCAGCCGCCGATGGTCGCGATCAACCTGGCGACCATCGCTGCCGGCTTGATCGTACGGGACGCACGGCTGACCCGTACCGGGGTGCGGATGCTCGCGGCGCACGGGCTGGCGACGCTGGCCAAGGCCGCGATCAAGCATAATGTCGACCGGGCGCGGCCCAAGCTGTTCGCCAGCCGTCAGGCGCATCGGCCGACGCCCGGCAACCGGGACGAGGGGCCGCAAAACTCCTTTCCCTCCGGCCATACCGCCGGGGCCGTCGCGGTCGCGCGGGCGGTGGCGCGGGAATATCCCGATGCAGCGGTGCCGGTACAGGCGACGGCGGCGGGGATCGCCGCGATCCAGATTCCGCGCGGTACGCATTTCCCAATCGACGTGGTGGTGGGCGCGTTCATCGGCTGGGCGGCGGAGGCGATCGTTGCGCGGGTGCTGCCGGCGGGCGAGTAGGGCACCGGGGCCGATCGACATTCGCCGGTCTATCGTCACCCCGGACTTGTTCCGGGGTCCACTGTGCGGCAACCGGTGCAGTCAAGGATCTGCCGACAGCGTTCGAGGCACGGTGGACCCCGGAACAAGTCCGGGGTGACGAAGGAATTGTACGTCGCTCAGCGATCACGCTCGGATTGGCTGAAGGTCGATCGGCCGAAGGACCGATCCATTTGGTAGGAACGTCGCACCAGCGGAGGCTGGGGCATCAAGCGGCTCCTGTCACGCGCTACCACCGGGAGATCCCAGCCTTCGCGGGGATGACGAGCAGGTTGCCGGTATGAAGGGCAAGGCCGCACGGTCGTTTTATTTGCGAGCGTTCAATTAAATTATTTTTTTCAGATATTTGAGCGGATACTTCTACCCAAAGTTCACTAAGTTCACACTTGCCGCATATTGCGCACCGATCCGGTCCCAACGCCCGGCGGAAGGGCTGCCTCGCGATGTCAAAGAGCATCGGCGAGCATGACAGGGCGGCGGCGTGTAGGAAAGCTACCACCACCGGCTCCGCGCCCTATTTGAAGAATGCCGGGTTGATCGAGACGTTGCGTTTCTTGCCCCATGTCGTCGTCCGCGCGAGGATCGGGCGGTTGAGCGCCGCGATGAGCGTGTCGGGGGCGGGCAGGCCGGTCATCGGCGTATAGGTGGCGATCGATCCGGGTTCGTAGAGCGCGACCGACCATTGCTGCACCTTCCTGCCCTCCGCTTCGCCCAGTTCGCGGGCGATGACGTCGGGTGCGATGGCAAAGCCGCGTCCGCTGTCGCTGATCGCCAGCAGATAGCTGTCGGTCGCACCGTCGCGGCGATAGGCCGCGCCCATATGGGCCGGGGCCGGGTCGCGGCACCAGACCGGCGAGGATGCGGTCGAGACGCCTTTCTTCTCTCCCTCGGCAGCGGCGACCAGTCCGCCCGAAAGCGCGGCGGATTGCAGCGCCTTCGCATCGGTGACCGGGGCGGCGGTCGCCGAGAAGACGAGCGGCGCGGCGCAATCGGCGACCGGGGCCGCGGCGGGAGCGGACGGGATGGTTTTCGGCCATTCGAGCGCGCCCAGCACCGCCGGGATTCGCGCCGCCACGGCCGCGCCGTCCATCTTGCTGGAGCTGTAGCGCACCTTCACCAGCCATTCGCCGACCGGCAGGATGGCCAGCGCGGTGCCGCGATAGGGGGCCTTGTTCAGTGTCCATCCGGCCATCAGCCCGCTGGCGCTCGACTGGCCGGGAGGCGTGAAGGTGGTCGGGACCACCGGCGTGACGTTGCCGAACATCTCCCGCCGTTGCTCGATCGAGGCGCGGGCGCGATCGAACCACACTGGCACACCGCCGCTGAGGCTGCGATAGACATAGACGGTGATCGCATCCGGTCCGTCCTGATAGACGGCGAACACGTCGAGTTCGTCAGTCCCCAGTTGTCGGACATCGGCGCGGCGCATCCCGTCCAGTTCGGCCGGGGCGGTGATGCCGCTCTGCTTGAACCGATAGGGCCTGCCCGGCTTCGCATCGACCGGCGCCCCGATCTGTTGCGCGGCAACCGGCGCCGCCGTCATCATCGCTGCCGCCAGTGCAGCCATCCACATCCGCATCGCATCCCCCCTGCGGCGGACATGAAAACGGGAGGTCCGCCGTGCCCGGCGAACCTCCCGCGATTTCACGATCCTGTCGAGGAAAATCAGGCCTGTCGAGGAAAATCAGGCGGCGAGCGCGGCCTTCAGATCGTCGACCAGATCGGTCTTTTCCCAGGGGAACAGATCGCCCTCGGGCTTGCGGCCGAAATGGCCATAGGCGGCGGTCGGCTGGTAGATCGGCTTGTTGAGCGACAGGTGCGTCCGGATGCCGCGCGGGGTGAGGCCGCCCAGCTTCGCGATGCCGGCGATCGCGGTTTCGATCGCGTCGTCGGCGACCGTGCCGGTGCCGTGCGTGTCGACATACAGCGACAGCGGCTTCGACACGCCGATCGCATAGGCGAGCTGGATCGTGCAGCGCTTGGCGAGGCCGGCGGCGACGATGTTCTTCGCCAGATAGCGGGTGATGTACGCCGCCGAGCGATCGACCTTGGTCGGGTCCTTGCCGCTGAACGCGCCGCCGCCGTGCGGGGCGGCACCGCCATAGGTGTCGACGATGATCTTGCGGCCGGTCAGGCCGGCATCGCCGTCCGGGCCGCCGATTTCGAAGCTGCCGGTCGGGTTGATGTGATATTCGGTCGCGTCCGACAGCAGTTCGGCCGGGAGGATGTCGGCGATGACCGACTTCACGTACGCGTGCAGTTCCGCCTCGTTCGCGCCATTGTCATAGCCGGGCGCGTGCTGGGTCGAGACGACGATCGCGGTCGCGGCGACCGGCTTGCCGTGTTCGAAGCGCAGCGTGACCTGGCTCTTGGCATCGGGTTCGAGGAACGGCGCGGTGCCGGCATGGCGATCCGCCGCCATCTTCGCGAGGATCTTGTGGCTGTAATCGAGCGTCGCCGGCATCAGGTCCGGGGTTTCGTCGCAGGCGAAACCGAACATGATGCCTTGGTCGCCGGCGCCTTCGTCCTTGTTACCCGACGCATCGACGCCCTGCGCGATATGCGCCGACTGTGCGTGCAGGTTGTTTTCGAAGCGGAAGGTTTCCCAGTGGAAGCCCGACTGTTCATAGCCGATCTTCTTCACGGTTTCGCGCACGGTGCGTTCGATCTCCGCCTGTGCGCCATCGGCCCACTGGTCGTTTTCGAACACGCCCTTGCAGCGGATTTCACCGGCGAGGACGACGAGCTGGGTCGTGGTCAGCGTTTCGCAGGCGATGCGCGCCTCGGGGTCCTTCGACAGGAACAGGTCGACGATCGAATCGGAAATCTGGTCCGCGACCTTGTCGGGATGGCCTTCGGAAACCGATTCCGAGGTGAAGAGATAATTGGAACGCATGGACTTCCTCTAGGCTAGAGGGAAAGCGCGCGGCCGTTGCCATGCCGCATATAAAGCTTTCCTTATGTCCTAGCCCCTAGCGCGCGCGACGGCGGATGGCAATCGCAAGGCCGCACAGCAAAACTATCACCAGCAGCGCCATCCAGTTGCCGGTGCGCGCGAACAGGGTCGGGGCATGGGGGGCGGGCAGCGCTACCTCGATCGCGTCGGCGCGGCGCATGGGGATGGTTGCGACCAGCGCCCCCGATGCGTCGATCACCGCCGAAATCCCGGTGGTGGTGGATCGCAACACCGGTAACCCTTCCTCGACGGCGCGCAACCGGGCCTGTGCCAGATGTTGCGGCGGACCCCAATCGCCATACCATGAATCCACGGTCGGATTGACGATGAAGCGCGGGCGATGGGTCCGGTCGACGACCTGCCCGGAAAAGATGATTTCGTAGCATATCTGCATTCCCGCATCGCCGAAAACCGGAACCGGGACCGTGGCCGGTCCGGGGCCGGGGCGGAAATCGACACTGCCCATCACCAGCCGCGACAGGCCGAGCGGCTGGAGGATCGAGCGCAACGGCAGATACTCCCCGCCCGGCACCAGATGCGCCTTGTCGTAGCGGCCGACGATGCGGGCATCGGGGGTGATGGCGAACACCGAATTGCCGGCCGCTTCGATCCGGCGCTGGCTGTCGAAGAACAGGGCGGTTCCGCCGATCAACGCCACGTCGCGCGGCCCCAGCGTGCCCGCGATGCGCGCACGCAGCGCCAACGGCGACTGCGGGTACCATTCGGGGGGATAGCCGTCTTCCAACGGCAGGTTGACCGCACCTTCCGGCCAGATCACCAGCCGGGGAACCGGTCCCGGCCGCCCCGACAGCGCGATCAGCGTATCGAATACCCGTTCGTCATACCCCGGCTGGTTCTGGTCCTCCTTACCCGCATCGGGCTGAACCACGCGCACGCGCGGCGCGTCGGAGGATGGGGCCGGGGTGGCGGGGCGTTCCGTCCATGCGAACCCGGCCATCAGCAGGGCAAGCCCGACCAGCACGGCGTAGCGGATGCGCGACCGGGGCAGCAGCATCGCGGCGCTGGCGACGACGGTCAGCCCCGACAGCACGTAGGTGCCGGTGAAGGCGGCAAGATGGCGGAGCGGAGTCGGGACCCAGATCGCGCCGATCGGGTTCCACGGATAGCCCGTCATTACCACCGCGCGAAGATATTCGGTGGCGATCCAGGCTGCGCCGGCGATCAGGACGAAGCCGAGATCGGGGCGCTCGCCGCGCCGCCCCAGCTTCCACGCGATGCCGCCGGCCAGCATCGGGTAGATGGCGAGGTAGAGCGCGAGGCCCACCACCGCGACATAGCCCAGCGCCGGCGGCATCCGGTCCTGAAAGTGGAAGGCGTGCTGTATCCAGTTGTTGCCGATGGTGAAGTGCGCGACGCCGAACAGCCACGATCGCCATAGCGCGCCCTTCAGCGTCGGTGCCTGGTGGACGACCCACAGCCACAGCGCCAGCGCGGCGAGCGTGACCGGCCACCATTCGAGCGGCGCGAAACCAAGGGCCGAGGTCAGGCCGGCGAGCAGGGCGAGGAGAGCGGGCACGGCGCTGCATATCCTAGCTGTGCGGGGCGGGTGCAAGGGGGCGAAGCCGACGAGTAATGTCCTGCCGTTTGTCCTGAGTAGCCATTGAGCTTGTCGAAATGGCGTGTCGAAGGATTGAGCCACGCGCCGGTGCTTCGATACGGGCCTTCGACAAGCTCAGTCCCTACTCAGCATGAACGGATTGGAATGCGGAAATCGTGCGCTTCCATCCCGGCCCGACCACCCTATCTCTACCCCCATGACCGCCTATGCCTGGCTTGCCATCGCGATCGTCGCCGAAGTGATCGCCACCTCGACGATGCGCGCGACCGCCGGGTTCACGCGGCTCGGGCCGTCGCTGGTGACGGTGGCAGGCTATGCGGTCGCGTTCTATTGCCTGTCGCTGGCGCTGCGGACCATGCCGACCGGCATCGCCTATGCGATCTGGTCCGGGGTGGGGATCGTGCTGGTCGCGGGGATCGCGTGGGCGTGGCAGGGGCAGCGGCTGGACCTGCCCGCGATCCTCGGCATGGGCCTCATCATCGCCGGGGTCGTCGTGATGAACCTGTTTTCGAACAGCGTCGCACACTAGATGCGATGCGAAGAGGAGTTTTCATGACGCAACCGGTCGAAGTCGATATTCCCCACCAACTGGGCCGCGAGGGTGTGCGGCAGCGGATAGATGGTGGCATCGACAAGCTGGCGAACATGATCCCCGGCGGCGTGATGCACGACAAACGCTGGGACGGCGACACGCTGCACTTCACCGTCAGCGGGATGGGCCAGACGATCAAGGCGCGTTGCGAGATGCACGACGCCCACGTCCATGCCGTGCTGGATCTGCCGCCGGTGCTGGCGATGTTCGCGAACAAGATCAAGGAGAAGCTGGGGCGCGACGGGCCGGCGCTGCTGAAGTAGGGCGGCTGCCGCCAGACCGTCACCCCGGCGAAGGCTGGGGTGACGTCTGTTGTGAAGGGGCGGACCCGATCAGCGTGCGGAGAGCGGCTGGCTGACCCGCCAGATGACGTTTCCGACGTCGTCCGCGACCAGCATCGCGCCGGTACGGTCGGCGATGACACCTACCGGGCGGCCGAACGCCTGCTTGCCGTCCGCCGACAGGAAGCCGGCGAGCAGGTCGACGGGCTTCGCGTCCTTCGCCGGGAAGCTGCCATCGGCGGCGAAGGGCACGTAGATCACCTTGTAGCCCGATGGCGGTACGCGGTTCCACGAGCCGTGCAGACCGACCACCGCGCCGTTGGCGAAGCGATCGCCCAGCCGCATGTCGCTGGTGAAGGCTAGGCCGAGCGGCGCGACATGGGCACCCAGCGCATAGTCGGGACGGGCGACATATTGGCGCAGGTCGGGACGCTGCGGCTGGACGCGGTCGTCGATATATCCGCCCCAATAATGCCACGGCCAGCCATAGTTGCCGCCGAATTCGACCTTGGTCATATAGTCGGGCGGCATGTCCGATCCCAGCATGTCGCGTTCGTTAACGACCGCCCACAAATCCTTCGTGCGCGGTTCGAACGCCATGCCGTTCGCGTTGCGCACCCCAGCGGCATAGATGCGGAAGGTCTTCTTGGCCGGATCGACCTGCCAGATGGCGGCGCGGTTCTTTTCGATCTCCAGCCCGTTCTCGGCGATGTTCGAGGCCGAACCGACGCTGACGTAGAGCGACTTGCCATCGGGATCGGCGACGACGTTGCGCGCCCAGTGGTTGCCGCCGCCGGGCAGGTCGACGATCTTTTCCGCATTCGCAGTGATGCGGGTTTGGCCGACGCGGAAGGGATAGCGGACCAGCGCATCGGTGTTGGCGACGTACAGCCAGTCGCCGACCACCGCCATGCCGAACGGCGAGTTCAGCCCGGTCAGCAGCGTCGAGCGGGCCTCCGCCACGCCGTCGCCGTTCGCGTCGCGCAGCAGGGTGATGCGGTTGGCCGATGGGGTGCCGGCGCCGGCCTGGTCCATGAACAGGCGCATGAACCAGCCGGTGATGCCGCCGCCGTCGCGCGGCGGGCTGTTGGTTTCGGCCACCAGCACGTCGCCGTTTTCAAGGCGGTACAGCCAGCGCGGATGGTCGAGGCCCTTGGCGAACGCCTGCACCTGCAAGCCGGCGGGGGCGGTGGGGGTCTGGCCGTCCTTCCAGCCGGTCGGTTCGGCGATGCGGACGGTTGGGATCGTCTGCTTGCGGACCTGGGACAGTTGCGGCGCGCGGCCGGCAACGGCATTTTCACTGAGCTGCGCCCGGTCGGGCCGGGTGAGGTAGAAGACCAGCCCGGCGATCAGGACCAGCAGGACGATTCCGAAACGGACGGCATGTTTGCGCATGGAGCGTGGATACAAGCGCACCACCGGTCCGGAAAGCGAAAAGGGCCGCCAATGCCAAGGGAGCAGCATCGGCGGCCCGTCGGAGGGAGCAGGAGGGCGCGACCGTCGTCAGCGCCGCGTTCCGCGACTCCATCCGATCCGTTTGCGGGGGTGTCCCGCCCTTAATCACTGGTTTCGAAGGTAACCAGCGGCTTCGGCATGTCCTGAACCGTACTCAATAAATACGTCCGGATGGTGTCATTGGGGAAACGCGCAATATTGCGCTGTGTGATCGGGTGGGGCGATCAGTGCATTGCGGCCGTTCACGCCGGTGCCTGGTTCGGGGTGCCGCGTTCTTGGCAGGGCAGTGAAGAAGCGGGACCCCGGGTCAAGCCCGGGGTGACGGACATGGGGCGAACGCCGATCCCCGAAATCCTGCCTATTCCTCGATCGTCGGCAGCGGTGGATGCAGGCGCAGGCGCAGGACGCGACGCGTATCGGCGGCGACGATCTCGATCTTCCACCCCGAGGGATGGTCAAGGCAGGTGCCCTGTTTCGGCACTTCACCGGCCAGGACGAAGGCGAGGCCGCCCAGCGTCTCGACATCTTCCTCGACCTCGCCCAGCCGGGGATCGATCAGTTCGGCGGCGTCCTCCAACTCGGCACGGGCGTCCGCTTCCCATGCGCCGCCGTCCAGCGGCACGAACAGGTCGGTCGGTGCCTCGTCATGCTCGTCCTCGATGTCGCCGACGATTTCCTCGACCAGATCCTCGATCGTGATGAGGCCGTCGGTGCCCGAATATTCGTCGAGCACGATGGCGAGGTGGGTGCGGCTGGCCTGCATCTGCGCGAGCAGGTCGAGCGTACCCATCGATTGCGGGACATAGAGCGGTTGGCGCAGCAGGCTGATCGCAGTCGGGGGATGGTCCTCCCCCTTGGCGAGGATCGCGAACACGTCCTTCACGTGGACCATGCCGACGACGGTATCGAGCTTTTCGCGATACACCGGCAGGCGGCTGTGCCCCGCTTCGGCAAACAGCTTCACGACGTCGGCGAAGGGGGTGTTCTCCTCCAGCGCTACGATGTCGGCGCGCGGCACGCCCATGTCGCCCGCGTCGCGTTCGCCGAAGTGCAGGATGTTGCGCAGCATCTTGCGCTCGATCGGCGACAGGTCGCCAGCCACCGGCGCGTCGTTCTCGTCCTCATGCGCCGCGATGACTTCCTCGATCCGTTCGCGCAGCGTCTCGCTGGCGTCGGTACCGAAGATCAGCGAGCGCAGGCCCCGCCATATGCCCCCTTCGGAGCTGCTACTGTCGCCGGGCGTGGTGCTGGTCGAAACGTCGGCCATGATGGTCGTGTCAGTCCTCTGTAACGGGATAGGGGTCGTGCAGGCCGAGTTCGGCAAGCGTCGAACGCTCGATCGCCTCCATGGCTTCCGCCTCGGCATCATTTTGATGGTCGTGACCTAGCAAATGCAGGCAGCCATGGACAATCAGGTGCGTGGCATGATCGGCGACCGAAATGCCGCGCTCTGCGGCCTCGGCGGCACAGACGCCGTGCGCCAGCACGATGTCGCCCAGCAGCACCTCGCCATCGTCGCTGTTCTGCGTGACGGTCGACAGCAGGTCGGGCTGGATCATCGGAAAGGACAGGACGTTGGTCGGCTTGTCCTTGTGCCGATACTGCCGGTTGAGCGTCTGCACCTCGTCATCGCTGGTCAGCCGTACCGCGACCTCGATCAGCGCCGGATCGGTCAGCCATTCGCCCTGCGGCGTGCGGCCGATGGCGGCGGTGGCGGCGCGGGTGGCGAGCGCCTCCCAATCGATGTCCTGCGGCCATTCGGCCTCTGCCTGTACGGCGATGTCGATCATCTAAGGTCGGTCCTTGCGAAGTCGTCGCCCTTGTAGAGCAATGTGGCGTTGTTGGTACGGGCGCAGGCATAGGCGAAGCAATCGCCCATGTTGAGTTTCGCGTCGTGGCGGCCCTTGCCGTAGCGGCGATGCGCTTCGCTGGCGATACGCGCTTCAGCCTCCCCGATCTGCACCATGTCGAAGCCGTTTTCCTGGGCAAAGGCGTCGGCTATTTCGGCAGACAGGGCGTCGCCATATCGTGTGGCCCGCGCCACGCCGCCGATCGTTTCCCAGCGGGAGATGGGCGACCAGAGCAGGTGGTCGTGCGACAACAGGCGATCATTCTGTTCGATATAGTCGGATTCGCGTGCGAGTATCGCCACCAGGATGGAAGCGTCGACGAACGCGCTCACAGGTCGCCGGACAGTTCATCGAAGAACGCTTTGTCGGCAGGCAGGCCGCTCGATTCGGGCAACGGGTAGCGGCGGTAGAAATCCTCCAGCCGCTCGCGCGGCGTGGTTGCGCGCCGGCTTCGCGCCAGTTCGGCTTCGACCGCGCTGCGCACCGCTTCGGTCTTGCTGACGCCACGAAGGCGCGCAAGCTGGTCGACCAGCGCGCCGGTCCGCTCATCCTTGATATACAGCGACGCCATAGCGACCTCCGAACGGTATATCCCGCAACCTAATGCGGGATATACTCGACTTCAAGCGTCCTTGCCCTCATACGCCTCGACGATGCGCCCGACGATCGGATGGCGGACGACGTCGCCCGCACCGAACCGCGCGAAGGCGATGCCTTCGATCCCCTCCAGCCGGCGGGTGGCGTCGGCAAGGCCCGATGCCTGCACGCCGCCGGGAAGGTCGGTCTGGTTCGGATCGCCGCACACCACCATCCGGCTGTTCTGGCCGAAGCGGGTGAGGAACATCTTCATCTGCGCGGGAGTCGTGTTCTGCGCTTCGTCGAGGATGACGAAGGCATCGGCCAGCGTCCGGCCACGCATGAAGGCGATCGGCGCGATTTCGATCTCGCCCGACAGGATGCGGCGTTCGACCTGTTCGGCGGGCAGGCAGTCGTTCAGCGCGTCGTAGAGCGGGCGGAGATAGGGGTCGACCTTCTCCTTCATGTCGCCGGGCAGGAAGCCGAGCTTTTCGCCCGCCTCAACCGCCGGGCGCGACAGGATCAGCCGCTGGACGCTGCCGGTGATGAGCTGCGCCACCGCCTGCGCCACGGCGATATAGGTCTTGCCGGTGCCTGCCGGCCCCAGTGCGAAGATGATGTCGTTGGACAGCAGCTGGTGCATGTAGCCGGCCTGCGCGATGGTGCGCGGGACGATCGTCTTCTTGCGCGTCCGGATCATGATCGAGGGCGCACCGTGACCGCTTTCGGCGCGGAAGATGCCGTCGAGCGCGGGTTGCGACGACATGGCGATCACCGCATCGATCAGGCCCGGATCGACCTCTTCGCCGCGCAGGATGCGACGGTGGAGTTCGTTCAGCACCTCGCGGGCATGGGCGACCGCTTCCGCCGATCCTTCGATGCCGACCCGGTCGCCGCGCGCGGTGATATAGACGCCCAGCCGTTCCTCCAGCGCCAGCAGGTTGGCGTCGAATTCGCCGAACAGGCGCGAAAGGAGTTGCGGCTTGTCGAAGCTGATTTCGGCGCGGGCGCGCTGACCGGCTTGGGCGGGGACGGGCTTGCGGCTCATGCGATCCTTTCGCGAAACGGCCGGAACGCGAGGTGCGCCCGGCCGGGGAGAAATGTGGGATTAGGATGGTGGTCGCGCATCACGCCTTCAACGCACGAAGGTGACAAGGGGAGCCAGGGGCGGCGCGACTGCATCACGCAGGATATTGGCAGAGCCGGGGGCGGCGGGACAGCGATAAATGAAGGGGGATGCAGGATGGCCGGCATCCCCCGGACTGTCGTCAGCCCAGCGTCGCCATGTCGATCACGAAGCGATATTTCACGTCGCTCTTCTGCATCCGGTCATAGCCGGTTTCGATCTCGCCCATGTCGATCATCTCGATATCGGCGGTCAGCCCATGCTTGTGGCAGAAATCGAGCATTTCCTGCGTTTCCGCGATGCCGCCGATCAGCGAGCCGGCGAGCGACCGGCGGCCGAACACCAGCGTGCCGACCGAAGGCGAGGGGTGCGGCGTTTCCGGCACGCCGACCAACGTCATCGTGCCGTCGCGCTTCAGCAGGCCCAGGAACTGGTCGAGATCGTGCGACGCGGCCACGGTGTTCAGGATGAAGTCGAAGCTGCCCGCATGGCCGGCCATCGCGTCGGCATCCCTCGACACGATCAGGTCCTTGGCACCCAGACGGATCGCGTCGTCGCGCTTGTTGGGCGAGGTCGAGAAGACGTACACATCGGCGCCCATCGCCGCCGCGATCTTGACGCCCATGTGACCCAGGCCACCCAGGCCGACGATACCGACCTTCTGCCCCGGACCGACGCCCCAATGCTTGAGCGGCGAATAGGTGGTGATCCCGGCGCACAGCAGCGGCGCGACGGCGGCGAGGTCGCCTTCGTCGTGGCGGACCTTCAGCACGAAGTCCTGATCGACGACGATATGGTCCGAATAGCCGCCGAAGGTGTGGCCGCCCAGCACTGGGTCCGGCCCGTTATAGGTGCCGACGAAGCCGCCGCCGGTGCAATATTGCTCCTCGCCCTCGTGACAGGACGGGCACTGGCCGCAGCTGTCGACCATGCAGCCGACGCCGACGGTGTCGCCGACCTGGAACCGGGTCACGTCGCTGCCGATGGCGGTCACCGTGCCGACGATCTCATGCCCCGGAACGCAGGGGTAGAGCGTGCCCGGCCATTCGCCGCGCGCGGTGTGCAGGTCGCTGTGGCACACGCCGCAATAGCGGATGTCGATGGCAACGTCGGTGGCAAGCGGATCGCGGCGTTCGAACGAGAAAGGGGCGAGCTGGGCGTCGGCCGACTGGGCGGCATAGCCCTTGGCAGGGGTCGTCATGATGGGAGTTTCCGTGAATGAGAGCATTCCGCGGCCTGCAATGCGAACCCGGCACTTTGGTTGCTGATATAATATATCAAAATGCTGATTTATTTGTTCAAGCGTTCACCCGACGCGACGTTCGCCATGTGCGAGCATCGCCGGGATCACCAGATCCTCTTCATCCGCCAGATGCCGCAGCAGCAATCGGGTCAGCGTGCCGGCATCGGCGGCGTGGGTTTCGGCGGCACGGGCGTCGCGGGTCGGCTGGGTCAGGCTGGCGAGCAGGCCGCGCGCGCTGGCCACCGTGGTTTCCAGCGCCGCGTGGATCGCGTGGTGATCCGCCTCCAGCAGGTCGAAGCCGCGCTGCATCCGTGGGTCGAGTGTGCGGAACTTCGGAAAATAGACCGCGTCCTCGATCCGGTGATGGCCGTCGAGATGGCCGAGGAACTGGTTGAGCGCGGGCACGAAGCGCTGCGGAAAGGCGTGCGCGTCGAGCCGGCCGTCGCGAAGATCGGCGATGATCCGCTCGACCGCTGCCCCCTCGGCCCGCAACGACTGGTGGACATGCAGCCAGAAGGTGCACAGCTCGCCGAAATTGACATGGGCAGCCCAGTCACCCTTGGGATAGGCGGCACGCAGATAGGCGATGTCGTCGGTTATGCCGTCGCGCGACGCCAGCGCGTAGGCGTCGGTCACGCCGCCACCCGCTCCCGTTCGACCCCCGAAAGCGATACCGGACCGGCAGCGACGATCTCCACCTCGACCATGTCGCCGATGCGGGCGGCGGTGTCGAAATGGACCGATTGCAGCCATGGCGACTTGCCGAGCATCTGTCCGGCATGGCGACCGGCGCGTTCGACCAGCACATTGCAGGTGCGGCCGATGGCGGCGTCGTTGAACGCCTTCTGATCGCGCAGCAGCGATGCCTGCAACCGCTGCAGCCGGTCGTCCATCACCTCCAGCGGGATGTCGCCGATCATGTCGGCGGCGGGGGTGCCGGGGCGGGGCGAATATTTGAAGCTGTAGGCCTGCGCATAGCCGACCGCATCGACCAGGCGCAGCGTTTCCTGAAACTCTGCCTCCGTCTCACCCGGAAAGCCGACGATGAAGTCACCCGACAGCGCGATGTCCGGCCGCGCATCACGTACGCGGTCGAGCAGGCGCAGATAGCTGTCGGCGGTGTGGCTGCGATTCATCGCCTTGAGCACGCGGTCGCTGCCCGCCTGTACCGGCAGGTGCAGGAACGGCATCAGTTTCTCGACGTCGCGGTGGGCGTCGATCAGCCCCTGCGTCATGTCGTTGGGGTGGCTGGTGGTGTAGCGGATGCGCTCCAGTGTGGGCAGCCGGTCGAGTTCACGGATCAGCGCGTCGAGGCCGCGGCCATCGGAATCTGCCCAGGCGTTGACGTTCTGCCCCAGCAACGTGATCTCACGCGCGCCGCCATCGACCAGTGCTTTTGCCTCGTCGACGATGCGCGCGAACGAACGGCTGATTTCCGCCCCGCGCGTATAGGGGACGACGCAATAGGTGCAGAATTTGTCGCACCCTTCCTGCACGGTCAGGAACGCGGTCGGGCCGCTGCGGCGGCGGGCGGGCAGGTGGCCGAACTTGGATTCGGGCGGCATGTCGGTGTCGAGTGCGGGCTTGCCCGCCGCCGCGTCCGCCACCAGCTTCGGCAGGTTGTGATAGGCCTGCGGGCCGACGACCACGTCGACCTTCGCCCGGCGGACGATCTCGGCACCCTCGGCCTGCGCGACGCAACCGGCGATGGCGATCATCGGATCGGACCCGTGCTTGCGCAGCCGGCCGATGTCCGAATAGACTTTCTCGGTCGCCTTTTCGCGGATGTGGCAGGTGTTGAGCACGACCAGATCGGCGGCATTCGCATCGTCGGTCGCGGTCATGCCCTCAGCCGTCATCAACTCGGCCATGCGTTCGCCGTCATAGACGTTCATCTGGCAGCCGAACGATTTGACGTGGAAGGTTTTCGGGGTGGTCATCCCTGCGCCCTTACCGGATTTGGCGCGTGGTCGGAAGGGTGGGGCGGTTCGCGTGGCAGAAGATTGGTTCACGCGAAGGCGCGAAGGCACGAAGAGAAGAAGGGAGTGTTTCGCGCAGAGACGCGGAGACGCGGAGAGGTTGTGCCCGCCGCGATAGCGGCTCTCTATCTCAGGCGCAGCAAGCGAGAGGCTTCGCCAGACAGGTTGCGAGTGCCTGCTCCACACCCCCCTCTGCGCCTCCGCGCCTCCGCGTGAACCAATTTTATTCGTGCCTTCGCGCCTTCGCGTGAAAACGAAAACAAGCGGGACCCCGGATCAAGTCCGGGGTGACGATAGGAGGCTACCCCCGTTCCGCCATCACCTCGGCGATCAGGTCCTTGCGGCTCAGTTTGCCGATCATCGTCTTGGGCAGGGTCAGGCGGACGACGACTTCGTCCACCCGCTCATGCTTGCCGAGTTGCGGGTTGAGCCACGCCTTCAGCGCCTCGCCGGTCACGTCGGCATCGTCCGCGAGCGTGACATAGGCATGGGGGCTTTCACCGCGATAGTCGTTGGGGAGGCCGACGACCAGCGCCTCGCGAATGGCGGGATGGTGGTAGAGGATGCGTTCGATCTCGCTGGGAAAGACCTTAAACCCGCCGACCGCGATCATGTCCTTCAGCCGGTCGACGATGCGGACGAAGCCATCCGCGTCGATCGTGCCGACATCGCCGGTGCGCAGCCATTTCGTGCCCTCGGCATCGACGCAGAAGGTCGTGTCGTCGGTGTCCGGCCGATGCCAGTACCCGCCCATGATCTGCGGCCCCGCCACCACGATCTCGCCCGGTTCGCCCTCGGCCGCCGGGCGGGTCGGGTCTTCCTTGTCGACCAGCCGCACGCGGGTCTGCGCGATGGGCTGGCCGATGCTGCCGGCCTGTTGCGGGCCGGCATAGGGGTTGCACGACACCACGCCCGAGCTTTCGGACAGGCCGTATCCTTCGACCAGCGTCGCCCTGGTCGCCGCCTCGAACCGTTCCTTCAATTCCGGCGGCATCGGCGCGCCGCCCGAAATGCAGAAGCGCAGCGAGGAAAAGTCGGTCGCGGCCAGGCGGGGATGGTCGAGCAGTGCGCGGTACATGGTCGGTACGCCCGGCATGGCGGTAGCGCGGGTGCGGGTGATCGCCGCCAGCACCTGTCCGGCGTCGAAGCGCGGCAGCATCACGATCTCTCCACCGGTCACGACGGTGCGGTGGAGGACGCAGGTATTGGCGAAGACATGGAACATCGGCAGCGCGCCGATGATGCGTTCGCAGGCGTCCGGCCCATCGGGGTCGAGCCACGCGACCTGCCGCGCATTGGCCGACAGATTGGCGTGGCTGAGCATCGCGCCCTTGGGACTGCCGGTCGTGCCGCCGGTATATTGGATCAGTGCGAGGTCGCGTTCGGGATCGATCGTCGGGGTGCTGCAGCCGCCGTCATTGGCGATCAGCGCGGAAAAGGCGGTGACGCGGGGATCGTCGGGACGCGGCGTCACCTCCTGCGAGCGGAACCAGCGGTAGAAGAGCGACTTGGCGGGCGGCAGTGCGCCCGCGACCGATCCGACGATCAACCGTTCGAGCGAGCTGGTTTCCAGCACCTTCAGCGCGGTCGGCAACAGCGCGGAGGCGGACAGGGTGAACAGCAGTTTCGTGCCCGAATCCTCGACCTGTGCCGCCAGCTCCTGTGCGGTATAGAGCGGCGAGAAGTTCACTACCGTCGCACCCAGTTTCAGGATGCCGTAATAGGCCGCGACATAATGCGGCACGTTGGGCAGGAACAGGCCGATGCGATCCCCCGGCCCATAGCCCATCGCGGCAAGGCCGCAGGCGACGCGGTCCGCGCCGTTCTTCGTTTCGGCATAGCTGTAATGCCGTCCAAGAAAATCGATCAGCGGGGCGTCGCCGCGACGAGCGGCCGATTCCTCGAACAATGTCACCATCGACATCGGTGGTAACGGCGTCTCCCAGGCGACGGGGTGGGCGTAGCGGTCGAGGACGGGGGCAGCGCGGCTCATTGACATAGGTGTAAGCAGGGGTTGCGGATCGTGCAAGCCGGGTTGCGTTACAAGTAATTGCTGTCAGGCCGCCATCGCGATCGACGGCGCCCGGCCGGCGCGATCGCGCCCGGCGGCCTTTGCCTGGAACAGCGCCTGGTCGGCCATGCGATACAGGCGTTTCCAGTCGTTTTCGTCGGTGAGCGGCCCCCGGCAGATGCCGATGCTGCAGGTGATGCGCAGGTCGAAGGGCAGGCGCACCGCGCGTATGCTGGCCAGCATCAGATCGACGTCGGGCAGCATGGCGTCCTCGCCCAGCAGCGCGAATTCCTCACCCCCCATGCGCGCGACCAGCACGCCGGGCGGCGCATGGTAGCGCAGGGTCCGGGCGAACATGCGCAGTACCTCGTCACCGCCGTCATGGCCGATCGTATCGTTGACCTGCTTGAAATGATCGATGTCGAACAGCATCAGCGTGCGCAGCCCATCGGACGGCATGGCGCGCGCCAGGAACGCCCGCCGATTGAGCAGTCCGGTAAGCGGATCGGTGTCGGCCAGCTCGCGGCTGATCGCTTCCTGCCGGATCGCTTCGTCGCGCTCGTGGCTCAACATCCGCATCCGATAGGCGATGGCGACGCTGGCCAGCAGCGTTTCGAGTGTCATGGCGAGGATGGTCGAATTGTCGACCCAGAAGCTCCACGGCAGCAGGCCGAGATTGTAGAACGAGCGGGCGACCAGCATCGTCAGCGGCGCGGCCCAACTGAGCGCGAACAGCGACAGATACGCGCTGTGCCGCCGCCATGCGCGCACCAGTGCCGTGAGCACGACGATGGGCGACAACAGCATCGTCACCGAAAACGCCCGATCGAGCACGGCGATGAACTGCGGCCCGATCGCCATCAGCACGACGGCCAGGGTGCAGAAGGTGAAGGTGGTGAACCGCATCGCGCGCAGCGGCCAGCCGTCGAGGATGCGCGGTTCGAAGAAGCAGGCGCAAAAGGTCAGCGCCGTCGCCATGCCGCCGCACAGGGTAATGTAGCTGAACAGGATGCGCCGATTGTTGGACATTTCGGGGAGCAGCCAAGCCAGCGCCCCTGACGAACTGAGTGCGTAGAGCAGCAGGCACCCCAGCAGCCCGCAATAGGCGATCTGGAAATCGTGGCGCAGCACCCGCCACAGCGCGAAATTATAGACCAGCAGGCCGAGCGCCAGTCCGGCAAAGGCCGAATAGAGCGCGGCGAGCAGCACGTCCGAACGGACGCTCTGCGCATCGGTCGCCACCCGCGGACCAAGGACGATCCCGCGAAGGTTGCTCGCGCCGTCGATGCGCCACAGCAGGCGGGTGAAGGGTGCGCCGGCGGGCACGAAGCGATGTTCGATCACCGCGCCCAACCGCAACCGCTGGCCGATGCCGAATTCGTCGGCGAACTGCCCAACGATCCGGCCATCGCCGGACCGGGCATAGAGCGCCATCTGCCGCTGCCACAGGCTCACCTGTCGCACGCGGATCGCGGCATTGGCGTCGCTCGGGCGTGGCAGCGGGGTGGACAGGACCCAGAAATCGCCTGGTCCCATCGCCGATTGGGGCGTTGCACAGTCGAAGCGTTCGGGATGCGCGAACATGCCCCGCACCGTGTCGCCCGGCTGGACCCGGCTGACGCAGACCGCGATCGCGTGGCCGACATTGCCCATGGTGCCCGTCTGCGCATGGGCCGACGGCGCGCACAGTCCACCGATCGCCAACAGCAGCGCAATCCACAGCGTGCGACCGAACCGGATCATGGCACCGGCTTCGCACCCGATGCGCGAATAAATGGTTAATCCAGGCTTCGGTTCGTCGCGGTTGCCGAGCCTGCCCATGGGTCAATGGTCGGCGACGATCGCCGTCGTCAGCCCGGCGACGCTTGCCTGCCGCATCACCGCCCGTACCGTCCGTGCGCCGGCGTCGACCGGCATCAGCACCCTGGCGGAGGAGCGGCCATTGCCGATCGACTGCGGAAAGGTCGTCGCGCGGCTGGGGATTTGGGCACCCTGTTGCCGGACGAAGGTCGCCACCGCTTCGCTGGGGCCGGTCACCAGCAGTTCCGGGCCTCCGGTCGCCGGGCCGAAGCCGCAGCCCGCCAGCAGCATCGTCGTCGCGATCGTCGCGTAAAGTCGCATCCTACCCCCAATGTCGCTCGCCGCGTGATCGCGGTCGTTTCCTGGGGATCAAGCTGACATGGGACAGCGCGCGGCGCAATGGCCGCGCGCGGATGGTTCAGCCGAGCGCTTCGTCGAGCAGCCGGGCGAGGCGCAGGCCGCCCTTCTTCACCTGATCCTGCGCGATCGGGACCAGCCGGGCGATGGTGGCGTCGTCCAGCTTGACCCGGGCGTTGGTCCTGGGCGCGCAGGCATCGCCGCCGAACGCCGGGGCATAGGCATAGTCGCGGCTGACTTGCCAGCTGTCGCGGCTCCAGTCCTCGACGCTGCCGGCCTGCACCGGCGCACGCTCGGCGGCGGTGTAGGTGCGCAGGATCGACGGCGGCGTGGTGATCGCCCGTTCGGCCAGCGGCCCGTCCCAGATCGAATGGAGATTGAAGCGTTCGGGACCATAGGCGCCGTAATCCGCCTTCACCCGATTACCGCCCAGATCGCCGCGATCCCCGGCGTGGAGCGGCATGTGCAGGTCGCCGACGAAGTGGATCAGGAAGGCCAGCGCCATCACCTTTTCGCGCATCGGGACCTTCGGGTCCTTCAGCAGCTTCACGTCGCGTTCGACCTGTGCCGACACGCAATTGCCATCCTTGCACGCCGATTTCAGGTCGAACGGCTTGCAGACGTCGATATTCTGGTAATGCCACGCATAGGCATAGCTGAAGCGTTCGCCGAGCGGCTTGACGCAATCGGCCCACACGCTCGCTTCCTCGATGGTGCGCGCGGGGCAGGTCGGCGTTTCGAGCAGTGCCTGATGCCGCAGGATGCGCGCGATCGCGGCGCGGGTTTCGGGCCGCACGTTCAGCCGCGCGATCGTCGCCACGCTTTCATGGCCGAACTCCCAATAGGCATAGGCCGGCGAGGTGGCGAACAGGCAGGCGAGCGCAAGGAACAGGCGACGAATCATGGGCGTCGGGATGACGCGCTTTGCCCGTCGTCGCAAGCGTTCAGCATTACGGCTGACGTGTTTCGTACAGTTCCAGCGGCAGGCCGTCGGGATCGGCGAAGAAGGTGAAGCGCTGCCCGGCATGTTCGTCGATCCGGACCGGCTCGCAGGCGATGCCATGGCGTGCGAGCCGCGCGATCTCCGCTTCGATGTCGTCGACGCCGAAGGCGAGGTGGCGCAGGCCCATCGCCTCCGGGTGGGACGGGCGGGGCGGGGCGGCGGGAAAGGTGAACAGTTCGATCTGCGCGCCGTCGATGGTCAGGTCGCATTTCCACGAGCGGCGTTCGGCGCGCCACACTTCGCGCACGATCGCAAAGCCCAGCGCTTCGACATAAAAGGCTTTCGACCGGTCATAATCGGACGCGATGATCGCGACATGGTGGAGGCCGGTGAGGCCGCTCATCCTTCGTCGCCATAGATCGCGACCTGCCGCGCGCCGCCCTGGACCACGCGGCCGCGGAACATGCCGGGGGTGGTCAGGCTCCACGTCGCATCGCCATCGGGACCGACGACGATCACGCCGCCGGTGCCGCCCATCGCCTTCGTTTCGGCCAGCACGGTGTCGGCGGCGGTCCGGATCGATTCGCCGGCGAAGCGGATGCGCGCGGCGATCTCATGCCCCACGCCCATCCGGATGAAGAACTCGCCCGACCCGGTGGCCGACATGGCGCAGGCGCGGTCGTCGGCATAGGTGCCGGCCCCGATCAGCGGTGAATCGCCGATCCGGCCCCAGCGCTTGCCCGTCACGCCGCCGGTCGAGGTCGCGGCGGCGACATGGCCCGCCGCATCGACCGCGACCGCGCCGACCGTGCCGTATTTCATGTCGACATCGAACCAGCCGTCCGGATCGGCCTTCATCGCATCGAGCTGCGTGCGGCGTTCGGGCGTCATGAACCAGTCGGCATCGGCAGCCTCGACGCCCTGTTCGGCGGCGAAGATGTCGGCGCCCTTGCCCGACAGCAGGACGTGGGGGCTGTGGTCCTTCACGGCGCGGGCGAGGGTGACCGGATGG
Source organism: Sphingomonas sp. Leaf32 (assembly GCF_001421765.1). Taxonomy (GTDB): domain Bacteria; phylum Pseudomonadota; class Alphaproteobacteria; order Sphingomonadales; family Sphingomonadaceae; genus Sphingomonas. Next base: position 18,540 of record NZ_LMLA01000008.1, on the reverse strand, counting down.
CGGCTGCCGGTGACGCCGGCCACGGCGCCGGCGGAACGGTCGCGGCCGTCCATGATCGCCGCGTCCAGTTCGATCGTGCCGTCGAAGGTGAACACCGCGCCGCGCCCGGAATTGAAGGTCGGGTCATCCTCCAGCACGCGCACCGCCGCCTCCACCGCGTCGATCGCCGCGCAACCGGCGGCGAGAACCGCTTCGCCGGCGGCCAGCGCGGCGTCGAGGCCGGCGCGGGCGGCGGTATCGGTGTCGGCGCTTACCGTCTCGCGGGTCAGGATACCGGCGCCGCCATGTACCAGCAGCGTCCAGGGGCGGGGGGAATCGGTCGGCATGTCGCTATCCTGCTGGGGGCGGGCGGCCGCCCTAGCAGATCACGGGGGACCTGCCACCCTTGGCCGCCGGCGGGGCGGGCACGCCGAGCAACGTGCCGAGGCCCGGCAGCGCGCGGGCGAGCAGATAGGCGGCGGCACAGGCGATCAGCGTGGCGGAAAGCAGCAGCGCGGCCTCCGTCCAGGGGCCGAGCGCCAGCGGCAGGGTGAACCACGTCACCAGCACGATCACCGGATGATGGACGATATAGGCGGGGAACACCGCCCGCCCGAGCACGCCACGCCAGCGATGGTCGCGATTGGCATGGGTATCGGCAAGGTGGAACAGCGCGACGACCATCGCCCATGCCATCACCGATCGCGCCGCGCGGTTGGCGGCCATGGCGAGGTGCGGCGGCACCACGTCGCCGGGATATTGCAGCTCGACCGTCACGACGATCGCACCCGCGATCAGCGCGAGCACCATGGCGGTGTGGGCGTGGCGATGGAACGACCGCCACAGCGCCGGCCGGTGGGCGAGCAGGAAGCCCAGCGCAAAGAGCGGCAGATATTGCGAATGGCCGGCGACGTCGTGCAGCAGCCCCTGTCCCTCCGGCACCACGAACAGCGCGGCCAGCCGGACGCCCGCCATCAGCGCGATCGGCGCCCAGAGCAGCCGGCTTCCCCGTGACAGCCATGCCGCGATCCGGTCCATCCGCCGCGCCGCGCCCGCCGTCGCGACGAACGCGGCCAGCAGCATCGAATAGGTCCACAGATAGACCACGAACCAGAGATGCTCCCAACTGGGAAACTCGACGCCATGGAACATGCCCACGCGCCAGCCATCGACCAGCCAGAAGCGCAGATAGCCATGGGCATAGCCGCCCTCTGCCACGCGCACCCACATTTCCAGCGGCACGATCGCCAGCATTCCGAAGGCGAGCGGGACGAGGAGCCGGCGCGATCGTTCGGCGGCGAAGGCGGCCGGCGTCGCGGCGCGTGCGACCAATGTCGCGCTGGCATAGCCCGACACCGCGAACAGCAGTCCCAGCCGCCACGGCGTGACCGCCGCCATCGGCGCGATCAGCGCGCGATAGGCATGGCCGGTGGTCACGACCCAGTGCCACGGGCTGAACGCCATCGCGATGTGATAGAGGATCAGCACGCCGAACGCGCCGATGCGGAGCCAGTCCAGCCCGTAATGTCGCGACGACGCTACCCCCAACCCAACCGGCACGACTGTTTCCCCGGCGCGACTTTCGCGCGACGCAATGCGGGGCTATATCCCGACATAAGTAACCCAATTGTTAGCGAGACTGTTCATGTCGATCCGCCCGTGGCGCGATATTCACCGCCGCCAGAGCCGCAAGATCATGGTCGGCAACGTGCCCGTCGGCGGCGATGCCCCGGTCACGGTGCAGACGATGACCAATACCGACACGTCGGATGCGGTCGCGACGATCGACCAGATTCGCCGCTGCGAAGAGGCGGGCGCCGACATCATCCGCGTGTCGTGCCCCGATGTCGAAAGCACCGTCGCGCTGCGCCAGATCACTCGCGCCGCGCGCGTGCCGATCGTGGCCGACATCCATTTCCACTATAAGCGCGCGCTGGAAGCAGCGGACGCGGGGGCGGCGTGCCTGCGGATCAATCCCGGCAATATCGGATCGAACGAGCGGGTGGCCGAAGTCGTCCGCGCGGCCAAGGCCAATGGCTGTGCGATCCGGATCGGGGTGAATGGCGGGAGCCTCGAAAAGCATCTGCTCGAAAAATATGGCGAGCCGTGCCCCGACGCGCTGGTCGAATCGGCGATGGACCATATCAAGCTGTTGCAGGACCATGACTTCCACGAGTTCAAGGTCGCGGTGAAGGCGTCCGACCTGTTCCTGGCGGTCGCGGCGTATCAGCAGCTGGCGGAGATGGTCGACTGTCCGCTGCATCTGGGCATTACCGAGGCGGGTGGCTTCGTCGGCGGCACGGTGAAGTCGTCGATCGGCATCGGATCGCTGCTGTGGTTCGGGATCGGCGACACCATCCGCGTCTCGTTGTCGGCCGAGCCGGAAGAGGAAGTGCGCGTCGGCTTCGAAATCCTGAAGGCGCTGGGCATCCGCAATCGCGGCGTGCGCGTCGTGTCCTGTCCGTCCTGCGCGCGGCAGGGCTTCGACGTGATCCGCACGGTCCAGGCGCTGGAGGAACGGTTGCAGCACATCCGCACGCCGATGTCGCTGTCGGTGCTGGGCTGCGTCGTCAACGGCCCCGGCGAAGCGCGCGAGACCGATATCGGCATCACCGGCGGCGGCAATGGCAAGCACATGGTCTATCTGTCGGGCGTCACCGACCACCATGTGCAGGACGCCGACATGATCGAGCATATCGTGAAGCTGGTCGAGGCAAAGGCAGCGGAGATCGACGCGGCAAGCGCGGCAGTGCCGCAGGCGGCCGAGTAGGGGGCGGTTCAATCTCTCCGGACCGTTCGTGCTGAGTAGGGGCTGAGCGAAGTCGAAGACCCGTATCGAAGCACCGGCCCCAAACGGTCCTTCGATACGCCCCTTCGACAAGCTCAGTGGCTACTCAGGACGAACGGAATGGCATGAGTGAGCCTACGCCCCGCCCAGCACGTTCACGCTGAACGCCACCACGCCCAGGTTGAATACGAACGCGATCAGGCAATGGCCGGTCACGGTGCGGCGCATGGTGCGCGACGTGATCGAGACGTCGGAGGTCTGGAACGTCATGCCCAGCGTGAAGGCGAAATAGACGAAATCCCAGTAATCGGGTTCGTCGGTGCCGGGCATGTCGATCCCGCCGCTGTCCCTGCCGCCCGCGTCGGCGGTGTAGAACAGATGCGCGTAATGCAGCGCATAGATGGTGTTGGCAAAGGTCCAGGCGAGCAGCAGCGTCGCGACGACCAGCAGGACGATCCCGCCGCTGGGCGCGCCGCGCTGTCCCAGTTCGACCGCGATCGCCGCCAGCACCACGATCGCGATTCCCGCCGACAGCAACAGCAGCAGCGTGCGGTTCGCGTCGTTGCGCAGCGCCGCGGCACGCATCGCATCGGCCGATGCGCCGAGCAGCGGAAGGCAGGACAGGAGGAAGACGACCGCCCCGGCATCGAACGCCAGCGGCACGCCGCTGCGCCAGCCGAGCGTGGGGATGCTCCACGAACCGGCCGTCATGGCGACCAGTGCAAAGGCGATGAAGCGCGGCGGCGCGACGCGTTGGCCGAGGTTGAGCGACATGCGGGTGCTGTATCGCACTGCCACGTCGTCCGGAAGCGGCCCGGCCCGGCCCAGTGACGGGTCGGGCGCGAAAACCGGTTCAGCTCTTGATCGTGACCATTCCGACCGGCTTGTCCTTGGTCGATGCGTTGGCCGCGATGGTCTTTACCTTGACCGCCTTGGGCTTGCGGAGTTCCTTGTTCGACTTCTGCTGGCTCTTGGCCATGACGTTGTCCTTTGCGGGCGACGCGCCCGATGGCGAGCCTACACCATCCATGCCCCGGCCCTTGCATCGAATCGGCACCCACGCGACAGCGTGTCCGCCCGCCGTTCGAAAAGGTCCGTCCATGTCCGCCGCCCCGTCCTCGCTGCGTGCCTTCCTCGTCGCCGGGGCGGGGATCATGGTCTACACGGTCATGGACGCGCTTATGAAGCAACTGTCGATCGACAGCGGCGCATATAACGCGGTGTTGTGGCGGTCGGTGGTGGGCGCGGCGTTGTGCGGCGTCTGGTTCGTGGCGCGCGGGCGGCGCTGGCCGGCCTGGGGCGTGCTCAAGCTGCATATCGGGCGCGGCGTCGCGGCGGGATCTTCGGTCGTGCTGTTCTTCTGGGGGCTGGCGCGGGTGCCGATGGCGCAGGGGGTGGCGCTGACCTTCCTCGCGCCGCTGATCGCGCTGTATCTGGCGGCGTTGTTCCTGGGTGAGACGATCCGCCGGGCGGCGATCCTGGGGTCGCTGGTCGCCTCGCTCGGCGTGCTGGTGATCGCCGCCGGCGAGGTGCAGGCGGACGCGTCCACGCAGGCCGTCCTCGGCAGCCTCGCCTGCGTCGCGGCGTCGGTCCTGTATGCCGCCAGCCTGATCTTCCTCCGGCGACAGGCGCAGGTCGCCGATCCGCTGGAGGTCGCGCTATTCTCCAGCCTCGTCATCGGCGTGATGCTGCTGCCCGCGGCACCGTGGCTGGGGGCGATGCCGGCACCGTCGCAATATGGCGCACTGCTGGGTGCGGTGTTGCTCAACGTCGCGTCGGTCATGGCGCTCGCCTGGGCCTATGCGCGTGCCGAGGCGCAGGTGCTGGCCCCGGTCGAATATAGCGCGTTCGTGTGGGCGGCGATCACCGGATGGATCGTGTTCGGCGAAACGGTGTCGCCCTATACGGTGGTGGGCGCACTGCTGATCGTCGCGGGGTGCATCGTCGCGGTGCGGCGGCGGGTGCCGGCGGTGCAGAGCGAGGCGGGTGCATGAGCGTCGATACCGGATTGATCGACTGGGTCGAGGAGGCGATGGCGCCGGTCGGGCAGGTCCGCTTTCGCCGGATGATGGGCGGGGCGACGCTGTACCTCGACGGGACCGTCTTCGCGATCGTGCTGGACGATGCGCTGTGGTTCAAATCGGATGCGGTGGCCGATGCGAGATGGGATGCCGCCGGATGCCGGCGCTTCACCTATGATCGCAAGGACGGGACGACCGCGACGATGAACTATCGCCGTGCGCCCGACGAGGTGCTGGACGATGCCGACGCGCTGCGCGAATGGGCGATGCTGGCGGTCGAGGCCGGACGGCGCGCACCGGCGAAGGCCGCCAAAAAGAAACGGGCGGGGAAATCCCCGCCCGCCTGACAGGATCAGCGGCCCGGCACGTCGTAGTCGTGCGGTTCCTCGCCCTTCGCCTTCGCGTCGTTATAGCGTTCGATCGCCTCGGTGGTGATGCGCTTGGCTTCGTCGGCGCCGCCCCACGTCCCAATCCGGACCCACTTCTTCTTTTCGAGGTCCTTATAGTGGGTGAAGAAATGTTCGATCTGTTCGAACACGATCTCCGGCAGATCGGCGCGTTCGCCGACGTTGCTGTAATAGGGGAAGGTCGAATCGACCGGCACGCACACCAGCTTTTCGTCGCCGCCGGCTTCGTCTTCCAGGTTCAGCACCGCGATCGGCCGCGCGCGGACGACGCAGCCGGGGATGAAGGGCGAACGCGACACGACCAGCGCGTCGAGCGGATCGCCATCGGGCGACAGCGTGTGCGGCACAAAGCCGTAATTCGCCGGATAGCGCATCGGCGTGTGCAGAATGCGGTCCACGAACAGCGCGCCCGACGCCTTGTCGAATTCATACTTTACCGGTTCGCCACCGGTCGGAACTTCGATGATGACGTTCAGGCTGTTGGGCGGATCGTCGCCGACCGGCACCATGTCGATGCGCATTGTTATTACTCCCTCGTCTCGCGCAGATGCGCGCAGTGTGGCCCTTTACCCGGTATTCACGCGGGTTGAAGCCGCTTTTCCTTGGAATCGTTGCGGACGCGACCATCCGGTCCCGATGCGGGACCGGATGGGGCGGCCCGTTTACTTCGCGGTCAGCAGCCGGTCGAGGCCGTTTTCGCCGTCGCCGACCTTTTCCAGCCGCGGATAGCGGTGGCCCTGATTATAGGGGATGGCGATCTCGCGCACGCTGTCGTCCATGCGGACGGTCAGGCGGATGGGGTCCTTGGTCCCCTTCGCCGCACCGACCGCATCGCGCAGGCGGTCGGGGGTATAGGCAGTGCCGTTGACCGCGACGATGGTGGTGCCGGTTTCGAACCCGGCCTTGAACGCCGGGCTGCCCCAGATCACCGTGCCGACCTTGCCGTCCTTGTTCGCGGTCAGGCCCAGCGAATAGGGGACCGACACGCCGCCGCCAGTCTTTTCACGACCCTTCAGATAGGGGGTCGGGGTGTCGGTATAGACGATGCGGTAGCCATTGGCGGCAAAACCGTCGATCGGCGCGCGGTCGGTGCGCGCATTCAGCCGCTTGTCGAGGAAACCGGCCCAGTCATAGGGCTGGATGCCGTTCAGCGTCTTGACCACATCGGCCAGCGTGTAGGGCAGCACGCCCCAGTCGCCGTCGCGCACGCCGAAGAAGGCGCGGGCGAAGTCGTCCATCGACTTGGTGCCGCCCGACTGCTTGCGCAGCATCGAGTCGACCTCCATCCACACCAGCAGGCCTTCGTTGTAATAATCCTCCGACCGTTGCCAGCTGACCCAGCCCTTGGGACGGCGTGCGGTGATGACCGGATCGTTGGTGGTGTCGATCAGCGGACGCCACTGGCGACCCTCGCGCGCGTCCAATGCGGCGGCGATGTCGGCATAGGCGTCGAGCGTATCCTGCTTCGACACCAGGCCCGAGCGCGCCTGCAGCACATAGCCCCAGAACTGCGTCTGCCCTTCATAGACCCACAGCATCGAGTTGCGCATCGGCGTGCGGAAATCGGGCGTGAACAGATCCGCGCCGCGACGATATTTGCCGTCCCAGCTATGGGTGAATTCGTGCGGCAGCAGGTTGCGTTCGCCTGGGCCTGCATTCCAGTCGGTGAAATAGCCCGGATCGACGCCGTTCTCGGAACTGCGGTGATGTTCGAGACCGATGCCGCCCATCTTGTCGGTGATCGACAGTAGGAATTCATACTTGTCGTAATGCTGCGCGCCGAACAGCTTCACCGCTTGTTCGACCAGCCGGGTGTGTGCCGCGATCTGTTCGGGCGTGGCGGCCAGTTCGGACGGCTTGTCGGCGACGACGTTCAGCCCGACGCGATCGGTCAGCGGGAAGCGCTTGAAATATTTGCCGGCGAAGACGGGCGAGTCGACCAGCGTCTCATAGCTGGTGCGATCGTAGCGATAGACGCCGTTCTGCACCTTGGATGGCAGGCCCGATGCGGCGGTCCAGCCGGCGGGATAGCGCACCGTCGCCTCGACCGGAATGCGGCGGGTGTAATAGCCGGCGGGATACAGGCTGACCGATTCGAACTGCAGGTTCAGCATTTCCGGGGTGATGACGATGCGGCCCTGATCGCCCTGCGTCGCGGTCAGGAACTGGAACTGGACGTCCAGATTCTTCGCGCCGGCGGGCACGTCGATGTGGAAGGCGAACATGTCGAGCACGTCGCGGGTCCAGGGCAACTCGCGGCCGTTTGCCCGCACGACCAGCCCGGCCAGCTTTTCGATCTCACCGCGGGGGCCATGCTTGCCCGGCAGCCATTTCGGCATCAGCAGCACCATATGGCCGGCGCGCGCGACCGGAATGGTTTCCTTCACACGGAAGATGCCCTGCACGGTATCGGTCGCATCGACGTCAAGCTTGATCGTGCCGGGATAGTCCACGTCGCGTGCCACCGGAACCGTGTCCACGATCGGGGTCGGTTGGGGCAGGGTGTTGCCCGGCGGGTTGATCTGCTGCGCGGCGGCGGGAAGGGCGGTGGTGGTCAGCAACAATGCGGCAAGAACGATACGCAAGGGCAGGGACTTCCATCTTAAAAAGGATATGCTTCACCGGATGCTTACCATCGCGGGTGTAGCGGATTGCCCATGTATCAGCCCAACTCCCTGTCCTTGCAAGCCGAACCCGACCGGCGTCCGCCATCTGCGGTATCGTCGGGCGTGGGACTTGCCGGGCTGGCCGGGTTGCTCGCCTGGGTCGCGGTCGCGTGGCATTATGGGATGGACGGCCCGTATGCGGCGCTGGTCAACGTTGCCGCCTGCGCGCTGCCGATGGTGCTGTGGTCGCTGCTGGTCGACAAGGTGCATCGCAACCCGTCGACCGGCATCGACTGGGACAATGTCCGGCCATGGCGCGAGACGGTCGAGATCAGCCTGACGAAGCTCGCCGGGCTGTGGATCACCTGGGCCGGCATTGCGGCGATCTATGCGATCGGGCGGTTCTATTGGGAGGGCGGGTTCGCCTTTTCGATGTGGGTATTCGGTTGGGCTTCGGTGCCGCTGTTCGTGCTGTCGATCCCGTACATGCTGTGGATCGACCGGCGGCTGGTCGAGCCGAAGGACGGGTGCTGGGCGCTGGGCGCGTGGGCGATGCACCTCGATGAGCCGATCGACAAGGACGCGATCCGGAACCACCTGCGCGGATGGGCGGTGAAGGCGTTCTTCCTCGCCTTCATGCTCGCCATCGTGCCGCCGGGGTTCGGGGAGTTCATCCGGACGCAGCGCTCGGCGGTGCTGACCGGGCCGGTGCCGCTGGCGAACTGGCTCATCACCTTCATGTTCGTGATCGACGTGGCGTTCGCGACCGCCGGCTACATCCTCGCGATGCGGCCGCTCGACAGCCATATCCGCAGCGCCACGCCCTATGCGGCCGGGTGGTCGGCGGCGCTGATCTGCTATCCGCCGTTCATCCTGATGGCCAATGGTGGGCCGCTGGATTATCATCCCGGCACGGCGGACTGGACCTATTGGCTGGCCGATTATCCGGTGCTGTTGTGGATCGTCGGCGTGGTGCTGGTCGGGCTGACCGCGATCTATGCGTGGGCGACGATGGCGTTCGGGTTGCGGTTTTCGAACCTGACGCATCGCGGGATCCTGACCCATGGGCCGTATGCGTTCAGCCGGCATCCGGCCTATCTGTCCAAGAACCTGTTCTGGTGGATTTCGACCATTCCGCTGCTGACGACGGCCGATAGCTGGACGTCGGCGGCGCGCAGTACCGCCATTCTGGCGTGCGTCAGCGGGGTCTATTACTGGCGCGCCCGGACCGAGGAATGGCATCTCGGGCAGGACCCGGCGTACCGGGCGTATAGTGAGTGGATGGCGCGGCGGGGGGTGGTGACGCGCTTCTTTGCCGCTATGATCGCGACGAAGCGGGAGGGCGGGTGATGTTTTCGATGGTTCCGACAATCGTACTGGCGGCGATGGTGCCTGCCCCGGCGAGCTATACGGTGCAGGCGACGGTTTCGCGGGACGGCAAGGTCATCGCCACACCACGGATGTCGGTAACGCCGGGGACGCCCGCGATGATCGCGACCGATTCCTATCAGTTGATGGTGCGGGTTGATCCCGTCCTGGCCGACAAGGTTCGGGTTGAAAGTTCGTTCGTCCCGTCAGGCGACGCAGGGGTGGAGCCGGTTGCGCGGGTGTCGCTCCTCACCACGACCGGCATGGCGCATTATTCGTTCGACGGCCCGTCGGAGAAATTTGCGGTGTCACTGGTCGTTCGGGCAAACTGACGGTCGCGACGCGTTCCCCGAAACCCGGATGGGTTTCGGGGCGGGGCGTCAGAAACTATACTCGCCGTACACGTTCGACAGGTCGCCGCCCCATTCGCCGGCGAACTTGTCGAGCAGTATCTGCGCCGGGACCTTGCCCGACCGCACGACCTCGCGCAGCGGTTCGAGGAAGCCGCTCTCATCCTCACCCGACAGACTGAGGCGACGGCGGGCGCTGAGGCCCCGGCCGGCGATATCGAGTACTTCGCCCGCGACATCGCGCAAGGTGCCGCCACCGGGCAGCGGCGCGTCGAGGCCGAGGGCGGGCACCGTGTCGCGCAGCCGCTGGCGGTCCTCGATCGACCAGCCCTTCACCAGATCCCATGCCGCATCCAATGCGCCCTGATCGTACAGCAGCCCGACCCACAAGGCCGGCAGCGCGCAGATGCGGCCCCACGGTCCGCCATCGGCGCCGCGCATTTCGAGGAAGGTCTTCAGCCGCACTTCGGGGAAGGCGGTCGAGAGATGGTCGGCCCAATCCTCCATCGTCGGCTTCTCGCCCGGCAGGACCGACAGCTCGCCCTTCAGGAAATCGCGGAACGACAGGCCGGCGGCGTCGATATAGCGGCCGTCGCGATAGACGAAGTACATCGGTACATCGAGCGCATAGTCGGCATAGCGTTCGTAGCCGAACCCGTCCTCGAACACGAACGGCAACATGCCGGTGCGCGCCGGATCGGTGTCGGACCAGATGTGCGAGCGATAGGAAAGCTGGCCGTTGGGCAGCCCTTCGGTAAAGGGTGAATTGGCGAACAGCGCGGTCGCCAGCGGCTGCAGCGCCAGGCCGACGCGGAACTTCTGCACCATGTCGGCTTCGCTCGAATAATCGAGGTTCACCTGGATGGTGCAGGTGCGCAGCATCATGTCGAGACCCATGCTGCCGACGCGCGGCATATGGTTCAGCATGATGCCATAGCGCCCCTTGGGCATGATCGGCAGTTCGTCGCGGCGCTTGTCGGGCCACATGCCGAGGCCGAGGAAGCCGAGGCCCAGTTCGTCGCCGACCGCCTTCACCTGATCCAGATGGCGGCCGGTTTCGGCGCAGGTCTGGTGCAGGTTGTCGAGCGGGGCGCCCGACAGTTCGAACTGCCCGGCGGGTTCGAGGCTGACCGATCCGTCCTTGCCGGTCAGCGCGATGACCTTGCCGCCTTCCTCGACCGGGCGCCAGCCGAAGCGTTCGAGGCCGGACAGCAGGTCGCGGATGCCGCCCGGTTCGTCATAGGACGGCGCGGCATGGTCGGCGGTGCGATAGACGAACTTCTCATGCTCGGTGCCGATGCGCCACCGCTCGACGGGCTTTTCGCCCCCGGCGAAATAGGCGATCAGTTGCGAGCGGTCCTCGATGGCCGCTGCGTTGCTGTCCGAAACGGTCTTCGTGCTCATGATCGCGCCCATACGCGCAGGCGACGGGCCGCGCTAGGGGGCTGTGATTGATGCCGGCAAAGCGCGGCTACCAGTCGCCCGCCGCCGCCATCCATAGCGCCGTTGCCGCCGCCGCCGCCGTCTCGGCGCGCAGGATGCGCGGGCCGAGCGCCATGCCGACCGCCTGTGGGTGCGCGCGGACCTGGTGGCGTTCCTCCGGATCGAAGCCGCCCTCCGGCCCGATCAGGATCGCCGCCGGCCCCGGCCGCGCGCGCATCGCGTCGAAGGCGGGCACGCCGCCGGTTTCGTCGGCGAAGAACAGCGCCCGGTCCGCCGGCCAGTCGCGCAGCAGGGCGGGCAGCTTCACCGGTTCGACCAGCGCGGGCAGGGCGGTGCGGCCGCATTGCTCGGCGGCCTCGACCGCATGGGCGCGCAGGCGGTCGAGGTTGAGCCGGTCGACCACCGTCCGCCGGGTAAGCACGGGCACGATCCGGTCGACGCCCAGCTCGCACGCCTTTTCGATCACCCAGTCGATCCGGCCCTTCTTGGTCGGGGCGATGCACAGCCACAGGTCGGGCACCGTCTCGCGCGGGCGAAGCGGGCTGGTGACGGCGAGTATCAGGTCGCGCTTGCGCACCTCGGTCGCGTGGGCCAGCCATTCGCCGGTGAGGTCATCGAACAGGCGGACGCCATCGCCGTCCTTCACCCGCATCACCGACAGCAGATAATGTGCCTGCGCCCCGTCGAGGCGGATGCGCGCGCCGTCGGCGAGCGGTTGCTCGACGAACAGGCGGGGCGACGAATCGGGCGGCCAGGCGGGGGTAGCGGGCATGGGGGGGGGCTATAGCAGGCCGGGCAGTGTTGGGCAGGGCACGCTTACACCACCGTCATCCCGGCGAAGGCCGGGATCCATGGAAACGGGGACGTTGCACCTCTATCGAACCCGTCCGTGTCCATGGATTCCGGCCTTCGCCGGAATGACGACGGCGACGATCACGACGCCAGCTTCATCAGCACCAGCCCGCCGAGCAGCATCGCCGCCGCGACCAGCCGTAGCGGAGTGACCGCCTCGCCCAACAGCGCGATGCCGACGACGAACGCCCCCAGCGCGCCGATGCCGGTCCACACCATGTAGCTGGTGCCGAGCGGCAACTGCTTCATCGCCAGCGACAACAGGCCGAAGCTGGCGAACATCGCGACGAAGGTCGCGAGCGTCGGCCAAGGTTTGGAGAAGCCGTCCGACAGCTTCATATAATAGGCCCAGACGATCTCCAGCAGCCCGGCGATCGTCAGCAGCACCCACGGCATCAGTCGGGCGTCCCGTCGCGTTCGACCCGGTAGGCGGCGTCGAGATAGCGTTCCGCCGCCGCGCGCAGTTCGGGCGTCTTCTCGAACGCTTCGGCGGGTGGCGGTGCGAAGCCGAACGCATCCATCAGCGTCCACAGCGCGAAGCGGCGCGAGGGATCGCGCTCCACGCCGAAGTCCACGCCCATCCGTTCGCGCGCGGCGTCGAGGGTGGCGGCGTCGGCGGCGTCGGGATCGGTCGTGCCGAAATAATGGGCGATCAGCTGGTCGAGGTCCATGGCCTCGCCATAGCGGGCTTCGCGCAAGATGACGAAAGTTTAACGCAACCGGCGCGGGGCGTCCGCCGTATATCCATCCTCGATAATTCAAAATGGAGACTGGCCATGCGGTTCGTTGCTCTGTTCGCCGTTCCCCTCGCGATGGTCGCGGCACAGCCCGCGCTTGCGAAGGGCTGCATTCGTGGTGCGGTCGCGGGTGGCGTCGCCGGGCATATGGTCGGCAAGGGCCATGGCAAGATGGGTGCGGTCGCCGGCTGTATCGCGATGCACCATCATTACGCCAAGCAGGCCAAGGCGCAGGCGGCCGCAGCGAAGCATTGATCGCGTGCGGCTTGCACGGGGCTGACGAACGCCCTGTGCAAGCCGGCCGGACCGTGGCAGCAGGGGCAGCATGTCGTCCCCTGCACCCGCCACCCAAGTCGCCGATACCGAGCATCGCGGGCTCATCGCGATCCTGCCCGCCGCCGCGCGTCCGTTCGCGTTGCTGGCGCGGTTCGATCGCCCGATCGGGTGGTGGCTGCTCTATTGGCCCGGTGCCTGGGCGATGGCGCTGTCGGGCCGGGCGGTCGAGCGGTGGGACATGCTGCTGTGGTTCTTGGCGGGCAGCATCGCGATGCGCGGGGCGGGCTGCGTCTATAACGACATCGTCGACCGCGATCTCGACCGGCAGGTGGCGCGCACCGCCAATCGCCCGCTGGCGAGCGGGGCGGTGTCGGTCAGGGCGGCTTGGGGCTGGCTGGTGTTCCTCAGCCTGATCGGCTTCGTCGTCCTGTTGCAACTGAACTTCACCGCCGCGCTGGTCGCGCTGGCCAGCCTCGTGCTGGTCGCCGCCTATCCGTTCATGAAGCGGATCACCTGGTGGCCGCAGGCGTGGCTGGGCATGGTGTTCTCCTGGGCCGCGCCGGTCGCATGGGCGCAGATGGCGGTGGCGGACTGGACGCCGCTCGCGTTCCTGTACGCCGGCGCGATCGCGTGGGTGATCGGGTACGACACCATCTATGCGTGCCAGGACATCGAGGATGACGCGATGGTCGGGGTGCGGTCGTCGGCGCGGGCGATGGGCGCGCGGGTGCGGCCGGGGGTGATGCTGCTGTACGTCGTCGCCATCGCCTGCTGGGCCGGCGCGGTGTGGCGGGTGTTCCCGACGCCGCTGGCGCTCCTCGCGCTGCTGCCCGCCGCGCTGCATCTGCTGTGGCAGGTCGCGACGCTCCGGCCCGGGGACGGCGCGAACACGCTGCGGCGGTTCCGGTCGAACCGCGATGCCGGGCTGCTGCTGTTCCTTGGCCTGTTGACCGTGGGGCAGGCGGCATGAGCGTTGCCGTGGCTCCCGAGGCTTCCCATCTGGCCCCCATGATCGATCCGCAGACCGCCACCGACCGCGCCCAATCCGCCATCGCCCGCGCCCGTGCCTGTGGCGCCGATGCCGCCGATGCGATCCTCGTCGCCGATACCGCGCTGTCGGTGTCGGTGCGGCTGGGACAGCTGGAGGATGTCGGCCGGTCGGAAGGCGCGGAGCTGGGCCTGCGCGTGTTCGTCGGGCAGCGATCGGCCAGCGTCTCGACGTCCGACCTGTCCGAAGCGGGCCTCGCCGCGCTGGCCGAGCGGGTGGTGGCGATGGCGAGCGCCGCGCCGGAGGATCGCTGGGCGGGGTTGGCGCCGGCCGAACGGCTGCTGCATGGCGCGCCGCCGCTGCTCGACCTGGACGATGGGGGCGAGGTGCCGCCGCAGACGCTGCGTGAGGCGGCGATGGCGGTCGAGGATGCCGCGCGGTCGGTCGCGGGGGTCAGCAATTCGGAGGGCGGATCGGCCGGCTACAGCCGCGCCATCGTCGCGCTGGCCACCAGCCACGGCTTCGCGCAGGGCTATGCGGTCACCAGCCACGGCATTTCGGCCAGCGTGCTGGCGGGTGAGGGCGCGGCGATGCAGCGTGACCATGCCCATCATTCCGCGCGCCACCGCACGATGCTGGAGGCGCCGGAGATCGTCGGACGGCGCGCGGGCGAACGCGCGGTCGCGCGGCTGAACCCGGTCAAGATCGATGGCGGCGCCCTGCCGGTCGTGTTCGATCCCCGGGTCGGCGGCAGCCTGATCGGCCATGTGCTGGGGGCGATTTCCGGACCGTCGATCGCGCGTGGCACCAGCTTCCTCCGCGACTATCTGGGCCATGCCATCCTGCCTGAAGGGCTGTCGATCATCGACGATCCGCACCGCCCGCATGGGCTGCGCGCGCGGCCGTTCGATGGCGAGGGGCTGCCGGTGTCGCCGATGGCGCTGGTCGAGCGCGGCGTGCTGCAAACGTGGCTGCTCGACAGCGCGTCGGCGCGGCAGCTGGGGCTGGAGCCGACCGGCCATGCCTCGCGGGGCCTTAGCGGTTCGCCCGGCGTGACTACCGGCAACGTCCATCTGGCCGGCGGCAGCGGCAGTATCGCGTCGCTGATCGGCGACATCGAACGCGGCGTGCTGCTCACCGAACTGATCGGGCAGGGCGTGAACGGCGTCACCGGCGATTACAGCCGGGGGGCGTCGGGCTTCCTGATCGAGCAGGGCGAGATCACGCGGCCGGTGTCGGGCATCACCATCGCCGGCAACCTGCGCCCGATGCTGTTGTCGATGCGCGCGGCGGGCGATCTGGAGCATCGGCAGGGGGTCAATGTGCCGACCATCCGGGTCGATGGCATGACGGTGGCGGGTGGCTGACGCCGCGCTGCTCGAACAGGTAACCGCCATCGCCGGCGAGGCGGCGGCGCTGGCGCTGGCGAGCTGGCGCGGGGATTTCCAGACATGGGAGAAGGCGCCGGGCAATCCGGTGTGCGAGATCGACCTTTCGGTCGACCGGCTGCTGCGCGATCGGCTGAGCGCGTTGCTGCCCGAGGCGGGGTGGTTGTCGGAGGAGACCGCCGACGATGCGATCCGGCTGGCGCGGCGGCAGGTGTGGATCGTCGACCCGATCGACGGCACGCGCGACTATATTCGCGGGCGTGACGGCTGGGCGGTGTCGGTCGCGCTGATCGAAGATGGGCAGCCGGTGCTGGGGGTGCTCGACGCGCCGGTGCGGCGGCAGCGCTGGACGGCGGCGGCGGGGCAGGGCGCGCGGATGAACGGCGCGCGGCTGGCGGTCAGCCCGCGCGTCGATTTCGCCGGGAGCCGGACGCCGGTGGACGCGCTGCCCAAGGCGGATCGCGACCTGCTGATGGTCGCCAAGCCGAATTCGATCGCGCTGCGCATGGCGATGGTGGCGGCGGGCGAGGCCGATTTCCTTGCGACGCTGCGCTGGGGCAATGAATGGGACGTCGCGGCCAGTATCCTGATCGCGCGCGAGGCGGGGGCGACGGTGACCGACGCGATCGGGCGCAAGCTGCGCTTCAACCAGCCGCGCCCGCAGTTCTTCGGCGTGATGGCGGCGGCTCCCGGCATCCACGGCGCGGCGGTGGAGCGGCTGCGCGACCGGGCGATCGCGGCGCTGGGGAAGCGGTAGATGTTTCGGCGGCTGCTGGGCATGGTCCACCGGGGGATTCCACCGATCCCCAAGCCGGATTTGTCGGCACTGTCCGAGATTGGCGATGGCCCCGATCGAGCTTGGCAGCGTTTAAACCTCTGGTGGCAAGCGACCGGCAGCGATGTAACGATCGGCATCAACTCCTCCGTCGCGGTTGCGGCGCTCGCAGAACGATACGATGCGACCCTGCCAGCCGACTTCCAAGCTTATCTGTTGCACGGCTGCCCTGTAGCCGAAGAGACGATGGATCACGAACTGGGTACCTGGTGGCCTTTGGAGCGGATCCGTAACCTGCTGGACGAAGACGGGTGTGGTTCGGACCCCGAATTGCCCGGTGAAGGCGCGCGTTACCTGTTGTTCGCGGACCATCTGATGTGGTGCTGGGCCTGGGCGATCAGCTGTGAACCCGGTGCGACCTACGGCCATGTAGTTCGTGTCAGCGATACGATCGGGACTGTGGCGGTGAGCTTCACCGATTTCGTTGAACGCTACACGACCGATTGGCAGTCGATCGGCTGACCCGCCGGATCACCCGCCATTCATCGGCGTTGTGCCAGCACGATGACGATGACGACGACCCTGCCGGATAGAAGCCGCATCGGCGCGATGGCCGTGACGATCGCGCTGCATGTGCTCCTCGGCTGGGTGTTGATCGTCGGGTTGGGGGTGGATGTCGCGCGGACGGCGCAGAGCGCGCTGGCGACGTTCGACATATTGCCGCCGCCGCCCGATGCGCCGCCCCCGCCGCCGGTGCCGCAGGTCGTGCGCCAAGGCCGGCCCGAGGGCCGCGCCGCGCCGCCCAATATCCGGTCGAAGGCAACTGAGATCGTCGCGACGCCGCCAGTCGTGCCGCTGCCTGTCCCGCCGCCGGTCGTCACCGCGCCAGTCGCGGGGCCGGGCAACGATGCGTCGTCGGGCGCGACCGACAGGGTCGGGCCGGGCACCGGCGCGGGCGGGATCGGCGATGGTCTGGGCAGCGGCGGCGAGGGGGACGGCGATGGGAGCGGCGGGGGCGACACGCCGCCCCGGCAGATCGGCGGATCGTTGCAGGGTGCGCGATTGCCGCCCGAGCTGGAGGAGAACGGCTTCGAGGGAACGGTCGAGGTCGATTATGTCGTCGAGCCGGACGGCCGCGCGACCGACTGTCGCATCCGGCGGTCGAGCGGCAATCGCGCGATCGACATCGCGACCTGCGTCCAGATCGAACGCGCCTTCCGCTTCCGTCCGTCACGGGACGGGCGGGGGCGGGCGGTGCCCTCGGTCGTCGTGTCGCGGTACGACTGGGACGTGGAGCGGGGTCGGTATCGGGACTAGGACCGATCGACATTTACCGGTTTATCGTCGCCCCGGACCTGTTCCGGGGTCCATGGTGCAGCGATCGATGCGCATTGAGGCTCGATCGGCGGCGCTTGCGGTTGGGTGGCCCCCGGAACAAGTCCGGGGTGACGAAGCGATTGTACGTCGCTCAGCGATCACCCGCCGACCGGCTGAATGTCGATCAATGCCGGGGCGTTCCCCTGCCGGAATCGCAGCTAGGATCAGGACCTATTAAATGGTTGCGTGATTGGCGGCGGATTGATTCACTGTCGGCGGAGGTGCCGGGATGAATGACCTGCTGTTGCTGTCCAAGGCGCAGATGCGCCGGATCGAGCCGNATCGACATTCAGCGCTGAATGTCGATCAATGCCGGGGCGTTCCCCTGCCGGAATCGCAGCTAGGATCAGGACCTATTAAATGGTTGCGTGATTGGCGGCGGATTGATTCACTGTCGGCGGAGGTGCCGGGATGAATGACCTGCTGTTGCTGTCCAAGGCGCAGATGCGCCGGATCGAGCCGTGTTTTCCGTTATCGCATGGCGTGCCGCGGGTGGATGACCGGCGGGTGCTGAGCGGCATCCTGTTCGTGATCCGCAACGGTCTGCGATGGCGCGATGCGCCTGCGGCTTACGGGCCGCACAAGACGATCTACAATCGCTTCATCCGCTGGAGCAGGCTGGGCGTGTTCAACCGGATCTTCGCCGAACTGGCGGCAGGTAGCGATACGTCGGACCAGTTGATGATCGATGCGACGCATATCAAGGCGCATCGTACCGCCGCCAGCCTGCTCAAAAAGGGGCTCTATCCCGATGTATCGGCCGCAGTCGTGGCGGCCTGACCACCAAGCTTCATGCCGTATGCGACGGTAGCGGCCGCCCAATCCGTCTGGTTCTGACCAAAGGACAGACCAGCGACTACAAGGGCGCGGCGATGCTCGTCGATACGCTGCCGCCCGCCAAGGCGATGCTGGCCGACAGAGGATATGACGCCGCCTGGTTCCGCAAGGCACTCGCCGACCGGGGCATCACCCCCTGCATCCCCTCGAAAATCAACCGCAAGGTCGCCATCTCGCACGACCCGTCACTCCATCGCCAGCGCCACCGCATCGAAAACATGTTTGGCCGCCTCAAGGACTGGCGGCGTATTCACACCCGATACGATCGATGCGCACACACCTTCCTGTCCGCCATCGCATTCGCCGCCACCTTCATCTTCTGGCTCAATCAATGAGTCCTGAGCCTAG
>NZ_LMLA01000007.1 GCF_001421765.1 Sphingomonas sp. Leaf32 | reverse complement strand
CGCCATCGCCACTCGCTACGACCAGCTAGCCACCAGCTTTCTGGGCATGGTCCACCTCGCCACCGCAAGATACTGGCTCAAATTTGTCCACGCTGCCTAAGTCTGTTAGTCCTGAGTAGCCATTGCGCCGGTCGAAAGGGCGTATCGAAGGTCCGCCACGGCAAGATGCTTCGATATGGGGCTTCGATATGGGGCTTCGACTTCGCTCAGCCCCTGCTCAGTACGAACGGTCTGGCGTTGGTGGAGCGTACCGACGGGGAACGCCCCACCCCACCCGGGCATTGGGCGTTCCGAAAGGAACTGCCCATGTCCGACGCGATCACCGAAACCCGCCACCGCGAGATTGCGGTCGAGCATCTCCTGTTCTGGACGATGCGCTATGTCGAGGAACAGCATCCCGGCCTGCTCGACTCGCTCGAAGCCAGTCTCGATAAGCTGGGCGATCCGACGCCGGGCAGCGACAAGAACGACCACGCCGTCCGCCATATCGCCGCCAAGATGATCGCCGGCGCGCGCGGATGATCCATTTTTGTTCTTGATACGTTCGCGTAACCATTCTACCTTCCCGGCACAATGCAGGGAGGGAAGACGATGACGGTATATGCGACGATAGGCGTGGTCGATCCGGCGATTTCCCACGCTTTTTACGACGCGGTGCTATCGACGATCGGCTGGCGCAGCCACGCCGATTTCCCCGGATGGCGCGGCTATTCGAAGGGCGGCAGCGGTGAAGGCTTCGTACTGTGGGCCTGCATTCCGTTCGACTCCGCGCCGGCAACCGCTGGCAACGGCACGATGATCGGCTTTTTCGTCGACAGTCAGGCCGAAGTGGACGCCTTTCACGCCGCCGCGATGGCGCAGGGCGGCAGCGACGAGGGTGCGCCGGGTCTGCGTCCCTATGGCGCGAACTGGTACGCCGCCTATCTTCGCGATCCGGCGGGCAACAAGCTGGCGGTCGTCCACAATCCCTGACGCAGATCAGAAGGCGCGCTGCCCCGGATAATTGCCGGCGGGCACGTAGCGACAGACGATATAGTCGTCCTTCGCATTGCTCGCCTGGGCACAGCCGAACCGCTGGGTCGTGTGCCACATGATCTGAGTATAATGACCGACATCCTCGAACCAGCCGGTGCGCGACACCGCCGGCAGGACGCCCGGCACATAATCGCGCTTCTCCGCCACCCAATGCCCGACCATTTCGCCATAGCGATAGGCACCACGCGTGCCGGTCCACAGATTTTCGCCTTGCTCGGGCACCCCGCGCGGCTGCGGCGAATGTTCGAAGCGGAGGGCAGTGGCGAGCGTATCGGCATAGCCCTGCGCATCACGTGCCAGCGCCGGGTCCCATGCCAGCGGCGGCAATCCGGCTTCCGCCCGCGCCGCCCGGTGGCCCGCCTCCATCGCCTGCCGCAGTTGCGCCGCACCGCGGGGCGCGGCCCCTTCGAACGCGCGGGGTTCGACGACGCGGTCGGGGACGTGCGCCGGCCCGGCGGAACAGGCACCCAGCAGCATCGCAGCCATCAGCATTTGTATCGCTCGCATCGCCCCCATATGGGACGGCGATGCAGCCCGACCAAGTTCCCGCCTCTCCTCCCTTGGCACTCTACGTCCATTGGCCGTTCTGCGTGTCGAAATGCCCTTATTGCGACTTCAACAGCCATGTCCGCGACAGCGTCGATCAGGCGGCGTGGCTGCAGGCGCTGTTGTCCGACCTGGCGCACGAAGCCGCCGCCCTACCCGGTCGGCGACTGGCGTCGATCTTTTTCGGCGGCGGCACGCCTTCGCTGATGCCGCCCGCGACCGTCGCGGCGATCATCGAGGCGGCTTGCGCCCATTGGCCGCCGACCGACACGATCGAGATCACGCTGGAAGCGAACCCCTCCTCGGTCGAGGCCGCCCGCTTCGCCGACATCGCCGCCGCAGGGGTCAACCGCGTGTCGCTGGGTATGCAGGCGCTCCATGACGATGCGCTCGCATTTCTGGAACGCGCGCATGGCGTGGACGAAGCACTGGCGGCGCTGGACGTCGCGCAGCGGCATTTCGCGCGGGTCAGCTTCGACCTGATCTATGCCCGTCCGGGCCAGTCGCTTGCGGCATGGGAAGCGGAACTGGCTCGCGCGCTGTCGTTCGGAACCGAGCATCTCTCGCTCTATCAGCTCACTATCGAACCCGGCACCCGCTTCGCCACGCTGGCTGCCAGGGGGCAGCTGACCCTGCCTGATGCCGACCTGTCCGCCGACCTGTTCGAAACGACGCAGGCGCTGACCCGCGCCGCCGGGCTGCCGCTGTACGAGGTGTCGAACCATGCCCGGCCGGGGGCCGAGAGCCGCCACAACCTGACCTATTGGCGCTATCGCGACTATGCCGGCATCGGTCCCGGCGCGCATGGTCGCCGATCGGGACTGGCGACGGTCCGCCGCAAGAAGCCGGAAAACTGGATCGCCGCCGTGGAACGCAACGGCCACGGCATCGAACGCGAGGATGCGCTGACCCCCGACGAACGCGTGACCGAGGCGCTGGTGATGGGCTTAAGGATGCGTGAAGGCGTAGACCTCGCCCGCATCGCGATGCTGGGCGCGCGGCCGATCGATGCGGTGGTGCGGGCGGACGCGGTGTCGCTGCTGGCACGGCAGGGATTGCTGGTGCGCGATGGCGACCGGCTGGCGCTGACCCCGGCGGGGATACCCGTGCTCGACGCGGTGCTGCGCGAGATCGCGGTCTGATCCTCTTGCCCGACTGCCGGGGAGTGCGCACAACCGCGCATCACCAGTGAAAGGGCGATCCATGCCGACCATTACCCGCCGCACCGCCATTGCCGGCATCGCCGCCGCGACCGGCGCGGCCCGCCTGCCCGCACAACCGCGCCGGCCCTCCGTTCTCCGCGTCGCCTCCACTTGGGATTTCGGTGCCGCCGCCAATGACGCCGCCGTCGCCCGCTTCCGTGCCGGCGGCAGCCTGATCGATGCGCTGGAGGCCGGGGCGAAGGTGCCGGAGGCCGACCTGTCGAACCATTCGGTCGGCAAGGGCGGCTATCCCGACCGCGACGGGCGGGTGACGCTGGATGCGGTCATCATGGACGACAAGGGCCATGTCGGCGCGGTCGCCGCGCTGGAGGACATCGCCCATCCCATTTCGGTCGCGCGCGCGGTGATGGAGCGGACGCCGCACACCTTCCTGGTCGGCGACGGCGCGCGGCAGTTCGCACTGGAATCGGGCTTCACGGCGGAAAAGCTGCTGACGCCCGAAGCGGAGGCCGAATGGCGCAAATGGCTGAAGACGTCCAAATATGCGCCCATCGCCAATAGCGAGAATGCGCGCGCACCACTGGGCGGTCCGCTCGACCATGACACGATCGGCATGATCGCCCGTGCGCCGAACGGCGAACTGGCCGGCGCGTGCACGACGTCGGGCATGGCGTTCAAGCTGCATGGCCGCGTCGGCGATTCGCCGCAGGTCGGCAGCGGCCTGTTCGTCGAAGCCGGCGTCGGCGCGGCGACCGCAACAGGGCTGGGCGAGGAAGTCACCCGCATCGCCGGCACCGCGCGGGTCGTGTCGTCGCTACGCGCCGGCATGGCTCCGATGGCGGCGTGCCGCGAGGCGGTGGAGCATATCGCCAGGCTGCGGGGCAAGGCGCTCGATGGGGTCCAGGTCGGCTTTCTGGCGATGGATCGCCACGGACAGGTCGGCGCGTTCGCGATCCTGCCGGGCTTCACCTATGCCGTCACCGGCGATGACGGCCGCAGCACCGTGTTGAAATCTGCCAGCCTGCGCAGCGCCTGACACGAAAAGGCCCGCCCCCCAATTGGGGAGCGGGCCCTTTCGTCACCTTGCGATGCGGATCAGAAGCGGACGGTAGCGCCGGCCACGATCTGACGACCCAGCAGATCGTACCGGAACAGCGTGTTGTTGCGCAGCAGTCCGAGCAGCGACCGCGAGTTCGGGATCAGCGGCGGGTCACGATCGAACAGGTTGTTGACCGCCAGACGCAGCGTGTAGCGCTTCGCCACATTGAACGTCGCCGCGAGGTCGAAGTAATTGTAATCGCGGATGCGGTTGTAGGTCGTGCGACGATCCGCCGTACCGTACGGAATGCCCGTATCAGCAGAGGCGTTGTAGGTGATCGTCATCGGCCCCTGATAGCGCCAGTTCAGCGACAGGCTCACGATGTTCTCGACCGACGACCAAGTGGTGCGCAGGCCGTGGGTCCATTTCGGGAAACCCTCGCCGCAGAACGGGCCATAATAGCCGACGCACTGGCGCGGCGCGACCGTCGGTGCCTCCTGCCCGCCGATCGACGTCATCAGCGTGCCGTTGAAGTTCAGGTCGATGCGGCCCGCCTGTTCGAGATTCAGCGCATATTGGCTCTGGAAGTCCCAGCCGTGCGAGTCGCTCTTATATCCGTTGCTCGTGCCCTGAATGAAGAAGCCGGTCGACGGGTTGCTGTTCGCCGGGCTGTACAAGGTAAAGGTGGTCGGATTGCGCACGATGCCGCGGCAGAAATACGGGTTCTGCGTCTGGATACAGCCGTTAACGAAGTCGTTCGCGCCGAAGTAGCTGATCTGGTCGTTCAGATCGATCAGGAACCGGTCGACCGAGACGGTCAGTCCCGGCAGGAAGCGCGGACGCAGGATGACACCGAACGTCTTGGTGTAGGCGGTTTCCGGCGTCAGTTCGAACCCGCCGTTGCGGATCGTGCACAATCCGTCCGGGCAGCTGAGCGTCTGGCTGCCGTACAGATTGTCCGGCAGACCGGTAGCGCGGCAGGCGGCGATGCTGGCCGTAGGGGCCAGGAACCGGCCTGGATTCTGCGGATCGGGCGTCGTGGCACAGGGATCGTTGCGCGAACCAACGGTCACATAACCGATATTGCTGGCCGAAACGACCTGGGTCAGCGTGGGCGCGGCCTGCGCCTTGTTGATCGATCCGCGGAAGGTGATGTCGTCGACCGGGGCCCACAGGCCCTCGATCTTCCACGTGTCGAACGATCCGTTGAGACGGTTGTACTTCGAACGGCGATAGCCGGCGTTGACCTGCAGCAGCTGGGTCCAGGCGCGGTCCTCGACGATCGGCAGCTGCGCCTCGACGTTCCCTTCCCAGATGTTCTGGGTGTACCGTGCGTCGGTGCCGCCGTTCGTTTCGCGGAACAGCGCATCGGCGGTTTCGATATAGCGTTCGGCGCGGAATTCGACGCCCAGTGCGATCGCGACCCCCTGCTCGGCCAGCGGCGACTTGATGCCATATTTGCCGAGGTCGCCCGACACCGTACCCAGCACCTGCCACATGCTGGGCTTGCTGATCTGCGATCCGTCGACAGTCTCGAACGCGTAGTTCGCGAACGCCGCATCGTTGTTGTACGGGCGGAAGGGGTTGAACGGTACGCACGACGCGCCGCCAGTGCGGCACGTCGGCACGCCATTCACATTGTCGACGATCAGCGACTGGCGCAGCCGGTCCAAGTTCGGGAATGCGGGATAGGTCAGCGTCGACGTATTCGTCGAATACACCCCCGACAGGTCATAGTGCCACGCGTCGAACACGTTGCCGCGAATACCACCGGTTACGCGATACCCCTTGTTCTCGAACTTGTTATAGGCGGGCGGCAATCCGTCGAAACGATATAGCAGGTTGAACGGGACCAGCGTGTTCGTACCCGCGGCATTGCCGCACAGCGTTTGCCCCTGCGACGCCGACAGGAACGGATTGTTGCAGTTCACCTGATAGGATGACGCGCCGAAGACGCTTGCCGGATAGACGCGCAACGGCGTCGGGTTCTGCGACCGGTCGCGATAGGCCAGCAGCGTCGAATAGATTTCGGCCGCGTCCGACAGCTTGATGGTCAGGAAGCCACCGGCATTGATTCGGTTGAATTCACGCTGGGCGGCGAATTCGTCGAACGGGTTCGCGGCTGCGCCCTGGGTCGATCCCCACGGGACGAAATTGCCCGACCCGTCAGGATTGTTGACCAGTACCCGCCCGGCATTGGCACCGGCACCCGGGATGATCGTACCGACCTGGGTGTATTGGCTGCGGGTGCAGCTCAGTGCCGAATCGCGGGTCGGCGTCGTCACTTCGCAGGCCGACCACGACCGCGAGCCCTGCGGCAACAGATCCGCCTGGCGATAGCTGAAGAAACCGGTCAGGTTGACTCGGTCATCGAGCAGCGACTTGCCCGCCGTCAGCGTCACGTCCATGCGTGCGCCGTCATTGGTCAGTCCAGTCGGCGCCTGGAAGAACGATCGCCGCGCCGCAGCCGTCACGGCGTTTTCGCGGTTCTGATGGTTGTAGAAATTATAGTTGGCGTTGATTTCGACGCCGTCGAAATTCTTCTTCAGAATGAAGTTGACGACGCCCGACACCGCGTCCGAGCCGTACACTGACGACGCGCCGCCGCTCAGCACGTCGATCCGTTCGACCAAAGTCGCCGGGATGATGCCGACGTCCAGACCGTTCTGGATGCCGAGGCGGAGGCCATCGACCAGCGTCAACGTGCGTTCGAAGCCCAGGCTGCGCAACTTGATGCGCTGGCGACCGCTCGATTCCGCGTAATTCTGTTCGGCGTTCGGGGCGACCTGCGGCAGGCGGTTCAGCACCTCTTCGATCGTGGTCGCGCCCTGCGCCTGGATTTCCTGCGCGGTTACGGTCGCGATCGGGGCGGCCGATTTATTGTTCGGACGGACGATGCGCGTGCCGGTGACGACGATCGCCTTGTCGTCATCGTCGTTGGTCGTCGACGTGGTGTTGGTTTCCGGCAGAGCCTCTACCGGCACAACCTGCGCATGGGCAGTCCCCGCGAGCATGGTCGCAAGACACGATGTCGTCAGCAGCTTCGTGATCGATTTCATGGACGTCCCCCTTGTGGTGCCGCGCTGCGCTTGGAGTCCGGCCACCGATCGATGCGAAGTGGCAACGGCGACCCTGTTCGCCCTGCCCCCGCATCCGGGCCGAACCGCCAACGCCTGCGTCGCGCGGATCATTTCACCTGTGAGACATCTTTCCGCCAGCGAGCATCGCCGTCAATATCATGTGAAACCGGTTGCTATTCACGCAGTCGGTATTGCTAATTAGTGCGCTATTTGGGCAACACACCGTCAGCGTTGTCAGACCAACAGATGCACGACGGTCGGCGCGACCTGCCGCGCTGCGCGGATGCCGGGCAGGATGGCGGGGTCGATCGTGCAGGGTTCGCGCAGTTCGACCCGGACCCGGCCCGCCAGTGCCTGCACCCCTGCGACCGCCGCCGTGCCGCCCAGTGCCGCCAGCAGATCGCTCGACAGTGCGACCGGCGCGTCGACCGGTGCCGGTGCCTGGGTCACCGCTGCCGCCATCGGCGCACCCGCCCCGGCTTCGCGAATCTCCTCGGCCACCTGATCGGCGATCGGGCCGACGATCACCTGCACCGCGCGGTCCGACGGGCGGATCACGCCCATTGCGCCCAGCGCCTTGAGCGCCGCTTCGTCAACCAGCGCCTGATCCGCCACCACCAGCCGCAGCCGCGTGGTGCACGCGCCGATGCTGGCAAGGTTCGCAGTGCCGCCCAGCGCCGCGAGGAACGCCCGCCCCCGCTCACCGGCTTCGACAGGTCCGCCGTTCATCGGTGCGACGCTGGCGTCGCGGCCCGGCGTCTTGAGGTCGAACCGCACGATGAAAAAGCGGAACACCCCATAATAAACCGCGAAGTAGACCGCACCGATCGGCAGCAGCAGCAGCGGCTTGGTCGCCTTGCCATAGTTCAGCACATAGTCGAACAGCCCGGCGGAAAAGCCGAAGCCCAGCCGCACGCCCAGCGCATCCATCACCGCCATCGACACGCCGGTCAGCACCGCGTGGATCGCGTAGAGAATAGGCGCGAGGAACATGAACGAGAATTCGATCGGCTCCGTGACACCCGTCAAAAAGCTGGTCAGCGCCAGGCTGAGCAACATGCCACCCACCGCCTTGCGCCGGTCGGGCAGCGCCGAGCGGTACATGGCAAGGCACGCGGCGGGCAGGCCGAACATCATGATCGGGAAGAACCCGGCCATGAACGCGCCGGCATGGGGGTCGCCGGCAAAGAAGCGCCGCAGGTCACCGGTCGTGCCGTTGAAGTCGCCCAGCACGAACCACGCGACGTTGTTCAGGATATGATGCAGTCCGGTCACCAACAGCAGCCGGTTGAGCAGGCCGAAGCCGAACAGCCCGAAGCTGCCCGATGCCACCAGCCCGCGACTGGTCAGGTCGAGCGCGGTGCTGATCCCCGAAAAGCTTAGCCCCAGCAGCATGGCGATGCCGACCCCGGCCAGCCCGCTGACGATCGGCACGAAGCGACGACCACCGAAGAAGGCGAGATATTCCGGCACCTTGATCGTCGCGAACCGGTTGTAGAAACTGCCCCCGATCAGGCCGGAGACGATACCGATCGGCACGTCGAGCTTGCCGAACGCCTTTGCCTTCCACGCCGCCGACAGGATGGCGGCGGTGGCTTCGTCGAAGCCGCGCGTTACCTCGGGCGGGACGGTCAGGAACACCGGCCCGCCATTCTTGACGACGAGGTAGCAGACCACACCCGCCAGGCACGCCGCGCCGTTACCGTCGCGCGCAATGCCGCAGGCGACGCCGATCGCGAACAACAGCCCGAGATTGTTGAACAGCGCATCGCCCGCCGCCGCGAGCAACCCGATGTCGAGCAGATCGGGCTGGCCAAGCCGCAACAGCAGCCCCGCCACCGGCAGGACCGCGATCGGCAGCATCAACGCCCGGCCGATGGGTTGCAGCGCTTCGACGATCGACTTCATGCCGCAACCTCCTGGAGAAATTCACGAGCCAGCGCGCGGACCTCGCGCGCAGACGATGCCGCCAGCGCGCGCAGGGCGAGCGTGCGACAGGCACCGGTATCGAGCCGGCGAACCAGCGCCTTCAATTCAGGGACGAACCGGGGCGACGCCGACAATTCGGTGATGCCCAGCCCGATCAGCAACGGCACCGCCAGCCGGTCGGAGGCGAGGCCGCCGCAGACGCCGACCCAGCGACCATGGCGTTGCGCGCCGTCGGTCGTGTGCGCGATCAGTTGCAGGACCGCCGGATGCAGCCCGTCGACCCCGCCCGCCACCGCCGGATTGCCGCGATCCATCGCCAGCGCATATTGGGTCAGGTCGTTGGTCCCAATCGACAGGAAATCGGCATGGGCGGCCAGCGTCGCCGACGTCACCGCCGCCGCCGGGGTTTCCACCATGATGCCGACCTCGACCCGCTCGGCGATGCCCATTTCGCCGCGCAGCCGTTCAACCACGGCGCGGACGGCGGTGATTTCATCGACGCTGGCGACCATCGGCACCATGATCCGGCACTGCCCGACCGGCCGGACCGACAGGATCGCACGCAGCTGCGCATCCAATATCTCCGGCATGGCCAGCGCCACGCGGATGCCGCGCAGGCCGAGCGCCGGATTTTCCTCGGTCGCGATCGGTAGGTAGGATGCCGGCTTGTCGCCCCCGACGTCGAGCAGCCGCACGATCAGCGGCCGCCCCTCCAGCGTGGCGGCGATGTCGCCGTATAGTCTGGCCTGTTCGGCGACATCCGGTGCGGTATCGCGGTCGAGGAACAGGAATTCGGTGCGCAGCAGGCCCGATCCTTCCGCGCCGTTCGCCATGGCGGCGACCGCATCCTCGACCGAGCCGAGATTGGCGAACGCCTCGATCCGCACGCCATCGGCGGTGACGCAATTCTCCGCTGCCTGCGCCAGCGCGGCGGCACGGTCGGCGGCGCGACGCTCCATCCGGGTGCGAGCATCGGCCAGCGCCACATCGTCGGGCGCAACATGGATCACGCCGTTATCGGCGTCGAGGATCAGGGACGCCCCCTCCTCCACGCCGCTGAGCGGCGCACCGACCGCGACCAGCGCAGGCAGGCCCATCGTCGCCGCCAGGATCGCGACGTGCGAGGTCGGGCCACCGCGTTCGACCAGCAGGCCGGCGACACAAGCCGGGTCGAGCGCCATCACCTGCGACGGCAAGAGGTCGTCGGCGAGCAGGATGGTGCCCGGCGCGAAGGTCATCTCATCATCCGCCGCGCCGGTCAGTTCGCGCAGCACCTGCCGTTCGAGGTCGAGAAGGTCGTCGGCCCGCTCGGCCAGCCGGGCATCGCCAAGGTTCCGCAGCGTGTCGGCCTGCGCGCGCGTGGCCTGCCGCCACGCATGGCCCGCGTCGCGGCCATCCACGACCGCGTGGACGGCGGCTTCGCGCAAGGCCGGGTCGTCGAGAAACGCGATATGCGCCGCGCGGATCGCCGCGCCCGCGCCGGTGCCGTCCTGCGACGCCAGCCGGTCGCGCACCGTCGCCAGCGCGCTGTCCAGTCGGGCAGCTTCCACCCCCGGCCCCTGCCCGTCGACCGGAACGGCGATGTCGGCGACGCGCAGCCAGCGCGCGGTGCCGATGGCGAAGCCGGGCGCGGCGAGCGTGCCGGCCAGTTGTCCCTCGGGTAGTTCGACCGGCTGGGCCGGCGGCGGCGCAACGACTGGAGCGGCGGGTGCCTGCGCCACCCCCTCGCCCATGCCGCCTTCGATCAGTTCGACCAAAGCGGTGACCGCCTGCGCGGCATCGGGGCCGCTGGCGATGACGGTGATCGTGTCGCCGAAACGGATGCCGAGGCCGAGCAACCCGACCGCGCCCGAGGTCCTGGCCTCCGCCCCGTCCTTCGCCAACCAGCTCGTCGCGGTGAAGCCGCGCGCGACCTCCCCGATGCGAGCCGCCGGGCGGGCGTGGATGCCGTGCGCCAGCGGGACGCGGACATCGGCGACCACGCGCTCCGCCGGCGCCCCCTGCGGTTCGGTTACGACCGCGCCCAGCGGTTCCAGCGTCAGCAGCGCGTCGCCGACCGCGACCACGCGCCCGCCCGTCCGGTCGGCGATGCGGAAATGGTCGCCATTGGTGACGATGACCGGCGTCATCAGCGACGGCGCGGCCTGTACCAGCGCGTCGAGGTCGAAATCGATCAGCGGCTGGCCGCGCGTCACCTTGTCGCCGACCGCGACCTTCGCGGTGAAGCCGCTGCCGCCCAGTTGCACCGTGTCAATGCCGATATGCATCAGCAGCTCGACCCCGCCCTCACCCCGAAGCGTGATCGCATGGCCCCCGGCGTGCAGCGTCAGGATCTCGCCATCGCACGGCGCGTGCAGCGTGGAGCCGAGCGGATCGATCGCGGCGCCGTCGCCCAGCATCCGTCCGGCGAAGACCGCATCGGGCACATCGTCGAGCGCGGCCGCCCAACCGTGAAGCGGCGCGGTCAGGTGGATGGCGGTCATCAATGCCCCCTTGGGTATATGGCCCGGCCGCGATCGATCGCGCGACCCGGGCCGAATCTTCAAACGATGCGGTTGCCCGCGATCCACGTGCCGCGCACGGTCAGGTCGGCGGCCAGCCACACGAAATCGGCGCTATGGCCGACATCGATGCTGCCAATGCGATGCGACAGGCGCAGGAAGGCGGCCGGGTTGGCCGACGCCATCGCCACCGCATCCGCCAGCCCCACGCCCAGTTCGACCGTGTTCGCCACCGCCTGCGCCATGTCGAGGTCGCAGCCGGCGAGCGTACCGTTGTCGTCGACGCACACGCCGTTCTCGACATGGATCGGCTGGCCGTTGAGGACGAATTGCTTGCTGGCCGCGCCCACGGTCGGCATCGCATCGGTCACCAGCATGAACCGGTCGAGCGGGCGCGCCGCCAGCGCGACGCGGATCGCGGCCGGGTGCAGGTGCGCGCCGTCGACGATCAGCCCGGCATAGACTTGCCGGTCCTCCAGCACCGCACCGACGACGCCGGGGTCGCGATGCTTCAGGGGCGACATGGCGTTGTAGAGATGGGTCACGCCCCGCGCACCCGCATCCATCGCCGCGCGCGCCTGTTCATAGGTCGCGTCGCTATGGCCGATGCTGACGATCACGCCCGCCGCGACCAGTCGCTCGATGGCGGCCACATCATTGCGCTCGGGTGCCAGCGTGACCATGACCACGCCCTTGCCCGGGCGGGTCAGCAGGTCGATCGCGGCATCGTCCAGCGCGCGGAAATGCTTCGCGTCGTGAATGCCCTTGCGGACCGGGTTCAGGAACGGTCCCTCGACATGGATGCCGACGACACCCGGCACGCCCTGTTCGATCGCGGCGTCCACCGCGTCCAGCCCGGCGGCGACGATCTCCAGCGAATCGCTGATGAGCGTCGGCAGGAAGGCGGTGGTGCCGTATTGCGCATGGGCCGCACCGATCGCACGGATGCCTTCGACGGTCGGATGGTCGTTGAACAACACCCCGCCGCCGCCATTGACCTGTGTATCGACATAGCCCGGCACCAGCCAGCCGCCGTCGAGGTCGATGACCTGTGCATCGTCGCCGGCGTGGAAATCGGCGATGACGCCGTCCTCGACGCGGAACGCGCAACTGTCCTGCGTACCGTGATCGACGAGCACGCACCCGCCGCGGAAGACGAAGCTGCTCATCGGGTTTCCGTGACCTTGCGCAAATGCGGCGGCTGGTCGGGATTCAGCCCACGCCGCAGCGACACGGTGTTGACCATGCGATAGAAGCTCTGGATCATCAGGATCGGTTCGATCGCGGGATGGCTGCGAATCGCCGGCGGATGGCTGTCGCCGTCCGCTGCATCCGCCAGATGCACCGCCGCGCCGCGCCCGGCGAACTCCGCCGATGCCGCGCGGACGTCGTCGCCGGCATCGTCCGACGTGGCGAAACCCAGCAGCGGGAAGCCGTCGTTGATGATCGCCATCGGCCCGTGGCGGACCTCGGCGCTGCTGAACGCCTCGGCATGGAGCGCCGAGGTTTCCTTCATCTTGAGCGCCGCTTCCTGCGCGACGCCGAAGCTGTAGCCGCGCCCGATCACGAACAGGTTGCGGGCATCCACCAGCGTGTCGGCGACCGCCGTCCAGTCGAGCGCGAACGCCGCCTCCAGCTGTGCGGGCAGACCGTCGAGCGCGGCGAGCAGCTCGGCATCCCCGCTCCAGTGCGCGGCGATGGCGGCGAGGCCGGCGAGCGAGACGATGAACGACTTGGTGGCGGCGACCGAGGTTTCCGCGCCGGCCGACAGCGGCAGCACGGTGTCGGCCAAGGCGGCCAGCGGCGAATCCTCGACATTGACCAGCGCGACGACGCGGGCGCCCGCCGCCTTATAGCTTTCGACCGTGCGCAACAGGTCGGGGCTGCGGCCCGACTGCGACACCGCGATGACCAGCGCGTTCATCCGCTCCATACGCGTCGCATAGACCGAGGCGACCGACGGCGCGGCGCTGGCGACCGGTACGCCGCACAGCGTCTCGACCAGATATTTGCCATAGGTCGCGGCATGGTCCGACGACCCGCGGGCGCAGGTGACGACCAGCGCCGGCGGATCGGCGCGCAGCGATTCGCCCAGCGCCTGAAGCGTGGCGGCGTTGCGCGACAGGAAGCGGGCGACCGATGCGGCCCCCTCCCCCGCTTCGCGGTGCATCGCGGTCGCCTCTGCGACGGGAACGGTGGCGGCCGGCAACGGCTCTGCCTGAACGGTGGACGTCATGAAGCCCCTCTTGGTCCCGGCCGACGCCGGATCAGCTTGCGTTGAGTTCGGCGACGACGTCGTAGGCGTCGCCGCGATAATAGGATTGGGTGAATTCGACCGTGTCGCCATCGGCCAGAAAGCCGCGCCGTTCGATGAACAGCCCGGCATGGCCGACCTCGACCCCCAGCCGCTTCGCCTGTTCGGCGGGAAACGCCATCGCGCGCAGCCGCTGCAACGCGCGGACCGGGCGACAGCCGGTCACTTCCAGCGCGGCATAGAGCGAGTCGCCGACCGCATCGACATTCGGCAGGCAATGCCCCGCGATCGCCGAATATTCGACCGCCATCGGCACATCGTCGGCAAAGCGCATCCGCTGGAACCGATAGACCGGCGTGCCCGGCGACAGGCCCAGCGACATCGATTCCTCCGGCGTCACCAGCCCGGCGGACTTGGCAACCCACGCACTGCTCGGCACGCGCCCGCGCGCCACCATGTCCTCCGAAAAGGACGACAGTTTCGAAAAGCTCTTGTCGACCCGCGCCGCGACGAAAGTGCCCGCACCCCGGCGGCGCACCACCAGCCCTTCGTTCGCCAGCCCCTCGATCGCCTTGCGCACCGTGATGCGCGACACGGCATATTCGGTGGCTAGGTCACGCTCGGGCGGGATCGCGTCGTCCTGTTGCAGGATGCGCCGTTCTATCGCGGTGCGGACAAGCTGCTGGAGCTGAACGTAGAGCGGCGCATGGGCATCGCCCCGCAACTGTCCGACGCGCTCGGAAAATGCCCCGCCGACGAGCGACGCAGACGAGCGGCCGAGAGAGGATGCGGACAAAGCAGACACGACGTTTGGATAGGTTCCTTTTTGGTATTAATCAATGGCGATTCTCCCGTCCGAAAAGTGCGATTTCAATGCCGGGACGGCCGCGGCCTGTCGGATTGGTTCGCGTCATATGTCAGGCTTGGCACTAGATTAATCGATTACATCTAAACGCCAGCCAGAATCATACGCGCAATTAAGTTACAAACATCGACGTAAAGAGCCACGCCAAGCGTCCAAATCCACCTGAAACGACAGAATTTTCTCACCAGTGCAGAATGTTTTCATTTTTATGTAGATTTTATGATCTCGATTGGTCACATTGCAATCGACCAAAACGAGCCTGCATGGAACCAATATAGGTCCAATGCTGGACGCACGTCGTCTCGCCCGTCGCGGCCACAATCGGGGGGGGCGCATTTCGCGCCCGGATTTAAAGGGGTAGGGGTCCATGGCATTTTCGCGTTTCGCATATCTAGCATCCACCGCACTGGTGGCGATCGCCACGCCGGCATTCGCACAGGAAGCGCCCGCGCCGAGCACGACGGACGACGCTGATACGATCACCGTCACCGGCATCCGCAAGTCGATCGCCGACTCGATCGCGACCAAGCGTGCAGCGGACTCCATCGTGGACGTCATTTCGGCTGAGGACGTGGGCAAGCTACCCGACAGCAACATCGCCGATTCACTCGCCCGCCTGCCCGGCGTCACCGTCGACCGCCAGTTCGGCGAAGGCGAGCAGCTCTCGATCGCCGGCACCGAACCCGCGCTGAACCGCGTGACGATCGACGGCCACTCGGTCGCCTCCGCCGACTGGGGCGGCAACCCGTCGGACCGCTCGAGCCGTTCGTTCAACTATTCGCTGCTGTCGCCGACGATCATCAGCCAGGCCGTCCTCTACAAGACGCCCGAAGCGCGCCTGCAGGAAGGTGCGATCGGCGGCACCGTCGACATCGTCACCCGCAAGCCGCTCGACCTGAAGGCGAACACGATCGCGGCGACCGCCGGCGGTGAGTATAACGACCGGGCGAAGCGCGGCAGCTTCCGCGGTTCGGCGCTGTACAGCTGGAAGAACCAGGACGAGACGATCGGCTTCCTCGGCTCGGTCAGCTACGACAAGGAACAGCTGAGCCGCGCGGGCGTCGCCAGCTACTGGTACCGCACCGGTGCCGCACTGCTCGAAAGCTATCCGAAGGACGCAAACGGCAACATCATCTATGCCGGCCCGAACGGCACCGTAGCCAGCGGCGCGACGATCAACGGTTCGCGCCCCAATGCCGCGACCATCGCCGCGTTCAGTTCGTCGCGCTATGCCTCGTTCCTCGCCCGCGAATTCTTCAAGCAGGAACGTGAGCGCATTAGCTTCAGCGGCGCGGTTTCGGCCAAGCCGACCGACAACATGACCGTCACCGGCACCGCGCTCATCATTCGCGGCAATTACGACAACGTGTCGAACTCCGAATATACCTATGGCTTTGAAGGATCGCGGATGACCGCCGCGACTTATGTCCCGGGCCAGAACGGCCAGCCGGGCATCGTCGATTCGGCGACCTTCACCGGCATTGCAGCGGGCCAGCGCGGTTCGACCGGCCAGCTCGACACCTATTACCGCCGCACCCGCCTCAAGAACGACTCGGTATCGCTGCTGGTCGACTGGACGCCGGGCGAATGGAACATCACGGGCAACCTCGGCGCCACCCGCGCGACCGGCGGCAAGGACCCCGAATATCTGCTCGACTTCCGTACGCAGCAGGGCTTCACCGCCGGGGCGAACGGCCGCAACACGCAGGTCAACTGGAACTCGCCCGCCAGCGACGCAACCAAGTGGCTGAGCAACTTTAGCGCAGAAGGCGGCGAAAACATCACCGCGCCCGACGGCCGCCGGTTCTTCGGCCGCCAGATCGGCGGCATCCCGCTCCAGTCGGGCTTCACCACCGACAGCGAGATCTTCGGCGAAGTGAACGTGAAGCGCGACGTCAATTTCGGTCCGCTCAAGACCATCCTGTTCGGCGGCCGTTATGCGTCGCACCTGAACGGCAACACGACCTACAGCAACGCCGTCTACACCAACCAGAACTACACGCTGGCCGATCTCGATTTCTATGTGCAGGACAAGAACCTGTACAACGGCCTCGGCACGTCGGGGAACGGCACGCCCTATGCCACGCTGGACAAGGACGGCATCCTCGGCGCGCTGACGAAGTACGGCAACTTCACGATCGATCGCGGGCTGTCGCAGGGCGATTACTGGCGCGTCCGCGAAAAGATCGCGGCCGGTTACATCCAGGCGAATTTCGAGGCGGGCAAGTTCCGCGGCAACCTCGGCGGTCGCCTCGTCAACACGTCGGACGCATCGACCTTCTACCTCACCCGGCAGAACAATTCGGTCGTCCTGACCACCGTCAAGACGGACGAAACGCGCTTTCTGCCGGCCGCCAACGTGACCTTCCAGGCGGGCGAGGACGTCGTTCTGCGCGCCGCGGCTGCCAAGGTCATTGCCCGTCCGCGGTACGGTGATCTTGCCGGGGCGACCAGCGCCCGCGTGCTGACCGTCGAGCGCGACAGCCAGGGCCGGGATACCGGACGGGATATCGGCGAAGGCAGCGGCGGCAACCCCGCCCTGAAGCCTTATGCCGCGACCAACTACGGCCTGTCGGCGGAATGGTATTTCGCGCCGGCCAGCTTCCTTGCCGCCGAATTCTTCTACCGCGACATCTCGAACTATGTCGGCAACTCGGTAGAGAACGAGACGCTGGTTAACGACGCGTCCGGCCGGACCGGCGTCTACGCGATCAACCGTCCGCGCAACGGCGGCAAGGCGTCGGTCACCGGCATGTCGCTGTCGGGCAACACCAGCATCGCCTATGGTTTCGGCGTGCAGGGCAGCTACACCTTTGCCGATGCGGAAACCCCGTTCGCCAACGGCCTGCCCTTCCTGTCGCGGCACACCTTCACGATCGTCCCCTATTACGAGGACGGCCCGTTCCAGGCGCGTGTCAGCTACAACCGTCGTTCGAAGTATTTCTATCGCTTCGGTCGCCAGGCAAGCTCGGACTATACCGATCGCTATCGTCAGCTCGATGCGCAGATCAGCTATGCGATCTCGGAAGGCATCGGCATCAGCGCGGCGGCGTCGAACTTGCTCGACGAAACCTACTATCAGTACAGCAGCACGCCCGACGCGCCGACGTCGATCTACAAGAACGGCCGCGTGTTCTCGCTCAGCGCCACGTTCCGCATGTAACGGGGCCGGTGATCCGGGGGGTGCGGCCCGTGCCCTCCGTTTCGCCCGAAGGCCCCGGCTTTGCCGGGGCCTTTTTTCGTTCGGGCCGCTAGAGTTCCGGCACGGTCGAATCGACCGGCCATCCAAGGGGAGTATCGCGTGAAGCATCGTCTGATCTGGGCCGCCCTCGCCGCCACCACCGCGATCGTCGTCCCGGCTTCGGCACAGACCGCACCCCTGCTCCCGCTGCCCGCGCAGATGACGCCGGCCAGCGGATCGATCGTCATCGCGAACGGCGCGGGGATCGTTGCGCCCGCCGCCGACAAGGGTGCTGCGACCGCCGCGCGCCTGCTGGCCGACCGGGTGAAGGTCGATCGGGGGCTTACGCTGACGACCGGGGCCACCGGCGCGATCCGCTTCGTCCGCGACGCCGCCATCGCTGGCGACGAAGCCTATCGCCTGACCGTGACGCCGAAGGGCATCACCATCACCGCCAGCGGTGACCGCGGCCTGCTCTGGGGCGCGATGACGCTGGCCCAGTTGCTCAGCCCCGACACCGCGTTCGGCAAGCCCGTCCGGGTCGCCGCGACCACCATCGACGACGCGCCGCGCTTCCGCTGGCGCGGGCTGATGGTCGACGTCACGCGCTCGTTCCAGCCGATCGACACGCTGTACCCGATCATCGACACCATGGCCGCGCAGAAGCTCAACACGCTGCACATGCACCTGTCGGACGATCAGGGATGGCGCGTCGAGATCAAGCGCTACCCCAAGCTGACCGAGATCGGCGGCTTCCGCGAGCCGCCGGTCGCCGGGGGGCAACCGGGGCCGAAGGTCGGCGGTTTCTATACGCAGGACGAACTGCGCAAGCTGGTCGCCTATGCGGCGGAACGCGGCATCACCATCGTTCCCGAAATCGACATGCCGGGCCACGCGCAGGCGGCGGTCGCGGCCTATCCGGAGGAGGTAGGCGTGCTGGGCGACCGGCCGCCGGTCGGCCATGACTGGGGGGTCAATCCGTGGCTCTTCTCCCCCTCCCCACGCAGCATGACCTTCATCAAGAACGTGCTGGACGAGCTGATCGACATCTTTCCCGGCCAGTTCATCCATGTCGGCGGCGACGAGGCGACGAAGGACCAGTGGCAGCGTTCGCCGGAGGTACAGGCGCAGATGAAGGCGCTGGGCCTCAAGACCGAGAACCAGATGCAGGGCTGGATGATCTCCGAACTGGGCAAGCATCTGGCGAGCAAGGGCCGCCGCCTGATCGGCTGGGACGAAATCCTCGAAGGCGACGTGCCGACCAGCGCGACCGTCATGTCGTGGCGCGGTGAGGCGGGCGCGGTGGAAGCCGCGAATAAGGGGCATGACGTGGTCATGTCGCCCGCCCCCAACCTGTATCTCGACAATATCCAGTCGACCGCCGGCGACGAACCGCCCGGCCGCATCGGGCTTCAGACGCTGGAGATGGTCTATGGCTATGAGCCGGTCCGCCCCGGCGTGACGGCGGAAGCCGCCGCGCATGTGCTGGGGGCGCAGGGCAATGCGTGGTCGGAATATCTCGCGACGGCGAAGCAGAAGGAGCACGCCACCTTCCCGCGCCTGTCGGCGATCGCGGAGTTCACCTGGAGCCCGCGCGACAAGCGCGACTGGAAGGGGTTCGTCGAACGGCTCCAGCCGCAGATGCTGCGCTATGAACGGCAGGGGATCGCCGCTGCCGACGCCGCTTTCGCCGTCACCTATGCGCTCGATGGCACGAAGGGCGACGTTCTGCGCAAGGGCGCCGGCAAGCTGGCGCTGACCACGCAGACCGGCGCGGGCACGATCCGCTACACCACCGACGGCAGCCAGCCGACCGTTCGTTCACGCGCCTATGCCGCGCCGATCGCGGTGAAGCCGGGGCAGACGATCACCGCCGCCGCCTTCGCGAAGGACGGCCATGCGCTGGGCCGCCCCCGCGCGTTCGACGCGACGCGCCCGGCGCTGCTGCGCGCGACCGGTACGGCGGACATGGTGGCGTGTCCCAAGGGCTCGCTCGGCTTGCGCGTGCCGCTCGTATCGGGCCAGTCGGGCGATGCGCCGGCCTACAATATCAATATCTTCGACAATTGTACCCAGGCACCCAAGATGCCGCTCGATGTCGCGCAAACGTTCAAGGTGACGGTCGCCCGCCTGCCGCGCCATTACGCGCTCGCCCATGAATATACCGAGTTGCGCGAACATTTCGCGGTGACCGCGCATGGCGAGCTGGTGATGCGGACCGGCGGATGTGACGGCACCGTCGCCGCGACCTTCCCGCTGCCCGACCCGAACGGTGCGCCCAACCGGTTCGAGTTCACCGGCACCTTCGCGAAGCAGCCGGGCGATGCGGACGTGTGCCTGCAGTTCACCTCCCCGCTATCCGACCCGATATATACCGTCGACACGCTGCAACTGGGAGCGCCGAAGTGAAGCCTGCCCTGTTCCTGCTGCTCGCCGCCGCCCCCGCCGCGCTGTGGGCGGCCCCGCGCGAGACGGTGACGCTCGACAAGGGGTGGCAGGTGCGCCTCGCCCCTGGTGACACCGCGGCGAAGGAGCATCCGAAGGCTGCCCGATGGCTGCCTGCCCGGGTGCCGGGCTATGTCCAGACCGACCTGATCGCGGCAAAGGTCACGCCCGATCCGTTCACGGGGCTGAACGAGGCGACGATCCAGTGGGTCGGGCGCAGCGACTGGGAATATCGCGGGGTGCTGAACGCATCGCCGCTGCTGCTGGCGCGCGGGCATGTCGACCTGGTGTTCGATGGGCTGGACACCTTTGCCGAGGTGTTCGTGAACGGCACGAGGCTGCTCAGCGCCGACAATGCGCATCGCCGCTGGCGGGCGGATGCCAGGCCGCTGCTGAAGGCCGGCGCGAACGAGATCCGCATCGCGTTCAAATCGCCGCTGGGCGTGCTGAAGCCGATGGTCGCGAAGATCGCCAACCCGTTGCCCGGCGAATATGATTCGACGGCGGGCGACGAGCCGGAGGCGCGGCAGACCTCGCCCTATATCCGCAAGCCCAAATATCATTATGGCTGGGACTGGGGTCCCCGCATCATCAATGTCGGCCCCAATGGCGCGGTCAAGGTCGACGCGTGGGACGATGTCCGAATCGACAGCTTACGCGTCCAGCAGGAGGCGGTGACCCCGGCCGAGGCGCGCCTCTCCGCCGACGTGACGCTGATCGCCGATCGCGACGCGACCGTGCAGGTCGATGCGATCGTCACCGCGCCCGACGGCGGCCAAGTCCGCGCTACCCGCACCGTCGCGGTCACGGCGGGTGAGAACCGGGTGAGCGTGCCGCTTGCCATCGCCCATCCGAAGCTGTGGTATCCCGCCGGCTATGGCGCGCAGCCGCTCTACACCGTCGCCACCGAAACCCGGCTGGACGGGGAGGTCGTCGACCGCCAGCAGCGCTCGACCGGCATCCGCACCGTCGAGCTGGTCCGCGAGAAGGATGCGATCGGGCGCGGCATGTTGTTCCGGATCAACGGTATTCCGGTCTTCGCCAAGGGCGCGAACCTGATCCCGTTCGACAGCTTCGGCCCGCGCGTTACCGACGCATATATGGCCAAGATCATGGGCGACGCTACGCGCGCGAACATGAACATGCTGCGCATCTGGGGCGGCGGCATGTATCTGCCCGACAGCTTCTTCGACACCGCCGACAAGCTGGGCCTGATGATCTGGTCCGACTTCATGTTCGGCGGCGCGATCACCCCGTACGACCCCGACTATCGGGGATCGGTAAAGATCGAGGCGGAGGAACAGGTCGACCGGGTGCAGGCGCACCCCTCGATCGTGC
Source organism: Sphingomonas sp. Leaf32 (assembly GCF_001421765.1). GTDB lineage: Bacteria > Pseudomonadota > Alphaproteobacteria > Sphingomonadales > Sphingomonadaceae > Sphingomonas. Next base: position 596,786 of record NZ_LMLA01000007.1, on the reverse strand, counting down.
TGTGGTCGGGCAATAACGAAGTCCTGTCGGGCTGGGAGGGCTGGAGCGACCGGACCGCCTTCAAGAAGCGCGTTGGTGCGGACGAACAGGAACGGGTCGGCACCGGCATGGCGATCCTGTTCGATCGCGTGCTACGCGATGCCGCCGAGCGGCGCGATGCCGACGTCCCCTATTGGCCCGGCAGCCCCAGCGCCAATTACGAGGGCAAGCCCGATCAGGACGCCAATGGCGACCGCCATTATTGGGACGTGTGGGGCGGCAAGAAGCCGGCCACGGCCTATCTCGACAGCTGCCCGCGCTTCATGTCCGAATATGGGCTGCAGGCGATGCCCGACATGGCGACCATCGCGAAGTTCGCGAAACCGGCCGACTACGGCATCGAATCGCCGGTGATGAAGGCGCACCAGAAGTTCCTGAAGGGCGAGGGTCAGGGTCGCCTGCTCGACTATATCCGGATGCGCTATCGCGAACCCCGCGACTTCGCCGACTTCGTGTATCTCAGCCAGGTGATGCAGGCCGACGGCATCCAGCTCGGCGCGCTCCACCACCGCGCCTGCCGCCCGGTGACCAGCGGCTCGCTCTACTGGCAGCTGAACGATGTGTGGCCCGGCGCGTCATGGTCGAGCATCGACTATTATGGCCGGTGGAAGGCGCTGCACTTCGCCGCGCGGCGCTTCTATGCCCCGCTCGCCGTCTCGGCGGCGCGCAAGGCGGAAGGCCCCACCGACATCACGCTGATCTCCGATCGGACGGTCCCGGTGACGGCGCGCTGGCGGATGCGGACGATGGACGTCGATGGCAAGGTGACGATGGCGCATGAAGCGGCGATCCAACTGCCCGCGCTGTCGGCGACCAGGGTCGCGACGATGACCGATGCCGATCTGTTCAAGGGCGCCGCTCCGAAGCGCAGCGTGACGGTCGTCGAACTGCTGGTCGACGGCGCGGTCGTATCGCGCGCGCTGGTCACGGCGCTGCCGGAAAAGGTGATGACGCTGCCCGATCCGGGCCTCACTACCCGCTGGTCGACCGTCGACGGCAAGCCCGCGCTCACCGTCACCGCCACCCGCCTCGCCCGCGCGCTGTGGATCGGGTTCGGTACGCTCGACGTGCAGGCATCGGACAATTTCCTCGACCTGCTGCCGGGCGAAAGCGTGACGGTGACGATCGAGGGCAAGGCGTCGCTGGGGGCGCTCAAGAAGGCGCTGCGCCTCCAGACGCTGGGGGCGGCCAAGTGAGCATTCTCCTCGCCCTGCTCGCCGGTGCCGGCCAGTCCGATGTTCGGCCGGACCCGCAGATCGCCGCGACCATCGCGGCGATGACGCCTGCGGAAAAGGCGGCGCAGCTGCAGAGCACCGCGCCGGCGCAGGGCGATGTCCTACCCTCCTATGACTATTGGAACGAGGCGCTGCACGGTCTCGCCCGCAACGGCGTCGCCACCGTCTTTCCGCAGGCGATCGGCCTTGCGGCGACGTGGGACGCGCCGCTGATGGAGCGGATCGGCACCGTCGTGTCGACCGAGGCGCGCGCCAAGTACAATGCGCTGCCGGGCAAGAACCGGCGGCGGTATGAGGGGCTGACCATCTGGTCGCCCAACATCAACATCTTCCGCGATCCCCGCTGGGGCCGGGGCATGGAAACCTATGGCGAGGACCCGGTGCTGACCGGTGCGCTGGCGGTCGGCTATGTCCGGGGGCTGCAAGGGCCGGACCCGCTGCAACCGCGCGTCATCGCCACGCCCAAGCATCTGGTGGCGCATAGCGGGCCGGAGGCAGGCCGCGATGCGTTCAGCGTGCAGACCGCGCCCTATGACATGGAAGCGACATACCTGCCCGCTTTCCGCCGCGCGCTGACGGAAGGCAAGGCGCAGTCGGTGATGTGCGCCTATAACGGCATCCATGGCGTGCCGGTCTGCGCCGCCGACTGGCTGTTCAACCAGCGGTTGCGGCGCGACTGGGGCTGGAACGGGCTGGTCGTGTCGGACTGCGACGCGATCGGCAATATCGCCCATTATCAGCGCTACGCCCTCGACAATGCCGCCGGGTCGGCCGCCGCGATCAATGCCGGCATGGATCTGAATTGCGGCTCTGCCTACGCCGCATTGCCCCGGGCGCTGGAACGCGGGCTGACGACGCAGGCAGTGGTCGATCAGGCCCTCACCCGCACGTTCGAGGCGCGCAAGCGGCTGGGCGATGCGTTCGGGGCGAAGAGCCGCTGGGATTCGATTCCCGCCAGCGCGCTCCACACCCCGGCCAACCGCGCGCTCGCGCTGGAGGCGGCCGCCAAGTCGCTGGTGCTGCTCCAGAACAACGGCGTCCTGCCGCTGAAGCGCGGCGCCCGGATCGCGGTCGTCGGCCCCAATGCCGACAGCCTCGACGTGCTGGAGGCCAATTACAACGGCACCTCGGCCGATCCGGTAACGCCGCTGAACGGCCTGACCGACCGCTTCGCCGTCCGCTACGCGCAAGGCGCGACGCTGGCCGACGGCGTGCCGCTCCCCGTGCCCCAGACCGCGTTCGGCGTGGGACTGAAGGCGGAGTTCTTCGCCGATCCGGCGATGACCGGCGCGCCGGTGCTGACCCGCACCGACCGCACGATCGATTTCAACTGGGCACGCACCAGCCCCACCACCAACCTGCCGGTGAACCGCTACGGCGTGCGCTGGACCGGCACGCTGACCCCGCCGGGACCCGGCCGCTATACGCTGCGCATCGACATCAACCGCTGCTGGGACAAATGTTCGGGCCGTGACGCGGTGAAGCTGTGGGTCGATGGCAAGGACGTGTTGAGCGCCACCGGCACGGCCGCTGCGGTCGAAGGGGCGGCGAACGACAGCAAGTCGGAACGGATGGAGGCGGTTCTCGACTTCGCTGACACGGCACCGAAGCCGTTCCGCCTCGACCTGACCCATGCCAGCACCGACGACAGCATCCGCCTGACTTGGATCGCCCCCGCCGATCCGCAACGTGCGCAGGCAGTGGCCGCCGCGCAGGGGGCCGATGCCGTGGTCGCGTTCGTCGGCCTGTCACCGGCGGTCGAGGGTGAGGCGCTGCGCCTCGAAGTCGCCGGCTTTTCGGGCGGCGACCGCACCGACATCGCGCTGCCGGCCGCGCAGCAGCGATTGCTGGAGGCGGTGAAGGCCACGGGCAAGCCGCTGGTCGTCGTGCTGCTGTCGGGCAGCGCTGTTGCGATGGAATGGGCCAAGGCCCATGCCGACGCGATCGTCGCCGGCTGGTATCCGGGTGAAGTCGGCGGGACCGCCATCGCCGACCTGCTCGACGGCACGACCAACCCGTCCGGCCGCCTGCCGGTGACCTTCTATGCGAAGACCAGCGACCTGCCCGCCTTCGTCGACTACAATATGAAGGGGCGGACCTATCGCTATTTCGACGGGACCCCGCTGTGGGGCTTCGGTCATGGGCTAAGCTACACCAGCTACGCCTATGCGGACGCGAAGGCTCCCGCGACGCTGACCGCCGGGCAGCCGCTTACCGTCACCGCACGTGTCACCAACACCGGCAAGCGCGTCGGTGAGGAAGTGGCACAGGCCTATCTGATTGCGCCAGCCGAACTCAACAGGATCGGCGCGTGGAACGATCCCGTTCTGCGCCACAGCCTCGTCGGGTTCCAGCGGGTCGCGCTGAAGCCCGGACAGGCAAGGACCCTGACCTTCACCCTCGACCCGCGCCTGATTAGCACCGTAGCGCTCGACGGTACCCGCGCGGTGCGGCCGGGCAGCTATCGCCTGTTCATCGGCGGCGGCCAGCCGGGCGATACGCCGGGCCAGGAGATCGCCTTCACCATGACGGGCACGCAGGAGTTGCCGAAATGATCCGCCTTTCGCGACGCAGCCTGCTGGGCGGTACCGCCGCGCTGGCGCTGATCGATGCGCTCCCGGTCGGTGCAGCCGGCACCGCCCCGGCCCGACCCGACCTGTTCATCGGCACCGGCGGCGATGGCCACACCTTCCCCGGCGCGACCATGCCGTTCGGGATGGTCCAGCTCTCCCCCGACACCGACACCGCGCGCTGGGCGACCTGTTCGGGCTATCACAAGAGCGACAGCTCGATCCTCGGCTTCAGCCACACGCACCTGTCCGGCACCGGCATCGGCGACATGCTCGACGTGCTGGTGGTGCCCACCCGTGGGCCGGTACTGCTCGACGGCGGCCCGCTCGACGACCCGGACAAGGGCTATCGCCAGCGGTTCGCGCAAGAGGTCGCCGAGCCGGGCTACTACGCCGTCACCCTCGAAAGCGGCGTCCGCGCCGAACTGACCGTCACCGACCGCACCGGCATCCAGCGGCATCGCTTCCCCGCCGGGCCGGGCCATATCCTGATCGACCTGTCGCATCTGGTGATGGAGGGGCCGAACCAGTCGCCCTATATCGACGACGCCGCGCTGACGCTGGAGGCCGATGGCACGCTGACCGGCACCCGCCGCGTGTTCCGCTGGGCCAAGGGGCGGCGGATCTTCTTCGCGATGCAGCTCTCGCGCAAGCCCGACCGGGTCGAGTTCTTCGGCGATGGCGATACGCCAGCGGGTGCGAAGGGCGTTACGGCCAAGCGCGTGAAGGCGGTGCTGCACTACGACGATGCCGGCGCCGCGCCGATCGTCATCCGCACCGGCATCTCGGCGGTCGACCTTGCAGGCGCAAAAGCGAACCTGACCGCCGAAGCGAAGCATTGGGACTTCGACCGCTATGCCCGGTCGGCGCGCGCCGCATGGGCGCGCGAATTGGATCTGATCCGCTTCGAAGGGGGCACCGAACCGCAGCGCACCGTCGCAGCCTCCGCGCTCTACCACGCCTCGATCGGGCCGACGCTGTTTTCCGACGTCGATGGCCGCTATGTCGGGCTGGACCGCCGGACGCATACCGTTCCGCGCGGCGAGGCGGCGTACAGCGCCTATTCGCTGTGGGACACTTACCGCGCCTTCCACCCCTTGCAGACGCTGATCCGCCCGGCCCGGACGCAGGAATTCGTCCGCGACCTGATCCGCCAGACGCAGCAAAGCCCGTTCGGCCCGCCCGTCTGGCCGCTGCAGGGGGTGGAGACCGGCTGCATGATCGGCTGGCACGCCGTGCCCGTCATGGCAGAGGCGCGTGCGAAAGGGGTCGTCGCCGACTATGCCGCCGCGTGGGGGGGCGTGAAGAAACGCTCGTTCGACTGGACCACGCCCAATCTCGACAACAGCATCGGCGTGCGGGCCTATGACGAACTGGGCTATGCGCCGGCCGACCGCATCTTCGAAAGCGTGTCGAAGACGCTGGAGTTTGCTTACGACGATTATGCCGGCGCGTTCATCGCCGATGCGGCGAGTGATGCCGCCGGTGCCGCGCGCCTTCGCAAGCGGTCGGGCAACTGGCGCAACGTGTTCGACGCGCGGATCGGCTTCGCGCGCGGGCGGATGGCGGATGGCAGCTGGGCCGAACCCTATGCCCCCAATGCGCTGGGCCATTCGAAGAAGTGGCGCGACTTTACCGAGAGCAATGGCTGGCAGGCGACGTTCCTGAACCAGCACGACGTTCACGGCCTGATCGCGGCGATGGGCGGCGATGCCGCGTTCGAGGCGAAGCTGGACGGGCTGTTCAACGCGTCGTCCGAACTGCCCGCCGACGCGCCGCCGGATATTTCCGGGCTGGTCGGCCAGTACGCACATGGCAACGAACCGAGCCACCACGTCGCCTATCTCTACGCCTATTGCGGCGCGCCGTACAAGACGCAGGCGATGGTCCGCCGGCTGCTGACCGAGATGTACCACGACCGCCCCGACGGCATCATCGGCAACGACGATTGCGGGCAGATGAGCGCATGGTATCTGCTCTCGGCGCTCGGCTTCTACCCGGTCGATCCGGTCAGCGCGACCTATGTGCTGGGCAGCCCGTTGTTCGACCGCGCGACCGTGCAGGTCGGTGGGGGCAGACGGCTGGTGGTCGAGGCGCGTGGCAATGCGCCCGACCGTCCCTATGTCCGCAGCGTCACGTGGAACGGGCGTCCGTGGACCAGGAGCTGGATCGCGCACGCCGATCTGGTCAAGGGCGGGCGGCTGGTGTTCGAGATGTCGGCGACCCCGAACAAGGCGTTCGGGCGCGCCCGTGAGGATCGGCCGGGGAGCAAGTGATCCTCGCCGCGCTCCTCGCCACCGCCGCGCCGGTCGTGGTGCCGCTGGATGCGGCGTGCGTCGTCGGGACTGACCCGGCGGCGCAGGTGCTGCGCGAGCGGCTGGCGGAGCGGGGCGCGGTCTGTGCCTCCCCGTCATCCCGGCGAACGCCGGGATCCACGGATGGGGAGAAGGCAGCGAAAGAGCCGAGAACCCCCGACACAATGAATTCCGGCCTTCGCCGGAATGACGGGGGGGCAAGGGTGGTGATCCGCTTCACCCCCGCCCCCATGGCACCCGAAGCCTTCGCCATCGACACGACCGCCCGCGTCATCAACATCCGCGCCGCGACGACCCGCGCACACCTGTTCGCCGCCGGCTGGCTGCTGCGCCACCTCGACAATCTCACCCTCACCGCCCCCACCCATGTCGCCGAAGCCCCGGCGATGGCGGTGCGCGGCACGCAGATCGGCTACCGCGCAAAGAACAACAGCTATGACGCATGGACCGTCGCCATGCTCACGCGGCGGATCGAGGATTTCGCGCTGCTGGGCGGCAACCGCATCCAGTTCGTCGCGCCCGTCTCCGACGATGCCGCCACCTCACCGATCTCGCCGCTGCCCGCGACCGAGACGCTGATCGCGGTGGCCGCCGCCACGCATCGGCTGGGGCTGGACGTCGCGCTCTTCTACCCGCTGCTGCGCGATTACGCGAAGCCCGGCAGCGCGCAGGCCGAAGTCACCGACTTCACTACCCTTGCCGCAAAGCTCCCGGCGCTCGACGCGCTCTACATTCCCGGCGGCGATCCGGGCCATACCGCGCCCGACCGGCTGTTCCCGGTCGCCGAGCGTGTCGCCGGAGCGCTGCGTCGGCGTTTCCCGCGCGCCGAAGTCCTGTTGTCGACCCAGGGGTTCGATGCCGCCGGCCTCGACGCCTTCCATGCGCAACTGGCGAAGAACCCGCGCTGGCTGACCGCGATTTTCGTCGGGCCGCAGACGCGCGACAGCATCGCCGAGCATCGCCGCCGCACGCCCGCGCGGTACCCACTCGAAACCTATCCCGACACCGCGCACACGATGCACGCGCAATTCCCGATCCCCGACTGGCACCCGGCCTTCGCGCTGACGCAGGGGCGCGAGCCGGTGAACCCGCGCCCCGCCGCCACCGCTCGCATCTTCGCTTATCTGGCACCCGGCACACGCGGGTTCGTTACCTATAGCGAGGGGGTCAATGACGACTGGAACGTGACCCAGTGGTTTCGCCTCGGCTGGAACCCGGCCACGTCACCCGCGGAGGTCGCCGACGACTATGCCCGGATGTTCGTCGGCGACCGCGCCTTCGGCGCCGTGCCGCAGGCATTGGAAGGCAACTGGCGCGGCGATCCGTCGGCCAATGCCGGAATCGATGCGACGCTGGCGCTGGTGAACGGCATCCGCCCGGCGCGCTGGGCCGACTGGCGGATCGACCTGTATCGCTACCGCGCGACCTATGACGCGCTGGTCCGCCACCGCCTGATCGCGGCGAAGGCAGCGCAGGGCGAGGCGCTCTACACGCTGCGCCAGGCTCCGGCGATCGGCGCGGAGGCCGCCACCGTCGCCGCGCGCTTCGCCTATGCCCGCCCCGAACCGGCGATCGTCGCGCCGCTGCGTGCCGACCTGACCGCCATCGCCGACCGGCTATGGGATCGTGCGCGGATGCAATTGTCGGTGCCGCGTCACGGCGCATCGAACTGGGAACGCGGCGCGAATCTCGACCGCGCCGACATTCAGCTCAACGACCGCACCGCCGTCGAGGCCGACATCGCCGCCGCCCTGCCCCACCCGGACGCCGCCGCCCGCCTGGCCGATATCGGCGATCCGTGGCGCGCCCGCGACATGGCGCTGTACGACGATCTGGGCGACCCGACCGCCGAACCGCATCTGGTGCGTGGGGCCGGTTTCGACACCGATCCGCAGTCAATGGAAAGCGCCATCGACGGCGTGGCAGACCACACGCCCGATCAGGGCTGGCGCATGGCGGATCTGAGCTATGCCGAGGGGCTGTACGAAACCCCGGTCCGGCTGCGCTATACCGGGCTGGAGCGAAACCGCCGCTATCGCCTGATCGCGCGCTGGGCGGGCGAAGATTATGCGCTGCCGATGCGCCTGACCGGCAACGGCGTCGAACTCCATGATTTCCGCACGCGGAAAGGCGACCGCGAAACGGTCGAGACCGTCGTTCCCGCCAACCTTACCGCCGACGGCACGCTGACCGTCGAATGGCATCGCCCTGCCGGCATCGGCGGCGGCGGGCGCGGTCATCAGATCGCGCAGACCTGGCTGATCCCCGAACCCCTTGTCCCTGAATCAAACGCACCCGGAGTATCGCAATGACCCTTTCCCGCCGCAGCCTGATGGGCAGCAGCCTGATCGCCGGTGCCGCCGCCTGCACCCCGCGCGCCGCGATCACCCCGGCACCGACCGCGCTGCCCGCGCCGTGGGGGGCCACGCCCTCGCCGCGCCAGCTGAAATGGCACGACCATCGCCAGTATGGTTTCATCCATTTCTCGATCAACACCTTCACCGACAAGGAATGGGGGTTCGGCGACGAAGACCCCAAGCTGTTCAACCCGACCGATTTCGATCCCGACCAGATCGTCGCGGCGGCGAAGGCGGGCGGCCTTACCGGCCTGATCCTGACCGCCAAGCATCATGACGGCTTCTGCCTGTGGCCGACGATGCTGACCGAACATTGCATCCGCAATTCGCCGTACAAGGACGGCAAGGGCGACATCGTCGGCGAACTGGAGGCGGCGTGCCGGCGCGGCGGGATCAACTTCGGCCTGTATCTGTCGCCATGGGACCGCAACCGCGCCGATTACGGCACGCCCGGCTACATCACCTATTACCGCGCGCAGTTGACCGAATTGTGCACCCGCTATGGCAAGCTGTTCGAAGTGTGGTTCGACGGCGCGAACGGCGGCGACGGCTATTATGGCGGCGCGCGCGAGACGCGGAAGATCGATGCCCCGGCCTATTACAACTGGCCCTCGATCATTGCGCTGGTGCACCGGTTGCAGCCCGATGCCTGCACCTTCGATCCGCTGGGCGCCGATATTCGCTGGGTCGGGAACGAGGACGGCCATGCCGCCGATCCGTGCTGGCCAACCATGCCGAACCATGTCTACGACCAGACCGAGGGCAATACCGGCGTGCGCGGTGCGCCTTTGTGGTGGCCGGCGGAAACCAACGTCTCGATCCGGCCGGGCTGGTTCTACCATGCCGACGAGGATGCGCAGGTAAAGACCCCGCAAAAGATCATGGAGATGTACGACCAGTCGGTCGGCCATGGCACGACCTTTCACCTCAACCTGCCGCCCGACCGGCGCGGGCGCATCCATGACCGCGACGTCGCCAGCCTGACCGCGTTCGGCGACGCGCTACGCGCGACCTTCGCCACCGATCTGGCGGCGGGTGCCGTCGCGACCGCCAGCGCCGATGCCGGCGGCACTGCACGCAACGTCAACGACGGTGATCTCGACACCTTCTGGCTCGCGCCGGCGAACGCGAAAGATGCCAGCATCATCCTCGACCTGCCGCCGGGCCGCAGCTTCGACACGGTGCGGTTGCAGGAATGGCTGCCGCTGGGTCTGCGCGTCACCCGCTTCGCGATCGACGTGTCGGACGGTGGCGACCAGTGGACGACGGTGGCGGAAAAGGACATGGTCGGCCCACAGCGCCTGGTCCGCCTCCCCGCCCAGATCGCTCCCCGCCGCGTGCGCTTCCGCACCCTCGCCGCCGAAGCCGGCCCGGCGCTGCGCGAATTCGCGCTGTTCCGCTCGGTCGCGCCCGCGACGCTCCCGCCGCTGGAGGTCAGCGATCCCAGCATCGTCGACCGCGCGGGGTGGAAGGTGACCGCCGCCAGCGCAAGCGGCGGCGAAGCGTTGCTCGACGCCTCCCCGCGTACCGCCTGGACCAGCCCGGCGCCGGCATCGCTGACGATCGACATGGGCCGCGCGGAAACGCTCGCCGGCTTTACGCTGACGCCGACGCGCCATGTCGACCCGAACGCCGCGCCGCCGATGAAGTATCGCGTCGAAACCAGCGTCGATGGCAGGAACTGGACGCCGGGCGGCGAAGGCGAGTTCCCGAACATCAACTATGCCCGCGCGACCCAGCGCCTGCCCTTCACCGCCGCGCGGCGGGCCCGCTATCTCCGCTTCGCCTTCCCGCAACCGGCGGTGCCGGCCCCGGCGATCGCGGTCGCGGAGATCGGGGCGTTTCGGTGAGTCAAAGGCCCCCCGTTCGTGCTGAGTAGGGGCTGAGCCTGTCGAAGACCCGTATCGAAGCACCCGAGGCGGTCCTTCGATACGCTGCTTCGACTTCGCTCAGCAGCTACTCAGGACGAACGGGGGAGTAGCTCGGGGCAGCTATGTCCGCCGTTTTCCAAGCAGCGGCGCGTACAAATCACCCCTTCGGTGCCAGCCGCACCGCCCCGGTAATCCCAGACCGGGCACCCGGCACCGCCTCGACCAACACCGCCACCCCCTTCGCGCCTGCCGACACCGGCACCACGAGCGGGGCGGCAGCCGGGTCGGCCTTGGTCGCGACCGGCCTGCCGTCGACATATACGCTCGCCCGCCCGTCGATCCGGGCGAAGGTCAGCGTGCCGCCCTCCGCCATTACCCGTTTCCGCACCGGCAGCGCGGCGCGATACAGGCGGAACGACGGTCCCGCCTCCGGCGCGGCGGGCGTACCGCTGCGGGTGAAGTCCCAGCTGTTATTGTCGTTGACCGGCGGGGTCAGCCCCGGATCGGGCGCGGTGGCGAAGGATTTCGACCGTCGCCAGCCGAGGATGAACGCACCCGGCGGCGTCGCGTCCACCTGCGGGCGCGGGGTCGCCGCTACGCGGTCGATCACCAGCCGCGCGGGGCGCAGGCCATCGGCGGTAGCAGCGATCGTCACCTTGCCGCGCCCCGCGCCTGCCTGCACGATCATCTGCGCGAGGCCGTTGAACAGCGACCGCTGCGGCGCCTTCTCGCTTTCATGGCTGTTGGGATCGCCATTGCCGACGCCGATCAGCGTCGCGCCGTCGACCGTGAAGCGCGTCATGCGGTTCTCGGTCGGGACATGCCGGCCCTTCGCATCGACCGCATCGATCGTGACCGGCACGACATCCTCGCCATCGCCCAGCATCGCGGTGCGCGCCGGGGTCAGCCGCAGCGCGACCGCCGGTCCCGCCGTCTCATGCACCGCCCGCGCGACCTCGCGCCCGCCCTTCAGCGCCACCGCCTCCAGCTTGCCCGGTGCGTAGGGCACGGTGAAGGCGTTGCCCATGATTCGGTCGACCGCCTGTTCGCCGATCATCCGCCCGTTCAGCACGACGCGGACCCGTTCGGCGTTGCTGGTGACCAGCAGTTCGACCGGCTGGCCTTCCCGCCCCGGCCAAGTCCAGTGCGGGGCGATGCCGACGACCGGCTGATCGTCGATCCAGTGCGCGCGGTGGATGTCGTACGCCGTCTTGGGGAAGCCGCACAGGTCGAGGATGCCGAAGAAGCTGGCGATGGTCGGCCACGCGAACGGCGTCGGTTCGCCATGATAGTCGAACCCGGTCCACACGAACCCGCCGGCGATGAAGCGGCGCTTGGCGATCTCCGCCCACGCATTGCGGTGCGTCGCGCCCCATGGGGCCGCTTCGGTATCCATCGACGACATGACATGGGCGGCCTTGTCGGTGGCATAGGCGCCGCGCGTCATATACGCGCTGGTATCCTCCGACGACGTGCTGGGCTTGGCGGGGTTCAGCGCGTGGAACTTGTCGTAATCGCCCTGATAATAGTTGAAACCCATGACATCGACGACGCTCGACACATTCTGCGGATCGTAGAAGCTGCCGTTCATCGCGGCGGTGACCGGGCGGCTGTCGTCCAGCGCATGGACATGGGCGGCCATCCGCCGCACCATCTCGACGCCCGCTTCGGTGCCCTGCATCGGTTCCTCGTTGAATACCGACCACAGGATGATGCTGGGATGGTTGCGATGCGCGCGGACCAGCCATTCCAGCTGCGCCATATTCTCGGGTGCCGGGTTGAAGATGCGGTTTTCGTCCATCACGACGAAACCCATCCGGTCGCACAGCTGGTAGAACGCGTCGGCCTGCGCATTGTGCGAACAGCGGATGGCGTTGACGCCGGTGTCTTTCATTCGCTGCAACCGCCACGCCAGCAGCGCGTCGGGCACCGCCACGCCGACCCCGGCATGGTCCTGATGCAGACACACGCCCTTCAGCTTCACGGCCTTGTCGTTCAGAAAGAAGCCCGCCTGCGCATCGAAGCGGATCGTGCGGAAGCCGATGGCGATGCGGCGTCCGTCGCCGCCGCCCGGTGCATCGGTCGCGACCCGCACGGTGTAGAGCGTCGGCGTCTCGATCGACCAACGCTGCGGATCGGCAACGGGGATCGACAGCGCGACCTGCGCCTCGCCCAGCGGTTGCAGGTCTGCCTGCGCCCGCGCGCTGCCCACGACCTTGCCGGCGGGATCGAGCAGGTCGATCATCACGGTCGCGGACGCCGCCGTTCGCGCGATACTTTCCAGCGTTACCGCGACCGGCACCTGCCAGCGCCCGTCGCTGCCCAGTCGCGGATCGCAATGGACGCCGTCGGTCGCGATCGACACCGGCGACCGCTTCGCCAGCCATACATGGCGATACAGGCCGGCACCTTCGTACCACCATCCCTCCATGGCGGTCGCATCGACCCGGATCGCGATGACGTTCAGTTCGTCGCCGAACCGCGCGAAGGGGGTCAGGTCGACGGTGATCGCGTTATAGCCCGAAAAGTTGCGCGCCACGACGCTGCCGTTGATCCAGATCGTCGCGGCGGTCGCGATCGCCCCGAAATGGAGTTCGAGCTTCTTCCCGCGATCCGCCGGGTCGAGCCGCAGCGTCCGGCGATACCAGCCGATCCCGCGCGGACGATAGCCCTGCGCGACATTCGCCGTCTCGACGAAGCCCTGCGCCGACGCCCAGTCGTGCGGCACGCTGACCTGCGCCCAGTCGCTGTCGTCATAATCCATCGCCGCCGCACCGCGGGCGTTGCCGGCCTTCGCGTTGGTATAGGTTTCGTCATGCGTCGTCGGCGCGGGCGGCACGATGTCGCCTTCGTGGAACAGCCAGCCGTGCAACATCAGGATGCGCGACGGGTCCTCGACCGGCAGTCGTTCGGGCAAGCCGGGGCGCGGTGACAGGCCATACAGCAGCCCGCTGGGGGCCGGGCGCGCGGCCCGGGCCGGCAGGGGCAACGCCCCCGCCGCCAGCGTGCCCGCCGTTCCGGCAAGGAGGGTCCGGCGATCGATCGGCATGAAGTTCATCCTTATGTCTCCCCTGTCAGGCGTCGACCGCGTCGCGCAGCGCGCGCACGACGGCCCGGTCGGTCCGCGCCAGTCCCGGCCCGGCAAATCCCAGCGCGATGACGCGGCGGTCGTCCTGCACGATTGGCACACTGGCCGATGCGTGCACTTCGCTGGCGCCGGTCCGCGCCCGCAACGCCGCGACATTGTCCGGACGGATGCCGGCCCCCGGCATCACCATGATCCGCCCCGCCGCCTGCGCCTGCATCGCTGCGATCACCTCCGCACCATCGACCGCGCGCGTGGCACCGCCCGAGGTCAGGATGCGATCGAACCCCAGCGCCACCGCCGGTTCGACCGCCGCCACCGGATCGACCAGCAGGTCGACCGCGCGGTGCAGCGTCAGATCGATATCGGCCCGCGCTGCCCGCATGGCCCTGACCCACCGCGCCAGGACATCGTGATCGAGGCTGCCGTCCCGCGCCGCGCCGAACACCAGCCCATCGGCTCCGGCAAGGATCAGCGTTTTCCCCTCCGAAATGGCGGTATCCACCTCATCCGCGTCATAGGCGAAGTCGCCCGCGCGTGGCCGGACCATGGCATGTACCCGGACACCGGCCGCCTGGGCCAGATGCAGAACCTCTCCCGCCAGTCCCGCCGAAGGCGTCAGCCCGCCGACCGACAGCGCGCCGCACAGCTCGATGCGATCCGCCCCGCCGGCGATCGCCGCATCGGCTCCAGCCACACTGTCGATACAGATTTCCAACGTCGTACGCGGCATGGTCCCTCCGGAATTATCCGACTAATGGAGCGTCGCGCGGCGAGGTCAAGCCGGTTCGCACGCTTGACTTGGACCGCCCCCGCGCGTAAGCGCCCGGCCAGCCGTTGCAGGGAGGATTCGTCCTTCGTGCGACGTCCGTCCGAGACAGCAGGTGCGGGTTCCCCGCTTAATGTCCTGCCGAGACGGGGAATGTGTTGTTCCGCCCGACCGTGCCGAGGCACGTCGGGCCAGCCATGAAGGTCCCCTCGCACCCGCGAGGTGCCGTATGGCGACCATGCCCCTCACGGACTTTCGCCCCGGTCGTCGCGCACATGCGACGGGCGGATTGTTCGCGGGCGTTTCCGGTTCTGCCGGGACACGCCCCAGTAAAGGAGAACGGCATGGATCGCACTCAGAAGAGTGAAGCCGTCGCCGAGCTGAACCGCACCTTCAACGAGGTCGGCGTGGTGGTCGTCACCCGCAACCTCGGCATGACCGTCGCCCAGTCGACGGCCCTGCGCAACAAGATGCGTGACGCCGGCGCGAGCTACAAGGTCTCGAAGAACCGTCTTGCCCGGATCGCAGCCGAAGGCACGCCGTACGCGGTGTTGTCGGACCTGCTGACCGGCCCGACGGCGCTGGCGACGTCGACCGATCCCGTCGCTGCGGCGCGGGTCATCAACGACTTCGCCAAGACGAACGACAAGCTCGAGATCGTCGGCGGCGCCATGGGCGGCCAGATCCTCGACGCGGACGGCGTGAAGGCCCTGGCCTCGCTGCCCTCGCTCGACGAACTGCGCGCCAAGCTGGTCGGCCTCATCGTTGCCCCGGCAACGAAGATCGCCACCATCACGCAGGCACCCGCGGCCCAGATCGCGCGCGTGCTGTCGGCATATGCGGAGAAGGAAGCCGCCTGAACGGGCGCTTCCCATCAACACAACCCTATCTGATTTACGGAGAATATCATGGCTGACCTGAACGCGATCGTCGAACAGCTGAGCGCGCTGACCGTCCTCGAAGCGGCTGAACTGTCGAAGCTGCTCGAAGAGAAGTGGGGCGTTTCGGCCGCTGCTGCCGTTGCCGCAGCACCTGCCGCCGGCGGTGGTGCCGCTGCCCCGGCTGCCGAAGAGCAGACTGAGTTCGACGTGATCCTCACCGGCGACGGTGGCAAGAAGATCAACGTCATCAAGGAAGTCCGCGCCATCACCGGCCTGGGCCTGACCGAAGCCAAGGCGCTGGTCGAAGGCGCGCCGAAGGCCGTCAAGGAAGGCGTCAACAAGGACGAAGCCGCCAAGATCAAGGCGCAGCTCGAAGGCGCCGGCGCGACCGTCGAAGTCAAGTAAGCCGCAGGTGGGACAGCGGACCCCAGGGTCCGCTATCTCCACCAAGGCCGGCCGGCGGGCCAATGGCCCGACCGACGGGATGGGACTTGCTCCCATCCCGGCTCGACCGAAAAAAGGGGGGCAGTCCGGCAACGGGCTGCCCCCTTTTCGTATCGACCGCCATGCCGGACCGGAGCGCGCGTGCCGCCCCGGTCGGACAGATCAGGGGACGGTCACCGTCTCGACCGGCACGCCCTTCAATTCGGGCAGCGCATCGAGTTGCGGCTTCACCTTGGCAAGGTCGCCGACCACGACCAGGGTGAACCTGTCGAGCGGCAGCGCCTCCTTGATCGCGCTGCTGAACTGCGCATCGGTGACCGCCATCGTCGCAGGCACATAGCGGTCGAGCCAGTCGGCGGGCAGCCCGAGCGCATCGCGTGTGGCGAGCTGCCCGATCAGCGAGCCGCTGTCCGAATTGCGCAGCACGAACAGCCCGGCATTGTAGCTGCGCATTCCCGCCGCCTCTTCGGGAGCGGGCGGCGTGGCCTGCAACGTCCGGATTTCGTGGAACACCTCCTTCAGCGAAGGCCCCGTCACCGCGGTCGTCACGTCGGCGTTGAAGCTCCAGGCGGAAATCCCCGGCCGCTGGGTGATGTTCGAATAGGGCGAATAGGTATAGCCCTTATCCTCCCGGATGTTGCGCGTGATCCGCGACGAAAAGCTGCCGCCGAGCAGCGCATCGGCGGCCTGTAGCGGGATGTCGCCGGCACTTCCCGCCAGCGGAGCGGGCCATGCGATCCGTATCGTCGATTGCGGCGCACCAGGCCGATCGACCAGCAGCACGCGCGGCCCCGGTGCGGGTGTCGGCACCAGCGACAGCCGCTCGGGTCCCGGCTGCCAATCGGCGAATGCCTTGGCGACCGCGGCCTTCACCCCCGCGGCATCGAACCGTCCGGCGATATAGAGATGCGCGCGCCGCGCCCCAAAATTGGCGGCGTAGAAACGCTTGACCTGATCGAGCGTGTAGCCGTCCAGCTGTGCCGGGGTCGGCAGGGTGCGGCCATAGGGATGGTCGCCATAGGTCGCGCGGTCCAGCGCATAGTCGGCCAGCGTGCCGGGCTGGGCCAGCGCCTGCGTCAGCGACCGGGCGCGGTTCGCCCTTACCCGCGCAAAGGCGTCGGCGGGAAAGGTCGGGCGACGGGCGACGTCGCCGACCAGCGCCACCGCCTGCGGGGCGAACTCGCTCAGCCCGCTCATGTTGATCGATGTGCCGCCATACGACACCTGGACACCCAGATTGCCGCCCATGCCGGCAGCGGCCATCGCCAGCGCAGCGGCATCGCGATCGCCGGCGCCTTCCTTCATCATGTCACCCGTCAGGTCGGACAGCCACGTATCGCGCCCCTCCTCCAGATTGCCGGCATAGACCTTCAGCATGACCGTGACCTTGGGCGCATTGCCGTAGGGGACTAGCGTGACTCCCATGCCATTGGGCAGCCGATAGCTTTCCGACGCGGGCACGGCATAGGGCCTGGGCGCGCCGATCGGCGGTGCGGGGAGCGCCGGCGGCTGGGTCTGCGCGGCCAGCGGCGCGGCGACCAGCGCGAGGGTCGCGAGCAGGATCGAACGGCGCATCTCACTTGCCTCCCTTGGGCGCGGCACTGCCGGGCACGATGGTATAGATCGACCGGTTGGTCGGGCGCAGATATTCCTGTGCGGTCTTCTGGATCAGCGCCGGGGTGACCTTGGCGAACCCCGCTTCGATGCGGTTCACCGCCTGCGGGTCATTGTCGAACAGCGCGTAGACGGCGAGCAGGTCGATCAGTCCGACCCGGGTTCCGCCATCGACCGACGAATAGAGGTCGGAGCGCAGCTTGGTGCGCGCACGGTCCAGTTCGGCCGGTGTCACCGGCGTAGTGCGCAACCGGTCGATCACGCCGTCCACCGCCTGCCGGATCTGGGCGTCGCTGAACTGCGGGTCGTGGGTGAAGTTGAACGCCCACAGCATCGGGCCGTTGTAATTGTACATGCTGCCCAGATAGGCGTTGATCCCGCCGGTCAGGTCCCCGGTGATGCCGGTTTCCGACTTCAGCTTGCGGACCAGGCGGCTGTCGTCGCCCTGCACCAGCAACTGGTCGATCAGTCCCATGGCATACCATTCGGGCGTGCCGCGCGGCGGCATGTGATAGCCCGCGGCCCAGCCGGGCTTGGGCGCCAGCGCATCGACGCGGCTGCGCGTCTTCTCCATCGTCTGACGCGGCTCGCGCAGGTCGGGCAGGACTACCGGCGCGCCCTTTTGCAGCGGGCCGAAATATTTGCGGACCATCGCCTCGGCCTGCGCATAGTCGATGTCGCCCGCGACCACGAGCACCGCATTGTTCGGACGGTAGAAGGCCGAATGGAACTGCTTGGCATCGGCGACCGTCGTCGCCTCGATCTCCTTCAGATCGCCGTAGAAATTGTGGCTGTTATACCAGTTGGTATTGGCCAGCATCGGCAGGTCGATCCACGGCCAGGTGCCATAGGGCTGGTTGAGGACATTGACCTTAACCTCGTTGCCGACAACGCCCTGCTGGTTCTTCAGCACCGTATCGTCGATGACCGGGCGCGCCATGCGATCGGCCTCCAGCCACAGGATGCGCTCCAACGCGTTTGATGGCGCGATCTCGAAATAATTGGTGAAGTCGAACCGGGTCGATCCGTTCAGCACGCCCCCCGCATTGCTGATGGTACTGATGAACACGCCCTTGGGGGCGTTCTGCGACCCCTGGAACATCAGGTGTTCGAACAGATGGGCAAAGCCGGTGCGATCGCGCGGTTCGACGCGGAAACCGATGCCGTAATAGACGCCGACGGTGACGGTCGGTGCCAGCGTGTCGCGCGACAACACGACCTTCAACCCGTTCGGCAGCGTCACGTAGCGCATGTCGATCGCCAGCTTCGCCGGCGCGGCGGCGGCAGGACGCGGTTGCGCCGCCACGGTGGTCGCCATCCCCGGCAGCGCGGCCAGCGCCGCCCCCAGCAACAGCCGCTTCATGGTACGCGTCATCGGGTCCCCCTTTGCTATTCAGTCGTCGGTATCGCTTTCCTCGCCGGTATCGGCATGGACAAGAATGTCGCCCGGCTGGCATTCCAGCACCCGGCAGATCGCATCCAGCGTGGTGAAGCGGATCGCCCGCGCCTTGCCGGTCTTCAGGATCGACAGGTTGGCCAGCGTGATGTCAACCGCCTGCGCCAGTTCGGTCAGCGTCATGCGCCGGGCCTGCAATACTTCGTCGAGGCGGACGAGGACCGCCATCAGACCGTTCCCTCCAGGTCTTCGCGCAGCGCCGCCCCTTCGGCGAAGACGCGGGCGAGGATGAAGGCGACCAGCACCGACAGCCAGCCACCGATCGAGATCGACGACCCGTCGACCCGAACGCCCATGCCGGCGAAGTTGGGCACGATCAGCAGCAGCGGCACGTCGAGCAGCTGGATGGCCAGCAGCGCCCAGCCGATCGCCCGCACCCGCCGCGCATTGGGCGACGCGAACGTCTCCCCGGCCAGCACGGTGCCGATGATCGCGATCAGGCGCGAAAAGATGATGTGCGCCGGGACCGATGCCGCCACGCCCAGCAACAGCAGCGCACGAATGCCCACGACGATCCGTTCGACGTCGACCG
The DNA here is from genome assembly GCF_001421765.1 of Sphingomonas sp. Leaf32. Taxonomy (GTDB): domain Bacteria; phylum Pseudomonadota; class Alphaproteobacteria; order Sphingomonadales; family Sphingomonadaceae; genus Sphingomonas. The sequence continues at coordinate 577,618 of NZ_LMLA01000007.1, read as the reverse complement.
CTGGATATTTCATCGCGATCCGACCGGCCAGCAGGTCGTGGAACGGGAAGCTCGCCAGCGTTCCCAACAGGAACAGGGCGGCGAAGACGATGTTGAGGACCAGCAGGACGCGCAGCACCGCGACGGTGAATCGCAATATCCGGTCACGCCGTACCATGCCGCCCCCTTCCTCGCCTGTTTCGAACGCTAGGCCGTATATCGATAATCGGCAAGCTTGGATGCGCCCGGCTTACGTCCGGCGCACCTGACCGTGCAATCGTACTTCCAGCCGATCGACCATGCGGTCGCCGCGATCGGCGAAGATCGGCGCGAGCTTGCCCTGCGGCGCGGTCGGGCCGACCATGAAGGCGGCGGTGGTGCGCGACTCGCGGCCATCCTCCCAGCGATAGCGGGCATCGATCGCGATGATCGGCACGAAGAACGCACGGTCATTGGAATTCACGATGTTCACCGCCGCACGCGGCAGCGCCATGGTCGCCTCGAGGTGGCGACGCTCGCCCGCGCCCAGCGCAAACGGGTCGAGTCCCCGCTTGTCGGCGTCGGAGAAGAAGGCCGCGATCTGTTCGTCCTGACCGGCATTGGCGGTAATCAGCAGCGTGGCGATGCGGACCTCCGCGACCGGCGTCGATGCCGGATTGCCGACGGTCAGGTCGAAATCGAGCAGCGCCCGCTCGCCCTCCAGCCCGACGCGCAGCGGAGCGAGCTGGAATTCGAGGAACGGTCCGGGGGGCGGCGCGACCGGAGCGGGCGGCGCAGGCGGCGTCACCGGCGCTACGGGCGCGACCGCCGGACGCACCGGCTTTGGCGGAACGGGAGCAGGCGGGATCGGAGCGACATCGGGGACCGCCGGCGGATCGGACGGTTCCGGCATCAGCGCCGCAGGTTCGTAGCGCGGCTCGCGGGCGTTGCGGCGGCGGGTCAGGACGAACGCGACTCCGCTCGCCACGGCGATGCCGCCGAGGAACCACACCCACCACGGCACCGCATCCGCCGTCAGCGGCGGCGCGGTCAGTGTGATTTCCGGCGATGGCGTCGGTACGGGCTGCGCCGATGGCTCGGGCGTCGGCGTCGGCAGGACCGGCGGCCCGACATAGGTCGGCTCGGCCGCCGGCACCGGCTGCGCGCGAGCGACCGGAGTCGCGGTGGGGCTGGGCGTCGGGCGCGGTACGACCGGCGTGGGCGTAGCGCGCGGCGTCGCCGCGGGACGTGGGACCGTAGCGGTCGCGCGCGGCGTCGGCGTCGCGCGTGGCGTCGGCGTCGCGCGTGGCGTCGGCGTCGCGGTGGGAGTCGGCGTCGGCACCGGCTGCGGCGTGATGTCGTAGATCGGGATCGACCCACCCGGCGACGTCTGCTGCGCGATGGCGGGCACGGCGAGGGTCGCGACGAGGGCCGCGAGCGGAAGCTGGAACTGCATGACGCCCCTCAACCGGGGTTTTTGCGCTCGCGTCAGCCTGTCCATGGCCGATATACGACGAAGCGAGCCACTTGCGCGCCCAGCGGAACGGCGCCCGACCCTGCGTTGACAGCACCACCCCGGCCTTCTATATCGCCGGCTTGCTTCAGGACCGGGAAAGAATGCGTCGTCGCGCAACGCATTGCATGTATGGGCCTGTCGCCATTCTAGGACGCTCGATCAGCTGCGGCCCCATGTGGGTGACGCGGCTTTCGTCGTCCCGATCGCACGCCAGCCCGGTGGCCACCGGGCACGAGATTTGACTGTAAGCGAGGCCCACGACCCCATGGCGACCAAGGCAACCGCAACCGGCACGCACAAGCGCCGCATCCGCAAGGTGTTCGGCGACATCCACGAAGTGGTGCAGATGCCGAACCTGATCGAGGTTCAGCGCGAGAGCTACGAACAGTTCCTGCGTTCGGACCCGTCGATCGGCTATGTCTCCGGCCTCGAAAAGACGCTGCGGTCGGTATTCCCGATCCGCGACTTCGCCGGCACTGCCGAGCTGGATTTCGTGACCTACGAACTGGAAGATCCCAAGTTCGACGTGGAAGAATGCCGTCAGCGCGGCATCACCTATGCAGCGCCGATGCGCGTTACCCTCCGCCTGATCGTGTTCGAGGTGGACCAGGATACCGAGGCCCGGTCGGTCCTCGATATCAAGGAGCAGGACGTGTACATGGGCGACATGCCGCTCATGACCGAGAACGGCACCTTCTTCATCAACGGCACCGAACGCGTGATCGTGTCGCAGATGCACCGTAGCCCAGGCGTGCTGTTCGACCATGACCGTGGCAAGACCCACGCCAGCGGCAAGTATCTCTTCGCCGCCCGCGTGATTCCGTATCGCGGATCGTGGCTCGATTTCGAATTCGACGCCAAGGACATCGTCAACGTCCGCATCGACCGCAAGCGGAAGCTGCCGGTCACGTCGCTGCTCTATGCGCTGGGCATGACGGGCGAGGATATCCTCAACCACTTCTACAACCGCGTGACCTTCGTCCGTGGCGAAGGCGGCTGGCGCATCCCGTACGCGCCGGAAAACTGGCGTGGCCAGAAGCCGTCGTTCGACATCGTCGATGCGAACACCGGCGAAGTCGTGTTCCCGGCCGGCACCAAGATCAGCCCCCGCCTCGCCAACAAGGCGGGCAAGGACGGCCTGACCGACCTGCTGATCCCGACCGAGGAAATCTTCGGCCGCTACAGCGCCTATGACCTCATCAACGAGACGACCGGCCAGATCTATATCGAGGCCGGCGACGAAGTTTCGCCCGAAAATCTCGAACTGATCGACCAGGCCGGCATCGAGCGGATCGAACTGCTCGACATCGACCATGTGTCGACAGGGCCATGGATTCGCAACACGCTGAACGTCGACAAGGCCGAGGAGCGCGAGCAGGCGCTTTCGGACATCTATCGCGTGATGCGCCCCGGCGAGCCGCCGACGCTGGAGACGGCGGAATCGCTGTTCGCCGGCCTGTTCTTCGATCCCGAGCGCTACGACCTGTCGGCCGTCGGCCGCGTGAAGCTGAACATGCGTCTCGACCTCGACGCGCCGGACACGGTGACCACGCTGCGCAGCGAGGACATCCTGGCCGTCGTCAAGACGCTGGTCGACCTGAAGGACGGCAAGGGCGAAGTCGACGATATCGACAATCTCGGCAACCGCCGCGTGCGGTCGGTCGGCGAGCTGCTGGAGAACCAGTATCGCGTCGGGCTGCTGCGCATGGAGCGTGCGGTCAAGGAGCGCATGTCGTCGGTCGACGTCTCGACCGTCATGCCGAACGACCTCATCAACGCAAAGCCGGCGGTCGCCGCGGTGCGCGAATTCTTCGGCTCGTCGCAGCTGTCGCAGTTCATGGACCAGACCAACCCGCTGTCCGAAGTGACGCACAAGCGTCGCGTTTCGGCGCTCGGGCCGGGCGGTCTGACCCGTGAGCGTGCGGGCTTCGAAGTCCGCGACGTTCACCCGACGCATTATGGCCGTATCTGCCCGATCGAAACGCCGGAAGGCCCGAACATCGGCCTCATCAACAGCCTCGCGACCTTCAGCCGCGTCAACAAGTACGGCTTCATCGAAACGCCCTATCGTCGCATCGTCGACGGCAAGGTGACGAACGACGTCGTGTACCTGTCGGCGATGGAGGAGCAGAAGCACACCGTCGCGCAGGCGTCGGCCACCCTGAACGAGGACAGCAGCTTCGCCGAGGAACTGGTGTCGGCCCGTCAGGCCGGCGAATTCCTGATGGCGCTGCCCGAAAACGTCACGCTGATGGACGTTTCGCCGAAGCAGCTCGTCTCGGTCGCCGCCTCGCTCATTCCGTTCCTGGAAAACGATGACGCCAACCGCGCGCTGATGGGTTCGAACATGCAGCGGCAGGCCGTGCCGCTGGTGAAGGCGGAAGCGCCGTTCGTCGGCACCGGCATGGAAGAGACCGTGGCGCGCGATTCGGGCGCGGCGATCTCGGCCAAGCGGGCGGGCGTGGTGGATCAGGTCGATGCCGCGCGCATCGTGATCCGCGCGACCGGCGAGGTCGATGCGGCCGAGAGCGGCGTCGACATCTACACGCTGATGAAGTTCCAGCGTTCGAACCAGTCGACCTGCATCAACCAGCGCCCGCTGGTGAAGGTGGGCGATGTGGTCCGTGCCGGCGAAGTCATCGCCGACGGTCCGTCGACCGAGTTCGGCGAGCTGGCGCTGGGCCGCAACGCCCTCGTCGCGTTCATGCCGTGGAACGGCTACAATTATGAGGATTCGATCCTCATCAGCGAGCGGATCGTGAAGGACGACGTGTTCACGTCGATCCATATCGACGAGTTCGAAGTGATGGCCCGCGACACCAAGCTCGGGCCGGAAGACATCACCCGCGACATTCCCAACGTCGGTGAAGAGGCGCTCCGCAACCTCGACGAGGCGGGCATCGTGTATATCGGTGCCGAGGTCGAACCGGGCGATATCCTCGCCGGCAAGATCACGCCGAAGGGAGAAAGCCCGATGACGCCGGAGGAAAAGCTCCTCCGCGCGATCTTCGGTGAGAAGGCCAGCGACGTGCGCGACACCTCGCTCCGCCTGCCGCCGGGCGTGTCGGGTACGGTCGTCGACGTTCGCGTCTTCAACCGTCACGGCATCGACAAGGACGAGCGCGCGATGGCGATCGAGCGCGAGGAGATCGAGCGTCTGAAGAAGGACTCGGACGACGAGCGCGGCATCCTCAACCGTGCGACGTGGTCGCGCCTGCGCGAAATGCTCGAAGGGCAGACCGCGACGGCCGCGCCCAAGGGCGTGAAGAAGGGCGTGGTCATCGACCGCGACCTGCTCGACAGCGTGGAAAAGCACGAGTGGTGGCGCTTCGCCGTTGCCGACGACACGGCGCAGTCGAACCTCGAAGCGATCAAGGCGCAGTATGACGAGGCGGTGAAGCGGATCACCGACAAGTTCCACGACCGCCGCGAGAAGCTGGAGCGGGGCGACGAACTGCCGCCGGGCGTGCTGAAGATGGTCAAGGTCTTCGTCGCGGTGAAGCGCAAGCTGCAGCCGGGTGACAAGATGGCCGGCCGTCACGGCAACAAGGGCGTCATCTCGCGCATCCTGCCGCAGGAGGACATGCCGTTCCTCGAGGACGGTACGCCGGTCGACCTGGTGCTGAACCCGCTGGGCGTGCCGTCGCGCATGAACGTTGGTCAGATCTTCGAAACGCACCTTGGCTGGGCGGCGCGCAACCTGGGGATGCAGGTCGCACGGTCGCTGCGCGACTGGCGCGAGGCGAACCCGGATGCGGTTGGCGGCGAAATGCCGGCGGCGGTCAAGGATCGCCTGAAGGAGATCTACGGCGATCACTATGCCGAGGATATCGACACGCGCTCGAACGAGCAGCTGGCCGAACTGGTCCAGAACATCAGCACGGGTGTGCCGATGGGTACCCCGGTGTTCGACGGCGCGCGCGAAAGCGACGTGTCGGACATGCTGGAACTGGCCGGGCTGCACAGCTCGGGTCAGTCGGTGCTGTTCGACGGGCGGACCGGCGATCAGTTCGACCGGATGGTCACTGTCGGCATCATCTACATGCTGAAGCTGCACCACCTGGTCGACGACAAGATCCACGCGCGTTCGATCGGGCCGTACAGCCTCGTCACCCAGCAGCCGCTGGGCGGCAAGGCCCAGTTCGGTGGCCAGCGCTTCGGGGAAATGGAAGTGTGGGCGCTCCAGGCCTATGGCGCCGCCTACACGCTCCAGGAAATGCTGACGGTGAAGTCCGACGACGTGGTCGGGCGCACCAAGGTCTATGAAGCGATCGTCAAGGGCGACGATACCTTCGAGGCCGGCATCCCCGAGAGCTTCAACGTGCTGGTCAAGGAAATGCGGTCGCTCGGCCTCAACATCGAGTTGAGCAGCATCGAAGAGACCGACGGCCTGGCCGAGGCGGCGGAGTAAACAGACAGTGCCGGTGTGACGGAATTGGTAGACGTACCACCACAGTGGTCCCCTTACGGGGTGCGGGTTCGATCCCCAGCCACCGGCAACTGACTATCTCGCGCGATCTATTTTCCCTCCCTGTGAGGAAATCAAAATGAACGAACTGACCAATTTCGCGAACCCGGTGGCCAAGCCGGAGACCTTCGACCAGATCCAGATCGGCATCGCCAGCCCCGAGCGCATCCGCTCGTGGTCGTTCGGCGAGATCAAGAAGCCCGAGACGATCAACTATCGCACGTTCAAGCCCGAACGTGACGGCCTCTTCTGCGCGCGCATCTTCGGTCCGATCAAGGATTACGAGTGCCTGTGCGGCAAGTACAAGCGCATGAAGTACAAGGGCATCGTCTGCGAAAAGTGCGGTGTCGAAGTCACGGTGTCGAAGGTCCGTCGTGAGCGGATGGGCCATATCGAACTGGCCGCACCCGTCGCGCATATCTGGTTCCTGAAGTCGCTGCCGAGCCGCATCGGCCTGCTGCTCGACATGCAGCTCAAGCAGCTCGAGCGCGTGCTGTACTTCGAATCGTACATCGTGATCGAGCCGGGCCTGACCGCGCTGGAGAAGTATCAGCTCCTCACCGAGGACGAACTGCTCGACGCGCAGGACCAGTATGGTGAGGACGCGTTCTCGGCCGGGATCGGCGCTGAAGCGGTCAAGCAGATGCTGATCGACCTCGACCTCGAAGGCGAGAAGCGCGACCTGCTCGAAGAGCTGGCCGTCACCAAGTCGGAACTGAAGCCCAAGAAGATCATCAAGCGGCTGAAGGTCGTCGAGAGCTTCCTCGAATCGGGCAACCGTCCCGAGTGGATGATCCTCGACGTCGTGCCGGTCATCCCGCCTGAACTGCGTCCGCTGGTGCCGCTCGACGGTGGCCGCTTCGCGACGTCGGATCTGAACGACCTGTATCGCCGCGTCATCAACCGCAACAACCGCCTGAAGCGGCTGATGGAACTGCGCGCGCCGGACATCATCGTCCGCAACGAAAAGCGCATGTTGCAGGAAGCGGTCGACGCGCTGTTCGACAACGGCCGTCGCGGTCGTACGATCACCGGCGCGAACAAGCGTCCGCTGAAGTCGCTGTCCGACATGCTGAAGGGCAAGCAGGGCCGCTTCCGCCAGAACCTGCTCGGCAAGCGCGTCGACTATTCGGGCCGTTCGGTCATCGTGACCGGCCCGGAACTCAAGCTGCACCAGTGCGGCCTGCCCAAGAAGATGGCGCTCGAGCTGTTCAAGCCGTTCATCTATGCGCGCCTCGACGCCAAGGGCCTGAGCATGACGCTCAAGCAGGCGAAGAAGTGGGTCGAAAAGGAACGCAAGGAAGTCTGGGACATCCTCGACGAAGTCATTCGCGAGCACCCGGTCATGCTGAACCGCGCGCCGACGCTTCACCGTCTGGGCATCCAGGCGTTCGAGCCGGTGCTGATCGAGGGCAAGGCGATCCAGCTCCACCCGCTGGTCTGCTCGGCATTCAACGCCGACTTCGACGGCGACCAGATGGCCGTCCACGTCCCGCTGAGCCTCGAGGCCCAGCTGGAAGCGCGCGTTCTGATGATGTCGACCAACAACATCCTGTCGCCCGCCAACGGCAAGCCGATCATCGTGCCGTCGCAGGACATGGTGCTGGGTCTCTATTATCTGTCGATGGAGAAGACGAACGAGCCGGGCGAAGGCATGTTGCTGGGCGACATGGCGGAGGTGCACCAGGCACTGCACGCCGGTGCCGTCACGCTGCACACCCGGATCACCAGCCGCGTTCCGCAGACCGACGAGGACGGCAAGCAGTATCTCAAGCGCTATGAGACCACGCCGGGTCGCATGTTGCTGGGCGAGACCCTGCCGAAGAGCCACAAGGTGCCGTTCGAGACGGTCAACCGCCTGCTGACCAAGAAGGATGTCGGCGACGTCATCGACGAGGTGTATCGCCACACCGGTCAGAAGGAGACCGTGCTGTTCGCCGATGCGATCATGGCGCTGGGCTTCCGCCACGCGTTCAAGGCCGGCATCTCGTTCGGCAAGGACGACATGCTGATCGCGCCGGACAAGGACAAGCTGGTCGACGAGACGCGCGACCAGGTGAAGGACTTCGAACAGCAGTATCAGGACGGCCTGATTACGCAGCAGGAGAAGTACAACAAGGTGATCGACGCCTGGAGCCGTTGCGGCGATCAGGTCGCGACCAGCATGATGGACGAGATCAAGGCGGTTCGCCGCTACGAGGACGGTCCGGACAAGGGTCGCGAGAAGCCGATCAACTCGATCTACATGATGGCCCACTCGGGCGCCCGCGGTTCGCAGGCGCAGATCAAGCAGCTGGCGGGTATGCGCGGCCTGATGGCCAAGCCGTCGGGCGAGATCATCGAAACGCCGATTATCTCGAACTTCAAGGAAGGTCTGACCGTCCTTGAATATTTCAACTCGACCCACGGCGCCCGCAAGGGCTTGGCGGATACGGCGCTCAAGACGGCGAACTCGGGCTATCTGACCCGCCGTCTGGTCGACGTGTCGCAGGACTGCGTCGTCATCATGGACGATTGCGGCACCCAGCGCGCGCTGGAAATGCGCTCGATCATCGAAGGCGGGGCGACGATCGCGTCGCTCGGCGAACGCATCCTCGGCCGTACCACGGCAGAGGACGTGGTCGATCCGAAGACGGGTGAGGTCGTGTTCCCGACGGGCACGCTGCTCGACGAAGCCATGGTGGCCAAGATCGAGTCGATGGGTCTTCAGGCGATGAAGATCCGCAGCCCGCTGGTCTGCGAAGCGAAGGTCGGCGTCTGCGGCACCTGCTACGGTCGTGACCTTGCCCGTGGTACGCCGGTGAACATCGGCGAAGCCGTCGGCGTCATCGCGGCGCAGTCGATCGGTGAGCCGGGCACGCAGCTGACGATGCGTACCTTCCACATCGGTGGCGCGGCGCAGCTGAACGAACAGTCGAACCTCGAAGCGCCGGTCGACGGCACGGTCGAGTTCCGCGACCTGCGCCTGATCGAGGATCAGCGTGGCCGGCGCGTGGTGCTCAGCCGTTCGGGCGAGATCGCGATCGTCGACATGGACGGCCGCGACCTGTCGGTGCATCGCATCCCCTACGGTGCCTATGTCCTGTTCGACGATGGCCACATCGTCAGCCAGGGCGACCGCATGGCGGAATGGGACCCGTTCACCGCACCGGTCATCACCGAAACGGGCGGTACGGTGAAGTTCATCGACCTGATCGAGAACAAGACCGTCACCGAGCGTGTCGACGAAGCGACCGGTATCGCCCAGCGCGAGATCATCGAATATCGCGCCACGTCGAAGTCGAAGGAGGATCTGCGTCCGCGCATGACCCTGCTCGACGGGAATTCGGGTGAGGCCGCGCGCTACATGCTGGCGCCGGGTGCGGTGCTGTCGGTCGAGGACGGTGCACAGGTGCAGGCGGGTGACGTTCTCGCCCGTGTCGCTCGTGAATCGGCCAAGACCCGCGACATCACCGGCGGTCTGCCGCGCGTCGCCGAGCTGTTCGAGGCGCGCATCCCGAAGGAGGCGGCGATCATCGCCAAGGTTTCGGGCCGCGTCGTGTTCGGCAAGGATTACAAGGCGAAGCGCAAGATCGGCATCCAGCCCGAGGATGGCGGCGAAGTCGTCGAGTATCTGATCCCGAAGTCGAAGGTCATCGACGTTCAGGAAGGCGATTACGTCAAGCGCGGCGACAACCTGATCGGTGGTTCGCCGAACCCGCACGACATTCTGGAAACCCTCGGCATCGAGCCGCTGGCCGAATATTTGGTCAGCGAAATCCAGGGCGTCTATCGACTGCAGGGCGTGAAGATCAACGACAAGCACATCGAGACGATCGTTCGTCAGATGCTGCAAAAGGTCGAGATCACCGACGGTGGCGACACCACCCTGCTGGCCGGCGAACAGCTCGACCGTGACGAGATGGACGAAGCCAACGCGAGGCTCGACGCAGGGCTGGCTCCCGCGCAGGGCAAGCCGGTGCTGCTCGGCATCACCAAGGCGTCGCTGCAGACCCGCAGCTTCATCTCGGCCGCCTCGTTCCAGGAAACGACCCGCGTCCTCACCGAAGCGTCGGTGCAGGGCAAGATCGACAGCCTGAACGGTCTGAAGGAAAACGTCATCGTCGGCCGCCTGATCCCGGCGGGCACCGGTGCCGGCATGAACCGCCTGCGCGTGGCGGCATCGTCGCGCGACGCGGCGCTGCGGGTGCAGCAGAAGGCGCTGGCAGGCTTCATCGCGCCGAATTCGGCCGAGGAAGAACATGCCGCCGAACTGGCCCGTTCGCCCCGCGACGGCCAAGGCGCCAACGACCCGCTGGCCGAGGTCGTGCCCTCGGGCACCGGCACCGACGCCGATGCGGGCGAGTATCTGAACGACTGATCGTTCGGGTCCTTGTGAGAACCACGAGCCGCCGTCCGGGCAACCGGGCGGCGGTTTCGTTTTTAGGGGTGCCGAAAAGAGTACCGCCCCGCCCAACAGCACACCCCAACGTCACCCCGGGCTTGACCAGGGTCGCGCTTCTTCTCGCGCCACAAGAAATCGGGTTCCCAGTTCCAAGCCGAGTGGCATAGGGGAGCAAACCACCTTCCCTACCCTCCCGCGGCGCCCTACCCTCCGGCGCAAACCAAGGGGGACCCATGCACCGCATCCTGTTCGCGCTGTTGCTGCTGACCGCGCCGGTAGCCGCCCAGACCTATCGCCCGCCATTCGATCCATCCGCGCACAAGGGTCCGCGTTCCGGCCCGGCGAACGAGGTCGCCGTGCTCGGATCGGTCCATCTCTCGCAACTTCCCAAGCGCTTCCAGCCCGAAGCGCTTGGCCCCCTGCTCGACAAGCTGGCCGCATGGAAGCCGCAGGCGATCGCGATCGAGGATGTGTCCGGTGCCCAGTGCGCCGAGCTGCGCCGCTATCCCGATCGCTATGCCGATACCGTGGCGTCCTACTGCCCCGACACCGCACCTGCGCGGGCCGCGACCGGGATGGACGTTCCGACCGCCACCGCCGCGTTTCAAAAGATGCTCGCCGACTGGCCCGCCGCCCCCTCCCCCGCCCAGCGCCGCCGGCTGTCCGCGACGTTCCTTGCCGCCGGAGAGCAGGCGTCGGCGCTGGTCCAGTGGCTCCGCCTGCCCTCCGCCGAACGCCGCACCGGCGACGGGCTGGACACCCCGCTGGTCGAGCGCCTGACCAAGCTGGAAACGCGGCGCGACGAAAGCCTGATGATCGCCGCCCGTCTCGCCGCCCGGCTGGGGCTGGAGCGGGTCCATGCGATGGACGATCACAGCGCCGACCGGATGACGCCTAAGGCAGACGAAGCCGCCTATGGCGCCGCGATCCAGAAGGCGTGGGACAATCCGGCCGGGGCCAAGCGTCGCGTGATGGGCGAGGCAGCCGAGCGCAACCTATCGACCGGTCCCGGCCTGCTGACGCTGTACCGCGCCCACAACGCGCCCGGCATCGTGCGGATGATCTACGACAGCGACTTCGGTGCCGCGCTGGAGGAACCCTCGCCCCAGCGGTTCGGCCGGCAATATGTCGCTTATTGGGAGGTCCGCAACCTGCGCATGGCCGCGAATATCCGCGACATGCTGGGCGACCGGCCGGGCCAGCGCGCGCTGGTCGTCGTCGGCGCGTCGCACAAGCCGTATCTCGACGCCTATCTCCACCAGATGCACGATGTCCGCGTGGTCGACGTGATGCCGCTGCTGCGCTGAACCGGAGCCGGCGGGGCGGCCGATCGTTCTCCTTTTCGCAACAGGAGAGCATATGCCATGGCGCAGGACGACCTAACCGCCGACACGCTGGCCGACAGCGTCGACGACGCCATGCTGGCCAAGACCCGTCCGCCGGTCGGCGCGATGCTCCTGCTGGGCATAGCCGCCGGGGCGCAGATCGCGTTCGGTGCGATCGGCTATCTGGTGGCGCAGGCGGGCATGACGCCGGGCGGGGCGACGCAGTTGCTGTCTGGGGTCGCCTTTTCGGTCGGGCTGATGCTGGTGATGGTCACCGGCACGCAGCTGTTCACCGGCAACACGATGCTGGTCCTGCCCGCCGCGCAGGATCGGTTGGGCATCGGCGAGACGCTCCGCGACTGGAGCATCGTGTGGGTCGCCAACCTGATCGGCAGTTTGGCTATCGCCGCGCTGTTCGTCGCATCGGGCGCGACGCACGCCATCGACGGCGCGGTCGGACAGGCGGCGCTGAAGACCGCCGATACCAAGCTCGCCAAGGACTGGATCGAGCTGTTCGCCTCGGGCGTGCTCGCCAACATGCTGGTCTGCCTGGCGGTATGGATGGCGACGGGAGCGAAGACCGTCGCGGGCAAGATCACCGCCGTGATCGGACCGGTCGCGCTGTTCGTCGCGGCGGGGTTCGAACATTCGGTCGCCAACATGACGCTGCTGCCGGTCGCATGGGGGCTGGACCCGGCGGCAGTGCCGATCGGGGCACTGCTCGGCAATCTGCTGCTGGTGACGGCGGGGAATATCGTCGGCGGATCGCTGGTCGCGATCACCCTGGCGGCGGGGCATCGGGTGCTGGCGAAGTAAGGGCCTATCCGTCCCTTGTTCAGCCCGCACGGCCAAGGCGTCATTCCAGCGAAAGGATCGGATCTCTCAGGCGGGACCGAAATTCAGCGGTCTATCGTCACCCCGGACTTGTTCCGGGGTCCACGGTATCGCGATCGGTGCAGCCAGCACTGCTCAGGACAGCGTGAGCGGCGAAGTGGACCCCGGAACAAGTCCGGGGTGACGAAGGGACCGTACGTCGCTCCGCGATCATCCCCGGATTGGCTGAATGTCGATCGGTCCTGGGGGCTGAACCACAGCAGGAGCCGTCAAAAACTCAAGCCTTCGCCCGAGCGACGTTTGCAGAAAAGCGGAGCAAACAAGATGCCCCCCAAATATGAAAGAGGCCGCCGGGGTCTCTCGACGCCCGGCGGCCTCAAGCATGGTCAGCGGCCGGAAGCTCCAGCCCGGGAGACCATGCGTGCCGCTTGCAGGAGGCCACGGCGTTGACTGGGGGAGGATACCCCCCGCACGCGGCCGACCTGCCTTTAGCGGCGCGTCTCCCGAACGAACTGAACCGACCCCATTGCTGAACCATGAGACATCGGATCACCTCCTTTCGCTAGTTAAAGCCGTTACGCACCGATCGGTGCGCATCCCGAACGTGGGGCATTCGGGCGCTGCGTACAAGACTTGTTTTGCGTACGGATTCGTCCGATACTTCGTGCCCTGCCCGCCGCCTCAGCGCCCGGCCGGGCGGCATCCCCGCACCACCACCCCGATCGCCTTGTCCCCGGGAATGCGCTGCACCGTCCCGCCATCGACCGCGATCCCGATCGCGTCCGCCCGTGCCAGCGCGTCGAGAAACGTCTGCCCGGTCGTCACCGGCGTTTCGAGCGCGCCGTCGACGACCTGCGCCGGAAAACGCGCGGCGGCATCGTCGGTGAACAGCCGCAGCGTGCCCCCAACTTTCGCACCGACCGACAACAGAATCTGCCGCGCCGGCCGGTCGCATCGGATGGCGAAGGCGATGCGCCCCGCCTCGCCATAGGTCGCGGCGGTCGGCGTCGCGGTCCAGCGACCGGTGAGGGGCGTCGCCCCGTCCAGCTCGGGCGTCGGCAACTGGCCGGGCTTGGGCGGACGCGGCGACGGCGTCGACGTGGGGGAAGGCGTCGGGCTGGCGCTCGGTCGCGAGGCGGGCGGCGGCGGTTCGCTCGAACAACCGGCCAGCGCCAGCAGCACGATCAGCCCCCGCTTACGCATCAGCGGCGGCAATCCTCGGTCACGCGCAGCACTTCGGCCCAGGCGGGCAGGACCAGCCGACCGACCGGCGCCCCTTCGACCACGAACCGCCCCCGGCTGAACCCGATCGCGTCGAGCAACCGGTCGCTGGCGGGCAACGCCACGCCGACCCCGCCGGCCATCGGCTGGACCTTCAGGGTGCGTTGCGTGCTGGTGGTCCGGACGGTGACCGTGCCCGCGGCAGGGCGCAGGCTGGCGAACGACAGGGTCACTTGTCCGGCGGCCCGGTCGCAGGTCAGCGTCGCCAGCGGCGCCGCGCCCCGCACGCCATAGGTCGCAGCCGACCCGCCCCCAAGGCCACGATATTGCCAGTCGCCCGGCGTGCGCGGCAGATCGCGCCAGTCGGCGATCGGCGCGGCCGGCGTCGGCCGAAACGGCACCGGGCGGAGCGTCGGCGGCGGCACTTCTTCGGCAGCAGGCGGCGCACCGGGCGGTACGCACCCGGCCATCAGGACAAGGGCGGCGAGAGGGAACAGGATACGCATGGCGCCCTTATGGGCGATGCGGGCGGCGGCCTCAACCGGGGATGGGGCGGCGGGCCTCTTCCATCGAACCATTCGTCATTCCGGCGAAAGCCGGAATCCATGGATGGGGTGACGTAGCGATGGAGTCGAGAACACCCAACACAATGGATCCCGGCCTTCGCCGGGATGACGATGCTTTGGCCGGTCGTCGCTGCCGCCTGCGCGGAAGCGATGAACTACCCTACCGCCCGCGCCCGCCGCCGCCGGCCATCCGCATCGCCTTCTGCTTGCCATAGCGCGTCTTGCGAGTACCCGGCTTGCCCTCGTTTGACCGGCCCATGATCGGGGCCTTGTGCTCGCTCACCGGCAGGCCCAGCTCCTCGTTTTCGAGGTTCCGGATTTCGTCGCGTAGCCGTCCGGCGGTTTCGAATTCGAGATTGGCTGCCGCCTCGCGCATCTGCTTTTCGAGGCTCTCGATGTACGACCGCAGATTGTGGCCGACCATGTGGCGCGGGCCGTCTTCGTCGATCTCCACCGTCACCTGATCGCGCGACGCGACGTCGGCGATGATGTCGCCGATCTGGCGCTTGATCGTCGTAGGGGTGATGCCGTGCAGTGCGTTATATTCGCGCTGCTTTTCGCGGCGACGATCGGTTTCGGCGATGGCGCGCTCCATGCTGCCGGTCATGCGATCGGCATACAGGATCACCCGTCCGTCGACGTTGCGCGCGGCGCGGCCGATCGTCTGGATCAGCGAGGTTTCGGAGCGCAAAAATCCTTCCTTGTCGGCATCGAGGATCGCGACCAGCCCGCATTCGGGGATGTCCAACCCCTCGCGCAACAGGTTGATGCCGACCAGCACGTCGTACACCCCCATGCGCAGGTCGCGGATCAGCTCGATGCGCTCCAGCGTCTCGACGTCCGAGTGCATGTAGCGGACCTTGAGGCCGGCTTCGTGCATGAACTCGGTAAGGTCCTCGGCCATGCGCTTGGTCAGCGTCGTGACCAACGTGCGATAGCCGTTCTTCGCCGTCTCCTTCGCCTCGTGGATCAGGTCGTCGACCTGTTCCTCGACCGGCCGGATCGTGATCGGCGGGTCGATCAGGCCCGTCGGGCGGATGACCTGTTCGCTGAACACGCCGCCGGTCTGCTCCATTTCCCAGCCGCCCGGCGTCGCCGACACGCACACCGTCTGCGGCCGCATCGCGTCCCATTCGTTGAAGCGCAGCGGCCGGTTGTCGATCGCGCTGGGCAGGCGGAAGCCATATTCGGCCAGCGTGATCTTGCGCCGGTGATCGCCGCGCGACATGCCGTTGATCTGGCCGATCGTCTGGTGGCTTTCGTCGACGAAGAGTAAAGCATTCTCAGGGAGATATTCGAACAGCGTGGGCGGCGGTTCGCCGGGCAGGCGGCCGGTGAGGAAGCGGCTGTAATTCTCGATCCCCGCGCAACTCCCGGTCGCGGCGATCATCTCCAGGTCGAAATTGGTGCGCTGTTCCAGCCGCTGCGCCTCCAGCAGCTTGCCCTCCATCACCAGTTCCTTCAGCCGCTCGGTCAGCTCGTGCTTGATCGCCTCGCCTGCCTGTTTCAGCGTCGGGCCGGGCGTCACATAGTGCGAATTGGCATAGACCCGGATCGAATTGAGGTTCGCGACCTTCTTGCCGGTCAGCGGATCGAATTCGGTGATTTCCTCGATATCGTCGCCGAAGAAGGTGATGCGCCACGCGCTGTCGTCATAGTGCGACGGGAACAATTCGAGGCTGTCGCCGCGCACGCGGAAATTGCCGCGCTGGAACGCGGCGTCGTTGCGCTTATATTGCAGCGCGACCAGCTTGCGCACGATCTCGCGCTGGTCGACCACATCGCCCTTCTTCAAATCGAAGATCATCGCCGAATAGGTTTCGACCGATCCGATGCCGTAGAGGCACGACACCGACGCAACGATGATGACGTCGTCGCGCTCCAGCAGCGACCGGGTGGCCGAATGCCGCATCCGGTCGATCGCCTCGTTGGTCGAGCTTTCCTTTTCGATATAGGTGTCCGACCGCGCGACATAGGCTTCGGGCTGGTAATAATCATAATAGCTGACGAAATATTCGACGGCATTGTCGGGAAAGAACGACTTCATCTCGCCATACAACTGCGCGGCGAGGATTTTGTTGGGCGCAAGGATCAGCGCCGGGCGCTGCAACTCCTCGATCGTCTTGGCCATGGTGAAGGTCTTGCCGGAGCCGGTGACGCCCAGCAGCACCTGATCCTTCTCCCCCGCCCGCGCCGCCGCGACGAGTTCGCGGATTGCGGTCGGCTGGTCGCCGGCGGGTTCGTAATCGGACTTGATGACGAAGCGCTTGCCCGCATCCACCTTCTCCGGGCGCGCCGGGCGGTGCGGAACGAAGGTCTGTCCGGTTTCGGGTTCGGACAAGTCGGTGCGGATCATGATCGCCATGGGCGGAATATGGGTGACGCGGAACGGGACGGCAACATCTGCTCGACGCAGGGAATGGGTTTGACGCGAAGGGTAGGAAGGCAGTAGTTCACGCGTAGAAGCGTCTGCGGTCGCGCATCTTCAGGCGACGCCGGGGATGAGTGAGCGGCGGACGTGCATGGTTGTCGGGGCAGACCGCACGAACATGCGGTATCGCCCGTGCCGGGCGGATGATGTTGACCTGCGGTCGCGGCTTTGCGAACTGGCGCAGCAGCGCCGGCGGTTCGGCTATCGGAAGCTGCACATCCTGCTTCGTCGGGACGGCATCACGATCAACCGCAAGAAAGCCCAGCGGCTCTACCGTGAGCAGCCGCCTTCAGCGATCTTGAGCATCATGAGAACACGTTCAGTGGTACGCCCTTGTGCCGGCGTGCTGCGTTGCCGCTGCATACGCCGCGCATAGCCAACCGTGGCTACGCGGAGGGCGAGGAACGCGACGTACCAGGCCAGCAATTCCCCGAGGGGCGCGACGCGATCGAGCACGACCACGAGCAGGCTCGACAGCAGGAAGGCGACGGGAAACGACTGGCCGATGCCCGCCAGTACGAGCCGCAGTTGTTCGCCTCGTATCGCGGCGGGTGTCGATACCGTCATCGCAACAGGCCGAGTCGGCGCGCGGCAAAGGCGGCCTGCGATCGACTGGAGGCGCCGAGGGTCGCGAGCAGTGCCTGGACATGCCCGCGAACGGTATGTTCCGACAGGCCGAGCCGCCGCCCGATCATCTTGTTCGACAGCCCTTGCACCAGCAGGTCGAGCACCTCGTTCTGGCGCGGGGTGAGGACCGCAGGCTGGACAGGCACGATCGTGATTTCCCGAGATGCGCATGTTCCATGCAGCGGGCGCGGGTCGAGGCGACGCTGGCTAGGCTGGTGAACCGTCCCGACGTGACGCTGGGCGAAATCGAGCGCGGGGTACTGCTGGCGGGCGACCTGCCGGGGTTGCGACTGCGCTCGACGCTCGCGCCGGCATCGCGGGTCGGGGCGACGGTGCTGGTGCTCGACGGCCTGCACCGCCCGGTCACCGGACAGCTGTCGCTCGACAACAGTCTGTCGGACAGCCTCGGCCGCTACGGCGGGGGGGCTGGGCTTTACCTTCAATTCGGCGTTCGGACAGGGCGAGACGATCTACCTGCGTGCCGGTGGCTATCCCAATACCACCAAGGGGGGTTCGATCCTCGATCCCGATCCCCGCAACCGGCTTCTGGCGGCAGGCATCGTCCTGCTGCTGGACGACGACGGCCTGACCCTCACCGCCGAGGCGGTGGAGTCGCGCGCGTCACCCCGCCATGCCCGGTATCTTCCGGGCTTCGGCAGCCGCTTCCGCCGCCTGTCGGCACGGCTGCGCTATCCGTTCGTCCGCGGCCGCGCGACGAACATAGCGCTGACCGCCGTGTTCGATGCGCAGCGCGAAGCGGTTTCGATCATCTAGCCCCTGCGCTCCCGCTGCCACGTCCCGGTCCGCTGCGCGCACGGCCGACTGCACCCTGCCGCCGGTCCAGATCGGCAGGGCCACGCTTGCCGTAGCGAATGCGGCACGGCCATAACCCAACCGATCATAACCCCCACCCCCGGTCGCAGCAGCCGTGAGCCGGCCCGCCGCACCAGCCTGCTCGGGCTGTTCTTCCAGCGCCTCCTGCCCGGCGCGGGCGGCGAGAAGCTGGGGATTGGTCGCATAAGCCTGCGCCACAGCCTCGCGCAGCGTCTCGGCTGAGGTGGGGGCTACTGCCACCAGCAAAGTGGTGATGAGTAGAGCGACCTTAATCATGGCGCAGCGCCCAGGCGGGAGTCGCACGGCTGGCGCGTAACGCTTGGCCCAGCACGGTCAGCACGGCGATCGTGAGCGCCAGCAGGGTAGCACCGGCGAAAAACAGCGGCGACAGCGCAATCCGGTCATCGAACCCGGCGAGCCAGGTCCGCATAGCGGCATAAGCCAGCGGCCAGGCGATGAAGTTGGCGATCAGCACCGGGCGTAGGAACTGACCTACCAATAGCCTGACGATATGGGCGGACGATGCGCCCAGCGTCTTGCGGATGCCGATCTCCCTCACCCGACGCGACGTGTTGAACGAGGCAAGACCCCACAAACCGACGCAGCCGATCAGTACCGCCAGCCCCGCGCCGATTCCGAACAGGTGCACGGCTTGCTCATCCGCCTTGTAAAAATCGGCCAGCTGCTGATCCGCCGTCCCGACAACCAGCGGCACCTGCGGCGACAGGCGTTGCCATGTTGACCGGATGCGGGCCAACATCGCGGCGCTGTCGCCGGTGTAGCGGATGGCGGCGATGGCGGACGTCGGAACGTCGCGGGAATATTGATACAGGGTAGCAGTCTCGGCCGTGCGTGGCGACGCGAAGCGGAGTTGGTCGACCACGCCGATAATTGTACGCGGCGCGCTCCGCCCGACGGTCTTGCCGATCGCCTCTTCAGGCGCACGGAAGCCGAGCTGCTCCACCGCCTTGCGATTGACGACGACGTTGCGGCCATTCTTCCATTTGGTCCAGTCGCTGGAATCGTCGGCGCCGTGCGCATCGTCGAAGACGCGCCCGGCGAGTAGTCTTGGCGCATAGGTACGAAAGAAATCTGGCCCGACGGGAATGTTGCTGACGGTCACGCCCGGTCCGCTCGCCCGCTCGATCACGTCGATGCTGGAATTGACCATGCCTGGTGCCGAGCTACTCGATCCGACCGACACTACGCCTGGCAGGCGACGGAGCGCGTCCAGGATCGGCCGCGCCTGCGCGGGGAAGATGCGCTTGTCGGCAAGCGAGGGTATGACCAGCAGCCCTTCGCGCTGGAACCCCAGATCCGATTGCCGAACATGTGCGGTCTGAGCCACCAGCACGACCGTGCCGATCATGAAGGCGATGGCCAGACCGAACTGGATCACCACCAGCAGCTCGCGCGACCGCGTGCCGTTGCGCCCGCCCCCCGGCGCCCGCGCCGAGGCCAGGACGGCAGCGGCCGGAAAGCGGGACAGGAGGACCGCCGGATAGAAACCCGCCGTCAGCGCGATGATGAGGACCAGCGCTACCAGCAACGGCAGCGCCAGGGCGTAGGGGAAGTTTAGGGACAGGCCCCCCGCCGCGTTGACGAGGGGCAGGCTGACCTCGGCCAGGATCATGCCTAACAGGCTGGCGACCGCCGCCATCGCCGCCGCCTCGCCCAGGAACTGCCGGATCAGCATCCTGCGGTCTGCGCCCAGCACCTTGCGCATCGCCACTTCACGGGCGCGCAGACCCGATTGGGCGGTCGCGAGATTCACATAATTGATGATTGCGATCAGCAGGGTCAGCACGCCGACCAGCCCCAGCGTCACGATCGTCAGCGTCCGGCCGCTGCTCTGCACCCCGCCGGGCGGTTGCAGATGCAGGCGCGTAAGCGGCAGCAGCGAGAGTGCGATGACCTTCGCTGGGTCGGGGCCCAGATCCTGTCCGGCATGACGCCGGACGAAGGCGGGCATCTTCGCCTCGAACGTGCGCGCAGCCGCCGCATCCGGAAGGCGAAGATAGGTGGCGCCATCAACCATGCCCCATTTGTACCAGGACCATTGCACGGGTGGCGGTGGCGTGCGCGGCATGGGGATCAGGATGTTCGCCTGAAGATCAGTTGTCGTGGGCAGGTCTTCAAAGATGCCAGCGACGCGATAGACCTGCGGCGCATCGACCGAGATGGTGATGTTCTGGCCAATGGGGTCGGCATCGCCAAACAGCCGCCGTGCCTCGGTCCGGCTGAGCAGCGCACCCGATGGATCGGCGAGCGCCCGCCGCCCGTCACAGCGCACCATGGGGATATCGAACACGTCGAAAAAGGACGGATCGACCTGCGCCACATCCGCGCCGATCGCGTCGTTCTCGCGGATGACACTCCCCCCCTGCTTGCCGCCACGAATGCGTGTGCCGACCAGTCCAGGGAAATCCTGACGCATCTCCTCGAACAGGCCCGGCATCGTCACGGGATAGGCCCCGTTGAAGGGGCTGCCGGGGATTTGAAGCTTGGTCTGCACGACATAGAGTTCGTCATGATGCGGCAGCCACTGCTCGAAGCTCGTCTCGAACCGGACATAGAGGCCCAGGACGAGGAACACCGCAATGCCGAGCGCCAACCCGCCGATGTTCAGCGCGGCATAGAGCTTGTGGCGGGTCAACGAGCGGTAGAGCGAAGTCAGTGCGAAGCGGTTCATCGCGCATATCCGGACAAGAGGAAGGTCAGTAGCAGGCGACGCGGGTGGTTGCGCTGCCCACGACGGTGACGCGCGGCGAGATGCGCCATGTTGGTGGTCCTTTTCATCGCTCAGATCGCGCGCATGGCGCTGGCGACGATGCGTCCGTCGAGCATGTCGATGCGACGCTTCGCCACGTCGGCATGGCTGGGGGAATGGGTGACCATGACGATCGTCGCCCCTTCGTCGTTGAGCGCGGCCAGGATGTTCATCACCTGCTCGCCATTGGCGGTGTCGAGGTTGCCGGTCGGTTCGTCGGCCAGGATCAGCGTCGGGTCGCCGACGATGGCGCGGGCGATGGCGGCGCGCTGCTGCTGCCCTCCCGACAGCTGGTGGGGAAAGTGGCGCGCGCGGTGTGCGATCCCCACCTTGTCCATCGCCGTCGCGACCCGCCCCCTACGGTCCACCGCATCCTTGCGATAGGCAAGGCCAAGCGCGACGTTCTCCTCGATTGTCAGCTCGTCGATCAGGTTGAAGCTCTGAAACACGAAGCCGAGCGTGCTGCCGCGGAACTTCGCCAGCTCCTTCTCCTCCAGGGCGGCGAGATCGCGATCGCCAAAGAGGTATCGACCGCCGGTCGGGCGATCGACGGTGCCGAGCGTGTTGAGCAATGTCGACTTGCCGCAGCCCGACGGCCCCATGATGGCGAGGAACTCGCCCGCTTCGACATGCAGGTCGATATCGCACAGAGCAGTCGTCTCCACCTCGTCGGAGACGTAGCGGCGCTGAATGTTCTCGAGACGGATCATGGACGGGCCTTTCAGCGGATGTTGAGGATGTCGCCCTTCACGGACGCGGTGTTGGAGGTGACAATGCGCTCGCCGGAGGAGAGGCCGGACAGCACCTCGACCTGTTCCGGATTACGGCGGCCGGTCTTGATCGTGCGCCGTCGGGCGTGAGCGCCATCTGCATCCAAGACGAAGGCGGACGTGCCGCCACCCGCCTCCAGCCAGCCACCGACCGGGGCCAGGAACGCCTGGGACGCGACCCCCAGCGTGATGCGGATATCGAGCGTCTGCCCCCGGTTCAGCCCGGCCGGGGCGCGACCGTCGAAAGTCAGCTCGACGCGGAAACGCCCATCCTTGACCGCCGACAATACCTTGCTGACCGTTGCGTGCGCATCACCCGCCTGCGCCTTCTGCCCGACCGCGACACGGCCGAGATAATATTCGTCCACGTCGGCGATCAGCTTCCACGCGCCTTCACTGTCGATCTGGCCTGCGGGGTTTCCCGGCTTCAGCGTCTGGCCCGGTTGCAGCATAAAGTTGGTCAGGCGACCGGTTGCCGGGGCGTGGATCGTCAGCGCGTCGAGTCCGGCGCGCACCGCCGCGAAATTGCCCGACAGGCGCCCTTGCGTGTCAGCGAGCCGCCGCCCCTGCGTGGCGGTGATCCGGACCTCTGTGGCATGCCCCGATTGCAGCTGGGCCAGTCGCTTTTCCTGATAGGCGGCCTCTTCCTGGAAGCTCTTTACGCCGGCGTCGGACAGGAAGCCCTGATCGTGAAGTTGCTGGCGGATGGCGAGATCGCGGCGCGCCTTGATGAGGTCGTATTCGGCCTGAGCCACCTGACCCACCCGATCGAGGCGGTTGCGTTCGATCCCCAGTCCCTCGCCTGCGACCTGGCCTAGCTGGCTGGCGATCTGCGCCTCACGAGTCAGCACGTCGAGCTTCAATTCCGGATTGGCGAGCGTCGCGAGGGGCTGTCCCTCCGTCACCATTGCGCCGTCCTGCACCAGCAGTCGCTCGACCTGTCCGCCCGACAGCACGCCGACCAACGTCGTGATCTCGGGAGCGACGGTGGTCCGGACCGGCAGATAATCGTCGAATGGCGCACGCACGACTTCGCCCGTTTCGATGTCGGCGGTGGCGATATCAGTCGAGCCATTTTCAGGGAGGGACCGCCAGATTGCCAGCATGGCGATCAGCAGAGCCAGCGCGATCAGCGCGGGTCGCCTGCGCCACCACGGTGGCTTGGGTCGTTCGATCCGGCTGTCCATTGCAGCACCCGGAATGGGTGTTGTGTATGCGGGATGTTCCGTCATCATGAAGACTGATGTCTCTGTCCACGGTCTAAAAAGCCAAGTTGCTATGAATGAACGGATTTCATCGATGCCGCGAACAGACGACCTGTCGTCGTTGAACACAATGCCCGCCGGCGGACATCCCGATCGCGAGTCAAGTCCTCGCGCGATCCTTCTGATCGAGGACGATCCGGTCGTTAGTCGAACGACGGAGATCCTGTTCCGGCTGGCCGGACATGTTCTGGAGATCGCCGCCGACCCTGCCACCGCCTATTCGATGCTTGCGCGTCGCCGCTACGATGCGATCCTGCTCGACATGAACTTCACGGCGGGTCGCGCGGACGGTAAGGAGGGGCTGGCCTGTCTCGCTCGGATCGTCGCGGACGATCCCCATGCCTGCGTCGTGGTCATCACGGCGCACAGCGGCATCCGCATCGCCGTCACAGCCATGCAGGCGGGCGCGCGCGACTTCATCATGAAGCCGTGGCGAAAGGACGACCTGCTCGGCAAGGTCGACGCCGCGATCAGGCGAAGCGTCGGCGGTGGATCGGCACACCGACCCGCAGCCATCGGCCCATCAGGTGGCAGCGCGCTGATCGGTACATCGACAGCGATCGAGCGCGTCCGTGCGCTCGTCCGGCGTGTCGGACCGACGATCGCCTCCGTGTGTGTCACCGGGGCATCCGGCACTGGACGCTCGCTGGTCGCCGAAGCGCTTCATGCGGCATCCGCCGACGCGGGGACCAAGCCGCGCCGGATCGACGTCACCGATTCCGATCAATTATCCGCCCTGGACGATGCTACCGGTACGATCGTGCTATGCCATGCCGATCGACTGGACCCGCAGGCACAGGTACGGCTGCTCCAGCGGTTGATGCCACGCCTGCGCTGCATAACGATCGTCGACGCTGTCGCGCCGCTCTCGCCCGCGCTGCGTCGGCGCCTCTGCACGATCGAAATCCCGGTGCCGCCTCTTGCGGAGCGTCGTGATGACGCGGTGCTGCTCGCGCGGCATTTCGCAAGTGTCGCCGGTGAAACCTACGGTTATCCTGCGCCACGGCTCACGCCAGCGGCGGAGGCGTTCGTCGCCATCGCGGACTGGCCGGACGAGGTGCGCGGGCTGGCGCTGGCGATCGAGCGCGCGGTGCTGCTGTCGGACGATGGCCTGATCGACGTCGCAGCGATCAGGCCGACCACCTTGGTCGCCAATGCTGGAGGCAAGACCGCACCGGCATTCGGGATGCAGGATGCCGAAAAACTGATGATCGAAGCTGCGTTGAAGGAGCATCGCCACAACGTGTCACGGGCTGCCGCGGCATTGGGCCTCAGCCGGGGCACCCTTTATCGTCGGATGGCGCAGCATGGTCTCTAGACGGGAGGGGCATGCCCTGCTGATCGGGTCGGGGCTGGGCCTGTGTGGGGCGACGGCTGGAGCGGCCGGAACGCATGGTCTATGGTTGGCATTGTTCGGCACCTTCCTGTTGCTGGTGTGGCTGCTTGCCGCCAATCTGTTCCTGGTCAGGCGCCATCAGGTCGTGTCGATCACGGCATCCAGCTCACCCGACGGGGCGCAAGTCGCCCATCACCTGCTGCTCGATGCCTCACCTACCCCGCTGGTACTGGTGAACGGAACGACCGCGCGGACGATGAACCGGGCGGCACGCCGGCTCTTCGCGACCGACGACCGGATATTGCCGCCGCCCGTTCCGCTGTTCGACCGCGATGCCACCCGCCTGCGTCATGCCGGCAGGACTTGGCGTGCCGACAGGGTAGAGGTCGGCGACCGGTCGGTCGTGGCGCTGATCGACGTCGAGAGCGAGGAGCGTACCGCCGAAGCGCGCGCCAGCGCCGAGATGATCCAGGTACTCGGCCACGAGATGCTCAACGGGCTGGTGCCTATCGTGTCGCTGGCCGAGTGCGGCATCGCTGCAGCGGAGGCTCGTGACGAGGATTCCGCCCTGCTTACCGAAATCCTGACGACGCTCGCGCGGCATGCCGAAGGGCTGCGGCGATTCACCGAAGCCTATCGCGAACTGGCCCGCCTGCCGCCGCCCTTACGACTGACCGTGTCGATCGAGGAGATGATCGACGACATTGCGCGGCTGTTCGTAAGCCGCTGGCCGGACGTCGGTCTTTCGATCGATGTCGCATCCGACCTATGTGCGGAGATCGATCGCGACCAGCTTAACCAGGCGATATGGGCGTTGCTGCAAAACGCCGTCGAGGCGATCCAGCAGGGCGGCGTCGCATCCGGTCGGGTCGATATCCGCGCCACTGTGGACGATGACGTTCTCACCTTCGAGGTGAGGGACAATGGACCCGGCATCCCGCCGGATCGCGTGCATGTCATCTTCCGCCCCTTCTACACCTCCAAATCCAGTGGAAGCGGGATAGGGCTCAGCCTGGCGCGCCAAGTCGTGCAGGCACATGGGGGTATGCTGGCCTTAGTTCACCCGTTACCGGCGACCTTCCGTGCGCAGGTGCCTGGCGCTCGGGTATCGAACGACGTTCTCGTGCTTCGATAATGATGGATCATGCGGGAACAGCGCAGCGGGAGCGATCGAACCAGAACCGCTTCGCTTGATGACCGTAAACCACCCGAAATCCGTGCATTGCGTTCATGCCGAAGATCATCGCGGGCTTGTTTTCCAGCCCCCAATTCTTGAAGGCGGCAAGATCGGCCACGCGTGCTCGGCGCCGAGAGTGTAGCGGAGGGCTGATCCACTACGGCGCGCGATCAGCAGAGCGTCTTGAACGGCTCCGAGACTGGCCTCCCCCGATAGATGACCTATGTCGTCGGTGCGCTGAACGAGATGAACTCGTTTCACCGTTGCCGTGGCGACGACTTCTTCAATTCCGCCATGAACAGATTCCCGTTTGATGCTTGGCTGATGTTTTGGGAAGGCTCGAGGTTTCCCAAAAATCGATCCCAAACGAGACGGCTGCGGCCGTCTCGCGGGCCGTTGATTTGTAGAAAACCACAATTCAACTTAAACGGCCCGCGCACCGACAAGATTACGACCACCGTTCTTCGCTTCGTAAAGGTAGATATCTGCCTCAGGCCACAGGGTTGCCAGCCTCATATTAGCGGTCGCCGATCGACCATCGCATATTCCATGTCTGGCTCGTCCGAGCAGGCATCGAATATCCGCTTGAACACATCGGCGGCGCGCCAGTCGCGAAACCGGCGAAAGGCCGTGCTCCAGTTACCGATATGCACCAGCAGATCTCGCCACGCACTACCCGTGCGCGCGATCCACGACACCGCCTCCAGGAACAGCCGGTTGTTCGTCCCGCTGCGTCCAGGCTCGACCCTGCGGATACAATGGCCTTCCTTCATAACCGGAATTTTCCAGCTCAAAGCGGTCCAGAAAACGGGCAGCAGGTCATCGGGATTCAGCACTTCTCCAACGCAACTAGGCGAATCCGGACACTCAATCGGAAGCGGGAACGTTAGCCTGTCGTCATGAAGGCAGTACTTTATGCAGCGATGCCCGCAATCTGGCGGCAGCCCCGAAGATGCTGTGATCGGCGATTTGGAAGATCCCGTCGCGGTTGTTGACCCATTGCCTCGCCATCGTGGTCGCCTTTCGCCTCAGGAGGACTCGCCGCTTTTGCGGGCGAGATCGCCGGTGTCCCGATCCGCCTGCATGGTGTCCGACAGCAGCAGACCGCGGATTGCGCCCGACGATGCATACAGGTCGAAAACGATGGCCCGGTTCCTGCCTTTCACGAGCCAATCGGCGGGGCAAAAGAGGCGGGTCTGCGGCCCCAGCGCGCAATGGCGGCCGAGCAGGTGGCCGTTGATCCAAAGGAAACCCAGTTTCCAGTCCGCCATGTCGATAAAGGTGTCCCCGACCGCTTCCAGCGTGAAGTCGGCGGTGTGGAACAGTCCACCCGGACGGGTCGTCGCCGCGAGGCTGGCGGCGCGATGGGCATCGTCCAGCGGCAGGCCGTAGACCGACCATACGGTCAGGGCGTCGGCTCCGATCGCCACCTTGCCGAGAATGCCCTTCCGGTCCTCCATGTAGCGGCCGAAATTCACCCGACCGAACGGATAGACGAGGATGTCGAGCCGGCGGGCCTTGCCGTCGGATGACGGCGGAACCGGAAGCGATGCCGGGGCCTTCGATGCGGCGACGCGCGACAGGTTGCCGACCGGGACGCCGTCGATCAGAACCAGCGCCTCGTCGTGCAACCCGTCGATCCGCAGGTCGCCGGCGATTCCGGGCTTCAGCATGTGCCGATAGAGGATCATCCCCTCGGTCTGTCCCAGCACCAGTTCCATCGGGCCGGGCGTCGCCACCGTCACGGGATCGGGCAGCGCCGCCCACAGCGAACCGCGCGGCACGGTGCGGACCGTGGGGAAGGCGATGCGAGCCGGCAGGGGCGGCATCGCCGGGAGCGTCGTGCCGACATGATCGGTGATGATCCGCCGCATGGCATGATATTGCGCCGTCGCGTCACCGCCCTCGGCGATCGGCGCGCCATAATCGTAGCTGGTCAGGCTGGGTTCGAATTTCGACCCGTCATTGTTCGCGTTGGCCCCCGCGGTGAAGCCGAAATTGGTGCCGCCATGCACGACGTAGAGGTTGAACGACCGACGTTCGCGCATCCACCGACGCAATAGATCGGTATAGTCGGCGGCCGCGAATTTCGGATCGCCCCAGTGCGTCAGCCATCCGGGATAGCCTTCGCCGATCCAGACCGGCGCCCCGTTTGTGATCCGCTGCGCCGCCTCGATATCGGTACTGCCGTCAAGGCCGAGGGCCGTGTCGGCAAGGTAGGTTCCCGCCTTCTGCACCTGTTCCAATCCATCCGAGGTGCTGAACGGTCCCCGAAAACCGCGCTTCGTCCACATCCCGCGAATGGCGGGAAGATAGGCCGGATCGGTGCTGAACGAGGCATATTCATTCTCGATCTGCACCATCGCGATCGGCCCGCCCCGGTCGATCATCAACGGGCGGACGATCGTGGCCAGACGATCGATATAGCGTTCGGCCGCGCCCATATAGGTCGCGTCGTCGCGATGGCGCAGCCGGATGCCCGGCACCTTGAGCAGATAGGCGGGCAGTCCGCCCAGATCCCACTCGCCGCAGACATAGGGACCGGGCCGCAGATAGACGAGCATCCCCTCCGCCGCGCAGAGCCGGATGAAGGCGGCGATATCACGGTTGTCGGACGTGAAGTCGAACGTCCCCGGTGCCGTCTCGTGGTAATTCCACATGACGTAGATCGCGATGGTGTTGAGGCCCATCGCCTTGGCCATCCTGATCCGGTGCTGCCAGTAGGCGCGGGGAATGCGGGCGGGGTGCATTTCGCCCGAGCGCATCTGGAACGGCTTGCCGTCGAGCAGGAAGCCTTCCGGCACGTGCGACGGCGCGAAGCCGAAGCGTGGGCCGGCATCCAGCACGGTCCCGGCGCGGGCACCGCTCCCGAGTCCGAGCAGCGTGATACCGACGCCGCCGACGAACGCGCGGCGATCGACGGACGCGAACGCGCCCGCTTTCGTGCCTGTCATGGTCATGATCCTGTCTCGATTGGCTGTCGATTGGCGGGGTGCCCGTCGTGTCCCACGGACGTTGGCCGACCCGGACGCCCCCCGCGTCTCCGAATGGACGCGGGGGGCGCTGTTTCCGGTCAATATTTCAGGGTCAGCCCCGCCGCGACACGGCGTCCGTTCATGGTCCAGGTGCCGGGATATTGCGTCCCGCGCGCCTGGATCAGTTCCTCGGTCTGCACGATCGGCTTGTTCGTCAGATTCTGCACATTCGCGAAGATCGTGAAGTTGCGGCCGATGTCGTAGCTGGCCTGCGCGTCGATCTGGGTACGGGCTTCGATGTACAGTTCCGTGGTCGAAACACCCCAGACGTTGGAGTCCACCAGAAAGCGATCGCGATGATTCAGCGCGATCAGGGCACTGAACCCGGCCTTCTCGTAGAACAGGCTGGCGTTATAGGTCAGCTTGTTCAGGCCGAGAAAGGTCGAGGCGGGAATGTTGAATTCCGGCACCCCGTCCTGCTGGCCGGTCGAATAGGTCAGGTTGACGTCGAACCCCAGCCCCGACAGGGCCGGGACCAGTGCCCCCACCTGCTGCTTGTAATCGACCTCGACGCCGCGGGCATAGCCTTTCCGCCCGTTGACCGTCGTCTGGACGGTGACATTCTGTCCCGCGATCACGCGCTGATACGAACCGGGCTGGAGAAACCCGGTGATCTGCTTGTTGTACAGCGCGACCGACACGACCGACGACCGGCTGAAATACCATTCCCACGACAGGTCGAGATTGCGCGAGGTATAGGGCGACAGGTTGATGTTGCCGACCGAGATCCGCCGTGTCGCCAGTCCGCTGACGTCGACCGACGGCACGAGGCTGGCGAGCGGCGGGAACGCCATCGTCTTGCTGGCGGCGAAGCGCAGCATCATGTCGTCGCGCAGTTCGGCGGACACGTTCAGGCTGGGCAGCCACGCATGGCTTTTCCCGCGACCCACCTCGTTGGTGACGGGCGGGATGACCCAGGTGCAGTTGGCGGTGCCCGCCGGGCAGTCGAATTTCAGGTTGTCGAGATTGACCCCCTGATACGGGACCTTCACGCTGGCATTGACGTAGCGCAGGCCGACATTGCCACTGATCGGGATGGCGCTTTCGGAACGGAAGTTCGCCATCACATAGGCGTCGCGTTCGGTTTCGGTCACGCTGTTGGTGGTGAAGTTGTTGGTGCTCAACGCCCCCTGATTATAGAGGGTTTCGTACTTCCCGTCGAAATATTCCGTCAGCCATGCCTGCGGATCGATGTAGAACAGCTGCGACGGACGGACGCCGGGGCCGTTATACTTGCCCAATATATTGTTGGCGAGCGAGTTGGGCCGGACCGCGGTCTGGAACGGTGTCCGCGCCGCGGCAGCATTGTCGAACGGTGCGTTATTGTAGCGCCGCCACCAACGATCGTGCGGGCGTTCGCGTGTCGACAGCTTGCCTCCGAACTTGATCGATTCGAGCACGCTGCCGGCGAAGCGACGGGTAATGTCGATCTTCGCGGCCTTGAGCGTGTCGCTCGCATCGTCGCTGGTGATGATGATCTTGTCGTTGCCCCAGACGGCAGGATTGGAATAGTTCAGCGCGGGATCGAGGATATAGCCGATGATCGGCTTGCCGGGGAAAATCTCGTACCCGCCGAACGTCTTGATGCCCGGCGGAAGATTGGTCACGCTCGAGATGCCGACCTGCGGGCGCTGCCAGAAATTATTGTCGTTCGAGCGGCTGTATTGCAGGCTCTCGCTGAATTCCCAGTCGCCCGTATTGGTGCGAACGTTGAAATCCAGGTTGGTGGTATCGTCGCGTTCGCGCGTGATCGGTTGGGTGAACACGAACCATGCCGCGGGGCTGGACACCTTCGTCAGCACATTGTTCTGGTCGGCGGTGAACGTCACCGGACCGTTATAGGCGTCCGGTGCCCATGGCGCGAAGGGAACGATGCCGAAGTTGATCGAGCGGCTGTCGAGATTGCGCTTCGAATACAGGCCGTTGAGGGTGGCCGTGGTCGTATCGCTCGCCTTCCATTGCAGCGAGGCATAGCCCGTCGTCGTCGTGACCGTGGAATCGGTGTTGGAATAGCCCGTTTGCATGAAGGCGTAATATGGCCCCTTGCCGTTCAGCGTGGTGGGCCAGAAGGGCTGCACATCGCTGCCCTGGTTGCGGAACGAGCGCTTGTTCCAATCCAACCCAAGCGTGATACCGATCCGGCCGTCGGCGAACAGATCGCTGTAGAGCGCCGTGATGTCCGGCTGAAACTTGCCGCCGTTCCTGCTGGGATCGCCCTGCATCTTCGCGGTGATCTGGGCGCGGCGCTTGCCGACCCCGAACGGCGTCAGAGTCTGCAGGTCAACATTGGCACCAATTCCGCCATCCTCCAGATCGGCGCGGGCGGATTTGTACACCACCAGCTGCGACACGAAATCCGGCGAGATCATGTTGTAGTCGAACGTGCGCGTGGCGACGCCTGGACTGGTGATCGTCGAACCGTTCAGCGTCGCCAGCGTGAAATCGGACGGCAGGCCGCGCACACTGACGCTGGCCCCTTCGCCGTTGGCGTTGCGGTTGATCTGGACGCCGGTGATGCGCTGGAGCGATTCGGCGAGGTTGGTATCGGGGAACTTGCCGACATCCTCGGCGGACACCGCATCGACGATCGCCGAATTCAGTCGCTTGGCGTTGATGCTGCGCGTGACGCTGCCGACGATGCCGGTCACGACGATATCGGGGTCCGGTTGATCGCCCACCGGTTCGGCACTGGCCATGGCCTGACCGGGGGATGTGGCGGCCGTGTCCGGCCCCCTGGTTCCCGTCTGCGCGGATGTGGCAGGCAGCCGGACGATGGCGACGGCACCCGAAGCATCCGAACGAACACCGAATCCGGTATGCGCCAGAACGGCTGCGAGCGCGGCATCGGCGGACATCGATCCGACCGCACCCCGCGTGCGCACCTGGCGAATATCGTCGCTTTTATAGAGTATCTGTCGACCGGACTGACGAGCGAACATGTCGAGCGCGATTTTCAGGTCACCCGCCGGAATCCGGTACGTTTGCTTCACGGTCTCCGCGCAGACCGGTGTAGCCATGACGGTAATGCTAACGCTCGCTACCAGAACAGTCGTGATTCCTCTGCCCATCATTGCCCCCTTCTGAACCGGGCATTCTAGGGTCCCGGCGATAGGTAAGACAAATTGCCGGCAAATACCCGGAACGTGATTTGTTTCATTCGTAAGAAATTTTTATGGCATCTGCCTGACGGGTCACGCGCAAGCCATAGGCGTCGTGCAGCAACCGGACGAAGGCATTGGCATTCGATGCCTGAAACGTGCCGCCAATTCGGATGGCTGCCACTCGCGGATCGTCGATGACAATCGGTAATACATTGTAACGGTTGAACTCTTCTACCGCCTCTCCGAGCGTTTGCCGATCGAGCGCCAGCATTCCTTCGCGCCAGGCAAGGCCGGCTTCGATGGCTTCGGGGGGGCGGGTGCCGATCAGCATCGACGCCCCCTGCGCGATCGCGACATCGCCGGTGGTCACGGTCGACGACGTCGTCATCGCGGCCTGTTTCGGCGTGCCGTCGATCCGTACGCGCCCTTCCACCACCGACACCGTCACCCGGTTGCCCTCGCGCCGCACCGAGAATTTCGTGCCCAATACGGTGACCGTGCGCGGTCCGGCATGGATGACGAACGGGTGTTCGCGCGAATGGGCGACCTCGAAATAGGCTTCGCCCTGGTCGAGCCATATCTGCCGGCGCGCCGGCGTCACCGCCGCGCGGATCGACGTGGCAGTGTTCAGTTCGATCCGACTGCCGTCTTTCAGCGACACGATCTTGTGGCCACCGATCTTCGTGGCGATCCGCTGTGGATCGACCCGATCGGTTGTCCCGTCCGAAGACGACAGATACACGACCGAGGTGCATACAAGCACCAGTGACGCGGCAAAGGCCGTCAACCAGCGCGGCGAGGCACCGAAGCCCGACCAGGCCCGCCTTGCGACCGATGGTGCGCCCGCACCGAGCGCGACGATCCGGTCGGCCTGTTGCCAGCCATGCCGCAACCGCCAGAACGCGGCCTTGTTCGCCATCGACCGGTCGAGCCACGCCTGCAACCCGGCTTCGTCCGCCGCGCTCCAGCCCGGCTCCTCGCTTCGCATCAGCCAGTCGGCCGCCTGCTGCTCGATCTCGCGTGCGGTACTCATGGCAATTCTTCCCGACGCAGCAGCTGCTCGACCTTCGGCCGAACCACCTTGCCCGTTCCTCCGAGCATGAAATCGACCATCGCGCGCATCCCGAGGGTCAATTGCTTCTCGACGGTCGCGATCGTCACGCCCATGCGCTCCGCCGTCTCCTGCCGGCTCAGTCCCTCCATCTTTCGAAGCCGTACGACCTCGCGGCACCGCGGCGGCAACGTATCCAGACCGGCCTGCGCGCGCCGCAATTCGTCCCGCGCGGTCAGATGCCGCTCGGTGGCGGCCAGATCGACCGAGTTATTGCAGCTTTCGAGGTCGGCCACCGTTTCGAAAGAAACGATGCGCATCTGCTTGGCCCGGTTTATCAGGTGGTTGCGGGCCACGGTAAAAAGGTAAGGCCGCGCCTGTCGCGGCAACACCTCGCGCGCGCCGGTCAGCGTTCGCTCATATATTTCCTGCCGGATGTCGAGCACATCGGCCTCCGTACGCCAGTTGCGACGGATATAGCGGATCAGGGCGGGTTCGAGCGGAAGGATCTCCCGACCGAACCATGCATAAAGGTCGGCATCGTCGTGCATGGGTTCGAATTGCGTCCTGGCCTGACGGGCATAGCGGTCGCCCATCCTGCTATGACAAACGCGCGCGGCAAACCCGTAATGTCGGATCGAAGAACGGTGCCATTAATCTTTCATCGGAGTGGCTGTGCGACCGGCATCCCCTCGCCGCGCCGATCCGCGTCTCCTGCCCACGAATACTCTTTCCATCCCGATTTCGAATCGTTCCGGCCGGTCACTTCCGGCCTCATCGCGCGAGCGACCGGTTTATCGGCTCGAAAGCCCGCGTAGCACGGCGTCGGGTGGGACCCGGTTGTCGCTCCCGCCGCCAGTCGTGCTCGACCGCACCTGATGGAGATGACTGTCCCGGTGCAGATCGAGCATGTCGGTCGCCACTTGGTCCCGAACGATCCGCGCTGCCGTGTCTGATCGCGTACATGCCCTTCGATGTCCGGCATGCGATCGACAGCGGACAGAGCGCGCCCTAGCTCGTGAAGCCGCTGTTCTTGCGCAAGGCTCGATCGACCAGTTTTTCCGGCAGGTAGCGGCGCAATGCCCGTATCTGTCTGGATTGTTTGCCCGCCGAATAGCGCAGCGCCGGCCTGGTCGCCGTTGCCGCAACGAGTACGGTATCGGCGACCACCTGGGGGTCATCGCCTTTTTCCACCCACTCGCGCATCAGCGCCTCGCTGCGGGTGCGGCCGGCGGCGTAGGTCTGGATCGGCTGATCCACCCGAGTGAGATTGTCCTCGAAGGCCGTCGCCGTGACGCCGGGTTCCACCAGTACCACCCGGATGCCGAACTCGCGGACCTCATGGTCGAGCGACTCCGAATAGCCCTCGATCGCGAACTTGGTGGAGGCGTAGAAGGCGTTGTAGGGTGCCGGGATCAGCCCCAGGATCGAACTCATGTTGACGATCCGGCCACTCTTCTGTGCGCGCATGATCGGCAGCACCGCGTTCACGACCCGCGCCACGCCGAACACGTTGACGTCGAAGAGGCGCTGGGCCTGCGCTATCGACGATTCTTCGGCCGCGCCGAGCAATCCGATGCCGGCGTTATTGACGACCAGATCGATCCGGCCCGACTGTCGCACGACTTCGCCGATCATCGCCGTTACCGAGTTTTCGTCGGTCACGTCGCAGACGAGCATCGTGACACCGGGGCTGTCCGCCACCGCCTTGCGACTGGTGCCGAACACTTTGTAGCCGGCCGCCGCCAGCGTGCGCGCCGTGACCAACCCTATTCCCGAGGATGCCCCGGTCACCACCGCTACGCCCTTGCCTGTGCTGCTCATCACATATCATCCATGCCGGTCTGGATCGTCGGTGGAAAGGGTGTTACTATCAATTTCGAAGTTAGTCACTATCAAAACGATATGATATTGGAAAAATCGCATACAGCGCTGTCATGTCCGATCGCCAAGGGGTTGGAGTCGGTCGGCGATGCCTGGAGCATCCTGATTCTTCGCGACGCCCATGACGGGCACACGCGGTTCGAACAGTTTCGCAGGAGTCTGGGCATTTCCCCTGGCATCCTTACGGCAAGGCTGACGACGCTGACCGCCAGCGGCTTGCTGGCGAAGCAGCTTTACTCGCTCAAGCCGGCACGCGAGGAATATGTCCTCACGGACGCCGGGCGCGACTTCCTGCCCGTTTTGGCAGTCATCGGCGCATGGGCTCAGCGAAATTGCGGCACCGGACTTGCCCGGTACATCGATGTCGAGACCGGAAACCCGATCGAGCCGATCGTGGTGGACGCCGTCACAGGCGCAAAGTTGGGATCACGTCCGATCCGCGTCCAGAACGACCAGGATCGGATCCCGGCTTGATGGATCGCAACGGGGAGGTTCTTGCCAGGGATGTCGGAAACGTCGGGTGATTGGCTGCAGCCACAGCCGCAAGTTCGCCGTTCCTCTTCTCACCCCACAACGATGCTACCGGAATGCATCGCTGACGGGATGGTAACCATTGTCCCGATCGTTCCTCCCGCCCGGGACAAGTTTCTCTGCTTCCCCCCCCTCACAGGAACGATCGCCATGCATTGTCGTTAAAGGACGATCCCGTCCATACTGGTGGGGAAAGCCCTTCAGGAGCAACCATGGCCAACGAACCCATCATCCAATGGCACATCGCCGGCCTGCACGCGCTGCGCTCGGCGAGCGAACAGGGGCAGGAAAGTGCGGAGACGCTGGTCGACAAGGCGACGTTGACCGAGGTGCGCGAGATCGTAACGGCATTCGGACAGCTTGCCGCCCGGCATGAGGCCAAGATCGCCGGGTTCCTGAACGAGTTCGGGGTGCAGCCGAACGATTTCGAGGACCAGATCATGAAGGGTGTCGGCAAGGGGCGGTCGGAGATGATCGCCGCGGCACCCGACGATGTGACGCGCGACCTCAGCCTGATCGGTGGCAACCAGTCGGGCATCGACTATTATCGTGGCGCCTTCCGTGGGCAGGGCTCGCTGGCCAAAAAGCTGGGACATGGCGAACAGGGCGCGTCGTTCATGGCGATGGCCGAGGCGTGGGACGCGCTGGGCGAACGCTACACGGCCGTCGGCGAGACGGTCCGTGCACAGGGTGCCGCCTCGGTCGGCGAAACGGTCTGACCCTTCCTGCGTGCGGCACCGGGCGGGTGTCGCACGTCGTCCTCATGGCTTGAGGAGGCCACGCGCCGCCAAGACGTGCAGGGCATCGTCGATGTCTCGATCGGCAAGGGCCAGCAGTTCGTCAGGCGACGCCCCGAACGTCGCCTGAAACGACATCGGTTGCAGCGCCAGTTCCACGAAACGGCACGCACCGGGCATGGCGTCCTCGACCCCGTCGCCGTCGCCCGCGATCGCTTCGGCGACGAACCGGGCCGCGCCGTCGAAACTCTCGCGATACCCGACCGTCGCCAGTTCGGGAAAATTGCCCGCCTCGGCCGCGGTGATCCGCATGAGGGCAACGCAGCGCGATTGCATCAGCGCCCGCGCGAGTTCCATCCCGACCGCGCGCACCCGCTCGCGAACGGGCAGCGCCGGGTCGGGGCTGGTCACGTCTTCGAACATCGCCGCGATCGAGCGGCGCACCACCGCCTCGAACAGCGCCTCCTTGCTGGTGAAGCGGCCATACAGCGTCGACTTGCCCGAGCGCGAGCGGTCGGACACCTGATCGAGCGTCGTGCGGCCGAAGCCCTGTTCCAGAAACAGCGCCGTGGCCGCATCGAGCACACGCGCTTCCGCCATGCCCGCTTCCCCGGCGGGGGGGCGCCCACGGCGGGGCCGGTCGGTCATGTCGGTTCCGGTCATGACATCACACCTATGAATGGATCGATGAAGGTGCAACAAAGGACGGAATCGTCCGTTTAGAGCTGCATGGTGCATCACTCGACCCCGACCTTCCTCAAGGATCTGCGCGACAACAGCGGCGTCGTGTGGGCGCACCCGCACCGTGCGGTATGGAACACGGCGCGCGCGGATCTGCTGGATCTGGGTCGCGTGCTGATCGCGCGCGCCGATGCTTTCGATGCGGCGGACCAGAAGGAGCCGCCGCTGCCGGGGCGGAGGTGATATTTCATCGACACTCGGAAAAGCTGGATAAAATCGACCATCAGGTTCGATCAATTCTACATGATACGCCCAAGGTCATCGACCTGCGTGCGGAAACGCTCGATCAGCCATGAACCCGCCGGCCCCGGCGGTGTGTCGGTCCGGTAGATGGCATCCATGAAATAGTCGCCATAGATGTTGTCCGGCATCACCAGCTCCACCAGCTTGCCGGTCGCCAGATCGTGCTCGATCATGGGAAGCGGCATATTGCCCCAACCGATGCCCGCCTTGAGCAGCATGTGTTTGGAACTGAGATCTGCCAACCTCCAGGTGTTGGTGCCGATCACGCCGATGTCGCGCCCCTGCGTCAGGGTCGACCGGTCGGTGAGGACCAGCTGGATATGGTCGCGCGCCGCACCCGGCGCATTGCTCTTCGCCCGGGCCAACGGATGCCCCGGTGCCGCGACCGCGACAATGCGGACGCTGCCCACCCCGATCTTCTCGATGCCATCGACGCTCACCAGCGGGCCGGCGACGCCGATCGTCGCCACGCGGTCGAGCACCAGCCTGGTCACGGCGCCGAGCGATTCGACATAGAGGCGCAACGCCACGGTCGGGAATTGCTGGCGAAAGCTGGTGAGCGCATCGACGACCCGGCACTCGGGCAACAGCGTGTCGAGAACGATGTGGAGTTCCGATTCCAGCCCTTGCAGCATACCCTTCGATTTCGCGCGCAGGGTGTCGATACCGTTGATGACGGCTCTTGCTTCGGCCAGCACCATCCGGCCCGCTTCGGTCAGCCGGGGTTTGCGCGTGGTTTCCCGATCGAACAGCGTGAGGCCAAGTTGCGCTTCGAGGTTGGCGATCGAATAGCTGATGACGGACGTCGCGCGATTCAGCTTGCGGGCAGCGCCTGCGAAGCTGCCGGCATCGACGACCGTCAGCAGCACCTTCAACTGGTCCAGCGTGGGTGTGCCCTGCTCAGCGAACATATCGATTCCCTCGAACGTAATCACCTATTTTATGCCGGTTTTACCGTCAATCCAGCAGGCATAGATACTCCTCATCCAACCGCCGCTGCAAACGCACGCTATCGAGAGGACTTTTCATGACCTTCGCCATCATCGGATCCGGTGCGATCGGCACCGCCCTTGCTCGTCAGTTCGCCCGCAAGGATATTCCCGTGCAGATCGCCAACAGCCGCGGCCCGGCGTCGATCGCGGCGCTCGCGGAAGAGGTTGGGACCAGCGTCCAACCGACCGAGCTGGCCGAAGCGCTGACCGCCGACGTGGTGATCCTGGCGGTTCCCTTCACCGCCGTGAAGGACGTCGTGGCGGACGTGAGCGACTGGCAGGGCCGGATCGTCATCGACGCGACCAACGCGATCGACTTCAGCGATTTTTCCCCCGCCGATCTCGGCGGAAGGGCGTCGAGCGATGTCGTTGCCGACCTCGTACCGGGCGCCCGCCTGGTCAAGGCGTTCAACACGCTTCCCGCCGCCATCCTGGCATCGGTTCCAAAGGTCGAAGGCGGCCGCCAGACGGTCTTCAGCTCCGGCAACGACGCCGACGCGACCCGGACGTTCGCAGAACTGGCCAATGCGCTCGGTTTCGCGCCGATCGATCTTGGCCGGATCGACGAAGGCGGCCGTCTCGCCCAGTTCGGCGGTCCGCTCATGGCGCAGAGCTTCATCAAGCAGGACTGAACGCGCGTATCCGGTTGCCCTTCGCCGCTCCGGCGGCATCCGGTTTCCGTCGGAAGCCGGTCAACTTTCAGGAGATGTACAATGCGCCAGAATTTCGTCGATGAGTCGCCGGCCCTCGAAGCGGTCGTGCTGGACTATATGGCTGCCTTCATGCGCGGTGATGTCGAGGCGGCGCTTGCCACCTATACCGAAGACGGTGTGCTGATGGCCCCGGTCGGACCGGCGTTCGAAGGCAAGGCGGCGCTGGCCCAGGTGTATCCCGGCATGTTCGGTGCGATCGACTTCAACCTGACCCCCAAGGTGACGGAGGTGCAGCAGATCAGCGCGGACTGGGGTTTCGTCCGTTCGGCGACGAGTGGCACCCAGACCACCAAGGCGACCGGCGAGGCCGAGGAGGCCAGCTATCTGGAGCTGTTCCTGCTGCGCAAACTGCCGTCGGGTGAATGGAAGATCGCCCGGTACAACACCACGCAAATCACCGCCGACGCATAACGACGCCTGACCGGAAGGCCGGCTCGACCGTCGCTTTGCGATGACGTCGAGCCGGCCCGCCGATCACGGCGTCCTATCGGCAGGGTCGGGCAGCATTCCCCGACCGTGGAAACCACTTGTAGCCGATTGCCCGTCCCGATCGCGGCGCGAAAGTGACGTCCATCGGCTTCCCGTCCCGCGCTACCTTGAACGTGACGCGCTCGTCGAAGCTGAGACCGGCGTCATTGGGTTCGAACGTCTCGCGGAAAACATCGCTGCTGCGCAGTCCCGCCTTGAAGGCGTTGGACGCGGGATCGACATGTCCTATCCGGTTGCCCTTCCTGAAACTGGTGCCGGACGCCCCCAGATCGAGCTGACCCGCGGTGATTGGTCGTGCCACGAGGCATTCGCCGAACGCGCCGGGAACCGGACGGATCAGCTTGCCCGCCATCATGTCGCGCCAGTCCGCCACCGCCCATGTGCCAGCATGCGTCATCAGCAGCTTCGACCATTCCGCTGAAGCGATCGGTCCCTGCGTTCCGAGCGGGTTCATCCTTTTGACCAGATCGAGCACCGTCACCTTCGAATGGCGCGCGCGCAGCTTCGCGTCGAGGTTCGCGAAATACATCGCCCCGCGGGTGTAGGGCACGGACCATCCGCCGATCGCCCTGGGCGGAATGTCCGCAATCTTGTCGTTCGGTGTGTCGCGGAACCGGTTGAGATAGTAGAATGCCGCCTCTTCGTTGACGAGCCGGAGATATTCCTGCGGGGTTACCAGACCGGCGGCCTGCGGCACGATCAGCGCGGCATAGTCCGCGATCCCTTCATTGTACCAGTCGCCGGTATCGCCGCCGTAGAAGTTGACGAACGAGTGCACCATCTCGTGCGCGATGATGGAGCGTTGCTTCGGCGAGGACAGGCGCTGGTTGGAGGGCAGGAAGAACAGAAAACCCCCTTTCTTCGAGGTGCCGCTCGAAAAGCCCTGCCGGTCGTGCGAGAAGAACATGACCCGATAGCCATTGTCCTTTCCGGCACCGAACGCCTCCCCCATGGCGGCAAGGGCCGGCCTGAACCACAGGGCTGCCTGCTCGACCTCGGACTTCGGCTGCGCGAGGCCGGCGATGACCAGCGTGTCGTTGGACGGGTTCTCCGGGGACTGGACGAGGGAGCCGGCCACGAAGAGGGTATTGGCGAGCTGCGATAAAGTGGTGGTCTGGTCGAAATCATCGACACTGGCGGTGGTGATGGCGCGCTGGCCTGCGGGCATTTGCCAGCGGACCGCGATGTTCGTGCGACCAGCGTTCCGGGGGGCCAGCAGGAAACTGGAAAAGGCCCCGGACAATCCGCCGGCCGTGGCTTGCAGATAGGTGATCGGACCCGAATGCGGGACGGCGTTCGAGGCAGCGGGCACGCTGTAGCGGATCGTGACGGGGCCTTGCGTCGGGCGGTTCGCACGCCAGAGATCCTCGTCACCGTCCCGAACCGGACCTGCCATGGGCACCCGGCCAAGCGCGTCCTCGACGATCAAGCCTTCGACTTTGTCGCTCGTTCGCTCATACACCGGCGCAAGGGTATCGAAGGCCAAGGTCAGCGGCTCACCCGGCTTGGCGAAGTCCGCCGGCAACCGCTCGATGACGCGCATCTCCGAGACCGTCGACGATACGACCGGCTGGAGATCGAGGACGACTCCCGCCTGCCCGGTTGCGGGGCTCGAAGGCGCCGCCGCGCTGAGGATGCCGGCAAGCGAGGCAAGCGCGAGCGGCGCGAACAAGCCCGCCCGCCGAAAGTGAATGGATGCTAGGGGCATGGTCTTTCGGAATCCGACAGTGGTACGAGCGCCATAGTCCAAGCGATCAATATCGGATACGATCCTCTCGGCGTACCGCTTGGGTACGGTGCATTCTCATTTCACCATCCCAATGGGAACGCCCCGACCGCCTCGCCAGCGGTTCCTTATCGAGAAGGTGCCAGAGGCGTTATAGCATAATCAGCCCATCGTTGATGACTGATAATCCGGAAGGTGAAGCTGTGGCTCCAAGCCTTTATCGTAATGCTCGCGCTGATTGTTATCGTCGGTATGTCCGTCTCAGCGAACAGCAGGCTTTCCAAGGGACTGTCCGGAATTTTGTGCGTGGGGCCATAAGATGGAATGGGAAGGACCATCGATATGGCGATCGACCACGACATGTTGGACCAGTTGCTTGCGGGTCGTGACCCGCAAGATTTGTTTGAAGGGCGGTCTGCTCGCGAGTTGAAGAAGGCGCTCTCCAAGTGGATGCCGCCAGCGGAGCTGGACGATCGTCTGGAGAATGAAGGCGCTGCAGGCGCGATCAACCGGCGCAACGGCTCATCCAGAAAGACCGTACTGACCGGTACGTCGAAGGTGACGCTGGCGGTGTCGCGTGACAAGGCGGTGTACATCGCGCTGGGCATTCAGCCGGACGACACGAAAGAGGTGCTCGGTATCTGGCTCGAGCAGACCGAGGGTGCGAAATTCCGGTTCAGGGTAAAGAACGAGCTCAAGAATCGCGGCGTAAGAATGGAAACGGCCGCCGCGAAAGTGGAGTGAGGCGAAGAGCCTGTTCTCCGTGATCTTCGGTGAGCGGTTCGTCATCTGATAGCGACAACCAGCCTCACGCACACGATATCGGACACTCCCGCCGGTCGCTAAGCGCACGCCTCGCCGCGGAAGATGCCAGCCTGCGCTGGGATGACGAACTTCGGCCGATCGCTTCCTGAGGAGTGTGAGGCACGAAGCAGTTGCCGCCAACCCTACCTCTCCGCGCCTCCGCGTCTCCGCGCGAACCACTCCCTTCTTCCATCTCCGCACCCCCGCCCCAACCGAATCCCCTCGACACCGCCCCCGAACCCGATAGCCTGCAGACCCAAAGGGGACACACCATGCGCAATCTGATCGCCACCGCCGCCTGCCTGTTCGCCGCGACGCCCGCCATGGCCGAACCCGACTGGGCACCTGCCGTCCGCGCCGATTACACCGCGTCGCTGGGCGGCATGTGGGACTGGTTCCACCGCAACCCCGAATTGTCGTTCAAGGAGGTGAAGACCGCCGAGCGCATGGCGACCGAACTGCGCAAGGTGCCGGGGATGCAGGTCACCACCGGCGTCGGCGGCACCGGCGTCGTCGGTGTGCTCAAGAACGGTGCCGGCCCGACGGTGCTGGTCCGCGCGGACATGGACGGCCTGCCGGTCGAGGAGAAATCGGGCCTGCCCAATGCCAGCAAGGTGCGCCAGGTCGGGGTGGACGGGGTCGAGGCCCCGGTGATGCACGCCTGCGGTCACGACACCCATATCACCGCGATGGTCGGCACCGCGCGCCGGCTGGCGGCGCTGAAGGATCGGTGGAAGGGCACGATCGTCTTCATCGTCCAGCCCGCCGAGGAACGCGTCGGCGGCGCGAAGGCGATGCTGGCGGACGGCCTCTACCGCCGCTTCCCCAAGCCCGATTACGCGCTGGCCTTCCACGTCGCCGCCGGGCTGCCGGCGGGCATGGTGTCGGCATCGGAGGGCATTCAATATTCCTCGTCGGACTCGGTCGACATCGACGTCCCCGGCATCGGCGCGCATGGTGCCAGCCCCCACGCCGGCAAAGACCCGGTCTATATGGCGTCGCAGCTGGTGATCGCGTTGCAGGGCCTCATCAGCCGCGAACGCCAGCCGCTCGATCCCGGTGTCATCACCGTCGGATCGTTCCATGCCGGCCTCAAGCACAACATCATCAGCGACATGGCCAAGTTGCAGGTCACCGTCCGCGCTAATGACGAAGCGACACGCAAGCAGCTACTCGACGGTATCCAGCGCGTCACCACCGGCATCGGCACGCTGAACGGGATGCCCGCCGACAAGATGCCGACCGCCAAGGTTATCGAGGGCACGCCGACCGCGATCAACGACGCCCCGCTCGCCCGCCGCCTGAACGCGGTGATGGCGACGACGCTGGGCGCGAAGAACGTCGTCCCGTTCGAACAGACCGGCATGGGCGCGGAGGATTTCGCCTATCTGGTCCAGCCGGACTCCAAGGTGAAAGGCTATTATTTCGCGGTCGGCGGCACGCCGATGGCGGATATCGTCGCGGCGAAGAACGGCGGTCCGGCGATCCCCTCGCACCATTCGCCGCTGTTCAAGATCGCGCCGGAGCCGTCGATAGTGACCGGCACGATCGCGATGACGGCGGCGGTGTTGGATTTGCTGGGGCCAGCTTCCGGTAACTGACACCTCGCCCCACCCCGTTCGGTTCGAGCAGCTTCGAGCCTGTCGAGAAGCGTCCGTCGAGAACGCGGTCGTTTGGGGCATCAAGTTCTCGACAAGCTCGAACCAAACGGAAGGAAACGGCAGGCTGAAAAAAGCCGTTCATGCTGAGTAGGGGCTCAGCGAAGTCGAAGACCCGTATCGAAGCACCCGCCACCAATGGTCCTTCGATACGCCATTTCGACAACCTCAATGGCTACTCAGGACGAACGGTTTTGGCAGGGTAGAACGGTAAGCGTTATCCGAACACCGACCAATCCGC
The DNA here is from genome assembly GCF_001421765.1 of Sphingomonas sp. Leaf32. Classification (GTDB taxonomy): domain Bacteria; phylum Pseudomonadota; class Alphaproteobacteria; order Sphingomonadales; family Sphingomonadaceae; genus Sphingomonas. The sequence goes on along the minus strand of NZ_LMLA01000007.1, from coordinate 534,190 downwards.
CTTGTCCGCCAGCAACTCGAGCGCCTTGACCCCCAGAATCGAATTCCCCTGCTTGTCGAGATTGTTCGACCACACCGCGATCGACGCGACCTGCGGCACGATGGCGAGGATGCCGCCTCCTACCCCGCTCTTGGCCGGCAGCCCGACCCGGTACGCGAAATCCCCCGACCCGTCATATTGCCCGCTGGTCGTCATCAGCGACAGCAGCCGCCGCGTCCGCTTCGCCCGCTTGTCGCCCTCCGCATCGCCGGTCCGCGCGGTGCGGGTCAGGAACAGCCCGGCCTTCGCCAGCGACTTCGCGTCGATCTCGATCGCGCATTGATGGACATAGGCTTCCATCACCTCGTCGATGTCGCAGTGCAGATTGCCGTGATGCTTGGCGAAGCTCATCATCGCCCGGTTCAAGTCACCGCCCTTGCGCCCGCTTTCCAGCACGTCGTCGTTGAGGACCACGTCGCCAAGGCCCGCCTGCTCGCGTACGAACTCGACCACCGCCCGCGCCGACGCATCGTCGCCCTTATGCTCGACCAATATGTCGCACACCACCAACGCGCCCGCGTTGATGAACGGGTTGCGTGGCACGCCCTTGTTGCGCTCGAGGTCGACGATCGAGTTGAACGGATCGCCCGACGGCTCGCGCCCGACACGCTTGAACGCCTGATCCCCACACGCCTCCAGCGCCAGTTCGAGCGCGAAGACCTTGGAAATGCTCTGGATCGGAAAGCGGATATGGGCATAGCCGCCATGGAATAACCCGCCGTCCGCCGTCGCTACTGCCATCCCGAACCAGTCGGGTGGATAGTCGTGACCGGCCTCCGCCGCCCGCTCGATCTCGGCGGCATTGGCGGTGATCTCTTCCGTCACCTCGGCGACGATGCGGGCGAGGTCGGTCATGGCAGTTCCTTGTTAAGATGCGAACGACAGCAGTACCACGCGCCCACCGCCGACGCGAACCGTACCCCCGCACAGGCGGGGGGGCCAGAGCCACAAACGGCAGCGTCTGCGACCCTGGATCCCCGCCTGCGCGGGGATACGGTTCAGATCGTCACCAGATTGTTGAGATTGATGATCGGCAACAGGATCGCCAGCACCATCATCAGCACCAGCCCGCCCATCAGCAGCAGCACCATCGGTTCGACCAGCGCGACCAGCGTCGCGACCAGCGCATCCAGTTCCCGCTCCAGTTCGCCCGACGCGCGGTCGAGCGCCGGCGCCAGCCGCCCCGACGTCTCGCCCGAGGCGACGATCGCGACCAGCATCGACGGGAATATCTCAGCCTCCGCCATCGCCGCGCGCAGGCTCAACCCTTCGCGCACTCGCGCGGCGACGGTCAGCGCCTTGTCGCGCACGAAGCGGTTGGGGGTGACGGCGGCGGCGGCGTGGAGCGCCTCGACCAGCGGCACCGCGCTGCCGACCAACGTGGCAAGGCTGCCGGCGAAGCGCGCCGCATTATGCTGGCGACTGAACCGGCGGAACGGCGCGCGGGTCGCCAGCCGCCGGTCGACCCGCAGCCGGTTGCCCGGCACCTTCAGCCAGCGTGCGCCGACCACGAACAGCACCAGCGCCCCGACCGCGACATACAGCCCGAATTTCTGGATGAACGCCGACAGCGCGATCAGCGCGCGTGTCAGGAACGGCAGTTCCGCCCCGCGCGACACGAACACCCGGACGATGTCGGGCACGACATAGACCATCAGCAGCACCATCATGCCGAAGCTGACGGTCGCCAGCAGCGCCGGGTACAGCAGCGCCAGCTGCATCTTCTGCCCGTTGGCCTGCCGCGTCTCGACGAAATTGGCGAGGTGATTGAGCACGTCGGGCAACCGCCCCGACTGTTCCCCTGCCGCCACCGACGCACGGTAGAATTCGGGAAATGCCTTGGGATGCCGGCCCAGCCCCTGCGCGAAGCTGCGTCCGTCGAGGATCGCGGCGCGCACGTCCAGCAACAGCGCATTGACCGCCGCATTGTCCGCCTGCCCCGCGACGATGCGCAGCGATTCCTCGATCGAGATGTCCGATCCGACCAGCGTCGCGATCTGCCGGGTCAGCGTCGCCAGCGCCTTGGCCGACACCCCACGCCGGAACAGCCGGGGCAGCTGGATGCTGCCGAGCTTGGGACCGCGTTCGGCTGCTTCCTCGACCGACAGCGGCAGTTCGCCGCGTTCGCGAAGAGCCGCGCGGGCGGCGGCGGGGCTGGAGGCCTCGATCACGCCCTTGACCGTCGCGCCGGTGCGGCTGGCGGCGCGGTAGGTGTAGGCGGTCACCCTACCACCTCACCTACCATAACCGTTTGGTTCGAGTAGCGATCGAGCGAAGTCGAGAGCGCGTATCGAGAACGGGGTTCCGCTGGACGGAAGTTCTCGACAGACGCTTCTCGACTACGCTCGAAGCTGCTCGAACCAAACGGCATTTTATGGGAGAGGCAGGAACTCACCCCTCGTCCCGCACGACCCGAGCGACCTCCTCGACCGTCGTCACCCCGGCCCGCACCTTCGCCACCCCATCGTCCAGCAACGCCGGATTATCGACCCGCGCCGCGCGCTCCAGTTCGGCCTCGGCGACGCCGTTGTGGATCATCGCCTGCAACCGGTCGTCGACCGCGACGACCTCGTACAGCCCGGCGCGCCCGCGATAGCCCTCGTTATGGCACGCCTCGCACGCGCCCCGTCGCCATATCTTCTTGCCCGGCTTGATCGCCCCGCCCAGCAGCACGCTGTCGGCCTCGGTCGAACGGTCCTGCCAGCGGCATTCCACACACAACCGCCGCACCAGCCGCTGCGCGACCAGCCCGACCAGCATCGGCGCCAGCAGATAGCGCTCGACCCCCATGTCGATCAGCCGCGTGACCGATCCGATCGCGGTGTTGGTGTGCAGCGTCGACAGCACGAAATGCCCGGTCATCGACGACCGCACCGCCGTCTGCGCCGTTTCCTGGTCGCGGATCTCGCCGACCATGATGACGTCGGGGTCCTGCCGCAGAATCGCGCGCAGGCCCCGCGCGAACGTCATGTCGGTGCGCGGATTGACCTGCGTCTGGGCGATGCCGGCCAGTTCGTACTCGATCGGGTCCTCGACCGTCATCACGTTGCGGCGGCGATCGTTCAGCCGGGTCAGCGCGGTGTAGAGCGTCGTCGTCTTGCCCGATCCGGTCGGCCCGGTGACCAGCAACAGCCCGTGCGGCCGTTCCAGCAGCCGCCCGAACACCGCCTCGTCCCGCTCCGACATGCCGAGACCACCCAGGTCGAGCATCATCCCGCCGCGCTCCAGCAGGCGCAGCACCACCCGCTCGCCGTGCTGGGTCGGCATGGTCGACACGCGGGCGTCGACGTCGTGCCCGCCGATCCGCAGCGTCACGCGACCGTCCTGCGGCGTGCGGCGCTCGGCGATGTCGAGCTTCGCCATGACCTTGATCCGGCTGACCAGCAGCGGGGCGAGCGCACGCGGCGGCTCGACGATGTCGCGCAGCACGCCGTCGATGCGGAAACGGACGACGAGGCGCTTTTCCTGCGTCTCGACATGGACGTCCGATGCGCCTTCCTTGATCGCCTCCAGCAGCAGCGCGTTGATGAGGCGGATGACCGGCGAATCGTCGCGCGCGTCGAGCAGGTCGTCGACCGCCGCCGCGCTGTCAGCCAGCGCCGCCAAATCGGTTTCGGCCAGTTCGATGTCCGCGGCGGTGCTTGCGCTGCCGCCATAGCTCGCCTGCAACGCCGCATCGAACGCCGCGTCGTCCAGCGCCACGAACGGCACGCCCGGCGCGACCCGCTGTACCTCCAGCATCGCGTCCAGCGTCGCGTCCGCCCGGTGGACGCACTCCAGCCCGCCCTTGCCCAGCCGGATCAGCACGCCCCCCTTGCGCGCATAGCCATAGGGCAGGCGCACCGGTTCGGCGTGGAGCAGCGTATCGGTCACGGCTGGAACTCCACGGTCGCGTTGACCCGGCCCGATGCGGAGCCACGCTGCATCGACACCCGCCGCACGCCGATCGTGCTGGTCGAGGCGACCGACCCTAGCCACGTCACCACCGCCGGATAGGGCGCATCGGTCAGCGTCGCGGTGATCGCACCGTTGGCTTCGGCGACAGTCGGTTGCAGCCCCGCCGTCGCGGCAGTCGAACTCACGATCGTCTGTGGCGGTCCGGCGGCGATCGTCTGTGGCGCCGCCTCCAGCCGCCCGGCGGCGCGGACCCGCGCCATCAGCGTCTCGGCCTGGCGGATGTCGGCGCGCGCCTGCGCCCGTGCCGCCTGCACCGGCTTCACCACGCCATACACCAGCACGACGCCTGCCAGCAGCAGGCCAAGCGTGGCGACCAGCACCCGCTCGCGCGTCGACAGACCCTGCCACCACGCGTCGAAACGGCCCAGCGCGCCCTCGATCCGGGCATTGCGTTTCAGCAGCACGATCATGCGCCGCGCGCCACGATGCGCAGCGTGCCGCCGGGGGCCGCCGCCACCTGCGCCGCGACGCCCGCCGCCGCCAACGCCGCGCGCACGCGGTCGGCCATGCCGGTCTCGGGCGATTCACATTCGATCGTCAGCGCATTTCCTTCGAAGGTCATCGTCCGCACGACCAGTACCGGCCCGATCGGGTTCAGCGCACCCGCGACCCGCGACAGCAACGGCACGAACCGGTTGCTGCCGGTCGGGCGCGGCAGCAGGTCGGCGACCCGCACCAGAAAATCGTCGCCGCCGGTCGGCACCGCCGGCGCGGTCGTCGCGACCAGCTGTTGCAGGGCGTCGTGGCGCCGCTCGGCGATCCGTTGCAGCATCAGCGTATCGGCCACCGCGATCGCGCCATGCGCTAGCGCGGCCAGCCCCAGAATCATCGCGACCTTGCGCGTGGTGCTAGGCCAGGCCGTCCGCCGGCGGGCATAGCCCCCCTGCCGCAGATCGATCGGCGCCGCCGCCACGCGGCCCGCCAGCGGGGCCAGGGGGAAGGCCGCGCCGTCACCCGCCATCGCTTCCGGCAGAGGATCGCCCGACGCCGCTACCTTCGGCCGCCCCGCCGCCTCCCACGCCGCAACCAGCATGGCCAGCGGCAGGGCGAATCCGGTGCCGTCGGCGGCCCGGACCAGCGCACGGCCACCGTCCACCGCGACGCTCCACCCCTCGACCGGCACCGGCAGCATCAGCGCATCGGGCACGAACGCCGCGCCCGCGATGCCCGCCGCCTCGGCCAGCCCGATCCATTCGGCCATCACGCCGTGCCGGACGACCGCCACCAGATAGCGCCGCTCGCCGACCGCATCGCCCAGCGCAAGGTGCACCGCGTCGATCGGATCGGCGATCCGGTCCTCGATCGCAAAGGGCAGTGCCGCCAGCCGTTTGGCCCGCGTCGGCAGCGGCAGGTCGACGCCGATCAGAAGGACCGATTCGGACGGCACGAGCAAGGTTGTTGCCGGAATCGTGCCATCGACTAATATGGCTTCGCCGCCCGCGACAGCCCACACGCCGGCGGCCGGACCGGCGGGGGCGGGTTCGATTGTCACGATGGCTTCATCATGTGGACGCATTGGGGCGTGGATGCGCATCTTATTCCGAAAGTTTCGTGACACCTTGGCCGCGAACCCCGCCGCCCGCAAGGTTTCTATCCCTGACAACCAGGCTGGCCTGACATTGGTCGAAATGATCGTCGTGCTGGCGATCATCGCGCTGGTCGCGGCGCTGATCGTGCCCAACGTCATCAACCGCCCCGATCAGGCGCGGGTGACGACCGCCGGCACCGACATCAAATCGATCTCCGGCGCGCTGAAGATGTATCGGCTGGACAATGGCGATTACCCGACGACGAATCAGGGGCTGAAGGCGCTGGTCGAAAAACCCACCCAGCCGCCCCTCCCCGGCGCCTATCCGCCCGACGGCTATCTGTCGCAGATGCCGCAGGACCCGTGGGGCAATCCGTATGTCTACGAATCGACCGGCGGCCGCTTTGCGATTCGGTCGCTGGGCAAGGACGGCAAGCCCGGTGGCGAGGGGCTGGACGCCGATATCGACGGGTCGGCGCGCTGATCCACCCCAATCCCCTTCGTCATTCCCGCGCAGGCGGGAATCCATTGCCGCCGACGCCTGCGATGGATTCGCGAGGTCGGCGTCTATGGACTCACGCCTGCGCGGGAGTGACGGGCGATGATTCCCAATCCGGCATGACCCTGATCGAGATGCTGATCGTCCTCGCCATCATCGGCGTGGCGGCCGGCGCGGTAACGCTCGGCATCGGCGCCGCGACCCGCGCGCCCAATGTCGAGACGGAGGCCCGCCGCCTCGCGGTCCGGCTACAGGCGGCGGCGGACGACGCGATGCTCGGCGACCAGTTGATCGCACTCACCACCGACACCCATGGCTATGGCTTTTCACGGGTGGGGGCGAAGGGCATGACCCCGATCACTGACGATGCGCTGGCGTTCCACACCCTGCCCGGCGGGATGGTCATGGCGCTCGACACCGCGCCGCCGGTGATCCTGGGTGTCGACGGCACCGGCCAGCCGCTGGGCGCGACGGTGACCGGCGGCGACCAGACGTGGCGGGTGCACTATGACGGCATCACGGCGCGAGCGACAAAGGTGACGAAATGATCCTCCCCGGCACGGGGAGGGGGACCAGCCGCAGGCTGGTGGAGGGGGATGTCCTCTCACGCAACCGTTGCATTGCGCCGCCCTCCCCCTCCACCATCCGCTGCGCGGACGGTCCCCAGCATCGGGTCGGATCGTCCCCCGGACGATCCTCGACCATATGGGGTATGGTCGACCCGATGCTCCGTGCCGGGGAGGAATATCACGACGCCGGCTTTTCTTTGATCGAGGCGATGGTGGCGCTGGCGGTACTGGCGATCGCCACGGTAGGGCTGATCGGCGCGGTCGAGCAGCACATCGATTCGACCCGTGGCGTCGAACGGCGCGCGATCGCAATGTGGGTCGCCGAAAACCGGCTGGCCGATCTGGAAGTGGGGACGCCCGAGGCGAATGGGGAAACGGTGGACATGTTGGGGCGGCAATGGAGCGTGGCGGTGAACCGGACCGCCACCAGCGACCCCGCGCTCGACCGGGTGACCATCACCGTCGCCCCCACCGGGGAAAGTGCGCCGATGGCCCGGCTCGACGGCTTCCTGCGCAAGGACGCGGCATGATCGTCGTCGAACGATTCCGCTTTCGCGAACGCTGGATCGACTGGCTCGCCGCCGCCGCGATCGTCTCGGTCGCCTTCGCGCTCGCCAGCCTCGTCTGGCGGATCGCCGGCCATGCCGATACCGGCGCGATCACCGTACCCAGCGATGCCCGCGCGCGTGCCGTCACGGTCGACAGCGGCCCCGCCGTCGCCTGGGCGCCGTTCGGCAGCCCCACCGCCGCCGATGCGACGTCGCCTACGGGCATTCAGGCGATCCTGAAGGGTGTCGTCTTCGCCCGCCCCGCCGAACTGTCGATTTCGTTCGTGTCGATCGGCAACGAACCCGCCAAGCCGTACAAGGTCGGCGACGCGCTGGCCGGCGCGCAGGTGACCGAAATCCGCCGCGACCGCATCATCCTGAACAATGGCGGGCGGCTGGAATATCTCGCCTTCCCCGATCCGTTCGGACAGGCGACGCCGACGCCGGGCGCAGCCCCTGCACCCGCCCCCGGACAGCCGATGGCGCAGCCGGCGCCGGCCGCCGCGCCCCCGCCGCCCAGCGCGCAGGCGGTCCTCTCCCGCCTGAACGCTACGCCCGTCGCCGGCGGCTATGCCATCGGTGCCAACGCCCCGCCGGGGATGCGGTCGGGCGATGTCGTCCAGTCGGTCAACGGCGCGTCCATGACCGACCAGTCGGCGGTCAACGCCGCCATCGCCAGCGCCGCCGCATCGGGGCAGGCACAGGTCACCATCCTTCGCGACGGCAAGCCGATCACCGTCTCCATTCCCATTCGTTAGGGCCTTTCCCCGTGCGCCATCCGATCCGTACCGCGTTCCTGACCGTAGCGCTCGCCGCGTCCGGCCTGTCGCCGCTCGCCGCCCAGACGCAGGCCGCCGACATCGTCGTCAACATGCGCGGCGTGGAGATCGCCGACGTCGCCGATCAGATCAGCCGCATCACCGGCCGCACCCTGATCCTCGATCCGACGGTCAAGGGGCAGGTGACGGTCACCTCCGCCGAACCGCTGTCGCCGGCGGGCGTGTGGGAGCTGTTCCAGTCGGTGCTGCGCGCCAACGGCTTCGCCGCCGTCCGCTCCGGATCGGCATGGCGCATCATTCCGCAGGCGAATGCGGTGCGCGACGGCGGCGTGCGCCAGCGGGGCGTCGGCGGACAGGAACTGACGACGCGGATGGTCCGGCTGTCCAACGTCCCCTCGGCCGATGCCGCGCGGATCGTGCGGCCTCTGGTCGCCAGCTTCGGCAGCGTCGAACCGCTGACCCAGCCCAACGCGATCGTCGTCACCGACTATGCCGACAATGTCCGCCGGATCGAGGCGCTGGCCCGTTCGCTGGACGGCGGCGGCGGATCGACCTTCGCGACGATCACCCTCACCAACGGCAACGCCGCCGATATCGCGACCGCGATGCAGGCGGTGCTGGGCGAGGGCGGCGTACGCGTCGCGGGCGATCCGCGTAGCAACACCATCCTCGTGCGCGGCACCCCCGCGGGCGTGGCGGAGGCCCGCCGCATTGCCCAGTCGCTCGACGCGCGCGGTGGAGCCGCGCAGATGTCGACCCGCGTTTTCCGCCTCAACTATGCCGATTCTGAAAGCGTGACCGAAGTGCTGCGCGGGATTTTGGGTCAGCAGCAGTCGGCGGCCAACCCGGTCGCCCGCAGCCTGTCGAGCGTCAGCCAGCGCAACAATGCCGGTCAGGCGCTGTCCGGCCTGATCGCCAATGGCGGCGCGAACGCGGGCGCGCTGGCCGCCGCGACCGGGGCCGCCACCGGCACTGGCACCGGCGGCAGCATCAGCACCGTGGGCCAGAATCAGGCGACGGCCGCACAGGGCTTCACCACCCCCGACATCACCGTCCAGCCCGCCCCCGACATCAACGCCGTCGTCGTACGCGGCACTCCCACCGCCATCGCCCAGATCGAACGGCTGATCCCAGAACTCGACGTCCGCCGCCCGCAGGTGCTGATCGAGGCGGCGATCGCCGAGATTACGGGCCAGGATGCCGAACAGCTGGCGGTGCAGATCGGCACGGCCGGCGCGGCACTTACCCGCGTCACCGGTGCGGGCACGTCGTTCGACAATGGCGGCGCATCGCTCGGCCGCATCCTCGGCGTGCTGGGCGTACCGGCCGCCGGCCTGCTCACCGGGGGCCTGTCGGCCAATATCGGCATCGGCAACGACTTCTCGATTCTCGTGCAGGCGCTCAGCACCTCGACCAAGGCGAACCTGCTCTCGACCCCGCAGATCACCGTGCTCGACAACAAGCTGGGCGAATTCGTCGTGGCGCAGGAAGTGCCGTTCGTCACCGGATCGATCCTGACCGGCAACGGCACCGCCAATCCCTATACGACGATCGAGCGCAAGGACGTCGGCATCACCCTGCGCGTCCTCCCGCGCATCAACGCCGGCGACACCATCCGACTGGAGGTCAGCCAGGAAGCCTCCTCGATCGCCCCGACCCAGGTCAGCGGCGCGGCCGACATCATCACCAACAAACGCTCGGCCAACACCACCGTCCTCGCCGACAATGGCCAGACGATCGTGCTGGGCGGCCTCACCAGCGACGATTACCAGCGGCTCCGCAGCCAGGTTCCGATCCTCGGCAGCCTGCCGGTGATCGGCGAGCTGTTCAAGGGCCGCACCGAAAGCCGCCAGAAGCGCACGCTGTTCGTGTTCCTCAAACCCACCATTCTGCGCGACGGCGCGGATGCGGCGGAGGCGGCGCGCACCCGCTACGACCGGCTGCGGCGCGAGGAAGTGTTGCAGGGCGACAAGCGCAGCCTGCTCCTCAATCCCCCCGCCCCGCGCCTGACGATGGAAATCGACGGGATTTATTGACGGCGCCGGCTCAGCCTGCGGTCACGCGAAAAATATCACCATTGTCGCAGGCAATGTAGAGCGTTCCGGCTGCGTCCTGCGCCATCGACACCGGTCGCGAAAGCGTGCCGGCGGTCGGCGTGAAGTCGAGATCGCGGCGTTCGAAGACCGCACCGGTGACCGTGTTGCCGCGCTGCAGACTGGCAAGCGGCACCGTGAATACCGCTCCGCCCGCGTCGAGAAAGATATACGTTCCCGCCAGCGAAGCGATGCTCCCGCGATAGACGACACCGCCCACGATCTGCCGCCCGGCATAGGTGCCGTCGCCATGGGGATATTGCAGGACCGGCGGTGTCAGCCCGGCCGGAATCTCGCTGGCCAGCGCGTCCGTACCATCGCGGAACGGCCAGCCCAGATTGTCGATCGTCCCGGCAACGAGCGGCAGCGCGTTCACCTCTTCGTTTCGTACCTGCCCGATATCTGGCAGCAACAGCCCACCGGCATAGAAGCTGCCACCAATCGGGCGATGCAGTCCGCGCGCCAGTACGATCGGCGCGATCGGAGCCGGAACGGCTGCCCCGCTAAAGGCGTCGAATTGCGCGGTCGAGAATGCGAGCAGCTTTCCGAAATAGGACGTACCACTCTGCGCGCTGCCGCTCGGGTCGAGCGTGCCGCCCGAATCCTGCGTCGCGACATATAACCGCCGATCCGGTCCGAAACCCAGCCAACCGCCGATATCGTTCGAATTGTCGACCCGCCGTCCGAGCGGGAACTCCAGCCAGCCGCTTCGGCCGCCATCGCTGAAAATATGGCGCAGCACAATATGGCTTTGCCGCGAAATCAGCGCGTAGGCGATATGGCGGGTCGGGAAATCGGGCTGTACGGCGATACCGATGATGCCTTGCCGTTCGGCGGTGGTCAGCCCTTCGACCGTGAAGAACGGGGTGCGCTGGCGCGTGGACGGGTCGTAGAGTGTTATGCCGCCCGACCGCTCGGCCACCATCAACTGGCCCGATTCCGGCACGACGTCGATCGAAACCGGGCCGGTAAAGCCGGTCCCGATCCGTTGCACATCCACCCCTTCGCGGCTGTTGGTCACGGTGATCGTCACCGCCTGTACCGTGGTGCCCTTGCCGTCGCTCGCTGTCAGCTCGACGACGTACCGGTTGTCGAGATCGGCGTCGGCGGGCCGTTCGAAATTCGGCGCGGCGGCGAACCGCAAGGCACCCGTCGCCCCGAGCGTGAACTTCGCGGCGTCCGCGCCCGACAAGCCCCAGGTGACCGGATCGCCATCGGCATCGGTCGCGGTAGCGTTCAGGACGACATCGGTAGCATTTTCGACCGCGCTGACATTGGCTGCCGACGTGATGACGGGAACGCGGTTGGCAACCGCTGACGGGGGTGTCGCCGTCGTCCCCTGGCCACCGCCGCCACCGCAGCCGCTCAGCAAAGCCCCTGCGACAACCGTCCCGACGACACAGCCACGGAATCTCTTCACCACACGCTCCTCCGATAGTACGCGGCGACTATCAGCCTACCTGTTCGGGTGCCAGCGTCTGTCGCCCAATGGAACAAGGGCGGCGACCGCGGTCACCGCCCTTGCCCAATCCGACAGATCGACCGATGCGTTACAGCGCGACCACGCCGCCGTCGGTCTTGGTGATGACGATCGTCGCCGACCGGGGGCGGGTGCCCGCCGTGCCGACCGCACTCGCCGAGATCACGCTGCTGCCGCTGGTCGGCAGCGCCGGCCAGTTGCTGGAGAGGCTGGCGACGGTGCCGCCCTCACCGGGATGCTGGATGTTCACGAACAGCGACCGGCCGTCCGGCGTCGATTCGATGCCGGTGATCTCGCACTGGACCGGCCCGACCAGGAAACGGCGCAGCGCGGTGCCCGGTGCCTTGCCGATGCGGGTCGTCGCGGTGCTGGTCGCCGACACGCCGGTATTGGTGATCGTCTTCGTGCCGCCGTCGCCGACCGATCCCGGCATCGCGGCCAGCATCATGCAGTTGGTGACGTCGGTGTATGCACCGTCGTCGGTCTGGATCCACAGCACCGGCGTCACCTGTCCGCTGGCGTTCGACGGACGACCGAACCACAGCCCGTCGGGGCTGGAGAAATCGTTGGTCGCATCGAGCGCCGACAGGTTGATGTTGGTCGGGTCGAGGTCCGACCCCGCACCGAAGGCATAGACGTCCCATGCGAAGCGCGTCGCTTCGGTCGTATCGCCCGCTTCGCGCAGGCGGATGATGTGGCCGTTGGCGTTGCCGGTCGAGCGCGACGTGCTGTTGACCTTCGGATCGATGTACGACCGCGGGTTGGCCGCATCGACCTGGGCCGGGGCACGCGACGAGTTGTTGGTCAGCGTGCAGTACATCTCGCCGGTCGCCGGATTGACTGCGGTCCATTCCGGACGGTCCATCCGCGTCGCACCGACCGCATCGCCCGCCAGGCGGCAATGCGTCAGCACATCGGCCTGGTCGGCGAAGGGATATAGCGCGTTGGTGGCGGTCAGCCCGTTCTGCCCGAACACCAGCGCGATCCACTCGCCCGACCCGTCGGCATTGAACTTCGCGACATACAGCGTGCCGGCGTCCAGATACTTGTCGCCGATCGCGAGGCGGTTGGCCGCAGTGGCGTCGGCTTCGGCCCATGCGGTGTTCGACACGAACTTGTAGATATATTCGTTCTGCGCGTCGTCCCCCATGTAGAAGGCGGGCTTGACCCCGGCGAAGACGCGGCCGGGGCAGCAGCCTTCGTGGTTCATGCGGCCGAGCGCGGTGCGCTTGCGCGGGGTGGAGGTCGGATCATAGGGATCGATCTCGACGCACCAGCCATATTGGTTCGGCTCGTTGCGGAAATCGCCGGTGCCGTTCACCGGCTTGGTCGCGTCGATCGTCGCGTTGAACTTGCCGATCAGCGTCTGCCCGGCGGTCGCTTCGGCGGCCGTTGTCCAGCCGTAATTGCCGCTGCGCTGCGACAGGCCGTAGCGGGTGAACGCCTGGGTCGACTTCGCGCCAACCAGCGCAGTGCGGGTCGTGTTGTCGCCGCTGTCGCGCCGGAAATAGCCCGCCCAGTTTTCCTCGCACGTCATGTACGTGCTCCACGGCATATGGCCGTTGGCGCAGTTGTTGATCGTGCCGCGCCCGGTCGTGCCGTCGGGCGAAAAGGCGGTGAACAGCAGCGCGCTGCCCTTTACCGGGCCGCTGAAGCTCATCGGGGTATAGGGGGTGATGCGGCGGTTGAGCGACGATCCCTGGACATAGCTCCAGTTGCCCGACGATCGGGTCACCTCGACCACCGACACGCCGTGGCATTCCATTTCCTTGACGACTTCCGACGTCGGGCGCGCGCCGCCCACCGTCGTCTGTCCGGCGACGTGCAGATATTGCTCCGAGATATTCTCGTGGTTCATCACCAGCAGGCCGCGCGTCGAATTGTTCGCATCGGGCGTGTTGGCGCTGGCGGCGAGGCCGAAATAGCTCATGCCGTCATGATGGTCGCCCGCGCGCGCCGAATATCCGGTGTCGGTGCCGTTATTGGCGAAGGCCGGCGTCGCGGCGTTGATCGGATCGCCCAGGCGGTACAGCACACTGGCGGTATAGCCGGTCGGCACGGCAACGATGTCGGCCAGGCTGCGCGCGACGGCGGTAAAGCCCAACGTCGGGGGCGATACGGCAACCGTGATGTCGCTGCTGCTCGACGCGCCCTTCACGTCAGTCGCGGTATAGCGGAAGACGAGGTTGGTCGCCGCCGACACGGCCGGCGCGATGAAGGTCGCGGTGCCCGGCGTCGTGCTGGAAATCGCGACGGTCGGTCCCGACACCTGGGTAAAGGTCTGGGCGACGATCGCATTGTCGTCGGTGGCGGTGCCGGTCAGCGTGACGACGCGGCCCGCGCTGGTCGCGCCGGTCGACGTGCCGCCGACCACCGGGGCGGTATTGTCGATGCCCTGCGCCTTGTCGTCGCAGGCGGCGAGCAATGCGCCGCCGAACACCGCGACGGCGGCGGTCGATGCGCCGCCGCGCAGCGCCTGGCGCCGCGAATAACGCTGGTCGACCAGATCCTGCAGGCTGGGGCCGGTGCTCGGGTTGGTTTCGATATCGCCATCGTCATAACCGATGGTCAGGTCGGTGTTCGCCATTGGATTTCCCCGCTATTCTGGACGCCGACGCGGTCGGCACCCTCCCTGTCCCCAGCGTTGACGCATCGCTGCGACACGGCGGTTGCGGTTCGATGAAGTCTGAATGGCAGAACGGCGACAATATGATGACTCGCTTGTGCCCGCCGCGATGGCGGGCGTAGGGAACGGAGATGGCCGCCGAACCCCGCCCCGCCAATGACAGCGCGCCGATCCGGCCCAGCCTGTTCGACCGGGCGGTCGGCGCCGCGCGGCCGGAGCGCGCACCGACGCCCGATCCCGCCCCCCGCACCCCGCGCGCGCCGATCGACCGGGCATCGGCGTTGCTGGCCGCCGCGATCCTCGCCACGCCGCTGCTGACCTGGGCGGGTGCCGCGATCCTGACGGCGCGTGCGCAGGAGGCGGGCCGCACCATCGCCCGCCGCGCCGCGCCGCAGGTCGCCGGGCAGGCGGCGGCACAGCGCGCGCGTATCCGGCTGGCCCAGGCATGGCGTACCCCGACGCTCGGCACCTCGCTCGAATCGATCGCCCGCGCCTTGCCGCAGGATGCGGCGCTGCTGCGCGCCGAACGCGATGCCGCGGGACAGCTGTCGATCGAGGTTGCCGCCCCCGATCCCGACCGGCTGCTCTCCGCGCTCCGCCGCGATCCGCTGCTCGCCGGTCTGCGCGCGACGGCGCAGGCCCGCGCCGATGGCGACGGACGGATGCGCGTGACGCTGGAGCAGCGGCCGTGACGGCGCGCCTCCCCCTTCTCGCCGTCGCAGCCGCCGCGCTGCTGGCGATCCCCGCCTGTGGCGCGCTCGGCGACCTGACCGTCGCCCGCGCCGCCCGCGACGCCGCCCGGATCGAGGCGAGCGCCCCCGCCCCGCTGCTCGCCACCGCCGACGCCGCCTTTCCCGCCGACAACGCCGCCGACGCCCGTGCCCACCTCGGCGCCCGCGTCCGCGCCGATGCCGCGCGCGGCGGCGTACTGATCGAAACGCTTGGGGCCGATCCCGCCGCGCCGCCGGCGCTGACGGTCCTCACGCTACGCGCGTCGGGCAGCGAGAAGGCCGTGGTCGCCTTTGCCGACATGCTGGAGCGCGCGCGCCCGGCGATCCGGATGCAGGCGTGGCGGCTGACCGCTGCGGCCGGCGGGGTACGGCTCGACGCGACATTGGTGGCGCCATGGCGGGGATGAGCCTGCGCCGCCACGCGCTGCTGGCCGGTGCGGTGCTGGTCGCGCTGGCCGTGCCGCCCTGGTTGCTGCGCGAACCGGCGCGAAACGTCGCCGCCCCACCGGCCGCGACGCCGCTGGCGGCGCCCGCCACTCCGCCGCCGCTGCGCGCCGCCTTCGCCCGGACGCTGTTCGCTCCGCCCGCCGCCGACGCGCTGCCGCCCGACGCGCCGCAGTTGCTCGGCGTGGTCGGTCGCCTCGGCCGCGACGCGGTGGCGCTGGTGCGCGGCAACGAAGGCACCCGCACCCTGTCGCCCGGCGACAGCATCGACGGCTGGCAGCTCCGCAGCCTCGCCATCGACGCCGCCTATTTCACGCGCGGCGGACAAAGCGCGCGGGTGCCGATGCCCGGCAGCGACGATCAGCGATAGACGATCTTCACCCGCACCTCATTGCCCAGCGTCCGGTCGGCCAGCGGCGCCAGATAGGCATTGCCCCGCTTCGAAATCTCCAGCGCCTGTGTTCCGCTCGACGTCATCGCCGTCGCACTGGCCAACGTCCGTTCCGCGCGGTTGAACGCGTGCACCCGCTTGCTCTCGCACCCGCCGATCGCATCGAGCAGGCCCATCAACGGCATCGCCAGCAACGATGCCTGCGCCTTGGCCATCGACAGCATCACCCGGCATTGCAGCCGCAGGTCGCCCAGCCGCCGATCCGTCGGTGTCGTGCCCGTAGACAGCACGATCGGCCGCAACGACATCCCCTGCGACTGCGCGGGCGCGGTCAGGAACCACCGCCCTCTCGGCAGGTCGCCAAATGCGATCCGGCCTTCGCCGTCGACGGTCACCGGCACCGTCTCTCCGGCATCGTTGCGCAGCGTGATCGGAACCGTCGTCGCAGGAATCCGGCCGCCGCCACGCCACAGTTCGAACCGCAGCGCGCCGTTCGGCGCCAGTTCGGCGCGATCGCCGACAAAGCGACGCTGCCCCGCGCGCAGCACCTTCGCATCCAGGTTCAGCGGCTTGCCGGCGGTCACGACGATGTCGGGGCCATCCGGCTCGACCTCCTGCGCCATCACCGGTGCCGCCGCCAGCAACGCCATGCCCGCAACCAATTTCCGCATCGCCGAACTCCCGATCGTTTCGGCCGCGACATCACCCGCCGATTGCGGCGGGAGGATGGTCACATCTGGACGATCCGGGTCGCCAGCCGGTCCGCCTCCGCCGCATCGTGCGTCACGTACAGGATCGGCAGGCGCAGCGCGTCGCGCAGCCGCTCGATCGTCGCCATCACCTCCTCGCGCCGCGCCCGGTCGAGCGAGGCGAGCGGTTCGTCCATCAACAGGAACCGTGCGCCCGACAGCAGCGCCCGCCCGATCGCCACCCGCTTCGCTTCCCCACCCGACAGCGTCGCCGGCCAGCGGTGCAACAGGTCCCGCAACCCCAGCAGCGCGACCATGTCGTCATAGCCGATCGGCGGCGCGCCCCGCCCCATGCCATAGCGCAGATTGGCCGCGACCCGGCGGTGCGGGAACAGGCGCGGTTCCTGAAACACATAGCCGGCACAGCGCCGTGGCACCGCCACATCGATCCCCGCCGCCGCGTCGAACAGCGTGACACCCCCGACCCGGACGTGGCCGGCCGCCGGCCGCAACAGACCGGCGACCATGTTCAGCACGCTCGACTTGCCGACCCCCGACGGGCCGAACAACACCGTCAGCCCGCTATCCTGCCCGTCGTCGGGCACGACCGCGCCGACCACCGCCTCGCCCAGCCGCACGGTGACGTCGATGTCAAAGGACATGCACCCTCCGCCCGCCCCGTCGCACCAGCCATTCGGACACGACCAGCGCCGCCAGCGACAGCACGACCGACATGCCCGCAAGCCGCACGACGCTCGCCTCGCCGCCCGGCACCTGCAACGCACTGTAGATGGCGAGCGGCAGCGTCGCCGTCTCGCCCGGCACGTTCGATACGAAGGTGATCGTCGCGCCGAACTCGCCCAGCGCCCGTGCAAAGCCCAGCACCATGCCCGCCAGCACGCCCGGCAGGCTGAGCGGCGCGGTCACGCTCCAGAATACGCGCGCCCGGCTGGCGCCCAGCGTCCGCGCCACGCTTTCCAGCCGCCGGTCGACGCTCTCGATCGACAGGCGGATGGCACGCACCATCAGCGGCAGCGCCATCACCCCCGCAGCGATCGCTGCTCCGCTCCAGCGGAACAGGACGCTGACACCGAACCATGCCTCGAGCCAGCGCCCGATCGGCCCGGTCGGCGCAAAGGCCAGCAGCAGCAGCCATCCCGTAACCACCGGCGGCAGGACCAGCGGCAAATGCACGATGCCGTCGATCAGCACCCGCCCCGGAAACCGCCCCCGCGCCAGCAGCCAAGCCAGCGCATAGGCGACGGGCAGCACAGCCAGCATCGCCACGCCCCCGATCTTCAACGACAGCAGGACGATCGCCCATTCGGCGCCATCGGGCATCAGCGTGGGCTAAATCCGTACGCCACGAAGATCGCCCGGCCGGCCGGGCTGACCAGGAAGCGGCGGAACCGCTCGCCCTCGACATTCTGCGACGCCTTCAACCGGGCAATCGGATAGGTGATCGGCGGATGGCTGGCGGCGGGAAACACGCCGACGACGCGCACCTTCGCCGACGCCTTGGCATCGGTGGCATACACGATGCCGAGCGGTGCCGCCCCGCGTTCGATCAGCGCCAGCGCGGCACGGACATTCTCCGCCCGCACGACCGACGGCGCCACGCTGTCCCAGCCGCGCAACCGGATCAGCGCCGCCTTGCCATAGCGCCCCGCCGGCACCGCATCGGGATCGGCCATCGCCAGCCGCCCGCCGTTCAGCGCCGGCCGCAGATCCAGCCCCGGCCGCAGCGCGACCCGCACCCGGCTGTCGGCCGGCGCGATCAGCACCAGCCGGTTGCCGAGCAGATTGACCCGACTGTCCCGCGCCAGCAGCCCGCGCCGGTCGAGATCGTCCATCCATTCGACATCCGCCGACACGAACAGGTCGGCGGGCGCCCCCGCCGCCGCCTGCCGCGCCAGCGCCGAGCTGGCGGCGAAGGACAGGGTCGGGCGAACATGCCCGCGCTTCGCCCAGGCATTGGCCGCCGCGTTCATCGATTCCTGAAGGCTGGCGGCGGCAAGGACGACCGGCGGGCGCGGCTGCGCAACCGCAGGCGCGGCGAGCAGCACGCTCGCCAACAGAAGCAGAATTCGCCGGATCATCGTTCCCCCACAATGTCACGCCGCCGACCGGATGGCCAGCGATCAACCGCGTCCGGTCATCTGCCCGATGGCATTGCGGCCGAACTGCGCGATCAGCTCGCTGACCTCCCGCGCCTGCGACATCGACCGCGCACCCTGATCGCGCAGATAGTCGGACTGGATGCGCATCACTTCGTTGATGTCGCTCGCCTGTGCCGCCTCGCGCATCGCACGAAACGCTTCCTGCGTATTCGCCTCTGCCTGCGACAGGATGGTCAGGCCGAGCTGCGATCCCTGCTCGGTCATCGCGCTACCGGCGGCACGCATCCGCTCGGTCGCGGCGGCGGCGGGATTCGAATCACTGTCAGCCATCGGCTGCTCCTGCTAAAGGCACAATCTGCCTTATCGCATGACGCTCGTGGAACGCGAAGGTTCCGGCGATCGCCGATGATTCGCATGGTCAACGACGGCTACCGTAGCGTCAAAACGTTCGCCAACTGCCAATTCTGACGATTTGCTGACTGATGCGAAAAAATATTTTCGGCTCGCCTCGCACGTAAAACGTTACATCGCAGTTGCGAACGACAAGGCAGTCATATGTGCCAATTCGGAACAACGCCCTCTACATCGTCTATTTTGCAGCGCAGCATGGTTAACGCACGGCCCATGAATTGCGGCGCAATTACAGCGAAATCCACCCGATTTCCGCATTTCATAAATTTGCAATCGTCGTTTTTTTGGGACAGTTTGCCGCAAGAGAAAAACAGGAGGGTTTGAGAGGATGCACGGTAAGTATTCGGGTCGCACGACAATCGTCACCCTCGCAGGCATGGCTGCGCTGGGTTGGGCAGGGGTCGCGCTGACCGTCCAGATGGTCATGGGCGTCCTCTCCTAAGGTTCTGCTCCCAAGCAACGCAAAAAGGGCCGGCGCTGTCGCAGCGCCGGCCCTTTTCGTATGGCGATGACGGCGCGGGCGGCGCGCCGCCGCCCTCAGTTGTCGTCGCCCATCCGCAGCGCGGCGATGAACGCTTCCTGCGGGATGCTGACCGAGCCGTACTCGCGCATCTTCGCCTTGCCCTTCTTCTGCTTGTCCAGCAGCTTGCGCTTGCGGCTGGCGTCGCCACCATAGCATTTGGCGGTCACGTCCTTGCGCATCGCGCTGATCGTCTCGCGCGCGATCACCTTGCCGCCGATCGCCGCCTGGATCGGAATCTTGAACAGGTGGCGCGGGATCAGTTCCTTCAACCGCTCGACCATGCCGCGTCCGCGCGTCTCGGCGGTGCCGCGATGGACGATCATCGAAAGCGCGTCGACCGGCTCCTCGTTGACGAGGATGCTCATCTTGACGAGGTCACCCTCGCGGTATCCGATCTGTTCATAATCGAAGCTGGCATAGCCCTTCGACAGCGACTTCAGCCGATCGTAGAAATCGAACACGACCTCGTTGAGCGGCAGTTCGTACACCGCCTGCGCCCGCCCGCCGACATAGGTCAGGTTCATCTGGATGCCGCGCCGGTCCTGACACAGTTTCAATATGCCTCCCAGATATTCGTCGGGGACATAGATCGTCGCCTGGATCCACGGCTCGCTGATCGTCTTGATCTTGTTGACGTCGGGCATATCCGCCGGGTTGTGCAGGTCGATCTGCGTGATGCCGGCCGGATCGGGATGGGTCAGCTCGATCTGGTACACCACCGACGGCGCGGTGGTGATGAGGTCGAGGTCATATTCGCGCGTCAGTCGCTCCTGAATGATCTCCAGATGCAGCAGGCCCAGGAACCCGCAGCGGAAGCCGAAGCCCAAAGCCGCCGAGCTTTCCATCTCGAACGTAAAGCTGGCATCGTTCAGCCTGAGCTTGCTGATCGATTCGCGCAATTTGTCGAAATCGGCGGCATCGACCGGGAACAGGCCGCAGAACACCACCGACTGCACTTCCTTGAACCCCGGCAGCGCTTCCGCGGTCGGGCGCTTGGCGTCGGTGATCGTGTCGCCGACCATCGTCTGCGCCACTTCCTTGATCTGCGCGGTGATGAAGCCGATCTCGCCCGGTCCCAGATCGGACAGTTGCTCGATCTTCGGCCGGAACGCGCCCACCCGGTCGACCAGATGCGTCGTGTCCGCGTTCATGAACTTGATCTGCTGGCCCTTGCGGATCGATCCGTCGATCACGCGGATCAGGATGACGACACCCAGATACGGATCGTACCAGCTGTCGACCAGCATCGCCTTGAGCGGCGCGTCGATGTCGCCCTTGGGCGGCGGGATATGGGCGACGATCGCGTCGAGGATTTCGTCGATGCCGATCCCCGACTTGGCCGACGCCAGCACGGCGTTCGCCGTGTCGATGCCGATGATGTCCTCGATCTCGGTCTTCACCCGTTCCGGTTCGGCGGCGGGCAGGTCGATCTTGTTGATGACCGGAATGATCTCATGGTCATGCTCGATCGACTGATAGACATTGGCCAGCGTCTGCGCCTCGACCCCCTGCGCCGCATCGACCACCAGCAGCGCGCCCTCGCACGCCGCGAGGCTGCGCGACACTTCGTACGCGAAGTCGACATGGCCCGGCGTGTCCATCAGGTTCAGGACATGGCCCTTCCATTCCAGGCGCACGGTCTGCGCCTTGATGGTGATGCCGCGCTCCTTTTCGATGTCCATGTTGTCGAGCACCTGCGCCGACATCTCGCGCTCGGCCAAGCCGCCGGTCCGCTGGATCAGCCGGTCGGCCAGCGTCGACTTGCCATGGTCGATATGGGCGATGATCGAGAAATTACGCAGTTTGTCGAGCGGAGTGGCCACGGTCACACAATCGAAAAGAGTAGGATGCAAGCGCCCCTAGCAGCTTCCCCGCCAAAGCCAAACAGGCGGACATGCGAATCCCGCTTGCAGACCCCGAAACCGCCCGCTATAGGCGCGCCTCCAAGCAACGGCAGGCGCCTTTCGCGGCCTTGTCGATACTCCGTCGGGGAGTAGCTCAGCCTGGTAGAGCACTGCCTTCGGGAGGCAGGGGCCGGAGGTTCGAATCCTCTCTCCCCGACCATTGGATTGTCACACATCGATATCTCGCCGCGCTGGCGGCCCGCCGGTCGCCCCGGTACGACGTCTCACATGACGCGCTTTTTCGATCGTCCCGCTCTCCATGCCACGCCGCTCACGCTGCGCCGTCCGTACGCCCGCGGCGGCGACGCCATCGTCCGCGTCTGTGGCGATGCGGAGATAGCACGGCGGCTGGCGCGGGTGCCGCATTTCTACCGCGCGACCCACGGTTAGTCGTGAAGGAAATCCCTACCTTTCCCCGTCACCCCGGGCTTGACCCGGGGTCCCGCTTCTCCTCCGCCCGACCCAAGAAAGCGGGACCCCGGAACAAGTCCGGTGTGACGAGAGAGTCTTTCGGTATCGACACCCCTGAATCGATCGATGCATGTCGATGACCGCGGGCTATCTTGCCGAAAATCCGGCATCCGGCCGCGCGCTGGTCAGGTTCGGCTTCACCGAAACCGGACGGCGGATGGGCGACTGCCTCGCCACCGGAACCACCGTACCGACCGTCCGGATGGTACTGCACCGAACGCAATTCCGTTCGAACCGCCCATTGTGCAATGCAGCATGAAACGCCATCCTTAGGACATGACGCGGCCGAATGCGAAGTCGCGAACAGCGAGGTTTCCTGACATGCCGGCCCTTTCCGATACGATCCAGCAATTGCAGCGAATGCGTGCCACCCAGGCCAAACCGGCCGTTGCCGATCGCCTGCACGATGTGACCGGCTTCGCGCCCGATCCCGGCAATCTGCGGGCGCGCGTCTACATCCCCGTCGACCTGAAACCGGGTGCGGCGCTGGTGGTGGCGCTGCACGGCTGTACGCAGGATGCGGCGGGCTATGACCACGGCACCGGCTGGTCGACATTGGCCGATGCGCAGGGCTTTGCCGTGCTGTTCCCCGAACAGCGCCGCGCCAACAATGCCAATCTCTGCTTCAACTGGTTCGAGGCCGCCGACATCGCCCGGACCGGCGGTGAAGCGGAATCGATCGCGGCGATGATCGACCATGTCGTCGCTACCCACGCGATCGATCCGGCGCGCATCTTCATCACCGGGCTGTCGGCGGGCGGCGCGATGACCGCAGTGATGCTGGCGACGTGGCCCGAACGCTTCGCCGCCGGGGCGATCATCGGCGGCCTGCCCTATGGCACCGCGATCGGCGTCCGCGCCGCGCTGGAGCGGATGCGCGGACAAAAGGCGCTCGACGCGCTCGCCATCGCCCCCGCCCCCGCCAAGCCGCGCGTCGCCGTCTGGCACGGCACCGCCGACCTCACCGTCGTCATCGCCAACAGCGACGCGCTGGTCGACCAATGGCGCCGCGTCCACGCGCTGCCGGCGGAATCGCGGCAGGGTCGCAACGGCACCAACTGGTCGCAACGCGCATGGTGCGACGCGCAGGGGCAGGCGCTGGTCGAGGAATGGCGCATCACCGGCATGGGGCACGGCGTGCCGATCGACCCGGCGAGCGGCATCGGCCATGCCGGCCCGTTCATGCTCGATGTCGGCCTGTCGAGCACGCTGGAGATCGCGCGCGGCTGGGGCCTGGTCGATACCGTCGAGCAGCCCGCCGCCGCCGAACCTGCCGCCAAGCCCACCCCGCGCGGCGCGAAGCTCGAACGGCTCACCCCCGAACCCCGCCCCATCGGCACCGTACAGGCCACGATCGAAAAGGCATTGCGCGCAGCCGGCCTGATGCGCTGACTTGCCGGGCCGGGCCGGGCGCGGCACAACCGGCGCGTGCTAGCCCGCCCGCCCCGCCCCCGTTCGCGCGCCTCCCGCGTCGCCGCCGACGATGCCGGCCGCCGGGGTGAGCGCATCGCCGGCTGGTGGCTGCGGCTGAAGGGCTGGCGCATCCTCGCCCGCCGCATCCGCACCAAGGCCGGCGAGGTCGACCTGATCGCGCGCAAGGCGAACATCGTCGCCTTCGTCGAGGTAAAGACCCGCGCGACCGCCGCCGACCTCGACCACGCGATCGACGAACGCCGGCTGGCGCGGGTGGCAGCAGCGGCGGAGATATTAGCGTCGACCTATGCCCAAGGCTGTGACGTGCGGATCGACGTCATCCTCCTCGCCCCCCGCACCCCGCCTCGCCATATCGAGAATGCGTGGATCGGCTATTAAGCGATGTCGTGGCGGCTATCGCCCAGTTGCAGACGCACCGGCGTCCGCTAGATTATTCGTCATGAATATGATGCACGCACTTTGCATCGCGTTGGTGACGGTGGCCGGGTGTGTCGCGAATTTCGCGTCGGCTCAAGCCGGCACTCCCCCGCCTTACGATCACTGCTTCGCGGGTCCATTCGTGCTCACTTTTAAGCGAGGCTCAGCACAGCTTACGGAATGGCATAGGGAGGTGCTTGCCACGGTTCGATCGGAAGCAAAGCATTGTGGTGGTCTGATGCTGATCGAAAGCTACCCTTCCAATGACGGGCCGCCTAATTTGCAAAGGCAGCGGGCATCTGTCGTGTTTGACCACTTGAACAATAGTGAGGTCCCTATGGGTAGGGTTGCGATTGGGCTACAGGCGCGGCCATGGCCGACACCAACCGAGGACGGACGCCAACGGCACATTCAAGTCTTTCTGGCGATCTGGCGCTGAGCAGGCCAACGTCCGTTTTCTACCTTAGTCGGCCATTCCCGCTTTCCTACTGCAGCCATCCCTGCGACGATCCTCGCAGGCTCTTTTCCGCCCCCGCTCTTTGACACCGCCGCACCACTTCAACGCAACGCGTACAAAAACGCGGCAAGTGTGAACTTCGTGAACTTTGGCCGATTTACCCTACCAATCCAGGTACTTCCGGCGGTATCGCCGCATTGCGCCACCGCTCCACCGGCACCGCGACCGGCACGCTCTGCGCGCCCTCTTTCCGCTCGACCCGCTGGATCAGCGTCGCGCCCTGCTGCACCGTGCCGCCGATCGTCGCGCGGGTGCGAACCCAGAAATGGTCCGACTTGAACCGCGTGCCGCCGGGCAGCGTCAGGTCCTCGCGCGCCAGATCGTCCTTCGACAGATAGCCCTGTCGATTGCGGATCGCGATCAGCCGGGCGGCCTTGTCCGGTTCGAACAGCACCGCCATCAGCTCCGGTGTCGCCGCGTTCAGGTTGATCGCGGTATCGCCCGGCAGCGCGGTCACCATCCGCGCCAGCAACTGCGCCTGCTCGGCCGGCAGGAACGCCGCCAGCGGCCGCAGGTCCTGCACCGGCCCGCGTTCGCGGATCAGCGCGATGGCGGCGACCGCCTTGTCCTCCTCGATCCCCGCCGCCTTGGCGATGCGCAGGAACAACAGCTGCGGGATCGGGTCCAGATCGCGCCGCACCGAATTGAGGTTGAAGCGCCCTTCGGCGTCGGCGATCGCCAGGTCGAACGTCCCGCCGTCGATCGCGATTCCATTCTCGCTAATCGCACCCCATGGCTCGCCGGGATAGTCCGCCTCCGGCGCGACCCGCGCATCGCGTTGCAGCGCCGACAATGCCGACAACTCGCCGCCCCGCACGATCGCCAGCGCCCGCGACGCCTCGCGCGACCGGATCGACCGGTCGAGCGCCACTTCCTCGCGGTTTATCATCAGCAGGACCAGCCCGCTGGCGATCGCCACGAACATCAGCACATTGACCAGGATCATGCCCTGTTCGCCCTCGGGGATTGTCCGGGTCATGTCGTCTTCGCCGGTATCGGCAGCGTGACGATCCGCCGCAGATTGCCGCCGCCCGGCCCGCCGACCTGCAACTCCACCACCACCGCGCGCGGCCAGTCGAGCGCACGGTCGGGCGCGGGCGGCCAGCTGTCGCGCCAGCCGCCATCGAAATAGCGCCAGTGCGCCGCGCTCACCTGATCCAGCACCAACTGCGCCCGCCCGTCGATCACCCGCTGCAACTGCCCCCCGGCCACACGGTATCCGACGCCGATCGGCGGCCCGCCCAGCCCCGGCGCGGCCCGCCGGAACCGCAGCCCCGCCGCGTCACCGCCCATCGGCCCCGGCGCGATCTGGTCGAGGTCGCTGGCGATCACCACCATCGCGCGCTGCAGGTCTGCCACGCGGTCCAGCCGCGCCTCGGTCCGCCCGTCCACCCCGATCACGCTGTCGACCAGCGCAAGGCCCGCCACCGCGATCAGCGCGAACAGCCCCAGCGAGATCATCAGTTCGAGCAGGGTGAAGCCACCCTCCCCGGCGCGCGCGCGGCTCATGCCCCGCGGCTCTCCGCCACCTTCTCGTACACGCCGTTGGTGGGAACGAGGATCGCGAAGTCGCGCGCGCAGCTGCCGTCCGATCGGAACCGCACCGGCCCGGTCACGCCGTCGAAGCCCGCCTCGCGCAGCACGCCTTCGCGCGTCATCTGGTCGCTGTCGCGCAACGCCCTGGCGATCAGCGCCGCGTCGTTGCCCAGCGCGGCGATCGCGCCCGGCCGCCCGCCGTTGCGCGCTGCATAGGCGCTGGCGAAGGTCGCGAACTTCGTCGGGTCCGGGCTGGCGATCCACGCCCCCTCCAGCGCGGTCAGCGCATCGGGGCGATAGTCCAGCGTCTGCATCGTCGCCAGCAACTGCATCCCCCGGTTCTTGAGCACCGGCGCGATCGCCACCGCTGACCCTGGCACGAACGCCGCATCGCCCTCGACGCCGGGCGGCAGCGTGGCGCCGGTCACCGGCACGATGGCCAGCCCCAGATCGGCCTCGCTCGCCCGCGCCGCCGCGACCGATGCCTGCGACCATGGCGTACCGTCTTCGACCGCCACGATCCGCCGCACCCCGCGCGACCGGGCATAGCCGAGGATCGCCGCCGTCGCCTGTGCGGGCGTGATGCCGAAGACGAACGCCGGACCTCCGCGCGCCGCCGCGTCGTTGGTCAGCGCGACGACCGGCACGACGACCGCCGCCGCGACCGCGCGCGTTTCCGCCGCCGACAGCGGCCCCAACAGCATCGCCGCCCCGCGCTTCACCGCTGCCTGCGCCGCATTCGCCGCGCCTGCCGCCGTGCCCCCGGTATCGAGCACGGCCAGCGCCGACGCGTCGGTTTCGGCAAGCATCGCCGCATTGCGTATGCTAAGGCCCAGCTCCGCGCGGTCTCCGGTCAGCGGAACCAGCAACGCGGCGGAGCGCTTGCCCCGCCTGGCAGCCATCAGGGGGGACGCGACCGATGCCACCGACGACAGCAGCACCGCATCGCGAACCAGTCCAAGCGTCGAGCGCCGCGATCGCATTGTCGAGTCCTTCCCGGTTGCTGGCACGTCGGCGTAGTATCCGCTTCGCAGCACTCGGCATAGCCTCGTTCGCCGTCGCGATGATCGCGACGCTGCCGGCCAGCCTGATCGCGGGCAACACCGACTGGCGCAGCGGCGTCGGCGGCACGGTGTGGAACGGCGAGGTCGGCATCGCCGGGGGCAGCCGCCTCGAATGGCATTTCGCCCCCTTGCGCAGCCTGACCAGCCTGGGCTTCGCGGTCGACTGGACCGCCACCGGTGCCGATACCGATCTGGGGGGCCAGGCACTGCTCCGCCCCGGCGGGGTGCGGCTTGACCGGGTGAGCGGATCGGCCGACGCCTCGCTGCTGGCGGCGCTGCAACCCAATCTGCCCTTCGCCTGCGATTCGACGTGGCAGGTCGACCTGCCCGTCCTGTCGACCATCGCCGGATCGGCCATGGCCGAGGGCCGCATCGCGATCGATCCGGGCAACTGCGTGACGAAGCCGGGAAATGTCGCCACGCCGACCCCCGCCATGCTGCTGACCGCCGAGCATATCGGCACCCAGACCCGCGTGCGGCTGGTCCCCGCCAACCAGCGGCGCAAGACGCTGATGGATGCGACCATCGACGAGGACGGCTCGCTGCGCTTCGCCCTGACCGGCGACGGCGCGGCGACGCTGCCGTTCACCGGCCTGCCCGGCGGGGCGAGCGTGCAGGGTAGTTTTTAGAGTACCTGCCCCAATCCCCCGACCCAACCCGTTTGAGTTAGAAGGGGAACGGACTTAATCCCACGCGTCCGGCGGCACGTCGTCCGGCCAGAAGTCCGGCTCCGGCTCCACGTCCACCACCTGCACCCCCGGCAACACCGGCACCGCGCCGTCGAACGCCACCCGGATCGCCGCGCCCATCGGCGTCGCCTGCTGGAACAACGCGGCGACCGCGCGCCCCTGCCGCAGCATCGCCCCGATCCACGCCGCGCGATCGGCGGTCAGATAACCGATCTGTACCCCGCGCGCGCTCACCACCATCACCGCATGGGGATCGACCGGGTTGCGCGGTTCGGGGACCAGCACCGCCGCCTCGCCCGGCGTACACAGCAGTATCTCGAACCGGCGATTGCCCCCACCCCGGTTGGGAAAATCCGCGCCGACCACGTGCAGGCTCAGTTCACGCAAGGCCGATCTCCCGCCGGAACCGCTCGGTCAGGCTGCGAAAGGTGATTGACCAGCGCGTCGCCGCCATCGGCGCGATGCCATGTTCCCACTCCCACCGCGCATCGCCGGTCAGGTGATAGGCGTCACCCGCCGCCAGGGCTTGCGAGAACCGGTCGAACCCGCCTGCCGCCCGCCGCCGGAACCGCAGCGTCGCCGGCGCGCCGATCGACAGGCCGACGACATGCTCGAACACCGGCCGGTCGCGATGCCACCCGATCCCCGCGCCCGGATCGTAGCGGATCAGCAGCGCCTGCAGCATCGCCCCGGCCGGCACGCCCGCGAAGCGCGCCGCCACGTCGCGAACGGCCAACAGCCAGTCGGGCATCGGTTCCGCCCGCCCGACGCGCCCCGCCTCGAAATCATAATGCCAGCCATAGGAAGCGGTCAGCCGCAGTCCGGTCCATTGCTGGAACCGGAACGGTTCCAGCGGCGCGGCGTCGATCGCGGCGGCCAGGGCGCCCAACCGATCGGCCGACAGCACGTCCGGTGCATGGGTCAGCCCCGACAGGCCCGGTTCGGCGGCAAAGAGGTCGAGTTGCGGCATCGATGGAACGCAACATGGGTTGGCGGCGTCTGTCCATCAACAAGCGGCGACGGATCACGATCGCCCAACGAAAACGGGGACAGCTTCATGCCACAGCATAGCGCGGGCATCCTGCTATATCGCCGCACGCCAAGCCCGGCGGTGCTGCTCGTCCATCCCGGCGGCCCCTATTGGGCGCGGCGGCAGGTCGGCGCGTGGCAGATACCGAAGGGCCATATCGAACCCGACGAGGCGGTCGAGGACGCCGCCCGCCGCGAGGTGGCGGAGGAACTGGGCGTCGCGGTCGTCGCCCCCCTCGCCCCGCTCGGCATGGTGCGGCAGGCGGGCGGCAAGTCGGTGTCCGCCTTCGCCGCCGAACAGGATGTCGACACCCATGCGATCACCAGCATGACCTTCGAACTGGAATGGCCCCCGCGCAGCGGGCGGCGGCGCAGCTTCCCGGAGGTCGACGCGGCACGATGGATGCCGGTCGCGGAAGCACGGATGATGATGCTGAAAAGCCAGTTGCCGCTGCTCGACCGGATCGAGCCATTATTGGGGTAGGGTCGCCTGCCCCCTTCCGCACCGTTCGGTTCGAGCAAAGTCGAGAAGCGTCCGTCAAGAACGCTGCGTTCGGGGCAACCCCTTCTCGACTACGGTTCTCGACAGGCTCGAACCTGCGCTCGAAGCAAACGGGAGCGGGGAGGAGGAAAGCCACCTCCCCCCGTCATCCCGGCGAAGGCCGGGATCCACGGAAACGGGCCGGCCGCGCATCTGACGAAAGCATCCGACACAATCGATCCCGGCCGATGCCGGGATGACGGGCGATCCGCTCCTTACAACAGCTTCACCGCCACCGGCACCTCCGCCGCGCGCGTCAACCGGTTCTTCAGCGGCAGGGTGAACGGCGCCGCCGCGATCTCGAACACATCGCCCTCTTCCGTCCGCACGCCGTCGGCAAACGACAGCGTCGCCGTACCGAAGAAATGAACATGGATATCGCCGGGCCGGCGGAACAGCGGATATTTAAAGTGGTGATGTTCGAGATTGCCCAAGCTGTGCGACATGTTCGCCTCGCCCGACAGGAACGGTTTTTCCCAGATCGTCTCGCCATTCCGCACGATCCGGCTCGTTCCCTCGACATGCTCCGGCGCCGCGCCCACCAGCAGTTCGGGGCCGAGCGACGCCTGCCGCAGCTTGCTGTGTGCCAGCCACAGATAATTGTGCCGCTCGGTCACATGGTCCGAAAATTCGTTGGCCAGCGCCAGGCCGATGCGGTGCGGCGTCCCGTCGGGACCGATCAGGTAGATGCCGGCCAGTTCCGGTTCCTCGCCGCCGTCCTGCGCGAAATGCGGCATGGTGAAATCGCCGCCCGGCGCGACTAGTTGCGTGCCGTCGCCCTTGTAGAACCATTCGGGCTGCTGCCCGACCTGGCCCGCCGCCGGCTTGCCGCCTTCGACCCCTTCAAGGAACATCCGCATCGAATCGGTCTGGGTCGCGGCTTCGGCGGCGGCGCGGTGCATCTTGTCGCGCCCCTCCGCCGAACCGAGATGGGTGAGGCCGGTGCCGGTCAGGATGACATGCGCCGCATCGTCATGGTCGATCGGCGATCCGATGGCGCCTGCCG
The DNA here is from genome assembly GCF_001421765.1 of Sphingomonas sp. Leaf32. Taxonomy (GTDB): domain Bacteria; phylum Pseudomonadota; class Alphaproteobacteria; order Sphingomonadales; family Sphingomonadaceae; genus Sphingomonas. The sequence continues at coordinate 504,155 of NZ_LMLA01000007.1, read as the reverse complement.
CCAGCAACGCGGCGGCATCGACCGCCTCGCCCGGCCCCGCCGCCGCGACGGCATCGGCGATGCCGTGGCCCGCCTCGATCGCCCGCAGCGCCAGCGCACGCACGCTCTCGACGCCGGGAACGATATGCGCGCCGTCCCCGGTCGCGGCGATGACCGCGCGCGACGGGGCCACGCGCTGCAACAGACGAAGAGTCATGATCGATTTCCTTATGCGAAGACGTCGTGGTCGGCGGGCACGTCGGCGATCGGATTGGTCACCTTCGATCCCCACAGCGCATAGAACAGGATGTAGAGTTCACACGCGGCGGTCAGCAGGAACGACCATTGCAGGCCGTATTTGTCGGCCAGCCAGCCCTGCACCACCACCAGCGCGCCACCGGCGATCGCCATGATGAGCAGCCCCGACCCTTCCTCGGTCAGCGGCCCCAGCCCCTTGATGCCGAGTGTGAAGATCGTCGGGAACATGATCGAATGGAACAGCCCGACCAGGATCAGCGACCACATCGCGGCCGGCCCGTGCAGGAACGTCGCGCCCAGCATCACAACGAAGGCGCCGATCGAGAAGAACGCCAATACCTTGCCCGCGTCGACCTTCTGCATGACCACGCTGCCGACGAAGCGGCCGACCATCATCCCGCCCCACAGCAGCGTCAGATACCGCCCGGCGAGTTCGTTGGTGACGTTGGCGATGTCGGGCTGGCTGACGAAATTCACGAACAGGTTGGCGACGCCGATCTCGGCGATCAGGTAGATGAAGATCGCCGGCACCCCGAACACCAGGTTGCGGTGGTTCCACAGCGAATGCTTCTTGCGCTCTTCCTTGGCGACCCGGCTGGTCGACGATCCCATGGCAGGCAGCGGGAAGCGGGCGATGATGAACGCCAGCACGACCAGCACGATCGCGACGATGACATAGGGCAGGATCACCGACTGGGCATCGGCCAGCCGTTCGGCCTGCGTCAGCACGGTGCCGGCTTCCGAGGTGCCGCCCTTCGACCGGCCGAGGATCAGATACGCCCCGAACAGCGGCGCCAGCATCGTGCCGGCCGAATTCATCGCCTGCACCAGGTTGAGCCGCGACGATGCGGTTTCCGACGGCCCGATCACCGCGACATAGGGGTTGGCCGCGACCTGCAGCAGCGTGATGCCGCTGGCGATCACGAACAGCATGACGAGGGTGACGCCGTATGACGGCAGGCTGGCGGCCAGCACCATGCCCAATGCACCCGCCGCCATCACCAGCAACCCGATGACCAGCGACTTCTGATACCCGATTCGCTCGATCAGCTTGGCCGACGGGATCGAGGCGAAGAAATAGGCGATGAACCACACGCTCTCGATCAGCGTCGTCTGGGTGTAGTTGAGGTCGAACACGCTGCGCAGATGCGGCAACAGCGTGTTGTTGATGACGGTGATGAACCCCCACATGAAGAACAGGCTGGCCAGCAGCGTCAGCGCGGGGGCATAGCTGGCTCCGGCGGGAGCGGACGCGCTTCCCACCGGGCGCGCGGAAATCGGGGCCGGCATCCTGGTCTTCTCCCTACTTGTCGGCATGGCGGGACGGTTTGTTCCGTCGCATCGCTTGCCCAATTCGATTTTGTCTGACTATATGCGGCAACGCATGGCGTCAACGGCGGCAAGGGGGACGATGGCGGGAAGGGGTTCGGGATACCGGACCGGACCGCCACACCGCCCGCACCGGTTTTTGCCGCCCTGCCCACTGACCCTTGGTGAACCGGAACTTCGATGACCGACATGCCCCCCCTGCGCAGCCGCGCGTGGTTCGACAATCCCAACAATATCGACATGACGGCATTGTATATCGAACGGTATCTGAACTTCGGTTTGAGCCAGGAAGAGCTGCAATCGGGCAAGCCGATCATCGGCATCGCCCAGACCGGCAGCGACCTGTCGCCGTGCAACCGCCATCACCTGGTCCTGGCCGAACGGCTGCGCGAGGGGATTCGCGAAGCGGGCGGCATCGTGCTGGAATTCCCGGTCCACCCGATTCAGGAAACCGGCAAGCGCCCGACCGCCGGCCTCGACCGCAACCTCGCCTATCTCGGGTTGGTCGAGGTGCTGTACGGCTATCCGCTCGACGGCGTGGTGCTGACGATCGGCTGCGACAAGACGACGCCCGCCTGCCTGATGGCAGCCGCGACCGTCAACATTCCCGCCATCGCGCTGTCGGTCGGACCGATGCTGAACGGCTGGCACAAGGGCGAACGCACCGGTTCGGGCACGATCGTGTGGAAGGCGCGGCAGATGCTGGCCGCCGGAGAGATCGACAACAAGGAATTCATCCGCCTCGTATCGTCCTCGGCTCCCTCGACCGGTTATTGCAACACGATGGGCACGGCGACGACGATGAACTCGCTGGCCGAGGCGCTGGGGATGCAGTTGCCCGGCTCGGCCGCGATTCCCGCACCGTACCGCGACCGGCAGGAAATCGCCTATCGCACCGGCAAACGCATCGTCGACATGGTGCGCGAGGACCTCAAGCCCTCGCAGATCCTGACCAAAGATGCGTTCCATAACGCGATCAAGGTCAATTCGGCGATCGGCGGATCGACCAACGCACCGATCCACCTAGCCGCCATTGCCCGCCATATCGGTGTCGACCTGCCGATCGAGGATTGGCAGGAACAGGGGCACAAGGTCCCGTTGCTGGTGAACCTGCAACCCGCCGGCGAATATCTGGGCGAGGATTATTATCGCGCGGGCGGCGTGCCTGCGGTCGTCAGGGAACTGATGGGGGCAGGCCTGATCGCGGAAGGTGCGCTGACCGTGAACGGCAAGTCGATCGGCGACAATTGCCGCGACGCGACGATCGAGGACGAAAGGGTCATCCGCCCGTTCGACCAGCCGCTGAAGACCGATGCCGGCTTCATCGTGCTGAAGGGCAATCTGTTCGACGCGGCGGTGATGAAGACCAGCGTGATCGGTCCCGAATTCCGCGAGCGCTATCTGTCCAACCCGTCCGATCCCGAAGCGTTCGAAGGGCCGGCGGTCGTGTTCGACGGACCGGAGGATTATCACCACCGCATCGACGATCCGGCGCTGGGCATCACGCCGGAAACGCTGCTGTTCATGCGCGGCGCCGGGCCGATCGGCTATCCGGGTGCGGCAGAGGTCGTGAACATGCGCCCGCCGGCGTATCTCATCACCGAGGGCGTCCATGCGCTGCCCTGTATCGGTGACGGGCGTCAGTCGGGCACGTCCGGTTCGCCGTCGATCCTGAACGCCAGCCCGGAAGCGGCGGCGGGCGGCGGCCTCGCGCTGCTGCGCACCGGCGACCGCGTGCGCATCGACTTGGGCAAGGGCCGCGCCGACGTGCTGTTGTCGGACGAGGATCTGGCAACCCGCCGCCGCGAACTCGAAGCGGCCGGCGGGTATCAATACCCCGCGTCGCAGACCCCGTGGCAGGCGATCCAGCGCTCGGTCGTCGGACAGATGTCGACCGGCGCGATCCTGGAGGGCGCCGAAGCCTTCCAGCAGATCGCGCAGACTCAGGGACTGCCGCGCGACAATCACTGAGTTGCGATGGGCCTGAACCCCAACCGTTCGTGCTGAGTAGAGACTGAGCGAAGTCGAAGGCTCGTATCGAAGCACCTGCCACGGTCCTTCGATACGCCGCTTCGACTTAGCTCAGCGGCTACTTAGGACGAACGGAGTATGTTTATCGCCCCATCGCCTCCCCGTTCGGTTCGAGCCTGTCGAGAAGAGGGTGAGGTGAACCATGCCCTGCATGGTTCAGGATTGTCCGGGGGACAATCCGACCTCGCCCTCGTCGAGAACTCTGCGCTTGGGGCGCCCCCTTCTCGACTACGGTTCTCGACAGGCTCGAACCTCCGCTCGAAGCAAACGGAATGGGCGTGGTAAGGGAATGGGGTAAGCCTCACCCGTCTTGCCAACGTAACACCCGCCCGCCACACTCCCCCGACAAACCAACGGGGGGATGCACATGAAACCGAACTGGCTGCTGCTGGCGAGCCTCCTCAGCCCCCTCCCCGCGCTGGCGCAGGACGCCAGCACCCCTGCCGCCATCGCGCCGTCGGCGCAGGGCGATGTCTCGGTCACCATCTATAACGGCGATGTCGCGCTGGTGCAGGATGTCCGCCCGCTCGACCTGCGGAGCGGCACGGTGCGACAGGATTTCCCCGACGTCAGCGCGCAGATCCGCCCCGAAACCGTCTCGCTCGCCGTGCCCGACGCGCGGATCGTCGAACAGAATTTCGACTTCGACCTGCTCAGCCCGTCCAGCCTGATGGAAAAGGCGGTCGGCGAAACCATCACCCTGCTGCGGACCAATCCGGCGACCGGCGCGGAAACCCGCGAGCGGGCAAAGGTGCTGGCGGTGAACGGTGGCGTCGTCCTCCAGATCGGCGACCGGATCGAGGTGCTGCGCGACGACGGCCTGCCGGTCCGCGCGATCTTTGATAACGTACCGCCGTCGCTGCGCGCCCGCCCGACCCTCTCGGTCACGCTCGACAGCACACGCGCCGGCACCCGCCCGGCGACGCTGTCCTATCTCAGCCGGGGGCTGGGGTGGAAAGCCGACTACGTCGCGCTGCTCGACCGCAAGAGCGGCACGATCGACGTACAGGGCTGGGTGACGCTCACCAACACCACCGGCACGACCTTCACCAACGCGCGCACATTGCTGGTCGCGGGCGAAGTCGGGTCCAACGACGACGAGCAGATGTACCGACCCAACCGACCGCGCCGGCAGCCGCTGCAACAAGCCGGGACCGAGACGGCGAACCGCGAGCAGCTGGGCGATTTCTACCTCTATCCGCTGCCCGAACGCACCACCATCGCCGACAAGCAGACCAAGCAGGTCAGCTTCCTCGACGTGAAGGGTGCACCCGCGACCACCGGCTATCGCTTCGTCAATGGCTGGCTCGGCACGACGGAGCAGCCGGCCAGCGCGCAGAGCATCGTCCGCTTCAGCAACGCGGCCAGGGGCGGGCTGGGCGACGCGCTGCCCGCCGGCACGATCCGCGTGTATATGCGCGACGCGCGCGGCCAGCCGCAATTCACCGGCGAGGCGGCGATCGACCACACGCCGCAGGGGTCGAAGATCGCGCTGGCCACCGGCGACGCGTTCGACGTGAAGGTCCGCGCCGTCGTCGAAAGCCGTACCCGGGTCAACGCCAATCGGTGGCAGACGAAGATGCGCTACACGCTCACCAACGCGACGCCGGCCGCCGTGACGGTCGAACTGACGCAGGGCGGCCTCGACTGGAGCGATACCCGCATCACCGACCAGAGCCGCCAGAGCGAGCGCGTCGATGCCGGACAGGCGGTGTGGCAGGTGCCGGTCCCGGCCAACGGATCGACCACCGTCACCGCGACCTTCGACACACGCTACTGATGCGCGGGCAGCGGCGGTTTCGGGGAGCGGACGACACGCCGCGCCTTCCACAACCGTACCCCCGCGCAGGCGGGGGTCCAGGGTTGCTCGGCGCAGAGGTCCGTTGGCTTGGCTCTGGCCCCCCGCCTGCGCGGGGGTACGCCATCAATTTAAGGGGCTGTCGGTGTGCAGCACTCGCCGCAGCCCTGCTCACAACCTCGACGCCGCTGGCAGCACGCGACACCATCTCGACCCGCACCCCGGCGAAGGCCGGGGCCCAGTTGGGGGACGCTGGTAAAGGATCGCAACCCGTGTCCAACTGGACCCCGGCCTCCGCCGGGGTACGAGACGGCGGCGCAAAGGAATCCGCCGCCACCTTCGGCGAACGACGCGAGATCACGATCGCCCCGTACACCGAAACCCCGCTCCCCGTCGTCACCTCCCCCGCCCCCACCAGCATCGCCGTCACCCTCTACCGCGCGCCCGATCGCCCGGCGCGTCAGCCGATCGACCTCGACAACCCACAAGGTTACGCGCTGGTCACCGAAACCCGCCGCGTCACCCTGCCACGCGGCCGCGCGGTGCTGCGCTTCGAAGGGGTGGCGGGCGGGATCATCCCCGTCAGCGCGGTGGTCGAGGGCCTGCCCGGCGGCACGGTCGAAAAGAACCGCGACGCGCGCGTCCTGTCGCCTGCCGCGCTGGTCGACGGCACGCTGGGTAACCGCGTGACGCTGCGCCGCACCGACCGCGCGAGCGGCATCGTGCGGGAGGAGGAGGCGACGATCCTGTCCGGCCCGACCGGCGGCGTGGTCGTGCGGACCCCCAACGGCGTCGAGGCGCTGGGCTGCGTGGGCCTTGCCGACAGTCTGAAATACCGCCGCATTCCCGCCGACCTCGCCGCCAAACCGGTGTTGAGCGTCACCACCGACAGCCCGTCGCGCCGCACCGTCACCGTCCGCCTGTCCTATCTGGCGACCGGGTTCGACTGGTCGGCCAGCTATGTGGCTACGCTGAGCGGCGACCGGCTGGACCTGTTCGCCTGGACCACGCTCGCCAATGGCAATGGCGAAGGGTTCGCCGATGCCGAGGTGCAGGTCGTCGCCGGCCGGCTGAACCGTGAACGCGTGGCGGCGGTGGAGGCGGCGGCGACCCGGCTGCAACTGCGCTGCTATCCGCTCGGCACGACGACGTCCGACCTGCGCAACGAGCAGTTCGAGATGGCGGACGAGATCGTCGTCACCGGTGCGCGCCTCGAACGGGCGCCGCCCCCACCACCGCCGATGGTGGCAATGGCAATGGCACCCGCGCCGCCGCCCCCGCCCGCGCCGGAAAATCTGGGCGACGTAAAGCTCTACCGCGTTCCCAGCCGCACCACCGTCGCGGCGAAGGGCCAGAAACAGGTCGCGCTGCTGCGGCAGGACGGCGTCACCTATACCCGCGTCTATCGTCGCCGCATTCCGATCGCCCAGCCGATCGACGGCGGGCCGCTCGACATCGCGCTGCGGGTAAGGAACGAGAAGGCCGACGGCCTGGGCATTCCGCTCCCCGCTGGCACCACCGCGCTCTACGCCCCGCGCGGGGAAACGGCGCTGCTGGTCGGCACCGGCACCATGACCGACCGAGCGGAGGGCGAAACGCTGCTGATCGGCGCGGGCAGCAGCGGGCAGGTGCTGGTGACCCAGACGCCGCTGACCGGCCGATCCGCCCGGTTGACCGTCACCAATGCCCGCGCCGTGCCGGTCGATGTCGAACTGCCGATCGGCTATCCGGGTGGCAAGGTCGAGGGGGCCGGGCTGGCGCGGATCGACGGCATCCCGACCTGGCGGGTGACCGTGGCGCCGGGCGACACCGCGACGCTCGACTATCGGTATTGATAGCCGCCACTTCGTCGCTCCGGGCTTGACCCGGGATGACGGGGAGGAGACGCGTCCCCAAAAAAGACCGTTCGGTTCGAGCAGCATCGAGCCTGTCGAGAAGCGTCTGTCGAGAACCCCGCCCCGCACGAGCCTACCCGACCGCCATCGCCCCCATCGTCACATAATCCAGCTTCCCCGTGCCCAACACTGGCAGGCTCTCCACCACCCGCACATCGCGCGGCAGCGCCAGTTCGGCCACGCCGTTCGCCCGCCCCCAGGCCGACAATTCTCCCGCCACCGCACCGGGCTGCGTCGTGAACAGCACGAGCTGTTCGCCTTTCTTCGCATCCGGGCGGGTCACGACCGCATGTTCCGCCGCCGGCCAGACCTTCGCCGCATAGCCCTCGACCGCCGGCAGCGACACCATCTCGCCGCCGATCTTCGCGAAACGCTTGGCCCGCCCGCGGATCGTCACGAAGCCGCTGTCGTCGATAGACACGATGTCGCCGGTATCGTGCCACCCGTCCTCGGGCGGCTGCACCACGCCCGGCGCGTCGACCTTCAGATAGCCGGCCATGACGTTCGGCCCCCGGATCGCCAGCCGCGCGCCCTCGGCGATCCCCGGCACCGCCTCCAGCCGCGCCTCGATCCCCGGCAGCAATCGCCCGACGCTACCCGCCTTGAAATGCATCGGCGTGTTGACCGCGATCACCGGCGCCGCCTCGGTCGCGCCATAGCCTTCCATGATGCGCAGCCCGAACTTTTCGGCATAGACGCCACGCGTCTCCGGCCGCACCCGCTCCGCCCCGGCAAAGATGTAGCGCAGCGCATAGAAATCATAGCCGTGCGCCATCCGCGCATAGCCCGACAGGAAGGTATCGGTCCCGAACAGGATCGTCGCATTGGCGTCGTACGCCAGCGCCGGCACGATGCGATAGTGCAGCGGGCTGGGATACAGCACCGTCTTCACCCCCGACAGGATCGGCAGCAGCGTGCCGCCGGTCAGGCCGAAGCTGTGGAACACCGGCAGCGCGTTCAGCACCACGTCCGCCCGGTTGAAATCGATCCGCGACGATAGCTGGAGGCAGTTGGCCAGCAGGTTGCGATGGGTAAGCACCACCCCCTTGGGCACCCCTTCCGACCCGCTGGTGAACAGGATGACGGCGGGCGCATCGGCCGATACCCGCTGCAGCCGGTGCAGCCGCCCGGCCATGCGCGAGCGGACCAGCGCCATGATCTTCGCCCCTGCGCCCAGCCCCTCGCGGATATCCTCCAGATAGCGGACCTTTATCCCCTCGCCCGCCAGCCCCGCGACGACCTCGCCCAGCTTCGCCTGCTCGACGAACGCCCGCGCGGTGACGATCGTCCGGATCTGCGCCGCCATGCACGCCGCGCGCAGATTGGCGAGGCCGGCGGTATAGTTCAGCATCGCCGGCACGCGCCCCGTCGCCTGCAAGGCAAAGAAGGTCACGACCACGCCGTTCACATTGGGCAGCAGCACACCGACCGCCTCGCCCTGCGTCGTACCCGCCGCCAGCGGTCGGGCCAGCGCCTGCGTCCCGGTGACCAGCCGGTCATAGGTCAGCGGCACCCGCTGCACATCCTCGACCACGCCCATGCCGTGCCCGTGCAGGTGCCGCGCATCGATCAGCGCGTCGTACAGCGTCCGGTCGGTATCCGACGTGGCGAAGATCATCTCGCTCATCACGTCGTACAGCCGCCGCCCGGCGATCGCCCGCCGTTCGCGCGCGCTGACCCCTTGCGGAAGCTGGAACCGGCGCGGCGGCAGCACGGTCAGCGCGATCTTCGGGAACCAGTGCAGCCGCGCCTTCCCCTTCAGGCGCGAGAAGCGGCTATATTGCGCGCCGTCGATCCGCACCGGGACGATCGGCGCATCGGCACGGTCGGCGACCATGCCGGGACCGTCGAAAATCTTCATCAGCGCGCCGGTGACCGTGATCCGTCCTTCCGGAAAAATCACCAGCGTCCGCCCCTCGCGCACCGCCTTCACCATCGCCTTGGCCGACATCGGGTTGGTCGGATCGACCGGAAACGCGTCGAACAGCTTCAGCAGCGGCTGCATCCACCAGGCGCGCGCGAAGCGGCTGTGGATCGCGAAGGTCGGCTTGCCCGGCAGAAACGCGGCCAGCAGCAGCCCGTCGAGGAACGAGACGTGGTTGACCACCACCACCGCCCGCTCGCCCGGCGCAGGCATGTTCGCCGCGCCCGCCACCTCGACACGATAGGCGAGGCGCAACGCGGTGCGCACCACCGCCTTGAACACCGTCTCGGGCAGGAGCCAGCAGGAGATCAGCGCGATCGACAGCGTGGCGAAACCCAGCGCGCCGAAGATGCCCGGAACGCTGCTCCCGCCCGCCAGCATCGCGGTGACCACGGCGACCATCGCCACGGTGACCATCGCGTTGATGACGTTATTCGCGGCGATGATCTGCGACCGCTTCTCGGGCGCGCTCCACGTCTGGAGGATGGCGTAGAGCGGCACGACGAACACGCCGCCGCTGAGCGCAATGCCCGCTAGGTCGATCAGCAAATGCCAGCTGCCCGGCGTCGCCAGGAACGCGGCGATGTCCGCGCCCGGCGTCTCCACCACGAAGCGCCCGCTGGTCAGCCACAGGTCGATCAGGAACACCGCCAGCCCGATCGCGGCGATCGGCACATAGCGCGCCGACACCTCGCCCTTCAGCAGCCGGTTGACCAGCAGCGACCCCGCCGCGACCGACAGGCTGAACACCGCGAGGAACAATGTCACCACCTCCGGCGCGGCGTTCAGCGTACCCGCGACCAGCGGGGCGAATTCCGACAAGACCACCGCGCCGACCGAAAAGAACCAGCTGATGCCGAGGATCGCCAGCCACACCCCTCGCCCGCCATGCGCCGCGCGCAGGATCGCGGCGGTGCTGCGAAACGGGTTCAGGTCGATGCGCATGTCCGGCGCCGCCGACGGCGCGCTCGGCACCACCAGCGCGGCAAGGAACCCCAGCACCGCGAAACCGAACGCGGCGACGCCCGCTTCCCATGGCGGAATGATCCCGCCCAGCAATTGTCCGGTCAGGATCGCGACGAACGTCCCCGCCTCGACCAGCCCGGTCCCGCCCATCAGTTCGTGCGGGCGTAGATGCTGCGGCAGGATCGAATATTTGACCGGCCCGAACACGGTCGAATGCACGCCCATCAGGAACAGGCAGGTGAGCAGCACCGGCACCGATTCGAACCAGAATCCGGCCAGCGCCAGCGCCATGATGGCGATTTCCGCGCCCTTCACCGCACGGATCAGCCACGCCTTGTTCCACGCATCCGCCATCTGCCCGGCAAGGCCCGAAAACAGGAAATAGGGCAGGATGAACAGCCCGGTCGAGATCGTCGCCAGTGTCGCCGCCTTGGCCGGATCGGCGCGGTACAGCGTGAAATTGGCGAGGAACAGCAACGCGAACTTCAACAGATTGTCGTTCATCGCCGTCAGGAACTGCACGGTGAACAACGGTGCGTAGCGACGACGGGTCAGCAGCGAGAAATCGGGTGCGGACATGCATTCCCCCTGAACGGGTTCGAACCCGGTTCGAACGCGGGCCAGTGCATAGCCGCGATTCGAACCGTCCGCATCAGGCTACCAGAAAAATAACAGTGTTCAATATATCAGTTGGAGCGGGTCGGATCGGTCAAAGGATCGGCCATTTCGCGTGGGGTCGACAGGCGGCTGACCGGTAGCGATCCGGTCTGGCGCTCGATCATCCGGTGGACGCGCGGCGCCTCGCTCCCCCGGTGCAAGGCCAGCAACGCCTCGCTATTGGCGCGGTCGGCTTCGGTCCGACGCTGGTTGTGGCGGATATAGTCGAGCCAGGTGGAGACGTGATAGCGCTCGATCCATAGCTCGGGATCGTTCAGGTCGCGCAGCAATGCCCAGTGATGCGCCCCGTCGCGCCGCCGGATGCGGCGCCGTTCGTTCATCACGTTCAGGAACGTCATCACGTCCTGCGACGCGATGCGATAGTCGATCGTCACCACCACCGGACCGGACCGCGCCTCGACCGGCACCTCGGTATCGGGCGTTTCCCAGCCGCGCGGGGCGAGGTTGGCGGTCTCGATGTCGCGCAGCGGCAGCCTGAACCCGGCCAAAACGCTCAACATCTGTACCCCCGCCGCGCTCAGCAGCGCGACCTGCACGCCGCGTCCTTCTGCGATCGATCCGAACAGCCAGCTGCCGATGGTCATGCCGCCGAACGCCGCCATCTGGTACAGCGCCAGCGCGCGCGCCACGACCCAGCGGGGGGCGGCCATCTGCACCGATACGTTGAAGGTGCTGAGCGCCGCGACCCAACCCGCACCGGCCAGCACCAACGCCACGATGGTCAGCGGCAGCCACGGGCTGACCGCCGCGATCGCCCCGCCGGCCGACAGCGCGGTGGCGGCGACGCGGACCAGCTTTTCGGGCGCCCAGCGGCGGCGCAACCGCACGCTGGTGAGTGCGCCGCCGACCGCCCCCGCACCGAACGCCCCCAGCAGCGCGCCATAGGTCAGCGGCCCGCCGGTCACCAGGTCGCGCGCGACCAGCGGCATCATCGCCGGCACCGCGCTGGCGGCGATGCCGAACAGCGCGGCGCGCAGCAGCACCGTGCGCAACGACGGCGACATCCAGACGTAGCGGACGCCGGCGGCCATCGCGAGGCCCAGCGTCTCGCGCGGCAACAGGCGCGGGGCATAGTCCGGCTTCCACCGCGCCAAGACCGCGATCAGTCCGATATAGCTCAGCGCATTGGTCAGGAACGCCGCCGCCGCCCCCGCCGCCGCGACGATCGCGCCGCCAAGCGCCGGGCCGACGCTGCGCGCGATGTTGAACCCCATCGAATTGAGCGCGACCGCGCTCGGCAACACGCTGCGCGGCACCATGTCGCCGACCGATGCCTGCCATGCCGGGCCGTTGATCGCGGTGCCGCATCCGATCAGGAAGGTGAAGGACAGCAGCAGCCACGGGCTGAGCAACCCCATCCACGCGCAGACCGCCAGAGCGACCGAGACGATCAGCATGAAACCCTGCGCGGCCAGCATCACCCGCCGCCGGTCGAGATTGTCGGCGACCGCGCCTGCCCACAGCGACAGCAGCATGATCGGCAGCGTCGTCGACGCCTGCACCAGCGCGATCATCTGCGGCGACGCCGCCAGCGACGTCATCATCCACGACGCGCCGACCGACTGGATCAGCCCGCCGAAGTTGGACGCCATCGACGCGATCCAGATGGCGCGAAAGATCGGGATCGACAGCGGAGAGCTATGCGTCGCGGTCGCGGTCGTTGCGGGGGTCGATGCCATGACGGGTGAATGCGGGAAGCGCCGCTTTGTGCCAAGCCACTTGCATCGACGATCGTCGCGGCGGCATGGGACCGGCGATGCGCGATCCCTTCACCCTCGACGCGAGCGGCGCGACGCTAACGATCCGCGCGACACCCAAGGCGTCGAAGACGGCGGTGACCGGCGTGGTCGCGCTGGAGGGCGACGCCACCGCCCTCGGCCTGCGCGTCGCGGCGCCACCGGTCGACGGGGCGGCGAATGACGAAGTGGTGCGCTTCGTGGCGAAAGTGCTGCGCGTCGGGCGGGGATCGGTGACGCTGGTCAGCGGGCAGACCAGCCGGGTGAAGCGGTTGCGGATTGTCGGGGATGTTGTGGCGTTGGAGGCGGGACTCGGTGCACTCCTGCCTTGATCGTCATTCCCGCGAAGGCGGGAATCCATACACGCAACACTGCGGCTCCATCACGATCGTCAGCGGCAATGGGTTCCCGCCTGCGCGGGAACGACGATAGGGGCTACGCGCCGTCCGCCCCCCCTCGTCATCCCGGCGAAGGCCGGGATCCATGGAAGCTGCCCCGTAGCGCATCCATCGGCACCGCCCGACACAATGGATTCCGGCCTACGCCGGAATGACGAACCGTTTGCGGGAAATAGCCCGCTGGAAACCGCTCCGGCTAAGGTTCGCCGGAATGACGGAGCATCTGCGGAAACCCCCTCAAACAATCACATGCGGCACGAACCGGGCCAGATCGCGCGTGATCGGGCCGTCATCCTCGCGCACCGACAGCGCGACGGCCTCGTCGCCGACGATCCACGACCCGACCACCGCATGATTGCCATCGAACACCGGCAACGGGCTGAGCGCCTGCACGACATGCCCCTCGTCGCCATAGCCGCCCTCCGGCCCGCGCGCCGTCGCGGCCCCGTCGACCAGTTCGATGTCCCACCCCTCGCGCGAAAAGATCGGCTTGCGGACATAGGCCGCTCCGATCTCGGCCAGCGCGGCGGTGTCGTCGGCAAAGGCGGCGGGCAGCAGGTTCGGATGCCCCCGGTGCCGCTGCCAGAGCAGCGGCAGGATGCCCTTGTTCGACAGCAACGCCTTCCACGCCGGTTCGAGGAACAGCGTGCGCGTCGCGGCCAGTTGCTTGGCATACGGCTCGCGCAGCATGTCCTCCCACGGGTACAGCTTGAACAGCGCGGCGATCAGCACGTCGTCGCCATCGACGAACGCGCCGTCGCCATCGACGCCGATCCGGTCGATCGCGACGAACGCCGGGTCCAGCCCCGCCTGCCGCGCGACATCCTCCAGATAGCGGACCGTCTGCCGATCCTCGACATGATCATCGACCGACGCGAAATGCACCGTACTGCCCTTGGTGAACAGCGTGCCGAAGCGTTCGACCAGCGCATCGTGCAGCCGGTTATACTGGTCCGCCCCGGCGGCAAGCGTGCCGTCGGCGATGCGATCCTCCAGCCACTGCCACTGGAATAGCGCGGTTTCGAAGATGCTGGTCGGCGTATCGGCGTTATATTCCAGCAGCTTGGCCGGGCCGGTCCCGGCAAAGGCGAAATCGAACCGCCCGTACAGGCTCGGCGCGTGTGCCTTCCACGACGCCGCCACCACGTCGCGCATGTCCTGCGGAATGGCGAGGCGGTGCATCAGCGCGTCGCTGCCGACCACCTCGTCCACCAGATCGCGGCACAGGGCGTGGAGTTCGGCGCTCGGCCCCTCGATCCCCTGTTCCACCTCGTCGAGCGAGAAGGCGTAATAGGCCCCCTCCTCCCAATATTTCTGCCCGTCCTGATGGTGGAAGGTGAATCCCATCCGCTCGGCGGTCGCCCGCCAGTCGGGGCGTTCGGCGACCGCGCGGCGTTCCATCAGTCGCGCCCGATCGTCCCGCCGTCGCGCGTCCCGTCGGACAGGCGCGGCGCGGCGTCCTTGGGGGCGGACAGCCGGGCGAGGATGTCGTCGGCGCTCGACGATCCGGGCAACAGCCCGGCGGCCGACAACTTGGCGTCGAGATCGGCGCCGGTGCGCATGTCCTCCAGCTCGGCCGATGCCTTGAACTTCTCCTCGCGGATCGCCTGCCGCTCCTTCAGCCGGGCCAGGCTGTCCGCCGCCGACCCCAGCGACGATGCCGCACCGCCATAGCTGCTGGCGACCGAGGCCTGCGCCTTCTGCACGCTCTCGTTCGCGCGCACGACGTCGACCTCGCGACGCAGCGCGTCGATCTTGCCGTCGCCGGTCTTGATGATGCCGCGGATCTTGTCCTCGGCGGCGCGCATGTCGGCGATCTGCGGCGTCTTGCTCGACTGTTCCTGCTCGATCGTGGCGAGGCGCTGCGCGACTTCGCGCGCCAGGTCCATGTCGCCGCGCGCCATCGCCGCGCGGGCCGAGGATTCATACTTGTCGCGCTGCGAGGTCAGCGCCTCCAGGTCCTTTTCCATCATCCGCCGCTTGGCGGTCAGCGTCGCCAGGTCGTCGCGCGCCTTGGCCTGCAGCGACCCGGCATCGCGGATCTGCTGGTCGAGGATCGTCAGCGCCTTCGCATCGACGATCGACTGGCCGGTTTCATGCGCGGTGCCCCGCACCAGCGCCACGAGGCTCTTCCACATCGACATTGATCCTACCTTCCGTTACGCGGCGAATTCGGTGCGCAGTTCGGACGCCGCCTCGATCGCGTTCTGCGCCAGAACGCGCAGTTCGATCAGCACGGTATGCAGCGACGATTCGACCGACAGTTCACCCACCAGTTCATAATATTCGCGTCCGCCCACTTCGGCGATGGCGAAATTCGACAGCGGCACCAGCTTTTGCGTCTTCAGCAGGAATCGGTTGAATGCGTGCTGGTCCGCCTGCTCGTCGACCGGCCACAACAGGCTGGACACGACGATCTGTTCGCCCGCGACCGAGGCGAAGATGGCGAGGTCGCCGAAATGGTGCATGGTGATCTTCAGGACCGGTTCGGCCTGCTCGATCTGCTCGACGGTCAGTTCGTCGGCGAAATCCGGCCCGCGCAGGGCATCGGCCAGGCCCGTGGTCGTCCAGCTACGGGGTGCGTCGTCCATCCATCCCTCCGAAACGTCGGCCCGGTGGTTTGGCCGCGCTTGACACCCCAAGCATAAGGCGCGACCAAAAAGCAAGGTGGGGGCGGTCGAAGGATGAAGCCATTCTCTCTGGGCACATATCTGCGGCGGCTCTACCTCGCGGCCAGCGAATTGCATCGCGGCGTGCTGTTCGCGCTGCTGGTGCTGCACATGACGCTATCGTGGGAGCTGCTGTCCTGGGCGGGCGAAGCCGACCTGGCGGCCCTGCCCGCCTATCTCTACTGGTATGCGACCACCGCCTCGACGGTCGGCTATGGCGACCTGTCGCCGAAATCGGACATGGGCCGGATCGTCACCGCGCTGTTCGTCATGCCCGGCGCGATCGCGCTGTTCACCGTGTCGATCGCCCGCGCCTTTGCCGGGGTGTCGGCACGCTGGCGGCGGCGGCGGATGGGCCTGGGGGACTATAGCGCGATGCGGGGCCATATCGTTCTGGTCGGCTACGACCCCGATCGCACGCCGCGCATGATCGCGGAGATCGTCGCCGACGGGCAGGGCCATGAACTGGTGCTGGTCGCGACGGAGGAACTGGCGGGCGATGCGACCACCCACCGCTTCGTGCGCGTGCCGTCGCTGACCGCGCCCGCCGATCTTCGGCGCGCCGGTGTCGCGACCGCCGAACGCGTGATCGTCTATGGCCCGTCCGATCCGGACACCCTCGCCGCGACGCTGGCGGTGACCGCGCTCAACGACACCGGTCACGTCGTCTGCTTCCTGCGCGACCCCGACACCGCAGGCCTGCTCGCTGCCCACTGCCCGCAGGTGGAGGTCGTGCTGACCCCGACCGTCGAACTGGTGGTGAAGGCGCTGAGCGATCCCGGCTCCAGCCGCCTGATCGCGCAACTGGCCAGCCATACCGACGACGGCGGCACGCTCTATGCCACGACGGCGCGGGCGGGCGGCAGCTTCGACGACGCCGCGCGCGATCTGCGGACGCGCGGCGGGATATTGGTCGCGACCTGTGGCGCTGGCAGCAATTCGCCGGTATTCGACCCCGCGGGCCAGGTCGCGGTCGGCGACCGGCTGTTCTACATCGCGCGGACAAGGATCGCGGCATGATTTTCGGCAGCCTGTTCGGCGGCAGTGGTTCGCGGGACGACACCCCGGCGGTGGCGGTGGTGCGCAACATCACCATCGGACGACAGGTCCGGCTGGACGCGCTGGCATGGCGGCGGCTGAGCGGCGCGGCCTTCACCCTCGAACGCGACACGTTGGAAATCACCGCGCAGGGGCTGATCCGGCTGGATGATGGCAGCCATGTCCATCGTTTCTACACTGACGACGAACTGATGCTGCAGGCGGTCAGCCAGCGGGCGGACGGGACCGACGCCGACGACTTCACCCTGTTCCGGCCCTGGTCGTCGAGCTATCCGACCGACTGGGCCGATACCGGCGCATTCCGCCAGCGCCTGTCGCAGCCGCTATGGGACGAACCCGGCCTCGCCCGCTTCGACCGCTTCTGGTATCCCGACGACGATCGGGTGCAGCCGCCGGTCGAACTGTGGGAAGCGGTGTATGAGGAACGTACCGGCCGCCCGGTCCGCCATATCAAGCAGGCCTGTATGCTCTACGCGCGCGAAGTCCCGCCCGAGGGACAGGAGTTGCTGCTGGCGCTGGCGATGCAGCCCGAGGGTGGCGACCTGACGCACGAGATCATGGTCGGGCTGCCGCTGCTACCCGCCGAATTCAACGCCTGAAGGGGATCGGGATGTTCGATATTGCCTATTTCATCGACGGAGCGGTGCACTTCGTCGTCGCCTTCGGCCTTGCCTGCCTGTTCCTGACCGTCTTCAAATGGCTGTATCAGGTGTCGACCCCCTATGACGAACGCGCGCTGATCGCGGCGAACAACCCCGCCGCGGCGGTGGCGCTGGGCGGGGCGATCATCGGCTTCGCGCTGCCGCTCGCCTCCGCGCTCGAAGTGACCGGCAGCCTCGTCGAATTCGCTGCCTGGGGCCTCCTGGCGGGCGTGATCCAGATCGTCGCCGCCTTCATCATCCGTCGCGTGATCGTGCGCGACATGACTGCGCGAATCGAAGGCGGCAACATCGCCAGCGCGATCTACAGCGCGGCGACCTCGATCGGCGTCGGGCTGCTGAACGCCGCGTCGATGACCTATTGAGAGGGTTGCGCCCATGACCACCCTGCCCCCCCGCCGCAAACGCTCGGTCGCCGCCGGCCTGTCCGCCGTCGGTGCGGTCGCGATGCTGTCGGGCTGCGACGACAATAACGAACAGGCGCGCTTCGGCCCGCCGACCGAGGTCGCCGCGTTCCAGACGGTGCAGCAATGCGTCGACAGCGGCCAGTACGACCGCGCCACCTGCACCGCCGCCCAGCAAAAGGCGTTCAACGACGACGGCAAGGCCGCCCCGCGCTACGACAGCCAGGCGCTGTGCGAGGAACAGTTCGGCGCGGCACAGTGCCAGCGCCGCACCGAGGGCGGCCAGAGCTTCTTCACGCCGCTGCTCACCGGCTTCCTGATCGGCCAGATCCTCAACAACAATTCGGCGCGCTACAATTATGGCGGCCTGTATCGTAGCCAGCGCGACGGCGGCTGGTACACGCCGGGCGGCGCGTATCTCAGCCCGAACAGCGGCTATCGCTACAATGTCGGCAGCAAGGCGATCACGACCCCGGTCACGACCCAGCGCATCCAGACGCGCAGCTCGGTCGTGTCGCGCGGCGGCTTCGGCGGCCGGGTAAGCGCACGCTCCAGCGGCGGCTGGGGTGGGGGCGGGCGGTCGTTCGGGGGGTAGGCCCTCGCGCGCGCGATCACGTCACCCCGGCGCAGGCCGGGGTGACGCCGTTGGAGCGTGATGACCTCGAATAGAACCGTTCGTGCTGAGTAGGGACTGAGCTTGTCGAAGGCCCGTATCGAAGCACCCTTGACGGTCCTTCGACACGCCGCTTCGACTGTGTTCAGCGGCACCTCAGCACGAACGGTTCCATTTGACGTCATCGCGCTCCGGCGGGCACCTCTACCGCAACCCTGCCACGATCGCCGCCGCCGCTGCCGATACATCCCCCCACGTCACCGCAAAGCCGGCGGCATCGCCATAATAGGGGTCGGCGACCGCTTGCCCCGCGCGCGCCGGCACCACGTCCATCAGCAAGGCGACCACCGCCGTCGCGTCCACCGGCATCCGACGCCGCAACTCGGCCAGATTGTCGTGATCGAGCGCGTAAATATGGGTGAAGCGCTGAAAATCCGCCGCCTGTACCTGTCGCCCGCGATAGCCGGAAATGTCGATCCCATGCCGCCGCGCCTCGGCCTGCGCCCGCCGGTCGGGGGGATCGCCGACATGCCACGCCCCGGTACCGGCCGAATCGACCTCCAGATCGACCCCGGCCCGCGCCGCCGCATCGCGCAGCGCTGCCTCCGCCAGCGGTGAGCGACAGATATTGCCGAGGCAGACGAACAGGATCGAGCGGGTGGGCATCATCGGAATACTGGGCGTCCCATGCAAAAAAACAAAACCGTTCGTGCTGAGTAGGGGCTGAGCTTGTCGAAGACCCGTATCGAAGTACCTGGCCTCGGACGATCCTTCGATACGCCGTTTCGACAAGCTCAACGGCTACTCAGGACGAACGGCGCAAGGCGTGACAGGTCCTTGAAAGCTCCCGCCTTGCACGAAACCCATGGCATCCCCTGCAACCTTCCGCCAATACTCTCCCAAAACCGGGGAGAGGCGCATGGCAACGGCAGCACGGACACCGATCGCACCGACCAGCATCGGCGGCTGGCTCGGCTGGGCGGCGGTGGCCATCATCGGCGCGGTGGCGCTCGGCTGGATCGCGCTGATGCGCGGCGAGCCGGTCAACGCGCTGTGGATCGTCGTCGCCTCGCTCTGCGTCTATGCCATCGCCTATCGCTTCTACGGCCTGTTCATCGCGTCGCGCGTGCTGCGCGTCGATCCCTCGCGTGCCACTCCGGCGGTCCGCCGCGACGACGGGCTGGATTATGTGCCCACACACAAGGGCGTGCTGTTCGGCCACCATTTCGCCGCCATCGCCGGTGCAGGACCACTGGTCGGCCCCGTCCTCGCGGCACAGATGGGCTATCTCCCCGGCACGCTCTGGCTGCTGGCCGGCGTCGTCTTCGCCGGGGCGGTGCAGGACTTCCTGATCCTCTATTTCTCCACCCGCCGCGACGCGCGGTCGCTGGGCGACATGATCCGCAGCGAAATGGGGCTGATCCCTGGCACCATCGCGCTGATCGGCGTGCTAATGATTATGATTATCCTGCTCGCAGTGCTGGCGCTGGTGGTGGTCAAGGCGCTGACCGGCAGCCCGTGGGGCACCTTCACCGTTTTCGCGACCATCCCGATCGCGGTGCTGATGGGGCTGTACGGCCGCTTCCTGCGTCCCGGCAAGATCGCCGAGATGTCGGTGATCGGCTTCGTCCTGCTGATGGCGGCGATCGTCGGGGGCGAGCCGGTGGCGCATTCGCCGGTCTTCGCGCCGATGTTCACCTATTCGGGCACCGCGCTGGCGCTGATCCTGATGGCGTACGGCTTCGTCGCGTCGGTTGCGCCGGTGTGGCTGTTGCTCGCCCCGCGCGATTACCTGTCGACCTTCCTCAAGATCGGGGTGATCGCCGGCTTGGCCCTCGGCATCCTGATCGTCCGCCCCGATTTGCAGATGCCGGCGATCACCCACTTCATCGACGGCACCGGCCCGGCATTTTCGGGCAAGCTGTTCCCGTTCCTGTTCATCACCATCGCCTGCGGTGCCGTCTCCGGCTTCCACGCGCTGATCGCCAGCGGCACCACGCCGAAAATGATCGCGAGCGAGGCCGATCTGCGCTTCATCGGCTACGGCGCGATGCTGACCGAGAGCTTCGTCGCGATCATGGCGCTGATCGCGGCCTGCGTGCTCGACCCCGCCGTCTATTTCGCGATGAACGCCCCGCCCGCCCTCATCGGCACGACGGCGCAGTCGGCGGCGCAGGCGATCGCCCAGTGGGGCTTCGTCGTCACCCCCGACATGCTGACCCAGTTGGCGCGCGACGTCGGCGAAACCAGCATCCTGTCGCGCGCGGGCGGTGCCCCGACGCTGGCGGTCGGCATGGCGCATATCCTGTCACGGGTGATCGGCGGACAGGCGATGATGGCCTTCTGGTACCATTTCGCCATCCTGTTCGAAGCGCTGTTCATCCTGACCACGGTCGATGCCGGCACCCGCGTCGCCCGCTTCATGATCCAGGACCTGCTCGGCAGCTTCATCCCCTCGATGAAGGAGACGCAGCGGATCGGCCCCAACCTGATCGGCACCGCGCTGGCCGTCGCCGCCTGGGGCTATTTCCTCTACAGCGGCGTCACCGACCCGCTGGGCGGCATCAACACGCTGTGGCCGCTGTTCGGCATCTCGAACCAGATGCTCGCCGCCATCGCGCTGATCCTGTCGACCGTCCTGCTCTTCAAGATGAAGCGCGACCGCTATGCCTGGGTGACGATCGTCCCGACCGCATGGTTGCTGATCTGCACCCTGACCGCCGGCTGGCAGAAGCTGTTCGACGCCAATCCGAAGGTCGGCTTCCTCGCCCATGCCCGCGTCTTCTCCGACGCGATGGCCCGTGGCGAAATCCTCGCCCCCGCCAAGACGGCAGCGGAGATGCAGCGGATCATCCTCAACGACCGCATCGACGCCGCGCTGTGCGTGCTGTTCATCGTCGTCGTGCTGTCGATCCTCGCCTATGGCATCGGCGCGATCCGCAAGGCGAAGGCATCGCCCGTTCCCACCACGCAGGAGGTCGGCGATGCGCTTCCTGCATAGGCTGGCGGAGGGCGCGCGGCTGATGGTCGGCGTCCCCGATTACGACCGCTACGTCGCCCATCGCGCGGCGCATCACCCTGGCGAACCGGTGATGACGCTCAAGCAATTCCACCGCGACCGCATCGCCCGGCGCTACGGCACCGGCCCCGGTGCTCCGCCGAGGTGTTGCTGAACGCCGGCCCACGGCACACCCCTACGCCAAGCACGTCACCCCAGCGCAGGCTGAGGTGTCCCGCAGCAAAGAGACCGCGCTACACCCGAGAGATCCCAGCCTCCGCTGGGATGACGGTCGTGGCAGGTAAGGACGCCGCCCAAGACACAACCGTACCCCCGCGCAGGCGGGGGTCCAGGGCCGCAAACGTGACACCTGCTCCCTTCCGTCACCCCGGCCTTGACCCGGGGTCCCGCTTCTACTGCAATGGGCGAGGAAAGCGGGACCCCGGGTCAAGCCCGGGGTGACGGGCGGGGTGGGTGACAGCCCCTCATGCCGGGCGGATGCGTTCGCTGACCAGCGTGTCGACCACCGACGGGTCGGCCAGCGTCGAGGTGTCGCCGAGGTTCGACGTGTCGTTCTCCGCGATCTTGCGCAGGATGCGGCGCATGATCTTGCCCGAGCGGGTCTTGGGCAGGCCCGGCGCGAATTGCAGCGCGTCGGGGGTGGCGACGGGGCCGATTTCCTTGCGGACCCATGTACGCAGTTCGGCGCGCAGCTCGTCGGTCGGTTCGTCGCCGGCGTTCAGGGTGACATAGGCATAGATGCCCTGGCCCTTGATGTCGTGCGGCATTCCGACGACGGCCGCCTCGGCGACCTTGGGGTGGGCGACCAGCGCACTTTCGACCTCGGCGGTGCCCATGCGGTGGCCGCTGACGTTGATGACGTCATCGACCCGGCCGGTAATCCAGTAATAGCCGTCCGCGTCGCGACGCACGCCGTCGCCAGTGAAATATTTGCCGGGATAGGTGGTGAAATAGGTCTGGAAGAAACGGTCGTGATCGCCCCACACCGTCCGCATCTGGCCGGGCCAGCTATCGGCGATGCAGAGGTTGCCCTCGGTAGCGCCGGTCAGTTCCTTACCTTCGGCATCGACGATCACCGGCTGCACGCCGGGCAGCGGCTTGGTCGCGCTGCCGGGTTTCAGGTCGGTGGCATAGGGCAGCGGGCTGATGAGGATGCCGCCGGTTTCGGTCTGCCACCAGGTATCGACGATCGGGCAGCGGCGGTCGCCGACGACGCGGTGATACCAGTCCCATGCCTCCGGGTTGATCGGTTCGCCGACGCTGCCGAGCAGGCGCAGCGACTGGCGGCTGGACTTGGTGACCCAGCTATCGCCCTCGCGCATCAGCGCGCGGATGGCGGTGGGGGCGGTGTAGAAGATGTTGACGCCGAGGCGATCGATCGTTTCCCAGAAGCGGCCATGGTCGGGATAGTTGGGCACGCCGTCGAACATGACGGTCGTCGCGCCGTTGCTTAAGGGACCGTAGACGACATAGCTGTGCCCGGTGACCCAGCCGATATCGGCGGTGCACCAGAACACTTCGCCATCCCGGTAATCGAACACGTCGCGGAAGGTCGTGTGCGCCCATACCAGATAGCCGCCGGTGGTGTGCAGCACGCCCTTCGGCTTGCCGGTCGAGCCGCTGGTATAGAGGATGAACAGCGGGTCCTCCGCGTCCATCGGTTCCGCCGGGCAGTCGGGCGAGGCTTGCGGGAGCAGGTCGTGCAGCCAGAAGTCGCGGCCCTCGACCATCGGCACGTCGCTGCCGCTGCGACGGATGACGATCACGGTGTCGACGCCGGGGGCGTGTTCCAGCGCCTGGTCGACATTGGCTTTCAGCGGAATGCGCTTGCCGCCGCGACAGCCTTCGTCGGCGGTGATGACCAGACGGCTGTCGCAATCGACCAGCCGGTTGGCGAGGCTGTCGGGGGAGAACCCGCCGAACACGATCGAATGGATCGCGCCGATGCGGGTGCAGGCGAGCATCGCGGCGGCGGCTTCGGGCACCATCGGCAGATAGAGGGTGACGCGATCACCCTTCTTCACGCCCTTGTCCTTCAGGACGTTGGCGAAGCAGCAGACCTGTTGATGGAGTTCGCGATAGGTGACCTTGCGGGTTTCGCCGGGTTCGTCGCCTTCCCATAGGATGGCGACCTGATCGCCGCGTTCGGCAAGATGACGGTCGAGGCAGTTGACCGATACGTTGGTCTGGCCATCGGCGAACCAGCGGATGCGGAAATCGGCCTCGTCGAACGACGTGTCCTTCACCTGAGTATAGGGTCGCGACCAGTCGATGCAGCGGCCGCCCTCGCGCCAATAGCTCTCGGCATCGGCGACCGATGCGGCGTAGCGCGCGTCATAGTCGGCGCGGTCGATGCGGGCGGCGTCGTCGTGCGGCGCGGCATGGATCGTCTGGGTCATATCTCTCTCCTGTGCGCCTGATGTGCGGTTCGGGTGGCGGGCGTCAAGCCACCGGTCGCTACGACCAAGGTTGTACTGGCGGTCATGGCCGCGATGCGTGACACTGGCGCGGCAGAGAGGTGCCGGCTTGAAGACCGCGCCCGGACGAGAGAGGATGCCGCATGGCGGAAGCAACGACGGCCGGGACGACCCCCAAGGGCCAGAACGAGAAACTGGTGATCGCCGCGTCGTCGCTGGGTACCGTGTTCGAATGGTACGACTTCTACCTGTACGGGCTGCTCGCCAGCTATATCTCCAAGCAGTTCTTTTCGGGCGTGAACGAGACGACGGGGTTCATCCTCGCGCTGGGCGCGTTCGCGGCCGGCTTCGCGGTGCGGCCGTTCGGGGCGCTGGTGTTCGGGCGGATCGGCGATCTGGTCGGGCGCAAGAACACGTTCCTGGTGACGATGGGGCTGATGGGCCTGTCGACTTTCGCGGTCGGCCTGCTCCCCTCCTATGCCAGTATCGGCGTGGCCGCGCCGATCATCCTCGTCCTGCTGCGGATCGTGCAGGGGCTGGCGCTGGGCGGCGAATATGGTGGCGCGGCGACCTATGTCGCGGAACATGCGCCCGACGGGAAGCGCGGGCTGTACACGAGCTTCATCCAGACGACGGCGACGATGGGGCTGTTCGCGGCGCTGCTGGTCGTGATCGGGTTCCGTACCGCGCTGGGCGAGGAGACGTTCGGCGGGTTCGGATGGCGGCTGCCGTTCCTCGTGTCGATCCTGCTGCTGGGCGTGTCGATGTGGATAAGGCTGCAATTGTCGGAAAGCCCGGTGTTCCTGAAAATGAAGGAAGAGGGCAAGACGTCGAAGGCCCCCCTGACCGAAGCGTTCCTGCGCTGGCCGAACCTGAAGCTCGTGCTGATCGCGCTGTTCGGGGCGGCGATGGGCCAGGCGGTGGTGTGGTATACCGGGCAATTCTATGTCCTGTTCTTCCTCGAAAAGATGATGAAGGTCGACGGGGCGACGGTGAACGTGCTGCTTGCCGTGTCGCTGGCGCTGGGGACGCCGTTCTTCGTGTTCTTCGGCTGGCTGTCAGACAAGATCGGGCGGAAATGGATCATCATGGGCGGCTGCGCGCTGGCGGCGCTGACCTATTTCCCGCTGTTCGGGGCGCTGACGAATGCCGCCAACCCGGCACTGGCGGCGGCGCAGGTCGAATCGCCAGTGCGGGTCACCGCACATGACGGCGATTGTTCGGTGCAGTTCGATCCGATCGGACGCAACAAGTTCGACGCCCGGAGCTGCGACATCGCCAAATCCTATCTGGCGAAGAACGGCATCAGCTACACCAATGTCGAGGCACCGGCTGGCACCATCGCCAGCGTTGCGGTCGGCGACCGGCTATTGGTCGCGCCGAACCCGGCGGCGGTGACCGGGCCGGCACGAGCGGCGGCGATCACCGCCTATCAGGGCGAGGTCGCGGCGGCGCTGGCGGCGGCGGGCTATCCGGCGAAGGCCGATCCGGCGACGATCGACAAGCCGCTGGTGGTGCTGATCCTGTGGTTCATGGTGATCCTGGTGACCATGGTCTATGGCCCGATCGCGGCATTGCTGGTCGAACTGTTCCCCAGCCGCATCCGCTATACCTCGATGTCGCTGCCCTATCATATCGGCAATGGCTGGTTCGGTGGGTTCCTGCCGACGACGGCGTTCGCGATGGTCGCGGCGACCGGGGATATCTATTACGGGCTGTGGTATCCGGTGGTGTTGGCGGTGGTGACGCTGGTGCTGGGCGTGCTGTTCCTGCCGGAGACGTTCCGGCGGAATATCCGGGATTGATGATCGCGGGGATCGACACGCAACCATTCCCGTCTCCCCGGGCTTGACCCGGGGTCCCGCTTCTTTCTCCACCGTCGCAGAAGAAGCGGGACCCCGGATCAGTTCCGGGGTGACGACGGAGAGACGAGAACAGGCCGATGACCACCATCCTCGTCGCCGACGACCACCCCCTGTTCCGACAGGCGCTGACGCTGGCGGTGCTGCAGGTCCGTCCCGACGCCCGCATCGTCGAGGCCGGATCGCTCGACCGCGCGGTACAGGCCGTGCGCGACGCGGGCGACCTTGCCCTGATCCTGCTCGACCTGAACATGCCCGGCGCGGTCGGCTATAGCGGCGTGGCGCTGCTTCACGCCGAAGTACCGGAGGTGCCCATCCTCGTCGTGTCGGGCGCCGACCGCGCGGCGGCCTTCGCGCAGGTCGCCCGCTTCGGCGCGGTCGGCTTCGTCGGCAAGGACGCGGCGCTGGATTCGATCGAAGCCGCCATCGCCGCCGCCCTTGCCGGCGATCGCAAGTCACCCGACGCCGCACCGGCGGACGACATGGCCGCCCGCGTCGCCGCGCTCACCCCCACCCAGTTGCGCGTACTGCTCGGCGTCCTCGCCGGCCGCCTCAACAAACAGATCGCCCACGACCTCGGCATCGCCGAAGCGACGGTGAAGGTCCACATGACCGCCGTGCTGCGCAAGCTCGACGTCGGCAACCGCACCCAGGCCGCCGTCGCCGCCCGCGCGCTGGGGCTGGAAGTTATGGGCTAACCCCCGTCACAACATCCCCAGATTGCGCAGCCACTGCGCCACCTGTCCCGGCCATTCGCGCGTGACCGGATCACCCGTCGGCCGCATCCCGAACGCATGGCCGCCCTTCGCATAGAAGCGCAGGTCGACCGGCACCCCCGCATCGTTGAGCGCCAGCGCATAGGCCAGCGGCTGGCGCACCGCGTCCATCGGGTCGTTCATTGCGTGCAGCAACAGCGTCGGCGGGGCCTTCCGATCAATCGTGACCCATGGTCGCAGGTCCAGGCTGTTGCGTCCCTTGCTGTCGTCCAGCATCCGCGCGGTATAGGCGATGACCGTGAAATCCGGACGTGGCGACTGGCGGTCGGCGGCATCGCGCACGGGGTAGGTCCGGACCTCGGTATTGCTCATGTTCGCCGCCAGATACGCGCCCGCCGAAAAGCCGATCACCCCCAGCTTGTGCGGATCGATGCCATAGGTCGCGGCATTCGCGCGCAACAGCCCCATCGCCCGCTGCGCATCCTCCAGCGCCAGCAGCACGCTGGGCCGCTGCTGGCGCCCGTCCACCTGTGGCCATATCTGCGGCACGCGATATTTCAGCATCGCGCAGGTCATCCCCTGCGCGACCACCCAATCGCAGATTTCGGTTCCTTCCAGATCGGTCGCCACCACCTGAAACCCGCCGCCCGGCAGGACCAGCACCGCCGCGCCGCTGTTGCGCCCCTTCGGCCGGAACACCGTCATCGTCGGCCGGGTGACATAGCTCGCCCAATGCCATTTGCGCCCCGCGACCAGCCCGGTGCCGTTGCCGGTCGCCTCCGGCCGGTCGCCGGTATCGGGCTTGGCCAGCACGGTATCCGCCGACCACAACGGTGTCTGGATACCACCATCCGGCGCCTGCCAATCGCCGACCCGCTCGTTCTTCGGCAGCGGCGCGGCCGCCTTGTCATTGGCCGTCAGGCACAGGGCAAGCGGCAACAGGGCAAGGATGCGCGGCAAGACGGACCTCCGTGAAACGCCACGCCGGAGCGGCGGGCTGCCCAACGCTATGCGGCGCACGCCATGCGGACAAAGGATGATTGGTCAGGCCGATCCCCAGCTTTCCTAAGGATCAACGCAGGGAAGCCACACAACCCAAAGCCCGCCGCCCCCGTCACCCCGGACTCGATCCGGGGTCCCGCTTCTTCTCTACCTTGCCGAAAGATCCGGCGGATGGCCCTGTCCTACAGGACCACGACCTGCGATGGTCCCGCTCGCTCTTTCCCCTCGCCGTTTTCACCCTCTTTTCGCGCCTGTTCGGTCACGCGACGAAAACGCGGCAAGTGTGAACTTCGTGAACTTTGGCCGATTTTTCCTTTGTTTTCAATTGCCCGCCACGGGCAAAGCCCGTGCCGTCGGACGGCGCTTCTCGCGCCGCCGGCCGGCCACGCCTTGGGCGGCTCGGTGTAGCTTCGCTACGCCTCGCCCGGCGCGGCGAGCCATCCGTCAAACGCCTCGCCCGACAACGGCTTCAGCAGCACCGTCACCCCCACCGCCTGCGCCGCCTCGGCCAGCGTACGGCTGGCATCGGCCGTCACCAGCGCCGCCCGCAACGCCGGCTGTCGCACCCGCAACACGCCGATCAGCGCCAGCCCGTCCATGTCCCCGCCCAGATCATGGTCGACGAACGCCACCGCCTCGGTCACATCGGCCAGCGCATCTTGCGAAGTCGCCGCCACCCGCACGCGATGCCCCCGGCTGACGGCCAGCGCCGCCATCGCCCGCCGTACCCCGGCATCGTCATCGACGATCAGGCACGACAGCGGCCCGACCTCCCGTGCCGCCGCCCGCACCGGCGCCGGCGCGGCCTCGCCCGCCACCATCGGCACCGTCACCGCAAAGCGGCTCCCCCGCCCGACCCGGCTGTCGAGGTCGACCGCCACCCCCAGCAGCGTGGCCGTCCGCGCGACGATGGCGAGGCCCAGCCCCAGCCCGGCATCCTCCGCCGTCGCCAGCCGTTCGAACTCGCGAAACACCCTTGCCCGGTCGGCATCGGCGATGCCGGGGCCGCTATCGACCACCTCGATCCGCGCCTGCCCCCCGCGCCGCCGCACCCCGATCACCACACCGCCCCGCGCGGTATAGCGGACCGCATTGCCCAGCAGGTTCTGCACGATCGAGCGCAGCAGCACCCGGTCGGTCGCGACCACCGCATCGCCCGGGCCGATCCGCAGCGTCAGCCCCTTCGCCCGCGCCTGATCGGCAAAGCTGTCGACCAGCTCGGCGAGCAGGTCGCGCACCCCGAAGCGCGTCGGCAACGGCACGATGCCCCCGGCGTCCAGCTTCGATATGTCGAGCAACGCGCGCAGCAGCTGGTCGGCCGCTGCGATCGACTGGTCGATCCGCTCGACCAGCGGCTTCGCCCGCTCGTCCGCCCCGCGCGCCAGCGCGGCGGTGAACAGCCGCGCGGCATGCAGCGGCTGCAACAGGTCGTGGCTGGCGGCCGCCAGGAACCGGGTCTTGTCCGCCGTCGCCCGCGCCAGCGCGGCATTGGCGTCCGACAGCGCCCGCGTCCGCTCCTCGACCCGCCGTTCGAGGTCGGCCCGCGCCGTCTCCACCGCGCGCAACGCCTGCGCCTCCGCCGTGATGTCCGAAAAGCACATGACATAGCCGCCGCCCGGCATCGGCCCGCCGACGGTCTTCAACACCCGCCCGTCGCTGCGCACCCGTTCGAAACTGTGCCGCGTCCCCCGCCGCATATGTGCCAGCCGCCGCCGCACATGGTCGTCGACCTCGCCCGGACCGCAATCGCCGCGCAGGGCGTTGAACGCGATCGCATCGGCCACCGGCGCGCCGATTCGGATCATGCCAGGCGGAAAGCCGAACAGGTCGAGGTAGCGCTGGTTCCACGCGACCAGGTTCAGCTCGGCATCGACCACGCTGACGCCCGGATCGATATGCTCCAGCGTCGCCGCCAGCAGCCCCTTGGAGAATTGCAGGCTCTGCCCGCTTTCATCCAGCATCCGCGCCACATCGTCGGCGCCCAGCCCCTCGCCCGACAGCGCCGACGCCACCAGCCGCCGGGCGGACGACACGCCGACCACCTGCGCCACCAGCCGTTCCGCCCGTCGTGCGGCGCGGGCATCGACATGGGTGCCGGGTCCCAGCTCCGCCTCAGCCCGCTCCGCCCCGACGAAGCGTGCGACCAGCCGGGTCAGCCCGGACAGGTCGCGCACCGGCGGCACTCGCTCGTCGCGCACGAACGGCAAACGCGGCGCACGCGCCATGGCGACGACCGCATGGACGGCGATGTTGGCGAGCAGCGTCGCCACCGCCGCCGTCGCGACCGGTCCCATCCCCGCCATCGCCGGGATCGGCAGCGGCGCTCCGCTCAGTGTCGGCACGAACAGCAGCAGCGTCCATCCGGCAAGCCCGGTCGCAAGGCCCGCCTTCGCCGCCAGCGGATCGCGCCCGCCGCCGGCCACCGCCAGCAGCAGCGCCGGGGCGAACTGCGCCATCGCGGCAAAGGCGACCAGCCCGATCGCCGCCAGCCCGCGCGTCACCGGGATCAGCAGCGCGCTCAGCAGCGCTACGCCGATGATCCCGACGATCACCGCGCGGCGCACCCACAGCAACGTACGCCCGACATGCGCGGCGGCGGCCATGCGCGGGTGGCGCAACAGTAGCGGCGCGATCAGGTCGTTCGACACCATCGTCGCCAGCGCGACCGTCTCCATCACCACCATCGCCGTCGCCGCCGAAAAGCCGCCGACGAACCCCAGCAGCGCGACGGCCGGCGCCCCCGCCGCCAGCGGCATGGCGATGACCAGCAGGTCGGGTCGGGTCGCACCGCCCTGCACCAGCGCACCCCAGGTGATCGGCACGACCAGCAGCGCGGTCAGCGTCAGATAGGCTACGAAGGGCCAGCGCGCCCGCGCCGGATCCTGTGGATCGTGCGCGGCGATCACCGTCACATGGAACTGGCGCGGCAGGCACAGCATCGCGGCGCTCGCCAGCAGCGTGGCGATGGCGAAATCGCCGATCGCGGGCGGGCGGGCAAAGCCGCTGCCCAGCCGCGTAATCCCGGCCGCTCGGTCTGCGGGGGCCGCCTCGGCCACCAGCCACAGCGCGAACAGCGCGACGGCGGCAAAGGCCGCCAGCTTGATGAGCGATTCCACCGCCACCGCCGCCAGCAACCCGCCCTCGGCCCGTTCCTTCGCATCGCCGCGCGTACCGAAACCGATGGCGAAGGCGGCCAGCACGATCGCGGTCACG
The DNA here is from genome assembly GCF_001421765.1 of Sphingomonas sp. Leaf32. GTDB lineage: Bacteria > Pseudomonadota > Alphaproteobacteria > Sphingomonadales > Sphingomonadaceae > Sphingomonas. The sequence goes on along the minus strand of NZ_LMLA01000007.1, from coordinate 473,530 downwards.
ATCATCGGCCGCGTGACGTCCGCCATGCCGGCCAGCGCGCCATAGCTGGTCGCGACCGATCGCAGCTGCAACGCGACATAGGGCACGGTGCCGGTCAGCGCGATCAGCGTGACCAGCGCGGCCACCCCCCGGCTGCGCGAGAACCGCCCGCCGATGAAGTCGGCGATCGACGTCGCGCCATCGGCCTGCACCGCCGCCACCAGCCGCACCAGCAAGCGCCTGCCGCCGACGAACAACAGGATCGGCCCCAGATAGATCGGCAGATAGGCCCAGCCATCGGCCACCGCGCTGCCGACCGCGCCGTTGAACGTCCAGCTGCTGCAATAGACGGCGAGGCCCAGCGTATAGACCGCGCGGCGCTGTCCGGCCGCGACGCCGTGCCGCCGCACGATCCACGCCACCGCGAACAGCAGCGCGGCATAACCGATCGCGACGACGAACAGCAGCAACCCGTTCATGCCCCGCCCCTCCCCGGCAGCGATCGACCTTCAGCTCTTTCTCCGTCACCCCGGATCAAGTCCAAGGTGACGAAAGAAATATGACCGTCCTACGCCGCGCGACTGGGGAATGTCAGTGGAAATCGCGCGACTTGGGCACCAGCCGCACGTCGCGGGGGTGGCGCGACGCCATCGGCCGGACGACCTCCGCTTCCTGCACGCTCGCCTCACCCAACCGGTCGAGCAGGTCGCTGCGATCGCGCACCCGCGCACCCATCAGGTGGACGATCCCCTCGCGGCTGCGCTGCACCTCGCCCTCGACCAACATCAGCCGTGCGCCCATCACCTCGCGCCGATACGCCTCGAACAGCCGCGCCCACAGCACGACATTGGTGATGCCACTCTCGTCCTCCAGCGTGACGAAGATCGCATTGCCCTTGCCCGGCCGCTGCCGCACGAGGACGAGGCCGGCGGCGGTGACCTTCGCCCCCGCCTTCGCCGCCATGATCCCGGCGCAGCTGGTCACCCCCATCCGGTCCAGCCGATCACGCAGGAACTGCATCGGATGCCCGGTCAGCGACAGGCGCAGCGTCTGGTAATCGGTCACGACATGCTCGACCGCAGGCATCGCCGGCAGCGCCATGTCCGGTTCGGCGCCCAGCTCGGCCGCGCGGGCATGGGCGAACAGCGGCAATTCGGCATCAGGGGTGCGCCGCACCTCCCACAACGCCTCGCGCCGGTCGCGCCCGATCGACCGGAACGCATCGGCATCGGCCAGCAGCCTGAGCGCCCGCTGCGGCAGCCGCGCCCGCCGCGCAAGTTCCTCGACCCCGGCAAAGGGCCGCGCGGCGACGATCGCCTCGGCCCACGCCACGCGAAACCCGTCCATCTGGCGAAACCCCAGCCGCAGCGCGAGCGCGTCCCCTTCCAGCTTGTTATCCCAGTCGCTGACATTCACATCGATCCCACGCACCTCGACCCCATGGTCCCGCGCGTCACGCACGATCTGCGCCGGGGCGTAAAATCCCATCGGCTGCGAATTGAGCAGCGCGCAGGCGAACACCGCCGGGTGGTGGCACTTGATCCACGACGACACATAGACCAGCCGTGCAAAGGACAGCGCGTGGCTTTCGGGAAAGCCATAGCTGCCGAACCCCTCGATCTGGCGGAAGCAGCGCTCGGCAAAGTCCGGTTCGTAACCGCGCCGGGTCATGCCCTCGATCAGCTTGTCGCGCAGCCGATCGATCGTGCCGGGATTGCGGAACGTGGCCATCGCCCGGCGCAGTTCGTTCGCCTCGTTCGGGGTGAATTCGGCGGCGGTGATCGCCAGCTTCATCACCTGCTCCTGGAACAGCGGCACGCCATAGGTATTGCCCAGCAGGTCTTTCAACTCATCCGGATTGTGCGGGGGCTTCGGCGACGGGTACGTCACCTTCTCGACGCCCGAGCGACGGCGCAGATAGGGATGGACCATATCCCCCTCGATCGGTCCCGGCCGGACGATCGCCACCTGCACCGACAGGTCGTACAGGTTCTTCGGCTTCAGGCGCGGCAGCATGTTCATCTGCGCCCGGCTCTCGACCTGGAACACGCCGATGCTGTCGCCCTTGTGCAGCATCTCGTACACCGCCTTGTCATCGGCCTTCAGGTCGACGGTCAGATCATTGTCGCCCAGCCCGTGCCGCCGCAGCAGGTCGAACGCCTTGCGGATGCAGGTCAACATGCCCAGCGCCAGCACATCGACCTTCATCAGCCCCAGCGCGTCGATATCGTCCTTGTCCCATTCGATGAAGGTCCGCCCTTCCATCGCGCCGTTATGGATCGGCACCATCTCGTCCAGCCGCCCCTGCGTCAGCACGAAGCCGCCGACATGCTGCGACAGATGCCGTGGGAATTCGAGGATCTGGTCGACCAGCCACCGCAGCTGCGCGATGTCGGGATTGTCCAGGTCGAACCCGGCACTGACATAGCGCCGCCCCTCCATCTGCCCCGCAAAGCTGCCCCACACGGTACTGCCCAGCCGCTGCGTCACGTCGCGGGTCAGGCCCAGCACCTTGCCGACCTCCCCCACCGCGCTCCTCGGACGGTAATGGATGACGGTCGCGGCGATGCCGGCCCGCTCGCGGCCATAGCGGGTGTAGATATACTGGATCACCTCCTCGCGCCGTTCATGTTCGAAATCGACGTCGATGTCGGGCGGCTCGCCGCGCTGTTCGGATACGAAGCGCGAGAACAGCAGGTCATGCTCGCTGGGATCGACCGAGGTGACGCCCAGCAGGAAACACACGATCGAATTGGCCGCCGACCCGCGCCCCTGGCACAATATCGGGGGCACGCAGGTGCGCGCGAAGCGGACCAGGTCGTGGACGGTCAGGAAATAGTGCGCATATTTCTCGCTGCGGATCAGCGCGAACTCCTCGTCCAACCGCCGCTGCACCTTGGCCGGCAGGTCGGGGCCATAGCGCTCATGCGCGGCGGTCGTCGCCAGATGCTCCAGCCAGTCCTGCGCCTCCCACCCCGGCGGCACCGGTTCGTGCGGATATTCGTACTTCAGGTCGGTCAGGCGGAAAGTGATCCGCTTCAGGACCCGCACGCTTTCCGCCACCGCCTCCGGGCAGTCGCGGAACAGGCGCGTCATCTCCGCCGGGGCCTTCAGATGCCGCTCGGCATTGGCGGCCAGCCTCCGCCCGGCGGCGGCGATCGTCGTCCCCTCGCGGATACAGGTCAGCACATCGTGCAAGGCCCGCTGTTCGTGCGTCGCATACAATGCGTCGTTGGTCGCCAGCAGCGGCACGCCGACCTGCCCCGCCAGCGCGATCCGGCCGGCAAGTCGCCGCCGGTCGCGCCCGCCGCGCGGCATCGTCGCCGCCAGCCACACCCGCCCCGGACAGGCATCGCGCAGCCGCGCCAGCAACCCTGCATCGGGCGCGGTGACGATCAGCAGCAACCCTTCCTGCCACGCAAGCAGGTCGGTCAGTTCGAGGTGGCAATCGCCCTTTTTCGCCTTGAGATTGCCGCCGCTGAGCAACCGCGTCAGCCGTCCCCATGCCGCACGGTCGATCGGGTAGGCAACGATGTCCGGCGTCCTGTCGGCGAACACCAGCCGCGCGCCGACGACGAGGTCGAAGTCGTTGGGCGGCAATCCCTGCTCGACCAGCCCCGCATTCGCCTTCTTCAGCGCCAGAAACGCCTGCACCACCCCCGCCACCGTATTGCGGTCGGCGATCCCGATCCCGGCCATCTCCAGTTCGTTCGCTTGTCCCACCATGTCGCACGGCGCCGACGCCCCGCGCAGGAACGAGAAATGGGTGGCGGCGATCAGTTCGGCAAAGGCCATCTCACGGGGCCGTCCCGCCGACCACAGCACATATCGTCATCCCGGCGCAGGCCGGAATCCAAGGTTCCGCAAGCGCCGAAGCCATCGAAGTTGTGGCCCGATGGATCCCGGCCTGCGCCGGGATGACGGAGGGAGGACGAACCCGTTTTGCTCCCCCGCTTGCCACCCCACCCTTCGTCATTCCCGCGCAGGCGGGAATCCATATGCGCCGACGTCGTGCTTCCATCCGCAGCGTCGGCGTGAATGCATTCCCGCCTGCGCGGGAATGACGAAGTGGAGTTGTCCTCACGCGAACACCCCATGCACATACCACATCGGGTCCGGCGTCTCGCGGTCGTACAGCCCGTGGCGGAAAATCCAGTACCGCCGCCCGCGCACATCCTCGACCCGATAATAATCCCGCGTGCGCACCTTCGCCTGTCCGCGCCGCCACCACTGCGCCGCGATGCGTTCCGGCCCCTCGAACCGGATCACGTCGTGCAGCACCCGCCGCCAGCGGAAGCGGTGCGGCGGGCCGTCGGGCACTTCGGCCATCACCTCGATCCGCTGCGGCGGGTCGAACAGGTGGATCGGGCGCAGCGGCGGTTCGCCCGCCTCCGGCGCGTCCCACCCGGTCGGGGCCGGCGCGTCGATCGCGTCGATGGTCAGCACCCCCTGTTCGGGCAGATGGCTGTCGCCCGGCGTCACCCGCGCGATCCGCCCACGGCCGAGGCGCGTACTGAGCCGGTCGACCAGCGCCGCCATCGCCTCTTCGCTGACCGCCCCGCCCTCCAGCTGCAACTGGGTAGCGGCGAGCGGTTCGAGCGCGGGGACGCTCAGGCGGATCATGTCGAAGCCGAAGCCCGGATCAATCGGGTCGGCCAGCGCATCGATCCGTTCGCGCAACAGCCGCAGGATCGACGGCGGATCGCGTAAGGGAAGCCCGCTTTCGACCGCCAGATCGCGCAGCGCGCCATCGGCGCGGTACAGCCGTATCGCGAAGCGCCGCCCGCCCCGGTCGCGCGCGGTCAGTTCGCCTTCAGCCTCCGCCGCCAGTTCGCCGATCGTCGCCAGCACATCGGCATCGCGCGCGATCGGTTCGGCGAAACGCCGTTCAAAGAACAGCGCGGGCAGTGCCCGGCGCGGCCGCAACCGCTGGTCGGCATCGCCCAACAGCCGGGCGAGCGCCGCCACCGTCTCCTCGCCGAAGCGCGCCGCGATCGGCGCGGTCGGGCGGCTCGCCAGATCGCCGATGGTGCGCAGGCCCGCGCGGCGCAGCGCCACCGCGATCTCGTCATCCAGCCGCAGCGCCGCCACCCCCAGCCGCCGGACCGCCGCCGCCTCGCTCGCCGCCGGGGCGCTCTGGAACCGCGCCAGCGCCTGCGCCGCATCGGGCGTATCGGCCAGGGCATGGCGCAGCATCCCGAACCGCGCCAGCCGCGCCTCCACTTCCGTCACCAGCGCGCCCTCGCCACCGAACAGGTGCGCGCAGCCGGTGATGTCCAGCGTCACCCCGTCGCCGCCGTCCAGCGCGACCAGCGGCGTGAACCGGTCACAGGCATCCGCCATCCGCTCCAGCCAGCCATGATCGGCGAACGGATCGGCATCGACCGCGACCAGATCGGGCAGTTGCGCGCGCGCATCGGCCAGCGCCATGCCGGGGGCCAGCCCCTTGTCCGCCGCCTGTGGGTCGACCGCTGCGATGCGCAGCGCGCCGCGCACCGTTTCGACACAGACGAACGGCGCATCATCCGGCACGGCGCAGGGGGATTGGCGCCGCAACCGGTCGGTGGGCAGGAACGGCCACCACAGCGCCAGATGGCGTCGGCCGCTCTGCGGCGCTGACGAAGACGGCTTGCTCACGGTTCCACTCCACTTGCCAGCGGCCATCGGCACCCCGACCGCGCTGGCGCAATAATTCGAGGTCGAAGGTCGGATGCCCCGGCGCATTGGCCGGCAGGGGCTGCGACGCGCAGGACCGGACCGCCCAGCGCGTGTCGGCGGCACTCGCCACCGGGGTCGCGGCGATGCGCAGCAGCAGCGCCGTCACCCCGCTTTCCTCCGCCGCCAGCGCGAGGCGGCGGCTGGCGGTCAGGTCGAGCGGCCGGGGATCACGGTGCAGTTCGATCACCGCCACCCCGACCCCGGCGCAGCGCACGACATCGGACGCCGCGCGCAGCACCGACAGCGCATCGGGCAGGAACCCCAGCAACAGCCGGGCGGGATCGACGCCGATCTCGACCAGCCCCGGCGCGTGGAGATGCCCGCCCCCGCGCACCGCCGCTTCCTCGCGCAACCACACGATGCCGCCGCCGAGACGAATCGACAGCATCCCGACAAATCCCGTCGCGCTGCCGGCGTCGCCCTCTTCGGCCGCGAAAATCTCGTGCAGCCGCCCGCGCACCAGGCCACCGCCCAGCGCAGCGTCGATATCGCCATGCCCGGTCGCCACCCGCACCGCCTCCCCCACCGGCGCACGTCGCTCCATGGCGGCGACTTGCCGCTTCAACGCGGACAGGGTGGGCGATTCTAAGTTCATGGTTTGTTCTTTATCCTCCACCTCCTATGGATTCGTCAATCCGGGTTGGGAGAGGGTGCGTCATGGGCACAGAGAAAGTAAGGTAGTTTCACGCGAAGGCGCGAAGACGCGGAGGATTTCCGCCAAGCGCAGCGTTCCCCGCGCCAGCGGCCTATTCCATGGTATCCGCGCGAGGATCGTCTGCCGGACGCACCCGCTCGCCAAGCCGCGCAACCAACTCCGCGTCTTCGAGCCTTCGCGTGAAAATCACCTTCTTCCTGACGTGAACGGACTACCCGACCGGCAAAGGCTCCACATCGACCGACACGTGCATCGTCTGCGCGCCCGACCCCAGCACGACGCCATCGATCGGGGCGATGTCGGCATAGTCCCGGCCGATCGCCATCACGACATGGTCCTCGGCCATCCAGATGCCGTTGGTCGGATCGACCCCGATCCATCCCAGATCGGGACCGGCCCACACCAATACCCAGGCATGGGTCGCGTCGGCCCCGACCAGCCGCTCCTGCCCCGGCGGCGGCAGCGTGCGCAGATAGCCCGAGCAATAGGCCGCGGGCAGACCCGCCCCGCGCAGGCCCGACAGCATGATCTGCGCGAAATCCTGACACACCCCGCCGCGCTTGGCGAAGGCTTCGGCGGGCGGCGTGTCGACCAGCGTCGCGGTCGGATCGAAGGCGAAGTCGCGCTGGATGCGCCGGGCGAGCGCGATCGCCGCGTCGAGAATACCACGATCGTCGGTCAGGTCCTCGGCACACCATGCAGCGATCTCCGGCACGATCGGCACATGAGCGGAGGGGAAGAGGTAGCTGACCGGGCTGGCCGGGCCTGCATCGGCGACATTCGCCACCATGGCGCGGATGTCGGCCAGCGTCGGATCGTTCGGCGACGGAAACGGGATCGGCCGTTCGACACAGACGGTCGCGCGACTCTCGATCGTCAACGTACGCTCGGGCCGCTCGACCACCAGCCGGGTGACGTTGGCGAGGCCCGCCTGCGCCCGCGCCGGATAGGTGTGTCCACCCGGCTCGACCAGCAGCGCATAGTCCTCCAGCGTCTGTCCCGACCACAGGATCGGCCGCAGCCTGAGGTTGCAGCGCGCGAACCCGGCCGCTTCCTCATAATCGAACCGGGTGATGTGGCGGATGGCATAGCGCATCATGCGAGGGTCAGCCCGGCTTCGCGCAGCGCCTGCGCGCCTTGCAGGAAATAGCGGGTGGCGATGGCGTCGGACAGTTTCTGCAACTGCTGGTTGATCTCCAGCACCCAGCCGCGATCGATCCGTTCCGCCGATGCCATGGCGATGCCGGCGGTCAGGCGCGCGGCGATGCGCTGTTGCGGTTCGGCGATGCCGGCATCGTTCAGCACCGGCAGCTTCGCCAGATGGCCGACGATCGTCTCCACCTGGAACGCGATGCCGCGCGGGTTGCCGGGGTCGAGCGCGATCAGGTCGATCACCGGCACCCGGGCAAAGCCGATCAGATAACGCTGGCGATAGCTGATCTGGCTGTCGGCCAGGTCGAGCAGCGTCGACAGGTCCTCGGCATTCGCCCGGCGCAGGTCGACCGACAGCAAGGTCCGCGTGATCGCCAGCGCGCGTTCGATCCGCCGGCCGAGGTCATGGAACCGCCACGCATCGGTCCGCCCCATATGTTCGGCCGACAGCCCGGCCAGCGCGGCATAGCGCCGCTGCAGCGTGCCCGCCCGGTCGAGCAGCGTCCCCGTCGTCGGGTGCGGCGCATCGAGCAGGCGCACCATGTCCGCCGACAGCCGGTCGCGCGACACGCCGCCGATGCCGGTCGCCAGCCGGTTGACCGCGCGCACGCTGCCCCAGCCATCGACCGACTCCATCGCCTCGCGCGCGAAATCGACCAGGTCGCGGCGGCGGTGGCTGGGCGGGCGCTGCGCCGCGCCGGTATCGGCGATGATCGTCACCAGCCGCTCCACGGTCGCCGGGGCCAGCGCCGCGCCGGTATCGGCCGAGATCGAATGGCCGAACAGTACGCGGATGACGCCCAGCAGCGCCTCGCCCCGCTCCAGATAGCGGCCCAGCCAGAACAGGTTGTCCGCCACCCGGCTGGGCAGCGTGCCGGGATTGCGGCGCAGTTCCACGCTGTCGGTCGGTTGCAGCAGCGACACCGGCGCGACCGGATCGGGACCATGGACGATGACGTCCGCCGACCACGACCCCTCGCCCATCACCGCCGCGCGCGCATCGGGCTGGTCGCCGATCCGCACGAATCCGCCGGGCAGCACCACCCAGCGCCCGTCGCCACCGCGCGCCGCGAACACCCGCAGCGAGAAGGGGCGTGGCAGCAACCCCTCGCCACACGCCGTCGGCATGGTCGACAGTTCAGCGACTTCCTGCCCCACATAATCCTGCGGCCGCAGCGCTATCGCCGCCGCCAACCGGTCGCGCGCCGCGCCGTCCAGCGATGCCCCCAGCACCGCCCCATCGGGCAATCCCGCGACCGGCGGACCGGCAAAGGCGGGGCCGATCACCAACTGGTCGAGCGACGACAGGACGTGCGCGCGCGCCTGCGCGTCGCCGCACCACCACGTCCCGATCGACGACAGCGCCGGCGCCCGCCCCAGCAACCGTTCGCCCAGCGCCGGCAGGAATGCGGCGAAGGCCGGCGATTCGAGCACGCCGACGCCCGGCGCATTGGCGATCACGACATTGCCCGCCGCCATCGCATCGACCAGGCCGGGAACGCCGATGGTCGAACTGGCGTCGAACGCCAGCGGGTCGATCAATCGCGGGTCGATCCGCCGCCACAGCGCGTCGATCCGCTTCAGGCCCGCGATGGTGCGGACATAGAGCTGGTCGTCGCGCACGGCGAGGTCAGCGCCCTCGACCAGCAGGAACCCCAGATAGCGCGCCAGATGCGCCTGTTCGGGATAGCTGGGGTTAAGCTTGCCCGAGGTCAGCAGCCCGATGCGCGGTTCCGCCCGGCGGCACGCGGCGGCGATCCCCGCGCGCATCGCGGCGAAGAACGGCGCATGGCGTTCGACATTCACCCGCGACGGCAGCCCGCCCAGCGTCCGCCCCATCGCCAGCCGGTTTTCGAGCGCATAGCCCGCCCCGACCGGCACGCGCAGATGATCGGCCAGCACCCGCCAGCGCCCGTCCGGCCCCCGGCACAGATCGGCGGCGACGAAATGCAGTTGATGCCCGCCCGGCGGCATCAGCCCGACCATCGGGCGCAGGAACAACGGCGATCCGGTCACCAGCATCGCCGGCAACACACCATCGGCCACCAGCCGCTGTTCGCCATGAATGTCGGTGATGACGCTTTCGAACAGTTCGGCGCGTTCGGCCATCCCCCCAGCGATGCCGCGCCATTCCTCGGCACCGATCAGCAGCGGGACGGGGGAAAGGGGCCAGCGCCGCTCCTCCTTCTCGCCGGCGGCGCGGTACGCGGTGCCGATGTCGTCGGCGTGGCGCTGCGCGCGTTCGCGGGCGCCCGACAAGGTATCGGGCACGGCGGCCAGTTCGTCGAACGCCGCATCCCATGCCGCCCGGTCGATCCCGGTCGCCCCGCACAGCACATCGCCCCGCGGTGCCTTTGCGCGATAGGCGTCCAGCCAGCGCGCCGCCATCACGCCAGCCTCGCCCGGTCCGTTGATTGCGCGGCTGGCCATAGTTCCTTCCCGATCCCCCGCAATCCCAAGCACGCACGCCGGCCCGGTGCAAGCCGTTTGCGGGGGGTCAGGCAGGCAGAACGCAGCGGGCCGACAAATGGACGCGACCGCCGCGTGTTCCGGCGCGGGCCGGGACCTTCCGTACCACAGGGGCCATTAGAGCGGTTTCCGATCAGATTGGATCACCGGCACGGAGGTGATTTCGGTTTGGGACGAGGCAGGAGGAGGCCGCGATGCAACGGCATCGTGGCCGACGAGCAACGCTGCCCCGAGCCGAAAGCGACCCGCCGCGGAGGGTTCCCGCAGGGCGATGACGGTGGTTCAATCTGGTCGGAAACCGCTCTACCCCTCGGGCTATCCGGCCGGCACCGCCGCACGCCGCAGCCGGTCGTTGATCGCCGCGCCCAGCCCGTGATCGGGCACCGGCGCCACCGCGATTCGCATCGGCTCGGCAAGATCGGCGACGTGCAGTGCATCGAACAGCCGCGCCGCCGCCTCCACCGGATCTCCGGCAGCCGACAGCGTATCGTCGCCCGCGACCACGCCGAACCCGATCAGCCATTCGTCGCCCTGCCGCCCGGTAGCGTTCAGCCGCACCGGCTTGGACGGCGCATAATGGCTGGCAAGCTGTCCCGGTGCCTCGATCCCCGCCCCGGCCCCGCCGACCACTACCCCCAGCAACTCGGCGACCGCGTCGCGCGAAACCGGCCCAGGGCGCAGTTGTCGGACCTGTCCATCGACACAGGCGATGATCGTCGATTCGATTCCGCGCGCGGTCGGCCCGGCATCGATCACCATCGGGATGCGCCCATCCAGGCTGCGCAGCACATGTTCGGCACGGGTCGGACTGATCGATCCGCTGGCATTGGCCGATGGCGCGGCCAGCGGTCGACCGGTGGCGCGCAGCAGCGCCTGCATCGCATCATGCGCCGGCACCCGGATCGCGATCGTCGGCAACCCCGCCGTCACCAACGACGCGATGCCCGCCCCCACGCGGATCGGCAGCACCAGCGTCAGGGGGCCGGGCCAGAACGCCTCGGCCAGCCGGGCGGCGGCTTCGTCGAACACCGCCAGCGCCTCGGCTGCCGCGCGGTCGGGCACATGCACGATCAGCGGATTGAACCCCGGCCGACCCTTGGCCGCATAGATGCCCGCCACCGCGCGCGAATCGGTCGCGTCGGCGGCGAGACCATAGACGGTCTCGGTCGGCACCGCGACACATCCGCCCCCGGCGATCACCGCCGCCGCCGCCGCGATCCCCGCCGTGCCGTAGGGTAAGGAAACGGTGGTGATCGAAGCGTTTGAAGCGGTCATGGTTCGGTGCCTATACCGCCAAAAACCAACGATCGAGAGAGGGCAAATGGACCTGACCCCCGCCACCGCCGAACAGCGTTTCGTGCTGACCCATGCCGCGGGGATCGAAACGATCGCCGACGCGCCCCGCTTCGCTGATGCGACCCCCGACCTGCTCGACGCGATCCTGACCGGGATCGGCGATTTCGCCGCCGGCGAATGGCGGCCGCTGGCGCGCAAGGGCGACACGGTCGGCGCGCGCTGGACCCCCGAAGGGGTAGTGATGCCCGATGGCTATCGCGCCGCCTATCAGGCCTATGTCGCGGGCGGATGGGGCACGATCGGATCGCCCGCCGCCTTCGGCGGACAGGCCCTGCCCTTCGCCGTCGCGACCGCCGTGCTGGAAACGCTGGGCACCGCCGATCTGGGCTTTGCCCTGGCCCCCACGCTGACGGTCGGCGCTGTCGAGGCGCTGACCCATCATGGCAGCCCCGAACAGCAGACGCGCTACCTGCCGAAGCTGGCGACCGGCGAATGGACCGGCACGATGAACCTGACCGAGCCGCAGGCCGGGTCGGACGTCGGCGCGCTGACGACGCGGGCCGAGCCGGTCGGCGACGGCAATTGGCGGATTCGCGGCACGAAAATCTACATCTCGTTCGGCGATCACGACATGGCCGACAATATCGTCCACTTGGTTCTCGCCCGCACGCCCGGGGCGCCAGCGGGAACGAAGGGCATTTCGCTGTTCCTCGTCCCCAAATACCGGCTCGACGCGGACGGCAATCCTGGCACGCCGAACGACATCCGCGTCGTGTCGATCGAACACAAGATGGGGCTGCACGCCTCGCCCACCTGCGTCCTGTCGTTCGGCGACAACGGCGACTGCATCGGCGAACTGATCGGGGCGGAGGGCGCGGGGATGCGCGCGATGTTCACGATGATGAACAACGCCCGCCTCAATGTCGGCCTGCAGGGCGTGCAGGTCGCCGAAGCCGCTACCCAGCGCGCCGTCGCCTATGCCCGCGACCGCATCCAGTCGCCCCGCGCCTCGGCCGGCGGCGCGCCGGTGGCGATCGTCGAGCATCCCGACGTCCGCCGGATGCTGTTGCGCATGACCGGGCAAACCATGGCCGCCCGCGCGCTGGTCTATTACGCCGCCGGACAGGTCGACCGCGCGACGCTGGGCGTGGAAGGCGCGAAGGCGCGCCTCGACCTCGTGACTCCGCTGGCCAAGGCGCACGGCACCGACATCGGCTGCGAGGTCGCCAGCCTCGGTGTACAAGTTCACGGAGGCATGGGCTATGTCGAGGAAACCGGCGCCGCCCAGCATTACCGCGATGCGCGGATCACACCGATCTACGAAGGAACCAACGGCATTCAGGCCGCCGATCTGGTCGGGCGCAAGCTGGTGGGCGATGGCGGCGCGGCCATGGAGGCGCTGTTCGCGGAGATGGAGGCGGAGGTCGGCCACGCTGCACTGCGCGACCTGCTGAACGACACCCGCGCCGTCGCACGCTGGATGCTGGAGGCGGAGGTCGACGATCGGCTGGCCGGCAGCTATCCGTTCCTGACGATGCTGGCGACCTGCGTCGGCGGCTGGCTGCTGGAGCGGCAGAGTCGCGCGCTGGATCAGGTCGACGATCCCGATTTCGCCGCGCGCAAGCGGGCGGCGGTCGCCTTTTATCTCGACCGGATCGTGCCCGAGGCGCGTGGGCTGGGCATGGCGGCGATGGCCGGTGCCGTCGGCCTGTATGCGCTGACCGCCGAGCAGTTCGCGGCGGGTTGAGGGCGGAGGGTATTTTCGTAACCCCGGGCTGCGTTCGATCCTGCCCGTAGGGTTGGGCGACAGGCGCGCCAAGCTGCACGGGAACGACCATCCTGGGACGGATCGACCTTCGTCCTCCTGCCGTCACCCCGGACTTGTTCCGGGGTCCACGGCGCAGCGATCGGTGCCGCCAGCGACTCCCAGGAAAGCGTAAGCGGCAAAGGTGGACCCCGGAACAAGTCCGGGGTGACGAAGGGAATCTACGTCGCTCGGCGAGCACCCTGAGAATTGGCTGAATGTCGATCCATCTCAGCGTGCCGACCCAATCCATTCAGCCCCGACGCCCTGCAAATGGCAGTTCCCCCTGCTTCCGGTGCGCCCAGACTGAAACCAAGCTGCGCTCCAAGTCGCGCGAAACTGTCGCTTCGGCTCGCCATCTTGGGAACGTCGATCGGCTCCAGTCATCTCTGCCGGACGGGGTGAGTAGTGCATCGGGCGATAGCGACCCCGTTTTCCCGCCATCGTCGCCCAATCAGGTGGCACGGCTTGTTCGACGGTCATGCGCTGATCGCCGACCGGTTCGCGGCACACGGACGGCAAAAGGGCCGGCATCGCCCGCAGCGATACCGGCCCCGATGTCTCGACGCGCGTCACCCGATCAGGCGGCGGGCGGCACGGCCTCTTCCTCGTCCGCACGGACGCGGCGACGGCGGCGCGGACGTTCGACCGCATCGTCATTCGCCGACAGCGCCGGCGGCAGACGATCCGCCTCAATCGACGGCGCGACCTCGGCGGTCGGTTCGGCGGCAACCGCATCGACCCGGGTGCGGGTGGTGCGGCGGCGGACCGGCTTGGCCTCGGCGACCGGTTCGGGCGCGGCTTCGGCGGTGTCGTGCTGCTGCGTACCGACCTCGCCCTCTATCCCGCGCAGTTCGGCGGCGTCGTTGGCAGGCGCGGTAGTCCGGCCACCGTCGCGACGCAGGCGTTCGCGCTGCGGGCGGTCTTCCCGTTGCGGACGGTCTTCGCGCTGGCCGCGATCGTCACGCGCCTGACGCTCCTCGCGCGGCTGGCGTTCCTCACGTGCTTGACGCTCTTCACGCGGCTGGCGCTCTTCGCGCGGGGCACGATCGTCGCGATACTCGCGCTGCGCACGGGGCTGACGGTCGTCGCGATTGCCGCGATCTTCCCGCTGGCCGCGATCGTCGCGGTTGCCACGGTCGTCGCGGTTGCCACGATCCTGGCCACCGGTGTCGGCACCCATGTCGCCGTCGCCGTCGAAATCATCCTCGTCGTTGCCGTCGAACTCGTCGCGGCCGCGGCGCTGTTCCTCGACCCGCGAACGACCTGCTTCGAGCACGCGGAAATAATGATCGGCGAACTGGAGGTAATATTCGGTGTTCACCCGGTCGCCGGCGCGTTGCGCGTCAGCGGCAAGGTTCTTGTACTTTTCCAGCAATTGCGCGGCGTTACCGCGCGCGCGGTTGTCTATGCGGTTGCCGTTATCACGCGGATTGCCGCCGCCGCTTCCCGGCTGACGCTGGCCACCGCGACCGCGACGGCGGCCGGCCTGACGATTGTTCATCAAGGGTTGGTTGTCCTGTCCTTACCTGTCCGTCGATCTCGCGATCCCGGGTGCGAGCCACTTCGCGAAACGATGCACGGGCACCGTCCGCCTGCCATGACCACCGGACGACAGTGGTTCACATGACGATGGAAGGAGCCACGCCCCGCGATCGACGCCTTGGTCGATGGTGCCTGCCCCGTTCGAGGTCTTAGCGGCTGCGTCGTGCAACTCCAAGCGGAAAGATGGGGTGGCGAACAGCTTCGTCAACCCGCCACCACGCAGCGCGGCCGCCCGCCCAGATCGCGCACCAGCCGCGCGGGCAGGCCGACACCCTGCACCAGCGTCGCCACCGCATCGCCTTGTTCATGGCCGATCTCGATCGCGGCGATCCCGCCCGGTGCCAGCAGCCGGGAAAGGTCGGGCACGATCCGGCGATAATCGTCGAGGCCGTCCCTGCCGGCGAACAGCGCACCGGCGGGTTCATGACCGACGACCTCCTGCGGCAGCGCTTCATCGGTACCGATATAGGGCGGGTTGGCGAGAATCAGGTCGAAGCGTCCGTCGATCCCGGCCGTCCAGTCGCCCGCCTGCCAGGTCACCCGCTGGCCCATCCCCAGCGCCACGCCGTTGCGGCGGGCATAGTCGAGCGCGGCGGTCGAGGCATCGACCCCCAGCCCCGTCGCCTGCGGCCATTCCGCCAGCGCGGCGAGCAGCAACGTGCCCGGTCCGGTGCCGAGGTCGAGGATGCGGGTCGGCGTACGACCGGCGAAATGCACCACCGCCGCCTCGATCAGCGTCTCGCTGTCGGCGCGCGGTACCAGGACGCCGGGGCCGACCATGAGGTCGATCGTCCAGAAGGCGCGGCTGCCGGTGATATAGGCGACCGGTTCATGAGTCAGGCGGCGTTCCACCAGCGCGTCGAAGGTCACCGGCACCGGATCGTTGAGGCGGGCAAGCAGCATCGCCTCCCGCGTGCAGCCCAGTGCGTGAGCGGCGAGCAGTTCGGCATCGAGACGGGAGGAGTCCGAGACTTCGGCGATGCGTGCCGTTGCCTGCGTCAGCGCGTGGCGGAGCGTGGTCATGGGTTCACGCGAAGGCGCGAAGGCGCGGAGAAGAGAGTTGAATTTCGCGCAGAGGCGCAGAGGCGCGGAGAGGCTGCGTGTCGGGTGACGTTCCGCGCCGTCAGGCGCCTTCCGACCGGATTGCCATGGCGTTTACGAGGGATCGCTGCGCGATCGGCGTTCTCTGCCTCTCCGCGCCTCTGCGCCTCTGCGCGAAAACTTCCTTCTTCTCTTCGCGTCTTCGCGCCTTCGCGTGAATCAAGCATCCAGCGTCGCCAGCCGCTCCGCCTCGTCCTGCGCGATCAGCGCGCCGATCAGTTCCTCCATCTCGCCTTCGAGGATTTCGGGCAGGCGGTGGAGCGTCAGGTTGATGCGGTGGTCGGTCACCCGCCCCTGCGGGAAGTTGTAGGTGCGGATGCGCTCCGACCGGTCGCCTGATCCGACCATCGAGCGGCGGGTGCCGGCCCGTTCGTCGGCCAGCCGCTGGCGTTCGGCTTCGTACAGGCGGGTGCGCAGGACCTTCAGCGCCTTCGCCTTGTTCTTGTGCTGCGACTTTTCGTCCTGCTGGATGACCACCAGCCCGGTCGGCAAGTGGGTGATCCGCACCGCCGAGTCGGTGGTGTTGACCGACTGGCCACCAGGGCCGGACGAACGGTACACGTCGATGCGCAGGTCCTTGTCGTCGATCTGCACGTCGACATCCTCGGCCTCGGGCAGGACGGCGACGGTCGCGGCGCTGGTGTGGATGCGCCCGCCGCTCTCGGTCGCAGGCACGCGCTGCACGCGGTGGACGCCGGATTCGAACTTCAGCCGGGCGAACACGCCCGCACCGGTGACGCTGGCGACGACTTCCTTGTAGCCGCCGGCGTCCGATACCGATGCCGAGATCAGCTCGACCCGCCAGCCGCGATTGTCGGCATAGCGCTGATACATGCGGAACAGGTCGCCGGCGAACAGCGCCGCTTCGTCGCCGCCGGTGCCGGCGCGGATTTCGAGCATCGCCGCGCGTTCGTCCGCCGCATCGCGCGGCAGCAGGGCGAGGGCCAGCGCGCGTTCCGCTGCCTCGAGCTGCGCGCGGTTGGCGTGGAGTTCCTCGACCGCCATCGCGCGCAGGTCGTCATCGGCGTCCTGAGTCATGTAGGACAGGCTATCGCTCTCGGCACGCAGCCGCCGAACCTCGCCCGCCGCCTGTGCGACGGGTTCGAGTTCGGCATATTCCTTCGACACCGCGACGAAGCGGTCGCCGGGCAGGTCGCCCGTCGCCATCTGCGCCGCCAGTTCGTCGCGCCGCGCCTCGATCTGGGCGATGCGTTCGGGGGCGATGGTCAAAGCGCTTCCTTCACCCAATTAGGCATGTCGCTGAGGTTAGATCGGAAGGCGTCGAGAGAGCCGGGCCGGCTCACATCAACGGTTTCGCCTGCCGCCTCGTCCCAACGAAGGTAGCGAACATTGACCTCCTCATACTCGGGATCATTAAGACCAATGTTAATGAGGATTTTCGGATTTTTCTGTCGAGCACGGTCGTAACGTTTGTTCGGCTTACCCGAAGTGATGGCGTCCACAACGACGCCAAGCCGCCGAATGCGGAACGCCAATTCGAGACTTACACTTTCGCTCCGCACATCCTTGTCGGATACGATAACTACGTCGGGACGAACTGAGCTGGGTTCCTCCAACAACATCGCCAGCCGCTCGATCCCCGCCGCCCAGCCCACGCCCGGCGTCGCCGGCCCACCGAGGCTCTCGATCAGCCCGTCATAGCGTCCGCCGGCCAGCACGGTCCCTTGCGCGCCCAGCCGGTCGGTGACGAATTCGAACGCGGTGTGGCGGTAATAGTCGAGGCCCCGGACCAGCCGGTCGTTGCGGGTCCACTGCACGCCAGCCGCGTCCAGCCCCGACGTGACCGCCGCGAAGAAGTCCGCCGCTTCCGCCGTCAGATACGCATCGATCCCCGGCGCCGCATCGGCGATCGGGCGGTCGCGCGGGTCCTTCGAATCGAGGATGCGCATCGGGTTCTTGTCCAGCCGCTTGAGGCTGTCCTCCGACAGGTCGCCGCGATGCGCTTCGAAATGCTCGACCAGCGCGGTGCGCCACGCATCGCGCGTCTCGGCATCGCCCAGCGTGTTGAGCTGCAGCGTTACGCCATCGGCGATGCCCAGTTCCTTGAGCAACTGGTCGGCCATCGCCAGCAGTTCGACATCGGCCATCGGTTCGGCCGCACCGATCACTTCGGCGTCGATCTGGTGGAACTGGCGATAGCGGCCCTTTTGCGGACGCTCGTAGCGGAACACGGGGCCATGCGTCGCGAGCTTGAGCGGCGCGAACTGCTGCCAGCCTTCGGTCAGGTACGCGCGGGCGATGCCGGCGGTGAATTCGGGGCGCAGCGTCAGCGAATCGCCGCCGCGATCCTCGAACGAATACATTTCCTTCGACACGACATCGGTCGTCTCGCCCAGCGACCGGGCGAAGACGGCGGTCGATTCGAACACCGGCACTTCGACCCGGTTGAAGCAATAGAGACGGCGGACGCGCTCGAACGTCTCGGCGACATGGGTGAAGCGCCGTTCGAAGTCGCCGAAAATGTCCTGGGTGCCGCGCACCGGGCGCGGAGTCGTGATCTTTGCCATTATGCGCGCGATTTATGGTGTCCGGGGTTGGAACGCCAGCGTTTAGCGTTGCTGTCTTCGGTCCGTCCGTGCTGCGTAGGGACTGAGCCTTATCGGAGCGCCATGCGTGGCGATCCTTCGATACGTCGCTTCGACAAGCTCAGCGACTACTCAGGATGAACGGAAGGAGGATCAGGCCGGCACCCCGCCCAGTTCGCCGCTGGCGCGCGCCTGCTTGCCATAGACTGCCTCGAACAACGGGGTCGCCATGACCGTCGTGACGATCGCCATCAGCACCAGCATCGCGAACAGCGTGGGACCGATGATCCCCTTTTGCAGTCCGATATTGATGATGATGAGTTCCATCAGCCCGCGCGAGTTCATCAGCGCGCCGATACCGAGCGCGGTGCGGTTATCCTCCCCCGCCATCCGCGCCGCCGCCCAGCAGGCACCGAACTTGGCAAGGATCGACACCGCCAGCACGCCCAGCGCGATCAGCAGCAACGGCAGCGAGCTGACCGTGTCCATGCGCGTGTTCAGCCCCGAATAGGTGAAGAACATCGGCAGCAGCAGCACGACCGCCAACGGCTCGACCTTGCGCTTCAGTTCCTCGACGAACAGTCCACGGGGCATGAACACGCCGAGGATGAAGCCGCCGAAGATCGCGTGGATGCCGATCGCGTCCATGAAGAACGCCGACAGGCAGAACAGCATCAGCGTGATCGACAGCACCGTCATGCTCATCTCGCCCTTCGCCTCGACCGCGCGGCCCAGCGGCGCGAGCAACCGCTTGCCGAACAGGATCAGGAAGATCGCGTAGAGCACCGCCCCACCGATCGCGAGGATGGCAACGCCCGCGCCCGCGCCGAACGTCGCCAGCACGATCGCCAGCACGCACCACGACACCGCGTCGTCGAACGCCCCGGCGGTCAGCGACAGCGTGCCGAGCGCGGTATCGGCGAGGCCGCGTTCGTGGATGATTCGCGCCAGCATCGGAAAGGCGGTGAGCGCGATGCAGGCGCCCATGAACAATGTCGCGCTGCCGGTCGAAATCCCTTCGGCGAACAGGCCGGGCACGGTGAGCAGCATCGGCGTCACCAGCACCGCCAGCGCGAACGGGACGGCGATGCCCGCCGCCGACACCATCGCCGCACTCTTCGCCTTGGTCTGGAAATGATCGAGCCGGAGCGTCAACCCGACGAGGAACATGTAGAGGCCGACGCCGAGCTGCGCGCCGGCATAGAGGACGCCGCGCGTTTCCTTCGGAAAGATCGCCGCCTGAAGATCGGGGAAGAACAGGCCGAGCAGCGATGGCCCCAGGACCACGCCCGCGATCATCTCCCCCACCACCTGCGGCTGGTTCAGGAAGCGCTTGCCCGCCCAGCCGACCACGCGGCAGGCGAGCAGGATGACCGCCAGCTGCAGAAAGAAATGGATCGAATAGTCGGAGGGAGCGAAGCTCTTCGCCGCCTGTACCGCCGGTCCGTGCGGGTTCAGCACATCGCCCAGCGCGGCGCCCATTTCGTTCAGCATCCTGCCCTCCCCGGCATCATTATGGTCGGAGCAATAGGATGATCCGCCGTGAAAGCAAGCTGTGCCACAGGGCGGTTGACCTGTCCCGCTTCCCTGTGGCAGGTGCATCGCCCTGACGCCGACGCGCGTGGGCGGGTATAGCACAATGGTAGTGCAGCAGCCTTCCAAGCTGAATACACGGGTTCGATTCCCGTTACCCGCTCCAACCCACCATCATCGCGGTCCGAACAGGATCACGGCGCAGCCGCCGACGCACAGGCCTGCGCCGATCAGGTCGAACCGGTCGGGCACCATCCCCTCGACCGTCCAGCCCCACAGCACCGCGCCCAGCACATAGATGCCGCCATAGGCCGCATAGGCACGCCCCGCCCCGCCGGTGTCGCTCTGCGCCAGCAACCAGGCAAAGGCGATCAGCGCGGCGATGCCGGGGGCGAGCCACAACGGCGACCGGTCGAGCCGCCACCATGCCCAGAAGGCGAAGCAGCCGCCGATTTCGCACAGCGCGGCGAGGACAAAGACAGGAAGGGTCGGGATGGAAATGCCTCCCGCTGGGGCACCGCCGGCGCGTTCGCGCGGGCGGTGGTGGACAGGGCTGGATTCGAACCAGCGTACGGGAAACCCGGGCAGATTTACAGTCTGCTGCCTTTAACCACTCGGCCACCTGTCCAGCCGCCACTCAGGCGGGCTAGCCGCTTGAGCGAGGGCGCCCATTGCCGTCCCGGCGCAGCGCTGTCAACGCCTGCCTGCAACTTTGTTGCCGATTTGCGCCTGCCCGCCCGACGCGGCTATGACGTGGCCATCGATGCGCCGACCCCGGCCGCACCCCGACAGAGACGAAAGACCGACATGGCCCGCAAAGGACATCGCCCCAGCAAGGCATCGCCGCAACGCCCGCGCTTCTGGGGCCGGCACGCCGCCTTCGCCGCGCTCGACAATCCCGAACGGGTGATCCGCAAGATCTGGTGCACGCGCGAGATGGGGTCGCAGCTGGTCCTGCCCGAGGGCGTGCCGGTGGTGTTCGCCGAAGTCGCCGACCTTGCCCGCCTCGTCCCCGCCGATGCGCCGCACCAGGGCATCGTGATCGAGGCCGATCCGCTGGAGGATATCTGGCTGGCCGACCTGATCGAACAGGGGCGCGACGACGACCGGCCGATCCTGCTGCTCGACCAGGTGACCGACCCGCACAATGTCGGCGCGATCCTGCGCTCGGCCGCCGCGTTCGACTGTCTGGGCGTGGTGACGCAGGACCGGCACGCGCCGCCCGAATCGGGCACGGTCGCGCGGTCGGCGTCGGGCGCGCTGGAGAGCGTGCCGTGGGTCCGCGTAGTGAACCTGTCGCGCGCGCTGGTCGAGCTGGGCGACGCGGGATATTGGCGCGTCGGGCTGACCGGCCATACCGAGACGACGCTGGCGCAGGCGCTGGGGCCGAAGCGGGTCGCACTGGTCGTCGGCGCCGAGGGGGAAGGAATGCGCCAGAATACGGCGGCGCATTGCGACATCCTTGCCAAGCTGCCGATTTCGGACCGGATCGAGAGTTTGAACGTGTCGAATGCGGCGGCGATTGCGTTGTATGCGGTGGCCGTGCACGAGGGATGAAGACGAAGCAGCGACAGCTGCTTCGCATCATCCCCGAGCCGGCCGGCGGGCGTCAGCCCGACCGACGACATGGGCTTTGCCCATGGCGGGTTGGGTTCGGGAGGCCGGGGTTCTCGGTTCTAGGCGGGCGCTTCTCGACTTCGCTCGAAGCTGCTCGAACTGAACAGGGTGGGTTGGGGGTGAGTCCCTCTGCTATAACCACCCCGCTCCCTCGCCCCTTGCCCTCGCCCCACCCCCGTTCGGTTCGAGTAGGGATCGAGCCTGTCGAGAGCCCGTATCGAGAACGCCTCTCCACATACGGGGCGTGGCATGGGCAAAGCCCATGCCGTCGGTCAGGCTGAAGCCCGCCGGCCGCGCTTGGAAGGGCTGCGCGCCAGCTACGCTGCCGCGTCAGACTTCCTGCGCGTCAATCCTCGGCCCCAATCACCACCCGCATCCCCTCCAGCCCCGCCGTCACCGGCAACTGGCACGACAGGCGCGACGTAGCATCCCGATCCTCGACCGCGTCGAGCAGGTCGTCCTCATCCTCGCTGACCGGCGGCAGGCGGTCGAGATAGGCGGCGTCGACATGGACGTGGCAGGTCGCGCACGAACAGCAGCCGCCGCACAGTGCGAGGATGTCGTCGAAGCCGTTGATCTTCAGCACTTCCATCACGGACAGCCCGACTTCCGCGTCCACGGTTCGTTCTTCCCCGGCACGATCGACGACGGTAAGCGTTGGCATCGTTCATTCTCCTGACCGTCGCCCCATGCCGGGGCGGCCGGGGCTTTTCAAGGACCGGGCATGGGACTTTCCGCCGATCAGCTGCGCACCTCGCTGGATGCGCTGGCGACCCGCGAACCGGCATTCGCGGCGGCGCTGGCCTATGCCGGCTATCCCGAACCGCGCATCCGCGAGCGGGGCTATGTGACGCTGCTGAGGACCATCGTCGGACAGCAGGTCAGCTACAAGGCGGCCGATGCGGTGTGGAAGAAGCTGGAAGCGTTGCTGGGCGATGCCGCCGACCCGGCCCGGATAGCGACCAGGACCGATGAAGAACTGCGCGCCGCCGGCCTGTCGCGGCAGAAGAGCGGCTATGCCCGCAGCCTGGCCGACGAGGTGCTGAGCGGTCGGCTCGACCTCGCCAACTTGCCCGAGGACGACGAGGAAGCGATCGCGCAGCTGGTGCGGGTGAAGGGGATCGGGCGCTGGTCGGCCGAAATCTACCTGCTGTTCGCCGAGGGGCGGCTGGACGTGTGGCCGGCGGGCGACCTGGCGGTGCAGGTCGAGATCGGCAAGATACTGGGCTTGCCCGAACGGCCGAGCGAGAAACAGATCCGCGAACTGGCCGAGGGGTGGCGGCCGCATCGCAGCGCGGCGACGGTGTTCGCGTGGCACCATTATATGTTCGACCCGGCGACGAAGGCGGCGAAGAACAGCGCGATCTAGCGCCGGCCAAAGTCCAGCATAGCTGGACTGCGGCACCAGGCGCGTCCGGCCGGCGGCGCCCAAAGCGCTGTCCGACGAGCGTCGAGGTGCGGACTGCCCCGCAGTCCGCAGATCGTGCCGGGGGCACGATCGACCTCGACGCTGGCTTTGCCGGTGACGCATCGCTGAAAACAAAGGCTTTTCCCGCCAAAGTTCACAAAGTTCACACTCGCCGCGTTTTCGCATGATCTTTGCTAACGAGACGCAACAAAGACTTTTCATCAAAGAGCGGAGCGAGCCTGACAGGCCGCACCCCTGTAGGAAAGCGTTGGTACCATGGCGGCCGGCAGCGATTGCGGGTGGACCACACCACCGATCGTGGTGGAATGCCCGATCACGGCGTCGGTTTTCGTACCGGCGATGGCGTCGGCCCGTACATCGGCATGGTGGAGGGGCGGACCTCGGACCGATCGACATCTACCGGTTTATCGTCCCCCCGGAACACGTCCGGGGGGACGGAGAGGCTGGAGGCGTCGATCAGCTACGCCGAGGGTGATCGCTACGCGACGTATCATCCCTCCGTTACCCAAGACGTGTTCCGAGTGACGACAGGCCGGTGCATGTCGATCCGGCCTAGGCCAAGCAACGCCGTTCCCGTTCAACTGGAACGCGACGCAGCGGTGGCGCGGTCAGTCGACCGGCGTCACCATCAGCGTCACCACCGTCGCCTCGCTGCCCGCGATCTGGAGCAGGTGGCGACCGGGTTTGAGGTCGAAGTCGACCATCTTGCGGATCGTCGAGCAGGATGGGCCATGGCCATGCGTCGCGGAAGCAACGGGCGTCGTGCCGCGCAGCACGTCGATCCATGCCGCTGATCCGAGGGCGACCCGGTACCGTCCCGCGCGGGCCACATCGAACGCGAACAGGCCGCCATGGCTGGTCGCCGCGCCGGGCTTCGCCGGTGGTGCGGCAAAGGTCACGCGGGAAACGGGCAACAGCGTCGCGCGCACGGCCAATCCCGAGGTCAGCAGCACGGGCTTCGCCGCGGTCGCCGCTGCGGTGATGGCGGTGGGCCGGCGCCATTGCTCCATGCCACGCGGCAGGTCCACAGGGGTCGCGGGACATGCCGGGGATGCGGCAGCCGCCTGCGGCAGGGACAGCGCGATAAGAGTCGCCAGCAGCATGGTTTTTCCCGTCAGCTCGAAGGTCGGTACAGGCACACGCTACAGCTTGGGCGCGGCTTTTTGAAGCGTTGCCCGTCCGGGCCGATTGCTGCGCGCCATTGCTGTGTCCGACCGACATTTGATGTGCCAGTGCGCGAATTCGTGCGAAGCCGCGAAGCGAAGGAAGAAGATGGTTCGCGCAGAGGCGCGGAGGACGCAGAGAACCGCGCGAGACGCAAAGCGATACTCGCTTCGTCAAAGCAACGATGTCAGGCCGACCGGTAATCGGCCCTGCGATCAGCCCCGTGCGCGACACCTCCGCGTCCTCCGCGCCTCCGCGCGAAAATCCGACTTCCTGGTGCTTTCGCGGTCATCGCGCGAGCATTTCGCCCCGGCGTCTGAATCTCGATCCGTTCTAGGAGATCCCAGCCTGCGCCGGGATAACGTACGGTTCAGCTTGCAACAACGCTATCGCCCCGCCCACCAGTCGGCATAGGGCGTGTTCGCCACCTTGTGCCGGTTGTAATCGGGCGCGCCGTCGTCCCACCAGACGGGGCCGCGTTCGCCGAGTGCTACCTTGGCCGCATCTACCGCTTTCCGCGCGCTTGCCACCGCCGCGTCGTCACCGGCCCGCTTGCCCGCCCCGACCGCGCGGCGGGCGTCCATCAGGGCGTGGACCAGCCGGTCGCGCTCCGCTTCGGCCAAGTCGGGCCGGGTCGCGCGCCACAGCACGCCGTCGACCACGATATAGCGGCCGTCCGGCGTGCGCGGCGGGTCGGTCATGCCGGCTCGATCAGCCGCCGTGCCTGCGCGCGGGCTTCGTCGGTGATCTCGGCACCCGACAGCATCCGCGCAATCTCCTCGCGGCGCTCGTCGCTCGACAGCGGCCGCACGCCGGTGCGGGTGACGATGCCATCATGCGCCTTGGCGATCAGCAGATGGCGGTCGCCACGCGCCGCGACCTGCGGGCTGTGGGTGACGACCAGCAGCTGCGTGGCGCGCGACAGGCGGTGGAGCCGGTCGCCGATCGCGGAGGCGACCGCGCCGCCGACGCCGCGATCAATTTCGTCGAAAATCATCGTCGCCGCCCCGCCCTCTTCGGCCAGCGCAACCTTCAGCGCGAGGATGAAGCGGGAGAGTTCGCCGCCGGACGCGATCTTGGCGAGCGGGGCGAAGGGCGCGCCGGGGTTCGTCGAAATCTCGAACTCCACCCGGTCGCGGCCCGCCGACGACCATTGACCATCGTCCAGTTCGGCGACGACGGTGCGGAAGCGCGCGGCGTCGAGCTTCAACGGGGCCAGCTCGCCCGCCACCGCCGCGTCGAGTCGCGCCGCCGCATCGACGCGGGCGGCGTGGACGCGATCGGCCTCTTTTGCATAGGCGGCGCGCGCCTTGGTGACGGTCGCCTCCAGCTTGCCGAGGCCGGCCTCGCCCGATTCGAGCAGGGCGAGTCGCCCGGCCAGTTCGCCGGCAAGGACGGCGAGGTCGTCGGGCTGGACGCGGTGCTTGCGGGCCATGGCGCGCAACGCGAACAGGCGTGATTCGTCATCCTCCAGCGCGCCGGCATCGAAGGCGAGCGCGTCGGTCGCCTCGCGCAGCGCGGTTTCCGCCGCCTCCGCCTCGACCAGCGCACGGTCGATGGCGGCGAGCGATTCGGTAAGCGCGGGATGGGCATCGGCGATGCGTTCGAGCGCGCGGGCGGCCTGTCGCAGCGCGGACAGCGCGCCGTTCGGGCCGTCGATTCGCTCCTCGACCTGGGTCAGATCGTCGGCGACCTTTTCGGCGCGCTGCATCGACCGACGCCGTTCGGCCAGCGCCTCTTCCTCGCCCGCTTGCGGATCGAGCGCGGTCAGTTCGGCGACGGCATGTTCCAGCCATTCGCGGTCGCGCTGCGCCACCTCGATCTCGGCCAGCGCCGCGCCCAGCGCCGCCTCCGCCGCGCGCCAGTCGCGATAGGTGCGCGACAGGGTGGCGGTGTCGATCCGCCCGAAGCCGTCGAGCAGCGCGCGGTGGCCGCGCGGGTTGAGCAAGCCGCGATCGTCATGCTGGCCGTGGATTTCGACCAGATGCGGGGCAAGGTCGCGCAGCAATCCGGCCGACGCCGGCTGATCGTTGACGAAGCCGCGACTGCCGCCGTCCGCCTTCACGATGCGGCGGATGATGAGCGGCTCGCCGGGTTCGAGGTCGAGGCCGTTATCGTCGAACAGCCGAGCCACCGGGCCATCGGGCACGGGCGCGGCGAAGATCGCGGTGACCGCCGCCTGTTTCGCGCCGTGCCGGACCAGCGCGGTGTCGCCGCGCGCGCCGAGCGCCAGGCCCAGCGCGTCGAGCAGGATCGACTTTCCCGCGCCGGTCTCCCCGGTCAACACGCCCAGGCCAGCGGCGAAATCGAGGTCCAGTGCCTCGATCAGCACCACGTCACGAATGGAAAGCGCCGTCAGCATCGCGCCCTCCATAACCGCGGAACAGCGCAAGAACAAATGGCTTCGTGCGGCATGGGGTGCGAACGGATGGCGATGGGGTTCGATCCGTGGGGATACGCACCATCCAAGCCCGTTCGTGCCGAGTAGGGACTGAGCTTGTCGAAGGCCCGTATCGAAGCATTCCCTCGCCAAGGTCCTTCGATACGCCCTTTCGACAGGCTCAATGGCTACTCAGGACGAACGGCGATTGGTACGCTTGCCGGATACGTCCCTGATCCCGCGGCCCTCAGTTCCCCGTCGGACCGCCAGCACCCGTGGTCGTGCCACCCGTCGTCGGGCCGGTCGGCGACGGCGTGACCGCCGGCGGGGTCTTGGGCGCGGGCGTGGGATCGTCGCCCGGTTCGACCGTCACCGTGCCGGTGGGCGGCGGGGCGGGCGGCGCGTATTTGACGGGAATCGGCTTGGGCGGCGGAGGCGACTTGTCCTGGATCAGATCATAGGCGCGCTTGTACCAGTCGGTGCCGGGATAGTTGGCGCCGAGCACCGCCGCCGACTTCTTCGCCTCGCCGGGCACGCCCAGCGCCAGATAGGTTTCGGTCAGGCGCATCAGCGCCTCGGGCGCGTGGGTCGTCGTCTGATACTGGTCGACGACCGAGCGGAAGCGCATCGACGCCGCTAGCCACTGTCCACGCTGCTGGTAGAAGCGGCCGATCTCCATCTCCTTGCCGGCGAGGTGATCGCGGACCAGGTCGAGCTTCAGCCGGGCATCGGCGGCGTAGGGCGTGTTGGGATAGCGGCGCGAGAGTTCGCCCAGCGCGTCCATCGCCTGCATCGTGATCTTCTGGTCGCGGGTCACGTCGCTGATCTGCTCGTAATAGCTGAGCGCGATCAGATAATAGGCATAGGGCGCGTCGTGGTTGCCGGGGTGGACCGACAGGAAACGCTGCGCCCCGGCGATCGCCTTCGTATAATCGGCGTCGAGATAATAGCTGAACGCGCCCATCAGCTGCGCGCGACGCGCCCAGACCGAATAGGGGTGCTGCCGCTCCACTTCGTCGAACAGCGCGGCGGCGACCTTGTACTGGTGGCGGTCGAGCCGGCTCTTGGCGGCGGAGTACAACGTGCCCACGTCGCGCGCGACATAGGGCAGGTCGCGGCCCGCGCCGGCACCGCCACGGGCACAGGCGGAAAGGCCGACACCGGCGAGGGCGACGAGGATGAGCGCAGACGCGCGGGTCGATACGGTACGCATATGGGCGATGCTTCTACTGCGGCAGGGGTAGCGCGAACAGTCCCTTTCGCGCATGAGCACGCGGACCCGTTCAATGACGTTCCGGAGCGACTGCATGCCCGTCACCAAGCTCGAAATGCACCGTGTCGAAAAGCCGTGGGGCCGCCATACCCTGGGCTTCGGTTTCGCCGATCAGCCCGCCGATGCCGATCCGGTCGGCGAAATCTGGTACAAGACGCCGGGCGACGACACCCCCGACCTGCTGGTCAAATATCTGTTCACGTCGGAAAAACTGTCGGTGCAGGTCCATCCCGACGACGCGCAGGCGCAGGCGCGCGGCCTGCCGCGCGGCAAGGACGAATGCTGGACGCTGCTGGCCGCCGAAGCCGATTCGACGATCGCGCTGGGCACGCTGGCGCCGATGACCGCCGAACAGCTGAAGGATGCGGCGCTTGACGGGTCGATCGAGGCGAAGCTCGACTGGAAGCCGGTGAAGGCGGGCGATTTTTTCTATGCGAAGTCGGGCACGGTCCATGCGATCGGCGCGGGCATCACGCTGATCGAAATCCAGCAGAATTCGGAAACCACCTATCGCCTGTACGATTACGGCCGTCCGCGCGAACTGCATCTGGACGACGGCGTCGCCGTGTCGGACGCGCGGCCGTTCGTGGCGCCGGAAGCGCCGGGCCAGATCGCCGAGGACCGGTCGATCCTGGTCGATGGACCCAAGTTCGTGCTGGAACGCTGGACCGGGGGCACGCGCACGGTGCAAGTCCCGGCAGGGGTGAAGGGCTGGTTCGTGCCGGTGACCGGCAGTGGTACGGCCGATGGTACGCAATGGACCGCCGGTGACTGCCTGACCTTCGAAGGTCACGTGCAGTTGCAGTCGAGCGACGATGCCGACCTGTTGTTCGCCTATCCGGGCGAGAAATACGCATGACGTGAAAATGAACGGGACGTAGTTTCCCGTTCACGCAACCCGGGACAGATGCGCATCGTTCTACCACCCATCCTCTGGATAGGAATCGAACGATGCGTACTCCCATTCTCGCCGCGATGATTGCGGCCGTTGCCCTGCCGACGATCGCCGCCGCCCCGGCAATGGCGCAGACCCCGCGCCAGGAATATCGCGACGAAGTGCGCGATGCCCGCCGCGATCATCGCCGCGACCTCCGCAACGCCGACAGCCCCCGCGACGTGCGGCGTGCCGACCGCGAATATGCCCGCGACGTCAACGATGCGCGACGCGACCTGCGCCGGGACCAGCGCGACTGGCGCGGCTATCGCAACTATAATTACAACCGGTTCGAGCCGGGCCAGAACCGCTATTATGCCGACCGCTATTATCGCGATGGCCGCTATTACCAGCCGCGCCGGCTGACCCGGAACGACCGCATCTATCGCGGGAAGGACAATCGCTATTATTGCCGCCGCAGCGACGGCACGACCGGCCTGATTATCGGCGGCATCGGCGGGGGCGTGCTAGGCAACGTGATCGCGGGCGGCAATTCGCGCCTGCTCGGCACGCTGATCGGCAGTGGTGCCGGCGCGCTGCTCGGCCGCTCGGTCGATCGCGGCCAGGTGGTCTGCCGCTAAGCCCTAGGCCCGGGTCGGGGTGGCCTCGCGCCGCCCCGGCCTACGCCCGCCGATGATGTAGACGGCGAGCCCCGCCCAGATGAGGGCGAAACACCCCATGCGGACCGGCGTCAGCGTTTCGCCGAACACCGCGATCGCCAGCATGAACTGCAGCGACGGTGCGAGAAACTGCAGCATCCCCATCGTCGCCAGCCGCAACCGGCGCGCGGCGGCGGAGAACAGCAGCAGCGGCGCAGTCGTCACCGCGCCCGCCACGACCAGCAGCCCGGCCATGCTCGCCCCCTGATCGAACGCCAGCGGCTGTTTCGTGGCAAGGAACAGCAGATAGCCGAGCGCGACGGGCGCCAGCAGCGTGGTTTCGACCATCAACCCCTCGAGCGCGCCGACCGATACCGTCTTGCGGATCAGGCCGTACAACGCGAAGCTGATCGCGAGGCTGAGACTGATGCCGAGCGCGACCCAGGTCGATCCGAAGGCGAACAGCGCCACTCCTGCCCCGGCCAGCGCCACCGCCGCGCCCTGCGTCCGGTTCATCCGTTCACCGAGCAGCACGACGCCCAGCAACACGTTCAGCAGCGGGTTGAGGAAATAGGCGAGGCTGGCGGCCAGCACTTCGCCGTGCAGCACCGCCCAGACATAGACCAGCCAGTTGACCGCGATGAAGCCGGCGCTGGCGACGAGATTGGCGAGCGCCCGACGGTTGGCGAAGGCCGCGCGCAACTGCCTGCCGCGCCCGGCCGCGACGACGATGACCGCGACCAGCAGCGCCGACCACAGCACCCGCTGCGCGACGATCTCGCCTGCGTCGATCGGCCCCAGCAGCCGGAAATACAGCGGCAGCAGGCCCCACAGCACATAGGCGCCGACGCCGAACGCCAGCCCCCGCCGGTCCGCCCCTTCGCTCACCGGTTCAGATCAGGCCGCCGGTCAGGAACAGGCGCAGGCCGGCGACGATCAGGATCACGAGGTTCAGGTTGCGGCCGGTATTCTTCGACGACAGCAACCCGATCACGAACCCGACCAGCGCGATCGGGAAGGCGATCCAGTTCATCAGCGAGACGACGGGAATGAGTGCCGGGATAGCGATCACCAGCGCGACGAGACCGATCAGGATCGAGACGATGTTCAACATGGGACAGGACATGGCCCCGACAGGCGCGCCGGGCAATGGCGAAGGGATGTTTTTCGCTTGCGCGATCCATCCTGGGACCGATCGACGGTCACGTCTGTATCGTCTGTATCGTCACCCCGGACGTGTTCCGGGGTCCACCGCGCCGCGATCGCGGTCGATAGAGGCGCACGCCGCATCGATTGCCGCGCCGTGGACCCCGGAACACGTCCGGGGTGACGAAAATGGATGCCCTCAAACCTGTCTGAACCGAAATGTCGATCGGCCCCAGGTTCGACCAATCCAGCGTGGTGCGGGATCGCGGGGCGGCCCCCGGGTGTCACTGCGGACCTGTTCGCCGCCTTTGCGAACATCGCCGACAGCCCCCTGATTTTGCCATACCCCGACGGAGGCCGGGGTCCAGTCGGGGGGACGCCGGCGCCCTATGGAAAAGCCTTCCCAACTGGACCTCGGCCTTCGCCGGGGTACGGCCCGGCCTTCCGGCAGCGTTTTCGCACAGACTCTTAACCGGACGAGGATAATATTGCGCGGCCCTGAACCCCGCGGAGTGCGTCGCCGATGATTCGTGCCGTTTCGATCCTGTTGCCGCTGGTATTGCTGGCGGCCTGCAACCAGAGCACGCCTCCGGGCAACGATGTCGACGCGCTCGACGCCGAACTGCTGCGCGGCAATGCCGGCGATCCGGCGGTGACGGCGGCGTTGCAGGACCAGATCATGGTCGATCCCAGCCTGACAGGACAATCCGGCAACGGCGCGGTCAAGCCCGCCGACAGGCCGTACAGCGCCGCCGCCCCCGCCGCCGATGTCGCATCGGGCAGCGCCGCGAGGCCCGAATCGCTCGAATCGGCACCGAAGCCGGGTGCCTGCCCATCGTGCAAGGGCGGGCACGAGGCGCTGACGCTGGGCGAACTCGCCGCCGTGCAGAATTCCGGCAACCGGCAATGCGCGGCCAAGGTCGGTTATAGCGCGGCATGGGCCAATCGCCTGCCCGCCGCCTTCGCGCTCCACCCCGATGCGCGGCTGTCGGAAGCGGCCGGGACCGATGCCGATGGCTGCCGGATGCGGGTGGTCAGCTTCACCATCGCCCAGCCGGTCGATCGCATGGTCGACTGGTATTACACCCGCGCGAAGAAGGGCGGCTATTCGGCGGAGCATCAGGCCGAGGGCGGACAGCATGTGCTGGGCGGCACGCGTGGCACTGCCGCCTATGCCGTGTTCCTGTCGCCCGAGGGGCGCGGCACGTCGGTCGATCTGATCGTCGACGGCGGCTGATCTTTACGGACGCCGATCCGCTTCCCATGTCGTTTCGGAAGGGAAACCCATGCCGATCGTCGCCGCTACCCTGATCGCCTGTATCGTCATCCTGCGGCTGTGGCCCGACCTGCCGGTCGTGCGGGTGCTGGCGGGGTTGCTGGTCGTGCCGATCGCGCGACGGTTCGCGTCACTGACGCCGGGGCATTGGCTGCTGTTCCTGATCCTGTCGGCGGCGGCGGGGACCGTGGTCTGGATGGGCGGCGACATGATCGTCGTGTCGGCGGTGGGGTCGCCCGAGTTGGCCGGGGTGCTGATGGCGATCGACGTCGCCGCCTATCTCGACGCCGTGCTGGCCGCGCTGGCGGTGGCGGGCGCGGTGCGCGGCGTGTCGCTCAAGCTGTGGGTGGCGCGGGTGCTGCCCCGGTCGCGGAGCCGGCGGACGCGCCGGGTTCGGGTGGCGCGGAAGGCAGCGAATGACGACGACCCGGCAGGGGTTGCGATCGCTGCGTGAGTTTTCCGGTCCGTTCGTCCTGAGGTGCCGCTGAGCTTGTCGAAGCGTCGTATCGAAGGACCGCCACGGGTGCTTCGATATGAGCCTTCGACAAGCTCAGTCTCTACTCAGCACGAACGGGTTCCGGAGATGGCGGCGTCACCGGCACCGGCCCGTTCGGTCCTGCGTCCAACAGCGAATCGCCACCCAGCGACCGGTACAACGTCACGCGGTTGGTCGCGGCGACCAGTTGCGTCGCCACTACCCGGCGCTGCGCGCTGTAATAGGAACGCTGCGCATCGAGGCTGGTGAGGAAGGTGTCGATGCCTCCCCGGTATCTCGCCTCGGTAAGGCGGAACGTGTCCTGTGCGGCGACCAGGTTGGCGCGTTCGGCGCGGGTCTGTTCGACGATGGTCCCCTGCCGCGCCAGCGCGTCGGCGACGTCGCGGAACGCCGACTGGATGGTGCGTTCATAGGTCGCGAGCAGCGCGTCGCGTTGCGCCTTGCTGAACTCCACCCCCGCACGGGCAGCACCGGCGCGGAAGATCGGGTAGCTGAGCGAGGGCGCGACCGAATAGTTGAACGCGCCGCCGGTGAACAAGGTGCGCAGCGCGTCGCTGGCGAAGCCGACCAGTCCGGTCAGCGACAGGCGCGGGAACAATGCCGCGCGCGCCGCGCCGATATCGGCATTGGCCGCCAGCAGTTCATATTCCGCCTGCACCACGTCGGGGCGACGCAACAGGATCGACGAATCGATTCCTGCCGGCAGGTCGGCGATGGTCGGCAACGCGACGTCGATCGACGCGGGCAGCAGCGCCGGATCGACCGGCGCCCCGACCAGCAATTGCAGCGCGTTGATGTCCTGCGCGAGTTGCGTCCGCTGTTCGGCGAGGTCGCTCTCCGCCGTCGCCAAAATTTGTTCGGCCTGGCGCAGATCGGTGCGAGGGGCGATGCCGCCCTGTAACCGGGCGCGGGTGAGCGTCACGCTGCGCCGGGCGCTTGCCGCCGTTGCCTGCGCCACCGCCATCAGGCTGCGGTCGGCGCCATAGGTCGCCCATGCCTCCGCGATGTCGCCGACCAGCGTCAGGCGGGTGGCGCGGGCGCCGGCTTCGGTGGCGAAATAGCGGTTCTGCTCGGCCTCGGTCAGCGACCGGATGCGGCCGAACAGGTCGAGTTCGAACGCGGTCGCGCCCAGATCGGCCGAAAAGCTGCTGTTCGAGCTGCGGCTGGTGACGGTCGTGCCGCCCGTGCCGCCGGTGCCGGTGGTCGAGGTGGTCGAGGTGGTCGCGCCATCGCCGGTGCCGCGATAGCTGTAGCGGGCCGAGGCATCGACCTGCGGAAACAGGTCGGCGCGCTGGATGCGATATTGCGCCCGCGCCGCGCGGATATTGGCGGCGGCGATGCGCAGGTCGCGGTTGTTGACCAATGCCTGCCCGACCAAAGTGCGCAGGCCGGGCGCGGTGAACACCTGTTCGAAGGTCAGCGCGGGCAGGCTCGCCTCGCGCTGGCGCAGATAGGCGTCACCGACCGGCCATGACGGCGGCACCACGGCGGTCGGCCGTTCATAGGCCGGCGTCATCGAACAGCCCGCCAGCAGCATGGCGGCGAGCGGGATCGTCAGCCGCTTCATGCTTCAGCCTCCTTGTGCGGCTTGTGGCGCAGTCTGGCGAGGCCGTCGCGGACCCCGCGCCGGACCAGCACGAAGAACAGCGGGATGTAGAAGATCGCCAGCACCGTCGCGGTGAACATGCCGCCGATCACCGCCGTGCCGATCGCGATACGGCTGTTGGCACCGGCTCCGGTCGACAGCGCAAGCGGCAACACGCCGAAGATGAAGGCGAGGCTGGTCATCAGGATCGGGCGCAGGCGGATGCGCGCCGCCTCCAGCGCGGCATCGATGACGCGCGCGCCCTTTTTCTCCGCCTGTTCGGCGAATTCGATCATCAGGATCGCATTCTTCGCCGCCAGCCCCATCGTCGTCAGCAGACCGATCTGGAGATAGACGTCGTTCTCCAACCCCCTGAGCGTCACGAAGGCGATGGCCCCGATCAGCCCCAGCGGAATGACCAGCAGCACCGCGATCGGGATCGACCAGCTTTCGTACAGCGCGGCAAGGCACAGGAACACGACGAGGATCGACAGGCCGTAGAGCAAGGGCGCCTGCCCCGACGACAGCCGTTCCTGAAACGACAGCCCGGCCCAGGCGACGCTGGTCCCCGGAATCCGGCTGGCCAGTTCGGCGATGCGGTCCATCGCCTCGCCGGAGCTGACGCCCGATGCCGCCTGCCCCTGAAACTCGAACGAGGGCAGACCCTGAAACCGCGAGAGGGTGGTCGGCGCGACGGTCCAGCCGGTACGCGAGAAGGAGGAGAAGGGCACCATCTGTCCGTCCGATCCACGCACGAACCATTGCGACAGGTCGGCGGGTTCGCTGCGATACGGGGCGTCGCCCTGCACGAACACGCGCTTCACCCGGCCGCGATCGATGAAGTCGTTGACGTAGCGTCCGCCCCACGCGGTCGACAGCGTGTTGTTCACGTCGCCCTGCGTCAGCCCCAGCGTCGACAGCCGCTGCTGGTCGATATCGACGTTCAGCGTCGCGATGTCGGGCAGTTCGGACAGGCGCACGCCGGTCAGCATCGGATCGGCGTTGGCGGCGGCGAGCAGCTTGTCGCGCGCCTCGGCGAACTCGGCCGCAGTCATCCCGCCGGCGTTCTGCAGTTCCATGGTGAAGCCGTTCGCCTGCCCCAGCCCGCGCACGGCCGGGGGCAGCAGCGCGAAGACCTGCGCATCGCGGAACCCCCGGAACGCGGCGGAGGCGCGGGCGACGATGGCGTCGGCGCCATTGTCCGTGCCCGGACGCTCCGCCCAGTCGGTGAAGTTGATGAACCCCTGCCCCGTATTCTGCCCCGACGCGCCGCCCCCGCCACCGCCGGCGACGACCAGCAGCGTGCGGACATTGTCCTTTTCATAGGTCAGGAAATATTTCTCGACCTCGCGCTGCACCGCCTCGGTCCGGCCGCGCGTCGCACCGGCGGGCAACTGGAAGCGGATCGAGGCCGCGCCCTGATCCTCGGTCGGCAGGAAGCTGGTCGGCAGGCGGAAGAACAGCAGCGCGAGGATCGCGAGCACCGCCGCATAGAGCAGCAGGTACAGCCATTTGCGGTCGATGACATGGATGACGCCGCGTTCGTATTTGTCGACGCCCTTGTCGAAATTGCGGTTGAAGCCGTTTCGCAGCCGTTCGCCGACATGGGCGACGCGGGGGAATTTCCGCTCCAGCCAGCCGCCCTCCAGGCTGCCGTCCTCGCCCCGCTTCTTCTGCTTGAGCAGGGTCGCGGTGAGTGCCGGCGACAGGATCAGCGCGACCAGCACCGACAGCACCATCGCGGCGACGATCGTCACCGAAAACTGGCGATAGATGACGCCCGTAGACCCGCCGAAGAACGCCATCGGCAGGAACACCGCCGACAGCACGATCCCGATCGCGACCAAAGCGACCTGGATCTCCTGCATCGACTGGATCGTCGCCTCGCGCGGCGTCATGTCGGGATTTTCGTCGAGCAGGCGCTCGACATTCTCGACGACGACGATCGCGTCGTCGACCAGCAGGCCGATCGCCAGCACCAACCCGAACAGGGTCAGCGTGTTGATCGAGAAGCCGAAGAGATAGAAGATGCCGAACGTGCCGAGCAGCACGACCGGCACCGCGATCGTCGGGATCAGCGTCGCGCGCCAGCTTTGCAGGAACACGAACATGACGATGACGACGAGGATCACCGCCTCGACCAGCGTCTTGACCACTTCCTCGATCGAGAGCTTGATGAAGGCGGTGGTGTCGTTGGCATAGGCGAAGGTCAGGCCGGCGGGGAACTTCGCCGATTGCCGTTCGACCTCCGCCTTCACCAGTTCTGCCGTCTCCAGCGCGTCGGCACCGGGGGCGAGGCTGATGGCGAGGCCGGCGCCGGGATGGGCGTTGACCCGCGACAGCGCCGCATAATTTTCCTGCCCCAGCTCGACCCGCGAAACGTCGGACAGGCGGACGGTCGATCCGTCCGGCAGCGTCTTCAGGATGATCGCCTTGAACTGCGCCGGGGTCTGGAGGCGCGATTGCGCCGTGACGGTGGCGTTCAGCTGCTGTTCGGGGCCGGTCGGCTGGCCGCCCAGTTCGCCGGCGGCGACTTCGGTATTCTGCGCCTGGATCGCGGTGACGACATCGCCCGGGATCAGCGAGAAGGAGGCGAGCTTGGCCGGATCGAGCCAGATGCGCATCGCATATTGCGACCCGAACACGTTGGTTTCACCCACCCCGTTGATCCGCGCCAGCGGCTCGACGAGGTTCGCCTCCATATAGTCCGACACGTCGCCATTGGTGCGCTGGTCGGTTTCGTCGAAGATGCCGACGATCATCAGGAAGTCGGGGTTCGACTTGGTGACGCGGATGCCCTGTTGCTGGACCTGTTGCGGCAGTCGCGACAGTGCCTGCTGCACCTGATTCTGGACCTGCACCTGCGCGATGTCGGCGTCGGTGCCCTTGTCGAAGGTCGCGCTGATCGTCACCTGCCCGCGCGACGAGCTTTGCGAACTGAAATAGAGCAGGCCGTCGATGCCGGTCAGCTGCTGTTCGATGATCTGCGTGACGGAATTCTGGATCGTCTCCGCATTCGCCCCCGGATAGGTCGCGCGGATATTGACCTGCGGCGGGGCGACGTCGGGATATTGCGCGATCGGCAGCGACAGGATCGCGCCCAGCCCGCCCAGCATCACGATGATCGCGATCACCCAGGCGAAGATCGGGCGATCGATGAAGATGCGGGACATCGCTTATCCCGCCTTTGCGGGCGCGGAGGGCTGTTCGCCGGCGGGCTGCGCCTGAATCCGTTGCGGCGTATTGGCCGGCACCGGCTTGATCTTCGCATTGGGGCGCAGGTTGGCGGTGCCCTGCGTAATCACCTTGTCGCCCGGATTGAGGCCACCGGTCACGACCCAGAACTCGCCCTGCGTCCGTTCGGCCTGCACCTGCCGCTGCACGGCGGTATCGTTCGGCCCGACGACGAAGACCGTCGCCATCCCCTTGGGATCGCGCTTCACCGCCTGTTGCGGAACCAGGATCGCGCGTTGGTCGATCGCCTGCGCGAACTGCGCACGGACGAACATGCCGGGCAGGAGGATACCCTGCGGATTGGGGAAGCGGGCGCGCAGCGTCACCGTGCCGGTCTGGGCGTTCACCATTACCTCGGCGAACTGGACCGTGCCGGCCCGGCCATAGTCGCTGCCATCCTCCAGTCGCAGGCGGACGGCGGCGGAGGCCGGCACCACCCCGCCGCTGGCCAGTTCGCGGCGCAGCGCCAGCAGGTCGGCGGCCGATTGCTGGATGTCGACGAAGATCGGGTCGAGCCGCTGGATCACCGCCAGCGGATCGGTCTGGTTGGTCGTGACCAGCGCGCCTTCGGTGAAATAGCTGCGCCCGATCCGCCCGGTGATCGGTGCGGGGACGTTGGTGAAGGACAGGTTCACGCGCGCCGTCTCCAGCTGCGCGCGGCTCTGTTCGACGGCGGCGGCGGCCTGGCGCGCCTGCGCGGCGGCGTCGGTATAGTCCTGGCGGCTGACCGCCTCGATCTCGGCCAACGGGCGATAGCGATCGGCGCGAATCCGCGTCGCTTCCGCGTTGGCGCGGGCGCTGTTGAGGTTCGCGACCGCTTCGTTGGTCTGGGCGCGATAGAGGCGCGGGTCGATCTGGTAGAGTGTCTGTCCGGCACGGACCAGCGCGCCTTCGGTAAAGAAGCGCTTGCGGATGATGCCCGCGACCTGCGGGCGGACCTCCGACTGCTGGAACGCGACGACGCGCGCGGCGAGGTCGGCGGTCTGGGCGACGCTGGTCGGCTGAACGACCACGAACCCGACCTGCGCCGGCCCCTGATTGCCGCGTCCGTTCTTCGTCGCCTTCTCCCCGGTGCCACCGCCACAGGCGGTCAGCGCGATCAGGGCGGGCAGGATCAACAGCGGACGGACGCGCGGCGACGCGGATCGGATCAAGAGCGACAACCTTTGCGACAGGAAAGCGGCGCGAATGCGCCGACGCATAACCGCCGGCGCATCCGAAAGTTTCGACACCGTTTTCATACGCACCGCATCGTTCGACGCAATGCGGGAGTTGTCGCAATTTGTCGCGGGGGTCCGGCAACGCCGCTCCCCTCCCTGACAAGGGAGGGGCTGGGGGTGGGTAGGCCGGTTGTGGAGCGCTTACCGTCCCTCGCGGACCAACCCACCCCCGCCCCCTCCCTTGTCAGGGAGGGGAGTTTACCTGGGATTCCACCGATGCGCCTCGCGCGACTCCGGCTTCATCTCGATCGAGTAACCGGGCCGCGAGGGCGCGCGATAGGCGCCGTTTTCGACCACGCACGGATCGATGAAATGTTCGTGCAGGTGATCGACGAACTCGGCCGCGCGTTCGTGCTTCACGCCCGAAAAGCACAGATAGTCGATCATCGAGAGGTGCTGGACATATTCGCACAGCCCCACGCCGCCGGCGTGCGGCCAGACGGCGAGATTGTATTTCGCCGCCATCAGCAGCACCGCCAGCACCTCGTTCACCCCGCCCAGGCGGCAGGCGTCGATCTGCACGACGTCCAGCGCGTGACGCATGATGAACTGTTTGAAGACGATGCGGTTCTGGCACATCTCGCCGGTCGCGACCTGTACCGGCTTCACCCCGTCGCGGATCGCGCGATGCCCCTCGACATCGTCGGGCGAGGTCGGTTCCTCGATGAAGCGCGGTTTGGCGAAGGCGAGGTCGTTCACCCGCGCGATCGCCTGATCCACCTCCCACACCTGGTTCGCGTCGATCATCAGGTCGATGTCCGGCCCGACCGTCTCGCGCGCCAGCGCGACGCGGCGGCGGTCGTTTTCGGGATCGCCGCCGACCTTCAGCTTGATATGGGTAAAGCCGTCGGCCACCGCCTCGCGGCACAGGCGGACCAGCTTCTCATCCGAATAGCCGAGCCAGCCGGGCGAGGTGGTATAGGCCGGATAGCCCTCCGCCAGCAGCGTCGCCCGCCGCTCCGCCTTGCCGATCGCCCGCTCTTCCAGCAGCGCCACCGCCGCTTCGGGGGTGATGCAATCGGTCATGTAGCGGAAATCGATCAGGCCGACGATCTCCTGCGCGGACATCGACCCGATATAATCCCATAGCGGCAGGCCCGCCGCCTTGGCCAGCAGGTCCCACACCGCGTTGACGACCGCGCCGGTGGCGAGGTGGATGATCCCCTTTTCCGGGCCGACCCAGCGCAACTGGCTGTCGCCGGTGATCCGCCGCCAGAACCCGGCACCGTCGCGGCGGATGTCGTCGAGCGCCAGCCCCTCGACCAGCGGCGCCAGCGTCGCGATCGCCGCGCAGCACAGGTCGTTGCCGCGCCCGATGGTGAAGGTCAGGCCATGCCCCTCCAGCCCCGGCGTATCGGTTTCGAGAATGCAATAGGCCGCCGAATAATCCGGTTCCGGATTCATGGCGTCCGACCCGTCGAGAAAGGCCGAGGTCGGAAACCGGATGTCGTGTACCGATAGCCGGGTGATGATAGTCATGCGCAGCCCCCATGGGGCGCCGCCCGTGAATGATCGATCCGCCCCGGTCCGGTCGTCATCCCCGACGCCGAAGCGTTTTCATATGTGAACAGATTTTTCCTTGCAACCGGAAAGCGCAGTACGGTGCGTATACTTCACGGATGATGGTCGTCATCGACCAGTTGGTCCGAGATTCGCCGCGCCGCCGCCCGTACCGCCGCCGCCGCCGCGTCGATGCTGTCGGCCTCGCCCAGTTTCGACAGATAGGGCATGGTCAGTGCCGCCGCGGCGCCACGCCCGCGCAGGATCGGCGCCGACAGGTCGGTGACGCCGCTGACGAAGCGGCTGGGCGTGCGTTCGATCCCCGCCGCGCGCACTTCCTCGGCATGGGCGCGGAACGTCGCCAGCGCCTCGGCCGTCGGCACGGGATCGAGCAAGGCTTCCCAGCGCGCACGGACGTCATCGGGCTGAAAGGCGTAGAGGACCACGCCAGATGCCGCCTGCAGAAGCGGCCGACGATAGCCGACCCGGACCGAGAAGCCGAGCTGATCGGCCGATTCCATCCGCGCGATGACCGCCATGTCGCCCATCGTGTGCACGGCGACGTGACAGGACTGGCCGGTTTCCAGCGCGAGCTGCCGCATTTCGGGAAGTGCGACCTCGATCAGATAGCGGGTGCGCGGCTGGTTCATGCCGAGCGAGAACAGCCGGTCGCTGAGCGTATAGCCGTCCCCGCCCGCCTCGGTCGACAGATAGCCGCGATATTCGAGTACCTGCACCATGCGGAACAGCTCGCCATGCGACCGGCCCAGCCGCTGCACGATCTGCGTCAGCGTCAGCGGCGCCGTGACCCCGGCCAGCAGTTCGAGGATGTCGAGACCCTTTTCCAGCGCCGGGGCGCGGTAGCGACGGTCGTCGGCGGCATCGGCGGTTTCAGCGATTTCGGTTTCGGCGGGCGGCACGGGGGTTTTGCGCGTCATGCCGGCAACCTTTGCCGGAAAAACATGGTCGCGCAACCCGATGGCCGGCGCGGGCAAATCGGACAGGCGCTGCGCCGCACAAAGATAGTGGTATGTTGTATCATATTACGCTACCGGATCGAGTCGTCGTAATCTGGAGTACACGCCCAATGTTCCGTCCCGCCCTGTGGCTGTCGACCACCGCCTTGGTCCTGCCCGCCGCTGCCTTTGCCCAAAGCACGAACGTTCAGGGCGCGGCGACGACGACCGACAGCTATCACAGCGAGGCCCCGCCCGAGATCATCATCACCGCGCCGTACCAGCGCAATCAGGCCGATATCCTGTCGGGCACCAGCGTGCTGAGCGGCGAGGAACTGACCCGCGAACTGCGCCCGACCATCGGCGAGACGCTGGCCCGCCAGCCGGGCGTGTCGGCGACCAGCTTCGGTCCCAACGCCTCGCGCCCGGTGCTGCGCGGCCTTCAGGGGGAGCGCGTCCGCGTGCTGACCGACGGCATCGGCAGCTTCGACGTATCCAACACCTCGGTCGACCATGCCGTCGCGATCAACCCGCTGACCGCCGACCGGATCGAGGTGCTGCGCGGTCCGTCGGCGCTCCTGTTCGGGTCGTCGGCGATCGGCGGCGTGGTGAACGTCATCGACAGCCGCATCCCGCGCCGCGTGCCCGACGAACCGATCCATGCCGACGCGATCGCGACCTATGGCTCGGCGGCGAACGAGCGCAGCGGGTCGGCGTCGGTCGACGTGCCGGTGACCGACAAGGTCGTGTTCCACCTCGACGGCACCTATGGCAAGACCGACGACCTCGATACCGGCGGCTATATCCTGTCGCGGCCGCTGCGCCGCCAAGCGGCGGCCAGCACCGACGCGGACATTCGCGAGCTGGCCGACCTCAAGGGCAAACTACCCAATTCGCAGTCGAAGATGTGGGAAGTCGCCGGCGGTGCGGCGATCGTCACCGATACCGGCAATCTGGGCTTCTCGGTCAGCCATCTCGACAATCGCTACGGCGTGCCGATCCGCTATTCGCTGGACGGCGGCGAGGCGGAGGAAGTGACGCTCCACGTCCAGCAGACCCGGGCCGACATGCGCGGCGAGGTCGATACCGGCGGCGGCCTGCTCGAAAAGATCCGCCTGCGCGCCGGCTTCGCCGATTATCGCCATGACGAGATCGAGGATACGGGCGAGATCGGCACCAGCTTCTTCAACCAGAGCGTCGAGGCGCGGCTGGAACTGGTACAGGCGGCGCGCGGCGGCTGGCGCGGTGCGGTGGGCGGACAGATGTTCATCCGCGACTTCAACGTGCAGGGCGACGAAAAATTCGTGCCGCGCAACGAAACGCAGCAATTCGGCCTGTTCACGCTCCAGTCGTTCGACATGGGCGCGTTCCGGGCGGAAGCCGGCGGGCGGTACGAATATACCGTCGCCCGCGCATCGGCCGACGCCCTGCTGGGCAACGGCAATATCCGCCGCGGCTTCGACAGCTTCTCCGGCTCGCTCGGCGGCAGTGTCGGCCTGGCCGAGAATATCCGCTTCGGCGTCAACGCCAGCCACACCGAGCGTGCGCCGTCGGCCGAGGAACTGTTCGCCAACGGCCCGCACGCCGGGACCCAGGCGTTCGAGGTCGGCAACCCCGCGTTCGCCAAGGAAATCAGCGACGGCCTCGAAGCGACGCTGAAGGGGTCGGGCGACGGCTACAGCTTCGGCCTGTCGGCCTATCACAACTGGTTCCGCAACTTCATCTACGAGAACCCGACCGGTGCCGTCGAGGACGACCTGCCGGTGTTCCAGTATGCCCAAGCCGATGCCCGGCTGTGGGGCTTCGAAGCGGAAGCGTCGGCGCGCCTGGCGAAGTTCGGCGAGACGGCGATCAACCTTGACGGCCTGGCCGACTATACCCGCGCCACGATCGTCGATCGCGGCCCCGCCCCGCGCATCCCGCCGCTGCGCGTGCTGGGCGGGATCGAGGCACAGGGCCGGATGGTGCAGGTGCGCGGCGAGGTCGAGCATGTGACGCGGCAGGACCGGGTCTCCAACCTCGAAACCACGACGCCGGCCTATACGATGGTCAACGCGTCGGTATCGCTGAGGCCGTTCGGGCGGGACAGCAACACCACCCTGATGCTGTCGGCGAACAACATCTTCGACGTCGAGGCACGCCGTCATGCCAGCTTCCTGAAGGATTACGCCCCGCTCGCCGGACGCGACATCCGCGTGACCGCGCGGCTGGCGCTGTAATCCCGACCATCGTGGTCCCCGCGCAGGCGGGGACCCATACACGCTGACGCCTGCGATAGAGGCACGACCG
Source organism: Sphingomonas sp. Leaf32 (assembly GCF_001421765.1). GTDB lineage: Bacteria > Pseudomonadota > Alphaproteobacteria > Sphingomonadales > Sphingomonadaceae > Sphingomonas. The sequence goes on along the minus strand of NZ_LMLA01000007.1, from coordinate 430,634 downwards.
TCAGCGTGTATGGATTCCCGCCTGCGCGGGAATGACGATGGGAGTTGAAGTCTGCCTCTCCCGTCATCCCGGCGCAGGCCGGGATCCACCGCGCCGCAGGAACCGAAGCCATCGGCGCTTGCGGAGCCATGGATCCCGGCCTTCGCCGGGATGACGGGGAGCTTTGGGATCGCTCTTGGCATAGCGGCCAAGTCTGCGCCGGGATGACGGAAGCGACAGTCTTCCCTATCTACCCACCCATGTCCCGCGCCCGCGTCCTCCTGCTCAACGCCGCACTCGGGCCGCTCGATTACCGCGTGCCGCATGGCATGACTGTCGAGGCCGGCTCGATCGTCACCGCCCCGCTCGGTCCCCGGCAACTGGTCGGCGTGGTGTGGGATGCGGAACGGCTGGCGGCGGAGGAGGTCGGCGACAACCGCCTGCGCCCGCTGCTGGCCGTCGCCGACGTGCCGCCGATCGCGGCTCCCTTGCGCCGGTTGGTGGAGTGGACGGCGGGCTATTATCTCGCCGCCCCTGCCTCCGTCCTGCGCATGTGCCTCGCCTCCAACTCGGCGCTGGAGGGAGCGAAGCTCGCCATCGAATATCGCGCGACCGGCGTGGTGCCCGATCGGATGACGGCGCAGCGGGAACAGGCGCTGGAGCGGATCGGTGAGCGGCGCGGGCTGGTGCGCGAACTTGCCAGCATCGCCGACGTGTCCGACGCGGTGATCCGCGGGCTGGTGAAGCTCGGCGCGATCGAGGCGGTGTCGGTCGACATCGACCAGCCCTATCCGACGCCCGACCCCGATCATCACCAACCGGCGCTGTCCGACGATCAGCAGGCGGCGGCGGATAGGCTGACCGGGGCGGTGGATGCCAACGCCTTCCACCCCTTCCTGCTCGACGGCGTTACCGGATCGGGCAAGACCGAGGTGTATTTCGAGGCGGTGGCCGCCGCGATCCGGCAGGATCGGCAAGTGCTGGTGCTCCTCCCGGAGATCGCGCTGACCGAACCGTTCCTCAAGCGCTTCACCGCGCGCTTCGGCTGCGAGCCGGTGCCGTGGCACAGCGACCTGCGCTCGACGCAACGCCGCCGCGCATGGCGCGCGATCGCCAGCGGACAGGCGAAGGTGGTGGTCGGCGCGCGCTCCGCGCTGTTCCTGCCCTATGCCGATCTGGGACTGATCGTCGTCGACGAGGCGCACGAGACCAGCTTCAAGCAGGAAGAGGGCGTCCATTACCACGCCCGCGACGTGGCGGTGATGCGCGGGCTGTTCGAGAAATGCCCGGTGATCCTCGCCAGCGCGACGCCCGCGATCGAGACGCGGCAACAGGTCGCGCAGGGCCGCTATACCGAGGTGAAGCTGCCCGGCCGCTACGGCAAGGCGCAGTTGCCGACGATCCAGGCAATCGACCTGATCGAACAGCCGCCCGAACGCGGCCGCTGGATCGCCGCGCCGTTGGTCAAGGCGATCGACGAGACGCTCGGCCGCAAGGAACAGGCGCTGCTGTTCCTCAACCGGCGCGGCTATGCCCCGCTGACGCTGTGCCGGTCGTGCGGGCATCGCTTCCAATGCCCCAATTGCACCGCATGGATGGTCGAGCATCGGCTGATCCACCGGCTGTCCTGCCATCATTGCGGCCATGTCCTGCCCACGCCGCGCGCCTGCCCCGAATGCCATGCCGAGGACGCACTGGTCGCCTGCGGCCCCGGCGTCGAGCGCATCGCCGACGAGGCGGCGGCGCTGTGGCCGACCGCGAAGATCGCGATCGTCACCTCCGACACCATCTGGTCCCCGGCCAAGGCGGCGGAGTTCGTCGGGCGGATGGAGGCGGGCGACATCGACATCGTCGTCGGCACGCAGCTGGTGACCAAGGGCTATCATTTCCCCAACCTCACCTGTGTCGGGGTGATCGACGCCGACCTGGGGTTGCAGGGCGGCGACCTGCGCGCGTCGGAGCGGACCTTCCAGCAGATCGCGCAGGTCGCGGGCCGCGCCGGACGCGGAACCAAGCCCGGCCATGTCTATATCCAGACGACCCAGCCCAATGCGCCGGTGATGCAGGCGCTGATCTCGGGCGATGCCGACAGCTTCTATGCGGCGGAGACCGAGGCGCGGGCCGATGCCGGGGTGCCGCCGTTCGGCCGCTATGCCGCGATCATCGTGTCGTCGGAGGACAAGGGCGCGGCCGAAGCCACCGCCCGCGCCATCGGCCGCGCGGCACCGCAGGTGGAGGGCTGCCACGTCTACGGCCCCGCCCCCGCCCCGCTGGCGATGCTGCGCGGGCGGCACCGCTTCCGCCTGCTGGTCCATGCGACCCGCAGCCTCGACGTGCAGGACGTGATCCGCGACTGGCTGGACGGGGTGGAATGGGGGACGAAGGTGCGGGTGGCGGTCGACGTCGATCCGTACAGCTTCGTGTGAGCTTGGCGACGGCGTTTCAGGCAGTTAGCATCGACGTGCGAGTATTGGGGGAGCGTGAAGATGCGGCGTCTGGTTCGGTGGTTGGCGTGCGGGGCGATGGCGTGCTGGCCGGTTGCGGCCCATGCGGAATGGCAGGAGGCGCGGACCGCGCATTTCGTCGTCTATTCCGACGACAAGCCGGCGGCGGTATCGCATTTCGCCGAACGGCTCGAACGGTTCGACCGGCTGCTGCGCCATCTGACCAACATGCCGACATCCCCGACCGGGCCGGCCAATCCGGTCACCGTCTATGTCGTCGACGACCAGTCGGCGGTGGCGAGCCTGGCCGGCAGGGCCAACGTCGCCGGCTTCTACATCCCGCGCGCGGGCGGATCGGTGGCGTTCGTGCCACGCCAGATGGTGCAGGAAACGGCCAACGCGATCGGCGCGGAAGCGATCCTGTTCCATGAATATACCCATCATTTCATGCTGTCGAACTGGGCCGATGCCGCCTTTCCGGCATGGTTCGTCGAGGGGTTCGCCGAATTTTTCGGACCGACCCGGATGAAGCCCGACGGCAGTATCGAGATCGGCCGGCCGGCCATGTACCGCGCCGACGCCTTTGCCGATGGCCTGCCGGTATCGTCCGCGACACTGCTGGGCGGCAATGCGAACAAGAGCGGGGTCGACGGCATCTATGCCCAGGGCTGGCTGCTGACCCACATGCTGGTGTTCGATGCGAGCCGCAAGGGACAGCTCGGCAGCTATATGGACGCGATCAACGCGGGCAAGCCGATGCTGGAGGCGGCCAAGGCGCTGGGCGAACCCCGCCAGCTCGACCGCGACCTGTCCGCCTATATGCGGCGCGGAATGCGCTATTCGACGCTGCCGACGGGCATGATCCCCGACCTGCCGGTCACGGTCCGCGCGCTGCGGCCGGGGGAAGTCGCGATGATGCGCACCCAGCAACGTTCGAAAAAGGGGGTGACCCCCGAACAGGCCCGGCAAATGGTGTCCGCCGCGCGGCGCGCCGCCGCCCCCTATCCCAACGATCCGGCGGTACAGGTCGCGCTGGCCGAGGCCGAATATGACGCGGGCAATTATGCCGAAGCGGAGGCCGCCGCCCGTCGTGCGATCGCCGCCGATGCGCGGTCTGTGGACGGTTACCTCTATCTCGGCATGGCGCGCGTCGGTGCGGCGCAGGCGGGCAAGGTCACCGACCCCGCGCAGTGGCGCGACATCCGCAAGTCGTTCCTGGCGGCCAACGGCATCGACAACGACGCGGCCGAGCCGCTGGTCGAGTTCTACAAATCCTATCGGGCGGCAGGCACGCCGCTCACCGCCAATACCCGCGCCGCGCTGATGCGCGCGCACCTGCTGGGACCGCAGGACCCCGACGTCCGGATGCTGGTCGCCGCCGATCTGCTCGACCAGGGAAAGGCGGCCGATGCGCGCAAGATGCTGGGGCCGATCGCCTATGCCCCGCATCGCGACGACAATGCGGCGCTGGCCGCGACGTTGATCGCGACGATCGACAAGGATGGCGGCCCGGCGGCGCTGGCCAAGTGGCGTGAGGCGACCGATCAGGGCAGGAAAGCGGCAAAGGGCGCCGGGGCCGGCTGAACGGGCGCCGCACGCCCCCTTGCCCCGCGCGCTGCTTTGTCGGAAACGGCGGCGTCATGACCAAAGCTCCGATGCCGCTCGTCCGCCTGCTCGCCCGCTGGATCACCGCGCTGGCGGCGATGCTGGTACTGGCAGCCCCTGCCCGTGCCGACGACGTGTCGGCGGCGGCGCGCGGGGTGGTGCGGGTCGTGGTCATCGCCACGGTCGATGGCGAGATGGTCGATGTCGAACACGGCACCGGCTTCGCCATCGCGCCGGGCCGGATCGTCACCAACGCGCATGTCGTCGAACTGTTGGAGCGCTATCCGGGCGAGGCGGTGGTCGGCGTCGTCCCGTCGGAAGGCGACAAGTCGTTCGAGGGACGCGTGCTGCGCATCGACAAGTCGCGCGACCTGGCGCTGATCGAGGTCAGCGGCGTGCGCCTGCCGCCGCTGACGCTCTACACCGGGCCGTTGGGTGAGAGCGATCCGCTGATCTCGCTCGGCTATCCGGGCAATGTCGACCTGGCCACCGCGCGGTCGGCCGATGATTTCGTGACGCCGACCGCGCCGGTGCGGTCGCAGGGGGTTATGTCGGGCAACCGCACGCTGGAGGGGACCGCCGTGCTGGTCCACACCGCCAGCATCGCGCGCGGCAATTCTGGCGGGCCGCTGCTCGACCGTTGCGGCCGGGTGCTGGGGGTAAATTCTGCACTGACCCGTGGTGAAGAAGGCGACGCCAGCTTCGCCTTCGCCATCGCCGATGGCGAACTGATCGCGTTCCTGCGGGAAGCGAGCCAGTCCGTGTCGACCATCGCCACCCCGTGCCTGACGCTGGCCGATGCCGATGCGCGCGACCGGGCGGAGGCCGAACGGCAGGGCGTCGAGGAACGCGAGCGCGCCCGTGCCGCCGCCGAACGCGCCCGCGACGACCGCGAGGTCGCGCTGGAAAAAGCACGGGCCGACAATGCCGAGACCCGCGAGAACATGATCGCCGGCGCGGCGCTGTTGCTGGCGCTATCGGTGCTGGCGATCGGCGGCGCCGGGCTGCTGGGGACCCGGCGGCAGACGAAGAAGCAGGCGCGGCTTGCCGCGATCGGCGGCGGCGTGCTGTTCGTCGCGGCCATCGCGACCTTCCTGCTCCGGCCCGACTTCGACCCCGAATCGATTGCCGCCGCAGACGAATCGGGCGTCACCGCCGCAACCCGCGCGACGCCGCTGTCAGGCGCGCTGCAATGCACGCTGGTCCCCGAACGCAGCCGCATCATCCTGTCGCCGGTCGAAACCGTCCGCTTCGACTGGCGTGCCGATGGCTGCATGAACGGCCGCACCCAATATGCCGAGGCGCCGGGCGGCGGCTGGGAACGCATCCTGGTCCCGAGTGAGGATGCGACTGTGTCCGTCCTGCGCTTCGATCCCGTCAGCGGCAGCTACACGAACAGCCGCTATTTGCTGTCAGCCGAGGCGATGAACCGTGCCCGGTCGCTCAGGGGCCAGGTCCAGCAAAAGGCCTGCGCCGCCGACACCGGCGGGCGCGCCGCGCTGGCGACCCAGCAATCGGCGATTCGCACCGCTTTGCCGAGCCAAGTCAACGAACGGCTGGTCTATCGCTGCACGGCGGCGAAGTAGAAGGGGTTTTCACGCGAAGGCGCGGAGACGCGAAGGGGTCGTATTCGGGGCCACGGCCCTTGCGCTCGGCAGACATGTCGTTTCGTTGCAGCGAAGCGATCAGGTCGCTTACGCGGACCTCCTCACACCGAGCACAACTCCTCCGCGTCTCCGCGCCTTCGCGTGAACCAAACTTCCTTCTTCTAACTATCCCGATAATCCCCCGTTCAGCTTGCATCCGAATCACATCGCGCCACACGGCGTCCCACAAAGCTTGCGAAATCGTGACACCGATGCTAGCGGCCCCACGACCCATCGGGGGCGCATGGGCCGGTCAGCGGCGCGACATTGTTCGCGACGGCGGTTGGAATGGCGGCCCCCTTACCTGCATGGGATTTTGAAGTTGACCCCTGACAAGGACGCGCGCGTGGAGACATCCAGCGGAACTACTGGTGGCGGCGGTACGATCCAGGCGAGCCTGGGCGGCCGCTATGCGACCGCGCTGTTCGGCCTCGCCCAGCAGCAGGGCCAGCTGACGGCGGTCGAATCGAGCCTGAAGACGGTGACGGCGGCGATGTCCGAATCGGACGATCTGGCCGCGCTGGTGAAGAGCCCGCTGGTGGCACGCGACGATGCCGCCCGCGCCATCGCCGCGCTGGTCCCGGTGCTGGGGCTCGACCCGCTCACCGCCAATTTCCTCGGCGTGCTGGCGCAGAATCGTCGCCTGGGCGACCTGCCCGCGATCATCCGCGCCTTTCGCGACCTGGCCGCCCGTTCGCGTGGCGAGACCAATGCGGAAGTCGTCTCGGCGCATCCGCTGGACGATGCCCAGGTCGACGCGCTCAAGCAGCAGCTGCGTCACCGTGTCGGCCGCGAGGTCGCCATCGACCTGAAGGTCGACCCCACGCTTCTTGGCGGACTGGTCGTGAAGATCGGCAGCCAGATGATCGATAGCTCGATCAAGACCCGACTGAACACGCTCGCGCACGCGATGAAAGGCTGAACATGGATATCCGCGCCGCAGAAATCTCGAAGGTCATCCGCGACCAGATCGCCAATTTCGGCACCGAAGCGCAGGTTTCGGAAGTCGGCCAGGTGCTGTCGGTCGGTGACGGCATCGCCCGCATCCACGGGCTCGACAACGTCCAGGCGGGCGAAATGGTCGAGTTCGGCGGCGGCATCCAGGGCATGGCGCTGAACCTCGAAGCCGACAATGTCGGCGTCGTGATCTTCGGGTCGGACTCGTCGATCAAGGAAGGCGACACCGTCAAGCGCACCGGCACCATCGTCGACGTTCCCGTCGGCAAGGGGCTGCTGGGTCGCGTCGTCGACGGTCTGGGCAACCCGATCGACGGCAAGGGTCCGATCGTGTCGGAAAAGCGCGCCCGCGTCGACGTGAAGGCACCGGGCATCATCCCGCGCCAGTCGGTTTCGGAGCCGATGCAGTCGGGCCTGAAGGCGATCGACGCCCTCGTGCCGGTCGGCCGTGGCCAGCGCGAACTCATCATCGGCGATCGCCAGACCGGCAAGTCGGCGGTCGCGATCGACACCTTCATCAACCAGAAGACCGCGAATGCGGGCGATGACGAGAGCAAGAAGCTCTACTGCGTCTATGTCGCCGTCGGCCAGAAGCGCTCGACCGTCGCCCAGCTGGTGCGCACGCTCGAAGAGAACGGCGCGATGGAATATTCGATCGTGGTCGCCGCGACCGCGTCGGACCCCGCTCCGCTCCAGTATCTGGCGCCGTACACCGGCACCGCGATGGGCGAGTATTTCCGCGACAATGCGATGCACGCGCTGATCGTGTTCGACGATCTGTCGAAGCAGGCGGTGGCCTATCGCCAGATGTCGCTGCTGCTGCGCCGTCCGCCGGGCCGCGAAGCCTATCCGGGTGACGTGTTCTATCTGCACAGCCGCCTGCTGGAGCGCGCCGCCAAGATGTCGGACGCCAATGGCGGCGGCTCGCTGACCGCGCTGCCGATCATCGAGACGCAGGCGGGCGACGTGTCGGCCTACATCCCGACTAACGTGATCTCGATCACCGACGGCCAGATCTTCCTCGAAACCGACCTGTTCTTCGCCGGCATCCGCCCCGCGATCAACGTCGGCCTCTCGGTCAGCCGCGTCGGTTCCGCCGCGCAAACCAAGGCGATGAAGAAGGTCGCGGGCAGCATCAAGCTGGAGCTGGCGCAGTATCGCGAAATGGCGGCGTTCGCGCAGTTCGGGTCGGACCTCGACGCGTCGACGCAGAAGCTGCTGAACCGCGGCGCGCGCCTGACCGAGTTGCTCAAGCAGGCCCAGTTCTCGCCGATGCCGTTCGAGGAACAGGTCGCGTCGATCTTCGCGGGTACGCAGGGTTATCTCGACACCGTGCCGGTGAACGACGTGACCCGCTACGAACAGGCGATGCTGTCGGACCTGCGCGCCAACCACCCGCAGGTGCTGGCCAAGATCCGCGACACCAAGGACCTGGGCGACGAGGCGAAGTCGGGGCTGAAGGCCGCGCTCGACCACTTCGCGAAGACCTTCGCGTAACATCCACTAGCCCTCTCTCCGCTTGGCGGGGAGAGGGTTGGGAGAGGGGAAATGCGGGCCGCTCGGTAACGAAGCCCCCTCTCCCCGACCCTCTCCCCGCAAAGCGGAGAGAGGGAGCAGGAAGAAGAATATGGCGTCACTCAAGGCCCTGAAACTGCGCATCGGCTCGGTGAAGTCGACGCAGAAGATCACCAAGGCGATGAAGATGGTCGCCGCCGCGAAGCTGCGCCGTGCGCAGGAAGCGGCAGAGGCCGGTCGCCCCTATGCGCAGCGGGTCGAGCAGGTCGTCGCCAGCCTCGCCAGCACCGCGCAGATCACTGAGGGCAGCTCGCCGCTGCTCGCCGGCACCGGCCGCGACCAGGTCCACCTGTTCGTCGTCGCGACGTCGGACAAGGGGCTGGCCGGCGCGTTCAATTCGAACATCGCCCGCCTCGCCCGACGCCGCGCGCTCGAACTTCAGGAGCAGGGCAAGACCGTCAAGTTCCTGACGATCGGCCGCAAGGGTCGCGCGGTACTAGCGCGCCAGTTCCGCGAAGGCTTCGTCCACGCGGTCGAACCCGGCGATCTGGGCAAGCTGACCTTCGCCGATGCGAAGGGCTATGCCGACGACCTGATCCGCCGCTACGAAGCGGGTGAGTTCGACGTCGCGCACCTGTTCTACGCCACGTTCAAGACGGTGTTGACGCAGGAGCCGACCGAGCAGCAGCTGATCCCGGTCAAGATTCCGGTGCAGTCGGCCCAGCCCGCCGCCGATGCGGTGGTCGAGTACGAGCCGAGCGAGGAAGCGATCCTCGACAGCCTGTTGCCGACCAACATCGCCGTGCAGATCTATCGCGCGATGAAAGAAAATGCGGCGTCGGAGCAGGGGTCGAAGATGACCGCGATGGACAATGCCACGCGCAATGCGGGCGACCTCATCAACCGCCTGACCATCGAATATAACCGCACCCGCCAGGCCGCGATCACGACCGAACTGGTCGAGATCATTTCGGGCGCCGAAGCGCTGTGATCCGCATTGCCGTCCCGCTGGCGCTCGTCGCCATGCTGGCCGGCTGCGGTCAGCCTGCCGCCGACAAGGCGGCGGAGCAGCCGCGCGCGACGCCGACGCCGTTCGTCGATGGCGGCTGGCCCACCGTGCTGGGCGATGCGCCGCGCACGATCGAGCTGCTGAACGGCATGGGCTTTCGCCTGTCGGCCTATACGCCGAAGGGCGGCGCCTTCGTCGCGACGGCACAGCCGACGCCGATGGGCGATCCGTCGGTCAAGCCGGTCAACACCGCCAACCTGACGGCGACCGGCGATGCCCAGCGGATCGGCGAGCTGCGCTTCACGCTCGACATCGTGAACCTCGATTCCAGCCCGTTCGCGAAGGATCAGTTCATCCGCTGGGTGAACCGGCCGCTGGCATCGATGGCGCTGCAGGGGCAGGACGTCGTCGAAAAGGCGATCCGCACCGAAAGTCCCGCATCGGGCAATCTGCCCGGCGCGGATTACAAGATTACCCGTGAACCGATCGACGGCGGTCGCCGCCTGATCGTGACCTTTACCCGTCCCGCGCCACAGGCCGGGGACAGCCACCCGAGGAACCCGTAATGGCAACCGCCGCAGACACCTACGCCCCGCAGGGCAGCACCAACAATACCGGCCGCATCAGCCAGGTGATCGGCGCGGTCGTCGACGTGACGTTCGACGGCGAACTGCCCGCCATCCTGTCGGCGCTCGAAACCGACAATAACGGCAACCGGCTGGTCCTCGAAGTCGCGCAGCATCTGGGCGAGAGCACCGTGCGCACGATCGCGATGGACGCGACCGAGGGCCTGACCCGTGGCCAAGCGGTGCGCGACACCGGATCGCAGATCCGCGTGCCGGTCGGCCCGAAGACCCTCGGCCGCATCCTGAACGTCGTTGGCGAGCCGATCGACGAGCGCGGCCCGGTCGGTGCCGAAACCACCGCCCCGATCCACGCATCGGCCCCGCTGTTCGTCGACCAGTCGACCGAAAGCGCGATCCTGGTCACCGGCATCAAGGTCATCGACCTGCTCGCCCCGTACGCGAAGGGCGGCAAGATCGGCCTGTTCGGCGGCGCGGGCGTCGGCAAGACGGTGCTCATCCAGGAACTCATCAACAACATCGCCAAGGGCCATGGCGGCACGTCGGTGTTCGCCGGCGTGGGTGAGCGGACCCGCGAGGGTAACGACCTGTACCATGAGTTCCTCGACGCGGGCGTCATCGCCAAGGATGCCGAGGGCAATCCGACCAGCGAGGGATCGAAGGTCGCGCTGGTCTATGGCCAGATGAACGAGCCGCCGGGCGCGCGCGCGCGCGTCGCGCTGTCGGGCCTGACGATCGCCGAATATTTCCGCGACGTCGAAGGGCAGGACGTGCTGTTCTTCGTCGACAACATCTTCCGCTTCACCCAGGCGGGTTCGGAAGTGTCGGCGCTGCTCGGCCGCATTCCGTCGGCCGTGGGCTACCAGCCGACGCTGTCGACCGACATGGGCGCGCTGCAGGAACGCATCACCTCGACCAACAAGGGGTCGATCACCTCGGTGCAGGCGATCTACGTCCCCGCCGACGATTTGACCGATCCGGCGCCGGCGACCTCGTTCGCCCACCTCGACGCCACGACCGTGCTCAACCGCGCGATCTCCGAACTCGGCATCTATCCGGCGGTCGATCCGCTCGATTCGACCAGCCGCGTTCTGGAACCGCGCACCGTCGGCCAAGAGCATTACGACACGGCGCGTGCCGTGCAGTCGCTGCTCCAGCGCTACAAGTCGCTGCAGGACATCATCGCCATCCTCGGCATGGACGAGCTGAGCGAAGAGGATAAGGTCACGGTCGCCCGCGCCCGCAAGATCCAGAAGTTCCTCAGCCAGCCGTTCCACGTCGCCGAAGTCTTCACCGGCATCAGCGGCAAGTTCGTCGCGCTGGAAGACACGGTGAAGTCGTTCAAGGCGGTCGTCGAGGGCGAATACGACCACCTGCCGGAAAGCGCGTTCTACATGGTTGGCGGCATCGACGAGGTCGTCGCCAAGGCGCAGAAGATGGCGCAGGACGCGTAAAGCGCTGTTCCCTCTCCCCTTCAGGGGGAGAGGGTTAGGGAGAGGGGCAGCGCGACGCCTCTCCCGACAGCCCCTCTCCCCGGCCCTCTCCCCTGAAGGGGAGAGGGGGTAAGGTATTAGATATGCTCCACTTCGAACTCGTGACCCCCGAAAAGCTGGTGCGATCGGAATCGGTCTACATGGTCACCGTGCCGGGCACCGAAGGCGACTTCGGCGTGCTGGAAGGCCATGCCCCGTTCATGTCTACGATCCGCGACGGCGACGTCCTGATCCAGCGCGCCGAAAAAGGTGAGGCGGAACGCATCGCGATCCGCGGCGGCTTTGCCGAGGTGACGGCCAAGGGGCTGACGATCCTCGCCGAGCAGGCCGGGTAAGGCTTCGGACAGCGTTACGCGCCAGCGCCGCGTCGGACGATGGTTCGGCGCGGCGTTCGTGCGTCTGGGGAAAAACTGCGGGCCAGATCCGAACGCAGCAGCGTGAGCGCTGATTGATTTTCATCGCTTGCTCCCCCTCACCGTCACCCCGGACTTGATCCTAGGTCCCGCTTTTCACTGCGGATAGAGAAAGAAGCGGGACCCCGGATCAAGTCCGGGGTGACGAGAATGCCCGTACCGGCCTGACATCCGGCCAACGCACCTCACCCGTGCGGATGCGCATTCCGGTACACGTCCAGCAGATGCGCGGCATCGACCGCCGTGTAGATCTGGGTCGACGACAGGCTGGCATGGCCGAGCAGCGCCTGGAGCGAGCGCAAATCCGCCCCCCGCCCCAGCAGATGCGTCGCGAAACTGTGGCGCAGCGCATGGGGTGTCGTACGGTCGCCCAGCCCCAGCGCGACCCGCGCCGTGCGCACCGCCTTGCGCACCACCCCGGCATCGAGCGGCCCGCCCTTCGCCCCGCGGAACAACGGCGCATCGCGCGCGGTGCCCCAGGGTTGCTGCGCGACATATGCGTCCACCGCCGCGCGGACGGGTGGAAGCAGCGGCACCATCCGCGTCTTGTCGCGCTTGCCGGTCACGACAAGCGTTTCCCCCAGCGGCAGCGCACGGCCGGTCAGGGACAAGGCCTCACCTATGCGCAGGCCCGCGCCGTAAAGCAGCAGCAGGATCGCCCAGTCCCTTGCGCCGATCCATGGCTCGGCGGCGGCATCGGCGACCTCTTCGGCCAGCGCGACGGCTTCGTCCGGGGAAATCGGGCGGGGCACGTTCTTCGCGACGCGGGGCCCGCGCAACGGCGGCGCTTCGCCCCCGGCAAAGGTGAGGAACGCGCGCACCGCCGATAATTCGCGCGCGGCGGCGGCATTGCCCAGCCCCTGTTCGCGGCGATGCGCAAGGAACGCGCGCAGGTCGGCGGCGGTGATGCGGTGGAGCGCGGCGGCATCGACCGCTCCGCCCCAATGGCCCTGCAAAAAGGCGATCAGCCGTTCGGAGGTCGCGGCATAGGCCCGGACGGTATGCGCCGACCGGCGGCGGTCGCGGGCGAGATGGGTGGCGAAAGCCAGCGGCAGCGGCTGCGTCATGGTCGCTCAATAGCGCCATGCTGCAGCCGCTGTCGAACCCGGATCAGCCGATCTGCTGGCCCGACTTGGCCCAATCGGCCATGAAGCCTTCGATGCCCTTGTCGGTGAGCGGATGCTTGACCAGCGCGCGGATGACCGATGGCGGTGCGGTCATGACGTCGGCGCCAAGCTTGGCCGATTCGAGGACGTGGATCGGATGCCGGACGCTGGCGACCAGGATTTCGGTGCCGAAATCGTAATTGTCATAGATCAGGCGGATGTCGCTGATGAGGCCCATGCCATCGAAGCCGATATCGTCATGCCGCCCGACGAAGGGCGAGACGAACGATGCGCCGGCTTTTGCCGCCAGCAGCGCCTGGTTGGCGGAGAAGCACAGCGTGACGTTGACCATCGTACCATCATCGGTCAGCGCCTTGCAGGTCTTGAGGCCGTCGATGGTCAGCGGCACCTTCACCGCGACATTGTCGGCGATCTTGCGCAGGATTTCGGCCTCGCGCATCATGCCTTCATGGTCGAGCGCGACCACTTCGGCCGATACCGGGCCATCGGTGATCGAACAGATTTCGGCGACCACTTCGAGGAAGTCGCGGCCCGACTTGTGGATCAGCGAGGGGTTGGTGGTGACGCCATCGAGCAGGCCGGTATCGGCCAGTTCGCGGATGTCGTTGGTATCGGCGGTGTCGACGAAGAATTTCATGGGACTCGGGTTCCTGGCGGATGGAGGCACTGGCCGCCCCATCGCGCATCGCCGCCGTCGGGGCAAGGTTTGCGGGGGATGGCGATGGGCATCGGCCGATAGCGAGCGCCTCGCCCCCCTCACTTCGTAACCCCGGGCTTGACCCGGGGTCCCGCTTCTTCTTCGGACGTCAGTAAAAAGCGGGACCCCGGATCAAGTCCGGGGTGACGGAACGCCACTTGTGCCCGTTCTCCTCCGATCGTCTACCCGCCCCTTTTCCTTGGCGCCGCGATCGATTATTTCCGCGCGCATGATCGCGCCGAAACCCGAATGGGCCACCCACGCCGCCGTATGGATCGGCTATCCCAGCCACGCCGAACTGTGGCAGGACGACATCGACCCCGCCCGTGACGAAGTCGTCGCCTTCGCCCGCGCCGTCCATGCCGATGGCCGGGGGGAGAAGGTGCTGCTGGTCGCCGCCGATATCGAGGCCGCCGACGATGCACGGCAGCGCGCGCCGTTCGCCGAGGTCGTGATCCAGCCGTTCGGCGACATCTGGCTGCGCGATACCGGCCCGATCATCGGCGGCGACGGCACCGCCCATCGCTTTCGCTTCAATGGCTGGGGTGGCAAATACGACCTGCCCGGCGACGACGATGTCGGCCTGCGACTGGCCAACGAACGCGGCATGACCGTGGCGGATCACGACTGGGTGGTCGAAGGCGGCGCGCTGGACGGCGACGGCACCGGGCTGGTCGTGACCACCGAGCAATGCCTGCTGAACCCCAATCGAAACATCGGCTTCTACAAGGGCGCGGCGGAAACCCGATTGTATGAAGATCTGGGCTATGACCGGGTGCTGTGGCTGGGCGACGGCCTCATCAACGACCATACCGATGGTCATGTCGACAATCTGGCGCGCTTCGTCGGCCCGAACCGGCTGGCGATCCCGGAAGCGGCGGAGAACGATCCGAACTGGCGCATCTATCAGGATGCCGCCGCCCGCGCGAAGGCGTTCGGCGTGGAGGTCGTGCTGGTCCCCTCCCCCGGCCGCGTGCTGTCGCCCGAGGAAGAGATCATTCCGGGCAGCCACATGAACTTCTATATCGGCAATGCCGCGGTGGTCGTGCCGTTGTACGGGACCGGCACCGACGATGCGGCCGTCGCGGCGTTCGCCGACATCTTCCCGGATCATGAGGTCGTCGGCTTGCGCGCCGATCATATCCTGACCGGCGGCGGCAGCTTCCACTGCATCAGCCAGCAGATTCCGGCGGCTTGATCGCCCGGCACAGCGTGGCGGCGGGGGCGACCTTCTGTTATGTGCCGCGCTCGCTTCCCATGTTCCTGATCGTGCCCGCCGTGCTTCGACGCAGCACCCGTACCCGGGCAATCGTCGCCGGTTGCGGTGTCACGATCCTGCTGTATCTCGCCCTTATTCCCGTCGCCGCCCGTTTCTGCGTCACGCTTTAGGACCGTCCATGACCGACATCACCGTTGCCGCGCTCCAGCTCGGCTTCACTGCCGATATCGACCGCAACATCGCCAATGTCTCGCGCCTCGTCCGCGAAGCCGCCGCTCGGGGGGCGCAGGTCGTGCTGCCGCCCGAATTGTTCGAGGGCGAATATTTCTGCCGCGTCGAGGACGAAGGGCTGTTCGCCAACGCCAAACCGGTGGCGGAGCACAAGGCGGTGCGGGCGATGCAGGAACTCGCACGCGAGCTGAAGATCGCGATCCCGACCAGCTTCTTCGAACTGGACGGCCAGCATCATTACAACAGCCTGGCGATGATCGACCCCGATGGCCGCATCCAGGGCGTGTATCGCAAGAGCCATATCCCAGACGGTCCGGGATATGAGGAGAAATTCTATTTCCGCCCCGGCAATACCGGGTTCAAGGTGTGGGACGGCCCGGCGAAGCTGGGCGTCGGCATCTGCTGGGACCAATGGTATCCCGAAACCGCCCGTGCGCTGATGCTGATGGGGGCGCAGGTCCTGTTCTTTCCGACCGCGATCGGCAGCGAACCGCATGACACCAGCCTCGACACCGCGCGGCTGTGGCGGCGGGCGATGGTCGGCCATGCCGTGTCGAACGTCGCGCCGGTCGTCGCCGCCAACCGGGTCGGCGTGGAGCATGGCCAGACCTTCTATGGCACCTCGTTCATCACGGATGAGCGCGGCGACATCGTGGCGGAACTGGACCGCGAGGAAGAGGGCGTCATCACCGCGACCTTCGACCTGGACCGGGTGAAGCGCCACCGCGCGGCGTTCGGATTTTTCCGCGACCGCCGGCCGGACCTGTACGGGCGGCTGGTGCAGGATATTTGAGGCCAGTCAGCGAGGGAGCGTCGCAGCAGGACCGACCATAGGCCCCGTCACTCCCGCGAAGGCGGGAGTCCATACACGCCGACGCCACCCGCCTGCACCAGACCTCAGCGTCTATGGATTCCCGCTTTCGCCGGAATGACGACCGGTGAGTTCAGTCGATGAACTTCGCCGCACGCCCCTCCATGCCGGCGCGCACCGCCTCCACCTGATTGGGCGCGCCGAGCAGCGCCTGTTGCTCGGCGCTTTCGGCGGCGAGAATCGTCGCGGGATCGGCATCGTCGGCAAGGTTCGCCAACCGCTTGGCCGCGCGCACCGCGTCCGGGCTGCGCGCGGCGATCGCCCGGGCAAGGACCATGGCCGCGCCCTGCGGATCGTCCGCCAACCGTGTTACGAACCCGCCGCGCATCGCCTCTTCCGCCGTGAATTCGCGCGCGGAAAAGGCCAGTTCGCGCAGCAGGTCGCCGCGCACCTCGCGCCACAGGGCAAAGCCGGCCATATCGGCGACCAGCCCCCATTTCGCTTCGAGGATCGCGAAGCGGGTGTCGGGCGCGGCGATGCGCACATCGGCACCCGCCATGATCTGCATCCCCCCGCCGAACGCGAGGCCGTGCACCGCCGCGATCACCGGCATCGGCAGCGTCCGCCAGCCCCATGCCACCTGCTGCACGCGATTGGCGATCCCGTGGCTGCGCGTCGCCAGATCGAGGCCCGCCGCACCCGCCGCCATGCTGGCCATGTCCAGCCCGGCACAGAACGCCCTTCCCTCGCCCGACAGCACCACGCAGCGCGCCGACGATTTCCGCAGCGTATCGATCGCGTCGATCAGCGCGTCGAACATCGCCGGATCGATCGCGTTCATCTTGTCCCCGCGCGCCAGCCGGACATCCGCGACGCCATCGACCATCGAAATCGTCACCCGTGTCATGCGGCATCCTCATCCGTTGCGTTCCGCCACCCGATCTATCGATCGTCCGGCGGCGGGGATAGGCGCCACGGTGCATCGCCCAGCCGATAGCCGCGCCCGCGATCGGTGTGCAGCAACGGCGGCCCCGCCGCGTCCAGCTTGGCGCGCAGCCGCGACATCTGCACCTGCACGACATTGGTGCCGGGGTCGAAGTCGCGGTCCCACACGGCGCGCAACAACGCCTCGCGCGAGATCGACCTGCCGGCGTGGTCGGCGAGGTGCAGCAGCACCGCATATTCGCGCGGCAACAGGTGCAACGCCGCGCCACCGCGCCATGCCCGACGCGCGGCACGGTCGATGGTCAGGTCGCCGATCGTCAGCAGCCCGTCGCAGCGGCTGTTCCGCAGCAGCGCCAACATCCGGGCGACAATCTCGACCGGGTGCGCGCGCTCCAGCACCGCATCGTCGGCGCCAGCGTCCAGCCCGGCGGCCAGCGCCTCCTCATCCTCGACCAGCAGCATCGCCCGGACCGATCGCATGCCGGAACGGACCCTATGCAATCGCCCCGGTGCACACCCTTCGTCCCGTCGCCAGCGGGCGAGCCGCACGGTCGCATCGGGTGCGTCGTGGAGCGAGCGCAGCGCGATGCCGCGCCGCTGCGCCGGGACGACGAGCGCCGGAACGGGATCGAGGGCGACGACGACCTGCATCGCCGACAGCCTTACCCGACCGGCCCCCTCCGGTTACGGCAACCCGGTCCGAACCGGATCGATCTGTGCCAGCAACTGGCGGGCGTGGGTCGCAACCCGCCGCGACCCATCCCCTGCCGCGCGGTGCAGCGCCGCCAGCGGACCCGGTCCCGACCGCACCAGCGCATCGAGTGCGGTGATCCGCATCCGCTCGGACGGATGGCGCGCGGCGAAGGATTCGGCCAGATCGAGCGCATCGGGCAGATGCGCCCCGACCGCCAGTGTCACCAGCGCTTCGGCCGGCGTGGAGGTCAGAACCTGCGCGATGGTATTGCCGCGAATGTCGAAGCGATACTGGTCCAGCCAGGGCTGTGCCGCGTCATAGCCAAGGATGTTGAGCGATACCGAAAAGGCATCGGGCGGCAACTGGACATGCACGTCGTCGCGCATCCGGTACAGCAGCACCTTGCCCGGATCGAGCCGCGACCGACCGACATGGCGCAGGCCCGCCGCCTCGCCCACGCAGCCGTCGATCGCGGCGACGTCGTAGCGGTAATCATCGCTCCAATAGCCGGGGCCATGATAGCCGACCGTCAGGAACGGGAAATTATGGTCATGCGGCAGGTCGTAGAAATAGGCCCCGCGCCCACCGGCCCGCAGCGCCCGGTCCTGCGCCGCCGGCCAGAAATTGGCGCGTAGCACGAACCGGCCATCGGGTGGGCGCAGCAACAGCACCTGCGCGCCATACGCATTGCCTTCGACCTGCCCCCGGCAGCGCTGCTTGAGTTCGGCCAGTGCCAGTTCGCCCAGAAAATGCCGGTTGCGTCCCAGCCGGGCGAGCGCGGGGCCGAGCGAGGCGAACGCGTCCTCATCGCGCACGTCGATCGGTTCGGCGGCGAGCAGGTCGACCAGATCGTCCAGCCCGATCGCGTCGCCGCTGCCCGGATCGATCAGGCGTGCCATGCCGGCTCCATCCGCGCCTCGACCAGCGGGAGCATCGCCTGTGCCGCTGCTCGGACATCCGGATGCGGATCGTCGGTCATCGTCCGCAACCGGGGCAGTGCCGCCCGCGCATCGCTCGCCAGCCATTCGTGCATCGCGTCCCATCGCACGAAGAACGCCGGGTCGCGCGACAGGGCGTCGAACACTTCCGCGTCCGCCTGCCCCAGTTCGCGCAGCAACGTCAGCAACATGGTGCTGCGCGCGGCGCCATCATCCAGCGTCGCCACCCGGACCAATGCACCGCCCACCCGGTCATATTCGCGCATGAACGGCGCGGCACCGGGGCGCAGCGTGATCGTAATCGACACGATCGGTGCCGATGGATCGACCAGCAGCATCGCATCGCTGCGTCCGTCCAGCCGCACCACCGCGCCATCGGTCAGCGGCTGTACCGCCAGCGGGCGGGCGGATGCGGCGATGCCGCCATGCCAATGGTCGTCGATCCGGTCGGCACGCCACCGCCACAGCCGGGCATCGCCGCCACGCAGATAGCGGGTCCACGACACCCGCCCACCGACGACGATGGTATCGGGCATGGTGCGTGCCGCCGGGGCGAGAGGGTCGATCGCCGCCATCGTCAGGCTCGCCACCGGCGTTTCCGCCAGCACCATGCCGGTGCGCAGCGTGTCGCGCTGGCTCCGGAACGGCGGTTCGGACAGCGGATCGTCGCGCAGCCGCGCGATCCATGGAGCCAGCAACGCGCCGACCCATCCGGCATCCTCCACCAATGCGCGCGCAGCGGCCTCTCCCTCGGCCAGCGTCGTCACATCGGCAAAGCGCGCCGTTACCGCCCGAACCGCCGCATCGTCGCTCCAGTCACGCGCGGCGGCAAGCGACCGGGTCCGCGCCGCCGCGATCGCATCGCGCAACCGGCCATCGATCGGCGCCGGCATCTCAGTTGGGATACATCTCGTACACCAGCATGGCGACGGCGATGATATATTCGAAGATCTGGTCGCCCGACGCCTCCGCCGCGCGGATCGCGCCGGTGGTGGCGACCTGCGTGCTCAGTTCGACGATGTCGGCCATCGCGATGGTGACGATCGGCATGTCCTGCTTCCCCCGTGATGCGACGGTCCTGCGCCGCGCCCGCGACCCTATGACCCCCCGCCCACCCGCCATAGTTACAAGGCTGTTATGCTTGGCGGCTTCAACCGGGGCGCGTTCCGCCCTATGAAGCAGGCGATGATCGCGCCCACCCTTCCGCCCGGTTTCGATCCGGCCCGTTTCTTCGCCGCGCGGATCGGGGGACATGGATCGCGCCTGGGCATCGGGTATCAAGCGCACGGGGCCGACTGGTGCGAATTGCTGCTGCCGTTCCGGGCCGACCTGATCGGCGATCCGGCACGCGGCGTGCTGGCATCGGGGCCGATCGTCACGCTGATGGACATGGCGACCAGCGTCGGCGTGTGGCTGAAGCGCGGCGCGTTCCTGCCCCATGCCACGCTCGACCTGCGGCTGGACTATCTGCGGCCCGCCACGCCGGGGCGGACGGTGGTCGGGCGCGGGGAATGCTACCGCGTAGCACGGCAGGTCGCGTTCGTGCGCGGCATCGCCCATGATGGCGACCCCGACGATCCGGTCGCGCATGTCGCGGGCACCTTCATGCTGCTGGACGGTGCGGCATGACCACCTCCCCCTATGCCGATCTGCTTGGCCTTCGCTTCGATACCGACGCACAGGGCCATCCGTTCGTGACGATGGACTATGCCCACAACCTGCTCGGCCGCCCCGGGTTCCTGCATGGCGGCGCGATCGGCGGGATGCTGGAGATGGCGGCGTGGGCGGCCCTTCGCGCCGCGCTGGACGAGGAAATGACGGTCATCAAGCCGATCAACGTCACCATCGACTTCATGCGCGGTGGGCGCGAGCGGACGACCTTCGCCGCCGGAGCGGTGACCAGGCTGGGCGCGCGAATCGCCAATGTCACCGCGACCGCATGGCAGGATGACCGCGACCGCCCGATCGCCGGTGCCCGGCTGAACTATCTGCTGAAGCGGTGATCCGGACCGGATATTTTCATCCGCCGCGATAGTTGTGCGACATTTGGAACCTATTGCCCCTGGATACCGCAGGATCGCGGGCAGGGTGTGGAAGGAATACGCATGGCGCGGTGGACGTTACTGATACTGGCTTTGGGCACCGCGCCCGGCGCGCTCGCGGCACAGACCGCCCCGACCACAGCCACGCCGACGACCGCGCAGACCCAGACACCGGACGCACCCGAACCCGGATCGGGCGGCGCCGGCGGCACCGACGCCGAAAGCGATGCGGAAGAGATCGTCGTCACCGGTCGGCTACCCCCCGGATCGGTGCCGGGCGACATCAAGCCCGAATTGCAGCTCTCCCCCGCCGACATCCGTTCCTATGGCGTCAGCTCGGTCGCCGAACTGGTCACCGAACTGGGACCGCAGTTGCAGTCGGTGCGCGGCGGGCAGCCGGTGTTCCTGGTCAATGGCCGCCGATCCGCCGGCTTTCAGGAAATCCGCGACCTGCCGACCGAAGCGATCCTGCGCGTCGACATCCTGCCCGAAGAAGTCGCGCTCAAATATGGCTATCGCTCGGACCAGAAGGTCATCAACTTCGTCCTGCGCCCGCGCTTCCGCAGCTATACCGGTGAGCTGCAGGGCAGCGCGCCGACGGATGGCGGATCGAGCAATTTCGAGGCCGAGGGCGGCCTGGTGCGCATCGATCAGGACAAGCGCTTCAACCTGAACCTGCAGGCCGAAACCACGTCGAACCTGCTGGAGAGCGAACGCGGGATCATCGCCAACACCACCGGCACCCCGTTCGACCTGCGCGGCAACGTCACCTCGACCATCAGCGGCGCGCCGATCGATCCGGCGCTGACCGCGCTCGCCGGAACGCCGGTCATCGTGGCCGCGGTACCGGGCGCCACGCCGACGCTTACCGGCTTCGCTGCCGGCGCCAACACCCCGAACATCACCGACACCACGCCGTTCCGCACCCTGTCGGGCGCGGTCGATCGGTTTTCAGCCAATGGCGTCTATGCACGCAGCATCTTCGGCAATGTCGCCGCCACCGTCACCACGCGGCTGGAACATACCCGCACCGAATCGCTGCTGGGGCTGCCCGGCGTTTCGCTGACGTTGCCGGGGAACACGCCTTTCTCCCCCTTCGCCAGCGACGTGATCGTGCGGCGTTATGCCGATACCGATCCGCTGATGCGCAATGCGGAGACGACGACCGCCAATGCCGCGCTGGCGCTGAACGGGGACATCGGCCGGTGGCGCTGGACGGTGAACGGCAATTACGACCGCACCGAAACCAGTACCCGCACCGAACGCGGGGTCGATGTGTCGGACATCCAGACGGCAGTGACCGCCGGTACGTTCAGCCCGTTCGGCAATCTCGGCAATCTGATCCGCACCGCCGACCGGGCGAATTCGGTGTCGAGCGCGGCGGGACTGAACGCGCTGGTCGCCGGATCACCACTGTCCCTTCCCGCCGGTGAAGTGAACACCAGCATCCGCGTGGCGGCGACGACCACCGACTTCACCAGCGATTCGCTACGCGCCGGTGTCGCCAATTCGACCAGCCTCGGCCGTGATAGCGGGTCGATCCGGGCGAATATCGACCTGCCGATCGCCAATGCGGCGCGCGACGTGCTGTCGGCGCTCGGCCGGCTGTCGCTCAACGCCAATGCGGAGGTGGAGCAGCTCTCCGACTTCGGCACGCTGACCACGCTCGGCTATGGCATCAACTGGCAGCCGATCACCGCGCTGCGCCTGCTCGCCTCGGTCAGCCATGAAGAAAACGCGCCGACGCAGCAGCAGCTGGGCAATCCGCTCATCACCACCCCGTTCGTGCGGACGTTCGATTATGTGCGCGGCACGACCGTCGACGTCACCACCATCGGCGGCGGCAATCCCGACCTGGTATCGAGCAACAGCCGCGTCATCAAGCTGGGCCTGAACCTCAAACCCTGGAGCGAACGCGACGTATCGCTCCAGTTCGACTATACCGACAGCCGGATCGACAACCCGATCCAGAGCTTCCCCGCCATCACCGCCGATATTCAGTCGGCATTCCCCGACCGGTTCGTGCGGGACGCCGACGGCGTGCTGCTGCGCGTCGACAACCGCCCGATCAACTTCGCGCGGGCCGACAGCAGCCAGCTGCGCTGGGGCATCAATTTCTCCAAGCGGGTCACGACCGAACGCTCGCGCCGGTTCGAAGCGATGCGGCAGGCGCGGATGGAGCAGCGGCGTGCGGCGCGTGAAGCGGCAGAGGCCAACGCCGCCCCGCGCGGCGACGGTCCGCCGCCGGGCGATGCCCCGCCACCTCCTCCGCCCGGTGAGGCACGCGGACCGGGCGAACCGGGCGGCGGGCGCGGTTTCGGTGGTCCAGGCGGTCCGGGCGGTCCGGGCGGCGGCTTCGGAGGACGTGGGGGCGGCGGCTTTGGTGGCGGCGGGCGAATCTGGGCCAGTCTCTACCACACGGTCAACCTGACCAACACGATCCTGATCCGGCCCGGCCTGCCCGAGCTGGACCTGCTGAACGGGTCGGCTATCAGCGATACCGGCGGCCAGCCGCGCCACGAACTGCAGTTCAACGGCGGCTATACCCGCGACGGCATCGGATCGCGGCTGGTGGTCAACTGGCAGTCCTCGACCGAGGTCGATGGCGGCGCGACCGGCGCAACGCAGCGGCTGAATTTCGGCAGCCTCGCCACCGTCGGCCTGCGCCTGTTCGCCGATCTGGGGCAGCAGCCGGGGCTGGTGCGCAACAACAGCTGGCTGCGCGGAGCACGCATCAGCCTGGGCGTCGACAACCTGTTCAACGCGCGCCAGCGGGTGACCGATGCCAATGGCAGCGTGCCGATCAACTATCAGCCGGGCTATCTCGACCCCAATGGCCGGGTCGTGCGGCTGACGTTCCGGAAGCTGTTTTTCTAGGGGTGGATTGGAACAGCGCCATCGTTACCCCGGCCTTGAGCCGGGGTGACAAAGAAAGTACGAACGGCGCACGTGCGCTCGCCGCCCTCAATGCTCCGGATTCTCCCGGCCCGGACGCGGCACGTCGGCGCGTTCGGCGGGGGTGCTGTCGACGCTCGCCATGCGCGCGCCGCCAAAGCCTCCGGTCGCCTGATAGAGCAGGGTGATCGCGACGCGGCGGTTGCGCGGGTCGTACGGGTCCTTGGCGATCATCGGTTCGCGGTCGGCCACCCCCTCGATCCGTTCGAACCGGCGCTCGCCCACCCCGCCCAGCGCGAGGCGGCGACGCGTCGCCTCCGCCCGGCCCGACGACAGCATCCAGTTGTTCATGTCCTGCGGCCGGCCATAGGCGACGGCATCGGTATGGCCCCGGATCATGATCGTGTTGGGCAGGTCGCTGACCGTCTGCGCGATCATCGTCATCAGCTTGGCCGCTTCCGGAGCGAGCGCGGTCGTGCCCAGGGCGAACATCGAATAATCGGCATTGTCGACCAAGTCGATGCGCACCCCGTCGCGCGTCGGCACGAAGCGGACGTTGCGCGACAGCTTGCGCAGGTCGGCATTGCTCGCGAGCTTGCGGGCAAGGTCGCGCTTGACCCGTTCGAAGGCTTTCTTGTCGGCTTCGGTCAGTTCGGACTTGTTCTTCAACCGGCCCTTTTCGCCCGCCCCTTCCTTCGCGCCGCCATTGGCGTCGACGGGGATGGTCAGCGAGCGGGTGCCGGTCTGCGCGGCGCGGTGGGGATAGCTGTCCTGGTCGACGATCGATTCGCCCCCGAACAGGCCGTTCGATCCCGCAGACCCCGCCTTTACCTCGACCAGGGTCGGCGCGAAGAAATCGGCCAGCCCCTTGCGCTGCTTCTCGGTCGTGGCGCCCAACAGCCACATCAGCAGGAAGAACGCCATCATCGCCGTCACGAAATCGGCATAGGCGACCTTCCACGCACCGCCGTGGTGGCCACCATGGCCCTCGGCGATGATCTTCTTGACGATGATGACGGGGGGCGGCTGGTTGTTGCCGTGCGGAGCGCGCGCCATGGATCAGCGCCCGCGCAGGCCGTCGAACACTTCGGCGAAGCCGGGCTGGTTGTGATGCGCGATGCCCGAGCGCGCCGCCTCGATCACCAGCGGCTGCGGATGGCCGTGGAGGGAGGCGATGATGATCTGCTTGACCACGTGATAGATGGCGGCATCGGCGTCGATCACCTGCTGCAACCGTCCCGCCAGCGGCCCGACCAGGCCATAGGCCAGCAGAATGCCGAGGAAGGTGCCGACCAGCGCCGACCCGATCATGCCGCCCAGGATCGACGGCGGCTTGTCGATCGATCCCATCGTCTTCACCACGCCCAGCACGGCGGCGACGATGCCGAGCGCGGGGAGCGCGTCGGCAAGGCCCTGCAGCGTCGCCTGCGGCCCCTGTTCCTCGTGATGGTGGGTCTTGATGGCGTTGTCCATGACCTCCTCGACCGCGTGCACGTCGAGCGTGCCCGACGACACGACGATCAGGCGCAGCGTGTCGGCGATCAGGTTGACCAGCGTATGGTCCTTCATCAGCCGCGGATATTCGCCGAACACCGACGACGACTTGGGGTCCTCGACATGCGGTTCGAGCGCGATCGGCCCTTCGGCGCGCAGCATCTTCATCAGCTTCGACACCAGGAAGATCGCGTCGAGATAATCCTGCTTCTTGTACTTCGGCCCCTTCATGACCTTCATGAAGCCGCTGCCCATGCCCTTCAGCTCGCGGCCCGAATTGCCGATGATGAGCGCGCCGACGGCGGCCCCGCCGATGATGAGCATTTCGTGCGGCAGGGCGTGCAGCACGGGACCGAGCGAACCGCCGGTGAAGGCGAATCCGCCGAACACCATGACGATAAGGACGACGAAGCCGATGGCCGGAAACATATGGCGCTTGCCCCTGGGTTACGAAATGGCGCCCCGCCGGTCGCGGCGCGTCATGTGATCCCCCTTGTGCGCGATAGACGTCGAGAAATCGTTACCGGACGCCCATTCGGGGTGCAGGCGGTCGCAAACCGTCACTTCAGATAGTTGAAGAGCGACAGGTTCGCGAGCTTGGAGATCGTCGCCTGCGTCGCGTTCAGGATGGTCAGCGTCTTCTGGAACTGCACCGTCATCGTCGGAATATCGACGTCCTCCAGCGAGCTGCGCGCTTCTTCCCGATCGATGCCGACCGATTCGAGCTGGCTCGATTCGATCTCCAGCCGGGCGGCGCGTGCGCCGTTGGCGGCGCGCGCCGACGTGATCTGCGCCTCGGCCGAATCGAGCTTGCCCAGCGCGGACTTGATCGCCAGCGCATATTTGCTGCGCGCGGCCTCCGCGTCGAACGGCGTGGTCGCCGTCGGATCGGTCGTCCCCGTGCCGCCTGTCCCGCCAGTGCCGCCTGTCGTGCCGCCCGTACCACCGGTCCCGCCAGTGGTGCCGGTGCCACCCGTGGTCCCGCCGGTCCCGGTCGTGCCACCGGTCGTGGCCGGCGCGGTCAGCGGCATCTCCATTGCCGCCTTCAGGTCGTCGATCAGCTTGAAGACATCCGTCGTGCCGGCGGCACCGCCGAAGACGCGGCTGCCGTCGATGCCGACCTGGATCTCGCTCGCATCACCGATCCGGATCCGCGCGGTCGAATCGATATCGACCAGGGTCGCGCCGGTGGCGTCGATCCCGGTATATTTGATCGCGCCGTCGGCATCCTTGGCAAAGGCAACATCGCCGACCCCGCCGAAGATGGCATGGCCGCGCACGTCGCGGGTGTTGGCAAGCGCCATCAATCCTTCGCGAAGCTGGCCCAGTTCGGTTGCAATCGACGTGCGATCCTTGTCGTTCAGCGTTTCGTTGGCGGCGCGGGTCGCCAGTTCGCGCACCCGCACCAGCCGGTCGTCGACATTGCCAAGCGCCGTGTCGGCCTGCGCCAGAAGCCCACGCGACAGGGTGATGTTGGCGCTGAACGCCTTTGCATCCGCGTCGTCCTTCTTGATCCCGCCCAGCATCATCCATGCGGTCGAATCCTGCGACGCGACGTTCAGCTTCTTGGTCGTCATCTCGGTCTGATAGCGGTTCAGATCGGCGTTCAGCCGCGACATCTGCGCGGCGGACCGGTTGTAGAAGCTGGCGGTGGAAATCTGCATGATACGTCCTATCGGATCGCGAGAATCGCGTCGAACGTCTCGCGCGCGACCTGGATCACGCGGCTCGACGCCTGATACGCCTGCTGGAACTTCATCAGGTTGACCGCTTCCTGATCTAGATTGACGCCGGCCGACATGTCGCGCGCATCGACCGCCGAATCGCGGATCGCGCCCTGCGCGTCGGAAACGGTCTTGCGCGCGGCAAGGGCCGAACCATTGCTCGATTGCAGTGCGACCACCTTCGTCTCGAACGCGCCGGTCCGCCGCGCTTCGGCCAGTACGGCCAGGTTGCCGCTGTCGCGCGGTCCCTTGCCGATCTTCGCCGCCGCAATCTTGCGCGGGTCGTCGAACGCGCGCGTGACGCGGCCATTGGCATCGATCGCGAACATCGCGTTGCCCGCACCGGTATTGCCATCGGCATCCTCGCCGGCGGCGAACGCCGCGTTGACCCCCGTTACGAACTGCGAAGCGAGCGTCGCGACATTGTCGCGCATCTCGTTGATGCGCTGCGCCCCGTCGATCATCCCCGCCGTCGTTCCGCCGCGCGGGGTGAGGACGGTTTCCTTGCCGTCGCGCATCTCGGCGAACACCGGCAGCTTGCTGTTCTCGTCGCGCCACACGCGCACGGTCGACGCCTGGATGCCGTGGACCAGCGGCGGGGTATCGCCCGCACCGGCGCGCACCGTCACCCGGCCGACCGGGTCGAACTGGACGTCGATGTCGATCATCTCGCTCAACTCGTCGAGCATCCGGTCGCGCTGGTCGAGCAATTGCGCCTCGCCGACCGATCCCCGCGCGACGCGCGCCAGACCATCGTTGATCCGGGCGAGCGATGCGGCATTGTTCGAAATCTTTTCCGCGGCATTGGCGGCGGTCTGGTCAAGATTGACCGACGCATCGTCGAGCGCCTTGATCGTGCCCGAAAACGACTGGGCGACGCTCTCCGCCTCCTCCAGCATCGCCCGGCGCGGCGCGTCCGCCGACGGATCGGCCGACAGGGTGGTCGCCGCGTTGAAGAAGGCGGTCATCCGCGTCGTCAGCGCGCGGCTGCCCAGCGCATCCTCGATCCGTTCCATCCACACGATGCCGCCATCGCTGCGCGATACGTCGGACGTCGTCTGCCGAACATCGGCCGACCGGAACATGTCGGCGGAACGCGAAATGCCGGCAACGGTCACGCCGCTGCCGGTCAGCTGGACCGACGATCCGACGCCGATCTCGGCGAGCGAGGTCGTGCGACGGACATAGCCGGGGGTGCCGGCATTCGCGATGTTATCCGACGTGGTGGTCAGCGCCGACTGATAGGCCCTGACCCCGCTCGCGCCGATCGACAGCAGGTCGCTCATCCGCTCTTCCCTTCGGAGGAGTTAACGGCAGGTTGCGGCGCAGCTTGCGCCGAATTGGCGGTTTCCGCCTCGTTAACCTTCTGCGCCTTCGCCAGGAACTCGGTCATCGCCTTGCCGATGCCCATGGGGGTCGTGACGGCCATGTTCTCGGCCAGCTTCTGATCCCACATGTCGCGGAACTGGCCGGCGGCCTTGTTTTCGAACAGGCCGTCCGCCAGCTTCGCCTGGCGCATCGATTTCAGCATCATGCCGGTGAAGACCGCTTCGAACCGCTGGCCGGCGGCCTTCAGATTCTCCTTGGTGCCGGTGCGGCTGGTGTCGACCCCGATGCCGGTCGTCGCGCCGATCATGCTCACAGGACCACCAGCTCGGCCTTGAGCGCGCCCGATTCCTTCAGCGCCTCAAGGATGGCGACCAGATCGGCCGGCGACGCGCCGATCGCGTTGATCGCCTTTACCACATCGGCGAGCTTGGGACCGGGTGCCAGGACGAACATCGGCTTCACCTCCTGCTCGATCGTCACGCCACTCTTCTGTTCGACGGCGGTCTGGCCCTGACTCAAGGGCGCGGGCTGGCTGACGCGCTGGTTCTCGTCGATCTTCACGGTCAGCTTGCCATGGGTCACGGCCGAGGGAGACACGCGCACCGCCGAGTTGATGACGACGGTGCCGGTACGGGCGTTGACGATGACGCGCGCGGCGGTTTCGGCGGATTCGACGGCGAGGTTCTCGACCTCGCTCATCAGCATCGAGCGGGTATCGGCTCCCGGCGCCGCACGCATCGCCACCGATACCGCGTCGATCGCGGTTGCGGTGCCGGCGCCGAAGCGACGGTTGATCGCCCCCGCGACATTCTGCGCCGTGGTGAAATCGGCCTGGGCGAGGTTGAAGGTCAGCGTGGGCGCGGTGGCGAAGCCGGTGTCGACCGTACGTTCGACCGTCGCCCCATCGGGAATGCGGCCGGCGGACGGGATGTTGACGACGATCTTCGACCCATCGGCACCCTCGGCACCCAGACCGCCGACCGCCAGGTTGCCCTGCGCCATCGCATATATCTGTCCGTCGGCACCCATCAGTGGGGTCATCACCAGCGCGCCACCGCGCAGGCTCTTGGCCTTGCCCATCGAGGCGACGGTGACGTCGATCCGCTGGCCGGGCTTGGCAAAGGCGGGCAGTTCGGCGGTAATCATCACCACCGCCGCGTTCTTCAGGCCCGGGTTGATCCCCTGCGGCAGTTGCAGCCCCATGCGCGACGTGATCGCCTTCACCGACTGCACGGTATATTCGAGATTGTCGTCACCCGTACCGGGAAGGCCGACGACGATGCCGTAGCCGGTCAGCTGGTTGGAGCGGATGCCCTGGAAGCGGCCGAGGTCCTTGACCCGTTCGGCCGCAGCGGGCTGGACCATCAGGAAGGCGGCGGCAAGGAAAGCGAGCAGGAGGCGCATGGGCTGTCCCTAGAACGGGCTGACGACCTGGAAGAAGCGGCTGAGCCACCCCTGCCGGCTGGCGCGGGCGACATCGCCCTTGCCGGTGTAGGAAATGCGGGCATCGGCGACGCGGGTCGACGGCACGCGGTTGTTGGCATCGACATCGGCCATGCGGACGATGCCCTTGATCGCGACGAATTCGTCGCCGCGATTGAGCGTCACCTGCTTGCGCCCCTGCACCAGCATGGTGCCGTTGGGATAGACTTCGGCGATGGTCACCGACAGTTCGCCCGACAGCGCGTTGGTCTGGTCCGCCGTGCCCGTACCGCCGAAATTGCGGCCGCCCGACGCCTTGGCGATGTTCGGGTCGAACGACAGCGGCCCGACTGAGGGCGGCGTGATCGAAAAGCCGCCCGAGCTGTCCAGCTTGGACCCGGCCGACTTCGACGCACTGGTGCGTTCGACCAGCACGATGGTCAGCGGGTCGCCGACCTTCTTGGCGCGCCAGCCTTCGTACAGCGCGGCATAGCCCTGGTCGGCCTGAAAGATCGCACCGGTCGCGACGACCGTGGCCACCGGCGGCGTGGCGCGCGAGGCCGAATAATCCTCCGGCGGCAATTTCCTGCCGAACAGGGGGCGGGCGCTTGCCGGCATTGCCGCCAGCACGACCGCGGTGAGCGCGAAGGCGCGCGCGGCCTCAGATGTTCTGGTTGACATATTTCAGCATTTCGTCGGTGGCCGAGATCATCTTGGAATTGACCTCATAGGCGCGTTGCGTCTCGATCATGTCGACGAGTTCCTCGACGACGTTCACGTTCGATCCTTCCAGCATCCCCTGACGGATGCGGGCACGACCATCCAAACCGGCGACGCCGGTCTGCGCCGCGCCCGATGCGCCGGTTTCGATCAGGAAATTGTCGCCGACCGGTTGCAGGCCCGCCGAATTGGCGAAGGTCGTCACCTGAATCTGGCCGATCGGCGTCGCTTCGGTCTGGTTCGGGATGGTCGCGCTGACCGTGCCGTCGCCACCGATGGTGATCGAGGTAGCGCCTTCGGGCAGGGTGATGCCGGGCATCACCTGATAGCCTTCGGTCGTGACCAGCATCCCTTCGGGCGAGCGGGTGAAGTTGCCGGCGCGAGTATAGCCCAGCTGCCCGCCGGGCAGCTGCACCTGAAAATAGCCTTCGCCTTCGAGCGCCACGTCGAGCGCGTTGCCGGTCGACGACAGCGACCCCTGCGTCTGAATGCTGGCCGTGCCCTGCACCTTGACGCCGGTGCCGAGGTTCAGGCCGGTCGCATAGCGCGATTCGGCGGTGGAGGCGGCGCCCTGTGCGGTGACGATCTGGTAGCTCAGCGTCTCGAACGAGGCGCGGTCGCGCTTGAACCCGGTCGTGTTGACGTTCGCCAGGTTGTTCGAGATGACACGCATCCGCGTGTCCTGCGCGTCCAGCCCGGTGCGGGCGATGTGGAGTGCGGCATTGGCCATGGTGTCTTCCTCTTAACTCTGGACGCGCATCAGGTTGGCGGAGGATTCATCCATCTCCTTCGCCTGCTTCAACATGCCCGCCTGCACTTCGTACGACCGCTGGTTCTCGATCATGTCGACCAGCGCCTGGGTCATGTTGACGTTCGATTGTTCGAGCGAGCCGGAGCGCACCTTGGCGGTCATGTCGCCGGGCAGGACGCCGCCGCCGCGCACGTGCAGCAGGTTGTCGATGCCCTTGACCGTCTGGCTGCCGGCGGTGCTCGCCAGCTTGATCTGGCCGACTTCCTGGTCCGGCGTGCCGGGGGCCGCGCCCTGCGGCACGATCATCACCCGGCCATCGGCGGTGACGGAGATCGACTGGTAGGGGGGCACGGTGATCGGCCCGGCGGCCCCCATGACCGGCAAGCGATCGCCGGTTTCCAGCGTGCCGGCGGCAGAAACCTGCAGGTCGCCGCGTCGCGTATAGGCTTCGGTGCCGTCGAGGCCCTGCACCGCCATCCAGCTGTCGCCTTCCATCGCGATGTCGAGCGGGCGGCCGGTGGCGAGGATCGAACCGGCCCGGCGGTCCATGTCGCGCACCTCTTCGGAAGAGGGCGAGCGGGTTTCGAGTTCGCCGTTCTTGCCCTTCAGCAACAACTGTTCGAAATCGACCTTGTCCGCGCGATACCCGATCGTCGAGGCGTTCGCGATGTTGTTCGCGATCGTCGCCTGCGACGCCATGTGGCCGCGCATCCCCGACATTGCGGTGTAGACCAGCCGGTCCATCGAAACCTCCCAAGAATGACCCTCGCTACATAGCAAGGGTCATGCCAGTTTCATGCGTTACGCCCGCAGGTCGAGGATCGACCGCGTGATCTGGTTCGAGGTATCGAGCGCCTTCGAGTTCGCCTGGAAGTTGCGCTGTGCGGCGATCAGGCTGACCAGTTCCTCGGTGATGTCGACGTTCGATCCTTCGATCATGCCCGACATCAGCGAACCCGCGCCGTTTTCGCCCGAGCTGGCGAAGCTGGGGTCGCCCGACAGGCCGGTCGCCTGCCAGTTGCTGTTGCCCATCTGGCGAAGACCCGCCGAGTTCGAGAAGTTGACGATCGCGACCTGGCCCAGCGCCTTGGTATCGCCGTTCGAATAGCTGGCGGTGACGATGCCCTTTTCGTTGATCGTCACGCCCTGCAACCGGCCGACGGCGATGCCGTCCTGCTGCTGGGTGTCGACCTTGAACGGCTTGGTCGATGCGACCGTCGTCGTCGGCAGCGTCAGCTTGATCTGCTGCTGCGCGATGCCGCTGGCGGGCATGAACGAATCGAACGTCGTCGTCACCGCCTGCGCCGCGCCGCCCGCATCGACGTTGATCTTGCCCGTCGCGTCGAACGAGAACTGCACCGACTTGCCCACACCGCCGCCGGTGGTCATCTGCTGATCGCCGACGAAGCTATAGGCTTCCCAGGTGCTCGACAGGTTCGTCGGATCGGCGTTCGGCGCGGTCGTCCGCTTGAGATAGGTGGTCATGGTCATCGGGTTGCCCGCACCGTCATAGACGGTAGTGGCGATCGATTCATTGTAGCTGGTCGCATCGAACCGGCTGAACGCAGCGGTCGACGGCACGACCGAGCGGGCGTTCATGTTCGTGCCCAGCGTGACGTTCTCGGTACCTTCCGGCTTACCCGACGTCCCCGCCAGCACGAGATCGGTAAGCGACGCGCGGGTCGTGGCGACAACGTTACCCGACCCGTCGACCGGATAGACCTGCAACCGCGCGCCCTGCGCATCGGTGACGAACTGGTTCGAATCGACGCGCAGCGAGCCGTTGCGGGTGAAGGTCAGGCCGTCCTTGGTCGGGTCCTGCTTCAGCGCGAGGAAGCCGTCGCCGGCGATCGCGATGTCGAGCGACGAGGACGACTGGACGAGGTTGCCTTCGCCGAACTGCTGGCGGTTGCCCTTCACCACGGTACCCGACCCGACCATCTGCGTCGGCGCGACCGACAGGTTGGACGCGATCACGTCGGCGAATTCGGCGCGGCTCTTCTTGAAGCCGGTGGTGCCGACGTTGGCGAGGTTGTGCGAGATCGACGCCATGTCGACCTGCGAAGCCTTCAGACCGGAGAGCGAAGTGTAGAACGACATGCGGTTTGCTCCTGCGATAATTCAGATGAAAGGGTTGGAAATCAGGCGATCTTGCGAACGGTATCGGCCAGCACCTGCTGGCCGTCCGACAGGGTCAGCATCGGTTTGCCGCCATTGGGCATGACGGAGGCGACCCCGGCCCAGGCGAGGTTGCGGGCCTTCACTACCTGTCCGCTGGCATCGCTGGCGGCGACACTGATGGTGTAGGGGCCGGCGCCGGCGGCGGTGCCCGCGTCGGTCTTTCCGTCCCACTGGTAATCGACCATGCCGGCGGGCTGGCTCCCAAGCGAGACGGCGCGGGCGAGGTTGCCGTTGGCATCGCGGATCTCGACCTTCACCTGCGCGGCGTCCTTGTCGAGTTCGACCGCGCCGGTGACGTTGCCCTTGCTGTCGGCGGTCGCGGTCGCGCTGTCGGTCAGCACCGCCTTGCCGATCCACGACACCGCATCGCTCGTCCCGCTGCCGGCCAGGCGGGCGGACAGCGTCTTTAGCGTCGAGCTCATTTCGGTGATGCCCGACAGCGACGACATCTGCGCCATCTGCGCGACCATCTGGCCGTTGTCGGTCGGGTTGAACGGGTCCTGATATTGCAGCTGCGCGGTCATCAGGCGCAGGAAATCATCCTGCCCCAGCGAGCGCTGGCCGAGCTTCGCCTTGGCCGCGGCGTCGTTGGCGGCCTTTACCGTCGGAATATTCTGTACTGCGGTCGTGGCCATCATCAGCGTCCCAGGCGGAGGGTTTCGGTGATGAGCGACTTGGCGGTCGACATCACTTCGACATTGTTCTGATAGGTGCGGGCGGCATCGAGCATGTCGACCAGCTCGCGCGGTTCATCGACGGCGGCGTCCCACACATTCCCTTCGGCGTCGGCCAGCGGGTTGCCGGGGTCGTGCCGCTTGGACGGAGCCTCGCCCGCCGTCACCACCTGTGCCGCGTCGACCGTGGCCAGGCCGCTGGCCGCGTCGAAGCTGGTGCGGAACACCGGCTTCATCGTGCGATAGGCGCCCGCCTCGGTCGTCGACACCGCGCCGGCATTGGCGAGGTTCGACGCGGTGGTGTTCATCCGGATCAGCTGCGCAGACATGGCGCGGCCGGATACTTCGAAGATGCTCATGGGTGCGGGCACGGGCTTATTCCCCCTTCAGCGCGCGGGTGATGGTGGAGATGCGCCCGTTCAGGAACGCCAGCGTCGTCTGATACGCCACGGCATTCTCGGCAAAGGCGGTCTGTTCGGTGACCAGTTCGACGGTGTTGCCGTCGAGCGAGGGTTGCAGCGGACGGCGATAGAGCGTGTTGCTGTCGATCGAGCGATCGA
Source organism: Sphingomonas sp. Leaf32 (assembly GCF_001421765.1). Lineage (GTDB taxonomy): Bacteria > Pseudomonadota > Alphaproteobacteria > Sphingomonadales > Sphingomonadaceae > Sphingomonas. The sequence goes on along the minus strand of NZ_LMLA01000007.1, from coordinate 396,535 downwards.
CATTGCCGCCCTGCTCCACGCCGGCCAGCGCCGCGCGGAAGTCGACGTCCTTCGCCTTGAAGCCGGGCGTCGAGGCATTGGCGATGTTCGATGCGAGCATCCCCATGCGCTGCGCCCGCACCTGCAGCGCGGTGCCGTGTATCCCGAACAGAGCATTGTCGGCCATCGGACGGTTCCCAAGGTCGGCGCGCCGGATGCGCGTCACGCAGGATCACAGCAAAGGGCGTGCCAGTTTCGCCAAAACCCGTCGCCAATATGCAAAACCCGCCGATTGCCGCCGCCCACCGGCAATCGGCAACCGCGTCCGGCAAGGGATTGCCGCCGTGAAACTGGCACCGTGTTTGCAGGGAAGCGGGCATGGATGCTGCCGTGCTCGCCCCCTATGCCGACCCGGTCGCCGCCGCCTTCGTGGTCGGCGGCACCGCGTTCGCGTTGCTGATCCGCACCCCGCCGGGCGACCTCGCCCGTGCGATCCGTGCGCTCGGTACGCTCGCCCGCCGACCCTTTTCGGCCGAGGACGGGCTGGACCAGATCGCCAAGCTGGGGCGTATCGCCAAACGGCACGGCGTGATGACGCTCGACCGGTCGCGGATCGCCGATCCCGACATCGCCGATGCGATCGCCGCGATCGTCGACGGGACCGGGCCGGACGGCGTGGCCGCGACGCTGCGCCATCGCAACGAAGCCCGCGCCGAACGCCATCTGGCCGCCGCCGACCTGTGGACCGCGCTCGCCGAGCTTGCCCCGGCGCTGGGCATGATCGGCACGCTGGTCGGACTGGTGCGGATGTTCATGGCGATGACCGATCCGACCGCGATCGGACAGGCGATGGCGATCGCATTGCTGTCGACATTGTACGGCGCGGTGCTGGCCGCGCTGGTCGGGATGCCGATCGCCGGGCGGCTGCGTCGACTGGCGCGTGCCGAAGCATTCGAACGTGCCCGTTTCGAGGCACCTTTGGTCGCGCTCGCACGGCGCGAACGTCCACAATTCCGGGAGGCCGCAGAATGAGAATCCGACGTTTCGACACCGCCCCCGGTCGCCCGCTATGGCTGACCACCCTTGCCGACCTGTCCCTGTTGCTGGTCGGGTTCTTCGTGTTCCTGCAGGCGGCGCAGGCCGTCGACCGGCGCGCGCTGACCGCCGGCATCCGCGCCGGCTTCGATGCCGAACCGATCCCGATGACGGTCGACCGGGCGGTGATCGACGGCTTTGCGCCGGGGTCCGCCGCCCTGCCCGCCGGCACGAGCAACAGCGTCGAATTCGTGCGTGGCGCCGCCGCCGACCGGCGCATCGCCGTCACGCTGACCGGCGGGACGCAGGGTGACGTCGATCCCGCGACCGGCAGCGCCGCGATCCTTGCCACCGATCGCGCCCGCGCCGTCGCCGCCCTGCTGGTGCGCGAAGGGGCCGCGACCCCCGCACAGATCGCCTTCGCCCCGCCGGGAACCGGTGGGCGCGGCGTCTTTATCGACCTGGGCTTTGCCGGTGAGCGGCAAGCCGTTGCCGACCGGCAAGCCCCGCTTGCCGCCCCTGCCGATGGAGCAGAGAAATGATCCGCTATCCCTTGCTCGCCGCGCTGCTGGTCGCGGTCCCCGCCGCCGCGCAGAGCTTTCAATCGACCGCCCAGCTCGACGAGGCGGTGGTGCAGTTCACCGGCGCCAGCATCGGCATGGACGGCGGCGCGCAGATGCCGGTCGATCCCCGGCTGAAGCTGGCGCGCTGCCCGATGCCGCAGTTCGGCTGGCTGTCCGACCGGCAGGACGCGGTCGTCATCAGCTGCATGGCGCCGACATGGAAAGTCTATGTCCCGGTCCGCCGCCTGACCCGCGTCCAGCCCGAACGCCCTGCCCCCGCACCGGTCGCCGCCGTGGCACCGGTCAAGGCCGAACCGGTCATCCGGCGAGGCGACCCGATCATGGTGGAGGCCGGCGCGCCCGGTTTCTCGATCACCCGTGACGGCGTGGCGATGGGCGACGCCCCGGTCGGCGGGCGTCTGATGGTGAAGGTCGATCCGGCCAAGCCACCGATCCAGGCAATCGCATTGGAATCGGGTCGGGCCGCCCTGCCCGGCTTCACCGGCTGAATCAAAAAAATAACCCCTCAGTAATTTTTGCTAAAGAAGTCGCCGGTGCCGCCGTTTCTCCTGATGTCAGCAGTTCGCGAAGGACGGGGACATGGTGGATTCTGTCGGATCAAGGCTGGTTACGTCGATCGGTGGGCGCGGTGTCGCGCGGACCGAGGGGCAGACACGCGCCGAAACGGCATCGGCCCCGCAGGACACGGGCGCACCCAAGAGCGGCGTCGCCTTGCTGTCGGGCGGGACCACCGCACAGGCGATGGCGTCGTCGCCGCCGGTCGATACCGACCGCGTCGCGACGATCCGCAAGGCGATTTCCGAAGGACGCTTCCCTTTGTCCCCCGCGACCATTGCCGACCGGCTCATCGCCCTGAAACTCGATTGGAACAGCAATGAACCGGCGTGATGCGCTGATCCAGATCATCGACAGCCTGCACGCCGAGATCGCGGCGTTGCAGACCAACGATGTGACCGCGCTGGAAACCGCCACCGCGATGAAGCTGCAGGGGATCGAGGCGATCGCCGCCAATGACGACCTGCCGCTGGACGCCGAACTGGAAACGCTGGCGCGCGAGGCGCAGCGGCTGAACGAAACCGCCCGCATCTACGTCAATCTGATGGCGGCCAATGTCCGCCGGCGGATCGACCAGCTGGCCGGCGGGGGATTGCCGGCATACCGGCCAGGCATTGCCGCCACCCCGCAGCGCATGGCTGCGGCGGCGTATCGGTAACTCCCTCCCCGTTCGTCCTGAGTAGCCATTGAGCTTGTCGAAATGGCGTATCGAAGGACCGTTTGGGGCAGGTACTTCGATACGGGTCTTCGACTTCGGTGCACAGCACCGAAGCCTGTCCTGAGCGCCTGCCGCAGGCAATCGAAGGGCTCAGCCCCTACGCAGCACGAACGGTGCGGGATATTCGCCGTTCCCGAAACCAAAACTGGCACGCTGCTTGCTGTACTCCCTCCTGAACAGGGGAAGCGAAGTACAGCCCGATGAGTGTCGTTCCGGTAGAAGCCCGATCCTATGTCCACAGCGCGATCGCGAAGGCGAGCGCCAGGACCGGTGTCGATTTCAATTACCTGCTGGGCCAGGCACAAGTCGAAAGCGGCCTGCAGACCAACGCCCGCGCCGGCACGTCGTCGGCAACCGGCCTCTACCAGTTCGTCGAACAGAGCTGGCTGGGCGTGGTGAAGGCGCACGGCGCCGAACACGGTATGCAATGGGCCGCCGACAGCATCCGCCAGGGCGGCAACGGCCGCTATTATGTCGCCGACCCGGCCACGCGTCGCGCCATCCTGCAACTGCGCAACGACCCGCAGGCGTCGTCGCTGATGGCCGCCGAACACGCCGCCGACAACAAGGGCGCGCTGGAAAATGCGCTGGGCCGCAGCGCGACCGGCACCGACCTGTACATGGCGCATTTCCTGGGGCTGGGCGGTGCGCGCCATTTCCTGACGACGATGCAGAGCAACCCGGACCGCTCGGCCGCCGCCATGTTCCCCGCCGCCGCCCGCGCCAACCGCTCGATCTTCTACGATGCCGGCGGCCAGCCGCGCTCGCTCGCCGAAATCTACGACAAGATGGCGACCAAGCTGGACCGCGGCGCGAAGGCCGGCGGCGGCAGCGGCGTCGACATGGGCGATACGCTGAACGGCGTGCTCGGGGGCTTTCCGGTCAACCGGATGCAGCCGGCGGTGATGATGAACGGCTTCGACGGCGACGTCATCATGGGCAACGAGGCCCAGGGCGGCGACGAGGCTTGGCTGACGACGACGCTGGCCAATCTGAACGTCGTGCGCAGCCGCAGCGGCGGCGATGCGACCGCGAACCCGATGCAGATGGCCTCGCTCTATCGCCCGACCCCTGAATCGGCGCGGCTCGCCTATTCGATCCTCGCCAATCTGGGGAACGCATGATGCAGGCGATCCTGAGCAATCCGAAGACCATCCTGCCCGCGCTGCGCCAGTCGGCGCTGCCGGGCGCGATCCTGCTGCTCGTGCTGCTGATGGTCGTGCCGATCCCGGCGTTCATGCTCGACATCTTCTTCGTCATGAACATCATGATCTCGATCGCGGTGTTAATGGTCGCGCTCAATGCGCAGAAGCCGCTCGACTTCTCCGCCTTTCCGACGGTCCTGCTGTTCGCGACGCTGTTCCGCCTCGGCCTGAACGTCGCGTCGACTCGCGTCGTGCTGGTGCACGGGCATGAAGGCGAAGCGGCGGCGGGCCATGTCATCGAGGCGTTCGGCACCTTCCTGATCGGCGGCGACTATGTCGTCGGCCTCTTCGTCTTCTCGATCCTCATCATCATCAACATGATCGTGGTGACCAAGGGCGCGGGCCGCGTGTCCGAAGTGTCGGCGCGCTTCACCCTCGACGCGCTGCCCGGCAAGCAGATGGCGATCGACGCCGACCTGAACGCCGGCCTCATCACCCCCGACGAAGCCCGCAACAAGCGGATCGAGACCGGCGCCGAGGCCGATTTCTACGGCGCGATGGACGGTTCGTCGAAGTTCGTGAAGGGCGACGCGGTCGCCGGCCTGCTGATCCTTGCGATCAACATCGTCGGTGGCCTGATCCTGGGCGTCGTCAGCCACCAGATGGCGGTCGGCGAAGCCGCGCAGACCTATGTCCTGCTCGCCATCGGCGACGCGCTGGTCGCGCAGGTGCCTTCGCTGCTGCTGTCGATCGCCGCCGCCGCCATCGTCACCCGCGTCACCTCGACCTCGCAACAGGACCTCGCCGGGCAGATCGGATCGCAGTTCGCGTCGCACCGCACCTGGGCGCCGGTCGCCGGCATCCTCGGCCTGCTGGCGATGCTGCCGGGGATGCCGTTCCTGGTGCTGGCGCCCGCCGCCGGCATCGCCGGTTTCGCCTCGTGGAAGCTCGCCAAGCAGAAGAGCGCGCCTGCGCCCCCGCCGCCGGTCGAAGCACTGCCCGAGGCCGCCGACCTGTCCAAGATCGGCTGGGAGGAAGTGGCCGACACCTGCCACATCATGCTGGACATCGGCTACGGCCTGGTCCCGCTGGTCGACGAGCGCAAGGGCGCGCCGTTGATGAGCCGGATCACCGGGGTCCGCCGCCAGTTGTCCAAGGAACTGGGCTTCGTCGTGCCGCAGGTGAAGGTGCGCGACGACATCAACCTGGCCCCCTATACCTATCGCATCTCGATCGGCGGCGTGGTCGTCGGCGAGGACATGGCGTCGGCGACCGAAATGCTGGCGCTCGACACCGGCCAGGCGGTGGGCGGGCTGTTGGGCAAGACCGCGAAGGACCCGACCTTCGGCCTCGACGCCGTTTGGATCCAGCCGGGCGACGCCGATGCGGCGACCGGTGCGGGCTATCTGGTGGTCGATGCCGGGACCGTCATCGCCACCCACCTGAACCATGTGCTGACCGTCAACGCGACCGAGCTGCTGGGTCCGGACGAGGTGCAGTCGCTGCTCGACGGCCTCAAGGACCGCGCCGCCAATCTGGTCGCCGCGCTGTGCCCCGCCCCGCTGTCGCTCACCACGCTGACGCAGGTGCTGCGCGCGCTGCTGGCCGAGAATATCACGCTCAAGGAATTCCGCCGCATCGCCGCCGCGATCGTCGTGGTCGCCCAGCGGACGCAGGATGCCGACGAGATCGTCGAGCTGATCCGGCCGGAGCTGGGCGCGCTCATCATCCAGAAGCTGTGCGGGGTGCGCGAGCCGCTGCGCGTGATGACGCTGGAGGGCCAGCTGGAGGCGCTGCTGGGGCAGGCGATGCGCAACGATCCGTCGCGCCGCCATGCGATCGAGCCTGATCTCGGCCGGCGCATCGTCGACGCGCTGACCCATGCCGCGCAGCCGCTGATGGCCGAGGCCAAGCCGTTCGCGCTGGTCGTGCAGCCATCGATCCGCGTCGCGATCCGCAAGCTTATCAGAACCTACCTGCCCGACACCCCGGTCATGAGCTTCTTCGAAGTTCCCGAGGACAAGGCAGTCGAAGTCGTCGCCGTCATCGGCGCCCCGGAGGCCATCGCAGCATGAACGCCCCCTTCTTTCCCCAGCCCGAGCTGAGCACGCCGGTCTATACCCGGCACGCCCGGCCGAACGACGGCGACGCAATCGTCCGCCGCCACCTGCCGCTGGTCCGCCGCATCGCGTGGCACGTCCATGGCCATATGAGCACGATGGTCGATGTCGAGGACCTCGTGCAGGTGGGACTGGTCGCACTGGTCGAGGCGGTGCCGATGTTCGAGGATCGCGGCACCGTCACCTTCGAACAATATCTGAGCACCCGGTTGCGCGGGGCGATGATCGACGAACTACGGCGACAGGCGACGATCAGCCGCGGCGCGATGAAGCGGCGGCGCGACTATGCGAAGGCCGTGTCGGGCCTGACGGTCGAGCTGGGCCGTGCGCCGGTGCCGGCCGAGATCGCCGACCGGCTGGGCGTGCCGCTGGGGCGGTTGCGCGTCGACTATGCCGATGTCCAGTCGGTGCAGTTCGATTCGATCGACGATGTCTATACCGACGAGGCGCCGTGGTTCATGGATGACGGCCCCGATGCGTTCGAGGCGCTGGCCGAAGGCGAGCTGCGCGAGGCGTTGATCGCCGCGATCGCCGCGCTGCCCGAACGTGAGGCGCAGGTGATCCAGCTTTATTATGTCGAGGAACTGAACCTCGAGGAGATCGGGCAGGTGCTGGGCGTCGGCGCGGCGCGCATCTGCCAGATCAAGAAGACGGCGCATGAGAAGCTGAAAAAGGCGCTGAAACGGGCCACCGGGTAGCTTCGGTCGCGTTTTCAAGGATTTGAGCGGGGTCGGACGGAACGTCCGGCCCCGTTTTTGCGTCCAAAGTTCACGAAGTTCACACTCGTGCGCGGTTTGCGCGATGGGTGTGGCGACGCGTCGGTTGCGGGTGGGGTCGGCGATGAGAAAGAGCGGGAGGCGGATGGTAACGCGGGCAGGCGGTTGTAGGAAAGCGGAGGGTCGCCGCCCTGCCCGGCCTTCGCCGGGGTACGAGGTGGCAAAAGATCGCGGCTCACGTCCGTACCTCCGCGCAGGCGGGGGTCCAGGGTTATTGAATGCCGACGTTGCGTTTGGGACGCTGGATCCCCGCCTTCGCGGGGATACGATCGGGGCAGAACCGACGCGAGCGGCCAGTTGCCGGCGTAGCGTTCACCGACGCCCCCCCTCCACCATGCTGCGCATGGTCCCCCTCCCCGTGCAGGGGAGGATGTGCGTGATACCTTATATATATAGAGTCCGTTCTCGCGTCCCTGAACGCCGAAACCCCCGGAGACCACGAGGGTCGCCGGGGGTTGGTCCCGTCGCCGGGAGTTCCGCCGCCACCGCCTTCATCAAGGGGGAACGGCGGCGGCGGAGCCGGGATTAGCCGAGCAGCTTCAGCACGCCCTGCTGCGACTGGTTGGCCTGGGCCAGCATCGCGGTCGAGGCCTGGCCGAGGATCTGCGCCTTGGCGAGCGCCGTCGATTCCGACGAGAAGTCGGTATCTTCGATGCGGCTGCGGGCTTCCTGCAGGTTCGACGAGGTGGTGGTCAGGTTGTTGACGGTGACCTGCAGACGGTTCTGCACCGCACCCAGATCGCCGCGGATCGACGAGACCTTGTCGAGCGCCTTGTCGATGGCGGTCATCGCCACCGAAGCGTTCGCCTGGGTCGAGACGTTCAGCGCGCCGCCGATCATGTCCTTGGCGCCGCCCTGTGCGGCCAGACCGACCTTGAGCAGCGAAGCCGCCGACCCTTCGACGCGGACTTCCGCACCGGTGTCCGACTTCAGTTCGACACGACCGCGCAGCGTCAGGCCGGCGGCGATGGTGCCGGTCGAGGCGCCGCCGTCGTCACCCTGCATGCTCAGCACCATGCCGGCGCCGGCGGCCGTCGGGCCGTCCTTCAGCGTGATGTCGTTGCCGGTCGACGACGTCAGGATCAGGTTGCCGTCCGCGTCGCTCGATGCGACCAGGCCGCTGATGCCCGCCGAATTGATGTTCTTGACCACGTCCGACATCGACATGCCGGTCGTGCCGTCCGAGTCGGACAGGGCGACGACCGCACCGTTGATCGAGAGGTCGTTGCCGGCCACCAGCAGCGCGGCGTCGAGCTTCACGGTCGCCTTCGTCGTCGCGGTCGCGGTGACGCCGCTCTGTCCGCTGGTCGCATTGATCGCCGCAGCCTTCGATGCCGCAGAGGCATCGTTCGACACGCCCACGGCGACGCCGTTGATCTTCACGTCGTCCGACGTGGTGAGCGCGCCGGCACCCGCCGAGGACCCCTTGATCGAGTTGTTGCTCGTGGTTTCGTTCAGGCCGAGTCCGGCGAGGTCGGTTGCGTCGCCGGTCGTGCCGCGCTTGATGTCGATCGGCTGGCCGTTCGAGCTGTTGAGCGCGACGAAGCCGCCATAGGTGCCGGCGGTGAAGCCCGCCTTGCCCGCATCGGCACCGGCGATGACGATGGTCTTGCCGGTGTCGTTCGACAGGACGATCTTGCCTTCGCTGTCGAGCTGCGCGCTGATGCCGCCCACGTCGCGGTTGATCTTGTCGACCAGTTCCTGGCCGTTGGCGCCGGTGATGTTGACGGCGGTGCCGCCACCGACCGCGATCGAGAAGCCGGTCGCGCTGGTCACGCCGCCCGAAGCGATCGGGCCGCCCGACAGGGTGTTGTAGGCGGTCGCCGACACGCCGGTCTGGCCGGTGTTCGCATTGATGCTGGCGGCGGCGGTTTCGGCGGTGGCGGTGGTCAGTGCCGTGCCGAGTGCGTTCTTGCCGTTCAGCTGGATGTCAGTGACGGCGACGGTCGCCGAACTGATGCGGCCGGTGGTCGCCTGGCCTTCGACGCGATAGCCGTTCAGGCCGAGCGCGGTGGCCGAGGTGTTGGCGAGTGCCACCGAGGTGGTCTGGCCCGACTGAGCACCGGTCTGCAGGTTCACCGACTTCACCGTGCCGTCGAGCAGGTTGATGCCGTTGAAGTTGGTCTTGGTCGAGATGTCGTTGATCTGCGCGGTCAGCTGGCCGACTTCCGACTGGAGCGACTTGCGCTCCGAGGCGCCCAGCGTGCCGTTGGCGGCCTGGCCGGCGAGTTCCTTCATGCGCTGCAGCATGTTGGTGACTTCGCCCAGCGCGCCTTCGGCGGTCTGCGCCATCGAGATGCCGTCGTTCGCGTTGCGCGCAGCGACTGCCATCGTCTTGATCTGGCTGGTCATGCGGCTGGCGATGGCGAGGCCGGCGGCGTCGTCCTTGGCCGAATTGATGCGCTTGCCGGTCGACAGGCGCTCCATCGACGCCTTCAGCGCGTCGTTGGCAGCGGACGAGGCGTTGGCGGCGCGGAGCGATCCGATGTTGGATCCGATAACGGTCATTGGTGTGTCCTCCAGTCTGACTTCCAGCGCCCCGCGTCCCCCCTTGAAGCGATCGGGATCGAAGCTGCTGCCCGGAGAAACGGCACGCGGCGGACCGGGTTAAGGAAAAAAGTTCCGGATTTTCGGGGGCCTCGCGCGCGCGAGGGTACGTACGCGGAGTACAGAGCCGAATCGGGGGTCATTTTACCGGGCGTTAACCATTTGCCGGCAAAAGGGTGCCGTTCAGGGGGAATGTCCAAGACCATGCGCTCGATCTATCCATCCGCTGCCGTGCTCGCGTCGAAGTTCACGCTGGTCTCGTCGCTGCGCGCGCAGGGCTTCGCCCTTGCCAATGCCGGGCAGAAGCCGGGGCCGACCGACGTGTTCCTCATCATGGAAGGCGAAGTGCCGCCGATCGCGGCGCGCACGCTGGTGCTGGCCGATGGTCCGGCATCGGCGACGCCGTTCGCCGATGGTCGTCCCGCCCGCCTGTCCTATTCCCATGCCGACACCGAACTGGCCCATGCCTTTGCCGCGGCGCTGCTGTGCGGCCGGCACGAGGCGGTCGCCGCCGATCCGGAAAGCCTGGCGCTGCAGGCGCTGGCCCGCCGCGTCGCCGCCGCCGACATCACCGTGCTGGTCAACGGCCCGACCGGCACCGGCAAGGAAGTGCTGGCTCGCACCATCCACGCCGAAAGCGCCCGCGCCGACGGTCCGTTCATCGCGATCAACTGCGCCGCCCTGCCCGAAACCATGCTGGAGGCGATGCTGTTCGGCCATGTGAAGGGCGCGTTCACCGGCGCGGGTGCGGCGGGCGAAGGCTTTTTCCGCGCGGCGCATGGCGGCACGCTGCTGCTGGACGAGATCGCCGAGCTGCCGCTGCCGCTCCAGGCCAAGCTGCTGCGCGTGCTGCAGGAGCGCGAGGTCGTGCCGATCGGCGCGACCCAGGCCGAGGCGATCGATGTCCGCGTCGTCGCCTGCGCCAACCGCGATTTGCAGGACGAAGTCGCCGCCGGCCGCTTCCGCGCCGATCTCTATTACCGGCTGAGCGTCTTTCCGTTGAGCACCCGCGCGCTGGCCGACCGGCCGGGCGATGTCGCGGCGCTCGCCGCCGCGATGGTGGTGCGCCATGCCGGGATGCGCGCCACCCTGCCGTGGATTTCGGACGAGGCGCTGGCGATGCTCGGCCGCCACGACTGGCCGGGCAATGCCCGCGAGCTGGAGAATGTGATCCAGCGCGCGCTGCTGCTGGGGATGGGCGACCGGATCGAGGCGCACGACATCGTGTTCGACCGGGCGAGCGTTCCCGCCGCGACCGCGATCTGCGCACCCCGCGCGGTCGAGCCGGTGGCGAGCACGCTGACCAACATCGTCCAGATCCACGAGTTCGCGGCGATCCGCCGCACGCTGGAGGAATGCGGCGGCAACCGGATCGAAACCGCCCGGCGGCTGGGCATTTCGGAGCGTACGCTCCGCTACCGCCTCGCCAAGGCGCGTGAGGCCGGCGAAGTGCTGGCGGCACCCCAGTCGCTGCCCGCTTCGATGGCGGCATCGGCATGAGCGGCGTCGGCGGAGTCGGCGGCGCAATGGGCGTCGACCGGGTGATGGCGCTGCGCGCCCAGATCCTCGAGCGCAACCAGGCGCTGTCCAAGGCGAACGCGCAGGTCGCGACCGCCCCGGTGCCGGCCGAACCGGCGAAGCCCACCAGCTTCGCCGATGCGATGGGCGACGCGCTGAAGGGCGTGAACGCGCAGCAGAACAAGGCGAGCGAATTGTCGGCGATGTACGAACGCGGCGAGACCGTGGACATCGCCAAGGTGATGATGGCGCGCCAGCAGGCATCGGTCGGCTTCGAAGCCACGATGCAGGTCAGGAACAAGCTCTTGTCCGCCTACAAGGACATCATGAGTATGCCGGTGTAATATGGAAAACGCTCTCGCCACCACCGGCGGCGTTCCCGCCGCCGCCGCAGCCCCCGCCCGCTTCGCCAACCCGCTGACCCAGATCGGCGGGCTGATGAAGCAGCCGGCCGTCAAGCGCAGCCTGCCGTTGATCTTCATCGTCGGGCTGGTCCTGGCGGCGGCGATGGCGTGGATGGCGCTGGCCACCCCGCCGCAGCGCACGCTGTTCCCGCAGCTGCCCGACAGCGACAAGCAGGCCGTCGTCGACGCGCTGGGCGCCGCGAAGATCGCCAGCAGCGTGGACGATAGCGGCGGGATCACCGTCGCCGAGGACGATTACCACCGCGCGCGCATCCTGCTGGCGGGGCAAGGGCTGCCCAAGGCCGCGCCGGGCGGGTATGCGATCCTCGACCAGCTGCCGATGGGCGTCAGCCGCGCGGTCGAGGGCGAACGGCTGCGCCAGGCGCGCGAGACCGAACTGGCCAAGTCGATCGGCGAGATCGAATCGGTGGCGGACGCCCGCGTCCACCTGGCGATGCCCGAAAGCTCGGTCTTCGTGCGCGACAATGCGCAGCCCTCCGCATCGGTCATCGTCCGCCTCGAACCCGGCCGGAGCCTCACGCAGGCGCAGGTCCGCTCGATCGTCAACCTCGTCGCCTCCTCGGTGCCGGGGATGAAGGCCGATCAGGTGACGATCATCGACCAGATGGGCGCGCTGCTGAGCAAGCCGACCGATGGCAGCGAAGGATCGACGCTCAGCGACGAACGGATCGATTACCAGCGCCGGATCGAGGACAAGTACCGCGCGCAGCTCAACACGCTGCTGACCCCGCTGCTGGGCGCCGGCAATTTCTCGGCCGAAATCCAGGCGGATGTCGATCTGGACCAGAGCCAGGCGACGCGCGAAAGCTATGACAAGCAGGGTGTCGTCCGCGCCGAACAGGGGACGTGGCAGGGCAATACGCCCGGCGAAACCACCCCCGGCGGCGTCCCCGGCGCGCTGTCGAACACCCCGCCCGCCGCATCGACGCTGGCGACCGCGACCCCCGGCCCCGCCGGCGCCACGGTCCAGCCCGGAACCGCGCCGGGTGCCACTCCGCCGGTCAAGACCAGCGAGAACTTCAACCGCGCCTATGATCTGGGCAAGGAAGTATCGGTCACCCGCGCCGCGCCCGGATCGATCCGCCGCCTGTCGGTCGCCGTGCTGCTGCGCGAAGCCGAAGGGGGCAAGCCCCGCACCCCGGCCGAAATCCAGCAGATCAACGACCTGGTGAAGGCGGCGGTCGGCTATAACCAGCAGCGCCAGGACACGGTGACGGTCATCAGCCGGAAATTCTCGCCCGATGCGGTCGCCACCGATGTGGCCCGCCCGTGGTACGATGCCGACTGGGTGCCGCTGGCCGCCCGCAACGGCACCGCGCTCGTCATCGCGCTGCTGGTGCTGTTCATGGGGGTCCGCCCGATGGTCAAGGCGATCAACGAGAAGCGCAAGGCCGACGCCACCGCCGAAACCGCCCGCGCCGCCGCCGCCCAGGCCGCCGCGCAGGCCGCGCTGACCGCCCCCACCGGGCCGGAGCCGGTCAGCATGGCGATGCTCGAAACCGCGCAGAACTATGACGACCGGGTCGGGCTGGTCCGCGGCTTCACCCGCGACAATCCGACGCGCGCCGCCCTGGCCATCCGCGACATGATCCAGTCGGACGGCAAGCAGTGAACGCCCCCGTCCGTATCCAGACCGGCGTCGAGCGCGCCGCCGTCCTGATGATGCTGGTCGGCGAGGAGGAAGCCGCCGCCATCCTGCAGAAGCTGGAACCCGAAGAGGTCCAGCAGCTGGGCAAGGCGATGTTCAGCGTCGCCGATGTCAGCGAGGACGAGGTGTCGGTGGTCCTCGACGATTTCGTCGAAAAGGCCCGCGAGCGCACCACGGTCGGCTTCGACCCGCGCCCGCATATCGAACAGGTGATGAACCGCGCGCTGGGGGCCGACAAGGCGGAGAGCGTGCTGGCCAAGATCACGCCGGTCGAGACCGCGTGCCAGATCGAGCTGCTCGACTGGATGGACCCGGCCGAGATCGTCAGCCTCATCAAGGACGAGCATCCGCAGATCGCCGCCGTCCTGCTCGCCAACCTCGAACCCGCCGTCGCCGCGCAGGTGCTGGAAGGGCTGCCCGAGGCATCGCAGCCGCAGATCCTGCACCGCATCGCCAAGCTGGGACCGATCACGCCCGAGGCGATCGACACGCTGAAGTCGATGCTGTCGCGCCGGTCGACCGGTCGCACCAGCGGCACCGGCGTGCAGCTGGGTGGGGCCAAGGATGCCGCCAAGATCCTGTCGTCGGGCCGCAAGGCGACTGAGACGCGGGTCATGCCGAAGCTGGCCAAGATCGACCGCGACATCGCCCGCCAGATCGAGGACCAGCTGTTCGTCTTCGACAATTTGCTGGAGATGGACGACAAGAATCTGGGCGTGCTGATCCGCAACGTCGACAGCGACCTGCTGGTCCGCGCCCTGAAGGGCGTCGACGAGAATGCGCGCAACCGGTTCCTGGGCTGCATGTCGGCGCGTGCCGCCGACGGCATCCGCGACGAGATGGAAGCCCGCGGGCCGATGAAGCTGGCCGAGGTGCTCGACGCGCAGAAGGGCGTCATCACCGTCGCGCGCCAGCTGGGCAAGGACGGCACGATCATGATGGGCGGCGGCGACGACGATTATGTTTGAGAGCGCCGCAGCCCCCGCATCCGCGAACGGTTTCGTCGCGGGCTTCGCCAGTCGCCATGTCGCGGCGGCCGACATCCTCGCCCGTGCATTCGGCGCGCCCGATCCGTTCGCGGCGACCGGCGTGGTGCCGGTGCGCCCGGCGGATTTCGGCGCCGCCGCCGGTACCGCGCAGGCTTCGGGTCCGAAGCATTTCCGCCCGGCCGATCCGGACGCCAACCCGACCGAGGGCTGGGACCCGTTCTCCACGGTGGTCGACGACAGCGTCCATGCGCTGGACCCGGTCGCCGAGGCCCATGCGGCGGGCTATGCCGAGGGGCTGGCCGCCGCTGCCGCCGCCAGCCAGTCCGACGCGGCGCGCGACCATGCGCTGCTGGCAAAGCTGGCCGAGGCGCTGGGCACCGCGACCCATATCGACCGCGAGGCGATGGCCGAACGGCTGCGCCAGACGGTGCTGACGCTGGTGCGCCAGATTGTGGGCGAGGTCGGCGTGTCGGCCAACCACCTGATCGAACGGATCGACGCCGCCGCCGACCTGCTGGCCGATGGTGCCGAATCGGCGATCCTGCGAATGCACGAAGCCGACATGCCGCTGGTCGAGGGCAAGCTGCCCAAGGCGGTGTTCGCGGTCGTCGACGCCCATGTCGAACGCGGCGGCTTCATCCTCGAATCCGCTTCGACCGTGGTCGAGGACGGCCCGTCGCTGTGGCTGGAACAGCTGGGTGCCGCGATCGAAACCGTGCAGGTGCCCCGCTGATGCTCAACCGTTTCGCCGATGACTATCTGGGTGCGCTGGCCCCCACCGATTTCCGCCCGCGCGCGCGCGTGGCCGGCAAGCTCGCCAGCTATGACGGGCTGCTGATGGAGGCGGTCGGGCTGTCGCTGCCGGTCGGGACCGTGTGCCAGGTCGGCACCGGCGACGGGAGCTTCGTCGAGGCGGAGGCGATCGGCTTTCGCAACGGGCGCACGCTGATGATGAACCTCGGCGGTCCCGCCCCGCTCCTTCCAGGGGCACTGGTGCGGCCGGGCGACAAGCCGGGCGAGGCCGAGGTCGGCGAGGCGATGCTGGGCCGGGTGGTCGACGGCGCGGGCAAGCCGATCGACGGCAAGGGGCCGATCCGGGGCGCGGGACGCTGGCCGCTGGCCGGGCGCATCCAGTCGCCGCTGGACCGGGGCCGCGTGCTCGAACCGATGGATGTCGGCGTGCGCGCGATCAACGGGCTGCTGACCATCGGCCAGGGCCAGCGCGTCGGTATCATGGCGGGTTCGGGCGTCGGCAAGTCGGTGCTGCTGGGCATGATGGTCCGCGCCGCCAAGGCCGATGTGATCGTCGTCGGGCTGATCGGCGAGCGCAGCCGCGAAGTGTCCGACTTCCTCGAAACGAAGCTGAAGGGCGATGCGCGGGCGCGGTCGGTCGTGGTCGCCGTTCCGGCGAACCATTCGCCGGTGCTGCGCATTCGCGGCGCGCTGCGGGCGACGGCGATCGCCGAGGCATTCCGCGAACAGGGCAAGAAGGTCCTGCTCATCATCGATTCGCTGACCCGCGTCGCCCATGCCGGGCGTGAGATCGGCCTGGCGCTGGGCGAGCCGGCTTCCGCGCGAGGGTACCCGCCCAGCGCCATCGCGATGCTGCCGGGCCTGATCGAACGGGCGGGCACGTGCGTGCGCACCGGCGGGTCGATCACCGCCATCTACACCGTGCTGGCCGATGGCGACGACAATAGCGACCCGGTGGTCGATTCGGCGCGATCGATCCTTGACGGGCATATCGTGCTGAGCCGGCAACTGGCCGAGCGCGGGGTCTATCCCGCGATCGATCTGGGGCCGTCGGTCAGCCGCGTGATGACCGACATCGCCGACAAGCCGCATCTGGCCGCCGCCCGCGTGCTGCGCCGGCATCTGGCGACGTACGAGGAAAATCGCGATCTGGTGCTGATGGGGGCCTATCGCCCCGGCACCGACGCGGCGATCGACGGTGCGCTGGCCGCGCATCCCGCCGTGATGGAATATGTGAAGCAGGATTCGGACGAGGTCGTGTCGCTGGACGATGCGGTCGCCGAGCTGGTGGGGGTGTTCGGTGTCTGACAAGGCCAAGCGCCTTGCCCGCGTGCTGCGGGTGCGCACCATGCAGTTGAACCTCACGCAAGCCGAGGAAGTGCGCGCCGCCGCCCGCGTGGCGGAGGAGATCGCGCTGCGCGACCGTATCCTCAACCTGGCGCAAGCGGTGTCGCCGGTGCCGACGCCGAGCGCCAGCGCCCAGACGCTGGGCGCGGCAGCCCATTATCGTGAGAAGCTCCATGCAACCGCACGGGTCGTCGAACACCGCGTGCTACAGGCCGATGACGGGCTGACCCGCGCCAAATCGGCGACGATGGCGGCCAAGCGCGACCAGAGCGCGGTCGAAAAGCTGCTGGAGCGCGCCCATGCCGCCCGGGCGCTGCGCGAACTCCGCGCGCTGGAAAACGCGCCGCCGGTCCGCCGCCTCAATCGGCACGATCCTTGCTGATCGACCGGTCGAACGCTTCGACGGATCGACCCATGCACCTGCTTTCGGCCCTTTCCAGCACCACCTCCCCGCTTGCGATGCAGGCGATGCCGCTTGTCGCACCGGGAGCGGGCGACTTTGCCGCGTTGATCGCGGGGATGGTGCCGGCCGGGGATGCTGCTGAAACCGCCATGCCGGTCGAGCGGCAGGTGGCTGCCCCGGCCGGCAACGGCTTGCCGGTGGCGATTGCCGCGCCGGTCGCGCTGGCGGAGGCACCAGCCGATGCGGTTCCCGCGATCGCGCCGCCGCTGCCGGTGTCGGCGACCGAGGCGGTGTTGATGCTGCCGCAAACGGCCGATGCCCCCGTCGCCAAACCGATGGTAACGCAGGCGGCACCGGTGCTGGTGGCGATCGGTGTGCTGGCGAGCGTGCTGCCCGAAAAGGAACCGGTCGAGGCTCCGCCGCGCGCCGACGATGTCGCGCTGCGCACCTTGCCGATGCCGGTGCCGACCCGCTTTGCCGCTCCCCAGCCGCGCGTGAAGCGGGCCGAAACCCCGACGCCCGATACCGCGCCGCAGGCGGCGGCGGAGGGGGAGGGCGATCTTGCCCTGCCCGCCCTGCCGACAGCGGAAGCCGCGATGCCGATCGTGGCCGCGCCGCTGGTCGTACCGCAACCGGCCGAAGCGATCGTCGTACAGGCCGCGCCGCCGCCGATCGATCCGCCGGCCTCCCCCGATGAACGCGCGCAGCCCGCCGCATCGATCCTGATCGAAGCGGGGCAGGTCGTTTCGCGCGACGCGATGCCGGCAAAGGCGCAACCGATGCGGATGGCGAAGCGGGCGGGTGATGGCCTGCCGACCTCGACGCTTCCTCAAGCGTCGGTTGCCGAACCGAAGCGCAACGCGACCGCCAAGCCTGTCGAACCGGCGATCGGGGTCGTGACGCCGCTCGACACCGACCGCGTGGTGCCGGTGCATGTCGTCGTGCCGCCCGTGGCGGACGATGTCGGGATGGTGCCCGCCCGCCCGATCGCATCTGCCGTCGTGACGCCTGGTGCGCCGTCCGCCGCCCTGCGCCAGGGCGTGACCGCACCGTCGGTTGCCGGCGTCGCGCCGCCTGCGGTCATGCGCAATGCGCCCATGGCCGTTCCAGGCATCACGCCGGTGGCTTCGGCGGCATCGCCCGCCAATCTCCGTCAAGGCGCGGCCGTACCGATCGCACCATCGCTTGCCGGCGTCGTGCCGCCTGCGGTCGTGCGCGATGCGCCCATGGCCATGCCCGATCCCGGCATCATGCCGGCCGCTTCGGCGGCGGCGTCCGTCGACCTGCGAGCGGCTCCGGACAACTCTTTCATCGGTGCCGGGCCGGCGACTGCGGCCGAAGCCTCGCCGGTCTTGCCCATGGCACCCGTAGTCGCCCCGACGGTTCCCTCCGCCATCCTGCCAGCCGTATCGACCGTTGCGGTCGATCCGTTGGCTCCGACTGTTCCCTCCGGTATCGTGATCGAGCCGGCCCGTGCCGACGAACCGGCGCGCGTCGCGGCATCGGGGCCGATCCTGTCGGAAATCGTCGAAGCAGCCCCGACCGGATTCCGACCCGCCGCCGCGACGGCAACGAACACCGGGACGCCTGCCGCAACAGCCGACGCTCTCGCGGGATCGCGTCCGATGGCACCCGCCAGTCTGCCAACCGATACCGCGCCGATCGTCCCGCTTGCCGCCGCCGCATCGCAGCCGGCCGCTCCGGTCGGCCGCAGCGCGTCCGCTCCGCTGCGCGACGCCGCGCCGGCCGTCGCTGTGGGCACGGCTGAACCCGACGCCATGGCACCGACCGTTCGCCCCATCGCCGCCGAGCGCGCGCCGATGACCGGGGAAGCCGCCGCGCCGGTCGTGCCGGTCGCGGCCCCGGCACCGCAGGGTTCGATCGCTGCCGCGCCGGTGACGCGCATCGCGCCGGTCCCGCTCCCCGATGCCGCGCCGGTCGTCGAGGGTAGCGCGGCCATCGTCGCCCCGACCGTCCGACAGGCGGTCGGCGCACCGGCGATCGCCCCCGCAGCGCCCCCGGTGAAGCGCCTAGCCGATGTTCCGGTGCCGGACGCGGTGCCGGTGGTCGAGGCGGCGGTGCGCGATACCGACACGCTCCCCGCCCGCGCCCGGCGTGACGACGATGCGTCGATCGCCGGCAGCGGCCCCCTTGCCGCTCCCGACGCCGCGGTGCTGCGCCCGGTCGCACCGACCGGCCAAGCCGCGCAGCCGACGCTCGACACCCGCCAGCCGCAATGGGTGGAGGGGATGATCGACCGGATCACGACGCTGCGCGAGGCGAGCGGAACCACCGGCAATGGCGAGACCCGCATCCGCCTGTCGCCCGACGCGCTGGGCGATGTGCAGGTTTCGATCCGCACCGGTGACGACGGCAAGCTCCACGTCCACTTCAACAGCGACAATGCCGATGCCGGACGTCTGCTGGCCGAGGCGCAGCCACGACTGGTCCAGATGGCCGAGGCGCGCGGGCTGAAGCTGGGCGGGATGCAGGTCGATGTCGGCACGCAGCAGCAGCCGCAACAATCGCAGCGGCAGGCGCAGGATCAGGGCAACCCTGCCCCCCGCGCGCCGCGATCCGCCACGACCCGCACGACCACGCAATCCACCCGATCCGATGATCGTATCGCCTGAGGAACCACGACATGAGCGACAAGGAAGCGCCGGAGGAAAAACCGGCCAAGAAGAAGGGCAAGCTGGGAAAGATCATCGTCATGGCGGTGGGCGTCCTCGTCCTGCTGGGCGGTGGCGTCGGCGCCGGCCTCTATGCCAGTTCGGCCGGGCTGATCGGCGGCGGCCATGCCAAGGAAGGAGAGCATGAGGAGGTCAAGAAGGACCTGCCCAAGCTGGTCCCCAAGTCCGAGGAAGTGAAGGCCAGCGCCGCCGGCGGTGAAGGCGGCGGCGAAGGCGGTGGTGAAGGTGGCGGCGAAGGCGGCGGCGAGGCCGCGGCCAACAACGGCGAGGGCGGACGCCCGACACCGGAGATGGAAGGCGGCGACCGCTATGCGTCGAGCTATTATCCGATGGAGAAGGAGTTCACCTCCAACCTCACCGACAGCACGCACTTCATCCAGGTCGGCATCGCCATCTCGACATCCTACGACCACAAGGTGCTCGACAACCTGAAGACCCATGAAATCGCGATCCGCTCGGCGATCCTGCTGGCGCTGGGCGAGACGACCGAGGATCAGGTATTCACCGCCGAGGGGAAGAAACAGCTGTCGCTGCGCATCAAAAAGGCCATCAACGACACACTCGAGCAGAAAGAGGGCTTTGGCGGCATCGGTAACGTTTATTTTACCCAATTTGTCGTTCAGTAAACGTGCATGGTTAACGCCCCGTCCACTTCTGCGCCCGAGCGCCGCGAACGGACCCGCCGGACTGCCCCGGCGTCGCACGTGTCGAGCCTGGGCGTGGCGAACCTCAATCCGTTCGGCGACCTCCATGCGCTGGAGCATCTGTCGGCGCGGATGGCCCGGTCGCTGCGGCAGGTGTTCGAACCGCTGCTGCGCCGGGGCGTGCGCAGCTGGGCCGAACCGGTCGAGGTCGACCGATTCGCGGGCTATGTCGCCGCCCGGCGCGCGGACAAGCTGACCGGGTGGGTGCCGATGACACTGTCGACCGGGGGAAGCCCGGCGATCATCGTGTTCGACGGTGCCTTCCTGCTCGAAGTGCTCGACATTTTCTTCGGCGGGTTCGGCGAGGCGCCCTCCCCGCTGCCGATCGAGTTTTCGCCGGCGGCCGAGGCGATGCTGCGGCGGCTGGCCGGGGCGATCGCGCAACCGCTGAGCGAAGCGTGGGGACCGCTGGCCGGCATCGGATTCGAACCCGGCATCCCCGAATCGAACCCGGCGATGATGGGCGCGATCGATGGCGAGGACGCGGTGATCGCGACCCGCTTCGGCATCGCGGCAGGCGACGCCGACCCGACCTTCATCGACATCCTGTACCCCGTGGCGGCGCTCAAACCCCATGCGCCGCAGCTGTCGACCAAGGTGCACGGCAAGAGCGCGCCCGATCCGAAATGGCTGTCGGGCCTGACCCGCGCGGTCATGAGCGTGAAGCTGCCGGTGCGCTCGGTCCTGGCCGAACCGGTCGTCTCGCTCGCCATGCTGCTGGAACTGAAGGAGGGTGACGTCATCCCGATCAGCTTCGGCCCGCAGGTGCCGGTATGGGTCGCCAACCGGCGGCTGGGCACCGGCACGGTCGGCACCGCCAACGGACAGGCCGCGATCAAGCTCAACACCATCGACCCCGGTTTCGAAGAGGAATTCCAATGAACGAGATGACCGGTGGCTTCCCCGCCGAAGCGTCGCTCGCCGCCAATTTCAAGCTGTTGCAGGATGTCGACGTCCGCCTGACCGTCGAGATCGGGTCGACGCAGCTGACGTTGCGCGAGCTGCTGGCGCTGAGCGAATCGAGCGTGATCGAGCTGGACCGCGCCGCCAACGAACTGCTCGACGTGTTCGTCAACGGCACGCTGATCGGGCGGGGCGAGGTGGTGACGGTGGGCGACCGCTTCGGCGTGCGCATGACCGAGCTGGTCAGCCCGGACAAGCGGGTCAGCCGCTGATGATGTGGTCGTACATCCTGAAGCTGGTCATCCTGCTGCCGCTGGTGTGCGGGCTGATGATCGGCTGCCTGTATCTGTGGCGTCGGCTCGAAGCGCGGATGCCGGGCAATCAGGGCGAACGGCTGGTGAAAGTGCGCGAGACGATGATGGTGTCGACCGGCACCAAGCTGGCCGTGCTGGAATTCGACGACCGGCTGCTGCTGGTATCGGTCAGCCGTAACGGGGTGACGTTGCTGGACCGGGGCGACAAGTGAATTTCGCGGGGGGGAAGCTGAAGCCGGTGCTGGCGCGGATACGGTATCGCCCGTCGCCGATCGCGGCCGCGCGCCGGCGGACGATGGCGACCGTACCGGCGCAGACGGTGAAGGTCCGCCGCCCGTCGCGCACGCTGCCGCACTGGCGGCTGGAGGTGGTGCTGGCGGTGATCGGCATCGCGCTGATGCTGTTCCTCGCCGTGCCGGCGATGGCGCAGGGGGTTCCCGCCGCGCCTGCGCCGACTCCGGGGGCCGCCGACGCGCTCGACCGTGCGCTGGGGCAGCTGGGCGGCAAGAACGACGCGCCGATGGCGCTGTCGCTGCAGATCCTCATCATCATGGGGCTGTTGTCGGTCCTGCCCGGCATCCTGCTGATGATGACCAGTTTCACCCGGATCCTGATCGTGTTGTCGGTGCTGCGCCAGGCGCTGGGCCTGCAACAGACGCCGCCGAACCAGGTGCTGGTCGGCCTGTCGCTGTTCCTGTCGCTGTTCGTGATGTCGCCGGTGATCGGCCGCATCAACGAGACGGCGATCAAGCCCTATGCCGCCGGGCAGATCAGTTCGACCCAGATGATCGAGGCGGCCAGCCTGCCGCTCCATTCGTTCATGCTGAAGCAAACCCGGACCAAGGACGTGACGATGTTCGCGCAGATGGCCAAGATCGGCCCGATCGCGACGCCCGCCGACACGCCGTTCACGATCCTGCTGCCCGCCTTCGTCACCAGCGAGCTGAAGACCGCGTTCCAGATCGCGTTCCTGATCTTCCTGCCGTTCATCGTCATCGATCTGGTGGTCGCGACGGTCCTCATGTCGCTGGGCATGATGATGCTGTCGCCGACGATCATCTCGCTGCCGTTCAAATTGCTGCTGTTCGTGCTGGTCGATGGCTGGGCACTGACGATGGGCAGCCTTGCCGCATCATTCGGGACGTAACGCCATGGTCGACGCAGGCTATTTCATGACCGTCGCGCGCGAGGCGATGTGGGTGCTGGCGCTGGTCGCGGCACCCATTCTCATTCCGGCGCTGTTGTCGGGCCTGATCCTGGGCATGATTCAGGCGGCGACGTCGATCAACGAACAGACGCTGTCGTTCGTGCCGAAGCTGGCGGTGGTCGGCATCAGCCTCGCGGTGTTCGGCGGCATGATCCTCGGGCTGCTGAGCGATTTCACGACGAGCATCTTCGAGCGGATCCCGGATCTGGTGCGGTAAGTGACAAGCACCACGGTCACATCCTTCGTCATTCCGGCGAAGGCCGGAATCCATGGACGGGGGGACGGTTGCGCGCCTTCGACAACATCCGACACAATGGATTCCGGCCTTAGCCGGAATGACGACGTTCGTGTGGCTGATGCCCATCTCCCCTCACGCCGTCCCCCCGCGCCGGCGGGGGTCCAGGGTTACAGGCGGCGGCGTTCGTGGCTCTGGACCCCCGCCTGCGCGGGGGTACGGGTAGGTGCGGTGGACGCGGGGTTATGCTAGGCCTCGGCCTCGCGGTCGAGCCGCAGATGTGGGCGCTGCTCTTCACCATGGTCCGCATCGGTGCCGCGTTCATCGTCGCGCCGGTGTTCGGCGCGGTGGCGATGCCGGTGCAGGTGCGCGTGCTGCTGTCCGGCGCGATCGCGGTGCTGGTGCTGAAAGCCCAGCCCTTCGCCATCCCGACCGAAATCTTTTCGCTCACCACCATCCTCAGCATCGCCGCCGAGGGGCTGGTCGGCCTTGCCATCGGCTTCGTGTTGCAGATCGCCTTCGCCGCGCCGCTGATCGCGGCCGAGGTCATCGGCATTTCGATGGGCATCGGCTTCGCGGCAATGGTCGATCCGCAGAACGGGGCGCAGAGTCCGGCGCTCGGCACCTTCCTGTCGGTGCTGCTGACGCTGCTGTTCCTCTCGCTCGACGGCCATCTGCTGCTGATCGACCTGATCGTCAGGTCCTATGAACTGCTGCCGCCGGGCGCGGCGTGGCTGTCCCCGGCCAAGCTGGAGAATATCGCAATCTTCGGCGGCTATGCGTTCCTGTCGGGGCTGCTCCTCGCGCTGCCGGTCGGGTTCCTGCTGCTGTGCCTCAACCTCGTCATGGGGATGTTGTCGCGCTCGGCCCCGGCGCTCAACCTGTTCGCGGTCGGGCTTCCGGCAAGCCTGTTCGTCGGCGTCGTCGCCTTGTTCGTCGCGCTGCCGGCAATGACCGATTATATGCTGGTCATCGTGCAGGAGGCGATGGAGGCCGCCAACACGCTGGTGCTGGGAGGGGTCGGATGAGCGAGGACAAAACCGAAAGCCCAACCCAGAAGCGCCTCGACAAGGCGCGCGAAGATGGCGACATCCTCAAGTCCAAGGAACTGGGCGCGGCGCTGGTGATCCTGGCCGGCTGTGCCTGGCTGGCGCTGCTCGGCCCCTCGCTGGTCGGGGCGTGCAAGGCGATCATGACCGCCAGCTTCAGCTTCGGCCGGGCGGACGTCGAGGATTTCCAGCCCTGGCGCCCGTTGATCGAGGCGGGGTGGAAGCTGCTGCCGTCGCTGGGCGGCATCCTCGCACTCGCGGTATCGGCCAGCATCCTCGCACAGGCGGGGCTGACCGGGATCCGCTTCAACGGCGGCGCGCTGGCGCCCAAGGGGTCGCGGATCAACCCGGCGTCGGGGATGAAGCGCATCTTCGGCACGCAGGGCTGGATCGAACTCGGCAAGTCGCTGCTGAAGGTCATCCTGCTCGGCGCGATCGGCTATGTGATGCTCAAGAAGGCGGCGGTCAGCTCGGTCGGGCTGGTATCGTCGAACGTCGACCAGGCGGTCGGCGATCTGGGCGGCACGTTCCTGACGCTGTTGTTCGTGATGGCGGGCGGGCTGGTGCTGATCGCCGGCCTCGACGTGCCGCTGGCGATCTTCCAGCGGATGCAGCGGTTGCAGATGTCGAAGCAGGAAGTGCGCGACGAACACAAGGAAAGCGACGGCGATCCGCATGTGAAGGCGCAGATCCGCCAGCGGCGGCACGAGATTTTGAAGGGCGGCTTCCGACAGGCGGTGGGCGAGGCGCAGGTCGTGTTGACCAACCCGACGCACTTCGCCGTCGCGCTGCGCTACGATCATGGCCGCGACCAGGTGCCGGTGGTGGTGGCCAAGGGCCGCGGCGCCACCGCGCTCGCCATTCGCGAACTGGCGGCGGAGGCGAAGGTGCCGATGCTCGAATATCCGCAGCTCGCCCGCGCCGTCTACTACACCAGCCGACAGGGGCAGGAGATCCGCGACGACCTGTACCTCGCCATCGCCACCGTCCTGGCGTTCGTCATGGGCGTCAACCGGCAGGCGGGCGGCATCCAGCCGCCGGTGACCGTGCCGCCCGAGGCGCGCTATGACGAGAACGGCAATCTTGCGGTAAAAAACCCCTAAAGATTTGGCCACGCCCGCCGTTCGATGAGGGAGACGGACCGGGGACCCACGATGGCGATCACGACGACCAGTGCGACGGCAACCGCCACGACGGCCAAGACCACCGCGACCACGACATCGACCAAGGCGACGACGACCAACCTCGCCACCGCATTGGGTGCGGGATCGGGCGTCGATACCACCGCGCTGGTCAAGAGCCTGGTCGACGCGCAGTTCGCCGGCAAGAACGCCCGGCTGACCCGACAGGCCGAAACGCTCACCGCACAGGTATCGGCGGTGTCCGAGTTGAAATCGGGGATCACCGGCTTTGCCGGCGCGCTGACCACGCTGGCCGAAACCGGCGGGCTGACCACGCAGTTGAGCAGCAGCAGTTCGGCGGTGAAGGTGTCGGCGGCCAGCGGCGCGAAGGTGGCGAGCCTGAACGCCAGCGTGACGGTCGCGCGCCTCGCCACGCCGCAGGTCGCGGTAACCAAGCAATCGTTCAGCACCACCGGTTCGGTCGGCTCCGGCACGATCCAGCTGCAACTGGGCAGTGTCGGGTCGGACGGACGGTTCACCGCGAACGGCACGACGATCCCGCCGATCACGATCACATCCGGCGATGCCACCTCGCTGCAGAAAGTCGCCGAGAAGATCACCGCCGCCAAGGCCGGGGTAACCGCCAGCGTCGTGACCGACGCCAACGGCCAGCGCCTCGTACTGCGCAGTACCGAGGGCGCGGCGCAGGCGTTCACGCTCACCGCGACGCCCGATTCCGGCAGCACCGGGCTGGAGCGGCTGAACGTCGATTTCGACGACACCACCACCGATGGTGCCGAGGTCGTGACCCGTGCGGGCAATGCGGTGCTCAGCGTCGACGGCGTGCCGATGGTCAGCGCATCGAACAAGCTCACCGGCGCCGACGGCGTGGTGCTGGAGCTGAAGGCGGTGACGACCGACGGCCCGGTAACGCTCAGTTCCTCGACGCCGACCGACGCGTTGAAGGAAGCGGTCAACAACGTCGTCGCCGCCTATAACGAGATGCTGGCGTCGCTGAACAAGGCGACCGACCCGATCACCGGCGACCTGCGCGCCGATCCGGCGGCGTTGGCGATGAAGCGGTCGCTGCAGAAGCTGACCATCACCAACCTGACCGGCAAGACCGATGGCAGCCCGACCACCCTATCGTCGATCGGCGTCGCGACCAACAATGACGGCACGTTGCGGGTCGACAAGGACCTGCTGGCATCGTCGCTGGCCAAGAATCCCGACGCGGTCGAGGCGATGTTCGCCGCCGCCACCGGGACCGACGGCACGACCGGAACCAGCCTGCCCGCCGCGCTCAACCGGATTTCGGTGGCGGCCAAGAGCACGACGCTGGGCCTGGGCGCCAGCGACAAGCGCTATGCCGATGCGCAGGCAAACCTGGCCAAGGAACAGGCCAAGGTCGCCGAGCAGACCGACGTGACCTCCAACCGCATGACGCAGCAATTCGCGGCGTCCGAAGCGCGGGTCGCCGCGTACAAGGCACAACAGACCTTCATGGAAAACCAGATCAAGATGTGGTCGAAGAGCGAATAATGACCCGCTATGCCACCGCCCTGGCAGGCGATCCCGCCCAGACCTATCGCTCGGTCGACCTTGCCGCCCGCACCGGCGGCGCGGACCCGCACGCGCTGGTCTCGCTGTTGTACGAGGAGGCGATCCGCGCGCTGCGTTCCGCCGCGTGGGCCACCAACAACCGCCAATATGCGATGAAGGGCGAACGCGTCACCCGCGCGACCGCCATCCTCTTCGCGCTGGAGGCGGGACTGGATTATGAGAAGGGCGGCGACCTGTCGCAGACGCTGTCGCGACTGTACACGGGCCTGCGCGACCAGATCGTCAACGCCAGCATCGGCCATGATGCACAGCCGTTCCTGAACGCCGCCGCGTCGCTGACCGATATCGCCGAGGCGTGGGAAGCGGTCCGGCCGCGATAGTTCGCCTTCTCTCGTCATCCCAGATCAAGTCCGGGGTGGTGTCGGGGGAATGCGGATCGGTTGCAGCGCCATCGCTGCCCGATCGTGGCGGGTTGAGGGATGTCGTGGGGTGACGGATATAGCGAATGGCGGGTGCCGCCCGGTGTTCGCCACCCCCTTCTCAACGGTGGCATCGCGTGCCGTGATCCGCTAGCGGTGCGCGCATGAAGCAACCGCATATCGTCGCGCTGGGGGGCACGCTGCGCCCGACTTCGGGAACCGCCGCCGCGCTGGAGCGGGCGTTGGGCCATGCCGCGATGCTCGGCGCACGCACGACGCTGCTGACCGGGCCGGCGATCGACTTTCCGAATTACGAACCCGAGGCCGCGGGCGGCAATGCCCGCATCCAGTCGTTCCTGCGCGCGCTGCGCGATGCCGACGGGATCATCATCGGGTCGCCAGGCTATCACGGCACCCTGTCGGGGCTGGTCAAGAACGCGCTGGACCATGTCGAGCTGCTGCGCCGCGACGACCGGGTCTATTTCGACGGGATGCCGATCGGCATCGTCGCGACGGCGGCCGGATGGCAGGCGGCGGTGGCGACGATGACGACGCTGCGCACCGTGGCCCACGCCCTGCGCGGCTGGCCGACGCCGGTCGGCGTCGCGATCAACACGGTCGAGGACGGCGCGATCGACAAAGCCGACGGGCAGCTGCGGCTGATGGTCGAACAGATGATCGACTTCGTCGCGCGGTAGGACGCGCGGGCCAAAGTTCACGAAGTTCACACTTGCAACGCTTTCGCGCGCCGGTTGCGGAGGGCGGTAAAAACGACGGTTTGAAAGAGCCGATCGGAGCGTGGCAGGGTCGCGGCGTGTAGGAAAGGGGGTTCCGCCCCGGTCCTTGCCCCCCCGTCACCCCGGACTTGTTCCGGGGTCCACCGGCCGGCACAAGATGCAGCTGATGATAGAGCGTCAGCCTTGCGTCTACATCCTCGCCACAGCCTGCAATGGCACGCTGTATGTCGGCGTGACGTCCGATCTGGTGCGACGGGTAGCGCAACATCGCGCGGGGATATTTGGCGGGTTTACTGCCGAGAAGAACATCAAGCGGCTGGTCTATTGGGAAATGGCCGCCACGATGGAGGCGGCCATCACGCGCGAAAAGGCAATCAAGCGATGGCGGCGCGACTGGAAGCGCAACCTGATCGAACGGGACAATCCGAACTGGAACGACTTGGCGATCGGATTGGGCTTTGAACCCCTGCCATCGTCCAGCGGGACGGTGGACCCCGGAACAAGTCCGGGGTGACGGATTTTTTTCAGGGGTTGGCTACCGTCCGATCCAGTGCTTGCGGACGAACCACGCCACGATGCCGACGCTCATCGCGACGCACAGCGCCACCACCCCGGCAAAGGCCCAGGGTTCCTCGGCAAAGGGGATCCCCTTCACGTTCATGCCGAGCAGCCCGGTGACGAAGGTCAGCGGCAGGAAGACCATCGCGACGATCGCGATCTGGAGCGAGCGCTGGTCGAGCTGTTCGGCACGCAGGTCGGTCAGGGTTTCGTGGACCAGCGCGGCGCGTTCGCGGATCGAATCGACCTCCTCCGCCATGCGCGCGGCGCGATCGGCCGCGGCGGCGAGGTGGAGCCGATCGTCCTGTTGCAACCAGTCGCCGGGCAGTTGCCCGAGCTTTTCGAGCGCCGAGCGCTGCGGCACAAGGAAGCGGCGATAGCCGATCGCGCGGACGCGGGTGTGGGTTACCGCGCGGCGCTGTTCGAAGATGCGCGCCGGGTCGAGCGCCTCTTCGCATTCGTCCAGCGTATCGCCCAGATCGGCGATCAACGGATCGAGCTGTTCGGTGATCGCGCTGGCGAAGGCGACGATCAGGTCGCCGGGATCGGCCACCTCCCCCGCCTCCACCCGGTCGACGACGATGTGGAATGCGGTGAGCTTGCGCCGGGTGACCGAATGGACCCGCCCGGCGCTGGCATAGAGGCGGACCGAGGCGAGCGGATCAGCGCTGCTCAGCACGTCGTCGGACAGGCCGCGCAGGTTGACGAAGGCCCCCTTGCCGATCGCGTCGCAGCGCGGGCGCGTCTCGACCGCCGTCAGCGGGTCGATGACATAGTCGGGCAGATGGGCATGGTCGCGCAGCCACTGTGCAACCACCTCCCCCTCGCCATGCAGGTGAATCCAGGTGAAGCCGCCGGTCGTGTCGACCGCCGCCAGCGGATCGACCGGCGTCGCCTTGCCCCCCTCGATATGCCAGGCGCGGCAGGTCATGCGAGGTCGATCGTCAGGCCGGGGAGCGGAGCGGCGGGGACCGGTGCGATGATCCGCACCGCGTCGGCACGGGCGCGGTCGAGGATCGCGGCGGGCACGTGCGGCGCATGATGGATGCGGTCGGCCTGTCCCAGCCAGCGGGCTTCACGCAGGGTCAGGTCATCGGGATCGGCGGAGCGCAGGCGGATCGTCTCGACCCTGCTCGCGACCGGGGCGACGTCGGCCAGCCAGCGCGCGACGGCATCGTCGGCGTGGGGCACCAGCGGGTCCAGCGGGCCACCGGCCGCGATCGCCGCACCGATCGCGCGGCGTCGGTCGCCGCCTTCGGGGAAGCGGCTGCGAAGCGCGGCGCGGGCGGCACCTAGTCCTTCGGCCAGTCGCCCGACGCCGGCGGGGAGGATCGCCTCCAGCCGCTGGCGGATCGCCGCCGCCAGCCCCGCCGACACGCCGCCGGTCGAGATCGCGATCAGGATCGGCGAACGGTCGACGATCGCCGGCAGGGTGAAGTCGCAATCGGCCGGGCGATCGACCGCGTTGACGAGGATGCCGCGCGCCTTCAGCGCATCGATGACGACGCGGGCGTCGCCGTCATCCTCGATAGCGACCACCGCGATGCGCGCGTCGTCGGCATCGGCGACGACGGTCAGCCCGCTGCGTTCGAGCAGGCGGCGCTTGGCATCGGCCGCCTCACCCTCCCCGACCAGGATCACGCGCCGCCCGGCGGTGCGCAGCAGGATCGGCAGCCCGTTCACAGCCAGGGCGGCAGGCGGTCGGCCTGTGCCAGCGCCTCGATCGGGGGGCGTTCGCGCACCACCGCGAATTGGTCGCCCGTCACCAGCACCTCGGGCACCAGCGCGCGCGAGTTGTAGGTGGAGGCCATGGTCGCGCCATACGCGCCGGCGGTCATGAACGCGACCAGATCGTCGGCGGCAACCACGTCCATGTCGCGGCCCAGCGCGAAGGTGTCGCCGGTCTCGCACACCGGACCGACGATGTTGGTCACCGCGCGCTCGCCGGTCGGGGAAACCGCGCGGATGTCGTGATAGGCGTCGTAGAGGCTGGGGCGCAGCAGGTCGTTCATCGCCGCGTCGACGACGACGAACGGCGCGGTCGCGCCCTGCTTCACCCGGATGACGCGCGACACCAGCACCCCGGCATTGGCGACGATCAGCCGGCCGGGTTCGAACATCAGCCGCGCGTCCCAGCCGGCGGTCGCCCGCGCGACCATCGCGCCGTACGCTGCGGGCGACGGCGGCAGGGGCCTGGCCGGGTCGTAGGGGACGCCCAGGCCACCGCCAAGATCGGCATGAGTGATGTCATGGCCGGCCGCGCGCAGCTCGGCGATCAGCGCGCCGACCCGGCCGAACGCGGCCTCCAGCGGCACGAGGTCGGTCAGCTGGCTGCCGATATGCACCGCGACGCCGCGCACCTTGATCCCCGGCAGCGACGCAGCATGGGCATAGGCGGCAGGCGCGGCGTGATAGTCGATGCCGAACTTGTTCTCCTTGCCCCCGGTCGAAATCTTCGCATGGGTGCCGGCGACCACGTCGGGGTTCACGCGGATGGCGATCTGCGCGACCTTGCTCATCGCGCTCGCCACGGCGGAGAGCATGTCGAGTTCGGGTTCGGATTCGATGTTGAACTGGCCGATGCCGGCGGTCAGCCCCTGCGCCATTTCCTCCGCGGTCTTGCCGACGCCCGAAAACACGATCTTGTCCGGGTCCATGCCGGCGTCGAGCGCGCGGTACAGCTCACCGCCCGATACCACGTCGGCCCCCATGCCGGCGCGGGCGAGCGTCGCCAGCACCGCCTTGTTCGGATTGGCCTTTACCGCGAAGGCGACCAGCGGCTCCCCCTTGCCCAGTCCCGCCACGGCGTCGCGGAACACCTGCACATGGCGTTCCAGCGTCGCGGTCGAATAGACATAGACCGGCGTACCGACCGCATCGGCGATGGCCGGCAGGCTGACGTCCTCGGCATGGAGCGTGCCGTCGCGGAGGGTGAAATTGTCCATGGGCGAGCCTTGGTCCGAGAGTAGCGTATTTCCGTTCGTCCTGAGTAGCCATTGAGCTTGTCGAAATGGCGTATCGAAGGACCGCCACGGGTGCTTCGATACGGGTCTTCGACTGCGCTCAGCCCCTACTCAGCACGAACGGATGGGTTGCATGGGTAGGGTCAGCGCGGCGGCAGGGCGAAGGGATCGTCGCCCCGCGCCTTCGATTCGGTCAGCAGTTCGTCGCTGCGCGACGGGCGTTGCTGCGTCGTCGGGTCGAGCAGTTCGGCCGATGTCGGCGTCGCGGTCGCGCCGTAAGGTGCGGGCGGCAGCGACGCATTTTCCTGCGGGCGCAGGTCGCGGCGCTGACCGCACCCGGCGAGCGCGAGGGCGACGGCGAGGAGCGCGAGCGCCCGCATCACTGCCCCCGCGCGGTGGCGATGGCTTCGCGCACCCGTTCGGGCGCGGTGCCGCCGAAGCTCCTGCGGCTGGCGACCGAGGCGTCGACGCTCAGCACGTCGAAGATACCGCCATGGATGCGGTCGTCGATGGCGGTCAGGTCGTCGAGCGTCAAGGCGTCGAGGCGGCAGCCCTTGCCCTCGGCCAGCTTGACCGCGCGGCCGGTGATGTGGTGCGCCTCGCGGAACGGCACGCCCGCTTCGCGCACCAGCCAGTCGGCGAGGTCGGTCGCGGTCGAAAAGCCGGTCTCGGCCGCCGCGCGCATCCGGTCGGGCCGGAAGGTCGCGCTTTCGACCATGCCGGTCATCGCCGCGATCGACAGCGCGAGCAGGTCGGTCGCCTCGAACACCGGCGGCTTGTCGTCCTGCATATCCTTGGAATAGGCGAGCGGCAGGCCCTTCATCGTCACCATCAGCGACGTCATGCATCCCATGATCCGCCCGCTATGCCCGCGCACCAGTTCGGCGGCGTCGGGGTTGCGCTTTTGTGGCATGATCGAGCTGCCGGTCGACCATTGGTCACTCAGGCTGACGAACCCGAACATCTGCGATGCCCAGATCACGAACTCTTCGGCCAGCCG
Organism: Sphingomonas sp. Leaf32; assembly: GCF_001421765.1. GTDB lineage: Bacteria > Pseudomonadota > Alphaproteobacteria > Sphingomonadales > Sphingomonadaceae > Sphingomonas. The sequence goes on along the minus strand of NZ_LMLA01000007.1, from coordinate 364,527 downwards.
CGACAGGTGCAGCGAACATTGCACGGCGGCGGTCAGATATTCGATCGCGAAGTCGCGGTCGGACACCGAATCAAGCGAGTTCACGGTCGGCCCGGCAAAGCCCAGCGCCGCGGCGGTCGCATGGCGGTCGAGCGAAAAGCCGGTGCCAGCCAGCGCGGCCGACCCCAGCGGGTTGTAGTTCAACCGCGCGCGGGCATCGGCGAAGCGCCCGCGATCACGCGCGACCATGGTGTGATACGCCATCAGGTGGTGGCCCAATGTCACCGGCTGCGCGACCTGCAAATGGGTGAAGCCGGGCATGACGGTCGCGGCATGTTCCTCCGCACGCACCAGCAACGCCGCCTGTAACTGGCCGAGCGCGGCGTCGACCGCGTCGATCGCGTCGCGGGTCCACAGGCGGAAATCGGTCGCGACCTGGTCGTTGCGCGACCGCGCGGTGTGCAGCCGTCCGGCGACCGGCCCGATCTTTTCGGCCAGCCGCGCCTCGGTCAGCATGTGGATGTCCTCGAGCGTCAGGTCGTCGGGGACGCCATGTTCGGCATAGTCCGCCGCGACCGCCTCCAGCCCGTCGAGGATCTTCGCGACATCGGCAGCATCGACGATGCCCTGCGCGCCCAGCATCGTTGCGTGCGCTTTGGACCCGGCGATATCCTGTCGCCACATCCGCTTGTCGAAGGGGATCGAGGCGTTTATCTCACGCATCACCGCCGACGGGCCTTCGGCGAAGCGCCCGCCCCACATGCTGTTGGAGCCTTCCATGCGCCCGGTAATCGCGCTTCTCCTTGGACTGAGCCTGTTCGTCGGCGCTTGCGATAAGCGAGCCGCCGCGCCGGAGCAAGCCGCCGCGACCGATGACGGCACCGTGCCCGACATCGATGCCCCCGCCAACGCCGCCGCCGCGCCCGAAGCGGCCGCAAAGGTCGACCGGACCCACAAGGGCGAGGGCGTGCCGGCGTTCCAGTTTCAGGACGGTGCAGGCAAGCCGGTCACGCTGGCCGATTTCCGGGGCAAGCCGGTGCTGCTGAACCTGTGGGCGACATGGTGCGCGCCGTGCGTGCGCGAGATGCCGACGCTGGACGCGCTGGCCGCCCGCGACGGCGCGACGCTGCACGTGCTGACCGTGTCGCAGGACATGGAGCCGGCGAAGGTCCAGCCGTTCCTGACGGAACGAAAGCTGGTGAACCTGCAGGCCTATCGCGATCCCGACCTGCGATTCTCGACCGGCATGGGGGTCAGCCTGCCGACGACGATCCTGTACGATGCGTCGGGCAAGGAAGTGTGGCGGGTGACCGGCGGCATGGACTGGGCCGGGGCGGATGCGGCGAAGTTGATAGGGGAAGCGAAGGGGTAAGGCCGGATTCAGAGCCGATCGACATCCACCGGCCTATCGTCACCCCGGACTTGTTCCGGGGTCCACTTCGCCGCTCACGCTGTCCTGAGAAAAGCTGGCTCCACCGATCGCTGCACCGTGGACCCCGGAACAAGTCCGGGGTGACGTATTCATGCGGGTCTGGCGGACCCGGTCATCAAGGTGCTCACCGATCCGGCGCGCGGTCCGACGGCGGCACCCCTGCCCCCTCGCCCGAGGCATCGTCGTCGAAATTCTCGCCCTGTCCACCGCCGCCGGCATTGGCGCCGCTTCCATGCACCTCGCCATTGGGGCCGATCGACGCGCGATGGCCGGCCTCGGGCGGGATTTCGCGGGCGTCGTCGGCGCGGACGACGCCGGCGGGACGTGCCTCGGCAGCGGCCTGTCGCGCCTGCCGGTCGCGATCATATTCCTGGCCCGAATAGCCGGTCGGGTTGTCGAACGCGTTGTGCGGTTCGGTCCGCTGCGGATCGACCTTGGGATGCGCGGGGGTATCGGTCATGGGGCGATGCTCCTTTCCCGCATCAACCCTTTCAGATCGAAGGCTGTTCCGCCACAGGCGCTTCGCCCGGCTCGAACCGGTTGCGCAGGCGCAGGCCGATGAACAGCATCGTCGGCCAGAACATCGTGTTGACGATGTCGAGCAGCGTATCGTCCCAGCGCCACGACCCGTAATGCAGCCGGTCGAGCACTTCGTTGGCCAGTTCGGCCAGCGCCACCACCGCCAGCGGGATCGGCGTCGACAGGCGGCGACCTGTCACCACCCGCGTGACCAGCAGCACCGCCATGCCGGCATGAACGTGCAGCAGGCTGTCGGCCATGCCGGTGCCGTCACCAATGGCCTGAATGAACTGGGCGTAGAGGGCGGGAATATCCATGGCCTACGCGATGGACCAGCACCGCGCGGACCTCAAGCGCGTTTCAGTCGCGGTTGAGCCAGACGGTGATTTCCGGGTCGAGCACCGCCATCACGAAATAGGCACCCGCCTGCTTCATCCGCGTCCACCAGCCCGATCGAGCGCGGTTCAGGTCGCGGGTCACCCGCTGCGAATCGGCGACCTCGCGGTCCATATAGGCGCGCAGATGCGCGGCGAAGGCGGTGTCCTCCACCCGCAGCATCAGTTCCATGTTCAGGAACATCGACCGCACGTCGAAATTGGCCGACCCGATATGCACCGCATCGTCGGCGATGAACAATTTGGTGTGCAGCTTGGTCGGGCGATATTCGTACAGTTCCGCACCGTGGCGCAACAGCCCGCGATAGGTGAAGCGTGCCGCCAGCAGGGCGATGGCGTGGTCGGTCCTGGCCGGCACCACGATGCGCAGCCGGGTCCGCCGGGCGGCATGGTCCAGCCGCCGGGTCATCAGCGGGCCGGGCGCGAAATAGGCGGCGATCATGTCGATCCGCTCGCTGGTGCGGATTTCGTGCTTCACCATTCGCGCCCACGGCGACAGCCGCCGTGACGGCCCGCCCAGCAGCCAGCGGATCGGCCCGCTATCCTCGCTCCAGTCGTGCAGCATCCGCGACAATTTGCGCAAGGGCGCACCGGGCAGCGCCGTCCACGCCTTCAGCGCATCGAAATAGCCCGCCAGCCGCCCGGCAGCGGGACCTTCGACGATCAACCCCAGGTCGCGCCACGCCTGCTCCGCGACGGTGCCGAAATAGGCATCCTCGATATTGAAGCCGCCGGCGATCACGCGGGCATCGTCGGCCAGCGCCAGTTTCTGATGGTTGCGCAGCAGATACCGCCGCCCGATGCGCGGGACGAAGACGCAGACATCGCCACCCGCCGCGCGCAGCGGTTCGAAGAAGCGGCGGCTGGCCGCCGCTTCCGCGCCCAGGCCATCGACGATCAGCGACACCCGTACCCCGCGCCGGGCGGCATCCACCAGCGCATCGCGGACCCGCGTGCCGGCGGCATCCTCTTCCCAGATATAGAACAGGAACCGCAGCGAATGGCGCGCGCCCTCGATCAGCGCCAGCAGCGCCGACAGCCGTTCCGGCCCCTCCGTCAACAGCGTCAACCGGTTTCCGGCGACGTCGAAGGTCGGCTCCGTGCCGTCGTTCATGCCCGCTCCCATCCATTCCCGTTGCGTAACGGCTGGGCCGGACCCGAGTTTCATTGACTTTCCACCCATGCGTGCGTAGGCAGCGTGCTTTCCGATACCCTCCGTTTTGCAAGGAAGGCGTTTCATGGCGCGCGTCACCGTCGAGGATTGCGTCGACAAGATCCCCAACCGTTTCGACCTGGTGTTGATGGCTGCCCAGCGCGCCCGCCAGATTTCGGGCGGTGCCGAACTCACACTCGATCGCGACCGCGACAAGAATCCGGTCGTCGCGCTCCGCGAGATCGCGGAGGAGAACATCACCCCCGACCATCTGCGCGAATCGGTCATCACGTCGATGCAGAAGGTGCAGATCGACGACGAGGAAGCGCCGGACGAACTGGGTTCGCTGGCCGCATCGGCGGAGGCGCTGCGCCTCACCGCCGCCGCGCCGCCGCGCAACCAGAATGTCGGCGGCGATTACGACGGCTGAGGCCGTTCGGGTTTTCGCGATGTGAAGGGGGCGGTCCTGCGGGGCCGCCCTTTTCGTTTGGGCGGGCCACCCGCCCATGCCGGACCGTCCGTGCTGAGTAGGGGCTGAGCGAAGTCGAAGGCCCATATCGAAGCACCTGTGGATAGGATCCTTCGATACGCCCCTTCGACGAGCTCAGTGGCTACTAAGGACGAACGGCTTCTTCTGAATGGAAGGTTCAGTCCCGCCGCGCGCCCGGCCGGCTGCCCAGCGCGTCCAGCGCATCGGCATTGGCCCGCCCCCAGTCGTAGAGCAGGTTCACCGGCTCGACGAACCGGGACCCCAGCGGCGTCAGGCGATATTCGACCGCCGGCGGCATCACCGCCAGCACGTCGCGGGCGATCAGGCCGATCTCCTCCATCTCGCGGAGGGTCTGGGTCAGCATCTTCTTCGAAATGCCCGGCAGGCTGCGCAGCAGCACGCCGGTGCGCGCCGTGCCGCCATGGCGGGCGTGCAGCGTGTGCAGCACCATGCTGGTCCATTTGGTCGCGAACAGCGACAGGATGCGACGCGGCGCGCAATCCTCCCGCCATTCCGCCTCGTCCGATCCGGGTCGCATGGGTACCTTCCGGTGCCTGGGGTTGCAGGGGGTGCCGTCTTTCGGCGCCGTACTCCGGTTCCTAACTGCCGGTTTCGACAAAGGAAAGGAACGCACGTGATGGCGAAGACGGCAATCGTGGCGGGGGCAAGCGGCATCATCGGCAGCGCGACGGCGGAGCTGCTGGTCAGGCAGGGCTGGACCGTGCACGGCCTCGCCCGCCGGCCGGTGGCGCAGGACGGGGTACGGCCGCTTTCCGCCGACCTGCTCGATCCGCAAGCGACGAAGGCGGCGCTGGCCGGGGTGCAGGCCGATGCGGTGTTCATCACCACCTGGCTGCGACAGGACAGCGAGGCGGAGAATATTCGCGTCAACGCGGCGATGGTCCGCAACCTGCTGGCCGCCCTGCCCGCCCCGACGGCCAAGCGGCATGTCGCACTGGTCACCGGCCTCAAACATTATCTCGGCCCGTTCGAGGCATATGGCCAGGGCAGCCTGCCGCAGACGCCGTTCCGCGAGGAACAGGGGCGGCTGCCGGTGGATAACTTCTATTACGCGCAGGAGGACGAGCTGTTCGCCGCCGCCGCGCGTGACGGATCGACGTGGAGCGTCCACCGCCCGCATACCGTGATCGGCAAGGCGGTCGGCAATGCGATGAACATGGGCACGACGCTGGCCGTCTATGCGACGCTCTGCCGCGCAACCGGCCGCCCCTTCGCCTTTCCGGGATCGGCGGCGCAGTGGAACGGGCTGACCGACATGACCGATGCCGGACAGCTGGCCGAGCATCTGCTATGGGCGGCGGAAACCCCGGCGGCAGAGGACGAGGCGTTCAACGTCGTCAATGGCGACGTCTTTCGCTGGCAATGGATGTGGCGGCGCATCGCGGAGTGGTTCGGCATCGAGCCGGCGCCGTTCGACGGGACGCCCCGCCCGCTGGAACGGCAGATGGCCGACGATGCCCCGCGCTGGGCGGAGATCGCGGCGGCACACGGACTGGTCGAGGGCGACCTCACCCGGCTGGCATCGCCGTGGCACACCGATGCCGATCTCGGCCGCCCGATCGAGGTCGTGACCGACATGTCGAAAAGCCGGCGGTTGGGCTTTACCGGCTATCGCGCGACCGACGACGCTTTCTTCGCGCTGTTCGATCGGCTGCGCGCCGACCGGATCATTCCGTGAGCGGTTCCGGGGACGGTTCGTCCGTCCCCGGACCAGCCGCCGGCGCCACGTCGCGACGGCCCTTGAAGTTCGTCGCGATGACGTACCATTCGGACGAATCCTTGCGGCTGGCCGGCGGCTTGGCGTGCTTCACCGCCTGGAAATTGCGCTTCAGTTCGGCGACCAGTTCGTTGTCCGCACCGCCCGCCAGCACCTTCGCCACGAAATCACCGCCCGGGCGCAGGATCTCGCAGGCGAACATCACCGCCGCCTCGACCAGCGCCATGGTGCGCAGGTGATCGGTCTGCGGATGGCCGACGGTGTTGGCCGCCATGTCGGACAGCACCAGGTCCGCCTCCCCGCCCAGTTCCTCGCGCAGCCGCTCGGGCGCGTGGTCGACCAGGAAGTCCATCTGCAGGATCGTCACGCCGTCGATCGGGTCGACCGGCAACAGGTCGATGCCGACCACGGTGCAGTCGGGGCGTACCTTACGCACGACCTGTGTCCAGCCGCCCGGCGCGATGCCGAGATCGACGACGCGCTTGACGCCGCGCAACAGCTTGAACCGTTCGTCCAGCTCGATCAGCTTGTACGCCGCGCGGCTGCGATAGCCCTCCGCGCGCGCCTTCTTCACATAGGGGTCGTTGAGCTGGCGTTCGAGCCAGCGCGTCGACTGGGCCGAGCGTGCGCGCGCGGTGCGTACACGTTGGCGTCCGGGGGGGCTTCCGCGGGTCATCGGGTTCCTGCCATCAATCGGCGCAGGATTCCTTCGCGAATCCCACGGTCGGCGACCCCTAGCCGTTCGGCGGGCCAGAGCGCCAGAATCGTTTCGAGGATCGCGCAGCCCGCGACGACCAGATCGGCGCGTTCGCTGCCGATGCACGGCACGGTGCCGCGTTCGGCAATGCTCATGCCGGCCAAGCGCTGGCTGACCGCCAGCATCGAATCGGCCGGCACGATCAGCCCGTCGATCTGCGACCGGTCATAGGAGGCCAGCCCCAGATGCACGCTGGCGAGCGTGGTCACCGTCCCGCTGGTGCCGAGCAGCCGGCGCGGCTCGGTGGTGGTGGGCAGGCGCTTGGCGAAGGGGGCGAAGCTCTCCGTCACGCAGGCGCGCATCCGGGCATAGGCGCCCGACGCCATCGGCGCTTCCTTGCCCGCGCCCAGGCTCTCGGTTAGCGACACCACACCCCATGGCGCCGAATGCCAGTCGAGCACGCGCGGCACCGGTCCCGATGCGTCGAGCAGCACCAGTTCGGTCGACCCGCCGCCGATGTCGAACACCAATGCCGGCCCGTCGCCGGGTTCGAGCAGCGCGTGGCAGCCCAGCACGGCGAGGCGCGCCTCTTCCTCCGCCGTGATGATGTCGAGGTGGATGCCGGTTTCCTCCAGCACCCGTTCGACGAAGGCCGGGCCGTTGCTGGCGCGGCGGCACGCCTCGGTCGCGACCGAGCGAGCGAGAGTCACGTCGCGACGCTTGAGCTTTTCGGCGCAGATCTTCAGCGCGGCGACGGTGCGGTCCATCGCCGCGTCGGACAGGCGGCCGGTCGCGGCCAGCCCTTCGCCCAGTCGCACGATGCGGGAAAAGGCATCGACCACGGCAAAGCCGTCGCCCTGCGGCCGGGCGATCAGCAGCCGGCAGTTGTTGGTGCCAAGGTCGAGCGCGGCGTAATGACGCGCGCCCGGCCAGCGCGGCCGCGCCGGCGAAGAGGCTCCCGTTCGAGGAGCGCCACGCGCCCCCCGGTGCGGCAACCGGGCGGAGAGATCCCCCATGCCGTCACTCACTTATGTTCTATCCGTCACGGCCGAACGCCGCTCGGTGCTTGGGGACCAGCCTAACGAAGACGGCGGCCCGCCACAAGGCATTGCGACGAAGCGAGCGATTCGGCGTTGACATGGCAAAACAGCCGGCCTATCGGACCGCCCTCGCTGTGGTGCTGCCCTGTCGTCTAAAGGTAAGACTACGGACTCTGACTCCGTTAATTGAGGTTCGAATCCTCACGGGGCATCCAGCGACGACCTCCCAATATCGTTGAAAACCGCGCCTTCAGGCAGCGGCCGGGCCGTGCCAGTCGATCCAGTGGCCATAGGCATGGCACGTCGCCAGATGCCGCGCCCGGCCATCGGGATAGGTGGTCAGCGTCAGATGCACGGCATCGCGTGCCTCGGTCCATTCGAACCCGATGCGGGCGATCGGCGTGTCCGCGGTGGCGAGTGCCGTCGCCACCGCCGCATGGGTCGCCGGGCTGCAATATTGCAGCGACATGGCGTGGACGACGACGCGACACACGCCTGCCCCGGCGGGTCGCGACAGTTCGAGCGGCAGCCAGTCGGTGATGTCGCCCCGGGTCAGCAGCGGGGGATGCGCGCGGGCGATGGCGAGCGCATGGTGCAACCGGTCGGCCCGTTCGGGCTGGTCGGCCCAGACATAGGCCATCAGCCGTTCCCGCGCCGCCGGGTCACCGACCGACAACGGGCGCAGATCGACGCCGCGCGCGCCGACGATCTCGACCGGACGGGCAAGCGGCGGGTGCCCACGCCATTCGGGCGCGATCCGTACCGGGGAATCGGCCTGCCCGACGCGTACGCCGCCCAGATCGAACGCATAACGACCGAGATTGAGGTTCAGCCCGGCGCTGGCACCCAGTTCGAGCAGTTCGACCGGCCGGTCGACCTCCGCCCGCAGCGTCATCAGCGCGGCCATGATCGCGGCGCTGCGGGCAACCTCGTTGGTCTGGGGCGGTTCGCGCATCCAGTCGGCGATGAAGCCGTCCGCGTCCGCCATCGCGCCACCGATCACCGCATCGAAATCACCCCCGCGCCGGGCATACAGCGCCGACAGCGCTACGTCGTCGCCCCGCCGCGCCAGCGCGTGCAGCGCGCCGTTGAAGCGCATCGCCAGGGCATCCGCCGCCGGATCGCCCGGCCAGTCGTCGATCAGCCGCGCGGTCAGCGGCGCGCGGTACAACTGCCGCTCGCCAGCCTCAAGGACCGCAGCGACGAAGGCGGAGCCCAGGGCGCGAACGACCTGTGCCTGCCGGGCAAACGAACCTGTCATGACGATCAGAACGCATCCCAGTCGTCGTTCGCGACCTTGAGCGGAGCGGGTTCCGGCGGGGTCAGCCAGCGGCGCGGCGAGCGCTTGGGCTGCAGCGGCGTCACATTGCTCGGGCCACGCGACGCAGCGGCAGCCGGCGCATCGATCGCAAAGGCCGCGACGGACACGGCCAGCGCCTCGGCCTCCTCGACCAGCTGGCGCGAGGCGGCGGAGGTCTGTTCGACCATCGCCGCATTCTGCTGCGTCATCGCGTCCATTTCGGCGATGGCGACGTTGATCTGGCCCAGGCTGGTCGCCTGATGATCCGACTGACGCGCGATCGCGTCGATCGAGATGCCGACGCCGGCCACCCGCTCGATGATCTTGGCCAGCGCTTCGCCGGTCTGCTGGACCAGTTCGACACCCGCGCCGACATGGGTCGATGCGGCCTTGACCTTCGCCTTTACCTCGGTCGCGGCATCGGCCGAGCGCTGCGCCAGCGCGCGTACTTCGGACGCGACGACGGCAAAGCCCTTGCCCGCCTCGCCCGCCCGTGCCGCCTCGATCCCGGCATTCAGCGCCAGCAGGTTCGTCTGGAACGCGATACCGTCGATCAGGGTGATGATCTGCGCGATCTCGTCGCTCGCCTGTTCGATGCCGTGCATCGCGGCGATCGCCTGTCGCACGACCGCGTCGCCACGTTCGGCTTCGCCCCGCGTGTCGGCCATCGCGCCGCTGGCGTCGATTGCCGCGACCGCGCCTTCGCGGATCGAGCGCGTGACCTCATCCAGCGCGGAGGAGGATTCCTGCAGTGCCGCCGCCTCGCGCTCGGTACGTTCCGCCAGGTCGGTGGCGGCCTGCGCGATCTCGCCCGAGTTGAGCTTGATCGAATCGACGCTGCCCCGGACATCGCCCAGCACCTGGCTGAGACTGGCGGTGGCGAGGTTGAAATCGTCGGACAGCGCGCGGAACGCCGCCGGCACATCGGCCAGACGCGCGGTCAGGTCCGCCTGCGACAGGCTGCGCAGGCCACCGCCAATCGCGGTCATCGCCGCTTCGCGGTCGCGATCGTCGGCGAGCTTGGCCGTGGCGGTATCGCGGAACACCAGCACCGCGCGCGCCATGTCGCCCAGCTCGTCGGTACGCCCCGCCGCATCGACATCGATATCGTGCCGACCATTGGCGAGGTCCGCCATCGCCTGCGTCAGGGTGGTGATCGGTCGGGCGATCTGCCGGCTGAGCACCCGTGCCAGCGTGACCGCGATCGCGATCAGCGCGATGCCACCGACGGCCAGCGCGATGAGCGCCATGCGGATGGCCGACGCCTGATCCTCGGCATGGGCCGCCATCGCGTCGGTTTCGGTCGCGCGCAGCGCCCGCAGCGGCAGTGCGATCTTGCTGACCAGCACCTTCTGCCCCGCGCCGCGCACTTCCTCCTGCGCGCCGTCGCGGTCGCCGGCCTTGACCTGCGCGATCAGCCGGTCGCTCCAGTTGCGCCGCCATGCCAGCGTCTCGCGCCGCGCCTCGGCCAGCTGCGCCTGTTCGGAGGCGACCGTGATGAGCGCCCCCAGCTCGACCGCCGTCGCGTCGAACTCGACGCGCGCTTCCTCATAGGATTTGAGGTAGCTGAGGTCGCCGGTCACCAGGAACCCGCGAAACTGGCTGTTCTGGCGCAGGATCGCGGTCTCCAGCGTCAATGCCTTCGCATAGACGTCCTGGCTGTGGTTGTTCCGCTCGGTCGTGCGCGCGATCATCAGGATGCTGGCGAGGAACACCAGCATCACCACGGCCGCAGAGGCGTTGATCGTCAGGAACGACAGCCCGAGCTTGCGGGGAATCTTCATCGGAAGCGGTCCGTTTGAAACAGTGCCAACATATCAAAACCGCGAGCGCAGCGTGATGCCGTACGTGCGCGGTTCGGCGAGGTAGGAGGAGGTGATCGCGTTGCCGACGGCGAAGGCCGGAGCGCCGAAACGCGTGACCTGCGACACGCTGCCGGCACCCTGGAACGGCGCGGAGAACGCGACCTGCTGATAGTCGGTGTCGAGGATATTCTGTCCCCAGAACTCGATCGCCCAGCGCTGTTCGGGACCGCGCAGGCCGATACGGGCGTTCATCAGGAACAAGCCGTCCATCCGCTTTTCGGCGAACAGGTCGGAACCGGTGTTATAGTCGCTCGACAGCCGGCTATCGACGTAGAACAGCGCGGTCAGGTTGCGGCCCACCGCCGGCGTCCACACCGCCGAATTGGTGATGGTGTGGCGCGGCGCGTTCGACATCTGGTTGTTCGGCAGCAGGAACAGCGCGGCGTTGAGCGGCTCGCCCGCTTCGCTGCCGACCAGGTTCCGGCGATACTGGGTATGGGCATAGGTATAGCCCAGGTTGAAGGCGAGGTCGGGCGCGGGATAGGCGCCGGCCTCCAGTTCGAACCCCTGCGTCACGACGCCCGCGCCGACCTTTCCGGTGCAGCGGCCGGTGCCCGTATCATTGTCGCGGTCCGCGCCGCCCAGCGAGTCCGCGCAGGAACTGATGTTCTGCACGATGAAGTTGGTGCCGTTGAACGTATTCAGCTGGAAATTGCGGAACGCCGAACGGAACGCGGCGAGGTTCGCGGTGAATTTGGCCGAGCTGTACTTCACGCCGATTTCGAACGCCTGCACCGTTTCCGGGTCGAAGCGCAGGTTGGCTGCGCTGGCAGCGGTCGGCGTGGCGAAGACGGTCGCCGACAGGTCCGACCGGTCGAGATTATAGCCGCCCGCCTTGTATCCGCGCGCATAGGACGCATAGAGCAGCGTGCTCGGCACCGGCTTCCACGACAGCACGGTCGTGCCGGTCACCTGCCCCTCGGTCAGCGAATCGCGGATCGGCACGCCGGTCAGCGCCGCGGTCGAATTGCCGGTGCAGGTCAGCGTGATGATGCCCGCCGCCAGCGACCGGAGCGTCGCGTTGCTGCTGCCGAGCAGCGGGCCGAGTGCCGCCTGCTGCGCCGGGCAGACCGTGTTGTTGTTGACGAAGCTGGCGTTCAGCCGCTTGGCTTCATGAGTATAGCGCAGACCGCCGGTGATGCTCAGATTATCGGTCAGCTTGAAGATATTGTGGGTGAAGAACGCATAGTTGCTGCTGGTCTGGTCATACAGGTCGCGGATGCTGCCCAGATCGTTCAGCGTCGACAGGCGATCGATCCCGGCGATGACCGTGGGTCCCACCGCCGGGGTCAGCGCGGCGCGCCCGGCGGCGCTGAGGCAGCCTGCGGCACGGGGGCTGCGCAGCGCTTCGAGCGGGTTGATCGTTGCGACGGCGCGGCAGGCGGCGAACGCGCCGAAATCGGTGCCGAAGCGGAGATTGTCGGCAACCTCCAACTTTTCATGGGCGTAATAGCCGCCGACCATCCAGTCGAGCCGGTTGCCGAACAGCCCGCCGCTCAGCCGCGTTTCCTGGGTAAAGGTGCGGAACTGGCGATAGGCGTTGCCGTCGTCGGGGCGATAGGCGATATCGACATTGCCGTAATCGACATCGGCCGCGCCGCCCGCCTTATATTCGCGATACGCGCTGATCGAGATCAGCTGCAGGTTCGAAAAGGTCCAGCCAATGCGGGCCGAACCGCCATAATCCTTGGTGACGTTCGCATAGGCGCGGCCGCGCGTGTTCGCGATCCGGCGGTTGTACGGGTCGCCGTCGCTGGGCAATACGCCGCCCAGGCTGCGCAGGATGGTGACGATGCGGTTTTGCGCGGCGGGAACGTAATCGCCCGGAACGCCCGGCGTCGGGTCGAGCTTTTCCTGCGTATTGAGATAGACCGCGCCGCAGCATTTCTCGTCGCGATAGGTATAGTCGCCGATCAGGCGGACCGAGAAATTGTCGACCGGTTTGAAGAAGAGCTGCCCGCGCACGAAAGTGCGGTTGCGGTCGTTGTAATCGGTGTTGTTGACGACATCGCGGTAAAAGCCGTCGCGCTTGCCGAACACGCCGTCGACGCGGAACGCCAGCTTATCCTTGACGATCGGCCCGGTCAGCGCGCCGGCCAAGCGGACGGCGTTGAAATTGCCGTAGGTCGCCTCGCCATAGCCACCGAAGTCGAACGAGGGATATTTGGTGTAGATGCTGATCGCGCCGGCCGACGAATTGCGGCCCGACAACGTGCCCTGCGGCCCGCGCAGCACCTCGATCCGTTCGACCTCGCCCAGGTCGTTCAGGCCCGAACCGGTGCGGCTGCGATACACCCCGTCGATGAACACCGCGACCGAGCTTTCGAGGCCGGGATTGTCACCGACCGTGCCGATGCCGCGCAGGCGGGCGGTCGCGTTCGCTTCCGATCCCGTCGAAGACACAATCAACGATGGCGAGAGCTGCGCCATCTGGCGAATGTCGGTCGCGCCCGAATTCTGGAGCGCGGCGGTGCTGTAGGCGCTGACCGCGATCGGTACGTTCGACAGGCGCTGCGATCGGCGAGTCGCGGTCACGACGATGTCGGCGGTGTTGGCGGATTGTTCCTCGGCAGGCTTGGCGTCCGCCTTGTCCCCGGCGGTCGGTACGACGCCGCGCAACCCCTGTGCCGATACCGGTGCCGCTACCGTCACACAGGCAGTCGCCGCCAGCAGATACCCCCAGTTACGCATTTCGCCTATCCCCCGGACCCCACGTCCTATTCTGCAAGTGAGGTCTTACCGCGCAGGTGGATACCAGTTGGTTAATGCCGTCGGCACCTCTGCCGCCACCGGTTGACCGTTGGGAAAAACTCCGACAAATTCGCTCGTGCCGGTGTGTCGCCCTGACGGCCGTATCGGGAGGACGCCGACCATGCCGATCGATCCCATGCCCGTTCCCGTGCCGGCCGACCGCTGCGGCGGTTCGATCGCGTTCAGCCGGCGCGCGTTGCTGGTCGGTGCCAGCCTGTTGCCGTTCGGGGCGTCCGCGCTGGCGGCGGTGCCGGCCGTCCGCCGGGTCGCGCCGGTGCCGGCACGCCATGTCCGCCTGACACCGTCGCCCTTTGCCGACGCCCTTGCCGCCAACCGGGCCTATCTGCTCGACCTCGTTCCCGAACGGCTGCTGCACAATTTCTATGTCTCGGCCGGGCTGCCCGCGCCGGCGCCGGTCTATGGCGGGTGGGAGGCGCAGGGGATCGCCGGGCACAGTCTGGGCCACTGGCTGTCGGCATGTGCGCTGCTGGTCGCCAATACCGGCGATGCGGCGATCGCGGCACGGCTGGACCATGCGCTGGCCGAGATGGCGCGGATTCAGGCGGCGCAGGGCGACGGCTATCTGGGCGGCACGACGGTCGAGCGGGACGGCAGGACCGTCGACGGCAAGATCGTGTTCGAGGAACTGCGCCGGGGCGACATCCGCAGCGGCGGGTTCGACCTGAACGGCGGCTGGGTGCCGCTCTATACCTGGCACAAGGTCCATGCCGGGCTGGTCGATGCCCATGTCCTGGCGCGCAACCCGCGCGCGATGCCGATCCTGCTGGGGGTCGCGGGCTATCTGGCGGGCGTGCTGGAACCGCTGAACGACGACCAGATGCAGCGCGTGCTGGCCGCCGAACATGGCGGGCTGAACGAAAGCTATGCCGATACCTATGCCCTGACCGGCGACGCCCGCTGGCTGCGCATGGCCGAGAAGATCCGGCACAAGGCCGTGCTAGACCCGCTGACCGCGCAGCAGGACAAGCTGGCCGGGCTTCATGCCAATACGCAGATTCCGAAGGTCATCGGCCTCGCCCGGCTGTACGAACTGACCGGCGCGCCGGCCCATGCCGCCACCGCGCGCTTCTTTCACCAACGCGTCACCGGGCATCACAGCTACGTCATCGGCGGCAATTCCGAACGCGAACATTTCGGCCAGCCCGACCGGCTGTCGCAGCGTCTGTCGGAAGCGACGTGCGAGGCGTGCAACAGCTACAATATGCTCAAGCTCACCCGCCATCTCTATGGCTGGCAGCCTTCGGCCCACTGGTTCGATTTCTACGAACGGGTGCAGCTCAACCACATGCTCGCGCACCAGCGGCCGCGCGACGGGCGCTTCGTCTATTTCATGCCGCTGGCGGCAGGGGCGCGGCGGACCTATTCCAGCGCGCATGACAGTTTCTGGTGCTGCGTCGGATCGGGCATGGAAAGCCATGCCAAGCATGCCGATTCGATCTGGTGGCAGGATGCGGACACGCTGTACCTGAACCTGTTCATCCCGTCGCGGCTCGACTGGAACGAGCGCGGGCTGGCGGTCGATCTCGATACCGCGATGCCGCTGAAGGGACAGGCGACGCTGACCATCCGCCGTGCCCCGCGCCGGGCGCAGCGGATCGCCGTCCGCTTGCCCGGCTGGGCCAGCGACCCGACCCTTAGGATCAACGGCGCCCCCGTGACGCCGATCGTGCGCGACGGCTATGCCGTGCTGGAGCGGGCGTGGCGCAGCGGCGATACGATCGCGCTGACCCTGCCGATGACGCTGACCGCGCAGCCGACGCCCGACGACCCCTCGGTCGTCGCCTTCACCTATGGCCCGCTGGTGCTCGCCGCCGATCTGGGGCCGGAATCGCAGCCCTTTGCCGGGGTCGGCCCGGCGCTGGTCGCCGACGGCGCGATCACCGACCGGCTGACGCCGGGACCGGACGACAGCTTCACCGCGACCGGCGCACTGGGCGAGGCGCTGACCTTCCGCCCCTTCTATGCGCAATGGGACCGGCGGACCGCGGTCTATCTGCCGACCTTCACCACCGCGCGCTGGGCGGCGGCGCGCGGCGACTATGTCCGGGCGCAGAAGGCGGCACAGGCGCTGGCCCGGCGCACCGTCGATACGCTGTACATGGGCGAGATGCAGCCCGAACGCGACCACGCGGTCGATGCCGGCGGCAGCGAGGTCGTCAACTGGGCCGGACGCTCGGCGCGGCGGATCAGGCCGGGGCAGACCCTGACGCTGACGCTGGCGCGGCGGCCGGGACCGGCGGTGCTGCGGCTGCTGGTATGGGGGGGCGACGTCGATCGCGCGATCGACATCACGCTCGACGGCACGCCCCTTGCCACCGCGACGCACCAGGGACCGGCAGTCGACCGCTATGTCGCGCTCGACTATCCGATCCCCTCGGCGGGCGCGCAGGGCCGGCCACAGGCGACGATCGGCCTGACGCCGACGCGGGGCGACGGCGTCGTCTACGAGGTACGGATGCTGACCGCCGGGGATGCCACGCCGATCACGCCGGTCTGACCCGAACGGGCGTTGCCAGCCGTCCGCCATCCGCTACATCGGGGGCAAGTATTTCACCGAGGCGGACAGATGATCGTCGGGATCGATTTGGGAACGACCAACAGCGCCTGCGCGATCTGGCGCGACGACGGGCCAGTCATGGTGCCGAACGTGCTGGGCGAGGTTCTGACCCCGTCCGCCATCAGCATCGGCGACGACGATGCGGTGCTGGTCGGGCGTGCCGCGCGCGACCGGATGGCGACGCATCCCGACCGCACCGTCACCAGTTTCAAGCGGCGCATCGGCACCCGCGAAACCGCCCGGCTCGCCATGCGCGACTTCGATGCGGAGGCGCTGTCGGCACTGGTCCTCGCCAGCCTGAAGCGCGATGCGGAGGCGTTCACCGGCGAAACCGTGACCGGTGCGGTCGTGACCGTCCCCGCCTATTTCAACGATCGCCAGCGCAAGGCGACCCGGCGGGCGGGCGAACTGGCCGGGTTGCCGATCCAGCGGCTCATCAACGAACCGACCGCCGCCGCGCTGGCGTTCGGCATCGCCGACCGGGGCGACCGCGAACCGTTCCTCGTGTTCGACCTGGGCGGGGGCACGTTCGACGTGTCGATCGTCGAGATGTTCGACGGCGTGATCGAGGTGCGCGCGTCCGCCGGCGACAACCGGCTGGGCGGCGACGACTTCAACGACTGCCTGATCGACCTGACCCGCCCCGCGCTCGACCCCGATGGGGTGCTGGCCAAGCTGCCGCCCGATCGCGCCGCGGCGCTGCTGGCACAGGCGGCCGAGCGGTGCCGCCGCGCGCTTAGCGAGGGCGATTCGGCCGAATTATTGGTGACGGTGGACGATGCGGCGCTGACCGTGCCCGTCACCGCCGCCGCGTTCGAGGATCACGCCACCGGCCTGCTCCAGCGGATTCGCGAGCCGGTCCTGCGGTCGTTGCGCGACAGCAACATCACCGCCGCTACCCTGTCGGACGTGGTGCTAGTCGGGGGTGCCACGCGGATGCCGATCGTGCGCCGCGCGGTCACCCGGATGTTCGGCCGCTTTCCGGCGACCACGGTGCATCCCGACCATGCGGTCGCGATGGGCGCGGCGGTACAGGCCGGGCTGCTGGCGCGCGATGCGGGACTGGACGAAATCCGGCTGACCGACGTCTGCCCCTTCACGCTGGGTGTCGATACCAGCGAGCCGGACGGGCGCGGCGGCTTTCGCACCGGGCTGTTTTCCCCGATCATCGAACGCAATTCGGCGGTGCCGATCAGCCGGATCTCGACCTTTTCGACAGTCGCCGACCAGCAGCGCAAGGTGCAGTTCGGCATCTATCAGGGCGAGGCGCGCGAGGTGTCGGGCAACGTCAAGCTGGGCGAGATCAGCGTCGCGGTCCCGCCCCGCGCCGCCGGCACCATCTCGATCGACTGCCGGTTCAGCTATGACAGTTCGGGGCTGCTGGAGGTGGATATTTCGGTGCCGGAAACCGGCATGACGCGCAATCTGGTGATCGTCGACGACGAGGATGCGCCCGACCCGGCCGAGCTGGAACGACGCCGCACGGCGCTGGCCGCGTTGAAGGTCCATCCGCGCGACGACGCGGCCAACGCCGCGCTGCTGGCGCGGGCGCGGCGGGCCTATGAATCGTTCCTCGGCGATACGCGCGCGGCGATCGGCCACATGCTCGGCCAGTTCGAAAGCGCGCTGGCGACGCAGGACGAGCGGATGATCGCCGAGGCGCGGGCCGCGTTCGGCGCGGCGCTCGACCAGATCGAAGGCGAGCGCTTCCTGTGAGGCACGGCATCTGGGCGGTCCTCGACTGCGATCCGACGACGGATCGCGGGACGATCCGCCGTGCCTATGCCGCGCGGCTGAAGGCGATGGACGTCGATGCCGACCCGGACGGGTTCGAGGCGCTGCGCGATGCCCGCGACGCCGCGCTGGCGCGGGCCGCCGATCCGGTGGCGATCGAACCGGTCGCGGCGGACGAGCTGCCCCTGCCGCCGGTCGAGGCCGAACCGGAGCCGCAAGACGACGCGGTAGCCGAGGCGATGAACGCGCATTTCCACGCGCTCGAAACCCTGTTGTTTCCCGGCCACGACGCGCCGCCGACGCCCGGTGAGCTGGCGGAGATCGACCGGCATGGCCGCGCGCTGCTGGCCGATCCACGGCTGGAGCAGGTCGATTTCGCCGCCGGTGCCGAGCGCTGGTTCGCCGAAACGCTGGCGGCGAGCATCCCGCGATCCGACCCGCTGCTCGAACCCGCCGCCGCCACGTTCGGCTGGATCGACCGGCGCAACGATTATGCGCTGTCGGCCGATGCGCAGGCGATCGTCGAGCGGATCGGGGCGACGCGCCTCGTCGCGTTGCTCGACGATCCCCAGCACCGCCTGCATCGCCCGTGGCGCGAACTCAACCGCAGCGGTGACCGGCGCACGCCGTTCTGGAACCCCAAGGGGCCACGGCGCGAAGTACTGGCGTTGATCCGCGACCGGTTCCCGGTGGTCGAATCCTGGCTCGATCCGGCGCGGGTGGCGGACGTCGACGCTCCGAACCCGAAGGCGGGCGTGCAGACCTGGCTGGTGATCTTCGCCATCGTCACCGTGCTGCGGATCGCGCTGTCGGGCAGCGGCACGCCGGACACCACGCCGAGCGCGCCCGCCGCACCGCCCCGGATCGCCTATGTCGCCGATCCGAACCAGATCGCGCGCCAACTGACCGACCTCGACCTGGGGCAGGTCGCGCAGCGCAACCCCGACCTGGCGGCCGCGATCCGATCGACGACCGCAGCGATCAACCGCGACGGCGACGACACGCGTGCGCGGCAGATGATCGGGGACCTGTCACGCACCCGACTTTCCCACGGACTGGCCGGGGCGGACGACGGGTTGTTGCGGGACATCGCCCGGTTCGAAATCGACGTGAAGCAGGACTTTGCCGCCGGCAACCCGATCGATTGCCGGGACTTCACCTTCCTGTCGGACAACCCGATGCTGTTCCGGGCGACCCGCGAGCGACAACGGGCGTTGATCGACCGGGTCATCCTGATGTCCGATGGATCGTCGCTCGGCCGGGGCAATCGGTTCACGATCCCCGGTTCAATCATCGACGACCTGCTGCGCCGTACCCGTCTGCCCGAACGGCGGCTGCGCGATGCCCTGTCGGGGAAGGGGTCGCACGAGGATGTGTGCCGGGTGGGCATCGCGATCCGGCAATCCGCGCTGGCGCAGGGCCGGGCCGGCATGACGTTGCTGCGCGACATGCAGCCAAAGGTCGTCGGCGGTGAAGGCGCCCGGGAATAGCGGCGCGACGGCATCGGCGGCGGCACCGCACTTTCCCCCGCCGCCACAGTCCGATATAGGGCGGCGATGACCGCGCAGACGATCACCCTGCCCGCCGACTGGCGCGACTTTCTGGCCCTGACCAAGCCCCGGGTGATGACGCTGGTCGTCTTTACCGGGCTGTGCGGGATGCTGGCCGCGCCGGTGCCGATCCATCCGGTGCTGGGCTTTACCGCCGTGCTGTGCATCGCGCTGGGTGCCGGAGCGGCGGGCGCGCTGAACCAGTGGTATGAGGCTGATCTGGACGCCAAGATGAAGCGGACGCAGGGCCGCCCGCTGCCCGCCGGGCGGATGGACCGCGAATCGGCGCTGCATTTCGGCGTCGGCCTCGCGATCTTCTCGGTCGTGCTGATGGGGCTGGCGGTGAACATCGCTGCCGCCGCGATCCTGACCGTCTCCATCCTGTTCTACGTGCTGGTCTATACCGTGTGGCTGAAGCGCCGCACGCCGCAGAACATCGTCATCGGCGGCGCGGCGGGGGCGTTTCCGCCGCTGATCGGCTGGGCGGCGGCGACCGGCGACATCGCGCTGCTGCCGTTCCTGTTGTTCTGCCTCGTCTTCCTGTGGACGCCGCCGCATTTCTGGGCCTTGGCGCTGTTCGTGAAGACCGATTACGCCAATGCCGGCGTGCCGATGCTGCCGGTGGTGGCGGGCGAGCGGGTGACGCGGACGCAGATCGGGCTGTACACCATCCCGATGGCCGCCGTCGCCGTCGCGCCGTGGCCGCTGGGGCTGACCGGTGCGATCTATGGCATCGCCGCCTGCCTGCTGACCGCGACCTTCGGCGTGCTGGCGGTGCAGGTCGCGACGCGCACGACCGGCGTCGACGACAAGATGAAGCCCGAAAAGCGGCTGTTCGCCTTTTCGATCCTGTATCTCTTTGCAATGTTCGGTGCGCTGGTCGCCGACCGGTGGGTAATGGCATGAGCGAACACGACGATCGTATCCGCGCGCGCCAGCGGGAACGGGCAAAGGTGATGGCGTGGCTGCTAGGCGCCTTCGTCCTGCTGATGTTCGCGATCACCATCGTCAAGATTCGGGCCGGGATGGGCGCATGACCCGGAACCTGCGCACCGCCTTGTTCTCCGCCGCCGCTGTCGTCGGCATGACCGGGGTCGGGTTCGCCAGTGTTCCGCTCTACCGCATGTTCTGTCAGGTGACCGGCTTCAACGGCACCACCCAGCGCGGACAGGAAGCGCCCGGCGGCATCGGCGACAAGGTCGTGGTGCGCTTCGACACCAATACCAACCCGGCGCTGGGATGGGAGTTCAAGCCCGAACGCGCATCGGAAACCGTCGACATCGGCGCGCGCGACATGGCGTTCTTCACCGCGAAGAACGTGTCGGGGAGGCCGGTGACCGGCACCGCGACCTTCAACGTGACGCCATCCCAGGCGGGCAAATATTTCACGAAGATACAGTGTTTCTGCTTCACCCAGCAGACGCTGCAACCCGGCGAAAAGGTGCGGATGCCGGTCATCTTCTTCGTCGATCCGAAGATGCTGGCCGATCCGGATGCGAAGGACATTCGCGCGATCACGCTGTCCTATACATTTTACCCGGTGGATTCGGCCGCGACGACCAGCTAGGGTCGGGCGCAATCACGTGCCAGCATAGGCGCGACGAACGTTAGGGACGGATGATGGCAGGCGCGAAGAACCACGATTTTCACATCCTTCCCCCCAGCATCTGGCCGCTGGCAAGCTCGCTGGCCGCCTTCGCGCTGGCGGCGGGCGGCATCATGTGGATGAACGAGGCGGCGCTGGGCGGCCTGGTGTTCGGCGCGGGGCTGATCGCCACGCTGTCCTGCATGGGCTTCTGGTGGGCGGACGTCATCCGCGAGGCGAAAGCGGGCGACCATACCCCGGTGGTGCAGCTGCACCTGCGCTATGGCATGATCCTGTTTATCGCGTCCGAAGTGATGTTCTTCGTCGGCTGGTTCTGGTCGTGGTTCGACTTCTCGCTGTTCCCGGCGGCGGTCCAGTGGAGCCATGACGGCGGCACGTCGCTGATCGAGGCGGGCGATACGGCGGTGAAGGCCCAGTGGCCGCCCGCTGGCCTCGAAGTGCTCAATGCCTTCGAACTGCCGCTGCTCAACACTTTCATCCTGCTGCTGTCGGGCACGACCGTCACCTGGGCGCACCATGCGCTGATCCACAACCAGCGCGGCGGTGCGTTGAAGGGCCTGTGGGGCGCGATCGGCGTGGGCGAGAATGACGGCGTCAAGAAGGGGCTGTGGCTGACCGTCCTGCTCGGCGCGCTGTTCTCGTGCATCCAGGCCTATGAATACATGCACGCGCCGATGCCGTTCAAGGGGCTGAACTATGGTGCGGCCTTCTACATGGCGACCGGGTTCCACGGCTTCCACGTGCTGGTCGGCACCATCTTCCTCGCCGTCAACCTGATCCGCGCGTACAAGGGCGACTTCACGCCGAAACAGCATTTCGGCTTCGAAGCGGCGGCATGGTATTGGCACTTCGTCGACGTGGTGTGGCTGTTCCTGTTCGTCGTCATCTATGTGTGGGGCGGCTGGGGCGCGCCGATCCATGGCGGCTGATGCCTGACCAGACGGGCGCGGGCGGTCCCGCGCCCTTCGATTGCGGCGTACGCGGCCTGTGCCCGCGCTGCGGGGCGACGACGCTGTTTCGTGGCCCCGTCGCCTTTGCCGATCGGTGTAGCGCCTGCTCACTCGATTTCACCGCGTTCAATGTCGGCGACGGGCCGGCGGCCTTCCTGACGCTGATCCTGGGCGGGATCGTCACCGTCCTCGCCATCTGGCTCGACCTGAAGGTCGGGCCACCGTGGTGGGTCCATGTCCTGCTTTGGGTGCCGCTGACCATCGGCGGCGTGGTCGGATCGTTGCGCGTGGCCAAGGGCATGTTGCTGGCGCTCGAATATCGTAACGCCGCACGTGAAGGCAAAATCGACCCCCGACCATGAAGCGCCTGCCCGTCCTTCCCACGCTGATCGTCCTGCTCGCCGTTGCCGCCATGGTGGCGCTGGGCGTCTGGCAGCTCCAGCGCCGCGTCGAAAAGGCCGCGCTGATCGCGCGCGCCACCGCTAATCTCGACCGCCCGGCCGAGCCGCTACCGGTGCGGATCACCGACGACCTGTTGTTCGCGCGCGTCACCGCGACGTGCGCGCGGGTCGAGGGGTGGACGATGGGCGCAGGGCGCACGACCGACGGCAAGCCGGGCTATCGCCACATCGCCGCTTGTGTATCCTCCGCCGGCCAGCGCTTCGGCGTCGACATGGGGGTCGCCGCTGATCCGAAGCTGCGCCCGGTTTGGGCCGGTGGGCCGGTCGCAGGCACGCTCAGCCATGCACCCGGTGGCCCGACATTGCTCGACCGGATGACCGGCCACGCCAAACGCCCTGCGCCGATGATCGTGTCGGACATCTCCGCTCCCGGCCTGTCCGCCAGCCAGCGGCCCGATCCCGCCAGCCTGCCCGACAATCATCTGGGCTATGCGCTGCAATGGTTCGGCTTCGCCTTGGCGGCGGTCATCATATACTTGCTGGCACTTCGCCGCCGCAGCCGCTAACCGCACCCCCATGCGGTATGTCAGCACCAGGGGCGATGCGCCCGAACTCGACTTCGCCGGCGCGACGCTGGCCGGATTGGCAAGTGACGGCGGACTCTATGTCCCGACCGAATGGCCGACGCTGACGCACGCCGAGATCGCCGCGCTGGCGGGCCTCAGCTATGCCGAAACGGCGGTGCGGGTGATGTTGCCCTTCGTCGGCGATTCGCTGAGCGAAGCCGAACTGCGCGTGCTGTGCGATACCGCCTATGGCCGGTTCAGCCACAAGGCGGTGACCCCGCTGGTCCAGCTCGACCATGACCAATGGCTGCTGGAGCTGTTCCACGGCCCGACGCTGGCGTTCAAGGACGTGGCGCTGCAGCTCCTCGGGCTGTTCTTCGAACGCTTCCTGACCGGCACGTCCCAGCGGCTGACCATCGTCGGCGCGACCAGCGGCGACACCGGCTCTGCCGCGATCGACGCCGTGGCGGGCCGCGAGAATATCGACATCTTCATGCTGCACCCCGCTGGCCGCGTCTCCGACGTGCAGCGGCGGCAGATGACCACCGTGCTGTCGCCCAACGTCCACAACATCGCGATCGAGGGAGATTTCGACACCGCGCAGGCGCTGGTCAAGGCGATGTTCAACGATCCCGGTTTTTCGGGTCGCTTCCGGTTGTCGGCGGTGAACTCGATCAACTGGGCGCGGTTGATGGCGCAGGTGGTCTATTATTTCTACGCCGCCGTGCGACTGGGCGGACCGGACAAGGCGATCGCCTTCTCGGTCCCGACCGGCAATTTCGGCGATGTGTTTGCAGGGTACGTCGCGGCACAGATGGGGCTGCCGATCGCCAGACTGATCGTCGCGACCAACGTCAACGACATCCTCCACCGCGCGCTGACCAACGGCGATTATTCGAGCGCGACAGTGACGCCCACCGCCACGCCGTCGATGGACATCCAGGTCAGCTCGAACTTCGAACGGCTGCTGCACGATCTGGGCGGCGGCGACGGACGGGCGCTGGGCGACCAGATGCGCGGGTTCGAGGCGACGCGGGCGATGCGCCTGACCAATGCCCAGCAACAGGGCGCCGCGTCGCTGTTCCAGAGCGCGCGGGTCGATGGCGACCGCATGGCGCAGGCGATGCGCTGGGCGTGCGGTCATGCCGCGCAGACCATCGATCCGCACACCGCCATCGCCCTTGCCGCCGCGCTCGACAGCGGGATCGACGCGCCGATCGTGACGCTGGCGACGGCGCATCCGGCCAAGTTCCCCGATGCGGTCGAACGCGCCATCGGCACCCGTGCCACGCTGCCGCCGCGTGTCGGCGACCTGTTCGAGCGCGAGGAACGCTATGTCACCCTGCCCGCGACCTTCGACGCGGTGACCGCCTGGATCGCCGAACGGGCGACCCCGCGCGCCTGATGGACCCGATCGCACTTATCGGCGAACCCTGGACCGATTACGGGCTGATCGACTGCGGCCATGGTCGCAAGCTCGAACGCTATGGCCCCTATCGCTTTATCCGGCCCGAACCACAGGCGATGTGGGCGCCGGCGCTGGCCGACTGGGACGCGCATGGCGAATTCGTGCCGGGATCGGACGAGGATGGCGGCGGGCGCTGGCAGTTCTTCAAACAGCCCCCGCGCGACTGGCCGCTGACGTGGCGCGAGGTGCGCTTTTCGGCGAGCAACACCCCGTTCCGCCATCTCGGCTTCTTCCCCGACATGGCACCGGTATGGGACTGGATGCGCGGTCGGCTGGACGGGGCGAGTGACCCGGAATGCCTGAACCTGTTCGGCTATACCGGCGTCGGATCGCTGGCGCTGGCGGCGGCCGGCGCGCGCGTCGTCCATGTCGATGCGTCGAAGAAGTCGGTCGAACAGGCACGGAGCAACGCCGCGCTGTCGGACATGACCGACAAGCCGGTGCGCTGGCTGGTCGAGGATGCCGCGAAGTTCGTCGCCCGTGAGGTGCGGCGCGGGCGGCGTTATGACGGCATCATCCTCGATCCACCGAAATGGGGCCGCGGCCCGAACGGCGAGGTGTGGAAGCTGGAAGAGCACCTGCCGGCGATGATCGCCGATTGCCGGCAGTTGCTCGATGCGAACTCGCGCTTCCTGTTCCTGACCGTGTACGCGGTGCGGATGTCGGCGCTGGCGATCGGTGAATTGCTGCGTCAGTCGCTGGGCGATCTGGGCGGGCAGGTCGAATGCGGCGAACTGGGCGTGCGCGAGGAAGCCCGCGGCCTGACCCTGCCGACCGCCATTTTCGCGCGCTGGAGCCGGTAAGCGGCGCAGCCTGCTGGGGGTGGGCGGTTCGCTTCTCGCCCTGTTTGCACCGAACGTCATACCAGCGAAGGGTAGGATCGCTTGGGGCTGGCACGCAGCAGGAGCCGCCTGTGGCCCCAGCCTTCGCTAGGGCGACGATTCCGTGTGGTTGGATCAGAACCTATGGCGGGTCGACATTCACATCCTTTCCGTCACCCCGGACTTGTTCCGGGGTCGACGGCGCGGCAATCGGTGCGGCGTGAGCCTCTATCGACCGCGACTGCGGCTCGGTGGACCCCGGAACAAGTCCGGGGTGACGATGTCCGGTGAATGTCGATTGGCCCTAGAGCCGTTTCCGACCAAGTTGAACCGCCGTCATCGCCCTTCGGGCGCCTGCTTCGCAGCGGGGCGCTTTCGATCCGGGGCGGCGTTGCTCGTCGGTCACGATGCTTCAGCATCGCTCCCTCCTCCCGCCTTGCCTCGAACCGAAATCACCGCCGTGTCGGTGATCCAACCTGATCGGAAACCACTCTAGCAGGAATGCGCTACCATGAGGCTGCGTGCATTAGCGGCGGGGCGGCCATTGCGACAGGCTAAATACCCTACCCGCGTCAGGTTCGAAAATGATCGGAGTTGATCGGCCTTGCGCCGGTGCGGGACCATCGTCCCGGGTCCGCTATCGGCACCGCAAAACGGCGGCCCGATCGGACTTCCCGTCAAGGCGGGCCTGATACCCGCCCTTGACCGGAAATGGTGCGGTCGAGAAGACTCGAACTTCCACGGCCTTTCGGCCACAACGACCTCAACGTTGCGCGTCTACCAGTTCCGCCACGACCGCACGTGAACACCTTGGGGTCGCCCCCTTGGCTGGCAGGAGGGTGCCCCTAGCAGCGCACCGGCGGTCGTGCAAATGCTTTTATGCGTTATCGTCCGCGCGCGGCGGCGCGGGCGATCGCGATGGCTTCGGCGGCGGTCATCACGTCGCCAAGGCCGCTGCCCGACAGCGCGGCGCGTTCGGCATCGCGCACCCGTTCCAGCGCGCGGGCGAGGCGCGGGGCATCCCAACGGCGCAGCGCCTGCGCCGTCGCGGCCTGTTCCTTGAAGAACACGCGGTGGCGCTCCATCACCCGGTCGACGCTGTCGCCGTCATCGATATCGGCGCGCATCTCCGCCAGCGACAAGAGCCGCCGGGCGACGCCCCGCAGCAGCGGGATCGGCCCGCCGGGCACTTCGGCCAGCGCGGCGGCGGCGGCATCGCCCGCGATCATCGCGCTGACGATGCCGTTCATTTCGGCATCGGCGATGGAAGCCCCGATCGCGTCGAACGCTTCCCCATCGGCATCGCGCGGCCGATCGGGCGAGGCGTCGAGATACAGCGCCAGCTTTTCGATCTCGCTGGCCAGTACCGCGCGGTCGCCCGCCGTCACCGCCGCCAGCCGATCGGGCACGTCGCCCAGCAATCGCAGGCCGTGGTCGCGCGCCATCGCCACCGCCAGCTTCGCCGCCTGCGCCGCATCGGGCACGTAACAGGCGACCGCGACGGCGTTCAGTGAGGCGGTCACCAGCTTCACCAGCTTCGACGTGCCCTTGACCGTCGGCGCGATCGCCGCGACCGGATTGCCGGCCCGCTCGGCGGCGAGCAGCAGCGTCACCGCCTCGACCGATTCCTCGCCCATGCCCGTCACGCGGATGAAGCGCGCATCGCCGAACAGCGACATGGAGGCGGCTTCGTCCGCCAGCACGCCCGGACGGCCCTTCAGCATCGCGCCGTCCATATCGACGCGCTCGGCCCCCTCGCCCACACCCTTGGCAAGGCGGCCGGCCAGCGCCAGTGCGCCGGCCGTGTCGGGGCCGTGGAACAAATAGAAGCGAATATCGGGGCCGGGCCGGTCGAGCTTGGCCGCGACCTGCTCGGGCCGGAGCTTCACGAGCCCGACTTGGGAAGGTTCAGCGCGATCCGGGTCACGATCTGATCGGCGACGATCACCGACAGGCGTTCGAGCGCGGTGCGTTCCGCCGCGATGGTCGCATATTCGGATCGCACCACGTCGATGCCGGCATCCGACCCCGCCGTCGCGTCGATCGTGACCGCGCCGTTCGACAGGTCGATCAACTGATAGCGCGCGCGCAGCGTCCGCCGTTCGCGCGTAATCGAATCGTCGCGCCGCACGCCAAGGCCGGTGATGTCGTCGTCGAGCTTGATCTCCAACCGGTAGCGTGCCGGCCCCTCGGCGCGCAGCCGGTCGCGCAGCGCGTTGGCGACCAGCCAGCCATTCTGGCCCGCAATCGGCGCGACCTCGACCCCCGACAGCGTTTGGCGGACCACCCCGCCCTCACCGCCGGCATAGAGCGGACGCAGACCACAGCCGCCGAGCAGCAGTGCGGTAGCGAGGATGGCGGCGCGGATCATGCGACGATGTTCACGAGGCGGTCGGGCACGACGATGATCTTGCGCGGGGCCTTGCCCTCCAGCGCACGCACGATCTTCTCGCTCGCCAGCGCGGCGGCCTCGGCATCCTCCTTGGCAATGCCCTTGGGCAAGACGATGGTGTCGCGCAGCTTGCCGTTGACCTGCACCGCGATGGTCGATTCGGCCTCGACCAGCATCGCTGCGTCGACCAGCGGCCATGCGGCATCGGCGATCAGGCCGGGACGACCCAGTTGCGACCATGCCTCTTCCGCGAGATGCGGGATCATCGGGCTGACCAGCAGCAGCAGCGCGTCGATGTCGGCGTCCGACATGCCCTTGGCCTTCTCCGCCTCGCCCAGCAATGTGTAGAGCTTGGCCACCGCCTTGTTGAATTGCAGCCCGGTGATATCGTCGGCGACGCCGGCGATGGTACGGTGGATGGCACGGGTCAGCGCATCCGGGCTGGTGCCGCCGGCTACGTGCGCCGCGACCAGCTTCCACACCCGCTTGACGAAGCGTTCGGCGCCTTCGATGCCGGCCTCGCTCCACGGCAGGTCGCGTTCGGGCGGGCTGTCGGACAGCATGAACCAGCGCGCGGCGTCAGCACCGTAGCGATCGAGAATCGGTTCGGGATCGACCGTATTCTTCTTCGACTTCGACATTTTTTCGATGCGGCCGACGGTGATCGCATCGCCGGTCGCTGTCTCGGTGCCGTCGGTCACTTCCGACGGGGCAAGCCAGCGACCATCGGCCGACTTGTACGTCTCGTGCGTGACCATGCCCTGCGTGAACAGGCCGGCGAACGGCTCCTTCAGGTCGATCAGCCCGACATGGTTGAGCGCGCGGGTCCAGAAGCGGGCGTAGAGCAGGTGGAGGATCGCATGTTCGACCCCCCCGATATATTGCCCGACCGGCAGCCAGCTTTCCGCCACCGCACGGTCGAACGGTTTGTCATCGGGCTGGCTGGCGAAACGGATGAAATACCACGACGAATCGACGAAGGTGTCGAGCGTGTCGGTTTCGCGCCGCGCCGGCTTGCCGCAGGCTGGGCAGTCGACAGCTTTCCACGTCGGATGGCGGTCGAGCGGGTTGCCGGGGATGTCGAACGACACGTCCTCGGGCAGCTTGACCGGCAACTGGTCGGTCGGGACCGGCACCACGCCGCAATCGTCGCAATGGACGATCGGGATCGGCGTGCCCCAGTAACGCTGGCGCGACACGCCCCAGTCGCGCAGGCGCCATACGGTCGTGCCCTTGCCCCAGCCGCCGGATTCGGACCGGTCGATCACCGCACGCTTTGCGGCGGCGACGTCCATGTCGTTCAGGAAGTCGGAGTTCACCAGCCGGCCGGGACCGGTATAGGCTTCGTTGCCCTCGAACACCGGATCGGCGTTCTCGCCATCCGCGACGACGCGGCGGACCTCGAGGCCGTATTTCCGCGCGAAGTCGAGGTCGCGCTGGTCATGCGCCGGCACGCCCATCACCGCGCCGGTGCCATAGTCCATCAGCACGAAGTTCGCGATATAGACCGGCAGTTCGATCGCGGCATCGAAGGGATGCTGCATCCGATGGCCGGTATCGAAGCCCAGCTTTTCCGCCGTCTCCAGCTCGGCAGCGGTGGTGCCCCCCTGCTTGCACAGATCGATGAACGCCGCGACGTCCGCGTTACCCTCGGCCAGCGCGCGCGCGATCGGATGATCGGAGGCGATCGCGACGAAGCTCGCGCCGAAGATGGTGTCGGGGCGGGTCGAATAGACTTCGATCCGCTGATCGAACGGGGCGACCGGCGCGAAGGAGAATTGCAGCCCCTCCGACTTGCCGATCCAGTTTTCCTGCATCAGCCGGACCTTGTCGGGCCACTGGTCGAGCGTCCCCAGCCCGTCGAGCAGGTCGTCGGCGAAGTCGGTGATCTTCAGGAACCACTGCGACAGCTTGCGCTTCTCGACCAGCGCGCCCGACCGCCAGCCGCGGCCGTCGATCACCTGTTCGTTGGCCAGCACGGTCATGTCGACCGGATCCCAGTTGACCGCCGATTCCTTGCGATAGACCAGGCCGCCCTTGAGCAGTTCGAGGAACAGCGCCTGTTCGTGCCCGTAATATTCCGGATCGCAGGTGGCGAACTCGCGCGACCAGTCGAAGGCGAGGCCGAGCCGCTTCAACTGCGCCTTCATCGCCGCGATATTGGCATAGGTCCAGGTGCCGGGATGGACCTTCTTTTCCATCGCCGCATTTTCGGCCGGCATCCCGAAGGCGTCCCAGCCCATCGGATGCAGCACCTCATGCCCCGTCATCCGCAGGAAGCGCGCCAGCACGTCGCCCATCGTATAGTTGCGGACGTGCCCCATATGGATGCGCCCCGACGGATAGGGAAACATCTCCAGCACATAGCGCTTCGGCTTGGACGAATGGTCGTCGGCGACGAAGGTGCGCGCCGAATCCCATGCGGCCTGCCAGCGGGCATCGGCATCGGCCGGCGAAAAACGCGGGGTCATGGTCGTCGGATCAGCCCGTGATGGCACCGCGGCGCAGGTCGCGCGCACGGGTCAGGATGATGTCTTCCAGCTTCTGCACCGTGGCGGCGGCGACCGGGGCCTCGACCCATTGGCCGCCCTGGTTGACCTGTCGGATTTGCGCCACGCGCAGCGCGTCGGCGCGCAGGTCCTGGTCGAGGATCGTGACGGTCACCTTGGTCCGCTCGGTCGGCGTGGCCGGATTGACGTACCAGTCGGTGACGATGACGCCGCCGTTCGAATCGGTCTGCGCCATCGGCATGAACGACAGCGTGTCGAGGCTGGCGCGCCACAGATAGCTGTTCACGCCGATCGTCGTCACCTTCGACGCGGCAAGGTCGCCCGATACGCGCCCCTTGCCCCCGCTGCACGCGGCCATCGGCAAAGCAAGCGTTGCCAGCAACGCGATCAGCAGCGGGCGGTTCATCGGCGGTTCCTTGACTACAGGCCAATATGGCAGTTCGGCCCGCTTCTATAGGAGGTGGCGCGGACGCGGCAAGCGGGTTGGTGCGGCGGACACCGAACCGTGCGGAAACGGCACGCTGCCGCGCGCGCCGCGCCATCGATTGCCGTGGTCGGACAAATATGTGTGTTCGGTGCAACACTGGTCGGGAAAGCGACTCCGGCCGGTGGATACAGGCAACCGAATCGTGATAGCGCCATTAGCGGGGAGTGAGGTTTGACATGACGGGTGGCAGGATCATGGTTGGCATCGGACTGGGGGCGTTGATCGCCGCCGGGCTTGGTGCGTCACCGGCCCTGTTCGCGCAGGAACAGCGCGCGCCGCGTGTCCTGAAGCAGCTCGACATGGGCCGGATGCCCATCGCCGGCTTCGGATCGTTCACGCCGGCGTCGGCCGATCCGCGGCTTGCCGCCGCATTGTCGCGTACCGCACTGAATCCGACCGGTTTCCAGTTCACCCCGTCCGAAGGCGCCGTGATCGGTAGCCGTGCGATCAAGGCCGCCGTTCGCAGCGCCACGATGCAGGCGGAGCGCCCGACCGACCGCGTCGCCGCCGTTACGCCGACGATGACGCTGAACCCGGTCACCTATAATCTGGGTGGATCGGTCGGCGGCAAGCGATTGGCCGCGATCGGCGACCTGACGCGACTCGACATCGGCACGCAGCCGGGCAGCCGGGATCCGATCGGCATCGGCTACGCGCCGCGCAAGTTCAGCACCCGGACCCCGGTGACCGCCGACCATGCGCTGACCGACCAGCCGAAGATGGTGGCCGACACCTCGGGCTATTCGCTGGATGGCGGTGGGTCGTACAAGCTGACCCGCAACCTCGATGTGACAGCCGGGATGCGCTATCGCACCGATCGCGAACGGATGCTCCGCGTCACGCCGGATCGCCGTGAGGGCCAGGCGATCTATGTGGGTACTGCGTTCCGCTTCTGAGTTGGGCGCAGGTCGCCCAGCGGCCGGCTTTCCAGATGGCTCGCAGGGTGTAAGCCCGGTTTCGCCGGACAGTCTCTCATGAAGTTAGTTTTTCGGCTGCGGTAACGCCTCCCGATTACCAAGCGACGTCTCAGATGTCTTAGGCCGATAGACATTCAGCTACTTCCTGTGTCGTTGCTGATCGACGCCTCGAGTCCCTTCGTCACCCCGGACTTGTTCCGGGGTCCACAGCGCGGCAATCGGTACGGTGTGCGCCTCTGGCGACCGCGATTGCGGCCCGGCGGACCCCGGAACAAGTCCGGGGTGACGAAGTGGCATGTGAATGTCGATCGGTCCTAGCCGGTGCTTTTTGCCCTGCACGCCTATGCGATTGGCGAGCGCGGGCCGTTCTTCTACAATCAGCGAATGCAAGCCGAACTGCGATCCTTGTTCAGCACCGATGTCGACGATCTGGCGTCCTACGCGCCGGGCGAGACGTTCTGCCTGACGCTCCGCGCCGTGGTCGGACCCGTGGACCTGCCAGGTGAGGAGTCGTTCGACTTCGAGCTATGCTCGCCCGCATGGCTTGCTGCCGAAGTCGAACGCGAGCATCTGGTTTCGGGCCGGTTCCATCTGTTCATGGTCCGCTTCGATTTTACCGCTGTCGAACGTTACGTTGCCAAGCGGATTGCGCAGGCGACCGGGACCGACTGGCCGGAGATCGCGACCAAGCTGGCTCGATGGTCGCGATGGGAGTTCGAAGACTATGTGGAACTCCCGCCCAAGCGATAGAGCGTTTTCGCGCTCAAGAGGTAATTCAGCGGCGGCATGGGGCGACTTCACCGGCTTCGGAGGCTGCGCGTCACCCCGATCGCGGCGACGACAGGCAAACGGATCAGCATTCAGCGGCCGGTGTCAGTCGTGACGACGGCCAAGCATTGCCGTCACCCCAGCCCTGAGCCGGGAGCCGGCTTTCTGCCGACCGCAGGAGAAGCAGTGGGACCCCGAATCAAGTCCGGGGTGACGATCCTGCGTCTGAAGTGGCTCGCCCCATCGGAGCGGCGTATCAGTGTTCAACCGAATGGACTGCGTCGAATGCCCCAAGCGAATGCGATCGTCGCGGGACGGCTTGCCCAGGTTCACGCTTCCTGGGACGGATGCCTATCGCCACCCCGGACGTGTTTCGGGGTGGCGGAGAAGTTGGAGGCGTCGATCAGCAACGACACCAGGCATAGCTGAAGGTCGATCGGCCCTAAGCCCGCCCCTCAATCATCCTCATCCTCGAACCCGACCAGATCTAGTGCCCGCGCCTTGATCTGGCGGGTCATGCACCAATGGACCAGCGCGTCCTCGCGGCCATGGGTCACCCAGACTTCCTTGGGCGCGATCTCGGTCAGCGTCTGGGTCAGTTCGTCCCAGTCGGCGTGATCGGACAGGATCAGCGGCAGTTCGACACCACGCTGCCGGGCACGCGCGCGCACGCGCATCCAGCCGCTCGCCATCGCGGTGATCGGGTCGGGCAGCCGCCGTGACCAGCGGTCACCCAGCGCGGAGGGCGGCGCGACGATGATCCGTCCCTGCAATTCCGCCTTCGTCGCGCCGGCCACCGGCCGCAATTTGCCCAGATCGACACCCAGTTCGATATAGAGGTCGCACAGGCGCTGCATCGCGCCGTGGAGGTAGATCGGATCGTCGAACCCCATCGCCCGCGCCTCTGCGATCACCCGCTGCGCCTTGCCCAGCGCATAGGCACCGACCAGCACACAGCGTTCCGGCTCCATCCTGAGCGCGGCCAGCAGCTTGCCGATCTCGTCGCGGGTCTCGGGATGGCGGAAAACGGGAAGACCGAACGTCGCCTCGGTCACGAACACGTCGCACGGCACCGGTTGGAACGGGGCACAGGTCGGATCGGGCCGCCGCTTGTAATCGCCCGACACGACCACCCGTTCGCCGGCATGGTCCAGCACGATCTGCGCCGACCCCAGCACATGGCCGGCGGGCACGAACGAGATGTCGTACCCGCCCATCCGGATGCTCTCGCCATAGGCGACCGGCACCCCGTTCTGCGGGCCGTAGCGCGTCGCCATGATCGCCAGCGTTTCGGGCGTCGCCCAGACCTGCCCATGACCGCCGCGCGCATGATCGGCGTGGCCGTGCGTGACGAGCGCGCGCGCGACCGGCTCCGACGGATCGATCCACAGGTCGATCGCCGGCAGGTGAATGCCGCTGGGATGCGGGGTGATCCATCGGGCAAGAGCCATTATAGCGACATGGGACGTGCCCGAGCCGGTGCCAAGGTCATCGAACCGACATATCCGCAGCCTAGGTCGGATCGACATCCACATTCTATTTCGTCACCGCGGACTTGTTCCGGGGACTAGGGCGCGGCAATCGGTGCGGTGCGAGCCTCTATCGACCGCGATCGCGGATCGGTGGACCCCGGAACAGGTCCGGGGTGACGGAGAGGCTGGAAGCATCGATCGGGAACGACACCGGGAGTAGCCGAATGTCGACCGGTCAGAGGAGAAGGGGGTTTCGTATCGATTGCCAGCCCTTGCCGACGCCAGCCCCCTCCCGTGTCCCCCTGTTCGCGGCGGGACTGGCCGCGTTCTGCGTGTATTTCGCGATGTATGCGTTCCGCAAACCGGTGATGGCGGTCGCCTTCGCCGACCAGCAGTCGCTGTGGCATTTGCTGGATTACAAGGCGACGCTCATCATCGCGCAGGCGCTCGGCTATGCCCTGTCGAAGATGATCGGGGTAAAGGTCGTTGCCGAACATCGCAGCGACCGGCGCGCCGGGCTGATCCTGTCGCTGATCGGCGCGGCATGGGTCGCGCTGCTCGGCTTTGCGATACTCCCGGCGCGGTTCGGGCCGCTGTGCCTGTTCCTCAACGGCCTGCCGCTCGGCATGATCTGGGGCCTCGTCTTCCGCTATCTGGAGGGGCGGCGGGTGTCGGAGATGCTGGCCGCGATGCTGACCGCGAGTTTCATCCTGTCGTCGGGCGCGACCAGGACGGCGGGCGCGTTGCTGGTGCAGCACGGTCTGTCGCCGTTCTGGATGCCGGCGGCGACCGGGATATTGTTCGCGCCGCTGCTGGTCGCGGCGCTGGCGGTGCTGGCACGCACCCCGCCGCCCGATGCCGCCGACCGGGCGGCGCGCGGCGAACGGGCGGCGATGGATGGCCCGGCCCGGCGCGGCTATGTCCGCGCCAACGCCCTGCCGCTGGCGATGCTGATCCTCGGCTATACCCTGCTGACCTCCCTGCGCGATTTCCGCGACAATTTCGCCGCGGAAATCTGGGCCGAGCTGGGCAATGGTGCGCCCGCCGCGATGTTTTCGGTCACCGAGGTGCCGGTGACGATCGTCGTGCTGATCGGCATGGCGTTGCTGGCGACGATCCGCAGCAATGTGCGCGCGCTGCTGGCCATCCACGGTGCGATCCTGTTCGGGGCGGTGGTGCTGGGCGGAGCGACCCTGTTGTTCCGGCTGGGCGCGATCGGACCGGTCGCGTGGACGGTGTGGATCGGGATCGGCATCTACAGCGCCTATGCACCGTTCAGCGCGGTGCTGTTCGACCGGATGATGGCGCTGAACCGGTCGCCGGGCAATGCCGGCTTCCTGATCTATCTGGCCGATTCGTTCGGCTATGCCGGCAGCGTCGGGTTGCTGCTGCTGCGCGAACTGTCCGACGACCGCGCGCACTGGCTGGGCTTCTTCACCGCGGCGACGCTGGTGACCGGAATCGTGCTGGCCTGTGGGACGCTGGTTTCCGCATTGTGGTTTGTCCGGCGATATTCGCGACCACATGATGGAAATGCGATGACATCGTGATGATGACAGTCACTTTCCCACAATAGTCACACACACGTCATCAACCGCTGCCAGAGGCGCGTCAGGGCCGGACCACCGGCCGGGACACAAGCGGCCAGGCCGCCGGGGAGACTTTCATGAACTGGATGACGGGTGCGGCGATCATGGCGATCGCGGCGGGGACGACGCACGCCCATGCGCAGACGGCCCCGGCCGATGCGACGACGACCGAGGTGGCCGGCGGCGCCGGGCAGGACGAATCGCGCAGCGGCGGCGAGATCGTCGTCACTGGCAAGGCGACGACCTTTGCGAACACGCAGGTCACGCAGCCGATGATCGAACGCCAGTCGGCGCTGACCAGCGTCAACGACCTCATCAAGGAACTGCCCGGCGTGTTCGTGGCGGAGGGCGATGCGTTCGGTTCGTCCGACTGGGCGACCTCGATCAGCATCCGCGGCTTCAGCTCGGGCGGCGGTGGCGGCCAGCAGATCGGTTCGACCATCGACGGCCTGCCCAATGGCGGGTCGGGCTATGGCGGCGGGTCGCGCGCCAACCGCTATCTCGACGTGCTCGACCTCAAGACCATCATCGTATCGCAGGGCACCGCCGACATCTCGTCACGTTCGAACGAGGCGCTGGGCGGTACGCTCGACTATGTGACCGCCGATCCGCTCGCGGACCAGCGCGTGCGCTTCACGCTGGCCGGCGGCGATTTCGGTGCGCGGAAAATCTATGGCCGCGTCGATACCGGCCGGTTCGCCGGCGACACCCGCGCGTTCGTCAGCGCCTCGACCTCACGCGTCAAGGACTGGATCGGTGGATCGGGCGAGACGCGCCGCGACCATGTCGATGCCAAGTTCGTCAGCCATGTCGACCAGGTGAAGCTGACCGGCTTCGTCAGCTATGACGATGCCGACGAAGCCGAATTCGGGTCGGTCAGCCCCGAAATGTTCGCCAACGACCCGAACCACGATGCCTATACCGACGACTGGACCGGCATTCCCTATATCGATCAGGGCTATCGCTCGACCTCGCGTGCACTGCGCCGCAACCTGTTCGGCTATCTGCGCGCCGAGACCGATCTGGGCGAAGTGAAGCTGTCGGGTGCCGGCTATTATCACCGGATGCGCGGTCGTGGCGACTTCGCGCCCCCCTATCTGGTCGACGTGCGCAACGACGGCACCGGTAATCCGGAGAGTGAATTCACCGGCAGCCAGCCGACGCAGATCGGCGGCGGCAATCTTGGCCGCTATTATTTCGTGACCCCGACGGGTGCGAAGGCGACGTTCCTGACCGGATGTCAGGGCACGGCGCTGGTCCCGGCGGTCTATTCGCCGAGCTGCTATGCCGCGGGTTCGACGCCGGTCATGTCGTACCGCCATACGCATTATGAGAACGACCGGGGCGGCCTGACCGCCGATGCCGCGTGGACGCATGATTTCGGCGGCGTGGAGAACACGCTGCGCGGCGGCCTGTGGTGGGAGCGCGGCCGCGCCAACCAGCTGCGCGACTGGCACAAGATCACCAACGCGCTGGTCGGCCCGGCGTTCGACGGCAAGCCTTATTACCAGCAGTTCAGCACCGACTATGACCTCGACGAGATCATGTATTATGTCGAGGATGCGGTGACGTTCGGCCCGCTGACCGCGCGGTTCGGCGTGAAGCAGTTCTTCCTCGACCAACGTCGCGCCGAGCTGCTGAACGACCGTGCCGTGACGAAGCTCAGCTCGAACAGCCGCCCGCTGATCTCGACCGGCATCGTCTATCACGCGCCGATCGACGGGCTGGAGGCGTTTGCCGGCTATTCGCAGAACTTCGCCGCGATCGGCAATGGCCCCTTGGGCGAACCGCGCGAGGTGATCGCCCGGATCAAGCCGGAAACCGCCAACAACCTGGAAATCGGCGCGCGCTATTCGACGGCCCGCGTCAAGGCGTCGCTGACGGCCTATGACATCAAGTTCAGCAACCGCATCCAGTCGATTTCGGCCAACTTGGTCACCGGCATCGATTATCTGGAGGAACAGGACAGCGTCTATCTGAACGTCGGCGGCATCAAGAGCCGGGGGATCGAGGCTGCGCTCGCCTATCGCGTGACGCAGGGGCTGACTCTGTCGGGCAACTATACCTATAACCACGCCACCTATCTCGGCACCGGCAACGCCGCGCAGGATGCCGATATCGGCGTGACGCCGGGGCGGCAGGTCATCAATTCCCCGCGCAACATGTGGGTCGCCGCCGCCGACTACGCCCATGGCGTTTTCAAGGTCGGCGGCGCGGCGAAGTTCGTCGGCGACCGCTTCATCGGCAGCGACGGAACGGCCACTGCGCCCAGCTTCACCACGGTCGACGCCTATGCCGGGGTCGATCTGGGCGAAGTCAACGCGGTGATGAAGGGGATGTCGCTGACGGTACAGGCGACGAACCTTGCCGATCGCCGCTATCTGGCGGGGGCGGACGGCGGGTCGGCGTTCCTCGGCACGCCGCGCACCGTTACGGCGGCGCTGACGTTCGATTTCTGAGCTACCCCGTCAACACAATCGCGTACACCCGTTTGTGCTGAGTAGGGGCTGAGCTTGTCGAAGACCCGTATCGAAGTACCTGCCCAAAGCGGTCCTTCGATACGCCCCTTCGACAAGCTCAGTGGCTACTCAGGACAACCGGATTGGTTTGGTAACTGGCAATACTGCCGAGCTTTCGGGATATCCCATGGTCGATCTCTCGCGCCGCACGCTCCTGTCCACCGGTGCTGCCCTTGCCGGGGCGGCGGCGTTGCCGGCGGCGATCGCGCGTGCGGCGGCGATCGCGCCCGACCGGCGCACCGGCACCATCGCCGATGTCCAGCATGTCGTGATCCTGGCGCAGGAGAATCGCGGCTTCGACCATTATTTCGGCACGTTGCGCGGGGTGCGGGGCTTTGGCGACCGGCTGCCCATCCCGACGTCCAACGGCACCGTCTGGCAACAGGTCGACCGCACCCTGCCCGGCGGTCCCCGCACGATGTCTCCCTTTCACCTCGACACCCGCCGCCAGTTCGAGCTGATGCGGATGGAGGGCACGCCGCACGCCTGGCCCGATGCGCAGCGCGCCTGGGACGAAGGGCGCATGGCGCATTGGCCCGAAGCGAAGCATCCCCGCGCGATGGGCCATTACCGCCGCGCCGACATCCCCTTCCAGTTCGCGCTGGCCGAGGCGTTCACCATCTGCGACGCCTATCACTGCGCGGTCCAGACCGGGACCAATACCAACCGCCTGTTCCTGTGGACGGGCACCAACGATCCGGCCGGTAGCCATGGCGGCCCCGCCATCGGCAATTCGCACGACGATTTCGTCGAGAAGGGCGGCGCGCCCGATCCCTATCGCTGGACCACCACGGTCGAGCGACTGCAGGCGGC
Organism: Sphingomonas sp. Leaf32; assembly: GCF_001421765.1. GTDB lineage: Bacteria > Pseudomonadota > Alphaproteobacteria > Sphingomonadales > Sphingomonadaceae > Sphingomonas. The sequence goes on along the minus strand of NZ_LMLA01000007.1, from coordinate 326,027 downwards.
GGGGATCGACTGGCGCATCTATCAGGACATGGACGACAATTTCACCGACAATCCGCTGGCGGGCTTCGCGGCGTTTCGCGACGCCCATGCCGGGCGCGGCGATCCCGTGCTGAAGGACCGCGCGCTGACCACGCGCGGGCCGGAGCAGTTGAAGGCCGATGTGCTCGCCGGTCGCCTGCCGCAAGTATCCTATGTCATCGCCACCGCCGCCGGGTCCGAACATCCGGGGCCATCCAGCCCGGCACAGGGCGCCGACTATATCGCGGGCGTGCTCAACGCGCTGACCGCCGATCCGAAGGTCTGGGCGCGCACCGTGTTGCTGGTGATGTTCGACGAGAATGACGGGTTCTTCGATCATATGCCCCCGCCCGCCCCGCCGTCTCGGGGGCCGGACGGGGCACTGGGCGGAGGATCGACCGTCGATCTGGCCGGCGCGTATCATGACGTGCCGAGCGTCGGGGACAAGGACATCGACCTGCCCGCCTATCGCGGGCGTCCGTACGGCCTCGGCCCGCGCGTGCCGCTCTATGTCGTGTCGCCGTGGAGCCGGGGCGGCTGGGTCAATTCGCAGACCTTCGACCACAGCTCGGTCATCCGCTTCCTCGAAACCCGGTTCGGTTTCCACGAGCCCAATATCGCAGCCTGGCGGCGGGCGGTGTGTGGCGACCTGACCAGCGCGTTCGACTTCGCCGCCAGCGATACCGCAACGCCGCGCCTGCCCAATCCGGGCGAGGATGCCCGCCGTGCCGCCGCGCTGAAAGGGCAGGTCGATCCCCCCGCCCCGCCCGCCGCCGCGCCGTGGCAGGAACCGGGCGTGCGCCGATCGCGCCCGCTGCCCTATCGCCTCGACGTTACCGAGCATGTTGCGGCGGACGGCCTGACCCTGCGCTTTGCCGCCGATGGCGCGGGGGCGGTGTTCCATGTCTATGACCGCCACCGGCGCGACCAGCCGCCGCGCCGCTATGTCGTCGGCGCGGGCGACCGGATCGAGGGGCAGTGGACGTTCGACGCACAGGGGCGCTACGACCTGTGGGTGCTGGGACCGAACGGCTTCCACCGGCATTTCGTCGGCACGCGGGACGACGCCGGGACGCCGGTCGCATGGACCATCGGCAACGCCGGCCTGACTCTCACCCTGCCCGGCACCGGGTTCCGCCTGCGCCGTCTGACCCCCGGCGGCGGCGTGGCGGAGGAGGCGCTGCACGCCGGTCGCCATCGCTGGTCGCTGGAACAGGCGCTCGGCTGGTACGACATGACGCTCACCCAGGCGGCGCATCCCGCCTATCGCCGCCGCATCGCCGGGCGGCACGATCGCGCAGGACGAGCGAGCGTCAGCGATCCCTTCGTCGAAAGCCTGTCCTGATGCCCCTGCCACTGTTCGCGCTGATGCTCGCCGCCGCCACGCCATGGCCCGCCGCCGCACAGGCCGATCTCGACCGCGCCGTCGCGGCGGCGCGCCCCGGCGACTATGCGGTGTTCGACGCCGACGGGACGCTGTGGAGCAGCGACATCGAGGAGGCGGGCATCGCGTTCTTCGAACAGAAAGGCTGGGTGTCGGTCGACCGCCTGCCGCCCGAGCTGCGCCCGATACCGGTCATGGCCGGTGAGAGCCTGTACGGCTATTACCGCCGCCTGTGCGATTTCGACGCGAAACTGTGCCTGCCGTGGAGCGCGCAGGTCTTTGCCGGACAACCGCTGGGCGTCCTCAAGCAGCGGTTCGACGCCCTGCTCGCCCATCGCGGCGGCATCCCCGTCCGCTATATCAGGGATGGCAAGCCGGTCGAGGAGGTGATCGAGGCGCCCCGCGTCTATGCCGCGCAACGCGCGCTGATCGCGGCGCTGACGGCACGCGGCGTGGCGGTCTATATCGTCAGCGCATCGCAGGAGGAGGTGGTGCGCATGGTCGCGTCCGACCCGCGCTATGGCCTGTCGATCCCGCCCGAACAGGTGATCGGCACGTCGATGCTGCTGCGTGATTCCGCCGGCACGATCTCCACCGCGCGGCGTGACATCGCGCGGGGGACGGCGGCGACACCCGGCTATTGGTCTGGGCGTGTCGCGCTTGTCCCCACCACGACATTATGGTCGCCGTCGCCGTGGCAGGAGGGCAAGGTCGCCGCGATCATGGCCTATATCGATCCGGTGCGCCGGCCGATGCTGGTCGCGGGCGACAGCGGCAGCGACTGGGCGATGCTGTTCCATTCGGGTGGCGTGCGGCTGTGGATCGATCACGACGCGCCGACCACGCAGCGGCTGCGCGCGATGCGGGCCGCGCGCGGCGGCGACGGTGCGGCGCGCTGGGTCGAGGTCGACCGGCGCGCGCTGACGCCGGTCGACTGATCTCAGGCAACGGCGGGGCGGCGCAATGCCGTCACGATCCGGTCGACCACCGCCAGCACCAGCAGCGACGCCCCGAACAGCGGCAGTACGACGCCCGCCACGACCAGCAGCGTAATGGCCCCGCGCAGCCGCGCCCCGCTGACCGGCGGCGGCGCGGCCAGCGTGCCTTTGGGTCGCCTGCGCCACCACATCGTCACCCCGCTGACGACCAGCAGGACGGTGGCGATGCACGGCAGCAGCATCAGCAACTGGTTCGGCAGCCCGAAATAGCGGCCCATATGGATCTGCACGCCCAGTTCGACCGCCTTCGCGCCGACGCCGTAGCGGCTCCAGCCATTCCGCCACAGCAGCCGCCCCGACCAGCGATCGAACTGCAAGGTCCGCTGCCCCTCCGGCTGTCGGGGCGATACCAGCACGGTGTAGATGCCGGTCGGACCGGACGGCAGGTACAGCCGATAGCCGCCGGTGATCCCGGCCGCCCGTGCCTTGGCGGCGATCGCATCGGTGCCCGCGACGGCAGCCGGGTCCGCGACCGACAGATGCCCGCCGCCATGCTCGGCATGGGTCGGATCGGATGCCGGCATCGACGCCGTCATCTGGCTCCACGGCACGTCGCCCAGCGTTCCCATCGGCGCGCTGTGCGGCGCTTCATGCCCGAAGCGCGCCGCCTCATTCCCGATGCCGAGCGCGGTGAACGCCCCGCGCACCAGCGGCCCCTGCACCACGGCCCAGGGCAGGCCGGTCAGCAGCAGGAACGCGATCAGCGCGACGCTCCACACCCCCGTCACCGCGTGCAGGTCGCGCCAGAACACGCGCCCTCGCGCGCGCAGCCGGGGCCACAACACCCCCGCCAGCGACCTTCGCCCGCGCGGCCACCACAGGAACAGGCCCGACGCGATCAGCATCAGTGCCCAGCACGCCGCCAGCTCGACCACCGCATCGCCCCACGGGCCGAAGGTCAGCGAACCGTGCATCACATCGGCGAACCCGACCAGCGTATGGGTATAGACATAGCTGCCCAGCACCCGCCCCGAGCCCGGATCGACCATCACCTGTCGCGGTTCGCCGGTGGCGGCATCGATCCACACCCTGGCCGGACGATCGGACGCTTCGGGCAGGTCGATCCGCGTCGGGACGCCGGGCACCGACGCCACCGCCGCCGCGATCATCCGCAACGGCGGCAGTGCCTTGGCGACCGGTGCCACGATCTGCAGATCGGGCATCAGTGCGTCGTTCAACTCGTCCTTGAACAGATAGATCGCGCCGGTGACGCTCAGGATCAGCAGGAACGGTGCTACGATCAGCCCGGCATAGAAATGCCAGCGCCAGATCGTGCGATAGAGGCGCGTATCGCTCATGACCGCCCCCCGAACCGGTAGCCGACCCGGACCGACAGCGTGCGCGGATCGCCCGGATAGACGAAGTTCGCGCCACCATTGGCGGTGTAATAGGTGGCATTGCCGACATTGGTCAGCATCGCGTCGATCCGGACCGGCCCGGCGTCGGTCCCCAGCCCCAGATCGAACAGCGTATAGCCGTCGAGCGTGACCGCGCTGCCGTTCACCAGCCGCCGCGCACCGACATGATAGGCTCCGCCGCGCAGCTCGACCGGTCCAAGCGTCACGCGGGTGGATGCGGTGGCGGTGTGTCCGGGCGTATCGCCCAGCCGCGCATCGCGTAGTGCCGCCGTGGTGGTACGGGTGACGCGCCCGTCGAGCACCGCATAGCCGCCCTGCATCCACCAGCCATCGACCGGGGTCCATTCCCCCTCGACCTCGGCACCGCGCACCTGCAACTGCCCTTCCTGCACCTGGAAGTTCACATCGACCGGATCGGTTACCGCCACATCGTTGCGACGGATGCGGAACGCCGACAGGCTGGCGCGCAGCCGGTCGCGGGTCAGGCGGATGCCCGCCTCGACCTGATCCGATGTTTCGGGGCGGAAGGGCGTTCCGTCGCGGCTGCGCGATCCGACCACGGGGTCGATGTCGAACCCCTTGTTATAGCCCCCGAACAACGACCATCCGCCGCCGATCCGCCAAGTGGTGCCTAGCTGCCATATGGTGTTCGCGATCGTATCGGCATCGCGCGTCGTGCCACCGGGCGTGGTGCGCCGGTTCTCATAATTGAACGACGAATGACGCACGCCCGCGACCACGTTCCACGCATCGGTCAGCGCGATCTGATCCTGTGCATAGGCGGCAAAGCCATCGACCTTGCCCCGCGTGAAGAAGCTGAACGCCAGCCGGGGCTGTCGCGTCGCATAGCTATAGGCCGGGGCCAGCGCATCGATCGGCGGGATGTCGCCCGCGACGATATCGAACTGGCGAAAGGTCGGCCGCTCGGCGCTATGCTCGATCCCGAACAGCAGCCTGTGTTCGATCCCCAGCGTGGTCGCCTGTCCGGTCAGGTCGAGCTGGGCGATCGTATAGCGATCCGCCTCGCGCCCACGCCGGCCGTTGCGCTGGATGCGGGTCGGCTGGCCGGTGACCGGGGCCAGCAGCCGCACCTGATCGAGCGAGGTGTTGAATTCCGAATATTGAAAGCGCGGGGTCAGCGCCCATCCCGCGCCCATGTCGAACGCCACCCATGCCTGAATGAGCGGTGCGTCGGCGACCAGATCGGTGAAGTTCGGCTCGCCCAGAAACGCCGATCGCCGCACGCTCGCGACACCGTTGCTCCGCACCGTGCCGACCACCGGCAGACCCGGATTGTTCGCGGTGGTGCGCCGGACATATTCGGTGACCAGATGCGCCGATACCGTCGCGCTCGGCCGCCATGCCAGCGTCAGCGCGACATTTTCGCGGTCCATCGTCTGGACATCGACGAAGGTGCCCGACCGCTCGACCTCCCCGGTCAGGCGGATGGCCAGCGTGTCGGTGACCGGCGTCGATGCGTCGATCGTCGCCATCTTCTGCCCGTACATGCCCCCGGTCAGCGCCACCGAGGCTTCGGGCGCATCGGTCGGTTGTTTGGTGACGATCGACAGGATGCCGCCCACCGCCGACTGGCCATAGAGGACGGCCGATGGTCCCTTCAGCACCTCGACCCGCGCGATGTTCGACAGGGCGGAGGCATCGACGTCCTCATAATAACGCTGGCGGATGCCGTTGCGCATCTGGTCCGCGACGAACCCGCGGATCTTCAGGCCGAAGCTCTGGTAGCGCGACACGCGGCTGCCGCCGACATTGGCCGATGGCACCGCGCGCAGCATGTCGCCGACGCTGCGCGCCCCGCGCGCGATCAGTTCCTCGTCGTCGAGAACCTGGATCGATTGCGGCACGCGGTCGATCGGAATGCCCGACTTCGCACCGAAATCCCCCGCCTTGGTGCCCGTGACGACGATGGTGTCGTCGCGAGCGGGTTCACGCGTCTCGTCGCGCTCCTGCGCCTGTGCGACCGGCGCAAGGCACAGCATGGCCGCCGATGCGGCCCATGATGATGACATGTAAACTAACCCTTCAAATCCGGGTGGCGGGTCACGGCCCACCACCGCACGGCCCGCATCGCCGGACGGCGATAGGCGGAACGTCGCGCAAGACACCGGCACGCCGGCCCCCACGACCAACGCGGGGAAGCTCGACGCACCGAACGGAATCAGGCGAGTGCGGGCGGCCCTCGAAGCGGCGGCCATAGCCGACCGGGCCGCATCACCGGCAGGGCCACGACGATATGCAGGCCGAGCGTCAGGACAAAGGCGATGGCGATCGCCAGCACCACCGGATCGGCCCCCGCCAGCGACGGCGTGCTTAGCCCGGAAAAGGCGCAGGGTTGCGGCTTGTCGTCGTGTTGCCCGCCATCCTTGGGGGCGTGGCGCCCGTGATCCGCGCCCATCGCCGCGCCATGGTGCATCCCGGCCATCTTGGGCGGAGCCGCAACGGGGATGACGGGACCGAAGCCCGAACACAGCGCGATGACGACACGCCCCTCGACCAGCATCGGCATGAACCCCGCCGGCACCACCGCCTTCATCGCAAGCGTCACGATAATCACCAACGCCGCCAGTGCGTTATGGGTCAGGAACAGGCGGCGGAGGCGAGACACCGGGCGGTGTTAGCGGAGCGGGCGGTGGTTGTCATGGCCGTTGCGGGCATGGCGCAGCCTTCTTCACGCCCGTCTCATGCTCGATCGGCAGCAGATACTGAACTGATGGGGTGCGGCGTGATGTTGTCGCCGTTCGTGCCTGCTGCGATCAAGTCGTGGTAAGTTCCAACAATACCCCCCGCTCCGCTGCCGATCGCCGTTCTCCCTGCAGCGACAGAGCACGTAGATCACGTTCAAATTAGCTCGGACGATTTCGCAGCATACTCAGCACGACGCTTGTTGTAGCTTTCGCTCCATTCACCCAAGCCAAAGTGCGCCCTTATCGCATCTTCGATTACCATCGGCGATGCAACCGAGCGGTTCTGTAGTATATCTAACTCGTCGTTAGTTGCAGGACGCCGGACGCTTCTATCTCTAGACTCGATAAGCATCGCACCCACATATTTTATCTTGAATGCGGGGTGGGGGTAGCGATTCACAGCACCTGCTAAATTACCGATAATCGCCCAATCGCCGTTTGATAGTTTAGCATCGAACGATAGGGTGAGCAGTACCGGCTCGCCAGCGATGGCAACTTCTGGATCGTTCTCGTCCCGACGAACCCGATGGCCCATAATGGCTACGTACAGTTCCTCGTGTTCACGAATGGCCACCACGTGGCCACCCACCGCCGATACGTCGTCTAGCGGGATGAGGAAGACATCGCCAACTGTAGGTATTACACTCATATTCGCTCCGCTCATCTTGGCTCCGGCAATCCAAAGGCAGGCCTACGACGGGGGCCGACCGGATCACGCTGATTTGACACGGCTGACGAACGCCGCGCAGCGACGCCTCCAGTACGTGCCTGTATCGCATTATGCTCAGCTATATCCAACTGAGCACCCTTGGGTATGCCGCTTTCAAGCGTTTCAAATTCGAACCGGGAATTTGGATTCGTGCGAGCATGGGCAGCCTGTCGGGCAAGTTCGTTGGCTTCCGTGGTCTGGCCGACATAGGGCGCGAGCTTCCCTGTGCTATCCGTACGAAGATAAACAAGTCCGTCAGCAACCTCGCCCTGTGCAGCATTCTGCCGACCAGCACCGGATAACGGGTCCACCGGCCCTGTTGCCACCGGTCGACCCGGCCTGGGCAATACGGCCCTCGAACCACTTCCGATTGCCGCCCCTATGGCGAGACCGCCCAGGGCGCGGTCCAATTGCCCACTAGCATTGATCAGGTGCGGACTGCCTCCAGCGACATAGGCAATTGGGCCCAGTCCCAGCGTTCCATCACCGATCGATGCCAGGAAGGCCGCATCACGCTGCCTCGCATAGAGATATGACTGGCTGGGACCGTTCGCCACGACGGGCATCCCACCCGCTTGTGCAGCGGCCGCACTCGAATAATCTCGCCCGCCATATGAAAACCCTTGGAATGCGCTACCAATTTGCGTGAAATATCGACCAAGGGGACCATCGTGAGAAGTAAGATGGTATGGCGATGTCGTTGGCGTACTAAGCCGCGACGCCCATTGCGCACCTTCGATGAAGGATACCTCGCCATATTGCTGGATATAGTGGCCTAATTGATATCCATTCAGACTGCGAAACAAGTCGAACGTGTACCGGTTAGCCGTGACGACAATATCGGGCATTTGCCCATCACCGTTACTTGAACCGGCATCAATGACGCGGCTTACGCCCTGCATTGGCGACCGCACCAACCCATCTTGTCCGCTTACTACGCTTTCTCCGCCGGAGACGGAATTGGCCGTATCGCCCGTTTCACTGCTTAAATCCGAGGTCGTCGCGGGGGCAGCGGCAGAGCCGATGTCGCGCCCATGCCCGGTAAGCCCCGCACTTACCAATTCCCCCACTGTCTGCCCCAGCACATCGGGCAGCACCGCCAGCACATTGTCGCCGAAGCTCGTGCCGGTCGCGATCGCGCGGATCGTTGCGTTGGCGATGCCGCCGACCGTGTTGGTCAGCGCGGTGCGGGCCATGTTGCCGGCAGAGAAATCGTCGGCGAGCGATCCCAGCTTGAGGGCATTGCCAAGCCCTCCCGCCACGCCGCCACCCACGCCGGCGGTGGCGACCCCCAGCCAGTTCATCTCCTTTTGCAGATGCGTCGCGACCGCCAGCCCCTGCGTGACGAAACTGCCCAGTGCTCCGCGCACCGCCCCGTTGGCGAAGCCGGTCAGGAAGTCCTTGCCCGATCCGAACGGGCTGATGTTGCCGAGCGCCCCGCCAATCGCGCCGCTCAAGCCCGCAATCGCCACGCCCTTCCAATCGAACCGGTCCTGGATACCGGTCGCGACGCCAACCGCCTGGCTCACCACGCTGCCCGCCGTCGCCGACAGGGCACCGGTCAGCACCGGGCCGACCGCCGCCGGCAGCGCCACCGCCGTCAGCGCGGTCACCGCCACCGCGATCACCGTCAGCAGGATCGCGCCGAACGCGCCGCACTTGTTCTTCTTCGCCTTGGGCTGGACGCTGGGCGACGTGTCGCCCAGCGCTTCGGCCGGGTCGTAGGGGGTGAAGGTCGCCGCGCTGTGCGTCGCCTTCTGCACGCCCGCGGGAATCGTCAGCGACTGGCCTGCGACCAGCGCCGACGCGCCGCTCAGGCCGTTCGCCTCGGCCAGCTTGTACCACAGGCCGGCATCGCCCCATAGCTGCGCGGCGATTCCCGCCAGCGTATCGCCCGAGCGTACGCTGTAGCTGCCGCCGCCCGACCCTTGCGCAAAGCTGGTGACCGGCGCCACCGATTGGTCGAAATCGGCATAGGACACGCCGTACGCCGACCCGCCGTCGAACGCGCCCGTCCCCTGGCTGCGCGTCCGCTTGTCGATCGATGCCTGGTAGCTGGTGTCCTGCGTCCCGTTATTGCCGACATAGCCCAGCGTGCGCCCGTTGAAGCGGTACCAGATTTCGTGCGGATCGCCCTTGTTATAGTCCCGATCGGATTCGTCGCGTCGAACGACCTGTCCGGTCATGTCGGTGATGAAGTAAACGTTGCGCGGCCGGCCGTCGGCGATGTCCACCGAACTCAGCTGCCCCCTTTCGTCATAATGATAGCTGCTGGTCCGCGCCGACTGATCCGACTGTTTGTAGGTCGTCGACGACAGCGCCGCTCCCGCCCGCCAAATATAGGCATTGGTCGTGATCGCGCTGTATTGCGACTTGTTGTTCTTGAACGTCTGGCTGCTGCTGCTGGTAATCGATCCCAGCGCATAGTTCGCGCCCGATCCGTAATTGTTGCTGGTCGTGGTGCGGATCGTATCGTTGCCCTGCCGCTGCCACGTCGTCTCGCTCGTCGCCTGGCCGCGCGCATTGAAGCCGGTCGAACGCTGCCATGCCGCCGTACCGTTGGTGTCGCCGTCGTAGAGATAGTCGATCTGGCTCGCCTGACGGCCCACGCCGTCATAGCCGAACATCGCCTTCAGCTCGGCCTTGCCCATTGCCGATGCGGTAACGGTGCCGTCGCCATTATCGTCATAGCCCTGCGTCGCGATGCGGACCGTAGTCAGCCGCCCATCGGCGTCGTAGCCATAGGTTTCGCGCTGCTCCGCGTCGTAATAGACCGTCGTCGAGCCACCATAGTCATAGTCGTACGGGTTCTGGACCCAGGCGCTGGCCATGATCGTCCGTGACGATGCGACACGCTGGCCGGCAAGGTCGTATTGATAGCTGGCCCCGCCATGGCCGGCCACGATCTGACCGCCCGCCAGCTGCCCCTTCGCCGTCGTCACGCGGTTCAGCGCGTCGTAGCGATACCAATTATCCTGCACCCCCGGCGTGATGCCGCCATTCTGGTCGAGACTGTAGAAATTGGCCAGCGATCGGCGGATATTGCCGTTCTCATCATATTTGTAATCGAGCGATGCAGTGGAGCGGGTCTGCCCTCCGCCCTCAGACCAGCGGGTGATGCGCCCCAATGCGTCGTAGTCTATGACGGCATTTTGATACTGCTCGCGTTCTTCAGAATAGACCCAATTGTCGCTATATTCATATTCATAGCCATTATAGTAGCCGCCGCCCTCGTTCTGCCAAATCCCTCGCTGGATTTCATGTCGTTCGGTTGTTCGGTTGCCTGCCGCGTCATAACCGTAGCTGGTCCGTTCATAGGTCCATGAGGGGCCGGGGTTTGAACTGTCCCGCGGATACCATGACAGGTCCTCACCCCGACTGATCCCGGCGATCAAGCCCGTATTGTAATAGTGATAGTCGGTCGCCGAGCCGTTGCCTGGTACGCCATCCCAGCGCGACGTCATCCGCCCCGCCAGATCAAAGGTGAAGCTGGCATTGTTCCCACCCAGGTCGATCGACTTGATCGTCCGCCCGAACAGATCGGTATGGGCGATACTGGTCAGCCCATTGGCATAGGTCGTGGTGGCGACCCACCCGCCGAAAATGCCCATGCCGTCGGTCGCCAGCGTCGACGACCAGTTGTAGGTCGTGGTCGTGGTATCGGCGATTCCTTCGCTGCCACCGGCGGACACCTGGCGGACGACGCGACCCTGCATGTCGTAATCGGTCCGCTCGGCATTCGCCTCGCCATAATAGCTGTCCCAGTGGCGGATACGCTGGCCCAACACGTCATAGGCGTAATAGTCGGACTGGCCGCTCGGGCGCGTGACTTGCGTCAGTCGCCCGACCGCGTCATACGTCATGTAGGTCGATCGACCGATGCCGTCGATCGCCACGGTCTGTTCGAGGAACTGGTTGTACCGGCGGGCGACGACCGCCCCGTCGGCCGTCGTTTCGCGCACCACCAACGCTTCGGACCCGTCATAGCCGGTGCCGGTGAGCAATGTCCGGGTGGTGAGCGCGCCGCGCGCATCGCGCGAAGCGACGGTCCGTCCCGACGCATCGTAATGGAAATATTCGGTGGGATTGACCGTCCGGGTCGCGCCGTTCTCGTCGGTCACCTCCACCTGCGGGCGTTGCCGCCATAGCAGCCGGCCCATCGTGTTATAGGCCATGTGCGTATAGTAGCCGCGCGCATCGCGCTCCCACGCCACCTCGCCGAACGCGTTGTAGGCGCGTGCCGTCTCGATCGTGGCCTGGTGGTTCGACCCATTGAACACATATTGCGGATCGTACAATTCCCGGTTGGGCTGGATCGTCCGGGTCGCCTGCCCCCGCCGGTCATAAGCGGTCAGCGTGGTGGTGATGCCATTGATGTACTGCGCGCCCAGCGCGTAGGCGAAGCCCTGCGTCGCATAGGACAACATGCCATCCAGCGTCTGGCCATCGATCGCGGTACCTTCGCTTTCGATCGCGGCGGTCTGGTTGCCCAGCCGGTCGTACACGAAATAGCGCCACACGCCGTCCCCCGCGTTGCTGCGGTACAAGCGGCCCGCCCGGTCATAGGCGAATTGTTCCTGCCAGCCGCCGTTGGTGCCCCGCTGGCTGACCTCGCCATAGGCGTTGTAGGCGGTCTGCTGGATGTCGCCGCGGTCCCATCCGCTGCCGTTCCAGCGCCCCATGCCCTGCGACACGATCCGCCCGGCCAGATCGCGGACGGTCAGCTTCGCCTCGGTCACCATCGTGCCGTCGCTGGTCAGGCGGGTGCGACTTTCCTGCACGACATTGCCGGCGGCATCATGCTCGTAATTGACCTGCCCGCCCGCCGCGTCGATCGTTGCGCGCAGCCGCCCGGTCAACCCGTAGTAATATTTGGTGACGCGAAACGCGCCGGCATATTCGCGGTCGCCCTGCACCGCGCGGGTCAGGTTGCCGGTACCGTCATAGGCATAGGTCAGCCGGGAGCGGACTTCGTTGTCAGTCTGGTCGAGGAACGAGGCATGGCGCTCCTCGGTCAGCCGCCCCATGGTGTCGAACGCATAGTTCGTCGTGTCGCCGGTCGCTTCGCTCTTGGAAACGATCTTGCCCAGCCCGTTATAGGCATAGCGGACGATCGACGTGGCGGTCGTCGTCTGGATCGTGCCGCCGCTGACCGACGCGATCGCGACGTTGCGCCGCTGTTCGGTCAGGCGGTTGCCGTTCCGGTCATAAGCGAAATCGGTGAGCCGGTCCGCCGGGCTGTCGACCGTGGCGGGTAGGACACCCGCCGCCGCACCGCTGGTCTGGTTGGCATAGCGGCGCTCGCCGACGACATTGCCCTCGGCGTTGTACCACCAGCGGGTGACATATCCTTCCTTGTCGACCTGCGCGATCCGGTTGCGGTTGCGGTCGTAGAAGGAAAAGACCGAACCGCCTTCGGCATCGGTTTCCACGATCAGGTTGCCGACCGCATCATATTGATAGCTGGTCGTAATCGGGTCGGTCGTCAGGTCGAACGCGCTGCCGTTCCATCGCCCGGAGCGGATGTCGGTGATGGTCGTGCTGCGCAACCGGCCCAGATTGTCATACCCATAGCCGGTTTCGCGATATTCACCGCCGGGCGCCGCGGGCGGTGGGCCGCCCGGATCGGCCGGCAACGCGACGATCGTCCCGTACACGCGCGTCGTGGTCAGGTCGCCGGTCTTGTCATAGACATAGGTCGTCAGCGTGCCGGTCGGGCTGATCTGCGCGATCTTCCGATCATTATCGTCGTAATAGGACAGGGTCCGCGCGCCATTGGCATCGCGGCTCTCGATCAGATTGTCCCGCGTGTCATAGCGGTAGCTGGCGATAAGGTCGGTATAGCCGACCTCGAACGACGCATTGAAATACGGGACCGACGGTCCGCGCACCTCGATCAGCCGGTCCGCCTTGTCATACGCATAGCGGGTGGCGCGCTCTTCGATCAGGCCTTCGGCCTCGATGGTGCGGGTCCGGTTGCCGCGCGAGTCATATTCGAACCGGTTGACGACACTGGTCGCCTGTATGTGTCCATCCTCGGTCACCGACGTGATCGGCAACGTCTGCGACGTCTGTAGCCCGCGCCGGTCATAGGTCTGGATCGTGACGCCACCCAGCTTGTTGGTGACGCTCACCCGGTCGCCGAACGCGTTCAGCGTGTAGCGTTCGGCATAGCCTTCGGCATCGATCGTCGCGACGACGCGGCCCAGCCGGTCATATTGGAACGACGTCTTCGCATCGAGGCCGTGCGCGGCATAGACCGGCAGCGTCGCGACATCCGCCGTGTTGGTCGCGCGGTTATAGGCACGCTTGACCGACGCGACCTCGCCGAACGTCGTATAGGCGGTTTCGGTGACGAAATTCTCGGCATCGCGGATCGCGACCGTACGGTTCAACTTGTCGAAATAGCGATAGGTTACGGCACCACGCGCATCGGTCGTCCGCACGCGATTGCCATAGGCATCATATTGGTGCCGGGTGACCGCATTCTGGGCGTTGGTTTCGGTCAGCATCTGGCCGACCCGATCATAGGTCCGATCGAATACCGCCCCCTGCCCGTCCACGGTGCGAAGCAGATTGCCGAGGCCGTCATAGACATAGGAGGTCGTGCTGGCGTCGGCCGTGCCGTGGGCGGTCGTCTTGTACGACTGGCGGCCCGCCTGATCGTAGCCGTAGAGGATTGTCGCCTCGTCCGCCTTGCCCTGGCTGCGGATTTCCCAGGTCAGCTGGCCGTTGGCGCGATAGGCATAGCGGGTGGACCGCCCGGCATTGTCCCACACCGAACTCAGTCGCCCGCGCGCGTCGTAGGATCGCGATACGACGGTAATGTCACCCGCCATCGCGTTATACGCGGTATCGATCGTCCAGCTGTCGGTCGCCGCGACACGGGTGCTCCAGCGGCCGGTGAAGAAGAGACGCCCCTCGGCGTCGTAATCATTGTGGGTCAGATACCCTTCGGCATCCACCGTGAAACGCAGTTCGCCCCGCGCGTTGTAATAATAGCGCGTGGTCCGGTCTGCGTCCGTGCGATTGTCGTTGGCCCAGCCCGCCATCGTCTCCGGCGACGGCAGGCTGCTGGTCGGGCGCAATGTCGCATGGTCGACCCGGGCGATCACCCGCCCGCGATTGTCGTACCGGTATCCGGTCACCGCACCCGCTGCGTCGATCGCATGGGTCAGCCGCCAGGTGGCGTCATAGACCGCCCAGTCGGTCCGGTTAGCCGGATCGCTCGCGATCGTGGCCAGCGCCGCCCGGACGCCGTCGACCGTGAAGGTGGCGGGCGTCGCGATCGACTGGGCATAGCGGATGGTCTGGCGAACCGGTCCGAACGCGCTCCATTTCCAGCCGTCGTAATAATAGCCGTGTTCGGTAACCCGCTTCAGCGCATCGATGGTGAAGCGCAGATAGCCCTGCTGGTCATAGACATAGCGGGTGGAACGCGCCTCGCCGGCCGCGACGGCGCTATCCAGTAGCGATTGGAAACTGCCGCCTGCGCGCAGGTTGGCGGCGGTCGCGCCGGCATAGCCGATCTCCTCGACCTTCCGCCCGCCGCCATCGTACACCGTCTGCGAAAGATACCCCTCGCCGTTCAACTGGCCGATGACATGGCCGTCGCGGTCATAGAAGATGCGCGACACGCTGTCGTTGCCATGGGTCGTGGGCAGGGTGACCGCACCGGGCGGGTTGTTGCGGAACGCAGCGATCTGCGCGGCGGTCAGCCGGTTGAAATAGGCCGTCGTCGCGATCAGCCGCCCGGAATCGTCATAGGCGTTGACGCTGGTCGACCCGTCGCCATCGACGAGCTGGAGCACCCGCCCCTCGCGGTCGTACACCGTCCAGTCCCACAGATCGCCGGTCGCGTTCGCTGCCGGACGCAGCGCCGCGACCGACACCGACGCGTTCGGATCGTTCAGCGCGGCGGGTATGGTGATGAAGGTGGCGTACAGGACCGTCCCGACGATGCGATCATTCGCGTCGTAGCGATATTCGGTCATCTCGCCATTGCCGCCGATGTCGGCGACCCGGCGGTTCGCGCCGTCATAGACGGTATAGCGCTTGCGCCCGGTCGCGTCGGTGGCGATGCGCAGCCGGCCCCCGGCATCATATTGGTAGCTGTTCGTGCCCCCGGTCACATAGCTGCCGGACTCGGTCACGCTCAGCAGTTCGCCCGCCTTGCTGTAGGTCGACGTCCGCACGAACCCATCGGCCATGGTGACGGTCGTCTGCGTGGCCGCATCGTTGAAGGTAATGCGCGTGGTGCCGCCATTGACGTCGGTCGACTGGATGACCCGCCCCAGCCCGTCATAGCTGTAGGTTTCCTTGGCCCGGCCGGCAGGGCCTCGGCTGAGCAACTGACCGGCGGCGTCGTAGATGAAATACTCGTGGGTGTAGCCGCTGTCCCGGTTGGCGCCGCCATCGGCATTGGTCGCGCCATAGCTGATCTTCTGCGCCAGATTGCCACGCGCATCGTAGTAGAATTGCGTGACCGACGACTGCGCACGGTCGGTATTGCCGCGCCAGTTGTTGAGTTGCGCCTCGGACAGCGCGGTCGACGCCGACAATCCGCTCAGGTCATAGACGTTGGCGTTATAGTCGATGACGAACGCGACCAGCCCGCTGCCGCCGTCGTAGCGCGTCTCGCGCACGCGGCCGTCCGCGCTGACGACATAGCGTAGCCGGTTGAGCGAGTCATAGGCGTAGCGCGTCGTCTGCAGCGATGCGGCCGAAAAACGATCCGACCCGGTGCGCGTTTCCGTCAGCACTTCGTTGGCGGCGTTGTAGGTACGGGTGACCTCGTCGCCCGTCCGGTCGGTCTGGCGCAGCAGGTTGCCGTTGCCGTCATAGCCATAGGTGGCGGTGACGCCCGCCGCGTCGGTCACGCTGGTCAGGTCGCCATTGCCGTTATAGCCGAACTGCACGACCTGCGCCGCACCGCCCGCCACCGCCGGCGGCGCGGTGATCGTCGCCAGCCGCCCCGCCCCGTCGTGCGACAGTGTCGTCGCCTGGCCCAGCGGGTCGGTGATGACCGTGTTGCCGGCATTGTAGGTCAGGGTGGTGGTGCGGGTGACGCCGCTCGCCACCGACTGCTCCAGCCGGGTCGCTCGGTTGGACCCGTCATAGAAGATCTGCAGCGACGACCCGTCGGTCTCGGTGATCGATGCGATCAGCCGCGAGCTGCCGTGATAGCCATAGGTCGTCGTATAGACATCACCGTCGGCGATGCTGTTGTCCTGGGCCGTGCGATCGACGGTTACGCTGGAAAGGCGTCCATAGCCGTCATAGCCATAGCGGGTGCGGATCGTCGTCGCGCCCTGGCTGACGCTGGTGATCCCGGTGATGAGATTGCCCGACCACGCATATTCCAGATAGCCGCCGTCATGGCCGGTGATCCGCGACAGCTTGCCGTCGCTATAGGCGAACTGGGTGACATGCCCCGACCGGTCGGTCGATCGGGCGAGGCGCAGGTCGCTGCCATAGGTTTCGATCGTCCCGCTGTCGCCGTCCTGCCAGCGCCAGTTGGTCCCGTCCCAGGTGATCCGGTCGTACGCGCCGGCGCCATCGGTCGCGACGTAGCCCGAACCATCGCGGTAATAGATGGCGACCGTCCCATCGGCCCCGACCCGTTCGATGCTGCTGTTCGGTCCGTTCGCCGTTCCGATCAGCCCCCGCAGCGCCCGGTTCTCACCCATCCGCCAATTGTCGCCATTGGTGTCCGACAGGTCGCCCTGGCTGTTATAGACGCGCAGCAGCGCGACATCGTCGCCGACCGCGCTCAGGAACTCGTCCTGCCGCGCGATGACCAAATTGCCGTTGGCGGCGTTCACCTGCACCTGGCTGCCGCCGCGCCCGAACACCGACGAACCGACCGTCCCGCCCGCGCCGATGATGTTCCCCGAACCGCGTTCCAGCCCCGTGCCGGCGCCCGCGAAGATCGCAACCATGCCCCAATCCCCCTGTCGGCCACCTGTCGCAGCCGGAGAGTTGATCCGCGGGTTCGCCGGATTGTTTAGGGGGGCGGGTGCCGATTTTTCCTGCACCGCCGAAACGGATGCAGCATCGCCCGACCTCCCCCGAAACGGAGCGGGTTTGACCGCCCCCGCCCGACACCACCCGTTAGAAGCGCGCGGGGGACGGCGGGGGACTGGTGATGGATTCGGATCGCGCGATCGGGTTGATGAACGACATGCTGTGGACCTGCGTCACCGTCGCCGGCCCGCTGCTGGCCGCGATGCTGATCGTCGGGCTGGCGGTCAGCGTGGTGCAGGTCGCGACCCAGCTACAGGAAGCGACGCTGTCCTATATCCCCAAGCTGCTTGCCGCGACCGCGCTGCTGCTGCTGACCGGATCGTGGATGATCGCGCGCATCACCGATTTCGCGCGATCGTTGCTGATCGCCCTCCCCTCGCTGGTGCAATAGGCCACCACGATGGTCGATCTGGTCGACAGGGCCGTTGCGTGCCTGCTGCTCAGCCTGCGCATCGTGCCGGTCTTTGCCTTTACCCAGCCCTTCACCCTGTTCCGCGTGCCCGCGATCGTGCGCGTCATCCTCGCCATCGCCTTGTCGGCATGGCTGGTCGCGGGGTATCCGGATGCGACCACGGGCACGCCGTTCCGGACGGCGGGCGTGCCGGTGACGGCCGCGACCGAGCTGTTCCTCGGCCTGACCCTCGCGCTCGCGCCGCAACTGGCCTTTGCCATGCTGCTGTGGGCCGGACGCGCGATCGACGTGCAGGCCGGCTTCGGCATCGCGACCTTGGTCGATCCAGCCACCCGCAATCAGATGCCGCTGGTCGGCACGCTGTTCGTCTATCTGGCCGGCGCGATCTTCTTTGCGACCGATGGCCCGCGCGACTTCCTCGGCCTCTGGGCCGCGTCGTTGGAGCGCGTGCCGCTGGGTGCGGTGGCCGGCGGGTCGCCGCAGCCGCTGCTCGACTATCTTTCCGGCGTCGCGCTGTTGGCGGTCGGGCTGGCGGGACTGGTGCTGCTGGTCCTGTTCCTGCTCGACCTCGCCGTCGCGCTGCTGTCGCGCACCCTGCCGCAGATGAACGTGCTGGTGCTGGGGTTTCAGGTAAAGGCGATCGCGACCGTCGCCACCCTGCCGCTGGCGCTCGGCCTGTCGGGCGCGCTCCTGTTGCGCATCCTCGCCCGCGCGACCGACATGATGCGGGACGCCGGCTGATGGCCGAACAGCAGGACCAGAACCGCAGCGAGGACGCGACCCCGTTCAAGCTGCGCCGCGCCCGCGAACGGGGGCAGGTCGCGCGCAGCACCGAACCGGCGTTCCTCGCCGCGATGGTCGCGCTGGCGGCGTTCGCCCTCGCCTCCGCCGACCGGATCGCCGCCGATCTCGCCGCGCTGGTCCGCACGATCCTCGTCGCCGGCATCGCCTCCGCCGCATCCGGTCCCATCGGCGTACCCGGCGACGGCTGGCACCTGTTCCGACCGCTCGCGCTGTTCGGGGGCACGGTGGTGGCGCTGGTCGTACTGCTCGAACTGGTCCAGTTGCGCGGACTGGTGTTTTCGACCCATCCGCTCAAACCAGATTTCTCGCGATTGAACCCGGCCAAGGGACTGAAGCGCCTCTTCTCGCTGCGTCTGCTCAAGGAAACGGGCAAGAGCGTCGCCAAGCTCGCCGTCTATGGCACCGCGACCTTCCTGACCGTGACCCATGGCATCGGCCGCTTCGCCGAGGTCGCGGGCGACACCGCCCGGCTGCCGTCGCTGCTGCTGTCGACCGGGTTGCGCCTGCTGCTGACCTATATCGCCATCGCGGTCGGCTTCGCCCTGCTCGACCAGCTATTGGTCCGCCGCGATTTCGCCAAACAGATGCGGATGAGCCGCCGCGAAGTGACCCGCGAGGCGCGCGACCGCGAGGGCGATCCCCGCATCAAGCAGAAGCGCAAGAAGCTCCACACCGATTTCGTCCGCCAGTCGGAGGGGCTGGAAAAGCTGCCCGGTTCGGACATGGTGATCGTCAATCCCGAACATTTCGCGGTCGCGCTGCGCTATGATGCGGCGGGAATGGACGCGCCACAGGTGTCGGCGAAGGGCCGCAACCGCTTCGCACTCGCCCTGCGCGAACGGGCGGTGGCGCTGGGCATTCCCGTCATCCGCAATCCGCCGCTCGCCCGCGCGCTGTTCCACGGCGCGACGGCAGGCCACGCCATCCCGTCCGATCACTACGGCGCGGTGGCACAGCTCTACATCGACCTCGCGCGCGCCGCCCCAAGGACTTGAAGCATGACGACCGCCACATGGCGCAACACCCTGGCCGACAACAAGGATCTGGCGCTGGTCGGCGCGACCATTGCCATCCTGACGATCCTGTTCGCGCCGATCCCGACCGCGCTGCTCGACCTCGCCATCATCCTCAATTTCGGCTTCGCACTGTCGATCATGCTGCTGACCTTCTATGTCGGCAAGCCGGTCGATTTTTCGACCTTTCCCTCGCTGCTGCTGGTAGCGACGCTGTATCGCCTGTCGCTGAACGTCGCCGCCACCCGGCTGATCCTGACCGGTGGTGACGCGGGGGAGGTGATCGGATCGATCGGCGCCTTTGCGGTGCAGGGCAATTTCGTCGTCGGGCTGGTCGTCTTTGCGATCCTCGTCGTCGTGCAATATGTCGTGGTCACGGCCGGCGCGCAGCGCGTGTCGGAGGTCGCCGCCCGCTTCACGCTGGATTCGATGCCGGGCCAGCAGATGAGCATCGACGCCGACCTGAACATGGGCCTGATCGACCAAAAGGAAGCGATCCGCCGCCGCGCCGCGCTCGAAAAGGAAGCCAGCTTCTATGGCGCGATGGATGGCGCGTCGAAATTCGTGAAGGGCGACGCGATCGCCGGCATCATCATCCTGCTCATCAACATCGTCGCCGGCTGGATCGTCGGCGTGACGCAGATGGGGCTGGGGTGGAGCGAGGCGCTGCACCATTTCACCCTGCTGACCATCGGCGACGGTATCGCGACGCAGTTGCCCGCGCTCGTCATCTCGATCGCGACCGGGATCATCGTCACCCGCTCCGCCGCCGACCGGCAATTGTCGCTGGAGATTTTCCGCCAGCTCACCTCCGAACCGCGCATCCCGCTGATCGTCGCTGCCGTGCTGCTGGCGCTGCTGCTGATGCCGGGGATGCCCAAATGGCCGATCCTGCTCATCGCGCTGGTCGCCGCCGCCGCGTGGTGGCGCGTGCGGCGGCTGGCCGGGTCCGACGATGGCGAAACCGCTGCGCAGGAGGAGGCGGACGACGGCGCCCGCGCGACCGGCGCGATGATCGACATCGCGATGGGCGCGACGCTGGCCGATCGCTGGCGCCCGGAGGAAGCGGTGATCCTCGACCGTATCGCCGGACTGCGGCAGGTGCATGAGGGCGATTTCGGTGTGGCGCTGCCGGCGGTGAAGCTGCTCCCCGACCGGACGCTCGGCACCGACGATTATGCCATCCGCCTGTTCGGCGCGCGCTATGGCGCCGCCACCATCCTGCCCGACCATCTGCTCGCCATCGCGGCGCAGGGCGCGTCGCCGGTGGTCGACGGCATCGCCACCATCGACCCCGCCTTCGGCCTGCCGGCATGGTGGATCGCCCCCGACCGTGCCGATGCGGTGCGGGCGGCGGGATGTTCGGTGATCGATCCCGTCACCGTCCTCGTCACCCATCTGGGCGAAATCGTGCGCGGCGAGATCGGCACGCTGATGACCCGCGCCGCGACGATCGAACTGCTCGACCGCGTGCGCGCGCGCCAACCCGGACTGGTCGAGGAGCTGGTCCCCAACATCCTCGCCGTGCCCGATGTACAGCGGGTATTGCAGAACCTGCTGTCCGAAGGCGTGTCGGTCGCGCAGATCGACACCATCGTCGAACATCTGACCGACCTCGGCCGCACGCAGAAGGACCCGGCCGAACTGACCGAACTGATCCGGCAGCGCATGGCGCACGGCATCTGCAACCAGCTGCGCGGCCGCCATCCCGACCTCGCCGTGCTGAGCCTCGATCCCCGGATCGAGAACCAGATCACCACCGCGCTGTCGGCGTCGGGCGGCGGGTCGGCGATGCCGATCGACCCGCGCCTCGCCGAACAGCTCGTCCGCAAGCTGGCACCACTCGCCGACCGCATGTTCCAGCAGGGGCGCAGCCCGGTGCTGCTGTGCGCCGCCGAAACCCGCCGCGCGTTCCGCACGCTGACCAGGCGGGCGGTTCCCCGGCTGGCGATATTGTCGGTACAGGAGATTCCGATGCGCATAACGCTCAAATCCTTCGATGTCGTTCGCCTGGAGGGCTGACCCGATGCACCCCGTTTCGCCCGATGGCCGCTTCGCCCGCCTGACCAGCCTGCTGGCCCATGACCCGCACAACCCGCATCTGCTCGCCGATACGGTGGAGGCGGCACAGGCCGAAGGTCGCTGGGAAGCGGCGACGTCGCTGCTCGACCGGCTGGCGGTGGTCCAGCCGCTGGCGCCCGCGCAAATCCACGCGGCCGGGCTGGCGGCATTGCAACAGCGCGACTGGAGCGCGGCAGAGGGCTGGTTCGCGCGGCTGATCGACGATGGCATCGCCCCGCCGCCGGTGCGCTTCAACCGGGCATGGGCGCTCGCCATGGCCGGGCGGGGGAATGAGGGGCTGGACCTGCTCGATCCCGAAACGGTCGCCGACCTGCCACAGGCGGCACAACTGCGCGTCCAATTGCTTCACGATGCCGGCGAAATGGACGCGGCGATGGCGCAGGCACGGGAGTCGCTCGAACGCCATGGCGCGCATCGCGGGCTGAACGCGGCGGTGGCGACGCTGGCGACCGACATGGACGATCTGTCGCTTGCCCGCCGCTGTGCCGATGCGGCGGGCGACCATCCGGATGCGCTGGTGACGCTGGGAACGATCGCGCTGGATCAGGGCGATCCCACCGCCGCCGCCACGCAATTCGCCGACGCGCTGGCCCGCAATCCCGATGCCCCGCGCGCGCTGGTCGGCAGCGGCCTTGCCCGCATCGCGGCGGGCGGCGATGCCGACGCGGCAGCGGTGGAAATCGATCGCGGCGCGACGCTGTTCGCAACGCATCTCGGGTCGTGGATCGCGGCCGGCTGGACCCATTTCCTGCGCGGCGACCACACCACCGCCCGCGACCGCTTCGACCATGTGGTGGAACTGGACGACAATTTCGCCGAGGCGCATGGCGCGCTGGGCGTACTCGACCTCCTCGCCGGCGATGCCGCAGCGGCCCGACGGCGGATCGCGGTGGCGACCCGGCTCGATCGCGATTGTTTCGCGGCGGCGCTGGGGCAGGTTCTGCTCGCACAGGGCGAAGGCAACGCGGACCGGGTGCAGGCGATCCTCGCCACCGCGCTGCACGCGCCGATCGACGAAACCGGCCGGACGCTGGCGCAGGCGATGGTGCAGGCGGGCCGACAGCGCGATTGATCGCGCTTCGGACGACATCCTGCTCGCCCCGTACCGTCGCCCCAGCGGAGGCTGGGGCATCAAGCGGCTCTTGCAGCGCGCTATCACCGGGAGATCCCAGCCTTCGCTGGGATGACGGCTTTGTCAGCGGGATTCCAGGTCCAGTTCCGCCAACGCCGCCACGACCAGCGACCGCCCTTCCGGCGTTTCGTCGAGCATCGCCAGAACCCGGTCGCCGAGCGCCTGAAACGCCGCGTCATTGGCGACCCCCTCGCCCAGCCGTTCCGCCAGCAGCGCGCGCACCACCAACCGGCGGCGGCCGTCCGGGTCCAGCACCGCCAACGCCGCGACCGCCAGCGCCCGTTCCAACGGCGACAGCATCGGCACGGCGGCCCGCGTCGCCGACCGGACCTTCGTCTCCCCCCGTCCCTGCAGCCGCTCGCGCAACAGCAGCAGGACCGGATCGGCCCGCCCGATTTCCGCCATCAGTGCAGAACGCGCCCGCCGCCCAGCGGATCGAGCAGGAACGACGTCGCCGATGCCTCTACCGGGGCCGTCGCGCCGCCTGCCTGTGCCTCGCACTCGGCGATCAGCAACTGCATGTCGCCGTTCAGCGGCAGGGTCTCGGTGTTCAGCGCGATCCCCTCGCGCAATGCCGCGACCGCTTCGGCAAAGCGGTCATGGACCAGATGGGTCAGCCCGACCGCGAAGCAGCGCAGATAATGGTCGTGCGCCAGCGCCAGCAGCGGTTCCCACGTCGCGATCGCGCGTGCCCCCTCGCCCGAGGTCAGCTCGAAAAAGCCCAGCTGGAACCGTGCCAGCGCGAAATCGGGGGCCAGCGCCACCGCACGCCGGAACGCCGCGTGCGCCTCGATCGGGCGGGCGCCGACCAGCAGCGATGCGCGCAGGAAATGCAGCCGCGCGTCGTCGGGATGATCGGCCAGCAACGCGTCGGCCTGCGCCAGCCCGGCCGCCGCATCATCGCCCACCAGCCGCAGCAACGCCTGCATCGCCCGTTCGTCCGCCAACGCCATATCGTCCCGTTCCTTCATCGCCCCGACCCGATCGCGCCGCGCAACCGGCCGATCGCCGCCGCGTGCAGTTGCGACACCCGCCCCCGGCTGATGCCCAGGACCTGCGCGATCTGTGCAAAGCGGACGCCGTGTTCGTAATGTTCGCGGATCACCCATTTTTCGCGGTCCGGCAGGCGGTCGATCGCCGCACCCAGCAGGGCGTGGAGTTCGCGCCACGCCAGGCTTTCATAGGCATCGGGGCGATGGTCGCCGCGATCCGCATCCTCGACCAGCCCGGTATCCGCCAGCATCACCCCGATGGCAAGGCCGGCCGCCATGTCGCCCAGCCGTTCGACCGCGCCGCCCGTGTCCGCAGGGGTCAGCGACCGCACCCGTTCCTGCACGACCCGGCGGCGGGCATGATGCTGCGCGTCCAGCTCGCCCAGCCGCGCCGCGCCGTTCGAGATGCTGCCGACGATCCGCCGCCGCGCGAATGCCGAAAAGGGGATGCCGCGCAACGGATCGAACCGCTCCATCGCCAGCAACAGTCCTTCATAGGCGAATTGCTGCATGTCGCCCAGCTCCGCGCCATGCGCCGGACGCCGAGACAATTGCCGCGCGGCGATCGCCTTGGCGAGCGATCGGTAGCGGACGAAGATCTGTTCGCGACACCCGCTCTCCGCCTCGTAGCGCCAGCGCCGCCACAGCGATGCCTCCACGCGCGGCGGGATCGCCACCAGCGCCATGCCCCGTCCGCGCGCGGTTCTCACCGGAAACTGCCCAGCACGCCCTGCAGGATCAGGCTCCACCCGTCGATCAGCACGAACATCAATATCTTGATCGGCAGCGATATGGTCGCGGGCGGCACCATCATCATGCCCAGCGCCAGCAGGATGCTGGCGACGATCAGGTCGATCAGCAGGAACGGCAGCATCACGACGAAACCGATGGTGAAGGCGACGCGCAGTTCGTTCAGCATGAAGGCGGGGGCGAGCTTCAACAACTGCACCTCCTCCGCCCGCGCTGGCAACGGCGTCTTCGCGATGGCGTAGATCGCCTCGATGTCGGAATCGCGGGTCTGCGCTAGCATGAAGTCCTTCAGCGGCGCCTGCCCCCGCTCCATCGCGCGTTCGACCGAGATGCGTCCGTTCAAGAGCGGCGTCACCGCCTGTTCGTTCAACCGGTCCAGCGTCGGGGTCATGGTGAAGCCGGTCAGGAACAGCGCCAGACTGACCAGCACGATATTGGGCGGCGTCTCCGGCATCCCGAACGCATGGCGGACCATCGAAAGCACGACGACGATGCGGATGAAACTGGTCATGCTGACCAACACCGCCGGCACGACCGCCAGCAGGGTGAGGACCAGCATGGTGCGGATCGCATCGGTGCCCATGCCCGCGCCGATCGCTTCCGATAGCGGGGTCATCGGGCGTCGTCCGGCACGGCGATGCTCGACAGCACGCGCTGCTGCTGCGCGCTGCTCAGGATCGCATATTCGCGGCCGTGCACTAGGACCAGCGACAGGTCGGCATGGTGGTTCAGCCGCCGGCTCTCGATCACCTCGATCCCCGCCCGCACCGGCCGGGCGCGCGGCCAGCCCCCGCCCCGCCGCAACCACAGCACCGCTACCCACGCAACCGCGCTACACAACAGCAGCGCGACCACGATCCGCAGCCATGGTATCTCCACGGCAGTTCCACCGCCCAGCCGGGGGACCTGCGCCGTGGCGGCGGCGGTGGCGATCACGAAGCCCATGGCGCGATATCGGTCAGCCGCACCCCGAACCGGCCGTCGACCGCGACCAGCTCGCCGCGCGCGATCTCCCGCCCCTCCAGCCGCAGCGACACCGGCCGGTTCAGCGCGGCATCGAGCGGCAGGGTGGCGCCGGGCGTCAGCGTCGTCAGCTCCCCCACCGTCATCCGCGCGTCACCGACCACCGCCTCGACCTCGACCGACACCGTGTCGATCAGCCGGGGATCGATCCCTTCCTGCACCGCGCTCATGCGGCCTTCCCCATGCGGTTGGTATCGACCTTGAGCGTCCAGTGCGCTGCCTCGCGCACGACGCGCGCGGTCGCGATTCCCACCACCCCATCGTCGATCACGACCGGCAACGCATCCTCGACCCCCGCGTCGAACACCAAGGTATCGCCCACGACCATCCCCCGCATCTCAGCCAGCCGCAGCGTGCAGCGTCCCAGCCGCGCCGACAGCCGCACGCCCCGCCCCGCCATCGCGCGCGACAAGGGCGTCAGCGGCCGATCCGGCGTCACCGCCGCCGGCAACCGCGCCAGGATCCCGGCGGCAAGGCATCGCTCGCCCAGCTGGACCGACAGCGACAGCCGCCCCGCCGCATCGCCGAACCGCAGCACCCGTGCCGGCCGCCACGGCAACCGCTCGACCGGCCCGCGCCAGTCGCCGCCGCAAGCGAGCGCCGCCGCCACACGCTGCCGCATATCCGCGCGGGCGGCATCGCCGACCCGGTCGAGCAACGCCCGATCCGCCGCGCTGCCCGGCCCGGCAAAACGCCGCCCCAGCGCCATCGCGCCGGGATCGTCGCCGCCAAGGCCGATCGCCACATCCTCGCCCAGCACGTGCAGCGCTTCCCCGGCCGGCTTGTCGTCCAACACCTCCAGCGGACAACCGAACCACGCCTCGCCCCAGCTGCTCGCCAGCGCGGCCAGATCGTGGTCGAGCGCGACCGATGTCGCGCCCGGCGGTACCCAGGCCGATCCGATCATCCCTGCCCCCGCATCCCGAACAACTGCTGGATCATGTCGTTCGACACGCTGACGATCTGCGACGACGCCTGGAACCCGCGCTGGATCAGGATCAGGTCGCCGAACTCGCGCGACAGGTCGACGTTCGACGCCTCCAGCCGACGCGACAGCACCTTGCCGACGCGCGGGTCGGCGCTGTTCGCATAGGCTACGCCCTGTCCGGCGGCGTGGTCGAACAGCCCGCCGCTACGCTGTACCAGCGACCCGGGATCGCGGAAATCGGCCAGCGCCACCGCGCCCAGCACCGTTTTCTGGTCGTTCGAATAGGCCAGTTCGAGCTTGCCCTCGGCATTGACCGCGACATTGGTCAGCGTCCCCGCCCCCTGCCCGTCGACCGACGCCGTCCGCAGCGTCGACACGTCGCCCGACGAAAACGCCGTGACCCCTTTCGAAAAGTCGAACGTCACCTTCGCGCCGCTGCCCTTGTCCTCGAACGCCAGCGTCATCGTCGTCGGATCGACCGTGCCGGCGGTGGTGAACTTCAGCGCGCCGGTGCCGATCGTCGCGCCCTTGTCGTCGGCGACGCTCACCTTCCACGCATTGGTCCCGTCCTTTTCGAAGGTCGCGGTCCACAGATGGCGCACGCCGCTGATGTCATAGACGCCGATGTCCGCCACGCTGACCGGCTTGGTGGCGGTGGTCGACAGATTGTCGGCGAAGCTGACGGTGG
This sequence comes from Sphingomonas sp. Leaf32, assembly GCF_001421765.1. GTDB lineage: Bacteria > Pseudomonadota > Alphaproteobacteria > Sphingomonadales > Sphingomonadaceae > Sphingomonas. The sequence goes on along the minus strand of NZ_LMLA01000007.1, from coordinate 299,005 downwards.
TGGTCGGCTTGGGCGCGCTGGTCCGCGCGGCATCGACCGACAGCGCGACCGGTCGCCCGGCGGCATCCAGCGTGGCGAGCCTGAGCGTCGTGCCGGCCATCACGATATGCCCATCCTCCGCGACCTGAAAACTGCCGGTGCGCGCGAAGACCTGTTTGTCGCCGTCGAGGAGCACCAGAAAGCCGGTGCCGTCGACCGCCAGGTCGAGCGCGCGGTCGCTCTGGCGCAACTCGCCCTGCTTCAGGTCGAGCGTCCCGTCGCCGACCCCAACGCCATGCCCCGCCGGCCGCCCGCCCCCGGTCAGCGACAGGCCGCCGCTGTCCGACGACCCGAAATAGTCGCGGAACGATACCGTCGTCCCCTTGAACCCCGCGGTGTTCAGGTTGGTGACGTTGTTGCTGACCTGTTTCAGCCCGGCGGCATGGGCGTTCAGCCCGCTCAGCCCGATATAGATGGCACCGAACATCGCCTATTTCTCCCTGATCTGTGTGATGGAGCCGATCGCGACGCTGCCGATCGTCTGCCCCTTGTCGGTTTGGATGGTCGCGGTGGGGGTGCCGTTCGCAAAGGCGATGCCGACGACCGTCCCGGTCAGCGTCGCCGCCCCGGCCGGGACATCGACCCGCTTGCCCAGCAGCCCGGTCGCCTGCACCGTGACGGTGGAGGCAAGGATCTGGTTCAGCCGGTCGCTCATCGCCTGCCCCTGCTGGACCTGCGAAAACTGGGCGAGCTGCGACACGAACTGGAAATTATCCATCGGCTTCAGCGGGTCCTGATAGGTCAGCTGGGTCAGGATGATCTTCAGCAGCGAATCGAACCCCAAGCCGAACGCGCTGGTGGCCGTGGCGCCCTGCGCCGATGCGCCGGCATCCGCCGACGTGGCGGTACCGACGGCTTGGGTCTGGAACATGGTTCAGCGCTCCGTGCGCAAGGTGGGAGCCGGCATCGCCAGCAGGGTGACGGCGCGCGGGCGAAGCCCGTGGCGCGACAGGGTGGCGGCGATCGCGTCGCGCATCCGGTGACGCTCGCCCTCGGACAACGCCCCCACCGCCGCCGACACTGCGAGGCCCTCGGCCAGCGCGATGACCGCGACCTGCGGCGCGCCCTGCGCCATCGCGGCAAGGCGGGCGCAGGGCCGGGCTGCGGGCGCGACGGCAAGCTCGGGTTCCTCTGGCGGAGCGGGCGCGGGCGGGGCCTCGCCCACCGCCGTTCCGTGCAGGGGAGCGGGCGACGGCGACGGCCGGACCGGCACGGCGCGGTCGGCGGGAACGGCCACCACCGCCGTCGCGGCGATTGCGTGACCACCCCCGATGCTCGACGGCATCACGGCGTCGCGAGGCATCGCCATCGACAGGACCGTAGCATTGGTCGCGACCGGGACCGGGGAGGTGACGACCGGCGCTTCCACCAGCGCATTCGCTCCGCCCGCCGCCATCGCGATCATGCCGCGCGCATCGAAGCGGATCGCATGATCGGCAACCACAGGCCGTTTCGCCGGATCGACGAGGGCCACCGCTGCCGGCGCAACCGGCATCGCATCGATCGGCGGTTCGGGAATCGGGACCGGCACCATCTCCGGTCCGGTCAACGCCTGCGCCAGCACGATCGCAAAGGCCGGCCCGCCCTCGTCCCGGCGCTCGGCCGGGACCGGTGGCGACAACGCTGCGGCCGCGCCGCTCGCCATCAGGTCGATCATTGCTTCCCCCATCGCTGCGTCACCCGGTCGGCATGGTCGGCAAGCTGCCGTTCCTCGCGTCGCATCCGGTCGCGGCGCGCCAGCCGGCGCACGATCCTCTCGCCCTGTTCCACCGCCGCATCGGCACGGCGCAGCCCCTGCCGCGCACCGGTCAACGTCGTTTCCGCCTGGGCGCGGTCGGTGCGGGCCGCGTCCTGTTCCCCGGTCCGCGCGATCAGTTGCGCCGCATGGTGCCGTTCGATCTCGGGCAGGAAACAGGCGGCATCCGCCTGCGCCCGCCATGTCGCGAAGGCGTCCTCGACCCGCTCCCCGGCACCCGCCAACGCATCGTCCGCCGCCGCGACCGCCCCGGTCGCTGCCTGCAACGCGCGCTCCGCCAGCACGCGCTGTGCGGCGCGGACCGCCGCCACCCGGCGCATCGCGGTAAGGGTCCGCTCAGCCACGGGCCGTCGCCCGGACCAGCTGCGCCACTGCATCGCGGAACGCCACGCGCACCGCCTGCCCCTGTTGCAGAAAATCGAGCAGGCCGGGGCGCAGGGCGATCGCCGCATCGATCTCGGCGCTGGCCCCCGGCTGCACCATGCCGCTTTCGATCAGGATGCGCGCTTCGTCATACACGCCCAGCATCGCGCCCGCCCGCCGCGCGGCGGCGGCATGGGCCGGCTCCATCAGCCGCGTCGCCTGCCGGCTGATGCTGCGCGACAGGTCGATGGCGGGGAATTGCCCGCGCTCGGCCAGCGTGCGCGACAACAGGATATGCCCGTCGAGCAGCGACTTCATCACCTCCGCCACCGGATCGTCGATCTCGTCGCTTTCGGCCAGCACGGTCATGACGGCGGTGATCGCCCCGCCCGACGCCGCCGCGCCGCAGCGCTCGACCAGCCGGGGAAGAGCGGCAAAGACGTTCGGTGTATAGGCGCGCACGGTCGGCGGTTCGCCCGCCGCCAGCCCGATCTCGCGCAGCGCCATCGCCAGCCGGGTGACCGAATCGATCGTCAGCAGCACATGCTCGCCCTGGTCGCGCCAATGTTCGGCGATGGCCAGCGCAACCCCGCTGGCCCGCGCGCGCAACGACGCGCTCTGGTCCGACGTCGCCGCGACCAGCGTGAAGCGCGCGGCATCCCGCCTCGCCGACAGCACCCGCCAGATCGCCTCGACCTCCTTGCCACGCTCCCCGACCAGGCACAGCACGCACCGGTCGCTGCCGGTCTGGGTGACGATCTGTTCCATCAGGCTGGTCTTGCCGACACCGCTGGCGGCGAAGATGCCGATCCGCTGGCCGACGCCCAGCGTCAGCAGGCCGTCGATCGCGCGGATGCCGGTTTCGACCACCCGGTGCGGCATGGTGCGCTCCATCGGCGACAGGATGCGCCCCACGATCGGTCGCTGCGCATCGCCGACGACCGGCGGCCCGCCATCGATCGGGCGGCCCAGCGCATCGATCGCGCGTCCGACAAAGCCGTTCCCGACCGGGGTCAGGCCACCCGCTACCGACCGCCACAACCGCGCGCCGGGGCGCAGGCCCGCCTCCTGCTCCAAAGGCACCAGCACCAGTTCACCGCCGTCGACCGCGATCACCTCGGCCAGCGCGTGGCCGCCGTCGTCGCGTTCGATCGCGCACAGGTCGCCCAGCGTCGCATCGGGACCGACCGCCACGCACTGCCCCTGCCCGACCTTGCGTAGCCGCCCTTCGGGTGGAGTGGGGACCACCGCCGCCAGCCGGGTGAGGAACGGATGGTTCACGCCCGCCCCTCCGCCATCGCGTCCAGCACGGCCGCCAGCGTCGCCCATTCGGTGGCGAGGTCCAGCGGCAGCGTCTCATGCCGTGCCTCGATCCGGCATTGCCCACCGGCCAGTTGCGGGTCGTGGCGCACGCTGACGCCGGGCAGCCGCTCGCCAAGTGCGGTGAGCGCGGTGTCGTCCACATCCGCCGCGCTCACCGCGACCGCTACCACCGCCTCGCGCCGAAAGCCCTCCAGCCGCCGCGCGATCATCGTCTCGACCCATGCCGCCCGATCCGCCGATGCGACGAACAGGCGGTCGAGCACCATATGCGCCAGCGCCGGGGCCAACCGGTCGAGTAGCGCCAGCCGGTCGTCCAGCGCCGCGCGGGCGGCTATCAACGCCTTTTCCAGCAAAGCGGTGCGCGCAACATCGTCCCGCTGCACGGCATCGCGCGCCTTGCGCCCGGCCTGTTCGATGGCCTCGACGATCCGCGCCGCCTGTGCCGCCGCCGCGTCGCGGGCGGCGGCCTGTAGTTGCGCGACGTCCTGCCGCAGCGCCGCGATGACGGCGTCGCGCGGATCGGCCACCGGTTCGGGCAGGGCGACCGTCGCCAGCGGCAGCGCAGCCACGGCGTGCGGCGATTTCAGCAACGCGCTCATCGCCGCCACAACCGGTCGATCAGACTCGGGCGATGGACCGGAAGCGGCGCGGCCACCCCTTCGCCCAGCGCGGCCGACAGCGCCGCGCGCGCCGCGTCCGTCACCCCCGCGCCCTCGCCACGCGCCAATGCGGCAAGGTCAGGCGAGACGCCGGAAGACTCTGCACCGGGGTGCAGCACCGCCTCGAACCGCAGCCGTTCGTCGAAGCGCAACCGCGACAGGACCGCCCGCTGATCCGCCTCGCGCAGCGCGCGGAACTCGGTGACGATCTGGTGCAGATTGTCGTCAGGACCGGACATCGGCGGCCTCCAGCGTCTGACGCAGGCGCAGTGCGAACGCTTCCTGGTCGGCCACATCCATCGCCGGCCGCGCCCGCCGCCTGAGGAGCGCGACGATCCCCAGCACGGCCAACGCGGCGCCCGCCGCGATCCACCAGCTCCACCCCGATGCCACCGGCAGGGGGGTGCTTTCGGGTTCGATAGCGACGGAACCGGTCGCGACCGGCGTCGGCGGCAGGGGCATCGCGATCGGATCGACCGGCCCGGTGACGAACGTCACCGCGTCGCCCCGCGCGGTATCGATGGCAAGCGCGGCGTTCACCGACTCGGCGATGCGGTCGCGATCCTCGGCACTCGGCTGCGCCGGCGTCTGGACCTGCACCGCCAGCGGGAAGGTCCGCTCACCCCCGTCCAACGCGACCGGCCCGTCCGCGACGATCCGCACCGTCACGCGCGACGCCCGGCCGGGCCACACCGCCGCCACCGCATCGCTGGCGCGGGCGGTGAACAACTGGCGCAGCGCCTCGCGCTCGTCGGGCGCGGTGCCCTCCACGCCACCACCGATCTGCCGCCCCGCCCCGTCGAGCACGACGACGCGCGCCTCGGGCAAATCGATCGCGGCGGCGGCGACCAGCCGCTGAATGCCCGCGACACGAGCGCGGTCCAGCACCGCCCCCGGCTTCATCTCGATCGCGACTGCCGCGCTGGCTTGCGCCCGATCACCGCGGAACAGCGCCTTTTCGGGCAGCGCCAGATGGACGCGGGCGGCGGCGACACCGTCCATCATCAGGATGGTCCGGGTCAGTTCCCCCTGCAACGCGCGCTGGTAATTGATCTTCTGGGCGAAATTGGTCAGCCCCATGTCGGATTCGTTGAACAGTTCGAACCCGACCAGCCCGCGTGCCGCGACCTCGCTCCCGGCCAGTGCCACACGGGTATCGGCGGCGCGATCGGCCGGCACCAGGATCGTCGTGCCGCCACCTTCGAGCCGGTACGGCGTGCCCCGCTTGTCGAGTTCGGCGACGACCGCCGCCGCGTCGGCGGCGCGCAACCCTTGCGCGAACACGACATACTCCGGCCGCGACAGCCACCACCAGCCGCCGGCCACCAGCAGCAGCACCGGCAATAGGATCAGGATCACCCGCCTGAACGGGACCGCAGACGCCTCGGCCATGTCAGAGCTGCATCGCCATCAGTTCGCGATACCCGTCGAGCAGCCGGGTGCGCACCTGCATCGCCAGCTCGACCGCCAGCCGCGCTTCCTCCAGCGCCATCGTCACCTGATGCACGGGAATGCTGTCGTCGACTGCGAATTGGCGGGCGAGTGCGTCGGCTTGGGCAAGTTTTGTATCGACGTGTTGCAGGCCCTGCGTCAGCAGCGCGCCGAAGCCGCCGCCCGTCGCAGGGACCGGCGGAGCATAAGCCGGCACCGCCGCCGCGCCGATCGCCGCGATCGCCTCGATCCCGCTCATGCCGATTTGCCCAGTTCGAGCGCGCGGGCATACATTTGCTGCGCGGTCGCCAGCGCGGTCAGGTTCGCCTCATAGGCGCGGGCCGTGCGGATCATCAGCGTCATCTCCCCCGCATGATCCACCTCGGGATAGGTCACGAAGCCGCCGGCATCGGCATGGGGATGGCCGGGTTCATGCACCCGCCGCGTGGCCGTGGACGCCACCATCGCCTGCACGCCGACACCCGCCGGCCGGTCGAGCATCGCGGAGAAGCTCTGCACCGGTCCCGACACCATCCGCATCGCGCGATAGCCGGCCGTGCCCGGCGCATCGCTGCTGTTCATGTTGGCGAGGTTGAGCGCGATCACCTGCAATCGCTGCCATTCGACGTCGAGGCCGGTGCGGCTGATCCGTGCGGCGTCCATGCTTAGCGGCCCCCGCTGACGACGGCGCGGTCGATCGCCATGCGCCGCCCGGCGATCTCGACCAGCGCCGAATAGCGCAGCGCCGTCTCACTCGCCGTCGCGACCTCCAGGTCCAGCCGTTCGCTACTGCGCGTCGGTCCCTGCACCGTCTGCGCCGTCACGCGCGCCAGCGCCGCCGGCCCCTGCTGCGCCGCCGCCCGCAGCCGCTCCTCGAACCGGACCGTCAGCGCCCGGAACGACGGCGTACCGGCATTGGCGATGTTGTAGGCGGTGGCGATCTGCCGCTGGTGCAGTCCGTCCAGCGCACGCGCCAGCGTCAGCGAGGTGATGGCGTCCATGTCGGTCCCTATTGAACGAGGATGTCGGCGTGCAACGCGCCCGCCGCGCGGATCGCCTGCAGGATGGAGATGATGCGGCGGGTATCGACACGCGCCCTGTGCAGCGCCTGCACCAGATCGGCGACCGAGCTGTTGGGCAGCCGCAGCGCGGCGTCGCCCACGCCCTCGCGCACGTCGAGCGCGGTGTTGGTCACGATCAGGCTGCGCGCATCGCCCGCGAAACCGGCGAGGAAGCCGGGCTGCGACGCCATGTTCTCCGCCACGACCGACACCTTGATGTCGCCCTGCGCGATGGCGACGCTGGAGATCATCACCTCCGCGCCCGCGACGACGGTGCCGGTGCGTTCGTTGATGACGATGCGGGCCACGCTGTCCGGCTCGACCGGCAGATTCTCGATCCCCGCGATGAACCCAGCCACCGCGCCCGGCGCGCCGCCATAGCGGATGCGGACCTCGTCGGCGTTGACCGCCCGCGCCGCGCCGCTGCCCAGCCGCGCCGAAATCCGCGCGGCGATCCGCTCCGCGGTCGAAAAGCTGGGGCTGGCGAGCAGGAACGACACCTCGCCATCCGCGCCCGCGACGCTCGACTGCACCGCCATCTCGATCGTCGCCCCGCCGGGCAGGATCGCGCTGGTCGGGTAATTGCGCTGTTCGCGGTTCAGGTCGCTGTCGAACCGGTGTCCCCCGGCCAGCAACGCGCCCTGCGCCAGCGCATAGGGCCGCTGGTCCGGCCCCAGCAGCGGGGTCATGATGAGCGTGCCGCCGGCCAGGCTGCGCGCATCGCCGATCGACGACACGTTGACGTCGATCCGGTCGCCGACATTGGCGGAGGGCGGCAGCACCGCCGTCACCATCACCACCGCGACGTTGCGGCTGCTGATCTGGTCGTCGGCGACATTGGTGCCCAGCCGCGTGAGGATATTGCGCAGCGCCTGCCGCGTGACGCCGCTGCGCCGCGTGTCGCCCGACCCCGACAATCCGGTGACGAGGCCGTATCCGACCAGCGCATTGTCGCGCCATCCGGCAAAGCGGCCCAGCCCCTTGATCGGGACCTGCTGCGCCTCCGCCGCGACGGGCCACGCACCGGCCAGCATCAGCCCGAGAAGAACCCGCCGCATCAGCCCAGTCCCAGCAGGCCGAACAGCCGGTCGACCAGACCGGGGCCGCTGCCCCGCGTCACGAAACCCTTGCCGGCATAATCGATCTCGGCCCCGGCGATGCGGCTGGACAACACGCTGTTGTCGCTGGCGATGTCCGCCGGACGCACCCGTCCGCGCACCGCAATGTCGGTCCGCTCGCCATTCACCCGCACCTGTTGCCGCCCCAGCACCAGCAGGTCGCCATTGGGCAGGATGTCGTCGATCGTGACGGTCAGGCTGGTCAGCAGCCGTTCCGATCGCCGCACCTCACCCCGCCCCGAAAAACCGCCGCCCAGGCGGATGCCGGCATCCTCGTCCACGTCGCCGAGGCGGACGCTGCCGCCGGTATCGGTCGCGCGGCGGCGTGCGCGCTGGGTCACGTTCGACGATTCGGCGACCTGATGGACGACGATGGTCAGCACGTCGCCGCGCGCGCTGGCCCGGCGGTCGGTGGCGAGCGCCGGCCAGTTGCCGTCGTGGAACAGGTCCTGCCCCAGCACCAGCGCGGCGGCGAACACCTGACCGCCCGCATCGCGCACGAACAGCCGCTCGCCCGAACGGCCGCCCTGCACCACCGCCACCCGTCGTTCGATCGTGGCCGGACCGATCGCCGAGCGCAGGAATAACGTCTCACCACGCGCGACCGCCGTGCGCGGATCAAGACGCAACCGCCCGAGCGACACGCCGGCGGCGATCGGTTCGGCCGCCAGCACCAGCCCGGATTTCCGGTCGTAGCGCAGCGCCGGAAGTCGCGCGGCGGTGCAGTCAACCGGCTGCAACGCCCGCGCCTGCACCGGCTCGCCGATGGCCAGCGGAGTGCGCGACGCCATGCACGGCAGCCCCGCCATCGCCGTCGCCAGCAGCATCGCCACGCCGATCATCGCCGCAACCCGTTGACGATGCCCATCAACTGGTCGGCCGCCTGCACGATCTGGGCATTGGCGGCATAGGCGCGCTGCACCAGCATCAGCTGCACCATCTCGTCGGTCAGCTGCACGTTCGACCGTTCGACCGCGCCCTGCACCAGCAGCCCGGCGCCATCCTCGCCCGGATCGACCGCCACGCCGCGCGCATCGTCGGTCATCCGGTACACCCCGCCGTCCAGCCGGACCAGCGTGTCAGGGTCGTCACAGCGGACCAGCTCGATCCGGCCCAATTCGACCGCTTCGGTGCCATCGCCCAGCATCGCGCGCACGATGCCGTCGCGCGCGATCCGCACGTCGCTCGCATCCGCCGGGATCGTCACCGCCGCGCGCAGCGGCAGGCCGCCATCGCTCGCCAGCAACCCATCGGCATCGACCTTCATCGTGCCGCCGCGCCACAGCAACGTCTGCCCGCCCGGTCCCATCAGTTCGATGAAGCCCGCCCCCTCGATCGCTACGTCGAGCGGCCGTCCGGTCCGCTGCACCTCGCCCTGCTGGTCGATGGTAAGCTGCGTGTCGAACCGGACCCCGGCATCGGCCGTGGCGGTCGCCGGGCCGGTCACGGTCGGGACATTGGCCGACAGGTCGGCGAAGCGCACCCGCGCCCGCTTGAACCCGGCCGTGTTCACATTGGCGATGTTGTTGGCCAGCGCTTCGAGCGCCTGTTGCTGAGTGCGCATCGCCAGCGCGCCGATACTGAACGCGTCGCTCATCGCCCGCCCTGCCCCAGCGTGGTGAGCGCGCGGCCCATCAGTTCGTCATAGACCTGCACCAGCCGCGCGCCGCCCTCCGCCTCGCGCATCGCGGTCATCATCGCCAGCATCTCGTCGCCCAGCGCCACGTTCGACGCCTCGACCATGCCCTGCCGCAGCATCGCGCCTTCCGCCTCGCCGCCGCTGTCCGACCGCAGCGCGATTCGCGCGACCGGGCGCTGTCCGTCCAATATGGTGCCGTCGGGCAGGATCGTCACAGTGCCCCGCGGCAACACGACGTCGCCGCCGCCCAGATCCTGTACGATCCGCCCGCGCCCATCGGCCAGTCGGCCATCGTCCAGCCGGTGGAACTGGCCGCTGCGCGCCGCGACCATCTGCTCACCATCGCGCAGCTCGAACGCGCCTTCGCCCTCGATCGCGAGGTCGAGCGGCGCGCCGGTCGCCTGCAGCTTGCCCTGCGTCCGGTCGTGCCATGTCGACGCCACGCCATCGGCATCCAGCGCCGCCTGCAGCGCGCGATAGGCGACACCGCGCTTGTATCCCGGCGTCGACACATTGCCGACATTCTGCGACACCTGCGCCAGTCGCGACGACGACAGGCGCAGGATCGCCATGGCACTTTCCATCAAATCGGTCACACCAGCCCCCGCTCGGTCCTTGGCCCTGGCGTAGAGCGGGCCGACGGGCGGCTTCAACGACGGTCCGGTTGGGTTTGGTGGTGGTTCCGCAGGATCGTATCCGTTTTGGAGAGGTGTGTGCTTGCGCCCCGCAACCCGCCGGCTTTGCCCGAACGGGCCGCACCACCCCCTTGCCCTTGCTCCGGCCAATCCCCAAAGCAGTCGCCATGGCACAGGAATCCCCACTCGACCGGTTTCGCGACGTCCTGCGCGGCACATCGCGCGCAATCGCGGAGGAGCCGGAGGTGGAGCTGGGCTTCACCGCCGACGCGCCGGTCGCATCGGGCAAGCATATCAAGGTGCCGATGCCCGCCCGCGCGCTCCCCGCCGATCAGGTGGCGGAGGCGCGCGGGCTGGCCGACGGGTTCGCGCTCAAGATGCGCTACCACGACACCGCGCTTCACGCCCGCGCGGCACCGGGCGATGCGGTGGCGCGCGCGGTGTTCGATGCGGTCGAACAGGCGCGGGTCGATGCGGTCGGATCGGCGGGCTATGACGGGATCGCCGACAATCTCGACCATGCGCTGGCGATGCGGATGCGGTCCGACCCGATCACGCGGGCGCGGACGCGGGCCGAGGTGCCGTTGTCGACCGCCGTGCAGCTGATGGTGCGCGAACGGCTGACCGGGCGGATGCCGCCCGCCGCCGCCATCCCCGCCATGGCGCTGGTCTCCGACTGGATCGAGGAGCGCGCCGGCACGCAGCTCGACGGCCTCGCCGCGCTGGTCGACGATCAGGTGGCGTTCGGGCGCGGCATCACCCGCATCCTCACCGATCTCGAACTGGTCGAGGGCGAGGTCGAGCCGGAACAGGCCGATGACGGCGGCGACGATGCGGAGGGCGAGGACGAGGAAACCCCACAGGACGACGGCGAGGACGAGGGCGAGCAGCAGGGCGGCGACGGCCAGGTCGAGGCACGCGGCGAGGACCGCAGCGACGACCAGGCCGATGCCCGGTCCGACGACATGTCGGAGGATGTCGACGCCGAAGGCGACGACATGGCCGATGGCGAGGATGAAGGCGGCATGATGCCGGTCCGCCCCAACCGCCCCTTTGCCGACCTGAACGCCCAGTTCGACTATCGCGCCTTCACCACCAAATATGACGAGGTGATCGCCGCGACCGAGCTGTGCGACGCGGACGAACTGGAACGGCTGCGCGCCTATCTCGACCAGCAGCTCGTGCAGTTGCAGGGGGTGGTGACGAAGCTCGCCAACCGGCTGCAACGCCGGCTGATGGCGCAACAGTCGCGATCCTGGGACTTCGATCAGGAAGAGGGACTGCTCGACGCCGCCCGGCTGGCGCGGGTTGTCATCAACCCGGCACAGTCACTGAGCTACAAGATCGAGCGCGATACCGAGTTTCGCGACACCGTCGTCACGCTGCTGATCGACAATTCGGGGTCGATGCGCGGCCGCCCGATCGGCATCGCCGCGATCAGCGCCGACATCCTCGCCCGCACGCTGGAACGCGTCGGCGTGAAGGTCGAGATTCTCGGCTTCACCACCCGCGCATGGAAGGGCGGGCAGGCCCGCGAATCGTGGCTGGCCGCCGGTCGCCCGCCCCAGCCCGGCCGCCTGAACGACATCCGCCACATCGTCTACAAGCAGGCCGACGAACCGTGGCGCCGCGCGAAGAAGTCGCTCGGGCTGATGATGCGCGAAGGGTTGCTGAAGGAGAATATCGACGGCGAGGCACTGTTGTGGGCGCATGGCCGGCTGATCGCGCGGCCCGAGGATCGAAAGGTGCTGATGGTCATTTCCGACGGCGCGCCGGTCGACGACTCCACGCTATCAGTCAATTCGGGCAGCTATCTGGAACGGCATCTGCGACAGGTGATCGCGTGGATCGAGAGCAAGTCGCCGGTCGAACTGGTCGCGATCGGCATCGGCCATGACGTGACCCGCTGGTACGGGCGCGCGGTGACGATCATGGATGCCGAACAGCTCGCCGGCACGATGATCGAGCAGCTGGCGTCGCTGTTCGACACCGAATGAAGCCCGCCGCCCCGCCCGGCGGATTTCGCGGGCCGGTGAAGCGATCGATCACCATCGCCGGCCACGCGACCTCGATCAGCCTAGAACCCGGCTTCTGGACGGCGCTGGAGGACGCGGCGGCTAGGCGGTCGCTGCCGCTGTCGGCGCTGGTCGCGGCGATCGACGCGGTGCGGATCGAAAGCGACGATCCGCCGAACCTGGCGAGTGCGATCCGGTCGTGGTTGCTGGGCGAGGTCGGCGGGCGGTAAGTCGTTTTCACGCGAAGGCGCGGAGACGCGAAGAGTAGGAGAAATGGGTTCGCGCAGAGACGCGGAGGCGCAGAGAGGTTGCGGCCGCGGACAGGTTTCTGCCGCGACAGCGGCCTTGATCTTCGTTGCAGCGAAAGATGGCGCCTCCTGGTCGCGCGCGCTCACCCAGCGCGAAACCTCCCTGCGCCTCCGCGTCTCTGCGCGAAATCTACCTTCTTCTCTTCGCGTCTCCGCGCCTTCGCGTGAAACCGACTCTGTCTACTGCTGTTCGGGCAATTCCGGCAGGATCGGCGACACCGTCACGTCCCCCCGGTCCCCAGCGCGATAGCCAAGGCTCGCCCGCCCCTTCACCGGCCCGGCGACGTCGGCGACCAGATACAGCGGCCGCCGCTTCGATTCGACGTAGAGCCGCCCGAGATATTCTCCAATCATCCCCAGCACGAACATCTGCACGGCGCCCAGGAACACGACGACCAGCATCGTCGACGTCCACCCCTGCACCGCGCTGCCCGAAATCCATCCGATCGCGATATAAGCGAACAGCAGCAGCGACAGACCCGTAAGCACCAGCCCCATATGGCTGGCGAGGCGCAGCGGCGCGGTGGAGAAACCAGTCACCGCGTCGAGCGCGAAGCGGATCATCTTGCCCAGCGGATATTTGCTCTCGCCCGCCAGCCGCTCGTCGCGGTCATAAGGAAACGGCACCTGCCGGAACCCGACCCACGCCACCATGCCGCGAATGAAGCGCGCCTGTTCGGGCAGCGACAATAGCGCGTCGAGCGCCCGCCTGCTCATCAGCCGGAAATCGCCGGTGTCGAGCGGGATCGGCGTATCGGTCACCCGGTCGAGCACGCGATAGAAGGCAGCGGCGGTCAGCTTCTTGAAGAAGGTCTCGCCCTCGCGCTTGCGCCGCACGGCATAGACGACATCGGCGCTCTCGGCCTCCATCACGGCGATCATGTCGCCCAGCAATTCGGGCGGGTCCTGCAGATCGGCATCAATGATGAGGATGCGTGTCCCCGCGCACAGGTCGAGTCCGGCGGTCAGCGCCAGCTGATGCCCATGGTTGCGCGACAGGTTGATCGCGACCAGCCGGGGGTCGGCCGCCGCCAGCCGCTCCATCACCGCCCAGCTCTGGTCCCGCGACCCGTCGTTCACCAGCACGATCTCGTGATCGTCGCCGACCACCGCGCGCGCCGCCGCCGAAATGCGGGTGTGCAGCACGTCGAGGCACGCGGCCTCGTTATAACAGGGGACGACGATGGACAGCGCGGGACGGATCATGGGGGCTGGCGTTACCCCAAGCCGCGCGACAGGAAAAGCCGGATGGCGCAGGCGATCGCACGACGATAGGATGCACCCGCCCCCACGGGAGAATGCCGATGCGTGCGATGCTGCCGATCCTGTTCCTCTCGCTGGCCACGCCGGCCGGCGCGCAAATCTGGGACGGGGGCCGTTCCGCCGTGCGCGAGACGGCGGCCCCGCCCGCCGCCACGTTCGACCGCGATCTGGGCGATATCAACCGGTCGATCCGCAACGGGCGGCGACAGGGCGATCTCAGCCGATCGGAAGCGCGCGCCCTGCGGGCCGAAAGCGCGATGGTCGAACGACTTGCGCGACAGGCACGGGCCGGCGGGCCGGCCTTCGCGAACACCGGCGCGCTCGACCAGCGCACGCGCGCACTGCGCGAACAGATCGCGGCGGCGCGCGCCCGGCCGCGCTGAACCGCGCTTGCAATGTAGGATTTCGCCCGCCAGCGTCCCCGCCCCCGGCAACGACAGGAAGGATGGGCGATGATCGACGCGGCGGTCGGTGAAGGCGGCGCGAACCGTGCGGACGACGTACGCACACTCCAATGGCTGTTGCTGCGCATCGGCATCGATCCGGGCGGGATCGACGGCATCGCCGGCCCGCGCCTGATCGCCGCGATCCGCACCGCGCAGGACCGTTTCGGGATCGAACCCGACGGCCGGGTCGATCCCGGTGGCACCACCCTCGCCCGGCTGCGCGCGGCGCCCGCCCGCTGGGACGGCGACAGCAGCAACTGGCCGCAGGAACGCAAGCTCGCCAGCCTCCACCCCCGGTTCCGCCCGCGCGTGACGGCGGTGATCGCCCGGCTGCGCGCCGAACGGTTCCGGCCGGTCCTCGTCTATGGCTGGCGATCGGTCGCGGTGCAGCAGCGGCTGTTCCGCGCCGGCAGCAGCAAGGTCCGCTTCAGCTTCCACAATGCGCAGACGCCGGATGGCCTGCCCACCGCCTGGGCCGCCGATCTGGTCGACGAACGCTGGTATTGGCGCGAACCCGATGCCCATGTCTTTTTCCGCGCTTTGGGCAAGGCGGCGAAGGCCGAGGGGCTGGTATGGGGCGGCGACTGGAAGTTCCGCGACTGGGCGCATGTGCAGGGCAAGCACAATGGCGAACTGGCGGCGGTACGACGGGCGAGCGGGGCGTAATACCTTGGCGTTACCGGTTATTCATCATCGCCATCTATCCTTGCGGCCATGTCGACCACCGCTCGATCCGGCGCGCCCACCGCCCCCGCATGGCGCGTTTCGCGCCCTGATCGCGGCGCTTCCGCAATCGGCGCGCTCCGCGCCTTCCTGCTGGTGTGCGTCGTGGTCGGCGGCGGGGCGACGCTGGGCCTTGTCACCCGCCATGCCTTTTCCGTCGCCTTCTGGCCGGTCAATGCGATCCTGGTCGGGATCATGCTGCGCGCACCGCATCTCAACCGGCCGGCGGGATGGGCCGGCGCGGCGGCGGGGTTCATCCTCGCCGACCTGATTCTTGGCCAGACGCCGGAACTGGGCGGCTGGTTCGCCGCCGCCAATCTGTCCGGCACCAGCGTCGCCGTGCTGCTGCTCCGCCGACTCGGGGCCAGTGACCTGCGCCTGCGGCGGGTCCATTCGGTCATGCGGATTTCGGTCGGGTTGCTGCCCGGCAGCTTCGCCGCCGCGTCGGTCGGCGCGGCGATGGTCGTCGTGCAGTTCCACGGATCGGCCACCCAGACGGTGATGACGTGGACCGCCAGCGAAATCGCCAACTACCTGATCTTCCTGCCGGCCATGCTGACCGTCCGGCCCCCCTGGCGGGGCGAGCGGCGCGCGGCGATGCCCGCGCCTGTCGTAAAGCCGGTCTGGCCGCTGGTCCTGCTGGCATTCTCCTGTACCCTCGCGGTCTGGTTCGATGGCCCTGGCAGCATCATGTTCCCGATGCCGGCGCTGCTGCTGTGCGCAATGACCTATTCGGTATCGACCGCCGCGCTCATCACCATGGTGCTCGGCAGCGGGTGCATGATTACCATCGGCCTGGGGATGGTCGATATCGGACAGGATCTGTCGATCCCCCGCATGGTCATTTCGGTGCGGATCGCGGTCGCGTTCCTCGCGCTCGTGCCCCTGACGATCAGCAGCGCGATGGCGGTGCGCGACGATCTGATGGCGCAGTTGCAGCAGGCCGCCGACCATGACGGACTGACCGGCCTGCTCAACCGCCGCGCGTTCGAGCATCGACTGCACCGGCGGCTGGACGCCCCGTCGACGCCCGGCGGCGGGCTGGCACTGCTCTGGCTCGACCTCGACCATTTCAAGGCGATCAACGACCGCCACGGCCATCCGGCGGGCGATGCGGTGTTGCGCGCCATCGCCGAAACCATCGCCCAATGCTGCCGCCCCGACGACCTGTCGGCACGGCTGGGCGGAGAGGAATTCGCGCTGGCGCTGCACGCACCCGATGCGCAGGCGAGCGCCGCCATCGCCGAACGGCTGCGCCATGCGATCGCGGCGATCGTCGTGCCGTGGGAGGATACCGGCATCCGCGTGACCGCCAGCATCGGCGCCTGCCACCTCGACCGCTGGCCGGTGGAGCCACAGGCGCTGCTGCGCGGGCTGGACGCGGCGCTGTACCGCGCGAAACATGCCGGGCGGAACCGGATCGAATGGCTCGATCCCGCTGCGCTAGCCCTACAGGCCGCATAGGGCCGGTCGACATTCAATGTATCGGTGCGCGATGTTCGTGCGAAGCGGCGAAGCGAAGAAAGAAGATGGTTCGCGCGGAGGCGCGGAGAACGCAGAGAACGGCGCTTGACGCAAAGCGACACTCTCCTCATCGACGCAACGATGTCGGGCCGACCGGTAATCGACCCTGCGACCAGCCACGTGCGCGAGTCCTCCGCGCCTCCGCGCGAAAATTCGACTTCCGGGGGTTTTCGCCGTCGTCGCGTGGACATCTCCCACCGGCGTCTGAATGTCGATCCGTCCGGTGACCGATCGACATTCCCATCTGTATCGTCACCCCGGACCTGTTCCGGGGTCCACTATGCCACAAATGCTGTTGTTGGAGCCTCAAAGCGCACCGATTGCCGCGCGATGGACCCCGGAACACGTCCGGGGTGACGACGGGGCGTACGTAGCCCGGCGATCACCCTCGGATCGGCTGAATGTCGATCGGCTCCAGCTTCGTCAGCGCCCATTGCGCCGCTTCGGCGACCACCGCGTCCGGGTCGCCGCACGCCGCGCGCACCGGGTCGATCAGCGCCGGATCGCCGCTATTGCCCGCCGCGATCAGCGCGTTGCGCACCATCCGGTTGCGCCCGATCCGCTTGATCGGCGACCCCCGGAACACTTCGCGAAAACCGGCATCGTCCAGCGCGATCAGGTCGGCCAGGCGCGGCGCGGCCAGTTCCGCCCGTGCCGCGAACGCCCGGTTCGCCGCCGCTGCTGCCGCGAACTTGTTCCACGGGCACACCGCCAGGCAGTCGTCGCAGCCATAGATGCGGTTGCCTACCCCTTCGCGCAGGTCGAGCGGGATCGGTCCGGCATGTTCGATCGTCAGGTACGAGATGCAGCGCCGCGCATCCAGCCGGTAGGGCGCGGGAAAGGCCCCCGTCGGGCAGGCCCGTTGGCACGCATCGCACGACCCGCAGCTGTCGCGGCCCGCCCGGTCGGGGGTCAGGTCGAGCGTGGTGTAGATCGCGCCGAGGAACAGCCAGCTGCCATGGTCGCGGCTGACCAGATTGGTGTGCTTGCCCTGCCACCCCAGCCCCGCCGCCTCCGCCAGCGGCTTTTCCATCACCGGCGCGGTATCGACGAACACCTTTAGGTCGCAGCCCGATTCCTGCGCCAGCCAGCGGCCGAGCTGTTTCAGCGCTTTCTTCACGACGTCATGATAATCGCCGCCCTGCGCATAGACCGAAATCCGCCCCCGGTCGCCCACCCCCTCCAGCGCCAGCGGATCGCTGGCCGGTGCATAGCTCATGCCCAGCGCGATGACCGACCGTACGTCGCTCCACAGGCCGGCGGGCGATCCGCGCTGTTGGCTACGCTCCTCCATCCAGATCATCGACCCGTGCCGCCCCTCGTCCAGCCACTCCCGCAACCGCTGCGCGGTGCGCGGCGCGGCGTCGGCGCGGGCGATGCCGCACGCGACGAAACCGCATTCGGCCGCCTTGGCGCGAATCCGCGCGACAATATCGATGGGGCGGGCCTTGTCTTGGATCACTTCCCCCCGCTACGCTTTTCACAGCGCACGCTAAAGAGCGTCGTTTGGGGGGATAGCGGTTGCGCGACGAACATCTGGCCTTGCACGCGACCGGACTGGTCAAGCGCTTCGGCGACCGGCGGGTCGTCGACGGCATCGACCTGTCCGTGCCCACCGGCGCGGTGTACGGCGTGCTCGGCCCCAATGGCGCGGGCAAGACGACGACGCTGCGCATGTTGCTGGGCATTATCGAACCCGATGAGGGCACCCGCACGCTGCTCGGCCACCGCTCGC
Organism: Sphingomonas sp. Leaf32; assembly: GCF_001421765.1. GTDB lineage: Bacteria > Pseudomonadota > Alphaproteobacteria > Sphingomonadales > Sphingomonadaceae > Sphingomonas. Next base: position 280,967 of record NZ_LMLA01000007.1, on the reverse strand, counting down.
CCCGCGACGCGTCGGACCAGGTCGGCTATCTGCCCGAGGAACGCGGCCTCTATCCCGGCATGAAGGCGCGCGAGGCGATCGCGTTCATGGGCGCGTTGCGCGGCCTCGACTGGTCGGTCGGGCGCAAGCGTGCGGCGACGATGCTCGAACAGGCGGGCCTGGGTCATGCGATCGACAGCAAGATCCGCAAATTGTCCAAGGGCATGGCGCAATTCGTGCAACTGCTCGGCAGCGTAGTGCACCAGCCCGATTTCCTCGTCCTCGACGAACCCTTTTCCGGTCTCGATCCGGTCAATCAGGAACGGCTGGAGGCGCTGATCCGCGCCGAGCGCGACCGGGGCGCGACCATCCTGTTCTCGACGCACGTCATGGCCCATGCCGAACGGCTGTGCGACCGGCTGTGCGTCATCGCCGGGGGGCGTCGCCGCTTCGAAGGGACGGTGGACGATGCCCGCGCGCTGCTGCCGATGAAGGCGCATTATGTGCCGCATCGCCCCGCGCCCGGTATCGCGGGCCTGCTGCCCACCGATGCGCAGGAGGATCGCGGCGGCTGGCGCTTCACCCTGCCGGCGGACGGCATCGAAGGAATATTGGTGCGGTTGATCGACGCGGGCTACGGTATTTCGGGGCTGTCGATCGAACGGCCGGGGCTGCACGACGCATTCGTTCGGATCGTCGGCGATGCCGCGCGGGAGGATGCGGCATGAACAATCCGCGCAAGCTGATCCGCCAGACGCTGACCATCGCCCGGCGCGATTTCACCGCGACGGTGATGACGCCGATGTTCCTCCTCTTCCTGCTCGCCCCGTTGCTGTTCGCCGGCTTCGGGGCGATGGGCAGCCTGGGAGCGATGACCGTCGGCCAGACCGCGGAGGGCAAGGAAAAGCTCTACGCCATCGCCACGCCGGCGGATGCCGCGCGGCTGCGGGCCGCCGACGCGCGAATCCGCCCCGCCATCGCCGACGAACGCGGCCTGCCGCCGCTCGCCACCATCGCCCCTGCCGCCGATCCCCCCGCACAGGCGCGCGCGCTGCTGTCCGATCCGGCGGTGGACGTCCCCTCGGTCCTCTACGGTCCGCTCGACCGGCCGCAGCTGATCCATGCCAACGTGACCTCCACCACCGTCAAATATCTGGCGGCGCTGGCCGAACAGGCGGAGCGCGATCGTCGGACCGGCCTGAACGGTGCCCCCCTGTCGCGACCGACCTTCACCCGCGTCGAACGCGACAGCACGTCGCTGGGCGGCAAGAGCGCGGCGGGCACCTTTGCCGTCGTCACACTGTTCGTCGTTACGCTGATGCTGGCGGGGCAGGCGGTCGGCACCATGGCGGAGGAACGCTCGAACAAGGTGATCGAGGTGCTGGCCGCCGCCGTGCCGCTCGAATCGGTGTTCCTCGGCAAGCTGATCGGTATGTTCGGCGTGGCGATCCTGTTCCTCGCCTTCTGGGCGACGGTCGGGGCCAATATCGGCGCGCTGCTGCCACCCGCCTTTGCCGAAGGGCTGTCGGGCATCGCGCCCGCGATCGGCTTTCCGGGGTTCGTGCTGCTCTACATCCTGTATTTCACCCTTGCCTATATGCTGCTCGGGTCGGTGTTCCTGACCGTCGGCGCGCAGGCGACGACCCCACGCGAAATCCAGATGCTGTCGCTGCCGATCACCATCTTCCAGATGGCGATGTTCGGCTTCGCACTGGCCGCGATCGGCCGCCCCGACAGCTGGGTCGCGACGGCGGCCGAGCTATTCCCGTTCAGCTCCCCCTTCGCCATGGCCGGCCGCGCCGCGACCAGCGCCGACATCTGGCCGCACGTCGCGGCGCTCGCATGGCAGTTGTTGTGGGTCGCGATCACCATCAGTTTGGGTGCGCGGCTGTTCCGGCGCGGGGTGCTGCAATCGGCGGGACCGAAGTGGAAGTGGTTCCGGCGGGGGTAGGTCGCGGACGACCTTCTACCGTCACCCCGGACGTTTTCCGGGGTCCACCTGCCAGCGCACGCCGTCGATACAGCCTCCAGCCGCACCGATCGCCGCACCGTGGACCCGGAACAAGTCCAGGGGACGATGAGGAAAGCGTATCGATACGGCCTAGTCAGAGCCACTGCGGGATCGGCCAAACCAGTTGACGATCCAGCGAACCGCTACGAACAGCGCGACCCCGACGATGACCGTCGGCAACGTACCACCCTTATAATCGCTTCCTGCCATACCGGCACGCTGATCGAATGGCGACGTCGCGGCAAGCGCCGCTTACTTCGTCACCAGCGTCACGATCGACAGCCCCGGCGGCATCGGTACCCGGCCGATCAGGAACCGCTCCAGCCGGAAGATCGCCTCGAACGCGGTGTTGAGCGGCTTGGGCGGGGGCGAATCGTCGCTGTCGTCCTTGCCGCGGATCTTGCCCGCGACCCGCGCCGCCACGGCGGCGGGGAACAGCAGCGAGTTGAAATAGCGCAGGCCGTTATGCTTCAGCCCCGCATCCGCGATCGCCCTGGCCAGCGTCGCCTTCGAATAGCGGCGGTGGTGGTGGTTCACGACGTCGTGCGCGCTCCACATCCACTGGTGCGCCGGGACCGTGACCAAAATCTTGCCACCGGGCGCCAGCCGGTCGGCCATGCCGCGGAACGTCGCGACGTCGTCCTCGATATGCTCGACCACGTCCAGCACCGCGATCATGTCATACTGGCCGGTCACGCCGGCCAGCGTCGGCAGCGGCGCGGTACCGACCGGCTTGCCCAGCCGTTCGCTGGCGATTTCGCGCGCGGCCGGATCGATCTCGATCGCGTCGACCTCGCCGAACGCGCCCAGCATCGGCAGGTTGTGGCCGGTGCCGCACCCGATCTCCAAAATGCGCGCGTCGGGCTTCAGGCCGGCATAGCGGTCGACATAATCGGCCAGGATCTCGCGGCGGGCGCGATACCACCAATGCGTCGAGTCGTGCGCCGCCATGCGGTCGTAAACGATGCGGTCCATCTTATCCGAATACCCATGAACGATTGAGCGCGAAGGTGGCGAAGGGCGTGACCAGCACGGCGGGGATCAGCGGCGTCCAGTCCGCGAGGCCACCCAGATCGACCATGCCAAGGGTGAAGAGGCCGTTCAGCACCATGCCGAACCCCTGCACCAGCAGAAACTTGATCGGCTGCCCGGCGCCTTCGGTCCGCGTGCCGTGCCCCTGAAAGCTCCAGCGGCCGTGCGCGAACCAGCCGAAGGTCGCCGCGACCACGAACGCCGGGATCACCGCGACGAACGCATAGCCGGTCGGCACGACATGATAGACCAGCGGCAGATAGACCGCCGAATAGACGCCCGTCGCCAACAGCCCGACGATGCCGAAGCGGATCAACTGCCCCAGCATCCCGTTCGCCATCAACCGTTCGATCCGCGCGATCACCCGCGTGCCACCCTTGTCCTTTGCGCGCCATCCGATACAGCGCTTGGCCACCGCCACCATGGCGGGACAGCCGCCGTAGAATGCGCGGCGGTCTGGGGAAAGCGATTTTGACCGACATGCCCGCGCGCCGCAACGAACTCGACCGCCACTGGGGCCGCTGGCTGTTCCTTGCCTGGGTGGCGATCGCCGCGTGGTTCCTGTGGCAACGCTGGAACGCGGTCCACTGGCTCGCCCTGTCGGACACCGACGACAATATGCGGCTGATGCAGGTGCGGGCGTGGATGGGCGGTCAGGGGTGGTACGACCTGCGCCAGTATCGGCTGAACCCGCCCGGCGGCCTCGACATCCACTGGTCGCGGCTGGTCGACCTGCCGATCGCCGGCCTGATCCTGTTGCTCAAACCCTTTGCCGGGCCGGTCTGGGCGGAACGCCTCGCGGTCGGCATCGCGCCGCTGCTGCCGATGGGCGTCGCGATGGCGGCGCTGGCGGCGACGGTGCGGCGGCTGGTGGCGCCGGTCGCGTGGCCGCTCGCGGTGGTGTTCCTGCTCGGCTGTTCGTCGACCCTGCTGATGTTCATGCCCGAACGCATCGACCATCACGGGTGGCAGCTCGCCTGCCTCGCCTGGACCGTCGCAGGTCTTGCCGATCCGAAGCGCGCGCGCGGCGGGATGGTCGTCGGGCTGTCGTCGGCCTGTTCGCTCACCATCGGCCTCGAACTCCTGCCCTATTGCGCGATGGCCGGGGGGATCGTCGCCTTGCGCTGGGTGTGGGACAGAGCGGAGGCACGGCGGCTGACCGTCTATGGCGCGACGCTGGCGGGAGCGAGCGCAGTGGGCTTCGTCGCCTTCGCCTCCAACGCCAATTACGCCATGCGCTGCGACGCCCTGACCCCGGTCTGGCTGTCGGCGGTGGTGGCCGGCGGCGCGGCGCTGGTGCTGCTGGCGTGGATCAGCCCCCGGGCGTGGGCGGTGCGGCTGGTGCTGGCGCTGGTCGCGGGCGGTGCGCTGGCGGCGGCATTCGCGGCGCTGTTCCCGCAATGCCTCGGCCGCCCCGAAGGCATATCGGAGGAACTGGCGCGCACCTGGTTGAACAACGTCCGCGAGGCGAAACCGCTCTACACCATGCCCGGCCGCACGATCCTGCTGATCGTGACCGGCCCCATCATCGGCCTGTTCGGGGCGATCTTCGCGACGTGGCGCGCGCGCCGTTCGGCCAGTTTCGTCGGCTGGGCGGTGACCACGCTGTTCACCCTGTTCGCGGTGGCGATGCTGTTCTGGCAAATCCGATCGGGTCCCGCTGCACAGCTCCTGGCGATCCCCGGAACGGTTGCGCTCGCCTGGATGGTGATCCCGTGGCTGCTGTCGCGCAACAGCGCGGCGGTGCGCGTGCTGGGAACGGCGGCGGCGGTCTCGCTCCTCCTGCTCGGCAACCTTGCCGTCGATCAGGTCGGCAAGCTGTTGTCGAAGCTGCCCGACAGCGGCCTTGCCAGGCACGTCCGCATCGCGCCGCAGGACGCCCGCACCAAACAGGTGCTGCGCGCCGGTTCACGCTGCGCCAGCCTGCCCGCGCTACAGGCGCTCAACCGCATCCCGGCGGCGGTGATGTTCACCCATGTCGATCTCGGCCCCCGCCTGATCGTCGCGACGCACCATGACGGCATCACCGGCCCCTATCACCGCAACGGCGACGCGATCCTCGACGTGCACCACGCATTCCAGGGCGATCCGGAAAACTTCCGCATCATCGCCCGCCGACATGGTGCCACCTATCTGCTGACCTGTCCCAACATGGCCGAAACCACCGTCTATCGCGCGCGGTCGCCCGGCGGCTTCTACGACCAGCTGGCGCATGGCAAGGTGCCGGCATGGCTGGCCCCGGTGGCATTGCCCAAGGGGTCGCCGCTGAAACTGTGGCGGATCGAATACCGATGATCCCGCCGGCCGTCACCGCCTATTGGCAACGGGCGTTCGGCAGCGGCCGATGCGTGTTCGACGACGGACGGCTTTCGCTGCGTACCGACGATTCGCTCGGCGAAGCCTATGTGATGATCCTGACCCGGTACGACGGCACGGCCGCGGTCGCGATCGCGCCGGCGCTGGCCGAACGCACCGGCCTGTCCGACACCGGCCCGATTTCGCTCGCTGACATTCGACAACGACTGACGGAAAGCGGCATCCCCTTGCACGATCCCGACCACCTCTTTTACCGCTCGCCAGCGGCGACGCCATTGCCAGAGCCGCACATCGTCCGACGGCTCTGCCCGGACGACCGGGACGCGTTTGAACGGTTCCGCGACGCAGCTTCCGATCAGGACCTCGACGACGCATGGGTCGAGTTCGACCATCCGGTCGTGTTCGGCGGTTTCGACGGCGACCGCATAGTCTGCGCCGCCAGCATGTTGCGCTGGCGCGAAAGCCCGCTGGGCGACCTCGGCGTGCTAACGTTGCCCGACGCGCGCGGTCGCGGTCTTGGCCGGGCGGTGGTCGGCGTGATCGTCGACCATGCCGCCGCTTCGGGGCTGGAACCGCAATATCGTTGTCAGACCGACAATATCGCCTCGATCGCGCTTGCCCGTTCGGCCGGGTTCGAATCGCTGGGCGAATGGGAAGTCATCCGCACTCCGCACGACTGACGCGTTCCGACTGCTCGGAAGCCGCGCCATCCCCGAACGCAAAAACGCCCGCCCCCTTTGCGGGGACGGGCGTCGAAGCCTGCAGGGAGCAGAACCGTCTTAGCGGGCGGCAACCTGTGCCGCGCTCGGCAGCGGCTTGGCGATGCGGAAGCGGACCGCGCGGCCGCCGACGTCACCGGTCACGGTGCGGTCGCACACGACGAGGCGGAACGGTTCGCCGGTCGACTTGATGGTCCCCGACAGCACGGTGTCGCCCTTGTCGGTGACGGTGCGGCTGTAATCGAACTTGTACCCGTCGCGCTCGATCTCGGTGGCCGACGCGAGGGTCGGGATCAACATGCCCGCAGCGACGAGGGCAACGCGAAAGGCGGCGGCGGCGGCAAGGCTGCGCATGGGTCTGTCTCCGGGTTTGAAAGGATCCGACGCTCGGGCGCCGTTCGTTACCGGAGAAATGCATGGTGCAGCGCAATATCGCAACTGCACAGGTCTTCAGCGCAATTGCAGAAAACGAAATCGTTATTCGGGCAGGAAGCGATGCACCACGTCGCGCGCCACCCGCACCGGACGCTTGGTGATCGCATCCAGCGAACACCAGGTACTCTGCACCTCGGCCAGCACCTCCTCGCCGCGCTTGATAAGCGTCGAGAAATAGGCGCGCACGCCCTCAACCCGCTCGGCCACGACCGTCGCGACGATCGGATCGTCGAGGAAGGCAGGCCGGCGATAGGTGATCTCGTGCTTCAGCGCGACCCACAGATGCTTGGCGACCGCATCGGCCGGCGCGACCCGCTCCCAATAGGCGACGACCGCGTCCTGTACCCATGACAGATACACTGCGTTATTGACGTGACCCATATGGTCGATGTCGCCCGGCGCGACGGCGAGCGGATGCTGGTGTGACATGCGAATGGGGATGGGGCTTGCTGACAGGCGAGTCAACGAGGCTGCTCTCGATTCCAAAACCGTTCGTCCTGAGTAGCCGCTGAGCCTGTCGAAGCGGCGTATCGAAGGACCGCCTCAGGTGCTTCGATACGAGTCTTCGACAGGCTCAGCCTCTACTCAGCACGAATGGAGGTTTTGACCCAGCAGCCCTAAGCCTTCCCCACCACGCTCTCGGGCAGGTCCTTGCCGAACACCCGCTGATAATATTCCGCAACCAGCGCCCGCTCGGCTTCGTCGCATTTGTTCAGGAACGACAGCCGGAACGCGAAGCCGACATCGCCGAAGATCAGCGCATTCTGCGCCCAGGTAATCACGGTGCGGGGCGACATGACGGTCGAGATGTCTCCGTTGACGAAACCGCGCCGCGTCATGTCGGCCACGCGCACCATCTTCTCGACCGCTTCCTTGCCCCCGACCTTGTCATACTCGCCCGACTTGGCCAGCACGATCCGCGCCTCGGTCGCGGCGGGCAGGTAGTTCAGCGTGACGACGATGTTCCACCGGTCCATCTGGCCCTGGTTGATCTGCTGCGTACCGTGATACAGCCCGCTGGTATCGCCCAGACCCACCGTGTTGGCGGTCGCGAACAGCCGGAAATAGGGGTTCGGCCGGATCACGCGATTCTGGTCGAGCAGGGTCAGCTTGCCCTCGGTTTCGAGCACGCGCTGGATCACGAACATCACGTCGGGGCGGCCGGCGTCATATTCGTCGAACACCAAAGCGGTTGGCGTCTGCAACGCCCAGGGGAGCAGCCCTTCGCGGAACTCGGTGACCTGCTGCCCGTCCTTCAGCACGATCGCGTCGCGCCCGATCAGGTCGATGCGGCTGATATGCGCGTCGAGGTTTATGCGGATGCACGGCCAGTTCAGCCGCGCCGCGACCTGTTCGATATGGGTCGACTTGCCGGTGCCGTGATAGCCCTGCACCATCACCCGCCGATTGTGCGCAAAGCCCGCCAGGATCGCCAGCGTCGTGTCGGGATCGAATACATAGGCGGGATCGGCGTCGGGCACGCGTTCGTCGGCGATCGAAAAGGCCGGCACTTCGAGGTCGCTGTCGATGCCGAACATTTCGCGCACCTTCACCATCCGGTCGGGTGCGCTCAGGATCGTGGTGTCGGACGGCTGGGGCGGGGTATCGGTGGTCATGCGGGCCTTTCGCGTGGGCGCCAAGCGATGCGCCGCGGCGGTCTTTAGGACGAAGCGGGCCGCCTACTCAACCTTCGGCGGCAGTTGGAACAGCGTGACGAACCGTTCGGCGATGGCACGGTTCCCCACCAGCGCGATTGCCCCTTCGTTCACCGCCGCCGGAAGCGGCCTGCCGCCGAAGACGACCGGCAGGAACGCCGGCGGTCGCCCCGACAGCGTGGCATCCACGTCGTCGGCCACCCCGCGCGATACCGCCAGCACGCCTGCCGCCAGATCGGCGACATAGGGATCGTCGCCCAACCGGAACGCGATTCGCGCCCGCCAGTCCCCTGCCCGTTCGGGCCGCAGCAGCATTTTCAGCGACAGCATCAGCGACACCGCCGAAAACGGCAGCGTCGGGTCGTGCGTCGGCGACCGGAGCGCCCATCGGGCCAGCGCCAGCACCACCGGCTCCGCCTCCCGCCCCCATGGCGTCAGTGCGTAGACCTGCGCATTGACGGGCGACGGCAGCCGCCGGCGCTCGACGATCCCCGCCGCCTCCAGCCCCGCCAGCCGCTGCGTCAGCACGTTCGCGCTGATCCCCGGCAGGCCCGCGCGGATTTCGCCGAACCGGCGCGGCCCCAGCAACAATTCACGAATCAGCAGCAACGCCCACCGTTCGCCGACATACTCCATGCCCAGCGCGGCTCCGCAGGCATCGTCATACCGCCGCTTCGCTTGCCTGGTTACTTTTTCTAACTCCATCGTTGCATTTCGTAATCGATGGGCGCACGCAACACAAACAGCGATTCGTCACGACCTTGGGAGAGGGTGTCATGCCGAAGATGATTTTCGTGAACCTGGCCGTCACCGACGTCGCGGCCGCGACCGCCTTCTACGAAGCGATCGGTTTCACGAAGAACGAACAATTCTCGAACGAGCGCGGATCGGGGATGGTCTGGTCCGACACCATCCACGTCATGCTGCTCGACCGGGATTTCTACGCCACCTTCACGCCCAAGCGGATCATCGACGCGCATACCGAAAGCGGCGTGCTGCTGGCGCTGTCGTTCGACGACCGGGCGGGCGTCGATGCGATCACCCAAGCGGCGATCCTCGCGGGCGGACGCGAGCTGCATGATCCGCAGGACGAGGGCTATATGTACAGCCGCGCCTTCGCCGATCTCGACGGCCATGGCTGGGGTCCGTTCACGATGGACGTGACGGCGTTCGCCGGGCAACAGGGGTGACCCGCCCGGTCATCACCGCCTTCGACTGGGTCCCTGATTTCGCCCGGGGCCAGGTCCGCGACCTGCGCGTCCGCTGGATATTGGAGGAAGCGGGACAGGCCTATGACGTCCGCTACCTGTCGCAAGGCGCGCAAAAGGGTGCCGAGCACCGCGCGCGCCAACCCTTCGGACAGGTGCCGACCTATCAGGACGGCGACCTGACTCTGTTCGAATCGGGCGCGATCCTGCTGCATGTCGCCGAGCGCCACGGCGTGCTGCTGCCGGCCGATCCGGCGGGCCGGGCACGCGCGACCGAATGGCTGTTCGCCGCGCTCAACACCGTCGAGCCGCCGATCATGGACCATGCCATCGCCACCCTGTTCGAACGCGACCGCCCCTGGTCCAGACCGCGCCTGCCCGCGATCGAGGCACGGATCGCCGAACGCTTCGGCGAGGTCGCCGCGCGGCTGGGCGAGCGGGAGTGGTATGACGGCGCCTTCAGCATCGGCGATCTGATGATGGTCGCGGTGCTGCGGATCATGGCGGACAGCGCACAACTCGCCGCGCATCCGACGCTGGTCGCCTATGTCGAACGCGGCACCGCCCGCCCCGCCTTTCGCCGCGCGATCGCCGCGCAACTGGCCGGATTCACCGGCGCACTGCCCGCCGGCTATGCGCAATGGGCGGCCAGGGGAGACTGTACATGACCTATATCGACGGGTTCGTGACCCCGGTACCGCACGGCAACCGGGCCGCCTACGAAGCGCATGTCGCAAAGGCGGCGGCGATCTTCGCCGACCTGGGCGCCACGCGGCTGGTCGAATGCTGGGGCGACGACGTCCCCGCCGGCCAGCATACCGACTTCGCGCGATCGGTCGCGTTGCAGGAGGGCGAGGACGTCCTGTTCAGCTGGATCGAATATCCCGACCGTGCGACCCGCGATGCGGCGGGCGCGGCGATGATGGCTGATCCGCGCATGGCCGACCTCGACATGCCCTTCGACGGCAAGCGCATGATCTATGGCGGGTTCGACGGCGCGATGGTCAGCGGAGACGACGCCACGCCCGGCTATGTCGATGGCTGCCTGACCCCGGTCGCCGCCGCCGACCGCGACGCGTACCTCGCCTTCGCGGCCGAATCGGCACGGGTCTTTCGCGACCATGGCGCGCTGCGCGTCGTGGAGGGCTGGGGCGACGACGTGCCGCCGGGCACGCGGACCGACTATGCCCGCGCGGTCGATCTGCAACCGGGGGAGGTCGCCTGCTATTCGTGGATCGAATGGCCGTCGAAGGACGCGCGCAATGCCGGCTGGCAGGCGGTGATGGCCGATCCGCGCATGGCCGACCGCGCCATGCCCTTCGACGGGAAACGCATGATTTACGGCGGTTTCACGCCGATCTTCGACCGCAGCATGGGAGCAGGCGCATGAACCGGCAGGGCGATTTCATCTGGTATGAACTGCTGACCCGCGATGTCGACGCGGCGGCGGCCTTTTACGCCGACGTGATCGGCTGGACCGTGCAGGATTCGGGCACGCTGGGCATCGACTACCGCCTGTTCGTCGCCCCGGACGGGCAACCGGTCGCCGGGTTGATGGCCATGCCGACGCCGATGCCCGCCCCGACCTGGCTCGGCTATGTCGCGGTCGACGATGTCGATGCGGCGGCGGCGGCGTTCGTGGGCGCGGGTGCAACGCAGCACATGCCGCCGACCACCCTGCCCGGCGTCGGCCGCATGGCGATGCTGACCGATCCGCAACATGCCGCGCTCTACCTGATGCGCAGCGACAATCCCGCGCCCAGCACCTCCTTCTGCGGATCGGACCAGGCGACGCCCGGCCATTTCGTCTGGAACGAACTGACCGCCCCCGATCAGAACCGCGCCATCGCCTTCTACGCCGACCGGTTCGGCTGGCGACAGGAGGGCGGGATGCCGATGGGGCCGCTGGGCGAGTACAAGTTCCTGCACAACGACACGACCTGCATCGGTGCGGCGATGGGCATGGTGCCCGGCGGACAGGCCGGCTGGCAATATTATGCGCTGGTGGGCGACATCGACGCCGCCGCCGCACGGATCGTCGCGGGCGGCGGGCAGGTGCTGCAGGGGCCGGACGAAATCCCGGGCGGCAGCTTTTCGGTCGTCGCCAGCGATCCGGTGGGCGCACGCTTCGGACTGGTCGGCCCGCGCGCATGAGCAGGCTGCAACTGTGCCTCGTCATCAACGGCCGCGCGGAGGAGGCGGTCCGCTTCTACGCGGCGACCTTTCCCGAAACCGCGATCGGACGAATCCATGCCGCCGGCAGCGACTTTCCCGGCGGCAAGGCGGGCGATCCGCTGGTCGTCGAATTCACCCTCCTCGGCCAGCCCTGCTTCGCGCTGAACCATGGGCCGCCGACGCCTTTTTCCGACGCGATCTCGTTCCAGGTGCTGACCGGCGATCAGGCGGAAACCGACCGCTACTGGGACGCGATCGTCGGGGATGGCGGGCAGGCGCGCGACTGCGGGTGGTGCCGCGACCGCTTCGGCCTGTCGTGGCAGATCACACCGCGCGCGTTGATGGAGGGGATGGCCGATCCCGATCCGGCGGTCGCCGGGCGGGTGATGCGGGCGATGATGACGATGCAGAAGATCGACATTGCGGCTATCGAGGCGGCCCGAACGGGAGATACTCCATGACCATCGAACACGAACTCGCCATCGAACGCCGCATCCCGGCACCGGTCGATACCGTCTGGCGCGCCTGGACGCAGCATCTGCCGACCTGGTGGGCACCCCGGCCCTGGACGACCGAATTGCTCGGGCTGGACCTGATCCCCGGCGGCCGCTTCGCCACCACGATGCGCGGCCCGGGCGGGGAAGCGATGACCGGCGAGGGCGTGATCCTCGACGTCGTGCCGCACGAACGCATCGCCTTCACCAATGCCTTTGCGCCGGGCTGGATTCCGCAGCCGCAGCAACTGGCGTTCGTCGGCCTCTTCACCTTCGCGCCCGACGGCGACGGCGCGACCCTGTACCGCGCCGCCGCCCGTCACTGGGACGCGGAAACGGCGACGATGCACGCAGAAATGGGGTTCGAGGGCGGCTGGGGAATAGTCGCGCAGCAGCTGGAGGCGGTGGCGCTGGGGCTGGGTTGAGGGCTGCCGATGTAACCAGCAACCGTTCGTCCTGAGTAGCCACTGAGCTTGTCGAAGGGCGTATCGAAGGACCGTTTGCGGCAGAATGCTTCGATACGGGTCTTCGACTGCCCTCAGCCCCTACTCAGCACGAACGGCTGAGGCTGGGCCAATATCCTCACGCAAACGCCACCGCCCCCTTCAACTGCTGATACGCCGCGATCACCTGCCGCAACGCCGCCTCGTGGCTGCGATCCCCGCCGTTCCGGTCCGGATGATATTGCCGCACCAGCTCCGAATAGCGTTTGCGCAAGGCCGTCCGGTCGACATCGACCGCCAGCCCCATGACCTTCAGCGCGGAGCGGTCCGCCGGGCTGAGCGGCCGCCCATCCTGCCGTTCGGCCCGCGCCTCGCGCACGCCGCGGAACTTCGCGCCGATCGCGTCCAGCGGATCGGCGAAATCGGCCCAGGCCGGCCCCGGATCGGTTCCCGCACGGGCAAAGGCGCGCGTTTCCCGCTCCCACCCGGCATAGGGCCGCTGGGCGTCGTGGATCTCCTCCGCCGTCATGCCCGCGAAGTAATTATACCCCGCATTGAACGCCCGGATATGGTCGAGGCAGAACCAGCGATAGGCGTTCGGCCGGTCGCCGCCCTGCGGCGCGCCCTCCAGCGGCGGCGCACGGAACTCACCCGCCTCCGCGCATCCGGGCACTTCGCAGGGCCGGCCGTTCGCCTCCATCCGCCCGTGGAACCGGGCAGTGGGGCGATCCTTGGAAACTCTCTCGCGCGCCACGCGACTCCCTTTGGCAAAACGCGTTATATAGGTCGAATGACCGACACCGCTACCATGCCGCTCGCCACGCTGATCGACGTCCGCCTGCGCGAAGCCCTTTCGCCTGCCCGGCTGACCGTGACCAACGACAGCCATCATCACGCTGGCCATATGGGCGACGACGGCACCGGCGAAACCCATTTCTCGGTCGACATCGTCGCCGACGCCTTCACCGGCCAGTCGCGCGTCGCGCGGCAGCGGCTGGTGAACCGTGCGCTGGCCGACCTGCTGGCGACCCGCATTCACGCGCTGGCGATCCGCGCCCGCGCCCCTGGAGACAGCGATTGATCTATGACCTCTGGTACTGGCCGACCATTCAGGGACGCGGAGAGTTCATCCGCCTGCCGATGGAGGCCGCCGGCATCGATTATCGCGACTGTGCACGGGTGGAGGGGGTGGAGGCGATGCAGCGCCATCTAGCCCGCATCCCGCGCGCGCCCTTTGCCCCGCCGTTCCTCGAATTCGACGGGCTGCGCATCGCGCAGGTCGCCAACATCCTGCAATATCTGGGCGAACGCCACGGCCTTGCCCTGTCCAGCATCCGCGACCGGCAATGGTCGAACCAGTGGCAGCTGACCATCGCCGATCTGGTGAACGAAGTGCACGCCGTGCATCACCCGGTCGCGATGTCCGCTTATTATGACGAACAGCGGCCGGAGGCGGCGCGCACCGCGCAGCAGTTCCTGAAGGAACGCCTGCCCAGATATCTGCGCTATTTCGACACGCTGATCGGCGAACATGATGGGCCATGGGCGATCGACCATCGCTGGACCTATGTCGATACCTCGCTGTTCCAGATCGTCGAGGGGCTGCGCTATGCCTTTCCCCGGCGGATGGCGACGCTGGCGCGCGACCTGCCCCGCCTGATCGCCCTTCGCGACCGCGTGGCGGAACTGCCGGGCATCGCCGCCTATCTTGCCAGCGACCGCCGGATCGCGTTCAACACCGACGGCATCTTCCGCCATTATCCCGAACTGGACGCCGACTGATGGAAAACGACCGTTTCTTCCTGCAGACGATCCAGCCGGTGACCCACGATCTGGGCGGGTTCAAGGTGCATCGGACGCTACCGACCCGGACGCGGACGATGGTCGGCCCGTTCATCTTCTTCGACCAGATGGGTCCGGCCGAGCTGGACCCCGGACAGGGCATCGACGTCCGCCCGCATCCGCACATCAACCTCGCCACCGTCACCTATCTGTTCGGCGGGGCGATCGACCATCGCGATTCGCTGGGCACCTATGCCCGGATCGAACCCGGCGCGGTCAACCTGATGACTGCGGGCCATGGCATCGTCCATTCCGAACGATCGCCGGCGGACGAACGCGCCGGCGGCCCGCTGCTGTCGGGTATCCAGACGTGGCTGGCGGTGCCCGAGGACCGGGAGGAAATGGACCCGGCGTTCGAACATGTCGAAGCCGCCAAGCTGCCGATCGTCTCCGCCAGCGGCGCCACCGCGCGCGTGGTCATGGGCGACCTGTGGGGCGTCTCCGCCCCCACCACCCAATATGCCGCGACCATCTATGCCGACATCGTGCTGGAGGGTGGCGGCGCGATCCCGATCGACGCGGGGGCCGACGAACGCGCGCTCTACCTGACGCATGGCGACGCGGCGCTGGACGGCGTGCCGCTCGAACCGATGACGCTCTACGTCCTGCGCCCCGGCATCGCCGCCACGCTGCGATCGTCCGGCGGCGCACGGGTGATGCTGTGCGGCGGGGAGGCGTTCACGACCCCCCGCTTCGTCTGGTGGAACTTCGTCTCGTCGCGCCGCGACCGCATCGACCAGGCGAAGGCCGACTGGAAGGCGGGCAATTTCCCCAAGGTGCCGGGCGATGCCGAGGAGTTCATCCCCATCCCCGAAGTGCCGAAGACGGTCAGCTACCCATGACCCCCCTCACCCGCATCGCCTTGTCGACCGGCGTGTCGCTCGACGTGGCGGTGGCGGGGAAGCGCACGCGGCCGGCGATGATCTTCCTCCACGGCTTTCCCGAATCGCACCGGACGTGGCGGCATCAACTGTCCGAATTCGCCCGCGATCACTATGTCGTCGCCCCCGACCAGCGCGGCTATGCCGGGTCGGACAAGCCGCCGGCGGTCGCGGACTATGCGCCGGCCAAACCGGTCGCCGACCTGATCGCGCTGGCCGATGCGCTGGACATCGATCGCTTCACCTTGGTCGGGCATGACTGGGGCGGCGCGATCGCGTGGATGGCGGCGCTCAACCATCCCGACCGGATCGAACGGCTGGTCATCCTGAACGCGCCGCATCCGCTGATCTTTCAACGCTCGCTGTTCGACGACCCGGATCAGCGCGCCGCCAGCCAGTATATGACCCGCTTCCGCGACACCGCGCTGGACCAGGGGCTGGTCGGCGCCGGGCTGGAACGCTTCTTCGCGACCGGCTTCGCCAAGTTCGTCACCCGCACCATCGCGGGCGAGGACAAGGCGGCCTATCTGACCGAATGGGCCAATCCCGGCGCGATGACCGCAATGCTCAACTGGTATCGCGCCTCGTCGATCGTCGTACCCGCGCCGGGCGAAACGCCGGCACGCCCGGCCTGGCTCGACGCCCCCTTCCCGCCGGTGACGCAGCCGACGCTGGTGATCTGGGGCACGCAGGATCAGGCGTTGTTGCCGGTGCAATTGGCAGGATTGGGCGAGTATGTGCCCGTCCTGACGGTGGTGGAGGTCGAGGCCGGGCATTTCGTGCCGTGGGAGGCGCCGGAGGCGGTGAATCGGGCGATCCGGGGGTGGCTCACTACGCATCCCGAAGCCTCCACCGTTTGTGCTGGGTGAGGCAGCGCGCCACCCACCCGTTCGTGCTGAGTAGGGACTGAGCGAAGTCGAAGGCCCGTATCGAAGCATCCTCGGCGCGGGTCCTTCGATACGCCCCTTCGACAGGCTCAGTGGCTACTCAGGACGAACGGGATGGCGGTAGGTACACCCCTTCCCTGCACCCACACCCGCCCCGTTCGTTTCGAGCAGCTTCGAGCTTGTCGAGAACGGCCCGCGTGGGGCACCCCCTCCTCGATAGGCTCGAACCTGCACTCGAAGCAAAAGGACGGAAGGGAGGGGCCGGACGAATCTACGCCCGAACCTGCTTCGCCACCGAATCGAGCAGCCCGTTCACGAACCCCTTCTCGCGCCGGTCATAGAACGCATCGGCCACGTCAAGATATTCGCTGATGACCGCCGCCACCGGCACATCGACCCGCGCCAGCAACTCGTACGTGCCCGCGCGCAGGATCTGGCGCATCGGCTTGTCCAGCCGGTCGATGGTCCATCCGCTCGACAGCTTGGTCGAAATCAGCGCGTCGATCTCTTCGCGGCGGGCATCGACGCCCTTGACCACATCGTCGAAGAAATGGACGTCGGCCTCGGCATATTCGACGTCCTCGATCGTCGCGCCCAGCCGGTGCTGGTGAAATTCGTGGAGCAGCGCCGGGATCGGCGTCGCTTCCATCTCATGCTGGTACAGCGCCTGGACGGCGGCCAACCGGGCGGCGGCGCGGGCCTGACGGGCGCCGCGCGGACGGGAATTCTTGCTGGTCATAAGCGCCGCCCCATAGACCCACCTTGGGGGCCAAGTCGAGGGGCCGCTTTCCTACATGCCCGCTCCGTGCCAGCATCGCCCCAAGCTCTTTGAACCGTCCGCCCGCCGCACGCCCCGATCCACCCGGCGCGCGAATTGCGCACGAGTGTGAACTTTGTGAACTTTGGCGCGAAAGCTGGTCGCCCGCCGCCTCGAACGTCATCCCAGCGAAGGCTGGGATCTCCCGGTAACGAAGCGCCCTCCTCGCCGCAAAAGGCCCCGGCCTACGCTGGGGCGACGCGCATTTGAAATGTGTGGCGAGTGTGAACTTCGTGAACTTTGGGGCGAAAATACTCCCCTCCCCGACAAGGGAGCGGGGGGGTAGGTAGGCCTGCGGCAACCGAAAGCCCCGACCTAAGCCCGCCACGGGCAAAGCCCGTGGCGTCGGATGGCGCTGCCAGCGCCACCGGCCGGACGCGCCTGTTACGGCTTGGCGCAGCTCCGCTACGCCTGGTCCGGCGCGCCCAACCGGATCGCCACCGACCTCGCGTGCGCCGGCAACCCCTCGGCCCCGGCCAGCGTCACCGCCGCCGGCCCGATCTTCGCCAGCGCCGTCGCGTCCAGCCCCAGGAAACTGGTGCGCTTCATGTAATCCAGCACCGACAGCCCCGACGCGAACCGCGCCCGCCGTCCGGTCGGCAGCACATGGTTCGGTCCCGCGACATAATCGCCGACCGCTTCGGGCGTATAGCGGCCGAGGAACACCGACCCGGCATGGCGCACCGCCTTGAACAAAGGTTCAGGGTCCGCGACCGCCAGTTCCAGATGTTCGGGCGCCAGTCGATCGACCAGCGGGATCGCATCAACCAGCGTCGGCACGATCACGATCGCCCCGTTCGCATCCCAGCTCGCCCGCGCCACCTGTCCGGTGGCCAGCTCGGCGATCTGCCGGTCGACGGCTTCCGCCACCGCATCGGCGAAACCCGCATCGTCGGTGAACAGGATCGACTGGCTGGTCGGGTCATGCTCGGCCTGGCTGAGCAGGTCGGCGGCGATCCATTCCGGATCATTCTGCCCGTCGGCGACCACCACGATCTCCGATGGTCCCGCCACCATGTCGATGCCGACGACGCCGTACAATTGCCGCTTGGCCTCCGCGACCCAGGCATTGCCCGGCCCGGTGACGACATCGACCGGCCTGATCCGGTCGGTGCCATAGGCGAGCGCGGCGATGGCCTGCGCCCCGCCGATCCGCCACACCTCGTCCACCCCCGCCAGCGCGGCGGCGGCGAGGACCAGCGGATTCACTTCGCCCTTCGGCGTCGGCGTCACCATCACGATCCGCTCGACCCCGGCGACCTTGGCCGGCACGACGTTCATCAGCACCGACGATGGGTATGCCGCCCGTCCGCCGGGGACATAGACCCCCGCCGCCGCGACCGCGCTCCACCGCGCGCCCAGCCGCACGCCGTCGGCGTCGACCTCGTCGCGATCCTCGGGCCGCTGCTTGGCATGATAGGCGACGATCCGGTCGTGCGCCAATTCCAGCGCCGCCCGCAATTCGGGCTCCAGCCCGGCCAGCGCCGCCTCGCACGTCGCCCGCTCGATCCGCCATCCGGTCGCGTCCGGATCGTGCCCGTCGAACTTCTCGGTAAAGGCCCTGACCGCCGCGTCGCCATCGTCGCGCACCGCGCGCAGGATTGCGGTGACGTCACGCGCCACATCGCTGTCCGCCTCGCGCCGGGCATCGACCAACGCGGCGAAGTCGGCGGCGAACCCCGCCGCGCCCGCATCCAGCCGGATCATGCCGCCACCGCCCGGCGGAACGCATCGACCAGCGGCACGACCTGTTCGCGCGTCTTGAACGCCGCGCGATTGACGACCAGCCGCGACGTCACCTCGGCGATGGTTTCGACTTCCACCAGGCCATTCTCCTTCAGCGTCCGTCCCGACGACACCAAGTCGACGATGCGCGGCGCCAGCCCCAGCACCGGGGCCAGTTCCATCGCGCCGTTCAACTTCACGCACTCCGCCTGAACGCCCCGCGCGGCGAAGTGGCGCTGGGTGGTATGCGGATATTTGGTGGCGATGCGCACATGGCTCCACCCGCGCGGATCGTCGGTCGCGGCCATGCCGGCCGGTTCCGCGACCGAGATACGGCAATGCCCGATCTTCAGGTCGACCGGCGCGTACAGTTCCGAATAGTCGAACTCGGCCAGCACGTCCGACCCGACGATGCCCAGCTGCGCCGCGCCATGCGCCACGAACGTCGCCACGTCGAAGGCGCGCACCCGGATCAGGTCGATGTCGGCGCGGTCGGTGCGGAAGCGCAGCGCCCGGCTGTCGGGATCGCGGAACGCCGCTTCGGGCACGATGCCGGCCCGCGCGAGCAGCGGCATGGCTTCGTCGAGGATACGCCCCTTGGGCACGGCGATGATGATGGGATCGGTCATGGGCACGCCGGGCTTTACTTGGGGCGCACGGCGGGCGCAACACGCGGCCCATGGCCGACGAACCGACGAATCGCGAAGCCTTTCGCCAGCAGGCCGCGTTCTGCGCGGCGATGGACGCACCGATCACCGCGAGCGTCTGCGCCGCGCTCGCCGATGCGCTGACCCGCGACAGCGACACCGGGCGACGGACGCTCGACTGGCCGGGCGAACCGATCCCCGACGCGTTGCCGCTGCGGCTGGTCGGCGGGCTGCACGCACTGGCGCGCACCGGCGTCGATCCCGGCCTGACCACGCTGTTCGCCGGGGAGGGCGACGCGCCAGCGATCCTCGCCCGCGTGCTGACCGATCATGACGCCGCGCTGCTGCCCTGGCTCGACGGTCCGCCGCAGACCAACGAACCGATGCGATCGGGCGTGCTCATGGCCGGGCTGCTCGCCGTCGCGGCGCGCCATGGTCCGGCGGTCGAGTTGCTGGAGATCGGGTCGAGCGCCGGGCTGAACCTCCTGATCGACCGCTATCGCTTCGATCTGGGCGGGGTGACGGTCGGCCCACCCGACGCGCCGGTCACGATCCGTCCCGACTGGCGCGGCGCACCGCCACCGCCCGAGCCGCTGCGCATCGAACGGGTACGCGGCGTCGACATCCAGCCGCTCGACGCGACATATCCTGCGGTCGCCACCCGCCTCGCCGGCTATATCTGGGCCGACCAGCCCGAGCGGCAGGCACGCCTGACCGCCGCCACCCAGATGCAGCGCGCCCGGCCGGTCGATCTGGTGCAGGGCGACGCGGTCAACTGGCTCCGCGAACGCCTGTCCGAACCGCAGGCGGCGGGCATCACCCGCGTCCTGATGCACTCAGTCGTCTGGCAATATCTGGGTGACGATCGCCGCGCGGCGATCACCGCGATGATGGAGGCCGCCGCCGCCCATGCCACGCCAGACCGCCCGCTCGCCTGGGTCCGGATGGAGCCGGACCGCGTATTGCAGCGGCAGGAACTGATCGTGCAGAGCTGGCCCGGCCACGGCACGCCCCGGATGCTCGCCACCGCCCATGCCCATGGCGCGTGGATCGCGGGCGGGTGACCGAAGCCGACTTCCTCGCCGCGCTGCGCCGCCTGCCGCTTCACGCCGGGGCACACGGCCTCAGCGACGACGCCGCGCATCTGGGCGACCTCGTACTCACCAAGGACCTGCTGGTTGCGGGGGTGCATTTCCTTGCCCTCGACCCGCCCGCCGACGTCGCGTGGAAACTGGTCGCGACCAACCTGTCCGACCTCGCCGCCAAGGGCGCGGTGCCGGTCGGGGTGATGCTCGGCTATCCGATCGGCGACGACGCATGGGACCGCGCCTTCCTGACCGGCCTCGACGACGTGTTGCGCACCTACGACTGCCCGCTGCTCGGCGGCGACACGGTGAAGCTGCCCCCGCAGGCCCCGCGCATCCTGTCGCTGACCGCGATCGGCCGCAGCGCCCATGCGCCGCGTCGCGACGGCGCGCGCGTCGGGGACGGCCTGTGGATAACCGGCACGGTCGGCGATGCCGGCGCGGGCCTCGCCATCGCGCAAGGAGCGGCGGGACCGCCCAGCCTGCTCGCGCGCTATCGCCGTCCGACCCCGCGCCTTGCCGAAGGACAGGTCCTGGCTCCAGTCGCTCACGCGATGATGGATGTGTCCGACGGCCTGCTGATCGACGCACGGCGGATGGCGGCGGCCAGCGGCCTTGCGGTGACGATCGACCTCGCGCTGGTGCCGCTGTCGGACGACCTCGAGGCATTCGGCCACGACGCCCTGACCGCCGCGACGGCCGGCGACGATTACGAGTTGCTCTTCGCCTGCGACACCCAGCCGCCGGTCGCCGCCACCCGCATCGGCACGTTCGCGTCAGGCAAAGGGCTGACGCTGCTCGACGGCGGCCGTCCCATCCCCCTGCCCGACCGCCTCGGCTACCAGCACTAAATCCTCCCCGGCACGGGCAGGATTTGGGGTTGCACCCCCCGCCCATCGGCATAAGCTGCGCCCCATCAAGGGCATCGACCCGACGAGACAGCCGGGCGGCCCCGTTCAGGAGGGGTTTGCGGATGACGATCGTCTATCTGGCCATGGCATGTGCCGCGTTGGCCATACTCTACGGCATCTTCACCAGTATGCAGGTGCTGCGCGCACCGGCCGGCGACGCGCGGATGCAGGACATCGCCGCCGCCATTCAGGAAGGGGCCAAGGCGTATCTCGGCCGCCAGTACCGCACCATCGCCATCGTCGGCGTGATCGTCGCCATCATCCTGTTCCCGACGCTGGGCGCGCTGTCCACCGTCGGCTTCGTTATCGGCGCGGTGCTGTCGGGCGTGGCAGGCTATGTCGGGATGGAGATTTCAGTCCGCGCCAACGTCCGCACGGCGGAGGCCGCGCGGGGTTCGTTGCAGGGCGGCCTGACCATGGCGTTCCGATCGGGCGCGATCACCGGGATGCTGGTCGCGGGCCTCGGCCTGTTCGCGATCGCCGGCATCTTCTGGTACCTCGTCGCCATTGCCGGCCATGGTCCCGGCGACCGCGAAGTGATCGAGGCGCTGACCGCGCTGGCCTTCGGCGCCTCGCTGATCTCGATCTTCGCGCGGCTGGGCGGCGGCATCTTCACCAAGGCGGCGGACGTCGGCGCCGATCTGGTGGGCAAGGTCGAGGCCGGCATCCCGGAGGACGACCCCCGCAACCCTGCCGTCATCGCCGATAATGTCGGCGACAATGTCGGCGATTGCGCGGGCATGGCCGCCGACCTGTTTGAAACCTATGTCGTCACCATCGGCCTGACCATGGTGTCGATCGCGCTGCTGGTACAGGCGCCGCCCGCCGAACTGCTGCGACTGATGGCGCTGCCGCTGATCGTCGGCGGGGTGTGCATCGTCACCTCGATCCTCGGCACCTATATGGTTCGCCTCGGCAAGGGCCAGTCGATCATGGGCGCGCTGTACAAGGGGTTCTGGACCACCGCGCTGCTCGCCGTTCCCGCCATCTATTTCGCCGCCAGCTATGCGCTGGGCGACCTGAACGCCGTGATCGGCGGGGCCGGCTTCCTCGATCCCGCCGGCGATACGCTCACTGTCGAGGGTGCGCTGGGCGCTCAGGCTCCCGTCGCCGGACAGAGCTTTACCGGCATGGACCTGTTCTGGTGCATGATGATCGGCCTGGCCGTGACCGCCGCCCTGGTGTGGATCACCGAATATTACACCGGCACCGCCTATCGCCCGGTCAAGTCGATCGCGAAGGCCAGCGTCACCGGCCACGGCACCAACGTCATCCAAGGCCTCGCGATCAGCCTCGAATCGACCGCGCTGCCGACGCTGGTGATCGTCGTCGCGGTGGTCGCGTCGTACCAGCTCGCCGGGATCATCGGCGTCGCCTTCGCCGCCACCGCCCTGCTGGCGCTCGCCGGCATGGTCGTCGCGCTCGACGCCTATGGTCCGGTCACCGACAATGCCGGCGGCATCGCCGAGATGGCGAACCTTCCGCAAGAGGTCCGCCACCGCACCGACGCGCTGGACGCAGTCGGCAACACGACCAAGGCGGTGACGAAGGGCTATGCCATCGGCTCCGCCGCGCTTGCCGCCCTAGTGCTGTTCGGCGCCTACACCACCGACCTGAAGCTGTTCTTCCCCGACCTGACCGTCGATTTCTCCCTGTCCAACCCGTACGTCATCGTCGGGCTGCTGCTGGGCGCGCTGCTCCCCTATCTGTTCGGGGCGTTCGGCATGACCGCGGTCGGTCGCGCGGCGGGATCGGTGGTGGAGGATGTCCGCGCCCAGTTCCGCGACGATCCGGGCATCATGGCCGGCACCAGCCGTCCGAACTATGGCCGTACCGTCGACATCGTGACGCGCGCCGCGATCCGCGAGATGATTATCCCCTCGCTGCTCCCCGTCCTCTCGCCGGTCGCGGTCTATTACATCGTGACATGGGTCGCGGGACAGGCGCAGGGGTTCGCGGCGCTGGGCGCGATGCTGCTCGGCGTCATCGTCTCCGGCCTGTTCGTCGCCATCTCGATGACCAGCGGCGGCGGCGCGTGGGACAATGCCAAGAAATATATCGAGGATGGCAATTACGGCGGCAAGGGGTCCGAGGCGCACAAGGCGGCGGTCACCGGCGACACGGTGGGCGACCCGTACAAGGACACCGCCGGCCCGGCGGTCAACCCGATGATAAAGATCACCAACATCGTCGCCCTGCTCCTGCTCGCGGCGTTGGCCGGGGGCGGTGCCGGGTAGAAATTGCGGATTGCACCCCGCCGCCCGCGCGCTACCATCGCGCCTGAACGGCGGGGGCTTTTCGACAGGACGGACGCGCGCTGCCGGGGGCATCGCCGCGTGCCGCCCGGCCCCGGACCGCATACGGGGGATCAGAATGCGGCTGTTGCCATGGATCGGAATTGCGCTTGCCACCGCCCTGCCGGCACAAAGCCCGCCGCCCGTCGCGGCGGTCGACCCGGCCGCACCCGTACCGATCACCACCTTCGCCGAACTGCCGCTGCTCGAATCGCCCAGCCTGTCGCCCGACGGCACCCGCCTGCTGGCCAAGGGAGCAGTGAACGGGCGGCAGGTCCTGCTCCTCACCTCGCTGGTCGATGCCACGCAACGCCACACCATGGGCGCGCCCGACAATACCGACATCAACTGGTGGCGCTGGGTCAATGACGACTGGGTGGTGATCGGCCTGGGCGCGCAGCAGGACTATTTCGGACAGGAAATCTACGTCACCCGCGTGCTGGCGATCAGCACCGACCTGAAGACCACGCGCAGGCTGGACTGGAACAGCTCGGGCGTGCGCGCCGACAACGTGATCTGGGTCGCGCATGACGGCACCCCGCGCATCCTGTTGTCGAAACAGACCGGCATCGAAACCGAGGTCGACTTCAACCCGTCGGTGTTCGAGATCGATGTGTCGACCGGCAAGTCGCGCCGCGTGGCGGAGGGGCGCCCGAACGTCCACACCTGGTATGCCGATGGCGAGGGGCAGGTCCGCGCCGCCTATCAATATAACGATGCCACGCGCAGTTCGGCGCTGCTTTACCGCGCGAACAACCGCGAAAGCTTCCGCCCGATCGCTCGGCGTGCGCGCAAGGACGAGGACGGAATGACCATCCCGCTCACCTTCCGCACCGATGGCACCACCGCCGTCGCATTCGACGACGAGGACGGCTTCACCTCGCTCTACGAAGTGTCGCTGCCCGACCTGAAGCTCGGCAAGAAGCTGTATGGGGTGGAGGGGTATGACGTCGACGGGATCGTCGACAACCCGCAGGAAAATGACGCCATCGGCGCCACCGTGACCGACCGGTTTGGCCGTTCGATATGGTTCGACGAGCGTCTGAAGGAATTGCAGCAGGCGATCGACGGATCGGTCGGCGACCGCCGCGCCCGCATCGTGTCGTGGAACCGCACGCACACCCGCTTCCTGATCGAAGTCGCCGCCCCCTCGCAGCCCGGCGGCCTGTATTTCTGGGACACCGGCAATGCGAAGATGAACCGGCTCGCCTGGAACAGCCCGATATTGCAGAGCCGCCGCCTCTCGCCGGTCAGCACCATCCGCTATGCCGCGCGCGACGGGACGCCGATCGAAGCGGTATTGACCATGCCGCGCCACCGGCCGGGGCAGAAGAACCTGCCGCTGATCGTCCTGCCGCATGGCGGTCCCTCGGCGCGCGACAGCGAGGGCTGGGACTGGTGGACACAATATCTGGCCGAGATCGGCTATGTCGTGGTCCAGCCCAATTACCGTGGATCGTCGGGCTATGGCGTCGCCTTTGCCAAGAAGGGCGCGGGCGAATGGGGCCTGAAGATGCAGGACGACCTGAACGATGCCGTAACCCATCTGGCGAAACAGGGCATCGCCGACCCGAAGCGGGTCTGCATGGTCGGCGCCTCCTATGGCGGATACGCCGCGATGCGTGCCGCGCAGCGCGACGGGAAGCTGTATCGCTGCGCCATCAGCTATGCCGGCGTGTCCGACCTGGCTGCGCTGCGCCGCTATGACAGCCAGTTCCTGAACGGGCGCACCATCGGCGACTGGCTGAAGAGCCAGGCTCCCGATTTCCAGCTGATCTCGCCGCGCTTCCATGCCGAGGATTTCTCGACCCCGATCCTGCTGATGCACGGCAAGGTCGACAAGCGCGTGCCCGTCGCCCAGTCACGCACCCTCGCCGCCGAACTGAAGCGCGCGGGCAAGCCGTACCGCTATGTCGAACAGCCGCTGGGCGACCATTTCTTTTCGCGCAGCGAGGACCGGCTGCTATTCCTGACCGAGATGACCGCGTTCCTGAAGGAGCATAATCCGTCATAGGAGGGGGACGCAGGCAGGAAGCAATTCAGCCGTTTGTACTGAGTAGCCATTGAGCCTGTCGAAATGGCGTATCGAAGTACCGCCTGGGTCGGATGCTTCGTAGCAATGCGATGACGTACGGGCCGCGGCCTTGCCCTTCCCGCCACCGGCCCCTATCTTGCCGATGCAGCATCGACCGGCCGTGTCCATCACGGGTCCGGTCGTTCGCGCTTTCCTTTTTATCGTTTAGCGCCTATGGGAACCCGCCCGGTTGCCGGTGCGCCATAATCTCATGAGGTATTTGTTTGGCGAAGGAAGAACTTCTCGAAATGCGCGGCCAGGTGGTCGAACTGCTGCCCAACGCGATGTTCCGCGTCCGGCTCGAGAACGATCACGAGATCCTGGGGCACACCGCCGGCAAGATGCGCAAGAACCGCATCCGCGTGCTGGTCGGCGACGAAGTTCTCGTCGAACTGACCCCCTATGACCTGACCAAGGGTCGCATCACCTACCGCTTCAAGTAAGCGGGTCCGCATGACCGGACGCTCGGCCATGCGCCTGATCCTTGCCTCGACCTCGCCCCGTCGCCGCGACCTGCTGGCGCGGATCGGCGCGGTGCCCGACCGGGTGGAGGCGCCCGACATCGACGAAACCCCGCTGAAGGGCGAACTGCCGCGCCGCTATGCCCTCCGTCTTGCCGAGGCCAAGGCGCGTGCGATCGGACCGCAGGAGGGGGCCGTCGTGCTGGCCGGTGACACCACCATCGCGCTCGGCCGCCGCATCCTGCCCCCTGCCACGACGGAGGATGTGCAGCGCGAGCTGCTGGGGCTATTGTCGGGCCGTCGCCATCACTGCCTGTCCGCCATCTGCGTGCTGATGCCCGATGGCACCGCGCGCACCCGTGTCAGTGACACCATCGTCGCCTTCAAGCGTCTCGAACCGCGCGAGATCGACGCCTATGTCGCGTGCGGCGAAGGGCTGGGCAAGGCGGGCGGCTATGCGATTCAGGGCCGCGCCGAAGCCTTTGTCCGCTTCCTATCGGGCAGCCATTCGGGCGTGATCGGCCTGCCGCTGTTCGACACGCGCGCGCTCCTCGAAACCGCCGGCGTTCCGCTTGGCTGACTGGATCGTCGAGCGCGGCATCGGTGAGGTCCGCGCGGCGCGGATCGAGGATGGCGAGATCGTCGAGGCGCGGATCGAACCCGACGACGCCCTGCACGCCGGCACGATCCTGACCGCCCGTCTCGTCCGCCGCATAACCGTGCGGAACGAAGGGATCGTCGCCTGGGACGGGGGCGAGGCGCTGCTCCACCCCCTCCCCCGCGCCGTGACCGAAGGCGCGAGGCTATTGGTGGAGATCACCCGCCCCGCCACACCCGAACCCGGCAAGCCCAAGCGCGCCCGCGCCCGCCCCGCACTGCCCGATGCCGGCCCATGCGAAGGCCCTTCCCTCGCCGATCTTCCAAGCGCGCGCCTCGTCGGCCCGTTCGACCGCGACCTACTGGGCGAAGCGGGCTGGGCATTGCTGATCGAGGAAGCGACCACCGGACAGGTCGCCTTTCCCGGCGGCGCGCTCACCATCGCGCTGACGCCTGCCATGACGTTGATCGACATTGACGGCGAATGCGCGCCCGCCGAACTGGCGATCACCGGCGCACGGGCGGCGGCACGCGCCATCGCCCGGCTCGACCTTGCCGGTTCGATCGGCATCGACCTGCCGACGGTGGGTGACAAGGCCGTCCGCCTCGCCGCCGCCGAAGCGGTCGACGCGGTCCTGCCGCAACCCTATGAGCGCACCGCCGTCAACGGCTTCGGCTTTCTCCAGATCGTCCGCCGCCGCTCGCGTGCGTCGCTTCCCGAACTGTTCGCGCACGTTCCCGCCCATGCCCGCGCGCTGCTGCGGCAGGCGGAGCGCGACCGGGGCAGCGGCGAACGCACGCTGACCGCGCACCCGGCCGTCATCGCCGCCATCGCCGCACGGCCGGACTGGGTACAGGCGGCCGAACGCAGGCTCGGCACCACGCTTGCCTTGCGGGGTGACGCCGGCCTCGCCATATCGGCCGGACATGTCCAGGCCCGCTTCCCGTAACAACTGCCCGCTGTGTTCCGCCCCGACGGACGCCGCCTATCGCCCCTTTTGCAGCCGCGGCTGTCGCGACCGCGACATGCTGCACTGGATGGGGGAGGGATACCGCATTCCGGGGCCGGCGGCATCGTCCGATGAAAAAGGTGAAACCGGGCTGGACAGCGACGATAGGCACCGCTAACAGGCGCGCTCCCCCGGGCAACCGGGCGTGCCCGGATAGCTCAGTTGGTAGAGCATGCGACTGAAAATCGCAGTGTCGGCGGTTCGAATCCGTCTCCGGGCACCACTTTCTCCCGATCGCCGAAACCACCGATACGCTGCACCAGCGAGCGTGTTCAGCGTGCGGCGACCGATTCGAACCAGATCATCTCGGTCCGCCAGCCGCGCTCGCCTGCCAGCGTCGCGATCCTGTCGCGCCAGTCGCTGCCCCGGCTACCGAGCGGCGGGGCCAGGATAGCCGGTTCGAACGGTCCCTTGCCGGTGACCAGCAACAGCCCCGACCAGCCGGCATGGTCCAGATCGATCTGCAACCGGTAGCGGTCGTTGCCGAAATCCTTGATCGGCACCTCGTTCCGCGACGCGCGCAGCACGTCGGCAAAGGCACGGCGGTCCGCGATCAGCATCTCGATCCGCCCCGATGGCTCGATACCCAGCAACGCGAAATCGAGCGACGGATCGGCAATGTCGATGCCGACGATCGCACTCGCCGCCTGCCGCCCGGCATAGGCGGAGTTGCCGGCCTGCGCGCGCATTTCGAACCGGCGTTGCGGCACGCTCAGCCGATTGGGTCCGGTTGCGCGAATCTGGCGATAGGCATCGAGTGCGGCACAACCCGCCGGGGTGATGACCGCCACGTCGGCGAAATCCATCTTGCGCGCGGCGATGCCACGATCGCGGAGCGTTTCGGCGATCTCGCGCTGCGCCTGCGCCGGATCGCCCGCCACGCCGGTCAGCGCGACGTCGACCCCGCCGCCCGCGGCCGCGACATCGGTGATGCTGAGCCAGGTACAGCCGACCGACGGCAGCGCCGTGTCGATCGCCGATCGCGCCTCCTGCACCGGATCGCCCCGCGTCATGCGCGGCGTGTCGCCTTGGGGACGGTCGTCGCCCCCGCGCCCCGACAACAGCAGCGCGATGGCGACGACGAAGGCGACCAACACCGCACCCGCCGCCCACAGCCAGCGGCGCGGCAGGCCGGCGGGCGCGGCACCGGGCACCTCCGCCGCATCGAGCGCCGCCAGCACCGCGTCCATGTCGCGCAGCCGCTGCGCCGGATCGGGCCGCACCATCCGCTCGACGACGCCGCGCAACGGCACCGGCACGGCGGACAGGTCCAGCCCCGCGCGCCGCTTGTCGACCGCATCGACCAGGGTGCCGCCCAGCCCCAGATCGGCCCCCCGCGCGACGGCGAGGATCAACAGCCCCAGGCTGTAGACATCGGTCCACGGCCCCAGCGCCCGGTCGAAATCGCCAAGCTGTTCCGGCGCGACATAGCCGAGCTTGCCCGCAAACCCGTCGCCGACGATCGTCGCCGTGCCGGGGTCGAGGTCCTTGGCGATGCCGAAATCGATCAGCTTCGCGCGGCGCAACTCGCCACCGCCCAGCAGGACATTGTCCGGCGCTACGTCGCGGTGGATCGCGCCCAGCCGGTGCGCCGCCGCCAGTCCCGACGCCAGCCGCCTGAGCAGCCCACCCAGTGCCGCCGGATCGGGATGCAGCGTCGGCAAGACGTCCGACAGGCTGGTCCCGTCGATATATTCGGTGACGATGTAGAGGACGCCCAGTTCCGGCTCCATCGCCAGCACGCGATATTGCACCACCGCTTCGTGATGCAGCCGGGTCAGCGTCTGCGCCTCGCGCTTGAACAGGGTGATGACGTTCGGATCGGCGGCCAGCGCCGGCAACATCACCTTGATCGCGACGCGTTCGTCGGTGGCAAGGTTCGCACCCTCGAACACCTCGCCCATGCCGCCGCGCGCCAGGAAGCGGCGGACGACGAACATGTGGTTCAGCACGTCGCCCGGCTGGATGTGCGCACTGCGTTGCGACACCATACCGCCCACGGGTTCGAAGACCGTCCGATCGCCATCGCCTTCGCCCGGCTGGAACACCGTGCGGTCGTCGTCCTCGTCGCCGGTCATGCCCCGCCCCGTCCCGGCGACAGCGCCGTCGCTTCCTCGACCGCGACCAGCACGATCGTCACATTGTCCGGCGCACCGCCCGCGAGCGCACCCGCGATCAGCCGGTCGAGCGCGGCCTGCCGGTCGGGTAGTGCCATTACGGCGGCAATCGTCGCCTCGTCGGTGGTCGCGGTCAGTCCGTCGCTGCACAGCAGGAACAGGTCGCCCGGCAGCGCATCGTCAGTCACGACATCGACCTCCAGCCGCGCGCCGACGCCGACGGCCCGCGCCAGCACATGGCCGCGCGGATGGTCGCGCGCCTGCTCGGGGGAAATCAGCCCGCGATCGACCATTTCCTGCACCTGGCTGTGGTCGCGGGTCAGCGGATGGAGCACCCCGTCGCGCAGCACATAGGCGCGGCTGTCCCCCACCCAGATCGCCGAGAAGCAGCCATGCTGTACCAGCAGCGCGACGACGGTCGACCCCATTTGCTGCGTGCGCCGCTGCGCTTCGCCCCAGATGCGGCGGTTGGCGCTGTGGACGGCATCGGCGACCATACGGGTCGCGTCATGGAAGTCGGCCGGCAGCATGACGGCTTCCAATGCCTGCACCACCGCGTTCGATGCCCAGTCGCCATGCGCATGACCGCCCATGCCATCGGCCACCGCCCATAGGCCGAGGTCGGGGCGCGCGCAGAACCGGTCCTCGTTGATGCGGCGCTTCAGCCCGGGATGGGTCGCGGCGAACCCGCGCGCACGAACGTTCATGCCAGCATCTCGGCGATCAGATCGGCCGGCCACGCACCGTCCGATGCGCGCCCCGCCCCGACCCACCGCGCCACGCCTCCAAGCGGCGCGGCACCGACCGTCGCGAGGCGATCCGCGTCCCACCCTTCGGTAATCGCAGCATAGAGCAGCTCCTCGCACGCGGCGGAGTCGTGACGAACGCCGTCGGTCAGCAGCAGCAGCGGAAAGCGCCGCCCCACCGCATCCTGCGACGCCGCGATCGCCCCGGCCACGCCCTCGCCTGCCGCACGCCACGGCTGCGCCCGGTCGAACCGATCGGCAAAATCGTCCGGGTAACGCTGGCGTGCGGTCTCCATCGCCGTCGCCAGCCATGCGTCGAGCGTCACCCGCGTCGCCGCATCTATGCCCCGCGCGACGAAATCGCCATGGGCCGGCAATTTGCCGAACACCCACGCCGTCATAGCGTCCTCGGGCAGCGAAACGACCACAGTCCGGCACGGCTGAACGGATTGCGCTTCGTCGGAAGCACGATGGCCAAGGTGCTGCGCGCTGCGCCGTCGCCGAACCCCGCCTCGATCCGCTGCTCGCCGGCATTGCGCTTTTCGG
Source organism: Sphingomonas sp. Leaf32 (assembly GCF_001421765.1). Lineage (GTDB taxonomy): Bacteria > Pseudomonadota > Alphaproteobacteria > Sphingomonadales > Sphingomonadaceae > Sphingomonas. Next base: position 249,860 of record NZ_LMLA01000007.1, on the reverse strand, counting down.
CACGGTCCATCAGCCGGAACAGCGCCCACGGCCCCTCCGCCTCGATCCGGGCGAGTTCCGGTCCGGGCGGGGCATCGCCGCCGGCCGGCGCGGCACCGGGCGCGGGCGGACCATAGAGGATCAGCGACGCCTCGGGCAGGCCGCCATTGGCCGACCAGAGCAGCGGGCGCGGCTGATTGCCGGTCGGGGTGAAGCGATAGCGCGTTCCGCCGCTCGACAGCTCGACCGTCGCGACTCCCTGCCCGAAGCGCGACACCGCCACCTTGATCGGCAACCCGCCGGCCAGCAGGTCGCGCAGTTCGGCACTGCGCGCGAATGCCTCGGGCGTGGCCGGGTTCAGCGCCGCCGCCACCGGATCGCCGTCGCGCCAGCGCCATACCGGCCCACCGGTATCGATCATCGTCGCCAGCCGCTGCTGCACGAAGGAATCGATCACCCCGCCCATGCCGAAGACGCGCAACGTCTCAGCCATCGGCGCATCCGGGGCGCTTGCGAAGAAAGGGTAGTGCTCCTGGGCAACCCCCTGACACGCCGGGAGGACGCTCTGGGCATAGGCATCGGTCACCGCACCGCTCGCCGCGCCGATCTGCGCCGCGGCACCGCCGCCCGCCGCCGCATTGACGAAGGATTGCAGCTGCGGCGGGGCCTGCGCCGCCGATGCCTTGACCGTGGCGAGGGCGGTGGCCATCGCCGCCTGCGTCGCATCCGATCCGCCGCCGCCTCCGACCGATTGCGCCGCGATCACCGCCTGCCCCGCCGCCTTGATCCCGCCGATGAACTCGTCGACCGGCGCGGACCCGCGCCCGTCACCGACATATTCGTGCAGGTTGGCGAAATAGCCGCTGATCTCGTCGCCCGCGTCGATCCCGCTGGCGCGGTCGCGACCGACTTCGTTGGCGACACGACCCAGCCGCGAACGGTTCATGCCATAGCGTCCGGCCCGCGCCAGCCCGGCCTGCACCCCGCCGGTGAAAATCGTGTTCTTGCGCAGTTCGAGCAGCACGCGCTTGAGCGGCGACGGACTCTTGGTCAGCGCGCCGAACGCGGCGGGATCGCGGAAATAGGCGCCGGGCTTCATCGCGGCGATGATCCCGTCCCATGCGGCGATATAGTCCTTCGCATACAGGCCGGCGACGCCGGGGCGGACGTTCGACAATTCCTCGCCAACGCCCGCCTCACCGGCCCCGCCCAGCACCCACAGGTCGCGCTTCAGATCCTGCTGCACCGTCGCCAACCCCGGCAGATACGCCTTCTCATAGCCCGCACGGGTGAAGAAATAGGGGATGCGATAGGCGGCGACCGCATCCGGATTGGCGAACGCCAGCACATCGCCCTGCGACAATATGTTGGCCGCTTCCCATGCCGGCCCCGCCGACGCCGCCTTCTGCCGCATCACCGCATAGGCGCGATCGGCAAGGCTCAGCGTCTGCACCGCCGCCCGCGCCGACGCCACCAACCCGGCATCGAGCGGCGGGCGGCGATTGGCCCAGACCGACGCCATGTCGCGATCCTCCAGCAGCGCGTCGAGATGCCGGGTCAGCGCGGTGCGCTCCGCCTGGCTGTCGGCACCGGGGTAGAGTTCGCCTGCCCAGTCGGCGGTCACCCATGCCTTCACCGCCTTCGCATCCATCGGCCCCTGCTGGCCGAGCATCAGATAGACTTTCAGCGGTTCGTACAGCCGCATCGGATCGCGCCCGTCGGCACGCATCACCGCCTCCAGCCGCAGCAACAGCCGCGGCAGCATGATCCGCCGCAGCGCCACGCGGTAGCTTTCCTCCGCTTGGCTGCTCAGGCTCGACTGGTACAGCCCGAACGTCATCATCAGCGGCGGTCCGCCGGCACGCCGTTCGGCATAGCCGCGCGGCAGATTGCGCAGCGTATCCAGCGCGGGCAGCGCGGCGCGCAGGTCGGCATCGTCCTCGCGCACCTGCACCAGATCGACGCCCGCTTCGCGCAGCTGCTTCTCGGCCAGCTGTGCGCGCTCGGCCAGCCGGTTCTGGAACGTGCGGTTGCGGGCATAGCTGATGCCCCATGCCGTCAGCACCAGCGCGGTCGCGATCCCGATCGCCGCCAGCGCCGCAACCAGACGCGCGCGATGCCGCGTCCGCGCGCGCAGGTCGGTCGACCCCAGCCCGGCTTCGGGAAACATCACCTCGGTCAGCAACCGGTTGAGGAAATAAGCGCGGCTGCGCGTCTCCACGCCCCCGGCCGGCGCCTCGTACACGTCGCCCATCGCGGCGAGGATGCGGTCGAGCGGCGCGCCTTCCTGCACGCCACTGGTCAGGTAGAAGCCGCGTAGCTGCGCCGGGGCATCGTCGCCCGCGACGAACGCCCCTTCGGCAAACCGCATCAACCGTGCGCGGAGACTCCGCAACTGGGCCGGGAAACCCAGCATCATGCCGCGCCGGCGCTGATCGACTTCCTCGAACAACCGCCGGGCCTGCCGGTCGGCGATCGCTTGCGCCGACACGTCGAACGTCTGCGCCAGCGCCTCGGCGCTCGGGCGGCCATCGCCATAGGGCAGCGTCGCACCGAACACCGCGCGCCGTCCCTCGACGTCGAGGTCGTCGAAATAGGTATCGAACCCGGCCAGCAGATCGGCCTTGGTCACGATCAGATAGACCGGGACCGCCGTCTCCAGCGTCCGGCGCAGCTCGACCAGCCGCCGCCGCACCGCGCTCGCATGGGCGTCGATCGCCGCACAGTCGCTGCCGACCAGCGTGTCGACGCCGATCGCGACGATGATGCCGTTGATCGGTTGCGCCGGACGATGGCGCTTGAGCAGGTTCAGGAACGCGCTCCACCCCGCCGCATCGACGGTCGCGTCCGAATCCTGCGTGGTATAGCGCCCGGCGGTGTCGACCAGCACCGCTTCGTCGGCGAACCAGAAGTCGAGGTTGCGGGTGCCGCCCACGCCCTTCGCCGCCTGTTCGACGAACGGGAAGCGCAGGCCCGAATGGAGCAGCGCCGTCGTCTTGCCCGCACCCGGCGGGCCGATGATGACATACCATGGGCGGCTGTAGAGATAATCGCGGCGATTGCCCGACGCGCTGCGCAGCTTGGCCAGCGCGTCGCCCATCCGGCTGCCCAGCGCCTTGCCCTCTTCCTCCGCCGCATCGGGTCCGGCCAGTTCCCTTGCGATCGCATCGGACCGCTTCTTCGCCCGCCAGCGCCGCCAGCCCCACCATGCGCCCCACAGCAGCGCGATACCGATGACGAACGCGATCCGCACGCTCCACGGGCGGAAGAAGGCGAAGAACAGCGGCAGCGCGAAGACGACGATCAGCGCCAGCACCAGCACCGACAACAGCGTGACGGCATACCAGTTGGTGAAGAACCGCCGCATCACGAACGCCTCGGCACGATGATCTCGACCCGGCGGTTCTGCGACTTGCCCTCGGGCGTATCGTTGGTGGCGATCGGCACGCTTTCCCCCAGCCCCTTGGTAGTCACGCGCGACGGATCGGACAGGTCGTCGCGGATCAGCCGCCCGACCGTTTCCGCCCGTGCCTCCGACAGCGCCATATTGTCGGGGAAGCGCACCGTCGCGACGCGGTCGTTATCGGCATGACCCTCGATCAGCACCGATCCCCGCTCCCCCTCGATCGCGCGACCGATGCGGTGGAACAGCGTCTCGCGCCCCGCCTCCAGTTCGTCGGACCCGGATTCGAACAGCTGGCCGACCGTGGTGCGCACCCGCACCGTCTGCGCATCCTCCTCGACCGTCACCAGCCCTTCGCGGATTTCGGGTTCGAGGAATTTGGCAAGGCGCGACGCCTGTTCGCTGCGCGCCGCCGCCATCGTCTCGGCCGGGCGCGACAGGGTCAGGCGGCTGTCGGGGTTCAGCGCCGCCAGCCGGTCGGTCGGCATGTCGCCGCTCGACGCCAGCATCAACCGCAGCACGGCATAGACCAGCACGAGGAGCGCCAGCGCGCCCGCCGCCGCGAGCGCGAGGATGTTCATCCCGATCCGCGCCGGCGGGGCCTTTTCGCCGCGCCAGTTGGGAACCAGTTCGACCTGCGACAGGCTGCGGACGTGCGGCAGCGCGCCGTACAGCCGGGTCATGATCTCCTGCAACCGCCGCCGCCCGTCGGGCATCACGCGGAACCGCCCTTCGAACCCGGCCGCCAGGCACGCATGGAATAGCTCGATTAGGTCGAGATTGTCGTTCGGCGTGCGCAGCATGTCGTCGACCAGCTGCCAGAACCGGTCGCCACCGATATTTTCGTGGAAGAACTGCACGACCATCGACCGCCGCGCCCATTCGGCGCCGTCAGTGCCGATGCCCGGCAGGTTCTGCGCGATGTCGTCGGCGGTGGCGCAGACCGCATATTTGGCGCGCTGGCGCTTTTCCTCGGGATAATGGGCGGCGATCGCGCGCTCGAACGTCGCGATCGCCTTGGCGCATTCGCGGTGGAATTCGGGCATGGGCATCCGCACCCGGCCCGCCCGCACCGCCGCCAGCAGGGCGAGTACCGGCTCCGCCTCCGCCAGCATGATGTTGCGGACCTTGGGCGGCGTGGCCGGCAGCGGCACGTCATCCTCGGAAAGTCGCGACGGGGCGAGGCTTGCCCCCCCCGGCGCGTGGCCGGTGCGCGACAGCGGCGGCGGCGCGCCATAGCCCGCATTCGATGCCGCATTCTGTCGCAGCCCCTGCAATGGCGACGGCCGGAAGACCGTCTTGTCGCCCTCGTCGCCGTCTTCGGTCACCGCGCGCTCCGTTTCACGCACCACAGTTCGAGCTTCAGCCCCGGCCAGTCACCCGCGACATGCAGCCCCAGCGCAGTCGCCTGCTGGAATTCCGCCCAGTCTGGCACGCCGCGATCCAGCTCGAAATAGACGAATCCGGGCAGCACCCGCAGTTGTGGCGGCGGGGTGGGGGTATGGCGCAGCGGCACGCCCGGCAGCGCGGAATCGACGATCTGTCGCATCCGCTGCACCGCGCCGATCTTCGCGACCGAGGGGAACAGGCCGCGGATTTCCTCGACCGGCGCGGCAGCCGATACCGCGAGGTAGAAATAGCCGGTCTGGTACAGCGCGTGGTCGGTGATCCGCGACACATACGCCCCCGGCCCCGCCTGATCGAGCGGCAGCTGCACCGCCGAGCGTTCGAACACCGCCGACAGCATCGACTGGAGCAGGTCGAACACCGGATCGAAACATTGCTGCGGATCTTCATGGTCGTAGCGCGGCAGCGGCGGTGCACGGCGTTCGGGCCGGATCAGCGTCGCCAGCTCGCCCGCCATCGACACCAACGCCTCGAACAGCCGTTCGGGATGGACCATCGGCAGATGCTGGAGATGATCCAGTACCGGCAGCCAGCGGTTGAGCGCCTGCAGCAGCAGGAACCCGGCAAAGGTGTCCGACCCGCCATCGGTCGCCTCGACCGCACGCAGCGCCAGCTCGCCCGCGCGCTGCCCGGCGCGCCCGGCAATGTCCGACAGTCCGCCGCGCAACCGCGCCGCCGCCGCGATGTCCAGCGTCGCCGGGATATAGCGGTCGTCGAGCATCACCCGCTTGTTCTGCACCTCCCGCACGCGGGCGAGGCCCAGCGTCACCCGGCCATAGGTCTGGTCGCGGGTGACGCCGAAGCGGAGATTGGGGCGCGCCAGGCCGACCGGCTCGCTGGTCCGGTCGCTGGAAAAGGAATCGGCGACCTCGGCATCGTCGACCAGGAAGCGCGCGTCCGGGCTGCCGCTGTCCGCCTCGCGAAACTGCACCGCGCCCGGTTGCGACACCGGCAGCGTCAGTGAGATCAGCGCGTCGCGCGCGTCAGCGGGGATGTCGAGCGGCGGCGGCGGCGGGATGTCGTCGGGAATGGAGAACGGCGTCCCGTCAGGCAGGATACCGGTCGCGCGCGTCACCGCGAACTTGCCGAGCGTCGCCACATCCTCGTCGATCACCAGTTCGGTCAGACCCCACGCCCATGGCCGGATCGATGCGATCCGCGCGTTCAGCTGCGCCTCGGCATGGCGGTCCTGCGCCTGAAAATGCTGGGGCCGCAGGAACATGCCCTCGGACCATGCCACGCGGTTCTTCACCAACCTATTCCCCCTCCCAACGAAACACACCGCGCCGGAGCCAAGTTACCGCCAGATCGTTTCGCCACAGCAATAGCTGCCGGAGGGACGCCCGGCGCCGCTATTGGTTCCAAGGGCAGGCCATGCAGCATCGCGACGATCCCGAACCGTCCTACGACCCGCGCTCGTGGAGCCGCCCCCGCCCCGCACCGGCTCCTGCGTCGACTGCCGTACCGCCGCCGGTCGGGCATACCCGGAACCGGACGCCGCTGATCGCCAGCGTCGCCGTCACGCTGGGCGGAGCGATCCTCGCCTATGCCGCCCGGCCGGCGGACAAAAGTGCCGTCGCCCCGACGCCCGCGCCGGTCCCCAGCGCGGGTGCAAACTATGACCAGCGGGTGCTCAACATCGCCGGGACTGCCGCCATCGCGCCGACGCTGCGCTCGCTCGGCATCGCCGCCGCCGATGCTACCCATGCCGCCGAACTGGCGCAGGGCGCGCTGGGCGACACGCCGGGCCTGCTCCGCCTCGACGTCACGCTGGCGGGCACCACCCTGCACGACGTCACCGTCACCCATGCCGATGGCGGCGGCGTCGCGATCGGTCGCGGCGGCGACGGCACGCTGATCGCCAGGCCGCTGTCCGCGAACCTTACCCGCCGGCTGCGCTTCGTGCGCGGCGAGCTGGATGGGGAGAGCTTCTACAGTTCCGCCGTCGCGGCCGGGGTCAACGACGTCCTGGTCGGCGCGTTCGCCAACGCCTTTCGCTACGACTTCGACATCCAGCGCGAGGTATCGGCGGGCGACGTGTTCGAAGCGGGGTTCGAGGAGCGCGTCAACGCCGATGGCGAACCGGTCGGCGCGCCGCGACTGGTCTATGCCTCGCTCGCCACCGCCGCCAAGACCCGCGCGCTCTATCACTATCGCCTGCCGGGCGAGGCAGAGGCGGAATGGTTCGACAGCAGCGGACGCAGCAGCCGGCGCGCGCTGATGCGCACGCCCGTCGATGCGGCGCGGATCAGTTCGGGGTTCGGGATGCGCGGCCATCCGATCCTGGGGTTCCGCAAGCTGCATCGCGGCACCGATTTCGCCGCGCCGACCGGCACGCCGATCTTCGCGGCGGGCGACGCCACCGTCACCTTTGCCGGCATGAAGGGCGCGAACGGCAATTTCGTCCGGCTGCGCCACGACAATGGCTGGGAAACGCTCTACCTGCACATGAACCGCATCGCCGCCGCGATCGTGCCCGGCAGCCGCGTGGCGCAGGGCACGCAGATTGGCGAGGTCGGCACCACCGGCCGCTCGACCGGCCCGCATCTGCATTACGAGGTCCATATCGATGGTCAGGCGGTCGATCCGATGTCGATCGAAACCGGCGGCGGCCGATCGATCCCCGGCACGGCGATGGCCGCCTTCCGCAAGGTACGCGACGCGATCGACGCGAAACGGGCGGAGACGATGTAGCTTCACACCGGCCGCCGCCAGACGACGAACAGGATCGCCGCCAGCAACGCCAGGGTCATGGCGACACTGCCGTTCAGCCCCGCCGTCGTCCCGCCCCATAAGGCGGCACCCGACAGGTCGAGGTCGATCGCCGCCCCGAACGGCCCGATGCCGGGGTTCGGGTCCAACCCGACGCCCAGTTGCTCGACACCGTTCCACGCGACATGCGCGCCGATCGCCGCTCCCAGTCCGCGATACAGCGCCAGCAGCCCGAACAGCACGCCGCCCAGCAGCATGTTGGCGAGCATCACCGGTTCCACCCCGCCCAGCACCGCATGGAGCGCGGCGAACGCCACCGCCGTCAGCGGCACCGCCACCCCGGCCCCCGCGGCGCGCACCAGCAACGGCTGGACATGGCCCCGGAACATCGCCTCCTCCGCCGTCACCTGGACCAGTACGACCAGCAGCCCCAGCGGCAGCGTGAACGACGCGGACGGGCCGCCACCCCGACCCAGCGTCCCGGCCAGCGCGCAATAGCCGACCGCCAGCAGCACGGCGGCCAGCCCGACCGCAGCCCCCCGTGCGAACCCGGTCCATCGCCACGACACGCCCGCAACCCTGCCCAGCCCCCACGCCAGCAACAGGATCGCGCCGAAGACGACCACATTGAACCCGGTCTCCGCCACCGCCGGGGAAGCACCCCGCATCAGGTGATCGGCAAACGGCGTCACGCCCCACAGGCACACCCAGGTCGCCAGCACCCCGGCACCGGCCAGCGCGATCGCCCGCGCGCGCATGGTCAGCGCGCCGCGACCCGCGCGCCTGCTCCGCCGCCCAGCATCGACTTGGCGCTGTCCCCCACCAGGAAATACGGCCCCCAGTAGAAGGGATGCGAATAGCGCGGCTGCGCGATCAACGTCCGCTGCGCGCGTTGCAGCGCCTCGCCGATGCTGTGGGTGCGCGCCTCGCCATAGAAGCTGCGCATGAACTCGGTGCTCTCCCGCTCCGCCGATACCTGCCAATAGGTGGCGAGGACCGACCGCGCATTGGCGGTCAGGAACGCCCGCACCAACCCCTCCAGCGTCGATCCCGGTCCTTCCTGCCCGATCGCGCGGCGCAGCGCCTCGCCCCGCACGCCCGCCGCCGTGTCACATGCCGACAGCACGACCAGATTGGCGTCGAACTTCAGCTTCGCGATTTCGGAAAAGTCGAGCAGCCCGTCCGATCCCGGCTGCCCGAACGACGTGACCAGCGCGGGGGGCGATTTGGAACAGCCCCACAGCCCTTCCTCGATACCGTGCGTCGCGAAATGCACGACCTCATATTGGTCGAGATCGCTGCGGCCCTCGACCCCAGTATCGCTGAACGCCGCGCCGGTGACGAACTGTGCATCGCGGGTGCCCAGCGCGCCGGCGGCGATGGTCAGTTCGCGCCCGTCGATCGGTTTGAGCGACCGGGCGATCGCGCCCAGCCGGTCGGCGGCGACCATGCAGCCGAACCCTACCCGTATCGCTCCGTTCGCGCCGGGCGCGGGCACGGGCGATCCCGGCTGGTTCTGGCCAAGGCCCAGAAACGCCCGTTGCGCCCGCGACGCCGGCAACGCGCGCGACACCAGGAAGGATCTCGGCGACAAGGCGGTCGAGATCGACGCAGTGGCGGCAAGGAACGCGGTGCGCGAAAAATCGAACGGATCGCGCCGGGGTGCGTCCGGCGCGTCGGGGGTATAGCGCGTGACCAGCACCCCGACCGGCAGTTGTTGCAGCGGTCCCGACGGATCGACCACGATCGCCCGCGATCCGGCCAGCACCGGTGCCGCCGGTCCACTGACCAACCGATAAAGGGTATAGGCGCGCGCCTCGTCGAACGGCACCAGCTTGCCCAGCGCCAGATCGCCGTCGATCGACGCGCGCAGCTGTTCGGCCAGTTGCAGCACCGCGCCGCGCGCCGCCTCGCTTTCCGCGACCTGATACAGATAGGTCCGGTCGGCGGTCACGACCATGCCGTAGATGCGGCGGTTAAGCGTGGTGAGCTTCAGGAACGTTTCGCCCGGCCGCAACGCGGTGCGCAGTTCGGCCAGCGTCGCCGGGCTTTCGTCGAGCGTGCGATAGCGCGGATCGGCAGCAAGCTGCGCATCGACCGCGAGCAGCCGGTTCTCCGCCGTTTCGCGCGCGCGGTTCAATTCCGCCGTGGAGCTGCCCGGCGCGCCCTCCCCGCCGCTCGACAGCGCATAGCTAAGCCGGGTGAGTTCGCGCTCCAGATCGGCCCGCTCGCGCACCGCCGCGCCGACGGCCGGGTCGGCGGTGACGACGTTGCGCAACTCGGTGATCTGCCGCGCGACCGCCGGTTCACCCGCCGCCTGCACCGCGCGGAAGAACAGGTCGTAGGTGTCCGCCGCAGGTTTGGCGGATTCGGCGACCAGCAGGTCGAGATAATCCTCCATGCCGATCGCACCGCCGGGCGCGGTCCCGCCCGACGCGATGACCGCATCGACCGCATCGCGAAACGCGCTACGTGCGTCGGCCCGCGACGCACCGGCCCGGGCATAGACCGCCGCGCGTTCCAGCTCGGCCTCGGCGATCGCCGGCTCGCTGCCGGTGCCCGCATTGGCGATCGACCCGCGCCGCAGCAGGTCGACGGTCGTAGTATAATGGTCGAGCGCGGCGCGATACTCGCCTGCCTGTGCGCGCAGCCGCCCCTGTTGCCGGGCGATCCGTGCGCCGAGCCAATAGAGCTGCGTCTGGTCGAGCCGCTCGTTGGTCAACGGGCGATAGATGCCGGCGGCGGCATCGATTTCGCGCAGCGCGCCGGCCCGGTCGCCCTGCCCCAGCAGCGCGATGCTGCGGGCGTAATGCGACTGCGCATCGAGGACGAGGCGCGACAGCTGCGCCGTATCGGCCAGCGCCGGCATTCCCCGGTCGCCCGCCGCCGGCTGGTTCAGCGCGACCAGCGTCGCGGCATCCTCCAGCGGCCGGTCGGTCGCACCCGGCATCCCGCCGGTACGATCGAGCGTCGCCAGCGCCTCGGCAAAGGCACCCCGGTTGATCGCGTCCAGCGCGCGATAGGTGTCGAGCTTGCGCAGCAGGAACGGCGTCCGCGCCGCCGGCACCGCGACGAAGATCACCCGCGCCGCCTCGAAATGCTGGGCGGCGGCATCGGGGAACCGGATGTTGGAATCGGCAAGTCCCGCTTCCAGCAGCAATTCGGCCTGCAACGCCGGCGGTGCATCCGGGGTCAGCCGGGTCAGCGCGTCGTTAAGCACGCGCGACGCGTCGACATGCAGCCCCTTGTGATTGAGCGCGATCCCCTGCGTCAGCGCGGCGCTGGCGGTCGCTTCGGGAAGCGGCAACGTATCGGCCGGCACGCTGCCGGCGCGCGGCGGCAGCGTGGCGGCATCGACGCTGGCGGTCGCGACATAGGTCGCGGCGACAGCCGGTCGGCGCAGCCCGGCGGCGATGGTCAGCGCCTCCTCCACCTGCGGCAAGATCGCGGGCGCACCCGCCGCGACATAGCGCCGCTGCCCGCGCGTCAGGTCCAGCCGGATCGATTCCAGCCCGGTCTGCCGGTCGAAACAGCGCCCGGCCGTCGCCGGGGTGCCGGCGATCGTCACGTCGCGTCGGTCGGCGCAATCGAACTGCGCATCCAGTGCCGCCACCGCCGCCGGCTCGACCGGCACGATCCGGACGCTGCCCAGCGGGCGGCTGGCCGCGACGCTCGAACAGGTGATGGCGTAGGCGCGCGAGAACGGGTCGGGCGTCGCCGCATCGCCCCAGTTGCGCGCCGCCGAACACCGCTCACCCGCCGCATTGCTGCCCAGGTTGAAACTGTCGAGCCGTGCCGGCGGCGTGGCGGTGCAGCCGGCAAGGACGGCGGCAGCGGCACCCGACAATAACGGGGCAATACGGCTACGGATCAAGGTTTCGGCTCCTGCAGAGTCGGGGCGGGGGCGGCGGCATCGGCGGGGGTCTCGGGCGACAGTGCCGGCAGGTCGCTCAGCAACGCTTCGTTGTTGCCGCCGATGATCGGGGTGAAGGGCAACGACACGTCCTGCAGGATGCCGAACACCGCCTGGCTGTCCCAGTCGAACACCTGCAGTGTCGGCTGGATGACGATGGTCGTCAGACACCCCGCGCCCGATCCGGCCAGACAGCCGTTGATCCGGCTGTTGGGCAACAGCGCCGGTTGAATATCGATCACCGGATTCCCCAACAACGCCGCCCCCGCCCCGGTTATCCCGTTGATCTCGCCGAAGAATGCGAAGCTGGCGGTCGACGGAGTGCCGAAGGTCGCGATGCGCAGCGCAGGCGTGACCGGCGCGGCCAGCGACCCGACGGTGACGCCCGACGACCGACCGGGCACCGCCGTATTCTGGAACAGCGCATAGTCGCCGAAGCGGACGGTGAGCGACCGGGCGGCGATCATCGTCGTCGCATCGGGTGCGAAGAACCCGCCGCCCAGCTGCGTATTGTACAGCGCCGAATTGGGATTGCCAATCAGCACCTGCGCCTGCGCCCGCCCGGCATCGCCCGGTGCCAGCGTGTCAAGGAATCCCGGCGCCAACCCCGCCGCGATCCGGTTGCCCCGCAGGTCGAGATCGTTGTCGCCCAGCAACAGCCGCCCGCCCGCATCGCTGGTGGCGATCAGGTGGATCGTCGCGGCATTGCCGTTCGCCCCGTCGCCACCGATGCGGACACTGCGTCCGGTGCCGCTCGCCCGCACCTGTCCGGTCACGCGCACATCGCCGGTCGACAGCATCTCGACCGCCCGCCCGACTTCGGTCGCCAGCGTCACGCTGCCGATTTCCATCGTTCCCGCGCCGCCGTCGAACGCCAGCGTATCGGCCGCGACCTGCGCGACCTCCGCCGCCGACAGCCGGAATCCGGTCGAGCCCGTTCCGTCGCCGATCCTGAGCGCCGTCGTCGCCGGGTCGCGGGTGGCGAAGCGCACGTTGGACCCACGGATCGCCCCGGACAATTCGGCATCGGCGCCACGGATCGACACGGACGGCCCGCCGGTCAGCGCCCCCGCGCGCACCAGCCCCGCCGCGTCGAGGGCGATGCCGTTCCCGCTGCCCGATGCCAGCGACAGTCCCCCGCTGCTGGTCGCCTTCAACGCTCCGCCGGCGCGCACCGCGCCCAGCGTGACCCCGACCCCGTCGACCGACAGCGCACCGCCCGCCGTAACCTCGCCCGCATTGACCGCGCCCGCCGAGGTCAGCGACAGGTCACCGCCCGCCGCCGCGTTCTGCAGGGTCAGCGCCGACCGCGCCTCGACCAGCAACGCCCGCGCCGCCGACAACCGCTCGCGCACCTCAATCGCGCCGCCCCGCAGCGTCGCCGATCCGGCCGATTCGACGCCGGCCAGCCGCGCCGTACCGGCCTCCACCGTCAGGTCGCCGCCGGTCGTGCGCAGCGCCGTCGCGCCACCCCCCGTATCTCCCAGGGTTCCGGCGGTCCTGATCGTCAGCGCCTGCGCGGTCAGCGACCGCAGGTCGATCGTGCCGGCCTCCAGCGTGGCGGTCCCGCCGACCGTCGCCGTGCCCAGCGCCAGCGTCGACCCCGCCCGCGCCTCCAGCATACCGGCGCTCAGGTCGCCGCCCCGGACCGACCCGTTGGTCGCGATCAGCGATACCGCCCCCGTCGCCGTGACCCGCCCGGTGGTCAGGTCGCCGCCGGTCAGCGTCATCGCCACCCGTCCGACCTTCAGGTCGCCGGTCGTCACGCTCGCATCGTGCGTCAGCCGGTCGACCGGCGCGCTGCCGTCGAACCCGCCCAGCGATCCGGCCTCGACCGATCCCAGGCGGATCGCCTGCCCCCGCCCGGCCCGCACCGCCAGCGCCGATCCCGCACCGACCCGCAGCGTCGCGCCCGACAGGTCGATGCCCGCGCTCGCGTCGAGCACGACCGGTGCCGCGCCTGCGGCGGTACCGGCAGCGGTTCCGCTGGCGAGCGTCAGCCCCGATCCGCCGCCGATCGTGCCGCCGGTCGCGATCAGCCGGACCTCGCCGCCCGCCCGCTGGCTGCCATCCAGCGCAATCGAACCGGCTGTCACCCGGTATGCGCCACCGGCCGTCACCGCATTCGCCAACGTCGCCGCACCCGTGGCGCGGGCCGTGACATTGCCACCCATCGCGATCGTCCCGAGCCGCAGCCCGCCGCCCGTCGCATCGGCGATCAGCGATCCGCCACCCTCGACCGGTCCGATCTCGACCGACTGGCCGCCCAACGCGACATCGCCGGTCGCGTTGACCGTTCCGCCGGTCAGCGCCCCGCCCTGCGACGTGGCGGTGACACTCCGCCCCGCGAACCGATCGAACCGCAGCGCCCCGGCCGAGGTCGCGCGCAGCGCACCGCCGGCGGTCACCGTGCCGAAACTGCCGGTCGTGCCCGCAGCGAGCACCGCATCGCCCGTCGTCCTGACCGTGCCGATCGCCAATGCGGCGGCGCTCCTCGCCGACAGCGCCCCGCCGCTGTCGATCGAACCGACGTCGACCGACTGTCCGGCCACGGTCGCATCGCCGCGCGCGACCACCGCCGTTCCCTCCAGCGCCCCGCCCTGTGCGGTCGCCGCGACGGCCTGACCGGTCAATCGGCCGAAGCGCAGCGCGCCGGTCGTGGCGATACCCAGTGCGCCGCCGGCAGTGACGTCGCCGAAATTGGCCGCCGCGCCGCTCAGCGTCGCATCGCCGGTCGCCTGTACCGTGCCGATCGCCAGCGTGCCGGTCGCATCGGCCGTCAAGGCGCCCGCGTCGACCCGGTCGAGCGCGACATCGCCACCGCGCAACGCGACCGTTCCGCTCGATGCCAACGCGGTTCCGCGGATCGCGCCGCCGGTCGCGCTGATCGACGCGCCCGATACCCGGCCGAACGACAATCCCTGCGCCCCGCCCAGCGTCACCGCGCCTGACGCATCAACCGATCCGAGCAGCGCCCGTCCCGCCGCCGTCAGCGACACGGTGCTGCCGGTCACCGGTCCGGTCACGGTCAGGTCGCCGACCGTCGCGTTCAGCGCGACGGGCAGCGCGCCGCCATCGATCCGGTTGGCGGTGATCGCCGTCGCGGTGATCGCGATATTGCCGCCCACCACGTCGCCCAGCACCGCATCGGTGCCGACCGTCAGCGAAAAGGGCTGCCCCGCCCCGGCCGACAGGCTGGTGCCGGTCCCGGCGACGAAGCCCGCCAGCCGGCCATTGGGCGCAGCCACCGTCAGCGCACCGGTCGCGCTGCGGACGAACGGCGTACGGATGTCGCGTCCCGACCGCACCGTCACCGCACCATTGGCGCCGACGCCATCGGCGATCGAGACATCGTTGCCCGCCCCCGTACCGACGACCGATGCCGTACCGCCCGACGCCACGCCCTGTACGAAGACCGGGCCCAGCGCACTCAACGCCACGTCCCCCTGCGTCGTCGCGACGCGCCCCAGCGTGAGTGCGCCGTTCGCCGCCTGCACCTGTACGCCGCCGCTCGTATCGATCGCGCCCCCGTTTACCGGGCCACCGGTGGCGATCGCCGACAGGCTGGCGCCACGCATATTGCCGAAGCGCACCGCGTTACCTGCCAACGTCACCGCGCCATCGGTCGCGATCGATCCCGTCGTTACATCTCCCGCCGCGCGGAGCGTGACCGGCCCGCCGACCGTCAGGTCGCCGGTCCGGATCACCGAACCGGTGGCCGTTGCCCCGGTGGCCACCAGCCCGGCCGCCTCGACGGCGCCGACGTCGATCCCCCCGCCATCGGTGGTCAGCCGCACCGTGCCGCCCGCGCCGATCCGCGTGTCAACCAGATCAATCGCCCCGCCCGCCGCGCTCAGCGTCACCTCTTCGCCGCCGCTGGAATCGCTGTCGGCCCGGATCGACAGGCCGGTGCCGCCGCGCGTAATGCCGCCTGCCGACGCCGTGGCGCGATAGGCGCCGCGCGCGGCCTGCGTACCGCCCAGCGTGATCGCCGATCCCGACAGCGTCGCCGCGCCGTCTGACGTCAGCCCGCCCGTCACCGCCACCGCGCCACCCGTCGAGGCGATACGGACATTGCCGCCCATGGTGCGGACCGCACCCGCGACCGCGATCGCGCGGGCGGCACCGACATCGACCGCGCCCGCATCGCTGGTCAGCGAACCCGCAACGCCGATCCCGCCACCGGCGTTCAGCGCGACACTGCGCCCGGTGGCACTGGCGAGCGACAGGTCGCCCGAACCTGCGGTCAGCGACACCGCGCCGCTGCCACCGCGCACCTCGCCCAGCGTCACGGCGCTTCCGCTGGCCATAACGCCGGTCGCGCCCGTCAGCCGATCGGCCCGCAATGTCCCGCCGCTGGTCAGCGTCACCGCACGGTCGCGACTCTCGATCGCGCCCAGCGTCAATCCCGTGCCGCTCGCCAGGGTCACCGCGCCGCTGGTGCTGATATCGTTCTGCACCGACAGCGTGCCGGCCGCGCGCAGATCGATCCCCTGCAATGCGCCCGCGATCGAAATCCGCCCGACCGTCAGGTTGCCGCCGGTGCTTTCGGCCGCGAAGCCGTTCGTCAGGTCGAGCCGCCCGAACGTCAGCGATCCCGCCGACCGAAACGCACCGCCCGCTGCGGTATCGCCGTCCAACGCGGCGATGCTCCCCAGCGACCGCGCCGTCACGTCGCCCAGCTTGACCGGTGCCTCGCTGGCCGCGAACACCCGCACGTCGAGCGCGCGGTTGCTGCCGCCGGTGATCGTGCTACCATCGGCCAGCACGATACCCTGCGCACCCGCCGCCTGCAGCTTGATGACGTCGCTGCGCTGGCCGCTGGTCGATGCGATCGTCAGCGCACGCGATCCCGCGATCCCGCCGTTCAGCGCCGTTACGTCGATCGCGCCGCCACTGCGCAGCGCCGAGCCGCCCAGCGTCACCGATGCACCCCGCAGGACCACATCGTCGGCCGCCGTGACATCGCCACCGATGGTCAGCGCTCCGCCCGCGACGACGCTGACGCCCGCACCGCCGGCGATGGCACCGGTCGTCACCGTGCCGCTCCCGCGCACGTCGATCGCGCGATCGGACGATAGCGCACCGGTCACCACGTTCGTGCCGCCGATCGACAATGCCTCGCGCACGTTCACGTCGCCGGTGCCGATCACGCCGCTGCCGACCGCGCCACGCAGCGTCCGCGCCTCGACCGTCCCGATGTCGATCGTGTTCGCACTGTCGCGCCGCGTGAGCGTCAGGCCGCCGCGCCGGTCGTCGCCGGCGATCAACCGGCTGCGACTGCCGAGTACGATATTGCCCGCGCTGCTGCCCAGCGTTTCGAACGACAGGCCCGCATCACCGGTATCGCCCGACCGCAATGTCACGGCACCGATCCCGACGATATCGCCATCGGTCGAACGCACCTGGAACTGCCCGCCCGCGCGCTGCGTCACCGGATCGGTCGCACCCAGCGTCACGCCACGCCCGGACAATACTATATCGCCGCCGGCCGTGACGTTGCCGGCAACGCGCAGTGCCGCGCCCGAGGTTACGCTCAGCCGGTCGCGGGTCTGCACGGCCCCGCCAAGCGTCACCGCGCCGCTGGCCCCGGCAACGATGTCGGCGTCACGATTATCGGTGCGGAGCGCCCCGTCGACCAGCAGCCGCGCGACCCCGCCGGTCGCCGCCGCATCGCCCGCGACGGTGATGCCGCCGACCGCCGTCGTCGGCACGCCCGCCGACAGGACGATCCCGCGCGATCCGGTACTGGCAGTGGTCACCGCCGCCGACACCTGCAACAGCGAATCCGTCAGCGTATTCTGCGACGCCAGCGCGAAGATCGCGTTGTTGCCCGCCACCGTGCCGCGAACATATTGGCTGGTCCCGGCGACCGCGCTGCCCCGGTTCAGCGTCACCGACAACGGGCTGCCGGAACGATAGTCGAGCGTCACGTCGCTGGCCGTCACGAACGCGACGTCCTGCCCCTCCGCCACGAATTCGCCATGGGCGTCGATTTTCGGGGCCAGCATCACGAGGCCACGGGTGCTGCCATCGACGCGCAGCTTCGCGCCCTGTTCGACGATGATCGCCGCCTGGCTGCCGGCGTTCGCCTGCAACCGGTAGCTGTCGCCCGCCCGGACGAAATCTTCCGGCGCGATGTCGAGCGTGGTCAGCACCAGCGACCCGGTGTTGAACGCCGCCTTCGATCCGACCAGAATGCCGTTCGCGTTATGCACCCATACCGCGACGTTGGGATCGCTGCTGAGCTTGCCCAGCAATTGGGACGGCTTGCTCGATACGTCGCGGTTCAGCACCGCGATGTCGCCGCGCAGACTGCCCAGCAGGCGCCCGTCGGTAAAATCGACCTCCTTGCCCTCCGGGATGTTGAACCCGTTCCAGTCGATGACGGTGTTCCGCCCGCGCAGGTCGACCCGCAACTTGTCGCTGCTATCGCGAAAGTCGGGGCGCAACCCGTCGGTCCGCACGTCGCGCACGTCGCTTTCGGTCGGCAGGCGTACCTGCCCGCTCTGCCCCATGGCGAGCGCCGGATACAGCGCACCGCAGGCGGTGGTGAGCGCGAGGACGGCACGAAGGCGGCGAGCGGTGGCGACGACGGGCATCGGGATTTCCTATCGGGCGCGATCGCGCAACTGCGCGGTCAACGAAACGAGCACACGTGCCGGTGGACGACGTTCGTCGAGCAACAGCGCCTTGTCGAGCGGCTTGGCATAGGCGACGTCGAGCACGACGCTGCCGGGCAGCGACAGCCGGACGCCCCCCCCCGCACTCTTGAAATTACGCGGCCCCTCGATCGCGGTGCGGTCGAGATTGCGCAGGTACAGATGGTCGTAGAAACCGAAGAACTGCGCCTGCACCGGCGACCACAACGGAACGTCCGCCCGCGCCTCGAACCGGCCGCCGACCGCGTGATCGCCGCTGTTCGAACCGGGGTCGTAGCCCCGCCCGATCGTCAGGCTGCCCAGCGCGAACTCCTCGTAATTGAGCAGCGGGTCGTTCGACCATTGGAACTGCCCCTGCGCCGCCACGCTGAATACCGGCCCCATCCGCACCGTCGCGTCGAGGGCGCTGCGGAACACCAGCGCCTGGGGATTGCCGTCGAGCCGCGACGTCAGGGTGCCGCTGCCGAACCCGCGCGCGCTGGCGTCGAGGACGCCCAACCCCTTGCGCAGTTCGCCACTGGCCGCGATTGATAGCCAGACATTGCCGTTCGCGTCGACGAACTGCCGGTCGCCGTCCAACCCGACGAACACCACGCGCAGCTTGTCGCGGGTCAGCGTCACCGCATCGCGACCGCCACCGACGCGCGACACCTGATCGATATAGTCCAGCCCCCCGCGCACCCGCGCGTTCGACCGGATCGATCGCGCCAGCGGCCGCGCCACGTCGAACCCCGCGATCAGCGTGTTGGTGCGCAGGTCGAGCGCGCCCAGATCGGGCCGCGACCAGGCATAGGTCGCGCGCGCACCGAAACTGGTGCCGGCACTGTCGACCTCGAAGATATGCCCGCCCTGCACGATGAACTGTTCGGGGAAATCGACCGCCGCCGACGCGCCCAGATAGGTGATGTCGCCCAGCCCGGTCAGCCCGTACAATTCGCCACGCGCATAGACGGTTTCCCGACCGAGCAACGCAGAATTATAATTCTGCACATTGGCGAACAGCGCAAACCGGCGCGAACTGACCGTCAGGTCGCCGATCACGTCGCCCTGCTTGCCGCCCGAAGCGCGCAGCGACAGCGCGACGTCCAGCCCCGGCACGTCGCCCGCCAGCAGCAGCAGCCGTTCGGCCTCCCGCTCGTTCAGCGGGTCCATCGCCTGAATTCGCGCGAGGCGCTGGCGCAGCAGGGGTTCGTAGCGGCCGGCATCGCCGCGTACGCGCAGTTCGACGATCCGCGCGGTCACCACCTCCAACCTCAGGACGCCGTCGGCAATCTCCTGCGCCGGGATCTGCACCGACGCGATCCACCCTTCGGACCGCAGCGCGGCATTGGCACGGTCGCGGATTTCACACACCGTCGCGATAGACTGGTCGCCGGTAGTCGGCTGCACCTTCGCCAGCGCCTCGGCGATCTGCGGCTGCAACGGTGCGCCGTCGGCGCGGCTGAAGGCGACGCGGTTCAGCGAGACACGCAGCGGCGACTCCGCGAACGGGCAGTTGCCGATGGCGAACGCGCCGCGTGCGTCCACCTCTGCCCGCGGCGTCCGACCGGGATCGGGTGCGGGCGGGGTCACCTCCTGCCGGCTGGGCAGCGGCGCCACCTGCGCCCATGCCGTTGCGGGAACGCTCAACGCGACCGCCCCCATCAGCAGCTTCCAACGTCCCGAACCCAGCTTCCGCAAACCGATACTCCCCCTTGTCGCCGACGCCGGTTGATCCCGTGTCGCCGGACATCAGTCGACCTGCTTATTCGGCAGCTTCGTAATACAGCCGTACCAGCCGCCAGCCCTGCGCCCCGCGTTCGAATTCCATGTTGCCAAAGCGGAACTGGTCTTCCGGAAAGGCGCCGTCGCGCTTCGGCACGGGCATCGCCTGCAACATCTGTCGCTGGGTGCGATTTGCCGCATCGACGCCATCGGTCTGCTCAAGCAGCGCGGCCAACACCGCCGGGACTTGCGCTGGCGACAGCCGCTTCTCGGGCGCGTCGTCCAGATCACCGCGCTGCACCACCACCGGCGCACTAAGCGCGGCGATCCCGGCGGCATCCTTCGCCAGCGCCGCCGCGCGGAACTTCGTCCAGAATGCGTCGAGCGACTGCTTCTCCGCCGGTGCCGCCGGCGTCACGGTCGCCGCCGCCATCGGTGTAGCCGCCGCGACCGGTGTCTCCACCGGCGCGGCAGCCTCCGTCACATTCGTCTCGACCGCCGTTTCGTTACCGCCACAGGCCGACACCAGCAGCAGCGCACCCAGCCCGATCGTCATCTTCGCCGGTCCCCTCATCGTCCCTCCGGCCAGCGCATGGCCTTCACTGTGTATTGCTTGAGCGGGTAGTTGGAGACCTTTACCTGGTTCCCCTGATTGCCGCCCAGCAGCTGGATATGCGTCGCGGTCTGCCCCACGAAGAACGCCACATGGTTTCCCGACGACGATCCGGTCGCGCCATCGACGCCGCGCGGCGTGCGATAGATATGGACGATGCAGCCATAGCGCGGTTCGCTCAGCGCCACGCCGAACCGGCCCCAGTCGGCGGCGCGGGCGCTACGGATGCCACGGATACCGGCCTGTTCGAGGCACCAGTTCACGAACGACGCGCACCATGCGACCTCGTCGGTCTTCGCCGCCAGCGTGGTGGTGGCATGATATTCAACGATACGCGGGTTGTGCGACCGCCCAGCCACTTCCGACACCCCCTTTTCGGCCAACGCCACCCGCATCCACGGTGCGCCGATGGTCGAGCCGGGCGGCTCCAGTTGCGCGCTGCGATGCGGTGTCGGTCGTGCAGCGGGGGCCGGACGCGCAGGGGCGGGCCGGGTCGCCGTCGCGGTACCGCCCATGCCTCGGCCCAGCGGCGCATCGCCGATCGGCAGGTTACGGATGGAGGGTGCCGTCACCGCGCGGGTCGGCGTGCCGTTCGACGATCGCGCAGGCGACGGGGTTCGCGGCAGTGCCGATCCGTTGATGCCCAGGCTGGACCACGTCTTCGCACCAACCACGCCGTCGACCTCCAGCCCATGGCCCTGCTGATAGCTGCGCACGGCGCGTTCGGTCGCCTGGCCGAATACACCGTCCAGTTCCAGTGGGGGGCGGGGACGCGCCGTCGTGTTCAACAGATGCTGCAACATCTGGACCTGCTGGCCCCGGGCGCCTCGATCGATCTCTCCAAATCGCACGATTCCGTCTCCGCCTTTAAATCGGCGGAACGTTGAACGTTCCGCCTTCGCAATAGATGCATCGTTTACCGTCTTTTGTCGGTCCGCCCCCGCAGCAGCGTCAGGGCGACCAGCAGCGCCAGCCATTCGATGGCGATCAGCGTCGGCCATGGGCTGGTCCATTTGTCCATGTTCGCTACCTGCCCGTGATAGGGCGGCCTGGCGCCATACGCCTCTTGCAGCATATCGACGGCGATCCACGCCGCCCCCGCCGCCATGATTCCGGTCGCGATCCAGCGTAGCGTGCGCATCATCCGCGTACCCCCGCCGACACGACGGAATGGGGCCACAGATCGACCGTGCCGCGCATCGCCGGTAAGCATCCGTTCGGCAGGGTCAGCACCGGACAGCGACCACCATCGCCACGTTCTCGCCGGATTCGCTCTTGAGGCATATACGCTCCTCTCGATCGGTCTCAGGGTACGGCGCGACTCCGTTCTTCGGCAATCATGTGCCCACCCCATCCACCGCGTCGACAGCACCGTCGAACCGATAGGACAGCGCATCGCCGTCCACCGCAACTGCGATCGAGCGCACCTCATCACTGCGCATCCGTCGTTCCAGCAGCGCGACCGACATGTCCGGCAGCATCGAATTGGTCAGGATCGCATCGATCATCCGCCCGCCCGACGCCGCTTCGGTGCAGCGGTCGACGATATGGTCGACCACCGCCGGATCGATGGTCAGGGCAATGCCGTGGTTGTCGCGGATGCGCCGTTCGATCCGCCCCAGATGCAGGCGGACGATCCCGGCCAGCATGTCGCGGGTGAGCGGATAATAGGGCAGCACCGACAGCCGCCCGAGCAGCGCGGGCGGAAACACCTTCAGCAGCTCCGGCCGCAACGCCGTCGCCAGCGCATCGGGGGCGGGCGCTGTCTCCTCATCTTCGGTCAGCGTCGCGATCAGGTCGGTCCCGACGTTCGAAGTCAGCAGGATCACCGTGTTGCGGAAATCGATGTGCCGCCCCTCGGCATCGTTCATGAACCCCTTGTCGAACACCTGGAAGAACATCTCGTGGACGTCCGGATGAGCCTTCTCGACCTCATCAAGCAGCACGACGCTGTACGGCCGCCGCCGCACCGCCTCGGTCAGCACGCCGCCTTGGCCATAGCCGACATAGCCGGCGGGTGCGCCTTTCAGCGTCGATACGGTATGCGCCTCCTGAAACTCGCTCATGTTGATGACGATCATCGAATCGTCGCCGGAGAACAGCAGTTCGGACAGGGCGTGCGCCGTCTCGGTCTTGCCGACGCCCGACGGACCGCACAGCATGAACACGCCGACCGGCTTGGCCGGATTGTCCAGCTTGGCGCGGCTGGTCTGGATGCGCTTGGCGATGGCGTCCATCGCGTGGTCCTGTCCGATCACCCGCGCCTTCAGCGCGGTGCCGATCGTCAGCACGCTCTCGATCTCGTCCTTGACCATCCGCCCGACCGGAATGCCGGTCCAGTCGCCGACCACCGCCGCGATCGCATCCCCGTCGACCACGCCGAACACCATCGGGTCGTCACCCGCCGCATCGCGCGCCGCCGCCAGCGTGGTATCGAGCGCGGTCATATCCTCCCCGTCGCGCGCCGCGCGCACCGCCTCCAGAGCCTTGCGTTCGGCGGTCCATTTCGCCTCGACCGTCTCGACCGCCGCCCGCACCTCATCGATCGCCGCGTCCAGTTCGGCCAGCCGGTCGTCGCGGCGATAGCGTTGCTGCGTCTCGCGCTCGACCACGCCGCGCTCCGCCTCCAGCAGTTCCAGCCGCCGCCGCCGGTCCTCGACCGCCGCCGGGGTCGCGTGCTGCGATACCGCGACGCGCGCGGCGGCGGTGTCGAGCAGGCTGACCGCCTTGTCGGGCAGTTGCCGCGCGGGCACGTAACGCTGCGACAGCGTGACCGCCGCCGTCACAGCCTCGTCCAGCACGACGACACCGTGATGGGTCTCCATCGCCCCGACCACCGACCGCAGCATGTCGATCGCGACCCCGGTTTCCGGCTCGGCCACGTCGACCGGCTGGAACCGGCGGGTCAGCGCCGGGTCCTTTTCGAAATATTGGCGATATTCGGCATAGGTCGTGGCGGCGATGGTGCGCAGCCGCCCCCGCGCCAGCGCGGGTTTCAGCAGGTTGGCGGCATCGCCGGTCCCCGCCTGTCCGCCCGCGCCGACCAGCGTATGCGCCTCGTCGATGAACAGGATCACCGGGCTGGCCGCGCCCTCGACCTCGTCGATCACCTGCCGCAGCCGTTTTTCGAACTCGCCCTTCACCCCCGCGCCCGCCTGCATCAGCGTCACGTCGAGCGCGCGCAGCGTCACGCCTTTCAGTGCGGGTGGTACGTCGCCGTCGGCGATGCGGCGGGCGAATCCCTCGACCACCGCCGTCTTGCCGACACCCGCTTCACCGATCAGGATCGGGTTGTTCTGGCGCCGCCGCAGCAGCACATCGACCAGCTGGCGGATTTCGGCATCGCGGCCAACCACCGCGTCGATCTCCCCGGCGCGGGCCTTTGCCGTCAGGTCGGTCGAATAGCGCGCCAGCGCCTCACCCGCAGGGGCCGGGCCGCTCGCCGCCGGAGCGCCGGAGGGTGGCATATCGATCGACGTCGCCTCGACCGAAGGCTTCACGATCGCGTCGAACTCGCCCGCCAACCGATCGACCGCGATCTTGCGCCACTCGCCGCTAGTCGCGAACAGCGCGTTGCGCAGCGTCGGGGTCCGCAGCATTCCGTACAACAGATGCCCGGTCCGCACCTTGCTCGCGCCGAACTGCAGCGAGGCGTAAAGCCAGCCCTTCTCGATCGCCTCCTCCACTTGCGGCGCGAAGTCCGAAATGGCCGAGGCACCGCGCGGCAATATGTCGAGCGCGCCGACGATGTCGCGCGCCAGCGCCGCATCGTCGATCCCGAACGCCGCCCGGATCGCGGCGATGTCGCCCGTCGAATCCTGCACCAGCAGATGCAGCCAGTGGACCAGCTCGACATAAGGATTGCCGCGCATCCGGGCAAAGCCGGTGGCGGACTCGATCGCCTGCAACGCGCTGGCATCGAGGCGGCCGAACAGGGCGGTACGGCTGATGTCGGTCATGGTCGTTCCTGTCGTTCGAAAGGCAGGGAAGGCATTGGAAAGCGTTATTGCAAGGCGCGGCGCATGGCCGCGATCGACTGCGCCCCAGCGAGGGATGCCCGGCGCGAGCGTACCGGGTCGATCGACAGGGCATTGGTCGACCGAACCCACCGCAGCGCAACTGGCTCGAACACCTGCGCATTCGGCGAATGGGATTGGGCGTCTCCCCGCGATGCCTGGCGGTCCGGTAGCTCGGACCGCTGCAGCGTTGTGCGCGTCATCGATCCGCTTCCTTCCGCTGCGCATCGGTCGTGACGCCGCCACCCCGGCGCAGATGCGCGTCGCGGCGTACTCCCGCGCCGCCACCACCGAGCCATCCGCTCCATCCCAGCCGCGTCGCCCCGTCGAGCCGCGCCGGCGTTGCCGCCGATCCGTCGATCTCCAGCGCGATGTCCCATTCGAGGTGGCTGGGCGAGAAGGCGTCCAACGCTTCCGACAGCACCCGAAACCGCCCGCCGGCCGGCAGCAACGCGGCATAATCCGCAGCGGACCTGGCGCGGATCACCACGCGGAAGGCATCGTTGACGACCTTCACCCAACCGCCCAGCATCACCTCATCGCCCAGCCGCGCGAACTGCCGCCCCAGCCGGGTGCGATCGTCATCGTCGACATCGCGCCAGCGCGGTTGATATTCCTCGACCTGCACCGTCTGCCCCAGCAGATGCGTCAAGGCGTCCTCGATCGCCCCCGCACTGCGCCGCCCGGCGAACAGCGCGGCATAATGTACCCGCCCCGCCGCCGGGAATGCCGCATTCGGCGAAACCCCGTCCCCGGCGCCGGTCAGCCGCGCCAACCCGATCGCGAAGCGGTCGTCCGCCGGCCGGTCGGCCTGCGCCGCTGGCTGCGAATCGCTCCACGCGCGAAAGAAGAACTGGAGCATCCGCCCGGCCAGCAGGTCGAGCCACCGCCCGAACGGCCGCGACCGGGCATAGCGCCGCTCGAACGTCGCGAATTCGGTCATATGCTGCGGCAACGGCCCCATCGGCCCGGTCAGACCCAGCCAGTACCCGCCGACCCGCGCCCGCCCACCGTGCACCTCGACCTCGGCCAGCGTGGAATCGGGAAAGGCGAGCGAGGGCACCTGCGCCAGATCGGCGACGCTCTGCGCCGGACGCCGCGCCCGCCCGACGCGGGGCAGGTGGCGCGCCCGTGCCTCCGCCCCCCGGATGATCGCGAACAGTCCGAACCGCTTGGTATCGGCCGCAGCCTCCGCCAGGAAGGTCAGATGGTCGGACGCCGACCGATCCTCAGCGGCCATTGCTGGAATTCCCCTTCGTTGGTGCTGGAGACCCATGTTTCGGTGAAACTGTTGATGCTGCTGAACTCCGCCAGAAACCGTTCGAGCACCGCGGAGAACAGGAACATTCGCCCCTTGTCGAACGCGGCATCGTCCAGCGTCACATGGATGCGGTGGCCGCGCGCGATCGACATGCGGTCCATGCCCGGCACCCGTCGCGCGACCCGTTCGGAGCGGATCGCGGTGACCCCGTCGACCTGCCGCCGCGACGCCGCGTCATCCTGCCGCCCATAGAGCGCCAGATGATCGCGCAGCACGCCCGGGTCGCTGCCCTCCTGCGGGGCCAGCGTCGTGTAGTTGGGCGTCAGATGGCCGATCAGCCGCCACGCCGCATCGCCCAGCCCCATCGGCGCCTGCGGCCTGGTCGGTGCGCGCAGCACGCCGACCGTCCGCGCCGGCACGCCCGACACGGTGAAGTGGTGGTCACCGCGGAAGGTCAGCAGCTCGGGCAGCTCGCGATTGGTGACCAGCGCCCGCACCGCCAGCTCGTCCACCCCGTCCAGCCGCGCCGCATCGCCCGGCGAGGTCAGCGCGATCCATGTCTCCGTCCCGGTATATTCGCCACGCCGCCGCAGCCGCCGTTCGCGGGTCGACAGCCGGCGCGGGCGCAGCTGCGTGGTGTAGAACAGCGCCTCGTTCCAGTCGTACAGCAGCGCGCCGGGCGCATAGAGCGGGGCGACGGTGCGCGCATCGACATTGTTCGCGGCATAGGCCTGCACGTCGAGGATGCGGAACACCTCGTAATCCAGCGGCCGGGCGCGATCGGGCACGACGTGATGCTCATGCTCGAACCGCGACACGCGCACCCGCCCCAACTGCTTTTCGAACAGGTTGATCGCCGGCGTCGCGAACAGGCGGAAGTTCGACGGGTCGATCGCATTGTGCAGGATCTGCGCCGATCGCGAGAACAGCAACACCACGTCGCACGCGGTCGGGCTGACGCGGAAGGCGCGACCCACCCCCTTCAGGTCGACGAACAGGAATCGTTCGGGACAGGCGAAATATTCGGTCAGCAGGCGATAGCCCCGGAACGACCGCAGCTCGGGCGGCAACAGCGCCTGATCGTCGTCGAACCCGACCTGTCCGGGGCCAGGCAGGCGCATCCACCCGTCCGGCACCGCCGCCGCATCGGCCGACCGCGCGATGGTCGCCACCGTCTCGCCCACGATCTGGCGATAGAGTTCGGCCGGCACCGCCTCCGACCCCGCCAGATAGATCGGCAGCGCATCGGGCAGCACCTGCGGCAGCGCGGCGCCGCCGGTCGTCTCGAACCGCAGCCGCAACCCAGCCTCGGCGCGCACATCGGCGGCGGTGGCGAAGGGGGCGACCGCCGCGCGGCTGGGCAGATATTCGGCCTGGGTGATCTTCAGCGGCCACAGCGTCACGTCGTGGCCCGTGCGGAACTCGACCGGCACGCCGTTCTGTTCGGTCGCGGTCGCCATCAGCGGCGTGCCGCGCGGCACGACATAGCCCTTCGTCAGGATCGGGTCGCCGTCCTTGGGCGCGAAGCCCGCGATGCACATCGACGGTGTCGGCGCGAGGTAATGCGGCTGGACCGCGTGCAGCAGGTGATGGGTGAATTCGGGATACTGGTCCGCGATCTTCAGCTGCACCCGCGCGCCGAGATAGGCGACCCCCTCCAGCAGCCGTTCGACATAGGGGTCCGGGTCGGTCGGGGTCTTCAGCCCCAGCCGGCCGGCCACCGCCTCATGCTCGATCCCGAACGCCCGTGCCTCTTCGCGCAGATAGGCGAGTTCGTCGTTGTAATAGCGCAGCAGGCGCGGATCGATGCCGGTCGTCATTCGCGCACATTGACCGACGCGGTTTCCGCTTCCACTTCGGTGCGGAACTTGACCGGCATCGTCTGCGCCGCCGCCGTGATGTCCCCCTGGATCAGATAGGTCAGCGCGTGCGGGTCGCTGGGGTCCTCGACCGGATCGACCGTCAGCCCATCGCGCGACAGGCGCGGTTCGAACAGCCGGATCGCCCGCCGTATCTCCCGCGCCCGCGCCAGCACGGCGCGACGATCGAGCGTCCGGCCGGCAAGATCGCTCAGGCCGTAGTTCAGCACCGATTCCTTCACATGCGGATAGGCTTCGAGATCGACCAGCGATTCGAGGTTGGTGGTGTTGAACAGCCACGCCAGATCGCGGCGGATCGTGGCGCGCAGCGCGGTTTCGTTGAACCGCTCCAGCTTCGGCACCGAATAATAACGGAATTTCTCCCGCGCGACCGCAGGCGCGGTGTCCGCATCGTCGCGCATTCCCGAAATGTCGAGATCGGCGACCAGCTTGTCGTAGAGCGTCGGCGTCAGCCGTTGCTGCACCGTCACAGGCTCAGCCCAGCTCGACCGAGCGGATCGACAACAGCCCGCGATCCTCGCCATCGGACGTCATCCACAGGCGCTGGCCCGTGCCATGTCCGTCTTCGCGCCACCCGGTCGCCCGCGCGGCAAGCTCCGCCGGGTCGTCGGACAGATCGGGGTAGCGCGCCGGCAGCAGCGCCGCGATGCGCGGTCCGGCCTTCAGCGTCAGTTCGACCGGATACCAGACAATATCGCGCAAATCCTTCGGCCCTTCGGACGTGATCTTCGCCACGGCATCGAACGGCAGCAATCCATAGCGCCCGCCGATGATCGCCTCGATCACCGGGCCGAAGCGCGGATCGGCATCGGCGATCCAGTCTACGCCCACGCCATCGATCGTGCCGGGGGTATCGGGCGCGGCATCGAACGCCGCCGCGCGAATCTCTTCGGCCTGCGCCGTCGCACCGGTTGCGGCCAGTTGCAGCGCCTCGGCAACGCCGTCGGCCCAGTCCGATCCGCCGTGGATGGTCGCGCGCTCGCGTCCGGCCATCACCGCCCCGCGCGTCGCTTCCGCATCGATCGCCTGTCCATAGACGACCGACAGCATCTGCGCCTCGGGCGACAAGTGCGCCAGCGCGGCCAGATGCGTCTTCGCCTTGGCCCAGTCGCCCTGCACCGCCATTAACTGAAACAGGAACAGCCGGGTAGGGACATGACCGGGGTCGGACCTGACGACTTCGACCAGGGCACGGCGTGCCCCGTCGAAGTCGCCCGCCCGCAGCAGGTCGTCGGCCTGCGAACCGGCGCTGACGACCGCTGCCATCGCGTCAGCCCGCTTCGTTCTGGCGGATGTCGTAGTAAGCGGTGACGACGCCGCCGTCCTTGCCGCCCTGCGCATTCTGCGCCTGATAGTCGAAGGTCACCTTCGCACAGTTGAACGTGACCGATTCCATGATCGCATCGCCGCCCGACGCACCATTGTTATGGATGTCAGAGACGATGATGTCTTCCAGCTTGATCTTGTAATAGGTCAGCGGATTGTTGCCGTCACCCGCCTTCTGCGAATAGATGACGGCTTCCTTGATGTGCTTGCCCGACGCGCAATGCTTGAAGAGCAAGGGCGACGACTTGTCGACTTCCTTCTGGATGCGGATGTCGGAGATTTCGGCCTTGCCGGAACCGCCGCCCGAACCGCCGCTGTGGAACGAGCCATGCTGCACGGCGCCGAAATCGAACGAGATGATATCGATTTCGCCCTGATGGTTCTTCTTCGAAGACTCACCGTTGACACCGTCAATTTTGAGAAACAGATCGACTGCCATTGACTTACTCCCGTTACAAATCGTGAAAGCCCGGACGAAAACCGATCCCGTCAGGCCTTTGGCAAG
The DNA here is from genome assembly GCF_001421765.1 of Sphingomonas sp. Leaf32. Taxonomy (GTDB): domain Bacteria; phylum Pseudomonadota; class Alphaproteobacteria; order Sphingomonadales; family Sphingomonadaceae; genus Sphingomonas. The sequence continues at coordinate 220,479 of NZ_LMLA01000007.1, read as the reverse complement.
CGTGAAACCATGCTCAGCGCCACATCCATCCCTTCGAGCTGGTAGTGCGGCACGAACATGAACTTCCCCTTGTAGTACCCCGGGTTCTCCTCGTCTGGGATCACCTCGATCTTGGCCTGCTTGAGTGGCAGGCGCGCCTTGGTTTCCTCGTTCGATGTCGTCGGCGAACCGTCGACATATTGGAGGACCCAATTGTTCAGATCGCGCTGAAGCTGTTCGGCCTCACGCGATCCGCCGACCCAGTCGCGCACCATGCATTTCAGATAATGCGCGAAGCGGCAGCTGGCGAAGATATAGGGCAGACGCGCCGACAGATTGGCGTTGGCGGTCGCTTCCTTCTTGTCATAGGCGGCGGGCCGGTGGACGGTCTGCGCGCCGATGAACGTCGCCTGGTCGGTATTCTTGCGGTGGACCAGCGCCATCAGCCCGGCGGCGGACAGCTCCGCCTCGCGCCGGTCGGAAATGGCGATCTCGGTCGGGCATTTGTAATCGATGCCGCCCTCGTCGGTCGGGAAGGCCGCGGTCGGCAGCTCCTCGACGGTGCCGCCCGATTCCACGCCGCGAATGCGGGTAGTCCAGCCGTAGGTGTTGAACGCCTCGGTAATGCGCGTGCCCATCGCATAGGCGGCGTTGAGCCACAGATGATGGTCGTGCGCGCCGCCGGCATCCTCCTCGAAATCGAACTCCTCGACCGGTTCGGTCTTGGCGCCATAAAGCGGCCGTCCGAGGAAGCGCGGCAGGGTCAGCGCCAGATAGCGGCTGTCTTCCGACGCGCGGAACGACCGCCATGCGCCATAATCGGTCGCGTCGAACAGCTTGCCCAGGTCGCGCGGGTTCGACAATTCGGTCCAGCTGTCCATGCCGAGCAGCGACGGCGCGGCGGCGGCGATGAACGGTGCATGGGATGCCGCGCCGATCCGCGACAGCCCGCGCATCACCTCCAGATCGGGGGCGCTGTGGTCGAAGCTGTAGTCGCAGACGAACGCGCCATAGGGCTGGCCGCCCAACTGGCCGAACTCGTTCTCGTAGATTTTCTTGAACAGCGGGCTTTGGTCCCACGCCGCGTCGCGATACTGGCGGAACATCCGCCGCGCCTCTTCCTTCGACATGTTCATCACGCGGATTTTCATGTCTTTGCCGGTCGAGGTGTTCATGACCAGATAGTTCAGGCCGCGCCACGCCGATTCCATCGCCTGGAATTCGGGATGATGGATGATCTGGTTGATCTGTTCGGTCAGCTTGCGGTCGATCGCCGCGCGCATCGCGTCGACCGTCGCGAACACGTCGCCGCCGACGATCTGCGCGTTCGACAACGCCTGCTCGGCCAGCGTCTGCACCGCCTGTTCGATGCGCGACCGGCGTTCCTCGGTCGCGGGCTTGAATTCCTTTTGCAGCAGCGCCTGGAAATCGCTCACTTCTTCCGAAGTTGCGGGCGCGGTGTCGTTGGTCTGGCTGAAGGCTTCCTGGGCCATGATCCGCTCCTGTTCGCTACCGGGGTTCAGGCCTGGGGGGCCGGCGAGGTGCCGTCGGCCTCGGTCCGCGCCGCCGCGCGTTCGGCGAGCAGCGCCTTCAACAGCGCCGGGTCGTTCAACACCTTGTCGAGCAGATCCTGCGCGCCGTGCTTGCCATCCATATAGGACAGCAGGTCCTCGAGCTGGGTCCGCGCCTCCAGCAGCTTGGCCAGCGGTTCGATCCGCTTGGCGATCTGGCCCGGCGAGAAGTCGTTCATCGAATTGAGCGTCAGGTCGACCGCCAGCTTGCCGTCGCCGGTCAGCGTGTTGTCGACGGCGAAGGCGACGCGCGGGGCGATCGCCTCCATCCGCTGGTCGAAATTATCCATGTCGAAATCGACGAATTCGCGCGATTCCGCCGCCTTCTTGTCCTTCAGGCTCTTGCCGGACAGGTCGGACATCACGCCCATGACGAACGGCAGTTCGACCTTCTGGCGTGCGCCATAGGTCTCCACTTCATATTCGATATGCACCCGGGGCTTGCGGTTTTCCCGAATGAAACGCTGCCCGCTCTTGATCGCCATGTATCCGCATCCCTTCTGACGTTTCGGCCGGACTTTGAACTCCGTCCCGGCGCATTGTGGTCGCACCGGCATCACATGAGGTCTGGACCCCCGTCCGTTTCGTTTCTGGAACGCAATACGCTCAGAGCCTCGTTTCGGCTCCCTGGCGCAATGTCATCTAGGATCGAAACGAAGTCCATTGTGATCCACCCCTTGATTCGGACGAGTGCTATCGGAATCGGGCTGGATGGTTCGGACCGTGCATAATAGTCGACGATGGCATCGATTGCGCGGGCCACGTCGTCGCGCGATGCGATTCGGGCGGGGGGCGAACCGGGCGATGTCGTTGCGATCGCCGGCGAATCGGCCGTAACGTCCTCCGAACCGCCGCCTGACGCCTCGACCGCGACGAAACCGCGCATCGCATCGACGATCGAATCGATCGTGTCATAGGTCGCGGCAAAATTGGTGCCGGTCTGCCCGATCGCTTCCGATCGGTCGGACAGCACGCGGTCGGTGCGCAGGATCGCGGCACGGATCTGCGCCAGCTGCTCGCGCTCCCCGACGATGCGGTCGACCGGCGTATCGGCGAGCGCGGCGCGAAACGGGCCATAGCCGTCCGCCGCCGGCCCTTCGGTCGCGAAGCGTTCGAAATCACCGCCCGAAAAACTGCCCAGTCGCGGATGGTCGATCAGCGGGACCCGGCGCAGCGGGGCCAGGAACTCGCCGATCCGCACCAGCGATTCGCACGCCCCGCGCCGCCCCTCCACGCCATATTCCTCGACGGTGGGATGCACGCTGTCCCAGAAGCGCTCGACATAGCCGGCCAGCAGGTCGAGCGCGTCGCCGACCACCGCCAGCCGACCGGCGCGCGCGCCGGCCCGCGCCAGATAGACCGCCAGCCACAGGTCGCGGGTCCGCGTCATCTGGTCGACGATCGCGCGGATCGTCGCGTCCCAGTCCACCTCGTCGGGCGGCGTCGCGAATGCCTGCTCGATCGTCTCGCGCGCGGAATCATAGGACAGGTCGGGGCCGGCCGGCGCGTCGTCCGACACCGACTGCAACAGGGTTTCCCGGTCGATCATGGTCACGGCCGCCGCCGGCACGATCAGGAGATCAGCTCGGCTTCGACCCGCCGGTTCGCGGGGCTGGTGACGCTGCGGCCGGGCAGCGGCTGCGACGATCCGAAACCCCGCGTTTCCAGCCGGCGCGGATCGACGCCGCGCGCGATCAGGAAATCGGCGACACGCTGCGCCCGGCGCACCGACAGCGGCACGTTGATGCCGCGCCCGCCACGCTCATCGGTATGCCCCTCGATCCGAAAGCGGCTGCCCTGCAGTTCGGGCATCAGCAGCGACCGGGCGAACACCTGCGCCGACGCCTCGCCCGCCGGGGTCAGCCGGTCGGAATTGAGTTCGAACCCGATCATCAGGTCGGCGCGGCGCCCCGTTTGGGGACTGGCCGATCCGGGATTGGCGGTCGGCGCGGCAGCGGCGGCATAAGCGCGCGTCCCGACGCTGCGACCGGTCCGGGGGGTGCGTTCGGCAACCGCGCTGCGGGTCGTGCGACGCTGGGTCCGCGCGACCGGTGCGGGAGTATCGGGCGCGGCATCCGCCCCCTCGCCCGGCCGGGCAAGGCGGAACCCCCGCGTTTCGGGCGCGTCGCGGGTCACGCGATCGGCGGTGGCGCCGTCGCATTTGCCGGCGAACGTGCAGAGATAGCCCTCGACGGTCGGCGTCCGGGCGGCCGGCGCCTGTCCGGCGATGGCCGGCGTTGCGATCAGGCCCGCCATGGAAAGCAGTGCGGTGCGTAGCGTCATAGTCTCGTCCCCTTCCGGTTCCGATACGATCAGGCCCCCGCCCCAGTTGCCATATTCTAGCCGCGATTCGCGATGGATCACAATCCCGAAACGACCGTTTGATCCGGCAAGCCATTGTACGGCAGTTCCCCGGCCGATAGGTTCGGGGTCAGGAACGCAGTAGTTCAGCCGCGTATCGCAGGCTGTCGCACACAGGAGTAACCGGTGGCGGACGCAGGGCAACGGCTTACCCAGATGTCGATCGACGTGGGCGACGAACAGGTCGTGCTGCAACGGATCGAGAGCGAGGAACGGCTCGGCCGTCCCTTTCTGGTACAGGCGACGATCATCTCGCCGCTCGAACTCGACCTGTACCCCCATCTCGGCAAGCCCGCCGGCCTCGCGGTGCTGGAGGATGGCGAACTGCTCCGCCGGTTCCACGGGCTGGTCACGGCGGGCGAATATGTCGAGGAAAAGCCCGACGGCCATCACTATCGACTGACGATCGAACCCTGGACCTATTATCTGGCGCAGAACCGCCAGATGGCGATCTTTCAGGACAGGACCGCGGTCGAGATCATCCAGGCGGTGATCGAGGGCGCGGGCATTCAGGACGTCGACTATACCCGCCTCGCCAAACCGCGCATCACGCGGGGCTATACCGTCCAGTATCGCGAGAGCGATTTCGACTTCGTGTCACGGTTGATGGAAGAGGAAGGCATCTATTATTTCTTCCGTCACGATGCCGACCGGCATGTGATGGTGCTGTGCGAGGGACCGGCATCGCATCAGCCGGGCAATCCGCCGCAACTGCGCTTCAACGCCAATGCGATGTCGGTGTTCACCGCCAATTCCAAGAGCCGCTTCGACGCGCCGCGCGACATTCTCCAGACCTGGGTCGAACGCGTCGCCTCCAGCGGACAGGCGCGGGTGACGGTGCGCGATTTCGACTTCGAATCGCCCGATCAGCCGCTGGCCAGCGAATCGACCGGACAGGGCGGCCATCCGCGCGACGACCGCGAAATCTTCGTCTATCCCGGCCGCCATGTCCGCGAGAAGACCGGACGCGGCGATCAGGAACAGGTCGGGCGCGAGCGTGGCCAGACGCTGCTGGACGCACAGCGCGCGAACCGCCGCGTCTTCACCGGCACCAGCCAGGCATCGGGCATCACCACCGGGCAGCGGCTGGACGTCGCCGACCATCCCGCCGGCCGGCTCAACGGGTCGTACATGGTGATCGCCGCGACCCATTCGATCGCCGCCGAAGCCTATCGATCGGGCGAGCAGGAGGACGAGCGGCCGTACAACGTCAAGTTCGAGGCGGTGCCGGCCGACACCGTGTTCCAGTCGCCGCCGCAGACGCCGCGCCCCCGCGCATCGGGCCTTGAAACCGCGATGGTCACCGGGCCGACCGGGGAGACGATCTACACCGACGAATATGGCCGGGTGAAGGTGCGCTTCCCCTGGGACCGCGCCGACACGCCGGGCGAACGATCGACCTGCTGGATCCGCGTGTCGCAGACCGGGGGCCTGGGCAATGTCATCCTGCCGCGCGTCGGGCACGAGGTACTGGTCGATTTCCTCGACGGCGATCCCGACCGGCCGATCGTCATGGGCCGGGTGTTCAACCGGTCGCACATGCCGGTCTACGACCTGCCGGCCAACAAGACGCGGGCGGTGTGGCGGACGCTGACCTATGGCGCGTCGGGCGACTATCCCGAAACCGAGGCGCTCGACAGCGGACAGGGTCGCACCTCCAACGAAATCCGGTTCGAGGACAAGGGCGGACAGGAGGAAATGTTCATCCACGCCGAACGCGACATGAACAGCCGCGTCCGCTTCGACGAATCGCGCCATGTCGGCCATAACCAGAACCGCCGCGTCGGGCTGGACCGCAGCACCCATATCGGCCGCGACGACAGCAACACCATCGGCCGTGACAGCGCGACCGAGGTGAAGGGGAAACGGCAGACGCATGTCGTCGGCACCGACGCGCTGCTGGTCGACGGAGCATTGTCGATCGAATCCAAGACGTCGATCACCATCCGCGTGAAGAATTCGCAGATCACGATCGGTCCCGACCGTATCACCATCCAGTCGCCGACCGTCGAGGTGCAGGCGAACCAGACGGCGGTCGTCAACAGCGGCGATACGACGCGGATCAACGGTGCGGCCACGCTGTTGCTGAACGGCGCGCGGACCGACATCAACCCCGATGGCGTCGGCGCCGATGCGTTCGGATCACCGGCCGCGCTCGGGCCGGCGGCGGGTGACGGCGGCCAATGACGCTGACCCTGTCGGTCGTCGCCGGCCCCGCCACTGCCGCTCCCCTTGCCATCGACCGTCGCGGCGCGACGATCGGCCGGGCGGAGGGATGCGACTGGATGCTGGCCGATCCCACCCGGCACCTGTCGTCGCGCCACTTCGACATCCGGTTCGACGGCAGCGACTATCGCCTGACCGATCGCAGCACCAACGGCACCTTCGTCGCCGATAGCGGCCAGCGGGTCGCCCCAGACCAAGTGATCCGCGACGGCGACCGCTTCACCGCCGGTCCCTTCACCATCCTCGCCCGGATCGACCATCCGGCGGCGGCGGGCGGCTGGAGCGGATGGAACGACACCACGCCGCCCGCGCCGGCACCGGCGTCGGCCGATGACGGCTGGGGTCCGCTCCCCGCCACGGGGCGCAGCAGCGGCGGCAGTCCCGGCTGGCAGCCGCAGACCGGTCCGTCGCTCGCCCGTCCCGAAGCGCATCGGGCGCCGGCGACCGGCTGGGGACCGCCGTCCGATCGCGCATCGGGCTGGGCCGCGCCCGCCACGCCCGCCGCGCCGGTCGTATCGACCTGGGACAGCGCGATGCCCGCGCCCGATCCCGCCTCCGGCTGGTCCAGCGCCGCGCCTGACCGTCCCCCCGCGCCCACTCCCGACGATTTGTGGGGCCGCATCGCGGAGGGCAATGTCGTGGATTGGGCGCGCGGCGGCTTCGGCCAGCCGGTGGAGGCCCCGCGCGATCCGCTGGGCCTGTCCCCGCCGCCCGCTCCGAGTCCGCCGCCAGCGGTTGTCCCGCCGCCCCCGCCGCCCGCACGCGCCGGCGATGCGTTCGTCGCCACGCTCGGCCTCGATCCGGCGCGGCTGTCCCCCGATGCGGCGGAACGTGGCGCGCTGCTGTTCCGGCGGCTGGTCGCGGGGCTGGTCGTGATGCTGGAGGCGCGCGCACGGGCCAAGGCGCAACTGGGCGCGGAGGCCACCGCCTATAGCCCCGAAGGGCATAACCCGCTGAAATTCGCCCGCAGTCCCGACGACGCGCTGGCGATGTTGCTGGGCACCGATCAGCCCGGTTTCATGGCCCCGGATCGCGCGGTGGAGGATGCGTTTCGCGACCTGCAATCGCATCAGGTCGCGACGCTGCGCGCGATGCAGGGGGCGCTGCGCACCACGCTCGAACGCTTTGCCCCGTCCGCGATCCGGGCGCGGGCAAAGGCGGGCGGCGTGCTCGAACGGGTCCTGCCCGCCGCGCGCGACGCCGCGCTGTGGCAGGCCTATGAACGCGAATTCGGCGGCGTGGCGCAGGGGTCGGACGAGGCGTTTCTGGACATGTTCGCCAAGGAATTTCGCGAAGCCTATAACGCGCAAGGCCCCGGCCAGCGACCCTGACCGGGGTGCCCGATCAGAGCGCCACGCGGTCCAGCGGTGCTTGGAGGAGTTTCGGGCGGGTGGCGGCGAGGTGGAGGATGAACTCGCCGAACAGGCCGTTGGCCCAGGCGAACCAGTCGCGGGTGAACCTGGCCGGATCGTCCTTCTCGAACGCCTCGTGGATGAAGCCGGTGCCGGCATGGGTGCGCTTCAGCGTCGCGAGGCACTTTAGGATCGTCGCATCGTCGGTGGCGGTGAGGCCGCGCACGATCAGCGACATCGGCCAGATATAGTCCATCCCCTGGTGCGGGCCGCCGATGCCCTCGCCCGCCTTCCCCTTGAAGAACCACGGGTTCGCCTCGCTCCACGCCGCCCTCGCCGTCCGCTGCCACCGCGCATCGCCGGGGGCCACGCAGCCGAGCCAGGCGAGGCTGGAGAGCGAGGGCACGTTGGCATCGTCCATGAAGATCGCATTGCCAAAGCCGTCGACCTCGTACGCCCAGACCTCGCTGCCATCGGCGAGCTTCATCGTGCCATGCTGCGCCACGGCGGCGGCGACCTCGTTCGCCAGCGCGGTCGCGTCATTGGCCAGCGCCGTGTCCTGGCGCGCGGCGTTCGCGACCTGCGCCATTTCGCGCAATGTCGTCACCGCGAACAGGTTGGCCGGCACGAACAGCGGATATTGGCAGGCATCGTCCGACGGACGGAAGCCCGAATGGATCATGATTTCGCGCAATGTCGTCACCGCGAACAGGTTGGCCGGCACGAACAGCGGATATTGGCAGGCATCGTCCGACGGACGGAAGCCCGAATGGATCATGCCGACCTTGCGCGTCGGCGCGCCATATCCCGCCAGCAGCGTCTCGGTCGGCTGGCGGCTGGCGCGCTGGAACTTGTAGGGGCCGGGGCCTTGCTTACGCTGCTGTTCGCGGAAGGTGCGGATGATCGCGCGCATCGCCGCTGCCCAGGTCGCATCGAACGGCGCGGCATCGCGCGTCGCGGTCCAGTAGCCGTGCGACAACCGCATCGAATAGCATAGCGAATCGATCTCCCACTTCCGCTCGGCGACGCCGGGCTTCATCCCGGTCTCGTCCGTCTTCGCCCAGTCGAGACTGGTCTTCGCGGTCGGGTCCTCCATGAAGGCGTTGGCGTAGGGATCGATCAGCACCGAGCGGGCGTGGCGCGCGATCAGGCCGCGGAACAGCTCGCGCAGCTTCGCGTCCTGTTTCGCCAGATGCAGGATCGATCAGCACCGAGCGGGCGTGGCGCGCGATCAGGCCGCGGAACAGCTCGCGCAGCTTCGCGTCCTGTTTCGCCAGATGCAGGTACGACTTCACCTGCGCCGCCGAATCGCGCAGCCACAGGCACGGAATGTCGCCGGTGATGACGAAGCTGTCGGGCTTGCCCCCGACCGTCCCCATCCTGACCGTGGTGTCGAGCGTGTTGGGATAGGCGTTGGCGAACAGCCAGGCGAGTTCGGGATCGGCGATCATCCGCCCGACCCGCGCGATTTCCTGCTCGACNCCCATCCTGACCGTGGTGTCGAGCGTGTTGGGATAGGCGTTGGCGAACAGCCAGGCGAGTTCGGGATCGGCGATCATCCGCCCGACCCGCGCGATTTCCTGCTCGACCGCCTGGCTCACGAAGCGGCGATCGGCGGGGGCGGGACGCTTGCTCGGATACGCCGCCCCCTTCCCCTGCGCCATCGCCAGCGGCGCGACACCGCCCACCGCCAGCCCCGCGCCCAACAAGGCACCCTGCGTCATCAACGTGCGGCGGTCGGTCGGCATCGGGCGGTCTCCGTTGGTGTCGTCCCCCGCTAGGTCAGCGGCACACCGTCTGGCAATGGCCGATGCCACCTGCCCCGGTCGATCTTGCCCGCCATCGATCATCCGCATCCGGGGCTGACGGTCGCGCCGATCCTCGCTAGGCTGGGGTCGGCGATCAACCTCGTGCCCATTCGCCCGGGCGGCTTCAGGCGGAGACGGACATGACCATTGGCGGATCGAACGCGGCGCAACAGCTGGCGGCGATCACCCCCTGGGCCACCCCTGCCCCGGCGATCACCCCCGCCGAACGCAGCGCCCGGATCGAACGCGCCCGTGCCCTGACCGAAGCCGCCGGCGCGCAGGCGCTGCTGGTCCATACCGGTGCCTCGCTCCAATATTTCACCGGCGTGCCGTGGGGCGCGAGCGAGCGGATGGTGGCGCTCCTCCTGCCCCTGACCGGCAGCCCACGCATCATCTGCCCGGCGTTCGAGCGCGGCACGCTGGAGGCGGACCTGACCATCCCCGCCGAGCTGCTGCTGTGGGAGGAGGACGAGGACCCGACCGCACTGGTCGCCGATGCCCTGCCCGCCGGGGCGACGCTGGCCATCGACCCGCTGCTTCCCTTCGCCTGGGGCCGGAAGCTCGCACGCCATGGCCTGACGCTCACCGACGGTGCCCCCGCCATCGACGGCTGTCGCATGGTCAAATCGCCCGCCGAGCTGGCGCTGCTGCAACAGGCGAAGGACATGACGCTCCACGTCCAGGCCGCCGCCGCCCGAACCTTACGCCCCGGCATCCTCGCCAGCGAGGTCGTCCGCTTCATCGACGACGCCCACCGCGCCATCGGCGGCGGCGGATCGTTCTTCTGCATCGTCCAGTTCGGCCGGGCCACCGCCTTTCCCCACGGCCTGCCCGGCGACCGCGCGCTGGCCGAGGGCGAGCTGGTGCTGATCGACACGGGTTGCCGGGTGGAGGGCTATCACAGCGACATCACCCGCACCTATGCCTTCGGCCCGGTCGAGGACGAGGTCCGCGCGATCTGGGACATCGAACACGCCGCGCAGGCCGCCGCCTTCGCCGCCGCCGCCCCCGGCATCCCCTGCGAACAGGTCGACGCCGCCGCCCGCGCCGTGCTGGTCCGCGAAGGATTAGGCCCCGACTATCGCCTCCCCGGCCTGCCGCACCGCACCGGCCACGGCATCGGCCTGTCGATCCACGAACCCGCCTATCTCGTGCGCGGCGACAAGACCCCGCTCAGGCCCGGCATGTGCTTTTCCAACGAACCGATGATCGTCATCCCCAACCGTTTCGGCATCCGGCTGGAGGATCATTTCCACGTCACCGACGACGGCGCGGCATGGTTCACGGAGCCGCAGCCGTCGATCGACCGGCCGTTCGGGTAGGCGCGGCTTTCCCGCAAAGGATCGAGAAATGGGAATGCTTGAGGCTTCCCAAAACTCGACTGAAAGCGGCGCATTGATAGCGTCTGTGTCAAGACCGATGGCAATGATTGTTAGATTCAGCTCGTCGCAACGGCGGAACCATCTCGCGATGACGGTGCTGGCCGGGGGGCCACAAAAGTCGGTTCACACCGGACTAGCACGCGGAACGCTTCACCGCCGCCGAAGACGGGGGTTGCCTTGCCGATTGGGCGCGCCAGCAAGGCTCTGCTTAAGGGCACCGGAAGCGTTGCGATCGCCACGTCAGTCTTGACGGTAAAGCTAAGCGACCCGTGCCGTACCCGCGCTTTCAGCCCGTCGATAAACTTGAGCCCGTCTGCACAGGAGGTTATCTTCGCCGTCTCCTCCTCCATCGCCTTCTCGTACTCGGCTGCCCCTGTCTCCGGAATAGCAAGACTGATCTGCAACAGTGTCATTCGTTCTGACTCATGCGATCCCTGCGCGGCGAGCGCCATCACTGTCATAATGAAACTGGTTCCAACCGGCATGATGGCCTCCCTGAGTGGTCCACGATCATGACAACGCCAAACCTGAATGGCACCTTGCCCGATATCACCATCATTTATGCAAGGCGCAGGTCGGCTTCGAGCCGACAGCGTTGATCCCGGTTTTCCCGCAAACGAACCAGTGACGAGAATGCAACCGTGCCGATCATACGGACCTGCGTCGGCGGGTTCCCGCTTCCCGAAACCTGTTCCCGATTCACAATTCCCGAAACTGCCGATTTCGACGGGGAAACGGGAAAGTACTGCCCCCCTACCCCCGCAGCCGCTGGGCCACCACCGTCCCCAGCCTTGCCACGATCCGATCCACCCCCTGCGCATTCGGGTGGATGCCGTCCGGCAGCATCAACTGCCGGTTGCCGATCACGCCCGCCAGGATAAACGGGTCCAGCGTCGCGTCGTAGCGCTTTGCCATGTCGGGCCAGATGCGATTGAACGCGGCGGCATAGTCCGGCCCGAGGTTCGGCGGGACCATCATGCCGGTCAGCACCACCGGGATGCCGCGCCGTTGCAGTTCGTCCAGCATCGCGACGAAGTTCGCCCGCGTCTCCGCCGGCGGGATCTGGCGCAGCAGGTCGTTGCCGCCCAGCCCCAGCAGGACGAGGTCGGGCTTGCGGTCGAGCTTGTCGAGGGTGAAGGCCAGCCGCTGCCGCCCCGCCGCGCTGGTGTCGCCCGAAATCCCGGCATTCACCACCCGCGCGTTGATGCCATCGGCCCGCAGCGCATCCTGCAGGTCGTCGGGCAGGCTGTCGCCCCGCGCCAGACCATAGCCGGCATAGAGGCTGTCACCGAACGCCACCACCAGCCGCTCCGGCCCCGCCACCGGCGTCCGCGACCCGGCCGAGGTCGGCGTCGCGGCGGCAGCGACGTTCACCGGGGCCACGTCGTTCGCTTCGGATAAATCCGGCCCGCCGCAGCCCGACAGCAGCAACGCACCTTGGAGAAGCGCGATCGCGCCCGCATATGTGGGTCCCTGCTTCGTCACTGGCGAAAAACTCCATGCTCTCGGTTTCGAACGATATGGTCATCGACGCGCGCGGTGTCACCCTGACGCTGGGCACCGGCGACGCCGCAACCCGCATCCTGCACGGCATCGACCTGGCCGTCCCCGCCGGGACCAGCGTCGCGCTGCTGGGCGCATCGGGATCGGGCAAGTCGTCGCTGATGGCCGTCCTGTCCGGCCTCGAACGCGCCAGCGGGGGGCAGGTCCATGTCGCCGGGGCCGATTTCGGTGCGATGGGCGAGGACGATCTGGCCCGCGCCCGGCGGGGGCGGATCGGCATCGTGTTGCAGGCGTTCCACCTGCTCCCCACGATGACCGCACTGGAAAATGTCGCGGTGCCGATGGAGCTGGCGGGGGAGCATGACGCCTTCGCCCGTGCGGAAGCGGAACTGGCATCGGTCGGCCTTGCCCACCGGCTCCACCATTATCCCACGCAATTGTCGGGTGGCGAGCAGCAGCGCGTCGCCATCGCCCGCGCGCTGGCCGGGCGGCCCGCCCTCGTCTTCGCCGACGAACCGACCGGCAATCTCGACCGCGCGACCGGCCATGCGGTCATGGACCTGCTGTTCGAACGCCGCGCCGCGACGCAGGCGACGTTGCTGGTCATCACCCATGATCCGGCGCTGGCCGAACGCTGCGACCGGGTGGTCGAACTGGCCGATGGGCGCATCGCACGGGACAGCGCGCGATGAGGATGGCGCTGCCGATGCCATTGTGCCGTACCTCCGCGCAGGCGGGGGTCAAGGGCGGCAAACGCGACCGGCTGTTCTCCGCGGCTATGGACCCCCGCCTGCGCAGGGGTACGCCCGATGTCGCGAAGCGGCACTTGCCCGAGGGTGCCCGATGACCGAGTGGCGTCTGGCGTGGACCTTCGCCCGCCGCGAACTCGACGCGCGCTTCCGGGGGCTGCGACTGCTGCTGGTCTGCCTGATCCTCGGCGTCGGGGCGCTGGCGGCGATCGGCAGCCTTACCCGGTCGATCACCGGCGAACTGGCGGCGCGGGGGCAGAGCCTGCTCGGGGGCGATCTCGAACTCTCCGTATCGCAACGGACCGCCGATCCGGCCGAGCGCCGGGCGATGGCGCGGCTGGGCCGGGTATCCGAAACGCTTCGGATGCAGTCGATGGCCGCCAGTCTCGACAGACAGACCGCCCCGATCGAGCTGAAGGCGGTCGACGCACCCTATCCGCTCTACGGCACGCTCACCCTGCAAACCGGCACCGCCCGGCCGCTGTCGCCGACCGAAACCTATGTCGGGCCGGCACTGGTCGAACGGCTGAAGCTGCGCGTCGGCGGACAGGTGCGCTATGGCACCGCGCGCTTCACCGTCGCCGGGATCATCGCCGACGAACCCGACCGGCTGAGCGAAGGCTTCACGCTGGGCGCGGTGGCGCTGGTGTCGCTCGACGGGCTGCGACGCACCAATCTGATCGCACCGGGCAGCCTGTACGAGAGCAAATACCGCATCGCCAGCCGCTACGACCCGGCAGTAGCGATCAAGGCGTTCACCGACCGCTATCCCGCGCAGGGGTGGGACACGCGCACCCGCGACCGTGCGTCGCCGGGGGCCGAGCGCTTCCTGACGCGAATGGGCGAGTTTCTGGTGCTGGTGGGCCTGACCGCGCTGGTCATCGCCGGCATCGGGGTCGGCAACGGCGTGTCGAGCTATCTCGCCACCCGCCGTTCCAGCATCGCTACGCTGAAGGTGCTTGGCGCGACCTCCGGGCTGATCGCACGGGTCTATCTGTTGCAGATCGTGGTCGTGTCGGCCATCGGCATTGCCGTGGGCCTCGCGATCGGCATCGCCGCCGTGCCGCTGATCGTGGCGCTGGCGGGCGATGTTTTGCCGGTGGCACCTGCCTTTGCGATCCATCCGCTGCCGCTCTTGCAGGCCGCCGCCTATGGCTTGCTGATCGCGCTGGCCTTTGCCGCGCCACCCCTGCTGGCGGCGGGGGCGGTGCCGGCCGCCGGGTTGCTGCGCGGGGTGCATGACGGGCGTTCGGCGCCCCGGTGGAAGGCGGCGGCATGGATGGGGGCGGCCTTTGCCGGGATCGTCGCGCTGGTGCTGCTGACCAGCGAACGGCCGTGGTTCGGCGCAGCGTTCCTTGGCGCGGCGGGCGGTCTGCTGCTGCTGTTGTCGGCGCTGGGCTGGCTGATCCGCTGGCTGGCCGCGCGCCTGCCGCGTTCGCGCAGGCCCTTGTGGCGGCTGGCGGTGGCCGCGCTCCACCGCCCCGGCGCGCGGACCGGCGCGCTGGTCGTCGCGCTGGGATTGGGCCTGACCCTGTTCGTGCTGCTGGCGGCGATCCGCACCAGCCTCGACGCCAATATCGCCCGGACCGTGCCGGCGCGCGCGCCCGCGCTGTTCGCGCTCGACGTGCCGCCGCCCCGCGAAGCCGCGTTCCGCGACACGATCGCCGCGATCCAGCCCGGCGCGGAGGTGCAGACCGTCCCGCTGATGCGCGGCACGATCACCGCCTATGGCACCACCCGCGTCGCCGACCTGAAGACGATTCCCGAAGGCGCATGGGCGCTGCGCGGCGAACGCGGCCTGACCTTCGCCGCCGACCTGCCGCCGGGCAGCGAGCTGGTCGCGGGCAGATGGTGGCCAGCGAACTATGCCGGCCCGCCGCTGGTGTCGGTCGACGAACGGATGGCACAGGCGCTGAACCTGAAGCTCGGCGATCCGCTGACGATCAGCGTCGCCGGGCAGGAACGCACCGCCCGCATCGCGTCATTCCGCAAGATCGAATGGGACACGATGGGGTTCAATTTCGTGATGGTGTTCAGCCCCGACGCCCTGTCCGACGTGCCGCACAATCTGGCGGCGACGATCACCATGCCGCCGGGGCGCGAACGCGCCGTCGTCCGTGCGCTGTCGGCCGCCTTTCCCTCGACCTCGGTGGTCGAGGTGCGCGAGGTGATCGGGCAGGTCCGCACCATCGTGTCGCAGATGGCGACCGCGATCGCTGCGGCGGCGGGGATCGCGATCCTTGCCGGCATCGCCGTGCTGGTCGGCGCGATCGCGGCGGCGCGCGAAACGCGGACCTATGACAGCGTGATCCTCAAGACGCTGGGCGCGACGCGCGGACAGATACTGGCGGCACAGGCGCTGGAATATCTGCTGCTCGCGGTCATCCTCGCGGCGCTGGCGGCGGCGATCGGGATCGCCGGGGGCTGGTATGTGGTGGTCGAGCTGTTCGCGTTCGACTGGCTGCCCGATTATGGCGCGATCGTCGCGACGCTGGCGGTGGGCGTCGGGGTTACGGTGGGGATCGGGTTGTTGGGGGCGTTGCCGATATTGGGTGCGCGGCCGGCTCGGGCGCTCAGGGAACTGTAGATCCTCCCCGGCACGGGGAGGGGGACCAGCGCAGCTGGTGGAGGGGGATCGCCACAGACGCAACCGTCGTGAAGTTGGACACCCCCCTCCACCACCGCTTCGCGGCGGTCCCCCTCCCCGTGCCGGGGAGGATTGATAGAAAAAACCCCGGCAGTTACCTGCCGGGGCCTATCGTTACACCGAAGCGCGCGGAGCGCCGCCGCCACCACCGCGACCCCGGCCGCCGCGACCGCGACCACCGCCGCCGCTACCACCCGCCGGACGGCCAGCGCCACCCAGGCGACCGCCGCCACCGGCACCCGCCTCACGCTGCGGACGACCGCCGCCGCCCTGGCCTTCGCCCCGCTGCGGCTGACCAGCGCGCGTCGGGTTGCCGACCGGACCGCCGCGACCATGCGCCGGCTTGGCACCATGGGCATGGGTCGCGCGCGGCCGCGCCGGACCGCGCTCGCTGGGCAGGCGCTCGGGACGATCCGGCGCATAGGGCGCGCGGCTCGCCTTGATCTTGGCGCCCTGCTCGACGAAGTCGGCCGGCAGCGGCACGACGTCGATCTTCTGCTTGGTCAGCCGCTCGATCCCCTTCAGGAACGGCCGCTCGTCATCGGCGCAGAAGCTGAACGCCACGCCCGACGCACCCGCGCGCGCGGTGCGGCCGATGCGGTGGACATATTGCTCGGACACGTTGGGCAGTTCGAAGTTCACCACATGGCTGACCCCCGACACGTCGATGCCGCGCGCGGCGATGTCGGTCGCGACCAGGATCGGCACCGTGCCTTCGCGGAATGCGGCCAGCGCCTTTTCACGCTGTGGTTGCGATTTGTTACCATGGATCGCGTTCGACGCGATGCCGTTGGCCGCCAGCAGCTTCACGACGCGGTCGGCGCCATGCTTGGTGCGGGTGAACACCAAAGCGCGGTCGATCTTGGTATTGCGGAAGAACATCGTCAGCAGCGTCTGCTTCTCCGCCTGCTGGACGAAGGTGACGTACTGTTCGACACGCTCGGCGGTCGACGACACCGGCGTGACCTGCACGGTCGCCGGATCGGTCAGATACTTGTCGGCCAGCTCGCGAATGTCCTTGGGCATGGTGGCCGAGAAGAACAGCGTCTGGCGCGACTTCGGGACCATCGACACGATGCGGCGCAGCGCGTGGATGAAGCCCAGATCGAGCATCTGGTCGGCTTCGTCGAGGACGAGGATTTCCAGTTCGCCCAGCCCCAGGCACTTCTGGTCGATCAGGTCGAGCAGACGACCCGGCGTCGCGACGAGGATGTCGACGCCTGCAGCCACGTCGCGGATGTTGCGCGGCACCGGCACGCCGCCGAACACGGTGGCGACGGTCAGCTTGCTGTGCTTGGCATAGGCGCGGGCATTGTCGGCGATTTGGCTGACCAGTTCGCGCGTGGGTGCGAGCACCAGCATCCGGCAGCGCATCGGGCGGCGGCGGACATTGGCCTTCACCAGCAGGTCGATCGAGGGGAGGACGAACGCGGCGGTCTTGCCGGTGCCGGTCTGGGCGATGCCCAGCAGGTCGCGCCCTTCGAGGACCAGCGGGATGGCGTCGCGCTGGATCGGGGTCGGGGTTTCGTAATTCTTGGCGGCGAGCGCGTCGAGGATCGACTTCGACAGGCCGAGCGACTGGAAGGACATGATAGTTCCTATAAACAGGTCCGGCATCCGTAGGCGCTCACATGGGCGCACGGATGGCGGGGCAAAAAATTGCGACCCGCGTGACTAGGGAAGCCGGTTGGAGCTGCGACGCGGAGCCGAGACCATCATGGTCCGATCACGCTGCCTGAAAAGCGTCGCTGCACTGCGGCAAATAGGTGAAAAGGCGCCGATCGTCAAGCCTTGCCAAAGGCGATGAAGGTTAAGCTATGGAAACATTAACGGTAACGCCGTAGACCATGGCGATGACCGACCTAGCCCCGGCTGGCGCGCCCCCTGGCGACGCATCGTCCGCCGACCCCGCGGTCGACGGCCTCCCCCGACGCCAGCTCTATCTGCTGGGCGAGGCGGCCGACCGGCTGCTTGCCGCCGAGGACCCGGCGCGGATGGTCGATGAACTCTTCGCATTGATTTCCAAGGAATTGCGGCTCGACGTCTTCTTCAACTACCGCCTCGACGGTGAGGGGCTGGTGCTGGAAACCCACGGCGGGCTGACGGCGGCGGAGGTCGCGTCGTTCGAACGGCTGGCGATCGGCCAGGCGGTGTGCGGCTGCGTCGCGCGCGACCGGCGGTCGATCGCGGCGTTCGGCGTGCAGACGTCGAACGACCCGATGGCGCAGTTCGTCCGTGCCCTCGGCGTCGACGCCTATGTCTGCACGCCGTTGATGCACGGATCGACGCTGCTCGGCACGCTCAGCTTCGGGCGGCGCTGGTCCGACCGGTTCGACGCCGACGAACTCGCCTTCATCCGCACCGTCTGCCACTATGTCGCGCTCGCCAAGCACCGGCTGCGGATCGAGGCGGAGCTGCGCGAGGGGATCAAATCACGCGAACGGTTGCTCGCCGAACTCAACCACCGCGTCCGCAACGCGCTGCAGACCGCCGTCGCCGTCGTCCGGCTGGGCGCGGCGGATACGACCGACGCGGGCGGCCGCGCCGCGCTCGCCGCCGCCGCCGCGCGGCTGGAGGTGCTGGCCGCCGCGCACCGCCCGCTCTATGAAACAGACCGGCCGAGCCGGATCGACATCGCCGCGCTGATCGAATCGACCGCGCAACGCAGCGACGACGAACCGGTTGCCATGGCGGTCAGCGGTACGCCGGTGCTGCCGATCGAACAGGCGGCGGCGATCGCGCTGCTGACCCACGCCCTGGTCGCTCCCGATCCCGATGCCCTGACCGGGGTCGCGATCGACGCCGCGCCCGACGGCCTGCGCCTGACGCTGACCGGCACGGCGATGGGACAGCCGCACCCCGCATTGGACGATGGCCGGCTGGTGCGCGGCCTCGCCCGGCAGTTGCGTGCCGAGGTGCTGCGCGACGGGGACACAGCGCTGACGATCACCATCGCCGGATCGTTCGATGGGTGAGGCGCTGCGCATCCTGCTGGTCGAGGACGAGGCGCTGGTGGCGATGCTGGTGGAGGACGCGCTGATCCTGCACGGCCATGTCGTCACCGGCATCGCCGATACGCAGGCCGACGCGCTGGCGCTGGCCGACAGCGACCGTCCCGATCTGGCGCTGTGCGACGTGCGGCTGGCGCATGGCGATTGCGGGCGCGGCGTGGCGATGGCGCTGGCGACACGCGGCGTGCCGTGCCTGTTCCTCAGCGGCAATTGCCCCGATTCCGCCGATCACCCGCTGATCCTCGGCTGCGTCGCCAAACCGTTCCACACCGCCGCGCTCGGCCGGGCGATCGACGCGGCGCTGGCCCGATTGCGCGGCAACGAGGCGGACGCAGCACCCACAGGGCTACGCTTCTACTGAGTCGATCCGTCCGTCCGCGACGTGATAGCGGGTGGCATCGCCCGGGATGTCGCTGAACAGTCCCGCCTCGGTGCCCGTAAGCCACACCTGCCCCGCCCCCGCCGCCCGCGCGAACAGCGCCGCGCGCCGGGCGGGATCGAGATGCGCCGCCACCTCGTCGAGCAACAGGATCGGTCGTCGCCCGGCACGCTCCGCCACCAGTTCGGCATGGGCCAGCACCAGCCCCAGCAACAGCGCCTTCTGCTCACCGGTCGAACAGCGCGCCGCCGCCATGCCCCGGTCGCGATCGGTGACGATCAGGTCGACGCGGTGCGGACCGCTGAGCGCCCGCCCCGCCGCCGCATCCCGCGCGCGCCCCGCCGCCAGTTCCCGCGCGAACAGCGCCGCGTCGCCATGCCACCCCTCCAGCGACAGGGCGGCGCGGGGAAAGTCGGTCGTCGGCAGCGCGGCGATCCGTTCCTCCAGCATCGCGACGCACTCGGCCCGCGCCGTGCCCAGCGCCAGCCCGTGTTCGACCATCCGTCCCTCCAGCGCCGACAGCCAGTCGGGATCGGGCATCGCCTCCTCCGCCAGCAACCGGTTGCGCTGGCGCATCGCCGCGTCGTAGCGCGTCGCCTGCGTCGCATGGGCCGGGTTCAGCGCCAGCGTCATCCGGTCGAGGAAGCGCCGCCGCTCGCCCGCCGGTTCGACGAACAGCCGGTCCATCGCCGGGGTCAGCCACAATACCGACAGCCATTCGGCCAGCGCCGTCGCCGCCGCGCCCGCGCCGTTGATCCGCACGATGCGGCGTTCGGGTGCGCCGGCCTGCGTCCCCGTCCCGATCCGCACCTCGCCCGCAAGGTCGGCGGCGACGCCGAACCCACCCGGCCCGCCCTCGCGCGCCATGTCCGACAGGGGCGCGCGGCGCAGCCCCCGGCCGGGCGCCAGCAGCGACACCGCCTCCAAAACATTGGTCTTGCCCGCGCCATTGGGACCGCTCAGCACGACGAAGCCCGCACCCGGTTCGATGGTGCCGCCCGCATGGTTGCGAAAATCGGTCAGGGTCAGGCGGGTCAGCATCTGCCGACGACCGTTAGCGGCGTGCGCGACCGCGCGAAACCCTTGGGGCGCCGCCGGTTTGTTATACAAACGCAACTTTCCGGCACTTCGCGGATTGGGAAGGTTCGACTTACGACAGGAACCGCCAATGCCCCGTTTCGTCCTGATGGCCGCTGCTGCCTTCGCGCTCACTGCCTGTGGCGCGCAAAGCCCCGAGCAGCAGCGCGCGGATCAGCTGCGCGATCAGGCCGATGCGGAAGCGGATGCGATCGAGGCCGCCGCCGACAACCAGACCGCGCAGATGAAGGTCGAGGCGGAAGGGCTGGTCAACCAGGCCGGACAGGCCGGCGGCTATGACGCCGAACGGCTGAAGGTTCGCGCCGACGCGATCCGCGACGAGGCGAAACTGGTCGAGAAACAGGCCG
The DNA here is from genome assembly GCF_001421765.1 of Sphingomonas sp. Leaf32. GTDB lineage: Bacteria > Pseudomonadota > Alphaproteobacteria > Sphingomonadales > Sphingomonadaceae > Sphingomonas. The sequence continues at coordinate 200,066 of NZ_LMLA01000007.1, read as the reverse complement.
AGGCGCAGGCGAAGGCGGTGCGCGATCGTGGCGAGGCGCAGGCGAGCGCGGCACTGGCGAAGTAGGGCGTAATCTCCCACATCATCCCGGCCTTGTTCCGGGGTGACGCTTTCCGTGAGGTCGGGGAGAAAGAAGAAGCGGGACCCCGGATCAAGTCTGGGGTGACCATATATTGTTGGGGTAAGCCGCGGAATATCATCGCGACGAGGACCGTCCCCCCCAAAGCCCCCTTAGCCGGACACGTCATCCCAGCGCAGGCTGGGGTCTCGTTCGGCTCTCGTCCGACGCTATAACAAGGAGACCCCAGCCTGCGCTGGGGTGACGTCAGCGGGTCCGGTCACCCTCAAATTCCCGCCAGCCCCTGTTCGCGCAATCGCACCTGCGCCGCATGATAGGCCACCGGCTCCGCGATCTTCAGCCGCCGCCGTGCCGCATCGAGCGGTTCGGCCAGCAGCGCCTCATAATCCTCGGCGTGCAGCCACTTGGCCTGCCGCCCATGGCGATACCCTTCCCACACCGCGTTCGCGAATGCCCGCTCGCCGGTGATCCGCAGCGACTTGAGCGCCGCGCCCAGCCCGATCGCCGCCCAGCCGAGGCCGCCGGTCTGGGCATAGGAGAAGGCGACGAGGCACGCCTCGCCCAGATGCTCCTCGGCGGTATAGCCGGTCAGGATGTGCCAGATGTCGTGGACGTCGCGCTCCCGCCGGCCGAACCATGCGACGGGATGGGCGACATCCTGCCATCCTTCGCCATCGGCATGGCTGATGTCGGCCAGCCCCTGCGCCGAAAAGCCGGTGCGGTCGAGAAACGCCCGATACTGCGCGCCGACGCTGCCGTCGGGCAGGGCATCGACCCAGGCGCGGTCGGAAAAGCGCCGCGCCAGTTCGACATGGTCGTATGCGATCCGCCCGCCGTTCGGCTCGCGCAGCAATCGGGCATAGTTGCGATGGCTGGTATCGGCGTTGAGCGCGCGCATGATGCGGAACACCTGCACCGTGTCGTTGCCATCGGCGAGCAGGCGCTTAAGCGCCTTCCACGCCGTACGCCAGTCGCGCCGCAATGGTTGTATCGTGTCGATTCCCTGCGTGGCCATCGCCGCCCCCACTACTTACAATGATGTAAGTAGATCGGCGACTGATGATCGTCAAGCTCGGGAGGATCAGCCTGCCTTGGTCGTCGGCTGCCTGGCGTTGTCGACGACGAACTGTCCGCCGCGTTCGCAGGACGCGCTGATGACGGGATAGTACAGGTCGGTATTGCCGGCGAGGATGGCGGGCATCGCCGCCTGGCATTCCGCGACCGACGCATAGCTGGCCGGGGCGACGCGTTCGCGCGTGCAGGTCGCGCCGTCGTCGCCGCAACCCAGGATCGCCATGACATAGACCAAAGGTGCCATTTCCCGTCTCCTCGACGGTTTCAATCCATGGATAGGCCGCTTGTTCCGACGAAGCGTTGCCTATCCACGCCGGCCTCCCCAAATGGCGCTTGCCATGCCGCCAGAAACCTTTCCCGCCTCCGGTCCGACCCGGCCGATGCTGGCGACGCTCCGCCGCTTCCTACCCTATCTCTGGCCCGCCGACGCGCCGGGGCTGAAGGTGCGCATCGTCGCCGCGCTGCTGCTGGTCGTCGCGTCGAAGCTGGTGCAGGTCTACGGTGCGCCGTTTGCGTTGCAGGGTGCGATCGACACCATGGCCGCCGGATCGCGCGATGCGTTGTGGCTGGTCGTCGCGCTGGTTGCCGGCTACGCGGCGGCGCGGTTCGGCGGCACGCTGTTCGACAATCTGCGCAACGTCGTGTTCGAACGGGTCGGGCAGGACGCGACCCGGCGGCTGGCGGCGTCGGTGTTCCGCCACCTCCACGCGCTGTCGCTGCGCTTTCACCTCGAACGGCGTACCGGCGCCGTGACCAAGGTGGTCGAGCGCGGGACCAAGAGCATCGACACGATGCTGTATTTCCTGCTGTTCAACATCGCGCCGACCATCCTCGAACTGACGCTGGTGCTGACGATCTTCGGCACGCGCTTCGGCGGGTGGCTGGTCGGCGGCACGATGGCGATGGTGGTGTTCTACATCGCCTTCACCCGCTGGGTCACCGACTGGCGCTCCGCGCTTCGCGAACGGATGAACGACCTCGACACCGGCGCGGTCGCCCATGCGGTCGATTCGCTGCTGAACTTCGAAACGGTCAAATATTTCGGCGCGGAGGAGCGGGAGGCGCAGCGCTACGACCGCGCCATCGCCGGCTATGCCGATGCGGCGGTGAAGTCGGAAAATTCGCTGGCGCTGCTCAATATCGGACAGGCGCTCATCACCGCGCTGATGCTGGGCGGCGGCATGGCGCTGATCGTGTTCGGGTGGAGCAGCGGGCGGTTCACGCCGGGCGACGTCGTGCTGGTGTCGACGCTGCTGACCCAGCTGTTCCGCCCGCTCGACCTGCTCGGCATGGTCTATCGCACCGTGCGGCAGGGGGTGGTCGACATGGGGGCGATGTTCGACCTGATCGATGCGCCGGCGGAAATCGTCGATGTGGCGCAGGCCCCGCCGCTGACCGTCAGGCGTGGCCATGTCCGGTTCGAAGGGGTCGGGTTCGGCTATGGCGACGGGCGGCAGATCCTGAACGGCATCGACCTCGACATTCCGCCGGGCACCACGCTGGCGGTCGTCGGGCCGTCGGGCGCGGGCAAGTCGACGCTCGCCCGGCTGCTGTTCCGCTTCTACGATCCCACCGCCGGGCGGATCACCATCGACGGACAGGACATCGCGCAGGTCGCGCAGGCCTCGCTGCGCAGCGCGATCGGCATCGTGCCGCAGGATACCGTGCTGTTCAACGACACCATCGGCTACAACATCGCCTATGGCCGCGCCGATGCGGGCGCCGACGCCATTGCCGAAGCGGCGCGCGGCGCGTCGATCGCGCCGTTCATCGCCAGCCTGCCGCAAGGATATGACACGCGCGTCGGCGAACGCGGGCTGAAGCTGTCGGGCGGCGAGAAGCAGCGCGTCGCGATCGCCCGCACCCTGCTGAAAAACCCGCCGGTGCTGATCCTCGACGAAGCGACCAGCGCGCTCGACAGCCGGACCGAGGCCGACATCCTCGACACGCTGGAGGCGATCGAGCGCGGCCGCACCACCATAGTCATCGCCCACCGCCTGTCGACCGTGGTCCATGCCGACCGCATCGTCGTGCTGGAGGGCGGGCGCGTGGCCGAAAGCGGATCGCATGCCGACCTGCTGCGCCTGGGCGGCACCTATGCCGACATGTGGGCGCGACAGGCCGATGAGCGCGAGGCGGCGCTGGCCGAGGCGTAGGGCCGATCGTCATCGACGATGGACACTCCGCCAGCCTGAGGCGTATCCCCGACGCATTGCGGGAGGAACGCGCGTGAAGGACAATCTGAAGAAGGCGGCGACGACGACCGCCCTGATCGGCGGCGCGCTCGCGCTGTGGACGGCGCTGGCGGCCAGCGCGGCGGAGGCGTTGGTCCCGGCGGACGGCGAGTTCGTCGACGTGCCGGGCGCCCGGCTGCACTATGTCGATACCGGCGGCGACGGTCCGCCGATCGTCCTGCTCCACGGCATCTATGGCCAGTTGCGCAACTTCACCTATGCGTTGACCGGGCAATTGGCCGACCACCGGCTGATCGTGGTCGACCGGCCCGGCTGGGGCCATTCGGCCGTCGAGGGCGACCATCCGACGATCGAGACGCAGGCGCGGATGATCGCCGACCTGATCGACGCGCTGGGCCTCGACCGGCCGTTGCTGGTCGGGCATTCGATGGGCGGCGCGGTGGCGCTGGCCATGGCGCTCAACCAGCCGTCGAAGATTCGCGGCCTCGCGCTCATCGCCCCGCTGACGCAGCGGATGACGGCGATGCCGCCCATGTTCCGGGGCAAGGCCCCGCCCGCCGCCATACGGGGCCTGGCCGCGTGGACGGTCGGCATACCGCTGACCACGCTGACCGGCCCGGTCGTGTCGAAACAGGTGTTCGCGCCCGATCCGGTGCCGGCGGACTTCGGCACGCGCGGCGGCGGCCTGATCGCGCTGCGCCCGTCGAGCTTTCAGGCGGGCGCCGCCGAGTTGACCGACGCCAATCGCGCGCTGGCGACGATGGTCCCGCGCTATGGCGCGATCCGGCTGCCGGTCGCGATCCTTTATGGTCAGGGCGACGAACTGCTCGATCCGGTCCGGCAGGGCGAGGTCACCACCGGCGAAATCCCCGGCGCGACGCTGACCATGATCGGCGGCGGGCACATGATCCCGGTCACCCACGCCGCCGACACCGCCGCCTGGCTGCGCACGGCCGCCACCGCGTGAAGCGCCGGGCGCTGCTCCTCGCCGTCCTGCTCGGCGGGTGCAGCGCCTATGGCGACGGGATGGGCGACATCCTGGCCGGCAGAGGCATCGCCGCGCGCGAGCCGACCTATGACGTGCCCTATGTTCCCACGCCCGAACCGGTGGTCGATGCGATGCTGTCGATCGCCGGGGTGGGGCCGGCCGACACGCTGATCGACCTGGGATCGGGCGACGGCCGCATCCCGCTGGCCGCGGCACGTTTGGGGGCGCAGGCGCGGGGCGTGGAGATCGACGCGACGCTGGTCGAGCGCGCCCGCCGCAACGCTGCCCTCCAAGGACTACAGGACCGCGCCCGCTTCACCACCGCCAACCTGTTCGCCACGCCGCTCAGCGATGCCAGCGTCGTGACCCTGTACCTGTTGCCGCGCATCAATATGGCGCTGCGCCCGCGCCTGCTGACCGAACTGAGGCCCGGCACGCGGATCGTCACCCACGCCTTCGACATGGGCGACTGGCGCGCCGATGCGGAGCGGCTGGTGGGCGACCGCCGCGTCTATCTGTGGATCGTGCCGGCGGTGGCAGGCGGCACGTGGCGCGCGACGCTGCCCGATGGTCGGCAGGTGCCGCTGACCCTCGACCAGCGGTTTCAGGACGTGACGGGCACGCTGGACGGCACGGCGCTGACCGGTGTCCTGCGCGGGACGGCGCTGCGCTTCACGGCGGGCGGGCGCGCCTATCGCGGGACCGTGGGGGAAGCGGCGATCACCGGCGAAGGCTGGCGCGCGGTGCGAGTGGAATAGGCGGCCGCATGAGGCCACCCCTGCCCCAATCGTCATTCCAACCCCGGTGTCACCACAACCCCGAACGTCATCCTTGCCCCAATCGTCACCCCAGCGCAGGCTGGGGTTTCCTGCGGCTCCTGCCTCGCCAACCAATCGGGAGACCCCAGCCTGCGCTGGGGTGACGCTGGGGATGGGCGTACGTGGCTGCACATCCGCCCACCACCCCTCGACGCGCCCGCCCCGCATCCCTAGGTGGGAGCCGATGGCGCTCGACCCGATCCCCGTATTGCAATCCACCTTCGGCTTTCCCGACTTTCGCGGAGTCCAGCGGCAAGTGGTCGACCGGGTGCTGTCCGGCCAGCGCACGCTGGCGGTGATGCCGACCGGGGCGGGCAAGTCGCTGACCTATCAGCTGCCGGCACAGATGCTGCCGGGGACCTGCGTCGTCGTGTCGCCGCTGATCGCGCTGATGCACGACCAGTTGCGCGCCGCCACCGCCGTCGGCATCCGCGCCGCGACGCTGACCTCCGCCGACGACAACCGGGCGGAAACGCGGGGCCGCTTCCTCGACGGTGAACTGGACCTGCTCTACGTCGCGCCCGAACGCGCATCGGGCAGCGATTTTCGCGAGCTGCTGGGGCGCGGCAACCTGTCGCTGTTCGCGATCGACGAGGCGCATTGCGTCAGCGAATGGGGCCACGACTTCCGCCCCGATTACCGCCTGCTGCGCCCGCTGTTCGACCAGTTTCCGGACGTGCCCCGCCTCGCGCTCACCGCCACCGCCGACGCCCATACCCGTGCCGACATCCTCGAACAGCTCGGCATTCCGCAGGACGGGCTGATCGTCGCCGGCTTCGACCGGCCCAATATCCGCTACCACATCACCCCGCGCGATCAGGGCACCCGCCAGATCGCCGACATCATCGCCGCCACGCCCGGCCCCGGCATCGTCTATGTCCAGTCGCGTGCGGGGACCGAGAAACTGGCCGAGGCATTGGCGAAGACCGGGCGGCCGACCCGCGCCTATCATGCCGGGCTGGACCCCGCCGTGCGCCAGCGCAACCAGCATGACTTCGTCGCGTCCGAAGACATGGTGATGGTCGCGACCATCGCCTTTGGCATGGGTATCGACAAACCCGATGTCCGCTTCGTCGCGCACGCCGGGCTGCCGAAGTCGATCGAGGCCTATTATCAGGAAACCGGCCGCGCCGGCCGCGACGGCGACCCGGCGGTCGCGCATCTGTTCTGGGGCGCCGACGACTTCGCCCGCGCGCGTCAGCGGATCGGTGAGGTCGAACCCGCGCGCCAGCCGGGCGAGCGCCAGCGGCTCAATTCGCTTGGCGCGCTGGTCGAGACCGCCGGCTGCCGCCGCGCCATCCTGCTCAGGCATTTCGGCGAGACGCCGCCCGAATTCTGCGGCAATTGCGACAATTGCCTGCAACCGCCCAATGCGGTCGACGCGACGCAGGTGGCGCAGAAATATCTCTCCGCCGTGTTCCGCACCGGCATGATGTTCGGCGCGACCTATATCGAACAGGTGCTGACCGGCCAGTCGACCGAGCGCAGCATGACCAATGGCCACGAAAACCTGTCGGTGTGGAACATCGTCGAGGGCGACGAGCTGGCCCTGCTCAAACCGGTCGGCCGCGCGCTGCAACTGCGCGACGCGTTGCGCGCCAACGAACATGGCGGGCTGGAATTCGGTCCTGCCGCACGCGGGTTGTTGAAGGGCGGCGACACGCTGTCGCTGATCGTCCCGCCCAAGCACGAGCGACGGCGCGGCCGTGGCGGCACGTCGGCGACCCCGAACCCGACCGGCGATCCGCTGTTCGAGGCATTGCGCGCCAAACGCCGCGAACTGGCGCAGGAGGCGGGCGTGCCGCCCTATGTCATCTTCCACGATTCGGTGCTGCGCGACATGGCCAGCGACCGCCCGCAGACGATCGGCGGAATGCGGCGCATTACCGGTGTGGGCGAGAAGAAGCTGCAGGCCTATGGCGACGCGTTCCTGTCGGTAATCAAGCAACACTAGATCCTCCCCGTACCGGGGAGGATTTGCGCGCGTCTCTTTCGGACGCTATCCTCCCCCCATGCATATCCGCCGTATCGACGACCGCATCTCGGTCAGCCCGCAGATCACCGCCGACGACGTCGCGACGCTGAAGGCGGAAGGGTTCACCACCATCGTCAACAACCGTCCCGATGGCGAGGAAGCGGGCCAGCCGGCCGGCGACGCGATCGCCGACGCCGCCGCGGCGGCGGGCTTGGCCTATCACGCCATTCCGATTACCCATGCCGGGTTCAGCCATCCCCAGCTCGACGCGATGGCGGCGATCCTGACCGAAGCCGACGGTCCGATCCTGGCCTATTGCCGTTCGGGTACGCGGTCGTGCAACCTGTGGGCGCTCGCCAGCGCCAAGCAGGGCGGCGATCCGGCGGAACTGGTCGCGGCGGGCGGCGGTGCCGGCTACGACCTGTCGGGCATCCGCCCGACGCTGGACGCACTCACACAGGGCTGATCCGCGCGTCCCGTGTGCTCCCCCCGGGAAAAAGGGGCCCGATGCCATACGCCGGCACCGATGCGGCCCCAGCTTGGGGGAGTCCACGCAAGGATAAGCGGCACCGACCGCAACATGCTTAATCCAGGGTACGTTAACGCACTGAACCGCTTTGGTTTTCGGCGTTAACCAAATCGCAACCCCCAACCGGCAATTTCGTGCCTGTACCAAAGGGGGTTCAGAACATGGGCATTGGTCAGAAAGGCGCCCGCTTCCTCTCGGAAAGCCGGGTGGAAGACGCAAGCGCGGATAACAGCACGGCGTGGTTCGATCTCGGCATCTGCTATTCCAGCGGCACCGGCGGGGCGATGATCGACCTGGTCGAGGCGCATAAATGGTTCAACCTCGCCGCCATGTCTGGCGTCGAGGAGGCACAGGCATGGCGCGCGGAAATCGCCTGCGACATGACCCCGCGCCAGATCGCCGACGCGCAGAAGGCGGCGCGGGCGTTCCTGCAGACGGGCGTACGGGCACACTGACGGCGGCGCTATCGCGCACAGCATCCAGCCAAACCGTTCGTGCTGAGTAGGGGCTGAGCTTGTCGAAGACCCGTATCGAAGCACCTGCCCCGGTCCTTCGATACGCCGCTTCGACAAGCTCAGCGCCTACTCAGGACGAACGGTTGGACCGGATATCATCCGGCCTTCAGCGCTCTTGTTCCGCGATGTAGCGGAGATATCCCCGCTTTTGCCAGGATGACGGTTGGTTCGGCCCGGCTGAACCACAGTTCCGTCCTTCCCGCGAAGGCGGGAATCCATACACGCCAACGCCACGGCAGGATCCGCAACGCCAGTGCATATGGACTCCCGCCTTCGCGGGAGTGACGACCGGGGGAATCTATCCCTTCGCCGCCGGCTTCTTCGCGGGAGCCTTCTTGGCCGGCGCCTTCTTCACCGCCCCATCCTTCGCCGCTGCCTTTTTCGGCGCGGCCTTCTTCGCCGCCGGCTTCTTCTTCCCCTTGGCCGGCGCCGCCGCCGCGCGGTCGTCGATCAGCTGCGCGGCTTCCTCCAGCGTCAGCGCCTGCGGTTCGATCGACTTCGGGATCGTCGCGTTGGTCGTGCCATCGGTGACATACGGGCCATAGCGCCCTTCCATCAGCTTGATCTCGGCCTCGGTACGCGGATGCGCGCCCAGCACCTTCAGCGGCTCCTTCGCCGCCCCGCGCGCGGGACGTCCGCCGCCCGCCGCCGCCTCGGCCAGCTTGACCACCGCCGCGTTCATGCCCGTTTCGAACACGTCCGCCGTCGTCTGCAACCGCGCATATTTGCCGGCATGCTTGAGATACGGGCCATAGCGCCCGATCGCCGCCTCGATCGGCTCACCCGTTTCCGGATGGTTGCCGATGGTGCGCGGCAGGCTGAGCAGCTTGAGCGCCCATTCAAGGTTCAGTTCGCCGATATCCTTCGGAATCGACGCGCGCTTGGCATCCTTGCCATCGCCCAGTTGGATGTACGGCCCGAAGCGACCCGACTTGCGCTCGACCTCCAGCCCCGTTGCCGGGTCCTTGCCCAGTCCTTCGGGACCGGCATCGCCGCCCTCCTCGCCGCCCGGCTGCGCGAAGCGGCGGGTATATTTGCATTCGGGATAGTTGGAGCAGGCGATGAACGCGCCGAACTTGCCGCCACGCAGCGCCAGCCGCCCCTCGCCGCAATTCGGGCACAGGCGCGGATCGGTACCATCGGCCTTGTCGGGGAACAGATAGCTGCCGAGGAATATGTCCAGCTCGGCGGTGATCGCGCTCGGCTGCTGCTCCATCACCTCCGACGTGCGCGGCTTGAAGTCGCGCCAGAAGGCTTCGAGCACCGCCTGCCATTCGGCACGCCCGCCCGACACGTCGTCCAGTTCTTCTTCCAGCTCGGCGGTGAAGTCGTAGCCGACATATTTCTCGAAGAAGCGTTCGAGGAACGCGGTCAGCAACCGCCCGGTCTCCTCGGCGAAGAACCGGTTCTTCTCGACGCGGACATAGCCGCGATCCTTCAGCACCTGGATGATCGAGGCATAGGTCGACGGCCGCCCGATCCCCAGTTCCTCCAGCCGCTTGACCAGCGACGCTTCGGAGAAGCGCGGCGGCGGCTGGGTGAAATGCTGTTCGGCGACCACGTCCTTCTTGGCCGGGGCATCGCCCGACCGGAGCAGCGGCAGGCGGCGCGAATCCTCGTCCGCCGCATCGTCGCGCCCTTCCTCGTACAGCGCGAGGTATCCGGGGAACAGCACGACCTGACCCGTCGCACGCAGCCCGGTCTGGCCGGTCTGGTCCTCCAGCTCGACGGCGGTCCGCTCCATCCGCGCCGACGCCATCTGGCTGGCGAGCGCCCGCTTCCAGATCAGGTCGTACAGCCGGCCATGGTCGCCCGACCCGGCGCGGTCCTTCGAAAAATCGGTCGGGCGGATCGCCTCGTGCGCTTCCTGCGCATTCTTGGCCTTGGTCTGGTACTGGCGCGGCTTGTCGGGAACGTAGCTGCCGTCATAGCGCTTGGCGATCGCCCCGCGCGCGGCATCGATCGCCGATCCGTCCATCTGCACGCCATCGGTCCGCATGTACGTGATCGCGCCATCCTCATAGAGCGACTGTGCGATCCGCATCGTGTGGCTGGCGGAGAAACCCAGCTTGCGCGCGGCTTCCTGTTGCAGTGTCGAGGTGGTGAAGGGCGGCGGCGGATTGCGCGTCGCGGGCTTCGTCTCGACATTGATGACGGTGAAACGGCCATCGACCACCGCCGCCTTCGCGACCTCGGCCGACCCGGCATCGCCCAGCGACAATTTGTCGAGCTTCTTGCCCTTCAATTTGACGAGGCGCGCGTCGAACGGCGTGCCGTCGGCCTCCATCTTCGCGACGACCGACCAATATTCCTGCGCGATGAACGTCTCGATCTCGCGCTCGCGCTGCACCAGCAGGCGCAGCGCCACCGACTGTACGCGCCCGGCCGACTTGGCACCGGGCAGCTTGCGCCACAGCACCGGCGACAACGTGAAACCGACCAGATAGTCGAGCGCGCGCCGCGCCCGATACGCATCGATCAGGTCGGTATCCAGCTCGCGCGGGGCCTTCATAGCTGCCAGGATCGCCGGCTTGGTGATCGCGTTGAACGTGACCCGCTCGACCTCCTTGGGCAGTGCGCGGCGCTTCTTCAGCACCTCCTGCACATGCCAGCTGATCGCCTCCCCTTCACGATCAGGGTCGGTGGCGAGGATCAGGCGGTCGGCGGTCTTCGCCAGGTCGGTGATCGCTTTGAGCTGCTTCGTCTTGTCGGCGTACGTTTCCCAATCCATCGCGAAGCCGTCGTCGGGGTTCACCGACCCGTCCTTGGGCGGCAGGTCGCGGACATGGCCGTAGGAGGCGAGGACGCGGTAATCGGACCCCAGATATTTTTCGATGGTCTTCGCCTTGGCGGGCGATTCGACGATGACGAGCTGCATAATGGGCGGTCGGTCCTTGTGCGTACGCGTACGAGAGTGGGGAGCGCCGGGGGGTGGCGTCAAGTCGGGGGTTGCGATGCGGCTAGAGAGGAAATGTTACGACACGGCCTAACCCAGACTGACCCGCCCCCCGGCGTGCCGCTCCAGCCGCCCGGCCAGTTCCAGTTCCAGCAGCACCGTTTGCACCACCGGGGTCGGGCATCCCGACTGGCGCACGAGCTCGTCGACCGCGACCGGCACCGGTCCCAGCAGCCCCACGATCCGCGTCCGTTCCGCTGCGCTCGCGTCCGCTGCCGCCGGTTCGGGACGATAGACACCCCCCGGCGAGCGTACTGCCCGCGCGTCGATCGGCCGCAGCATCTCCGCCACGTCCGCCGCCGTCTGCACCAGCGTCGCGCCTTCGCGAATCAGCGAATTGCACCCCTGCGCCCGCGGGTCGAGCGGCGATCCGGGCACCGCCATCACCTCCCGCCCCGCCTCGCCGGCCAGCCGCGCGGTGATGAGCGATCCGGAGCGCGGCGCTGCCTCCAACACCACCGTTCCCAGCGCCAGCCCGGCGATGATGCGGTTGCGCGACGGGAAATGGCGGGCGAGCGGCTGGGTGCCTGGCGGCTGTTCCGCGACCAGCAGCCCGCGCGTGGCGACATCCTCCTGCAAGGCGGCATTTTCCGGCGGAAACACCACGTCGATCCCGCTGGCGATGACGCCGATGGTCGCATGGCCGATCGCCCCCAGATGCACCGCCGTGTCGATCCCGCGCGCCAGCCCGGACACGACGGTATAGCCTGCCGCGCCCAGTTCCTCGGCCAGCCCGCGCGCGAAGCGGCAGGCCGCCGCCGACGCATTGCGCGCGCCGACCATCGCTACCGCCGGTCGCGCCAGCAGCGACAGCTCGCCGCGCACGATCAGCGCGGGCGGCGCACTATCGATCTCGGCCAGCAGGGCGGGATAGTCGGGATCGCCGAGCAGCAGGTATCGTCCACCTAACCCCCGGACGGTCGCGATCTCCCGGCGCACCAGACCTTCGTCTGCCAGCACGGGCGCCCTGCCCCCACCCCGCGCGGCGAGCATCGGCAGCGCCTCGATCGCCGCCACCGCATCTCCGTACCGCTCGATCAGCGCGCGAAACGTGACCGGTCCGATATTGGCCGACCGGATCAGCCGCAGCGCCGCGAACCGCGCCGCTTGCGGTTCAGTCACGCTTGCGGCCGATTCTCGGCTCCGTACCAGCGACCAGCCGCTCGATATTCTCGCGGTGCTTCCACAGCACGATCAGCGCGAGGCCGAGGAACAGGATCACCAGGTCGAACCGCCCGATCGCCGCCGCCGCGATCGGCGCGGCGACCGCCGCCGCCATGCCGGCAACCGAAGAGATGCGCACGGTCCCCAGCAGCCCCAGCCACACGACCGCATAGGCCAGGCCCGCGATCGGGCTCAATGCCACCACGACGCCCATCATCGTCGCCACGCCCTTGCCGCCCCGGAACCGCAGCCACAGCGGATAACAGTGGCCGACGAACGCCGCCGCGCCCGCGACCAGTTCCTCGCCGGGGAACAGCGCCCGCACGATCCACACCGCCGCCGCGCCCTTGAGCAGGTCGAGCAGCAGCGTCGCCGCCGCCAGCCCTTTGCGCCCGGTGCGCAGCACGTTGGTCGCGCCGATATTGCCCGATCCGATCGTGCGCAGGTCACCCGCCCCTGCGATCCGGGTCAGCAGGATGCCCCACGGGATCGATCCGAGCAGATAGCCGATCAGCAACGCGGCGACCGGCGGCCACCATATGACTTCGCTCGACAGAATAGCCCCCGTTAACCTTGCCGTCCGTGGTGCGAAGGGTAAGGGGTTCGGCGGCGGCTTGCAACGCGGCGGGCGATGTCAGGGAGTACCGAACCGATCATGGACCCGGCGACGCAACCGATCCTGTTCTTCGATTCGGGTGTCGGCGGCCTGTCGGTCGTGGCCCCCACCCGCGCGCTGCTGCCGACCGCGCCGATCGTCTATGCCGCCGACTCGGCCGGGTTTCCTTATGGCACGAAGAGCGAAAGCGAGATCGCCGCGCGGGTGCCGGCGCTGCTCGGTCGTCTTGTGGAGCGCTATCGCCCGCGCCTCGTCGTCATCGCCTGCAACACCGCGTCGACCATCGCGCTGCCGGTAGTGCGCGCCGCGCTGGACCTGCCCGTCGTCGGCACCGTGCCGGCGATCAAGGTCGCGGCGGAAACGAGCAGGACGCGCGTCATCGGCGTGCTGGGCACGCAGGCGACGGTGCGCCAGCCCTATGTCGACGACCTTGCCGCACGCTTTGCCGCCGACTGCACCGTGCTGCGCCACGGATCGGCGGCGCTGGTCGAACTGGCGGAAGGGGCGCTGGCCGGCACCCCGCCCCCGCCCGACGCTATCGCCGCCGAACTGGCCGGGCTGTTCGACCAGCCGGGGGGCGACCGGATCGACGTCATCGTCAACGCCTGTACCCATTTCCCGCTGCTGGAGGACGCGATGCGCGCCGTCGCACCGCAGGTCGCCTTCGTCGACGGCGGCCCCGGCATCGCGCGACGCATCGTGGCGCTGACACAGGGACAGGCGTTTCCCGCGACTCCGGTTCCGGGCCGGCTGGTCTTCACCCGGCTGGGGACAAGGGAACGCGCCATCGCGGCGGGGCTGGAGTCGCAGAGGTTCACGGTAGTCGAGGCGCTGTAGCCTCCCGCCCCTTGGACAATATGTCCAACCCCGCCGATCACCGTAACCGCTTTTATCCGCTGGAAACCGGCGCGGCCAACAGGTACACCCGCGCCCCATGAGCATCGACGCAGTTCCGGCCCGCTCGGTCGATTACAACCGTGTCTTCGCACAGGCGATCGACCGCCTGCACGAGGAAGGGCGCTACCGCGTCTTCATCGACATCCTGCGCAACAAGGGGCAATTCCCCAATGCGCGCTGCTTCGCCGGGCATAACGGGCCGAAGCCGATCACCGTTTGGTGCTCCAACGACTATCTGGCGATGGGCCAGCATCCGGCGGTCATCGCTGCGATGGAGGAAGCGCTGCACGATGTCGGCGCCGGTTCGGGCGGCACCCGCAATATCGGCGGCAACACCCATTATCATATCGACCTCGAAACCGAACTGGCCGACCTGCACGACAAGGAAGCGGCGCTGCTGTTCACGTCGGGCTATGTCTCGAACGAGGCTACGCTGTCGACCATGGCGCGCATCCTGCCCGGTTGCGTCATCTTTTCCGACGAACTGAACCACGCGTCGATGATCGCCGGCATCCGCCATTCGGGCTGCGAGAAGCGGGTGTTCCGCCACAACGACCTGGCGCATCTGGAGGAACTGCTGGCCGCCGAGGACCCGGCGGTGCCCAAGCTGATCGCCTTCGAAAGCGTCTATTCGATGGACGGCGACGTCGCGCCGATCCACGCGATCTGCGACCTGGCCGACAAATACAACGCGCTCACCTATCTCGACGAAGTGCACGCGGTCGGCATGTACGGTGCGCGCGGCGGCGGCATTTCCGAACGCGACGCCGCCGCCCACCGGCTGACCATCGTCGAGGGCACGCTGGGCAAGGCGTTCGGCGTCATGGGTGGCTATATCGCCGCCGACCGCACCGTCATCGACGTCATCCGCTCCTATGCGCCCGGCTTCATCTTCACGACCTCGCTGTCGCCGGTTCTGGTCGCCGGCGCGCTGGCCAGCGTCCGCCACCTCAAGGCATCGCCCGCCGAGCGCGCGGGGCAACAGGCCGCCGCCGCGATGCTCAAGTCGCTGTTCACGCAAGCCGGGCTGCCGGTGATGGACACCACCACCCATATCGTGCCGCTGATGGTCGGCGACCCGGTCAAGGCCAAGCGGATCAGCGACATCCTGCTGCGCGAATATGGCGTATACGTTCAGCCGATCAATTACCCGACCGTGCCGCGCGGCACCGAACGGCTGCGCTTCACCCCCGGCCCGGCGCATGACGAAGCGATGATGCGCGAACTCACCGCCGCACTGGTCGAGATCTGGGGCCGGCTGGAACTGAAGAAGGCGGCGTAACGCACCATCCTCCCCGTGCCGGGGAGGATTGCGCGCCTACACCTCGACCCGGTTCCCGCCCGCCGCGACCGCGGTTTCGATCCTTGCCCGTGCTTCGCGCAGGATCACCTCGAAATTGCCGACATGGTCCGGCACGATCGCCGCCGAAGCGGTGACCCGCCCGATCGACTCGCCCGATTCGCGCAGGCGAAAATTGCGCTCGGCCAGCAATTGCAGCACTTCCTCGGCCGCCACGCGGACGGCGGTGATCGTCTGCCCCGGGATCACGACGATGAACTCGTTCCCGCCCCACCGGATCACCTCCTGCTCGGGAAAGGTCCGTTGCAGCTTGGCGGCGAAGGCGTTCAGGATGTTGTCGCCGACCGTATGGCCGAACTCGCGGTTGATGCCGACCAGCCGGTCGATCGCGACCATCAGCACGACGAACCGGCGGTCCTGCTCCCCGATCTGGTCGAGGATGCGTCGCGCGCCCGTCTGGTTCAGGGCGTTGGTCAGCTTGTCGTGATCGGCATCCCCGCCCTGCAGCAGCGCGCGCAACGTCGCCACCTCGTCGCGCAGCATCGCCAGGTCGCGTTCGGTCCCGGCGATCCGCATCGCCAGCGCGTGCGGGTCGGTCGGGTCCGATCCGCCGCGCAACGTGGCGTACAGCGCCGCCGCCCGGTCCGCCGGCAACCTGCCCCCGTCGGCGACCTCCTGCTCGATCGTCCGCGACAACATGGGATCGGCATCGGACAGGTGCACCAGCGCAAGGTCGTACAGCGCGGGGCTGGGTTCCAGGTCGTGGCGTTCGAGGAACGCCAGTGCGGCATGGGCTTGGTCGAACCGTATCGGCATGGCCGCACGCTAATCCGCCGGATCGGGGCTTTCAATCGCCCTCCACCGCTATATAGGGCAGGAAATGGGTTAACCGCCGGAGCGTCCGTCGCCGGACATTCGTCCCGGTCCGGCAGCGATGGTCAGTGTGGCGCCAGCAACCCGGTCAGCAACGTCAGCGCCGCCAGGCCGATCGACAGCGGCAGGCGCAGCCGCATCCACCAGGGCGGGACATGGCCGGCACGCACCAGCGCCATGTCGACCAGCAGCGATCCGAGCAGCCCGGCCGCGACGATCGCCGCACTCGACACGACCGACGTGAACAGCACCGCCCCCGCCGCCAGCGCGACCAGCGACGGCACGACCGCGATGGCCAGCCATAGCGTCAGCGCTGCGCCGGTCACCCGTGCCGCCGCCGCGCCCCACCACATCCCGCCCAGAAAGCTCAGGATCAGCGCGGCGTAGAGCAACGACAGCGCCAGCATCATGCCGCCCCGTGCCGGATCGATCAGGCGCAGCGCGATACCGATGATCGGCGGCAGCAGTCCGGCATAGCCGAGCAACAGCGCCGGCACCGGCGGCCGCACGCCGACCGGCGTCGTCACGGACGTCGGATCAGTCACGGCAATAGCCTTCGCCCGACTTGACCGTCAGACAGTCCTTCTTGCCCGCCAGCCATTTCAGGCCGGTGGCATCGCCGTCGCTCGGCCGCAGCAGCAGCGTCTCGGCACCGCGCTGGAAGCGGATGCCCTCGGGCGTGATCGTACCGGTATAGCTTCCCTTGTTGTCGAGGTCGTACTGCATATCCAGCTTGACCTCGCCCTGCGCCGGGTCGGACACGTTCAGGACCATGCCCTCGACGCCGATCCAGCGGCCCAGATAGTGATTGGCGCCAAGGGTCGCCGTACCCGTCGCGCTGGGCGTCGGTGTGGAGGTCGGCGTCGGGCTGGGCGCGCGCGGTGCGATCGGCGCGGGCAACGGGGTCGCGGCGCTGTTCTCGATCTCGGCCTGGGTCGCGGCCCCTTCGCTGCGTCGCTCGTTGGCTCCGCAGGCGCTCAACACCAAAGCCGCCACGATGATCGTTCCACGCATCCGTTTCGTCCTTTCCTGCCCGTCGGCGACGAAGCCTAGCCTTGCTCCGTCCCGACCGCTAGAAGCGCGTCATGGCCCGCATCGCACTCGCATCCGACCACGCCGCCCTGACGCTCAAGGCAGAACTCGCCACTTGGTTGCATGACCAGGGACATGACGTCGCCGACCTCGGCCCGCATGACGCCGCCAGCGTCGACTATCCCGACTATGGATACCGACTTGCCCAGGCGGTTGGCGGGGGCGATGCCGATTTCGGCGTCGCGCTGTGCGGGTCGGGCATCGGCATCTCGATCGCGGTCAACCGCGTTGCCGCGTGCCGCTGTGCGCTGGTGTCCGAACCGCTGTCGGCGGCGCTGGCGCGCGAACATAACGACGCCAACGTCATCGCGATGGGCGCGCGGATGATCGGGAGCGAAATGGCCAAGGCGTGCCTCACCGCCTTCCTCGCCACCCCGTTCGGCGGCGACCGCCACCAGCGCCGCGTCGACAAGCTGGGCAATCCGCCGGTTTAAGCGGAAGATCGGGTTCACGCGAAGGCGCGGAGACGCGAAGGGGGTGCGCTGCCTCCTCTCGCGCCAGCGAGCTTCCTGTTCACCCGGCAAAGGGACTGTACATGATCGCCGTGCGATCGGTGTCCACGTGCGCGACATCTTCGCGTCTCCGCGCCTTCGCGTGAACCACCTTCTTGTACCACCATCGGTCCCGAAACCCGATTCCCCGGGTGGCATTTCGATGACACCCGGACTAAAGCGCGCGCGACCTCTTTTTCAGCGGGAGCCGCGCCCCATGATCGACCAGTTCCGCCCCGACGGTTTCTTCGAAACCAGCCTCGCCGATGCCGACCCCGCCGTGTTCGCGGGCGTGGCGCACGAACTGGAGCGCGAGCGCTACCAGATCGAGCTGATCGCGTCGGAAAACATCGTGTCGAAAGCGGTGCTGGAAGCGCAAGGCAGCGTCTTCACCAATAAGTACGCCGAGGGCTATCCCGGCAAGCGCTATTATCAGGGTTGCCACCCTTCGGACGAGGTCGAGCAGCTGGCGATCGACCGCGCCAAGCAATTGTTCGGCTGCGGCTTCGTCAACGTCCAGCCGCATTCGGGGGCGCAGGCGAACGGCGCGGTGATGCTGGCGCTGACCAAGCCCGGCGACACGATCATGGGCATGAGCCTCGATGCCGGTGGCCACCTGACGCACGGTGCCAAGGCGGCGATGTCGGGCAAGTGGTTCAACGCCGTGCAATATGGCGTCGACCGCGAAACGCACCTGATCGATTACGATCAGGTCGCGGCATTGGCGCGCGAGCACAAGCCGACGCTCATCATCGCCGGCGGTTCGGCCTATCCGCGCCACATCGACTTCGCGAAGTTCCGCGCGATCGCCGATGAAGTCGGTGCGAAGTTCATGGTCGACATGGCGCACTTCGCCGGCATCGTCGCGGCGGGTCTGCACCCGACCCCGTTCGGTCATGCCGATGTCGTCACCACCACCACGCACAAGACGCTGCGGGGGCCGCGCGGCGGCATGGTGCTGACCAACGACGAAGCCATCGCCAAGAAGATCAACTCGGCGGTGTTCCCCGGCCTTCAGGGCGGCCCGCTGATGCACGTGATCGCCGCCAAGGCGGTGGCGTTCGGCGAAGCGCTGCGTCCGGAGTTCAAGGACTATATCCGCGCCGTCGTCGAAAACGCGCAGGTACTGGCCGCGACGCTGAAGGACCGCGGCGCCGATGTCGTCGCCGGCGGCACCGACACCCATCTCGCGCTGATCGACCTGACCCCGCTGGGCGTCACCGGCAAGGATGCGGACGAGGCACTGGAGCGCGCCGCGATCACCTGCAACAAAAACGGCATTCCCTTCGACCCGCTGCCCCCGGTCAAGACCAGCGGCATCCGAGTCGGATCGCCCGCCGGCACCACGCGCGGTTTCGGCAAGGCCGAGTTCGCCGAAATCGGCCACATGGTCGCCGACGTCCTCGACGGACTTCGGGCAAAGGGCGAAGCCGGGGACCCGCAGGTCGAGGCGGACGTTAAGGCACGGGTTCGGGCGCTGTGCGAGCGGTTCCCGATCTATCCGGGTCTGTAAGGAGTTCGAGAAATGCAGGACAAGTCGCTCGGCAAGAGCATGGCGAAATGGGGCGCACTGGGCGCAGTCGTCGCAATTCCGGTACCGTTCGTCGGCCCGTTGATCGGTGCCGCCGCCGGCGCGGGCTATGCCTATTTCAAGGCGAAGAAGCAGCCGCGCTACTAAGCCGGCACCCCGGCCGCGTCGTTCCTTCGGGACCGGCGCGGCGGGTCCAACGGGAATTACGATGCGCTGTCCCTTTTGCGGCCATGAAGACAGTCAGGTGAAGGACAGCCGCCCCAGCGACGATGGCGCCGCCATCCGCCGCCGCCGGCAATGTTCGGGCTGCGGCGCACGCTTCACCACCTTCGAACGCATCCAGCTGCGCGACCTGACCGTCGTGAAGTCGGGCGACCGCCGCCAGGCCTTCGACCGCGACAAGCTGCTCCGCTCGGTCGCCACCGCCTGCCGCAAGCGGCCGATCACGCCCGCGCAGGTCGAACGGCTCGTATCGGGCATCCAGCGCCAGTTGGAAACCACCGGCGAGAGCGAAGTCCCCTCGGGCCGGATCGGCGAATTGGTGATGGAGGGGCTGCAGGGCCTCGATCCCGTCGCGTACATCCGCTTCGCCAGCGTCTACAAGGACTTCCGCGAGGCCAAGGATTTCGAGGAATTTGCGGGAACGGTCGGGGATGCGGCGAAGGGGTAGGGTCCTGTCCGCACTCCCTAACCTCGCCCCAACCACACCGTTCGTCCTGAGTAGCCATTGAGCTTGTCGAAATGGCGTATCGAAGGACCGTTGGTTGCAGATGCTTCGATACGGGCCTTCGACTTCGCTCAGTCCCTACTCAGCACGAACGGAATGTTGACGGCGACTCCCTCGCCGCGCCCCTCTTTCCCCCGTTCGGATCAAGCATTAGGAAGCGCGCAATCCCGCCACCGTTCGTCCTGAGTAGCGGCTGAGCGAAGTCGAAGACGCGTATCGAAGGACCGCCATGAGTTTCGCCACGTACATGCTCCATTGCGCCGACGGAAAATACTATGTCGGGTATACGGACGATCTGGAGCGGCGGATCGCACAGCATCAGTCCGGCGAATTTCCGGGCTTCACCGCCAGTCGGCTCCCCATCGAACTGGTCTGGAGCGAGAACTTCCCCACGCGTGAGGAAGCGGTCGCCGCCGAAACCCGCCTGAAAGGCTGGTCGCGCGCGAAGAAGAAGGCGCTGATCGGTGCCGATTGGGCGACGGTCAGCGCGCTTGCCCGCAAGTCCCTCGATACGGGTCTTCGACAGGCTCAGCCCCTACTCAGGACGAACGGCGGAGAGGAAACAATAGCGACCAAACCCCCCGTCATCGTCCTCGTCCGCCCGCAACTGGGCCAGAATATCGGCAAGGCGGCGCGCGCCATGCTGAATTTCGGGCTGGTCGAAATGCGCCTCGTCGCCCCGCGCGACGGCTGGCCCAATCCGGAAGCGGGTCCTGCGGCCAGCGGCGCGGACCAGGTGCTGCGCGACGCCTCCGTCTACGACAGCGTGGCCGAGGCGGTCGCCGACTGCGCCCATGTCTACGCGACGACGGTGCGCAAGCGCGGCGTCACCAAGCCGGTCGTCACCCCCGAAGCCGCCGCAAGCGCTATCCGCGCCGAACCCGGCCGCTCGGCGATCCTGTTCGGGCCGGAACGCTCGGGCCTCGAAACCGACGACGTAGCGCTTGCGCGCACCATCCTGACCGTGCCGATCAACCCCGAGTTCGGCTCACTGAACCTCGCGCAGGCCGTGATTCTCGTCGCCTATGAATGGTCGAAGGGCGAGGGGCTGGCCAGCCCACCGACCGTCGATCTGGGCGAACCGGCCCCGCACGAGGAGCTGGAGGGGATGATCGGCCAGTTGGACGACATGCTGGAGGCCGCGCGTTTCTTCTATCCCCCCGAACGCGCCGCGACCTCGCGCCGGACGCTGCGCACGCTGCTGACCAAGGCCGGGTGGACGTCACAGGAGGTGCGGACGATGCGCGGGGTGCTGTCGGCGCTGGATGGGGCCAAGCGGCGGCGCTGAATACGTCTCCGACCGTCATGTCCGTTCGTGCTGAGTAGGGGCTGAGCTTGTCGAAGACCCGTATCGAAGCACCTGCCTCGGACGGTCCTTCGATACGCCCCTTCGACAAGCTCAGCGGCTACTCAGGACGAACGGTCCGCGGCAGCATCACCCCCGCGTCGCGTCGAACCTTGCCAGCTCATAGCCGATCGACGCCTCGACCAGCCGCTCCCACAGGTCGGCGACCACATCCTCCGGCACGCCCGCGGCAACCGCCGCCGCCCGCGCGTTCGCGATGACCTGTGCCTTGCGCGCCTCGTCGCGCACCGCATCGCGCCCCGGCTTGATGCGGGCAGCGGCATCCATATAGGCGAAACGGCGCGCCAGCAGCGCCACCAGTTCGCGATCGACATGGTCCACCCCGGCGCGGACTTCGGTCATGGTGGTGCAATCGGCACCCGAAAGGATCGTCATGCCCGGCGTTCTAGCGTCGGATACGCGACTGTCGACCATCGCTTGCCCCGTGCGTGCGGATATGATTGGCTGGCCCGCCAACCGGAAAGGGAAAGCTTGCCCATGTCGCTCCTCCTGATGCTCGCCGCGATGACCGCGCAGGCCCCCGTCCCGACGCCGCCGGCCCGCAAGCCTCCTGCCGAGCGCCAGTGCCGCAAGATGCCGGCACCGACCGGGTCGCGTCTGGGTTCGGTACGCGAATGCCGCACCGCGGAGGAATGGGCCGCGATCGACAAGGAGGCCGATCGCGACCTCACCGACCTGCGCGGCCGGACCGCGCGACAGAACTGATCCTGCGCCGACCTTGACTCGCCGGGGGTGACCGGCTAACCGCGCCGCTTCGCAATTCGGCCCCGCATTCCCGGTGAAGCGGTGGCCCCGATTTCGGTCGGAGGCGAAGACCGGGAGCCGCGATCGTCCCCGGACGGTCAAACGTCATACCAGATTGCATTGGATTTACGATGTCGAAGCGCTCCAGCGCCAAGTACAAGCTCGATCGCCGCCTTGGCGAGAATATCTGGGGTCGTCCCAAGAGCCCGGTGAACAAGCGCGAATACGGCCCCGGCCAGCATGGTCAGCGCCGCAAGGGCAAGATGTCGGATTTCGGCATCCAGCTGCGCGCGAAGCAGAAGCTGAAGGGCTATTACGGCGACGTCACCGAAAAGCAGTTCAAGCGCACCTATGAAGAAGCGTCGCGCATGAAGGGCGACACCGGCCAGAACCTGATCGGCCTGCTCGAACAGCGCCTCGACATGATCGTGTACCGCGCCAAGTTCGCGCCGACCGTGTTCGCCGCGCGCCAGCTGGTCAGCCACGGCCACGTCCGCGTCAACGGCGTGAAGTGCAACATCGCGTCGCGTCGTTGCTATGTCGGCGACGAAATCTCGCTGGGCAGCAAGGCGCAGGAAATGGCGCTGGTCCTCGAAGCGCAGACCCTCGCCGAGCGCGACGTGCCGGAATATATCGGTACCGAAGGCACCAAGGTCACCTTCACCCGCGTTCCGACGCTGGACGAAGTGCCCTATCCGGTGAAGATGGAACCGAACCTGGTGGTCGAGTTCTACTCGCGCTGATCTCGCGCTGAGCCAAGGTCCAGCAAAGCTGGACCAAGGCCAATACTCAGCGCGAGCGGCCGGCGGGGCCAAAGCCCCGACCGACGTCATGGGCTTCGCCCATGGCGCTGGCAGAAAACAGAAGGGCGGCCCCGCAAGAGGCCGCCCTTTCTGCGTCAATGGCGTACACAACCTGCGCGCACAGCCGCAGGAGGCCCCAGCCTACGCTGGGGCGACGGGATACGGCGGACGGCGGACACCAAAGCCATCGCCCCAAACGTCATCCCAGCGCAGGCCGGGATCTCCCCGTTACAAAAGCGCCACCTCATCGCACACACCGCAACCACACCCTCTTTACCCCTCCCCACCCCCGCGCCACACTGGCCCTCGCCCAACCACCGCGAGGTACCATGCTCCGCCTGCCGATCGCCCTCGTCGCCCTGTTCCTCGCCACCCCCGCCCCGGCGCAAACCGCCGACAATCCCGAAATGGCGAAGCTGTTCGCCGAGGATCAGGCCGTGCGGAAGAACGTCAAACCCGAACAATATAAGGACATGGCGTTCGTCCGCCGGATGATCGCCGACGACGCCGCCCGGCGCGCACGGACGCGGACCCTGCTCGACACAGGCAAGCTGACAACCGCCGAGGATTATTACGCCGCCGCCTTCGTGTTCCAGCATGGCGGCAAGCCCGAAGACTATCTGCTCGCCCATACGCTGGCGCTGGCCGCTGCCGCGCGGGGCAGGAAGGACGCGAGCTGGATCGCCGCCGCGACGCTCGACCGCTATCTGCAATCGATCGGCCAGAAGCAGATCTACGGCACCCAGTTCGGGCGCAAGGGCGATGCACCGATGAGCCAGGAACCCTATGATCGCACGCTGATCCCCGACGCGCTCCGCACCGCGCTCGGCGTGCCGGTACAGGCCGAACAGGACAAAAGGCTGGCGGACATGCAGGCGAAATAACCGCTTTCCTACAACGCGCCTACTTGCCACGATCGCCGATGCGGCCCGTTGCGTCCGCCTGCTCCTTGACCTCGCGAACCCCCGTCACCGCATCCGGCGTCGCCCGCAATGGTCATCGCGCGCAACTGCGCCACTAGTGTGAACTTCGTGAACTTTGGCCCGCCGCTACAGCCCGCTGGCCCTGAGCTGCGCGCGCAAATTGGCCCGCGTGCCCTCGTCCACCGGCGGCAGGTCGCGTGCCGCCTTGCCCTTGCGCAGCCGTGCCCGGTCGCGCTCGCTGGGTGATACCACCCGCACGCGCACCGGCACCACGCCCCGTCCCGCCACGCCCAGCGCCTCGGCCGCACCCCTCGACAGGTCGAGGATGCGCCCCCGCCCGGCGAACGGCCCGCGATCGTTGACCCGCACCAGGATGCGCCGCCCCGTGTCGAGTGCGGTCACCTCGACATAGCTTGGCAATGGCAGCGTCGTATGCGCCGCGCTCACCCCATGGGCACGGAACCGCTCGCCATTGGCGGTCCGCCTGCCCGACTCGCTGCCATACCAGCTCGCCATCCCGAGCATGTCGTAGCGCGGGTCCGCCGCCGGGACATAGGTCGCGCCCCGCACGCGGTACGGCGGGCCGATCCTGACCGCCGCATCGCTGACCGGGCGATAGTCGCCCCCGGCACAGGCGGACAGCGCCGCCGCCAGCACGACCCAGATGCGTCTCATCGAACCACCGGCGCGGTGCTGATCGGCGGCAGGGGCGGCTGCGGACCGAAAACGTCGGGCGCGGTCATGCCGTCCTCGCGCACCATCCGCTCGCCCTCGCAACGGAAGCGCAGCACCCGCATCGGCCGGCCCCACGGACCGAGGATCGTCAGTTCGTCCTCGCCCGGCATCATCGTAATCCCGCTCGCCGCCAGATAGCGCCGCACCGCCCGCGCCGCGATGGCGGTCAGCCGCGCCCGGCATGCCGCCGCATCGGCCAGCACCGCTTCGCCCTGGAACACCCCCTTGCCGCCGATGAACGCGGCGCGGTGCGGCAACGCCTCGATCGGCAACGCCAGCGGCGCGGGCGCCGGCAGGAACATCATCTGCCCCGTACCGCCCGGCCGCACCGGTGGCGAATAGATCGCCGTCATCGGTGCCGCGCCGCCGCCCGCCCCGGCGGCACATCCGGCCAGCAGCGCCATGGCTGCAACGAACGCTGTGCGCATCGATCCTCGCTCCCGACCCATCGTTCGGACGATAGCCCCGGCAGGCCTTCGACGATACCCACCCCTTGCCGACCCCCGCCCACCCCCGCTACGCCGAACGCCAAAGGAGACGCCCCATGAAGACCCGCGCCGCCGTCGCATTCGAAGCGAAGCGCCCCCTCGAAATCGTCGAACTCGACCTCGAAGGTCCGAAGGCCGGCGAAGTGCTGATCGAAATCATGGCGACCGGCATCTGCCACACCGACGCCTACACGCTCGACGGGCTGGATTCGGAAGGCATCTTCCCCAGTGTCCTCGGCCATGAAGGCGCCGGCATCGTCCGCGAAGTCGGCGCGGGCGTGACCAGCGTGGCCGTCGGCGATCACGTCATCCCGCTCTACACCCCCGAATGCCGCCAGTGTAAGTCATGCCTGTCGGGCAAGACCAACCTGTGCACCGCGATCCGCGCGACGCAGGGCAAGGGGCTGATGCCCGACGGCACCACCCGGTTCAGCCATAAGGGCCAGCCGATCTACCATTATATGGGCTGCTCCACCTTCTCGAACTTCACCGTCCTGCCCGAGATCGCCGTCGCGAAGATCCGTGAGGACGCACCGTTCCAGACCAGCTGCTATGTCGGCTGCGGCGTCACCACCGGCGTCGGCGCGGTGGTCAACACCGCCAAGGTGCAGGTCGGCGACAACATCATCGTCTTCGGTCTCGGCGGTATCGGCCTGAACGTGCTGCAGGGCGCCAAGATGGCCGGCGCCAACATGATCGTCGGCGTCGACATCAATCCCGACCGCGAGGAATGGGGCCGCCGCTTCGGCATGACCCACTTCGTCAATCCCAAGGACGTCGGCGGCGACCTGGTCCAGCACCTCGTCGCGCTGACCGATGGCGGCGCGGACTATACGTTCGACTGCACCGGCAACACCGATGTGATGCGGCAGGCGCTGGAGGCGTGCCATCGCGGCTGGGGCACCAGCATCGTCATCGGCGTCGCCGAAGCGGGCAAGGAAATCGCCACCCGCCCGTTCCAGCTCGTCACCGGCCGCAACTGGCGCGGCACGGCGTTCGGCGGAGCCAAGGGGCGGACCGACGTGCCGAAGATCGTCGACTGGTACATGAACGGCAAGATCGAGATCGACCCGATGATTACCCATGTGCTGAGCCTCGAGGAGATCAACAAGGGCTTCGACCTGATGCACGCCGGGGAGAGCATCCGCTCCGTCGTGGTGTATTGAGCGGTTTCGTTTTGACAGGTGAAATTTCTTCGCGGATATAAGCGAAGAGAGGATAGGCGATGATGCATGGGCTGGTCCCTGCCAAGCTTGGCTTTGGCGGGGCCGCGATCGGAAATCTGTATCGATCGGTCGGCGACGATGCCGCCCGTGCGACGATCGACGCCGCGTGGGAACGGGGTATCCGCCGCTTCGACACCGCCCCGCACTACGGCTTCGGCCTGTCCGAACGGCGGCTGGGCGATGCGCTGTCCGATCTTGATGCCGGCCGGCACGCCATTGTCTCGACCAAGGTCGGTCGGGTGCTGCGCCCGGCACCCGACCGCGACCTGACCAGCGAACGGCAAGGGTTCGTCTCCCCCGAACCGGTCGAAAGCGCGTTCGACTATTCGCGCGATGGCGTGCTCCGGTCGTTCGACGCCAGCCGCGACCGGCTGCGGCGCGACCGGATCGACCTGCTGCTGGCGCACGACCTCGGCGAAATGACCCATGGCGCAGACCATGGCGCACGGATGGCGACCTTCCTCGACGGCGGCTATCCGGCGATGCGGGCGTTGCGCGATGCGGGCGTCGTCGGCGCGATCGGCATCGGCGT
Source organism: Sphingomonas sp. Leaf32 (assembly GCF_001421765.1). GTDB lineage: Bacteria > Pseudomonadota > Alphaproteobacteria > Sphingomonadales > Sphingomonadaceae > Sphingomonas. Next base: position 173,430 of record NZ_LMLA01000007.1, on the reverse strand, counting down.
GAACGAGATCGCGGTGTGCGAGGAACTGCTGGATCGGGTCGAGCTGGACGTCATCCTGCTCGCCGGGCGCTACACGCTGCTCGAACAGGCCGCGCTCGACACGCTGCTGCCCCGGTGCGCGGCAAGCGGCGTGCAGGTGATCGTCGGCGGCCCCTATAATTCGGGCATCCTCGCCTCGGGCACCGGGCCGGACGCGCGCTATAATTACGAAGCGCCGCCGGCCGAGGTGACGCGCCGGGTCGATGCCATCGCCGCGATCTGTGCGCGGCACGGCGTGCCGATGGCCGCCGCCGCGCTGCAATTCCCGATGGCGCATCCCGCCGTGACGGCGGTGATTCCCGGCATGGCGGACGCGGCCGAAGTGGCGCAGGCGGCGGCGCTGGCCACCCTGAAGCTACCGCCGGCGCTGTGGACCGACCTGATCGATGCCGGCCTGATCCGCGCCGACGCCCCTGTTCCCATGGAGACCGCATGACCCGCCTGTCCGGCAAGACCGCCATCGTCACCGCCGCCGGCCAAGGCATCGGCCGGGCCAGCGCCGAACTGTTCGCCCGCGAAGGCGCGCGGGTCCTCGCGCTCGACGTCAATGCCGATGCGCTGGCGACGCTGACGGGGTGCGAACCGCATGTCGTCGACCTGATGGACGGCCAGGCGATCAAGGATTTCGCCGCCCGCGTCGGCGCGGTCGACATCCTGTTCAACTGCGCGGGCTTCGTCCATGCCGGCACGATCCTGACGACCGAGGAAGCCGACTGGGACTTCAGCTTCGACCTGAACGTCCGGTCGCAATATCGGCTGATCCGTGCGCTGCTGCCGGCGATGATCGCGAACGGCGGCGGGTCGATCGTCAACATGTCGTCGGTCGCCAGCCATGTGATCGCGGTGCCCGGCCGCTTCGTCTATACCGCGTCGAAGGCGGCAGTGATCGGCCTGACGAAGTCGGTCGCGCTCGACTTCATCGGACAGGGCATTCGCTGCAACGCGATCTGCCCCGGCACGGTCCAGTCGCCCTCGCTGGAGGACCGCATGGCCGCGACCGGCGATGTCGAGGCCGCCCGCGCCGCCTTCACCGCGCGCCAGCCGATGGGGCGACTGGGCCGCGCCGAGGAGGTTGCCGAACTGGCGCTCTACCTCGCGTCCGATGCGTCGTCCTACACCACTGGCGGCGTCCATGTGATCGATGGCGGCTGGTCCAACGCATGATCCGCGTCCTGACCCTAGACCTGGTCGACGACGCAGGCGCGATCGCCGAATATGAACGCTGGCACCGGCCCGGCAACGTGCCCTTGGCCGTACTGGCCGCGATCCGTGCGGCCGGGATCGCGGAGATGGAAATCTTCCGCACCGGCACCCGGCTGGTGATGACGATGACCGTCGCGCCGGATTTCGACCCGCTGGCCAAGGCCGATGCCGACGCCGCCGATCCGCAGGTCGCGGAATGGGAAGCGCGCATGGGGCAATTCCAGCGCGCGCTGCCCGATGCACCCGATGGGAGCCGCTGGACGCCGATGACCCCGATCTTTGCCTTGCGCGACCATTCATGATCGCCCCCGTCGCCCCGCCCGCCTCCGCCAGCACCGGGACCGGGCGGCGCTTCGTCACGCCGGGCTATGCCGCCGGGTTCGCGGTGGTCGTCAGCCTGTTCTTCCTCTGGGCGGTCGCCAACAATTTCAACGACCTGCTGATCCGCCAGTTTCAAAAGGCGCTCGACCTGAACCGGGCGCAGGCGGGCCTCGTCCAGTTCGCCTTCTACATCGGCTATTTCGTCATGGCGCTGCCCGCCGGGCTGGTGCTGCGACGCTTCGGCTATCGCGCGGGCATCCTTGCGGGCCTGGGCTTCTACGCGGTCGGGGCGCTGCTCTTCTATCCGGCGGCGGAGGTGCGCGAATATGCCGCGTTCCTCGGCGCGCTGTTCGTCATCGCCTCGGGCGCGGCGTTCCTCGAGACCGCCGCCAATCCCTATATCGTCGCCTTCGGCGATCCGGCGCGCGCCGAACAGCGGCTGAACCTGGCGCAGGCGTTCAATGGTCTGGGCGGCGCGATCGCCCCGGTGATCGGCGCGCGCTTCATCTTTTCCGGTGTCGAGCATGACCGCGCCGCACTGGATGCGATGGCCCCCGCCGCCCGCGCCGCCTATCGCGCGGCAGAGGCGCAGATGGTGCAGCTGCCCTATCTGGTGCTGGCCGGGGTGGTCGTGCTGATCGCGCTCGCCGTCGCCGTCGTCCGCCTGCCCGAAGTGCCGCGCGAAACCGGCGGCAACACGCTGCAGGGCCTGCGATCGGTGCTGGGCGTGTCCGCGCTGCGCTGGGCCGTGGTCGCCCAATTCTTCTATGTCGGCGCACAGGTCGGCGTGTGGAGCTTCTTCATCGACGTGGTGAAGACGATCAGCCCCGCGACGCCGGAGCGGCAGGCCGCCTATCTGCTGTCGATCAGCCTCGGCCTGTTCCTGGCCGGCCGGTTGATCGGCACGATCCTGATGCACCGCATCGTCGCCACGCGGCTGCTGGCCGGGTTTGCCATCGCCAATATCGTGCTGATGCTGGTCGCTGCGCTGGGGCATGGGACGACTGCGATCTATGCGTTGCTGCTCAGCAGCTTCTTCATGTCGATCATGTTCCCGACGATCTTCTCGCTCGGCGTCCGTGATCTCGGCCCCCGCGCGCCGCTGGGCGCGCCGCTGATCGTGATGGCGGTCATCGGCGGGGCGGTGTTTCCGCCGCTGATGGGATGGATGAGCCACGGCATGGTATCGATCCAGACCGCGATGCTGGTGCCGTGCCTGTCGTTCGCGGTCGTGCTGGCCTTTGCGCTGACGGTCCGGCGCACCGCTCAGCGATAGAAGCGGACCTTTGCCAGTTCGAGCCATGCCCGCCCGCCCGGTTCGCCGGTCAGGCAGAAGGCGACGCTGCGCAGCCGTGTCAGGTCCAGCGGGGTGCCGCCGCTGGCAAAGGCGCTGAACGGCAGGCGAATCTCGCGGCGTTCCCCCGTCGCCGCGAACGACGCCCGCCCCGTGCCCCGCGCGCCATAGACGTCGAAGGTGGCGCTATAGACTCCCGCCCCGCGCGCCTCGAACGCGATGCCGGTAAAGCCCTGCGCATCGGCGACGTCGATCGCTCCCTGGGTCAGCGGCAGCACCAGCGCCGCGAACGGCCGGTTGGCCGCGCCCAGCCGCGCGACGGCGAACAGATGCGGGTCGTGCGGGCCATCGGGACGCACGATGTCCAGCCGGCTGTGGTCGGTCCCCGGCTCGACGCTCTCCACCGGCAGCGTGTCGAGATCGGTCCGCCCGTCGCGCCGCGCGCCGGTATCGATCGGGCCGGGCATCGCATGGACCGGCATCGGCGTAGCTTCGGTCGCATCGATCCGCTGGCGCAGCGCCTCCAGCGGCATCTCCCGCCCCGCGACGAATACCCGCCGCACATCATGCAGGTCGTCGATCGCCACATCGGGTCGCCCGCCGACCAGCAGCAGGTCGGCGCGCTGGCCGACCGCGATCCGGCCATGGTCGCGCTGCCGCAGGATGTCCGCCGCACCACCGGTCGCGGCGACCAGCGCCTCCGCCGGCGTCAGTCCCAATCCCGCCAGCAGCCGCGTCTCGCGCACCGCGCTCGACCCATGATACACGCCGCCGATCCCGGCATCGGTGCCGACGCCGATGCGGATACCCGCCGCGTGCAGCGCCTGGACATTGGCCTGCAGGATGGCCCAGCGCTTCGATTCGAGTTCGGGGATCACCTCGGCCGGGCGGGCCATCCGCGCGGCCTCCGCCGCCCGTTCCGGCGCGGCCAGATGCCGCCATTCCAGCGGCGTGAACGCCCTCGCCTGCTGCGGTTCATACACCACCAGCGTGGGCACATAGGCGACATGCTCCGCCTGCATCAGCGCGATCAGTTCGGCATCGACCGGGGCGTCGCCGATACCGTGCCCCAGCGCATCGACCCCGGCGGCGGCGGCGATTTTCGCACCGGCCAGCGTCACCGTGTGGGTGATGACCGGCAGGCCGGCGGCATGGGCATCCTCGACGATGGCGGTAAGGGTCGGCACGTTCATGCTGGCCAGATCGGGCGAGCGACCATAGCGCCAGCCATCGGCGAACACCTTGATGACGTCCGGCTTATACGACAGCGCGGTCTTCATCGCGACATGCGCCGCGCGCGGCGTCGTCGCGGTCAGCGTGAAGAAGCTGCCCCAGCCATATTCGGTGCCATGCCCGCCCGGCACGCCCAGCCGGATGGCGAGGTTCAGCCGCGGCGTCGGGATGGTACCATCGGCCGCGATGGCGCGGATGGGGCCGAGCATCTCGCCCGACAGCGAAAAATCATTGGCGCTGGTGATCCCATTGGCAAGATGCGAAGCCCAAGCCTTCCCCAGATCGTCGGGACTGCCATAGCCCGAGGCCCGCAAATGGGTATGCAGGTCGTGCAGGCCGGGCAGCAGCGTCAGCCCATGCGCGTCGATCACCCGCGCGCCGCGCGGACGCTTCAGCCGGGGTCCGACCGCCACGATCCGGTCGCCGACGACCAGCACGTCCCCCGGCACCGCCGCCGCGCCCGTGCCGTCGAACACCCGCGCGCCCCGGATCAGCACCGACTCCACGCGCTCCACCGGCCGGTCGGCGGCGATCAGCAGCAGGGGCATCAGCGCGAGCAGGAGGCGATGGAGCATGGGTCCATGTGTACCGGCTATACCAGGCGCGTCCAACGGTTGCGCGGGCGCGGGCACCGCGTAGGATGCGCGCCCATGCAGGCGATAAGAGCGATCATCCTCGGCGCGGCGGGCGCCATGCTGGTGGCGGCGGCACCCGATCCGGCAGTGGATGCGGCGGTGCGCGCGGCGCTGGCCAAGGCGCCGGCGGGAACCCGCTTCGGCATGGTGGTGCGCGATGCGGCGGGGGTCGAGCAGGTCGCGATCGAACCGGACCGGCGCTTCGTACCCGCCTCGAACACCAAGATCTTCACGACGCTGGCGAGCTTTGCCACCCTGCCCCTCGACGCCGCCGACGATGGCGGGGCGGGCGTGCGGATGGAGGGGCGCGACGTCATCCTGGTCGGGGCCGGCGATGCGCGCCTGTCGAGTGCCGCCGACTGCCGGGTCGATTGCCTGTCGACGCTGGCCGACGCGGTGGCCGCGACGACGCGGGTGGTGGGCGACGTGATCGGTGACGACAGCCGCTTTCCCGACCAGCGCTGGTCGCCGGGCATGGGCTGGAACAACATGGCCGGACGCTATGGCACCGCCGCCTCCGCGCTGACGCTGGACGACAACGAACTGGCGATCACGGTCGTGGCGCAGGGCGACAAGGCGGTGGTCGGCGGATCGGACTATTACCGCATCGACAACCGGATACGGGTCGGCAAGACCAACGCAGTGTCGTTCGACCGGATGCCGGGCAGCGACCTGCTGCGCCTGTCGGGCACGGTCGCGCCGGGGCCGGGGCCGGGGGTGACGGTGCGCACCGGCGTCGAGGACGCGGCGCACCATGCGGCGTGGACGCTGGCGCAACTGCTCCGCGATCGGGGGGTGCGGGTGACCGGGACGGTCGGGGTCCGGCACCGGCCGCACCGGGCGGAGGAAGACGGCGCGGTCGTGGCGGACGACGCGCCACCACCGATGTTGGCGCGGGTGCAGCCCGGACCGCTGATCGAGGATGTCGCGATCACCAACAAGGCCAGCCAGAACCTGCACGCCGAACTGCTGCTGCGCCGCATCGGACGGGTCGGCGGCGGCGGGTCGATCGGCGACGGGCTGAAGCGGATCGCGGCGATGATGGCCACCGCCGGCGTACCGCGCACCGCATGGGACCTGTCCGACGGGTCGGGCATGTCAACCTATAACCGGGTGACCCCGCGCGCGATGGTGACGTTGCTCGGCTGGGCACAGGCGCAGCCCTGGGGGGCGCGCTGGATCGCGACGCTGCCGGTCGGCGGGGTCGACGGCACGCTGACCCGCCGGTTCCGCGACACGCCGCTGGCCGGAAAGGTGCACGCCAAGACGGGCACGCTGAGCGGCGTATCCGCGCTGGCCGGGACGATGACCGCGGCGAGCGGGCAGACGCTGACCTTCGCGCTCTATGCCAACGACAATCCGGACGGCATGTCGGCGACCCCGGCGATGGATGCCGCACTGCTGGCCGCCGCCGCCGCGCTATAGCCGCACGTTATGGTGCTCCTATCAAAATTGGGCGAGTGTTACCGGAACGCTACGGTTCCATGAAAACTCGCTGAACGACCCCTTCCGCAGCGCGCCGCTTTCGTTGCTTATTGTTGCTGACAGCCGTCGGGGGAATGGCGGCGCAGGCTTGGGGGCAAGAATATGCGGGCTGGCAAGGCAATGATGCTGGTGGGCGGATCGCTGCTCGCCGCGACGATGGCGGCGGGCAGCGCGGGTGCGCAGACGGTCAGCGAAGGGGTGACGACATCGGAGGCCGCCACGCCGACCGGCGTCGCGGTACAGACCACCCCGGCGTCGAAGGCGGACGACGGCGAAATCCTGGTCACCGGTTCGCGGATCAAGCGCGATCCCAACAACAGTTCGCTGCCGCTGCAGATCATCAGCAATGCCGAACTCGAACGCAACGCGATCGCCAGCCCGGAACAGCTCATCAGCCTGCTGACCAGCAACGGATCGGGCGCGGACAATCTGGCATCGAACGCCGACGTGACGACCGGCGCGCAGCGCGGGACCAACGGGCTGTCGGCGGCCAATCTGCGCGGTCAGGGTGCTGCGGCGACGCTGGTATTGCTCAACAGCCGCCGCGTCGCGGCGCACGGCCTGTCGGGCGCGGCGGTCGACGTGAACCAGATTCCGTTCGCCGCGATCGAACGGGTCGAGGTGCTGAAGGACGGCGCGTCGGCGATCTACGGCACCGACGCGATCGGCGGCGTCATCAACTTCATCACCCGCACCGATTACAAGGGTGTCGGCGTGATGGGCGCGACCGACGTTACCGAACAGGGTGACGGCAACATCTACCGCGTGTCGGCCATCGCCGGCTTCGGCGATCTGGACGATCAGGGGTTCAACGTGATGGGCGCGGTCGCCTATCGCTGGAACAACATCCTGTTCGGCTCGAACCGCGACTTCGTGAACGGCAACCAGCCGAACCGCGGCCTGTCGGTCGACACGCGCGGGACGCCGATCGCCACCGCCTTCCCGCTCAATCGCTCGACCAATTTCTTTCCGGGCGGCACGCTGCTGGGCGGCACCGCGACGGCGCAGGTGTTGCCTGGCCTCCTCATCCCCGGCACGACCACGGCGGCGAGCGGCGGGATCAATATCCTCGACCTGCCCGGCGGCGCCGGCTGCGAATCGATGGACGGCGGCATGGCCTATGACGACGCGCTGTGGAACAACGTGTCGGCGCGCTATGCCTGTGCATGGGACACCGGTCGCGCGGCGGTGATCCAGCAGCCGATCAAAACGCTGACCTATCTCGCCCGCGCGGTCGCGCGCGTGGCGGAGGATCACCAGATCTCGCTGGAGGTCACCGGATCGAACGCCAATTCGGCCAAGCTGTTCTCCAATGCGCAGGTGTCGGGCAACACGACCAACCTACAGGTCGCCTATCCGCTCAACAGCCTGACCGCGCCGACCTATAACGCGGTCTATAACGCGATCCGGGGCACCTTTCCGGCGGTTGCCGCCAATTACGGCAAGCCGATCGCGTTCCGCTGGCGCTGCATCGCGTGCGGCCCGCGCGAATATGAAACCGATACGAAGACGATCCGCGTCACGCTGGCCGCCGAAGGGCCGCTGTGGGAAGGCTGGGATTATCGCGCTGGCGGTTCCTATGCCAAGAGCGAGTCCAGCTCGGTGCTGGGCAGCGGCTATTATTATCGCGGGACACTCGCCAGCGGTGCCTATGACCCGACCGCGCCGACCGCACCGGGCGCCAGCGGTCCGGGCCTTGCGGGGTTGTTGAACAGCGGCATCCTGAACCCCTTCTCGATCAACCAGACCGACGCGGCGCTCGCTGGCCTTGCGGCGGTATCGGCCGAAGGAGCAACGCTGTATGGCGGGCGCTATGAGGTGAAGCAGATCGACTACTCGATCGCCGGCCCTCTGTTCCGCCTGCCCGGTGGCAAGGCGCAGATGGCGGCGGGTATCGATTTCCGCAGCGAATCCTACAGCTTCAATGGGTCGGCGGCGGCCGCAGCATCGGCGCCGGTCATCTTCCTCGCGGCGTTCGACAATGTGAACGCGCTCCGGGCCAAGAACCGGCAGGTGAAGGCGGCCTATACCGAAGTGCTGCTGCCGCTGTTCCGCGGATTCGAACTGACCGGTGCGCTGCGCGTCGACGATTATGGCGATTTCGGCACCAGCACGAACCCCAAGGTGTCGGTGAAGTACCGCCCGTGGGAACCGCTGATGTTCCGGGGATCGTTCAGCACCGGGTTCCGCGTGCCGACCTTCAACCAGATTTTCAACGGCACCACCGAATCGCCCTATTCGGGTCGCGACCTGGCCGATCCGGTGCGCTGCCCCGGCGGCATTCCCAACACGACCAACCCGGCGTGCCAGGCGGTGCAGCCCAATATCCTGACCGGCGGCAACCCGAACCTCGGCCCCGAAAGCGCCAGGATGTTCAGCGCAGGCATCGTGATCCAGCCCGCGCCGAAGTTCAGCGCGTCGGTCGATTTCTGGGCGATCAATGTCGACGACACGATCCAGTTGCTGACCGAGCGCGAGCTGATCGACAATGCCGCGCTGTTTTCGGACCGGTTCATTCGCGACATCAACGCGGGTGACCAACTGGTCGCGATCGACCGCACCTGGATCAATGCCGGCGCGCGGCGCACGCAGGGCCTCGAACTGACCGCACGCGGCGGCGTGGACGGGTTCGGCGGCAGCTTCCTCGCCGGGATCGACGGCACCTATCTGCTAAAGAAGCGCGAGAAGTTGACGGAGAATTCGCCCTATGGCCCCAGCCTGATCGGCGTGTTCAGCTTCGCCGGTGATCTGGGCCTCAAATGGAAGCACAATGCGTTCGTCAGCTACACCAACGAAGCGGTGACGATCGCGCTGACGCAGCTCTATCGCGACGGGTACAAGAACCAGGCACTGCCCGGCATTCTGGCCGGTACGGTGACGCGGCCGGACTTCAACACCTATGTGAAGCCTTATGTCACCTATAACCTTGCGGTCAGTTTCCCGAACCTCGGCAACAAGGCGACCCGCCTGACGCTGGGCGTCAAGAACCTGTTCGACGTCGATCCGCCGTTCGCCATCACCTATGATTCGAACACCGGGTCGGGCGGGGCATGGGAACCGCGCGTCGCCGATCCGCGCGGGCGGGCGTTCACGGTGCAGGCGGACGTGAAGTTCTAGGGGGACGCCTTGCTTGCCTGCCCTTCCCCGCTCGGTTCGAGCTTGTCGAGAAGCGTCCGTCGAGAACACCGGAGTTTGCGGCACCGCCTTCTCGACTTCGGTTCTCGACAAGCTCGAACCTGCGCTCGAAGCAAACGGGGGAAGGATGAAGGAGTAGAGTCAGCCAATGTCCGTGATCGCCGCCGCCCTCCTTCCCGCCGCAGCAGCGCAACCGGTGGCCGAGGTACGGGTCGCTTTCGACCGGCGCGGCGAGACATCGGTCGCGGTGCGGGGCCTTGCCGACATCGCCGCCGACCGCCCCGTCACCCCGGACGATCCGGTGCGGGTCGCCTCCATCTCCAAGCTGGTGACCGCCATCACGGTGCTGCGGCTGGTCGATGCGGGCACGCTCGACCTCGATGCCGATGTGTCGCAGCTGCTGGACTGGCGGCTGCGGCATCCGCGCTTTCCCGACGTGCCGATCACGCTGCGAATGTTGCTGTCGCACCGGACGGGGATCGTCGACGGGGTGGAATACGTCCTGCCGCTGGACGCCGAACTGGCGCCGGTGCTGGCCGATGCGAAGGCATGGGATGCCGTCCACGCGCCGGGGACGTGGTTCGCCTATGCCAATCTGAACTTGCCCGTCGTGGCAAGCGTGGTCGAACGCGCGACCGGTGAACGGTTCGACCGGGCGATGCAGCGGCTCGTGTTCGCGCCGCTGGGGATCGAAGCCTGCTATAACTGGGCGAGTTGTTCGCCGGACGTCGCGGTGCGCGCGGTCGTGCAATATCGCGGCGGAAAGCCGACCAAGGACGACCATCACGGCCGCGCACCCGCTTGTCCGGTCGAGCCGGCGCGCGACGGGACGTGCGACCTGTCGCGGTGGCGTGCGGGCAGGAACGGGGCGATGTTTTCGCCGCAGGGGGGCCTGCGCATTTCGGCGCGCGGACTTGCGACGATCGGGCGGATGCTGCTGCGACGGGGGCGGACCGATCGCGGGCGACTGCTGTCGCCGCGAGCCTTCGCAACGCTCACCACGCCGCTGTGGACGTGGGACGGAACCAATGGCGATACCGGCAGCGACGCGACGACCGGGGCGAAGCAGGGCGGCTTCCTGTGCCGCTATGGGCTGGCGGTGACGTTCCTCGCGACGCCGACCACGGGGTGCCGCGACGACCCGTTCGGTGACGGGCGGCGGCGGCTGGGCCATGCGGGCGATGCGTACGGCCTGCGATCCGGGCTGTGGGTCGACCTGAAGCGCGGGACCGGCGTCGCCTATTTCGCGACCGACGTGGCGGTGGAGGCGTCGGCGCAGTCGGCATTCACCCCGACCGAGGAACGGCTGGCGCGGGGGCGGTAATCCCCCGCCCCTCAATGCTTCTTCGGCAGGACGTGCAGCACGCCGGCGATGACCCCGCCGATCAGGACGCCGAACACCGCCGCGCCGGCCGCATTGACGATCCATTCGAGGACGCCGCCCAGCGACGGCACGGCCGTTGCGACATGGTGCGCGGCATCGTGGACGAGGTGCGGGAGCCAAGCGAAGCCGAACTCCTCCATCCCGTGCAGGATGATCTGCCCGCCGACCCACAGCATCGCGGCGGTGCCGATCAGCGCCAGCGCCTTGAGCACGACCGGCATCGCCTTCACCAGTCCGCGCCCGACCGTCTGCGCCAGCGCGCTCGATCGGCGGGCAAGCGCCAGGCCGATGTCATCCATCTTCACGATCAGCGCGACCACGCCGTACACACCGACGGTGATCGCGATGCCGACCACCGCCAGCGCGAAACCCTGCATCCAGATCGACAGCGCGGGCAGTTCGTTCAGGGCGATTATCATGATTTCGGCCGACAGGATCATGTCGGTGCGGATCGCGCCGCTGACCTGGGTACGCTCCATTTCGGCCGGATCGGTGGTGGCGACCGCTTCCTCGGCATGATGGCCGTCGAACAGCGGCGCGAGGATCTTTTCCGCACCCTCGAAGCACAGGAATGCGCCGCCGGCCATCAGGATCGGGGTGATCGCCCACGGAGCAAAGAACTTCAGGATCAGCGCGGCCGGGAGCAGGATCAGCAGTTTGTTGCGGAGCGACCCCAGCGCGATCTTGCCGATGATCGGCAGCTCGCGCGCCGGCGACAGCCCGACGACATAGCGCGGGGTGACCGCCGCATCGTCGATGACGACGCCCGCCGCCTTGGCCCCGGCGCGCCCCGCCGCTGCGCTCACGTCGTCGAGCGACGCCGCCGCCAGCTTCGCAATCGCGGCAATATCGTCGAGCAGCGCAACCAAACCACCAGCCATCGCGTGTTCCCCAAAGCCGTTCGCGGCAAGCGGTAGCGACCGGATCGGCATAATTCCATGAAAAGCGTCCAACATCACCGATCGTAGCCGGTAAGGTTTTTCTGGACAGGGGCGACCGATGCGAGCGGTATTTCGGACGCCGACCCAACCACCTATGATCTTGGCAACGCTCCATACCGCAGCCGCTGCAGCCGGTTTTACCCATGCCGTTAATATTCATTCTTGCCCGGTTAATTGCCGGCAAAGATGATTTTAATGCCCCATCATTACCGCCATCGCATCGCGCACCATTGAGAATGCGCACCGGTACCGAGTTTTTTGGGGATTACGGAATGCGAGCGACGATCAGAATGAAATTGGGTGCGACCTTTGCCGTCGTCCTGCTGCTGCTGGCCGGAGTGGTCGGCTTCGGCATCAACCGTCTGAGTATGCTGAACGAAGCGATGAGCGATCTGGTGGATGATCCTGCCACATCGCTCGACCGTATTCAGCAGTTCAACATGGCGTCGACCTTGACCATCATCGCGGAAAAGAATTTGGCGCTGTCCAACGATCCGCAGGTCGTGGAAAAGCAGCTGTCCAATTTCCGGCAGCAGCGCGCGCGCGCCGACGAACTGATCGCGCAGGCGCCGCCGATGGCCGACGACATCGACCGCGCGCAATATGCCAGCATCCGCACGCAATGGAACGAGTACAAGGTCGTTGCCGACCGGATCATACCGCTCGCACTGGCGGACAAGAATCTCGAAGCAGGTGCGCTTTCATTGGGTGATGCCCGTCCGATCGCCGAAAAGATGCGGGCACAGGTTCTGGACGTCGTGCAGCGCCAGCGCGAAGAGATGAAGAAGGCCGATGCCGCAGGCGACGTGCTCTATGCCGAATCGCGTACGATGCTGCTCGCGACCGCTCTTGCCGCGTTGCTGATGGCTATCGTCGGCGCGCTGTGGATCAGCATGATCGTGTCGAAGGGGCTGAAGCGGGTCGGCGTCGCGCTGGACGCGGTGGCCGTCGGCGACCTCGATCAGGAAGTGACCGTCACGACCAACGACGAGATCAAGGATTTGGTCGACACCGTCAACGGCATGACCGTTGCGCTGCGCAAATCGGCGGCGCTGGCCGACACGATCGCGCAGGGCGACCTGACCGTGGATCACACGCCGCTGTCGGACAAGGACAAGCTGGGCCACGCCCTCGTGTCGATGATCGAACGGCTGCGCAGCGTGGTGGGCGATGCGTCGGGTGCGGCAAATAATGTCGCCGCCGGCAGCGAGGAATTGTCCGCGTCGTCGGAACAGGTGAGCCAGGGGGCCACCGAACAGGCGGCATCGGCCGAGGAAGCGTCGGCATCGATGGAACAGATGGCCGCCAACATCAAGCAGAACGCGGACAATGCGGCGCAGACCGAGAAGATCGCGCGCCAGTCGTCGAAGGATGCCGAAGCCAGCGGCGTCGCGGTCGACCGCGCTGCCCGGGCGATGCGGACGATCGCCGAGAAGATCGGCATCGTGCAGGAAATCGCGCGGCAGACCGACCTGCTGGCGCTGAATGCCGCGGTGGAAGCGGCGCGGGCCGGTGAGCATGGCCGCGGCTTTGCCGTCGTCGCCTCCGAAGTGCGCAAGCTGGCCGAACGCAGTCAGACCGCGGCGGCCGAGATCAGCGCGGTGTCGAGCGACACGGTGCAGGCGGCGGCGCAGGCCGGCGAGATGCTGACCAAGCTGGTGCCCGACATCCGCCAGGCGCTGCAACAGCTCGACCAGGTGACGCAGCAGAACGCGTCGGCATCGGAACAGATCACCTCGACGTCCGAGGAACTGGCCAGCCAGGCGAACGAACTGCAACGAAGCATCGCCTTCTTCCGCGTCGATGCCGGCCGCAGCGCGCAGCGCCCCGCCGCCCGCAAGCCGGCGGTGCGCGCCAAGGCATCGGCCTCTGCCGCGCGCGCGACGGCGAACTCGGTCGTCGACCAGCAGAACCGCGCACGCGGCTTCGCGCTCGACCTGTCGCAGGGCGGGCCGGACAGCGACGATGCAGTGTTCGGCCGCGCGGCCTGACGGGGAGCAATCGACCGCCCCCAACCAGGGGGCGGCCGCACCGTCAGCCGGCATCAACAGGGGGGTGTTGCAGGATGCGCAATTGGATCGGATGCGTTGCGGTCGGGCTGACGATGTTGTCGATACCGGCGCAGGCACAGGACGAGGCATCGGGGCCACTGAGCGTCGATGTGGTGTACAAGGGCGATGTCGTCGGGGTCGTGGCGGGGGATGCGCGCGGCGTGCGCTATCTCGACAATATCGACCTGCTGGCCTCGCTCGACCTCGACCGGGCGATCGGGTGGCACGGGGGCACCGCCTTTGCCAGCCTGCTCAACAATTTGGGCGGGCGTCCCAACGACCTTGCGGGGACGTTGCAGGGCGTGAACAATATTGAGGTCGCCGGTGCCGACCTGCTGCTCTACCAGGCATGGGTCCAGCAGAACTTTGCCGACGACCGGCTGTCGGTGCTGGTCGGCAAATATGACCTGAACAGCGAATTCTATGCCAACGAGGCCGCGTCGCACCTGATCGCGCCGGCGTTCGGCATCGGATCGGAACTGTCGGCGACCGGACCCAACGGGCCGTCGATCTTTCCGCGCACCGACCTTGCCATTCGCCTTCGCGCCGGGGACGAGCGGCATTATGTGCAGGCCGTGGCGATCCGCGCGCCGCGCGGGACGGCCGACGCGCCCGGACATCGCTCGACGCTGTTCGTCGCCGAGGCGGGGCGGCAGGGCGTCCTGTCCTTCACGCTGGGCGGCTGGGCCTATAGCCGGCGGCAGCCCCGCATCATCCCGCCGGGAGTCACCGCCGGTCCGGGCGAGGCGGCATCGCACGGCGTCTATGCTTCCGTCGAAATCGACCTTGCCGGACAGGCAGACCAGCCGGGCCATTGGCGCGCCTTTGCCCGTGTCGGCTGGTCGGACGGGCGGACCACGCCCTTTGCCGGTGGATTCCAGTTCGGCGTGACCGGCCATGGCATCGTCCCCGCCCGGCCCGACAGCCAGTTGTCGATCGGCGTGGCGAGCGCCGACCTCAGCACCCCCTATCGCCGCGCCAATCCGGCGGACGAACCCGCGCTGACCGGATCGGAGGGAATGATCGAGCTGACCTATAGCGACCGGGTGCTGCCATTCCTGACGCTCCAGCCCGACGTGCAATATGTTCGCCGTCCTGGCGGCCTGCGCGATGCGGAGGATGCGGTGATCCTGGGGCTGCGCGCGATCGTGGCGTGGAAGACGCTGTAGCTCAGTTCCAATGCCACCAGCGCGGGCGGTCGATCCGCCGAAGATCGCGGATGGAACGCAGTTCTAGGAAGAAGGGCGATATCCGCCCGTTATGACCGTCGGTCGCGATAATCCGGACGGTCGCGTCGATATCCGCCTCGAATGCCGTTCCAAACAGGGGATCGCCATCCTCCACGGGTCGGACGTAAGCGAGTAGCCGTGCGGGTGGGTTCAGGACCCCGAACGATCCATTCTCACAGGTGATCGGCGATACCGTCATCAGACCACTGATGCCGGTCGTGTCGCCGGGAAAGTCGTAGCCGACCATGATCGTGACCCGGCCGGTCACCGGTTGTCCGGGGGCGAAATCCATATTCTCCCAGCAGGCCGGGAGCAGTCGTTCGACCTGCGTGCAGGATGCGAGCAGGAGCGTGGTCGGGAGCAGAAGCCGGGGAAGCATGGCCCGGTATCGCGCCGCCCGCCCGCCGGGGCAAGCGCGTCAGGCCACCGCCAGCACCGGCTGCGCCCCCAGCCCGGCATCGACCAGATTACCGACGAACTGGTCGGTGCAGTGCGACCAGCAATAGGCGGTGCCGGCGCGGGCGCAGGCGTCGCGGTCAGCGGTCAGTGCCTTCGCGACCGCGACCGCCAGATCGTCGTCGACCGCGCCGATCCGCTGCGGGCCGCCGCCCGTGCCGTCCGTCCCGATGATGTCGAGCGGCCCCGGCACCGGATAGCCGGCGACCGGCGTGCCGCAGGCCAGCGCCTCGATCATCACCAGCCCGAACGTGTCGGTGCGGCTGGGGAAGACCAGCACGTCGGCGGCGCGGTAGGCGGCGGCGAGGCCAGCGCCCTGCTTCACGCCAACGAACTGCGCCAGCGGATAGCGGCGCTCCAGTTCGGCGCGCGCCGGGCCGTCGCCGACCAGCAGCTTGGTGCCCGGCACGTCGAGCGCCAGAAACGCCTCGATATTCTTTTCGACCGCGATCCGCCCGACATGCAGCAGGATCGGGCGCGGCAGGGTGGCGACGTCGAGGCGCGAACCGTCGGGCTTGAACAGCGACAGGTCGACGCCGCGCGACCAGCGTTTCGTGTGGGCGATACCATGGTCGCGGAGCGACGCGGCGACGCGGGTGGTGGCGGTCATCACCCCGCTGGCCGCCGCATGGAAGCGGCGCAGGAACGGCCAGAACAGCCCGGCGGGCAGGTGGGTGCGCAGTGCCAGATATTCGGCGAAATTGGTGTGGAACGACGTGGTGAAGCGCGCACCCTGCCGCCGGCACCAGCGCCGCGCCGCCCAGCCGAGCGGTCCCTCGGTGGCGATATGGATCGCATCCGGCCGGAACGCCGCGATCCGGCGGCCCAGTTCCGGCCCGCAGCCCAGCGCCAACCGGATTTCGGGATAGCCGGGGCATGGCCGGGTGGCGAAGCCGTCCGGCGTATAGGTTTCGACGATGTGGCCGCGTTGCTGCAGCCGGCCGATCGTCGTCTGCAACGTGCGGACGACGCCGTTGACCTGCGGGCTCCATGCGTCGCTGACGATCGCGATCCTCACGCGGTGGCGACCGCCCGGCCGGGGGCGTCGGCCTTGCCCGCCGCTTTCGCCAGTTCCTTTTCCCACGTTTCGGCGCGCCAGTCGATCAGCGACATGGCGCCGCTGTGATCCTCGACCAGCGCGGTGCAGCTCTCCACCCAGTCGCCGTCGTTATAATACATGATGTCGCCGATCTGGCGGATTTCGGCGGTGTGGATATGGCCGCACACCACGCCGTCGACGCCATGTTCGGCGGCGGCATGGGCCACGGTCTCCTCGAACCGGCCGATGAAATTGACCGCGTTCTTCACCCGATGCTTGGCATAGGCCGACAGCGACCAATAGGGCAGGCCCAGCTTGCGCCGGGTGAAATTCCAGACACTGTTGGCCTTCAGCAGCGCGGTGTAGGCATAGTCGCCGAGGAAGGCGAGCCACTTGGCATAGAGCACCACGCCGTCGAACTTGTCACCGTGCAGGACCAGCAGGCGACGACCATCGGCGGTTTCGTGGATATCCTCCTCGACCATTTCGACGCCGCCGAATTCGAGACCGGTATAGTCGCGAAACGCCTCGTCATGGTTGCCGGGGATATAGATGACGCGGGTGCCGCGACGCGCGAACTTCAGGATCGAACGGATGACGTCGTTATGGCTCGACGGCCAGTACCAGCCGCGCCGGATCTGCCAGCCATCGACGATGTCGCCGACCAGGTACAGCGTCTCGCATTCGAACGAATGGAGGAAGTCGACCAGCTGGGTCGCGCTGCATCCGGGCGTTCCCAGATGGACGTCGGAGATGAAGACGGTGCGATAGGACTTCTTCGGACCATCCGCCTGATAGCTTTGCGGGTCGTTGATCCAGTCCGGAATCTTGCGCGCCAGCGACTTTACCGTCGATTCCGATACTTTTTGTCGATCGGTGCGGGATACAAATGCCGTCGTCATCGTACTTCTCCACGCCAGTGGACCGGACTTGCGTCCTTGCGATGCCGGTGCAGTAACGCCCCCACGCGACAATAGTATTTCGTGTGTGTGACGGCCGCTCTCATCAAACTGAAACCTTGCTGACATGGCTGCGCCATTGACCTGTCATCGACTGGCGTCATTGTGGCGGGCCAGACAAGCCGCACGGCGCTGGACAAGGAAACACACGGATTGGCTCAGGAACTGAACCGCGTCGGCGTGGCGAGCGCCTATGATCGCTGGGCGCCCATCTACGACCTGGTGTTCGGCCCGGTGTTCCGCCGGGGGCGTCGCGCGGCGATCGATGCCGCCGAGACGGTCGGCGGACGCATCCTCGAGGTCGGCGTCGGCACCGGCATCTCGCTGCCGCATTACCGGGCCGAAAGCCGGATCACCGGCATCGATATTGCCGACCAGATGCTCGACAAGGCGCGCAACCGGGTGAAGCGGCTGCGGCTCACCCATGTGGAGCGGATCGCGATCGGCGATGCCGAGGCACTGGATTTCGACGATGCGTCGTTCGACGTGGTGGTCGCGCAATATGTCGTGTCGGCGGTACCGCATCCCGACCGGGCGCTCAGTGAGTTCCTGCGCGTGGTGCGGCCCGGCGGCATGATCGTGATCGCGACCCGACTGGGCGCGGAAGCGGGCGTGCGCGCGAAGATCGAGCGCGCGCTGATGCCGATCACCAGCCGCCTTGGCTGGCGCACCGATTTCCCCTGGTCGATCTATGGCGACTGGGCGGCGCGCAACCCGCAGGCGGAACTGGTCGAGCGCCGGCCGCTGCCCCCGCTCGGCCATTTCTCGCTGGTGTGTTTCCGTCGTGCCGGCGTTGCGGCCCAGGACAACCACCCGACGCCCGCGCTCGGGGCGACCGCCTGAACCAAACCCTTTTTATCAAAGGTTTATTCGATGCCCGGATTCAAGGAAGCGCTGAAGGAACAGCGGTGGGACGATCATCGCTATTACCACCACAGCATCATCAACCAAGCGCTGCATTTCGTCAGCGCGACGACGTTCCTGATCGCCTATGTCGTGGTGTGGATCGATCCGGCGGTGGCGAGCCTGCTCGGCTGGCTGGTGGCGATGACCTCGCGGCAATCGGGGCATTTCTTCTTCGAGCCCAAGACCTACGACCATCAGAACCAGGCGACGCACGAGCACAAGGAAGAGATCAAGGTCGGCTACAACCTGTTCCGCAAGGTCGTCTTCATGGGCCTATGGGCGGCGACGCCGATCCCGCTGCTGCTCGACCCGACCTTCTTCGGCATCTTCGAACCGCATGTCGGCTTTGTCGGCTTCCTGCGCCACCTCGCGCTGCTGTGGCTGGCGTTCGCGGTCGGGGGCCTGCTGTTCCGGGTGATCCAGTTGTTCATCCAGCGCGACGTGATGACCGGGATCGTGTGGGCAACCAAGATCGTGACCGATCCGTTCAACGACTTCATCCTGTACCGCAAGGCGCCGGTGCAGTTGCTGAAGGGCGCGCGGATCGACACGGATTTGCAGGAAGCAGCGCGCCGGTAAGGAGCTAGCATCAGCTATCTCCGCAAATAAGGCGCGCCCGGCCGGCGGCGCGTATGGCGCCGTCCGACGACGCCGGCTTTGCCGGTGGCGGTTTTGAAAACACAGCATTTTTCCGCCAAAGTTCACAAAGTTCACACTCGCGACCGGTTTGCGCATTTGCGAACCGGTCGCAGCTT
Source organism: Sphingomonas sp. Leaf32 (assembly GCF_001421765.1). Lineage (GTDB taxonomy): Bacteria > Pseudomonadota > Alphaproteobacteria > Sphingomonadales > Sphingomonadaceae > Sphingomonas. The sequence goes on along the minus strand of NZ_LMLA01000007.1, from coordinate 154,365 downwards.
GTTGGGACGAAGCGATCGACGGGGAGAAAGAGCGGATGCGAGCATGACCACGCACGGCGCTGTAGGAAAGCGCCTCTGACACAGCCATGGTTGCTCGACGCCATGCTCGTTCCGCCCGTGCAACATTTACCGACCGCACCACTGTTAACCTGCCGCCGCCACCCCATATACGATATGGTCCCGTCGCACCCGGCTGGTCCTGCTACCGGCGCCGGCTGGTCGACCCCTCCCGCGTGGCCCGGCGGTCCGTTTGCTCGAATGATGACTGGACCGACATGCAGGACGATTGGCGACGGGGCGGCACGACCGCGGTGACGACTTCGCGGGCGATGAATGTGAGCATCGCGCAGGCCGATGTCGAGGCGCTGTGCCGCAAGCATGGCGCGTCGATCAGCGCGATCGAGACGCTGCATTCGGGCGGCACGCACGTGGTCCTGAAGAACGGCGATGCCGCCGAGACGATGCGCAAGGCGTTCGGCAAGAAGGTGATCGCCGGCAAGGTCGTGCGCACGCCATGGGTGCGGAACGGCTGAGCGGACAGGCGACACCCCCATGACCCGCGACACCCCGGCACTGGCCCGCGCGCTCGAACTGGCCGCAACAGGCGAGTTCATTTCGGTGAACCATATCCGGCAGGCGCTGCGCCGCGAGGGCTATACCTCGCTGGCGCTGGAGCTGTCGGGGCATCAGGCGAACCGCGCGATCATCGAGCAGTTGCACGCGGTGGCCAACGAACGGCGGGAATGAGGCGGGACGTCGAGGGTAGACCGGCCTTCGGCGATCCGGCTGGCCGCAGCGTCGCATCGGATTTGATCGGGGGCTTCGTTTCCTTACTGGCGTCGGGAAGAAGCGGGACCCCGGATCAAGTCCGGGGTGACGCAGAGGCACCCGTTTCGAGCGGAGCCACCTTGACCCGCCATACGGGCGGGAGCCGACGGCTGGTCAACAACGGTTGCGCCGGCCGCTCCTGGACCCCCGCCTGCGCGGGGGTACGGTTGTTGGATGATCCGGGAATGCGCAGCCCCCGCCGTAGTCAGGGGTTGGCTGGACGGGTCGTACGGGCGTCTCGATCATGTCCGGTGCCCCGCTGGATAGCGCCCCGCCTATCCCCGACCCAGCCGCCGTGACAGCGTTTCCTTCAACACCTGCCGCCGCAGTATCTTGTTGGTGGTGCCGGGCGCACTCCACCACCAGCCGTCGGCCTTGCACGCCTGCGCCGCCTGCACGAACCGCGCGACGACCTCGGCAAAGGCCGCGTCGTCATAGTTCAGGCTGAAGATCAGGCGGCCGGTGCCGACCCAGCTCAAGGCCAGCCCCTCGGCACGTAGATAATATTGCAGCATCCAGTTGTAGCGCGACGGCACGGTGTAGGTGATCGTCCACACCGTCTGCATCCCGGCCGCGCGGACTGGAAGCTCGGCGGCCTCCATCGCAGCATTGAACTGCGCCAGCCGCGCGTCCCAGCGGGCGTCTACGCCGTCGTACATCGCACGCACCTCCGGCGAATCGAGCCGTTCGAGAAACACGTCCATCGTGCCCATGACATAGGGGTGCGCGTTGAAGGTGCCGCGGGCGAAGCAGATGTCGGCGGGTGCTTCGGGGCGGAAGCGCTTCATCAGGTCGGCGCGGCCGCACACGACGCCGACCGGCAGGCCGCCGCCCAGCGTCTTGCCATAGGTCACCATGTCGGGTGCCACGCCGAACGCCTCCGCCATCCCGCCCTTCGCCAAGCGGAAGCCCATGAACACTTCGTCGAAGATCAGGACGACACCCGCCCGCGTGCAGACATCGCGCAGGCGCACCAGCCAGTCGCGATAGGCGGCGCGGTCGAGATGGGCCGAGCGGCTGCTGTCGATCATCGTGCCGTCGGACGGCGCGCCCTTGTTCGGATGCATCGCCTGCAACGGGTTCACCAACACGCAGGCAATGTCCTTGCGCGTCGCCAGTACGTGCAGCGTGCGGTCGGACAGTTCGGACAGGGTCAGCGTGTTGTCGGCCGGGGTCGGGTTGCCGATGCCGGGCTGCACATCGCCCCACCAGCCATGATAGGCCCCGGCGAAGCGCACCACGCGGCGGCGGCCGGTGTGATAGCGGGCGAGGCGCACCGCCTGCATCACCGCTTCGGTGCCGGACATGTGGAACGACACCTCGTCCATGCCGCTGATCGCCCGCAACCGGTCGACATTGGCGGCGATGACCGGGTGGTAGGTGCCGAGCACCGGGCCGAGATCGGCGACGCGGGCGCTCCCTTGCGCGATGCAGTCCTTGTAGAAATCATGGCCGAACAGGTTGACGCCGTAGGAGCCGGCAAGGTCATAGAAGACATTGCCGTCGAGGTCGGTGACGGTCACGCCCGACGACGACTGGTAGAAGGCGCCGGTCGCCAGTTGTTCGCGGACCTTCGCGCTGAACTGGAACGGCACGCGGTAGCGGCCGGTGAATTGCAGGTCGGACAGCCCTTCACGCAGGTCCTTCGTCGCCGCGACCGTCCGTGCAAAGCGGGTGGCGTAGAGGGCGGACAGGCGTTCGAACCCGGCGCGGCGCCGCGTGGCGATGTCGGCGGGCGCATCGTCGGCGGCGAAGAAGCGGGCGTCGTCATAATCGTAGAAGGCGATCTGGCGCGCGATCCGCTGGCCCCAGCGGACATGGCCGGTCAGCGAGCCGTGCTTGGCGCGGCTCAATCGGAGGCGGGCGCGGCCCTTGGTGGCGATCAGGCCGGCAGCACCGGCGGCGAGAGCGAGGGCGAGAGGCATCATGACTGACGCGAATATGACCCGATAAGGAAATATTGATGACGGCCATGGATCGCCTCGCCTCCTCGCCCGCCCCGTCCCGCCTCAGCCGCGCCATCGCGCGGCTGACCGACATCGAATCGCTGAACTATGCCGCGACCAACTGGCTGCCGCGCCGGACGCTGACCCGCGCGATGGGGTGGTTCAGCAAGGTCGAGCAACCGCTGGTGGCGAAGGCATCGATCGCGGTGTGGCGGACCTTTTGCGACGTCGACCTGTCCGATGCGGCGGAGACGCGCTGGCGCTCAATGCACGCCTGCTTCATCCGGCGGTTGCGGCCCGGTGCGCGCAGCTTTGCCGCGCAGGCGCATCAGGTGGCGTCGCCGTCCGACGGGATCATCGTCGCCAGCGGACCGATCACCGGCGATTCGATCGTGCAGGCCAAGGGGAAACGCTACTCGATCGCCGAACTGACCGGGGGCGAGGGCGAGGCGTATGTGGGCGGGAGCTTCGTCACGCTGCGGCTGACCGCCGGGATGTACCACCGGTTCCATGCGCCGCAGGACGGGCGGGTCGAGCGGGTGCGCTATTTTCCGGGCGACTGTTTCAACGTGAACCCGCCGACGCTCAAGCGGGTCGACCGGCTCTATTGCCGCAACGAGCGGGCGACGGTGCGGATGCGGCTCACCGACGGGACGCCGATCCTGCTGGTGCCGGTGGCCGCGATCCTGGTCGCGGCGATCCGGCTGACCTTTCTCGATACGGTGAAGCTGCTGCGCGAGCGGGCGGAGCCGGTCGCCGACATCGATGTGGCGGTTCGCCAAGGGGAGGAGATGGGGTGGTTCGAACACGGGTCGACCATCGTGCTGCTGCTGCCGGCGCCGTTCGTGCCGGCGGCCGGGGTGCAGACCGGCGACCGGGTGCGCGCGGGGGATGTGCTGTTCGAGCGGGTGGTGGTGGAGGATATTTAGGGCGCCCTACGCCTCGCATCCGTATCGTCACCCCGGACTTGTTCCGGGGTCCACCTGACCGCGGACACTGCCGATAGAGCCTCCGGCCGCACCGACCGCCGCACCGTGGACCCCGGAACAAGTCCGGGGTGACGAAGGGAGCGTGCTGCCGATGTGGCATTGACCGCCCCACCCGCCCCGCGCCACTCTGACGGCGACCAGAGGGGGGACGGGATGACGGGCATCGTCGATGCGCATGTGCATGTGTGGCGGATCGACGCGCCGTTCCATGGCTGGCCGGCGGCGTCGGATGGCGTTCTGTATCGCAGCCACGGTCTGGCCGATGCACGCGCGGCGATGGGCGATGCGCCGGTCGAACGGGTCGTGCTGGTACAGGCGCAGACCGACGACCGCGAGACCGACTGGCTGCTGGACCTGGCCGAGGGCGATCCGTGGGTTGCGGGCGTGGTCGGCTGGGTCGCGCTGGATTCTTCGGACGCATCGACGCGGATCGCGGCGCTGGCCAAGCGGCCCAAGCTGTTGGGCCTCAGGCCGATGGTGCAGGCGATCGCCGACACCGACTGGCTGTTGCGGGGCGATGTGGCGCGGGGGGTGGCGGCGATGGTCGCGAACGGGCTGCGGCTGGATGCGCTGGTGCAGCCGCGGCATCTGCGGATGCTGGCGACGTTCGCGGATCACTGGCCCGACCTGCCGATCGTGATCGATCATGCCGCCAAGCCGGTGCCGCCGGGCGATACGGACTGGGACGCGGGGATGGCGGCGCTGGCCGGGCGGCCTTCGGTGTGGTGCAAGCTGTCGGGACTGCGGACGGAGCAGGCGGCGGAGGCCGATCCGCTGGCACTGGGCGGGATGGTCGAACGGCTGCTCGGCTGGTTCGGGGAGCGGGTGCTGTGGGGCAGCGACTGGCCGGTGCTGTCGGCGGCGGGCGATGATTATGGCGACTGGCTGGCGACGACGCGGGCGTTGACGGCGGGGTTGCCGGACGACGCACGGGCGCGATTGATGGGGGGCGCGGCGCGGGCGTTTTACGGATTCTAGTGGCACGCCACCCTTCCACAACGCCCCCGCCGCCCGCTACAAGCACGCCCAACTCGAAGGGGAATTGCCATGGTTCGTTCGCTGGTCGCCGCGTTGCTGGCCTCATGCCTCGCCCTGCCTGTCGTGGCGCAGACCGCGCCGGCCGCGCCGACACAGGCCGCAACGCGCGATCCGGGGGCCAGTGCGCCGGTGCGCTACGATGTGTCGTTCCCGCAGACGCAGCATCACCGGGCGAAGATCGTGGCGACATGGCGCGGGGTGCCGGCCGGCCCCTTACGCGTGCAGATGTCGCGCTCATCGCCGGGGCGCTATGCGATCCATGAATTCGCGAAGAACGTCTATGACGTCAGCGCGACCGATGGCGCGGGGCGACCGCTGAAGCTCACGCGGACCGATCCCTATGGCTGGAGCGTGGCCGGTCACGACGGCACGGTCGTGGTCAGCTACACGCTGTACGGCGACCGGGGCGACGGCACCTATGCGCAGATCGACGCGACCCACGCCCATCTGAACATGCCTGCGACGTTCCTTTGGGCGACCGGATACGATGCGCAGCCGATCAGCGTGCGCTTCACCAGTCCCGACCCCGCATGGAAGGTCGCGACGCAGTTGCCGGCCGGGACCGCGCCCGGCAGCTATTGGGCGCCGAACCTGCAATATTTCATGGACAGCCCGACCGAGCTGTCGGACCATATGGTCCGCGAATGGCAGGAGGCGGGCAAGACGTTCCGCCTGACGCTGCACCATGGTGGCACTGCCGCCGACATGGACCGCTTCACCGAGAAGGCGAAGAAGGTGGTGGCCGAGGAGATCAAGATCTTCGGCGCGCCCGCCCCCTATGATTTCGGCACCTATACCTTCATCGCCGATTATCGGCCGTCAGTGAATGGCGACGGGATGGAGCATCGCAACTCGACGATCATCACCGATCGGCGGTCGCTGGCCGAGGCGAAGGACGACCAACTCGGCACGCTGGCGCACGAGTTCTTCCATAGCTGGAACGTCGAGCGGCTGCGTCCGCGCGAACTGGAGCCGTTCGACTTCACCCGCGCCAATCCGACGCCGTCGCTGTGGCTGGCCGAAGGGTTCACCAGCTATTACGGGCCGCTGTCGATCCGCCGCGCAGGGCTGGCATCGGTCGACGAGTATCTGGGCGAGATGGGGGCGATGGTGAACGGGGTGGTGAACAGCCCCGCGCGCATCGCGGCACGGATCAACGCATCGCCGCAGGAGATGAGCCTGCGCGCGCCGTTCGTAGATGCCGCCACCGCGATCGATCCGGTCGAGCCGAACATCTTCGTGTCCTATTACCCGTACGGCGCGGTGATCGGCCTGTCGCTCGACCTGCAGCTGCGCCAGCGGTTTCCGGGCAAGAGCCTCGACGATTATATGCGGCTGTTGTGGAAGACGCATGGCGCGACCGAGCAGCCCTATACCCCTGCCGACCTGCGCACGGCGCTGGCGACGCTGACCGGCGACCGCGCCTTTGCCGACCAGTTTTTCGACCGGACGATCGAGGGCAGCTTCCTGCCCGACTTCACGCCGCTGCTGGACCAGGCCGGGCTGGTGCTGCGCGCCGCTGGCCCAGGCAAGGGCTGGATCGGGCGGACGAATGCGACGCAGGAGGCGGACGGGGTGACGCTGGCCGTGTCGCCGGCGCAGAACACACCGCTGTTCGCCGCCGGCGCGGATCGCGGCGACGTGATCCTGTCGCTCGGCGGACAGCCGGTCGCCGATCTGGCGGCATGGACTGCGGGGGTCGCGGCGCTCAAGCCCGGTACGCTGACCCCGTTGCGCTATCGCCAGCGCGGGATCGAGCGCACGGCCATGCTGACCCCGGTGGCCGATCCGACACTGGAGATCGTGCGCGGCGAGACGGTCGGGCGGACGCCTACGCCACAGCAGCGGGCGTTCCGCCTGGGCTGGCTGGGCGCGGAATAAGCGGGATGCGGTTGTGCGCCGATGTCGGCGGTTCGTTCATCGACATCGCCGCGTTCGACGACGACGCGCGGATCGTCTGGCGGCGCAAGACGCCCACGCCGGTGACCGACTGGGCGGCGTTCGTCGCGGTGTTCGCCGATGCGGTGCAGGCGGTGTCGTGCGACCGGGTGGGCGTCGCGACCGCCGGGCTGGTCGATCCGCTGACGGAGATCGTCACCAGCGCGAACATCCCGTGCATCGACGGGCGGCGGCTGGCGCACGACCTTGGCAGCGCGATCGGCCTGCCGGTGCGGGTGGTGAACGATGCCGATGCGTTCGTGCTGGCCGAAGCGACGCTGGGCGTGGGCCAGGGGCATGACCGGGTGTTCGGCATTATCCTCGGCACCGGGGTCGGCGGCGGGCTGGTCGAGCGCGGACGGATCGTCAGCGGCACGGGCGGGATCGGCGGCGAATGGGGCCATGGGCAGGTGATCCATGCCAGCCCGCTCGCGCGGCACGCGATGCCGGTCTTCGCGTGCGGCTGCGGGCGGCGGGGGTGTCTCGACACGATCGGCAGCGCGCGCGGGCTGGAGCGGCTGCACCATTTCCTGCACGGCGTCGACGCCGACAGCATCGCCATCACGCAAGGCGCGGATGCGGGGAATGTGCGGGCGGCGGCGACGGTCGGCTGGTTCTGTGACCTGATCGGCGGGCCGATCGCGATGCTGCTCCATGCGGTGTCGGCGACAATCGTGCCGGTCGGCGGGGGGCTGGCCAACGCCACCGGGCTGATCGCGGCGCTCGATGCAAGGGTGCGCGCGAACCTGCTGATCCCTGTCACGACGCCGGTGGTCATGGCCGGCCGGCTGGGCGACGAAGCGGGGCTGATCGGCGCGTTCGTCGCGGGGGGATAGCGGCCGGAGGATAGTCCCACACCGTTCGTCCTGAGTAGCCATTGAGCTTGTCGGAATGGCGTATCGAAGGACCGCTGGTGGCAGGTACTTCGATACGGGTCTTCGACTTCGGTGCACAGCACCGAAGCCTGTCCTGAGCGCCTGCCGCAGGCAAGCAGTCGAAGGACTCAGCCCCTACTCAGTACGAACGGCTGGGTTCGATGTTCTACATCAGCGCCGATAGCCCGGACGACCGTTGCGGTCGTTCCTGTCGACGCGGACCTTGTACGATAGCGCGTCGAAGCGGCGGTCGAGGTCGCGGCGTTCCTGCATCGACAGGCCGTTCGAGCGGCGATAGCGCTGTTCGAGCCGGGCGATCTGGCGGAATTCGCCGCGCAGGTTCACCGCTTCACGCCGACTAAGCGCGCCGCTGCGGATACCCTGGTCGATGCGACGTTCGATCTGCGCCTGGCGCTGGTTGACCGACTGCCACGGCTGGGCGGCGGCGGGCAGAGCGGTCATCGCGACGCCGAGGCCGGCGAGCATCAGTGCGAACTTCTTCATCCCTCTTCTCCTGTATCGAACCACATTGGTCGACCGTGAAAATGGCGAACGCTTGTCGCAGGGGTTTGTCGCGAAATGGCGAAAGTTGTGTCGGATTGTCGCGGGTTGGGCGGGTTCGTTCAGCTTGGGCGACGCAATCCAGTATCGCGCCCGTCAGGTCGGCAACCCCTTCGCGCGCAGGATCGGAGTCAGCAGCTTTTCCATCGCGGCATAGCCGGCCGGGGTCGGGTGGACGCCGTCGTCGGCGAAGCCCGGCCGCATCGCACCGGCAGGGGTCGCGAGCGCCGGGGTATAGTCGACGAAGGTCACGCGATGCCTGGCGGCATAGTCCTTCGCCCACGCATTGATCGCGCGGATCGGTTCGACGGTGGCGAGGCCCGGTCGCCACGGAAAGCCGTCCGCCGGCGGTACGCTGGCGAGCAGCACGCCGATGCCGGCGTCTCGCGCGATCATCACCATCATCGCCAGGTTGTCGTGCGTCTGCGCCGGCGTCATTGGCCCGGTATTGCCGGCGATGTCGTTGGTGCCGGCCATGATGTGGACGTAGCGCGGGCGATGGGCGACGACGTCGGCCATCATCCGCAGCACCATCTGCGGCGTCGTCTGGCCGCTGATCCCGCGCCCCACCCGACCGGGGCGGAAGAAGGCGGGGCGGTTGCCGCGCCATCCTTCGGTGATCGAATCGCCCATGAACACGATGTCGGTTTTCACCCCCGACGCGGCGAGCGCGGCATTGTCGGCGGCATAGCGGCCGAGCCACGGCCAGTCGGTGGCGAGCTGCCGCTGGTGCTTCACCTCCCAGCTTTCCTCCTGCGCGGCGTGAGACGTGGCGGGGAGCAGGGCGGCCCCGGCGGCAAGGCCGAGGAAATGGCGACGATCGGGGGTCATAGCGATCCTTGCAGGCGGCAGATTTCGGGGCGGATGTCGCCGTCGCGCGGGGTAGCGCCACGGGCGTCGAACAGGAGGTTGGCGGGCTTGCCCCGGGCGCTGCGGGTCCAGGCCGGGCGGCCGTCACCATTGGGGTCGCCGGTCGTGGCGAAGGCGACCCAGTAATCCTGCATCCACACCGGCCCGGCGCGGCGGTCGTTGAAGATATAGTCGATCTCCGCCGCATGGGTCGTCGGCCCCGTGCCCCCGTCGCGGGCGAGATCGAACTCATAGCGCCATACCGGCCAGTTGCGGGTGGCGAGGAGATTGGCGAGCGTGTTCGCCGGGCAGCGGAAGGTCGCGTCGGTTGCGATCTGCTGGTCGCGGGTGCCCAGACGCGGATGGGGCAGCGGATCGGCATCGTCGAGCCGGTAGAAGGTCCGCGCCTCCTCCGCCTTGTCGCCGAACGACAGGTCGACGAACCCGTCGCGCGCCGGACGCCCGCCGGGCATGTCGAGTTCGAGCATGTTGCTGCCGATGATGACCGGGCGCTTGGGCGCGGTGACGAACAGCCGGTCGGGCGTGTCGGGCAGCACCGCGCCGTCGATCGTCGTGCGCAGATAGAGATAATCGTCGGCGGTCAGCTTCGCATCGTGCAGCTTGAGGTCGGCCGCCAGCAATGCGGCGGGCGATGCGGTGCGGAGCGCCGCGCTGCCCCGGACCCCAAGCAGCACATCGAGCTGATCGCCGATGCGGAATGCCTCTTTCAGCGGCCGCCACGGCAGGCCGAAGCCGGGCGTGCCCGATTCCATCGCCGCCTTGGCGAACAGCCCGCGCGCGAGCGGCGAGGCGAGGAGCAGCGACACGTCCTGCGACCCCGCGCTTTCCCCGGCGATGGTGACGTTATCGGGATCACCGCCGAACTTGGCGATATTGTCGCGGACCCAGCGCAGCGCCGCGATCTGATCCATCAGGCCGTAATTGCCGCTGGTCCCGCCGGCCTCGGCGGCGAGCGCGCGGTGGGGCAGGAAGCCGAAGATGCCTAGTCGATACTGGACCGCGACGACCACCACACCGCGCTTGCCGATCGAGGAGAACGCCATGTCGCCCGCCGACCCGGCGCGGTTGCTACCGCCGTGAATCCACACGATCACCGGACGCTTGCCCGCAAGCGCAGGCGTTCCGATGTCGAGCGTCAGGCAGTCTTCGCTGGCGAATACATGGTCGCCGCGGTTCCAGCCATAATCGTTCTGGAGGCAGGCAGGCGCGCGGGCGGTCGTCGCGCGGATGCCGGTCCATTCGACCACCGGCTGCGGTTCGCGCCAGCGATTGGCCCCCAGCGGCGGCGCGGCGAAGGGGATGCCGCGAAACAGGACGCGATCGGCTTCCGCCCTGCCCTCGACGATGCCACCGGACACGGAGACGCGGGGCGGGGCCGGGGCGGCGGTCGGGGTGGCTTCCTGTGCGGTGGCGGGGGTGGCCGTGGCCAGTAGGAGAGATGCCCAGATTGCCTTCATCGCCATGCCCCTATGTGTTGTCGCGGGTGTGCGAGTAGCAAATCCTCCCCGGCACGGGGAGGGGGACTAGCGAAGCTGGTGGAGGGGGTCGTCGGCGCAACGCAACCTTACCGTATGCGGGCGCCCCCCCTCCACCACCGCTTCGCGGCGGTCCCCCTCCCCGTGCCGGGGAGGATCTGTTATTTCGGGCAGCTCAGCTTGACGTCGGCCGTGGTGCCCAGCGCCACCCGTGCCACGCTGACGCTCAGCGCGCCGTCGGTCGCCAGCACGAACGGCGTGTCGACCTTGCCCATGTTCACATTGCCGCCGAAGCATTTGAGCGGCACGCCCAGTGTCTTCCACTGGCCGACGCCCAGCGGCTCCATCCGGCCGAGCGCCACCTGGCCATTGCCGGGTCCGCTGCGCAGCGACAGCGTGACCGGCCTGGTCGGGGCGGCGTCGACGCGCATCGTCGACACCAGCATGACATCGCCATTGGTCTGGCGGGTCAGATCGACCGGCGACTGGGTACTCAGCACGATCTGTGCCGGGCCGGTGCCGTCGACGACGAAGCGGCGCGCGCCTTCCTGAACGCCGTGGTCGGTCGCGGTGACCTTGACCCGGCCGCCGCCCGATTGCGCAGGCACGGTGGTGATGCGGGTGTTGCCGCCGGTGCCGGCGCCGCCGACCTCCAGCGACCATGCGGTCGCGGGCAGGCCCTTGTCCATGAATACGTCGCCGGCATCGACCTCCGCGACCTTCGGGTCTTCCGACAGCGCGGGCACGGTCGTGCGGGCAGCCCCGGTCAGGCCGTAACCGAGCGGGAACTGGGTCGGACCGGTGGCGTCGGCGGTCGCCGGCCAGGCAAAGGACAGCGTGCCGGTGAAGTCGCGCTTCGCCTTGCCGCTGCGGTCCTTGAGCAGCACGTCGGCGATACCCGCCCCTTCCGAACCGGGCAGCCACGCGACGACGAAGGCGTCGGCGGCGTTGATCGCGGCGTTCACGAACAGCGGACGACCGGTCAGCATGACGGCGACGACGGGAATGCCCTGCGCCTTCAGCTTTTTCATCGTTTCGATGGGTTGGCGCAGTTCGGGGCGCAGTTGCAGCGTCTTGATGTCGCCCTGGAACTCGGCATAGGGCGTTTCGCCGAACACGACGATCGCGGCATCGGGCTTCGCGCCGGTAAAGCTGCCGTCCGCCGACAGCGTGGCCGAACCGCCCGCCGCCTTCGCCGCCGCGTCGATCCCCTGATAGATAGAGGTCGCGCCGGGGAAATATTTCGGGTCGATGCCCGTCCCCTGCCACGTCAGCGTCCAGCCGCCCGACTGACGCGCGACGTCGTCGGCGCCGTCACCCGCAACCAGCACGCGCGCGCCGGCCTTGATCGGCAGCAGCGAGCCGTTGTTCTTGAGCAGCACCAGCGACTTCGCCACCGCTTCGCGCGCGATCGCGCGGTGTTCGGGGCTGCCGAGCAGGTCGAACTTGCCCGACAGCGGCCGCGACGAGGGCTTGCCCGCTTCGAACAGGCCGGCGCGCAGCTTGACGCGCAGGACGTTGGACACGGCATCGTCGAGGCGGCTCATCGGGACTTCGCCCGACTTGACCTGCTTGACGAGGTTTTCCCAGATCGGCTTCCAGCTGTCGGGCGCCATATACATGTCGAGGCCGGCGTTGATCGCGCGCGGGCACGATGCGTTGGTGCAGCCCGCGACCTGGCCGTGGGCGTTCCAGTCGCTGACGATGAACCCGCCAAAGCCCATGCGCTTCTTGAGCACATCGGTCATCAGGCCCTTGTGCCCGGTGATCTTTTCGCCGTTCCAGCTGCTGAAGCTGGCCATGACCGTCTGCACGCCGGCATTGATCGCCGAGACATAGGGCGTGCCGTGGATGTCGCGCAGCTGGGTTTCGGAAATCTTCGCGTCGCCCTGATCCTGTCCGCCGAACGTGCCGCCATCGGCCAGGAAATGCTTGGTCGAGGCGAGGACGTACGGTCCCTTCAACTGGTTGGTCGAACCGGGGGCGCCCTGCAGCCCTTCGATGAACTGGGTGACATAGCCCGCCACCAGCTTCGGATCGGACGAATAGCCTTCATACGCGCGGCCCCAGCGCAGGTCCTGCGGCACGGTGATCGTGGGCGCGAAGGTCCATTCGATGCCGGTCGCGCGGATTTCGGCCGCCGTCGCCTGCGCGATTTTGCGCATCAGCGCCGGGTCGTGCATCGCGCCCAGCCCGACATTGTGCGGGAACAGCGTCGCGCCGACGATGTTGCTGTGGCCGTGCACCGCATCGGTGCCCCAGATGACGGGGATGCCGACACCACCGTCCGACTTGTCCACCGACGCCGCATAGAAGCGGTCGGCGAGCTTCAGCCATTCGGACGCGGGGGCGAATTCGTCGTTGTTCGGCGCGGAGTTGCCGCCGTTCAACACCGAGCCGAGATGATAGCGCTTCACATCCTCGGGCGTCAGGCTGGCGATGTCGCCCTGCACGACCTGCCCGACCTTTTCCTCCAGCGTCATCCGCTTGAGCAGGTCGGCGATACGCGCCTCGATCGCCGGATCGGCCTTGTACGGCCAGCTCGCCCGCGGCCAGAGGTCGGGATGGACCGTCGCGGCGGGGGGCGGCGCGGGCACGGTCTGCGCGGCGGCGGGCAGCACGCCCATGGCCAGGGCCGATCCCAGCAATAACATCGTAACCGGTTTCATCACATCGCTCTCCCCGACGCGCGCACGTGCTGCGCGCCACTCTTTGTGCTCCGATCCGCAATTCCGACAGCGTTGTCAACGCCCAAACAGGTCTTTTCGATAGCGAATTTCGGATTGAACCGCCCGAGCGGCTGGTCCACGCTGTTGTCCGACAAACCGACGGCACGACCGTCGTACAGGGAGATTGCGTGTTGCCCCCCATCCTTGCGGCCGGTCGCCGGTGATGACCGAGCGCGCGCCCATTCGCCTGTCGGGAACCAACCTCGAACGCGCGGCGGACCATAATCAGCGGGTGACGCTGCACGCGATCCGGGTGTCGGGATCGTTGACGCGGATCGAACTGGCCAACATCACCGGGCTGACCCCGCCGGCGATCGCCAACATCACCCGCCGGCTGCTGGGCGAAGGGCTGGTGCTGGAGGCCGGGCAGCGGCGCGGCGGGCGCGGGCAGCCGCCGACCAAGCTGGTGGTCAACCCCGCCGCCTGCTTCGCGATCGGCATCAACATCGACCGCGACCATGTGACGATCGTGCTGGTCGATTTCGCCGGACAGACGCTGGCGCGCGCGACCCGCGAGGTCGATTTCGCGATGCCCGACGATGTCGCCGCCTTCTATCGATCGGCGATCGACGGCCTGATCGCCGAGGCCGGGATCGATCGCCAGCGCATCGTCGGCATCGGCGTCGCCCGCCCCGACGATCTGGGCACGGTCGACCTGCCCGGCCGCCCGGCCAGCTATACCGTGTGGGAAGAGGTCGACCTGCCCGCGCTGTTCGCCGCGCCGATCGACTTGCCGGTCTTCGTCGAGAACGATGCCGCCGCCGCCGCGATGGGCGAATTGCAGCTGGGGCACGGTCAGCACCATGCCAGCTTCTTCTACGTCCTGATCTCCTCGGCGCTGGGCGGGGGACTGGTCCTCGACGGCAGCTATTATCGCGGCGCGAAAGGGCGATCGGGCGAGCTGGGCTTTCTGCTGGGCAGCGACGGCAGGGGCGGGCAGACCCAGATCCAGCATACCGTGTCGCTGTCGGGGCTGTCGCACCCCTTGCGCGACGCCGGCTTCACGCTGGCTGACATGCTGGGCGGGCGGAGCGACGAGCCGGCATTGCTGGCGGTGGTCGATGCGTGGATCGATGCGTCGGTCGAGCGGCTGGTCGAACCGCTGGTGGCGATCAACTGCCTCATCAACCCGGCGGCGGTGTTCGTCGGCGGGCGCCTGCCGGGCAACCATGTCGAGACGCTGGCGCAGCGGCTGAACGCGCGGATGCGGACGGCCACCAACGTGCCGGCGCTGGCGCCGGTGCGGCGCGCGATGCTGGCGGAGGATGCGCCGGCGGTCGGCGCGGCGATCCTGCCGTTCAGCCATTTCCTGCTGCCCAGCGCCACCGCGCTGTGGAAGGCCGAGGACGCCGGCTGATCGTTCAGCGACGGGCAAGCGGCGGCGGCGGAACCGGCGTCGCCCTGCCCCTGAACGCCGCGGCCAGCGCCAGTTCGAACCGCGCGCCGCACCCCGTCGCGCGGACCGGTACGGGTGCGCCTGGATCGGGGGACGGAGCATCGTTGCGCATCGGGACAGCCTTCCGCTCTTGACCCGACAAGCATAGGCCGGGATGGTTAAGGCGGGATTAGCCGTACCAGCGAGGTGGACATGATCGGACGAACCGGAACCGTCGGCGGCGCGATCCTGGCCGCAGCGATGACGATCGCGGCCCCCGTCAGCGCCGCACCGGAACCCGCAGCGGCGGTCGAGGCGCTGGTCGACCGGTTCGACGCCGCGCGCGCGGCGTTCGACCCGACCGCGCTCGCCGCCACGCTGGCGGACGATTACGTCGAAATCTCGCCGGTCGGGACCGTCGATTCGCGAACGGCGGTGCTGGGATTCTACGCCGTCGACCAGCGACGCCCTGTCCCGCCGATGACCCATGACGAAAGGGTCGTGCGGATCGTCGGCACCACGGCGTTCGTGACCGAGCGGAAGGCGATTACCCTGCCCGGCGGCACGACCCGGACGATACGCATCGGCTATGTCGCGCGGCGCGGTGGTGGCGGATGGCGACTGGTATCGGCTCAATACACCCCGATCCCGCCGCCACGCTGATTCCGGCAGCACGATCAACGCCAATTCGGATTTCAATTTGCTCTTTTAAGCGAATCCTGCGACGCTGTGGCAGTATTTACAAGTAAAAGAGGTTTTGGGGGATGAATATGGCTTTCGACCCGGCACCGCGGGGCGAACAGGGCGCATTGCCGCTGGCGGGAATCGAATTGGGCGGGACCAAATGCGTCTGTACGCTGGCCCATGGCCCGGACCATATCCTCGCGCAGGAAACCGTCCCGACCGAACATCCCTCCGTCACCCTCCCCGCCATCGCGGCGGTCCTGCGGAAATGGTGGGATGCGGGCGGCTTCGCGGCGCTGGGGATCGCCAGCTTCGGTCCCGTCGACCTCGACCCCGCCTCCGCCACCTGGGGGCATATCCTTGCCACCACCAAGCCGGACTGGCCGATGACCGACGTCGCGGGCACGCTGTCGCGGGCGTTCGACGTGCCGTCCGCGTTCGATACCGATGTGAACGGCGCGGCCTTTGCGGAGGTGCTGTGGGGTTGTGCGCAGGGCCTGGACGATTTCGCTTATGTCACCATCGGCACCGGGGTCGGCGTCGGGCTGCTGGTCAATGGCAAGCCGACGCGCGGGATCGGTCATGCCGAGATCGGCCATCTGCGCGTACCCCGGCTGCCGACCGACACGCTGCCCAGCGGCTGCCCGTTCCATGACGATTGCGTCGAGGGGCTGGCATCCGGCACGGGGATCAAGGCGGCGCTGGGCGATGTCCATGTCTCCACGCTGTCGAGCGACCATCCGGTGTGGGACCGCGTCGCATCGGCGATCACCGCCATGTGCCATGCGATGGTCTGCACGACGGGGCCGAAGCGGATCGCGATCGGCGGCGGGGTGATGAACAAGCAGCCGCATCTGCTGGCGCGGATCGAACCGGCGCTGCGTGCCAGCATCAACGGCTATCTGCCGCTGCCGGCGCGCGACTATGTCGTCGCACCGGCGCTAGGCGATCAGGCCGGGCCGATGGGGTCGATCGCGCTGGCGCAGGTGGCGCTGGCGGAGCGGGTCGCGGCGTAAGGCGCGCGTCCTTCGGTACGTCGCCCCGGCAAAGGCCGGGGCGACTCTCCACGCCTGCTGCGCACTATGGCCGGGAGGCCCCGGCCTTCGCCGGGATGACGCTCGCTTCCTCGGGAACGCCTACCGCCGGAACGACACCCGGTTGCCCGCCCCCGCGACGCTGACGCGTGCCTTGCTGCCGTCGGGCGTGCGATAGAGGACGGTGTTGCTGGCGCCCGCAATCCTGACCGATCCGCGCGGCGCGAGGTCGATCTCCACGCGGTTGCCGGCCCCTTCGATCACCAGCGCGCTGCAACGCCCGATGATGCGCATGGTGTTACCCGCCCCCCGCACCGTGGCAGGCCCGCCGTCGCAGTCCAGTTCCTGCGTCGCGCCGGCTCCTTCCTGATGGACCTGCGCCGGCAGCGTGGCGGGCAGGACGAGGGCGGACACCAGCAGGGCAAAACGAACGACCATGATCTCTCTCCCGTAGCACTCAGGCGGGACGTCTACCCCAGTCACGGGTGCAAGACCATGGTCGCCCGGACGATCAGTGCAGGCTCTTGGCCGAGGCGGCGTTGCGTGGGGGCGTGCGACCCGCCGCGATGGCGAAGGCGCACAGCGCGGCATAGCAGAGCGCCGGCACGATGAACGCCGCACCATGCCCGACCGCGCCCGACACCAGTCCGACGATCAGCGGAATGACCGCCCCGCCGAAGATCGCGGTGCACAGCAGGCCCGAGGTCGCCGCCTCGCTGGCGGTCGAGCGTTCGAGCGTCAGGGTGAAGATGACCGGGAACATGATCGAGTTGAACAGACCGATGCCCAGCGCCACGAAGCCCGCGCCGACCCCGCCGACCAGCGCGACATACAGGCACAGGGCGACGGCGATACCGGTGAACAGCGCCAGCAGCTTGTGCGCCTTCACCTTCGACAGCAGCACCGACCCGATGGCGCGACCGACCATCGCGCCCAGCCAGTAGAAGGCGACCGCCTTGCCCGCTTCCTGCAGCGACACGCCGGCAACACCGTCGCTGCCCATCGCGAAGCCCAGCAGCGGCACGCCGAACGCTGCGTCCGATGCGCCCCACACGGTGTCACCGTTCAGGAACAGCGCCATCTGCGTTCCGATCGCGACTTCCGCACCGACATAGATGAAGATCGCGGCGGCGCCGAGAATTGCCCAGCGTGACGAGAAGGCGTCGCGGAGCAGCGCGCCGGGCGACGGCACATCGGCCGACGCATCCGGCACCGCCGCCGACACGACCTTGCGGCTGAGGAAGAAGAAGACGGCGAGTGCCGCGATCAGACCGGCGATCCAGAAATAGGCGCGGTCGATCCCGGCCAGCGCGCCGGCGCGCACCGCCTCGGTCAGCACCGTGCCGTCCTTGACCTCGACCCCTTCGAGGAACAGGCTGGCGCCGAGCAGCGGGCCGAGGAAGGTGCCGAACGAGTTGAACGTCTGGCTGAGCGTCAGGCGGAAATGGCTGAGCTTCGGATCGCCCAGCGCCGCCGCCAGCGGGTTGGCCGCGACCTGCAGGATGGTGATGCCCGAGGCGAGGATGAACAGGCCCAGCAGCACGATCGGGAACACGGCGAGGTTCGCCGCGACCAGCATCGTCAGGCAGCCGACGACCATCGTGATGAGCGCGAACAGGATCGAGGGCACCGCCTTCAGCCGGCCGAGCAGGATCGCGGCGGGCATCGAGATCAGGCCATAGGCGAGGAAGAACGCCGACGCGGCGAACTGCGCCTCGAAATCGGACAGGGTGAAGATGCCCTTCACCGCCGCGACCAGCGGGTCGATCAGCGAGGTAATGAACCCCCATGCGAAGAACAGGGTCGTGACGGCGGCGAATGCCAGCCCGGTGGTGGCGGAACCCGCCCGTGTCTGTGCCAAAGCGGCCTCCCCTACCTCAAACCTTGTCGGACTAATTCGACAATTTGCTTGCGCTATTGGTCCGGTCGCCGAGCGGGGCAGCGTTGTCAAGGAATTGGTAAGGTTTGGGTGTGCCAGCCGCTTACTCCACCCGTCACCCCGGGCTTGACCCGGGGTCCCGCTTTCTTGCGCCCGCAGAAGAAGAAGAAGCGGGACCCCGGATCAAGTCCGGGGCGACGATATGGTCTCGGCCGAGCCGCGCCACCATGCCGGCCGCTAGTTCGGACAGCGTGTCGTCCCGCGCGCCCATCACGACGATGCGGTCGCCGGGGCGCGCCTGCTCGACCAGGAACGCTGCCGCCGCGTCCCGGTCGGCGATGTGCCGCGCGGGCGCGCCCAGCGCGGTCAGGTCGGCGACGATGTCGGCGCTGGTGACCTCGCGCGTGACCGTGCCGCCGCGATAGACCGGGTCGGGCAGCACCAGCAGGTCGTCCGCACGCAGCCGGTCGGCGAACATCACCACCAGTTCGCGGCGCATCACCTTCAGCGGCCCATAGCCGTGCGGCTGGAACAGCAGCAATAAGCGGCCGGGCGCGCTGCGCAGCGTGGCGATCGTAGCGGCGATCTTGTCCGGGTTGTGGCCGAAATCGTCGATGACCGCAACGCCGCCCGCCTGCCCCACCAGCTCGAACCGGCGCTTCAAACCGGAGAAACCGGCGATCGCCTGCACCGCGTCCGCAATGGCCACGCCGGCGGCGGCCACCGCGCCGATCGCCGCCAGCGCGTTGGCGACATTGTGCCGGCCGGGCACGGCGAGGCTGACCGGATGCATCGCGCCGTCCGCGCTCAGCTCGAACCGGCTGGCAAATGGTTCGAGCACCAACGCGCGGGCGGTGAGGTCCGCATCGCCCTCCACGGCAAAGGTCGTCCGCTTCTCCGCGGGAATCGTCGTCGCCAGCGCCGCCGCCTCGGCATCGCCGACATTGACGACCACCCGCCCCGCCCGATCGGCAAAGCCGCCAAACAGCGTGCGCAGTTCGTCCAGCGACTTGTGGTCGAGGCTGACATTGTTGAGCACCGCGACGCCGGGGCGGTAGAAGGCGATCGACCCGTCGCTCTCATCCACCTCGCTGACGAAGGCGTCCCCCTGCCCCACCAAGGCGCTGGCGAAGGGACGGCCGGGAGCGGCGAAATCCTTCATCACCGCGCCGTTCATCACCGTCGGATCGCGGTCCAGCGTGTGGAGGATGAAGCCGATCATGCCGGTCACGGTCGACTTGCCGCTGGTGCCCGCGACACCGATCGACAGCGGTGCGGCGTTGAACAGTTCGGCGAGCAGTTCGGCGCGGCCCATCCGCTTCGCACCCAACCGTTCCGCCGCGACGATGTCGGCGACGGTCGGCTCGATCGCGGCGGAGGCGACGACGATCTGCTCCGCCGACACGACGCCGCTTCCGTCCTGCGGGTAGAGCGCGATGCCGAGCGCCCGGAGCGCATCGAACTTGGCGGGCAGGCTCGCCTGATCGAGCGAGCGGTCGGAGCCGGCGACGGTCGCGCCGCGCCCGGCGAGGATCATCGCGAGGGGCATCATGCCCGACCCGCCGATCCCGACGAGGAAGAAGGATTTGCCGTTCAGCATCGCGTGGCGCTATCGAGCTTGGCCTGAAGTGGCAAGCGGGGTTGCGAGATGCGGATCGGAGTCGTGGCACCGGCGCGGCGGGTGGATGAGGACCAGATGGCCCGGACGCAGGGCTATGCCGCGCTCACCTATCCGACGCTCGACCTGGTCGTGCATCCGCAATGCTTCCTCGACGTCGGGCATTTCGCCGGGACCGACGAACAGCGCGCGGCGGCGTTTCTGGAGTTCGCCAACGATCCCGGCTTCGACGCGATCTGGTTCGCGCGCGGCGGATATGGGTCGAACCGCATCCTCGAGGCGGTGATGCCACAGCTCAACCGCGCGGCGGCGGCGAAAAGCTATCTCGGCTTTTCCGACATGGGGTTCCTGCTCGGTGCGCTCTATGCCCGGCGGATAGGGCGGCCGGTCCACGGGCCGATGGCCGCGCAGGTCGGCAAGGCGGGCGGCACCAACAGCGCGGCGCGCGCGCTCGCCTGGCTGGTCAACCGCGACCGCACGATGCTGGCCCCCGAACTGGACGGGCGGCCGACCGTCGCGTTCAACCTGGTCATCCTGTGCGCGCTGATCGGGACGCCGTGGCTGCCCGACCTGACCGACCATGTCGTGATCGTCGAGGAAGTGGGCGAGGACCTGTACCGCATCGACCGGCTGTTCTGGCAGTTGCGCGAGGCGACGCAGCTGAAGGGCATCGCCGGCATCCGCCTGGGCGCGGTGACCGACCGGCACCCCGACGATACGGGGTTCGGCGAGACCGAGGAACAGATCGTGACGCGCTGGGCGACAGCGATGGGCGTGCCGTATCTCGGGCGGGCGCATGTCGGGCATTATGCCGATAACATGGTAGTGCCGTTCGGGGTGGCGTGAGGGATTACCAGTTTGCCGGCTTGTGGAGTGTATCGGTCGGCGTCGCCACCGGATCGCTCAACTGCGAGTTAGCGAGCAGATGTACGCGCGGGTCGATCTTGAAATCCGCCAGCGCCTTCAACTCGACGCTGCCCTTCGGCCGGGGCGGCACCAACCCGATCACCGTGCCGCAATCGG
This sequence comes from Sphingomonas sp. Leaf32, assembly GCF_001421765.1. Lineage (GTDB taxonomy): Bacteria > Pseudomonadota > Alphaproteobacteria > Sphingomonadales > Sphingomonadaceae > Sphingomonas. The sequence goes on along the minus strand of NZ_LMLA01000007.1, from coordinate 133,503 downwards.
TCTTTGCCATGCGGATCGGTGTCAACAGATCGGAATCGTTCGAAACGATCACCGCGCATTGGCAGTGACCGCGATATGCGTCGCGCAGCAAATGCGCGGCGAGGTTCACGTCGGAACCCTTTTCCTCGCTCTTGTAGGTCCAGGCCTTAACCGGATTACCTGCCGGATCGAACTGGAGGACCGGCTTTCCGCCCGCGCGCCGATAGCGACCGGTCACGGGATCGGTTTCCACCATCACCTGACTGACAACCGAACTCATGAACGTGCCCAGATGAACCTCTACTCGAGCCAGTGAGCGTAGCGCCTGAAGATAGGCGAACTGGCGCGTCGGTTGATCGGGGTCCTGCGGGCGGGCATCGACCTGTGCCGTGAAATAATGGATTTTGGTGACGGTGTTGCGGGGCAGCAGCTGATCGCACCAACGCTCGAGATCGAGCCACTTGTAGGGCGTACCTTTCAGCAGGCCATAATAGAGATTGAACCCGTCGATATAGACATGGGTATTCAATGCGCCGGCCCCACAAAGAGCAACGGCGGGCTTTTGGCCCGCCGTGCGCCCGATGGCCGAAGCCAATCGGGGGAGTTGCGTAATAGGTATACCCATTACATCGCAAAATGCAAGATGACCTACTCTCCGAAAGTCCGCGCCGCCGGACTGACCGTCACCGCCCCCCCCGCACGCACCTCCTGCACCTCAAGCGCGCGCTCCGCCACGCCGTCGCGGCCGAAGCGGAAGGCGCCGTCCAGCCCGGCGAACCCGTCCTCGGCACGCAACCGGCTTTCGGGGAAGTCGCGGCCGAGCGACCAGTCGCGGGCGATGCGGACCGTCAGCAGGACGGAATCATAGCCCAGACTCGACAGGCGGTACGGCGCGGCGTTGAAGCGGGCGCGATATTTGGTCGCGAACTGGCGATACAGGCTGTTCGACACGCTGGCATACCAGGCGCCGTTCAACGCCGGCATCGTGCCGAGGCCCGTTTCGGTGTTCCACAATTCGGTGCCGAGCACCTTGGCCGACCGGCTGGTCGTCTTGCGGATCGCGGGCACCGCCAGCGCGGCCTGCCCCGCCTGATCGGCGATCAGCACCGCCTCATAGGGCGAGGTCCGCGACAGCCTGGCGACTGCGGCGGCGATGCCGCCCCGCGCATAGGTCTGGATCGAGACGACCTGCCCTCCGGCCTGTTCGACCGCGCGCAAAAAGCTGGTCGAGGCGCGCTGGCCATAGACACCGGCGGGGACGAGGCCCGCGAACTGGGTCATGCCGTTGGTGCGGGCGTAACCGACGACGCGGTCGATCGATTGGGCCGGGGTATAGCCCAGCACATAAGCGCCGTTACCGGCGACCGATACGTCGTTCGAATAGCTGATGACTGGAACCTTCGCCCCCCGCGCGATCGGCGCGACCGCGCGAACATCGTCGGCAAGCAGCGGTCCCAGGATCAGCCGGTTACCCTCCGCGATCGCGCGCTGCGCGGCGGCGGCGGCACCGAGCGCGGTGTCGTAGGTCGTGATTCGCACCCGTTCGCTGCGCGTGTCGAGCAGCGCCAGCTGCGTCGCATTGGCGATCGACCGGCCGACGCCGCCGTTCGGACCGGTCAGCGGCACGAGCAGCGCAACGCGGTGGCGCTGCGTATCCTCGGGGATGCCGCCGGTCACCGGGCCGGGCCGGGTCGGCTGCGGGCGGGTGGTCGCGGGCGGCGCTTGTTCGACCGGCCCCTTGGGCACGATCGTCGCGCACCCGGCCAGCAATGCCGCGCCGATCAGCGCCGTGGCGCGCGCGATGTGGTGCCGCCATTGCCGTGGCGCTATCGTGTCTGCCATGGACCTACCCCTGATGACCGAAAAACTTGTCCCCGGCCTCTACATCGTCGCGACCCCGATCGGCAATCTCGCTGACCTAACTATACGTGCCGCCGATATTTTATCGCGCGCCGACGTGATCGCGGTGGAGGATAGCCGCGTCACCGCCGGGTTGCTGCGCCATATCGGCGTCAAGCGACCGATGATCCCGTACCACGACCACAATGCCGAAGGGATGCGGCCGGGGCTGATCGCGCGGATGGCGACCGAGGCGGTGGCGCTGGTGTCCGACGCCGGCACGCCGCTGATTTCCGATCCGGGCTACAAGCTGGTACGCGATGCGCGGGCGGCGGGCCATGTCGTCGTCACCATCCCCGGTCCCTGCGCGGCGATCGCGGCGCTGACGCTGGCGGGGCTGCCGACCGACCGGTTCCTGTTCGCCGGATTCCTGCCGTCCAAGGCCCATGCCCGGGCCGAGGCTATCGCCGAAATCGCAGCCGTTCGCGCGACTCTGGTCCTCTACGAAAGCGGACAGCGTTTGTCGGCGACGCTTTCCGCGCTGGCCGAGGGGCTGGGGGACCGCGAATGCGGTGTCGCGCGCGAGATCACCAAGCGGTTCGAGGAATGCGTGACCGGCACCCTGTCCACGCTGGCGGACCGCTATGCCGATGCGCCGCCAAAGGGGGAGATCGTGATCGTCGTTGCACCGCCCGGTGCCCCGCCGCCGGCGACGCAGGACGATGCCGATACGGCATTGCGCGAGGCGCTGACCCGGCTGCCGGCGTCGAAGGCGGCGGGTGAAGTGGCGAAGGCGCTGGGGCTGGACCGGCGCGAACTGTATGCGCGGGCGATGGCGATGAAGGAGGAATAGAGCTGGCCGTTCCGCAATCTCCACGTCACCCCGGACTTGATCCGGGGTGACGTAAGAACTCGGCTGGATTTACGCCGCGATGTCGCGAAGCGCGGTCATCTGCGTCGGGCGGACGGCGTGGTTGATCGGCAGCGTATCGCCGCAGCACGCGCATTCGGCGATGATCCGTCCGACGAACCATTGCGATGCCCCGCAGGTCGGACAATGGTTGCGCCCGTGCAGCGCGTAGAGGGGCACGCGGGTCGGCATCGATACGGTTCGTTCCACGGCAGTCTCCCTGTTGAAAAGGGAACGCCACCACCGCATCACGGTTCCGTCACGAAAGGTACCAAACACCGACGAGGACACGAAAGGTTCCAGACTGCAAGCGGCATCGGGCGATGCCCGCCACCGGTCCGCCGCAGTTCCGGTTCAGGCTGGCGCGCGTTCGTCCAACAGCGTGTGCACGTCAAGTCCCAGCAGGTCGATATGGGCACGAATCCGCGGCCAATGCCCGGTCAGGAAGCGTTCCCGCTCCGCCAGTCGCAACCGTTCGACGGCGCCGGGCAGCACGAACATGCCCACTCCGCGCCGTACCTCGACATAGCCATCGTCCTGAAATGTCTGGTACGCCTTGGCGACGGTCAGCGGGTTCGCGCCATGTTCGGCGGCAAAGGCCCGGACCGACGGCAACTGATCCCCGGCGCGATAGTCCCCGCGCAGGATCGCCGCGGCGATCAACGCGCGCAGGCGAAGATATACGGGCGTGTCCTCGTGATCGATCGCTGTCATGCTGACTTAATACAGCAAGCGGCGAAAATGTCCAACCCTCACCCGTTCCACCGCGTACCGATCCGGGCCGGATCGGGGCGCGGCCGCTCGTCGAGCGGGCGGCCGGGCGTACCGATGAAGACGAAGCCGGCGATGCGGTCGCTGGGCGTACCGAACGCATCGCGCACCGTATCGCTGAACGCCGCCCACCCGGTCAGCCAGCTCGCGACATAGCCCATGGCGTGCGCGGCATGGAGCAGGTTCATCGTGGCCGCGCCCGCTGACAACTCCTGTTCCCAGCGCGGGATATGGCTGTCGACCGGCGCGGACAGCACGACGATCAGCGCTTCGCCCTCGTGCGCGAAGCGATCGGATGCTTCCAGCTGCGCCTCGGTCGCCTGGGGGTTTTCCACCGCCTGCGCGCGCCGCAGCAGCGCCGCGAACGCCGCGCGCCCGTCCCGCGGCACCACCACGAAGCGCCATGGGGCCAGCTTGCCATGGTCGGGGGTGCGCGCGGCAATGGCGATCATCGCGTCGATCTCGGCATCGCCCGGGCCGGGCGCGACCATGTCGCGCGGCTTGCCCGACCGACGCGTCTGGAGATAGCCGAGCAGCGAGGAGCGGTCGTTGAAGGTCATGGGCGGCACGTAGGACGCGTCGACGCATCGCACAATGCGCTTGGCATTACCGTTTCTTGCGTTACGAATTGGCGACACCGAGCGGGGGCAGAAGCCTCCCGATGTTTACAAGGGACATGGATGTGCCGGAATTCAAGGCTTTCGCACTCTGGAACGAGGCCGACTGGATCGCCGCGATCGCGACGATGGTCCTGGGCGCGTTCCTGGCGGGCGGGTTGGCGGTCGGCCTGAGCCGCAAGCCCGAATTCGCGGGCCATCCGCGCGGTCTCTACATGCTGTTCTTCGCGGAGATGTGGGAAAGATTTTCCTATTACGGGATGCGCGCGATCCTGATCTTCTATCTGACGCAGCATTGGCTGTTCGGCGACGGCAAGGCCAATCTGATCTATGGCGGCTATACCGCGCTGGTTTATATCACGCCGGTGCTTGGCGGTTATCTTGCCGACCGTTATCTCGGACAGCGCAAGGCGGTCCTGTTCGGCGGCGTGCTGCTTGCCTTCGGCCATCTGTTCATGGCGTTCGAAGGTATGGAAGGCGTCACCGACGCAGCGGTCAAGCAGGCGGATCCGGCCATCAACATCTTCTGGCTGGCGCTGGCACTCATTATCGTCGGCTCGGGCTTTCTGAAGGCCAACATCTCGGTCATGGTCGGCCAACTCTACAAACTGACCGACATTCGCCGCGATTCCGCCTACACCATCTTCTATATCGGCATCAATCTGGGCGGCGCGGCCGGTTCGATCCTGGTCGGCTATCTGGGACAGACCATCGGCTGGGCGTTCGGGTTCGGCCTTGCCGGCATCGGCATGGTCGCCGGCCTGCTGGTATTCGTGATCGGCAAGGGCCTGTTGAAAGGTGGCGGCGAGGCACCGGATCCGGCGGCGCTGCGCCGGCCGACGTTCGGCGTGCCGTTCGAATGGCTGCTCTATGCCGCCGGCCTGTTGGCGACCGCGGTGATGTGGGGGCTGATCCAGTATCAGGACGCGATCCAGTCGCTGCTGATCGTGTCCGGCCTGGGCCTGCTGGGCTATGTGTTCTTCACCGCGACGTTCGTCCTGCCCTATGGCCGGATCGCCGCCGCGCCGCGATCCAACGTCACGCTGATGACCTTGGGGCTGGTCGTCATGGCCGGCGCCGGGATCGTCGCCATCCTCACCGCCTTTACCGGAACGCTACAGGTCGTGTCGGCGCTTGGCTTCGCGCTGGTGCTCGCCGCCGCGATCCGCGAAAAGTTCACCATCGCCCATGCGCCGCGCGACCGGATGTTCGCCATCATCTTCCTGATCGCGCTCAACCCGATCTTCTGGGGCCTATTCGAACAGGCCGGTGGCAGCTTCAACCTCTACACCGACCGCTTCGTCGATCGCGGCGGGGTGCCGGCGGCGCTGTTCCAGTCGATCAACTCGATCTACATCATCCTGCTCGGCGCCATCTTTGCCGGCATCTGGGCGTTCCTCGCCAAGCGGCGGCTGGAACCGTCGGCCCCGGCGAAGTTCGCGCTGGCGCTGATGCAGGTCGGGTTGGCCTTCCTCGTCTTCGTGTGGGGGGCCAACAGCGTCGGCCCGGAAATCGCAACGCCCGTAGCCTTCGTCTTCCTGTTCTATTTCTTCCAGACGACCGGCGAACTGTGTCTGTCGCCGGTCGGGCTGTCGGCGATGAACCGGCTGGCGCCCAAGCACCTCGCCTCGCTCATCATGGGGGCGTGGTTCTACATGACGGCGGTCGGCAATTTCGTCGCGGGCAAGATCGGCGAGGCGACCGGCGGCCATGACGGCGAAATGACCAAGGAAGGCACGCTGTCGGTCTATAACAGCATCGGGTGGTGGACGATCGGCATCGGCGTCGTCGTGCTGCTGCTGTCGCCGATCGTGAAGCGGTGGATGCACCTCGATACGCTGGCCGACGACGCCGGGCACAGCCTGGCGGGCGAAGCCCAGATCGGCGAGCCGAAGGCGGCGGGCGTCGACGTGTGGAAGGAAGAAAAATAGGGTCGTGACGGCGGGCGGACCGGCGATCCGCCCGCGCAACCTGCAAATCCGGTGTTGCAACCTGCGTAAAGCGCGGTATGCCGCACCTCTCCCCGGACGGGGGCGCTTAGCTCAGTTGGTAGAGCATCTCGTTTACACCGAGAGGGTCGGCGGTTCGAGCCCGTCAGCGCCCACCACCGCGCAGTGCGGGACGGGCTGCCCAAAGCAGCCCACCCACGCACAAGCGCGGCCAGCGGGCCGAAGCCAGGCCATAAGGCGTGGCTTCGCCACGACTGACGGCCTGGCGGGCGCAACGTCCGCAGTGTCGTACTTTCCCCCTGCCGAGTGCATGACGACGCATCACCGGGATGCCCTAGCCTTCGCCGGGGCAACGCACGTGGGAACCCCTACGCCCAGCCCAGCCCGGCCTTCGCCACCGCCTGGGCATAGCCCTCCATCCCCGACACGGCGCGCGCGGTGAGGGTGACGAAGGCGCGGCGGCGGTCGCTCGGGTCTTCGCGGCGCATCAGCAGTCCGGCATCGGTCATCGTCGTGATCCAGCGCAGCCCGGTGGTCGGCGGGACGGCGGAGGCGATGCACAGGCTCGATACCGACACGGCGATCCCCTCCAGCCGCGCGGCGAACAGGTCGAGCAGCATGTCCCACGCAGGATCGGCGAACAGCCCGTCCGCGAAATACTGGTCGCGCAGCCGGCGGGCGCGGATCACGCCGCGCACGGTGGCGGCGGTGATCTCGACCGGTGCGGCGTCCTCGGTCGGGGGTGCCACGAAGTCCGATCCCCGGTCGCGCACGCCGTCGCCACCCGCACCGTTGCGGCTGAGCTTCAGCAGCGCTTCAGCGACCCGCGCGATTTCGGCATTCAGCCGCCGCAGCCGCTCGGCATCACGCTCGGCGGCGTGGACCCCGTCGCCCGTACCACCGCACAATGCGATGGCGGCGACCCGTTCCTCAGGCCCCGCATCGCACAGCAGCGTCGCCGGGCCGCCGAGCAGATGCAGCGACACGATGTCGAGCGCGTCGAGCGGGAAGCTGGCCACGATATGCGCGCGGTCGCTCCGTGCCCGCCGGGCGAGCAGCGGCAGCGCTTCGTCGAGCGTCGCCGGTTCGACGCCCGCCGCCTCGACCAGCAGCAGGTCGGCATGGGGAATGGCATCGAGCGCGTCGGCGATGCCGGCAAAGCCGATCGTGTCACCGATCACCACGCCCGCCGCGCGTGCCGCGATCGCGGCATCATCCGCCGCGATCGCATCGTCCGCGACGAGGATCGCGCGCCGCGCCGTCTGTCCGCCAAATCCGTCGAAGCCCGTCAAGCCATCCCCCTGTCACGACCGTATACGGCATCCCGTAGGACGGACAGGCGGCCTTGGCGAGAGGAGGACGGTAATCAGCGCTTGATCGATCTGCCCGAAACCGTCGCCCCGGCGCAGGCTGGCGCCTCGACCGGCCCCTGTCCCGCGCTAGATCCGATAGATTCCAGCCTTTTGGGATGACATAGGGTTCAAACGGGATGGATCGGACTATATTCTTCAGCGGACGCGGACCGGTGCGTCAGTCCATCGACTTGACGATCTCCTCGACCATCTTCTTGGCGTCGGCGAGCAGCATCATGGTGTTGTCGCGGTAGAAGACTTCGTTATCGACACCGGCATAGCCGACGCCGCCCATCGACCGCTTGATGAACAGCACCGTCTTCGCCTTTTCGACGTCGAGCACCGGCATTCCGTAGATCGGCGAGGTCTTGTCGGTCTTGGCCGCCGGGTTGGTCACGTCGTTGGCGCCGATGACGAAGGCGACGTCGGTCTGCGCGAATTCGCTGTTGATGTCCTCCAGCTCGAACACGTCGTCATAGGGCACGTTCGCTTCGGCGAGCAGCACGTTCATATGCCCCGGCATCCGCCCCGCGACCGGATGGATCGCATATTTCACGCGGACGCCGTGTTCCTTCAGCTTGTCGCCCATTTCCCTGAGCGCGTGCTGCGCCTGCGCCACCGCCATGCCGTATCCGGGGACGATGATGACCTGTTCGGCTTGGCTCATCAGGAAGGCGGCGTCCTCGGCCGAGCCGCGCTTCCACGGCCGGTCGATCGCCGCCGCCCCGCCCCCGCCGCTATCGGTCGCGCCGAAGCCGCCGGCGATCACACTGATGAAGCTGCGGTTCATCGCGCGGCACATGATGTAGCTGAGGATCGCGCCCGACGACCCGACCAGCGCGCCGGTGATAATCATGGCGGTGTTGCCGAGCGTGAAACCCATCGCCGCCGCCGCCCAGCCCGAATAGCTGTTGAGCATCGACACGACGACCGGCATGTCCGCCCCGCCGATCGGAATGATGAGCAGGAACCCGATCGCGAACGACAGCACGACGACTGCCCAGAACGGCCACCCCTCCTGCCCATGCGCGAATTGTGCGACCAGCAACAGGATCGCCGCAAGCGTGGCGAGGTTGATGACGTGGCGGCCGGGCAGCAGGATCGGCTTGCCCGACATCGAGCCGTTCAGTTTCAGGAAGGCGATGACCGATCCCGAAAAGGTGATAGCGCCGATCGCAACGCCCAAGCCCATCTCGACCTTGCTGACGGGGTTGATGACCGCGAACGGCTCGCCGATCATCGGGACGACCAGCGATGCGATGCCGAACGCCTGCGGGTTCAGATAGGCGGCGATCCCGACCAGTACGGCTGCCAGCCCGACCAGCGAGTGGAAGGCGGCGACCAGCTGCGGCATCGCGGTCATCGCGATGCGTCTCGCGGTGGTCAGGCCGATGATGGCACCGATCGCGATGGCGGCGAGGATTTGGACGAACGTGACCGTATCGAACGGAGCTTCGTCGAACGCAAAGTCTTTCCCGTTAAGGGTCGATACCATCGGCAGATGCGTCAGGATCGTGGTCAGCACCGCGATCCCCATCCCCACCATGCCCAGCCGATTGCCCCGCCGGCTGGTGGCGGGCGACGACAGCCCGCGCAGCGCGAGGATGAAGCACACCCCCGCGATCAGATAGGCCAGCGCGACCCATGGATTGACCGGTGCGGCCTCGTGCATCCCCCTCACCCCTTCTTCTTGTACATGGCGAGCATCCGCTCGGTCACGGCGAACCCGCCGAAGATGTTGATGCTGGCCAGCACCACGCCGAGCAGCCCCAGCCACCTGGCTCCCGGCACGCCGGCGGCGGCAGCGGCGATCAGCGCACCGACGATGATGACGGAGGAGATGGCGTTGGTCACCGCCATCAACGGCGTGTGCAGCGCGGGCGTCACTGACCAGACGACATAATAGCCGACGAAGCAGGCGAGGACGAAGATCGACAGGATCGAGAGGAAGTCCATCGGGTTATCCTTCAAGGTCCTCCGCAGGCCTGCCTGCGGAGGGGAACCGCCGGCGGAGCGGCTCGATATCCTCCCCGGTACGGGGAGGGGGACCAGCCGCAGGCTGGTGGAGGGGGCGTGCCGCGAGCGAACCGATCGCGTCGGCCACACCATCGACGTCCGCCATCACCTTTCGGGCAGCAACACGAACGATGCGGTAGCCCTGTTCGCGCAGGAAGCGCAGGCGGGTTTCATCACGCCCCGGACGATCGGCCCGATCATGCGCCTCACCATCGATCTCGACGATCAGGCGTGCTTCGCGGCAGTAGAAGTCGACGACATATGGTCCGACCGGATGTTGACGGCGAAACTTCGCTCCCGTTTTTCCGGCACGCAGCTTCTGCCACAGCATTGCTTCTGGCGGGGACAGGTCGCGGCGCAGGCGGCGGGCTATCGCCACCTCTGGCCGCACCTCGCGCGGAAGCCCCCCTCCACCGGCTACGCCGGTCCCCCTCCCCGTGCCGGGGAGGACAGGGTGCAGCGCCCCCCTCACCGTTTCGCCAGCACCAGTTCCGCCAGCAACCGCTGGATCGCGGCGGGGTCGGCGTTGCGGCTGACCTTCAGCACCATCGGCGTCGCCTGTCCGGTGACCCACAGGTGCAGGTCGCTGTCGAGGTCGAACGTGCCCGCGCTTTCCACCGAAAAGCTGGTGATCGAACGATAGGGCACACTGCGGAACGCGATCTTGGAGCCGGTGATGCCCTGTACGTCGACCAGCACGAAGCGCAGGTTTGTCAGGAACGCGGTGTCGCGCAGCGAACGGAACGCCGCCAGCACCTGTTCCCCCGCGATCAGGGCATGGCCGTATTTCTCGTGAATTTCGGCCGGATCGACCTCGTGGCTGCTGAACAGGCCCATGGATGCTCCTCTTGTCAGGCGGTCAGGCGCGGATTCACGACCTGCCCGTGCTGCGTCAGGCGGATCGCCTGCGTCACTTCGTCGTCGGCGGGTAGCACCGGTCGCCCGGCATCCTTGTCCCAATAGGCCGACAGGAAATTGTAGAGGTTGCGCGCGAACAGTGCCGATGCGTCGGCGGCGAGGCGACCGGGTACGTTGCGATGGCCGACGATTTTCACCCCGTGCCGCTCGACCACTTCCCCCGCGACCGCGCCTTCGACATTGCCGCCCTGTTCGACGGCCAGGTCGACGATGACGCTGCCCGGCCGCATCGAGGCGACCTGCGCATCGGTGACGAGGCGCGGGGCGGGACGACCGGGAATCAGCGCCGTCGTGATCACGATGTCCTGTTTAGCGATATGGGCGGACACCAGCTCGGCCTGTGCCGCCTGATATTCCGCGCTCATCTCGCCGGCATAGCCGCCCGCGCCCTCACCTTCGATCCCCGCGACCTTCTCGACGAAGATCGGCTTGGCGCCCAACGACTGAATCTGTTCCTTCGTCGCCGAACGCACATCGGTCGCGCTGACCTGCGCGCCCAACCGCCGGGCGGTCGCGATCGCCTGCAACCCCGCGACGCCGACGCCCATTACGAACACCCGCGCGGCGCTGATCGTGCCGGCCGCCGTCATCATCATCGGGAAGGCGCGGCCATATTCGGCCGCTGCGTCCAGCACCGCCTTATACCCCGCCAGATTCGCCTGCGACGACAATATGTCCATCGACTGGGCACGGGTGATGCGTGGCATCCATTCCATCGCCAGCGCCTCCAGCCCCAGCGCGGCATAGCCGCCGATCCGCGCCCGGTCGCCGAACGGGTTGAGCGCCCCCACCAGCCACGCGCCCTGCTTCGCACCGGCCAGGCTGTCGGGTGCGGGCGCGGCGACGCCCAGCAGGATGTCGGCATCGGCCAGCGCCTGCGCACGATCACCCACCGTCGCGCCAGCCGCAGCATAGGCGGCATCGTCGATCGACGCGCCGGTCCCCGCCCCCGCTTCCACCGCCACCTCGGCCCCCAGGCCGATCAGCTTCTTCACCGTTTCGGGTGTCGCGGCGACCCGGCGTTCGCCGGCGGCCTGTTCGGCGAGCAGCGCGACCTTCACGTCAGCCTGCGATCAGATAGATGACCAGTGCGGCCAGCGCGGCACAGACCACCGCGCCCCAGGTGAACCAGCGCAGGAAGCTGGTGTACGTCCCGGCATGGGCGGGCGTGTGGCCTTCGGCTGCCATCGGATGTCCTCTCGATCCGTTATTCTTGGACGCAAGCGTAGCGCGGCTGCACCGGCGCGCCAACCCCCGCGCGGTTTGTCGCCAATGCGGACGCGAAAACGGCAGTCGGCGATCCGCTTAAGCCGAATTTTACGAACGATGGCGCATGGTTGCACCGTTACGGGACGATAGGGACACACGACAGCATATGACGCGCGACGGGCAAAGGCTGTTGATGGTGATCGACGACGAACCGGCACAGCGGCGGCTGGTCGCTGCGATCGCGGGGCGGCGCGGGTGGCGCACGCTGTTCGCGCGCGACGGGGACGCTGCGCTGGCGATGCTCGGTACGCCCGACGGGATGGCGCTGGACGCGGTACTGCTCGACCATTGGTCGCCGGATGCCGATGCGACCGCGCTGATCGCGGAGCTGCGCCGCAACCGCCCGGCGCTGCCGATCCTGCTGCTGACCGCCAATGAATCGGTCGCGGGCGCGGTGGCGGCGATGCGCGCGGGGGCGAGCGATTTCCTGGTCAAGCCGATCGCCGCCGAACGGCTGCTGACCGCGCTGGAGGCCGCCGCCGGCGGCGCGACGCGCGGCGAGTTGCGCCCGCTGACCGAAAAGCTGTCGATGACGCTGGCGTTCGACGAGATCGTGGGTTCCGCCCCGCAATTCCGCGCCGCGCTGGCCATCGCGGCCAAGGCGGCGCGCGCGCGCGTGGCCGTCCTGATCGAAGGCGAAAGCGGCGTCGGCAAGGAAGTGGTGGCCGAGGCGATCCACGCCGCGTCCCCTCGCGCCCGCAAGCCGATGGTGCGCGTCAATTGCGGCGCGATTCCCGCCAATCTGGTCGAAAGCGAGCTGTTCGGCCATGAAAAGGGTGCGTTCACCGGCGCGTTCGAACGCAAGATCGGCCGGTTTCAGGAAGCGGACGGCGGCACCATCTTCCTCGATGAGATCGGCGAGATGCCGTTCGAAACGCAGGTGAAGCTGCTGCGCGTGCTGCAATCGGGCGAGGTCCACGCGGTCGGTGCGCGTCATCCGCGCGAGGTCGACGTCCGCGTCGTCGCCGCGACCAACAAGACGCTGACGCAGGAGGTGGAGGCCGGGCGGTTCCGCGAAGACCTGTATTACCGCCTGAACGTCGTGCAGGTGACCATCCCCCCCTTGCGCGACCGGATCGGCGACATTCCGGCACTGGCGCGGCACCTGATGGCGCGGATCGCGCAGCAGCCGGGGCTGCGCCCGCTGGGCATCACCGACGATGCGATCGCGCTGCTCGGCACCTTTGCTTGGCCGGGCAATGTCCGCCAGTTGCAGAACGCGCTGTTCCGCGCGGCGGTGCTGTGCGACGGCGACGCGCTGACCCGTGCCGATTTCCCCGAAATCGCGCAGATCGCCGAGGGCGGCGCGCCGCAACCCATGCTGCCGATCCGTCGCCACGATGTCGCGGGCGGCGTCACCCTGTTCCGCCCCGACGGCAACCTGCGCGCGCTGGAGGAGATCGAGGCCGACGTCATCCGCCTCGCCATCGGTCATTATCGCGGGCGCATGACCGAGGTCGCCCGGCGGCTGGGGATCGGGCGATCGACGCTGTACCGCAAGCTGGGCGAACTGGGGATCGACCAGAACGCGGCGTGAGGGGGAAGTAGCCCCTTCGGCATCGTCACCCCGGACTTGATCCGGGGTGACGGATGGGAGCGGTTTCGATTCACGAAAGGACATATCCTCGCGCAGGCGGGGATTCGGCCTCTGATCCCTTCCCACCAAAACGTCGCCCCAGCGAAGGCTGGGGCCTCTCGCGGCTCCTGCTGCGCGCCATAACCGGGAGATCCCAGCCTTCGCTGGGATGACGATCGTGTCGTGGGATTGGGAGACTTACCCGACCACCTCGCGCCACTCGCCAGGCGCCAGCCCCTCGACGTCCCACCCCCCGATGCGCCAGCGCACCAGCCGCAGCGTCGGCAGGCCGACCGCCGCCGTCATCCGCCGCACCTGCCGGTTGCGGCCTTCGCGGAGAGTGATCGACAGCCAGTGATCGGGGACCGACTTGCGAAACCGCACCGGCGGCACCCGCTCCCATAATTCGGGCGGGTCGATCGCCGACACCTCCGCCGGGCGGGTCGGGCCGTCGTTCAGCACGACGCCCCGCCGCAACCGGTCGAGCGCGTCGGCGTCGGGTGCGCCCTCCACCTGCACCAGGTAGGTCTTGGGCAGTTTGAACCGGGGATCGGCGATCCGTGCCTGCAAGCGGCCATCGTCGGTCAGCAGCAACAGCCCCTCGCTGTCGCGGTCCAGCCGCCCGGCGGGATAGACGCCAGGGACCGCGACATGGTCCGACAGCGTGGCGCGTGCGCCCTCCGTCCCGCGATCGGTGAATTGCGACAGCACGCCGTACGGTTTGTTGAGGAGGATCAGCCGCGCCATGCCCGTCCTGTCGGCGATCCGCCTCGCGCTGTCGAGGGGGAGGGAACCGACTATCCCGCCAAACCGTCCCTCGCCTATAGCCCGGTCAGCCCATCAATGGAGAGCGTCCATGAAGACCGTTTCGACCGCCCGCGCCCATGGCGGCACGCAGGGCGTCTATGCCCACGAATCGACCGCCACCGGCACGACCATGACCTTTTCCGTGTTCGTCCCGCCGCTGGAACCGGGCCAGCGCGCGCCGGTATTGTGGTATCTCTCCGGGCTGACCTGCACCCATGCCAATGTGACCGACAAGGGCGAGTTCCGCGCGGCCTGCGCCGAACAGGGCATCGCCTTCATCGCGCCCGACACCTCGCCACGGGGCGAGGGCGTGCCGGACGACCCGGAGGGTGCGTGGGATTTCGGGCTGGGCGCGGGCTTCTATGTCGATGCGACCGAGGAGCCGTGGGCGAAACACTATCGGATGCGCTCCTATATCGAGGATGAACTGCCCGCGCTGATTACCGCCGAGTTTCCGATGCTCGACTGTGGCCGCCAGTCGATCAGCGGCCATTCGATGGGCGGGCATGGTGCGTTGACCATTGCGCTGCGCAATTCCGACCGTTTCCGCTCGGTCTCCGCCTTCGCGCCGATCGTCGCCCCATCGCAGGTGGCGTGGGGCGAGAAGGCGCTGGGCGGCTATCTGGGCAGCGACCGGTCGACGTGGCGCGGGGCAGATGCGGTGGCGATGATCGAGGATGGCGCGCGGGTGCCGGAATTGCTGATCGATCAGGGCGATGCGGACAATTTCCTGGCCGAACAATTGCGGCCGGAGCTGCTGGCCAAGGCCTGTGCCGATGCCGGGATCGACTGTACCCTCAGGATGCAGCCGGGGTACGACCACAGCTATCATTTCATCTCGACCTTCATGGCCGACCATGTGCGCTGGCATGGCGCGCGGTTGAAGGCGGATCAGTAACCCTTCGTCATTCCCGCCTGCGCGGGAATGACGATCATCGGAGGGGTTACCCCTCCCCGCGATCCTCGATCAAATCCAGCACGTCGCCGATTAGCGCGCGCATCGCGGCGCGGGCGGCGTGCGGGTCGCGCGCGGCGATGGCCTTTGCCACCGCGCCATGCTGTTCGACGCTGGCCGAGCGGCCGACGATGGTGTTGGTGAAGCGGATCGAGGTGTTGAGCGCGGTCGTCACCATTTCGCGGAACTGGGCGTAGAACGGGTTCTTCGCCGCCAGCAGGATCGCAACGTGGAAATCGATGTCGGCGTCGAGCGTGTCGTCTTCGCCCCGGTCCGCCGCCGCCATCCGCGCCAGCCCTTGGGCGATGCGCGCCAGGTCGTCGTCGTCGGCCGCGACCGCCGCCAGCGCCGCCGCCTCCGGCTCGATCGCGACACGCAGCTGGTTGAACTGGCGCAGGAGTTCGACCGAGAACTTCCGGTCGAGCAGCCAGTGCAGCACGTCGGGGTCGAACAGGTTCCATGCCGATGCCGGACGGACCACCGTGCCCTGCCGCGGCCGCGCGCTGACCAGGCCCTTGGCGGTCAGCATCTTCACTGCCTCGCGCGTGACCGAGCGGCTGATGCCGTGCGCCTTGCCGATCTCCGCCTCGGTCGGGAATGGACGGTCGTCATATTCGCCGGTGACGATCGCACGCCCGAGCGTATCGAGCATCGTCCGCGTCAGATTGCCGCCGGGCATCCCGGTCATCCGCGCCGCCATGATCCGCCTCTCTCCCCTCGCCCAACCAGCTTCGTGCTGGACAGTCGCTATTCGTCGTATAATTGTCCTCGCCAAAGCGCCAGTGGGCGGGGAGGAATTACCATGCGGTTGTCGACGATCGATCTGGTCGTGGTCGTAATCTATGCGATCGGCATCTTCGGCCTTGCCCAATGGGTCAGCCGGGACAAGGGGGGCCGTGAAAAGGACAGCTCCGATTATTTCCTGGCATCCAAGTCGCTGCCATGGTGGGCGATCGGCGCGTCGCTGATCGCCGCCAACATCTCGGCCGAACAGATCGTCGGCATGGCGGGATCGGGCTATGCCATCGGCCTCGCCATCGCGTCTTATGAATGGATGGCGGCGCTGACGCTGCTGATCGTCGGCAAGTTCTTCCTGCCGATCTTCCTGCGCAACGAAATCTACACGATGCCGCAGTTCCTCGAGCAGCGGTACGGCCCGTCGATCCGCACGCTGATGGCGGTATTCTGGCTGGCGCTGTACGTGTTCGTGAACCTGACCAGCATCATCTGGCTCGGCTCGATCGCGGTGACGCAGGTCGCGGGCGTGGACCAGACGGTGGCGCTGGTCGGCCTTGGCCTGTTCGCGCTCCTCTACCAGATCCGCGGCGGGCTGAAGGCGGTGGCGCTGACCGACATCGTGCAGGTCACGCTGCTGGTGTTCGGCGGCCTCACTATCTCGTACCTCACTTTGTCGCAGATCGGCGGCGACGCGGGTGTCCTTGGCGGCTTCCACGAACTGACCCGGCGCGCGCCCGAAAAGTTCGACATGATCCTGTCGGCCGACAATCCCTTCTACAAGGATCTGCCCGGCCTGTCGGTGTTGATCGGCGGCATGTGGATCGCGAATCTGAGCTATTGGGGCTTCAACCAATATATCATCCAGCGCGCGCTGGCCGCCAAGTCGCTGCCCGAGGCGCAGAAGGGCATCGTCTTCGCCGCGTTCCTCAAGCTGCTGATGCCGCTGGTGATCGTCGTGCCGGGCATCGCCGCCGTCGTGCTGGCCCCCGACCTCGCCAAGCCCGATGAAGCATACCCCACGATGATGCGGCTGCTGCCCTCGGGGCTGCTCGGCCTCGTCTTCGCCGCGCTGATCGCCGCGATCATCGCGTCGACCGCGTCGAAGATCAATTCGATCGCCACCATCTTCACCCTCGACCTGTACGCCAAGCGCACCAGCGAGAGCGGGGCGATGGACGCCGTGCAGGAACGCAAGCTGGTCCGCATCGGTCGCATCGCCGCCAGCGTCGCGATCCTTATCGCGATTCTCGCTGCCCGGCCGCTGCTGGGCGGCGCGGATCAGGCGTTCCAGTTCATCCAGGAATTCTCGGGCTTCTTCACGCCGGGCATCACCGTCATCTTCCTGTTGGGCCTGTTCTGGAAGCGCGCGACCGAAGCCGGGGCAATCGGCGCGGCGATTTCGTCGGTATTGCTGTCGTGGCTGCTTCGCACCGTCGCGCCCGGCATCCCGTTCATGGACCGGATGGGGATCGTGTTCCTGCTCAGCCTCGCGCTGGCGGTCGTGCTGTCGCTGGCGATGAAGGGGCGCGGTGACGCCAATCGCATCACCATGGACGGCGTGCGCTTCGGCACCTCGACCGGCTTCAACATCGCCGGCGTCGGCGTCATCCTGATCCTGATCGCACTGTACGCGACATGGTGGTAAGCCCGTTCATCGCCCTCGACTGGGGCACGACCAATCGGCGCGCATACCGGATCGAGGACGGGCGGATCGCGGCGACGCTGCGCAGCCCGCAGGGGGTTTCGACGACGCCGGCCGATGCCTATCCGACCGAACTGGCGGCGATCCGGGCGGAGCTGGGCGACCTGCCCGTCCTGATGGCGGGCATGGTCGGATCGACCATCGGCTGGCGCGTCGCCCCCTATATCGCGGTGCCGGCGGGGATCCACGACATCGCCGCCGCGCTGACGTGGATCGACGACCGCACCGCGATCGTGCCCGGCCTGTCGTTCACGCAAGGCAGCCACGGCGACGTGATGCGCGGCGAGGAGGTGCAGTTGCTCGGCGCCGCGCTCGCCGGACAGGTGCCGGCGGACGCGCTGCTGTGCCAGCCGGGCACCCATTGCAAATGGGTCGAGCTGACCGGCCACCGCATCACCGGCTTCACCACCGCGATGACCGGGGAGTTGTTCGCGCTGCTGCGCGCGAACGGTGTCCTCGCCCCGCAACTCGCCGCGCCGGTCGCCGCCGGCGATGCGTTCCGAGAGGGTGTGCGCGAAGGGGCGAAACGCGACCTCGCCGCCAGTCTGTTCGGCATCCGCGCGGCCCATGTACTGGGCCTGCGCGACGATACGGATGCTGCGTCCTATGCCAGCGGCGTGCTGATCGGCAGCGACGTCGCCGCGCGGATCGGGGATGGGCGCGACGTCCACCTCGTCGCCGATGGCGATCTCGCCACGCTCTACGCCACCGCCATCCACGAACTGGGCGGCCGCGCCCTTGTCAGCGGGTGCGAGGTGGCCTTTATCGCCGGCATCACCCAAATCCGAAAGCTGTCCGCATGACCCACCGCGAATCGTTCGACGCCGCCTTTGCCCGCTGCCCGCTGGTCGCGATCCTGCGCGGGGTGCAACCGCACGAAGCCGAAGCGATCGGCGACGCTCTGCTCGACGCCGGCTTCACCATCGTCGAAGTGCCGCTGAACTCGCCCGATCCGTATGAGAGCATCACCCGCCTGTCGAAGCGGCTGGAGGGCTATGCCGTGGTCGGCGCGGGCACGGTGCTGACCGTCGAACAGGTCGAACAGGTCGAGGCGGCGGGCGGCACGCTCATCATCTCCCCCAACGCCAACACCACCGTGATTTCGGCGGCGGCCGAGCGCGGGCTGGTCGCGATGCCCGGCATCGCCACCCCGACCGAAGCCTTTGCCGCGCTGGACGCCGGTGCCGCCGCGCTGAAGCTGTTCCCTGCCGAAGCCGCCAGCCCGGCCGTGATGAAGGCGATGCGCGCCGTCCTGCCGCTGGGCGTGCGGATGCTGCCGGTCGGCGGCATCGTGCCGTCGGTGCTGGACGACTGGCACAAGGCCGGAGCGGCGGGCTATGGCCTCGGCTCGGCGCTGTACGTACCGAAGATGGACGCGGCGACTGTCGGCGAACGCGCGCGGGCATTCGTCGCCGCGTGGAACGCGCTGGAGGGTTAGGAGAAGGTCGCAGTGTCTATGGACTCCCGCCTTCGCGGGAGTGACGAAAATGGTGGGTCAACCGCCGCGCCGAAAGGTGCCAACCGGTTGCTCCCGGCAACCGAACGCAGGCTGGCGAGTTCCCCCGGACATGCCGACCCGCGCCCTTCGCACCAGCGACGCCTCGCCCCTGACCCGCGCCCTCCCGATCCTGTGCGCGATTTCGCAGTTGCTGACGCCGCTGCTGCCCGGCATCGGTATCGGTCGCAGCATCGGCGAACAGTCGAACATGGTGCGCACGCTGGTGACGCCCGCCGGCTGGGCATTCGCGATCTGGGGTGCGCTCTACACCGGTACATTGGTGTTCGCGGCGTACCAGGCCCTGCCCCGGCAACGCGGCAATCCGTTGCTGGCCCGGTTGCGCCTGCCCGCTGCAGGGGCGTTTTTCGGCAACGCTCTATGGGCGGCCTATACGCAGGTCTTCGGGCTGAGTTTCCCGTCGGCGATCATCATCCTGTTCACGCTCGCCTGCCTGATCGCGACCCTGCGGACCTTTTCTGCTTGGCCGCACGGATTTTCGGCCGGGGAGCGGTGGTGCGCCGCGCTGCCGCTGACCGCGCTCACCAGCTGGCTGACGGTCGCGTCGATCGTCAACATCGCCGCGACCCTGCGCTTCCATGGCGTCGATGGCGGGTCAGCGACGCCGCTGATCGCCGCGCTGCTGCTGTTCGTCGCGGGTGCGATCGCGGCGGCGGCGCTGATCGCGACGCGCGGCTGCCCGCCCTATGCGCTGGTGTTTCTGTGGGCGCTGGCCGCGATCTGGGCGGCGGGCGGACAGGTGGCGGCGCTGGTGGCGCTCGCCGTCCTTGTCGCCGCGCTGCTGATGGTCGTCGGAACGTTTATCGGCCTGTCGCGCGGCGGGGTGCGGCACTGGCTGGGGCGGTAGCCAGAAAAGCAAATCCGCTCCGTCACCCCGGATCATGTCCGGGGTGACGAGTAAGGTGAATTAGCTCGCGCGCAGCGGTCCCAGGTCGCCCAAGCCAACCGTCCCGCTAGCCATCGCCAGCATCCGGTCGAGCGATACCTTCGCCTTGAGCCGCAACCCTTCCTCAATCTCGATACGCGGGCTGAGGTCGCGCAGGGCAATATAGAGCTTTTCCAGCGTGTTGAGCGCCATGTACGGGCAGATGTTGCAGTTACAGTTGCCGTCCGCGCCCGGTGCGCCGATGAAATTCTTGTTCGGCAGCGCCTTTTCCATCTGGTGGATGATGTGCGGCTCGGTCGCGACGATCAGCGTGTCGCCGGGGAAATCGGCGGCATAGGCAAGGATGCCGCTGGTCGACCCGACATAATTGGCATGGTCGAGGATGATCGCCGGGCATTCGGGATGCGCCGCGACCGGGGCGCCCGGATATTGCGCCTTGAGCTTCAGCAATTCGGTCTCGCTGAACGCCTCGTGCACGATGCACACCCCCGGCCACAACAGCATGTCGCGCCCGGTCTTGCGCATTAGATACCCGCCCAGATTGCGGTCGGGGCCGAAGATCACCTTCTGGTCGGCGGGCAGTTGCGACAGGATCTTTTCCGCCGAGGACGAGGTGACGATGATGTCGCTGAGCGCCTTCACCTCGGTCGAGCAGTTGATATAGGTGAGCGCGATGTGATCCGGATGCTGCGCGCGGAAGGCGGCGAACTGGTCGGGCGGACAGCTGTCCTCCAGCGAACAGCCGGCATCCATGTCGGGCAGGATCACCGTCTTGTCAGGCGACAGAATCTTAGCCGTTTCCGCCATGAAGCGCACGCCGCAGAACGCGATGACATCGGCATCGGTCGCCGCCGCCTTGCGGCTGAGGTCGAGGCTGTCGCCGACGAAGTCCGCCAGGTCCTGAATCTCGGGCCGCTGGTAATAATGGCCGAGGATGACGGCGTTGCGCTCACGGCGCAGCCGGTCGATTTCGGCCAGCAGGTCGGTGCCGGTGGGCAATTCGGTGCGCGCGTTCATCATCGTCTCCCTGTGGATGGCGGCCATGCCATCCCCATATCCGTTCGTGCTGAGTAGGGGCTGAGCGAAGTCGAAGACCCGTATCGAAGCACCTTGTGGCGGTCCTTCGATACGCCGCTTCGACAAGCTCAGCGGCTACTCAGGACGAACGGTGCAACTTGTCCTGAACAGCCCCCTACAGCGACGCCTCTGGCTTGTCATCGCCGATTGCCGAGCACCTCGGCAGGAGGGGTCGATACGTCCCAGCGCTCGCCGTCCCGCCGGCCCCGTTCGGCCGGGAAGGTGACTACCACCCGCACATCGCCCTCGCCCGCCGCCGCCAGCGGAGCGGCCAGCACCCGCGCAAGGCTCGCCCGCGCCAGTTCGCGCGCCTGCGCCAGCCGCTGCGGGCTGCGCGCCTCACGCTCGGCACGGCTTTGCGCCACCGTCGACACCCGCTGCGCCAACGCAGCTGCTGCCTCCCGCGAGACATAGAGGCCGTTGGTCTGCATCAGCGTCCGCCCCGCTTCGTCGATGTTCGGCCGGGCGACGGTCACGTCGGGGGCGTCGACCACCAGCGTACGGGTATCCGCCGACCAGCTCAGTTGCCCGTCGCCGATCCCGCCCAGATCGACGAAATAATCGACCGAATAGGGCATCTTGACCACCTGATCGCTGCGCAGCCAGCCGAAACCGCGCACGTCGCTGGCCGTCGCCTGCAATGTACCGGAGAGCGACGCGACCTTCAGCACGCTGGCACCCGACAGCCGCGCGGTGATGATCCGGGTTACCGCCTGCCCGCTGTCGGGTTCGGTGGTGACGGCGTATTTTTCTTCATAACGCTGCCACAGGACCCAGCCGCCGATCGCCAGCGCCAGCAGCACCACGACCGCCACGCCCAGCCGGATCGCCTGCGGCCTCAATTGCGATGCCATGTCGCGCCCTCCTGCCGCACGATTCCGCGCCGTTCCATGTCGATCAGGTGGGCCAGCACCGACCGCTCCGCCGCGCCGAGCAATTTGGGGTGCAGCCCGACATACATGCCCGCGACCATCGCCGGGATGTCGTGGGTGCCGCGTTCGATGGCGCGGGCAATCTGCCCCTCGCGCTGCTTGCGGTGGCCAAGCATCCCGCGCACCAGCCGCCGGGGATTGTCGACCTGATCGCCATGCGCCGGGTAATAGACCCGATCCTCGCGCCCCAGCAGCTTGTCGAGGCTGGCCATATAATCGCCCATGTCGCCATCGGGCGGCGAGACGATCGTCGTCGACCAGCCCATGACGTGATCGCCGCTGAACAATGCGCCGCTTTCGGGGAGCGCAAAGGCGAGATGGTTCGACGTGTGCCCCGGCGTCGCGACCGCGATTAGTGTCCAGCCGTCGCCTGCCACCGCCTCGCCATCGGCCAACACGCGGTCGGGGCGATAGTCGACATCGAACGCCGCATCGGCGCGCGGGCCGGCATCGTCCATCGTCAGCGGTGCACAGCCGATAATCGCCGCGCCGGTCCGCTCCGCCAGCGGCCTTGCGCCCGGACTATGGTCGCGGTGCGTATGGGTGCACAGGATCGCCGCGACATCGCGCCCGCCGACCGCGGTGAGCAGCGCGTCCAGATGCACGTCGTCGACCGGCCCCGGATCGATGATCGCCACCGCGCCGCTGCCGCCGACGACGAAGCTCTGCGTACCGGTATGGGTATAGGGCGATGCGTTGCGCGCCAGCACCCGCGTCACCAGCGGTTCGAGCGGCTGGGCCATGCCAGGGGGGAATTCAGCCATTGCCGTGCGAGATGGCGGCTGTGCGCACGCGATGCAAGACGATGGGCCGGCCGGCGTGTTGCCGACCGGCCCTGTCGCGAACGAACGGGGCAGAACGTCCGCGAACTCCTGGGGATCAGTCCTTCGAAGCCATTTCTTCCTGCACTTCGCGGATGCTGTCATCGATGCCTTCCAATGCGCTCTGGCGTGCCTCGGCCGGCATGTCGCCGTTCGCCGCGATCGAGGCACGCGCCGCACGCAACCCGGCCAGCGCCGCCTGCATCCCCTGCCGGGCATAGGCTTCGCCCTGCATCGCCTGCGCCTGCCCCTGCGCCGCCCGTGCCGCGCCGAGCGCTGCCAGCTTCGCGCCCTGCTGCGCCCGGAACTCCGCGTCACGGGTGATGATCCGGATGCGATCGGAACAGACGACGGTGATCTGCTTGCCGCCTTCGTTGCGGGTCAGGCTGGTCTGCGTGCCGGGGCCGCAATTGGCGTTCACGACGCGCATTTCCGGAATATCGTTGACCGTCTGGCCCAACAGCTTGCCTTTGGCATCGAAGCGCTGGACGACGATCTTGCGCACTTCGCCATCGGCCGGCGCCGGCGTCCGGACCAGCTTGATCGCGGCGGGCAGGGCGGGATCGGCAGGATCGGCGGGCGATGCCGGCTTGGCGGGTTTGCCGGGTAGGGCCGGCTGGGCAGCGGCCGGCGCGATGACGGGCATGGTGGCGGCCTGTGCCGGTACGATCGCGGCAACCGGGGCAAGAGCCTCCGCCGCCTGTGCATCGACGCGCGCGATATCGACGCCGGTCGCGGTTTCGACCTTCGACCGGATCGTCTCCGCCGCCTTCGTCCCCGATGCGGTCAGGCCGAGGCCGATGACGGCGAGGGTCAGGGTAGCACCACCGGCGATGCGGCGGGTGGCGGGCGACATCACCCGGTGCTTCGACAACATGATGAGTCTCCCTTTCAGTTCATGGACGCCGTGCAGGTGGCAGGCGGCGGACAGCGCCTGGCCATGCGCCGACTTGACGATGGCGGTGGCATAGGCGTGGCGGACTTGCGGCGTGGCGCGGGCCAGCACCATCGCGTCGCACGCCATTTCCTGATCGGCGCGAAAGGCACGGAAGGCGCGCCACGCGACCGGATTGAACCAGTGGCAGCCAAGCACCACCAGCGCGACCCAGTTCGCAGCCAAGTCGCCGCGGGCATGGTGGCCCAATTCGTGCGCCAGCGCCAACGCCTGCTCGCGATCGTCGTAGCGTTCGCGGAAATCGACCGGCATCGCGACGTAGCGGCGCAGCACCCCGAAGGCGAGCGGCCCGGCGGCATGGCGGCTCTCGATCATCTGCACATGGCCGCCCGCCAGCCCCTTGGCCCGGCCCGACGCCAATATCCGTGCGCAGAAGCGGCTGTGCTGCACGATATGCCATGCGACGAAGGCGACCGCGCCCAGCAGCCACAGCGCGACGACGATCAGCGGGACATCGGCCATGCCCCAGCCCTGCGGCAGCGCGGGCACCTCGGCGACAGGCACGCCCAGCATGATGACGCCGGGTTCGGTGGCCGCACCGATCGGGTTGAACTCCACCGGGCGCCAGTAATCGGGAATGGGCGGCAGGACCATGCGCAGTGCGGGCAGCGCCCACAGCGCATAGGCCACCTGCGGACCGAAGCGCCGCGCGACGGGGCCGCGCAGGCCCAGCACCAGCAGCATCAGCAGCGTCGTCGCCGCGATCGTTTCCACCGCCCATCCGATCATTGTTTCAGCGCCTTCAACAGAGCCTCGATCTCGTCGATTTCACGCGCGCTCAACTGGTCGCGTTCGGCCAGGTGCGCGACCAGCGGCGTCAGGCTGCCACCGAACAGCTTGTCGATGAACCGCTGCGATTCGCCCGCGACATATTCCTCGCGCGCGACCAGCGGACGATAGCGATAGCGCCGCCCGTCTTCCTCCGCACCGACGACGTCCTTCGCCAGCAGCCGCCCGAGCAGCGTCTTGACGGTGTTCGCGGTCCATCCCCGTGCCGGGGCGACGCGTTCGACCACCTCCTGCGCGGTGAGCGGGTTCCTGTCCCAGAGCACTTCCATCACGGCGTGCTCGGCATCGCTGATTCGTTCGGCCATGGGTCATGACTACACCCGTGGTCATTTCGTTTACAAGCGTAATCTTCGTGCGCCACCGCGCCTGTCGGGATCGTTTACAGCCGGTTCCCAGACCGGGAAGCGGTTAACCAAGAAATCGTCGCAAAACCGCCGCTGCGCGAAACTGGCACATGGTCTGCAAGGATAATGGCACCCGACGCGTTCGCGCTTCAATTCGGGCGGACCGGCAGCATCCCCCCCTGGCGCCGGTCCGCCCACCCCGGGTCCCCCTGCAGCATCGGTGGTTCCCCTGACCCGCCAACCCCGATATTACGCGCGGCACCACAGCCGGAGCGTACCCCCTTGATCCTATCCACCCTCGCCGCCGCCACCGGCGATGTCGGCATGGCCGCCGGCCATATCCGCTATGTCGATCTGGGACTCGATCCGGTCGCGCTGAACCTCGGCTTCTTCCAGCTGAAATGGTATTCGCTGGCCTATATCACCGGCATCCTGGCGGGCTGGTGGTATCTGCTCAAGCTGCTCGACCAGCCGGGTGCGCCGATGGCGCGGCGCCATGCCGACGACTTCGTGTTCTACGCGACGCTCGGCATCATTCTGGGCGGACGGCTGGGCTATGCGATCTTCTACGCGCCTGAGATGTTCGTCGACCCGATCAAGATCCTGCGGCTGTGGGACGGCGGCATGTCGTTCCATGGCGGCATGGTCGGGCTGATCCTCGGCATCTGGTGGCTGGCGCGCAAGCATGGCCTGCGTGCGCTCAGGGTCGCGGATTACGTCACCTGCGTCGCGCCGATCGGCCAGTTCCTCGGCCGAATCGCCAATTTCGTGAACGGCGAGCTGTGGGGCAAGCCCAGCGACGCGCCATGGGCGATCGTCTTCCCGCGCACCGTGGCCGGCGGCCTCGACCCCGCGCGCCATCCCAGCCAGCTCTACGAGGCGCTGGGCGAAGGGCTGATCCTGTTCCTGGTCCTCGCCTTTCTCTTCTGGCGCACCGATGCGCGCTACAAGCCCGGCTTCCTGCTCGGCACCGGCATGGCCGGGTTTGGCGTCGCGCGCTTCATCATCGAATTCTGGCGCGAGCCGGACGCGCAGTTGGTGGAATTCGCACAGGCGACGGGCTTGCACATGGGCCAGTGGCTGACGCTGCCGATGATCGCGATCGGCATTTACCTGATGATGACGTCGAAGCGGCGCCGGGTCCGCGTCGAACCGATCGCGGGGTCGGAGAGCGTGGCTTGAGCGAGCCTGTCGTCACCGCCGCCGACCCCGCCCTGCCCGAACGGCTGGCCCGCGCGATCACGCTGGCCGGGCCGATCAGCCTCGCGCAGTTCATGGGCGCGGCCAATGCCCATTATTACGCGACGCGCGATCCGCTGGGCGCGAACGGCGACTTCACCACCGCGCCCGAAATCAGCCAGATGTTCGGCGAGCTGATCGGCCTGGGCCTCGCCGACAGCTGGGACCGGGCGGGGCGTCCGGCGGCGCGCTATGTCGAGTTCGGCCCCGGTCGCGGCACGCTCGCCGCAGATGCGCTGCGGTCGATGGCGTCGGCGGGCTGCACGCCGCCGGCCCATCTGATCGAAACCAGCCCGACGCTGCGCGAGGAACAGGCGAAGCGCGTGCCGGACGCCGAATGGGCGGTCGATCTGGTCGGCCTGCCCGAGGACGGCGCGCTGCTGGTCGTCGCCAACGAATTCTTCGACGCGCTGCCGATCCGGCAACTGGTGAAGACGGCGGATGGTTGGCGCGAGCGGCTGGTCGCGTGTCAGGACACTTTGTTCCTGCCGGTAATGGGGCAGCGGGGGTTCGATCCGATCATCCCGCCAGCATTCCGCGATGCGCCCGTCGGATCGGTGCTGGAAACCGCGCCCGCCGCCGTCGCCGTCCTGCGGCAACTGGCGAAACGGATCGTCGCGCAGGGCGGCTGCGCGATCATCGTCGACTATGGCTATGCCGGCCCGGCGCTGGGCGACACGTTGCAGGCGGTGCGCGGCCATGGCTTCGTCAACCCGTATGACGATCCGGGCGAACAGGACCTGACCGCCCATGTCGATTTCGGCACGCTGGTCGAGGCGGCGCGCGCCGAGGATGCCGTCGCCTATGGCCCGGTCGATCAGGGCGCGTTGCTGAAAGCGCTGGGCATCGATGCGCGGACGCAGGCGCTTAGCCTTCGCAGCCCGGAGCGTGCCGAGGCGCTGCGCGCCGATCGCGACCGGCTGGTGGAGGAGGAGCAGATGGGAACGCTGTTCAAGGCGATCGCGATTACGTCGCCGGGCTGGCCGGTGCCGGCGGGGTTCGCCGCATGACGCCCACCTTGCGCGACGCGACGCCCGCCGATGCCGCGCTGCTGGCAGGGATCGGTGCGCAGACCTTTGTCGAGACGTTCGGCCATCTCTACGCCCCCGACGACCTCGCCGCCTTCCTGACCAACCACGATCCGGCCAAATGGACGGCGGAACTCACCGACCCACGCTATCATGTCGTGCTGGCCATGGCCGGGGACGAAGCTGCGGGCTATGCCAAGCTCGGTCCGCCCTCGCTACCGTTCGAACCGACCGGCACACCAATCGAACTGCGCCAATTCTATGTCCGCAGGCCATGGCAGGGCAGCGGCCTCGCCGCGAAGATGATGGAACATATGCTGGCCAAGGCACGGGCGACCGGCGCGGACGAACTCTATCTGTCGGTGTTCATCGACAACGCCCGCGCGCGGCGCTTCTACGAACGCTATGGCTTCGTACGCGTCGGCCGCTACGACTTCATGGTCGGCAACCACCGGGACGAGGATGACGTGATGCGGGTGGCGCTATGACGGTCGAAGTGTTGCGCAGCGCGGCGCTG
Source organism: Sphingomonas sp. Leaf32 (assembly GCF_001421765.1). GTDB lineage: Bacteria > Pseudomonadota > Alphaproteobacteria > Sphingomonadales > Sphingomonadaceae > Sphingomonas. The sequence continues at coordinate 106,001 of NZ_LMLA01000007.1, read as the reverse complement.
GACGGCGTGGCGCACGGCTTTCTGGGGCGGCGCGGCGGGGTGTCGACCAGGGTCGTTGCCGGCCTCAACACCGGTCTCGGATCGGGCGACGATCCCGCCGCCATCGCGGAGAACCGCGCGCGGGCCGTCGCGGCGGTACTGCCGGGCGCGGCGCTGTGCGGGCTGTATCAGGTCCATTCGGCCTCGGTCGTCCGTGTCCTCACCGCCTTTCCCGACGGCGAACGGCCGCAGGGCGACGCGATGGTCACCGAACGACCGAACATCCTGCTCGGCATCCTGACCGCCGATTGCGCGCCGGTGCTGCTCGCCGACCGGGAGGCAGGTGTCGTCGGCGCGGCCCATGCCGGGTGGAAGGGCGCGCTGGCCGGCGTCACCGATGCGACCATCGCCCAGATGGAAAAGCTCGGCGCCCGCGCCGATCGCATCGCCGCCGCTGTCGGCCCCTGCATCGCGCGAGCAAGCTACGAGGTCGACATGGGCTTCGTCGAACGCTTCTGCGCGACCGATCCGGCGAACGAGCGCTTCTTTGCCGAGAATCGCCCCGGCCATGCCCGGTTCGACCTCGAAGCCTATGTCGTCCATCGCCTGGCCGCGGCGGGCGTGCGGCGGATCGAGGCGCTGGGGCAGGACACCTATGCCCAGGAGGACCGGTTCTTCAGCTTTCGCCGGGCAACGCATCGGGGCGAAGCGGATTATGGGCGGCAGCTGTCGGTGATCGGGATCGCCTCATAATCATCGTCATCCCGGCGCAGGCCGGGATCCGTTGTGTCGGATGCTGGCGATCCTGCCGCAACGTCACCCCATCCATGGATTCCGGCCTTCGCCGGAATGACGGGCGGACATTGCAACCCGATTTGGTTTCTGCCGTAACTATCGCTACGCTCACCCGAAAATAGGAGAGAGCCCCGTGACCGACGAAACCGAAGCAGACCTGACCGGCGTCCCCCCGCGCCGCCGCCCCAAGCCCCCGATCGACACCGTCGGCGGCCGCCGGTTGAAGCCCGCCACGCTGATGATGGGCCATGGCTATGACCCGGTGCTGTCCGAAGGATCGCTCAAACCGCCGATCTTCGCGACATCGACCTATGTCTTTCCCAACGCCGCCGCGGGCAAGCGCCATTTCGAAGGCGTGACCGGCAAGCGGCCGGGCGGTGCCGAGGGCCTCGTCTATTCGCGGTTCAACGGCCCGAACCAGGAAATCCTCGAAGATCGGCTGGGCGTGTGGGAAGCGGCGGAGGACGCGCTGGTCTTTTCCAGCGGCATGTCGGCGATCGCGACGCTGTTCCTGTCGATGGTGCAGCCGGGCGACACGATCATCCATTCCGGGCCGCTCTATGCTGCAACCGAGACGCTGATCGGCCGCGTGCTGGGCCGCTTCGGGGTCAAGTATCTCGACTTCCCGGCGGGTGCCACGCAGGACGAGATCGAGGCCGTGCTACGACAGGCCGGCGGCCGCGTGCCGCTGATCTATCTCGAAAGCCCGGCCAACCCGACCAACGCGCTGGTCGATATCGAAGCGGTCGCCGCCGCGCGTGACGCGGCATTCGGCACCGGTGACGACAAGCCGCCGATCGCGATCGACAACACGTTTCTGGGGCCGCTGTGGCAGCAGCCGTTGCAACACGGTGCCGATCTGGTCGTCTATTCGCTGACCAAATATGCCGGCGGGCACAGCGATCTGGTCGCGGGCGGCGTGCTGGGGTCGAAGGCGCATATCAACACCATCCGATCGATGCGCAACACGATCGGCACGATCTGCGACCCGAACACGGCGTGGATGCTGCTGCGCTCGCTGGAGACGCTCGAACTGCGCATGAGCCGCGCGGGCGAGAATGCCGAAAAGGTCTGCGCCTTCCTGCGCGACCATCCCAAGGTGGAGCGTGTCGGCTATCTAGGCTTTCTGAAGGACGCCGCGGGCATGGAGCGGCAGGCCGACATCTATGCCCGGCACTGCACCGGCGGCGGGTCGACCTTCTCGCTCTATCTGAAGGGTGGCGAACGGGAAGCGTTCGCGTTCCTCGACGCGCTGGTCATCGCCAAGCTGGCGGTGAGCCTGGGCGGCACCGAGACGCTGGCCAGCCATCCGGCGGGGATGACGCATTTGTCGGTGCCCGACGCGCGGAAAGCCGCGCTGGGCATCACCGACAACCTCGTGCGCATCTCGATCGGGGTCGAGGATGCCGACGACCTGATCGCCGATTTCGAACAGGCGCTGGCGGCGATCTGACTGGTCGGGCACGTAAATCCAACCGTTCGTGCTGAGTAGAGACTGAGCTTGTCGAAGGCTCGTATCGAAGCACCTTCCGCAGTCCTTCGATACGCCGCCTCGACAAGCTCAGCGGCTACTCAGGACGAACGGTTGAACGCTATCTCGCAGGGATCGGTCGGTTAGCCCCCACCGATCCCTGCGGTCACCTTATCCCATGCCGCCACAACGCGGGCACACATCCTCGCCACTACGCGGCGCACCGGGCAAGGCATCGTCGCCGGCGTTCATCGGATCGGTCATGCACTTCTGTCCGCCACGATAGCGCAACAATGGTCGACAGCGCGGGGAAGCTCCGGCATGACCGCTCGCCTTATGGCACCCCGTTTCGCCTTTACCGTCACCGCCACGTCCGGCCGCGCCCGCACCGGCACCATCGCCATGCAGCGTGGCGACATCCGCACCCCCGCCTTCATGCCGGTCGGCACCGCTGCCACCGTCAAGGCGATGAAGCCCAGCGACGTACGCGCCAGCGGGGCCGACATCCTGCTCGGCAACACCTATCACCTGATGCTGCGGCCCAGCGCCGAACGCGTCGCGCGGCTGGGCGGGCTGCACGCCTTCATGGGCTGGGACCGGCCGATCCTGACCGACAGCGGCGGCTATCAGGTGATGAGCCTGTCCGAACTGACCAAACGGTCGGAGGATGGGGTGGAGTTCAAGAGCCACCTCGACGGCACCCGCCACCTGATGAGCCCCGAACGCTCGATGGAAATCCAGCGGCTGCTGGGCAGCGACATCGTGATGGCGTTCGACGAACTGGTCCCGACGACCTCGACGCGGGACGTGCAGGCGCGGGCGATGGAACGCTCGATGCGCTGGGCACGCCGCAGCCGCGCCGGGTTCGATTCGGGCGAGGACCATGCCGCCCGCGCCGCCCTCTTCGGTATCCAGCAGGGCGCGCTCGACGAAGGTCTGCGCAAGGCGTCCGCCGACGCGCTGATCGACATCGGCTTCGACGGCTATGCGGTCGGCGGCCTCGCAGTGGGCGAGGGGCAGGCGGCGATGTTCGGCGTGCTGGACTATGCGCCGCAGCAGCTGCCGGTGGACAAGCCCCGCTATCTGATGGGCGTCGGCAAGCCCGACGACATCGTCGGCGCGGTCGAACGCGGCATCGACATGTTCGACTGCGTGCTGCCGACCCGTTCGGGCCGTACCGGACAGGCGTTCACCCGTTCAGGCCCGATCAACATCCGCAACGCCAAGTTCGCCGAGGATCTGGGACCGATCGATCCCGACTGCGCCTGCCCGGTATGCCATGGCCACAGCCGCGCCTATCTCCACCACCTCGTCCGCGCAGGCGAGATATTGGGGGCGATGCTGATGACCGAGCATAACCTTTATTTCTATCAGGCGTTGATGGCCGACCTGCGCGCCGCGATCGCGAACGATACGCTGGCGGTTTTTGCCGACGATTTCCGGGCACGCTACACCGCCCCCAAGCATTGAACCCCGAGAAGAGGGAGAGGATCATGACCGACAAGACCGACCTGAACGAAGTGACCGCCGCCGCCAAGGAAGTGAAGCGCGTCGCCGATGCCGCCGCCGAGACCAAGCAGCCGTCGAAGGGGCAGCCATGGCCGCTGGTGCCGATCGGTATCGGCATCGGATCGGCCGCGCTGGCCGCCGCGCTGCTCTACGCCAATTCGGGGCGCAAGAAGGGGTGACCGGTCCGCTCCGTCATTGCCGCGAAGGCGGGAATGACGGAGCATTATAGGTCAACCGTCTCTTCGTAACCGACGATACGTTGACACTCCGGGGCGATGCGGCCCACACCCTGCCGCATCATCCGACCGGAGAGTAACCCCCATGCGTTTCGGCCTCGCGCTGCTGATCTCGACCGCCCTGCTCAGCCCCGCTTATGCGCAGCAGCGCCCCGCCCCGGCGGCCCCCGCCGCCAGCGCGACCGTCCCCCCGATCGCCTATACCGAACGCACCCTCGTCAACGGGCTGCGCGTCTATGCCATTCGCGACACGTCGAGCGCGAACGTGTCGGTGCAAGTGTGGTACGATGTCGGGTCGAAGGACGATCCCGCCGGTCGGTCGGGGTTTGCGCATATGTTCGAGCATCTGATGTTCAAGGCGACGCGCAACCTGGTGCCCGAACAGCTCGACCGGCTAACCGAGGATGTCGGCGGATACAACAACGCGTCGACCGCCGACGATTACACCAATTATTTCGAGGTGGTGCCCGCCAACCACCTGCAGCGCCTGTTGTTCGCCGAGGCCGACCGGATGGCGACCCTGGTCGTCGATCCCAAGACCTTCGCGTCGGAACGCGAGGTCGTGAAGGAGGAGCTGCGCAGCCGCATCCTGGCGCAGCCCTATGGCAAGCTGTTCGGCCTGTATGCGCCGATGGTGTCGTACAGCCGCCACCCCTATGCCCGGCCCGGCATCGGATCGATCGCCGATCTGGACGCGGCGACAATCGACGACATCCGCGCCTTCCACGCGACCTATTATCGGCCCGACAATGCGGTGCTGGTAGTCGCGGGCAATTTCGATCCCGCGCAGCTGAACCGCTGGGTCGACCAGTATTTCGCGCCGATCGCCAAACCCAGCCGCCCGATCCCGCGCGTGACCATCGACGAACCGGTCCGCCAGCAACCGGTGACGAAGACGGTCTATGAGGCGAACACGCCGCTGCCCGCGATCCTCATCAGCTATCCACTGCCGCCGGCCAACCATCCCGATCAGGCGGCGCTGAAAATCCTCGACGCGATCCTGTCGGGCGGCGACAATTCGCGGCTGCACCAGAGCCTCGTATACCGTGACCAGATCGCGCAGGATGTCGGCGTACAGCTCGATGCCAAGCAGGGTCCGGGCACGCTGTCGCTCTACGCCATCCTTGCCGGCGGCAAGTCGGTGGCGGACGGCGAAGCGGCGCTGAAGCGCGAGGTCGCCAGCCTGATCGCGACGCCGCCGACTGCGGCCGAACTGACCGAGGCGAAGAACGAGATCACCACCGCCGAACTGCTGTCGCGTGAAACCGCGGAAGGGAAAGCGTCGGCACTGGCGCAGGGCGTGATCGTCGAGCGTGACCCGCAGGCCGCCGACAAGGCGCTGGCCGCGATCGGGCGCGTCACCGCCGCCGATGTGCAGCGCGTCGCAAAAACCTGGCTGGCCAGCAACCGCGCCGCCACGATCCGCTACCTGCCCGACACCGCCAAGCCGGCAGGTGCCGCCAGCGACACCATCGCCATCGCCAACAGCGTCGTCACCGCGCCGCTGGCGGTGCCGCCGGGCATCGCGATCCACACGCCTGCCGCCGAAGGGCAACGCATCCTGCCGCCCGCCCCCGGCGCACCGGTACAGGTCGCGATCCCCGTGCCGGTCGAACGCCGCCTGCCCAACGGAATGCGCGTCGTACTGGTCGAGAAGCGCGGGGTGCCGGTCGTCACCGCCGCGCTGGTCGCGGACGGCGGCGCGGCGAGGGACCCGAACGGGCGTGCCGGCGTAGGCGAACTGACGGCCGGGCTGCTGACGCAGGGGACGAAGACCCGGTCGGCGACCGAGATCGCCCGCGCGGTCGAATCGCTGGGCGGCAGCATCGGCAGCGGCGCCGGCTGGGATTCGCAGAACGTCACGCTGACCGTGGGATCGGCACAAGCCGCGCCGGCGCTCGGCATCCTCGCCGACGTCGCGCGCAACCCGGTGTTCGCACAGGACGAGATCGACCGGCTGCGCACGCGCACCATCGACGGGGTCAGCGTCGCGCTGACCGATCCGGGGCAGTTGTCGGGCCTGATCGCCGACAATGCGGTGTTCGGCGAATATTCGGGCTATGGCCATCCCGCCAGCGGCACGCCGACCACGCTGAAGGCGATCACCCGCGCCGACGTGAAGGCCGCTTATAATGGCGCGTGGCAGCCGGAAAAGACGACCTTGGTGCTGGTCGGCGACCTCGGCGCCGCCGACGGGATGGCGCTGGCGCAGCGGCTCTTCGGCGACTGGCGGTCCAGCGCATTGCCGCTCGCCCCGCCCCGCGGCCCGGCCCTTCCACCCTCGCCGCAGTTGAGCACGCGGGTGATCGTCGTCGACATGCCCGGTGCCGGACAGGCCGGCGTCGTCGTCGCCCGCCCCGGCATCCGGCGGAGCGACAGCACCTATTTCCCCGCCGCCGTCGCCAACGCCACGCTGGGCGTCGGTTTCTCGTCGCGGCTGAACCAGGAAATCCGCATCAAGCGCGGCCTCGCCTATGGCGCACGCTCCGAGCTGGACGCGCGCCGCGACGGCGGGGTGGTGAGCGCATCGACCCAGACCAAGAACCCGTCCGCGCCGGAGGTGGTGAAGATCATCACCGACGAGATGCGCCGCATGGGGGCCGAACCCGCGCCCGAGGCCGAACTGGCGACGCGCAAGGCGGTACTGACCGGCAATTTCGGACGAACGATCGAACGGACGAGCGGCATTGCCGGCACCATCGTCACCTATGTGTCGGACGGGGTGCCGCTGGCGCGCATCGCGACCTTCCTCCCCTCGATCGAGGCGGTCGGACCGGCGGCGGTGCAGCAGGCGGCAGCGCAGGTCATGGACCCGAAGGTGGCGAGCATCGTCGTGGTCGGCGACGCGAAACAGTTCCTCGAACCGCTCCGCGCCGCCTATCCGCAGCTGGTGGTGATCCCGGCGGCGTCTGTCGATCTGGGCCGGGCGGATTTGGGGGCGGAATAGGGGCGTATCGTCACCCCGGATTTGATCGGGGGTCCGGCGCACGGTGAGGACCGTGCGCAAGTCTACTCGACCGTATTCCCGCGCAGGCGGGGGTACGGACGGGTTCAAAGGTAGGGTTTTTTGCAAAGATTCCTCGCTTGGCCGGGGTAACGGCAAGGCGTGCTGCGCGTCCCGAATCTTGCGACTTTCGATACCATTTGCCGCTACAGGCACCCCATGGCGGCCCTTCCCCCCAGATACCGGCGCGCACGCAAGTTCGGCGGTGCTGCCCTGCTGCTGGCCGGCGGGGCGATCGCCGTGCGAGCGGGGCTTGCCGCGCGCGACCATCGCGATCCGCCCGCGCCCCCCCCGGCCATCGCCACCGGCTATGAGGCCGACGACCATTTCCCGGGTGCCGCGCAATTGCTGCTCGACGCACCGGTCCGGCGGGGGGAAACCGGCACTGCGCCGCTCCCGGCGCTGCCGGCCAATGTCGACGCCGATGTCGGCGATGCCTCGATCCAGCCCGCGCGACCTTTCGTACTGCGCGGCAGCCAGCTCGACCGCGCCCGCGCGCTGCAATGCCTGACGACGGCGATCTATTATGAGGCGGGCAACGAACCCGATGCCGGGCAGCGCGCCGTCGCGCAGGTCGTGCTGAACCGCGTGCGCCACCCGGCCTTTCCCGCCAGCGTGTGCGGCGTGGTGTTCCAGGGGTCGGACCGGCCGGTCTGCCAGTTCAGCTTCGCCTGCGACGGGGCAATGGCGCGGGTGCCGGCGCCGTCGGTCTGGCTGCGGTCGCGCCGGGTCGCCGCCCGCGCGCTGTCGGGGGATGTGTTCGCCCCGGTCGGTCTCGCCACCCATTACCATACCTATGCGGTCACCCCGTCGTGGAACCGCGCGCTGGTGATGACCGGCGTGTTCGGCGCGCATTTCTTCCACCGGTGGAAGGGGTGGTGGGGCACCCCCGCCGCCTTTACCGACCGCTATATCGGCATGGAGCCGTCGCCCGGCCCGCTCCGCCCGCTGCCGCCGACGACGACGTTGCTGGTTGTGCCGGTCGAGACGATACCGCCGGTGCCGCCGTCCGTCGTGTCGCCGCCGACGCCCGCCCCCAACCCGACGCCGATCGCGGAATCCGGGAACACACTGCCGCCGGAATCGCCGATGCTCGACAAATGGAAGGACTCGGGCAAACCGCTGCGGTAGAGCATGATGACTCCAAGCCTGCCCGTTCGTCCTGAGTAGCCACTGAGCGAAGTCGAAGGGGCGTATCGAAGGACTGCCACCAGTGCTTCGATACGGGTCTTCGACAAGCTCAGCCCCTACTCAGCACGAACGGATAGGTTTCAGGTCATGAGGGTCTAGGAAGTGTCGTCCCTCTCCCGTCGACGCCCCGGCGAAAGCTGGGATGACGTCTGGTTCGAAACGACAAGGCCGGCATCCGATCACGATGTAACCCCACGTGACTTTCCGCGACCAGCCCCCTACCTGAACGGCAACCAACCGGAGTGTCCCCCATGTCGCTGACCGTCGCCGTCCAGATGGACCCCCTTGCCGGCATCAACATCGCGGGCGATTCGACCTTTGCGCTGATGCTGTCGGCGCAGGCGCGCGGGCACCGGCTGTTCCATTATGCGCCCGAGGAGCTGAACCAGTCCGGGGACCGGGTGTGGACGCAGGCCCGGCCGGTGACGGTGCAGCGCGTCGTCGGCGACCATTTCGCGTTCGGCGATCCCGTAAGCCTCGACCTGGGCGAGCAGACCGATGTCGTGCTGATGCGGCAGGACCCGCCCTTCGACCTCGGCTATATCACCGCCACGCACCTGCTGGAGCGGATCAGCGACCGAACGCTGGTGGTCAACGACCCGGCATCGGTGCGCAACGCGCCCGAAAAGCTGTTCGTCCTCGACTATCAGCGCTTCATGCCGCCGACGCTCATCACCCGGTCGGTCGAGGAGGCCCGCGCGTTCCTGAACGAACATGGCTCGATCGTGGTGAAGCCGCTGCACGGCAATGGCGGCAAGGCGATCTTCAAGATCGATGCCGATGCGCAGAACCTGTCCTCGCTGATCGAGGTGTTCAACACCGCGTACCGCGAACCGCATATGGTGCAGGCGTTCCTGCCGGCGGTGGCCAAGGGCGACAAGCGCATCGTGCTGGTCGACGGCGAAGTCGCGGGCGCGGTCAACCGCCTGCCCGGCGCGGGCGAGATCCGGTCCAACCTGGCGGTCGGCGGGACGGCGGCCAAGACCGAACTGACGGACAAGGAACGCGAAATCTGCGCGGCGCTCGGGCCGGAACTCAAGCGGCGCGGGCTGATCTTCGTCGGGATCGATGTCATCGGCGGCGAATGGCTGACCGAGATCAACGTGACCTCCCCCACCGGCATCGTCGCAATCGAGAAGTTCGACGGGACCGATGTGGCGGGCATGATCTGGGACGCGATCGAGGCGCGGGTGGCGGCGAAGTAAACGCCCGGCCTCGCGAAAACCTGCCCCGCCACGAACGTCACCTCGGCGCAGGCCGGGGTCTCCCGGTAATCGCGCGGGGCAGAAGCCGCGAGAGACCCCAGCCTGCGCTGGGGTGACGTTCGTGGCGGTTGATCGACGCAGGCACGCGGCACCTCCAACGGCACGAAACCCCGGCCCGGACGTTCCCAACCCCCATGACGACCTTCATCCTCGATGCGATCGCGCGCGGTGGCTATCTCGGCATCTTCCTGCTGATGGCGCTGGAGAATGTGATCCCGCCGATCCCGTCGGAGGTCATCATGGGGCTGGGCGGCATGGCAGTGGCGCGCGGCGACATGGCGATGGTGCCGCTGCTGCTATGGGGCACGGCGGGCACGACCGCCGGCAATTACTTCTGGTACGCGATCGGGCGGCGCTTCGGCTATCACGGGTTGAAGCCGTTCGTCGACCGCTGGGGCCGGTGGTTGACCGTCGAGTGGGAGGATGTGGAGAAGCTGCACCGCTTCTTCCGTAAACATGGCGGCAAGACGGTCTTCCTCTTCCGCTTCATGCCAACGTTCCGCACGATGATCTCGCTGCCCGCCGGCATGGCCTGTATGCCGCGCTGGCGCTTTTTCCTGGCGACCTTCACCGGCAGCGTCATCTGGAACGCCGTGCTGGCCTATGCCGGGCTGTGGCTGGGGTCGAATTTCGAACGGCTCGACCATTATGTCGGGCCGGTCGCGATCGCGATGTCGGCGGCGATCGTGATCGGGTACATCTACCGCGTCATCACGTGGAAACCACGCGCGGAGCGGTGATCTGGTCGTACCGGACCACCGCCATTTTCCTTCAGCGCAGCCGCAGCGCCTTCAGCACATCGGCCCACGATACATATTTGAAGTTCTGCGTATCGGGGGCGTTGTCGCCGTCCTGCGCGACCATCAGCCCTTTGCGGAACCTCGGGCCGAAATCGCCGAGGATCAGGTCGATGCCGTCGGTGTCGCTGGTCCCGTCGATCGACCCGCCGCCGATGCGGAAGCGCCCGGCATGGGTGACGCCGGGCAGGCGATAGAGGGTATAGGCATTGTCGCCCTGGCTGCTGACGACCAAATAGCCGCCGGTGCGCCCGGCCGGGGCCAGCGCCAAGCCCTCGGCATCGGCGACCAGCGTCGTGCCGTCGACCTTGGCGATGGCGGTGCCCTCGACCGGGGCGGCGGGATCGGCGGCGAAGCGCCACAGCCCGACATCCTCCTCGGCGACGTAGAGCGTGCCCGTCCGGTCATCGACCACGCAGCCCTCGGCCTGGGTGCCGACCTTCATCGACCGCACGGTGCGCACCACCGGCGTCGCACCGCCCAGCTCGATCGACACCTGATCGATCCGCCCGTCCTTCATCACGACGAAGCCGAACAGCGCCTTGTCCGCCTTGCGGGTCCACAGGCACATGCCGTACGCCTCGCCCGCGCCGACGGGGAAGCGCCCCATCGGCACCAGCTTGCGGCCCATAGTGTCGAGCGTAAACAGCGCGACATGCGCCTGCGTTTCGTCGGCGCGGTCGCTGGCGGCGGCGATCACCCGGCCGCCAATGTCGCGCAGGTCGACATTGTTGAGCCGCGCGGCCGGCGTAAAGCTCAGCCGCTTGCCCGACAGGTCGTACACATGGATGCCGGCCTTCTTGTCGGTGCCGATCACCAGGCTGGCGGCGGGATTGCGCCGGTTGCGCCAGATGGCGGGATCGTCGGCGGCGTCGGCGGCGGTGTCGACCGGATCGGTTTCCGCCGCCGCCGCGACCATCGGAGCGGCAACCGGCGTCGCGGCCGGCGGGGGCGTCATCGCACACCCGCCGAGCAACGCCGCCGCAAGGGCGAGCCGCCGCATCAGAAGTTCACCCGCACGCCGGCCTGATAGCGGCGGCCGAACGTCTCGCGCTCGATCGTGTAGCGCGTATCGCGGACGTAGCGACGGCCGGGACCGTTCAGCAGGTTGCTGAAATTGCCGAACAGTTCGACATTGCGGCCGATGGCATAGCGCACCGACGCGTCGAGTTCGTCATCCTTCGCCCAATAGAAATCGCCGCCATCGACGCCGCGATTGACGCCGTTGATGACCTGGAAATCGCCCAGATCGTCCAGCCAGCGCGAGCGGTTCTGATACTGGACCCGCGCCGAGAAGCCGTATTTCTCGTAATAGACGCCCAGATTATAGACCGCGTCCGAGGCACCGGGCAGCGGTACGCGGCGACCATCGGGCGTCTCGGCGCGGCTGCGGTTCAGCGTGGCGTTCAGCTGCACGCCGAACCCGCCGACCCAGTCGGGCAGGCCGAGGTCGCCGACGAACGGATCAAGCTGCTGCTGGATCGCGCCTTCGATGCCGAGAATCGACCCGTTGCCGCCATTGTCGATACCCGAGAATACATATTGCGAACGGTCGAAGCCGTTGGAGTTTAGTATGTCGCGGCCGAAGGTCCGGCTGGTGTCGAACAGCACGTTGCGCAGCCGCTTGTAATAGGCACCGAACGACAGGAAGCCGCCGGTCGCACCATAATATTCGACATAGGCGTCGACGCCCATCGCCTTTTCGGGCTTCGCATCGGGATTGCCGCCCGAAATCGTCAGATTCGCGTCGTTGAAGGTCAGGTTCGGGCGAAGCTGGTCGTAGTCTGGCCGGGCCGCACCGGTGCTGAACGACAGCCGCGCCTTCATCTGGTCAGTCACGTCGTAATTCACGTGCAAACTAGGATAGACCAGCGTTTGACTTGTTTTGACTTCAAGGCGTTGTGGCCCGGCACCGAACGCAGCAGAGTCGTTGCGAATATGCTCGATCCGCAGGCCGCCAATGACATTGCCCCAATCGGTGGTGACGGTGGCCATACCGTATGCCGAATAGATACGCTCGTTCACGTCGTACAGGTTGGCGGTCTGGTCGACATAGCTGCCGACCGTCTTCGCGCGGTCGACTAGGTCGAGGATCTGGTCGCGCCCGAAATACTGGAAGGTGTAGCCGAGCGGCAGCTTGCCCTGGAAGGCGCCGGGGATCGCGATCTGGCCGTACCCGGTGGGGATGCCCGCCGCGCTGAACTGTGCCGCACTGTTCAGTTCCAGCAGGCGTTCGTCGACCGACTTCGTACGGTCGTCGAAGCGCAGGCCGAAGGCGAAGGTGGTCTTGTCGCCCAGCAGGGCGTCGACGTCGTGCTGCACATCGACCCGCGCGGTATAGGCGTCGGTCGTGTCGGCGGCGAGCAGCGAGCGCAGCCGGGCAAGCGAGCGCGGGAAATCCTCGATCGCCGTCACCCGCGCGCCGCGTGCGAAGGTGCCGTTTGCGTTGCGGATGGTGCGGTACAGCTCGATCTTCGCCAACTGCGGATCGGTGAAGTCGTAGCCGACGGTCAGGCGGTTGGCGGCATTCGCGCCGTTGGTGCCGAACGACGGGCTGTCATAGTTCAGCTGCGCCGGCTGCGTGCGGTCGTCGATCGAGCGGGTATAGTTCGCGCGCCACGACACGCGCCACGTGTCGAGATCATGGTCGCCGCCCAGCGTGTTGGTGAACACCGACTGCTTGTACGCGCGGACCGTGAAGTTCGAGTTCAGGTCGATGCCGTACACCGTGCCCTTCAGCGGGGTGTTGCCGGTGCAGACATCGGCATAGCCGGTGGTGTTCGCCGCCGGGGTGGCGTTCACGGTACAGGCAGCGGTCCCGGTCGGCACGCGCGACTGCTGGTCGTCGAGGTCGACGATATAGTTGTTGCGCTGTTCGTCGTCCTGGAACGCCGAATAGATGGTTTCGGCAAAGATGCGGTGGCCGGGCGCCGGCTTCCAGTCGAGCCGGGTCGACAGCGCATAGTTCTTGCGGACGAGGCGATAGAGCTTGTTCTCGGTCTCGCGCGCCCAGATGCGGTCGGCGAAGCCCGGACGACGGTCCTGATCGACGCTTTCCCAATCGGTTTCGAAATTGTCGGTCACCATGCCACGGCGGTACAGGCTGGCCGACGAGGCGATGGCGAACTCGCCGATGCCGGTGTCGAACCGGTCGGACACGACCAGCGACCCTTCGAACTCGCGCCGGTCGCCCAGTTCGACCAGCCCATATCCGGCCTTGCCCGCGACGTGGAAGCCGTCCTGATCGAAGCCCGAGCGGGTGATGATGTCGACATTGCCCGAAATGGTTTCACCGACCATGTCGGGCGTCACCGCCTTGCGCACGATGATCTGCTTGGCGATCGCCGAGGGAATGGAATCGAAGCGCGCGGCGCGTCCTTCGGGGCTGACGACGTTGACGCCGTCGAACGACAGCGTGGTCCAGCGCTTGGGCGCGCCGCGCAGGTTGACGTAGCGCGCCTGGCCCTGGTCGCGTTCGACGCCGACGCCGGGCAGGCGGCTGATCGCCTGCGCGACGTTCTGGTCGGGCAGGCGGCCGACCGCGTCGGACGCGATGACCGACACCAGCGCCGGGCTGTTGCGCTGGATTTCCAGTGCGGCCTGTTCGGATTCGGCGATCGGGCGGGTGCCCTGCACGACGATTTCCTGCCCTTCTTCGTCGCCCGGCACGACGTCGGCGACGACCGGCGTCTCCTCCGGCGGCGCGGCAAAGGCCACCGCCGGCAGGATCGCGGCACCGCTCAGCAGCGCACGCACGAAAACGGCCCGCGTGGACCGCGCGAAGATTGCAACCATGTCTGTTCCCCCTTGGAAGCTCCCGGCTTCCCGTGTGGTCCGTCCCCTGCCGGGCGGGGGTGGCAGGTTGGTTACGGCCGCGTTACCGAACGATGACGCTGGCGATGGTGGTTCCAGCTGTGGCTTCGGGGCAACAGGCTGGGCAGTGCAGGTCGGTGGATGCTCGACGATGACTTCGGCGACCACGCGCTTCGGCTCCGAACCAGACACGAGGCACCGGTGCCGCTCGCGTGGCACCGGCGTCCTGCGTCTCCGGCGCGTGCGTCAGAAGCGCGCGCCCAGTTCCACGCCATAGAAGCGCGGTTCGCCGCGAATATAGGTCGGCACGCCGAAGCCGCCGCCGGTATTGCCCGCGTCGATCAGATAGCGTTCGTCGGTCAGGTTGCGTGCGAAGCCGCCGATGGTGAACCGATCGCCCAGTTCCACGCCGGCACGCAGGTTGAACAGCGTATAGCCCGGCGTGGAGATCGCTTGCCGGTTCGGCAGTTCGAAGAACACCTTCGACCGATACGTCACGTTCGGCACGGCATAGAAGGTCGCCGAGCCGACCGGTACCCGCAGGTTCGCGCCGGCCGATGCGGTCATGTCGGGTTGCAGGCGGAAGCGGTTGCCGGCGAACACGCCGTTGGTCGCATCGCTGCCGATCCCGCCGTCGAGATACGCGAAGGTCCCGAACAGCGACAGGACCTGCCCGACGCGGAACGTCCCCTCCAGCTCGACGCCCAGATTGTCCGCCGATCCGGCCGAACGGGTGGTGGTGACGCCATTCTCGGTCACCGACACCTGGAACCCGTCATAGCGCTGGTAGAAGACCGACGCCGCGCCGGTAAAGGGTCCGACCCGCCCCTTGATGCCGCCTTCGTAATTCCACACCAGTTCCTCCGGCACGATCTGCAGCGCCGGGATCACCCCCGCCGTCACGCTGCTGCCGGTGCGTGCCGCCGCGAGTTGCACGACCGGCGAGCGACGGCCCTTGCTGACGGTGGCGTAGAGGTTGACCGCGTCCGACAGGCGGAAGAGCGCGTTGAAGCGTGGCAGCACGGCGGCGAAGCTGCGCTCCGCCTCGAACTTCGCGCCATTGGTGCTGGCGGTGCCGAGCAGGCTGGTGAACACCCCGGCCCCGGCGAGCAGCCGCGAGAAGGGCTGCACCGAGCTGTAGCCC
Organism: Sphingomonas sp. Leaf32; assembly: GCF_001421765.1. Lineage (GTDB taxonomy): Bacteria > Pseudomonadota > Alphaproteobacteria > Sphingomonadales > Sphingomonadaceae > Sphingomonas. The sequence goes on along the minus strand of NZ_LMLA01000007.1, from coordinate 90,797 downwards.
GACTGGCGATCCTCGATCAGCACGCGGGCACCGGCGGTCAGTTCCAGCGCGGGGACCGGAATCCACGTCGTATCGGCGAACATCGAATAGGTGTCGTTGTTGCCGAAATTGGTGAACACCGCCGCATAGGGCAGTTCGGTCAGGGTGCCGCGCGACAGGATCGCCGTCGCCCGCGCACCCGGCACCGTGCCATTGGCCGCGACGCAGTTCGGACCGGTCGGGATGCCGGCCTGGTTGAGCACGGCGCGGATCGGGGCATAGGCACCCGTCACCGAACAAGCGAGATAGGTGCCTTCTTCGGTCGAGAAGGGCACGCGCTGGAAACCGTTTTCGAAGAAGGCGTTCCATCCGAACGAGGCGCGTGCCTTCTCGCCGGTGAAGTTGAAGCGGCCTTCATGGCTCCACTGGTCGCCCTTCGCATCCTCGGCGAATTCCAGATACCATGCCGGACCGCCATCGGCGTCGAACGTCTCGAGGCTGTTGAACCGGCGATAGCCGTTGACCGTGGTGAAGGTGACGCCGCGCCCCAGATCGACCGACACGGTCAGGTTCGCGTCATAGACATCGCGGTCGAGACCAAGCTTGCGCTTGCCAAGCACTTCTTGGCTGTAGGGCGAACCCGACAGTTCGGCGGTGCCATAATCGCCGGTCTGCCCGCCGGTCGGAGCAAAGGCGCGGCTCTTGAACGCGGTGCCGGGATTGCGCTGCCCGTCATAGGTCAGCACGAGGTCGGCGGTGACGGCGTCGGTCGGCGTCCAGCGCAGCGACCCGCGAATGCCGCGCTGGTCCTGCCCGTTCAGATCGTCCTGGTCGACCCGGCCCTGATTCTGGTTCGGCACCTTCGGGTCGCCCGCGATGTTGCGGACATAGCCGTCGCGAAATTTGTACGCGAAGGCGAGGCGGGCGGCGAGCGTGTCGCCCCCGGCATTGACCATGCCCGACACCTGCGTCCGGTTGAAATTGCCGTAGGACGCGGCAAGGTCGGCGGCGAAGCCGGGCTTGGGCTTGGCCGACAGGATCGACACCGCGCCGACCGCGGCGGCCGTGCCGAACAACGTGGCCTGCGGCCCCTTCACCGCCTCGATCCGTTCGAGGTCGAACAGGTCCTGATAGGCCCCGCGCGAGCGGCTGATGTCGACGCCGTTATAATAGAAGGTGACGCGCGCGCCCTGCTGCGCCGACCCCGAATCCGACGTGATGCCGCGAATGACGAAGCCGGGATTGTTCGCGCTCTGCTCCTGCACGATCAGCCCCGGAATATATTGCGCGACATCGGCCAGCGTCGACACGCCCAGATCGGCCATCTTGCGGCCCGTCACGGCGGTGACGGTAACCGGCACATCCTCGATCCGCTGTTCGACCTTTTGCGCGGTGACGACGATTTCGTCTGATTCATCCGCCTGCGGTTGGACATTGGCCTGGGCAAAGGCGGTGGTCGAACAAGTGATCGCCAACAAGGCGACGGTCGAGCGCAGACACGAGTTCATGCAATATCCCCCTAATGATGGCGCGGCCTCTAGGGGGCGGGAATGACAGGTCCGTGACGTCATCGACCTGTCGCATCGGCTGCATAGGACGTCCGGCATATCCTTTGACGAAAGCGCTTCCGATGACCCTGAACCGCCGCGACGCCCTGCGCCTGATGGGCAGCAGCGCCGCCCTGACCCTGCCGACGATCGCCCATGCCGCGCCGGACGGCGCGACCTTCGCGCACGGCGTCGCCAGCGGCGATCCGGCGGCGGACGGCGCGATCCTGTGGACCCGCGCGACGCCGGCGGCGGCCGACAGCGGCGACATCGCGCTCGACTGGCATGTCGCAGGGAACGTGGATGGCCCGGCGATCGCGACCGGCCGCGCGATGGCCCGGGCGGCGCGCGACTTCACTGCCAAGGTCGAGGCGACGGGCCTGAAGCCGGGCACCGATTATTGGTACTGGTTCACCGCGCCCGGCGGCACCGCGTCGCCCAAAGGCCGCTTCCGCACCCTGCCGCGCGGGGCCACTCCGCAAGTCGCGCTGGCGGTGGTGTCGTGCCAGCTCTACCCCGGCGGATATTGGCACGCCTATACCGCCATCGCCGCCGAACCGCGCGTCGATGCGGTGCTGCATCTGGGCGACTACATCTATGAATATGGCGCGGACGGCTATGGCGCGGAGATCGGCCGCAAGCTGAACCGCCTGCCCGAACCCCGCCATGAGATCATCACGCTCACCGATTATCGCACCCGCCATGCGCAGGTGAAGCGCGACGGCGCGATGCAGGCGGCGCACGCGCGCGCCGCGTTCATCTGCGTGTGGGACGACCATGAAAGCGCGAACGATGCGTGGGTCGGCGGCGCGGAGAACCACAGCCCGGCGACCGAGGGCGACTGGGCGGCGCGCAAGGCGGCGGCGATGCAGGCCTATTTCGAATGGATGCCGATCCGCGACCCGAAGCCCGGCCAGCCCTGGGCCGCGATCAACCGCAGCTTCGATTTCGGCGACCTCGCGACGCTGGTGATGGTCGAAACCCGCCTGCTCGCCCGGTCGGAACAGGCCGCGCCCAAGGGGGCGGGCATCGAGCCGGAGGATTATGCCGCGATGCTGGCGGTCCGCTCCCGGCCCGACCGCGAGATGCTGGGGCGCGGGCAGCAGGATTGGGTCGAGCGCGAACTGGCTCGGTCGGTTCGTGCAAAGCAGCCGTGGCAACTGCTCGGCAATCAGGTGGTGATGGCGCGCGTCCCCGGTCCCGACCTGATCCGGGAAATGGGGGCGGAGCGCTATGCCGCGATGCTGAACGGCCTGCCCGCCGCCTATGCCCCGCGCATCGCCGCAGCACAGCGATCGTACCGCGCCGGGCTGCCGTTCAATTTCGACAGCTGGGACGGCTATCCCCCGGCGCGCGAGCGGCTCTACACCGCGTTCCGCCGGGCGAAGGCGCGGCCGATCGTGCTGTCGGGCGACAGCCATGCCGGCTGGGCCAACGACCTGCATGACGATGCCGGCCGGCTGGTCGCCCATGAATTCGGCGCGACCGCGATTTCCAGCCCGTCCTATGGATCGCTGCTGCCGGGGCTGGGCACGGTGATCGAAAAGGACGCGCCGGAGGTCCGCTACTGCGATCAGGATCGGAAGGGCTATCTGCTGCTCACCCTGACGCCGGCCCATGCCGACGCGCAGTTCCGCACCGTGTCGAGCGTGACGACGCCCGGCTTCACCACCGCGACGACGGCCCGGTGGCGCGTGGCCGCAGGGAAGCTAGGGCCGATGACGGCGGTCTAGCGCCAATCACCCCGCCATCGTACCCCCGCGCAGGCGGGGTCCAGGGCCAAAAAAAATGCGACCGTCGCGTTCGTGGCTCTGGATCCCCGCCTGCGCGGGGATACGGTCCATGCCCGCGTTGCACCCCGCCCCCGCCACCCTACATTGGCGCGAGTGCGCGACCTCCCCGCCCCTTTAGCCGACTGGTTCGCCGCACGCGGATGGTCCCCGCGCCGTCACCAGCGCGAGATGCTGGACGTCGCGCGCGCCGGGAACCACGCACTGCTGGTCGCCGCGACCGGCGCGGGCAAGACCCTCGCCGGCTTCCTGCCGACGCTGGCCGAATTGATCGAAACCCCCGGCGACGGCCTGCACACCCTCTATATCTCGCCGCTGAAGGCGCTGGCGGTCGACGTGCAGCGCAACCTGCTGACCCCGATCGCCGAGATGGACCTGCCCATCCGGGTCGAGACCCGCACCGGCGACACCCCGTCCGACCGCAAGGCACGCCAGCGCGCCAAACCGCCGCACATCCTGCTGACGACACCCGAATCGCTCAGCCTGCTGCTATCCTATCCCGATGCCGACCGGCTGTTCGCATCGCTGCGCACGATCATCGTCGATGAGGTCCACGCCTTCGCCACCGACAAGCGCGGCGATCTGCTGGCACTATGCCTCACCCGGCTGCAACGCCATGCCCCGGCCTTGCGCCGGGTGGCGCTGTCGGCGACGGTCGCCGATCCCGACGGCTATCGCGCTTGGCTCGCCCCGCATGGCGACATCGACGCGGTGACGCTGGTTCAGGGGGAGCCGGGCGCCGACCCGGATATCCGTATCCTGTTGCCGCAGGACCGCATCCCCTGGTCGGGCCATTCCGGCCGCTATGCTGCCGGGCAGGTGATGCGCGAGATCGAGCGCAACCGCACCACCATCGTCTTCTGCAACACCCGCAGCCTGGCCGAACTGATCTTTCAGGACCTGTGGCTGGCCAATGATGCGCAGCTGCCGATCGGAGTCCATCACGGCAGCCTCGACCGCGAGGCGCGGCGCAAGGTCGAGGCGGCGATGGCCGATGGCAAGCTCCGCGCGCTGGTCGCCACCGCGAGCCTCGACCTGGGCGTCGACTGGGGCGATGTCGACTGCGTGATCCAGATGGGCGCACCCAAGGGATCGTCGCGCCTGCTGCAACGGATCGGTCGCGCCAATCACCGGCTGGACGAGGTGTCGAAGGCGCTGCTGGTGCCCGGCAACCGCTTCGAATTTCTGGAAGCGCAGGCGGCGCTCGACGCGGTGGAGGCGGGGGAACTCGACCGCGAAGTCTTCCGCCCCGGTGCGCTGGACGTGCTGGCGCAGCATCTGATGGGCTGCGCCTGCGCCGAACCCTTCGCCGCCGCCGACATGCTGGCGGAGGTGCAGGGCGCCCTCCCCTATTCCGCGCTGGATGCCGACACGTTCGACCGCGTGCTGCATTATATTGCCGAGGGCGGTTATGCGCTGAAGGCATATGACCGGTTCAAGCGGCTGCGGCTGGATGCAGACGGGTTGTGGACCGTCACCAAGCCCGCCTTCATCGCGCAGCATCGGCTGAACGCCGGCATCATCGTCGACGCGCCGACGCTCGACGTGCGGTTCCGGAACGGGCGACGGCTCGGCACGGTCGAGGAATATTTCGCCTCCACCCTGTCGCCCGGCGACACCTTCTTCTTTTCGGGCATGAGCCTGGAGGTGGAAAAGATCGAACTGACCGATCTGGTCGTCCGCGCGACAGCCAAGCCCGCGCGCATCCCCAAATATGGCGGCACCCGAATGGCGCTGTCGACCAACCTGGCCGACCGGGTGCGCGGGTTTCTGGCCGATCCGTCCCAATGGTCGCGCTTTCCCGATGACGTGCGCGAGTGGCTGGAAATCCAGGCGCGCCGCTCGGTCCTGCCGCGCCCCGGCGAACTGCTGGTCGAAACCTTTCCGCATGACGGGCGGCATTACATGGTCGCCTACAGCTTCGAAGGATGGAACGCGCACCAGTCGCTCGGCATGTTGATTACCCGCCGGATGGAGGCGCTCGGTCTCAATCCGATCGGTTTCGTGTCGAACGACTATGCGCTGGCCTGCTACGCGCTCGAACCGATCACCGACCCGCGAGCGCTGTTCTCCCCCGACATTCTCGAACATGAATTCGTCGACTGGGTACAGGGATCGGCGCTGCTGAAACGCGCCTTTCGCGAGGTCGCGGTGATCGGCGGCCTTGTCGAGCGGCAGCATCCCGGCAAGCGCAAGACCGGCAAGCAGGTCACTTTCTCGACCGACCTGATCTACGACGTGCTGCGCAAATACGAACCCGGCCATCTGCTGCTGCAGGCGGCATGGGACGATGCCCGCGCGCGGATGACCGATGTCGGGCGACTGGCGACACTGCTGGAAACGGCGCAGGCCCGCATCCGCCATGTCGAGCTCGACCGCGTCAGCCCGCTGGCGGTGCCGGTGCTGGTGCTGGTCGGGCGCGAACGCGTGACGCAGGGGTCGGCCGACGACGCGTTGCTGGTCGAGGCGGAAGCACTGGCCGCCGAGGCGATGGCGCTGGATTAGGACGCGAGGCCGTCGAACGGAACCGTTCGGCCCGTCCTACAACGCGTCGAAGTCGATCGGCGCGTGCCGGTCGAGCATCGCGGGCGCGGGTGGCATCGGATATTTCAGGCCGGTGGCGCAGTTGAACAGGACGACCTCTTCCTCCGCATCCACCTCTCCATCGCGCAGCGCCTGGCGGTAGGCGGCCAGCGTCGCGCCGCCCTCGGGACACAGCAGCAGCCCGTCGCGCCGCGCGCAGTCATCGACTGCCTTCAGGATCGCCGGATCGCCGACTGCCAGCGCCTTGCCCCCGCTTTCCCGCACCGCGCGCAGGATCAGGAAGTCGCCGACCGCACGCGGCACGCGGATGCCGGCGGCGACGGTGTGCGCGTCCTCCCAGCGTTCGGCATGGTCCTGTCCCGCCTCGAACGCGCGGACGATCGGGGCGCAGCCCGACGCCTGCACCGCATACATGCGCGGCCGCTCCGACCCGATCCAGCCGAGCGCCTCCAGCTCGTCGAACGCCTTCCACATGCCGATCAACCCGGTGCCGCCGCCGGTCGGATAGAAGATCGCCTGCGGCAGTCGCCAGCCAAGCTGCGCCGCCAGTTCGAGGCCCATCGTCTTCTTGCCCTCGATCCGGTACGGCTCCTTCAATGTCGAGAAATCGAACCAGCGTCCCTCCGCCGCGCCCCTGGCGACGATCGCGCCGCAATCGTCGATCAGGCCGTTGACCCGCCACACCCGGCTGCCCTGTGCCGCGATCTCGCGGACATTCACCTCGGGCGTATCCTCGGGACAGAAGACGATCGTTTCGATGCCGCAGCGCGCGGCATAGGCGGCCAGCGCCGCGCCGGCATTGCCGTTGGTCGGCATGGCGATGCGCCGCACGCCCAGTTCCCTGGCCATCGCCACCGCCATCACCAGCCCGCGCGCCTTGAAGCTGCCGGTCGGCAGGCGGCCTTCGTCCTTCACCAGCACCCGCGCGCCACCGGATGCGGTGATCGGGATCAGCGGCGTCTCGATCTCGCCCAGGCTGACGATGTTCGCCGCGCGGCGCACCGGCAGCAGTTCGCGCCAGCGCCACAGATCGGTATCGCGCGCCGACAGCGCATCGCGCGACAGCGCCGCCTTGACCGCCGCCAGGTCATAGCGGACCAGCAACGGTCGCCCGGCCTTCGACAGATTGTGCAGCGTATCGGCGGCATAACGCTCGCCGGTCATCGAACATTCGAGATGGGTGACGAAGGTCGGGCGATCGGCGGTCAGGTTGTCATGCATGATGTGACTTGTATCGCAGCCGCCCGCGCCGTCCATCGGGCCTCGGCGCGGTTATGCCACGGCATGACGCTCAGGCCGGCTCCGCCAGCGCCGTCGCCAGCCAGTCGGGCCGCAACGCCTCGCCCAGATCGTCGATCCGGCGATGCTCGACGGCGAGGCCCAGCTCGGGATAGACGATGCGCGTGCGCGGCCCGGGCACGTCGGTCGGCACCACCACCAGCCGGCGGTTGACCGTCGAGCGATAGTTCATCCGCGCGGTATTTTCCTGGCCCACATAGCAGCCCTTGGTGAAGCTGACCCCGTTCAGCTCGCGGGCATTGCATTCCAGCCACAGCGTCTGCCCGTCGCCCAGCTCGGCCCGCCCCTCGGCCACGCCGTGACGCAGCCGGTGCGCCGGCCAGCCGCTCGCCGCCGCGCCCGCCGGGGCCAGCCAGCGCCGCCCCAGCGCCGCCAGTCGGGGATCGGCCACGCCGTCCGTCCCCTCGCGCGACCAGTGGACGCCGATATCGGTACGCTCGATCGTCACCGCGCGGCGCAGGCGGTACAGCGTCAGCCGTTTTGCCAGCGCATCCGCCACCGCTTCCTCGCAATCGATCAGGATATCATCACTATCGGCCCACAGGATGAAATCAAACAGCGCCTTGCCCTGCGCGCTGAGCAACGCGGCCCACCCCGGCGTTTCGGGCGTCACCGCGCCCATATCCTGCGTCACCAGCCCTTGCAGAAAGACGCGCGCTTCGGTGCCGCCGACGCGCAACACCGCCCGGTCGGACAGCCAGGTACCGGGGGGGCAAGCGGGGGTGGTCATGGTCATGGCCAACAGGTAGGACGGCCCACCCCCTGACCACAAGAGGCGGCAATGGCGACCTTCGATACCAAGCTCACCGGTGGCACCGTCCACCTTCCCTCCGGCCCGGCACAGGTCGATATCGGCATCGTCGACGGGCGGATCGCCGGCATCGGCGTGGCCGGCGACGCGGGCGAGACGATCGACTGTACCGGCCTCGACATCCTGCCGGGCGTCATCGACACGCAGGTCCATTTCCGCGAACCCGGACTGGAGCATAAGGAAGACCTCGTCACCGGATCGATCGCGGCGGTGATGGGCGGCGTGACCGCCGTGTTCGAAATGCCGAACACCAAGCCCGCGACCGATACCGAGGACGCGATCGCCGACAAGCTCGCCCGCGCCAAGGGGCGGATGTATTGCGACCACGCCTTCTACGTCGGTGCCACCGCGCGCAACGCGAACCATCTGGCCGAGCTGGAGCGGCTGCCCGGCACCGCCGGCGTCAAGATCTTCATGGGATCGTCGACCGGCGACCTGCTGGTGTCAGAGGATGACGACCTGCTGCGCGTGCTGCGCTCCGGGCATCGCCGCGTGGCGATCCATGCCGAGGACGAGATGCGGATGATCGCGCGCGAGGGCGAGCGGGTGAGCGGCGATCCCGCCTCGCACCCCGTCTGGCGCGACGATGAAAGCGCGCTGATCGCCACCCGCCGCATCCTGCGGCTGGCGCGTGAGGCCGGGCGGCGCGTGCACGTCCTGCACGTCACCACCCCGGCCGAGCTGGAACTCCTGGGCGTGAACAAGGACATCGCCTCTTGCGAGGTCACGCCGCAGCATCTGACGCTGGCGGGCGAGGACGCCTATCCGCGCCTTGGCACCTATGCCCAGATGAACCCGCCGATCCGGTCGGCTGCGCATCGCGACGGGCTGTGGCACTGGCTGACGCAGGGCGTGCCCGACGTGATCGGTTCCGACCATGCGCCGCACACGATCGAGGAAAAGGCCAAGCGCTACCCCGCCACCCCCAGCGGGATGCCGGGCGTCCAGACGCTGCTGCCGCTGCTGCTGAACCATGTCGCGGAGGGACGGCTGACGCTCGCACGCCTGATCGACCTGACCAGCGCCGGGGCGCAGCGCATCTTCGGGCTGGCCGGCAAGGGGCGGATCGCGTTCGGCTATGACGCCGACTTCACCGTCGTCGACCTGAAGCAACGCTGGACCATCGAGGAATCGTGGCTCGCCTCGCGCGCGGGCTGGTCGCCCTTCACCGGCGACACGCTGACCGGCCGGCCGGTCGGGACCATCGTGCGCGGCCGGACCGCGATGTGGGAAGCGCAACTGGTCGGTGAGGCTCAGGGCGCGCCGGTGCGGTTCGAATCGACCGCGTTTCCGGGGGGCTGAGAGGGATCAGGACGATACCACCATCGTCACCCCGGGCTTGACCCGGGGTCCCGCTTCTTTTGATATGGATCTACGGCCCCCGCCTGAGCGTCATCCCAGCGAAGGCCGGAATCTCTACGAGGAGCGAACGACGGCAGCCGCTCGAAAGACTGTAAACGGGATGACGTTTCGATCGCCAGCGCCGCGGGCAAAGCCCGCGTCGTCGGTCGGCTTTCAGCCGCCGGCCGGGCTGGGGCGAGTCCCGCAGTTGCGGGCCGCCCTGCGCCTTAAAACGGCAGCCACCTCTGCTTCTCGCTGAACCGCATATACCCGACATTCGCCCCCAGCCGCCATCCGACGCCCAGTCGCACGGGGATCAGCACCACGTCCCCCCGCCGCAGATAGCTCGCGGAGAACCCGCCGACGAAATAGGCCCGCCCCTCGGCCGCCGGGAAGCGTTTGTACAGTTCCTGCGAATCATACAGGTTGTAGACCAGCACGAAGACCTTGGTTGCGTCGCCGCCGACATCGAACCCGACCGAGGGTCCGGTCCAATAGACCGGCCGCTGCCCCTCGACCTTGTGGTTCATCACGCCCGATCCGTAGCGCAACCCGACAACGAACGCGCCCGCCGCCTCGCGGCCGGCGATATAGGCGTTGGGCTTGCCCTGGTCCTTCAGGATATTTTCCAGGATTCCGGCCAGCCCCTCGGCCCCGCGCCCGAACACCCCCTCGGCCGCGCCGATCAGATCCTCACGCTCGAACGTGTCGTTCGCCGCCGATGTCGCGGTCGTACTCGGTGATTGCTGTACGGGCGGCGGCGTCTGCTGCTGCGGCTGGGCCGGTGCGGACTCATAGGCGGGCGGCACGGTCGACCTTGGCGCAGGCGCAGGCGCCCGTTGCTGCGGGGCCAGATCGCCATCGATCGCATCGTTGGGATCGACGGTCCGCACCTGCGCCTGGGCCGGCACCGCCAGCACCAGCAGCGGCGCCATCCATCCGATCAACCGTTTCATCACTCGTTCCCCGCAATCATGCCCGTCCCGCGCACGATAGTCGCCAGGTAGCTGTCCCTGCAATGAACGCGCGGCCGGGCGGCGTCGAATTACGATCAACGTAGGGTGTTGATCGCCGCCCATTCCCCCGCTATAGGCCCGCTCTCCAAGCAGCGCTGCGCGCTTGGGAGACGTGGGTGAGTGGCTGAAACCAGCGGTTTGCTAAACCGCCGTAGGGGGATTACTCCTACCGAGGGTTCGAATCCCTCCGTCTCCGCCATTCTGATCGGCATGTGGTTGTATCTGCATCGGGAATGGGCGGCATCGCATCTCTGCGTCCTATTCGTGTCAACGCCCATCGACTAGCTAGACGCTGGCGGAAGGGTAAGACCCGATTTCCGGCAAGATACCGATGGTACCGGCTCTATCGCGAAGCTATTTTCTCGATGTCTAAGACCGCTCGATCGCGGCTTACTGCGAGCTTGATCGGCACGACGCATCCACCGACATGGAAGCGCGACGTGCAAATCATTCCCGCGTAAAATGGCAACTCGAGGATAGCTGATCCTAGAGCAGCTACCCATTTCGAACGCAACGGATGGCTCGAAAAGCGGCCAAGCCTCCCCGCGATCGCAAGGCAATGTTCCGGCAACCAGCGGATTGGACTAGCCGGAATGCGGACGCACACTACGTTCGGCCAACCATGTCGCTGCGGCTTCCAGTGCAGGATCGGTGCCCGCCGCGATCGCATCCGCCGTCAGAGGGATGCGGACATCCGGTTCGATGCCGGCATCGGGCTGCGGCGTCGACGGGAAATAGCCGATCAGCGGCAGGTCGAACTCGATCCCGCTGCCGGGCAGCGTCGTGAAGAAGAAGCCCCCGCCATTGATCCCGCGCCGGTTGCCACCGGTCGCTTCGCCAAGCAGCCTGATCCGGCCGCTGGCACGCGCCGCGTTGATGAAGCCGAAGGTCGCCGAACTGTTCGCCGGGCCGATCAGCGCGGCGACGGGTACGCCCAGGCGCTTCGCGTCCGGGCGGATCGGCAGTTGGTTCTCGCGTTCGGGCAGGCCGTACCAGCCATCGCCCAGATCGGTACCGCCGACGCCGAGGCGACGGAACCGGTTATCCCAGGTGGAGACGTGCGGCGCCAGCGCTGCCGGCACCTCGCGAAACCGCACTTTCGTTTCGAACGTCCAACCGACCAGATCGCGCTCGATCAACCGCGCGAGGATCGGATCGCCGCAATCGTCGCCGCCCTCGTTGCGGCGCAGGTCGATCACCAGACCGCGCGTGGTCGCCGCATCGTCGAGGCGGTCGGACAGCCAGCGTCGCCAGTCCCATTTGGAGTTCCACATCGCCCAACCGGGCATGTCCAGCACCGCCACGCCGTCCGGTCGCACCCAGTAGGTCCAGCGCGGGGCATCGCTGTCCTCGCGCACGCGGGTCATCGTCGCCTGCCGCGCGGCAATACCGATCGCGGGCACCTCCAGACGCCTTTCCCGGCCATCCGGTCGCCGCACCGACAGACGGCGCACGCCCCCTTTGGGTGGCAACAGCAGCCCCTGGAAGACATCGAAATATTCGATGTCCTCCGCCCCCCGTACGCCAAGCAGCGAGCGACGCTTGCCGTCATTATGCCCGTCGGCACGGGTATAGGGCATCAACGCGTCGAGAATGTCGCCAGCACCTCGTCCGTCGACTGACAGGATATGCGACCCGCGCGGCAACGCGCCGGTTCCGCTATGGTCGGCGGTGACGACCATCGATCGCCCGATCCATTCGAAGTCGAACGGCAACCGGGTCGGACGGTCGAACAGCGCCTTTACCGCCGGATCACGCTGGTTGAAGAAATTGGGATAGCTGTGTCCGCAGCGGATCGTGGTCAGGAACCGGGACAAAACGAGGAAACAACGCTCGCACGACCCCGCCCGTGCGCCGGCGGCATAGTCACGCTCGAAGGCTGCAAGATGGCGAGCGACATCGCCCGGCGACAGATAACGGTGCAGCCCCGGATGGATCGCCATCGCCGCGCGCAGCACAGCGACATCCTCGGCAATACCCGCGGCATCGGGCGCGGCGATGGCGCGTGTAGGGCAAGAGACCAGTGGAAGCGCGGCAAGGGCCGCAAGCAGATCGCGTCGGTTCATGCGCTGGGAATGGACGGCGGAACCGCGTCCGGTCGCCTCATTTCCGGCAACGCCGCATGGTTTTTCGTTTCTGCGACCTGGGTCCGATACTGCGAAGGCGTCATGCCGGTCGTGGCCCGGAACGCCCGGTTGAAGCTGGCCTTCGACGCGAACCCTACCTCCAGCGCGAGGCTCAATACGTCGCGCGTGTCGCCCGCGTCGAGGCGCGCGATGACGGCGCGACTGCGCAATCCATTTATGAACGCCGCATAGTTCAGACCCAGACCCTCGTTCAACGCGCGCGACAGATAGGCGGTGTTGGTGCCCAGCAGCCGGGCAAGCGTCGCCACGTCGATATCAGGGTCGTTCGCCCACCCGGCGGCGCGGGTCCGCTCGGCCCATTCGGCACCCTGTCGTGCCCAGTCGCGCGCAGGCCCCTTGTCATGCGCCGCCGGACGGCGTTCGAGCGTCGACAGCTCGGGAAACGGCGCACCACCATGCCGCCACCCCTCGATCGCGAGAAACAGCGCGGCGGCCGCGATCATCAGATACAGCCACATCAGTCCGGTATAGCCGAGCGGATCGAACCAGTCCCAGATCAGCACCGCCGCCCAGATGCTCCATAACAGCCCGAAGGCGGCGATCGCAGTGGACAACCAGCGCGCAGCAAAGCGCGCATCGTCACCGACGACATGGGCCAGCGCCCTGCGATAGCGCCGCAACAGCCGCAGCGATGCGACGATGTGCATCGCGAAACTGCCGATCAGCGCGAGCGAGAAGATCGGCGTGAAGACCAAGAAGGCGATATCCGCCCAGTGGTCCTTCCAGGGCATCGGCAGGCAGAAGCTGATCGCCTGGAAACCGAATTCGACTATTCCGGGTACAAGCATGGCCCGCCATCGCGGCGGCAGCGTATCGCCCATCAGGGCGTGGACGTAGAAGCGCAGCAAGGCCGGGACCAACAACGGCACCGCGACCGGGAGAAACGTCAGCCAGCGCCAGCGATCGTAGAAGCCCGCGAACCCGATGAGCCACGGCGTGAAGACGCCGACGAGGACGAGGATCATAAGCGCCAGCGTCCGGTTCGCCCGTCGATTGCGCAGGCTCGACGCCAATGCCGCAGCCAATGGCAGCAGCACGACCGTTGCGGAGAGCAGCATGGCGCTGCGCCAGCCAAAGACGAGGTCCATCGCCGACCGCTAGCATTTCTTGCGTTCCGTCGCAGCCAGCGATCGCTGGACCTTGGCTGTCTGCAACCGGTTTTTCAGCCAATCCGTTCGCTCTGCGAGAGTTACCCGTGGCCTTGAACGGTGTCGGGCTACTTGGCCAACGAACGGCGATCGGGATCGAGACGATCCAGAGCGGGTCGACATTCACATTCTATTTCGTCACCCCGGACGTGTTCCGGGGTCTACGGCGCGGCAATCGGTACTGTGTGAGCCTCTAGAAACCGCGATTGCGGCGAAATGGACCCCGGAACACGTCCGGGGTGAAGATAGACCGGTGAATGTCGATCAGCCCTAGGTTGCTGCTACGGGTCGACCTCGCTAACTGTTGCACATGAGCAATACAGCTAATGTGCCGGGACGGATCGTTGCTGGCGCCATGATGGCGACGCTGGCGTACGCGTCGATGGCAGAAGCCAGACCACATGCCTCGTTGCCGGATATGACCACGATCCTCCGGGAACAGCATGTGGAGAGCGCGTCGGTCGCCTTGATCCGCAACGGACGGATCGTCTCGACGGGTGCATGGGGCATGGCTGGCCCGCACCGACCCGCGACCGTCGCCACGCCCTACAACCTCGCATCGCTGACGAAGCCGCTGACGGCGGAGATCATCCTGCGGCTGGTGTCGGCCGGCAGGCTGTCGCTCGACGAGCCGATGGATCGCTATTGGAGCGACCCCGATCTGGCGCGCGATCCTCGGCGGGCGAAGCTGACGGTCCGCATGGCGCTGAGCCACCGCACCGGGTTGCCGAACTGGCGCGATGCGAAGGGACTGGCCTTCGATCATGATCCCGGCACGACCACGGGGTATTCGGGCGAGGGGTATCAATATGCGGCGCGCTACGCCGAACGTCGCACCGGGCAGTCGTTCGAGGCGCTGGCGAAGCGTTGGTTATTCGCCCCGGCCCATATGCGTGCATCGGGTTATGTCTCTGCGCAAGGTGCGACGGCGCCCCTCGCCATGCCCCATGACGAAGAAGGCAAACCGCTGCCCGTCGCGCCGGTGACGCGCTTCAATGCCGCCGACCTGGCCCATGCGACGGCGCGCGATTATGCCCGCTTCCTGATCGAAGTCCGCAACGACCGGGGCATGGCCGCTTTCGTCGCGTCAGAGCGCAGCAGATCGCACGCCGACCTGACGCCCGGGGTGTGCGCCGGAGCGAAGGCGACCACTTGTCCGCCATGGACCGGCTTCGGCCTGGGCTGGCAGCTCCTCGGCTTCCCCGGCGGGACGACGATGCTCCACACCGGCAAGGATGCCGGGGCGTTCACCTTCGCAGCGATAAATCGCGCGGACGGTGACGGGATCGTCATCCTGACCAATAGCGACAATGGATGGCGGGTCATCATACCTATCCTCGAACGCACCGGCAGCGACCCGCGGCTGATCGCCTTCCTCTGCGGGCAGATGACCTGACAGGACCATGCGGCATGACGACCGCCGAGCAACAGCGCATTGCCGTTAGGCCGCTTCCGACGGCTTCCCGTCGTGAAGCGGCAATCTGGATGGTCAGGGGCTTTCCCATTGTAGCAGTTGATCGAGACCGCCACCGGCCCTCACCCTGTGGTCTACCGCCAAGCCTTTCCGTATCGTGCCGGAATGAACATAGGCCAACTTGACGCCGCGATCCGGGCGGGTGCTGTCGCCGCGATCCTTCTGCTGGCATGGCTCCTGTTCGGCGCACGGAAGCAGGTTGGCTTGCCCGCCGTTCTGTTCGCTCCCTTGGCGATATGCCTTGCCGGCTTCGTGATCGGCAACACGCCGTTACCAACGCTCGTCCCGACCGACACGATCGGGGCCGCCGCTCATACCGTGAGCGGCTTTGCCGTCATCTTCTTGTGGTGGTTCTGTCTGTCCTGCTTCGATAGCCGGTTCAGATTGGGCGGCGGCGTGCTGATTGTTGGCATAGCTTGGGCCGCCATCGCCGGTCTGGATCGCGGGCTGCTCGGCGACGTGCTTGCGGGCAAGGGGCTGTCGTTCCTGCTGGTGGCTCTGGGCTTTGCGATCGTCGGCCATCTGGTCTGGCGGCTGCTGGCCGAACGTCGGGGCGACCTGATCCCGCAACGCCATGACGCTCGGATCATGGTCGCGGTCCTGCTTGGCGGAATGCTGTTCGTCGATCTGGCGGCGGATGCGCTGTTCGGTTTCGCATGGCGTCCGCTCGCGTTCGCCATTACCCAGAACGCGATGGCGCTCACCTTTGCCGTGTGGCTGGCCGGCAAGCTGCTGATCGTGCGCCCCGACCTGCTGCCGTTCGGCGTCACCGATGAAGCATCATCGCCAGCGGAAGCAGCGCCCCAAGCCGGCCGCCGCCATGCCGGCGAATTGCATCGCCGGCTCTCCGATCTGATGGAAACGGATCGCGTGTTCCTCGATCCCGAACTGACCTTTGCAACTTTCGTCGAGCGCATGGGAGCGTCGGAACGTACCGTACGAACGCTCATTAACCACGAGCTGGGCTACGATCATTTCCGCACGTTCCTGAACCAGTATCGGGTGACGGAGGCGCGTCGATTGCTGAGCGATCGGGATCGGGACGACAAACTCATCACCGTCGCGCTCGATAGCGGTTTTGCCTCGCTCGCCAGCTTCAACCGTGCCTTTAGGGCAGTCGAAGGGCGCACCCCCAGCGACTACCGGGCCGCTGCGCACCAGGACGGATCGAACGCCACGCATCTGGTAAATGCCGGGTTGTGAGGAACGAAATGCCCACTTTTGAGAGGGCAATCCGCTGATGCAAAGATAGCAGGTCTTCATTGCAGACGACGAAAGCAGGCGCATGAACGGACTGATCGGCTTGGGAGGAACGGTGGGGCTTCTCCTCATCCTGGGCACACTGGTGGGATGCACCGATCGGCAACGCTTCTCCGTGCGCTGGCTGCTGATCGCGGCGCTGCTCGTGGCGATCAACGATGCGCTTCTTACCCGCGCCTACGGATCGCTGTCTGACCTGATCGGCGGCGAGTGGAACTGGCAAGGCAAGCTTCTGGCGCTCGCCACAACGCTTGCCATCGCCTTGTCCCCTGCATTCGGTTTGCGTCGTGTCGGCCTGACGATCGCACAGGCGCCCGGCAGCCTGAAGGCCGCGTTGCCCGTGGCGGCGCTCTATTGCGCCTTCTTCGTCATGGTCGCGGTGGCCTTTCCCGGCGGGCAGGCCAGCGGCGAGGAAATCGCCTTTCAGCTGACGATGCCGGGTTTTGAGGAGGAACCCTTCTACCGGGGTATCCTGCTGTTCGCGCTCGATCAGGCATTCACCGGCAGGAAGCGGTTCCTTGGGGTCGATTGGGGATGGGGTGCTGTGTTATCATGCGTCCTGTTCGGGATGGCGCACGCCTTAGGCTTTTCGCATGGCAGCTTCCACTTCGACCCCATGACAATGGCGCTGACCGCCATTCCTTCGTTCATCGCCGTCTGGCTGCGCCTGCGCACGGGAAGCCTGCTCCTGCCGATCCTACTCCACAATTTCGGTAATTCGTTCTCGCTGCTGGCCTAAGTTTGAGACTTGTTGGTCAGCACCGGAAGCTGACGTCGGCAGCAAACACGACTCTAGAGAAACAGAAGGTGAGTCAGATCACGACCATCGCATCAATGGTTTCCGACCCTTAGAACAGCTCATCGAGCAACAAGTGCACCTCGACCTTGGCCCGGTCGACCGCATCGATGCCATAACGGGTGAAAAGCCGTGCAGGCAGCGTACCGCCAAACTCCGTCAAATTGGAGGATAGGATCGCCAGGTCCTGATAGCGATCGGCAACGCCGACGCGACCAAGGTCGATGCAGCCCGTCACCCGCCCTTCGTGCAGCAGGATGTTGTCGAGCGAGAAATCGCCATGGGTGACGACGGGATCGGGCGTCATCGGCATATGATTTTGCAGCGCATCCCACACCTGTTGCGCGGACCATCTAGCGCGGACGTCGTCAAAATCGTCTTCGTCGACCAACCCGGCGTCGATCCGCTGGCGGGCAAGCCATAGCCGCCGTTCGATACCGCTATCGAACGGACACGCCGCGACCGGCAATGCGTGCAGCGTCCGCAGGAAGGCAGCCAGCACATCGACCACCTGCTCCCGCTGTCCAGGCGCGCGGTCCAGCACCTGCCACGCGGTTTCCCCCGCCAATGCCGCCGTCAGCAGCCAGGCGTCGTCCGCCGCCGCGACGAAACCGACCAGATGCGGCACCGCCAGCCGGCCTGTCAGCCAGCGCAGCCGGACCATTTCATCGACAACGTCGCCGGCGGCGTCACCCTGCCCGTGCTTCAGGAAGAGATCGGGTGCCCCCGCCTGGCCCGACAAACGATAGACGGCACTGCCCGACTCACCGATCTGATCCCGCGACCAGCGATAACCGGCGACCTGTTCCGCCAGCCCTGCCGGCACAGCTACCGGTGCGCAAAGGACGTCCCGCTCCATCATCACTCCACCGATCGATACCCGAGCATCATCGCCCGACAGCCGACAAACGAAAAGGGAGGCCGGTTGCCCGACCTCCCTTCCGAAATTCAACTTCCGAAGAAGTGGAATTACATGCCCGAACCCGGACCGTAGGTGATTTCCACGCGACGGTTCTGCAGTTCGCGAACACCGTCGGCGGTTTCGACGCGCGGACGGCCTTCACCGAACGCTTCGGTCGAGATCGAACCACCCGAGATGCCACGGCCTTCCATGTACGCACGGACCGAGTCAGCGCGACGCTGCGACAGACCGACGTTGTACGAAGCCGAACCCGAACGGTCGGCGTGACCGGCCAGCATGACCTGCGCGTTGCCACACGACTGGTAGTTCGAGATGGCGTTGTCGAGAATGCCAGCCGCTTCCGGCGTGACGTCCGACTTATCCCATTCGAAGAACACGATGTACGGCCCAGGCGTGCAGACGACCGGCGGCGGCGGCGGCGTTTCGACCGGCGGCGGCGGCGGCGGCGGCGTTTCGACCGGCGGCGGCGGCGGCGGCGGCGGGGTCGGCGCACCGAAGTTGAAGGTCAGGCCACCCAGCAGGCTGTGCGACCGGAAACGACCGTCATAGCCAACGCCACGAACGTTCACGAGGCGAACGTCATCGGCGTTGAAGAAGCGATACTTCAGCGACACGTCGACATTTTCGCTCAGCGGCGCGCGGATACCCGCCAGAGCCTGCCATGCGAACACGGTGTCCGAATCGTCGAGTGCCGCGAACGCGTTGTTCACGCGATAGTCGCTGGCCTTGACGCGAGCGACACCGGCACCGCCGCCGACGAAGCCGCTGATGGCGTCGTCGTCACCGAAGTCGAGCAGGGCATTCGCCATGAACGACAGCGCCGAGGTGCGGCCACCGCCGCTATAGGTGCCAGCACCGACCGAGGTGGTCGGGCCGGTCGCGATCGAACCGGTCGTGCGCAGTTCGTCGACGGTTGCGCTCTTGTACGCAACTTCGGCTTCGACGCGCAGCGCGCCGAAGTCGTAACCAACGGTGCCGCCAACGTCGTAGCCATAGTTGCTATCGACGGTGGTGACGCCACCGGCCGGCGTGGTCAGATCGTAATCGATGTCTTCGACGATCATCGCGCCGCCTTCCACACCCACATACCACGCGTTGTCGCGGGCGAGGGCGGGAGTTGCGAGCGCAGTGGTCGCGAGCGCCAATGTGACGGCAAGCTTCCGCATTCTAGTCCCCTTTCACAGTTGTCCTACGGACAGCGCAAACCAAGTACCGAAGCGTTAGTTTCCACGCAAGCGCACAAATTCTGTGGTGTTGCAGGAATATCACGGATTCAGGCAGCGATCAGGCCATGCGCCCGGAGCGCGGATAGGACCGCCGAAAGGGTCGCCCGCGCCTCTTCGTCGCGCGTCGTCCCGCCGACGGGCGACGTGATCGCCGGCTGTTGCGCGCCCACGACCGGCACGCCGTCGACCATGATCCGCTGCGCCCGCACCTCCCCGCGCCGCCACGCACCGCCGCGGAACTCCACGGTCGTTTCGCCGCCGATCCACCACAGCCGCATCCCCTCACGCGGCACGACGAAACGCCAGCCGCCATCAGTCATCCCCGCGATCTGGTCCGTGCGCCCGCTCCATACCCCGCTCGGCGCGGGACCGACGATCCAGCATTGCCCGACCACCGGTTGGGCCGGTGGCACGTCCAGTGCGACACCGGAGACGCATCCGTGCAACAGCAGGTCGATCAGCATAAGCGCTTCGTTATGCACCATTTCCTTGTGCGCCTGCGCACTGTGCAACAGCGGCAGGGCAAGGCGGTGGGTCAACTCGTTCATCGCGACGTCTCCGGGGAATAGGACAGGGTTGCAGGGGGCGAGAGGCCGTTGGTCCCGATCTGGCGAACCTCGATCGTCACCGGACCGGTCCCGTCGGCCAGGCGCCATTGCGGCTCGGCCAGCTCGAACGACCGCAGCGTGCCGGCCGCATCGACGATGCTCAGCCGATACGCCTCGCGCTCCTCGACCAGCGGCATGTCCACGCCGTCACGCCACGGCACGAACAGCCGCGTCCGGCGGACCCACCGCAGCAGCGGGCCGTCGCCATCTGTCGTGATCGACAGGTGCACCGGCGCCGGCGGGACCAGCCATTCACCGTTCGGCGTGACGGTCGCGGTGGCGACATCCGCCGCGTCGATGCCGGTCGCCACTACGCCGACCGGGGTCCCGACGCCCACGCCGTCGATCCGGCGGAGAGTCGCCGCGTCGAGCAGCACGAACCGCTCGCCCGCGCGATGGGTCGCCATCGCCGCCTCGGTCGCGCGTCGCCCCCGCCACAATCGCGACAGCAGCCACCGTGCCGGACCGATCCGTACCGCCGATCCGAACTGGATGATCTCGTCGCCGACCAGCGCCGCATTGCCGCCCCGGTCCACCGCCGCCGCATCGATGCCGTCCAGCATCATGCCGTCGTGCAGCAGCAGGACCTCGACCGCCGATGCCCGATCCTCGACCAGCGCGCTGCCCGGCGCAGGCGGTACCGTCACCGTTCCGAACACGCCGGCGGCGGCGGTGTCGCCGATCTCGCGCCACCCGTCCGCATCGCTCCCGACCGACAGCGTCGCGCGGCGCCAGCCCGGTGCAGTACCGGCCGCCACCACGCCGACCCATGGCACCGCGCCCGCATCCTCGCCGGGCAGCTCGACCAGCCGCAGCGCCGTCCGGCCCGTCAGCACGTCCGCCGCCAGTTGCGCCGTGCCCGTCGCCGGACGCCCGGCCTGTCCGGCGGACGTGATCCGGACCAGCTCCAGCGTGATCCGCATCGCCTCGATCCGCGACCGCCGTACCCGCCACAGGCCCGGATCGTCCGACAGCGTCACCCGGTCGCCCGGCGCGACATCGATCGCCCGCCAGTCGAGCGCCACGGTCCGCACGTCGCGCGCCGCGCCCTCGCGCGCCGCCCGGTCGGCGGCGATCCCGGCCGCTGTCGCCGCATCCATCGCGGCGGGCAGCTCGATCCGCAGCATCCGCCCCGCCCCGCCGGGCCGCACCACCTGCTGTACCCCCGCCTGATAATCGCGCGCCGGATCGTGATAGGCGATGGCGACATCGGCCGGCACGCCCGGCGGCCGGCGCCAGGCGGGCGCCTCTACGGCCAGTGCCGTATCGGGCAGCATCCGCGCCGGTCCCGCACCGATGCGCAGCGCTATGCCGTCGCCCTCGGCGGCATACCATCCGCCCAGCGGCTCGACGATCGCCTCCACCGCGTCGCGCACCCGTTCGCCGCTGGCGGCATAGCCGGCCAGCAACGGCCCCACCGCCCCGGCGCGGATCGCCCCGCCGCCCAGCGCCGCGACGATCGTTCCGACCGCCATCGGGGCGGCATCCGCCTCCACCTCGAAGGTCAGCGACGGGATGCGATTGCCGAAATCGGCCAGCGCCAGATCCTCGAACACTGCATAGGCCATGCCGCGATGCGCCGGGGCGTTCCCGATCCCGACCAGGCTCGCGATCAGCGGGTCGGGCATCTGCGCCTCGTCGCCCGGATACCAGCGGAAACCGGTGCGCGTCTTCCAGTCGCCCGCCGCCCCACGCAACAGCTTCCCCTCGGCCCAGATGCGGCGGATGCCCCGGATCGGCCGCGCCGACAGCGCGACCGCGAACGACGCGGTATAGCTATAGCGCGTGGTCCGGGCCGCCCCCTTCCCGCTGGTCGCGGCCGCCTCGCGCAGGTCGGTCGCCCAGATCACCGTGCCCGCCACCCGCATCGTCCCGAACAGCTTCGAGATCTGCGTGCCATAGCTGGAGAGTTGCACCTGCAACTCCCGCAGCCTCGGCCCCTGTCGCGCCGGACCGCCGAACACCGTCCCGTCGACCGCCTGTCCCGCGATCCGGCCCAGCGCCGCCCCGGCCGGCCCCGCCACCGCGCCGCCCAGCGTCGTCAGCACCATCGTCGCCATCGTCACTCTCCCGTTTGCGCCAGATGCCGATCACCGGCCAGGGCGGCGGCCCCGGCCGCTCGACCACCGCCCGCGCCACTGCATCGGCGTGGATCACGCCCGCTTCGGTCGCGAGCGCCAGGTGCAGTTGTCCAGGGCCGCTTTCGATCAGCAGCACATCGCCCGCCGCCACCTGCTCCACCTGCCGGAACGTCTGCCCCAGCACGGCGGCGGCCCGCGCCGCATCGCCGCTGCGTGGCGGATAATCGTCCGGCACCGCGACCCCGTGCGCCCAGCCGACCAGCCCGACACAGTCGAACCCCGCCTCGGGCGTCCGCCCCTGCCGCCGGAACCGGCACCCGATCGCACCCCGCGCCCGCCCGACCGCGCTCATCCGCCCGGATAGCGGGTCAGCAGATCGATCCCCGGCAGATGCGGCTCCCCACGAAAGTTCGCGACATTGCCGAACCGGTCGCGACAGGTGGCGAGCGTCCCGTCGCATCCCTCGCTCAACTCCACCAGCGCCCCCGCCCCCTCGAAGCGCGGCGGCGCTTCCAGCGTCACCCCCTCGGCATCGGCCGCAACGATGAACGCCGACAGCCCGCCATTCATGCCCCCGATCCAGCGCAACCGCCCGCGCGCGAAGCCCGCGCCCGCCGCCAGCACCAGCCGCTCGCCCTCTTGTGCGCTTACCCGCACGATCCGCCGCCGTCCGCGCATCGCCACCCCGCACCGCCGGTCGCCCAGCGTCGCGCGGCATCCGGGCGACGTCGCCTCGACCACCGGCGCCTCCAGCCGCACCTCCCCGCCCAGAAGTTCGGCGGCAAAGCTCCCGCGCCCGGTCTCGACCGTTCCGATCCGCCCGCTCGCCACCGGCACGGGCGCCCCCGGCCGTTCCCAGTCCACCGCGAACACCGCCACCCGCGCGCCGTCATAGCGCCCGACCCGCAGGTCGCGTTCGTCAATGGCGGCATGGCCAAGCGCTCCCTCGACGGTCATCGCCGGCGCGTCGAGCGTATCGTCGCGCACGATGGCGGAAGGGGTCATCCCCGGCGCGGCGCGACAGGTCAGCCCGTCCACCACCACATCGCGTTCATGCGCGGTCAGGCCGATCGTCACCCCGTCGCGCCGCTCGATCCGCCAGCACAAGGTCAGCGTCGACACCGCGCTCATGCCTCGCGCACCTCGATCAGCGGCACGCTGGCCGCGATGCCCGCGCCATGGGTCGCGCGCGCCACCTGCAACCGGTCCTCGGCAAAGCGCACCGGCACGTCGAACGTGAACCCCGCCGTCACCGCCACGCCCTTGTCCGGCGCGACGTCGAGCAGCACCACGCCGCCGTCACCGACCGCAAAGCCCTGCGTCTCCACCCCGCCCACACCGATGCGCACGCTGCCCGCCACCGGCCGGGTGATCCGGCGGACCATCTGCCCGTATCGCTTCACCAGCGCGAACCGAGTCGTGACGCCATCGCCGGTCCCGATCACCACATCGCCATACCCCGGCTCCACGGCGGTCGCGTGGTCGAACGGGTCCTGCAACCGGAACGCCCGCGCCGGCCCCAGCCGTGCGCGAAAGAAATCGAGCAGCAGCGCCACATCCGCCTGCGACCGCACGCCCGGTCCCACATCATAGCGGGTGCGCGGTTCCGCCCAGTCGACATTGCGCGCCTCATGCCCACCCGCCGCCACCACGATCGCGGTCGACGTCTCCGGCATCACCTCGGCCTCCGCGCCCAGCGCCAGCGGAAAGCGCACATCGTCGAACGCCTCCATCGCCCCCTCCTCTTCGAAATAGGTGAACCCGTCGCGCAGCACCTGCGGCAGCGCCCAGACGAAGGTGTCGGCCACGCCCCGCGCCCGCGCGGCATCCGCCGCCGCCGCGATCGCCCGCCACTGCCCGCGATCCTCGGGCCGCAACACGAAGCCCGAGAAATAATGCTGCTCATCCGCCGGATAGCCCAGCCGCTCCCCCGCCGCCGCGACCCCGCGCGTGGTCGCCCCGACATTGCCGGTCGCCGCCCAGTCATAATCCTCCAGCTGCAACACATCGAACGCCGGCCTTGCCCACCCGACCGGCAGGTTCGCCCGCTTCACCTCCGGACTGTCGGCATTCAGGATCGTCGGCAGATAGGCGAGCAGCAGCGCTTCCTCCGCCCCCGCCTCGCGCGCCGCCGCGACCAGCGCCGCCGTCGACGCCGCCAGCAACGCCCCCGCCCGGTCGAGCAACGCCCGCCGCGCGGCATCCAGCTCCCCGCACACATCGTCGATCACCGGCGGATTGCCGCCCAGCGCCGCCCGCGCCGCATCGTCATACAGGCAGATGCGATGATCGGTCGTCACCCACCACCAAGGCTCGCCGACCTGGAACCGCCGGCGCCCGCCCGCCGCCCGCCCGATCCCGACGAACGCCCGCGCCACCGCCTGCAAATACGCCATCGCCCCGACATGCGCCGGCGACAGCAGCGTCGACGGCGGCGCCCAGCCGGTCAGCGCGGGCGACCCGTCCGCCGCGCGTTGCTTCCAGTCGCCCCAGCAATGCGCATCGAACAATTCGTAGCTGAGCGACCAGACCGGATCATATCCCAGCGCCCCGGCACGCGCCGCGAAGTCGCGATGCCACGCCGCGCAGGCCACGTTCAGCACCCCGCCGCCGAGCGACACGAACAACCCGTCGCCCGACCGTTCGAGCCGGAAATAATGGCTCATGCCGACATAATGGACGAGGGCGCCGCGATACCCCAGCCGCAGCGCATTGTGCAGCAGCCGCTCGGGCGTCAGGTGATAGCTGTCGTCATAGCCGCTCGCGATCCGCAACCCATGTTCGGGCAGCACCACGTCGCCCACCCCCAGCACCGATCCCGACCCATCGCAGCGGATCGCCGACATCTCCGCCCAGCCCTTGGCCGGTGCCGCCAGCAGCCCGCCGTCCTCGGCATAGTCCGGCGGCACCAGCGACACGAACATCCGGTCGACATCGCCCGCCCACACCGGCACCCCATCCTCGGGCAGCGTGTACCCGCCGATGACGGTCGCGAAGTCGATGACGACCTCGGCATCCTCAGGGCTACCGGTCGCATAATTCCACAGCCGGACGTACCATGCCCGTGCCACGCCGGCCGCATCGCGCCCCTCGATCGTCAGCGCCGGGCCATGCGTCGCATCCAGCGCCCGGACGCCCGACGAGCGCCAACGGAACCGCAGGGTGCAGTCGCGATAATCGCGCACCGTGTCATAGCGCAGCAGCGGGTGGTCATGGACATCCTCCGATGCCCAGATCAGCCCCGCCAGATCATCCTGCCGGTAGAAGACGCAATCCACCCGCAGCGCGTCCGCCCCCGTGGTCACCACCGACGCCATCATCGGACGCGGAAAATCGACCGTCCAATAGGCAGGATCGAAGCGCGAAAGCACCCCCGCCTCCTGCACCGTGCGGGTCTCCGCCAGCCAATATCCCATGGCTCAAGCCTCCATCAGCGCGGCACGCACCGCCCGCGCCACCTGCCGGCTCGACTGTTGCAGCGCGCGCGGCGCATCGCCGCCGCCGGCATTTACCGTGATCGCCACCCGCACCTCGCGACCGCCGCCCGCCTGCGCCGGGACCACCTGTCCGCTGCTGGTCGGCACGAACAGTTCCGGCCCGCGCTCACCGACCCAGTACGGTCGCGCCGGGCTGACCGGGCCTCCCGTGGCCCGCCCCGGCGCGCCGCCGATCAATTGCCCCAGCAGCCCGATCAGCCCGCCGCCCCCGCCCGGCGTTACCGCACCGACCACCGCCGCCGCCGCGATCTCGCCCAGCACCTTCAACGCCGTGTCGCGCAGGTCGTCGAAGCCCAGCTTGCCGCTGCGGATCGCGCGCGCCAGCGTCGTCTCCATCGCCCGCCCGGCGCGGTCGATGCCGCCGGCGAACGGCCCGTCGAGGCTGGCCTGCATCGTCGCCACATCCTGCGCGAACCCGGCGGTATCGGCGCGCACGCGCACGACCAGCCGTTCGATTTCCTCATCCATCGGGAAAACGCTCCTTCAATCGGTCGATCGTGATCCGGTCGCAGGGGTCGGGCGCATCGCCCCGCACCGCCTGCACCAGCGTGCCCAGCTCGGCGGGCGTCGCGCGCCAGAAGGCGTCCGGTCCCCAGCCGAAGGCGACGCCCGCCAGTCCCCCCATCCGCCGCGCGGCTTCGGCGAACGTCACCGCCCGCCCAGAATCTGCGCGATCAGCATTTTCAGCGCCGGGGTCGCCGCCGCCAGTCCGCCGGCCGTCACGCCTTCCGCGAAACTGTCGCGTCCCATCGGCGCCGGATCGCGCAGGCAATGCCACAGCAACGCGACCAGCTCGGCCAGGGTCAGCCGCCCCGCCGCCGCCCGTTCCACCAGCGCGAACAGCGACCCCACCTCCCCCTCCGCCGCGACCAGCGCAGCAAAGCTCGGGCGCAGCACCAATGTCTCGCCGTGCACGCGCACATGCGCCTCGCCGCGCACCGGATTGGCGGGCGCGGTCATGCCGACACCACCGGGCCGGACGATTCCAGCGCCAGCGTATAATTGCGCTCGCCATTATAATCGCCGGCATAGTCCAGCCGCGTGACCAGGAACCGCCCGGTCATCGTCTCGCCGCTCTCGAAGCTCAGCCGATAGTCGTCGATCACGCCCGACAGCGCATTGCCGCGCAGCCGCACCTCCGCCGCCGATCCGGTGAACACGCCCGCGCCGCTGACGCTGACCGACCGCACGCCGGCCCCCGACAGCAATTCGCGCCACCCGCCCGAATCCTTGCTGGTGATCGCCACCGCCTCGCCATTGACGCTCAACTGCGTCGTGCGCAGCCCCGCGACCGTCGCATAGGCCACCGGCACCGCCCCGTTCCCGATCTTCAACAGGAACGCACTACCCTTCTCCGCCGCCATCGATTGTCTCCTGAAAAGTCCGCCGCCCAACCAAAACCGTCACCCCAGCGAAAGCCGGGGTCTCCCACCGCATCCCGCGACACCGCCCGGGAGCCGCCGCTAACTGATCGAAACCGCTGCCCAACTGGCCCCCGGCCTTCGCCGGGGTACGTCCGGAAACATTGAGGGCATCCGTCGACCAAAACCGTATCCCCGCGAAGGCGGGGATCCAGAGCCCCAAACGCCACCACCCGCGAAGCGACCCTGGACCCCCGCCTGAGCGGGGGTATGATCGGACGAACGCGGAAATCACCCCGCCAGCATCCGCACCCGGAACTCGATCGCCCCGACCCACCCATCCCCCTCGCGCAGCACCCGGCTGCGCACGAACGACAGGCTCGCCACCCGCCACCCGGCCAGCAGCGCAGGCGCCGACAACACCGCCACCTCCGCCGCCGCCGCGATCGAACGCAGCCGCGCCGGCACCTCGCCCCCGTCGAACACCTGCACGACGACCCGCCCCTCGCGTCCGGCGGCATCCTTGGTGCCCCAGTCGGTCAGCACCGGCGTATCGACCACCACATACGGCCGCCCGGCCCGCACCGGCGGCGCATCGAACACGCTCGCCGTCGTCAGCACCGCCCGCAACCGCGCGACCAGCATCGCCTGCAACACCGCCCCCGCGATCATCGCCCCCACCCCGCAATATCCTGCAGCCGGGGATCGGCGATGGTACGCCGCACAAGCCCCCGCCCCGACAGCACCACGCCATCGCCGACGACCTCCGCCGACACCCCCGGCACGTCCCGCGCCGCCGCGACCACCCGCGCGCGCGCCGCCTCCGCCCGGCGCTCGGCCGTAGCCTCGGCCCGCTCCAGCGCACCGATCATCGCCGTTCCCCGACCAGCCGCATCCGCCGCCACGGCCGCCACAGCGCCCCCACCGCCGCCGGGGGTGCCGCCGCCGCCGTCCGCGCATCGAACAGATGCGCGACCAGGAGCACGATCCCCTGCGCCACCGGCGGCGGCACCGCGCTCCACTCCATCGCCAGCCCCGCGACGAAGCGCACCGGCCCCGCCGCAGCCATCCGCACCCATCCCGTGCCGGCTTCGTCGATGTCGATCGCCGCGACCGGCGGCACCGCCGTGATCGCGGTCACCGGCGCGACCGGCAGCGGCCGCCATTCGGGCGACGCCGCCATCATCGCCTCATGCGGCCGCGCGATCATCGCGGTGCCGGTATAGGCCTCGGCCAGCGCCAGCGCGCTCTCCGCCAGCCGGTCGATCACCATGTCCTCGGCGGTCCCGGTGATCCGCAGATGGTCGCGCGCCGCCACGCGCACCCCCGCGATCACCGCCGCCGGAAAGGGCGCTGCGCTCATGATTGTCTCCTGTTTGATCCGCTCACGCGGATAGGGCGGTGCCGGCCCGCCGACGCGCTTGGTGGCATAGAAGTGCACGAACGGCTTGTTCGAATAAGGATCGCGCAAAATCTGCGTCTCGGCTCGCTCGGCGATCAAATACCCGGCCTTGAAGTTCCCGAACGCGATCGGGAAGGTGTTCGCGGCGATGTCGGGCATGTCCTCCGCCTCGACCACCGGATAGCCCAGCAGCGTGTTCGCCTGTCCCTCGGCCAGCCCCGGCGTCCACAGGAACGCGCCGTCCGCCGTCTTGAACTTGCGGATGCGCGCCGCCGTCTGCGCGTTCATCACCCAGCACGCGCCCTGCCGGTACGCCCCCCGCAGGCTGTGCACCAGGTCGATCAGCCGGTTTTCCGGATCGGCGCCGAAATCGGCCGCCGCGCCGCTCGGCAGATATTGCAGCGTCCCGAACGCCCGCACTGCGTCGCCGGTCGTGGCGGTGGGATAGTTCAGGAACCCGCGCGGCCGCCCGGCGCCGCTGCCCGCGACGAACGCCTGCCCCTCGGCCCGCGCGAACTCGCTGGCGATCTCGTCGGCCAGCCAGACCTCGACGTCGAACGCGGCGTCGTCCAGCATCGCCTGGCTCGCCGCCGGATTGGCGTACAGCTCGCCCATCGGCGGGGCGATTTCGTTGAAGGTCGGCGTCGCCGTCTCCGGCCGCGCGCCGCCCTCGCTCGCCCAGCCCGACGGCGTCGCCCCGCTGGTAACCAGCTTGCGGTATCCGGCCGACCCCACGCTCACCACCTGCGCGATGGCGCGGATCGGGCTGGCGCTCTTCAGCGTCGCGCCGATCATCGCGTCGATCTCGCGCGGCACGGCATAGCCGCCGCCCGCATCGCTGGTCCCCGCCACCGCCTTCGTCTCGATGGTCATGCCGCTCCGCACGAACGCGCCGAAGCCACCGCCCCGCACCCCCATGCTCAGCATCGGCCGGCTCGCACCCGCCGCCACACCCGAAAAGCTCCCCGCCAGCGTCTCGATCGTCATCCTCGTCGTCCCCATGAAAAAAGGGGCGCCGCGTTGCTGCGACACCCCGTTGTGGAAAAGTTCGTGAAAGTCTTTGTTGGTGCGGTGCCGGTCCGCTCCCCCACCCGGCCATCCATCGGAATACCGTGTGGGTGGCCGGGTGGGGGAGCGGGCCGGCACCGCACGACGCGCGCGAGCGCGTCCGGAAAACGCTCACCCGTCCTCGACCGCATGGATGCGCGCGAGCACCTGCATCGGCTGCGCGACCACGCTCACCTCGATCAGGTCGGCGGCGGCGATCGTCCGCCACGCCCCCTGCCGCACGCTGCGCGCCCGGTACCCGAACGACAGCCCGTCGACCGCCCCCGCCCGGACCAGCCGCGCCGCCTCTCCGCCCGCGATCCGCCCGATCACCGCCAGGCCTCGCGCATCCTCGCCCAGCCACTCGACCGTGCCGATCGGGTCCCCGCGATGCTGCCACAACAGCGGCACCGCCCCCGCCGCCACCAAGGCACCGGGCAGCAGCACGTCGCCGCCCCGGTCCGCCCGGCCGAAGATCGCGGCATAGCCCGCGAACCTCACCGCGCCCATTCGGGCCACCCGGTCCGGACCGCGATGCCGACCAGCAGCAGCGCGAACGCCATCCGCATCACCCACGCCACCGCCGCGCGCACCGCCGATCGCTTCGCATCGCGCCACGCCTTCAACAGCTCGCGCAGCTCCTGCACGTCGGCCGCCGCCGCCGCGTCCGACAATCCGATCCGCGCCATCGCCCGGCTCGCGCCCAGCTCGCCCGCCTCCTCCGCAATCGCGCGCAGCGTCTGCAGGTCGGCGCCATCGTCCGCCGCCTGTCCCATCAGCTGCGCCAGCAGCCCCGTATCGCCCATCGCTTGCCTCCTGCCTGTCGCCGCGCTAGCCCGGCCCCGTGAGACCGCGCCTCCGCATCATCGCCGCCGCCTTCGGCGCGGCCCTGCTCGCCTTCACCTTCGCGTTGCCGTTCCTCAAAGGGAAACGCTGCCTCGACGCCGGCGGCCGGTTCGACCGCACGACCTTGGTCTGCACGCCGCGTTGATTTGTGAGGTGCGGTGCCGGCCCGCTCCCCCACCCGGCCACCCACACGGTATTCTCGATGGGTGGCCGGGTGGGGGAGCGGGCCGGCACCGCACCTCCGCGTGAGCGGATCGGACAGCGCGCTCACATCCCCACCAACCCCCGCTTCTCGTCGTCGGTCAGGAAATCCGCCCCCGCCACCCGCGTCCACAACTGGTCGCGCTCGTCGCTGAGCGCCGGGATCGCCTCCATGTCGATCTCCAGCGCACCCGTCCCCAGCCAGCCATCGATCCCCTGCCCGATCGCGCCCAGCACCCGCTTGCCCAGCGGCACGATCGTCTGCCGCCACAGCGCGCGGTTCGCCTCGCGGTAATTCGCGAACGTATTGTCGCCCGGCAGCCCCAGCAGCATCGGCGGCACCCCGAACGCCAGCGCGATCTCGCGCGCCGCCTGCGCCTTCAACCCCACGAAATCCATGTCCGCCGGGGTCAGGCTCATCGCCTGCCATTTGAGTCCCCCGTCCAGCAGCATCGGCCGCCCGGCATTGGCCGCCCCGGCAAAGGCATCGTCCATCTGCGCGCGCAACCGGTCGAACTGCTCGCCCGACAACACCCCGCCATCCCCCGGATCATGGACCAGCGCCCCCGACGGCCGCGCGGCATTGTCCAGCAGCGCCTTGTTCCACCGCGCCGCCTGATTGTGGATCGCGACCGCACCCGCCGCCACGCCCAGGCAGCCCAGCCCATAATGATCGTCCAGCGGATGAAAGCCGCGCAGGTGGATCAGCCCCGGCCGGCCGCCCTCGCCCTCCATCGGAATGCGCAGCACCCGCTCACCCACGCGATAGCGATAGGCGACCGGCCATCCGCCCGCATCGGCCTCAACGGTCACCCGCTCGGGCCGCAGCGCATAGAGTTCGCCGATCCCGCCCGCGCCGTCGTCGAGGATCTGGATATAGGCGTTGCCGTGCAGCAGCAGTTGCGCGCCCACGCTTTCCAGCAGGTCCTGCCCCGCCGACCGCGCCTCGACCAGCGTCACCCCGCGCGGATCGCCCTTCAGCGGCAGCGACGCCAGCCCTTCGGCCACGATCCGGACCGCGCGCTGCGCGATCGGATTGCCCAGATACGCCTCGCGCAGCTGCGCCTCATAGCCTTGCGCCCAATCCCCCGCCGCCGGCCCGCTGCCGTCGCGCCAAAGGGTCGCGCCGCCACGCGCCAGCACCGGACGCGCGCCATCGCGCCCGGACCTGCGTCCGAACCATTTCATGCTCGTTCTCCTGTTGTCGGGCCGTGCCCGTTCGATGTCTTGAAGGGCAGCGTGCCCTCGCCGTGCACTGGCGTACCCCCGCGCAGGCGAGACCTCTGCAAAAGTCTTGAACAGAGCCAACGCCTCGCCGTACCCCGGCGAAGGCCGGGGTACGGATCGGGGGCTTTTGCAGAGGTCTCGCGCAGGCGGGGATAAATGAACGGGAGCGAACCGCCCCCACACCGTCACCCCGGACTTGATCCGGGGTCCCGCTTCTTCTTCCCCAGCCGAAAGCGAAGGCGCGTTCGCGGCACCCCCTTCTCGACTACGGTTCTCGACAACCTCGAACCTGCGCTCGAAGCAAACGGAGAGGACGAAGGGCAAGCAAGGGACCGCAGAGCGCGAAAACACCACCCCCCTAGCCCCCACACACCCCGTTCGGTTCGAGCAGCTTAGAGCCTGTCGAGAAGCGTCCGTCGAGAACCCCGCCCGCAACTCACAACACCCGCACCACCGCCTCCCCGCGCCCGCCCAGCATCAGCTCGAACATCGCCCACACCAGCGCATCGGCGCGGTCCGGCGAGCGCCCCGGCCCCTCATAGCCACCACCGGAAACCAGCCCGCACAGCTCGTCCTCCAGCGCGGGAAACGTGCGGACATGAAACGCCCGCCCGCCCTCGTACAATGCCGCCACCGGCTCCGCCCGTGCCGCCTTCCCCCGC
The DNA here is from genome assembly GCF_001421765.1 of Sphingomonas sp. Leaf32. GTDB lineage: Bacteria > Pseudomonadota > Alphaproteobacteria > Sphingomonadales > Sphingomonadaceae > Sphingomonas. The sequence continues at coordinate 58,565 of NZ_LMLA01000007.1, read as the reverse complement.
GACGCATGGACCAGCCGCACCGGCAATCCGGCATCCGCCGCGCGCAGGACGCTCGCGACCATCGCCCCGCCCTGGTTCGATTCCGCCACCACCCGGTCGGCGCCATGGCGGCCCGCGCACGCCGCGACCGCGCCCGCCCACCCCTCGGGCGACAGGCCGGAAACGCTGGCATCCTCCAGCACATAGGCATGGCCGTCCACGCCCTTGCCGACCGCCACGATGCCGCACGCATCGCCCCCCACCCCGGCGGGCGGATCGACCCCGACGACCACCCGCACCAGCGTCGGCACCGCGTCCACCCGCCGCTCCTCGATCATCGCGCGCGACCACAACGCGCCCGCGACATCCTCGATCAGCTCGCCCTCCAGCTCCTGCCGGCCCAGCCGCGTGCCGGCATAGGCCCCCTCGATCTGCGCGAACCAGCTTTCGGACAGATGCCGGTTGTCGCGCGACCGCCCGCCGGTGATCCGCACCCCCGGCATCGCCCGGATGCGCCGCAGCAGCGGGATCACGCGCGGCGTGGTCGTGACCAGCGTCTGCGGCCGCTCCCCCATCCGCATCCCCATCATCAGATTGTCCCATGTCGCATCGGCATTGCGCCATTTCGCCAGTTCGTCGCACCACGCGACATGATGCTCCGGCCCGCGCAGTCCCTCCGGGCTTTCGGCGGCATAGACGAACGCCTTCGCGCCCGACCCGAACTCGACCATGTTATGCGACGGCCGATATTTGACCGCGCCATAATGTCGCCCGATCGCCAGAAGCCCCGCCGGCCCGCGCACCATCACCGTTTCGACGTCGCGCCGGTTCGCCCCCACCAGCGCAATGCGCAGGTCGCCCCGGTCCGCCGCCTGCGCGCACACCCATTGCGCTCCGGCGCGGGTCTTGCCGAACCCGCGCCCCGCCTGGATCAGCCACACCGTCCAGTCATTGTCGGCGACCGTCTGTCCGGCATGGGCATAGATGCTCCAGCGCGTCGCCAGTTCGAGCCGCCGGCTGGGCGTCAGCCGCGCGATGATGCGCGCCTGTTCGGCATCGTCCAAGGCGATCAGCTCCTCGATCATCGGATCGCGCGGCGTCATGCCCGTTTCTCGCGCTGGCGGCGCAGGATGCGCAGTTGCTCCAGCAACATCGCGTCGGTTTCCGCCTGCGTAGCGCGATGCCGTACCTCGCGAACGCCCGGCCCGCCGCTGCCCTTCTGCGACGTCTGATAGCGTTCGAGGAGCCGCATCGCCTGATCCACGCTCATCGGTTCGACGATCACATCGCCCTTTTCCGCGCCACCGGTATCGCCATCCTCGAACGCCGCCACCGCCTTGCGCAGCAATTCGGCCTCCAGCCGCTCGTACCCGACCAGCATCGCACTGCGCAGTTGCTCGGCGAACACCGGATCGCGCCGGCGCAGCGCGTAGAGGCCGGTCTTGGTCATGCCCACGGCGGTCAGCGACGTAGCCAGATTACAGGTCGCGGCGATATGGTCGAGAAAGGTTGCCCGGCGCGCATCGGTCCAGCCATGCGTCACATGTCGCCGTTGCAGCGGACGGTTCGTTCCGCTGCGGATCACGCTGTCACTTGCCATGTCCCCACCCCCAGACGCGGATCGGGGCCGACGACGTTTCCGCCCGGCCCCGATCCCTACAATTCCCGATGTTCCTGTTTTGTGCCATATCAGCGTCGCGCTGTCAACCGGAATGTTCCCATCTGGTTCGTTTTAACCCAGCCATGGCGGATTGCGCCCGTCGTCCCCACATAAGGGGCATCGTTGGCAGATGGTCCGTAGGCGCCAGCGACCGGGAGACGCACGCGCTTCCGCTTACGCTGTCGGGAGCGTCAACGATGGACCTCAACGATCTTCTCCACCGCCATCAGGTCGCGCTGATGCGCGTCGCCAATGCCAAATCGGTCGAGGCGGCGCATTCGCACGGCGGCATCGCCCGCTGTTATGAAAAGCAGATCGCCTCGCTGCGCGACCTGCTCGGCGCCTCGGGCCGGATGGTGACCGCATGACCGCCGCCCTTTCTCCCGCTTCGGACGACATGGATACGCCCGTCGCTAACGACGTCGCCGCCCCGGCGACCGAACCGGCGGCGCGCCCCGGCGCGATGAAGTTCCGCCGCAAATACACGACCGTCCGCCTGACCCCGGAACAGGCCACACGCCAGGGGCAGGTCGCGACCGGGGCCTTCCGTCATTTCGGCGACCGCGACGCGGCGATGGCGTTCCTCAACGACCATGACGAAGCCTTGGGCGGCCGCCCGCTCGACCTGGCGATCGCCAGCGCGGAAGGTCTGGCGCTGGTCGAGGCGGCGATGGCGCAGCGGAAGGTCTGACCCTTTAACCCGTCGTGCAACACCGTTCATGCTGAGTAGGGACTGAGCTTGTCGAAGGCCCGTATCGAAGCACCGCTCCTTCGATACGCTGTTTCGGTCAGCGCAACAGCTACGCAGGACGACGGGTTGATGATGCAGCCCACGCCAGCCCACCCCGTTCGGTTCGAGCAGCTTCGAGCTTGTCGAGAAGCGGCAGTCGAGAACCCGCCCGCTTGGCCCCCCTTCCCAACTATGGTTCGCGACAGGCTCGAAGCAAACGGGAACGTGGCGGGAAACCCCACTCACAATCCCGCGAGCATAGACTCCCACGCCGCGACTTCTTCGTCGCGCCGCCCGGTGATCCGCAGCGCGCCCGCAACGCCGGTCGCCGGATCGACCTCGATCTCGCCATCCCATTCGAACGTCGCGTTGCCGGCGATGGTCACCACGCCATCGGCATCGGCCCTGGCGCGCACCATGCCGCCGCGATTGAAGACCCGCGTTTCCACGCCCCAGCCGATCCGCCCCGTCCGCGCGGCGGCATGGGTCGACGCCGCCATCGCGCTGCCGCAGCTGTTGGTCAGCCCGACGCCGCGCTCATAGGTGCGCACGAACAGCGCCGGCGCATGGTCCGCCTCGCGCACTTCGACGAAGCTGACATTGGCGCGCGTCGGGATCAGCGCGGGCGCCGCCTCGCACCAGTCGCCCAGCCGCACCAGTTCGCCCTCATCGACCGCATCGACGAACGCGACCAGATGCGGGTTCGGCATCGCGACGGCGGTGAAGCGCCGTTCGCTCGGCAGGCCGGGGATCGCCGCCTCGACGAATGGTTCGCTGCCGACGCTCAGCCCGACATCGCGCGGGGCCAGCGACACCGGCCCGACCTTCGTCTCGATCGTCGCGACGCCCGGCGCGATCGGCGCGACCACCCGCGCTTGCGCCACGCTGGTCTTCAACCGCACCTGTCCGGCCGTGGTGCCCGTCACCTCGAACCCCAGCCGCGCGGTACAGCGGAGGCCATTCAGGCAAGTCTCCGCCTCCGACCCATCGGGATTGAACATCCGCATCCCGAAAATATTGACTTTATCAGAACCAGTTAGCAGTAAAAGCCCGTCGCCGCCGACATCCCTCGCCCGATCCGCCAGCGCCCGCGCGACCCGCGCCCACGCCGCATCGTCCAGCTCGATGTCCCGCGCATCGATCAGCGGAAAATCATTGCCCGACCCATGACACTTCACGAATTTCAGTTGCATTATGAAGCTTTCTTTCGCGCCCTGGCGATGAACGCCTGTTCCTTCGCCACCCGCGTCGCAAAGGCCGGCCGCGCCAGCATCGCCGCCAGATAGCGCGCCAGGTTCGGATAGGCCGCCGCATCGATCGGCGCACAGGCGTGGAGCGCACTGGCAAACGCACTGCCGATCGCGATATCGGCCAGCGTCAGCGTATCCCCGACCAGAAAGTCGCGCTCGCCGATCTCCGCGTCCAGATAGGTCAGGATCGCCGGCCACTGCTCGCGCTCGACCGCGTCCGCCGCCGCCGCATCGCCAGCGACTCCGCGAAACAACGGCCCGACCACCCGATTGAACAACATGGTCCGGCCCGTCGCGAACACCACCGTATCCGCCAGTTCATCGAACCAGATGGTGCGTCCGCGCGCCTGCGGATCGGCGGGGATCAGCGCCGGGTCGGGATGCTTCGCCTCGAGATAGGTGACGATCGCGCTCGAATCGGCCAGCGTGAAGTCGCCATCGACCAGCGCCGGGATTTGCCCGAACGGGCTGATCGCGCGGAACGCGGGCGATCGGTCGCCGGCGGCGGCGGGCACAAGCTCGACCGCGATCCCCTTTTCCTCGGCGAACACCGCGACCTTGCGGACGAACGGCGAAATGGTCGAACCATATAGCTGCATCGGCTTGCAATCTCCGTCCGGTCGTCGCGAAGGGGGCGACACCGGTCGGCCGGCTGTGCCACAACCCGGTATCGTGACGATAGTCCTCCTCCTCACCGTGATCGCGCTGACGGTCGCGCTGGTCCGCCTCCAGCGGCGGGTCGACGCGCTGGAGCGGCGGGGACATCCCTTGCCCGACGTCGTTCCACACCAGCCGCCCCCGCCCGTTCCGGTAGCCGACATCGCGCCACCGCCTGCGCCCGCACCGCCGCGGCGACGCCCCGCCCTTCCCCGTCCGTCCCGCCCGGCGATCGATTTCGAAACGCTGGTCGGCAGCCGCCTGCCGGTCTGGATCGGCGGGCTGGCGCTGGTGATCGGCGGCATCTTCCTCGTGCGCCTGTCGATCGAGGCGGGGTGGCTGACGCCCGCGATCCGCACCGTCCTTGCCGCGCTGTTCGCGCTCGCCCTGCTGATCGGCAGCGAGGCCGCGCGCGGCTTCGCCGCCACCCGCGACGATCCGCGCATCGCACAGGTGCTGGCCGGGGCCGGCATCGCGTCTGCCTATGCCACGCTCTACCTCGCCGCCGCGCTCTATCACCTGATCGGTCCGGCGACGGGCTTCGCAATCATGCTGGGCGTCACCGCGCTCGGCCTATTCCTGGCACTGCGCCACGGCCCGCCGACCGCAGTCATGGCGCTGGTCGGCGGGTTCGCCGCGCCTTTGGTCGCGGGCTATGACGCCGCCGGGATCGGTGCGCTGCTCGTCTATCTCGGCCTGTTCGTCGTCGCGCTGCTGGCGCTCGCCATCGTGCGCGGCTGGGCATGGCTGGCGCTGTCGGCATTGGTCGCGGCGTTCGGCTGGGTCGGGCTGCTGATCGCACTGGTCCCCCCGGCCAGCCTGGGCGGCATCGCCGTGTTCCTGATCGTCCTGGCGATCGGCGGCAGCCTCGCCACGCCACGCGCCGCCATCGCCCGGCCGTGGCTACGCGCCGCCCCCCTGCTCGCCGCGCTGGTGCAGATGCTCGCGCTCGCGCCGATGCTCGACTTCTCGGTGCTGGCGTGGAGCTTCTACCTGACCCTCTCCGTCGCCGCGCTGGTCCTCGCTTGGCGCGACGCGATCCTGCTTCCCGCCGCCATCGTCACCGCGATCCTCGTTACCCTGCTCACCGGCGCGGGCATGGTGCAGGACGACGGCAACGCCACCGAAGCCATGGTGCCGGTCGCGATGCTGATCTTCGCCGGGGCGGGGGCCGCCCTGTCGCGGCGCGGTGCCGGCTGGGGAGCGGTCGCGCTGCTGGGCAGCATCGGGCCGTTGCTGGCCGCACAGCTCTGCACGCCGTGGATCGCCCGCCCGATCCCGTGGCTGCTGCTCGCGCTGGCCGGCGGCGCGCTGGCATGGCGGCACCGCGACCGGGTCGAGCGCGGCGATGTCGGGCTGGTCGGCGGCATCGCCACGGTCGCGCTCGCGGTGGGCATCCTGCTCGCCACCTACCTGCCTGCGCCATGGATCGCGCTCGCCCCGCTGGCGGCGGGCGGGATATTGCTGGCCGCGCTGCGCCTCGACCGCCGGGCGATCGGACGGCTGGTGGTTTTGCCGTGGCTGCTGCTGCTTCTCGCCGCCGCCGGACCGATCGCGCAGATCCTCGTCGCGCTCGGCAAGTCGCTCGGCTTCGACGTCTTTCCCTACGCCTATCTGCCGCGCGCGGTCGATGCCGCCGCCCTTATCCTCCTGCCCGGCATCGCCGTCCTGGCGGCGGCATGGCGCGCGCCGGCGCTGTTCGGCCCGCTCCGCCGGCTGATCCTGCCGGTGCAGATCGCGCTGACCGTGCTGGGCGGCTATGTCCTCCTGAAACAGCCCTTCGCCATCGCCACCCTGCCCGCCTTCACCGCCAACGGCTTTATCGAGCGCGCGCTGCTCACCGACCTGAGCTTGCTGATCGGCGCGCTGGCAGGTCGGCGGCATCGTCGGCTGGGCGCCGCCTTCCTCATCCTCGGGCTGGCACGGCTCGTCTGGTACGACCTGCTCGGGCTAAACCCGGTGTGGATCGCCCAGAACGTCGGCCCGCTCCCCCTGCTCAACGCCGCGACGCTGCACCTCGGCTTCGCCGCCGCGCTGATCTGGCGATGGACCGACCTGCCGCGCCGCAGCCTGATCGCCGCGCTGCTGACCCTCGTCGCGACGCTCGCCACCATCCGCCAGATCGCGCATGGGACCCTGCTCACCGGTCCCATCGGCCTGGCCGAAAATGGCGGCTATTCCGCCGCGATGCTCGCGCTCGCCACCCTGTGGCTGTGGCGCGGCATCGCGCGGGCCAGCGCCGACCTGCGCCGCTTCGGCCTGACCCTGCTGACGCTCACCACGCTCAAGGTGTTCCTGATCGATGCCGCCGCGCTGGAGGGGGTGCTGCGCATCCTGTCGTTCATGGCATTGGGCGGCGCGCTGATCGGCATCGGCTGGGCCTATCGGCGCTATGTTGTCGCGGCACCGGCCCGCTCCCCCTCCCCGCCACCCATGCAAGATACTGTCGTGGGTGGCGGGGAGGGGAGTGTCGGATCGATCATGCCCCCGGCATGATCTGAACAATGCGGGGCATTGTTCACTCGGCACTGGCCGGTACCAACGTCACGCCAGCCGATAATGCGCCGCCAGCCGATCGAGCGCCAACGTAAGCACCAGCCGCCCGGCCCGCGCCGGCCAGCCCAGCGCTTTTTCCGCCGCCGGCAGCCCCTCGTTCGCGCACACCGTCCGCCAGAGAATGTCCGACAGCCCCGGCCCGACCGCTACCACCGCCGCGTCGAACCGCGCCTTGGCCGCCACCTGTCCGCCCGACGGATCGCTTGCCGCCCCCTTGGCGCCCCGTGGCGCCGCGTCCCACCGCATCGTCACGCGCGGTCCCAGCGCCGCCCGTTCGTAATCGCCGCGCAGCCGCTCGCCCGCCTCATATTGCCGCGCATCGACCAGCGACCGCGACCGCAGCCAGTCGAGGGGCGACTCGCGCAAGTTCACCTGCACCCGCCGCCCGCCCGGTTCCTGCCGCACCCGCCCGTCCACCAGCCGCCGTTCCACCAGTTCGCGCAAAGCCCGCCTCCCTCCGTCGATTCGCCGGCGGGGTTGCCATGATGGCAGGGTTGTAGGAAAGCATTTGTACCGATCTGGTTTGTGCACGAGGAAGACCGTCGATGATTACCGCCATCCGCGAAGTGCGCCGCGCACGCGGCCTGACGCTGGAGGAGGTCGCGATCCGCTGCGTGCCGCCGACCACCGCACAGACCATCGGCCGCCTCGAAACCGGCACCCGCACCGTCTCGGTCGGCTGGCTCAACCGCATCGCCGCCGCGCTGGCGGTCGAGGCCGCCGATCTGGTCCGCCTGCCCGAACGCCCCGACATTCCGGTCGCCGCGATCCTCGACGGGTCGGGTGCTGCGGCCCCCCGCCGCGCGATGAGCGTCACCCCGCCGCGCAGCGAGGGCGAACTCGTCGCGATGATCGTGCAGGCCACGACCGGCGACTATCGCGCGGGCGACATGCTGTGGTGCCGCCGCCTGGCGCCCGCCGACTATATCGCCGCGCTCCACCGTGACGTGCTGGCCCCCGGCCCCGCCGGTCGCTTCGCCTTCGGCCGGTTGCTGGCGTTCGACGGCGACATGGTATCGATCCTTCCCGCGACGCTCGGTGCCGGCCCGGTCGGCCTGCGCTGCGCGTGGATCGCGGTGGCGGAGCGGCTGGTGCGCAATTTGTAGTTTGGGACGTCCGACAAAATCAAACGCCGTTATCCCCGCGCAGGCGGGAATGACGATAAAGCTGATTAGCGATTACCCAACCGCAACTTTCCCCGACCCCGTCCTAAAGCGTCGTGACGCCCCGGCGCTGGCGTGTTAGCCCTCGCCCATGCCCGTCTCGGCCACCGCCTCCGCCCGCGAAATCCTGACGAACCTTCACGACGTGATGGCGTCGCGAAGTCCGGCGCAGGCCAAACTGAACTCGGTCGTCCGCATCATCGCGGAGGCGCTGGATAGCGAGGTCTGCTCGATCTACCTGCTGCGCGAGGGGCTGCTCGAACTCTTCGCCACCGTGGGTTTGGCGCAGGAGGCGGTCCACGTCACCAAATTCGCGCCGGGCGAAGGGCTGGTCGGCACGATCGTCGCCAATATCGAAACGCTCAACCTGGCCGAGGCCGCGACCCATCCCGACTTCGCCTATCGGCCGGAGACGGGCGAGGACAAATATCACAGCTTCGCCGGCGTGCCGGTCATCCGCCGCGAACGCGCCGTCGGCGTGCTGACCGTCCAGCACGCCGAACCGCGCCGCTATGCCGATGTCGAGATCGAGGCGCTGCAGACCGTCGCGATGGTGCTGTCCGAACTGATCGCCAATGCCGACCTGATCGACGCGACCGGCGGCGCGTCGATCCGGCCGCAGGCGACCGGCGCGGTGCGCGTCCCCGGCTTCAAGCTGGTCGAGGGCATGGGCGCGGGCGTCGCCGTCTTCCACCAGCCGCGCATCGTCATCGAACATACCGTGGCGGAGGATGTCGAGGCGGAGCGCCACCGCGTCTATGCCGCGTTCGACAAGATGCGCGACCAGATCGAACGCATGTCGAACCAGGCCGAATTCGGCGTCGGCGGCGAACATGACGAGGTCCTCGCGACCTACAAGATGTTCGCCTATGACGAAGGCTGGGCGCGCCGCATCAACGAGGCGATCGACAGCGGCCTGACCGCCGAAGCCGCGATCGAGCGCGTGCAGCAGCGCACGCGGATGCGGATGCGCGAGATCAAGGACCCGCTGCTCGCCGACCGGATGCACGATCTGGAGGACCTGTCCAACCGGCTGCTGCGCATCGTGTCGGGCCAGCTCGGCACCGCCGCGCAGATGGGTCTGCGGCAGGACACGATCCTGATCGCGCGTAATCTGGGGCCGGCGGAACTGCTCGAATATGACCGCCGCCGCCTGAAAGGGGTCGTGCTGGAGGAAGGGTCGCTGACCGCGCACGTCGTCATCGTCGCCCGCGCGATGGGCGTGCCGGTGCTGGGCCGCGTCCGCGACGTCCGCCGCCTGATCGCGGAGGGCGACCGCCTGCTGCTCAATTCGGTCGAGGACCTGCTGGTCATCCGCCCGACCCCGGCGATGGAGGAGGCGTTCGAATCGAAGCTGGCGCTGACGCAGAAGCGCCGTGCCGCCTTCGCCGCGATGAAGGGCGAACCGCCGGTCACGAAGGACGGCCATCGCATCACGATGATGGTCAATGCCGGCCTGCGCGACGACGCCGCCGCGCTCGACCTGACCGGCGCCGATGGCATCGGCCTGTTCCGCACCGAATTCCAGTTCCTGGTGTCGGCGACCCTCCCGCAGCGCGAGCGCCAGCAGCGGCTATACCGCGACGTGCTCGACGTGGCGGGCGATCGTCCGGTCGTGTTCCGCACCGTCGATATCGGCGGCGACAAGGCGCTGCCCTATCTCGACCATGCCGAGGGGCATGTCGAGGAGAACCCGGCGATGGGCTGGCGCGCGTTGCGCCTGGCGCTCGGCCGCGAAGGGCTGATGAAGGCGCAGGCCCGCGCCCTGATCGAAGCCGCCGATGGCCGCACGCTCCACGTCATGTTCCCCATGGTGTCCGAACCGTGGGAGTTCGAGGAGGCGCGCGCCCTGTTCGAGGCGCAGCGCGAATGGCTGCGCGGCCGGGGCAAGCCGCTGCCGACCGACATCCGCTACGGCGCGATGCTGGAGGTGCCGGCGCTTGCCGACGTGCTCGATTTCCTGTGGCCCAGCCTCGACTTCCTGTCGATCGGCACCAACGACCTGACCCAGTTCCTGTTCGCCGCCGACCGCGCCGATCCGCGCCTTGCGATGCGCTACGACTGGCTAAGCCCGGCGATCCTGCGCTTCCTGCGCCGTGTCACCCGCGCGGCGCACGACGCGGGCAAGCCGGTGGCGGTCTGCGGCGAGATGGGCGGGCGTCCCCTGGAAGCCATGGCACTGATCGCGCTCGGCATCGACCGGCTGTCGATCACCCCGGCGGCGGTCGGCCCGGTCAAGGCGATGATCCGCTCGCTCGACCGGCAGGCGGCGATGGCGGAAATCGACCGCCTCCTCGCCACCCCCAGCCGTACCCTGCGCCCCGCGCTGGAGGAATGGGCCAGGGCGAACGGCATCGACCTTTCTTAGAGCGCGATAACATCCGGTAGAACCGTTTGTGCTGAGTAGGGACTGAGCTTGTCGAAGGCCCGTATCGAAGCACCCCCTCCCCGTGCCGGGAAGGATAAGTTCCTCTCCCCCACCTCACTTTCCACCCGACACCCCGCTGCGACGTTGACAGCCGCCCTGCGCTGGCCGAAACCGCCCATGGACCGGGGGCGGGACGATCAGCGGGTTGGAAGGGTAGTGATGATGGACGGCGACAGCACCACGGGCGCGCCACGCACGGCGGGCATGATGCTGCGTTCGGCACGCGAGGCGCAGGGCCTGACCCTGTCGGACATCGCGCAGCGCACGCGGATTCCGCTGCGCCACCTTGAAGCGGTCGAGGACGGCAAGTTTCAGGCGCTCCCCTCGATCACCTATGCGATGGGCTTCGGCCGCGCCTATGCCCGCGCAGTCGGCGTGGACGAGACGGAGGTGGCGCGCGCGCTCCGCTCCGAACTCGCCGCCAATTACCAGCGTCCCGAACCGTTGCAGGACCTCGAACCGATCGACATGCGCCGCGGGCCTTCGCCCGGCGTCGTCGTCATCGCCGCCGCGATCGCCATCGTACTGCTGCTGGGCGTCGGCCTGTATTTCGGCACCTCGCTGTTCCGCCGCGACGAACCGGTGACCGCCCAGGCGACCGTCGCCGGCGACCTCGGCATGTTGCCGCCGACCCCGACGCCCGCAACCGGCAACACCGCGCCCGTCGCACCGCCGGTCCCGGCGGGCGGGGGACAGGTGACGCTGACCGCCACCGGCACGACCTGGGTCCGCATCTTCGACGACACCGGCACGCTGGTGAACAAGGAGATGAAGGCGGGCGATCGCTACGACGTGCCGATGACCGCGAAGAACCCGCAGATCCGCACCGGTCGCCCCGACCTGCTGACCGTCACCGTCAACGGATCGAACGTGCCGCCGCTCGGCACCGCCGAACGCCCGGTCACCGTGGGCGTCAGCGCGGAGGCCCTGCGCAACCGCGCGTCGGCAGCGCCCACACCGACGCCGTCGCCCGCCGGTTAAGCGTGGCGACAGCTCGCCTGCCTAGGGTCGTGCGGCCCATCCAACCTGCTCCGGGGGGAGTTTTCATGCGCTATCTCAACGCCCTGCCGCTCGTCGCGCTCGGCCTGCTCGCCGCCGTGCCGGCCTCTGCCCAGACCGCGACCACGCTCGAACCCCGCGTCAACAAGCTGGAGCGCGAGATGCGCGCCGTGCAACGCAAGGTCTTTCCCGGCGGCGCGCCCAACCAGGTCGAACCGCAGATCACCGCCCCGATCCAGCCGACCGACATCCCCGGCAGCCCGTCGAGCGGCCCGCTCGCCACGCTGACCTCGCGCGTCGACGCGCTCGAATCGCAGCAGCAGGCGCTGACCGGCCAGCTCGAACAGGCGCAATACAAGCTGCGCCAGCTCGAATCGGCGTTCGAGGCGTACCGGACCGCGACCGATGCGAAGCTGAAGACGCTGGAATCGGCCGGCGCCCCGCCGATCGCGCCTGCCACCCCCGGCGCGGTCGCCGCCTCGGGCGACACCTCGACCGACGGCCCGCCCCCGACGCGCGGCCCCGGCAATGGCGGCGGGACACTCGGCGGCGGCACGGTCCGCCCACCCGTCGTCACTGCGCCCGCCGCCGCCGACCCGGCCCGCGCCCAGCGCATCGCCGCGATCGAAAAGCCGTCGTCCGGCGACGCGGCGGAAGACGGCTATCTCTACGGCTTCCGCCTGTGGAGCGCGAAACTCTATCCCGAAGCTATCGCCGCGCTGCGCCCGGTCGTCGCGAAATACCCCAAGCACCGCCGCGCCAGCTATGCCCAGAACCTGATCGGCCGGTCCTATCTGGACGACGGCAAGCCCAGCCTCGCATCGCGCGAATTCTACGACAATTACAAGAACATGCCCGACGGCGAACGCGCCCCCGACAGCCTGTTCTACCTCGCCGACGCCCTCACCAAGCTGAAGAAGACCAAGGAAGCTTGCGACGTCTATGGCGAGTTGAACGACGTCTATGGCGACAAGATTTCGGCGGCGATGAAGGCCGATGTGGCCAAGGGGCGCACCGCCAACAAATGCGCGGCGTGAGGGAAGGCGTTCGGCAGCCATACCCGTTCGTCCTGAGTAGCTGCTGAGCCTGTCGAAGCAGCGTATCGAAGGACATACAGAGGTGCTCCGATCCATGTCTTGGACTGCGCTCAGCCCTTGCTCGGCACCAACGGGCGAAGGCATCCCGTCCGCCCAAGAAATACCCGTTCGGTTCGAGCTTGTCGAGAAGCGGCAGTCGAGAACGCCCTGCCTTGGGCACCCCCTTCTCGACTACGGTTCCCGACAGGCTCGAAGCAAACGGATGAGGATGAAATGGCCATGTCTGGACAGTCTCGGCCGGGCTGTGTGGCACTGGCCGGCGTGAACCGGAAGGCTCCGCTGCACCGAAAGCTCAGCACCCCCCCCACCTCATCCCGGCACGAGCCCGTGACCCCACCCCCCAAAGCCCTTACCCGCTTCACCCAGGACCTGACCGCGCTCGCCACCGCCCCCACGCCCGACCGTCCACTGGCGATCGCCGTTTCCGGCGGCCCCGATTCGATGGCGCTCCTCGCCCTCGCCGTCGCAGCGTTCCCGAACGCCGTCATCGCCGCTACCGTCGACCACCGCCTGCGCACCGCGTCGGCAAACGAAGCCGCGATGGTCGCCGACTGGTGCCGCGCCCACGCCATCTCCCATGCCACACTCGCCCCCGACACGCCCCCCGCCGGCGCCAGCATCCAGGCACAAGCGCGCCACGCCCGCTACGCCCTGCTTGCCGACTGGGCGATCGCCGGGCACGCCACCGCACTGGCCACCGCGCACCATGCCGACGATCAGGCCGAAACCTTCCTGATGCGCGCCGCCCGCGCGTCCGGACCCGCCGGCCTTGCCGGCATCCGGCCGCGCTGGACCTATGAACAGCATCGCTGGCACGCCAGTTATCCGAAAGACGCGGTGGCTGCCGTCGCCGATGTGACTCCGCTCCCCATCGTCCGCCCGCTCCTCACCTGGCGCCGCGCCGACCTGCGCGCCCTCTCCGCCGACCTGCCCTTTGTCGACGACCCCTCGAACACCGACCCGCGCCATGACCGCACCGCCGTGCGCACGCTGCTGGCCGCCGGGCATCTCGACCCGCTGGGGCTTGCCGCCGCCGCCGCGCATTGCTGTGAGGTCGACGCCACGCTGTCCCAAACGATCGACTGGCTGTGGCGCACGCGCAGTCTGGACGCCGAAGCCGGGGAATGCCGCCTCGACATGACCGACCTGCCCCGCGAACTGCGCCGCCGACTCGCCCGTCGCGCGATCGGCGACGTGCGGCTGGTCGACGGCATCACCGAAGGCCGCTGGTCCGACGCCGCCAATATCGAATCGCTGCTGGATGCGCTCGATTCGGGCGGAACGGCGACGAAAGCCGGCGTGCTGGCGTCGGCCGGCCACGGAATCTGGCACTTTCGGCCCGCTCCACCGCGCCGATCAGACTGATCGACGTTGTTCCATTGCCATTAACCTCGCCGAGCCTATCTTGGATGCACTGAGAGGTAGCACGTCCGCATGAACGACAACGACAAGCAGAACGGCCCCGAAAACAACGGCGGCAATCCGTGGATGAAGAGCCTGTTGATCTGGGTCGGCATCCTGGTGTCGCTGGCGATCTTCGTCCAGCTGTTCAACGGCCCGTCGACGCAGACCCAAGGTCAGGTGATCCCCTATTCGACCTTCCTGAACAAGGTCGACGAAGGGTCGGTCCGCGACGTCAACATCGCGACCAGCACGATCACCGGCACCTACACCAATGACGACAAGTTCCGCACCAACGCGCTGAACGATCCCAACCTGATCGAGCGGCTGCGCGCGAAGAACGTCGTCATGAACGCGCGGCCGGAGGAAGGGCCGAACATCTGGATGGCGATCCTCGTCCAGTCGCTTCCGTTCCTGCTGTTCCTCGGCATCGCCTTCTTCGTCCTGCGCCAGATGCAGAAGGGCGGCGGCGGTGGCGGCGCGATGGGCTTCGGCAAGTCGCGCGCGCGGATGCTGACGCAGAAAGAAGGCAAGGTCACCTTCGACGATGTCGCCGGCATCGACGAGGCACGCGCCGAACTGACAGAGATCGTCGACTTCCTGAAGGACCCGACCAAGTTCGCCCGTCTGGGCGGCAAGATTCCGAAGGGCGCGCTGCTGGTCGGCTCGCCCGGCACCGGTAAGACTTTGCTCGCCCGCGCCATCGCGGGTGAAGCGGGCGTGCCGTTCTTCACCATTTCGGGGTCGGATTTCGTCGAGATGTTCGTCGGCGTCGGCGCCAGCCGCGTCCGCGACATGTTTGAACAGGCCAAGAAGTCGGCCCCCTGCATCGTCTTCATCGACGAAATCGACGCGGTCGGTCGCCATCGCGGCGCGGGTCTGGGCAACGGTAACGACGAACGCGAACAGACGCTGAACCAGCTGCTGGTCGAAATGGACGGGTTCGAGGCGAACGAAGGGATCATCATCGTCGCCGCGACCAACCGTCCCGACGTGCTCGACCCCGCGCTGCTGCGTCCGGGCCGCTTCGACCGGCAGGTCGTGGTGCCGCGCCCGGATATCGAGGGCCGGATCAAGATCCTGCAGGTCCATATGAAGAAGGTGCCGCTGGCGCCCGACGTCGATGCCCGCGTCATCGCGCGTGGCACCCCGGGCTTCTCGGGTGCCGACCTCGCCAACCTCGTCAACGAAGCGGCGCTGACGGCGGCGCGCAAGGGCAAGCGCCTTGTCGCGAACCAGGAGTTTGAGGAGGCGAAGGACAAAGTCATGATGGGTGCCGAGCGGCGCTCGATGGTGATGACCGACGATGAGAAGCGGATGACCGCCTATCACGAGGCCGGCCACGCGATCGTGTCGCTCCATGAACCGGCATCGGACCCGATCCACAAGGCGACGATCATCCCGCGCGGCCGCGCGCTGGGCATGGTGATGCGCCTGCCCGAGCGCGACTCGTACAGCTATCACCGCGATAAGATGTACGCGAACCTCTCGGTCGCGATGGGCGGCCGCGTCGCCGAGGAGATCATCTTCGGCTATGACAAGGTGTCGTCGGGCGCTTCGGGCGACATCCAGCAGGCGACGTCGCTTGCCCGCGACATGGTCACCCGCTGGGGCATGTCCGATGCGGTGGGGCCGGTCGAATATGGCGAGCCACAGGGTGAGAGCTTCCTCGGCTATTCGTCGTCTGCGCCCGCGCGGATGTCGAACAAGACTGCCGAGCTGATCGACAGCGAAATCAAGCGCATCGTCGAAGGCGGTCTCGACCGCGCCCGCAAGCTGCTGACCGATCACGTCGACCAGTTGCACACGCTGGCCGGCGCGCTGCTCGAGTTCGAAACCCTGTCGGGCGACGAGATCAAGCGGCTGATCGCGGGTGAGGATATCGGCCGGGACGAGGGCACGCCCTCCACCCCGCTGGCCGCCGCAGGCACCTCGATCCCAAAGACCCGCCGCCCGCGCGGCCCCTTCGGATCGCCGACGCCGCAGGGCGCATAATGGCGTTTGCCGGTGGTGGAGCGGTCGCTCCACCACCGGTCTTCATACCGAACGCAAATAGCGTGCGAGTGTGAACTTCGTGAACTTTGGACCGATATCGCCGATATCCGTGTCGGCCATATTGACTTCCCCGACGCCCCGCCGAACGATGTGACATCATCGCATCGCCGCCCGGCGATCGGTCAGGAGTCCCTAGCACCCATGCGTATCCGTCCGCTCCTTCTCGCCTGCACCCTCGCACTCGGCGCGTCGACCCTCGCCGCACAGACCGCCCGGCCCGGCCCAGACATCTGGCCGCCCAACGGCGACATCCCGGCGAAGTTCGTCCCGCCGACCGACAAATACGACTATGTGAAGCGCGAAGTGATGATCCCGATGCGCGACGGGGTGAAGCTGCACACGGTCATCATGATCCCGAAGGGCGCGGCGAACGCCCCGATCCTGCTGACCCGCACGCCATACAACGCATCGGGTCGGGTCGCCCGTGCCGACAGCACCAGCTATGTCGCGACGTTGCCGCAGGGCGACGAGGTCTTCACCCGCGCCGGCTATATCCGCGTGTTCCAGGACATTCGCGGCAAATACGGGTCGGAGGGCGACTATGTCGTCACCCGCCCCGTCCGTGGCCCGTTGAACCCCACGAGCACCGATCACGTCACCGACGCCTATGACACGATCGACTGGCTGGTGAACAAGGCGAACCTGCCCGAAAGCAACGGCCGCGTCGGGATGCTGGGGTCGTCGTACGAAGGTTTCACCGTCGTCATGGCGCTGCTGAACCCGCATCCGGCGCTGAAGGTCGCCGCCCCCGAAAGCCCGATGATCGACGGCTGGATGGGCGACGACTGGTTCCACTACGGTGCATTCCGGCTGGCCAATATCGGCTGGATCGGCAGCCAGACCGGCTACAAAGGTTCGGGCTCGTCGCCGCCATCGACCACCTATGACGATTACGACCAGTTCCGGAACGTCGGCTCGGCCAACGACTGGGCCAAGGCGTCGGGCTATGCCCAGCTGCCCTTCTGGCAGCGCTTCGTCGCGCATCCCTCCTACGACGCCTATTGGCAGGGGCAGGCGCTCGACAAGCTGATCGCCGCCAACCCCTCCAACGTCCCCAC
Organism: Sphingomonas sp. Leaf32; assembly: GCF_001421765.1. Lineage (GTDB taxonomy): Bacteria > Pseudomonadota > Alphaproteobacteria > Sphingomonadales > Sphingomonadaceae > Sphingomonas. The sequence goes on along the minus strand of NZ_LMLA01000007.1, from coordinate 41,532 downwards.
CATGTGGGAACAGGGGCTGTGGGATCAGGAGGACATGTACGGCGCGATCACCGCATGGGAGGCGCTGAAGGCCAAGGGCAAGGGCGGCAACAACTTCCTCGTCATGGGGCCATGGCGGCACAGCGGCGCGAACTATGACGGATCGTCGCTGGGCGACATCAAGTTCAACGGCGACACCGCGCTGCAATGGCGGCAGAACTACCTGTTCCCCTTCTTCGACCAGTATCTGCGCGACGGCCGCCCCGCCTTCACCCCGCCGCAGGCGCTGATCTACAATACCGGCGAGAACCATTGGGACGAACTGTCGCAATGGCCGCTGGCGTGCGAGAAGGGCTGCGCCGCACCGCTCAAGCCGATCTATCTGGGCGCGGACGGCGATCTCGGCTTCACTGCGGCCAAGGCCGGTGGCGACAGCTATGTCTCCGATCCCGCCAAGCCGGTCCCGCACCTCTCGCGCCCGGTCAATTTCGACGACGGCCGGTGGAAGGCATGGCTGGTCAGCGACCAGCGCCATGTCGACGGGCGCACCGACGTCATGACCTATCAGACCCCGGTGCTGACCCAGCCGGTCAAGGTATCGGGCGCGCCGATCGCCGACCTCTTTGCCAAGACGACCGGCACCGACGGCGATTTCGTGGTGAAGGTGATCGACGTCTATCCCGACGTCGTGCCCGGCCAGCCGGCGATGGGCGGATACCAGCTCCCCATCAGCCTCGACATCTTCCGCGGCCGCTATCGCAACGACTTCGCCAAGCCCTCGGCGATCCCGGCGAACAAGACGCAACGCTATCGCTTCCGCCTGCCGACGGTGAACCATGTGTTCCAGCCGGGGCACCGCATCATGGTGCAGGTCCAGTCGTCGCTGTTCCCGCTCTACGACCGCAACCCGCAGACCTATGTCCCGAACATCTTCACCGCGCCGAAGGACGCATACCGCAAGGCAACGGTGACGATCGAACGCGGCGGCAGCAGCCCCAGTGCGGTGTGGCTGCCGGTGGTGGAGACGAAGTAACGCGGTCGCTCACGTCATCCCGGCGCAGGCCGGGATGACGTCGCGCTTGGCGCTAACCCGTGATCCCGCCCGAAATCCTCGCGCGCGTCGTCCTGTCCCTGCTCGACGATCGAGCGGCGGATGGCTCGCGTCCGGGTGAACAGGTCGAACAGTTCGTCGCCCTTGTCCCAGCGGATCGCGCGTTGCAGCGCCGACAAATCCTCCGAAAAGCGCTGGAGCATCGCCAGCACCGCATCCTTGTTCGCCAGGAACACGTCGCGCCACATCGTCGGATCGGATGCGGCGATCCGGGTGAAGTCGCGGAAACCGCCCGCCGAATATTTGATGACCTCGCTCTGCGTCACTGCCTCCAGATCGGACGCGGTGCCGACGATGGTGTAGGCGATCAGGTGGGGCAGATGGCTGGTCACCGCCAGCACCAGGTCGTGATGCTGCGCGTCCATCGTGTCGATGTCGGCACCCAGCCGGCGCCAGAACTCGGCGACCCGCTCGACCGCCGTCGCATCGGCATCGGCGGCCGGCGTGAGGATGCACCAGCGCCCCTTGAACAGCGTGGCGAAGCCCGCCTCCGGCCCGCTGCGCTCAGTCCCGGCCACCGGATGCGCCGGCACGATCGCGACGCCGGGCAGCGCCTCGGCCAGGGCGGCGGCAATCCCCGCCTTGCTCGATCCCACGTCGCTGACGATCACCCCGGCGGGCAGGTCGGCGGCAATCTCCGCCGCGACCGGGCCGATCGCCCCGACCGGCACGCACAAGATGACGAGGTCGGCGTCGATCACCGCCGCGCCGGCATGGTCGGTGCAGTCGTCGACCAGCCCGAGCGCCCGCACCGCCTCGCGCGCTTCCGGCGAGGCATCATGCCCGGTCAGCCGCACCGTCGGCATTTCGGCGCGCACGGCGCGGGCGATCGACGATCCGATCAGCCCCAGCCCGATGATGGCGACGCGGGAAAAGGGCAGCATCAGCCGCCCACGATGTCGCGCAGCGCGGCGGCGATCCCGCGCACCTCCGCCTCGGTCCCGATCGAGATGCGCAGGCCGTTGGCCAGCCCCTGCCCCGGCAACCAGCGGACGATGAACCCGCGGTCCATCAGCGCCTGATAGGCGTCGCCCGCGCTGACCGGCCCTTCGAACAGCACCAGCACGAAATTGGCCTTGGACGGCACGGCGCGCAGGCCCGCATTGCCCATCGCCGCGATCTCGACCTCGAACCATGTCCGCCACTGGCGATTGTGCGCGCGGCTTGCCTCGACAAAGCCCTTGTCGCGGATCGCGGCGATCGCCGCCTGCTGTCCGGCGGTGGTCACGTTGAACGGTGCGCGGATACGGTGCATCGCATCGATCGCCTCCGCCGAACCATAGCCCCAGCCGATCCGCTCGGCGGCAAGGCCGTGGATCTTCGAAAAAGTCCGCGTGACCAGCACATTGAGCTGGGTCTTGGCGAGGTCGAGGCCGTGATCGTCCTCAGCCGGCTCCAGATATTCGGCATAGGCCTGGTCGAGCACCAGCAGCACGTGCGGTGGCAACCCGGCGTGGAGGCGCGCAATCTCGCCGCGCGGGGCATAGGTGCCGGTCGGGTTGTTCGGATTTGCAACGAAGACGACGCGGGTCCGCTCGGTCACGCAGGCGAGGATCGCGTCGACATCGGTCGCATGGTCCTTGTCCGGCGCGATCACCGGGGTCGCCCCCACCCGCCGCGCCGCGATCTCATAGACCGCAAAGCCGTAACGGACGAAGATCACCTCGTCGCCATGCCCCGCATAGGCCCCGGCGGCGAGGTGCAGTACCTCGTCCGACCCGGTGCCATAGATGATGCGCGCCGGGTCCAGCCCATGCGCCTGCCCGATCGCGGTGCGCAGGTCGCCGGCTCCGGCGTCGGGATAGCGTTCGAGGCTGCGGTCGGCGGTGGCGAAGGCGGCACGGGCATGGGGCGAGGTGCCCAGCGGATTCTCGTTGGACGACAGCTTCGCCACCTGCCGCCCGTCATCGGTCTTCGACCGGCCGGGGACATAGGGGGCGATGTCGAGGATCCAGGGCTTCGGAGCGGGTGCGTTCATGGGTTCGGGCACTGGCAAATGCCGGCCCTGAACGCAAGGTTCGGGTCGGAGGTTGGCATAATGCACACCGCTTCTGATCGTCATTCCCGCCTCCGCGAGAATGACGACGGGGGTGGTATAGCCCACCCCAAGCCTTGAACCCGCCGCGCCACGCATTTACCGCACGCCGATGGATTCCCGTTTCGGCCCCGATCGTCGCGCTACCCTGACCTCCGGCCTCGCGCTGGACGGCGGGGCAATGCTGCCGGCGATCGACATCGCCTATGAAACCTATGGCACGCTGTCGCCGGCGCGCGACAATGCGGTGCTGATCTGCCACGCGCTGACCGGCGACCAGCACGTCGCCTCCACCCATCCGCGCACCGGCAAGCCCGGATGGTGGTCGCGCATGGTCGGGCCGGGCAAGCCGATCGATCTGGAAAAGCATTTCGTCATCTGTTCGAACGTGCTGGGCAGCTGCATGGGATCGTCGGGTCCCGCCAGCATCGATCCCGCCACCGGCACCCCCTATGCGATGCGCTTTCCGGTGCTGACCATCCGCGACATGGTGCGGGCGCAAGGGATGCTGCTCGACCATCTCGGCATCGATCGGCTGCGCGCGGTGGTCGGCGGGTCGATGGGGGGGATGCAGGCGCTGTCCTGGGCGGCGACGCTGCCCGACCGGGTGGAGGCGGTGGTGGTGATCGCGTCGACCGCGCGGCATTCGGCGCAGAACATCGCGTTCCACGAGGTCGGGCGACAGGCGATCATGGCCGACCCGAACTGGCGCGGTGGCGAATATTATGCCGATGGATCGCCCCCCGCCGCCGGCCTCTCGGTCGCGCGGATGGCGGCGCACATCACCTACCTCTCCGAAGCGGGCCTGACCGCCAAGTTCGGCCGCAAGCTGCAGGCGCGCGCCGATGGACAGGCCGGCGCCAGGAGCTTCGGCTTCGACGCCGATTTTCAGGTCGAAAGCTATCTCCGGCATCAGGGATTGGCGTTCACCGACCGGTTCGACGCCAACAGCTATCTCTACATCACCCGCGCGCTCGATTATTTCGACTTGGCGGAGGAGCATGGCGGGGTGCTGGCCAACGCCTTTCGCAAGACGAAGGCGCGGTTCTGCATCGTCAGCTTCGACACCGACTGGCTTTATCCCACGGCCGAGTCCCGCAATATCGTCCACGCGCTGAACGCCGCCGGCGCGCCCGCCAGCTTCGTCGAACTGTCCTCTCCGTTCGGCCACGATGCGTTCCTGCTCGATTCACCCGAACTGGACCGGATCATGCGCGGCTTTCTGGAGGCACGGGCATGACCCTGCGGCCCGACCTGGCGATCATCGCCGCGAATGTCACACGCGGCAGCCGCGTGCTGGATGTCGGTTGCGCCGACGGGCAGTTGATGGCGGCGCTGCGCGACGAACGCGGCGTCGATGCGCGGGGACTCGAGATCGATCCGGGCAATGTCGCCGATGCGATGGCGCGGGGACTGTCGGTGATGCAGGGCGATGCCGATCGCGACCTCGCCGACTATCCCGACGCCAGCTTCGACTATGCGATCCTGAGCCAAACGTTGCAGACCGCGATGCGGCCGCATGTCGTGCTCGACCATCTGCTGCGCATCGGTGCGCAGGCATTCGTGTCCTTTCCGAACTTCGCCCATTGGCGGGTGCGTGCGTCGCTGCTGTGGGGCGGGCGGATGCCGGTGACGAAGCTGTTGCCGCTCGAATGGTACGAGACGCCCAATATCCATCACCTGACGATCGACGATTTCCGTGCCTATGTCGCCAAACAGGGCATTACTGTCGTCGACGCATGGTTCCTGTCGGGGGGCAAGCGGACGACGGCGGCGGCGGCCAATTTCCGCGCCGAACATGCGGTGTTCCTGCTCAAACGCTGATGCCGCGTTAACCATTATGCAGGCTTTGCGGCCGATACTTCCGTCTGTCGGGGGACAAGACGGGATTCGGTTCGATGCGTACACGCCTGCTCCTGCTCGCTGCCTGCAGTGCCGCGCTGCTCCATGGTTGCACGCGCAAGACGCCCGAGGTCGCGGTGGTGACACCGCCGCCGGTCCCGGTCGCGGCCCCCGCCCCGAGGCCCAAACCGCCGATGGGCGCGGCCGCCACCCTCACCATTCCGGCCGTCCTGTCCGACGGCAGCTATGCGACGCCCAATCATGCCCTGTCGGCCGATGCCGCCGTGTGGCATCTGCGGTCGGCGCTGAACGTCGCCGCGCTCCAGTGCAACGTCGCCGACCCGACCGGCGTCGCGCAGTATAACCGGCTGCTGAAGGTCCATGCCGCCCGCTTCGCCGCCGCGCACAAGGCGCTGGAGGCCGAATATCGCAGGGGCGGGGGCGACTGGCAGGACCGGTTCGACGATGCGATGACCCGCGTCTACAATTATTTCGCCCAGCCGCCGGTGCGCGACCAGTTCTGCGCCACCGCGCTGCCGATGCTGGCGCAGGTCGCCGACCTGCCGGTGGGCGGGATCGACGGGTTCGCCGCGCCCGGCATCGCCTCGCTCGACCAGCCCTTCGTCGATTTCTACCGCGCCTATGACCAGTATCGCGTCGAGCTGGCGGCGTGGCAGGGTGGGCAGGCGCCGAAGCTGGCGGTCGACCCGCAGGTGCTGGTCGCGTCGACCGACGTCACGGGCGGCGGCTATCGCATGGCGGCGCGTTGACGCGCTTGCCAGCGGCGTGGCGACAGGTCACGATCCGCGCATGACCCAAGCTCCCATTCGCATCGGCATCGGCGGCTGGAGCTTCCCGCCGTGGCGCGGCACCTTCTACCCCGACAAGCTGGCGCAGAAGCGGGAGCTGGAATTCGCGTCGCGCGCGGTCACTGCGATCGAGATCAACGCGACCTATCACGGCACCCAGAAGCCGGCGAGCTTCGCCAACTGGGCCGCGACCGCGCCCGACGGCTTCGTGTTCGCGGTGAAGGCGTCGAAATACTGCACCAACCGCAAGGTGCTGGCGGAGTCAGGCGAGTCGATCGAACGGTTCGTCGGATCGGGCATCACCGAACTGGGCGAGAAGCTGGGGCCTATTCTGTGGCAATTCATGGCGACCAAGAAGTTCGATGCCGACGATTTCGCCGCCTTCCTGTCGCTGCTGCCCGACGCCCATGCCGGCGTGACCCTGCGCCATGCGGTGCAGGTCCGGCATGACAGCTTCGCCGTGCCCGCATTCGTGGCGATGGCGCGCAGGGCCGGGGTGGCGATCGTCCATGCCGATTCCGCCGATCATCCGGCGATCGCCGATGTGACCGGCGACTTCGTCTACGCCCGGCTGGAGAATGCGCAGGAGGACGTCGCCACCGGCTATGACGATGCCGCGCTCGATCGCTGGGCCGATGCGGCGCGAGCCTGGGCGAACGGCGGGGTGCCGGACGGCCTGCCCTATGTCGATGCCACGCCGCCCGCGCGTACCCCGCGCGAAACCTTCGTCTTCTTCATCAATGGTGCGAAGGTACGGGCGCCGCATGGGGCGATGGCGCTGATCGACCGGCTATAGCCCTTCGCGGCGCAGCGGGCGGGCAAGCAGCGTATCGATCACCTGCGCGACCGGCGTGCCGTCCAGCAAAGCCCCGACCGCCGCCGTTACCGGCATGTCGACGCCGGCTTCCGCCGCCGCCTCGCGCAGGACCGGTGCGGTGAACGCACCCTCCGCCACCGTCCGGCGATCCGCCATCAGTTCGGCGGCGGCGCGCCCCTGCCCCAGCCCGACGCCTAGCGAATAGTTGCGCGACGCGGTCGAGGAACAGGTCAGCACCAGATCGCCCAGCCCCGACAGCCCGGCCAGCGTCTCCGCCCGCGCACCGCGCGCCAGCCCGAAACGGGTCATCTCGGCAAAGCCGCGCGCGATCACCGAGGCCCGCGCATTCTGCCCCAGCCCCGCGCCCTCGACCACGCCGCAGGCGATGGCGAGCACGTTCTTGACCGCGCCGCCGATCTCCGCGCCGATCACGTCGTCGCTGGCATAGGGGCGGAAGGCGGGTGCCGCGAGCCGTTCGGCCAGCCGGTCGCGCAACCCTGCATCGGCACAGGCGAGGGTGACGGCAGTCGGCTTGCCCGCCGCGACCTCGTGCGCGAAAGTCGGGCCGGACAGGACCGCGACCGGGGCCTGCGGATGAACGGCGAGGGCGACCTCACCCACCAGCAGCCGGGTTCCCGCCTCGATCCCCTTGGCGCACAGCACCAGCGCGCGGGTGCCGACGTCGATGCTCGACAGCACGCTACGGACATGCTGCGCCGGGGCGACCACCAGCAGCGCCTCCGCATCGTGCAAGGCACCGGCATCGGTCGTCGCATGGATCGCTTGCGAAAGGGTGACACCGGGCAGGAACAGCGGGTTGGTGCGGGTGGCGTTGATCGCGTCGGCGACCTCGCCCTCGCGCACCCACAACGTCACGTCGCCGCCGCGCGCCGCGACCTGCGCCAGTGCGGTGCCCCAGGCGCCGCCGCCGATGACCCCGATCTTCATGCCTTCACTCCTGCCCCACGCACCTTTTCCGCCGATGGATCGAGCGGCCAGCGCGGCCGCGCCGCCACGTCCAGCGGATCGCTATGGCCGGCCATGAACCGCTCCGCCCCGGCCCAGGCGATCATGGCGGCATTGTCGGTGCACAGCCAGAGCGGCGGCGCGACGAAGCGCAGGCCGTTTGCCGCCGCCAGTGCCTCCAGCGCCGCCCGCACCGCGCGATTGGCGGCGACCCCGCCGGCCACCACCAAAGCGCTGACCGGCCCGGCGAGGTGCAGCGCCAGCTTCGTCCGGTCGAGCAGGCAGTCGACCACCGCCTGCTGGAACGACGCCGCGATGTCGGCGGTCGTATGGATGCCGGCGTCATGCGCGCGCAGCACCGCGCTCTTCAGCCCCGCGAACGAAAAATGCGGATCGGGCGTGCCGACCAGCGGGCGGGGCAGCGGCACCGCCTTCGCATCGCCCGCCAGCGCCGCCGCCTCGACCCGCGGGCCGCCGGGATAGCCGAGGCCCAGCACCTTCGCGGTCTTGTCGAACGCTTCGCCCGCCGCATCGTCGATCGTGGTGCCCAGCCGACGATACTGCCCAACGCCATCGACCCGCAGCAACTGGCAGTGCCCGCCCGACACCAGCAGCAGCAGATAGGGATAGGCGAGGTCAGGATCGGTCAGGCGCGGCGACAACGCATGACCCTCCAGATGGTTGACTGCGACCAGCGGCTTGCCCGCCGCCAGCGCCAGCGCCTTCGCGGTCACCAGCCCGACCATCACCCCGCCGATCAGCCCCGGCCCGGCAGTGGCGGCGATCGCGTCGACATCGTGCAATGCAACGCCGGCGTCGGCCAGCGCCCCCTCGACCAGCAAGGGCAGGATTTCGACATGCGCGCGCGCCGCGATTTCGGGCACGACGCCGCCATAGGGGGCGTGCGCCGCCTCCTGTCCCGCCAGCCGGTGCGACAATATGGTGCGGTCGCCGCGCACGATGGCGACGGCGGTTTCGTCGCAGCTGGATTCGATACCGAGGATGAGGGGGTTTGACATCCTGTCTGCCTTAGCGCGGATCGGGGGGTGGGAGAAAGGTTGGTTCACGCGAAGGCGCGGAGGCGCGGAGAAGAAGGATTTTGATCGCGCAGAGGCGCAGAGAGCGCAGAGGGGTTGCGATCGGAAATACTCGCCCGCGACCGGGAGACCTTATGTTCAGGAGCCGCTTTCGCGGCGTACCCCTCTGCGCCTCTGCGCGAAAACAATCTTCTCCGCGCCTCCGCGCCTCCGCGTGAACCCACTCCACCTTGCCCCGGACGGACACGATGGATAGCGAGCAAACATGACGTTCAAACTGGGCACGCGCGGATCGCCGCTGGCATTGGTGCAGGCGCACGCGACCCGCGACGCGCTGGCACAGGCGCATGGGGTCGATCCGGCCGACATCGCGATCGTGACGATCAAGACCACCGGCGACCGGGTGCAGGATCGCGCGCTGGCCGAGATCGGCGGCAAGGCGCTGTGGACCAAGGAGCTGGACCGTGCGCTGTGCTGCGGTGATATCGACGCGGCGGTCCATTCGATGAAGGATGTCGAGACGGTCCGCCCGACCGAAATCCGCATCGCCGCCATGCTGCCGCGCGCCGATGTCCGCGACCGGCTGGTCGGCATCGCCTCGCTGGCTGATCTGCGAGAGGGCGGCGTCGTCGGCACCAGCAGCCCGCGCCGCGCCGCACAGATACTCCACCACCGGCCCGATGCGCGGATCGTGCTGTTCCGCGGTAATGTCGACACCCGCCTCTCCAAGCTGGCGGCAGGGGAAGTCGATGCGACCCTGCTCGCCGCCGCCGGGCTGGAGCGGCTGGGCCGGCACGATGTCGGCACCGCCTTGTCGATCGACGCCCTGCTCCCCGCCCCGTCGCAGGGTGCGGTGGGGATCGAGGTGCGGGCGGAGGATGCCGATGCGCTCGCCTTCGTCCGGGTCATCGACCATGCCCCGACGCATCAGGCGGTGCGCGCCGAGCGCGGGTTTCTCGCGGCGCTGGGGGCCGACTGCCATTCGCCGGTAGGGGCGCTGGCGATGATCGAGGGCGATGTGCTGACGCTGCGCGCGCAATTGCTGGCGCAGGACGGCAGCGCGCAGGTGGCCGACAGCACCAGCGGGGCGATCGACGATATCGACCTGCCGCGCCTGCTGGCGGAGGCGATGCTGGCGCGGGCGCCCGACAGCGTGGCGAGGCTGTTCGCGCGATGAGCAGGCCGCTGGCGGTGCTGCGGCCCGAACCGGGCAATGCCGCCACCGCCCGCGCGATCGAGGCGTTGGGACTCACCGCCATCCGCGTCCCGCTGTTCCGGATCGTGCCGCTGGCATGGGCCGGTCCGCCGGCGGGCGACCATGACGCGCTGATCCTGACCAGCGCCAATGCGGTGCGACAGGCAGGGGCGGCGCTGCAAGCCTATGCGACGCTGCCGGCTCATGCCGTCGGCGCGGCGACGGCGGCGGCGGCGCGGGCGGCGGGGCTGCGGGTCGTCGCGACCGGCGACGCCGATGGGCGGACCCTGCTGGACCGTGCCGGGCGGGCAGGCGTGCGTCGTGCCCTGTTGCTGACCGGGCGTGACCGGGCGGTTGCGACCCATCCGGTCCTGACCGCGATCCGCGCCGTCTATGTGAGCGAGGCGGTCGAGGAGGTCGATCCCGCCTTGCTGCGCGGGACCGTGGCGCTCGTCCATTCGCAGCGTGCCGCCCGGCGGCTGGCGACGCTGGTCGCGGATCGCGGCGCCATCGCCATCGCCGCCATCGCCCCGGCGGTCGCGGACGCGCTTGGCGATGGTTGGCGTGCGGTCGCCATCGCCGGACGGCCCGACGACGCCGCGACGATCGCCGCCGCCGCCGCCCTTGCCGACGCATGTGATTGACCCGGCGGACGGGCGCGGGGATAAGGCGGCATGATGAGCGACGATGCGCCCTTTTCGACGACCAGCCATCCGCGTCGCCGGTCCGGCCGGGGATGGCTGGCTATCGCGATCATCGCCTTCGCGATCGGGATCGGTGCGACACTGGCGGTGCTGCGCTACGTCGCTCCGCGCTTCGGATGGGGGATGCAGCAACAGGCCGCCGTGCCGACCGCGCAGCCGACCCCCGTCGCGACCAACGCCGCGCCGCCGACGCAGGTGTCCGCCCTGCCGATCCTGTCGGCGCGCGAAGCGGCGCTGGCCGCGCGCATCGCCGATCTGGAGACGCGCATCGTCGGGCTGGACAGCAGCGCGCGCAACGCCGCCGGCTATGCCACGCGGGCGGAGGACATGATGGTGATCGTCGCCACGCGCCGCGCGCTGGATCGTGGACGGCCGCTCGAATATCTGGAGGGGCAGCTGCGCGACCGGTTCGGCGGCAGCCGGCCCGATGCGGTCCGCACGCTGATCGCCACCGCGCAGAACCCGGTGACGCTGGACGACCTGCGCAGCGCGCTGGACGCCGCCGCGATTTCGCTCACCGCCGGACCCGCCAGCGAAAATTGGTGGGATGCCCTGCGACGCGAGGTCGGGCAGCTGATCGTGATCCGCCAGGGCACGACCCCCAGCAGCCGTCCCGGCGACCGGCTGGAGCGGGCGCGGCGGCGGCTGGATACCGGACAGGTCGAGCTGGCGATGGCGGAGGTCGAACGGATGCCGGGTGCGGCCAATGCCGCCGGCTGGGCCAACGCCGCCCAGCGTTATGTCAATGCGCGCAAGGCGTTGGTCGAGCTCGAATCGGTCGCGCTCACCACACCGCGCCCCGCGCCGGTCGCGCCGCCCGTCATCGTGCAGCCCGCGCCGCTGCAGACCGATCCCCCCGCCGCCGCCGAGACGGTCGCCCCCACGCTGTAAGGAAACGCCCATGGCCGATATGGGCCGCTTCGACTGGCAAGACCCCTTCGCCCTCGACGCGCAGTTGAGCGACGAGGAACGCATGGTCCGCGACGTCGCGCATGGCTATGCCCGGAGCAAGCTGTTGCCGCGCGTGACCCGCGCGTTTCTGGACGAGGATTTCGCCCGCGAGATCATGACCGAGATGGGTGCGCTCGGCCTGCTGGGCGTCACCATTGATCCCGAATATGGCGGGGCGGGCATGGGCTATGTCGCCTACGGCCTGGTCGCGCGGGAGGTCGAGGCGGTCGATTCGGGCTATCGCAGCGCAATGAGCGTGCAGTCGAGCCTCGTGATGCACCCGATCAACGCCTATGGATCGGACGCGCAGAAGGCGAAATATCTGCCCAGGCTGGCCAGCGGCGAATGGGTCGGCTGTTTCGGGCTGACCGAACCCGATGCCGGGTCCGACCCGGCGGGGATGCGGACGCGGGCGGAGAAGATCGACGGCGGCTATCGCATCAGCGGCGCCAAGATGTGGATCACCAATTCACCGATCGCCGACGTCTTCGTCATCTGGGCCAAGTCCGACGCGCATGGCGGCAAGATTCGCGGCTTCGTGTTGGAAAAGGGCATGGCCGGACTGTCCGCGCCCAAGATCGAGGGCAAGCTGAGCCTGCGCGCGTCGATCACCGGCGAGATCGTGATGGAGGGCGTCGAGGTCGGCGAGGACGCGCTGCTGCCGCATGTCGAAGGGCTGAAGGGGCCGTTCGGCTGCCTCAACCGCGCGCGCTACGGCATCGCCTGGGGCACGATGGGCGCGGCGGAATTCTGTATGCACGCCGCCCGGCAATATACGCTCGACCGGCAGCAGTTCGGCGTGCCGCTGGCGTCCAAGCAGCTGGTGCAGCTCAAGCTGGCCGATATGCTGACCGAGATCGCGCTGGGGCTACAGGCGGCGCTCAGGGCCGGGCGGATGTTCGACGAGGGGACCCTCGCCCCCGAAGCCATCTCGATCATCAAGCGCAACAATTGCGGCAAGGCGCTGGCCATCGCCCGCACCGCGCGCGACATGCACGGCGGCAACGGCATCGCGGCCGAATTCCATGTGATGCGCCATGCGATCAACCTCGAAACGGTCAACACCTATGAGGGCACGCACGACGTCCACGGCCTGATCCTCGGTCGGGCGATCACCGGGATCGCCGCGTTCTGATGCACCGCCAGCCGGTCCTGATCGGCGAGCTGGTGTCGGTCGCGCCGACGACCGCCGACGACCATGACGCGCTGTACGCCGTCGCGGCGGACCCGGCGATCTGGGACCAGCATCCCGCGCACGACCGCTGGCAACCCGAGGTCTTCCGCGCCTTCTTCGACGAGGGGCTGGCGACGGGCGGTATGCTGACGATCCGCGATGCGGCGGACGGCGCGGTCATCGGCGCGACCCGCTATGTGCCGGCGGGGCCGCAAGCGGTGGAGATCGGCTGGACCTTCCTTGCGCGCAGCCATTGGCGGCGGGGCTATAATCGTGAATTGAAGCGGCTGATGATCGACCATGCGCTGACGCAGGTCGATGCCGTCCGGTTCAGCGCCGGCGTCGACAACCACCGGTCGCGGCGCGCGATCGAGGCGCTGGGCGCGACACAACTGCCCGATGCGATGGTCGAAAGGGGTGGACAGATCGTGCCGCGCGTCCTCTACGAGCTGCGCCGCGCGTGAAACCGCTGGCCGGGATACGGGTGGTCGAGCTGGCGCGCATCCTTGCCGGGCCGTGGTGCGGGCAGGTGCTGGCCGATCTGGGCGCGGAGGTGGTGAAGGTCGAACGGCCGGTGAGCGGCGACGATACCCGCCACTGGGGACCGCCCTTCGTCACCGCGCCCGATGGCAGCCCGCGCGACGCGGCCTATTTCCATGCGACCAATCGCGGCAAGAGGTCGGTGGCGATCGACATCGCGACGCCGGAGGGACAGGCGGAAGTGCGTGCGCTGGTCGCCACCGCCGATGTCGTGATCGAGAATTACAAGGTCGGCGGGCTGGCGAAATACGGCCTGGACCACGCGTCGCTGTCGGCGGTGCGGCCGGGGCTGGTGACCTGTTCGATCACCGGGTTCGGGCAGGACGGCCCTTATGCCCATCGCGCGGGATATGACTTCATCATCCAGGCGATGGGCGGTGCGATGTCGCTGACCGGCGAGCCGGAGGGGGCGCCGCAAAAGTCGGGCGTCGCCTATGCCGACCTGTTCACCGGGGTCTATTCGGCGGTGGCGATCCTTGCCGCGCTGCGTCGCCGCGACCTGACCGGCGAGGGCGCGTGGATCGACATGGCGCTGATGGATACGCAGGTGGCGGTGCTGGCCAATCAGGCGCTGAACTTCATGGTGGGCGGCAGCGTGCCGACGCGGATGGGCAACGGCCACGCCAATCTGGTGCCGTATCAGGCGTTCGAGACCGCGGACGGCGCACTGGTCATCGCGGTCGGCAATGACGGGCAGTTCGCGCGGCTGTGCGGCGTGCTGGGGCTGGACCTGCACATAAACCCGCGCTTTGCGACCAATCCGGCGCGGGTGACGCATCGCCGCGCGCTGATCCCGGCCGTGCAGGCGGCGGTGGCGACGTGGCGCAAGGCCGATCTGTACGAGGCGCTGGAGGCCGCCGGCATCCCCGCCGGGCCGATCAACGCGCTGGACGAGGTGTTCGCCGATCCGCAGGTGATGGCGCGGGGCATGGCGATCCGGCCGGACGGCCTGCCGGGTCTGGCCGGGCCGATCGTGATCGATGGCGAGCGGATGGTCGCCGAACGGGGCGCGCCGCAGCGGCCCTGAGCGCCAAAGTTCACGAAGTTCACACTCGCACAATGTTCGCGACAGGGCGATCGGTGGCGTTTGCAGCGGTTGTCAAAGATCGGGCGCGGGTCGCGCGTCGCCGATCATGGCGTCGTGGTGGCTTGTAGGAAAGCGTAAAGGTACAGCGCCACACCCGCCACACCCAACAGGCTGCGCACATCGTGCAACCGGCGCTGGAACGTGATGACATCCGGTAGAACCGTTCGTGCTGAGTAGGGACTGAGCGCAGTCGAAGGCCCGTATCGAAGCACCTCCACCACGGTCCTTCGATACGCCGCTTCGACAAGCTCAGCGGCACCTCAGGACGAACGGTTCTACCTTATGTCATCAAGCTCTGGCGGCGGACAGGCGGCGGTTGATTGGCAGCACGCCGCGATAGCTTTGCTGCCACCGGGTCAGCATCGGTCCCTCGGCCAGCGAGATGCAGAGTGCAGCCCCGGTAAAGAGGTGCTTGATCCACCGGTCCAGGAACGTCGCCGCAACGCAGGCTGGAGCCTCAAGCGGCTCCTGTCCCGCGCTACAACTGGGAGATCCCGGCCTTTACCGGGATGACGTCCGGTTCAAACAGGGTGGATCGGACTCCGGCCGCCGCAGGTCACGCTCGCAAGCCTATCGCAGCACGCGGCGGACCAGCGCGCCGCAATCGGCATTGCCCGCGCGCGGGCGGTCATCGCCGCGGATTGCCCGGCCCAGCATCTTCAGGATGCCGCCCGCGCTCTTGACCCCCGGCGGAATCTGCACCGTCGGTGCCTGTAGACGCCCGGTGATGCGGACCGGCTGGTCGAGGTGCAGCAACGTGCGCTGCTTCGGCGTACCGGTCAGCGCGATGGACAGGGTTTCGTCGGGCAGGCGCACCACCCCCTGCCCCCGCGTCTGCGCCCGCGAGGTGTCGATGAGCAGCGGATCGATCCGCCCGAGGCCGTTGGTGACGTCGAGCCGCAGGCCGAGGCACCGCAGCCGCGCCTGCGCATCGTCGTCGGTCAGCACCCCGCGCGCGACATCGGCGCCGAGCATCGACGCCATCTTCGCCGGCAACACCCCGCCCGCCGCCGCGAAGCCGATCGTGCCGTCCGACCGGCCGATCGCCTGGCGGATGGTATCGCCGCTGCCGACCAGCCGCAGCCGGGCGCGCAGCGGCGCGTCGATCGGTGCGCCGCCGGCGAAGGTCGAGATGCGTGAATCGGTCAATCGCAGGTCGAACGTCGCCCTGGGCGTCGTCCGTCCACGCTGATCGACCACCACCTGCCCGGTGATCCGCCCTTGCGCCAGCCGCACGGTCAGCGGCGCGACGGTCAGGCGGCTGTCCTCGATCGCCAGCACGGTGTCGAGGCTGCGCAACGCCGCCATGTCGAGCAGCCGGTCGACGCGAATGGCGAGCTTCCCGTCGAGATTGCCCATCTTCGCGAGGTTGATGCGGGTGCCGGGGACCACGCGCGGGCCGATGCGGCGTTCGATCGCGACGGCCCGCGCCCGGCCTTCATCGGTTTCGAGATCGTCGAACGACAGGGTGGCGAAGTGCAGCCGCCCGTCGATGCCGGTGCGCTCGTCCGCCTTGGTCACCGTGGCGTTGGCACTCGCCAACCGCGACCGGCCGATCGTGCCCGACAGCTTCTCGATCGTCCAGGTCGGATCGTCGTGGCGCACGCGTGCGGTCAGCGCGACCGGCTGGGTGCCGAACAGACCCGCCTCGATCAGCGCGTCGAGCGTCTTCAGATTGTCGGCGCGCGCCGTCAGATCGACGGTCATGCGTTTGGTGTCGAGCGGCGAGGCCATGGTGCCCTTCGCATCGACGGTGATCGTCGGCCCGGCGACCCGCGCGGTGAAGGGCCATGCGCCGTCGCCGGCAATGGCGGGGCCGGTGAGCGAGACCTTGACCGGGCGATCGTCGATCGCGCCGTCGCCGCTCGCGCGGAAGCCTTGTCCGTCCGACGCGACGGTCACGTCGAAGCGGCGGTTCTGCACCGCGTCGCGATAGTCGATCTTCAGGTTGCGGACGGTCAGGCTGGTGATCGCGGAGGCCGACCCCTTGTCCCCGCGCTTGTCGGGTGCCCAGTTCTTGCGGCCGTCGCGGGTGCGCACCATCGCCACTTGCCCGCCATCGATGGCAAGCGCGGTCAGGTCGAACTTGCCGCGCAGCAGCGGCAGGACGCGGAAGCGGAAGTCGATGCGCTGCAAGCGGACCAGATCGCCCTTCCCCGCCCAGCTCGGCTGCGCGATCGCGAGGTCACGGACGATCAGCGTGGGGGAAAAGGACAAAGGCTCGACCCGTTCGATCGTGCCGATCGATACGTCGGAGCCGAAGCGTTCGGCCAGCTTCACCGACACCTTTTCGCGCAACAGCCCCCATGGAAAGGCGGCGAGGATCACCAGGATCAGGAGCAGCAGGCCGGCGATGCCGCCGAGGATGAACCGCCATGTACGCGAAAGCCGAGCCATAAGGCGAAAAGTCGGGAACGCCGGGTTCGTTCCATCCCCGCAATGGAATTACTGACAGGGGTGTAGGTTGCGGCGCACCATCCCCCGACGACCGGGCGCGGTTGCATAAGAAAGCCTTACCGCCGCTTTAGCCGTTTGCAAAACAGTTCACGCTACCTTGCCCTCAATCGGATTCGGGGGAGGAACGAATAATCATGAACTGGCGGATCATCTGCGGCCTGTCGTCGATCGTACTGGCAATTCCGGCGCAGGCGCAGCAGGTTGCGCCCGAACAGGATACGGTCACCACCGGCGTGGCCAAGGGGCGCGACCGGCTGGACAGCGCGACCTCCACCAGCGTGCTGCGCGAGGGGGAGATCGCCAAGCTCGCCCCCCGCTCGATCGGTGAATTGCTGCGCGCGATCCCCGGCATCCTGGCCGAAGCGCCCAATGGGGAGAGCATCGCCAACATCACCATTCGCGGCCTGCCGCTGTCGTCGTCGGGCGCGAAGTTCGTCCAGTTGCAGGAAGACGGACTGCCGGTCATGGAGTTCGGCGACATCGTCGGCGCCAGCGCCGACAGCTTCCTGCGCATCGACCTGAACCTGGCGCAGGTGGAGGCGATCCGGGGCGGTTCGGCGTCGACCTTCACCAGCAACGCGCCGGGCGGCATCATCAACTTCATCTCCAAGACCGGTGAGCGCGAGGGCGGGGCGGTCGCGCTGAGCGCGGGCTTGGACTTCGACCAGTATCGCGGCGACTTCGACTATGGCGGGCGGCTGAGCGACACTCTGCGCTTCCATGTCGGCGGCTTCTACCGCCAGGGCGAGGGGCCGCGCCGCATCGGCTTCGACGGGCAGCGCGGCGGCCAGATCAAGGTCAATGTCACCCGTGAGTTCACCGGCGGCTATATCCGGCTGTACGGCAAATATCTCGACGACCGCTCGCCCTTCTACGATTCGGTGCCGCTGCGCGTGACCGGCAGCGATGCCGATCCCAGCTACTCCGCCGTGGCGTCGTTCGATCCGACCCGCGATACGCTCTCGACGCGCGCGCTCCAGTCGATCACGCTGCTGGACGAGGCGAACAACCCGATCCGCGAGGACATCCGCGACGGCCAGCGCGTCAAGGAGACGTCGTTCGGGGTCGAGGCGCAGATCGCGCTGGCCGAGTGGACGGTGACCGAACGGTTCCGCATCGCCGGGCGGTCGGGCGGGTTGATCGGCCCGTTCAGCAGCCTGATGCTGTCCCCCTCTGCGGCATTGACGCGGCTGGGCGCGACCGGCGGCACGTTCCGCTATGCCAGCGGTGCCAGCGCCGGGCAGGTCATCGCCAATCCCGCCGCGCTGAACGGCAACGGGCTGATCGGCATCTACAATATCCGCGACCGGCGCCAGCAGGATGTCGGCAACGTCACCAACGACATTCGCGCCAGCCGCGTGTGGCAGGTCGGCGACGGCAGCCTGACCACGACAGCCGGCTTCTATGCCGCGCGCCAGGCGATCGACACCTCGATCCTGTACGGCGTCGCGGTGACCGAGGTGAAGGGCGGCGGCGCGGCCGAACTGCTCGACGTGTTCGACGCAACCGGGACCGCGCGTACGGCGAGCGGCATCTACGCCTACAACCCGCTGTCGGGCACGCAGCGCCGCACGCTGCGGCTGTCGTACAAGGTCAATGCGCCGTTCGCATCGGCCAATTACAAGATCGGTCGCGTCTCGATCGGCGGCAGCCTGCGCTATGACATGGGCCATGCCAGCGGGCAGGTGTACGGCGTGGAACTGGGCGGTGGGCGCATTGGGCAGGTGGCGCGCGACATCGACGGCAACGGCGTGATCTCCCCGCCCGAACAGCGGGTCGGCATCACGCCGACCGCGCCGGGCCTGGTCGACTATGACTATAAGTATCTGTCCTATTCGACCGGCGTCGTCTTTCGCGTGGCGGAGCCGCTGGCGGTGTTCGCCCGCTACAGCCGGGGCGCGCGCGCCAATGCCGATCGCATCACCTTCGGCAGCGTGATCGACAATGCGACGGGCAGGCTGGCGATCCCGTCCGCCGCGTTCGATCCGGTCAAGCAGGCGGAGCTGGGCGTGAAATACCGCCATGCCGGCGTGACGCTGAACCTGACCGGTTTCCATGTCGATGCGCAGGATTCGAACATCAACACCTCGACCGGCGCGGTCATCGCCCGCGATTATTCCGCCAAGGGGCTGGAGTTCGAAGGCGGGGTGCGGCGGGGCATGTTCAGCCTGACGGCGGGCGCGACCTATACCGATGCGACGATCGTGCGCGACCGGGTCAACCCGGCGCTGGACGGCAATACCCCGCGCCATCAGGCGAACCTGATCTTTCAGGCGACACCGCAGGTCAGCACCGATCGCTTCGCGGTGGGCGCGGTGTTCATCGGCACCACCGACACCTATGCGCAGGACGTCAACCTGTTGAAAATCCCGGGCTATGTCACCACCAACGCCTTCGCACAGGTCCGCGTGGTCGACCGGCTGTTGCTGTCGATCAACGCGACCAACCTGTTCGACCGGCTGGCGCTGACCGGCATCGACGAGGATCGCATCCCTACCACCGGCATCGTCCGCGGGCGGCTGCTGAACGGGCGGGCGATCTCCACGACGCTACGGCTGGATTTCTAGGAACCGGCAAGCGGCCGTTGCCGGGGGGCGACGGCCGCGTCAGAAATCGATCGCGATGCCCTTCGACGTCCAGTCGCCATAGCGTGTCGGGCTGAGGCCCAGCGGATCGTCGCCGTCCGATCTGGGGGGCAGCGGTTCGGGGATCGGCACCGGCGGCGACTTGGAGAGATGCGCTGGTGGCTTCACATGCGGGGGTCGCTTGCCCATAGGGGGTCCTTTCCGGTTCGCTTGGCGATTCACTTGGCGGACCGGCGACAGGATTCAAGTGACCGACACCCCTTTCCGCATCGGAACCCGATAATGGCCCGCCCCCGCCTTGCCCCCGAAGCGCCGGGCGTTCCCGCGCGCCGTGCCGCGCTGAAACTGCTCGATGCCGTGATCCGGCGCGGATTGCCGCTGGAGGCGGCGCTGGCCAGCGCGACCGCCGAACTGGACCGGCGCGAGGATCGTGGCCTCGCCCATGCCATCGCCGCCGCCGTGCTGCGCCGCCTGCCCGACCTCGACGCGCTGATCGACGGCGCGACGCAGCGGCCATTGCCCGACGATGCCAAGGCGCGGTTCGTGCTGCGCCTCGCGCTGGCGCAGGCGCTGGTGCTGAACACGCCGCCGCACGCCGCGATCGCGACCGCGCTGCCGCTGGTCGATGGCGGCCCGCGCAAGCTGGTCCATGGCGTGTTCGGCACGCTGATGCGCGGCAACGCCCGGCTGCCCGATGCGGCGACGCTGCCGGCCGATACCGATGCCCGCTGGGTCGCGGCATGGGGCGAGGACATGGTGATCGCCGCTGCGCAGGCGATCGCGCAGCAGCCGCCGGTCGATCTGTCACTGAAGGGCGAGGACGGGCCGGAAGGGCTGACGCTTGCCCCGCGCCATCGGCGGCTGGCCGAACATGGCGCCATCGCCGACCTGCCGGGCTATGCCGGGGGCGAATGGTGGGTGCAGGACCTGGCGGCATCGATCCCGGCGCGGTTGCTGGGCAAGGGGCCGGGCCATGCGCTCGACCTGTGCGCGGCACCGGGCGGCAAGACGCTGCAACTGGCCGCCGCCGGGTGGGACGTGACCGCGCTCGACAATTCGGCGAGCCGGTTGATGCGCCTGACCGAAAATCTGGAGCGGACCGGGCTGTCGGCCAAGGTCGTGACCGGCGACGCTTTGGTATGGAAGCCCGCCGAGCCGGTCGATGCGATCCTGCTCGACGCGCCGTGCAGCGCGACCGGCATCTTTCGCCGCCACCCCGACGTGCTGCACCGCGTGCGCCCGAGCGTGATCGCCGAGACGGCGGCGCTGCAGGCGCGGCTGCTGGCGCGCGCCGCTGACTGGGTGAAGCCCGGCGGGCGGCTGGTCTATGCCACCTGTTCGCTGGAGCCGGCCGAGGGCGAGGCGCAGCTCGACCGGTTCCTGAGCGGGCGGCCGGACTATGCGGTGGAGCCGGCCACGGCCGAAGAGCTGCCCGAAGGCGTGAGTGCGAACCCAGGGGGTTATGTGCGGACGCTGCCGGGGATGCTGGCGGACCAGGGCGGGCTGGACGGGTTCTTCATCGTCCGGTTGCGGCGGAGCTGAAGAAGATCGGTTCACGCGGAGGCGCGAAGGCGCGAAGGAGGTTGCGCTTGCAGAACCACTTCCCGCGCAGCGGGCCTTCCCCCGCAACGGCTACCGGAAGGCATAAGGCCGCTTGCGCGGCGCGCAGGCGCCAAGGATGCAACCCTTCGCGCCTCCGCGCCTTCGCGTGAACCAATTCTTACTTCTTACTTTACCCTTTGCTTGCCGAGTCGGCAGACCGTGCTAGGACGGACCACATGCAAGCTGTCCGTATCGCGCCCTCCATTCTGTCCGCCGACTTCGCCAAGCTGGGCGAGGAAGTCCGTGCCATCGATGCCGCCGGGGCGGACTGGATTCATATCGACGTGATGGACGGGCATTTCGTGCCCAACCTGACCATCGGCCCGGCGGTGGTGAAGGCGCTGCGCCCGCATAGCCCCAAGCCGTTCGACGTGCATCTGATGGTGTCGCCGGTCGACCCGCTGGTGGAGGCCTTTGCCGAGGCCGGCGCCGACATCCTGTCGGTCCATCCGGAATCCGGCCCGCATCTCCACCGCACGCTCCAGCGGATCAAGGCGCTGGGCAAGCGCGCGGGCGTGGTGCTCAATCCCGGCACCCCGGTCGAGGTGGTCGACCAGGTGATCGACCTGACCGACCTGCTGCTGGTGATGAGCGTCAATCCGGGGTTCGGCGGGCAGAAGTTCATCGACAGCCAGCTGCGCAAGATCGAGGCGCTGCGCGCAAGGATCGACGCCACGGGTCGCCCGATCGACCTGCAGGTCGATGGCGGCATCGACCGCGTGACCGCGCCCAGGGCGATCGCCGCCGGGGCCGACTGTCTGGTCGCCGGCACCGCGACCTTTACCGGCGGTCCGACCGCCTATGCCGCGAATATCGCCGCACTGCGCGGCGCATGATCCCCCCACAGCCGATCGACGAACCGCGCGACGGGATCGACGTCGGCAAGCGGCTGGTGCGACAGGGCGGCGGCACCGGGCTGTCGCTGTCCGAACGGATCACCGAGAAACTGCAACGGCTGGCGTGGCGTACCCCGCTCCACGGGTTGCGGTTGAAAGGGCGGCATCCGCTGAAGCTGATCGCGGTCGCCGACGATCCGTTCTTCGGTGACGTGGCACGCGGGCAGGCGCTGCTGCACGGCGACCTGATGTTCCGGGGGGAAGCGGTACCAATCGATCGGCTCGGCCTCGACCGTCCGAAATTCTCCGCCGCCTTTGCCGACCATCTCCACAGCTTCGCATGGCTGCGCGACCTGTCGAGCGTCGCGCCGCGGGTGACGGCGGTGCCGATCGCCGAAACGCTGATGCTGCAATGGCTGGCGGCGCATGGCGAACGCGTGTCGGAACCGGCGTGGAGCGCGCATGTCACCGGGCGGCGGATGCTGTTCTGGATCGCACACGCGCCGCTGATCCTGTCGTCGACCGATCTGGTCTATCGCTCGCGCGTGCTCAACACCATCGCCCGCGCCGCCCGCCATCTGGACGGCGAAGCGGGGAAGGCACCGGCCGGTATCCGCGCGATCACCGCCTGGGCGGGCGTCGTCGCCGCCGGGCTGGTCATCCCCGGTGGCGATCCGCGCCGGGGCTTCGGCGAACATGGCCTCGCCCGCGCACTGACCAATGGCCTGTTCGAGGATGGCGGCATCGTCGGCCGATCGCCCGCCGAACAGCTCGACGCGGTGATGACGCTGGCGAGCTTACGCGAAATCTATGCCGCGCGGCGGATGGACGTGCCCGAGGCGCAAGGGCTGGCGCTGACCCGCATGGTCGCCGCGCTGCTGGGCGTGTGCCACGGCGAGGGGGGGCTTGCCTGCTGGCAGGGATCGGGACCGGTGTCGGGCGAACGTATCGCCGATGTCGTCGCGGCGACGGGGGTGCGCACCCGCCCATTACGCCACGCCGGCGACTGGGGATACCAGCGGCTGGCCGCCGGGCGCACCGTGCTGATGGTCGATTCCGCCCCGCCGCCGGTCGCCCGCGCGGCGCGGGAGGGATGCGCGTCGACGCTGGCGTTCGAGCTGTCGGATGGCGGGCAGCGGATCGTAGTGAATTGCGGCGGCGCGGGCGCGGCGCTGCTGACGCTGTCGAGCGAGTTGCGCCGCGCGCTGCGCACCACCGCCGCGCATTCGACGCTGGTGCTGGCCGATGCCAATTCGACCGCGATCCATGCCGACGGGTCGCTGGGCAAGGGCGTCGGCGTGGTCGACATGCACCGGCAGGAAAGCGACGCGATCAGCCGGATCGAGGTCGCGCATGACGGCTATGCCAAGCGTCTCGGCTTCCAGCATCGCCGCGTCCTGACCCTATCCGCAGACGGCCGCGACGTGCAGGGCGAGGACATGCTGATCCCGACCGGCCGCCGCGGGCGCAAGGGCGAGACCAGCTTCGTCGCGCGCTTCCACCTGGCACCCGGCATCGAAATCGCCCCGACCCCGGACGGACAGGCCGCGTTCCTGCGCATCCCCGATGGCGGCCCGGTGTGGCAGTTCCGCTGCAAGGGCGCGACGCTGGGCGTCGAGGAAAGCCTGTGGATCGACGATACGGGCAAGCCGGTGCCGACGTTCCAGCTGGTGCTGTCGGGCGCGACCCCGGCGGGGGGCCATGATTTTTCGTGGCGGTTCCACCGGGCGCGGTAGGCGTTCGCCGATATCCGGTCACAGCGATTGCTTGACACCCGTTCTCCGTGCCGGCCAGCTTGCCTTCGGGGAGAACGGGAGAAACACGATGATGCGCAAAATCTTAGAAGTGCTCGCTCTCAGCACGATCGTATCGACGTCCATCGCGCTACCGGTTGCAGCACAGGTGCGCCGACAGGAATATGTTGTCGTTTGGTATACTGACGAAAGCATGTCGACGGTGTCCGGCCAACGCATCGCGTTCTGCGACGGCGGGTCGTTCCGCTCGGGGACGCCTACCCTGTACGAAGAAACTACGTATTATGGCTGTGACTGAGCATCGACCGTTGGCGGAATGACACGCCAGAGCTTTCACTCGACGCGGTGAGGATCGGGTAAGGTCGCAACGTCACCCCAGCGCCGGCTGAGGTGACGTCTGTGGCAGCGAGATTGCCTACCCCGGCGACGCCGCTGACCCGGCGAGCAGGCCGCCATCGATATTGACCTCGGTCCCGGTGATGTATGTCGCTTCGTCCGATGCCAGCATCGCCGCGACCGCCGCGACTTCCTCGGGCAAGCCAAACCGCTTGAGCGGCGTATCCGCCACCAGCGCCGCCATCCGCGTTTCCCGGTCGGGGCCGTCGCCCAGCATCGGTTCCCAGATCGGGGTCAGGATCGCCGCCGGATGGAGCGAATTGCAGCGGATGCGCCAGCCCTGCTGCGCGCAATAGAGCGCGACGCTCTTGCTATGGTTGCGGATCGCCGCCTTGGACGACGCATAGGCCGCTGCCCCTGGAATCCCGACCAGCCCGGAGCGTGACGAGATGTTGATGATCGATCCCGTGCCCACCGCCTTCATCGCGCCGATCGCGTAGCGACAGCCGAGGAACGTGCCGTCCAGATTTACCGCATGGACCGCGCGCCAGTCGGCGAGCGCGGCATGTTCGGGATCATGGGGCACCATGCCGCCTTCGAACCCGGTCACGCCGGCATTGTTGACCACGACATCGGCGACCGGCACCTCATGCGCCAGCCGCGCCCAGTCGTCCTCCTCGCGCACGTCGAGCGCAACGAAGCGGCAGCCAAGCGCATCAGCGGCGGCCTGTCCGGCCCCCGAGTCGCTGTCGGTCAGGACGACGATACCGCCCTCTGCGTGAAAGCGCGTGGCGATGGCGTGGCCGATCCCTCGCGCCGCGCCGGTGACGACGCAGATCTTCGATTGCAGACGTTGCATGACAGAGTCTCCTTTCCGAACATACCGTGCGGCAGCGCGTTTCATTGTGCCGATGCCACCCGATGCGCGGTTGTTGTCAGGAGACCGGTATGATCGAGAAGAAATCCGACCCGGTCGCGCTGGACAGACACGGGCCGAGCATCCGCGCGTCCTGCGCGCCGGCGTCGCGATAGACCGAGAAGCAATAGCGTCGGGCCTCGTCAAATGCCTCCGGCCGGGATCGGATGGCATCGAAAAAAGAAGCGTCGGACTTGCTGCGAACGGCGCGGCGGGCATTCGTTTCCGCGTGATTGGCTGCGATCAGCGAATAATCCTGTTCGTGGAAACAGGTGCTGTCCGCGCCATGACGCGCGATGCAGAACCGATAGGCGGCATCGCGCATCGCCGGCGTGGACCTGGACCAGTTCGCCGCCGAAAGCCGCCAAGTCGCCGTCGCCCTGAATATCGAAGCCCGCTGCGCGGACCTGACCTGCGCATCCACCGCGTTCGACGACGGAAAACAGCCGGCCAGCAGGGCCGAAATGATGTACGGCAGGCCGTATAGACGCATTCCGAATCTCTCCATCCGCGGCGGTTCTGCCCGCCGGACGATAGCGGACGAGCCGGCCGCTCCCAACCGCCAAAGGTCGCAACCCACGCCCCCTTGCCCCGCCGCCGCATTCGCGCGAAAGGGCGCGGCCATGGATCATGTCACCGCACAGCGCGCGCTCCTCTCGGTTTCCGACAAGAGCGGCATCGTCGACCTCGCCACCGCCCTTGCCAGCCATGGCGTCGAGCTGGTTTCCACCGGCGGCACCGCTGCCACGCTGCGCGACGCGGGCCTTACCGTCCGCGATATTTCGGAGCTGACCGGGTTCCCTGAAATGATGGACGGGCGGGTCAAGACGCTGCACCCGGTGGTCCATGGCGGGCTGCTGGCGGTGCGCGACAATCCGCAGCACGTCGCGTCGATGGACGAACATGCCATCGGCGCGATCGATATCGTCGTCGTGAACCTCTATCCGTTCGAAGCGACCGTGGCCAAGGGCGCCGACCGCGACACGATCATCGAGAATATCGACATCGGCGGCCCGTCGATGGTGCGCTCCGCCGCCAAGAACCATGATGCGGTGGCGATCGTCACCGATCCGGCCGACTATGCCGCGCTGATCGCCGAGCTGGCCGAAACCGGCGGTGCGACGACGCTCGCCACCCGCCGCCGCTTCGCCGCCAAGGCCTATGCCGCGACCGCTGCCTATGACTCGGCGATCACGCAGTGGTTCGCCTTTGCCGATCAGGGGCAGATTTTCCCCGACACCCTCCCCCTCGCCTTCACGCGCGGCGCGGAACTGCGCTATGGCGAGAACCCGCACCAGTCGGCGTCGCTCTACATCCCGCGCGGGCCGGCGGCACGTGGCATCGCACAGGCGGAGCAGGTGCAGGGCAAGGCGCTGAGCTACAACAACTATAACGACGCCGATGCCGCGCTGGAGCTGGTCAGCGAGTTTCGCGACGGGCCGCCGACCGTCGTCATCGTCAAGCACGCCAATCCCTGCGGCGTCGCCACCGGTGCAACGCTGATCGAAGCGTATCAGGCGGCGCTCGCCTGCGACAGCGTGTCGGCGTTCGGCGGCATCATCGCCGTCAACCGTCCGCTCGACGGCGAAACCGCGCGTGCGATCAGCGGTATCTTCACCGAAGTCGTCGCCGCCCCGTCGGCCGATGACGAGGCGAAGGCGGTGTTCGCCGCGAAAAAGAACCTGCGCCTGCTGCTGACCGGCGACCTGCCCGATCCGGCGCGCGGCGGGCTGATGGTCAAGAGCATCGCCGGCGGGCTGCTGGTGCAGTCGCGCGACGGCGGCAATCTGGGCCAGGTCGAGCTGAAGGTCGTGACCAAGCGCCAGCCTACGACACAGGAGCTGGCCGATTGCCGCTTTGCCTGGACCGTCGCCAAGCATGTGAAGTCGAACGCGATCGTCTATGCCAAGGACGGCAGCACGGCGGGCATCGGCGCCGGGCAGATGAACCGGCTGGAATCCGCGCGCATCGCCGCGTGGAAGGCGAAGGACGCGGCGGACAAGGCTGGCTGGGCGCAGGCACGCACCATCGGGTCGGCGGTCGCATCGGACGCCTTCTTCCCCTTCGCCGACGGCCTGCTGGCTGCGGTCGAGGCAGGCGCGACGGCGGTGATCCAGCCGGGCGGATCGATCCGCGACGAGGAGGTCATCGCGGCGGCGGACGAAGCCGGACTGGCGATGGTGTTCACCGGGATGCGCCACTTCCGGCATTGAGGGGATCGATCCCGAGCGAGACGTCATCCCAGCGAAGGCTGGGATCTTGCGGTTGTTGTACGTGACAGGAGCCGCGTGAGGCCCCAGCCTTCGCTGGGGCGACGTTTATGGTGAAGCGGAGTTTGCCTCCCCCGGCCCCACCCGGTACGACCACCCCATGCCATCGTTCCGCAACACCCACTACGCCGCCTTCCTGTTCGACATGGACGGGACGCTGCTCGATTCCAGCGCAGCGGTGGAGCGCGTCTGGCGGCGCTGGTGCGAGCGGCACGGCATCGATGCCGAAGAGCTGATCGCGGTGTGTCACGGCGTGCGGGGTGAGGATACCGTCCGCCGCTTCGCCACGGCCGGCATGGATGTCGATGCCGAAGCCGCATGGCTGAACGCGGCCGAACTGGAGGATGTCGACGGCGTCGTCGCGATCGACGGCATCCATGCGCTGATCGCGGGGCTGGCGCCGGGCGACTGGGCGATCGTCACCTCCGCGCCGCGCGACCTGGCCGAGGTGCGGCTGCGCGCGATCGACCTGCCGATCCCGCAGGTGTTCATCACGGCCGAGGACGTGACGAACGGCAAGCCCGATCCGCAGGGCTTCCGCCTCGCCGCCGACCGGCTGGGCGTCGCGGTCGAGGACTGCCTGGTGTTCGAGGATTCACCCGCCGGGGTCGCGGCGGGCAAGGCGGCGGGAGCGGCGGTCGCGATCGTCGGCCCGCGCGTGGGGGCGGAGGAAGGGACCTATGCGATCGCCGATTATCGCTGACCTGAGGATCGACCGCCGCCCGCTGACCAAAACCGACGGCAACCACCGCGAGGTCGCGATCGACCGGCTGACGTTCCGCGCCGATGGCGGCATCGTGCCGGTGGTGATTACCGACACGGGCGTCGCGCCGCGGTTGCTGGCGAAGCGGTAGGGCGCCCTAGACGCCTGCCCACCCCAGTCCGTTCGGCAGCAAGGCCGCCGAGAAATCCACCTGCAGCACGCGTCGCCGCGCCGGCCGGACGGCAGCGTCCGATGCGTGGAGAATGGGCGTGGCATAGAGCCAGACATCGCCCGCCGCCGCCAGGCACGCCGCGATCCCGTGCGCCCGTACGACGGCGGGAACGGTGTCGACCGGCACCCGCCCCGCGCGGTGCGATCCGGGTGCGACCAGCAGCGGCGCATTGTCCGCACCGACCGGGTCGAGATGGACCCGCAGCGTCACCATCGCCGCCAACAGGGCGAAGGGCGGCTCGACATGGTGCAGGCCGGCCTTGACCGTCCATGGGCCGAAGCCGGGCGTATCGACGCGCTCGCGCACGCAGATGGTGCGGTCCTGATGCCAGCCGAGCGCCCAGTTGGTCGCCGCGCTCTTGTCGAACAGGACCGCCCGGACCGGACGACAGTCCTCTCCCAAAACGCGGGCTGCACTCGCACCGATCGCGCCATCGGCGGCCAGCAACGATGCCAGCGCCGCATTGCCGGCGATCCGCACCCCGGCACGATCGGGTGGGACATCGGCCAGCGCGGCGTCGATCGCCGGCAGTTCGGCGGTGACCGCCCCGTCGATCCGCTCCGCCCCATCGACGGCGAAGCCGAGCGGCACGATCGGTTTAGCCGTGCACCGCGACGATCGACGACACCACCGTCTGGATCAGTTGCTGGCGTTCCTGCACCGGGCGCGACGTGTCGCCGATCATCACCGCGACGGCATAGGATTTGCCATCCGGCGCGGTCAGGATGCCGACGTCGTTGAAGCCCGCGGTGCGTCCGCCCAGATCCTGTCCGGTCCCGGTCTTGTGCGCGACGCTCCACCCGGCGGGCAGCGCGGCGCGGATGCGGGCGCGGCCGGTGCGGGTGTGGCTCATCGTGTCGAGCAGCCACTGGGTCGACTGCGGCGTCAGCAGCATCCCGTGGTGCAGCCGGGCCAGCGCATCGGCGATGGCGCCCGCGCCCGCGCCGTCGGGCGGATCGGCGACATAGGCCTGATAGGCGGCACGGCGGACATTGGGGTCGAGCCGGGCGCGCGCCTGCGCAAAGGCATTGCCCTGCGAATATTCCTGCTTCCACGGCAGGCCGGCGGTCCGGGCCTGGAGCAGCCGCTCGCCCGGCCCAAAGCGGATATTGCCGAGGCCCCGGCTGGCGATGAAGTCCCGCACCGCGACCGGCCCGCCCGCCAGGTTCAGCAGCTTGTCGTTCGCCGTATTGTCGCTCATCGTCAGCGCACGGCGCAGCAGGTCGCCGACGGTCGTGTTGAACACGCCGTCCTTCATCAGATAGGCGATCGGCTGGTGAAACAGGGTCAGGTCGCTGCGGGTGATGGTGACCGGGGTGGTCAGCGCCAGCTTGCCCTCGTCGATCGCGTTCATCGTGGTCAGCGCGACCCACAATTTGCTGACTGATTGCTGCGGCATCCGCTGGTCCATGGCGTGGCCCACGACCCAGCCGTCGTCGATGCTGCGCACCGCGATGGAAACCTTGCCCTGGAACCCGCCGCCCAGCGCGTTGATCGCCGATACGAGCGCCGGCGGCGCGGGCCGGGTCTGCGCGGGGAGCGGCACCGGCACCGCATAGCGCGGGGCGGCGGCCTGTGCGGCGGGGGGCAACGTCCGCGTCGCCAGCCCGGCACCACCCAGTGCAACCACCGCCGCCATCAGTGCCGCGTTGCGCGACCCGATTCGATTCAACATTTGTGCGATCATCTCACCCGCCAAGTTGCCGCAACCATGCTTGTCCGTGTGTTAACATAACAGGGTGGACGCGATCGCTTGCGACGAATCCCCCCGCAGGGACGACGAATGGCGGTGCGCTTCAGGGAACGAGGATGGTGTCGATCGCCTGGCGCCCCGTTTCGGGGTAATCCAGCGTATAGTGCAAGCCCCGGCTCTCCTGCCGCCGGAGCGCCGACCGCACGATCAGGTCGGCCGATTGCAACAGGTTGCGCAGTTCGATCAGGTCGGCGGTGACGCGGAAATGGCCGTAATAATCGGCCACCTCCTCGGTCAGCATCGCGATGCGGTGGCGGGCGCGCTCCAGCCGCTTGGTCGAGCGGACAATGCCGACATAATTCCACATGAAGCGGCGGATTTCGGTCCAGTTCTGCTTGATGACCACTTCCTCGTCGGAATCGGTCACGCGGCTTTCGTCCCAGCCCCGGATCGCGGGCGGCGGCGGCAGGTCGTCCCAGCGCGCGGCGATGTCCTTCGCCGCCGCCTCGCCGAACACGAAACATTCCAGCAGCGAGTTGGACGCCAGCCGGTTCGCCCCGTGCAGCCCCGATTGCGACACTTCGCCGACCGCATAGAGGCCGGGCAGGTCGGTACGCCCGTCGCGGTCGATCACCACCCCGCCACAGGTATAATGCTGCGCCGGCACCACCGGGATCGGCTGGCGGGTCATGTCGATGCCGAGGCCCAGCAGCTTGTCATGGATGTTGGGGAAATGCCCGCGCACGAACGCCGGGTCCATGTGGCTGATGTCGAGATGGACGTAATCGAGGCCGAAGCGCTTGATCTCCGCATCGATCGCCCGTGCCACGATGTCGCGCGGGGCCAGTTCGGCACGCGGGTCGTAATAGGGCATGAAATTCTTGCCCGTCGTGGGGTTGATGAGCTTGCCCCCCTCCCCGCGCACCGCTTCGGTAATCAGGAAGTTCTTGACCTCCAGATTGTAGAGGCAGGTCGGGTGGAATTGCATGAACTCCATGTTCGACACGCGGCACCCCGCGCGCCACGCCATCGCGATGCCGTCGCCGGTCGCGCCGCGCGGCGCGGTGCTGAACAGATAGGTCCGCCCCGCCCCGCCGGTCGCGAGGATCGTCGCGCGCGCGGTGAACAGCTCGACCCGATCGGTCGCGCGGTTGAAGGCATAGACGCCCCACACATTGCCCGCGCCCGAATAGCGTTGCTCGTGTCGGCTGGTCGCCAGGTCGACCGCGACCATGTCGGGCAGCAGGGTGATGTTGGGATGGGCGCGGGCGGCGCGGATCAGCGCCTCCTGCACCGCCCAGCCGGTCGCGTCGTCGACATGGACGATGCGGCGGTGCGAATGGCCGCCCTCGCGCGTCAGGTGCAGCGCTTCGCCGTCGGTGTTGAACGGCACGCCCAGCGCCGCCAGCCGCTCGATCGCGGCGGGGGCGGCCTCCACGACGAACTCGACGATCGCGCGGTCGTTCAGCCCGGCGCCCGCGACCATCGTGTCCTCGACATGGTTCTCGAACGTGTCACCGGGTTCCAGCACGGCGGCGATCCCGCCCTGCGCCCACGCCGTCGACCCTTCGTTCAGCGCCCCCTTGGCCAGCACCGTCACGCGGAACCGTTCGGCCAGGTGCAACGCGGCGGTCAGGCCGGCGGCCCCCGACCCGATGATGAGGATGTCGCTCTGGGCAGGGTCGTGGGACAAGATGCGCTCCGCTTGATCTGTCCGACGACTAGGCGCGTTTCGTGGGGCGTGACAAGCGCGGTGGATATGGCACGGAAGTCCGCCCCCTTCCTGTCACCCCGGGCTTGACCCGGGGTCCCGCTTCTTAACCGCCGCAGAAGAAGAAGCGGGACCCCGGGTCAAGCCCGGGGTGACGGACAGGGGCAACCGTTACCGTGCCCCCGCCGCCCCTCGATCAGAACGACGTCGACAATTGCGCGAACCAGTTGCGCGGGCGGGCGAAGATGCGCTCCGCATAGCCGAGCGTCGCGAGCGAGGCGTTTCCCTGAATCAGATAGCGTTGGTCGAGGATGTTGTTGACCCCCGCGCTGATCTCGATGCCGTTGGCCAGCTTCAGGCCCACCGATCCGTTGCCGACGAAATAGCCATCCTCCTCGATCAACGGAATGCTGCCGGTGATGAAGGTGATCTTCGACGTATAGCTGCCATCGACGCGCGGGGTCAGCGTCATGCCGTTCCCCAGTTCGATCTTGTACGACAGGCCGAGATTGGCTTGCAGGTCGGGGGTGAAGGGCAGGTCGTCGTTCGGCGTCACGGTGGCGGTGGCACCGGGGATCGGGGTGATGCTCTTGATCTTGTCCTTGAGCACGCTCAAGCCGCCATCGACCGTCAGGCCCCATGGCGCGCGCCAGCTCGCCTCCGCCTCGAACCCGCGGATGCGCGCTTCGCCGGCGTTGAAGAGGAGCGGCACCACGCCCTGGCGGAAAATCAGCTGGATGTCCTGATATTCCGCCTGGAACGCGGCGAGGTTGAGGCGCAGGCGACCGATATTGGTCTTCACGC
Organism: Sphingomonas sp. Leaf32; assembly: GCF_001421765.1. Classification (GTDB taxonomy): domain Bacteria; phylum Pseudomonadota; class Alphaproteobacteria; order Sphingomonadales; family Sphingomonadaceae; genus Sphingomonas. The sequence continues at coordinate 9,386 of NZ_LMLA01000007.1, read as the reverse complement.
CGACTTCGTAGCTGGTGACGCTTTCGTCCGAGAACGGCACCGGCAGATTGTCGGCGGTCGCGGCGTTGTAGCGGGTGTTGAAGCCGCCCGACTTGAAGCTCTTGGCATAGGACGCATAGGTGCTGATCGCGCCGCTCCATCGATATTGCACGCTGGCAGAGCCTGTGAGTGCGGCGAAATCGCGCTGGAACGGGCGGGGGAAGATGAACAGCGGGCCGCCCTGCGTGGTCGCCAGCGTCGGCAGCGGATTGGGGTCGCCCTGGGTCGCGGGGAACAGGTTCAGCACCGTTCCCTGATAATATTTGCGATCGGAGGTGTAGCGCAGGCCACCGCTCAGCTCCAGCCGCTCGGTCGGCGACCAGCTGACCTCGCCGAACAGCGCGACCGAATTGGTCTTCAGGCGCGAAACCTGGAGGTCGCGGCTGCCGGGACCGCCGGCCAGCAGCGAGCGGATCACCGGCGGCGACGGTGGAAAGGCGAGGAAGACCGTCGCGCGCTCGTCGGTGGATTCGTTGAAATAATAGCCGCCGAGAATGCCGTTCACCTTGCCGAAGTCGAGCTGGAGCTGGACCTCCTGGCTGAACTGCGCCGATTGCGACCCGACATCGGTGGTGATGAGGGTCAGCGGGGTGTTGTCGGCGTCGCGAATGCCGCGCGAGCTGGTTTCGCGATAGGCGGTGATAAGCTTCACCAGCGCCTGTTCGGTCAGGTGGATATTGGCGGTGCCGGCGACGCCCCATACCTCCGACATGCTCATCACCGGCGCATTGCCGCCGTTCACGAAATCGCCCTTCGCCTGCAGGTCGTTGGCGCAGCGCGCATCGTTGATGAGCGGCACGTTGGGCGCGCCGAAGCGGCGGTCGCCCGGCGCGATCGGGGCGAAGGGGATGGTCGCACCGGGGCAGCCGGCGGCAACGCTGGCGATCGCCGCGACCGGCGCCTGTTCGTTGACCCCGGCCAGCACGAAGGGTGCGCCATGTTCGTCGCGGCGCGAATAATCGGCGCGCAGGAACAGGTCGAACTGGCTCGACGGTTCCCATTTCAGCGCGCCGTTTAACGAATAGCCATTCTCGTTGCCGAGATCGAGGCCGTCGAACGCGCGGATGACATAGCCGTCGCGTCGGCGAAACCCGCCCGACACCCGCGCGGCCAGCGTCTCGCCCAGCGGCACGTTCACCGCCGCGAACCCTTCGCGTAAGTTGTAATCGCCGACGCGCAGCCGGGCGCGGACGCTGGTCTTGCCCATTTGCGGCTGGCGGGTGCGGACCAGGATCGCGCCGCCGATGGTGTTGCGGCCGAACAACGTACCCTGCGGCCCGCGCAGCACCTCCACCCCGTCGATGTCGCCGAAATCGATCGCACCGCCGACCGCACGGCCGAGATATACTTCGTCGAGATAGATGCCGACGCCCGGATCGACGGCGGCGGTCGGATCGACCTGTCCCACGCCGCGGATGAACACGACCGACGCCGCGCTGTTGCCCGACAACTGCCCGGCGGGCTTGAACTGGAGGCTGGGGGTGATGCGCTCAAGGTCCTGCGTCTGCACGATCTGGCGCTGGTCGAGCATTTCCGAACTGAACGCCGAAATGGCGACCGGCGTGTCCTGAAGACTTTCCTCTCGGCGGCGGGCGGTGACGATGATTTCCCCATCGTCCGGTTCGGTGGCGGCAGGCGGGGCGTCCTGTGCCGCGGCGGCGGCGGGGATGGCGGCAATTGTCAAGGCACCGATCGCGGCATGACAACGCAGCGCGGTAACCATCGTCGAACGAAGGCCAGTCATAGCATCCTCCCATGGCGGGGAGATCTGTCGCTCCCCTTTTCCAGCAGGCTACGCCACCAAATGCTATTGTCAATAACTGTAATGTTTCATTGCTACAATTGTGGCCGCTGATGTCTTTGCGTCGCCCTGGATCAAAGCCGGGGTCCCGCTTCCTTGCAACCGCCGAAGAAGGAGTAGCGGGACCCCGGCTCAAGGCCGGGGTGACGGGGACGACGAACGACGTTCTTTTCTCACCCGGCATCCGCCAGGATCAGCGCGTCGAGGGCCACCACGCCCTCCCCCTTCGGATAGACGACGACCGGGTTCAGATCGATCTCGAGGATCGTGGGGCTGCCGGCGAGCACCCGGCCAAGATCGGCGATCAGCACCGCGACCGCATCGACATCCAGCGCGGGTGAACCACGATAGCCGTCGAGCAGCGCCCCCTGCTTCAGCGCGCGCAGTTCGGCGACGATCGCGTCGTGGGTCAGGTCGATTGGCAGCAGCCGGACATCGTGCAGCAGCTCGGCGGTCACCCCGCCGAACCCGACCAGGATCGCCGGCCCCCAATCGGGATCGTTCCGCGCGCCGACGATCAGTTCGATCCCGCGCTTGCCCATCGCCTCGACCTGCACCCCGTCGAGGGTAATGCCGGGATCATAGGCGGCGACATTGGCGTAAAGCCGGTCCCATGCCGCCGCCAGCGCGGCATCGTCGGCGATGTGCAGGAGTACGCCGCCGGCATCGCTCTTGTGGCTGAGCGCCGCCGCCTGCGCCTTGATCGCGACCGGATAGCCCACGCGCGCGGCGATCGCCTGCGCCGCCCCCATATCGGCGGCGAACCCGCCCGCCGGGAAGGGGATGCCGGCCGGGGCCAGCAATGCCTTCGCACGATATTCGGGAATGACCCCGCCGGGCAGGTCGAGCGCGACCGGTTCGGTCGCCGCCACCGCGAAATCCCGCGCGGCATGGCGCAGCAGATGGCCCAGCGCACGGAAGGCGCGGTCGGGCGACGGGAAATAGGGCACTCCGATCGCGCGCAGCGCGGCGATATAATCCGGCGGCACCGGCGCTCCATCGTCCAGCCCGGCGAAGATCACCGGCTTGTCCGGCGCCAGCGCGCGCACCGCATCGATGATCGCGGGGAATTTACGCGCCGACGTCGCCGCATCGGTCTGGATGATGCCGAACACCAAGGCGGCATAGCCGTCGTCGGCCAGCAGCGGGATCAGCGTGCGGCGATACAGGTCGGGATCGACCAGCGCCTGCGCCGTCAGGTCCATCGGGTTGGATACCGGAATGAAGTCCGGGATGGCAGCGCGCATCGCATCCGCGGTCGCCCCGGCCATCGGCGGCAGGTCCAGCCCGATCGTTTCGGCCAGATCGAGCGTCAGCGCCTTGAACGCGCCGCTTTCGGTCAGCACCGCCGTGCCCCCACGCCGGACCGGCCTGGCGCGTACTGCCACGTCGACGACATCGCCCAGCGCCTCCAGACTGTCGACCAGCATCACCCCGGCGCGTTCGACCTTCGCCTTCATCAACTGCCAGTCGCCGGCCATCGCGCCCGTGTGCGTGGCGGCACTTTCGCGCGCCGCGCTCGACGTGCCGGGATGAAGCAGCACGATCGGCTTGCCCGCCGCCCGTGCCCGTGCCGCCAGCGCCAGGAAGCGCGCCGGCTGGCGGAACTGCTCGACGATCATCGCGATCGCCCGTGTCGCGGGGTCGGCGATCAGATGCTCGACATAATCCTCGACGCCCGAGGCCGCCTCGTTACCCGTCGACACCGACACGGTCAGCCCCAGGTCCTTGGCCATCAGCGTGGTGCCCAGCACCACCGCCATCGCGCCCGACTGGCTGACGATGCCGACCGCCGGCTTGTCCGCAAGGTCCAGCACCGGCGCCTCGACAAAGGTCAGCGGCACGCCGGCGGCATAATTCACCAGCCCGAGGCAGTTCGGCCCCTCGACGATCATGCCGTGTTCGGCCGCGATCCGCGCGACCTCCGCCTGCGCGGCCTGGCCCGCCTCGCCCCCTTCGGCGAACCCCGCCGAAAAGATGATCGCCGCGCCGACCCTGCGCGCCGCCAGCGCGCGCACCGCGCCCAGCACCGCCGGCCCGGGAATCGCCAGCACCGCCGCATCGACGCCCATCGGCAGGTCGTCGATCGCGTTCAGGCAGGGACGCCCGTCGATCGTATCACGCTTCGGGTTGATGAGGTGGATGTCACCGGCATAGCCGTGCCGTTCGAGGTTGCGCAGGACGGCGTTCCCCAGCGCGCCCGGCGTCGGCGACGCGCCGACGATGACGACCGAACGGGGGGTGAGCAGGCGGGAAAGATCGGGCATCGGATTTCCTCGATCCTCCCCGATCCGGGGAGGTGGCAGCGCGAAAGCGCTGACGGAGGGGGTTGGCCACGCAACGAAACCGTTCCGTATGTCGACACCCCCCTCCACCATGCTTCGCATGGTCCCCCTCCCCGTGCCGGGGAGGATTTAGAAGGTCAAACCTTGGCCCGGTCCTTGTCGTAAGCCCCCAGCCCCGGCTTGTAGCTCTTCTCGTCGATGAACTGCCGGATGCCTTCCTTGCGGCCGTCATTGTCGTAGGAATTGGCCGCTTCCTGCGCGCGAACCAGATAGTCCTCGGCATCGTCATAGCTCATCACGCCGACGCGCTTCATCGCGTCCTTGGTCGCCTTCAGCGCGACGGGGTTCTTGGCCAGCAGCACCTTCGCGACCTCGGTGACTCGATCCTTGAGCTGCGCCAGCGGCAGCGCCTCGTTGACCAGACCCCATTCGACCGCGGTCCTGCCGTCGATATTCTCGCCCATCATCGCGTGGTACATCGCTTTGCGGAACGGCATCAGTTCCTGCGCCACCTTGGTCGCGCCACCGCCCGGCAGGATGCCCCAGTTGATCTCCGACAGGCCGAACTTCGCTTCCTCGGCGGCAAAGGCCAGGTCGCAGGCGAACAACGGGCCGTATCCGCCGCCGAAGCACCAGCCATTGACCATTGCGATCGTCGGCTTCTGGTACCAGCGCAGCCGCCGCCACCAGCCATAGCTTTCGCGCTGCGCCTTGCGCGTACCGGCAAGGCCCTGCGATTCCGTTTCCCGGAAATATTCCTTCAAATCCATGCCTGCGGTCCATGCCGGCCCCTCGCCCGACAGCACCAGCACGCCGGCATCGTCGCGATACTCCAGCGCGTCGAGCACCTCCATCATGTCGCGGTTGAGCGTCGGGCTCATCGCGTTGCGCTTTTCGGGACGGTTGAACCGCACCCACGCGATGCCCCCCTCGACATCATAGGCGACGACGCCGTTGCTGCTCGTTTCGGTCATGGTGCAAACCTCTTGCTGGCGCCAGCGATCGGGGTCGTCGGCGAGAATGTCGTTGGGAAAAGCGGGCCGGCGTGGTGCGCCCGCACCGTCAGATGGGATAATGGCCCGGCTGCGTCTCGATCGTGATCCAGCGCAGTTCGGTGAAGGCGTCGATCCCCGCCTTGCCGCCGAACCGGCCGTACCCCGATGCCTTCACCCCGCCGAACGGCATCTGCGCCTCGTCATGCACGGTCGGGCCGTTGACGTGGCAGATGCCCGACTGGATGCGCCGGGCGATGCGCAGGCCGCGCGCGGTATCGCGGGTGAAGACCGATGCCGACAGGCCGTAGGCGGTGTCGTTGGCCAGGTCGATCGCATGACCCTCGTCGCGCGCGCGGACGACGCCGACGACGGGGCCGAAACTCTCGTCGCGGAACAGCTTCATCGCCGGGGTCACGTGATCGATGACATGCGCCGGCATCAGCACGCCGTCCGCCGCGCCGCCATTCACCTGCACCGCGCCCGCCGCGACCGCATCGTCGATCAGCGACCGGACATGATCGACCGTCTTGCGATCGACCACCGCGCCCAACGGCGTATTGCCTTCGCGGGGGTCGCCGACCGCCATGGTGCGGACCTTGGCCGCGAACTTCTCGACAAAGGCGTCGGCGACCGCATCGACGACGATGATCCGCTCGGTCGACATGCAGATCTGCCCCTGGTTCATGAACGCGCCGAACGCCGCCGCCTTCACCGCTTCGTCGAGGTCGGCATCGTCCAGCACGATCAGCGGCGCCTTGCCGCCCAGTTCCAGCAGCACGGGCTTCAGATGCTCCGCCGCGCGTTTCGCGATGATCCGCCCGACATGGGTCGATCCGGTGAAGTTGATGCGGCGGACCTGCGGATGGTCGATCAGCGCGCCGACGACCGCACCCGCATCCTCGGGCGCATTGGTGACGATCGAGACGGCGCCGGTGGGCAGCGCCTCGGCAAAGGCTTCGGCGATCAGGCTGTGGGTGCGTGGGCATTGCTCGCTCGCCTTCAGCACCACGGTATTGCCGCACGCCAGCGGCACCGCGACCGCGCGCACGCCCAGGATGATCGGCGCGTTCCACGGCGCGATGCCCAGCATCACCCCGACCGGTTCGCGCAGCGCCATCGCGATACAGCCCGGCTTGTCCGACGGGATCACTTCGCCCGCGATCTGCGTCGTCAGCGCGGCAGCCTCGCGCACCATCGACACCGCCAGCATCAGGTTGAACCGCGCCCAGCCCTCGGTCGCGCCGATCTCGCCCATCATCGCCGCGACGAACTGGTCGCCCTTGGCCGCCAGCGCATCCGCCGCCTTGGTCAGCGCCGCGCGTCGTGCGTTCGGACCCAGCGCAGACCATACCGGAAACGCCGCCGCCGCCGCCTCGACCGCCGCATTCGCCTCGTCCGGGCCGAACGCCTCGGCCGTCGTCGCGACCGCGCCGGTCACGGGGTTCATCCGGTCGAATGTTGTTGCGGACGCCATAGCGGCCTCTCCTTATTTGTTATGTTTTATAGCTTAAATCGCTTTAGCGGGCGCGTCAATCGGGCAATTCGCGTGACCCATTGTCAGGACGTCACGCCGCGCCTGCTCCGCCTCCCGCCTCTTGCAAAACCACCGCCGGCTTACCCCGCAGAAAGAACAGCGCGACCGCCGCGATCAGCGACCCGACGCCCATCAGCACTGCGACCGCCTGCAATCCATATCCGGCGGCGAACAGGAAACCCGCGACCATCGGCGCCAGTGCCGACCCGCCGCGCCCGACCCCGATGACGAACCCGGTCGCGGTGGCGCGCGCACCGGTCGGAAACCGCTCGGCGACCAGTGCGTACAGCCCGACCACGCCGGCATTGGTGGCAAAGCCGGCGGCGGCGGCAACGACCGACAGGCCCGTCAGATCGCTCTGCGCGCGTCCGAACACGATGACGAGCGCGGTCGACAACAGCATCGCACCGATGGTCAGCCCCAGCAGTCGCAGCCGCCCGGTCAACAGGCCGAGGATCAGCGATCCGGTCGCCCCGCCGATGCTGGCCCACACCAGCACGCCTGCCGCCTGCGGCGCGGGAAAGCCCATGTCGACCACGATCTTCGGAATCCATTTCAGGATGAAATAGAAGGTCATGATGTGCGCCAGATAGGCGAGCGTCAGCAGGATGGTGGTGCGCAGCAGCGCGGGGGAAAACAGCGCGACGATCGGGGCCTTGGCGGCGGCGGTGCGCAGCTCCGGCTCCGGCAGCGCCGCGACCGGGGCATGGCCCATGCGCTTCAGCGTAGCGTTGATCCGCGCCAGCGCGTCGGGCGGACGGCGATGCATCAGGAACGCGACCGATTCGGGCGCGCGCCACAGCACCAGCGGCACGAACAGCGCGCTGCAGATCGCACCGAACACGAACACCGCGCGCCAGTCATATTGGGCCAACAGTATGGCGGACACCGATCCGCCGACGATCGTCCCGATTGGATAGCCTGCCGCCATCAGCACGACGGCCAGCGCGCGATGTTTCGCATTGGCGGCTTCGGCCACGGCGGCATTGGTCGATGCCAGCATCCCACCGATACCCAGGCCGGTGGCGACGCGCCAGACCGACAGGGTAACGATCCCCGCCGCGCTCGCCGCGCCCAACATGCCGATGGTCATCACGCCCAGACAGCCGAGGATCGTCGTCCGCCGCCCCAAGCGGTCGGCGACGCCGCCCAGGAACAGCGATCCGATCGCCATGCCGACCAGCTCCATCGACAATATGATGCCCAACGCGGCGCGATCGATGCCCCAATCGGCGGCGATGCCGGGCGATGCGAAGCTGATCGACAGCACGTCGAATCCGTCCAGCGCGTTCAACCCGACCATGGTCGCGACGATTCCCCATTGGAATCGCGACATCGCTCCCTGATCGATCGCACTGCGTGGGTCTTGGGCCACTATGCACCCTCTCCGTTTTTTTGTTATGTTGGGTAACATATACTGCTATGACGGACCGCGACAACTGCCATTGCCGATTGCTTCGCCGTTCCTTCCGGGGCTGTGGATAACCCGGTTCGGCTGTGGATAAGTCAGGACGAGCCCTGTGGATAACTACGGGATTACGGGAGAGGGAAGATGCCCGCCCCACCCTTTCGCGCCGATCATGTCGGTAGCGTTCTGCGGCCTAAGGCGCTGATCGAGGCGCGCGCGGCGTATTGCGCGGGCACGATCGACGCAGCGGCGCTGGGCACGGCGGAGGACGCCGCAATCCGCGACGTGGTGCGCTTTCAGGAGGACTTGGGGCTACAGGGAATTACCGACGGGAATTCCGCCGTACCTAAATTTCCACACCGACTTCCTGCTGCAACTCTGCGGTTCGGAACGGGGCGGCCAGCGTGCCGCCATCCTCTACACCCTCATCCAAACCGCCCGCCTCGACAACGTCGACTCGCAGGTTTGGCTAGCCGACGTCCTCGCCCGCATTGCCTAATATCCGGCGACCCGGCTCGACGAGCTGCTACCGTGGAACTGGGTGCCTCGAATCCAGGTCACGAAAGCCGCCTGATGGCCGCCTCCTCGATGGCGTTCACCGCGCGCTACGCCGCAAAGCACCTCGCCGTAATTGAGGAACTCGCCGAGGACATGGCGCCCGAAGACGGTCGCCTCAGCGTCATCACCAGTCTCGACGACGACGTCGAGGCCATCAACGCCTCACGCGATACGGTTTCGACTACCTCGACGAGCTACTTGACCACAGGCGGTCGGGCTTCTTGGGCGAAAGCTGACCTGCCCCGCGGCCTTTCGCGAATGGATACCTTGTACCGGATGCCGGCGTTTGCGGAAAACGCGTGTGCGCCGAACGCCCAACGCCCCTAGCCCCATCTCTTTGGAGACGGGGCCTGGGGCGTTAGTGAAAGGGTTGGTTGCGGGGACAGGATTTGAACCTGTGACCTTCAGGTTANCCCAACGCCCCTAGCCCCATCTCTTTGGAGACGGGGCCTGGGGCGTTAGTGAAAGGGTTGGTTGCGGGGACAGGATTTGAACCTGTGACCTTCAGGTTATGAGCCTGACGAGCTACCGGGCTGCTCCACCCCGCGTCACCTGAGCTGATCCGCTCGGCGGCACGCTTGGATAGCGTGTCGTCGTGTGGTTCGGCGGGAAGCGCGTGCAAGAATTGTGAATGGTTATGTGCACCGGCTTCAATGCCTGGCGACGACCTACTCTTCCATTGCTTGAGCAATAGTACCATTGGCGCAGGTTGGTTTCACGGCCGAGTTCGGGATGGGATCGGGTGGTTCACAAACGCTATAGCCAC